>JAHFQM010000001.1 GCA_023266355.1 Aquabacterium sp.
AGGACTCAGAAACAGGCCAGGCTCTACACTTATCCACAGCTGACCACCCTTTGGTCGGCTACCAGCCCTGGCTCAATATTGGATCGGCACAGTGGCTCAGATTTGGATCGGCGCGGACAGTGAACGCAAGATGGGCAGAGCCGTTGCCCTGGCGCCCGCACGGTTTGATGCCCCTTCCACTGCTGTCCAAGCCATGACCAGTGCCAACGCCCGGTAGGCAGTTCAACAGGAACGCGATGCGTAAACCAGTTGACAGGCATGTCCGTTGCCCGAGCTAGTGCAGGCAAGTCGCAGTGTTTCAGTTGGGAGGTCCATGACAGCCCCAACCATCTGTAAACGGTCATGGCTCGGGTGCGATTCATCGCGAAGGCACGAGTCAGGAAGCCTGTGGCCGATTCATCCTCTCGTGGCTTCGCCAGAATGGGAAGACAATCGTTCATGGCCCCGAGTCCTTTGCAAATGGATTCGTGGATTGACCGTCTTTGCCATAGATGCGATCAAAGGCTAAGCCGAGGTCTGCGTGATCAATGAGTGCTCTACCTGCATCCGTTGCAATCAAGATGGCCTCCACGACCAAGCGCTTGAAGGCCCGGGGGTTGCCTCTGCTCGCTGTCATCATGAGTTTGGAGACCTCTGGCTTGGACAGGGTGGTCAAGTCGATGTCCTTGACCTGTGTGCAGAACGAGCGCACGAAACCCAGCCACTCTTTGTTGTCCTGAAAGTTCTTGAGCTCAATGCGAGTGGCTATGCGCGATAAGTTCCGGTATGAAGCGATTCGCTGCATGACGCCGCTCACGCGACGCAGAAGACAGGTCCGAAACGAGTCCTGCCAGATGTGCTGAATCGAGAACGACCAAGCGTGGCAAAGCAATCGACGATGACGTCATGGATCGTACGGCCAGATCAATTGGGGGCATCTATGCTTTCCTGGCTTCGAGCCTGCTTCGCCATAGCCTCGAATGCCGCGTGACGGGCCGCTACGATCGCCGGGGCCTCGCTAGGCAACGCGCCGGTGAGCGCCATGCGCTCGACATCCCGCTTCAGTGGTCGCGCGGCACCCATTTGCTTGCAATGATCAAGCAGCCATGATCGATGGGCGTCGTGAAACTTCTGCAGCTCCGGTGTAATGTTCGTGCAATGGCGGGCACCCAAAGTGACGAATGCGGCCACGCGGCGGGACATGTCCTGATCGTAGGCGGGATGAGTCAGACATAGCGAAGTGCCGACCTGCTCGATTACACGCCACGCGTAAACGAGAACGTAAGGCAATCTCCCGTAGAGGTAGCTCCACTGCGATACCTTCGCCTCAAGGCCCGAGAAGACGAAGTTGATGTTCAGCAACTCGGTTCTGATTGCCTTGTGTTCCGTGAAAAGGTGGATGGCCTTGTTGCAGATGCCGTCGAAACCATCCTCTACCTTTTCGTATCGCAGCTGAGCGAGATATCTGGCGTCGAAGAAGTCTGTCGTGCCCGTGATTCCCAGAACCTGTTGAATTCTGCGAGCATGACCTTCAATGCCGCCCGCTGTGTGTGGCCGAAGCATCAGCGGGTTTGTCGCCAGCTTTTCAGCGAAACCTGCTTCGTCCAGGACTATGGATTCAAGGACAAACAGGTTTTCCTGGAGCGGCTTCCTGATCAAGGCATAGGTGACATTAAGCTTGCCTTTGCGCGAACACTCCAGCGCTTCGTACAGGCAGTGAAGCATGTCCGAGAGAACCGCCGGGAGCACCAGAGCCTTCAGCACGCGGGCCCGATCATCGAGGCGTTTGGTTGCTTCGAGCCAATCAAAGATATCTTCGGCCTCGCCGAACGAAGCGGCTTCGGACTTGTCTGCGAAAGGCACTCTCGCCGTAAAGACGCCGCTTTGCTCCCCTGATACGAGGAACTGGGTCATGATGTCGTGAACGGTAAAGCAGAGATCGTGAGCGACAAAAAACTCCTTGGGGAGAAATCCGCTTTTGTTTTTCACGAAACGGCGCATATCAGATGTTGCTCTCTGCGGAATCAAGCACCGCTACTTGCCAGGCACCAACTCCATCTCGACGCCCCTTGAGGAAGCTCTAGGGGGACGGTGCATCTTAGGCTACAAGTTGTGCCCCGCCATGATCGAACACGCCGGAAAGACTTGCTGCAGGATCAAGGTGTGAACCCTGGCCCTGGTGACGCCGACGCGCAGAATCTTCTTGCTGCGCCAGTACGGCGGCTCGTCATCCCACCAGACGAAGGACGAGATCAGACGCTGGCCGCCACGCGTTCTTGCTGGTCCGATGATTTCGAACTGGTTTTGCGGCGCTGGTTCCAACGTAGCTGAGCCAAAGTTCCAACTTAGACGAACTTCGACAGTGAGTGTGCCCCGATCCGCCGCCCCTTGAAACTTTCGAAGCCGTCCCTATAATCATTAGCACTCGCATGGGGTGAGTGCCAGCACCGCCTGAAGCCACCCCTTGCGCCACCTTCCCGACACCGATGTGAGCAATCACTCACTCGGAAACACCGTCCAACCGTTGTCTCTCTAGATTGGAGAACCCATGAAACTGCGTCCTCTGCACGATCGCGTGATCGTCAAGCGCCTGGAACAAGAAACCAAGACCGCTTCGGGCATCTTCATCCCTGATGCTGCCGCCGAGAAGCCGGACCAAGGCGAAGTGCTCGCCGTCGGTCCTGGCAAGCGCAATGACAAGGGCGACTTCATCGCCCTGAACGTCGCCGTGGGCGACCGCGTCCTGTTCGGCAAGTACTCGGGCCAGACCGTCAAGGTCGATGGCGACGAGCTGCTGGTCATGCGCGAAGAAGACCTGTTCGCCGTCGTCGCCAAGTAAGCGATTTCGGCCCCAGGCAACCCCCACATCACTGAATTCGGAGAATCCACATGGCAGCAAAAGACGTTGTGTTCGGCGCAGATGCCCGTCACCGCATGGTTGAAGGCGTGAACATCCTGGCCAACGCGGTCAAGGTCACCCTGGGCCCCAAGGGCCGCAACGTGGTGCTGGAGCGCTCGTTCGGCGCCCCCACCGTGACCAAGGACGGCGTGTCCGTGGCCAAGGAAATCGAGCTGAAGGACAAGCTGCAGAACATGGGCGCCCAGATGGTCAAGGAAGTCGCTTCCAAGACCTCGGACAACGCCGGTGACGGCACCACCACCGCCACCGTGCTGGCCCAGGCCATCGTGCGCGAAGGCATGAAGTACGTGGCCGCCGGCATGAACCCGATGGACCTCAAGCGCGGCATCGACCGTGCTGTGACGGCCCTGGTCGCCGAGCTGAAGAAGGCTTCGAAGGCCACCACCACCTCCAAGGAAATCGCCCAGGTCGGCACCATTTCCGCCAACTCTGACTCCGACGTCGGCGAAATCATCGCCAACGCCATGGACAAGGTCGGCAAGGAAGGCGTCATCACCGTCGAAGACGGCAAGTCGCTGAACAACGAGCTGGAAGTCGTCGAAGGCATGCAGTTCGACCGCGGCTACCTGTCGCCTTACTTCATCAACAACCCCGAGAAGCAAGCCGCGCTGCTGGACAACCCCTTCGTCCTGCTGTACGACAAGAAGATCTCGAACATCCGTGACCTGCTGCCCACGCTGGAGCAAGTCGCCAAGGCTGGCCGTCCGCTGCTGATCATCGCTGAAGAAGTCGATGGCGAAGCCCTGGCCACCCTGGTGGTCAACACCATCCGCGGCATCCTGAAGGTTGTGGCTGTGAAGGCCCCTGGCTTCGGCGACCGCCGCAAGGCCATGCTGGAAGACATCGCCATCCTGACCGGTGGCAAGGTCATCGCCGAAGAAGTGGGCCTGGCCCTCGACAAGGTGACCCTGGCCGATCTGGGCCAAGCCAAGCGCGTGGAAGTGGGCAAGGAAAACACCATCATCATCGACGGTGCTGGCACGGCCGACATCATCGAAGCCCGCGTCAAGCAGATCCGCATCCAGATCGAAGAAGCGACCAGCGACTACGACCGCGAGAAGCTGCAAGAGCGCGTGGCCAAGCTGGCCGGCGGTGTGGCCGTCATCAAGGTCGGTGCTGCCACCGAAGTCGAGATGAAGGAAAAGAAGGCCCGCGTGGAAGACGCCCTGCACGCCACCCGCGCTGCTGTGGAAGAAGGCATCGTGGCCGGTGGTGGCGTGGCCCTGCTGCGCGCACGCCAATCGGCTGGCGCCATCAAGGGTGACAACGCTGACCAGGACGCCGGCATCAAGCTGATCCTGAAGGCGATCGAAGCCCCCCTGCGCGAGATCGTGTCGAACGCCGGTGGCGAGCCCTCGGTGGTCATCAACGCCGTCCTGGCCGGTGCTGGCAACCATGGCTTCAACGCCGCCAACGACACCTACGGCGACATGATCGAGATGGGCATCCTGGACCCGACGAAGGTCACCCGCACCGCCCTGCAGAACGCCGCTTCCGTGGCTTCGCTGATGCTGACCACCGAATGCATGGTCGCTGAAGCTCCGAAGGAAGATGCACCCGCTGGCGGTGGCCACGACATGGGTGGCATGGGCGGCATGGGCATGGGCATGTAAGCCTCAGGCCCTGCGCCACGGTGCCCGCCAGACGGTGGGCGCCAACTTGAAAGGCCGCTGCGAAGCGGCCTTTTTTCTTGCCTGCGCTGTGTTGTGTGGTGCGCGCTAGGGCGCCTGGCTGCGCCACGGATCGGGCAGGGAGCCGCCCACGCCCTCCCGGCGCGCCGCACGGGCTGCGCGTTCGCTTTCGTCGCGCATGCGGATCAGCGTGCGTTCGATGAAGTCGATGTGGGCCTCGGCCGCTGCCTGGGCGCCCGGACCGTCGCGGGCTTCGATGCGCTCCCAGATGGCGATGTGCTGCGCCAGCAGTTCGCTCGACACCGTGCCTTGCGAGAACAGGTTGGCGATGTTGTCGTGCACGTGGGTGCGCATCATGCTGAACAGGCTGGCCAGCACGTGGCTGAACATGGCGTTGTGGGCGGCATCGGCAATCGCCTGGTGCAGGGCCGTGTCGGCCTTGGACACCGCGTTGAGGTCGCGCGCTGCATGCGCACTTTTCAGGCGCTCCACCACGTCCCCCAGGCGCCTCAGATCGGCCTCGGTGGCGCGTTCGGCGGCCATGCGCGCTGAGTTGCCCTCCAGCAGGCGGCGGAACTCCAGCACGTCGCGCCGCAGCTCGGGGTGGCTGGCCACCATGCTCTGCCAGGGCGTGGAGAAGCTGGCCTCCAGCTGGTCTGACACGTAAGTGCCGCCGCCCTGGCGGCTGGTCAGCAGGCCGCGCGCCGCGAGTTTCTGGATGGCTTCGCGCAAGGACGGGCGCGACACACCGAACTGCTCGGCCAGGGCGCGCTCAGGGGGCAGGGCGTCGCCCGCCTTCAGGCTGCCCTCCAGGATCATGGATTCGATCTGCCGAACGATGGCGTCGGACAGGCGCGGCACGTTCAGGCGTGCGGGCGACTTGGGAGGGGTGTCTGACATGGTGTGATCATGCCATGCCTCAGAATTGGTCAGACCAGTGAACAATTTTTCTATGAAAAGGGATTTCCCTAGGTTAACGCTTGGTGTGAATCTCTAAAGTCGCGTCCTGTCACGCATGCAATTGGTTTGACCAATTGTCCATGATGGGTGCACCGGAGATCGGTGCGCATGGTGTGGCTGTTTTCTCCTGCACCCATGACGCCGTCCATCCAAGCATTCCTGGCCGACCTGTCCCGCCACCTCCCGGCGCAGCGGCTGTTGACCGACCCCCTGCGCACGCTGGCCTACGGCACGGACGCCAGCTTCTACCGCCTGGTGCCCCAAGTCGTGGTGCTGGCGCGCAGCGAAGCCGAGGTGGCGACCCTGCTGTTGCTGGCCCATGTGCACCGCGTGCCGATGACGCTGCGCGCTGCCGGCACCAGCCTGTCTGGCCAGGCGGTGAGCGACTCGGTGCTGGTGCTGGTCAACGAGGGTTGGACGAAGCAAGAGGTGCTGGACGAGGGCCTGCGCATCCGCCTGCAACCGGGCGTCATCGGCCAGCACGCGAACGACACGCTGCGCCCCTACGGTCGCAAGATCGGGCCGGACCCGGCCTCCATCGCGACGGCCCGCATCGGCGGCATGGCGGCCAACAACAGCTCGGGCATGTGCTGTGGCACGGCCCAGAACAGTTACCACACGCTGTCTGACCTGCGGGTGATGCTGGCCGACGGCACGGTGCTGGACACCAGCGAGCCCGACAGCGTCGCGGCCTTCCGCACCAGCCATGCCGGCCTGCTGGACGGCCTGCAGGCCCTGTCGCAGCGCGTGCACGACAACGCGGACCTGCTGGCCCGCATCCGCCACAAGTACCGCCTCAAGAACACGACCGGCTACGGCATCAACGCGCTGGTGGATTTCGACGATCCGCTGGACATGCTGGTGCACCTGATGATTGGCTCGGAGGGCACGCTGGGCTTCATCGCCGGCATCACCTACGACACCGTGCCCGACCTGGCGCACAAGGCCTCGGCGCTGGTGCTGTTCGACACGCTGGACGCCTGTTGCCGCGCCGTCACGGCGCTCAAGGCGCAGGGCCGGGTGGCGGCGGTGGAGCTGGTGGACCGCCGCAGCATCGCTGCCGTGCAGGGCAAGCCGGGCATGCCGGACTTCATGTACGGCGTGCTGCCGGGGGATGCGGCCGCGCTGCTCATCGAGGTGCAGGCGGGTGACGCCGCACAGCTGCGCGAGCACGCCGACGCGGTGGACGCCTTGGTGCGGTCCTGCGAGCCGGCGGCCCACAGCGGCTTTGCCGCCGACCCCAAGGTCTGCGACACCTACTGGGCGCTGCGCAAGGGCCTGTTCCCGGCCGTGGGCGCCGTGCGCCCGGTGGGCAGCACCTGCGTGATCGAGGACGTGGCCTTCCCCGTCGAGCGCCTGGCCGAGGGCGTGCGCGGCCTGACCGAGCTCTTCGATCGTTTCCATTACGACGAGGCCCTGGTGTTCGGCCATGCGCTGGACGGCAACTTGCACTTCGTGTTCACGCCGGCCTTTGACAGCGATGCCGAGGTGCGCCGCTACAGCGACTTCATGGACGCCGTCAGCCAGTTGGTGGCGGTGGACTTCGGCGGCTCGCTCAAGGCCGAGCACGGCACGGGCCGCAACGTGGCGCCCTACGTGGCGCTGGAGTGGGGCGACGATGGCTACGCGCTGATGCGCGACATCAAGCGCCTGTTCGACCCGGCCGGCCTGCTCAACCCGGACGTCATCATCAGCGCGCAGTCGGACATCCACCTGCGCCACCTCAAGCGCCTGCCCGCGGCCGACCCCATCGTGGACACCTGCATCGAATGCGGTTTCTGCGAGCCGGCCTGCCCGTCCAATGGCCTGTCGCTGACGCCGCGCCAGCGCATCGTGCTATGGCGCCGCATCCAGCAACTGCGCCGGGAGCCCACCCCCAGCAGCCAGGAGGTCCAGCTGCTGGCCGAACTGGAGGCCGAGTACGGCTGGGCCGGCATCGACACCTGCGCGGCCACCGGCATGTGCGCCACGCGCTGCCCGGTCGGCATCAACACGGGCGCCTTGATGAAGCAGCTCAAAGGCCCCAGCGAACACGAGGCCACGGCCGATCGCATCGAGCGCCACATGGGCGCCGTGATCGGCACCGCCCGCACGGGCCTGGGCGCCTTGCAACTGGCCCAACGGATGATCGGTTCACGCTCGACCCACCGGCTCAACGAGATGGCTCACAAGGTCATCCCCGTTGTGCCGGTGGTGCCTGCTGCCACACCGGGGCCGGCGGCCGCGCTGCCATCCCTGCCGACGCGCGCTGCTGCAACTGCTGTGGGCCAGCTCAACGAGGTCGTGTACTTCGTCAGCTGCGTCAACCGCTGCTTCGCCGAAAGCCCGCAGGGCGGCGACAACCTGGCGCAGCACACCTTCAGCCTGTTCGCCAAGGCAGGCCTCACGCCGGTGTACCCGCCGAACCTGTCCAGCCTGTGCTGTGGCCAGCCCTTCGATTCGGTCAATGCCTCGGGTGCGGCCGACAGCGCCTTGCAACGCACCAACGCGGCCCTGCTGCAAGCCAGCCGCGATGGCGCGTTGCCCGTCTACCTGGACAACGCGCCATGCTCCCTGCGCCTGATCGAGGCGCAGAAGGCCGGTCAGCTCGATGCCCGCTTGAAGCTGTTCGATGCCACGCGCTTCCTCGCTGAACGTGTGCTGCCGCGTCTGAAAGTGATCAAGCAACTCGCGCGGCTGGCCGTGCACGTGCCGTGCGCGACAGCCAAGGCCGGGCAGCGCGGCGACCTGCTCGCGCTGGCGCGGGCCTGTGCCATCGAACTCCATGTGCCCGACATTGCCTGCTGCGGCTTTGCCGGCAGCAAGGGCTTCACCGTGCCAGCGCTGAACGCCAATGGCCTGCGCCACCTGCGAGAGGCCCTGCCACAGGGCTGTGACGGCGGGGTCTCCACCAGCCGCACCTGCCAGATCGGCCTGAGCACGCACAGCGGCCTGCACTACGCGAGCATCGAGGCCTTGCTCGATGACTGCACGGTGGCCCGTTCTCCCCATGCCATCCGCCGCGCCGGCCTCGCCGAGGCAGCGCCATCCAACCTGCAAGAGGCCCGTTGAGGCCACGCCCGGAGACACCGACATGCAACCCTGGATCCAGAACTACACACCCCTGGGCAGCCTCTGGCTGTCCTCGCTGGCGGCCGTGCTGCCGGTGGTGTTCTTCTTCATGGCCTTGGCCGTGTGGCGCATGAAAGGCCACGTGGCTGGCACCTGCACGGTGGCCATCGCGCTGGCCGTGGCCATCTTCGCCTACGGCATGCCCGCCGACATGGCCTTTGCCGCCGCAGGCTACGGTTTCGTCTACGGCCTGTGGCCGATTGCCTGGATCATCGTGACCGCGGTGTTCCTCTACAAGATCACCGTCAAGACGGGGCAGTTCGACGTCATCCGCGCCTCGGTGCTGTCCATCACCGATGACCAGCGCCTGCAGATGCTGCTGGTGGGCTTCGCTTTCGGCGCTTTCCTGGAAGGCGCGGCGGGCTTCGGTGCGCCGGTGGCCATCACGGCCGCGCTGCTCGTGGGCCTGGGCTTCAACCCGCTGTACGCCGCCGGCCTGTGCCTGATCGCGAACACGGCACCGGTGGCTTTCGGCGCCATGGGCATCCCCATCCTGGTGGCGGGCAAGGTCACGGGCATCGACCCCATGGCCATCGGCCAGATGACGGGGCGCCAGCTGCCGCTGCTGTCGATGATCGTGCCGTTCTGGCTGGTGGCGATGATGGACGGCGTCAAGGGCATCCGCGACACCTGGCCCGCCATCCTCGTGGCCGGTGGCAGCTTTGCCGTCACGCAGTTCTTCACGGCCAACTACGTCGGCCCCGAGCTGCCCGACATCACCTCCGCCCTGGTCAGCCTGGTCTGCCTGACGCTGTTCCTGAAGCACTGGAAGCCGAAGGCGAGCTTCCGTTTTGCCTCCGCGGCCGATGGCGTCAGTGCTGCGGGCGTTGCGGGCGCTGCGGGCGTTACGCGGGGCTCGTCCTCCACCGCGCCTGCGCAGCGCGCGCTGGGCCACACCGCCGGACAGGTGTTCAAGGCCTGGTCGCCGTTCATCATCCTGACCGTGGTGGTCACCCTGTGGTCCATCAAGCCGTTCAAGGCGCTGTTCGACAAGGGCGGTGTGCTGGCCAGCTGGGTGTTCAAGTTCGAGGTGCCGCACCTGCACAACCTGGTCATCAAGTCGGCGCCCATCGTGGCCGCGGCCAAGCCTTACGAGGCCATCTACAAGCTGGACCTCTTTTCTGCAACGGGCACGGCCATCCTGATCTCGGCCCTGCTGACGGCCCTGGTGCTGCGCTTCAAGCCCGCCGACTGCCTGGCCACGTTCGCCGAGACGCTGAACGAGCTCAAGCGCCCCATCCTGTCGATCGGCATGGTGCTGGCCTTCGCCTTCGTGGCGAACTACTCGGGGCTCTCCAGCACGCTGGCCCTGGTGCTGGCCGGCACGGGCATGGCCTTCCCCTTCTTCTCGCCCTTCCTGGGCTGGCTGGGGGTGTTCCTGACGGGTTCTGACACCTCGTCGAACGCGCTGTTCTGCTCGCTGCAGGCCACGACCGCGCACCAGATCGGTGTGTCCGACACGCTGCTGGTCGCGGCCAACACCACGGGCGGTGTGACGGGCAAGATGATCTCGCCGCAGTCGATCGCCGTGGCCTGTGCCGCGGTCGGCCTGGTGGGCAAAGAGTCGGACCTGTTCCGCTTCACGCTCAAGCACAGCCTGCTGTTCGCGGCCATGGTCGGTGTAATCACCTTCGTGCAGGCCTACTGGCTGACCTGGATGATTCCCTGATGGCGCACAGCCCCGTGGCCTCAAGCCCGGGGCTGTGTGCTTTGGCCCGGTGCTAGGCCGGGCCTTTGGCGATGCTCAGAGCTTGCCGGCTTCGCGCAGCAGGCGGTCGTGGCGCTCGGTGTCTTCCTTGACGTGCTTGAGCACGTACCAGACGAAATAGCCCAGGCCGGCCAGCATGGCCGCGATGCTCACGCCGCTGAGAAGGCCGTAATCGGTGGTGAAAAAGTCAATCCAGGCTTGCATGTCGGGCTCCTCTTGCGTGGGTTCTGCCGTGGGTTCGGCCCAGTCTTGCCTGGGCCACACCGCCATCTGACGCCGATTTGCCCTGGCTTGCGCTGATGCAGATCAAACCTGCGGACGCCTGGACCGCGCGAGGCGGCTGCGGTTTGACACGGCACAATCTTCGCCATGTACATGCCCGCCTTCCGTCCTGTCCGCCTGTGGTTCTGCCTGGCCTTGTCCTGCCTGAGTGGCGTGGCCGTGGCGCAGGCCAATGGGGCGGCCGCGGCAGCAGTCACCCACCCGCGCGTCGGCCTGGTGCTGTCGGGCGGTGGCGCACGCGGGCTGGCGCACGTGGGCGTGCTCAAGGTGCTGGAGCGCGAGCGCATCCCGGTGGACGTCATTGCCGGCACCTCCATGGGCGCGATCGTCGGTGGGCTGTACGCCAGCGGGCTGGACGCGGCCGACATCGAACGCGAGGTCGCGCGGCTGGACTGGGGCTCGGTGTTCGCCGTGCGGGTGGACCGCCAGGACCTCTCCCAGCGCCGCAAGGAGCAGGACTTCGAGGTCTCGCCGGTGCTCGAAGTGGGGGTCGGCGGCGATGGCGTGAAGGCACCGCTGGGCGCGGTGTCCAGCCGCTTGCTGGAGTCCCACCTGCGGCGCCTGACCCTGGCGGCCGGCCAGGTCAAGCATTTCGACCAGTTGGCCACGCCCTTCCGCGCCGTGGCCACCGACATGGAAAGCGGCCAGGCCGTGGTGCTGGCCGATGGCGATCTGGCCACCGCGCTGCGCAGCAGCATGTCGGTGCCGGGCGTGTTCGCGCCGCTGGAGGTCGATGGCCGCATCCTGGGCGATGGCGGCCTGGTCAACAACCTGCCCGTCGATGTGGCCCGCAGCATGGGCGCCCAACGCGTGATCGCCGTCAACATCGGCACACCCTTGTCGCGGCGCGAGACCCTGGGCTCCATCACCGGCGTCACGTCGCAGATGATCAACATCCTGACCGAGCAGAACGTGCAGCTGAGCCTGCGCCTGCTGGGGCCGCAGGACGTGCTGATCGCGCCGCAACTCGATGGCCTGACGGCCGCCGATTTCGACCGCGCCATCGACTTCATGCGCCTGGGCGAGCTGCAGGCCGAAGCCCTGGTGCTGCGCATGCAGGACCTCAAACTCAGCCCCGAGGCCTATGCCGAGTGGCAGGCCCGCCGCAAGCTGCGCGTGCAGCCCAAGCCGGTGCTGGACTTCGTGCGCTTCGCCGGCACCGACATCACCCACCCCGAAACGCGCCCGGACCTGCTGGCCAGCCAGCCCGGCCAGACCTTCAGCGTGGCCAAGGCCGAGCGCGACCTGACCATGCTGGCCGCCTCGGGCGACTACCTGCGCACCGACTACCGCCTGGTCCGCATGGTCAACGGTGAGCAGGGCCTGGTGTTCGACCTGGAAGACAAGCCCTGGGGCCCGAACTACCTGCAGATGGGCCTGGACTTCAGCGCCGACAACCGCGGCCGCAGCGCCTTCAACCTCAAGCTGGCGCACAACCGCCACTGGCTGGACGCCTCGGGCGCCGAGTGGCGCAACTTCGTGCGCCTGGGCACCTCGCCGGCGGTGGTCTCCGAGCTGTACCGGCCCATGAACTTCCGCCTGCCCGATGGCCTGGAGGGCTTCGTGGCCGCCTCGGGCTCGGTGCAACGCCGCACGCTGGACTACCACCTCGTGCCCGAGGCCAAGGCCGATGCCGAAGTGGACCGCCACACCGTGGCCTTCCATGGCGATGTGGGCGTGAACTGGCGCGAGCTGGGCGAGATCCGGCTGGGCCTGCAAGACGAGCTCTGGCGCGACGACCCCACCCTGGTCAGCAGCAGCTACAGCCTGGCGCGCGCCGCACAGGGCCTCGACGGCGGCCTGCGCAGCGAGCGCTGGCACGAGCGCGGCTGGCGCCTGCGGGCGGTGTTCGACCAGCTTGACCACGCCTTCTTCCCGACCAAGGGCTGGCGCCTGGAAAGCCAGTGGATGCAGGGGCGGCGCCTGAGCCGCGGCGATTTTGCCGATGGCCCCATCCGCCGTTTCAACCTGCAGGCCCAGGCGGTGCGCTCGTGGGGTGTGCACACCTTCAGCGCCTTCACGCGGCTGGACCTGTCCGATGGCGTGGCCTCGCAGATCCCGCGCTACGGCCTGGGTGGCTTCCAGCAACTGTCAGGTTTCGCACCCTTCCAGGTGAGCGGCCAGCAAGTGGCTTTGCTGCGCCTGCGCTACCAGGTGCGCCTGGCGCCGGCGCCACTGACCCGTGGCACTTTCTTCGGCGTGAGCTGGGAGGGGGGGCAGGCCTGGGAGCAGCGCCAGGATTTCGCCAGCGCGCGCAAACGCACCGGCACCAGCCTCTACCTGGGCGCCGACACGGCGGTGGGCCCGGTGTACGGGGCCATCGTGCACAGCCCCGGCGTGGGCGCCACCTTCATGGTGTTCGTCGGGCGGCCCTGAGCCGCGCTGAACCCGTCAGAGACCCGTCAGACCCGGCTGAGCGCCTGACCCACCGTGGCACGCAGGTGGTCGAGCACATGCTGCGCGATCTGCGTGAGCGGCAACACCTCTTGCACGGCACCTGCGGCAATCGCTTCGCGCGGCATGCCGAAGACCACGCAGGTGGCCTCGTTCTGGGCCACGCAGTAGGCGCCGGCGTCCTTCATCTCGCGCATGGCCTTGGCGCCATCCGCGCCCATGCCCGTCAGCATGATGCCGATGGCGTTGGGGCCCACCACGCGCGCGGCCGACTTGAACAGCACCTCCACGCTGGGCTTGTGGCGGTTGACGGGGTCACCGTCCTGCACGCGGGCGATGTAGTTGGCGCCCGAGCGCTCCACGCTCAGGTGCAGGCCACCCGGAGCGATGTAGGCGTGGCCGGGCAGGATGCGCTCACCGTCGGTGGCCTCCTTGACGCTGATCTTGCACAGGCTGTCCAGGCGCGCCGCGTAATTGCGCGTGAAGCCCGGCGGCATGTGCTGGGTGATGACCACGCCGGGCGAGTCCGCTGGCAGCGAGGCCAGCACTTCCTTCGTGGCTTCGGTGCCGCCCGTGGAGGCCCCGATGAAGATGATTTTTTCGGTGGACAGCCGACCCAGGCCGGGCGACGTGGTCGCGGGTTTGGTCGGTGTGGTGCCGGCCGTTGCGGTGCTGACCGTCGCCGTGCTGGTCCGCGCCGTGCTGGCGCCGGGCGAAGCCGCTGCCACAGGCGCAGCCGCGGGCAGGTGCAACCGGTTGATGCGGGCCTTGGCCGCGATGCGCACCTTGTCGGTGATGTCATCGGCCAACTGGCGCAAGCCATCGGCCACACCGATCTTGGGCTTGGCCACGAAGTCCACCGCGCCCAGCTCCAGGGCCTTGAGCGTGACCTCGGCGCCGCGCTCGGTCAGCGTGGACACCATCACCACCGGCATCGGGCGCAGGCGCATCAGCTTGGACAGGAAATCGATGCCGTCCATGCGAGGCATTTCCACGTCCAGCGTGATGACGTCGGGGTTGAGGTTGCGGATCATCTCGCGCGCCACGAAGGGGTCGGCGGCCGTGCCGATGCACGTCATGTCGGGCTGGCGGTTGATGATCTCGGTGAGCATGCTGCGCACCAGGGCGGAATCGTCCACCACCACCACTGTGATTTTGCTCATGTCCTTGTCTCCGGGTCAGAACAGGTCGATCGAGCCACCGCTGGACGCCACCGGCACCACCTTCTGGGCGGCCGCGCGGTCCTGCTGCACGATCGCATCCGGGTTGCTGGGGGCCAGGCGCTTGACCATGGCTTTGCCGCTGAAGGGCAGGAAGCAGACCTTGCGTGGGTAAATGTCGAGCACATCCTTGGAGACCACCGGAATGCGCTCGGTCTTGAGGTACTCCATCACGAAGGCGGTGTTGCGCTCGCCGACGTTGATGGTGCTCATGCCGCTGATGACGGCGCCGCCACCGAAGACCTTGGCTTCCATGGTCATGCGCGAGGCGCCCATCTTCATCATCTCGTTGATGAGCAACTCCATCGCGTAGGAACCGTAGCGGCCCGAATCGCTGGCACCGCCGCCGTTGTCGGGCAGCATGAAGTGGTTCATGCCACCGACCTTGGCCTGGCGGTCCCACAGGCAGACCGCGATGCACGAGCCCAGCGTCGTCATGATCAGCAGGTCTTCGTCGTAGCAGAAGTACTCGCCGGGCAAGATCTTGACCGCCTCGGACTTGAAGTGCGCGTCGTAGAAAAAGAAAGAGGCTTCACCCGGTTTGGCCACGCGGGCCTTCAGGCGCATCAGCCGGTCGGTGCGGTTGAGTTGCAGGCCCATGGGCGGGGGCGATCCGGGGGGCGGTGTGCCTGCGCGGGGGGCGCCCAGCGGTGCGGTGCTGATCATCTGGTGTTCCTTGCTGGCTGCGCGGGTCAGACCCGGTCATAGACCGTCTTGCCCTGCAGGAGGAAGAGGTCGCGCGATTCGGTGAAGTTCTCGGAATGGCCCACGAACAGTTTGCCGCCGGGCTTCATCACGCCATGGATGCGCTCCAGCACCTTGCGCTGGGTCGGGGCATCGAAATAGATCATCACGTTGCGGCAGAAGACGATGTCGAAAGCCTCGCCGAGCTGCCAGCTGGTCTGCATCAGGTTGAAGGGCTTGAACTCGACGAAGCGCGCCAGCTCCGGCTTGATGCGGATGCTGCCCTCGTTGGTGCCCTTGCCTTTGAGGAAGTAGCTGCGCAGGCGCTGCGGCGACAGGCCGCGTGCGTTGGCGTCATAGACGCCGCGCGAGGCGGTGGTCAGCACGTTGGTGTCGATGTCGCTGCACAGGATCTTGACCGGGGCATGCAGGCCGAGGTTCTCGGCCACGGTGATGGCCAGCGAGTAGGGTTCCTCGCCCGTCGAAGCGGCGCAACACCAGATCCGCGTGGGCTTGCTGCCACGCGCCTTCAGCCACTCGGCCAGGGTGTGGAAGTGGTGCTCTTCGCGGAAGAAGGAGGTCAGGTTGGTCGTCAGGCAATTGACGAACTCCTGCCACTCCTGCTGGTTCTGGTGGGCGCCGCTGCTCTCCAGCCACTGCAGGTAGCTTTCGAAAGATTGGTGTCCCGTGTCGCGCAGGCGGCGCGACAGGCGGCTGTACACCATGGCCTGCTTGCCTTCGTGCAAGCTGATGCCGGCGCGCTCATAGATGAGCGTGCGCACCCGAGCGAAGTCGCGCGCATGGAAGGTGAACTCACGGTCAACCGTGAGGTTCGAAGCGTCGTGGACTGGGTTCATCGGCTCGGGCGTCGTTGGCGGCAGGTGGAGGGACTCTCGTCATGGGATATCGGAAGGTGGCCGGCAGAGCTTGAGCTTCTGACCCACTCCCGGCAGGTTGCCTGCCATGGCCCCTGCGCCTAGCCCGCAAGATCGGGCGCATTCCCGGGCTTATTCCACAGCTGCGGTGGCGGGTGGCTGTTAGACTTGAAGCGTTGAAGTACACCCTTGTGGAGCCCATCATCGCCTTGATCGACTTCGCGTCACAGCCACCTGCCGATCGCCCTGCTGACGGCACCTTGGCCTGCGCGGACGCTGACCGCGGTGATGCGCAGTCACCCGCTGCCACGCCCCATGGCTTGCGCCTGGATGCCGCCATGAGCCTGCTGTTGCAAGCTGGCTGGACGGCACCGGACGGTGCGCTGCAGGGCACCTCGTCGTGGCTGCAGGCCGTGGTCGATGGCCTGTGCGAGCTCTCCAGCCGGGATGCCCTCACGGGCCTGAACAACCGCCGCCAGTTCGAGTCCGCCATCGCCCGCGAGGTCGATCGCGTCGCCCGCATCGGCGAGCCAGCCCTGCTGCTGCTGGCCGACATCGACCACTTCAAGAAGGTCAACGACACCCACGGCCATGCCGCCGGTGACGTGGTCATCCGCTCGGTGGCCGAGTGCCTGCAAGACTGCGTGCGTCCCATGGACCTGGTGGCGCGCGTGGGTGGCGAAGAGTTCGCCATCATCTTGCCCAATTGCCCGCCCGCTTTCGGCCAGGCCGTCTCCGAGCGCATCCGCCAGAAGGTGGCCGCCAAGACGGCCGCCATCGTCGGCGGTCATCCCCTGCACGTGACGGTGAGCATCGGTGGGGCGTTCGCGCCACCCTGGGTGCGTTCTTCGGCGGCCTTGTGGTCGGAGCGCGCCGACCAGCAGCTCTACCGGGCCAAATCCGAAGGCCGCAACCGCACCTGCCTCGACATGCCGCCGCTGACCGTGGTGAGCGCCGAGGAAAAAGGCCTGTTGTTTGCAGGACTCACGCAATCTGACCTCACTGAACCCTCAGGTAGTGGGGACCCCATGCCGAAAACAACGGAATGATGGAGTCCATGACCGCCCCCGCCCCCCAAGCCCCGACCACGACGACCCGAGTTGCCCGCACGGTGGCCATCACCAGCGGCAAAGGTGGCGTGGGCAAGACCTTCTTCAGCGCCAACCTGGCCGCGGCATTGACGCGCCAGGGCATGAAGGTGCTGGTGCTGGACGCCGACCTCGGTCTGGCCAACCTGGACGTGGTGCTCAACCTCTATCCCAAGATCACGCTGCACGATGTGTTCACGGGCAAGGCCGAGCTGGAAGAGGCCATCCTGCCCGCACCGGGTGGTTTCTCGGTGCTGCTGGCCGGCTCCGGCCTGGTGGAGTATTCCCGCCTGACGCCCGAGGTGCGTGACCAGCTCAGCACCATCTTCGAGGCGGTCAAGCCGCGTTTTGACGTCATCCTCATCGACACGGGTGCGGGCATCTCGGACGTGGTGCTGTACGCGGTGTCGATGGCGCAAGAGGTCATCGTCGTGGCCACGCCCGAGCCCACTTCCATGACCGATGCCTACGCCACCATCAAGGTGCTGGCCTCGCAGCAATCGCGCGAGCAACTGAACCTGGTGGTCAACCAGGTCACCCGCCAGGGCGATGGCCGCGCCATCTGCAACCAGTTGCAGCAGGTGGTCGAGCGCTTTGTGCAAGGTGCCAATGGCAGCTTCCCGAAGCTGTACTTCCTGGGCGACATCCCGCTGGACCCGAGCGTGCGCGACGCCGTGCAAAAACGCCAGCTCCTGCTGGAGCTCCACCCCGGCAGCGCCGCTGCGCAGGGCGTGGTGCAGGTGGCCACGCGCCTCCACGCCCGCGGCTGACCGTGGCTGAAGAGGCAACGCCAGGGCCGGGCACGGCCACCACGGCCTATGAGTGGCTGGGCGGTGAGGCGCGCGTGCGTGCCCTGGTCGATCGTTTCTACGACCTGATGGACCTGGAGCCGGGCTACGCCGATTTGCGCGAAGTCCATGGCGACACCTTGGACAGCGCCCGCGACAAGCTGTTCTGGTTCCTCAGCGGCTGGCTGGGCGGCCCCGACCTCTACATCGAGCGCTTTGGTCACCCGCGCCTGCGCGCCCGCCACATGCCGTTCCGCATCGGCATCCGTGAGCGCGACCAGTGGCTGGCCTGCATGGCCCAGGCCATGCGCGACGTGGCGGTGGACCCCGAGTTGGCCGCGCGCCTGGAAACGTCCTTCGCCCAAACGGCAGACTGGATGCGCAACCAGGGCGTTTGAAGGACGCTTGAAGTGTGCAGGAGGGGGCTTGAGCCCCGCGGTGCCGCCAGCTGCCCCAGCCCCTCAGGACGAGGTGTTGCCGGTGCTCGACTGCAAGAGCACGACCAGCGCGCCATTGCCACCTTCATCGGCCCGGGCCTGCACAAAGGCCAGCACGCGCTCGCTCTGCACCAGCCAGCGCTTGGCCTTGTCTTTCAGCACGGGTTGCTTGCCCGGTGAGCCCAGGCCCTTGCCGTGCACCACGCGCACGCAGCGCCACCCTTTGAGGGCCGCTTCGCGCAGGAACTGGGCCAGGCGCTCGCGGGCCTCGTCGGTGCGCATGCCGTGCATGTCGAGCTCGCCTTGCAAGGCCCAGACGCCGCGGCGCAGCTTGCGCACCACGTCCACGCCCAGTTCGGGGCGGCGCCAGGAGAGGGTGTCGTCGGTGTCGAGCAGGCTTTCGACGTCGAATTCGTCGGACAGCGAAGATTTCAGCACGGCCTGTTCGTCGGCCTGGCGGCTGGCGGGCACGGGCTGGGGGCGCGGTGTTTGCGGCACCACGCGGTCGGATGAGGGCAAGCCGTTGACTTGGCCCACCGTGCGGCGGAAGAGGGCTGCGTCCACCTCGTGGGCGCGTTGGGCCGCCTCCCGCTTGGCACGCGCCAGGCGCTCTTGCTCAGCGCGCGCAGCCGCTTCCTTGGCGGCATGGCCCAGGGCACGCTTGAGGTCGGCGAAGTCGCTCAGCGTGGTGTTGGGCGAGGGCTTGGCGGCGGGCTTGGTGTTGCGGCTCACAGGGCCCTAGCCTACAACAACTCTGTGTCCTTGCCGGGCGAGGCCTGGCCGTGCATGGCGAACAGGGTGCCATCAGATCAGGCCGCGCTCGGCGAAGGACAGCGCCCCACCGTGGCTCACCACGACGTGGTCGAGCACGCGGATGTCCACCATCTGCAGGCTGGACTTGAGCGTTTGCGTGAGCAGCTCGTCGGCGCGCGAGGGCTCCAGCACGCCCGACGGGTGGTTGTGCGACAGGATGACGGCGGCGGCGTTGAGCGCCAGCGCGCGCTTGAGCACCTCGCGCGGGTAGACGCTGGTTTGCGTCAACGTGCCGCGGAACAACTCTTCGCAGGCGATCAGCCGCTGCTGCGCGTCCAGGAAGAGCACCGCGAAGACCTCGTGCGGCAGCCGCCCCAGGCGCATCTGCAGGTAATCCTTCACCAGCTGTGGCGAGCCGAACACGGGCTGGGCGCTCAGGCTGCCCGAGAGGCCGCGCCGCGCCATCTCCATCACGGCCATCAGCTCGGCGCGCTTGGCCGGCCCCAGCCCCTTGATGCCCTTGAGCTGGGCCCCGGTGGCGCTCAGCAGCCCGCCCAAGCCGCCAAGCTGCTGCAACAGGCTTTCGGCGAGTTTCAGCACGCCTTGGCCCTGTAGGCCGGTGCGCAGCAGCAGGGCCAGCAATTCGGCGTCGGCCAGGGCGGCGGGGCCCATGGCGAGCAGCTTTTCGCGGGGCCGCAAGGCGGCTGGGAGGTCTTTCATGGCGGGTTTGCGTCGAAGCGTCGTTCTCAAACCTAAAATTGTGCTTTTCCAGCCTCTGCAAGCCCATCCTTCTAAAGGGTGTGTTGACACCATGACCATTTCCGCGCCCACCGTTGTTCCCGGCTCCTTCCTGACGCTGCATTACCGGCTGGCCGGCCCGGACGGCGACGACCTGGTCAACACCTTCACCGACAAGCCGGCCACGCTGTCCATTGGCTCGGGCGAGTTGTCGCCGGCCATCGAGGCCCGCCTGATCGGCCTGAGCGAAGGCACCCGCACCACGCTGCAGCTGGAGCCCGGCGAGGCCTTCGGCCCGCGCAACCCGGAGATGGTCCAGCGCGTGGCCATGAGCCTGCTGCGCGAGCTGGGCGACATGGACGAAACCTGGCGCGTGGGCGACGTGGTGCAGTTCCCCACGCCCGACGGCAGCGGCAGCTTCGCCGGTGTGGTGCGCGAGGTGGACGCTGGCGGCCAGTGGGCCGAGTTCGATTTCAACCACCCGCTCGCCGGCCAGCCTGTCACCTTCGAGGTGCAGCTGATCGGTGTGCTGTGACCCTGGACACCCGCCCTGCCATGAGCAACCCTGCCTCCCACCGCGTTGACGACGTCCTGCTGGCCGAGCCGCGCGGCTTTTGCGCCGGCGTGGACCGCGCCATCGAGATCGTCGAGCGGGCGCTGGCGCAGTTCGGCGCACCCATCTACGTGCGCCACGAGATCGTGCACAACACCTACGTGGTCAACGACCTCAAGGCCAAGGGCGCCATCTTCATCGAAGACCTCGCCGAGGTGCCGCCCGGTGCCACGCTGATCTTCAGCGCCCATGGCGTCAGCCAGGAGGTGCGCCGCGAGGCCGATGCGCGCGGCTTCAGCGTGTTCGATGCCACCTGCCCGTTGGTCACCAAGGTGCACGTGGAGGTCGCCAAGCTGCGCCGCGAGGGCTACGAGTTCTTGATGATCGGGCACAAGGGCCACCCCGAGGTCGAAGGCACGATGGGCCAGCTGCACGATGGCATCTACCTCGTCGAAGACGAAGCCGATGTCGCGCGCGTGCAGGTCAGCGACCCGAGCAAGCTGGCCGTGGTCACGCAGACCACGCTGTCGGTGGACGATGCCGCCGCCATCCTCGAAGCCATCAAGGTGCGCTTCCCGCAGGTGCGCGAGCCCAAGCAACAGGACATCTGCTACGCCACGCAGAACCGCCAGGACGCCGTCAAGATCATGGCCCCGCAGGTGGACGTGGTCATCGTGGTGGGCAGCCCGACCAGCTCGAACAGCAACCGCCTGCGCGAGCTGGCCGAGCGCCTGGGCACGCCGGCCTACATGGTCGACTGCCCGGAAGACCTGCACGAGGCCTGGTTCGATGGCCGCCCGCGCGTGGGCCTGACCGCTGGCGCCTCCGCCCCCGACGTGCTGGTGCAGCAGGTCATTGCCCGCCTGCGCGCACTGGGCGCCGTGGCCGTGCGCCGCATGCAGGGCGTCGAAGAGCACGTGCGCTTCCCGCTGCCCAAGGGCCTGGGCGGCACCGGGCTTGACCGTCCTTTGCCCACCGAGCGGTCCGAAGGCTGATCCCCGCACCGACCTGATCCAACCCCATTTCACAGACCCCACCATGCTCGACATCGCCCTGCTGCGCAAAGACCTCGACAACGTCCTCGCCCGACTGAACAAGCGCAAGAGCCCCCAGCCCTTCCTGGACGAGGCGCGCTTCCGTGAACTCGAAGGCGAGCGCAAGACCCTCCAGAGCCGCACCGAAGAGCTGCAATCGCAGCGCAACAGCCTGTCCAAGCAGATCGGCGGGCTCAAGGGCCGGGCCGCCAAGGGCGAAGACACCGCGGCCGAGGTCGAGGCCGTGATGGCCCAGGTGGCCGGCATCGCCGACGAACTCAAGGCCAGTGCCGACCGCCTGGACGTGCTGCAGACCGAGCTCTCGGCCATGCTGCTGTCGGTGCCCAACCTGCCGCAAGACGAGGTGCCCGTGGGCGCCGACGAATCGGGCAATGTGGAGGTGCGCCGCTGGGGCACGCCCGGCACCTATGCTTTCGAGCCGAAGGACCACGTGGACCTGGGTGGCCCACTGGGCCTGGACTTCGAGGTCGGCGCCAAGCTCTCGGGCGCGCGCTTCACCTTCATGAAGGGCACCATCGCCCGCCTGCACCGCGCCCTGGCGTCCTTCATGCTCGACGTGCAGACGCAGGAACACGGCTACACCGAGTGCTACACGCCCTACCTGGTGAAGGCGCCAGCGCTGCAAGGCACCGGCCAGCTGCCCAAGTTCGAACAAGACCTCTTCCACGTCACCTCGGGCGATGGCGACGAGGCCGACAGCAAGTGGTACCTCATCCCCACCAGCGAGGTCACGCTGACCAACACCGTGGCCGACACCATCGTGCCCACCGAGCAGTTGCCCATCAAGCTGACCGGCCACACGCCGTGCTTCCGCTCCGAGGCGGGCAGTGCCGGCCGCGATGTGCGCGGACTGATCCGCCAACACCAGTTCGACAAGGTCGAGATGGTGCAGATCACCGCGCCGGAGCAGAGCAACGCCGCGCTGGAAGAGATGGTCGGTCACGCCGAAGCCGTTCTGCAGAAGCTGGAGCTGCCCTACCGTGTGGTGGCCCTGTGCACGGGCGACATGGGCTTTGGCGCTGCGCGCACCTATGACCTGGAGGTGTGGCTGCCCGCGCAGAACACCTACCGCGAGATCAGCTCCGTCTCGAACTGCGAGGCCTTCCAGGCCCGCCGCATGCAGGCGCGCTTCAAGAACGCCCAAGGCAAAAACGAGTTCGTGCACACCCTCAACGGCTCCGGCCTGGCCGTGGGCCGCGCCCTGGTGGCCGTGCTGGAGAACCACCAGCAGGCCGATGGCAGCATCCGCGTGCCGGCAGCGCTGCGCCCCTACCTGGGCGGTGCCGAGGTGCTGAGCGCCTGAGTTTGATGGCCAAGCCGTGTGGTGGGCCCGAAAAGGCCTGCTATACTGCTTGGCTTTCCGGGACGCAGATTTGCGCTTCGGACGCCGAGAGACCCCGGCGAGCCCCGTTTCCAGGAGAGGTGGCAGAGTGGTCGAATGTACCTGACTCGAAATCAGGCGTACCGCAAGGTACCGTGGGTTCGAATCCCACCCTCTCCGCCAGCATAAAGCCCTAAGCATTTGATTTGCTTAGGGCTTTTTGGTTTTTGGGTGGATTGATTTCTTTCTTTCTACCATCGTATCTACCATTGATGGGTGAGATTGGTTTGTACGCTTTTGGACCTCCTTGGCACTACTGGACGGGTGTGTGAACTTGAGATCATCAAGAGCGCAGGATGCTGCTTGAAGCTGATTGGCACTCGGAGGTGTCCTTGCTGCCGTTGTTGCGCTAAAGCCTGAGATTTGTATGGCCGGGCAGAGAGGGGGTAGCTCCCTCCGAGCTGCAGCATCATGAGGCCCGTGGATAGCTTCGTCATCTCCGCAGAGCGACGAACTAAGTCACGGCGTTCAACGAACTAAGTCTGCCGTCCATCTGAGACATCAATTCGTTGTCGTAGCATGCCGACACTGGTGATGAGAACCATGCCATTGGCATGCGCGTAGACAGCAGCCCGAGCTGCCATAAGCCCCGCTCAGAGTGTACTGAGCGGGGCTTATGGACTGCGCTGACGCGGAGGGCTCAGGAGACCAACTGCAATGCGTGTTCTAGGGCGCGTTGCTTGAGACCTGCTCCTTGTCCGAACCACGCACTGTCAAGCCTATGTTCCTGACTACGCGCACGACGGGCGTGATCCACGTACTCGGTGACGGCGTTCAGCAGCCCCCAGGCAGTACCCTGAGCCGACGCAAGCTCTGCGCCCCTTCCCTGGCCATCGTAGAGGGCTTGGACCGCTTTGAGCGCACGCTCGTTTGCGACGTTTGATTCAGCACTTGTTGAAGGTGCAGCCAAAACAGGTGGACACATGACGCGAAGGAAATAGTTCTTTGCTTCGTGACTCTTGACGCAACGTCGAGAGAGTGCCTTCATTTGGTACATGAAGTCATCCCAGCGGCTTACTGCTATGCCAAGCCTCATCTTGACCGCGTGTGCATCGAAAGTGGTGCTGTGCGGGACCTTGATGGATTCATTGGTGCTGCCGAGCGCAATGGCCAATGTGTTGTTGCACACCACCCGAATGGTGGTCGGCGTAGCCACGGTCGCTAGCGTACCGTCACACGAAGACGCCAACAATATGTATCCATTCACGACGTCGCTCCCCTTAATAGTCGTGCTTTTGCCAGTTCTCGCGAGTGCCCAAAACTTCCGTCCACCCTTGAGTACGCCCGCTGTTTCCAGTTCGAATCCGGAAATCTCGACCAAATCGCGGTAAAACTCAAGAACAGCTTGAGGTTGGACAACCTTGTAGCGACTGCCGACGACCGATAGAGCAGCTTTTGTGTCGCTGCGGAATAGCACTTTTTGGTCATTTACCGAACGAAGGCTTTCAGGAGAATCTTCAATGTCAGTCGTGTATCGGACGGGGGCTTCGCATATTGACCAGTCCATTCCGGCGTGTTTCGCCCAGATCTCAATCGGCTGAGCGGTTTGCAACTGCGATCCGAGCTTGTGCCATGGTGTTGCACCTACATAAGCCATTTTTTCAATTTGGTGTGACATACAGTTTTCCGTATGGTTTATAACTCGTGTTGGGGGGGGGTATTTGTGGCGCGAGGATGTTTGCCTTCAGTAGGGATGGCGGGGATTCAATTTGTTTTGACGATGGGGTGTGCTGCAGATTTGCGGCCCCGGTTTGTGCCCAGCAATTGCTTCCGTAATGCCTATGGCTCCGCCAATCAATCCGCCAGCCAGGACGATAGACAGGCGGATGGATATGGTCCTTGGCCTTCTCCGTTCGGAGTGTTCGCTCTCGCGAATCATCGCCTGAATAGCGCCCGTTGCAAATCCGATGCATCCACCGATAATTATCGAACGGTGACTGTGCGGATGATGGTGGTGCTGGTCTGATATCGATTTGTGCCGATCAGGCATGATTTCTACTCCGTTTGGAGCGGCATGCATAAATGCCGACACAGAAGCCCGCAATGACTGCGATAGAGTAGGCTGCAAGTATTTCCAGGGGTGATGTTTGAATATTCATTTTCTCAATCTTTTGGTTCCGGGAATAAAAAAAGCCGCCTTTGAGGGGCGGCTTTTATGTCTCAGGAAGTTGTGTGTAACTTAAATAATTTTGATTCTTGATTGTTTTGACGGGTCGCGGCTATTTTTGATATTTACTCAGTCTTCGGGATGCGATTCTTTAAAAAATCTGACAACAAGCTTTTATCTTTGTTTACGGATGCGATCAAGATGTCTCTGCTGTCCGCTCGAAGGTTTATTGGGTTGCCGTCTTGATGAAAGCTCACTGAATCAAGTGTTGGTAACTTGCTGAGCCGGAAAATCCCCAGCGCGCGCATTTCAGGAATCATGAAGCTAAGTTCTACAGTTGGACCATCGTCGACAGTAAACTGAACTGTTGTGATGTTTACCGTTGTTGAGCCGGCGGGATATGTTTGAGCTTGGATATGAATGTTGGAGAAGTGGGGGTTGCTTTCAAGTGTCTCGATAAACCCATCGCCGACCTCTACCCCGGTTTTCAATGCCAATGCTTCGAAAACATCTCGTCGGCGATTTGTCTTGGCTGGGTCTTCCCCCACTTGTTCCATTTTAAAAGCCAGTCCACGAAAAATGTCACCATTGGACGATGAGGAAATTGCTCCCTCGCCTGTTGCGTTGACCGTGAAGTCGCAGCCTGCCAAGAGGCAAGCAGTGAGCGTGACTGCCGAGATAAATGTCTTGCGTTTGAATTCCATGATTTTGTATTTGACGCGCCTCGGGTGCGCAAGTGTTGAGGTGTGCTCTGTATTCCGCAGGTGAAAGTCGTTTTGACTCATTGGAAAGGTGATGCCGCGCCTTCAGGGAGAATTTGGCATCCCTGCTCGGATGCGGTGGATGTGCGCCATTGCTTCACGCAGCGCCTTATCTTCTTTTTTTCCACCGAAAAAGCTGGATAGAAATCCCATGCGTCTACTTCGCAGGATAATCGGTTAAATCATTGCATCAAATCACTCAAGCGTCGCAGTCCTGGCTTCTTGAAGGCCATACGAATGGCCTGCTCTAGAATGTGGGTGTTTGCGCTGTGAATGTAAGAAATTCCGGCATTCACCTTCTTGTCGTCCTTGGCTCCGATGCAGAACGAACCATCGGCGCTCCACACATGAACTTGGCCCCATGAACAGCGAACCCTTTCGTTGGAACCAAGGAATTTACGTTTAACAAGAGTGATGCCGTCATCGTGCAGGAGTACGTCTCCGAAATGGAGGTCGCGACCTTCCTTCAGGGCTTCAAGCATCTCGGTAAGCAGACGCACGCATACAGCACGCCAGAGCTTGTCAGTAAACGCGCTGTAAATGTCTTGCTTCCTCAGTTCTACGACTGCTTCGGAGTTCCGGTTGCCGAACGCAATCGTGTAGGTTGTCCCGGTAGGAATGCCGTTGACGGAATGGCTGACGCCACCCCAGCGAACGCGCGTGATCGAGTCGAGAGGAAAGGTTTGGCCTTTCCACGAGATGCCTTGGGGTGAAATGCTCAGTGTGTCTTTGAAAACGACACCAATCTCGGCACGGTATGTGATTTCTCGCGCCCACTCGTCCTGACGTGCCGCTGCCTGCTTGCGTTGCTGAAAAATGTCCGCAAGCGCGTCTGCATCGTCCTCAACCCGATCCGCAACATCGGGAACCTCGGAAAAGAGTTCCTGAATCAGACTGGTCAGTCGCTGAGACTGTGTCAGCATGTCATGCTTGTTGAACAAGTCGATGGCGAGGCTACGAATCTCATATGCCAAGTCACGGCTTGCTTCGTGGTCAATGCCACGCGCTTTCGAACTTAATTGAATGGGCTGTGCGATCTTGTCCCAATTACGTGCGACCGCATCTAGCTTGTCCACGTAGGGCTTGACGGCAGCTTCGCCTGATTCGGCGCGCTCCCTGGCCGCCTTGATGAGTTTGTGGACGTTCTCGGCCTCCTTTTGCAGGATGCCTTGTGTTTCCACCTCGTAGCTGTCCACCAGGTCATCGATCAGTCCCGGCGCGTGATCTTCGCCGCCAGAGGTAACCCCATCCACTGTTTCGGTCATCACTTGGATGAGCGTCATTGGCGGCAGCCTGTCGAGCGCATCCTTAATGGCACCACGGTAGTACCGCTTGCGCTCGGTCAGCTCGGCTTCAACCTGGTCGAGTGCGCGCACTTCCGGAAAGCCGGATACAGCGCGATCCTCGTTGATGTCGCGCAGGACATCGTCCGGGCTAAGCTCTTCGGCAAGGTAGGCGGTCTCCATGATGAACTCCGCCAAATCATCCGCATCGTGTCCACCATCCACGGACTCAAACGCGGCGGCCAGTAAGTTCAGGTGTGCCAGAGTTGGCAGACCAGGCTCTTCACGAATCGCCATTGGGTCTTGCAACAGACGCTCAACCAGTTGAGATGCCTTGCCTGGCGAGACGCCGGGCAGCCATGCCATTTCAACACTCAAGCGATTGCGTGGATTTGTGAGATCAGAACGCGCCTTCTGGCAAACCTCGTGATCCAGTTCCAGAGACTTTTCTTCTGCAAGCGCGACGATGCGTCTGCGATCGTCGCGTGTCGTCACGCCCAAGACGACAAACGGGGATTGATGCAGGGCAGTCTTGACGAGGCGACGTTCCGGCTTGATCGACCTTGGCGGTGAAGCCGTTCGCTCTGGGGTGGCAGAAGGGGGCTGTGGAGACTGACGTGTTGCCGCCGTGGCTGACGGCGGTGGAGCGGAGGTCGCTGGTTGCACACCCAGCATCGTCAATAGTTGCGGGTCTTTCAACGCCTCCAAAGCTTGATTAAGCGCCTCGCGTGGCACGGAAAGCTTGTTGCCTTTGCGAAGCTCCTGGCTGTACCGTGCCAGTTGATCCTTGGACGCCAGATGGTCGGACAGAGCGAGCGAAACGGCATACTCGCTATTTGTGCTTGGTGCAGCGTTACAAATCCGGCAGGCCATGAACGGACTGAACTTTTCGGAGCCACATTTGAAACAGATTGACGCGCTCATTTAATTTAATATCAAATTGCTGCTGCAAGCAGTGACGTTGCCAGCGTGGTGCATGTGTGCCAAATTAATTTAATTAAACTAATTTTTATCCGAGCGTAGCCAGCGAGACCTGTAGTCTCAGTAGACAAGGCACCAATTTCTTAAGAGTGCAAAAGTATCAGGGATTGCTTTCAGTTGGCCTGTATCCTTTTCCATCCCACTTGTACTCTCTGGAGCTCCAGTCAAAACCACCTTCCGGTCGATATGACTTGGTTGCAACTATCAAATTCAGGAATCCATTCTCTTGGTTGTTGCTCAGGCTTATGGAGCCAAATGCGCTTGCTATTTTTTTCCAGCCAGCCGCCTTTGATTTTTTAAGCAATAAAATTGAGCAGCCGCCAGATCCGCAATAATTTTCATGACTTATCAAGTACTCGCTTTCTCCGTCCATATCAAAGTCTACCGACTGGATTTCAAACTCACCGAAACTGCATTTCGTAGCAGTCGGGCAGTTTATAATGCCATTTGATAGTGCCTCCATTAAAATATTTTCGTCAGCAGCTGAAAATGACTCGCCATTTAGATACTTCGTATTCGTGTCAGTTTTTGGGCTGATGCTGGAGGGTAAATTGTTGGTCGAAGCGAGGGTGAATTTGCTCCTGCCTTCATCCTGAAGTTGATCGCGGAATTTCTCAAGATCTCTTCGCGAACTTTCTAGCGCGCCGCTGCGATAACGGAAACTCCCGCACCTGCCGTTGTAGTCGGCCACCATCGCATTAAATCGATCCACGTCTGAGTCAATGTAGTGGTTGACTGCGGACTTAGCGCCCTCCAAGCGAATTTCTTCGGCCAAGCAGTAGCGGATCTGAGCCGCTGAAAACACCAAGTTTTGCCCAACAGGAGGCATTGATTCCTGTGGGCGAGATAGCACTTGTGGTTCAGCAGGCGGCGAGTAACTTGGCGTAGCGGTCTGCGAAGGCGGTGAGTAGTCAGGAACTGGTGTTGTTGAGCTCTTGTCCGACTGCCCGATGAGCCAGAGCACGCCGATGACGGCGGCAATGCCCAGTACCCACTTGCCACCGGACGAGCCAGAGGATGAGGGCTGTGCGGGCTCTTGATACGTTTGATTTGGCTCGGTCGGCTGCAGTTGAGCAGCCTGCGCAGGAGGACGCTCGGAGCTTAGAGTCGATGCAGCAATCTCCTCTTTTGCGGCAGGGGGCGGCATCGAATCTACGTCGGACACGAGCGAGGCAAGGCCTGCGAAACCTTTGCCTTCTCCCTTCTTCTGTTCTTCCTCTCCCCCCGTCACTGCCTTCTCCCTTCAAACGAATCCGATACGCCGCTTGCTGTCGCCACCCTCGTACTCCCGCGCGGGTGAAGCATCCAGTGCGGATAAAAGGCTGGACTGATCCAATTTTTCTCTGCCAGATCGCGCCGCGAGCCTTGCCCCTTCGCGCACCACAAAAGAGACGTCGGACAAGGGTCTGCCAGCCAGCTCCTTCGCCAGCGGCTTGGAATCCACGTCCGACTCCTTCGGCAAGGAGGAAAGCAGCTTGTCCAGCAGCGACTGCACTTCAACCTCGCTGGCGAAATCCACCTTGATGACGTGATCGAAACGTCCTCGACGCTGTATGGCAGGGTCGATCATCTCGATACGGTTAGTCATGGCGATGATCAACACGTCGTTCTTCACCGCCTCCGGAATGCGGCGCAGGAACTCGGCGACTTCCTCGACGCGGTGATGGCCCGACCCCATCTCGCGGTCGGCAAGAAATGCTTCCATCTCGTCAATCACGAGGACGGACGGCGAGCTCGCCATTGCCTTGTCGAATAACCGACCTAGGGAAGAAGGTATACAACGGTGCCGTGGATGGAGATAACCTGCTGGCTGTGTCCATGAAAACAGTAGAGCTCAGCTACCAGTACATCCGGGATGAAGCTAGAGCCAGGGGGGAAGTGAATTGAGGCTGAAGTCACTGCAGATCGAGCCACTGGGCGATACGGGGTGGGAAAGCCCGCTTCTGACTTTCGGCGCGCGGACGACGATGCTGTTCGCGCCCAACGGCAGCGGCAAAACGCCCGTCATCCGAGGGCTTGCGTCAGCACTCGGATTCCAGAACAAGTTTCGAACCGACATCCTTGAGAAGTGCAAGGCTGTGGTTCTAATCGCAGAGTCCGAGGGCAAGCCGCTCACGATCCGCAGGGTGCTGGGTGCGACGAACAACGAGTTCTATGCGACGATTGACTTCGACGGCGAGGAGACCGAGCACCACTCGGAGGGCTCCTTCTCCATCGCGCTGTTCATGCTGCTCGGTCTTAAGCCCCCACGACTGGTCTCGAACAAGGGAGAGGAGGCGCAGCCCTACATCTCGACACTGCTGCCGGTCTTCTATCTGATTCAAGGCTACGGGTACTCCGCCGCCTACAAGTCGCCCAACGCCTTCATTGAGGACCAATTCGCAGAGATGGTCCGCTTCTCCTTTGGACTAAACCCGAAGCACTCGTACGAGGTAAAGAAGAACCTCATCGAGGAGAAGGCCGCCCTCGAGGCGCAGACGCGCAAGATCGTCGGCGCGCAGCGGGTGCTGGAGTACCAAAGCCGCGGTGTAGATGACAGCGATGCACATCAAGCGGCGCTGCAGCGCATGGCTGATGACCTGACGGCGCAGATCGACGCGTTGCGCACGTCGGTAGACGCGAAGGGCACAGCAAGTTCCGCCCTCACGGAGATGTTGCGCCAGAAGGACGTCCAGATTCGCGCCAAACAGCTCGAACTTTTCGACCTTAAGAACCGCGTGGCGGGCATTGAGGTTATCCGCGCAGAGATTGATGGCGAGGTCAAGACGCTCGGTTTGAACGAAGAGGCCAGGCGTGTATTCACCTCGTTCCAAGAGATCTGCCGGGTGCCAAACTGCGGCCTCTTCCTGGGTAGCACAGAGTCGTACGGAAAGAATCTCCTCTATCTCAAGGACCAGATCAAGGATCTTGAGCGCAACAGCATGCGCGCGGAAGTTCGGGCCGAGCAGCTGCAGGAGCGACTGGAAGAACTCCGCGTAGAGCGAAAGACGCTTGCCGACAATCTGGACTCGCCATCCGCTTCGGAAGTCGATCAGCTAGTCACAGCCGTCCAGGCCATGACAAAGCAACTTGTCGACGTGCAGTCGGACCTGGGCCGCATAGCGGCGCTGAAGACCGAGAAGTCGAAGTTGTTCGATCTGGAGCGAGAGCGCGACCGCATTCAGGACCGCATCGATGGTCTGACCAACACGGGTCGGGCAGACAACGACTTCAAGAAGCTGCGGATGACGCTTCGCGAGCTCACCGTGAAGTGGATGCGGACGCTGGTCACGCAGAATGTGTCGACAAACGTAGACATCGACTTGAATCTGCGATTCACGTTCGGCGGAGAGACGATTGAGACCATCGGAAGTGGCGGCACCAGCAGTACAACCATTCGGTTGGTTCTTGCCATTCACGCAGCCTTGTTTGAAGCGTACCTCTCAAACAAGTCGCGCCCGTTCCGGTTCTTGATTCTGGACACGCCGAAGCAAGAAGAGCTTCACACCGCTGACTTAGCACAGTATCTGACGGAGCTTGAGAAGATGTGCGAGGCCAATGATGCGCAGCTCGTCTTCTCCTCCACCGAGTATGACCATCCGACGGGTCAGAACGACAAGCGGTGGCTACCAGCTTACAAGGGGCCCGACAAGCCGATGTATCTGGGCAAGCACGGCGACCTGTTGGCCGTCGAGGAACCACCCCCGCCTGCAGACAAGACCCAGCCATAGCGTGAAGCGTGGACCCGGCGGTCAGCGTGACCGGATCGGCCCCGATTCATGCGCCTGAGATCACCTAACAAGCGGGCGTGCTGCGAGCGTCGCCACTATGTGTATTGAACGTCCGCACAGTCGCGATACCGACGTTAGCTCTGCGCTTACTAGCTGACATCCAAGCCGCTACTGCTCTCCGATGCGAAAGTCAGCTTGATGGCGCTTAACGGAGGTTGATGCGCAGCCGGCGACCGGTTGCATTCGCTGCATATCAGCCACTGATCGACTAAGGGCAGCTTAAGGCTGGTTGCAGCCGTTCACGTCTGGCCTGGTCGCTGTCGGCGATCGACCCAATCCAGTCTGTCGAGGAGTTGAGAAGCAGTCGCTGCCGACGGCGGCGACCGATGAAGATGCCCTGCGTTTCGGTGCCAGTCAGCGTCTTGCGGCCCGCGCGGACGAGCCTTTATCGGTGGGGATGCACCACAGATTCCACCCACCTGAAGTTTCACTTGGCACCCCCGCTGGCCTTCGACACGTAGAGCGCCAGCGCCGCAATCTCTGCTTCGGTGAGCTTGTCCTTGTACGAGGGCATCTGGCCCAGCCCGTTGCGCAGCGCCTTCGCCACGCGCGCAGCGTCGGGCTTCAACTCGTCCAGCACCGGGCCGACGGCGCCCTCGGCGCCCGCGGCCTGCAAGGTGTGGCAAACGGCGCACGACGGGACGACGCCTTGCAGGAACAGCTTCTTCCCTAGCGCGAGTTGCGCGCTGTCGTCGGCCGCCAGCGCGGGTAGAACGGGCAGCGCCAGGCCGGCGACGAGCACCGACGCGACCCTCATTGCATGCAACATGAAGCGCTGCTGGATGGTGCTGCGCATGATCAGGCCACCGTCACTTTCACGGCGTGGTCGGCCCAGCTCGTGTTGTTGTAGCCGCCGGCGTTTTCCATGCGCTGCTCGGGTTGCACGTTGCCTGCCGTGTCGGTGGCGCGGCTGGCCAGCGTGTGGCTGCCGGCCGGCAGCCTGGCCGGCAGCACGAACTGGCGCCAGGCATAGCGGCCGAGGTCGGGCCCGGTGAGCCGCGCGTCGCTCCAGGTCTTGCCGCCGTCCAGCGACACCTCGACGCGCTTGATGCCGTTCATCCCGCCGAAGGCCACGCCCTGCACTTGCACCAGGCCGGCCCTCACGCCAGCTGCGTCGGGCGCGGGCGAGTTGATCCACGACTTGACCGTCATCTCTTGCACCGACGGCTGGCTCGGGTCGCCTTTGCCGCCCGGCGGCGAGATGCGGTACCCGTGCGACATGATCTTCGCGTCCGTCTCCTTGGCCGTGAAGGCCAAGCGCTTGATGTACTTGATGTTGTTCACGCCGGTGTAGCCGGGCACGATCAGGCGCAGCGGGCCGCCGTGGGCCAGCGAGATCGGCACGCCGTTCATCTCCCAGGCCAGCAGCGCGTCAGCCATCGCGGCGGCCGGCACCGAGCGCTCGACGATGATGCTCAGCGGGTCCAGGCCTTCGGGCAGCTTCTCGCCGCCGGTGCCGGTCAGGTAACCGGCGCCCGGCACGACGCCGCCCAGCGCTTCGGCCACCACGCGCACCGGAACGCCGGTCCACATCACGCAACCCGCCGCGCCCACCTGCCAGGGTGTGCCACTGGGCTTGCTGGGGAAGTAGCCGCGACCATTGCCCGAGCACTGCAGCACCATCGCGGTGGTCTCCACGCCCATCGTCTTCAGCTCGCGCAGCGTCAGCTTGCGCGGGGCCTTCACGCCTTCGATGGCCACTTCCCACGCGTCGCGGTCGGCCACGATGGAGGCGTCGGGCGCCGGCAGGTTGTTGCGGATGTAGAGCTGCTCGGCCGGCGTGATGACGCCACTGCCGAAGGCCGCGCGCTTGGTCTCGATGGTGGTGCTGCTGTGCACGATGACGCTGGCCGGGTCTTTCCAGTTCACGTAGGCGGGCAGCGGCTTGGGCGTGGCGCTGGCCACTGGGGTTTCGCCAGCCGCGGCGGCACCGCGCGTGAAAGTGGCCAGGCCGGCCGCGGCCAGGGCGCTGGCGCTGCCGGCCAGCATCTGGCGCCGCGGCAGCGAGTTCAAGGTCTTGTTCATCGGGTCTCCTTGGGGGTCGGTGTGGAATTCGGTGGGGACATGTCGGTGGCTGGACCGAACTGGCTTTGCGCCACGGCCAGGGCCTGCTTCTTCTGCGCCACCAGCACCAGCGGCTTGCCGTCGCGCGAGGTGATGACTTTCCAGTGCACGTTGCCCCACCAGCCGCTGCCCTCCGTCAGCGCCACCGCCTTGTCGAAGGCGAACACGGTGACCATGCCGCCCTTCTCGAAGAAGGTGGTGAGGTGGTAGACGAGGTGGCCGTCGATGTCGCAAGGCCGCATCAGCTGCGGGAAGCCGGGCACAACCTGTTGGCCGGCCAGCCCCAGGTGCTGCAGCAAGGGCGCGCTGGCCATGAAGGTGCCGCGCAGCGTGCGCTCGAAGTATTCGTGTTCGATGGCGCCGCGCACGAGTTCTGGCGGGCGCATGGCCAGCACGGCGCCGGTGCCGCTGCCTGCCAGCAGCAGGCCCAGCACGGCGCGCTGGAAGCTGCGCCGCGCCATTAGCGGCTGCGCCTTGCGGTACAAGTGCGGCGGGGCGTCGATGGGCTCGAAGGCCAGCGCCAGTTCGGCGCGCGTGCGCAAGTCGAACGCGCTGTCGGGCAACTCGGGCGGCCGGAGTTCGCGCTTCATGACGGGGTCTTCCGCAAGGGCGTGACCTGGGCGCCGCCGGGTGCCCGCACTGGCACGCCCATCACCTGCTTCAGCGCGTCGCGCGCGCGAGCCAGGCGCGACAGCACGGTGCCGGGCGCAATCTCCAGCGCCTCGGCCATCTGCGCGGTGGGCATGTCGTCGAAATAGAACAGCACCAGCACCTCGCGGTGGATGGGCGCCAGCCGCGCGAGCGCCTTGACCACGTCCAGCTTGTCGTCCAGCCCGGCGTCGGGGGCGGCCTGCTCGGGCTGCTCGTCGTCGTCCAGCGACTGCATGCCCGGCGCGGCCTGGCGGAAGGCGGCGCGCCGCATGATCTGGAACAGCCAGGCCCGCGCCAAGGCCGCATCGCGCAACTGCTCGCGGTGCTTCCAGGCGTTGGCAAAACAGTCCTGCACCACGTCTTCGGCGATGTCACGCGAGCCCGTCAGCGCCCAGGCGCTGCGCAGCAGGAAGCGGTAATGGTCCCGCACCCATTGGTTGTAGCGGGACTCGGCAGACTGGAACAGCATGGTGATCAAGAGCGGACAGCGCTGCGGTTCATTCCATCGCCATCGTCAGTGCTTACCCTCAGGCTGGGCATCACGGCCCGCGCGTGCCACCCAGCGATGGAAATTCGGCTGCCGAACCCGCGCTAGAGCGCTGCTGCAAGGCCGCCAGCCGCCGCGTCATGCTCTCGATCTCGATGGTCTGGCCGGCGATGATCTCCTCCGCCAGTTGCCGCGTGGCCGGGTCGCGGCCGTGCTGCAGCACCAGCCGCGCCATGTCGACGGCGCCGGCGTGGTGCGGAATCATCATCGCCAGGAAGTCGATGTCGGCCTGGCCCACGAAGCCCGGGCCGTGCATGTCTTGCATCATGCGGGCCATCGAAGCGTCCATCTCGCGCTCGAAGGCACTGACTCCATGTTGGGCGTGTCCGCCCCTCATGCCCTTCATGCCCTTCATGCAGTCTGCCCCTTGGCACCCACGCGCACGTAGACCAGGTTGATGCTCTTCTTGTTGCGCAGCGCTCCGGAAGGCAGGGTCAGGTTGCCCAGCGGAATCTGCGCGATGAAGACCGGCTTCAGCGGGTCGCTGACGTCGAAGGCGCTGCACACCGTCTGGCCGGCGTTGGGCGTGCCGGGCAGTTCGTCCTGCTCGTGCGCCACGTAGAGCAGCGTGTTCTCGGGGTTGGTCCACAGCCCGTGCGATTCGCGGCCGTGGCTGAAGAAGGTGCCGACCACCTTGCGCTGGCCGCTGGCTGCGCTGCGGTCGATGATGGCGATGGGGCTGGAGGCGACGCCGCCGGGGCCCCCGTCGTCGATGCGCGCCAGGCTGGCATAGACCACGCTGCCGCGCGCGTTGCTGACGAACTCGACGTGGTTGGGCCGCGCGCCCATGCCCAGCGGCACGCTGTCAATGAGGTCGAAACCGCCCCGCGTCGAGCGAGAAGACAGCGCATCGGCCAGCTTGTGCGAGAACCACACCTCGGCGCCGTCGGGCGTGGTCTTCATGAAGGGCGTGAAGCCGGGCTTGTCCTGCGCACTGATGTCCAGTGTCGTCACGCGCTGCGGCTGGCTGTGGCCATCGGCGCCCGGGTTGACACGGAACACGTCGACCTGCGACACCTTCTGGCTGGCCACGAAGGCCAGCGTGCCTTCGCGGTTGAACCATACCTGGGCCGGGCCGTTGATCGTCGGCAGGAACTGGCGGATGGCCGTCGAACCTGTGTTGTCGGTGCCCTTCAACTGACGCAGGGCGAGTTCGACGTTGACGATGGCGATGCGGTCTTCCCCGCGCAGCGTCACCCAAAGCTCCTTGCCGTTGCGCGTGAAGGTGGGCTCGTGCGGTTCGCGGCCCAGCAGCAGCCCGCTGCTCAGGCGTTCGGGGTTGGTCGTCATGCCAGCGGCCGGGTTGGGCGTGTTGCCGATGACGCGGCGCTGCTCGGCGTCGACGAGGTAGATGTTGCTCGAGCCGCGCCCGCTGGTGGCCAGCAGCCGGCCGTCGGGCGACGGCACCGCGCCGTGGGCGTCGATGCAGCCGTGGTACAGCGGCTTGTGGATCATCGCCGCGTGCGTCGGCGCCACGCCGGCGGTGACATAGCGGAAGGGCGGCCGCGGGTCTTCGTCGAAGCTGGTCAGGTTGATGGTGCTCTCGACGGTGTTGGTCCTGGGGTCGATCACGACCAGCGTGTTGGAGTCTTCGTTGGTGATGAAGACGCGGTCGCGCGGGTCGATGCCGGTGGCGGCGGCGGCGCTGGACGGCGCCTGGGCTTGCGCTGCGGGCAGCGCGCTGGCGGCTGCGGCGGCCAGCGAGTATTTGAGGATGTCGCGACGTTGGGTGGTCATGGGTGCTTTCTTTGTTCAGTGCAAAGGTGGACTGGGGCCTGTGACGCGCGACCTTGCACCCAACGAAGGGCTGTGTCGGTGCGTCAGGCGCTCGCAGCAAAGAGCGCGCTTCAGGCCAATTCATTCCATGGCGGTGCAAACCGCCTGCGCTGCGGGACTTGCCGTGGCCTTCAGCGCGGTGCGCCCAGCTGTTGGTAGACCTCGGCCGACACCCGCGCCAGCACGCTGCGGTCGGCGTCGGACGACAGCGCATAGCCGAAGGGCCCGTCGACCCAATAGAACACGTTGACGGCGCCTTCCTGCGCGAAGCGGAAGGCGGTGTCAGCGTTCTTCGCACCCGGTTTCGCATCCGGTTTCGCGGCCCCGCCCGAGCCCGCGGCGCTGCCCACGTCAGCGACGTCATTGGACACGTACAGCGTCAGCTTGCTGCCCTGCTCGTTGCGGTACATGAACTGAGCCACCGGCCCCTGGCCACCTGGCAGCAGGCGCCCGCCTTCCAGCGTGTAGCCCTGCGCCTGCAGGTGCGGCGGTTTCATCGGCGCGCCCATGCGCTTGGACAGCCAGGCCACGAGCTGGTCTTCGTGCGCGGCGTCCACTTCCACGGGCCGGCGCACATCGGGGCTGTAGACCGCGTGCGCGACGGCGGCACGCTGCGCGAAGCCACCCGCAGACACCAAAGTCAAACCACCTGGGGCCGGTTGCACAGCCGCCATGCGGGCTGCATCGTCACCGGCTGTTCCAGGTCCGACGCCGCGCAGCCCCCAGCCCGTGGCGCCGCTGATGACGGCGATAGCCAGCCCGGCGGCCAAGCGCTGCAGGTACCAAGGCGTCGGCGATACGGCGCGCGGGCGCGCCGACTTCAGCAGGCGTTGCGGCGGCTGCTCGTCCAGCACGGGGTCGAACAGGGCGTGCAGCTCGCGCTTCTGCGCACGGTAGGCCTCGACGCGCTGCGCATCGTCGGGGCGCGCGGCCAGGTAGGCGGCGATCTCGGCCTCACGCTCTGCGGGCAGACGGCCATCGACAAACGCATGCAGCTCGGCCTCGGTGACCGGGGGGGTGGGCGGGAGGGTGGGCGGCGATGGGCGATCGGTACTCATAGGGTGCTTCGCAATGCATTCATTTGACGACCTTCAGCCGCACGGGTTCGGCACGACCTTCCATCAGGCCGCGCAGGCGCTCACGGCCGCGCGACAAGCGCGACATCACCGTGCCGATGGGAATGCCCAGGGCCTGCGCCACGTCGGCATAGGCCATGTCTTCCAGCGCCACCAGCAGCAGCACTTCCTTCTGCTCGACGGGCAGCAGGTCCAGCGCGGCCTGCAGGTCCAGCACCGCCAACCTGTCGCCTTGCGTCGGCATCACCGGCACCTCGGGGGTGTCATCGTCCATGGTCACGGTGTGCAGCCTGGGCCGGCGCACGCCATCGACGTGCAGGTTGTGCATGATGCTGAAGAGCCAGGCGCGCATGTCCGCCACGCCGCCCCACAGGCCCGACTTGGCCCAGGCCCGCTCCAGCGTGTCCTGCACCAGGTCGTCGGCGTCGTCACGGTTGTTCACCAGCGCCCGGGAATAGCGGCGCAGGCGCGGCACCCAGCTCAGCAGTTGATGGTCGTCGTTCATCAAGATGTTGAAGATGGGGTGAGCCCGCGCGAAGCTGGGTGTGCAGGCGGGTGTACAGGCGTCATTCCTTGATGATATGCCAGACCTGTTTGAAGTTGTCGCCGCTGCGGTCGCCGGCCTTCTGGTCGGCCTTGTAGGTGTACACCGGCTTGCCCTTGTAGGCCCACTGGCGTGACCCATCGTCGCGAGTGACGATGCTGTAGGCACCCGTGGTCCGGTCGGTGGCGGTGGCCATCATCGGCGGCCAGAGCGCGGCGCAGCCGCCGTTGCAGGCGCTCTTGCCGCTGTTCGCCACGTCCTGGTCGAAGGTGTAGAGGGTCATGCCAGCGGGTGTGACGAGCGCGCCGCCAGACAACATGGCGGGCGCCTTGGCAGGCGGCTCGACCATGTTGGCACAGCCGGCAGTGACCAAAAAAGTTGCCGCAGATGCGGCGATGGCGAGGGTTTTGAACATGGGAAGCTCCGTGGAGGTGGTGGCGGATCGGGCAGCGTGGGTGAGATGTTGCTCACATCGGGGCAGACGGCACGCTCAGGCCTTTTATTCCGCAGGCGTGAAAAAAGATGGGGTGTTGGTTGTGCAGGGTGGCAGGCTGCCGCTGCCCTGTGCGTCCAGCGCGGCTCCATGGTCGGAGCCGCGCGGCCTCGTTCTCAGGGTGCGGGCGTCAGGTTTTGGCCGTTCTCGACCGGGCTGATGCCCACGACGTGGCTGACGCTGCGGGTGCGGTTGGCGTTGTCGGTGACCCGGGCGGTGATCGTGACCGAACGCTTGCCCGCAGGCATCAGGAGCGATCCCCCCACCACCCAATCGGCCGTCGTCACGACATAGCCGTCAGCGTCCAGCTCGCTGCCGGCAACGTTGAAGATCGGCGCCAGGTTCGAGCCCGCCGGCACCACGTTGCCGTTGGGCTGACGCAAGGGCACGTCGAAGGTCACGTTCAGACCCGGGAAATTGCGGTTCGTGCCGTTGCTGGGATGCGTGATCGGGTTCTGGATCTGGCTGCCATCCAGGATGGTTCCCAACACCGAGCGGGCCGCCGTGCCTTGGCCGTTTTCGCTGACGCCGATGCCGTGACGCGAGCGGTCCAGCGCCGCCACTTGAATGAAGAACAGCGATGCATTCGCAGGCGGCGTCGGATTGCCGGTTTGCGGCCCAGGTGACACACGCGACGGCACGCGGGGCGCAATCATCGTCACCTCCGGTCCGTCCGCGTCGTCGATGCCGTCATCGAACACATCGATCGGAAGGGGCGTCAGTGCCTGCCCCGATGTGATACCGCCGCGCAGCACCGCCATCGAGACCCGGTCGAATCCGATCCGACCGGCGGTGTCGACCACGGCGGTGGTGATGTTGAAGCGGTTCGTGTCGAGCGGCAGCGATTCAAGCACGTGCCAGCCCAGCCACAGCGTCACGCCCGCGCCCGGCGTGTCGTCGGTGCCCAGGATGTTGAAGAGGTTCGCCAGGTTGGTGTTCTTCGGGATCACGCCACCGTCGGGCTTGACGAGGTCGGTGTCGAGGAAGACATAGAGGCCCGGAATGTTCGGGTTGACCTGGCCGAGCAGCGCGGTGTTTCTGATGTTGAGCGATTCTTTCGCGGCGATCGGTGTCGCGTCGCGCGTGACGACCTCGATGTTCAACACGAAGCCGGTGCCATTCACGCTGCCTGCGCCAATGCGGCCTTCGCCCGGCACGATCTGCGAATCCGCCAGCGGCGAGACGATGCGTGCGATCGGTGCGAGGTCGCCGCGTGCGCCCATGCCGTCCCGTATCTTGATGATGTTCGGATACGTCAGGGATTCAGCGCCGTCTGCAGCGTGGCCGGGCAGTGAAGCAAGGCCTGCCGCGGCCGCGAGGGCAGCATGCATCAGCACGGCCGAAAATTTGGAAAGCGGGTGTCGCATGGGGAACTCCTGGGGGGATGGGTGAGCAGTGGCTCGACCACTGCAAACGGGTAGACGCACGGGCGCTTGCGGGTATTCCGTTGTCGATACGCCGTGTGAACCGAGCCGGCATGCGCCTGCAGGCAGCGCCGTGCCAGCGTGCACTGGCATGAACAAGGCCGCCTTCGGCGCGGCGCTGGTGGATCAGTAGGTCGCGGTCTTGCCGGCGGTTTCGGCCGTGGCTGCCAGGGCGACGTTCAACTTGGGGTCGATCTGCCACGTTTCGCTGACGATCTTGCCTTCGCGGTAGGTCAGCACGTAGCGCACCTTGATGGGCATCTTGCCTTCGAAGACGACGTTGGCGGAGACCGTCGAGCCCTTGGGGTTGGCCGATTCTTCGATGGAGCCGATGGTGAGCTTCAGCGGGCCGACGGCCTTGCCGAACTTTTCCCAGGTGCCGCGGATGGCGTCGGTGGTGGCGTAGGTGCCGTCCAGCGGGCCGCCGACCCAGTTCAGCTGGGCCTGGTCGGCGTAGGCGCGCATCACGATCTGGGTGTCGCCCGAAGCGATGGCCTGGAAGTGCGTGCGGGCGTCGTCGGAAGGGGCGGCGAAGGCGCTGCCAGCGGCAAGCGTCAGGGCGGTGGCGGCAAAGGCGAATGTCTTGAACATGGAGGGCTCCGTTGAAGGCTTGATGTGAAGTGAGGGTGGTCGGTGGTGGATGAAGGGTCCATGAGGTCCCGACACAAGGGCAGACGGCGCCGGCAGGCGGTCTATTCCGGCCCACGCAAAAACTTTTTCTGTCACGCCATCGGCAGTTGACCCGCCCGACACGCTCCACCAATTGCTCCGATGAAGCGAACCCTGACCTTCCTGCTGCTGGCCAGCTTGTTCACCGCCGCGACCGGTGCGCTGGCGCAAGGCATCACCGACCCCATTGGCAACCTACTGCCCACGTACATCGGTCCGCAGAACGGCGACGTGGATGTGGCGAGCGCGTTCGCCGGCTACGACCCGGCCAGCGACACCTTCAGCTTCTCGGGCACCTTTGCCGACGCCCTCGGCACCACGGAGGGCGCCTTCTACTTGCGGGGCCTGGACCGCGGTGTCGGCACCGAAGGTTTCGTGAGCGGCAGCCCATCGGTCGGCCAGCGCATGAAGTTCGACGCCGCCGTGTTCCTGCGGCCCGACGGCATGGCTCGCGTGATCACCTTCGTGGGGTCGGTGGGCACGGGCGTCGAACTGGGGGCCGGTACCGGCACTATCGCCGGCGGCTGCGCGCCTCAGGGCGCCAGCCGCTGACCGTCTTGCGCAAACACCACCCCGCCGGCGTAGTGCGCGGCAATCGACGCCTTGACGGCATCACGCTGCGCGTCGAGCGCAGGTGACAGGTGGCTCAGCAGCAGCTGGCCGGCGCGCACCGCATCGGCCACTTCGCCGATGGCCTTGGGTGGCGTGTGCAAGGTGTACAGCACGTCGGGCGAGCCGGGTGGGTCGAGCACCACGCTGTTGAAGACCAGCAGGCTGGTGCCTTGGGCGATTCGCCGCAGACCCGCCAGCCCGCTGGCGTCGATGTCGCCGCTGAAGGTGATGCTCTTGCCGGCGTGGTCGATGCGGTAGACCACCGCCGGTGCGTCGCGGTGGTGGCCGGCCACGGAGCTGATGCGCAGGCCGCCCTCATCGAACACCGTGCGCACTTCGGGCAGGGCTGACGCCGTGGCGGGTGCGTCGATGTCGTTCACTTGAAAGCGCAGCGGCGCCGAGAAGTCCTTCAGGTAGCCGAAGGCGCCCTGCTTGCCGAACAAGAGGTCGATGAAGCGGCTGGTGGCCGGGAAGTCGGCATCGTCGGCATCGAGCGCACGCCGCCCTGCCGGCCCGAAGATCTTGAAATCGACCGGCCCGCGGTTGGACACCGCACGGGCCTTGAAGAGGCCTGGCAGTCCACCGGCATGGTCCACATGAAGGTGCGTCAGCAGCACGATGTCGGCCCGACCCAGCGCCAGCTTGGCTTCACCCAGGCGCACGAAAGATCCCGGGCCGGCGTCGACGAAAACACGCGCCACGCCATCCACCAACACGGCATAGGCCGAACCCGCACGGCCGGTGGCACCCGGGCCGCCCGAGCCCAGCACCACCAGTTCCAGCGCCGGCGGGGCGGCCGTCTGGGCCTGGGCGGCGAATGCGGCGGGCAGCGTGCAAAAGGCCAGACAGATCGAAGCCAGTTGGCGCCGGCCAGGGTTGGCAAGAGTTTTCATTCGATCCTTTGTGCGGGCGGGAGGACAACAGGGCGAACCGGAAGCGGCAAGCCCCCGGCTCGGTCGTGCGGTGCGCCGGTTCTCTGACAGTTCCCGGTTTTCAGTACGCCGCCACCGCCTGCGCAGCGGCCACCGTGGCGACGATTCGCTGCCCGGCACGCTCGACCTTGGAGATGCTCAGGTCCTCGTTCAGCACGTAGGCCGTCTTGCCGTCGCGCGTGAACACGATGGCCTGGCGCGGCTGCTTGAAGCCGGCGATGGTGGCGACCACCTTCAACGTGGCCACGTCGATCACCGACACCGTGTTGTCGGCCAAGTTGCCCGAGTAGACGAAGCGGCCGTCGGGCGTGAGCGCGGCGCCGTAGGGGTCGCGGCCCACCGGCACGGTGCCGGTGACGCGGCGCGCGGCGATGTCCACCACCGCGATGTCGTTGCTGCCGCTGTTGGCCGCAAACAGGGTCTTGCCGTCGGCGGTGACGGAGATGGCGCGGATCTTGTTGAAGCCGGTGATCTCGCCCTCGATCTTGTCGGTCTGCGTGTCGACGATGGTCACCTTGTCGCCCAGGAAGTTGGTGACGTAGAGCTTCGCGCCGTCCGGGCTCAGGCGCACGCCCTGGCGCGGCTGCGCAAAGCCGGTGATCACCGCCTTGGCCTGCCCGCTGGCGGTGTCCAGTCGCGTCACGGTGCTGCTGGCCTGGTTGTTGACGTACAGCGCGCTGCCGTCCTTGCTGAGCGCGGTGCCGAAGGCGCCGGGGCCGGCCGCCAGCGTCGACGCGGTGGCCAGCGGCTTGAGCGTGGTGGTGTCCAGGCGCGTCACCGTGCCCAGGCTGCTGTCGGAGACATAGAAGCTCTTGCCGTCGGGCGCGAACACGATGTTGCGCGGCGTGACGTAGCCGCGCAGCACACCGCGCACGGCACCGGTGGCCAGGTCGTAGACGATGACGTCCGGGCGCTCGCTGTAAGACACCACGGCGGTGGCCTCGTCGGGGCTCAGCGCCAGCGAGTTGTTGCGGATCTGGCCGTCGAAGGTGACGCGGGCCGGGGTGGCTTCGGCGGCGTTGGCGGCGTTGGCGGGCACGCTGGCGGCGACGAGGACGAAGGTGCTGCACAAGGCCAGCGCGGTGGTGCGGAAGAAGGTATTCATGGGATGTCTTTCGGAGAGTGTTGAGAAAAGAGGGAAAGGCTTGCTGTGGTGGACGAGGAGAGCCCGTGGTTTATTCCGTCGGGCCGTGAATTCGAGGCTTCAGCCGAGCAGGGCCGGTACCCAGCGGTTGATCAAGGCACCGCCGACGATGAGCCAGCCGAACAGGATCAGCGCCAGCAACAGCGGCTTGGCACCGGCCTTGCGGATGGCGCCGATGTGCGTGGACAGGCCGAGTGCGGCCATGGCCATGGCCAGCAGCGCGGTGTCGATCTCGGTGGTCACCGCCACCACCGAGGCCGGCAGCCACTGCAGCGAGTTGAACAACACCACCGCGACGAAGCCGAAGGCGAACCAGGGCACGGCGAGCTTGCCTGGGGCCTGGCCCGTGGCGGCGGAAGTGTGGGCGTGGCGTTTGTCGTCACGTGCCAGCCAGGCCGACAACATCACCAGGAACGGCGCCAGCATCATCACCCGCACCATCTTCGCGATGACGGCCGAGTTGGCCGCGTCCGGGCCCACCGAACGCGCCGCGGCCACCACCTGGGCCACCTCGTGGATGGTCGAGCCGGCATAGATGCCGAAGCCGTTGGCGCCACCCGGAATCAGCGCCCAGTGCTGGTTCAGCTCGAACAGCGCCGGGTACAGAAAGATCGCCAGCGTGCCGAACACCACCACCGTGGCCACCGCCACCGTTACCTGCTCGGCGCGCGCCTTGACCACCGGTTCGGCAGCCATCACCGCGGCGGCGCCGCAGATGGAGCTGCCGGCGCCGATCAGCATCGCCGTCTTGCGGTCCAGGCCCAACCAGCGCGTGCCGATGAAGCAGGCCAGCGCGAAGGTCGAGCCCAGCACCAGCGCGTCGATGGCGACGCCGGCGATGCCGACGTGGCCGATGTCCTGCACCGTCAGCCGCAGGCCGTACAGCACGACCCCCAGGCGCAGCAGGTTCTGCTTGGACACGTTGACGCCGGCACCGCTGGCCGCGGCCAAGCGCGGCACCAGCGGATAGACCGTGTTGCCCACCAGCATGCCCAACACGATGGCCAGCGTCAGCGCACTGAAGCCGTGGTCCTGCAGCCAGCCGATGTGGCCCAGCGCGATGCCGGTCGCGGCCAGGGCGCCGCTCAAGGCCAGGCCGGGCAGCAGGGCTGCCAACTGCAAGCGCAACCGCGCTGCCCGGTGGCCGGCTGACGGGCCAGGGCTGGCTTGTGAGGTCGACAGCGCGTGCATCACGCCAGCACCCAGATCAAGGCGATGCCGGCGCACAGCAGCACGGCCGCCAGCGGCACTGCGACCGGCATCCAGCGCAGCACCTGCGGGTCGATGCTGCTGTCGGCGGCCAAGGTGGTCGAGACGGCATGGGCCACGTCGCGGGTCGGCCCCATGAAGCCCGCCACTGGCCGCCGGGCAGCAACCCATTGAAGGGCATGCAGCGCCTGTGGGGCCAGCGGGCCGGGTGCTGCGGGGCGTGGGGTTGTTCGTTCAAGGGTCAGCATGTCGGGCTCCAGATGCCGGTGGTGGCGCGGCAGGCCGCCGCCCCGTGATCGAGCGGCCAGGCAAATTTAGAGCTTGGCAATCAACCCGTCCAACGGGTTGTATGACTAAGATGTACCTGCGAAATCGATAACAAAGGCAATCACCGTGGACGTGCTTCGACTCACCCTGCGTCAGCTGCAGATTTTTGTCGCCGTGGCGCGCAGCGGCAGCACCACGGCGGCCAGCGCTGAGATAGCGCTGTCGCAATCGGCCACCAGTTCGGCCGTCAACGAGCTGGAACGCCTGCTGTCGCTGCGCCTGTTCGACCGCGCCGGCAAACGCCTGCTGTTGAACGACAACGGCCGCGCGCTGTTGCCGCGGGCTTTGGCTTTGCTCGACGGCGCCGCAGGCATCGAGCAGATGTCGCGCGACGGCAGCGCGCAGGCGCAGTCGCTGCGCATCGGCGCCAGCACGACGATTGGCAACTACGTGTTGCCCAAGCTGCTCGCTGGCTTCATGGGGGCACAGCAGCCCGGCAGCGCCGCCGCCTGGCGGTCGAAGGTCGTTATCGGGAACACCGCCGCCATCTGCGATGCCGTGACCGCTTTCGAACTCGACGTGGGGCTGATCGAGGGGCCCAGCCACCAGCCGGAGCTGGTGGTCACCCCCTGGCTGCAAGACGAGATGGTGGTCGTGGCTGCGCCCGACAGTGCGCTGGCCCAGTCAAGCCGGGCGGGCGATCGCATTCCCCTGCGCACGCTGCGTGAGGCGGTCTGGCTGGTTCGCGAAACGGGCTCTGGCACGCGCGAGGCCACCGACCAGAGCTTGCTGCCCCACCTGCGTTCTTACCGGCGCAGCATCGAGCTAGGCAGTTCGGAGGCCATCCAGCGTGCCGCTCAGGAAGGGTTGGGGGTGGCTTGCCTGTCCGCCTGGGTAGTGAACGATGCGCTGGAGGCTGGACGTCTGTGCCGCGTCTCCACGACATTGCCGCGGCAGCTTCGGCAATGTCATCTGGTTGTGCATCGTGAGAAGCAGTCGACGCCCGCGTTGCTGGCGTTCATCGCCCAGGCAGATGCGACTGCTGGGGCTGCCCGCTAACGTCCCGGCCCCGCTTCGCATGTCGAAGGTTCAGCCCTCGGCGACACGCGATTACCCTTCAGCTAGGCGCCGACGCCCGCTCCGCCCACCTGCCCATTGATCGAAGCTTTGATGCAATGAGCTGGTCTGGGTAATCGACGTCCGCTTCCGGACGCACCACCCAACGGCTGCTTGTGGCCGATTTCAGTCATCGGCTCAGACATGTGCGACCGACGCCTCCCGCTGCCGAGCAGACACTCGTGCTCAGTCCCCGGCCATCTGGCCTGACGGGATCCACATGCACATGGGCAGGCCGGTTTCGTCGATCTCAGGTACCGACGGGACTGAGGTGACGGGAACCCTACCCATTTCATTGCCTGCGCCTGCGGTCAACATCGCGGCCAATGCATCGATCACGTCATCCCGGCCCACGCGGGTGCGTGGATGGTCCCGGAGCACTCGTTCGATGAGTTCAAGGGCCTCTGGATCCAAGCCGTCGATCAAGGCCATTCGCTCCTGGGTGCCCTCTTTAGACTTCTTCGCATGTCTCATCGCTTGTCCACCGTTCAAAGCCCAGAAGAGCAGTTCAGGGTGCACTTCCTTGACCCGGTGCACAAGGTCCAGATCGTTGCCCAGCAGCGCATCGACCTCGGCGATCTTCGGACAAATTCCCCATGCTTGAGCTGAAAGGCTCTTTCCCACTTCGCGCAGGTTGATTTCGCGAGCCTGCGCAAGATCTCTTGCCCGCGAGGCCTCACGACATGGGGGAGAGAAGACGCTGGACGCCCGGCCTGACCCGAGCCTGTGGCGGGCTTCGCTGTCGCAGCGTCTAGAGGGGTTCGATCGAGACGGAAGTCCGATCGGGACATCGACGAAAACCGTCGCGGCCGACGACCAGCTTTGCAGCAGCTCGGCAAATGTGGCGTGCAGTCGATAAACAAGTCCTCTCTCGGTTCGAGCCACGGCGATCCACCCGGCACGACAGCCATCTACGCCCACAGCGAGGGGGGCTAATTGCACCTTTGTTGCAGCTGTCACGAAGTCACCTGTTTCACCACTGTATCTCTGGCCGAGAGCCTATGGCGCTCACGAATGCCCTATGGATTAGGTGGTGTTTGTGTACAAGCTTGCACAAGCAAGAGCATTCCTTCTGGCGTATCGCCCAAGGATGCTAAATGAACTTGATCCCACGAGTGATCGAGCGGATGTCAAGGGAGCGGATATCGAATTCTGTAAGATGAGACGACGGACGCCCCCCGCGACTATTCGCCGGCTGGGGTGCAAGCCCTTTGCGAAGGGATCGAAATAATGTCGGGAATTTGGCTTTTGCGTACAGCTCACCTAGCGAAAGGTAAGCTGCAATAAGTCTCAGCCCAATGATCGCGTTAGGATCGTTGGCGCTGATTTTGCCAATTGCTCTATATTTGTAGATGTCTTTCCTTGCGTTGCAGTTGAAGTAGTTCCCGCGTCCGCTGGTGATTTTTTTCTTCCACTCTTCGCCAAGAAGCTTGGCAATAGTGACGTCCCTTTGGTGTATTGCTGCGTCCAGCAGTGCAATAAAGTGTATATGAATTCCTCGGCTCAAGCCGACTTCAAATTTGTCCAGGTAGCCGATCAATCCGCTTTTGAGGGTGGCTTTTGTGTGCTTCAAAAATGCGTCTCGCATGCTTTGAATTGATCTAAGCTGCTCTTCAGTGATTGCTTTGATCCCTTCGGATGAACCTGGGTCGACATTGTTCAAATGTAGGTCGATGCGGATAACCGTAAGATTGGAACGCTTCCGCATGCAGGTGTGGAAGTAGTTGATTATTGAGTGAAATCTCTTTTGTGCATTTCTTCTGAAGTCCGAGTATTTTCTCTTGTTTGAGGCAGATCCTAGCCTTGCGCACAGAGATCTTGCGGCCACATTCAGTCTCCTCAACACTTTATCAATCGAGATAGAGGGGTGGGTAGTCTTTATGCAGTCTAACCAGTTCGTTGGTATCCTCCTTGAAACGCACTCGAACGCTTCAAAGATGGGGGATAAATCGTGGTTTTTGTATTGCTGTCTCAGTAGTTGAAGTGGGGCGCTGATCGATTCGATAAAATGCTTCGCGGCATCGTTTGCGTAGCTGACGGCCCACAATTCATCGCCCACTTTCTTTTTGCAAAAGTACGTATTTTTCACTTCGCCAAGAAGATGCACGCTTCTGTGCATCGAGGAGAGCATATCGGCTCGATACCAGTTCTCATTTTTCTCCGCATACGTGAATTCACGATGGTTTTTAATATCGTAGGTGTTTATGGTAAGCGCTGCCGAGCCCATCTCGTCAAGATGGTCTGTTTTATGCTTATTGTTTTTTTGCGGTTTCATAGTTCGTCTTTAGGACAAGGATCCGCTGTTTGTGGGTTGATGTTTAACTTAATAAAATAAACACCAACAAAGTTGTTCGCGCTTTTTGGGTGTTTTGGTGCGCTTCGCGTGGGTTTTGTTGGTGTTTTGGGGAATTTTCGTGTGAATAGTTGGTTCCCCGATTGTTTCGGAGTGCCGTTGCAGCGAGCGGCTAGCTATTCATTGTCAGGAATTTGATTACGCAACTTTTGGGCGGTCCGCGATCCACCTCTCAATTTGCTTGATCTGCCACGCCACCGCCCGCTTTGAAATTTTGACCGGTCGTGGGAAAGTTGCATCGAAGCACTTTGAAGTGGGCTTCATCTTCGCGTACACAAGGCTGCGCGATATGCCCGTCATCCTCATCACGTCTTGCAAACGAATGAGCCTATTGGCCTCGTATTGAGGCAGATTCGATTTGTCCATGTTCTATCCCAAGCTGCAGCCGAATCGATCAGCCGACCAGTCACCGCCCCACCATCGGTGGGCATCCAATTTGGTTTTGAGTAGGCCAAACCGCGTGTGACTGATGAGCAAGCAGTCGATAGCTGTTGCTTGCAGTCGCCGGGTGGCTCCCAGGGCAGCAAGGAGTGATCCTCTCTTGAGGTCCTTTGTGCCGTATTTCGATGCGCACAGCTGACAGCGTCAGCCAATGTGCTTTGACGCCTTGTCCCTGCGCAGTCACGGAACCGATCAACGATCAGGGGGGCGTTTGAATGTGGATGAGGGCTTGGGAAGAAGCTTCTTGTGTGGACGTAGATGTGTGTTTGAGGGCGTTCAACTCTAGAACTCAATCCAGCTCATGTCAACTTTGTAAGCTGACATGATGGAGCGGTCACCTGGGCTGGGAGCAGCTTGGCGCATGCATCTCGCTCTATGTGCGGACAGCCCTGAACGCCGATGGACGTTGTTGGACGAGTTGCCCTTGGTCAAGGGGATGATCTGGCCGCAGCTTTTTCGCAACCAACTGATCTGCCGGAGCAGATCAGTTGGTCCTTTTCTTGGTCCCTGCGGGCTAGGTTCTCGCCCCCGCGCGGTGGGCCCCGCTTTCAGGTTCCCCGTTTGCCAGGCAGCTTGGATCGATGAAGTGCGCCCATTCCTCCATCATCTGCCGTCGTTTGGTGAGACCGTCCCCCCGTCTATAAGCGGCTTCCACTTTGTTTTCCAGGGTGTGCGCCAAAGCCTGCTCAGCCAGCTCTCGTGGAAAGTTGGTTTTTTCGCCTGCCCAGTCACGAAAAGTGGATCGGAAGCCGTGCGGCACTGCGTTGACGTTCATTCGGCGCATGACCGCGTTTAGCGTCATGTCTGACATCTGTCCTCCCCGTGGTGCCGGGAAGATCAAGGGGCCTTCTTTTCGCTCGTGCTGTTTCATCAAGATGCGGAAGGCCCACTCGCTGATGGGGACTCGATGCTCCTTACCTGACTTCATCCGTTCGCCAGGGATGGTCCAGACTCGGGATGTGAAATCAATCTCTTGCCAGTTGGCACCTCTGACTTCCCCACTTCGAGCAGCTGTAAGGATCGTGAACTCCAGTGCTCTTGCAGCATCACCTACCTTCATTGCCAACGCGGCCATGAACGGACGCATCTCATCGACTTGAATTGCTCGGCGATGTTCGACACTCCTTACCTTGCTAGGCCGTGCCAGAAGGTGGTCCAAGTGGCCTTTCCATCTCGCGGGGTTTTCGCCAGTTCGGTAGTTACGGGCTGTGGCCCAATCCAGGACCTTTTCAATTCGGCCTCTGACGCGTGAGGCTGTCTCCGTCTTGATCTTCCAGATTGGCTCCAGGGCTGAGAGGACATGCTCCAGGCTGACGTCTTGTACTGGTAGTTCGCCCATGAACGGATAGACGTATCTTTCGAGGGAGCTGACCCATTGCGCGCGGTGCTTGGAATTGCGCCACGTGTCACCATGGGCATGAATATAGGCCTCAGCTGCTTGCTGGAATGTCTTGTCTGTTGCCTGTTTGATTCGCAACCGGCTTTGGTTGGCGCGCCGTTCGGCAATCGGATCGATTCCGTTGGCGACATCGTCCCGAGCCCTTCTAGCCCGGTCTCTTGCCTGAGCCAACGATACGTCGGGGAAGCCGCCAAGTCCCATGTGCCTGCGCTTGGCGCCTACCATCGCGCGTAGAACCCATGATCGAGCGCCTGCCGTGTTGATATAAAGGTATAGCCCTGCGACGCCTCCAACAGCGTGATGCCCAGGCTCAACCAGCCTCCCCACCACAAGCGCGGAGAGTTCTTTCGCTTTTCGGGCCAATCGATTGCTCCTTTTCTTCTACCATTGTTTCTACCATTGATCGATGGATTGGTTTGGTGGGACATGAACCTCAGTAGACTATCCTGCTGAAGCTTCGCACTCGACGTCCACTACACGCTGCACGATGATGGACGTTCATGCACGCTCTATGAGCAGACACCCTCTCCGCCAATGCAAAACCCCAAGTGATTGATTCGCTTGGGGTTTTTTGCTTTTTGGTTTGCCGCTCTGTCTTCAGGGCTGACTACACTGCAGTCTCCCGGGCCTTGGGGCCCGGTTCCAGGAGTCCTGAGCGTGCAACCCGCTGACATGGTGGCGCTGGCGCAGTCGCGCTGGCCCCACATCGAGATCCATTGTCCGCCTGCGGACGAGGCCGTCGCACGGCTGGCCGATGACATCGCCGCGCGTTTGCGCGAGGCCATCGAGGCCCGTGGCCAGGCGCTGCTGTGCGTGTCGGGTGGCAAGTCGCCGGTGGCCTTGTTCGAGGCCTTGCGGGCCTTGCCGCTGGCGTGGTCGCAACTCACGGTCACCCTGGTCGATGAGCGCTGCGTGCCGCCCGAGCACCCCGACAGCAACGCCCGCCTGGTGCGCGCGCACCTGCTGCAAGGGGCCGCGGCGCAGGCCCGCTTCGTGCCCTGGATCGACGCGCCGACCCCCTTGCTGACAGATGCCGCCGCGAAGGCCAATGTGCTGATGGCGGCTTTGCCCGTGCCCGACGTGCTGGTGCTGGGCATGGGCACCGATGGCCACACGGCCTCGCTGTTCCCGCATTCGCCCGACCTGGCCCGTGCGCTCGACCTGGCCACGCCCGAGCGCGTGTGCGCCCTGCGCCTGCCCGAGCCACCGCCGCAGCCCCAGCACCCCCGCCTGACGCTGACGCTGGCGCAGATCCTGCGCGCGCGCCGCCTCGTGCTGCCCGTGCAGGGCGCCGACAAGCTGGCCGTGCTGGGCCAGGCTGAGCGCGACCGCAGCCCGCCTGGCGTGGGCGCGCTGCCCATCTCCCACATCCTCCACCAGACCACCACGCCGGTGAGCCTGTGGTTGCCCCTTTGAGGTGCCCATGACCCCTCCTGCCTCTCCCTCAACCGTCCCCCTGCACCCGGAACTGCTGCGCATCACCGAGCGCATCCGCCAGCGCAGCGCCGCCACCCGCCAGGCTTACCTGGCCATGGTCGACAGCGCGCGCCGCCCCGGCGCCTACCGCGCCGGCATGGGCTGCGCCAACATGGCCCACGCCTTCGCGGCCATGCCCGCGTCCGACAAGCTGGTGCTCAACCAGGAGCGCCAGCCCAACCTGGGCGTGGTCACGGCCTACAACGACATGCTCTCGGCCCACCAGCCCTACGAGCACTACCCCGAGCGCATCCGCGCCGCAGCCCGCGCGCTCGGCGCCACGGCCCAGGTCGCCGGCGGCGTGCCCGCCATGTGCGACGGCATCACCCAGGGCGAAGACGGCATGGAGCTGTCGCTGTTCTCGCGCGATGTCATCGCCCTGGCCACGGCGGTGGCGCTGTCGCACAACGTGTTCGATGCGGCCCTGTGCCTGGGCGTGTGCGACAAGATCGTGCCCGGCCTCTTCATGGGCGCGCTGCAGTTCGGTCACCTGCCGGTGATCTTCGTGCCTGCCGGGCCCATGACCTCGGGCCTGTCGAACGACGCCAAGGCCAAGGTGCGCCAGGAGTACGCGCAGGGCAAGGTGGGCCGCGAGGCGCTGCTGGCCTCCGAGCAGGCGGCCTACCACGGCGCCGGCACCTGCACCTTCTATGGCACGGCCAACTCCAACCAGATGCTCATGGAGATCATGGGCCTGCACCTGCCTGGCTCTTCCTTCGTGAACCCGGGCACGCCCTTGCGCGATGCCCTCACCGATGCGGCCGTTCAGCGGGCCGTGGCCATGGGCCAGCCCGGGCAGAAGCACAGCGGCATGGGGCATTGGGTGAACGAGCAGGTCATCGTCAACGGCCTGGTCGGCCTGCTGGCCACGGGCGGCTCGACCAACCACACCCTGCACCTGGTCGCCATGGCGCGTGCCGCCGGCATCCTCATCGACTGGGATGATTTCGCCGAGCTCTCGGCCTGCGTGCCGCTGCTGGCCCGCGTCTATCCCAACGGCCAGGCCGACGTGAACCACTTCCACGCCGCCGGTGGCATGGGCTTCCTGATGCGCGAGCTGCTCGATGCCGGCCTGCTGCACGAGGACGTGGACACGATCCTGGGGCCCGGCCTGCGCGCCTGGACCCGCGAGCCCTGGCTGGACGGTGGCCGCCTGGCTTGGCGCGATGTGCCTGCGGTGTCGGCCGACCTCGACGTGCTGCGCCCCGCGGCCCAGCCCTTCAGCGCCGATGGCGGCTTGCGCCTGCTCCAGGGCAACCTGGGCCGCGCGGTGGTCAAGGTTTCGGCCGTCAAGCCTGCCCACCGGGTGGTGCGCGCGCCGGCGCTGGTCTTCACCGACCAGAAGCAGCTGGACGTGCGCTTCAAGGCCGGCGAGCTGGAGCGCGATTTCATCGCCGTCGTGCGCGAGCAGGGGCCGCGCGCCAATGGCATGCCCGAGCTGCACAAACTCACGCCCGTGCTCGGCGTGCTGCAGGACCGCGGCTTCCATGTGGCGCTGCTCACCGACGGCCGCATGTCGGGGGCTTCGGGCAAGGTGCCGGCGGCCATCCACCTCAGCCCGGAGGCGCTGGATGGCGGCCCCATCGCCCGCATCGAGGAGGGCGACATGGTCACGCTCAACTGCGACACGGGCGAGCTGCGCCTGGAGGTGGACGACGCCACCCTGGCCGCGCGCACGCCGCGTCTGTCGGCAGCACCGGCCGATGGCCAGCCCGCCTGGCTGCACCACGGCCGCCAGGTCTTCGCGCTGTTCCGCCAGAACGCCGCACCGGCAGAGCAGGGCGCTTCGCCGCTGTGGCCTGCGCGGCACTGAGCCCGATCCCTTGCCATTTTCCGGAGCCTCCCGATGTCCGCCCATCCCACCCTGACCCCGCCAGCCTTCACCTCCCGCGTGGTGCCGGTCATCGTCATCACCGACGTGGCCCAGGCCGTGCCGCTGGCGCAAGCCCTGCTGGCCGGTGGCGTCGATGTCATGGAGATCACGCTGCGCCACGCGGCTGGCCTGCCCGCCATCGAGGCCGTGGCCCGCGCCGTGCCGCAGATGCACGTCGGTGCTGGCACCGTGACCCGCGCCGACGAGGTGCGCCGCGTGAAAGACGCGGGCGCCAGCTTTGCCTTGTCGCCCGGCATGACCGATGCGCTCGTGCAGGCCGCCTTCGACGCCGAGCTGCCCTTCATGCCCGGCGTGATGACGCCCGGCGAGGTCATGCGCGCCCGCGACCACGGCTTCCGCCTCGTGAAGCTCTTCCCCGCCGAACAGGCCGGTGGCCTGGGCATGCTCAAGGCACTGGGCGGCCCGCTCGGCGACATGCGCTTCTGCCCCACGGGCGGCGTGTCGGTCGACAACATGGGCGCCTTCCTGCGCCTGCCCAACGTGGCCATGGTCGGCGGCTCGTGGTTGACGCCCGTGGCCTTGCTGGAGGCGTGCCGTTGGGACGAGGTCACGCGCCTGGCGCGCGCGGCGACGCAAGCCGCCCTTTACACTTGACCGTGGCGGCGCCCACACCGGTGCCGCCTGGGTTCTCCCCTCGATTTCACCCTTGGTCTCAACCCTGGGCCGCAGCCTCCACCCGAGGCGATGGCCTGCAGCTTCTCGCCGGTGATCCCGGCGACTTCCGCACATGACCGTTCACAGCACGACCGCGTCTCGCAAGACCGCGTCCCAAAAGGCCGTAAGCCGTTTGGCCGCAACCCGCTCGGCCGCCTCCCGCCAACCCGACACCGAAGCCCCGCTCGTCGAAGACATCCGCTTCCTGGGCACCCTGCTGGGCGATGTCATCCGCGAACAGGAAGGCCGCCCCGCTTACGAACTCGTCGAGCAGGTGCGCAAGCTCTCCGTGGCCTTCCGCCGCGATGCCGACCAGGACGCCGACAAGGCGCTCAAGAAGCTGCTCAAGGGCCTGAGCGCCGACCAGACGGTCAGCGTCGTGCGCGCCTTCACCTACTTCAGCCACCTGGCCAACCTGGCCGAAGACCGCCACCACATCCGCCGCCGCGAGGTCCACGAGCGCGCCGGCCGCAGCCACGAAGGCAGCATCGAGGCCTGCTTCCAGCGCCTGCGGGATGCCGGCATCCCGCCGCGCAGCATCGCGCAAACGCTGACCACCGCTTACGTGGCGCCCGTGCTCACCGCCCACCCGACCGAGGTGCAGCGCAAGAGCATCCTCGACGCCGAGCGCGACATCGCCCGCCTGCTCACCGAGCGCGACGCCGTGCGCGCCCGCCAGGCCGTCCACCCGCAAGACGCCCTGTGCCCGCGCGAGCTGGCCGCCAACGAGGCCGCCATCCGCGCGCGCATCACCCAGCTCTGGCAGACGCGCCTGCTGCGTTTCTCCAAGCTCACGGTGGCCGACGAGGTCGAGAACGCCATGGGCTACTACGAGTCCACCTTCCTGCGCGAGATCCCCAAGCTCTACGCCGACCTGGAGCGCGAACTCGGCGCCCACCCCGTGGCCAGCTTCCTGCGCATGGGCCAGTGGATCGGTGGCGACCGCGACGGCAACCCCAACGTCTCGGCGCAAACGCTCTCGCACGCCCTGGGCCGCCAGGCCGAGGTCGCCCTGCGCTTTTACCTGACCGAGGTGCACCACCTGGGCGCCGAGCTCTCGCAATCGCAACGCCTGGTCGATGCCTCCGAGGCGATGCAGGCCCTGGCGCAACGCTCGCCCGACCGCAGCGAGCACCGCAGCGACGAGCTCTACCGCCGCGCGCTCATCGGCGTCTACGCCCGCCTGGCCGCCACCCTGCACGGCCTGACGGGCGAAGAGGCCGCGCGCCACGCCGTCGAGCCGCAAGACCCGTACGCCGATGCGGCCGAGTTCCTGGCCGACCTGCGCACCATCGAGGCCTCGCTGCGCGCCCACCATGGCGATGCGCTGGTGACACCGCGCCTGCAGCCGCTGCTGCGCGCCGTCGAGGTCTTCGGCTTCCACCTGGCCACCGTCGATTTGCGCCAGAGCTCCGACCAGCACGAGCGCGTCGTGGCCGAGCTGCTGGCCACCGCCCGCATCGCGCCCGACTACACCGCCCTGTCGGAAGACGACAAGCGCGCTGTGCTGCTGCGCCAGCTCAACGACGCCCGCCCGCTGCGCGTGCCCACGGCGGCCTACAGCGAGCACACCGTGGCCGAGCTGGCCATCTTCGAGCGCGCCCGCGACATGCGCCAGCGCTTCGGCGCCGACGCCATCCGTCACTACATCATCAGCCACACCGAAACCGTCAGCGACCTGCTGGAAGTGCTGCTGCTGCAAAAGGAAGTCGGCCTGATGTCGGGCACGCTGGACGATGGCGGCCTGGCCGACCTCATCGTCGTGCCCCTGTTCGAGACCATCGAAGACCTGCGCAACGCCCCGGTCATCATGCGCGCCTTCTACGGCCTGCCCGGCGTGGCGGCCCTGTTGCAGCGCGGTGGGGCCGAGCAGGACGTCATGCTGGGCTACTCCGACAGCAACAAGGACGGCGGCATCTTCACCAGCAACTGGGAGCTCTACCGCGCGGAAATCGCCCTGGTGGCCCTGTTCGACGAGCTGACCCAGCACGGCTTGAAGGAGGCCGGCGTGCCCGCCACGGCCGTGCAGCTGCGCATGTTCCATGGCCGCGGTGGCACCGTGGGCCGCGGCGGTGGCCCCAGCTACCAGGCCATCCTGGCCCAGCCCCCCGGCACCGTGCGTGGCCAGATCCGCCTGACCGAGCAGGGCGAAGTCATCGGCTCCAAGTACGCCAACCCCGAAATCGGCCGGCGCAACCTGGAAACCCTGGTCGCTGCCACGCTGGAGGCCACCTTGCTGCAGCCGGCGCAGGTCGCCACGCCCACCTTCCTGCAGACGGCGGCCACGCTCTCGCAGGCCAGCATGGACGCCTACCGCGCCCTGGTCTACGAGACCCCGGGCTTCGCCGACTACTTCTTCCAGGCCACGCCCATCCGCGAAATCGCCGAGCTCAACATCGGCTCGCGCCCGGCCTCGCGCAAGGCGCTCAAGGGCATCGAGGACCTGCGCGCCATCCCCTGGGGCTTCGGCTGGGGCCAAAGCCGCATCACCCTGCCGGGCTGGTATGGCTTTGGCTCGGCGGTGCAGGGCTTCCTGAACGCCGAAGGCGAGGCTGGCCGCAAGAAGGCCCTGGCCCTGCTGCAGAAAATGCACCGCCAGTGGCCCTTCTTCCGCACCCTGCTGTCCAACATGGACATGGTGCTGGCCAAGAGCGACCTGGCCCTGGGTTCGCGCTATGCCAGCCTGGTGGACGAGGCCCGCCTGCGCAAGAAGGTGTTCACGCAGATCGAGGCCGAATGGCAGCGCACCGCCGAGGCCCTGGCCCTCATCACCGGCGAGCCGCAGCGCCTGGCGCACAACGCCGCCCTGGCACGCTCCATCCGCCACCGCTTCCCCTACATCGACCCGCTGCACCACCTGCAGGTCGAGCTGGTGCGGCGCTACCGGGCGGGCCAGACGGACGAGCGCGTGCGCACGGGCATCCACATCTCCATCAACGGCATCGCGGCGGCGCTGCGCAACACGGGTTGAGCTTGACGTGGCGCAGCGGTGGACACAGTTCTTTACCGCCGCGCCACCCCTGCTTTACGGCCGGCGCGCAAGATGTCTCCATGTTCAGGCCATCCCCGGCCTGTTTCGCACGGAGACACACATGACCCACTTGCTCACGCCCGCCACCCAAGTTGCCACCCAAGCTGCCATCCACACCGGCCCGCGCGCCCTGCGCACCACCGTGATCGCCTCGGCCCTGGCGCTGGCCGCGGTCGCGCTCAGCCTGGGCGCCGGTGCCAACGCTTTGGCAGCCGACAAGGCGGGTGACAAAACCACCGCCACCGCTGCGACCGCAGCCGCATCGGCCCCCCGCATGGCCCCAGGCATGTCGCACGGCGGCCATGGCGAACACGGCGGCATGGGCATGATGCCCTTCGGTCGCCACCTCGACCACCTGCTCACCGAAGTCAAGGCCAGCGACGCCCAGCGCCAGCAAATCAAGCAGATCACCGACAAGGCCCGCGCCGACGTCCAGGCCCTGCACGAACAAGGCAAGGGCCTGCACGAGCGCACCATGGCCCTGTGGACGGCGCCCAAGCTCGACGCCGCCGAAGCCGAGAAACTGCGCCAGCAGATGCTCGCCCAGCACGACCAGGTCAGCAAGCGCATGACCCAGGCCATGCTGGACGTGGGCAACGTCCTGACGCCCGAGCAGCGTGCCAAGGCGGCCGAGCTGATCAAGTCGCACCGTGCCCACATGGGTGACCGCAAGGGCGGTCGCATGGGCGGCGGCATGCACGACCGCATGGGCAAGGGTGGCCCACATGACCACGCTGGCCAACCCGGTATGGACCGTTGAGCCCGGAGCGCGCGACAATGTCGGACATGAGCGAGCACATCCTGCTGATTGACGACGACCTGCGCCTCAGCGCCATGGTCGGTGACTACCTGCACAGCCACGGCTACCAGGTCTCTTCCGCCCCCAGCCTGAGCGCCGGCCGCGAGCTGCTGGCGCGCCAGGCGGTGGACGCCCTGGTGCTGGACCTGATGCTGCCCGATGGCGATGGCCTCGACCTCTGCCGCGAGTTGCGCGCCTCGCCCCGCACGCGCACGCTGCCGGTGCTGATGCTCAGCGCCCGCGGCGAGCCCACCGACCGCATCGTCGGCCTGGAAATCGGCGCGGACGACTACCTCACCAAGCCCTTCGAGCCGCGCGAGTTGCTGGCCCGCGTGCGCGCGCTGCTGCGGCGCACCTCGGCCCATCCGGACGACACCGACGTCTGGCGCTTCGGCCGCCTGGAAATCGACACCGGCCTGCGCCAGGTGCGCTTGGGCAACGAGCCCTGCGACCTGACCTCCTACCAGTACGACCTGCTCAGCGTGATGGCGCAGCACCCGGGCCGCGTGCTCAGCCGCGACCAGATCATGGACGCCCTCAAAGGCCACCCGCTGGAAGCCTTTGACCGCTCCATCGACGTCCACATCTCGCGCATCCGCGCCGCCATCGAAGACGACCCGAAAGAGCCCCGCCGCATCCTCACCGTGCGTGGCGTGGGCTATGTGTTCGCCAAGAAGCAGGACGCCGAGCAGGATGCCGCCTGAGCTGTGCGGCCGACGTGCCCATGACATGAAGCGCGCGGCATGAAGACGCTGGCGCTGCGCATCTACCTCACCGTCGTGACGGTGTTGCTCGTTTTCGCCCTCGTGTCGGGCTGGCTGGCGCAGCGCAACCTGGAGCACGAACGCACCCAGGTGCAGTCCGTCACCGCCTGGAACGAGCGCGCCGCGGCCTGGGCCGAGCTCATCGAAAACAGCCTGCCGCCTGCCAGCGAGCCGCGCCAGGAGCAGGCCCGCGTCTTCCTCGATTGGGCCGACCGCCTGCGCATGCCCATGGCCCTGGACGACGCCAAGGGGAAGCGCATCGCGACCTCCGAGTTGATGGACGAACGCCTGCGCCGCTGGCCGGACCTGCGCACGCAGATGCAGCAGTCGCGCCTGTCGGACGGCCGCACCCTGTGGGTGATGCGCCCGGGTGCACTGCGCCTGCGCATGGCCAATGGCCTGCCGGTGCCGGGCCCGGGTGGCCCTGGCATGGGGCCTCCCCCCCGCGAAGGCGAACCACCGATCGGTGCAGCCAATGGCGGCGGCCCCTCGGGCATGCCTGCGCTGCCACCGCCCCCGCGTGCCCAGCCCTGGTTGTCGCCCCTGGCCTGGATGATGCCGCCCTGGTTGGCCGAAGGCGTGCCCGCCCTGGCCCTGACCCTGGTGTTGCTGTTCGTGGCCGTGGCGATTGGCGCCTGGCCCGTCGTCATCCGCCTGACCCGCCGCCTGACGGCGCTGCGCCAGGGCGTGGAATTGTTCGGTTCGGGCCAGCTGCAGCACCGCGTGGCCGTGGAGGGCGCCGACGAGGTGGCCGCCGTGGCGCGCAGCTTCAACGAGGCGGCGCAGCGCATCGAAGACCTCGTCACCTCCAGCCGCAGCCTGCTGGCCAACGCCAGCCACGAGCTGCGCTCGCCCCTGGCGCGCCTGAAGATGGCCGTCTCGCTGATGGCCGAGGCCCCGCCCGAGCGCGCCGCCCGCATCCGCAGCGAAATCCACCAGGACATCAAGGAGCTCGACGCCCTGGTCGAAGAGGTGCTCCTGGCCAGCCGCCTGGACGCTCGCAGCGAGGTGGAGCGCGCCCCGGTGGACCTGCTCGGCCTGGCCACGGAAGAAGCCAACCGCGTCGGCGCCGAGGTCAGCGTGGCCGATGACTTCCCGTTGCGGCCCTACACCGGCGACGACCGCCTGCTGCGCCGCGCCGTGCGCAACCTGCTGGAGAACGCCCGCCGCTACGGTGGCCCCGAGGTGGAACTGGCCCTGACCACAGCGCCTGGCGTGCTGGAAATGGCCGTGCTGGACCGCGGCCCGGGCGTGCCCGTGGAACAGCGCGAACGCATCTTCGAGCCCTTCTACCGCCTGCCCGGCCATGCCGAACACGCAGGCGGGGTCGGCCTGGGCCTGAGCCTGGTGAGCCAGATCGCCCACCGCCACGGCGGGCAGGTGCGCTGCGAAGCGCGCGAGGGCGGCGGCAGCCGGTTCGTGCTGAGCCTGCCGCGCCCATGAAAAAGGGCCCCATCCAGGGGCCCTCGTGACCGGTGCCGAGCGAGAGGTGCTCAGCCCGTTCAGCCTTTGAGGCCCCGCCCGATGCCTTCGTAATCCAGACCGAACTGCTGGACCAGGCCTGGCTCGTACAGGTTGCGGCCGTCCAGCACCACGGGGCTCTTGAGCGTGGCCTTGATGCGGTCGAAGTCCGGGCTGCGGAATTCCTTCCACTCGGTCACGATCAGCAGCGCGTCGGCGCCATCGAGCGCGCCCATGGGGTTCTCGGCGTAGGTCAGGCGCGGTTCGTCACCGAAGATGCGCTGGGCCTCGGGCATGGCCACCGGGTCGTAGGCCGTCACGGTGGCGCCGCGCTGGAACAGCTCGGCCAGCACCACGCGGCTGGTGGCTTCGCGCATGTCGTCGGTGTTGGGCTTGAAGGCCAGGCCCCAGACGGCGAAGTGCTTGCCGGCCAGGTTCTCGCCGAAGCGGCGCGTCACCTTTTCGATCAGCACATGCTTCTGGTGGTCGTTGGCGGCTTCCACGGCCTTGAGCACCTTCAGCTCCTGGCCTTCGTCCGAAGCGGTCTTGATCAGGGCCTTGACGTCCTTGGGGAAGCAGCTGCCGCCGTAGCCGCAACCGGCGTACAGGAAGTGCGTGCCGATGCGCGGGTCGGAGCCGATGCCCAGACGCACCTGCTCGATGTCGGCGCCCATCTTCTCGGCCAGCAGGGCCAGCTCGTTCATGAAGCTGATGCGGGTGGCCAGCATGGCGTTGGCGGCGTACTTGGTCAGCTCGGCGCTGCGCACGTCCATCACCACCAGGCGCTCGTGGTTGCGCTGGAAGGGCGCGTACAGGGCGCGCATCAGCAAAATGGCTTGCTCGTCGTCGGCACCCACCACGATGCGGTCGGGGCGCATGAAGTCGTCGACTGCCGCGCCTTCTTTCAGGAACTCGGGGTTCGATACCACGGCGAACTTGGCGTCGGTGTCGCGCTTGGCGATCTCGTCGGCCACGGCGGCGCGCACCTTGTCGGCGGTGCCCACGGGCACGGTGGACTTGTCCACGATGACCTTGTAGTCCGTCATCAGGCGGCCGATGTTGCGGGCCGCGGCCAGCACGTACTGCAGGTCGGCGCTGCCATCCTCATCGGGGGGCGTGCCCACGGCGATGAACTGGATGGTGCCGTGCGCCACCGCGCGTTCGATGTCGGTGGTGAAGTGCAGGCGCCCGGCCTTCACATTGCGGGCGACCACGAGGTCCAGGCCCGGTTCGTGGATGGGGATGCCGCCTTCTTCCAGGATGCGGATCTTGTTCGGGTCCACGTCCAGGCACAGCACGTCATTGCCCATTTCGGCGAGACAAGCGCCCGTGACCAGGCCGACGTAGCCGGTGCCGACAACAGAAACTTTCATGGTGGTGGATCTGTGGAATGTGAAGGGAAGGGGAGATTCTGACAGATGGCCGGGGGCCTCAGGCGCGGTGGTACTGCCGGTACCAGGCAACGAAGCGGCCAATGCCCTCGCTCAGGCCGGTGTGTGGCGCCACGCCCGTCCAGGCCTGCAGGGCGCTGACGTCGGCGTAGGTGGCGAGCACGTCGCCGGGGGCCATGGGTTGCAGATCGAGTTGCGCGCTCACGCCCAGGGCGCTTTCCAGGGTGCGGATGAAATCCATCAGCTGCACGGGCTCGCTGTGGCCGATGTTGAACACCTTGTAGGGCGCCCAGGAGCCCGATGCCTGGGGCGCGGCGCGGTCGAAGGCGTCATCGGCCACCGGCGGGCGGTCCAGCGTGGCCACCACCCCGGCGACGATGTCGTCGATGAAGGTGAAGTCGCGCTGCATCTTGCCGTGGTTGAACACCTTGATGGGCTCACCGGCCAGGATGGCGCGCGTGAACAGCATCGGCGCCATGTCCGGTCGGCCCCAGGGCCCGTAGACCGTGAAAAAGCGCAGGCCGGTGGTCGGCAGGCCGTAGAGGTGGCTGTAGGTGTGGGCCATCAGCTCGTTGGCCTTCTTGGTGGCCGCGTACAGGCTGACGGGGTGGTCCACCGCGTCGTTTTCCGAGAACGGCATGCGGGTGTTGCCGCCGTACACGCTGGAGCTGCTGGCATAGACCAGGTGCGCCGTGCGGTGGCGGCGGCAGGCCTCCAGCATGTTCACGAAGCCCACCAGGTTGGATTGGGCGTAGGCGTGCGGGTGGGTCAGCGAGTAGCGCACCCCGGCCTGGGCGGCCAGGTGCACCACGCCGTCGAAGCCGTGGGCATCGAACAGGGCGTTCAGGCCGGCCATGTCCACCAAGTCGGCTTCCACGAACTGAAAACGGCCGACGTCCGGACCCGCCTGCAACGAGGCCACACGGTCCCGCTTGAGCTGCGGGTCGTAGTAGTCGTTGAGGTTGTCCAGACCGATGACGGTGTCGCCGCGCGCCAGCAGCGCCTGTGACACGTGCATCCCGATGAAGCCGGCGGCGCCGGTGACCAGAATCTTGCGCATGCCGGTATTGTCCGTCAGGCGCGGGCCATCAGGCGCCACGGGCCCAGCGCGTGCATCAAGCGCGCGCATCTCCCCAGCGCAGCGAGGTGGTCTCGTCGCCCTGGTAGGTGGTCTTGCCGTGGCGGTCCACGCAGTACTGCGGCGAGGCCACCACGTCTTCGAGCACCGTGTTCTCGGACACCCGGGTGTACTCGAACAACACGCTGCGTTTGACGCTGCAGCCCTGGCGCAGGCGGCTGCCATGGCCGATCCAGCACGGGCCTTCCAGGGTCACGCCCGGCTCCACGCAGCTGCCCGAGCCGATGTACACCGGCCCGCTGATTTTCACCGTGTCCCAGTCGATGCGGGTGTTCAGGCCCACCCAGACGCCCGGGCGCACTTCCTTGCCGGGCATGTCCATCTGGGCCACCTCACCGGCCAGCACGCGCTGGCAGACGGCCCAGTAGTCGGACACGCGGCCGATGTCGATCCAGTTGAAATGGCGGCTCTGGGCGTAGAAGGGCAGGCCTTTTTCCACCAGCAGGGGGAAGAGCTGGCTGCCGATGTCGAACTCGCGGTCGGGCGGGATCAGGTCGATCACGCTGGGCTCGAAGATGTAGATGCCGGTGGACGCCAGCTGGGATTTGGCCGCTTCGGGCTCGGGCTTTTCCTGGAAGGACGTGACCCGGCCATCCTTGTCGGCCACGACGATGCCGTAGTTTTTGACCTGGTCCAGTGGCACTTCCAGCGTCACCACGCTGGCCAGCGCGCCTTTGGACTTGTGCTCGAACAGGGCGGCTTGCAGGTCCAGGTCGATGATGGCGTCGCCACAGAGGACGATGGTGGTGTCGTCGAAGAATCCTGAGAAATCCTGGATGCGGCGCATGCCGCCGGCCGAACCCAGCGGGCGGGGCACGATGTCACCGTGCTCGCGGGCGCCTTCGAAGGCGTAGCCGATCTCCACGCCCCAGCGGTGGCCGTCGCCGAAATAGTTCTCGATCTTCCAGTGGTTGAAAGCCACGTTGACCATGATGTCGCGCACGCCGTAGCGGGCCAGGTGCTCGATGATGTACTCCATCACCGGCTTGCCCAGGATGGGCACCATGGGCTTGGGCGTTTGCTTGGTCAGGGGCCTGACGCGGGTGCCCTGGCCGGCGGCCAGGATCATCGCTTTTGCCATATCGGGTCTTTCGGCTGTTTGTGTGGCGTGTGACGCAATGATGACGCAAGGCAGGGCAAAGTTCCCTTGCGAGCGCTGTCGGCATGCCCCCGAATGCAGGGTGGTGCGCACTGGCCAGCGCCCGTCAAGGAAGATTCGTCACGAAGTGCTCGCCATAATGTCTCCCTTGCGTCGGCTCGTCGGCGCCTTTCTGGACAGCAGCACACCCATGATCTTGATCACTGGCGGCGCCGGTTTCATCGGCGGCAACTTCGTGCACCACTGGTGCGAGCGGCAAGCGGGCGCCGAGCCCGTGGTCGTGTTCGACAAGCTCACCTACGCAGGCAACCCGCACACCATCGCGCCGCAGCTGAAGTCGGGCCAGGCCACCCTGGTCCAGGCCGACATCGCCGACCGCGAGGCCGTGCGCCAGGCCCTGGCCCAGCACAAGCCGCGCGCCATCCTGCACTTCGCGGCCGAAAGCCACGTGGACCGTTCCATCCACGGACCGGGCGAGTTCATCCACACCAACATGGTCGGCACCTTCAGCCTGCTGGAAGAAACACGCGCCTATTGGAACGCCATGAACGAGGCCGACAAGGCCGCCTTCCGCTTCCTGCACGTCTCCACCGACGAGGTCTATGGCTCGCTGTCCGACACCGACCCGGCCTTCTCCGAGACGACCGCCTACGCGCCCAACAGCCCGTACTCGGCCAGCAAGGCCGGCAGCGACCACCTGGTGCGCGCCTACCACCACACCTACGGCCTGCCCACGCTGACGACCAACTGCAGCAACAACTACGGGCCCTACCACTTCCCCGAAAAGCTCATCCCTTTGATGATCCTGAATGCGCTGGAGGGCAAGCCCCTGCCGGTGTACGGCGACGGCCTGAACATCCGCGACTGGCTGTTCGTGCGCGACCACTGCGAAGCCATCTGCCAGGTCCTGGAGAAGGGCCGCTCGGGCGAGGTCTACAACGTCGGCGGCATCAACGAGATCAAGAACATCGATGTCGTCAACACCATCTGCGCCATCCTTGACGAGCTGCGCCCGCGCGCCGATGGCTCGACCTACGCCAGCCTCATCACCTACGTGACCGACCGCCCGGGCCACGACCGCCGCTACGCCATCGACCCGCGCAAAATCCAAAGCGAGATCGGCTGGGCCCCGGCCGAGACCTTCGCCTCGGGCATCCGCAAAACGGTGCAGTGGTTCCTCGACAACACCGAGTGGATCGACACCGTGCGCTCCGGCGGCTACCGCGACTGGATCGCACAGAACTACGGCGGCCGCGCATGAACATCCTCTTGCTGGGCAGCGGTGGCCAGGTCGGCTGGGAACTGCAACGCGCCCTGGCCCCACTGGGCACGCTTCACGCGTTCGACGCCCACAGCCCGGGCCCGGATGCCGCGCCCCACCTGCGCGCCGACTTCACCCAGCCCGAGCAGGTGCTGGAGATCATCCGCATCGTCCAGCCCGACGTCATCGTCAATGCCGCGGCCCACACGGCGGTGGACAAGGCCGAGGCCGAGCCCGAACTGGCCCGCCTGATCAACGCCACCACGCCCGCCTTGATCGCCCAGGAAGCCGCGCAGCGCGACACCCTCCTGGTGCACTACAGCACCGACTACGTGTTCGATGGCAGTGGCCAGGCCCCGCGGGATGAGGATGCCGCCACGGCGCCTTTGAGCGTCTATGGCCAGACCAAGCGCGAAGGCGAGCTGGCCATCGCCGTCAGCGGCTGCCGCCACCTGACCTTCCGCACCAGCTGGGTCTATGCGGCGCGCGGCGGCAACTTCGCCCGCACCATGCTGCGCCTGGCGGCCGAGCGCGACGCCCTCAACGTCATCGACGACCAGGTCGGCGCGCCCACCGGGGCCGACCTGCTGGCCGACGTCACGGCCCACGCCATCCGCGTGGTGCAAGGCGCACCGGCGGGCCCGCGTCGCGACGAACTCCTGGGCCTCTACCACCTCGTGGCCAGCGGCCACACCAGCTGGCACGCCTACGCCAGCTTCGTCATCGAGTGGGCGCGTGCGGCCGGCCAGCCCATCCGCGTGGCGCCCGAGGCCATCCGCCCCATCCCCACGGCCGACTACCCCACGCCGGCGCAGCGCCCGCTGAACTCGCGCCTGGCCACCGACAAACTGCAGCAGGCCTTCGGCTTGCAGCTGCCCGACTGGCAGCACGGTGTCAGCCGCATGCTGACGGAAATCCTGGGACGCTGAGACATGACACGCAAAGGCATCATCCTCGCTGGTGGTTCGGGCACCCGCCTGCACCCCGCCACCCTGGCCATCAGCAAGCAACTGCTGCCGGTCTATGACAAGCCCATGGTCTATTACCCGCTGAGCACCCTGATGCTGGCGGGCATCCGCGACATCCTCGTCATCAGCACCCCGCAAGACACGCCGCGCTTCCAGGCGCTGCTGGGCGATGGCAGCCAGTGGGGCCTGAACCTGAGCTACTGCGTGCAGCCCAGCCCGGACGGCCTGGCGCAGGCCTTCATCCTCGGCCGTGATTTCGTCGGCAACCACCCCAGTGCGCTGGTGCTGGGCGACAACATCTACTACGGCCACGACCTGCAACGCCAGTTGCTGGACGCCAATGCGCGCAGCGATGGCGCCAGCGTCTTCGCCTACCACGTGACCGACCCGGAACGCTACGGCGTGGTCGAGTTCGATGCCGGCAAGCGCGCCCTGTCCATCGAAGAAAAGCCCAAGGCGCCCAAGAGCAACTACGCCGTCACCGGTCTGTACTTCTACGACAGCCAAGTCTGCGACATCGCCGCCAGCATCCAGCCCAGCCCGCGCGGTGAGCTGGAAATCACCGACGTGAACGCGACCTACCTGAAGCTGGGTCAGCTCAGCGTCGAGATCATGGGCCGCGGCTACGCCTGGCTGGACACCGGCACCCACGACAGCCTGCTGGAAGCCGGCCAGTTCATCGCCACCCTCGAAAAGCGCCAGGGCCTGAAGGTGGCTTGCCTGGAAGAAATCGCCTTCCGCTCGGGCTGGATCTCGGCCGAGCAGCTGAACAAGCTGGCCCAGCCCATGCTGAAGAACGGCTACGGCCAGTACCTGCTCAAGGTGCTCAACGACAAGGTCTATTGACCGCTCCCAGATCACCCCCATGAAACTCACCCAGACCCGCATCCCCGACGTCGTCATCGTTGAGCCCGCCGTCTTCGCCGACGAGCGCGGCTGGTTCATGGAGACCTTCAACGAGCCGCGCTTCCATGCGGGCCTGCGCGAATTGGGCTTGCCCGTGCCGCGCCCCTTCGTGCAGGACAACCACTCCTGCAGCAAGGCCGGCGTGCTGCGCGGCCTGCACTACCAGCTGCCGCCCAACCCCCAGGGCAAGCTGGTGCGCGTCACCCAGGGCGCGGCCTACGACGTGGCCGTGGACATCCGCGAAGGCTCGCCCACCTTTGGCCAGTGGGTCGGTGTCGAACTGAGCGCCGACAACCGCCGCCAGATGTGGATTCCCGAAGGCTTTGCCCACGGCTTCCTGTCCCTGGCCGACGACACCCACTTCCTCTACAAAACCACCGACGTCTATGCCCGCGACTGCGAGCGCAGCATCCACTGGCAAGACCCGGCCATCGGCATCGACTGGCCGCTGGCAGGCCTCCACGGCGTGTCAGGTGGCCAGGCCATCGTCGCGCCCAAAGACGCGCAAGCCGTGACGCTGGCCCAGGCACGTGAACGTGCGGCCACCGAGTTGCCCGTGTGGAAGCCCCTGGTCGGCTGAGCATCCGGGCCTTGCGGCCTTCATCCGGAGGGCCCCGTTTGCGGGGTGTTCGGCTGCCAGCGGCGCGCAGATCTGACACATGGCGTCCATGAGGGAAGACGATAATCCCGTCCATGAGCGAACAAGCAATCACTGACAGCGTGGCGCCGTCCGCGGCCCCCCTGTGGCGACGCACCCTGGTGTACGGGGTCTTCGCCGTGTTCGCCGTCTGGTGCGCCATGGCCTTCCGCAAGGACATCGCCCAAATCGACCTGCGCCCCGTGGCCGATGGTTGGCTGCTCGTGCTGGCCGCAGGCGCCTTGTCCCTCTTCAACTACGCCCTGCGCGTGGTGCGCTGGCAGATGTACCTGCGGCGCCTGGGTCACACGCTGCCTTGGCGCTTCGTCAGCCTGACCTTCATGGCCGGCTTTGCCTTCACGCTGTCGCCGGGCAAGCTCGGTGAAATGGTGCGTGCCCGCTATTACCAGCCGCATGGCATCCCGCTGGCTTCGGTCACGGGCGCCTTTTTCATCGAACGCCTGCTCGACCTGGTTGTCATGATCCTGCTGGCCGTGGTGGTGCTGGCCGAATTGCAGGCCTATCGCCAGTTCCTGTGGGTGGCCGTGGGCCTGGTGGGCGGTTTGCTGGCCTCGGTGGCCGTGGTGCCCTGGGCCTCGGTGGCCGAGCAGGGCGCACGGCGCGATGCCGCTGGCCTGGTCAAGCTGGTGGCGCCCGTGGCCCGCATGCTGGCCAGCGCGCGCATGTTCCTGTCGCCCAGCATCCTGCTGACGGGCATGCTGCTGGGCCTGGCGGCCTGGGGCGCCGAAGCCGTGGGCCTCAAGCTGATTTCCGACATCCTCTCGCCTGACAAACTCAGCGTGCCCGGCGCCATGGGCATCTACGCCATCGCCATCATCGTGGGGGCGCTGTCCTTCCTGCCGGGCGGCCTGGGCAGCACCGAGGCCGTCATGGCCGCTTTGCTCTACGCCCATGGCTTCTCCACCCCGCAAGCCATCCTGCTCACGCTGATCTGCCGCGTGCTGACCTTGTGGTTGGCCGTGCTGATCGGGTGGGTGTGCGTGTGGCTGCTGCGGCGTGAGCGAGCCTGAACGAATCTGCATTGACATCTGAACAGGGACCGAATGTCTGACAACGTTGCGCTGTGCGTGGACCTCGACGGCACGCTGATCCACAGTGACCTCCTGCTGGAGTCCTTCCTGCTGCTGATCAAGGACAACCCGTTTTACCTGCTGCTGGTGCCTTTCTGGCTGCTGGGCGGCAAGGCCCGCCTCAAGCGCGAGATCGCCTCGCGCGTGAAGCTCGATGGTTCGGCCTTGCCCTACACCAAGCCCTTGGTCACCTGGTTGCACGAGCAGAAGGCCGCCGGCCGCCAGCTCTGGCTGTGCACGGCCTCCGACGAAAGCCTGGCGCGCGCCGTGGCCGACCACCTCGGCTTCTTCGATGGCGTGCTGGCCAGCAACGGCCAGACCAACCTCTCGGGCAGCAACAAGGCCGCGGCCCTGGTGGCGAAGTTCGGTGAGAAGGGCTTCGACTACTGCGGCAACGAGAAGGTCGATTTGCGCGTCTGGCCGCATGCACGCGGCGCCATCGTGGTCAATGCCAGCGAGTCTCTCGCGGCCGAAGCCGCCCGCGTGACCCAGGTGCTGGGCCAGTACCCGTTCAAGCCGGCGGGCTTGAAGGTGGTGCTCAAGGCTTTGCGCGTGCACCAGTGGGCCAAGAACGCGCTCATCTTCGTGCCGGTGGCCGCTGCCCACCAACTGGGCGATGTGACCGTGCTGGGCCAGGCCTTGATGGCCTTCGTGGCCTTCAGCCTGTGCGCCTCGTCGGTCTACCTGCTCAACGACATGCTCGATCTGGCGGCCGACCGCCAGCACCACAGCAAGTGCCACCGACCCTTCGCCGCGGGCACGCTGAGCCTGCTGTTCGGTTTGCTGGCCGCACCGTTGCTGCTGGTGGCGGCCGTGCTGCTCTCGCTGTGCCTGCCGGCCAAGTTCCTGCTGGTGCTGACGGCTTATTACGTGGTCACGCTGGCGTATTCCTTCTCGCTCAAGCGCATGGTGATGATCGACGTGCTGACGCTGGCCGGCCTCTACACGGTGCGCATCGTCGCGGGTGCGGCCGCCACGGCGATCCCGCTGTCCTTCTGGCTGCTGATGTTCGCCATCTTCATCTTCCTGAGTCTGGCCATCGTCAAGCGCTACGCCGAGCTGCACCAGATGAAGGTGCAGGGCAAGCTCAAGGCCCAGGGCCGCGGCTACCAGGTCGAAGACCTCAGCCTGCTGCAAAGCCTGGGCGGTGCCTCGGGTTACCTCAGCATCCTGGTGCTGGCGCTCTACCTGAACACGCCCGACATCGCCCGCATGTACCACCAGCCCAAGCTGGTGTGGTTGCTGGTGCCCATCATGCTGTACTGGGTCAGCCGCATCTGGATGCAGACCCACCGCGGCAACATGCACGACGACCCGCTGGTCTATGCCCTGAAAGACCGCGTCAGCCTGGTCACGGGCGCCATGGCGGCGGTCGTGCTGGCCCTGGCCGTCTGAGGCCCGCAGCCCCCCATGGCCACCCAGGTTTTACAGTCATGGGGCCGCGTGCTGCGCGAGCCGCACGAAGCCATCGGCCTGAGCAGCCGCCACGCGCCCTTGCCGATGCCGACCGTTCCCCAAACGGTTCTGCCGTTCGGCAACGGCCGCAGCTACGGCGACAGCAACCTCAACCCCGGTGGCGCCTTGCTGCTGGGCGCGCAGCTCGACCGCTTCATCGCCTTCGATGCGGCCACGGGCGTGCTGCGCTGCGAGGGCGGCGTGCTGCTGCACACCATCCTCAAGCTCATCGTGCCGCAGGGCTGGTTCCTGCCGGTCACGCCGGGCACGCAGTTCGTCACCGTGGGCGGCGCGATCGCCAACGACGTGCATGGCAAGAACCACCATGTGGCAGGTTCGTTTGGCAACCATGTGCGCTGCCTGGAGCTGTTGCGCTCCGATGGCACGCGCCGCCTGTGTTCGCCCACCGAGCACACCGAGTGGTTCGATGCCACCATCGGCGGCCTGGGCCTGACGGGTTTGATCACCTGGGCCGAAATCCAGCTCAAGCGCGTGGCCAACCCCTACATGGATTCGGAGTCCATCCGCTTCCGCAGTCTCGAAGAGTTCTTCGAGCTGAACGCCGCCTCCGAGCGCGACTTCGAATACACCGTCTCCTGGATCGACTGCGCCTTCGAGGGCAAGCGCCTGGGCCGGGGCCTGTTCAACCGGGCCAACCACGCACCGGCCGTCATCGACACCTCGCGCGTGCCCAAGGGCCTGCCCGCCACCATCGCCGAAACGGCCAAGCGCGTGCCCATCACGCCGCCCATCTCGCTCATCAACACGCTGTCGCTGAAGTCCTTCAACACGCTGTATTTCAACAAGCAGTGGAACGATGTGGCGCGCGGCTTGGCGCACTACCGGCCTTTCTTCTACCCGCTGGACGCGCTGTTGGAGTGGAACCGCATCTACGGCCCCAAAGGCTTCTACCAGTACCAGTCGGTGGTGCCGCCCGAGCGTGCGCTGGCAACCACGCGGCAGATGCTGCAAACCATCGCGCACAGCGGCATGGGCTCCTTCCTGGCCGTGCTCAAGCAATTCGGTGAGCCGCCCTCGCGCGGCATGCTGTCCTTCCCGCAGCCGGGCACCACGCTGGCGCTCGACTTCCCCAACAGCGGCCCGAAGCTGATGCGCCTCTTCGACGAGCTCGACCGCATCGTGCTGGCGGCCGGTGGGCGCCTCTACCCGGCCAAGGATGGGCGCATCGGCGCGGCCATCTTCCAGGCCGGCCACCCGCAGTGGCGGGCTTTTTCTGAATTCGTCGATCCCCGTTTCAGCTCCGGCTTCTGGCGCCGGGTGACGGGCCAAATCAGCGGCCATGCCGCGGAGAACCCATGAACAACGTCCTCATCATCGGGGCCACCTCGGCCATCGCCGAAGCCTGCGCCCGCGTCTGGGCCCAGCGCGGCGACCGCGTCTTCCTGGCCGCCCGCGGCGAAGCCCAGCTCAAGTCCGTGGCCGACGACCTGCGCACCCGCGGTGCCAACTTCGTGGGCTTCAAGGTGTTCGATGCCACCGCGTTTGACCAGCACGCCGCGCTGCTGGCCGACGCCACCCAGGCGATGGGCGGGCTGGACACGGTGCTGATCGCGCACGGCACCCTGTCCGACCAGGACCGTGCCCAAAAGGACGTGCCTTACGCGCTCAAGGAAGTCGAAATCAACGGCACCTCGGTGGTGGCGCTCATGACCCTGGCCGGCGAGCAACTGGGCCAGCAAGGCAAGGGCTGCATCGGCGTGATCTCGTCGGTGGCCGGTGACCGGGGTCGCCAGAGCAACTACGTCTATGGCAGCGCCAAGGCCCTGGTGTCGGCGTTCGCCTCGGGCCTGCGCCAGCGCCTGCACAAGGTCGGCGTGTCGGTGGTGACCATCAAGCCCGGCTTCGTGGACACCCCCATGACGGCCCACCTGCCCAAGGGCGGCCCGCTGTGGGCCAAGCCCGATCAGGTCGCGCGCGACATCGTGGGTGGCATGGACAAGGGCCGCAGCATCGTTTACACGCCGGGCTTCTGGCGCTTGATCATGCTGATCATCAAGCACATCCCCGAGTTCGTGTTCGTCAAGCTCAAGCTGTGAGTCCAGCTCTGGGCTGGGGGCATGGCCCCAGCCCAAGCAAGGTCAAGCGCGCGCATCGCCCCAACGCAGCGTCGTGCCCTCTTCGCCTTGGTAGAAGGTGTGGCCGTCGCGGTCCACCACGTACTGCGGCGAGGCGATCACTTCCTTGAACTCGCAGCCGGCGTTCACGCGGGTGTAGTCGAACAGCACCGAGCGCGTCAGCTTGCTGCCGGCGCGCAGCAGGCAGCCGTTGCCCAGCCAGGCCGGGCCTTCGATCTTGGCGCCAGGCTCCACGCAGGAGCCCGAGCCGATGTACACCGGGCCGGTGATCTCGACCGTGTCCCAGTCCACCTGCGTGTTCAGGCCGGTCCACACGCCGGGGCGCACTTCCTTGCCGGGCATGCGCATGTCGGCCACTTCGCCCGACAGCACGCGCTGCAGCACGGTCCAGTAGTCGCTCACGCGGCCGATGTCGATCCAGTGGAAGGGGCGCTTCTGGGCGTAGAAGGGCAGGCCTTGCTTGACCAGCATCGGGAACAGCTCGCTGCCGATGTCGAATTCGCGGTCGCGCGGGATCAACTCCAGCACGGCCGGTTCGAAGAGGTAGATGCCGGTCGAGGCCAGGTTGGAGAGCGCCTCTTCGGGCTTGGGCTTTTCCTGGAAGCTCAGCACGCGGCCTGCCTCGTCGGCCACGACCACGCCGTAGTTCTTGACCTGGTCCTTGGGCACTTCCAGCGTGATGACACTGGCCATGGCGCCCTTGGCTTTGTGCTCGGCCAGCGCGGCGGTGATGTCGAGGTCGATGATGGCGTCACCGCACAACACGATGGTGGTGTCGTCGAAGAAGCCGGAGAAATCCTGGATGCGGCGCATGCCACCGGCCGAGCCCAGCGGCTTGTGCACGATCTCGCCGTGCTCGCGGCGGCCTTCGTAGCTGTAGCCCATCTCGACGCCCCAGCGGTGGCCGTCGCCGAAGTAGTTTTCGATCTTCCAGTGGTGGTAGGCCACGTTGACCATGATCTCGCGCACATCGTGGCGGGCCAGTTGCTCGATGATGAATTCGAGCACGGGCTTGCCCAGGATGGGGATCATGGGCTTGGGCATGCCCTTGGTGAGCGGGCGGATGCGGGTGCCCTGGCCGGCGGCCAGGATCATGGCTTTGGTCATGATGGATGATGCGAACTGACGAACAGCCAAGATTGGACGCCTTGCAAATGTCATGCTTGTGGCAAGCCCGACGGCTTTGCTTACAAGGCAAGGCCAACCGTTCACACGGGCGTACATCCGGGGCGCTATATTCAAGAAAATGTGCAAACAGTCCAGTTTCATGCCGCTCCGCATCCTCCATGTCATATCTTCGGTGAACCCCCAAGGCGGTGGCCCGATCGAGGGCCTGGTGCAGCTGGCGCGCGTGAACGGGCGGCACGGCCACCACATCGAAGTCGCCAGCCTCGATGACCCGAAGGCCGAATGGGTCCAGCGCTGCCCGCTGCCCTGCCACGCGATGGGTCCCAGCCACATCGGCAAGTACCGCTACAGCCCGCGCCTGGTGCCCTGGCTCCAGGCCAACCGCCACCGCTATGACGTGGTCATCGTCAATGGCATCTGGCAGTACCACGCCTTCGCGGTGTGGCGGGCGCTGAGCGGCACCAGCACCCCGTACTTCGTTTACACCCACGGCATGCTGGACCCCTGGTTCAAGCGTCATTACCCGCTCAAGCACCTCAAGAAGTGGTTGTTCTGGCCCTGGGGCGACTACCGGTTGCTGCGCGACGCTGCTGCGGTGCTGTTCACGTCGGAAGACGAGCGCCGCCTGGCGCGTCAGTCCTTCTGGCTCTACCGCTGCAAGGAAGTTGTCGTCAACTACGGCACCAGCGTGCCGCCGGACGAGGCCGATGCGCAACGCCGGGCCTTCCTGTCGCGCTTCCCCCAACTGGCCGACACGCGCAACCTGCTTTTCCTGGGGCGCCTGCACGAGAAGAAGGGCGTGGACCTGCTGCTGCAGGCCCTGGCCGCCGTGCGCACCCGCCAGCCCGCGCTGACCGAGGGCGTGCGCCTGGTCATGGCCGGCCCCGCCGGCGACGACTACGGCCAGCGCATGCAGCAACTGGCCACGCAACTGGGCCTGGACGACATCACCGTGTGGACGGGCATGGTCTCTGGGCCTGAGAAATGGGGTGCCTTCCGCTGCGCCGAGGCCTTCGCCTTGCCCTCGCACCAGGAGAACTTCGGCATCTCGGTGGCCGAGTCCCTGGCCTGCGGCGTGCCGGTGCTCATCAGCAACCAGGTCAACATCTGGCGCGAGATCGAGCAAGACCGGGCCGGCCTGGTGGGCGATGACACCCAAGCTGCCACGGAGGCCCTGCTGCTGCAGTGGCTGGCCACGCCTGTGGCCGAGTGGCAGGCCATGCGCACACAGGCTCAGGCCTGCTTCAACGCGCGCTTTCACATCGACCGTGCGGCCGAATCGCTCATCCATGCGATGCAACAGCAGGGGCTGGTGCTGGGCCCGCAGGCAGACATGCTGGCGAGTCAGCCTGGACCGCTGCCGACGCCCCGCTGAAGCACACGTTGACGTTTTGACACAAGCCCACGGTGCAGTGGGCTGTTTGATCCAGGTGGGGTGAGTAAGCTGCGCAGTGCGCGTTCATCTTTGTAACGAATGGCAAGGTGCTTGCAGGGTGTGGAATCCTTGCATGTCACGAACGACGCTGTGTTTGATACTCCAACTTGAAGTTGGTTTCAAAGGGCTCGTCATGCGTGGTTGGATGGATGGTGTAAGCGCCGCTCGCGGGCGGCGGCAGCATTTGCGCCGCTGCGCCGCTGGGCTTGTTGTGATGCTGGCCGTGGTGCAGGGTGCTTGTGGCGGTGGCAGCGCACCTGCCAGCGGCGCAAGCCCAGCCCAGCCTCAGGGCGTCACAGAGACGTCGTCCGGACTGATTGGTTCGGCCTATGCCCAGACCATGGCAGTGCAGGCCCGGGGACAGGCCGTCGTCTCAGCGCCCAGCCTCACGGTGGCCATGGACGACTTGGATGCCATCGGCCCGTTCGCCAGCTGGGGCGATGCCAAGCGTGATCACGGCGCCAAGGGCGATGGCGTGGCCGACGACACTGCCGCGCTTCAACGGGCCCTGAATGAGCTTGGCCAAAGCGGCAAGCCGTCGGTTCTGTACCTGCCTGCGGGCACCTACCGGATTGCGTCCACCCTGCGCCTCACTGGCAGCACCTCTTCCACAAACATCGGCTGGGGGGGCGTTGGCATCGTGGGCGAGTCCCCTGAGCTCACGCGGATCGTCTGGACCGGCCCGACAGGTGAACCCATGCTGGTTCAAAACGGCGGTGTGCGCACACGCTATGCACGCATCACCTGGGACGGCAAGGGAACCGCCGGCTATGGCGTGGCCCATTGGTGGGATACCCGCACTGGCACCATCCACGATGGCGGGCCAGAGCACCAGGACGAAGTGTTCAAGGACATGGGCATCGGCATCATGGCCGGGCGCCTGGGTGCCGGGTTTGGTCAATTGAATTCCGAGGGACAGGTTCGCCGTGTCACCTTCATCCGCAACACCAAGGCTGGTGTGAACACTGGCAGCTGGAATGCCGTGAACTGGTGGGTCTGGGACTCTCGGTTCGTGGACTGCGCCCGCGGGCTGTCCAACATCTTCACGGTGTCCGATCGGGATGAGCCCGGCGCCGGTGGCTTGTTCGTTTACCGCAGCGTGTTCCAGCGCTCAACGGTGGCCGACTTCGAGATCGCCAACACCGGTTTCTTCTCGATGTACCACAACGTGTCGATCGGCTCACGCAGGTTCTGGAACGGCATGGTCACGGGCAACAACTCCGCGCAGATCGTGCTCAAAGGCAACCGCGTGATCGATACCACCGACGCTGCTGCGGTCTCGAACGGCAACGTGGGTCCGCTCATTCTGGTGGACAACCAGTTTCGAGCGAAGGAGGGCGTCACAGGCCACACGGTGGTGATCAACAGCTTCGCCTCGAACCGCGAAGTCGTGTCGATCGGCAACAGGTACACCGTCAGCAATCCCATCGTTCAGGTTCTGCCGACAGATCGCTTCATCACCACCGGGGACACGGTCGTGGCTCGCGGCACGATCGATGCCAGTGTCCCTTCTCAGCCCGCAACACCGGCATGGGCTGCACACAAAGTTCATGAGGTGCCTCCGGGCGCACCTGGCAACCTGATCCAGGCCATCATCAACCTGGCCGTAGCCAGTGGTGACGCCAACCCGGTGGTGCACTTCCCGCCTGGCAAGTACACCTTGTCCGCCCCTCTGGTGGTGCCTGCTCGCACCAGGATCCAGCTTGTGGGCGACGCGCTCACCACGATTTTTCAATGGAGCGGTCCGGCAGGCGGCACTGTGTTCCGGCTTGAAGGGCCCAGCCGCGCCAGCTTGCGTGAGTTTCAGGTCACGGGGGATGCGCACCTGGCCGTCATCGGCCTGGCCGATCAGCCCGGGGGGCGGATTGCCATGATGGGCAATGACCTGGGGGTGATCACCGCGTCTGACCTGTCATCCACCCGCATCCAACTGCAGGCGAACCCGATCGTGGGTGGGTTGACCCTGGACAAAGTCCAATCGGTGACGGCGGTCGCCAACGGTGGACTGGGTCCGGTGCAACTGAATGGCGGTTCGCGCGCAGTCATCACCGACAGCTGGTACGAAGGCGGCTTGACCGAACTGTTCCGCGTGCCTTCGGGTGACTTGACTTACGTGGGCGGGCACATCGGCCCTGGCACGCACGCGGGTGCGGGCGACAAAACCAAACCCACGGTGCACCTCGACCGCACAGCGGGGAGGGTCGCTTTCCTGGGGGCGCAATTCAACGTCGGGTCCATCGCAGGCAATGCGGGCATCGTCATCGACAACGAGCTGCCGGAGACATCCGCACTGTTCATGGGCGTGATGGCATTCCAGACCGATTACTTCAAGCGCAGTGGCACCGGCGGGCAGGTCAGCCTTGTCATGGCCAAGGACTGGCGCGCCCAGGGTGTGACCCCCCTCGCCGACGTTGGGTTGGGCAAAAACACAGGCTTCATCGAGCAGATGCTGGGCCAGTGGCGGTCCATGGTGTGGGAGCAGCAAGCCTTTGCGGCGCCTTCAGGTGTCACCGATGTGCGCATTGCTCGCATCAAATCGAACTCCACCCGTGGTGTCTTGATCAAGGGCGTGACACCTTGATCAAAGGATCGACTTTGCTGCCTGGATGACCTCTGCGGGCGTGATGGCCTGCACCCCGTCGGGGCAATGGATGGCATGGTGCTTCTTGCCGTAGGGGTGCCAAACTGCCGGCTCGCTGTAGTCGCCGAAAAGGCCAATGCATGGCACGCCGGTGGCTGCCGCCAAGTGCATCGGCCCCGAGTCATGCCCCAAGAACAGGCGCGCACCCCGCATGGCCGCTGCACTGGCGCGGGGGCTGAGCCGTCCGCATGCATCGACCACAGTCCCTGGCCAGCCCTGGGTGACGCGTTGGGCGCGTTCGCTGTCTTCCTGCGCGCCAACCACCAGCAAGCCCATGTGCCCATGTTGTGAGGCGAGCTCGGCGAGCACGGTCTTCCAGTTCGGTTCACCCCAGTCTTTGGCAGCGATCTTCCCCCCCATGTTCAGTGCCATGAAGCTGCTGTTTGCCATGGGGCGCATCACTGCTGCAGCCTGATCCACTTCGGCTTGCGTGATCCTCAGGTCCCACATGCCTGGGTCGTCGAGGTCCATCGGACCCAGCGCGGCCATGCATCGCGCCAGCCTGGATGCTTCATGCTCCAGCGTGCCCTGCTCATCCAGGACCTGGTACGTTTGCAGCGAATGACGGAGGGGCAAGCCCACGATGTGCCTGAAACCGCAAAGCTTGAAGAAGATCAGGTCTCGCCAAGCCACTTTCAGACCACGTTGTGCGGTCAGGTAGTACAGCGTGTTCGCGCCGATGGCTCGAAGGCGTTGGCGCAGTTTCAGCAGCTCGCTCAACGAGCGCATGCCCAGTGGGTAGGCAATGGCTTCGTCCATGAGGCCACTGCCACCCAAGATGCCTTCCAGCGGCGCAGCCTTGCTGCTGACCGGGAAATTGGTCAGGACGATGCGGCGTTGGCCCTGCGTGGCTCGCTCGATGGCGTGGAAACAGGGCAGGGCGACGATGGTGTCGCCCAGACTGCCCAGACGGTAGATCACCACAGCTTCACGGTGACGATGTTCTTGAGATGTGTTCACTTCGACTCACAGGCCAGGGCCGCGTCATGGACGGTTTCAAGCGCACAAACGATGTGATAGAGGCTGCTGGCCCGAGTGGCCTCATCGGACCAAGTGCCATCCTTGTGCATGACCTCGTGCCAGAGCCCGGCTCGCGGGTGCTTCAGGTACAGGGCAAGGGCCTCCATGGCCTGTGTGGCACGCGCCAGCGCCTCAGAGCGCGGCCCTGAAGCGTCAGGCATCAGCGCCATCTGTGTCCATGCCTTGATGCGTTCCGTCTGCGGCCAGAGCTTGGCGTTGGCATCGCGCCATTGGCCGTCGCTGCCCATCTCATTGATGAGGGTGCCACGCTTCGTGTCCAGGCCCAGCGCGTCAGCTTGCATGATCATGTGGCGCGCCTTGGAGATGGCATCTGGCCTGTTGCGGTGCTGTCCCCATCGCAGCAGCAGCCAGCCCCATTCGCACAGGTGGCCTGGCTCGACCAGCGAACCCTCTTGTCCGGGCGCGGGGCGCCACTCGCCGTCGAAGAGCTCGGTCAGCAGGCCTGAGCCGGGTTGCACCATGTGTTCCAAGGCAAGGTCCGCCAACTCGTCGGCCAAGCGCCACCACGCATCCGAGCTTGCTCCGAGCGTTTCGGCCCATTGCAAGGCGGCTTCCATCAGGTGCATGTGCGGGTTGGCGCGCAGTGGCAGCGAGCGCGGCCGGCTCTCTTCGAAGCCTCGCACAGGGTGGCCCCATCCCTGGCGCAGGGCCGCCAGTGTGGCATTTGCTTGAGCGATCAAAGTGGGGTCTGGCATCGGCAAGGTCTTGTGCACCGTGGCCAAGGCAAACAAGGCAAAAGCCTGTTCGTACAGGTCGAACCTGGGGTTGACCACGGCACCTTCGGGTGTGACCGCCGAGTGGAAGGTGTGGTCCGGCGCGCGCAGTCGGTTCAGCAGGAAATCCAGCCCGTGCAGCACCAGGGGTTGAGCGTCGCCTTGCCAGCCGAGTTTGATGGCGACACAGAAAACATAGATCTGCCGCGCAACCACCCTCGTGCGTCGGGGCTCGTCCAGCGGCCGTCCGTTCAGGTTGAGCTTCTCGAAGAAGCCACCCCGTTCAAGGTCCACCCCCTGGCTGGCCCACAGTGGCATGGCCTGGGTCAGAAACCAGTGTCGGAACGCGTCAACCGAAGCCAGAAAGCGTTGTTGGGTGGCGGGCTCAAAGTCGTTGTTCATCGCTGGGTGTCCGGGAGGGTTGCAACCACTGGTCAAGCAGTCTTTGCAAATCAGGGTTCATCTGTGAGCGCTGCATGGCTTGTGCGTTGTGCTGGATGTGCCTGGGGGTGTACATGGCTCCAATGACAACCCCTTGAGCGCCAGCCAGACGCAGTGCCACTGCCAAGGCGAAGTCGCCCAGGGACAGCCCCTGCTGTTGCAATGCCTGCAGTGTGCCTGGCAAGACTTGTTCAACGTGGGTTTGAACAGCTTGCGTGAGGCCGCCACAGAAGGGCCGGGTCAGGAGCAAAGGCACCTGGGTGTCTGGTTCATGGGACATCAAGGCATGGGCATTCATGACGTGCCCTTCAACCTGAATCACGTCAGGTTGCATGGTGCGGGCCCAATGCAGGTCTTCCAGGTGCTGGCACGCCACCCCCCAGTGCCTGACTTTGCCCGCCTGGACCAGCCTGCGCATGAAGCCAGCCAGGTCATGTCGTTGGGCGTCAGGCAACTCGGGGGGTTCGTGCAGGAGGTAGATGTCGACGTGGTCTGTGCCCAGTTCGCGCAAACTGTGCTCAAGGCAAGCCTGTGCATACGGCAGATCGAAACACTTCTGTGCCAGCACCTGCCCCGAGCGCTTGCGGAGCCGGTTGGCCACTGCGGGCACCTGCTCCGCCACGAACCTGGCGACGGGCATGAGGGTCTTCGTCTTCCAACTCAGGTGCGGCGCGACCACTCCAAACTTCGTGGTAACAGACACCTGACCACGTCGCCCCCGCATGAACTCGCCAAGAACAGACTCGGCGCGTCCGAAGCCATAGGACCGTGCGATGTCGAAATGCTGGATGCCTTGCTCAAATGCCAGGTGCATGGCCCGCAAGCCTTCCTGCTTGCTGACCTTGCCCATCACGGAGGCACATCCGAAACCCAGGCGTGAGCGGACGAAGTCTGATGCTTGGTGTGACATGGTCATGCCGCAATGCGGTGGGCAATGTGCTGTGCTTGTTTGATGGCGAGGGCCACGGCCAGCAGCGTCGGGTTGGCTTGCCCTGACGTGGGGAACAAGGCGCTTCCGGCCACATGGAAATTCTGGCATCCGAAGACCGAGCCCATGGCATCGGTGACCCCGTGGTCTGGCCCATGGCCCATTCTCAGTGAGCCGATCTGGTGAAAGCCATCGATGGATTGATCTCGCACCGCTTGTGCACGTTCGCTGGCTGCGTGGAGGTAGTGCAACTCACCAGCCCCCTGCTTGCGGAGTGCCTGGTCCAGGAGGTCATGGGCCCGGATGATGGCGTTGATGTCGTTCTCCTGCCAGCGCAGGTCAATGACTGCGCGTGGGATGCCGGCGGCATCCTCGTCCTCTCCGAGCGTGATGCGGCTTTCGAGGTTGGGTGCATGCTCCGCATGAAAGTGCAGCGCATAGCGGTTGTTGCGGCTGGCCGTGAAGAAGCCAGGCAACCTGGGTTGCGCCACGTACCGGTGGTAGGCAAAGCTCGCGGCAAAGGCGGTGGTCGCCACAGGCGTGCGCAGGCAGTTGAGGACATGGCGCAGCGTTTGCGGCGTCTGCCCTTGCAACATGCGCTCACGGATGGCCGCAGGCGCCAAGCGCTCACCCAGAAACGGCATGCGCAAGGCCAGATAGGCCGCTGAGAGCAGGCCGTTGCCGTGCGATGCATTTGCGATGGGTGGGTTGTCGAGCCAGAACGCGATGTTGTGCAAACGATGGGTCAGCTGGACCGGTGCGGGCAGTGTGAGGCGCCGTCGCACATAGGTGCCAGCGTGCTGTTCGAACCCATGGATGGTGGCCGACGGCTTGCCATGCCATTGGACTTCGGCAAGCTTGCCGGAGGGGTGGCCCATGTAGCAGCGTCCCACCCATGACGCGCCAGTGGGGCGCAGTCCGGAGGGCTGGTGCATGCTGTGCAGCATCAAGCGGGCGCTTTCAACGCCGCCTGCGGCCAGCACATGGTGCCGGGCTGCCACGTTGACGCGCTGCCCGTCAGTCAGGCGAACCAGTTGCGCGGCCTGCACGTGGCCATCTGCCCCCTGAAGCCACCCCGTGCATGTGTGCCCCGGCAGCACCTGCAGGTGGGGGTGGTTCATGGCGCGTGCGCGATGCGCGAGCCAGGCGTTGGGCAGGCCGCTCCAGCGCTCCAATGTGGAGGCGCGCACTTCATCGGTGTCGCTCAGGCCCTCGGCCAGCGGGCTGGCAGCGGTGTGCATGCCTTCGCAGTCACGCACTTGAAACCGCGACGGCCCCGCACCGAGGAATCGGCAAGCGTCATCCAGATGGGCCTCGGCCTCCTCTTGCGACATGGGCCAACCGGAATGCGGTACGTGCTCACGGGGCAGGAAATCGATCGGGTCGAGGGGGACGCAACGTCCGCCCCACAAGGCGGACGTGCCACCCAGGCCACGTTGCACCGCATGGGCCATGGGGGCATGGGCCTTGGGGTCCAGGATGTGTGCCGTGGACAAAGACTGCGCTTGCGGGTCCAGGTGTTCATGGCCGCTGTCCACCAGCATCACCGAGCGGCCGGCATCTGCCAACGTCAACGCAGCAGCCAGGCCCACGGGCCCAGCTCCGACCACGCAAACATCCACCGACACGGTTCGGTCACTCATGGATGGGCGCCCGCTGGCTGTGAACCTGGGCCGGGTTGCCGCGGTAAACCGTCCAGGGCGCCATGTGGCTGAACGCCACCCCACAGGCTGCAAGCACAGCGCCATCGCCCACGGTCACGCCGGGGCCCACAAAGGCATGGGCACAGATCCAGGCCCGGCTGCCCACATGGATGGGACGAGCGTACAAAGGGAATGCCGGGTGACGGTGGTCGTGCGTGCCCGTGCACAGGTTGGCATGTTGCGACACCACGGCTTTGGCGCCCAGGCTGATGGGGGCGATGTTGTAGGCGGTGACTCCGGGCCCCAAGGTGGCATGGCGTTCCATGCGCAAATGCCAGGGTGCCCACACTTTCACGTCGGGGTACACGTAGGCGTGCGAGTCCACCTGGGCGCCGAAGGCATTGAGCAAGGCGATGCGCCAACGGTGCATCGGGGGCGGGGTCCACCGCGCCAGCAGCAGCCAGCACAGCTGCCATGCCATGCGGCGCACCCTGTTGGCGAAGCTGAAGGTCGGTCCAACAAAGCCTTTCTTGTCAGACAAGAGATCTTCTGTGGCCACAGCCATGGTTCCTGTCAGTGTGAAAACATGACATTTTGCGCTTTCAGGTGTCCAGCCGATGACGAGAGCTCGAATCGGCCCGCAACTGGGTGGTGTCGGTCATGTCGTCGGCTGTTGTCACAGGCTGGCAGCACTCTTTGCATAGGGTTGTGGCCGCTGAACAACCACAGGGAAACCGACATGAGACGAGCGCAACACCATTTCAGCGAACCGGGGCGCTTCATTCGCGCTGCTGTCAAGCAAGTCAGGCACATCGCTCACCACAAGCTGGCGCGCCTGGTGCGACAAGGCCGTGCACCTGTGGCCCATCTGGCGTGCTGGCCCAGCATGCCCCACCCTTACTCGGTGGTGTACCGCGTGAGCCACCAGCTTGGCATCCGCCTGGTGCCTGCCAATGACACCACGCCGCGCGGAACGCCCACATTCCTCTGGCTGGACGACACCCACGTGCGCCAAGGTGCCCGACCTGGTTGGATCAACGGGCAATGCCTCGACATCTCCAAGAACCATGTCGAGCGTGTCCATCAGCAGGTGTTCGGCTACGGGCTGGAAGTGGACGCGACGACCCACGAAGGCCCCGTGGTGGTCAAGTCCGATGCCAATGGTGCGCATGACGGACAGGTTCTGCTGGCACCCCTGCCAGAAATGAACCCGCTGTTCGTGTACCAGCGTGTGGTTGACAACCGCCCCCCTGAAGGCGGGACCGATCGCGTGTGTGACCTGCGCACCTGCATTTTTCAAGGGCGGCCCACCTTCGCGTACCTGAAGCTGCGGGAGAAGTCGAGCCGCTTCTCCAACACGAACGACGAGGTGCGTCTGGCGCAAGCGGCAGACCTGTTCAACGCCCTTGAGATGGCGCAGATCACGGCCTTCTGCCATGCCATGGGTTTGGACTACGGTGAGATCGATGTGGTGCGAGACCACACCAGCGGCCGCATCTACATCCTGGACGTCAACAAAACGCCGCTGGGCCCGCCCAATGGGTTGGCGGCGAAATTCCAGCAGGTGGCCTTGCGCTTGTACCGCCAGCACTTCACCGACATGGTCGTTGCGTTTGCCCAGCGTCGTGACGCAGGCATCTGAGCCCATCAGAACTGGAAGTAAATGAACTCGTGCTGACCGAACACCCCGAACAGGAGGATGGTGAACATCAGCAGCACCCCAAGCAGGATGGACAGCGGCGCACCCAGCACTTCCCCGGGGTGTTGGTGCCTGGATCTGGCCACCCAAGCCTCCACCCCCAACATGAACGGGATGAACAGGCACGACAAAAGGATCTCGAAACTGGCAAAGCCGGACATCTTGAAGACCGCGTAGTCGATGGGGGTGAACTGACCGAAACTGCCCAGAATCAACCAGGCATCGTCCAGCGTGCGCGCTCTGAAGAACACCCAGGCAGCCAGCACAAGGCCCAGCGTTGCGAGCCGTCCTGCCCAGGAGATGGCCAGTTGAATCGCTGGATGAGCGGCCTTCACTGCGTCCTCGAACTGCCAGCGCAGCAGCCTTTCGATGACGAGGCCGAGCCCATGCACCAGCCCCCACACGGCAAAGCACCATGAGGCGCCGTGCCAGATGCCACTCACCACGAACACGATCAGCACATTGCGCAGCATGACCGCACGCCCTGACCGGTTCCCGCCCAAGGGCACGTACAGGTAGTCGCGGAACCAAGTGGACAAAGAGATGTGCCACTTCGACCAAAAGTCAGACAGGGAGCGCGCGAAATAGGGCTGTCTGAAGTTGACCATCAAGTCGAAATCAAAGAGCCTGGCCACGCCCCTGGCGATGGATGAGTAGCCCGAAAAATCGCAGTAGATCTGGATGGCGAACAGCGCGGTGGCCAGCATCGCGTAGCTGCCGTGATACTTGTCAGGGTTGGCGTAGATGGTGTTGACGAACGGGGCAATCTGGTCGGCCACGCACATCTTTTTGAACAGACCCCAACCGATCAGCCACATGCCTGGCGCGATGTTCTCTGCGCGGAACTGGTGCCGCTTCATGAACTGCGGGATCATGTGGCTGGCCCGCTCGATGGGCCCGGCCACCAATTGCGGGAAGAACGCCACATACTGCGCGTAGGTCAGAAAGCTGCGTTCTGCCGGAGTGCGCCGATGGTAGACGTCCAGCGTGTAGCCGATGGACTGGAAGGTGTAGAACGAAATGCCGACGGGCAGCGCGAACTGCACAATGCGCCAGTCGGTGCTGCCGCCCAGCGACTGCGTCAGGTCTGTCAGGTTGGTGGTCAGGAAGTTGCCATACTTCAAGACGACAAGGATGCCCAGGTTGAGCCCCAGCGCTGTCCACATGGCCGTCAGCCTGATGGCCCGCCGATCGCTGTTGCCCATCACCAAGGCGGTGGCAAAGTCCACCACGGTGGTGAACAGCAACAACAGCACAAACACAGGCTCCCAGCTCATGTAGAACACGTAGCTGGCCGCCAGCAGCACCCAGGGTCTGGCCCTGTCTGCCACATTGAAATAAATGAGCAGAAACAGCGCGAAGAAGGCGATGAATTCAAAGGAGTTGAACAGCATCAGTGGAACTCCCCGAGTTGGTCCAGGTATTGCGCCAGGCGCTGGGTGTAGCGTTGTGACCCGATGCGGTTCATGTGCACGGGGTCAGAGAAATTGGAGGGCGGCAACGTCCAGTACGTGGGGCCGTGCGTGATCACCCTTGGCTGGGTGGCATGCACCTGGGTGCCTGGGTCTGCCTCGGGCGCAGCTTGCCCGTCGCGGACTGCATGGGGCACCAGCAGCACCTAAATGCCATGGGTCTTGGCCAGCGACAGCAGGCGCTCGTACTCCGCGCCTGCAAACTCCACCTTGCGCGGCGCGGTTTGATCTGGCGTGTCGGTGGGCAAACGGAAGTCATCGGGCAAGGCGTCGTTGGGATAGTGGCTTTGCGCGCTGATGAAGTACCAGCCCCTGGTGCCTTCCATGCCATTGACCTCGGCCTTGACCCGTTGCCATTCGGCCTGAAGGCCGCTCTTGCGGGCTTGGAACACAAACAAGGTCAGGTCTCTGGGCAGTCGCCGAAAGGGAATGAGGGTGTCGAGGATGCGCTTGTCGTCCTTGATCAACCAAGGGCGCGCCACTTCAACTGAGGCACCTCGCCAAGGCTCCTGCAAGAGGATGTGCGTGGGCTTGTTCCCGTGGCGAATGGCGTACTCCAGCAAACCAACAAACTGGCTGTCGCCTGGCAGCCCCATGTTGAAAGAAGCCACACGCCCTTTGAAATGCGCATCGAACACGTCGGGCCTGAAGGCACTCAATGTCTTGCTGTTGCCGAACGCCAGAACGCGGTAGGTTGCCGACGGGGGAAAGAGTGCCTTGGCTGGCAACACATGGCTCTTCTGATGGTGGATCAGGTCTGAGCCGGCATGAACGTAGTGCAGTTGCTTGTTGGCCAGGACCAAGCCCAGCCAGAGCAGGCTGGCCAGGAGCAAGAATGCCAAGGCGCTGCGACGTGCTGACACGCTGGTGGGTGGTGTGGGTGTGCTCATGGTTCAGGCTTTTGTCAGCGAGCGGTGTTGGTTCTGGATGGGCGCCCCACAACCTGTTGGTGCGCCGCACCCATGCAGACACCTACCACCAAGGCATCGGCCTGCGCGTTGTGATCCGGCCAGAGGCCCGAGGCTTTCGTGGATACCATGGTGGGTACGTGCAGCAGGTACAAGGGGAAGGTCAATTCGCTCAGCGGGTTTGAAAATCTTTGATTCATATGCAGTACCCTCGCCGTGGGTATATTTTCTGACTCTGAATTTTCAAGAATAAGGGGGGCGCCTTTGTGATTTTGTTATACTCCCCCCCCCCCCCCCCCCAATCTCTTCATATCGAAGGCGCTGTTGAACATGTTTCTCCAGTTGCCCCGATATTTTTCTATGCCGAGACTCGCGAGTGTCGTGACAACAAGGATACCGAAAGCAGTCGCGGCGGCTGATACCGCACTTGTGGGTTTGATGTCCAGTGCGGCCGTGCTGAAGAAGAGAATAGGGAAGTGGATCAGATAGATTGGGAATGTGAGGTCGCCCAGTTTCCTCAGTTTTTTGGCATGCGCATCGCTGATTTTCAAATCCAATCGGTCCACGCCTGCAATGATTGCCGCAAAGCCGATGGCCACGAACCAATCGGTGAGGAAGGCGGCAGAGAAAAACAGCGGCTTGACGCCCAGGGTGAAGGGCTGCTCCAAAAAGAAAGTGTGGATTGCGATGATCTGCAACAATCCAATTGAAATCAACGCCTTTGGGTTGACCTTGTTTGGTTGGGTTGAGTATGAATAAACAAACACCCCAATGAGCCAGGCGGGGGCAAGCAGCATGATGTTGGGCCCTGCAATCAGGAGCACGAGGCACAGCAGAGCGATCTTGAGGGCTTTGCTCGGGGTGAAGAACCACACCCCAAAACCAGCGTAGTACCAAGCCTCGTATGAAAGTGACCAGAATGGGCCATTGGTTGGTGGTGATGCAGAAAGAAACCATGAGCTCTGCATGAAAATTGCGCAGAGAGCGTATCTGAGGCCGTCAAATCCACGCGAAATCTTGCTGTATGCATCAGCGTTCATGGCTGTGCCGATGATTTGAAGGAGTGCAGTGAGGGCGATGGCAGGGATCACGACAGAGTAAAGTCTGGATATTCTTGCGGCCGCGTATTGCCTTCCGGTGGCATCCGTCCTGCCCATGGTTGCAAATGCAATCACATACCCTGAGATGACGAAGAATGCAACCACGGCGTGGTGGGCGTATGGTCTCAAAATCTCCGAGATGCTGTCATCCCACAGCTGAGCGCAATGACTAGCAAAGACGACGAGTGCACTGGTAATGCGTAGCGCATCCAGGAATGATGACGTCGTGTTTTTCATGGTGATGAGGGTTGGGTATTTTTAAAACATCTGAGATGCCGCTGCGCTCGTTGACGTGGTCATTTGCTTTGGGAGCGCAGTGTTGCTTCTTCAGAGTTTTCTTTTATTTCAAGGATCGTGTATTTCTTCAGGCGTAGTCGCACTTGGTAGTTCTTCTCCAAGTACCCGTCAAGAAGGTCCAGGCTGGGCGTGTTGCAGCTTTCGTTGCCTTGCTCGCAGGGGCTGTCGACGAGCAGCACGTACCGCATGGAGCGGCTGCGGATTTCCTCCATGGTGCGTGCTTGCATGTGCTGCAAGTTGGCCACTCCCGGATGCAGTTCATCCAGGAAAACCGTGCTGCCCATGCCACTCAGGAAGTACCAGATGGGCTCATTGCCACCGAACTGGTCATGGTTGTTCACCCCCACGTACAGCCCTGCATCGTGAGGCCTCGTTTGCAGCCAATTGAGCAAGACTTCTTGCTCGGCGGTGAGTTCGGCCATGCCCTGTCGGGTGAGCAGGGCAGGAACGGGGGGGCGCTTCAGCGCGTGCAGTGTGTTGAGAAGGGTCTTGCCCGCGGGCCTTGCGCTGAGGGTCAGCAGCAGTCCGCAAACCGTGAGGAGCAGCACCCACGAACCGGCTGTTTTCGCGCGATTGGGCCAAATCAGTGCTGCAGTCACGCACATGGCCGGAATCAAGGCCATCAAGGCGGGGACAGCATGTATGGCGTCTTTCCGAATGCTCAGTTGTGCCAGCAATGCCGTCGCAACAAACGCATGCATCAGTTGCAGCCTGCGAACTTGCAGAGGAGCCTGACGAAGAGCGGGCATGCAGGTTGACGCGAGTACAACCAGTGCGGAAAGAGGCACAAGCCAAACACTGATGGTGCGCGGGTTCCGCCAGTCCGGCCAAGGGGTCCTGCGGTAAGCGGGCATCACTTCGGCTGGTTGCTGCACAAGCTGTTGAACCAAAGTCTCAAGCGATACCTCGGTCAGCTGGTGCGCCAGTCCGATGGCTCCCATCGCGCCCGCTCCAATGAGGCCAAACGCCATGGCCTGCCAAGCTCGTTTGTCTGTGAACCGGCCTGTGCACAGCTCGGCAGTGAGGCAGGCAACGAGCGCATAGCCCGCCATGTCGTGCCTGAACCAGGCAGCAAGGCCAAGCAATGCCCCTGCAGTCAGTGTCCAGTTCCGAGGGCTGCTTTGGCTGGCAGCGGTCGCCCAGACACTGGCTGCTGCCAGAATCAACAGCATCGCCGTGAAACCTGGATAACCTGGGGATCCGGCGCCACCCAAGGCAGCGAGCATGAGCAAGCCGGTTGTCAGCGCCACCAGCTTGTTTCGCATCACGTGGGCCACGCCCCAGGTCACAACACAAGCCGTGAGCAGTCGAACCAGAACGTCCACCAGCCTCGAACTGGTGATCGACTCGCCCAGCCACGCGTAGGCCAGCGCAACCAGATGGTATTGGCCCGCGGGGTAGATGCTCCAGAAGTCGAGGTGTGGGATGTCGCCGTGCAGCACACGGCGAGCCCGCTCCAGGACGAAGCCCTCGTCATAAGGCACGATGGGCTGAAGCAGCAGGGGGTATAAAAGTGCCAGCCCAAGCAGGAAAACGACGGTGATGGCTGAGAGGGCAGGGCTGCGCGGCATGGCGGGGTGGTCAGGAGGGTGCGGTGCGACCCTTCAGAAACCGGGCCAGTGAATCGCCGCTGGCACGCAAGGCCTGAGGCAGAACCACGAACAGCATGGCCACCTCTGCTGTCAGCAAGATGACAAGGAAACCTTGTTGGCCGATGTGACCAATGAGGGCGCTGCCCAGGCCGATGGCGGCTGCCGCACTGCTCACCAGCGCCAGGCCCATGCGCCCGTGCTGGTTGGTGGCGGCCAACACGATGGAACTGGCGTTCCAGATGGCGCTCACGCCAGCGATGGCCAACAAGAACAGCAGCAGCGAGGCATCGTAGGTTTGGGCCGCGCCCAGCCACAGCCGGGTGACGGTGTGCCCCAGCAGGCCCAGGCCCAGGCACGAGGCCAGCACCAATGCGGCCGTGATGCGTGCAGAACGCCTGTGCAGTTGGCGCAGCAAGGCCATGTCGCCAGCGCCAAAGGCACGCGACATTTCGGGCCACACCGAGGCATTGAGCACGTTCATCAGTTGCATGGGGATGCGCGACAGCGTGCGCATGGCCGAAAACAGGGCGACGGCCTCTCCTCCGAACGCCGAGCCCAGCACCACGATGGGCCCTTGCAGCGACAAGGCGCCAGCCAGTGGCATGGCCATGAATGCCAGCGAGGGCTTGAGCAGGCGCCGCACCAGGCCTGGCTCTGCGGGCACGTTGCCTGCGTGCAGCCAGGGGCACACGCGCCGCAAGTGCAGCATCTGAAAGCCAATGAGCCCGAACTTCAGCACCAGCATGGCGGCGCAAAGCGCCAGCGGGCCGTGCCCAAGCCACAGCAGTGCCGCAAAGGCCGTTGCTTCCAGCAGGCGCCCCGTGTTGCCAATGACGATGCCTGTGGCATTGAGCCCGGCGCAGCGGTAGCCGGCGCCGAACACCCCCGCAGAAAAGCTCAAGGCCACGTTGGCCGCCAGGGCCAACACCACGAGCGCGGCCTCCATGGGCTGGATGTGCGGCGTTCGCGGTGTGTTCAGGCTGAACTTGCCAAAGGCCAGGGCCAGCCCGAGAAGCAGCGTCAGCAGGCCCACTGCCGCAGCCACACGGAAGGCCCCGCGGTAGGTCGCTTGGGCGCCCTGTCGGTCGCCAGCACCCGCGCGCATGGTCATGTCGTTGCCCGCTGCCGAACCAATGCCCAGGTCGGCCATGGTGAGGTAGGCCGGCAACGCGCTCAGGAGCAGCCACTCGCCATACAAAGCGGCACCCCACTTGGCGAAGAACAGCGGGGTGAGCAGCAACTGCGTGCCCACGGTCACCACCTGGCCGAATGCGTTGGCGGCGAGGGCTGCGACGATGCGTTGACGAACTGACATGAGCTTGAGCTTCAGCGCAGCGATTTCAGCTTGGCCAGGCTGAGCGCTGCATCGGCGCTGCACCTCTGCCACAGCCAGTCTGTGCTGTCTTCTTGCAGGCAATCGGCCACGGTGTGGCCCACATGCAGCCAGCGCAGCGACAGGGAAGGCTTGCCGTTGAGTTCCATGTCCACCCTGCGGGGGTAGAGCGCATCAGGACCGCGAACGCTGCCAAAGTCAACGAACAGGTTGTGCCTGTAGCCGGCGGCGTCGTAAGGGTCGAAGTGCTGTTGCTGCGCGTACTCATTGACAAACAGGCGCTTCGACTGTGCATGGATCTGGCAAAGGGTGCCAAGCCGGTGCATCACGTTCATCAGCGAGTACACGGCGGCCCAGTCAGCGGGCGTGGGGGACGACAGGGCGCGCAACTCGTTCATGAGCTGTGTGCAAGCCGACAGCAGGGTCGCTTTGACGGTGTGCACCTGTCCTTGCCAGGCCATGTTGACCAGACCGGAGCTTTGCACCCAGCCTGGGTTGATTTGCGTGCCACGCAGGAAACCCTGCAACACGCTCTCGGAAGGACGGATCAAGCCGCAAAAGACGACCATGCCGCCTTGGCTGAGTTGCCTGTGGCGATCGTGCGAGATTTGCCAGTTGCGCAGCATGCGCAAGCGCGTGCGCAGCTGCCGATGGAAGTCGTAGCCTGCAGGCATGCGTGCATGTTGGTTGGAAGCCATGTCGGCCGCTGAAGCCGGCTCGGGGTCGTACAGCGGCATGGTGCCCGCGGGCAGCACAGCCACCACCTCGGGCACCATGCCGATGCACAGGTAGACGATGTCGGTGCGTGCCGCGATGGTGGGCTGCCTGGCCTGCAGTTCCAGCAGGCTGTTGTAGCCATCCCAGAGCACCACGTGCACGCCCTCAGGCGCATCGTGGGCTGACAGGGCGCTGCCTCGTTCCATCAAATGGATGTTGTCGGTGATGTGGGCCGCGCTTGCCTGCGCGCGTTGCGCAAGCGAGTCCCGCAACTGCGCATGGCTGCGCACAGCGGCCACCGTCCAACGCAGCCGGTTCTGGTCGGAGAGGTTCAGCGTGACGCCGCATCGGGCGGGTGAGTGCAGTTCAATCTGGCAGGTCGGCATGGTGCGTAGGTCGGACAGGGCGCCAGGTGGCCGCTGCATGCAGCATGCCGTGCAAGGCCTGCGCCGCAGCCTCGGGATCGAAATCGTTGACGCTGCAGGGCTCCGTGCCGTTGGGGAGCACCTGACGGTGGTGCGGGCAGAGCGGCGCCCAGACCAAGGGGTTGTAGGCCCGGTCGCGATAGAACGCCACCACCGGCTTGTTCAGGGCGGCCGCCACATGCACCACGGCGGTGTCTGGGCTGACCACCATGTCGCATTGCTGAACCAGCCACATCATTTCCCACAAGGAGGTGTTGTCAGGGGTCAGCGCCACCGCGCTCCGGGCCGACGGCGGCAGGGCCTGGATGCGCGCCAGCCAGTCGGGCCGTTCGGCGCCTGGCACGCTCAACAGGATGCGGGCTTGCGGTCCAGCGCTGTGCAATTCCTTGATCAGCCACGCCACGGTCGAGGCGTTGAACGTGCGGTCAGCCCCTGCTGCATGGGTGTTGAGGAACACCGTGGGCCCAGGGTGCGCGGGCAATGTGCTTCGGTCGGTGCGGTGGGATGGCAGAACCTCGGGCAAGGGATTGCTGCCAAGGTGCTGCAGAGACAACAGCTCGCACAGGTTCTGCAGCCGGGCTGCGATGTGTTTGCGAGGCCACTCATAGCTGGTGCACACCAGCGAACGGTCAAAGATGCGGTACCGACCCACGTTGTAGCCAATGGCCACCGCGGGGTGCAGGGCGCGCAGCAGCAACAGCGTTTCCAGGCTGAGGAAGGTCTCGAAAGAGACGAACACGTCGCAGGCGCCGATGGCCTCCAGCAAGGAAGCTCGGTCTTGTCGGCACGAGAGGGCTTCTTGAACCTGTGGCAGCGCACGCCAGAAGCTTTGCAGGCCGGGTTCGACCACCACGGTCACGTTCACATCGGGCCGTTGTGCAGCCAGATCACACAGCAACATGCTGGTGACGATGGCGTCACCGAGTTTGCCGTCGGGTTGCCAAAGGCAGAGCCGGGCATTGGCGGGCAGGGTGATGGCGCCCAGGGGCTGTCGCCAGTAAAACCGGTCGTCGCGGTGCCCGAGAAGGTCAACGAGCCACTGGCGCAGGGTTTGTTTCAGCTTCATGGTTGTGCGCAACGAAGCACGTCGAACCAAGCGTGCCGCTCCACCAGGACGTAGCGTGCGTCCACGGCTTTCTGGATGTCCTCATCGAAGAGCGCACGCTGTGTGTAGGAGCTGACCATGCGGAAGGGCATTTCACCGCGAGCCACAGCCAGGTGTGGGATGTGGCAGCGGGTCAATGCCTCCAGCACGGGGCGGGTGGATGTGCCTGACAGCTGCAGGTCCAGCCAGGCGGGGTAATCGATCTGGGGCACCCCTTGCGCCTGAAGCAGCGGACGCAGGTGGGTGAGTGCATCGCCTGCGGTGGTCGAGCCCGAGGCCAGGACCAGCCCGGGGTAGGCCGTGCCCAGTTGCTGAAGTTCAGCGCGTGCGCTTGCGCGGGCGTGCCATGTTTGGGCCATGTGCTGGCCTTCGTGGGCCGATTTCCAGCCCGCAGTGAGCGCGAAGCTGATGGCCATGGCGTGCACCAGCCAGGCGCCAGTGCGCCGTGCGTCTTCCGTGCGCATGGCAGCTTGCAGCAGCCATGCATTGACTGGCACCAGCGGGATCAGGTGGTGCAAACCAGCGCCGCGCTTGGCCGCCACCAGCGCCAGCAACAACTGCAGCAGCAGCACTGCGAGCCAAGTCGTGGCGCTGTGTTCGTCATGGCGCTGCGCCGTGTTGGCGCGGCTGAAACGCCAGCCCAGCAAAGGCAGCCACAGGGCCAGGACGTACAGCAAGTTTTCGCCCACCATGCGTGCCACCAGGCCGTGCTTGCCGGCCAGTTGCAGGTAGTGGAAGAAGCCGGCGAGGCCCACACCGGCAGGGGCAAACAGCAGCAGGAATGTGAGAGCTGCGGCCATGGCCACCGTGACCAGGGCCTTGACGTGCAGTGCGCTCACGCCCGCGACGGCCACCCAGGCCATGGCCACATAGGCGGCCCCGTGCAGCTTGAACCCCGAGGCGAGGCCCATCAGGCACCCCATTGCGCCCCATTGCAGCCATGACGGTCGAATGCGGTGGGCGACCCACAGTGCCAGCACGGTGCACAGCAGCAGGAAGGGTTCAGCGCGGTTGAAAAACAGGAACAGCCCGAAGGGTGCCGCCCACAGCAACATCAAGCGGGCGCTGGGATGTGGCAGCAGGCGCAGGCTCAATGCCAGTGCGGCCAGAAACCCCAGCACGCCCGGCAGTTTGGCGCCTTCAATGGGCGAGGGCCAGATGCGCATGCCCAGCGCGTTGACCTCGGCCAGTGCGGGTCCGTAGAGCAGGCCATTGACGTGGTGGGTGTCAAGCGGGGGATAAATTTCGCCGCCCTGCAGCCATTGCAAGCCCAGGCTGGCCACCGTGGCCTCCACATGGTCCTGGAAGGTGGGGTAAAACAGATAGGCCAGCGCATGCAGTGTGACGGCGCACAAGACCAGCCACGCCATGGCTCGGGCCAGTGGCACCAGGGCCTGGCCCAGGTGCAGTTGGCGCCAACCGGCCTGCAGGGCGAACAGGCCGCCTGCGATGCAGGCCAGGCCGGCGCCCTGCTGGAACGTGATGACCTTGGCGGTCAAGGCAAGGGTGTCCATCGGCGGCCCGGATCAGGGTGGGGCCAGCTTCCACAGCCGCAACTTGCCCTTGCGATCGTAGTAGCCCGGCGCCATCGACCAGCCGATGCTGCTGGCGTCGATTTCATGCACCAGCTCGGCGCCTGGCTCGGGCGCGCCCCCCTCCAGGTAGTAGGTGGCGCCTTGTCGTTTGGCCCAGGCCAGCATCTGCTCGGGTGGCGCCCAAAGGTATTGGGCAGCTTCCGGCTGGGTGATGCCGCCCACGTCCACCAGTTCATTGCGAACCAGGTAGCCGAACTGGCCAATGGCATACACGGCGATCTTGGCGTCGGCCGGCAGGTTGGCATTGATGTAGGCCGACATGCGCTCGATCTGCTCGACCTTTTCGGCCTTGTTGCGCACCAGCGGATGGGCTTGCTGCACCGTGATGAACAGCGCTGCCGCAGCGGCCACGCCCAGGACGACGGCGTGCAGTGTTCGCCCCCCCAGGTGGCGCAGCATCACGTAGCACAGCACCGACAGGCCGGGGGCCACCACCATGACGTAGCGCGTTTGCACGTAGGTGTGGTTGACCATGTAGAACAGGCTGGTGACCACCACATAGGCCAGCAAAGGCCAGGCGGCCATCGGCAGTGACGTGTGGCGGGGCAGGGCGCCCACGGCGCGCTTGCGCAGGGCCAGCACCGCCAGCGCGGCCAAGCTCAGCATCACGCCTGGAAAACCCATGCCGTACACCATCAGCATGCGCCAGGCGGCCGAGGTGCCGGGGGGGGCGCGTTTGGCCGCATTGGTGTTGGGCATCACATAGCCAAATGCGTCGAGCGCGTAGAGGGTCCAGCAGGCCAGAGGCAATGCCAGCAGCACTGCGGCGCCCAGGAACCACGCCATGCGTTGCGGCCCTGTCTTGCCCTCCACCAGCTTCCACCACTGCCACAGCAGGAAGGGGCCGCAAATGCCGATCAGCAGCACCATCTCGGGCCGAACCAGGGGGCTGAGGCCCAACAGAAACGCACTGCCCAGGAAGCTGAGTGGCGTGGCCGTGGGGCGCGTGACCAGCAGGCACAGCAGCATCAGCAGACCGCTGGCAGCCAGGGCCTCCATGCCCGAATAGGCCCAGTAAACAAAGTAGGGGTTGAGCACGAACAGCGCCAGCACCCAGGCGGGCTGGTCTTGTGCATCTGAGCCCAGGTCTGCCTGCAGCCTTCGGCAGTAGGCGAACTGCATCAGCAAGGCGAAGACGGTGCCCAGTGCGGCCAAGGCTTTGCCAGCCAGCAGCCAGTCCGGCACAAGGTGCCTGGCCCCGGCAAGCAGCAGCACCCACAGGGGCGCGGTGTCGCCATTGCTCAGCACCCCGTTGAACACAAAGCCCTGACCTTCAAAAACGCTGCGCGCGTATTCCAGGTGGATGAAGGAGTCGTCTTCCCAATAGCCCAGGGCATGTTGAAACCAGTAGAGGCAGGCCAGCACCACCAGGCCCACCAAGCCCAGGCCGGTGGGGCTCAGGCGCAAGCCGACCGAGGTCGGCGAACTGCCTTGATTAGTTGCAATAGATGAGGTGAGGTTCATCATGCGGCCTTCCGGCTGCGGTCATCTGCGGGCGCATCGGGCGCCTGCATGTGCCGAACCACGGCCGAGAGCACGGCATCCCGGCCGATTTCTTCTTCCGCATACCGGCGGGCGGCCTGGCCCAGCTGGGCACGCCCGTGCGGGTCGTCGGCCAGGGCTTCGATGGCCTGGGCCAAAGCCTCTGGCTGCAGCGGTGGTACCACTTTCCCGCAACCTTTGACCACCATGGCAATCTCGGTGTCGGGATTGCAGGTGGCCACGATCGGTCGGCCACTGGACAGCATGCCGGTCAGCTTCGAGGGCAGCACCAGATCTTCGGCATCCGGGCTTTGAGGCAGCAGGTGGATGTCAGCCAGGCCCAGCAACTCGGGGAGCATGGCGACATCCTGCAGGGGCAGCAGGTGCACGCGCGCCAGCCCTTGGGCGTCGGCTTCGATTTTCGGCTTCATGACGCCATCGCCGCAAATCACGAAATGGATGTCGTGGCGGTGTTGCAGCAGCCGCGCAGCCGCAGGCACGACCTCCAGCCCCTGCTTGCTGCCCATGGTGCCGGAGAACAAGACCACCACCGCCGGGATCGGGATGCCCAGCCGGGCGCGGTAGCTGCTGGCACCGTCCAGAGGGCGGATTTTGTCGATGTCCACCCAGTTGGGGAAGAGGTGGCAGCGTTCGGGGCTCACGCCCTTTTTCATGAGGTGGTCGATCATGCGCCCCGAGATGGTGGAGACCACATCGAAGCGACGCAGCAGCGCGCGTTCCATGCGCCACACCAGGTGCCGGGCCAGGCCCACGTTCACGAGGCCCATGCGAAAGGCCACATCGACTTCGAAGTCCTGCACGTGCAACCACGCCTGGGCGCCTGAAATGCGGGCCGTGACCCAGGCCATGGGGGCGCACACCATGGCAGGCGCCACCACCAGAACCACATCGGGCCGCCAAGCCAGTTGGCGCAACATCACGGGTGCAGAACTGAGCGCGAAGGTCAGCAGGTGGACAATGCGCGCGAACCCACCGGGCTGCGACGGCACCCACAGCGGCGCCCGCCAAACGGTGCAGCCCCGCCATGTTTCCTTGCGGTACGGCGGCCACGCATACCCCTCGCCCAGACGCCAGGCAGGGTAGTACGGGGGCGCGGCCACCACGCGGACGTCATGCCCCTGGCTCGCCAGCCACTCAGCCATCTCACCGGAGTATTTGCCGATGCCTGTGGGCTCGGGCGCGAAGTTGGCGCTGTAGATGAGGATCTTCATTGCATCACGCCTCTGCGGTGTCCGTGCGACTCAGTTCGTCCACCTTCAGCACGATCATGTACTCGTAAATCGCCTGCAGCATGGCGTAGCGCAAGCCAGCCTTGCCGTCCAGAAAGCCGCGCTTGCCGATGTAAAGCAGCAGGAACTTGATGAACGGCCGCAAGGGCAGGCGGTAGAACAGTTCCTTCTGGTGGAATCGCCGTTCGTGAAAGTCGCCAGCGGTGAAGGCCTTCAAGACGGAAAAGCCTGCATGGTCGGCGCGGTTGCGCATGATTTGCTCGGCTTCAAGCCGGCTGTAGCCGTTGTGACGGTCCAGCCAGTGACCCATGCCCTTGCTGAACGGGTGGTGGTCCAGGAAGCCTTGGACCTCGCCCACCGGGCCATCGGGCACGGAGATCGGGTTCACCAGCCGCTCGTAGCGCATTTTTTCAGGGCGGAACAGGCGAAGGTAGTAGGGCGACGTCTGCACGTGCTGGAGCCAGGTGCCCATGAAGAAATCCCGACGCCGCACCCGGAAAGCGACGTGGTTGCCCGGCGCGCTGACGGCCTCCTGAACGGCTCTCACCAAGTCGGGTGTCATGCGTTCATCCGCATCGATGTAGAAAACCCAGGGGTGCTTGAACGGCAGGTGCTGCAGCCCCCAGTTCTGGTGAGCGGCCCAGTTGTCGAAGGGACGCTGGGTGACCTTGGCGCCAAATTCCGTGGCGATCTGCACCGTGCGGTCTGTGCTCAGGGAGTCATAGACATGGATGTCGTCCGACCAGGCAACGCTGCGCAGGCAACTTGGCAGGTCTTGTTGCTCATTCTTGGTCAGGATGATGACGGAAATCTTCGGCATGGCAGCGTGTAGGCAATCAGACAAGCTTGCCAGTTTTCTGTGACAGCTTTGGGGGCAAGAGTTTGAACAGGCGCAACACAAAGGTGAGCACAGCCATGGTCAGCAGGTACAGCACCAGCCTCTGGGGGGTGTCGCGCAGCAGGAAGCCGCTCTTGGTGCCGATGGATTCGCCGCCAAGGCCAAAGTGGAAGATCTGCCAGGCCATGCACATGGCCACCGGCGACACCACGAAAGCCTTGCCGGTTTGGGCCATGCCATCGAAGATCCAGAAACAGGGCAGCAAGAGCAGGATGCATGCAAACGGGAACCAGGGGCCGGCCAGCGCGTAGGCATCGGCCCAGATCGAGCCGGTGACGTACGCAAAACCTGCACCATGGTGGAGGTTGATGTAGTAGTCACCCATCGAGTAAAGGTGTTGGTCCTTGTCCACTTTGGTTTCGAAAAAGTCATGCACAGTCTGAGGAAATAGCAGCACCACCCGGAACACCGACAGGGCGGCCGCTTCCCAGCGCTCATCGGGCCTCAGGTCAGACACCATGAAGAACATGTTGTCGTGGAACTTGGTTTCGGCGAACCGGGCCAGCAGCGGGTTGCTCAGGTAGTTTTCGTCGTACTGAGAGATCAGGGAGGCCAGGTTGCTGCTCTCGCGTCGGGCCTCCAGCAGGGGCTTGTCGAGGTACACCTCCCAGGTGTATTGCATCAGCTCGGTGGTGCTCAGGGTGGCTCGTTTGTCTCGGGCCACCACCATGGCGGTGGCCAGGTCGGTCATCACGGCCATGCCCACTGCCGCCGTCACGCCGAGCACGGCGAGGCCCTTCATGAAGCGACGCGTGACCGGGTGGGGGGTGTGCAGAAAGTACAGCAGGAAGACCAGCGCCATCTGCATGGGGATGGCGAAGATGCCGCCCCGCCCATTGCGTGCCAGCGACTCGGCCACAATGAACAGGCCCAAACCCACCACGAAGGGCAACTGCCTCTTGATGTTGCAATACGTGCCACCCGACATGCGCTGGTAAATCGGGATGAGGAAGGGCAGCCACATCATGAAGGCCAGGCCAGCCACGAACTTGCCCCCCACATCACCCATGCCGCCACCGCCCACCAACTGGGCAGCCATCCCGATGGCGCTGAGGCACCAGATGATGATGGGCGGCGGTGGGCTCAAAGCCCCCAGAGGCCCCCACACGCGGTTGGCCAGCCAGCGGCTGGGGACTTGCAGCGGCAGCAGATACCGGTAAGCCAGGTGCAGGCCCGTGGCCACGGTGGACACCACGGCCAGCATGAAAAATGTGAACGTCGGGACGCGCAGCATCGCGGACAGCGATTGCCCATCGGCCGTTTGCGCGATCAAGGCCGCCATCTGCGTGCTGTTGAGCAGCCCCAGCAGGGACAGCGACGACAGCGGGTGGGTGGTCGTCGCCTGGCTGCGCCACAGGTAGGTCAGTACCACGGTGCAGGAACACAGCACCCAGCCAACGCTCTCGACGTTGTCAGGTGAGCCGTCGATGAACAGCTGCGCCATGCCGGAGGCCACGCAGAGCACCCACAGCCCGCAAAACAGAAGGTCCTTGACAGTGATGCTTGCGCTTGTGGCCGGCGCGGCCATGGTGGCGTTCATGCCGAGTCCTCAGGCCAGGCCCACTTCGCGCAGCAAGGACTGCAGCACGACCTGGTTCTGGTTGCCGTCGCGCAGGTAGCGGGCATGCCCGTTCTGCGCAATGGCGTGGCGGCGGGGTTCGTCCGCCAGCAAGGTGTGGCACCAGGCTGCGCACTCGGAAGCATCGCTCCAGAGCACCGCTTCCAGGCCATCTTCGTACATCGCCGAATGCTCGACAGTGCGCTCGGCGCAGAACAGCGCGCCCAGCGAGGGAATTTCAAGTGAGCGGGTGGTGTGCAGGTCACGGTTGCCCTTGGAGAGCAAGCCGAGGTTGACGCGGGCGCACTGGATGGCTTTGGCGTAGTCGTCGCCACCGATGGCGTCGCCCCGCCAGTGGGTGCGCAGTTCGGGCCACTCCGGGGCTTTCTGCCAGTTGCTGCCCTGGATGGTCAAAGGCACGCCCAGGCGGATGAGTGCCAGCAGGAAGGGGCCCCGCTCGGGCATCCAGGTGCCCAGGAACAGCACGTCGCAATCCCACCGCGCATGGTCTTCGGGGGTCAAGGCGCGCGGTGCGTGGGTGACTTCATCGGCCGATCTGTGAACACGCACGCAGTGCCGGGCGCCCAACGCCGCCAGCTCGGGCAGGTTGTCTTCGCGCACCACCGCCAGCAGGTCGTAGGCCTTGGCCCCGCGCCAGTAAGCAGCAAACCGCTGGCGGTCACGCGGCCCGGTCGGGTCGTCCACGTTGTAGTTGATGACGATGGGGGCGTGCGCGCGGAGCAGCTCGACGGCGCTCGCGGTGAACCACTCACCGCTGTCCACATGGCAGAGGTCGAAGTGGCGGCCTTGCAGGCTTTGGCGCAGGCCAGCCAGCACCCACGGGGCGAACCAGTGGCCACCCGCACGCCACATGATGCGGTCCACCCAGACGGTGCTTGGCAGCAGCGTGCGGGGATCGATGTGGTGCACCGTGTGCCCGAGGCGACGGTAGGCGTTGGCCCGGTCCAGGCAGGTGCCCGAGATGGGCCCGAAGTAGAGGATGTTCAGCGACTGGCTCACAGCAATTCCCGGTAGATGGCCAGCGCCTGGTCGCCGTAGTTGCGCCAACCGCCGATGTGCCGCACCGTTGCCAGCGCCTCTTGTGAGAGGCGCTGCTGCAGTGCGGGGTCGTCTGCCAGGCCCTGCAGACGATCCGCAATGGCTTGCGGGTTCCGGATGGGAACGATGTAGCCCGCCTTGCCGCCTTCGATGAGGTCGGGGGCACCGGTGTGCTGGGATCCGATCACGGGGCAGCCACAGGCCAGGGCCTGAGCCAGGACCAGGCCAAAACCTTCCTCAACACTGGGCAGCACCAGTGCATGGCTCTGGCTCATGCGGCGGCTGAGTGCCTCCCAGGGCAAATGGCCCAGCAGCACGATGTCGTCGCTCCACAGGCCACGGTGCTTCATGGCGTCGATGAAGGCCGGGTCAAAAGAGCCGGCGAAACTCAGCGATTTTTGCGGGTGGCGCAGCAGCTTGTAGGCCTGGAGCAGGTAGGGGATACCCTTTCGAAGGTTCATACCACCGGCGAAAAGCACGTCAAAGCTGTCGGTGGCGGCCTGGCCATTGCGCGCGAAGCTCCCCAGGTTGACCCCATAGGGCAGCCTGCGGAGTTTGTGCGGTGTCACCCCCTGGTCGATGAAGGACTGCACCGCGAAGCCGGACGGCACGGTGATGCAGTCTGCCGCTGCGTACTCGGCTTCTTCTCGTTCGATGAAGCGGGGGTCCACGCCCAGGTAAGGCATGTCCCAGAGGGCATGTTCTTCCCTCAGGATGCGGTCTTGCACGCGGATGTGCGCCGAGCCGCGGTCACAGACGAACCGGGCGCCGCGTTGCCTGGCCTTTCGCCCTGACCACAGGGCCGCAGAAGAGAGGCCGACGTACACGTCGCACGGCGGCATGCGCCACGCCGTGTAGGCATCAAAGCTCAGGCAGTTGGCCCAATCCCATTGCTTGAGCAAGCGGCCTTTGAGCAGGTTGCGGCCTCGCAGGGCCATGTAGGGCGTGTAGAGCCAAGGGAAGGTCCGCAGCTGCGCCTGCACTTCGCGTTCTTGGCGAAGTTTGAACCGGGGGTAGCCGGTGAAGATGGCGGCCAGCACATCTCGGTTGGCCATTTCGCGGGCCAACTCGAAAGTGTGAAACTTGCCAACCGCCGACAGCACAACTCTCATGTGCCCAGCGCGCCTGTCAAGAAGTGCCGCTGGTTCGGCGAGACGGCCAGCAATGCATCGTTGATGAAGCGTTGCTGCAGGTCGAATGCGTCGGGGTTTCGGGTGATCTCGGACACGCGAAACAGCATGCCGTCGGTCAGGTAGCCTTGCAGGGCCAGACGGATGCGTTCCAAGTTGCGCTCTTTGGAGCCGCGCGCGATGCCCTCACCGACGCGCAAGAAATACGTGAGCGGTTCTGTCCGCTCGCCCATGCTGGTTTGCAGGCGAACGGCGTGGATGGTGCCCAGCGAGGTTGCAATGTCGGTGTTGGCGAACGAGTGCACCTTGAAGCCCTGTGAGGGGTAGCACTGGTCCGGGGTGTGGAGTTGCGTGTCGTTGGTCTGGTCGCGGCCATAGGCGATCGACAGCATGATGACCCGACCCGTGGGCTTGTGGATGTAGGCGCGCGAGAAGGTCTGGCTGTAGATGCGCTTGAGGCTTTCTTCGACCACCGGGTTGACCACCCGCTGGTTGCCGTTGGGCAATGCCACCCAGTCGCCAAAACTGGTCGGCATGATGGATTCAAACGCAGGGGTGCCGATCTTGTCCGCCCAGTAGTGATTCGGGCGGAGGTGCTCGGCCAGCGCGACGCTGCCAGCCATGAAGGCCAGGGCCGTGGCCACCAGCCATGGCTTCAGGGTGAGGGGGCGAAAGATCATGCAGACACTCCTTCGTCGTTGCGACCAGAGACGCGCTTGGCAATGAGCCTCAACAAGCCATCGGTGGCAATGGTCAGCACCAGGGCGATCACAAAGAGCACGATGCCGGCGAACCCGTGCAGGAAACCCTGGCCCACCTCATCCCCGAAGTGGTACGTCAACAGGGCAAGGAAGAGCACCCGCGTCATGTTGGCCACGAAGGAAATGGGCACGATCAGGATGCCCAGCACCACATTGCGCAGCAACGAGGTGTGGCGCACCACGTTCAGATAGAAGATGCCCATGGCTTCCAGCATGAACAAGGTGCGCATGCCGGCGCAGGCGTCGGCCACCAGCAGTTGGTACTGGCCGATGCTCAGCACCACACCGGTGTGGCCGATGGGGTAGCCAAAGTACCAGAGGATTTCAGCGGTGACGATGGAGATGTGCAGCTTGACGAACTGGCTGATGGGCTCGACCACGAAGCCCGGAATCGGCACCATGAACACCAGGAAAAACAGCGGGAATTTCAGCTTGTTGATCAGCGGGAACCCGCCGACCATGGCCACCACCCCGATCATCATCGGGATGAAGGCAAACACCTCGAAGTAAATGATGTTGAGGGCGCGGCCGGGTGCATAAAAAACAATCGCAATGGCGAACATGACCCAGGCCACCCAGGTGCCCGGTGCGGTGCCGTCGGTGCTGCCCTCGAACTCGGACCAGCGCTGGTGCATGAGCCACAGCGCCAGCGCGAGCATGATCGGGCCGTGGCTGTGCTCGTCCATCATCCAGATGTTGGCCTGAGCGCTGAAGAGCAAGTCCTTGAGCGTGAGGGCGAACATGCCCAGCAAGCCCAGGCACAGCACCAAAACGTTCATGGAGACGGGCGGCACGCTGCCCAAACCCACAGGGCGGGTTTCACTCGTGGTAGTCATACGCTTGGAATCCTGCTTGCTTGACCAGGTTGTCGCGCTTGGCCGAGGTGTAGTCGCTGATGACCATCTCACGCACCAGCTCGGCCAGCGTCGTCTTGGGCGTCCAGCCCAGCTTGGCCTTGGCCTTGCTCGGGTCGCCCAGCAGCGTCTCGACCTCGGTCGGGCGGTAGTAGCGCGGGTCCACCTTGACGATCACGTCGCCCACCTGGCACTTGGCCAGGATCTCGGCCTCGCCCTGGGCGTTGGTCACCGGCTCGATCTTCGTGACGCGGCCCACTTCGGCCTCGCCTTCGCCTTCGAAGCTCACCGTCACGCCCAGCTCTTTCGCGGCGAACTCCACGAACTGGCGCACGCTGTACTGCACGCCGGTGGCGATGACGAAGTCTTCTGCGCTGTCTTGCTGCAGCATCAGCCACTGCATTTCCACGTAGTCACGCGCGTGGCCCCAGTCGCGCAGCGCGCTCATGTTGCCCAGGTACAGGCAGTCCTGCAGGCCCAGCGCGATGCGGCTGATGGCGCGGGTGATCTTGCGGGTGACGAAGGTCTCGCCGCGCACCGGGCTCTCGTGGTTGAACAAGATGCCGTTGCAGGCGTACATGCCGTAGGCCTCGCGGTAGTTCACCGTGATCCAGTAGGCGTACATCTTGGCCACGGCATACGGGCTGCGCGGGTAGAAGGGGGTGGTTTCCTTCTGGGGGATTTCTTGCACCAGGCCGTAGAGCTCGGAGGTCGAGGCTTGGTAAAAGCGCGTCTTCTTCTCCAGGCCCAGGATGCGGATGGCTTCCAGCAGGCGCAACGCGCCCAGGCCGTCGGCGTTGGCGGTGTACTCGGGCTCTTCGAAGCTCACGCCCACGTGGGACTGGGCGGCCAGGTTGTAGATCTCGTCGGGCTGGACCTTCTGGACGATGCGCACCAGAGAGGTGGAGTCGGTCAGGTCACCGTAGTGCAGCACGAAGTTGCGGTTGTTGACGTGCGGGTCCTGGTAGAGGTGGTCGATGCGGTCGGTGTTGAACAGCGACGAGCGGCGCTTGATGCCATGCACCTCGTAGCCCTTGCCCAGCAGGAATTCCGCCAGGTAAGCGCCGTCCTGCCCCGTCACGCCCGTGATCAATGCGATTTTTTTGCTCATGAGGAATTTCTTGCAATCAGAACTCGTTGACCAGAACACCTGCGATCTTGATCTTGCTTTTTGTCAGGTGTTTGAGGAGGGCTTGCATGTCAGCGGTTTTGCTCTGACGCTTGCGTCCCACCAGCATGGCTGCGCCGCAATGCGTGGCGATGATGCGTGCATCGGGGCCATGGCTGGCCGCGGGCGTGTCCACGAGCACGTTGTCGAACTTGTTGAGCAATTCACGCAGCAACAGGCTCATGGCGGCGCGTTGCAGCAGTTCGGTGGGGTTCGGCGGCACCGTACCTGCTGGCAACAGGTAGAGGTTGGGCAGGTGGCTGACAGGCCTGATGACGTTGGCTTCGGTGCGGCCTGCCAGGATGCCGCTGAGGCCCGTGCTGGCTTCGGCGCCGAAAACTTCGTGCAGGCGAGGGGTGCGCAGGTCGGCGTCAATCACCAGGGTGCGACCGGGCAATTGGCTGAAGGCCGTGGCCAGGTTGGCGGCAACGAAGGTCTTGCCCTCAGCGACATCGGCGCTGACGATGGCCAATGCACTGCGCTCAGGCCCCGGGCCCATGGTGCTCGTCAGCAATTGCGTGCGCAGGTCGCGGAATGCTTCGACGTTTTCGTCAAAGGGGCTGTTGGCCACCACCAACTCTTCGTTGAGTGCGCGCTCGCCGACCGGGGTGTAGGGGTAGTGGAACTGTTGCGACAGCGCCCAGATCACATCCTCAGTCTGTGCCAGACCGAGGGCCACGACTGCGGCGCCAAAGCGCACGCCATTGCTGCGCTGGTACTCCAGCGCTTGCATGACTTGCTCGCTGGTCAGGCCTTTGGTCCGTCGCAGGATGTCGCCGAGCGACGGATCCTGAACACTCTGCGCTTGTTGGTTGGATTCGAAATCGTTCATGTCGAGCTTACTGCAGGTGGAGGCCGCGTCAGTTGTTCATGGTCAAGGCACGAACGGGGGGCTTCTTGTTGAGGCTCAGCCTTGAGGAAAGCTCGCTCAGCCTGGAAGGCTTCTTGAAGGACGGGATCGAGCCCAGCAACTGCTGCTGGAACAGGGCTTCCACCTCGGACAGCGTGCGCAGGCGGCGGTCGCGGTATTCGATGAGCAGCGTCAGGATGAGTGAGGCGAGGGCGGCTGCGACGCTGCCCAACATGATGTTGCTGGACACGCGCGGCTCGGACGGGGTGGCGGGCGCCCGCGCGTACTCCAGTGCCGACACGTTGTTTTGCAAAGCCTGGCTTTCCAAGGCAGAGCTCTGCATGCGTGCCACCACGCCGTCCAGGGCGCGTTGGGCCACATCGATGTCGCGTTGCAGGATGGCGGCTTCGTCGCGGATGGTCTTGAGCTTGAGAACCTTGGCGCGTTGCTCTTCCAGTGAGGCTTTGATCTGCGATGCGCGCGAGGCGTTGACGTTGTTGCTCACACCCAGGCTGCCGGTGACGCGGGTCATTTCCTGGCTGAGTTTGGCGCGCAAGTCGTTGAGCTGGGTTTTGAGTTCAACGACTTGCGGATGTTGTTCACCCAGCCGTGTGCGCAGTTGCTCCAGTGTGGCTTCAAGGCGAACGATGTCACCTTTGAGGCCGGCCACCAGCGGGCTGGCCATCACGTCAGGCGATTGGTCGCCGTTGCTGCGCGCGGCATTCTGGCGGCTGCCCGAATCGGCCATGGCGGCTTGCATCCCGACGAATTGGGACGACAGTTCGTTGAGTCGGGATGTTTCAATGTCCAAACGCTCATCGGTGACGATGAGATTTTGCTTTTGCTGGAACTCCGACAGGCGGGCCTGGGCGGCTTCCACGTTCGCTCGCAGGTCGCGGGCATTGGCGTCGAATTGCTGGTTGAACTGCTTGGCCGGCATCGTGCGCATGTCCACCGAGATTTCCAGGTAAGCCTCGATGAAGGCGTTGACGATGGACGAGGCAAAAGCTGGATCGGCCGCCTTGTAGGTCAGAAAAATCACGGTGGAGCCCCGCGACGGGCGTGCCTGGATGCCCTTGCGCAGCAGATCGGCCATCCAGAGCTCGAAGTCGCCTGTGGTTTTGGTGGCGTCCTGCCAGCGCTTGCGCATGTCCGGGTTGCTCGTCAGCTTGAGGTTCTTCACCACACGCAGCGCCACGCGGGAACTGGTGATGATGTCGATCTGGGTCATCAGGTAGGTGGGGTTGCCGATGGTGCCTGCCACCATGCCAGCGATGGGGTCCGGGTTCTTCACGTCCAGAACGACCGAGCCCTGGGCCGTGTAAGACTTTGGCGCCAGCAGGGTGAGGGTGGTCACGGTGCCGGCGATGAGCAGGAAGGTCGCCAGGGCGATGGCCCAGCGCGCGCGAAGCACGGTGATCAGTTGTTCAAAGCTCATCTTGGAACTCCAGGTGGCGGCGGTCGTGGTCTAAAGCGTTACCGGTGGCGTGTGCCGCGGTGTCAGGGGTGGCGCGACAGGAAGTCCTGGTAGGCCAATGCAATGCCATCTTCCAGCCCGGTGCGGGCCTGCCAGCCCAGGCCATGCAGCCGCGAGACGTCCATCAGCTTGCGCGGCGTGCCGTCGGGCTTGCTGGTGTCAAAGCTCAGCTCGCCCTGGAAGCCGACCACCTTGACCACGGTCTCGGCCAGTTCGCGGATGGTCACGTCGGTGCCCGTGCCGATGTTGACCAGCGGGCCGTCGTAGCCTTGCTGCATGAGGTGCACGCAGGCATCGGCGAGGTCATCGGCATAGAGGAATTCGCGCATGGGCGTGCCCGTGCCCCAGACGACCAGGCTCTTGTCACCGCGACGCTGGGCTTCGTGTGCCTTGCGGATGAGCGCGGGCAGCACGTGGCTGTTGTTGAGGTCGTAGTTGTCGTTGACGCCGTAGAGGTTGGTCGGCATCACGCTGATGTACTGGCGACCGTGCTGGGCGTTGAAGGCCTCGCAGAGCTTGATGCCGGCGATCTTGGCGATGGCATAGGGCTCGTTGGTCGGCTCCAGCGGGCCGGTCAGCAGGTAGTCTTCCTTGAGCGGCTGTGGCGCCATCTTCGGGTAGATGCAGCTGGAGCCCAGGAACATTAGGCGCTGCACGTCAGCCACATGGCAGGCGTGGATCAGGTTGGCCTCGATGACGAGGTTCTGATAGAGGAAGTCGGCGCGGTAGACGTTGTTGGCCTGGATGCCGCCCACCTTGGCCGCGGCGATGAAAACGTAGTCGGGGCGCTCGGTGCGGATGAAGTCATGCACGGCCCGCTGGTCGAGCAGGTCGAGCTCGCTGCGGTCGCGCGTGATGACCTGGTCGAAGCCGGCAGCCTGGAGTCGGCGCACGATGGCCGAACCCACCATCCCTTTGTGCCCGGCCACGAAAATCTTGGAATTTGGGAGCATGTCTGCGTTTGCGGTTGAATCCTGAGGAGCCCCTCTCTGAGCCCGAAAACCCGTTTGGGTTCCCGGGTAACCCCTCGGATGGGCGGGTCCCAGGATAGTCCGAAAGGACTCTGGCGGCGAGTGTATCGACGGAAGATGACACTTCGACTGCCCTCCACGGGACGCAGAGGCCCCGATCTCGGCGCCCTCAAGCGGGGTGGTGCAGTTCAACGTGCAATGAGAAACGCCGCTCATCGAGCGGCGTTTCGGGGGTGGCGGGCCTGGCGGGTGCCGGAGGCCGGCGCGTCAGCGTGTTTCTTCGTGCTGCGAGCTGCTGTGACCCAGCAACATGGATTTCGCCATCCGGTAGACGAACACGCTGTTGGTCACGGCGTAGCGCTTGGCCAGGCGGCGTGGCTCGCTGATCAGGCGGTGCAGCCACTCCATGCCGATCTTTTGCATCCACAGCGGAGCGCGTTCGATGGTGCCAGCGTGGTAGTCAAAAGCGGCACCGACGCCCAGCATCACGGCCTTGATGCGGCCGCGGTGGCTGGCCATCCAGGCTTCCTGTTTGGGGCAGCCCAGGCCGACGAACACCACATGGGCGCCCGACTTGTTGATTTGATCGACGTAGGCCTGGTCTTCTTCGGCCGTCAGTGCGCGGAAGGGTGGCGATTCCAGGCCGACGATTTTCAGTTTTGGGAAGGCTGCTTTGACGCGGACCATCAGGCGGTCCAGGGTGTCGTTGCTGCTGCCGTAGAAGAACACGGACTGGCCCAGTTGCTCGGCCACGCCCAGGTAGCGCCACATCAGGTCGGGGCCGTTGATGCGTTGCTGGCTGGAGAAGCCTTCGCGGCGCAGGGCCCAGGCCACCGGGGCGCCATCGGGCAGTGCGAGGTCGGCCTGTGCGATCACGTGGTTGAACGTGGCTTCCTGGCTGGCGGTCACGACAGAGTGCACATTGCACAGCGCCACGAAACGCGACTGACGATGCGCTGCCCACCCCGCGATGCGCGAGATGGCCTCCTCCCAGGAGGCAGCATCGATGTGCGAGTCGAGAACGTTTGCGCCGCGACGCATGAAGGCCTTGCTAGGAGTGGTCTGCTTGACGCCCGCGAGCATACGTTCGCGTTCGGTCAGAGACAGTGTCGGGTAGCCAAAATTGGGATCAGGATGTCTCATACCACCCACCTCGGGGATGCTGGTGTTGCCATCGGTCACCGGACCGACGAACCATGGGACCAAGTTTACGAGTCGCGTTATTCGCCAAAGTTCAGGGAAAGCGCTCGGTCCGTCGGAGGATCCCCCCAAGCGCGGTGTGAAATGTCACAAAGCGTCAGTAAGAGCGCTTTGGGGCTGAGGGAGTTCCCCTGGTTCGGTGCGAAAGGCGCCGAGATCCGGTGTCGTTTTGAGGGGCGCACTCGGTGCGGAGTTGCGCGCCACCCCGTGGGTGCAGGGGTGCGACTGGCGTTCTTCCCCAATTGACGCTGTTGGACGGAACTTATGGGCGGTATGCGCCACAATGAAAGGCGTTCTACAGGCGCAGGGGGACGGATGGACTGTCCGCCCTTGCCCTCTCCCTCTCGCCTTTTTCCTGCTGATGACCGTTCCTGCACACCCACCTGACTCTGGTCGCGATCGCATCAACCGCGCTGCTGGCATGCTCCAGGCGCTGCCCGCCATCGTTGTGTTCATGCTGGCGTTTGCTGTGCTTTACGCTGGCACCTACATCCAACTGGCTCACACAGTCTGGTCCACGGACGAGCAAGGCCACGGGCCGCTCATCCTGGCTGCCTCTGCGTGGCTGCTGTGGACGAAGAGGGATGAGATCTTTGACGGTCATCCGCAGCCTGCGCCATGGCTTGGTTTTTCCCTCATTGGATCGGCACTGGCCATGTTCGTTGTGGGCCGATCTCAGTCGGTCATCGAAATTGAGGCGTTCAGTCAAATTCTTGTGCTGGCTGGCGGCTTGGTGTTGCTCCAGGGCAAGCGTGGATTGAAGCTCGCGTGGTTTCCGCTGGCCTTCTTGCTGTTCGTTGTTCCGCTGCCTGGCTCGCTTGTTCAGGCCATCACGATGCCCCTCAAGAGTGCAGTGTCCGTGGTTGCCGAGGAGATCCTTCATCAATTTGGCTACCCCATTGCGCGCACGGGCGTCACGCTCGTGATTGGCCAGTATCAACTGCTTGTCGCGGACGCCTGTTCGGGTTTGAACTCGCTGTTCACGCTGGAAGCGCTCGGGTTGCTGTACATGAACCTGATGGCTTACAAGTCCCGTGCACGCAACATCGCGCTGGCCATCATGATCGTGCCGATTTCGTTCATCTCGAACATCACCCGCGTCATCGTTCTGGTGTTGATCACTTACTACTACGGCGATGAGGCAGGGCAAGGCTTCGCACACGATTTTGCAGGGATGGTGCTGTTCATGGTGGCGCTGGTCTTGACCTACGGGTTTGACAGGTTGCTGGCACGTTTCGTTGATGACGAAGGAGGCGCCCGTGGCCGTCGCTGACCGAACACCCCATCGATTCAAGCTGCCTGTGGCGGTGCTGGTTGCTGCGGCATTGATGCTTTGCGCGCTCGGTCTTTCTGAGTGGATGAAGCCTCGTCGCGTTGTCGCCGAGGAGCTTTCACCCATCGCCATGCCAACCTTGTTGCCGGAGCAGTTCGGAGATTGGCGCATCAATCGGTCTGGGCCTGCGGTGATCTTCGATCCCACAGTTGAAGCGACCCTCAAGCAGGTTTATTCACAGACCTTGAATGTGACCTACACGAACAGCAAGGGCCAATCCATGATGCTGGCCTTGGCGTACGGCAAGAACCAGAACTCATGGAACACCGCAGCGCATCGCCCCGAGTTCTGCTACAGGGCGCAGGGCTTCGTTGTGAATGAGCGCGGCAAGGGGCGGTTGGAACTGAATGGTCACAGCATCGAAGTGATTCGTTTGGCGGCTGACAGAGGTGGCCTCCATGAGCCGATCACATACTGGGTGACGCTGCATGATTCTGCGGCGACGCCGGGACTGAGCCGCAAGCTTCAGCAGATCCGTTATGGACTGCAGGGCATGATCGTGGATGGGTTCCTGGTTCGCATTTCATCGTTCGGTGCAGACGAGGCCGAGCAGTTCAACCTCCAGCGGGAGTTCATGCGCGACCTTGAGCGTGCAGTGTCTCCTGAGCAACGTCCGCGCCTCTTCGGCCGGAACTGATGTAAATCACCATGAATCAGAAAAAGAAAGTGGCCCTGATCACGGGCGTGACGGGGCAGGACGGCGCTTACCTGGCGGAGTTCCTGCTGGGCAAGGGCTACGAAGTGCATGGCATCAAGCGCCGCTCATCGCTGTTCAACACCGACCGCATCGACCACCTCTACCAGGACCCGCACGTCAACAACCGCAACTTCGTGCTGCACTACGGTGATCTGACCGACTCCACCTCCCTGGTGCGCATCGTCCAGAAGGTCCAGCCCGACGAGATCTACAACCTGGCTGCGCAGTCCCACGTGGGCGTGAGCTTCGAAGAGCCCGAGTACACCGCCAACGCCGACGGCCTGGGCGCGCTGCGCCTGCTGGAAGCCATCCGCATCCTGGGCCTGGAGAAGAAGACCCGTTTCTACCAGGCCTCGACCTCCGAGCTCTACGGCCTGGTGCAAGAAATCCCCCAGAAGGAAACCACCCCCTTCTACCCGCGCAGCCCCTACGCGGTGGCCAAGATGTACGCCTACTGGATCACGGTGAACTACCGCGAGGCCTACGGCATGTACGCCTGCAACGGCATCTTGTTCAACCACGAGAGCCCGGTGCGCGGCGAGACCTTCGTGACCCGCAAGATCACCCGCGCCATCAGCCGCATTGCGCTGGGCCTGCAGGACTGCCTGTACCTGGGCAACATGAGCGCGCTGCGCGACTGGGGCCACGCGCGTGACTACGTGGAAATGCAGTGGCTGATGCTGCAGCAAGACAGCGCAGAAGACTTCGTCATCGCCACCGGCGTGCAGTACAGCGTGCGCCAGTTCGTGGAGTTCGCCGCGAAAGAGCTGGGCGTGACGGTGAGCTTCGAAGGCGAAGGCGAGGCCGAAGTGGGCCGCGTCACGAAGATCGAGCCGGTGACCAACGCCCAGGGCGAGGCCGAGATCCTGGCCAAGTGCCAGGTGGGCGACGTGATCGTCAAGGTGGACCCGCGCTACTACCGCCCGACCGAGGTCGAGACGCTGCTGGGCGACCCGAGCAAGGCCAAGGCCAAGCTGGGCTGGACGCCCAAGACGACGCTGGCCGAGCTGGTCAAGGAGATGGTCATCAGCGACTACACCTCGGCCAAGCGCGACAACCTGGTCAAGCAGGCCGGGTTCCAAGCCTACGACTACCACGAGTGAATTGGGTGCGTTTGCTCAGGTCGCCTGCGATTTGGGCTCTGGGCGACCAGGTCCTGGTGTCGGCAGGGAATTTCACGATGACGCTGCTCGTTGCGCGCTGCGTCACGCTGGATGATTTCTCTGCCTTTGGGTTGACAACCATCTTGTTGTGGTTCGTCAGCGCCATCCATCGGTCGTACCTGACGCAACCTCTGGCCATTGCTGCAGTCGGCGAATCTCCTGCGCTGTGGGGGGCGCGCCTCAAGAAGGTGCTGCTGTTGCAGTTCCTTGGTTGGCCCTGTGTGGCCTTGCTCTTCATGGGTGTGGCTTTGCGATACCTCCCGTCAATGGCAGTGGCCGTGGCGGCATCGGTTTTCACGTCTGCCTTCCTGCTGCAGGAAACCATGAGGCGGATGCTGTTTGTGTTGGGCCGAATGCAGCGAGTGAGTGCGCTGGATGGTCTGGCCTACGGCGGACAGCTGATGGTGGCGGCCTGGTGGGGCTGGTGGGTCAACGAGACTGCCCCGCTCGCCTCGCTGTTGCTGCTGGCTTCTGTCCCCTTCTTTGCGTCGGCTTGGTTCGCCTATGCCAGTCTTCCGCCCGAGGCGCGTCACGCTGTTTGGCCCGATCAACGCGGAATTCGACGCGCAGCTGCGGAGCATTGGTTGGAATCCCGTTGGGTGTGTTTCAGTCAGTTGTTCATGTTTGGCTCGTTCATGCTCGTGCCCTTCCAGATTGCGGAGTGGGGCAAACCGATCTGGGTGGCGCAGTACAACGCGGCCGGGTCCATCCTCAATGGACTCAACGTCATCCGACAGGCGCTGGGCAACCATTTGCCGATCGAGGCTGCGCGCCAATTCCATGAGGGCGGCGCCGAGGCATTGCAAGCCTATCTGTGGAAGTCTGCTGCCTGGATTCTGGGCTTGTCCATGTTGATCATGGTGGTGCTGGTGGGGTTTGGGCAGGTGCTGGTGGACTTGTTGTTCGGAGATCGCTTCGGTGAAGCGGTGGGCTTGCTGCCTCACGCAGCGGTGGGGCAGTTCCTGACGATGTTCACGCTCGTGTCGCAGGCTGGGGCACTGGTCATCCGGCGCACTGAACAAGTCTTCTGGGCTTATGTGGTGGGAACCATCCTCTCGTTTTCATTGGCGCCTGTGATGATTCCGCAGTGGGGATTGCTGGGCGCGGTCTGGCTTTCCAACATTGGCGTTTTGGTGCCAGCGCTGTGGCATGTGGTGGCGTTTCGCCGAGACCTGCGCTGCGTTGCCCAGGAGCAGCGAACATGAAAGTTCTTCTGTCGGCATTTGCCTACTCTCCCATCCTCGGCTCTGAGTGCGGCGTGGGTTGGCACTGGGCGCGGGTCTTGGCAAGGCATCACGATGTGACCGTGCTCACCCACGCCTGGTTCAAAGACGACGTGGAGCAGGCTTTGGCGTCATGCCCTCAGCCGAACCTGAAAGTGGTCTACTTCGGCGTCGACCCACTTGCCGGCACCTTCACGCGGGCGCATCTGGACAGTCAGGTTTATTACGCTTGGTGGCAATGGAGAGTGCTTCCGCTTGCAAAAGCACTGCACCGGCGTGAGCACTTTGATGTGGTCCACCATTTGACTTGGGGCACGATCCGGTATCCCAGCTGGCTGGGCATGCTGGGCGCGCGCTTCATCGTCGGGCCCCTGGGAGGCGGTGAACGTGCGCCTGCCCGCTTTTTCTCCGGTTTGCCCATCAAGCAGCGCCTGAAAGAGGTGCTCAGAGACTTGGTGCTCTGGTCATTCAAGGTGGATCCGATCACCCAGTTTGCGCTTTCTCGCGCGGAGCACATCTTTTGCAAGACCAGGGACACGGCAGAGTTCTTGCCGCCTCACTTGGCGCGCAAGGCCCAGGTCTGCATGGAGATTGGCGCCCCTGCTGTTGTTGAGCGCCCAACGCGCGTGGCGCGAACACGCACGCGCTTCCTTTTTGCGGGTCGTCTCATCCCATTCAAGGGCCTGCATCTGGCCGTTGATGCATTGGCCGAGGCCGTCAGGCGCGGGGCGGATGTGGCGTTGTTGGCGGTGGGAGACGGACCTCTGCGCGAAGTGATCCTTGCACAAGCGTCCAGGAACGAACTGGGCGATCGGTTTGAGTTGCGCGCCCGCGTGCCGCAGTCAGAGTTGATGCAGCTCTACCAAGAAGCCGATGCTTTTTTGTTTCCGAGCCTGCATGACTCCAGCGGCAATGTGGTGCTGGAGTCTTTGTCTCGCGGCTTGCCGGTGATCTGCCTGGACCTGGGGGGGCCAGCTTGTTTTGTGAACGATCAATGTGGTGTGATCGTGGCCTCACAAGGCAAAACACGCGCCGATTTGGTGAGTGCCCTGGCTGATGCGATCGTGGCTCATGCTGCCCAAAGCGATGCAGACCGCAGTGCCATGAGCCGTGCCGCTTTGCAGCAAGCGAGCAGTTTGACCTGGGAGCGACAAGTGACGGCTGTTTACGGGGCGCTGCATGAGCGTTGAAAACGCCAAGCTGGCATACCTGGACGCCCTGCGCGCTGGGCTGGCCGTGTGGGTGTTCTGGGGGCACCTGTCGGGGTATTGCGGTTGGCATGTGCCCGTGCTGTCTACCCCAGGTGCGGCGGTTGACTGCTTCATGCTGGTATCCGGCTTCTTGATGGTTTACACGACCCGCAGCACGCTGGGAACGGCAACCACCGTACACAACGCCATGGCTTTTTATCTGGGGAGATTTTTCCGGATCGCGCCCCTCTACTATCTGACGCTGCTTGTTTGTGCGCCGGTGGCCGCGGAGTGGGACCAGTTGCGCACGCAGTGGCACCAGGCACTGCACGGTCCCCATGCCGTCGGCTATGAGGAGATGACGGGGCTGGCCACTTGGTCTGGTGTTGTGGCGCATCTGACCTTCGCCTTTGGGTTGATCCCTTCATTGGTCAGTTCGGTGCCCTTGCCCGACTGGAGCCTCTCACTTGAAATGCAGTTCTACCTGCTCTTCCCTTTGATGGCGCCTTGGGCTTGGCGGCATCCTGTCGGCCGTGTTGCGGTGGTGATGACGAGCGCCGTGCTATCTTGGCTGACGCCCATCTACTTTGGCAGTTACACCGAGCCAGGCGCTTGGTTCCACTTCGTTCAGCCCAGCATGCTCTTGTTCAAGCTCAATGTGTTTGTGGCGGGCATGTTGCTTGCGGCATGGCATGCCCGCGGAGCGCGTTGGGGTGGGGCGGCCTTGTCGACGGTGGTGCTGGTGGCCGCCTCTTTGGCCACTTCGCGCCCGCAGGTCTGGATGTTCGTCGCATTGTTCATGTACCTTCTGAGCTCACCGACATCCGGGCTGGCCGCGTTTTTTTCACGCCGCGTGTTCGGGAAATTGGGGGACTGGAGCTATGGCATTTACCTCATCCACATATTCCTGGTGTTTCCCGTGTTGTGGTGGCTAGAGCAGCACTGGAGACTCTCTGCTTTCAGTCCTGCACAGCGATTTGCGATCGCGGCGCCGGTCTGCACTGTGGTCGTCTTGGCGGTGTCGGCGTTTCTGCACCGCGCCATCGAGATGCCAGGGGTGAAATTCGGTCGTCGCTTCATGCCCAGGAGGTGACATGGGAACCCTTGCCATTCGTGCCAGTTCATTTGCCATCCAGCGGCTCATGTGGTTCAGAGCAAACCTGCTGGGAATTTCACTGACACTCGTGCTGGGTGTGCTGATCCCCTTGTTGGTGAATTTCTGGATGGTGAGCAACCCCTTCACGGTGCTGATGGTGTTGCGCTTCATCGTGGTCGGCGTGGTGTTGTTGGCCGCTTTCCAGTTCGTGAGCACCGATGCGCCTTGGTACGTGCGCGCCGTGATGAGCGTGATCCTGGGGCAGGCGATCCTCAACTACGGGTTCTCCAACATGGTGGTGGGTGCAGGCGGCGCCAAGGTCACGGTGGCCGAACTGTCTGTCTTCCTGGGCCTGCTTTTCCTGTTGCCCAAGACAATTTCCGTGCTCAGAAAGATCCCGGCTTTCTGGGTCTGTTTGGTTGCCATGTCCGTGCCCATCGCGGTGCATCTGTATGGTGACATGCAGCGCCATGGCATGTCTGCGGTGCGCGACATCTTGTCTGTGGTTGACTTGATTTACTTCATGGGTGGCTTGGCGGTCACTGTGTATGGCCTGTCGCAAGGCAAGTGGGTGTCCTGGCGCAACAGGCTGTTGACGCTCTGGATCGTGATGGGCGTGGTTTACGGGCTGCTCAGCCCGATTTCGCCCTACATCCGTGCGCTGTCCCCAGGGTTCCAGAGTTACCAACAAACCGTGCCCGTTCTGGGTCACATGCTGACAGCAGCGTTCAATTCGGCCGTTGCCGTTGCGGCCTGGTTCGCCCTGCCGCATCTCTTCCCTCAGCGCGCTTGGCTCAAGTACCCGTTTGTGGTGCTGCTCATGTTGAACGCATTGATCACGGTGGCTGTGTCGCAGTCCCGCAATTACTACGCCATCTTCCTTGCGCTGCCATTGGTGCTCGCGTACTTTGGCTACCGCAAGGCTTTCGTTTCCACGATGGTGGGTGTGGTGCTCTTGGTGGCAGGGCTGGGTGTGGTGGAGGTTTTCGGGATCAAGATCCCGGGGCGCATCAACGAGGTGACCTTGTCGGCCATGATCGATCGTGCCATGACGCTGTCTGGCAAGCATGGCGACGAGGCGGGCGCACACGGCGTGAACCAGCGCCTTGACTGGTGGATGTCGTCGCTGGGCAAGTGGAGCGCATCCCCCGAGACCATCCTGTTTGGCGTGGGCTATGGCCAAGCACTGACCAATTTCTTTTCACCTGGTGGCGACTACGGGGAAGGCGTGGCCGTGCGAGAGCCTCACAACAGCGCAGTTTCAAGCTTGTCGCGGGGAGGGTTGGTGTACTTCTGCCTGTGGGCTTACATCGTGCTGATACCGTTTTTTGCTGCTGCGAGGGGGGCGAAGCGGACTCCGGGCAGCGAATCCGACAATGGGCACTACAGAGGCGTGGCCACTTGGAGCGTCATCTTGATGGGCATGTATCTGCTGACCAGCCTCTCGGAGCCGATTTTCGAGACGCCCTCCATTGCTTCGATGTACTACTTCGTGGCGGGCATGGCCTTGGTGGAGTTCATGGTGGTGACGGGCAAGTTGAAGGTGCCTTTGCAGCCGCAGGCTCAAAGGAGGAGGGTATGAAGCTCCTTTTTGACGCCAGCGAGTTGACCCCTGTGTCTGCCAAGAGCGTGGGCATTTACCGTTATGCATTGGGCCTGTTCTCTGAGATGGTGAGACAGTGCGGTCCAGACGATCATGTGGCATTGGTCTGCAACGGGGACAACCTGGCTGACTTCCAGAGACGGTTGGCGCCTGGACGGGTCACCGTGGTGTGCATCCAGCCGCGCATGCCTGGGCATTTCTGGCGTCAATGGTGGATGAGGCTGGGTGCAGCGCTGTGCCTGCGTCGCATGGGTGCGGAGGCCTATCTGTCTCCCAAAGGCTTCATCCCCAGGCGCACGGCATGGCCACGCGGGGTGGCGCGCGTCGCTGTGATCCACGACCTCATTCCCTTTTGGTATTTCAAACAGTGGCCCGGCTACTTCGGTCGCATGGAAAGCTGGCTGGTGTCAGGTGCTTTTGAGCACGCGTTCCGGCGGGCTGACCGCTTGATTGCCATCTCCGAAGAAACCGGCCGTGCACTGGCCGAGCACGGTGTTCCCTCTCGACGCGTGAGCGTTGTGCTCAATGGCGTTGACACCGCCGAGGATGAGGTGGAGGCGGTGCGGTCAGACTTGCCTTCGGGCGTGGAGGGGCGCTTCATTTTCGCCATGGCGTCAGGGCTGCCTCACAAAAATCAGCAAGGTGTGCTCGCGGCGTATGCGGCTTATCGCCGGTTGGCGGGTACCCGTGCCTTGCCGTTGGTTCTGTGCGGCGCCAGCGATGTCCAGCAGGGCGGTGTGCTGTCAGTGGGGCGGGTGTCTGACAAAGCCTTGCTCGCCTTGTACCGGTACGCCGACCTGTTCGTGTTCCTCTCGTTGATGGAAGGGTTTGGCTACCCACCCATCGAGGCGTTGCGTGTGGGTACACCGGTTCTTTGTTCTGACCTCGGTGTGCTGAAAGAGGTCACGGGAGGTTTGGCGTACCATGTCGCACCCCAAGCCGCTGAAGAGGCCGCGCAGGCCATGCATCGCCTCTGCGATGCTCCCTGGACGCTCTCGCAGCGCGAGGTCTTGCGTACACAAGCACACCATCGCATCACATCTGAGCTGTCCTGGGAGCGCTGCGCCGATGGCGTCTGGCAGGCCCTGCGCCAGGGGGTGGCTGCGACCAAGGCAAGCATGCAGGAGCAGGCATGAAGCATTCGAAGACGGCTTTGCTGAGTTGGCAGGCCTTGAAGCACCGACGCTGGCTGGCCGGTGTCATTTTCTTCTTTTCTCAATGCGTGGCAGTGGCCTGCTGGTTCGTGCTGCCGCATCAGTACTTGTCGCAAGCCGTGGTGCTGCTGGATCCAGGACCATCGCCCACACGCCTGGTTGCGAATGATGAGCGCGCCAATGTCCTGGCCGCCAAAGTGAGCTTGCTGACCAGCAGCCTGGTTGCCGAGGAGGTGATCAGGACCACGGGGCTGGACCGCAGCGATGTGATGCGGGAAAACTGGGAGACCAGTGCGCCAGCGGGCATGTCTTATGAGCAGTGGCTTCAAAGCGTGGTGATGGCCGGGATCGTCCCGGATGGCTCTCGGGGCTCCATGGTTCTGAAGATCGGGTATGCAGCCACGACGCCTGAGCCGGCAAAGGCCCTGGCGAATGCTTACGCCGACGCTTTGATCCGCGTTTCCGATCTCTTGAACAAGGGGGCCGACCGTTTTGCCGACCAGGCTTTTGCGTCGGCGCAGGCCAGATCGCGCTTGGAACTGAAGGCCGCTCAAGAGGTGCTGAGGCAGCGTGGCAGTGCGGAGTTGATGGGGGAGGGCTTGACCGATCCAGGCATCAGGGCTTTCCTCAGCGGCAGTCGGCAAACCTCGGCCTTCGTCCGCTCACACCTGGAGGGTCAGGCGCAGCAACGGGTGCTTGAGCAGGGACGCGATCCTGGCAGTTTGCTGGACGACGCTTTCCTCAACACCCATCGCCAGAAGTTGTCCGTGCTGACGGGACAGCGTGCCGAGGCCAAGAGCAACTTTGGCGATGGCCATCCCGTGGTCAAGGCGCTGGACGCCTCCATTCGCGCCGTAGAGGCAACCATCGAGGCGCATGAGAGAAAACGGAGGGCGGCCTCGGCGCTGGGCGTGCAGCTTCGTGGCGATGTGGCCCGTTCGGTGAGTGGCAATGACGTGGACACACGCGCCACCCTGCTGGAGCGTGAACAACGCCGACTGTCCTACGAAGCATCCCGGCAGGGTGTCGAGAGCGCAGGCGAACGGTACGAGGAGTCGCTCACCAACGCAGAAGTGGCGGTGCTGAACCGGGAGGCGCCTCGTGCCGATGTCCGGCTGATGAGTGCAGCGACCACGCCCATCGGCAGCTGGTTTCCCCAGCTTGCCTATTACGTGCCTGTGTCATTGAGCCTGGGCCTGATCTTGGCCTGGTTGGGCGCTGGTGTCATGGAGCGGACAGACCGCAGGGTGCGAACGCTGGGGGATGTGTCGGAAGTCGTCGGGTCCGGTCAAACGTGGGCGCTGCGCTGAGACATCAAGGCGTCTTGTGGAGGGCACCCAGCATCATCGTGATGTTGTCCAGAATGCGAGGGCCTTTGACCTCGAAGTTGATCAGCTGTGCAGAAGGCATGATGGCCATCAGGATGATGCCGACACGCCAAAGACGTGACGTGTGTGCAGCTTGGGCCGCCGCCGGCACACCTCGCTGCAAAAGATCGAGTATCCAGGGCATGCTCAGCAAGCCAAAGACACGGGTGAAATCAAGCGTCATGGCTGCCACCGCCAAGCAGGCGAGCAGGACGATGGCGTCACGCCAGCCTGGCCGGCAAAAAGCGATCACCGAGATCCAGAACCAGGACATGCTGCACGTCAGCATGGCGGGCCACACAGAGAGGTTGCCCAGAGGGATGGACCACCGGTCCTGAGTGGCATACGCGATGCGGCCCATTGGCGCCGCTTCCAGCACGACATGGTGATACAGCGCCATCAAGCCGAGGCCCATCAAAGTACCCAGGAGTGTTCCGAGGCGGATGTGTCGTGACAGCAAGGCATCCATCATCAGGATGAGCAATGCCAGTTCACGGTGGCAGAGCACCATGACCATGGCCAGTGCCGCGTGAATGGCGGGCCTGTTCACCAGGCGCATGAGCAACCATGCGGACAGCAAATACGTGTCGCTTTTGCCAATCCATTGAAGCCACACCATGGGCAAGGGCGTGGCCATCAACAAAAGCCATGCGACCCATGCCTCGTTTGGGCCGTGTTCGCTCAAGAGGTACTTGTGGAGGGTTGCAACGAGCAGCAGCAGTCCCGTGGCACACAGCGCTGCGTAGGACAGAGAAGGGCTCAACAACGGGGAAACAACGCGACCGAGGCCTGCAAGCCATGGCGATGAATAGAGGTACTGCTTTTCCGGTGGCAGCGTCAATTGGCTCCAGGATGTCAGCAGCAGCTTGAATTCGCGGAAATCCGTGAATGCAATCCCGTGCAGACACAGCCAGGCCAGCAAGCACAGGATGACGAGGTGGTGTGTGTGGCGGCCAACGGGCGAGGCGGTGCAACCGGCCAGCGGCTTGAACTGGGCCGTGCTCATGGACTTTTCAATTTGGCATGGTCGGCTGCTACCCCCGACAATTCATTGCCGATGGCTTGCAAGCCATCTGTGTGGCCTGTGATGGTGTTCTGCAGGTTCATCAGCTTGTTGCGCTGGTAGCGCACGCCGATGTGCCCTCCCAGGGAGTTGCTGTCACCAAACAGGGCCACGCCTGCGCCGTCACAGGTGTTGCCGTTGACTTGCATGCCCTGCAAGTTGCCTTGGTAACCCGCGTTGGCAAAGCACACGGCACGAACCGGGCGCTTGCGGCCAGCGAGCTCGAACCGGATCACATTGTCCGCAATGAGCACAGGTTGCTTGCGGAACGGCGAGGCGACGATGGCAGCAAAATCGATGGTGCTCTCCGTCAGTTTCTTGCGGATGAGGTTGCCTCTGATGGTCACCTGCTCATAGCCACCCCACTCGTCAGCGAAAAGACCGACCCGCGGCGCATCTTCGATGGTGTTGCCCTCGATCAGAAGGCGGCCGCGAGTGACGCGATTCACATCCTTGATCATGGAGGCCCTCACGAGCTTGTTGCCCTTGATGAGCGCGTCCGGCGCATCGGCGATGACCAGGTTGGCATCCCACAAGGTGTTGTCGAGAACCTGAGGGCCGTCGCCGCCGACCTCCAATCCTGCCGACATGTCCGGACTGCCTTCGATGACGTTGTCCTTGATCACGGCACCCAGCCCGGCGACAACCGACATCACGTAGGCCTTGCTGCTGTGCGCTGGATGCCATTTGCTGAAACGGTTGCGCTCCACCACCAGGCCCGGGAGGTTGTCTCCCTGGATTTCGATGCACATGGCGCGCAAGCGCGATCCTGTGTTGTCACGGATCTGAGTGTTCGCAACCGAAAACAGATGGATGCCCTCGTGCATGTCCACAAAGCCATTGGCTTCGATCAGGCTGCGATGGACGTTGTGACCGATGATCCCCGTGTCGACGATTTGCGTGAAGATGTTGTTGCGGATGGTGAGGTGGTCTCCGCGGTCCACGATGAAGACGCCATGCCGTTCACCCCATCGGTTGTTGGCGGGGCTGTCGGCCTGGACGTTGCGGATGAGGTTGCCTTCGATGGCATGGCCATCTCCCTTGATGGCAATGCCTCGTCCGTCCAGGACGAGGCTGCGGATGCGGGTGGCCTGTGCCCGGGTGGCATTGATCATCAAGCCGGGGCGGTCCTTGTCTGCCCAGGTCAGTGTCGCGCCTTCATCAGAGCACAAGGTGCTGCCGTCCAGAAGCTCCAGCGTCTGATCGATGGTGTATTCGCCAGACAGCCGGACCATGCCACCAGGACCCGCCTTGCGAATGGCCTGTTGGATGTGGTGACTGAACTGACCGGCAGGGCGCTGACTGGCCCCAGGGGGGCATCCTGAGAGAGCCGAGGAAGCAGCCGACTTGCCTGCACCTTGCGCTTGCTGGGAAGCGTGCGCCAAGCCCGCAATCAGCAGCAGGATCGCGGCACCCCGTTGCATGTCAGTGGTCGACGACGATGCTGCCGACGATGCTTGTTTCTGACATCCGCAAGGCACCGACCACGGCCTGCAGCTTGTTGACGCGGGTGATGTTTTGCCGCGCCAAGATCACGGCAGCCCCACACCTTGACGCGATCACTGCACCGTCCATGCCGTGCGAAAGTGCGGGTGTGTCCACGATGACGTGATCGAATTTGGTCAGCAATTCACGGATCAACAGGCCGAAAGCAGGGCGTTCTGCCAGTTCGAGCGGGTTGGGTGGCACCGTGCCGACCGGCATCACAAACAAGCTCGGCATCGATTTCACCGACTTGATGACGTTGTTGACAGCGCGACCCGTGAGGATGCTGGACAGGCCCGCCGAGGCATTGTTCAGCTTGAAGATTTCATGCAGGCGCGGGTTGCGCATGTTGGCGTCGATCAGCAGCGTCCGCCCAGAAAGTTGTGAAAATGCGGCAGCCAGATTGGCTGCGAAATAGCTTTTGCCATCGCCCGTGTCGGCGCTCAGCACGGCCAGGGCCTTGCGGGGGGTGCTGCCGCTGTACATCTTCATGATGAGGTGGCTGCGGGTGGTGCGGAACGCTTCTGCCTGCGGCGAGAAAGGGCTCGTGGCGACGACCAGTTCCTTGCTGCAGGTGTCCTCTTTTTCGCCGCTGTAGGGGTAATGAAACTGTTGCGCCAGCGCCCACATGACATCGTCGGCATTGGCCAGACCCATGGCAACGGCAGCCTCCCCGAAGCGAACCTTGTGCTCACGCTGGTATTCGAGGATGGACTCGATCTGGTCGGGCGAAAGGTTGTTGGCCTTGCTGATGATTTCGCCGATGGTGGACTCGGAATGGCCCATCTGCGCCGTGTCGGGGAAGGATGCGTCACCCGCAACGTAGCCCGAATTGAGAAACTTCTTGGCGTTGTCCATGGTTCAGTTCAGGCGACCGGGCGTTGGGGAGTTGGCTGTTTCCAGGCCAGGGTAGGCATGGCTCTCAAGCGGGTAAAGGACGGATTCGTCACGACCATGCCACCAGCGCTTGCGGGTCTGGCGTGATGACAGATACCCGATGACTGGGGTCTGCAACAAGTTGACCATGTCGGAGGTGCTGCGCACCGTCCGGTCTCCCAGTTCAACCAAAATGGTCACGAAAGCAGCCAGCACCATGCCGAGCAGTGCACCGATCACGGTGTTGACCCCAACGCGTGGCGCCGAGGGCGTCACGGGTTCGGTGGCGGTGCTCAAGACGACGACGTTGTTCTGGTTGTTGCTGCCCTCAAGGCTCATTTGACTTTGACGGGCCTGGATGGCGTCATACACACGTTGGGCCGCACCGACCTCGCGCTCTATGACCATCAATTCGTTGCGGTCTTCCTTGAGCTTCAGCAGCTTTTCCCTCTGGGCGTCAAAGGCGGCTTGGATGGCGACCAGCCGCCCTTGGTTGATCTGGTCTGTTGCGCCCAGGCTGCGGGTCACGCGGGATGTTTCCTGCCGAAGTTTGTCCTGGATCGAGGCAATGTTGGCCCGGGTTTCCAAGATGTTGGGATGGTTGTCTCCGTAGCGCTCCTGGGCTTCATCGAGTTTGGCCTGCTGGCGGGAAAGCTCGGTGCGCAGCGAGGTGACGAGGGAGCTCGACATGGCGTCAGGCGCGATGTCACCCGCACGCAGAGCCTGCCGACTGCGGCTGCCCGAATCGGCAAGGAGGCCGCGCAGGCTGGTCAGCTGGCTGGAGAGTTCGTTGAACTTGACCGTTTCAGCGTCCAGCCGCTCGTCGGTGACCAGGATGCCTTTGGCTTGTTGGGCTTCTGACAACCGCACCTGCGCCTTTTCCAACTTCTGGCGAGCCAGGTTGGCGCGTTCCTCGAAAAATTCGGAGTACTGCCTTGCGGGATTTGTCTTGAACTGGACAGTGGAGTCGATGTACGCCTTGGCAAAGCTGTTGGCCATGGCTTGTGCGAGTTTGGCGTCGGTGTGCGAGTAGCTGATGTTGACGATGTTGGACTCTCGCGCAGCCTCTACCTTCAGATTTGCCAAGATGGCATCGGCAAGCCACGATGCGTAATCGCCCTTGCGCCCTTGCTTTTCCCAATTGTTGCGAAAGTCGGTGTTGTCTGCCAATTGAAGGTTGGCGATGACCTTCTGCGCGACGTGCTGACTTTCGATGATGTCCACCTGGGTGGTCAGGAAGGCTGCCGACTGCATCACGCCTGTCGCAGATGTTCCTGCCACCGGATCGACCTTGAGGTCGATCATGAGCGTGGCTTGTGCCGTGTACTTCTTTGGCCACACGAGGCTGCCGATCAAGGCCGCCAGCGTGAGGACGGCAAAGATGCTGGTTGCCAGGACCCAGCGAGCGCGAATGACGCGAAGGAAGTCAGTGAAGCTCATGTTGTGCAGTGATTGCACCCCAGGCTGATCCATCAGTCTGGGGTGACTTGGCTTACTTCAGCCCGTTCAGGCCTTTGCTGAGGGTGTTCGCGTCCAGGGCCGTGCTGGCGCCTTCGGCTGGTGCCGACGGCGCGATGGGCGCCAGCGGCGAGACAGCGCTCGCGCCAGCGTCGGCGCCCGAAGCAGCACCCGAAGCGGCCTTCTCGGCGAACTTGCCGATGTACTCGATCTTGGCGGCGGCGCGCATGTCTTTCACCGCCTTCTGGGCGAATTCACGACGGCGTTCGACGGTCAGGAACTGCTCGATGGCCGGCTTGGCCTGGTCGAAGGTGACGGGCTGGTCCTTGCTGGCAATGACCAGCAGGGCCTTGAAGCCGTCCTTGGCGGTCAGGAACAGGGACTCGCCGTTGGCGACTTTGGAGAGGGGCTCGATGATGGGCATCGGCAGGCCTTCGGCGCCTTGGGTCACCTGGTTGGTGGTGAACTTCAGGCCGGCGGCCTGGATGGCCTGGGCGTACTCGCTCGGGGTGCGCACGGTCTTGAGCTTCTCGATCAGCTCCTTGGATTGTGCGGGCGTGCAGGGCACGGTGAACTCTTGCAGGGCGTACACCTTGCGCTGCGAGAACAGGGCGGGCTTGGCGTCGAAGTACTTGCGGATTTCGTCACCCGTGGGCGGGGTGGTGCCGGCCACGGAAGCCTTCTCGATGTAGGTGCGCGCCAGGATGTTGCGGCGGGTGGCTTCCAGCACGGCCAGCACCTGCGGGTCGCGGTCGAGCTTTTGCTCTTCGGCCTTGGCCACGGCCAGTTGCTGATCGATCAGGCCTTCGAGGACCTGGCGGCCGGCGGCGTCGGCCTGCTCGGGGCGCAGGCCTTGCTGGCGTTCCAGCACCTGGTTGATCTGGTGAACGGTGATTTCGGAACCATTGACGCGGGCAGCTGCCTGGCTGGCCTTGCCTTCGGACTTGGACTTGTCGCCGCAACCGGCGGCCAGGGTGGCGGCCACGACCACTGGCAGCAGGGCCAGGAGGCGCAGGGCGCGGGGTTGGGCAAGGGCGTGCAGGCGGTGTTGCATGGTCGGGTGTGAGGAGGTTGGTCAGTGAAGGTGCACAGTTGCCGGATGTATCGGCTCCTGTGCGAGATTCATTAAGCGGCCATGAAGTTCCCGTGGGACACACATGGACACTCAAACGAGTGTACGGAGCGCAGATGTCAGCTCATGCGACGTTGTCGTTCAATGACATCGGCGCGCCAACCGGCTCCCTGCGGCCAGCACCCAGAGCACCCAGGTGGCCAGCGCACCCGCCGCACAGCCACTCAAATGGGCCCAAGGGGCCACGTTTATAGCCGACGAAGTGGACGCCACCAGCGCCTGCCCCCAGGGGTTTTCCATGAGCACCTTCACGGCCAGCCCCAGGAGCAGGGCGATGGCGCCCAGGCGGAGGCCTGCGACCGAGGGGGCCGATTGCGACAAGGGTTGCGACAGTGTGTGCGGTACCGGCTGACGCAACGGTGCCATCGCGGCATGCAGCGCCAGCACGACCACGCCCGCGTGCAGCACGCCCGACAGACCGACGTAGCTGCCCAAAGACGGCTCCATCAGCATGCCCAGTTGGGTGAGCGGCCAGGCCAGCCACCCGGCCAGTGCCGCTTGGCGCGAGGGGCGCATCAGCGTGCCGAGCGCGGCCATCAGGGCGAGGCCAGCCAGGTTGCGCAGCAGGTGCGGGGTGCTGCCGTGCAGCCAGGCGGTGGTCCACCAGACCCAGGGCGGCTGCGACAGGCCCGCGTCCGGACGCATCACCAGGGCTTGCGCCAGCGGCGGCCAGCCTGTGACGGCCATGTCCAGCGGCACGCTGCCCTGCGGCAGCCAGGTGCGCAGCGCGGCGTTCAGCAGCAGGGTGGGCAGTGCCAGCGCCAGGCACAGCGCCCACCACAGGCGAAGGCCATGGCGCGAACCCGGGTGCCCTGAGGGCTCAGGGCTTGGCGTCACCGAAAACGGCCTGCCACAGCGTGCACACGGCATCCCGGTGGTGCAGCACGGCTTGCAGGGCCTCACCGGACAGCAGGGTGGGTGCTTCGTTGAGGCGCGCTCTGTGCTGGATGCGGCGCAGCTCGCGGTAGGCCTGGCCGGCGGCCTCGGCCACATCGGCAGGGATGAGGCCGGCCTGTGCCGCGCGCACCAGCAGGGCGATGTTGCCCAGGTTGTCCATCAGGGCGGGGTGCGCGTGGCTGTGGGCCAGCACCAGGAACTGCACGGCGAACTCGACGTCGATCATGCCGCCAGGGCTGTGCTTGATGTCGAAGTGTTCGGGCGGGCAGGGGTGGGCGTCGCGCAGGCGTTGGCGCATGGCGGCCACCTCTTCGTGCAGCGCGGCCACGTCACGCACTGAGGACAGCACGCCGCGGCGCGTGTCTTCGAAACGTGCGGCCAGGGCGGCGTCGCCCGCGCACCAGCGTGCCCGGGTGAGGGCCTGGTGCTCCCAGGTCCAGGCGGTGTTGCTGCCGCGTTGGCGCTGGTAGTCGTCGAAGGCGTGGTACGAGGTCACCAGCAGGCCGGAGTTGCCGTTGGGGCGCAGCGCCGTGTCGATGTCGAAGAGCTCGCCGGCGGCGGTGCGCAGCGTCAGCCAGTTGATGAGCTTGCGCGCGAACAGCAGGTAGGCGTCGATGGGGCTGGGGGTGTCCGGGCCTGCGTCGGCCTGGCTGTCGGCGTCGAGCGCGTCTTGCTGCTCGTCGAACACGAAGACGACATCGAGGTCGCTGCCGTAGCCCAGCTCCTTGCCGCCCAGCTTGCCGTAGGCGATGACGGCGAAGTGCGGCTGGCGGCCCACCGCCCATTTGCCTTGCTTGCCAGGGCGCTGCTGCAGCTCGCGCCAGGACCAGCGCAGCGTGGTGTCCAGCGTGGCGTCGGCCAGGGCGGAGAGGTCGTCGGCGACCTGCTCGACGGTGAGCAGGCCTTCGATGTCGCGCACCAGGGTGCGGAAGATTTCGGCGTGGTGGGCGCGCCGCAGCGTGTCCATCAGCGCTTCTTCATCGGCCTGGCCGGCGCGCGCCCAGGCGTTGTGGCGCTCGTCCAGCTCGCGCTGGTAGGCGGTGGCGTCGAAGCGGCCTTCCAGCAGGCGGGGGTCGGCGAGTTCGTCGATCACGCCCGGGTGGCGCAGCAGGTAGCGCATCGGCCACTTGGCCAGGCCCAGCAGGCGCAGCAGGCGGCGCAGCACTTCCTGGCGCTCGGCCAGCAGCGAGAGATAGCTGTCGCGGCGCAGCAGCGGGTTGAGCCAGTCGATGAAGTGGCGCACGGCGTCCAGCCCCAAGGGCTCGGTGGCGTCGCCATCGGCGTCTTCGGGGGTGCTCAGGGCCAGCTTGGTGGCGCGGCCGATCAGCTTGGCCAGGCGCAGCTTGGCGGTGTCCGACAGCATGGCCACTTTGGGCTGGCGGGCGAACTCGGTGACGTGCGGGGCCAGCTCGGCGGGCAGGCGCGCGGCGAAATCTTCGTGGTCCACCGGCAGGGCGGGGCCGTTGCAGCCTTTGCAACCGCCGTTGCTGCCACTGCCACCTTCGCGGCCATCGTGCAGCAGGGCGTCGAATTCCATGGCGACGAACTCGCGCACCTCGCACAGGGTGTGCAGCAGTTGGCAGGCGGCGGTGAGGCAGTCGCTGCGCTCGGTGGTCGGGGCCGCCTGGGCGGTGTCGGCGTCACTTTGCTGCAGGCCCAGGCTGCGCGCGATCCAGTCCACGTCGGCGTCCTGCGTGGGCATCAGGTGCGTCTGCTGGTCGTCGAGGAACTGGATGCGGTGCTCGACGCGGCGCAGGAAGATGTAGCACTCGGCCAGGCGAGCGGCCGTGGCCTCGGGGATGAGGCCGCGCGCCACCAGCCGAGGCAGGGCCTTGAGCGTGGAGCGGGTGCGGATTTCCGGGAACTGCCCGCCGCGCACCACCTGCAGCAGCTGCACGGTGAACTCGATTTCACGGATGCCACCGCGCGAGAGCTTGACGTCGTTGGCCCGGTCGGCGCGGCCGGCGGCGCGGCGCGTGGCCTCGTCGCGGATCTTGCGGTGCAGCTGGCGCAGGCCTTCGAAGACGCCGTAGTCGAGGTAGCGGCGGTACACGAAGGGCATGACCAGGTCGCGCAGGGCCAGGGCGCGGGCGTGGTGCGCGCCACCCGGCATGCAGTGGCGCGGCGCGACGATGCGGCTCTTGAGCCAGGCAAAGCGCTCCCATTCGCGGCCTTGCACGAGGAAATACTCTTCCAGCATGCCCATGCTGACCACCGGCGGGCCGGAGTTGCCGTTGGGCCGCAGGGCCAGGTCCACGCGGAAGACGAAGCCGTCTTCGGTGTTGTCGGCGATCAGGGTGCTGAGCTTGCGCGCCACCAGGGCGAAGTACTCGTGCACCGTCACCTGGGTGTGGGGCTGGCCGTTGACGCCTGCGGTGAGGCCGTCTTCCTCATAGACGTAGATGAGGTCGATGTCGGACGAGACGTTGAGCTCGCGCCCACCGAGCTTGCCCATGCCGATGACCCAGAAGTCGATGCGCTGTCCCTGTTCGTTCAACGGGGCGCCGTGCTTGAGGTCGAGTTCGGCCTGGGCGGCGGCGAGGGCCTGGTCCAGCGTGACCTCGGCCAGCTCGGTCATCACCACGGTGACGTCCTGCATGGGCGCGGATTGCTCGACGTCGAGCACGGCCAGGCGTTCCATGACGAGCTGGCGGGCCACGCGCAGGGCGCTGGTGAGGTCGCGGCCCCCGGTTTGCAGGCGGGCGATCAGGGCGGCGATGTCGGCGCTGCGCGGCAGGCCGGGCGTGGCCACGGCGAAATCGGCGAGCTCGCCCTCGTAGCGGCGGCGGATGCGCTGGACGTAGCGGGAGTGCGCCGCTGTTGCGGTGGACGAAGGTGCGCAGGAAGCGGCGTCGGGGAGGGAATCCATCATGCGTTCAGAAGGTGCGACGGCAGGTCTGTGCTAGGGTTCGCGCTGGTCAAACCCCGCTGCCTGCGAGCCCATGGGCCAATCCCATGCGCCGATGTTAGTGCACCACCCGGTGCCTGCAAGTCGGGGAATAGACGGACGTCACCGCATTTCATGTCAGACAAGTTTTCCTCTCCCGACGACGGTGCCGCATCGCCAGACCCGTCTGCCACGCCGCGCCAGCCTTCCGCGCGGTGGCTGGGCCGGGCAGGCAGCGGCCTGTTCAAGGCTGTGGCCTGGGGCGTGGGCGGGCTGGTCATGCTCATGGTGGTGGCCTGGGCTGTCCTGTTGTGGGCGATTCTGCCGCGTGTGGATGGCTGGCGTGCTGACCTGGCGCAGCAAGCCACAAAGGCATTGGGGCTGAAGGTCGAGATCGGCCAGGTGCGGGGCCGCGCCGATGGCATCTGGCCCACCCTGGCCTTGCAAGACGTGCGCCTGCTCGATGCCGATGGCCGTGTGGCGCTGAGCCTGCCCGAGGTGGAGGCGCGCCTGTCGCTGACCACCCTGAGCCCGCAGGCCTTGCTCGATGGCGAGTTGCGCCTGGACCGCCTGACCCTGGTGCGCCCCGCGCTGGACATCCGCCGCGATGCGGCCGGTGACATCCACATCGCCGGGCTGAAATTGCCGGCGGCCTCGGCGCCTTCGGGTGACGGCGGCGGGCTGGACTGGGTGCTGTCGCAGTCGCGCATCGACATCCGTCAGGGCACGGTGCGCTGGAGCGACGACTGGATGCGCGCGCCCACCCTGGCCTTGCGCGATGTGGACGTGAAGCTGCGCAGCCGCCCCAGCCTGCGCGGGCGCGTGCATGAGCTGGACGTGGCGGCCACCCCGCCCGAGGCTTTTGGCCAGCGCTTCGAGCTGCACGGGGCGGTGTCCCAGCCGCTGTGGCTGGTGGGGCGGGCCCCGGCCGAGCCACAGGGCCTGGCGCTGGCCTCTGCCGCGCCGGTGGCCTGGCTGGAGCATGCTGTGGACCGCGCCGTGTTCTGGGCGCGGCATTGGGGCGTGGACAGCACCCGTCCGTCCGATTGGCAGACCTGGTCCGGCCAGGTGGCGGCCACCTTCCCCCGGGTGGACGTCCAGCGCCTGCGCCAGCATGTGCGCCTGCCCATCGAGGTGGACAGCGGCCACGGCGCCTTGAGCGCCTCCCTGGCCCTGCGCAGCGGCCGCATCGACAGCGTGCGCTTGCAAACCGACCTGCAGGCCGTGCGCCTGCGCCTGGCGCCCGATTTGCAGCCCTTGGCCTTCCGGCACCTCAGCGGTGAGGTGTCGGCCGCCAACGAAGACCGCAAGGCCAGCCTGTCCTACACGCGCCTGGCGTTCACGCTGGACGACGGCGTGAGCTGGCCGGCCAGCAGCGGCAGCCTGTCCTGGCAACACCCCGCGTGGCCGCAAGGCTGGCCCGCCAGCACCTGGTCGGACACCCTGGCCGGCAGCCTGCGCGCGGACCGCCTGGACCTCGCCTTGCTGGCCGCCCTCGCCGACCGCCTGCCCCTGGCGGCACAGGCCCGTGCGCGCCTGGCCGAGCTCTCACCGCACGGCGTGGTCGAGGGGCTGTCCTGGCAGTGGGATGGCCCGGCGGGCGCGCCCACGGCCTACAAGCTGGCCGGCCGCGTGAAGGGCCTGGGCCTGGCCGAATCGCCGTCCGAAGGGCGACCGGGCCTGTCGGGGGCCGATGTCAGCATCAGCGCCACCGAGGCCGGCGGCAAGGCCGAGCTGCAGATCCAGCGCGGCTGGTTGGCCCTGCCCGGTGTGTTCGAGGTGCCCCGCCTGGACCTGGACGAACTGGCCGCCAAGGTGAACTGGACGGTGCAGCCGGGCCGCCAGCCGGGCGAGCCCTCGCAGTGGAAGGTGGACGTCAAACAAGCCCGTTTTGCCAATGCAGACGTGGCCGGCCAGCTGGAAGCGACCTGGCGCACCGGCACGGCCCCGGTGACACGCTTGCCCGGCATGCTCACGCTCAAAGGCGGCTTCAAGCGGGTGGAGGCCTCGCGCGTCTGGCGTTACCTGCCCTTGATGATCGGGGCGCCGGCCCGCGAGTACGTGCGCCTGGCCATCCAGGGCGGGCGTTCCGAGGGCGCCACTTTCGAGGCCGAGGGCGAGCTCGCCGAATTCCCCTTCAAGGACGACAAGGGCGGCCGCTTCCGCGTGAAGGTGCCGCTGCGCGATGTGGCCCTGGACTACGCCCCGGCCGGCCTCATGGGCAGCGACAACGCCCAGCTGCGTTGGCCGCCTTTCACCGCGCTCGATGGCGACCTGGTGTTCGAAGGGCAGCGCCTGCTCATCCACCGGGGCCGCGCCCGCCTGGGCACGGTGGCCAGCGGCAAGTTCGAGCTGGTCAACGTCGAAGGCCGCATCGACGACCTGGGCGACCCCGACCCGCTGCTCAAGATCAGTGGCCAGGGCGAGGGCCCATTGCAGGATGTGCTGAGCTACCTGTCCGCCTCGCCCCTGTCCAGCCGCCTGGGCAGCGTCTTGACCAAGGCGCAGGGCCAGGGCCGCGGCGCGATGCAGCTGGCGCTGGATATCCCGCTCAACCGCAGCGCCGAAACCCGCCTCAAAGGCGAGGTCAACCTCAAGGACAAGGACCGCGCCACGCTCAAGCTCGGCGCCACCATCCCGCCCATGACGGCGGTGCGCGGTCGCATCACCTTCACCGAGAGCCTGCTCAATGTGTCGGCGCGCACCAAGGTGTGGGGCCAGGAGATGGCCGTCGAAGGCCAGCGCAATGCCGAGGGGCTGCTGCGCTTCAGTGCGCAAGGCAGCATCACCGCCGAAGCGCTGCGCCAGGCCGAGGAATACCCCTTCGTCGCCCGCCTGGCGCCACGCCTGAGCGGCGAGGCGCCGGTGACGGTGTCCGTGAGCACGGGCGGCAAGCAGCCCAATGGCCAGCCGGCGCGCACCGAGGTCACCGTGGTCTCCAACCTGCGCGGGGTGGCCGCGGCGCTGCCCGTGCCGCTGAACAAACCGGCGCAGGCCGCCTGGCCGTTCAAGCTCACCTACCGCCTGGAAGACGACGAGGGCCACAGCGACGCCGTGCTGGTGGACCTCGGCAACCCCCAGGTGGCCCAGATGACGTCCAGCACCTTGCCCTGGTTGCGCGTGGACCTGCGCCGCGACACCCGCACCGAGGCCTCTCGCCTGCAGCGCGGCGTGGTCAACCTCGTGCAGCCCGGTCTGGGCGGCGCCACGGCCTTGCAGCCTTTGCCGGCCAAGGGCATGGCGGTGCAGGTGGCCAGCGGCCCGCTGGACGTCGATGCCTGGCGCGAAGCCCTGACCACGGTGTTCGACCTGGCGCCATCGCCTGCGCCGCGCGGTGGCAAGGTGGCGGCCCTGCGCACCGGCACGGGCACCGCGGCGCCGGCCGACACCAGCGCCGACGACAGCTACGTGCCCGACACCATCGCCATCAGCAGCTCGGCGCTGAACTGGCGCCAGCGCACCCTCAAGGACATCTCGCTGACCGTGGCCCACCCGGGCCCCGGCATCTGGCGCGCCCAGGTCGAGTCTCCCCAGTTGGCCGGTCAGGTCGAGTGGCTGCCCGACCGCACGCCCGTGGCCGGTGGTGGGGCGGCCAGCCGCCTGGTCGCACGCCTGTCGCGCCTGTCGGTGCCGCCCTCCGAGGCCCAGGCCCTGGCAGAACAGGCTTCGGCGCAGATGATGGGCAGCGAGGCCACCACCTTGCCTGCGCTCGACATCGTCATCGACCGCTTCGAATGGCGCGGCCTGAACCTGGGGCGCATCGAGGTCGAGGCCGTCAACCGCCAGGTGCCCGTGGCCAACGGCCCGGCCTTGCCCGAGTGGCGCATGACCCGCCTGCGCCTGAGCAATGCCGACGCCCAGCTCGATGCCACCGGCAACTGGACGGCGCTGGGCGCCCAGGCCACGGCCAACCTGGGTGCGGCCCAGCCTGCGGTGCCACGCAGCAAACCGCGCTCGGCCTTCGCTTTCACGCTGGACCTGCACAACAGCGGTGCCTTGCTGGCGCGCCTGGGCATGCCGCAAGCGGTCAAGGGCGGCAAGGGCACGCTCACCGGCCAGATCAGCTGGCTGGGCTCGCCGCTGGACCTCGACATCCGCAGCATGGGCGGCGACGTCAAGGTGCTGATCAACGAGGGGCAGTTCCTCAAGGCCGACCCCGGCATGGCCAAGCTGCTGGGCGTGCTCAGCCTGCAGGCCCTGCCGCGCCGCCTGGTGCTCGATTTCCGTGACCTCTTCCAGCAGGGCTTCGCCTTCGACAGCATCGACGGCGACGTCAAGATCGCCCAGGGCGTGGCCACCACCCGCAACCTGCGCATGCGCGGCGTCCAGGCCATCGTGCTGATGGAGGGCCAGGCCGACCTGGTCAAGGAAACGCAGAACCTGCACGTCTTCGTGGTGCCCGAGATCAACGCCGGCACCGCTTCGCTGGCCTATGCCGCCATCAACCCCGTGGTCGGGCTGGGCACCTTCCTGGCGCAGCTGCTGCTGCGCAAGCAGGTGTCCGAAGCGGCCACGCGCGAGTTCTGGGTCACCGGCCCCTGGGCCGACCCGCAGGTGAGCAAGGGCGGTGGCCCGCGCCCGGACGGCAGCCCCGAGCCTGCGCAAGGGTCTTCGCCCTGACCGACAATGGGGCTCCTGCCCCCGCTACCGCTCCCACCCGACCCGTTTTGCCGCCCCGCTGCCGCCTTGCCATGACGCTCACCCGCCGCCGCCTGCTCCAGTCCGCCCCCGCGCTGCCCGCTGCCATCGCCTTGGGCGGCTTGGGCGGCCTGGTCACGGCGCCGGCCTGGCTGAGCGCCTGTTCCAACCAGGCCAGCAGCCAGCTGCCCGACCTGCCTTTCACACAGCTCGATGGCAGCGCGCACCGCACCGCCGAGTTCAAGGGCCGGGTCGCCATCGTCAATTTCTGGGCCACCAGCTGCACCACCTGCGTCAAAGAGATGCCCCAGATGGTCGAGACCCACCGCCGCTTCGCGGCCCAGGGCCTCGAATTCCTCGCGGTGGCCATGTCCTACGACCCGCCGGCCTACGTCATGCAGTTCGCCCAGACCCGCCAGTTGCCCTTCCGCGTGGCCATCGACCACGACGGCAGCATCGCCAAGGGTTTCGGCGATGTGCAGCTCACGCCCACGACCTTCGTCATCGACCGCCGCGGGCAGATCGCCAAGCGCTACATCGGCGAGCCTGACTTCGCGGCCCTGCATGAGCTGCTGGCGAAGCTGTTGGCGGCGCCCGCATCGGCCTGAGGGCCACGATGGTCCGCACCGCCTGGATCGCCATGCCCACGAACCTGATCCCACCGGTCCGGCCCCACCGCTGGCTGGCGCTGTGCGCCGTGGGGCTCTCGGCCTGCGCCCCGGCCCTGAACTGGCGCGAGGTGCGCCCGGCCGACGCCGAGGGCCTGCTCGCCACCTTCCCGTGCAAGCCGCAGGAAGCGCAGCGCCAGATCCCCTTGCCCGGCCTGCCCGACCTCGTCACCGTCCACCTGCTGAGCTGCGAGGCCGAAGGCAGCCGTTGGGCCCTGAGCCACCTGCGCGTGTCAGACGCCAGCCTGGTGCCCGTGGCCCTGCGCGCGCTGGCGGCCGCCACCCGGGGCAACCTGGAGACGGCATCGCGCGAGGCGGCGCGGCAAACACAGGCCGCCGGGGCCGTCTCTGGCGAAGCGGTGCCGCATCCCCTGGCCCAGTCGGCCGTGCGTGCCAGCGAGCTGGCGCCCGTCGCCGTGCCCCGCATGACGCCCCAGCCGGACTCCCGCGCCTGGCGTTTCGAGGCCCGGCGCCCGGGGGAAGGCGGTGGCCCGAGCGTGCCACTGACCGTCACGGCGTCGCATTTTTCCCACGGCCTCACGGTCTTCCAGGCCTCGGTCTGGCAGTCCGGCGAGGCCGCAAGTGCGCATTCCGGGCGGGAAGGGGTCACCACCTTCCTGCGGGGCTTTCACTTTCCCGGCTGAGGCGCCGATAATCGCGCACCTATGTCCGGCCTCATCATCATCGCGCACGCACCGCTGGCTTCCGCCCTGAAAATGGCCGCCCAGCATTGCTTCCCGGAGGCCGCCGCCAGCCTGCAGGCGCTGGACGTGCACGCCCAGCAGACGCCCGAAGAGCTCGAAGCGCAGGCCCGCATCATGCTGGAGACCGCCCGCAGCGGTGACAGCCGCGGCGAAGTGCTCATCCTCACCGACGTGTTTGGCGCCACGCCTTGCAACACCGTGCAGCGCCTGGCCGATGGCGTGCACGCCAAGGTCGTCACCGGCGTCAACCTGCCCATGCTGTGGCGCGCGCTGAACTACTCCTCCGAAACGCTGGACATCCTCATCACCCGGGCGGTGGCGGGGGGCGTCCAGGGCGTCATGCAGATCGCCGCCAGCCGGCCGCAAAACCAGGTCAGCCAGCCCACCCATGATCAAGACCACCGTCACCATCAGCAATAAGCTGGGCCTGCACGCCCGTGCCTCGGCCAAGCTCACCAAACTCGCCAGCGGCTTTCCCTGCCAGGTGCACATGAGTCGGAACGACCGCCGCGTCAATGCCAAAAGCATCATGGGCGTGATGATGCTGGCCGCCGGCCTGGGCAGCAGCGTCGAGCTGGAATGCGAGGGCGAGCGCGAAGACGACGCCATGAAGGCCCTGGTGGCCCTCATCAACGACAAGTTCGGCGAAGGCGAGTGAACCTGCGCCGCCACCCCGCAGCGGGGCGGTGGCGGCACTTCCGGGCAATCACCCCCTTCATTTGGGCGTGAAACGCGGTCATCTTCCTCAAAAAGTGCGGCGTTTGTCGTGAACTGGCCACAGCGCGCCACCGCGGCTTGCGCGAAATTGGCACAGTCTGACCCCAAGGTTGCCGGGCACGGTGCGCGATGAGCGTTGGATGTGCATCAAGGCGATCGCCACGCATCCAGGAGTCCACGATGTCCCACCCGCGCCTTTCCCTGCAACCCGCCCTGCGCCCCCAGCCCCTCCGCGCCTTGACGCTGGCGGCTTCTGCCGTGGTGCTGACCTTGGTTGCCCACCACGCCGGAGCGGCCGAAAACGGGCTGCAGCGCTACTCCCCTGGCGTGGGCGGCAGCGACATGACCGCGCCGCTGGTGCCGGGCTGGTACGTGCAGGCGCCCCTGGTGGCCTACCACGCCAACAAGATCAAGGGCAACGACGGCAAGCAGGCGACGAGTTCCACGCCGGTGGGCGAGCAAACCCTGCCTGGCCCCGTCACCGTGCCTGCACAACCTGGCATGCGCTCGAACATCGGCATCGATGCCGACACCTACGCGCTGCTGCCCCGCATCACCTACCTGAGCGCCCGCCGCGTGCTGGGCGCCAACGTCGGCTTCACGGCGATGCTGCCCGTGATGAACCGCCGCGCCAATTTCACGGCTGCGCCCAACTTCGCCGGCACGCCGTATGCGTCGCTGCCATCGTCCGTTCAGAACCTGGTCACGTCCGGCATCAATGCCCGCATCGATGCCACCCAGGACGGCGACCAGACCGGTCTGGGTGACCTGGAAGTCTCGCCCGTGCTGCACTGGGAAATCGGCGATCACCAGGCCGTCACCTTCGCGCCCACGGTCGTGCTGCCCACCGGCAACTACAACGTCAGCCGCCGCGTGAACACGGGTTACGGCAACTTCTACACCTTCCGCCCGTCGGTGCAGTACAGCTTCGTGGGCGATGGCTGGGACGTGGGCGCCCGCACGGTGTTCTCGTTCAACACCCGCAACAAGGACAACGGTTACTACTCGGGCAACATGTTCAATCTCGACTGGCAGGCCATGGCTTTTGTCAGCGACGACTGGCGTGTGGGCCTGCAGGGCTATTTTGTGCGCCAGCTCTCGCGCGACACGCAGAACCTGAGCGGCTTCTCGTCCACCGAGATCACCGAGCGCAACCTGCGCAAGGAAATCACCTCGGGCAACAAGAGCAGCGTGAACGCCATCGGTCCGGCCGTGGGCTGGCTGATGAATGGCGGCGAGATGATGGTCGAGGGCAAGTTCCTGCGCGAATTCAGTGCCCGCAACCGCACGGAAGGTCAGGCCTTCTGGCTGACCGTGTCCAAGCCCCTGTGATGTCGCTGCCACGGTGGCAGGAGGTTTGAAGATGTTGGACAAGCCTGATCAAGACCTGCTGGGTTCGCCCATGTCGGCTGTCAGCCGGCGCGATGTGCTGGGCGTGGCGGCCGCTTCGGCGCTGCTGCCTTGGGCTTCGACCGCCCAGGCGGCGCCGCCCGCGGTGGAGCTCGAAGGGGTGGAGTTACCAGAGACCACGACGGCTTACGGCCAGAAGCTGGTGCTCAATGGGGCCGGGGTGCGCAAGCGCGGCTATTTCAAGGCCGACGTCACGGCCCTGTACCTGCCTGAGAAGCGCACCACGCCGGACGCCATCTACAAGCTCAACGGCATCCGCCGCATCCAGCTCAACATCCTGCGCGAGTTCACCTCGTCCACCATCACGCGCATCTTCCTGGCCGACTTCAAACAGTCCGCCACCGAGGAAGAGTTCAAGCGCCTGATCGGCCCGATCGGTCTGATCGGTGCGGCCTATGCCAACGTCAAGCGGGTCAGCAAGGGCGATGTCGTCAACCTCGACTGGGTGCCGGGCGTGGGCTGGATGGCCACGCACAACGGCAAGGCCCTGACGGGCGATGGCGGCGCGACGCTGTCCATCAACGACGAGCTGGCCTACCAAGTCTATTTGCGCATGTACATCGGGCAGAACGCCCCGGAGGAGTTGCGCAATGGCCTGCTGGGCCTGACCCGGCTGCCACGCGCCGGCGAGTGAGCGCTGTCCGCCCCTGTCCGCCCAGGGCGGCGGCTCGGCGTTTCAGGGCCGCGGGTAGTGGGCTTCCAGCATCGGTGGCAAGGGCGCGTCCAGCAGGCGCGCCATCAACCTCAGCGCGTCCGCGCTGGCGTCTGAGAGCACCCCTTGCGGGCTGTGGTTGAAGGCCTCTTCCACCCAGGCCTTGAGCAGCTGCGGGCGCAGCATCCACGAGAGCTCCTGCATGGCCGACAGGGCGTGGGCCAGGGCGTCGGCGTCGGGCATTTGCTGGTCGGCCGCGGGCTGGTGCAGTGCGCCGCAGCGCTTCATCACGGCAGCGAACCAGGCGGTGTTCGCCGCAGGGAGTTCTGCCCCCACCGAGTCGCACGGGACGAGCCGCGCCAGGTAGGCGGCCAACGCGGCAGCATGGTGGCGTTGTTCGGCGTCGAGCTCGTTCAGCGCCTGGCCCTGGGTGGTGATGGGCCGCAGGATCTGCCCTGGCGTGGGGCGGTGCTCGCCCACGCGGTGGCGCAGGGCCAGCCACCAGAGGCGGTCGCGCGGGCTGACCTTGCCATCGGCGCGCAGCAGGTCGCGGGCGTGCTCGACCAGGGTGCGGCGCTGCTCGATGGGCGCCTCGCGCACCAGTTCCGTCACGCGCTCGAACTCCGGCACATGCCGCACGGGCAGCAGCACGGCGACATCGTCCAGGATGCGTTCGCTTTGGTGGACACCCTCGGCCAGCTGGCGCCAGAGCTTGCACTCACGGCCGTTGTGGGGGTCCATCATCAGGGCCAGCACCAGCAGGCGCAGCTCGGTGGGGCCGCCCAACAGGCGGAGGCGTTCCAGGGCCTCGCGGTCGGCCGCGAGTTGCTGGCGGCGCACTTCGCCGGGCGAGAGGCTGGCCTGCGCGGCAAAGGGCGTGGCGGCGGCCAGGGCGCCTTCGGGCATGGGCGATGCCAATGCGGCCCGGCGTGGCTCGGTGGCTTCCAGGCGGATGAGGGGGGCGGGCAGCGGCGACAGGGCCGAGCCGCAGATGCGGCGGATGCGCTCCGGCAAGGGCGGGTGCGTGGCCAGCCAGGGGCTGCTGCCGGTGTTGTGCAGCAGCAGGGCCGAGACCATGTCGGCCGCCGGATGCCGCATGCGGCCGGCCAGCACTTCCTGGTCGTACCAGACCTTGCGCAGCACGCCGCCCAGGCCGTCGCGCGTGCGGGTGAACTGCACGGCGCAGGCATCGGCCAGGAACTCGCGCTGGCGCGTGACCGCGGCCTGCAGCAGGCGCCCGGCCAGCCAGCCCAGCCAGCCCACGCCGGCAAACACCACGCCGGCCAGCCAGCGCAGCGGGTTGACTTGGCCGGTGTCGTCGGTGGCCATCAGGCTCTGGCCCCAGCCATGCACCAGCGACAGGCCCCACACCAGGGCCAGCATGCGCATGGTCAGGGGCAGGTCGTCTTCCTGCAGGTGGCCGAACTCGTGGGCGACCAGGCCCTGCAGCTCGGCGCGTTGCAGCCGCTCCAGCGCGCCACGGGTCACGCACAGCACGGTGTCTTGCGGGCCCCAGCCGGCCACGAAGGCGTTGATGGCGTCTTCCCGGGGCAGCACGAAGACCTGCGGCACTGGCTGGCCGCTGGCGATCGCCATCTCGTCCACCACATTGAGCAGGCGCCGCGACAGCGCATCGCCATCGTCCTGCACGGGTTGGCCGCCCAGCCAGCGGGCCACGCGCGGGCCACCGCCAGACTTCAGCCGCTGCGATTCGACCCAGCAGCCGCCCAGCACGAACAGCATCACCACCGCGGTGTTGGCCTCGAAAAACAGGGCCGGGAAGCCCTGGCCGAACGGCGTCAGCAGGCGCCAGGCCAGTGCCAGGAAGAGGTTGATGAAGGCGGTGAGCGCCAGCAACAGCAGGGCAAAGCAAGCGAACAGGCGGACGGTACGGGCCTGGGCCTGTTGCTGGTGCTCGCGGAACTGCATGGCGAGGGTCCAGGGCTCAGAAGCTGACTTTGACCGGCTCGCGCTCGGCCTCGGACGAGGTCGATTGCAGCATGGCGGCGTGCTTGAAGCCGAACAGCCCGGAGACGATGCGCGTGGGGAAGGCCTCGGCGGCGTTGTTGTAGAGCAGGCTGGCGTCGTTGAAGTACTGGCGCGAGAACGCCACCTTGTTTTCGGTGTGCGTGAGCTCTTCGGACAGGTCGCGCATCTGCGCATCGGCCTTCAGCTCGGGGTAGGACTCGGCCACGGCCTGGAAGCGGCCCAGCGCGCTGGCCAGCGACGATTCGGCCATGGTCAGGCTCTTGATGGCACCCGATTCCAGCGGCTTGCTGCGCGCCAGGTCGTTGGCGGCCATGGCCTGTGCGCGCGCGGCCGTGACGCGCTCCAGCGTGTCACGTTCGTGTTCCATGTACTTGCGCGCCACCTCCACGAGGTTGGGGATCAGGTCGTGACGGCGCTTGAGCTGCACGTCGATCAGGGCGAAGGCGTTGGCGATGTCGTTGCGCAGGCGCACGAGGCGGTTGTAGGCGCCGGTGGCCCAGACCACCGTGAAAGCGACGGCGCCCAGCAACAGCAGCATGGTGGTGTCCAAAGGTGTCTCCCGGAAGTTTTTTGTGCAGATCAGGCTATTTTTTCAGAGCTTGGCCGCGGTTTCTGTGACCGTTTGGCTGAACGCTGCGAAACCATCGCGCCGCAGCACGCAGGCCGGGCAGCTGCCGCAGCCGTATCCCCAGGCATGGCGCTGGCTGCGGTCGCCCAGGTAGCAGGTGTGGGTGTGTTCGGCGATGAGCGCGTTGAGCGCCTCGCCCCCGAGCTGCGCGCTCAGGGCCCAGGTCTGCGCCTTGGTCAGCCACATCAGCGGGGTCTCCACCGTCATGGGGCTGTCCAGGCCCAAGCTGACGGCCACCTGCAGCGCCTTGAGCGTGTTGTCGCGGCAATCGGGGTAGCCGGAGAAGTCGGTTTCGCACATGCCGCCGACCAGCACCGAGGCACCGCGCCGGTAGGCCACGGCCGCGGCGAAGGTCAAAAACAGCAGGTTGCGCCCCGGCACGAAGGTGTTGGGCAAGCCGTTGGCCTGCATCTCGATGGCGCGCGTCTCGGTCAGGGCGGTGTCCGAGATCTGACCCAGCAGGCCCAGGTCGAGCAGGTGGTCCTCGCCCAGCCGGGCGGCCCAGTGCGGGAACTGCGCGGCCAGGGCCTCGCGCACGCGCGGGCGGCAGTCGAGCTCGACTTTGTGGCGCTGGCCGTAGTCGAAGCCGATGGTTTCGACGTGGGTGTAGCGGCTCAAGGCCCAGGCCAGGCACGCGGTGGAGTCCTGCCCGCCCGAAAACACCACCAGGGCGGTGCGCGGGTCCAGGTGCGGGGTGGAGGGGGCTGCGGCGGAGGGAGGCATCACGGGCGGTGCGGCGGGCGGCATGCGCAGAGCATAGTCGATGGCCTTGGGCGACGTTCGTGCGTGGTGTGCACGGTGAGGGGGCGCTGGAGGGCATCGGAGGGGCATCTGAGGATGCATCCGAGGGGCGCGGCCTCCGCTGCAGCGAACGTCCGGTTGCGGGCCGCCGGCCCCACCGTGGCTCGGGGCATGTCCCTGCGCACCGTGGGCGCCCGTTCTGCGCGACAATAGAGGGTTTCCTCCCAGCCCAGAGCCGACACCAGGCGCTCCCGACACCATGGCCGCGTTCAACCAAGAAACCGTCACCTACGTCCACCACTGGAACGACACCCTGTTCAGCTTCAAGACCACGCGGGACCCGGCGCTGCGCTTTGCCAGCGGCCATTTCGTGATGATCGGGCTGGAAGTCGATGGCAAGCCGCTGATGCGCGCCTACTCCATCGCCAGTGCGAACTACGAAGAGCACCTGGAATTCCTGTCGATCAAGGTGCAGAACGGCCCGTTGACCTCGCGCCTGCAGCACCTGAAGGTGGGCGACAAGATCCTGGTGAGCCGCAAGGCCGTGGGCACGCTGGTGGTTGATGACCTCAAGCCTGCGCCCAACCTCTACCTGTTCGGCACGGGCACGGGCCTGGCGCCCTTCATGAGCATCGTCCAGGACCCCTACACCTACGAGAAATTCGACAAGGTGGTGCTGGTCCACGGTGTGCGCACGGTCAGCGAGCTGGCCTACCACGACTTCATCTCGCAAGAGCTGCCCGACCACGAGCTGCTGGGCGAGCTGGTGCGCGACAAGCTGCTGTACTACCCGCTGGTCACCCGCGAAGAGTTCCGCAACCAGGGCCGCCTGACCGACCTGATCGAGAACGGCAAGATGGCCGCCGACTTGGGGCTGCAGCCCCTGAACCCGCACACCGACCGCGCCATGATGTGCGGCAGCCCCTCCATGCTGACCGACCTGTGCAAGATCCTGGACGCCCGTGGCTTCAAGATCTCGCCCTCGCAGGGTGAGGCCGGCGATTACGTCATCGAGCGCGCCTTCGTCGAGAAGTGAGCGCGCCAGGCGGCCACCTTCGGGTGGTCCCAGTAGGTGTCGAAGAAGTAGTGCATGACGGTGTTGACGAGGGGCTCGACGAAGGTCACAGCCCCCGCCACCGCGAGGTTGCCCGTGAGGGCATAGGTCACCCCGAAGGACGTGCCCACGTGGAGGGCGCCGAAGGTTGCTGTCTTGGCCATGGGGTGCTCCTTTCCGGGGTGCTGCTCAATCAAGAATGATTCTCATTATCTTGATGAGCGGGATCTTCGCAAGGCAAGTGCCTGCATCACCCCGATAGGCGCAGGCCATCGGGCCCCCTGTTCGGGGTCGTGCTCATGGCAGTTGGGCAGCTTTGTTGAATACTTCACGGTTCAACGGAGTCCATCCATGCCTGTGTTCCCCCGCGCCGCTGCACCCTCGTCCCCACTTTCAGCCTCAGCCGCTTCAGGCAAGCTCCACTGGCTGGCTTCCTGGTTCACACCCCTGGTGGCAGCCGCGGCCTACCTCTTGTTCTGGCCCACGCCCATCGCCCCCGTGGCCTGGGACGCGCCCACCAACCTGGGCCACAGTGGCGCCCACGCCGTCAACACCCGCCTGACGCCGCTGCAGCAGATCCCCCTGGGGGCCGGGCAGGCAGGGCCGGAGCACATCCTCGCGCACGGCGGCTGGTTGTACAGCGGCTTGTCCAATGGCGATGTGTTGCGCCTGGACACCCGCGGCGAGCGCCAGAGCGTGGTCGTCAACACCGGCGGTCGCCCGCTGGGCCTGGACATGGATGCGCAAGGTCGCCTGTTGGTGGCCGACGCCATGAAAGGCCTGCTGCGCGTCACGGGGCAGGGGGCCGAAGCCCGCACCGAGACGCTGCTCGCCACCGTGCCTCACCCCGTGCCCAACGACCCGGTGCGTTACGCCGATGCCATCAAAGTGGGCCCCGACGGCACCCTGTGGCTCACCGACGCCACGCGCCGCTTTGGCGCCAAGGACCTGGGCGGCACCTTCGAGGCCAGCGTGCTCGACATCCTGGAGCACAGCTGCACTGGCCGGCTCATCGCGCAAGACCCGGTCACCTTGCAAGCCCGCGTGGCGCTGGACGGCCTGTGCTTCCCCAACGGCATCACCTTCACGGCCGATGGCAAGCAGATGCTGCTGTCCGAGACCGGCACCTACCGCATCCTCAAGCTGGATTTGGCCAAGCTCTCGCTGGTGCGCACCGCCTCGGGCCACACCGGCGTGCCCACGCTGGCCCAGGCCATGCAACAGGGCGCGGCCACGGTCTTGCTGGACAACCTGCCTGGCTACCCGGACAACCTCACGCGTGGCGAGGGCGGGCGCATCTGGGTGGGCCTGACCAAGCCACGCAGCCCGGTGATCGACGCCGCGGCCAAGCACCCGATGCTGCGCAGCATCACCCTGCGACTGCCGCGTGCCCTGTGGCCTGTGCCCAAGGCCTATGGCCACCTGATCGCGTTCGATGACGAAGGCAAGGTCTTGGCCGACCTGCAAGACCCGCAAGGCGCCTATCCCGAAACCAGCGCTGCCACCGAGGCCGATGGCAAGCTCTTCGTGCAGAGCCTGCATGCGCACAGCCTGGGCTGGATGGCTTACCCGCCGAAGTGAGTCACGTGGGAGTCACTCGTTGAGCCACCGAGGGCGACCACTCAAGGCGACAACTCAGGGCGCCAGCCAGTGGGCGCGGGCGTCCCAGCCCGTCTTGAGGATCAGCGCGCCCACCACGACCAGGAAGGCCACGCGCACAAAGCCGGCGCCATGGCGCAGTGCCAGGCGCGTGCCCAAGGCGCTGCCGGCCACATTGGCCACGGCCATGGGCAGCGCCAGCGCCCACACCACGTGCCCGTGGGGGATGAACCAGGCCAGCGCGGCCACGTTGGTGGCGAAGTTCAGGCGCTTGGCCGCGGCGCTGGCGTGGAGGAAATCCCAGCCCAGGCCGCGCACCAGCGCGAACACGAAGAAGCTGCCCGTGCCCGGACCAAACACCCCGTCGTAGAAACCGATGCCCGCGCCCAGCGCGGTGGCGACCAGCGCTTCCTGCCGGTGTGACAGGTGCGGTGCGTGCGCGTGGCCCAGGTCTTTGCGCCACAGGGTGTAGGCCCACACGGCCACCAGCACGGGCGGCAGGGCCAGGCGGAAGTGCGCCGCAGGCACCCGGGTGGCCAGCCATGCGCCCAGCAGCGCCCCGACCAGGGCGGCCACCATGGCGCCCCACAACCGGGCCGACGGCAGGCGCACACGTTGCGCGTACTGCCAGGCCGACCAGCCCGTGCCCCACACCGAGGCGGCCTTGTTCGTGCCCAGCAGCGTGGCCGGCACGGCCTGCGGGAACAGGCCGAACAGCGAGGGCACCATGATGAGCCCCCCGCCGCCCACGATGGCGTCCACCAGCCCGGCGCTGACCGAGGCCAGCAGCATCAGGCCGATGTTCGTGGGGTTCAGCTCCAGCAAAGCGCAGGCAGGTCAGTGGCGGATTTCACCTTGGCCCAGCACCACGTACTTCAGCGAGGTCAGGCCCTCCAGGCCCACCGGGCCACGGGCGTGGAACTTGTCCGTGCTGATGCCGATTTCCGCGCCCAGGCCGTACTCGAAGCCGTCGGCGAAACGCGTCGAGGCGTTGATCATCACGCTGCTGGAATCCACCTCGCGCACGAAGCGCATGCCGTGGGGGTGGTTGGTCGTCAGGATGGCGTCGGTGTGGTGCGAGCCGCACCGGTTGATGTGCGCGATGGCCTCGTCCAGCGAGTCCACCACCTTCACCGCGATGACGGGGGCGAGGTACTCCTCGAACCAGTCCTGCTCGGTGGCGTCCACCACTTTGGCGCCTGGCACATCGGCCAGGATGGCCTTGGCGCGGGCATCGGCGCGCATCTCCACGCCCTTGTCGGCGAAGACCTTGCCGATCAGCGGGAGGAAAGCGGCGGCTTGCGCACTGTGCACCAGCAGCGATTCGGTGGCGTTGCAGGGGCTGTACTTCTGCGTCTTGGCGTTGTCGGTGACCGTCACGGCCAGGGCCAGGTCCACCTCGCTGTCGACGTAGGTGTGGCAGTTGCCGTCCAGGTGCTTGATGACGGGCACGCGGGCTTCGGCGCTGATGCGCTCGATCAGGCCCTTGCCGCCGCGCGGGATGATGACGTCCACGTGCTGCGGCATGGTGATCAGCTGGCCGACAGCGGCGCGGTCGGTGGTCTGCACCAGCTGCACGGCGTTGGGCGGCAGGCCAGCGTCGGTCAGGGCGGCTTGCACCAGCTTCCACAGCGCCAGGTTGGAGTGGATGGCCTCGGAGCCGCCGCGCAGCACGCAGGCGTTGCCGCTCTTGATGGCCAGCGAGGCGGCTTCGATCGTCACGTTCGGGCGCGACTCGTAAATCATGCCGAACACGCCGATGGGCACGCGCATCTGGCCCACGCTGATGCCGGTGGGGCGGCGGCGCATGTGGGTGATTTCACCGACGGGGTCGGGCAGGGCAGCGACCTGCTCGCAGCTCTCGGCCATGGTGGCGATGACCTTGTCGGTCAGGCGCAGGCGGTCCACCATCGGGGCGGCCAGGCCGTGGGCTTCCGCTGCGGCCACGTCGCTGGCGTTGCGTGCCTTGAGCTCGCCAGCGTGCGTGCGGATCTGCTGGGCCAGGGCCAGCAGGGCGTTGTTGCGCGCGGCGGTGCTGGCGGCGGCCATGGCGGTGGCGGCGGTGCGGGCGGCGCGGCCCACGGCGTCCATGTAGTCGGTGACGGACTGGCCTTCGGACCAGGCCACGGAGGCAGAGGCGGTGGATGCGACGGTGTTCATGCCATGATTGTCTCAAACCCCGACCAACCCTGCACCCGCTGTGCTGCGGGGGCACCATGTCCAGGCACCTCCAGGTCATCCACATCCACCCCGAGGCCCCGCCCAAACCGGCGGAGGGCGCGCCTTGCAATGGCTGCGGCGTGTGCTGCCTGGCCGAGCCCTGCCCAGTGGGCATGCTGATCAGCCGCAAGCGCCAGGGGGCGTGCGATGCGCTGGTGTGGTCCGAGGCGAGCGACACCGCCCCGGCGCGCTACCAGTGCGGCCTGATGCTGCGCGCGGCTGGCCCTGACGGACCGGACTGGCGGGTGGGGCCGCTGTGGCGCCGGGTCTGGCTGGCTTGGGTGCGGCGGCTGATCTCCGCGGGCAGCGGCTGCGATGCCAGCCTGGCCTTGGTGGCGGAGCCAGCCCGTGCGGCGGCCACCGATTCTGTGGCATCCGGCACGAAATGAGGCCGGCTGGTGGGCTTGTTCCGGCGATGGCGTCAGGCCGCTTTGCCTACGATGACCTCACCGACCCAGCCGCGACACCCCGAGGAGGCCCCATGCGCAAGAAACTGCTGCAACACACCCTGTTGGTGGCCGTCGCCGCCTGGGCAATGCACCTGGCGCACGGCCCCAGTTCGGCGGACACCTCGCTCGCCGCCGGGCCCTTCGCGGCCCAGACCATGGCGATGCGCTGAGGCCTGCCGGAGTCTGTGGAGGCCTCCGGCTGGACGCCGCTCAGCGCCAGCCGAACATCATGCTGCGCGCCACCAGGCGCTTGAGCGGCCCCAATTGCTGCACCACGCCCAGCCCCAGCCCGCGCGCCGTCGCCAGGATGGGCGCAGGCCAGGTGAAGCTGCGCGCGAGGAAATCGGTCGTGGCCAGCAGCGCCAGCCGGTCGGGTTGACGGCGGCGCTCGAAGCGGTTCAAGGCGCGCCGCACCTGCGGCTGGACATCGGCGTCGGTGTGCCAGGCCTCGGCTTTCAGCGCGGCCAGCAGCTCGTGCACATCCCGCATCGCCAAGTTGAAGCCTTGGCCCGCCACCGGGTGCAGCGTTTGTGCCGCGTTGCCGATGCGCACCACCGCGCCCTCGCTCACCAGGCGCCGGTGCGCGTTGAGTCCCAGCGGGAAGGCCTTGAGCGGTGAGGTCTGCAGGATGCGGCCCACGCGCGGGTGGAAGATCGTGTTGAGCAGGGTCAGGCGCTGGGCCTCGTCGAGGTCGCGCACCGGGTCGTCGCCGGCTTGCACGCACCACACCAGCGCGGCGCGGCGACCGCTGGCCCCTCCTGATACGACCGGGCCAGGGGGCAGGGGCAGCAAGGCGGCCGGGCCCGAGGGCGTGAAGCGCTCGTAGGCGGTGCCGTCTGTGGCGGCGTCGGCGCTGTCCGCGGTGACATCCTCCAGCAGCACCTGGCCCACCCAGGCGGTCTGTTCGTAATCGCGGCTCAGGCCTTCGGGCCAGTTCAGCTTGGGTTGGTGGGCGAACACGCCGCCTTCGGCCACGACGACCAGGTCATGGCACTCGGCGATGTCGGCGTCCACCTCGACGCCATCCGCCACGGGTTTGAGGCCCTTGACCGGTGTGCCAAAGCGCATGGCCAGGCGGTGCTCGTTCTCTGCCACGGCCTGCACCCATGCGGCCTGCAGCGGCGCGACCAGGGTGCCGTAGCTGACCACGGCGCCCAGTTGCGGCACACCTTGCTCGGCGGCCGAGATGCGCACTTCGGGCTGTTCGGTGCCCGGCCACAGCACGGTGGGCTGCTGCTGCGACACGTGCACCTCGCGGATGGGGGCCTGGCGGCCGCTGCGCTCGATGGCGTCCCACACGCCGATGCGGGTCAGCTCCTGCACCGTGCCTTGCGACAGCGCCAGCGTGCGGGCGTCACCGGAGATGTCGGCATCCGACGGGCGGGCATCGAACACCGTGATGTGGGCTTCGGGCAGGGCGCGTGCGGCTTGCAGCGCCAGGCTCAGGCCTGCGGGGCCGGCGCCGACGATGGCCAGGCGCAAGGTCGGGGCAAGGGATGCGGGCGCATCCGGCGGAAGTTCGGGCTGGGCGGCATGCATGGCGATGGCCTGGCAAAGCGGGCGTGGTGGGGTGTGATGGGGCGTGATCGGGCGTCATTGGGCGACAAACCGAGCGACGGGCGTGGGCTCCAGGGCCCCGGCGGGTCGCAGGCACCACACATTGTGAGGTGCTTTGGCCGCACTGACACAGTCGGGATGGCGCCGCTTTCTATAATCCGCCTTTGTCCCCCATCCGGGACGACGCTGCTGAGGCGTTCTCAGGGCGCTTACCGCTTGCCGACCGCGTGACCTCCACCACCTCCCCCGCCAGCTACCGCACCCTTGCCGCCGCCGACATGGCCGAGGTCGATCAGGTCATCCACCGGCGTTTGGCGTCCCAGGTTGTCCTGGTCAACCAGATTTCCCATTACATCGTCAGTGCCGGTGGCAAGCGCGTGCGCCCCATGCTGCTGCTGCTGATCTCGGGGGCGCTGGGCAACCGCTCCAGCGAGCGCCACGAACTGGCCGCCGTGGTCGAGTTCATCCACACCGCCACGCTGCTGCACGACGACGTGGTCGATGAGTCCGACCTGCGCCGCGGCCGCAAGACGGCCAACGCCCTGTTTGGCAACGCCGCCAGCGTGCTGGTGGGCGATTTCCTCTACTCGCGTGCCTTCCAGATGATGGTGTCCACCAACCGCATGCGGGTGATGGAGATCCTGGCCGAGGCCACCAACGTGATCGCCGAGGGCGAGGTCCTGCAGCTCATCAACATGCACGACCCCGACATCTCGGTGGACGACTACCTGCGCGTCATCGAGTACAAAACCGCCAAGCTGTTCGAGGCCTCGGCCCGCCTGGGCGCCGTCATCACCGACGCCCCCGCTGAGGTGGAAGCCGCCTGCGCCGACTACGGCCGCGCGCTCGGCACGGCCTTCCAGCTCATCGACGACCTGCTCGACTACGAAGGCTCCACCGCCGAGCTGGGCAAGAACATCGGCGACGACCTGCGCGAAGGCAAGCCCACGCTGCCGCTGCTGGTGGCGATGCAGCGCGGCACGCCCGAGCAGGCTGCGCTGATCCGCCACGCCATCGAGCACGGCGAGGTCGAGCGCATGGCCCAGATCATCGAGATCGTGAAAGCCACCGGCGCGCTGGACGCCACCCGCGAGGCCGCCCAGGCCCAGGTGGACCAGGCCCAGCGCAGCCTGAGCACGCTGCCGCAGTCCGAATGGCGCGAAGCTCTGCTACAATTGTCGTTTGATTCGATCCACCGCTCCAGCTGATGGCTGCGGGTGCATTTGCTGGAATGCAATGCAAGCAGATCGACATCGGGGTGTAGCTTAGCCTGGTAGAGCGCTACGTTCGGGACGTAGAGGCCGGAGGTTCGAATCCTCTCACCCCGACCAGGATTGCACATGATCACGCCGCGAAGGTGTCCCTCTGGGGATCATCTCGCGGCGTTGTTGTTTCTGGTCGCGGGGCTTCTCACTTTGTCCGCGTCACGGTGGCATCACAGCGCCTTGACCAGTTCCGGCACGGCCGTGAACAGATCGGCTTCCAGACCGAAGTCGGCCACCTGGAAGATCGGGGCTTCCGGATCCTTGTTGATGGCCACGATGACCTTGGAGTCCTTCATGCCGGCCAAGTGCTGGATCGCGCCGGAGATGCCCACGGCCACGTACAGCTGAGGCGCCACGATCTTGCCGGTCTGGCCCACTTGCCAGTCGTTCGGCGCGTAGCCTGCGTCCACCGCAGCGCGCGAGGCGCCGAGCGCGGCGCCCAGCTTGTCGGCCAGCGGGGGCAGCACTTCGTTGAACTTCTCGGCAGAACCCAGGGCACGGCCACCCGACACCACGATCTTGGCGCCAGCCAGCTCAGGACGCTCGGACTTGGTCACTTCGCGGCCCACGAAGGCCGACTTGCCCGAGTCCGCGACAGCGGCCAGCGATTCCACAGCGGCAGAACCACCGGTGGCTGCTGCGCCGTCGAAGGCGGTGCCACGCACGGTCAGCACCTTGGTGGCGTCGGCCGATTGCACGGTGGCGATGGCGTTGCCAGCGTAGATGGGGCGCTCGAAGGTGTCGGGCGAGACCACCTTGGTGATTTCCGACACCTGGGCGACGTCCAGCTTGGCGGCGACGCGGGGGGCCACATTCTTGCCCGAAGCGGTCGCGGGGAACAGGATGTGGCTGTAGCTGGAGGCCACGGCCAGGACCTGGGCGGCCACGTTTTCAGCGAGGGAGTCGGCAAAAGCGGCCGAGTCAGCGTGCAGCACCTTGGCCACGCCAGCGATTTGCGCGGCAGCAGCGGCAGCGGCACCAGCGTTGGCACCGGCCACCAGCACGTGCACATCGCCACCGATGGCTTTGGCGGCCGTGACGACGTTCAGGGTCGCGCCCTTGATGCTGTGGTTGTCGTGTTCAGCAATGACGAGAACGGTCATGGGTTATCTCCTCAGATCACTTTGGCGACGTTCTTGAGCTTGTCCACCAGGGTGGCCACGTCGGCCACCTTGATGCCAGCCGAGCGCTTGGCAGGCTCGGCGACGCTCAGCGTCTTGATGCGCGGGGCCACGTCCACACCCAGGTCGGCCGGCTTGACCGTGTCCAGGGGCTTCTTCTTGGCCTTCATGATGTTGGGCAGCGTGACGTAGCGCGGCTCGTTGAGGCGCAGGTCGGTCGTGATCACGGCCGGCAGGCTCAGCGAGACGGTCTCCAGACCGCCGTCGACTTCACGCGTGACCTTGACCTTGCCGTCAGCAACTTCCACCTTGGAGGCGAAGGTGCCCTGGGGCAGGTCGGCCAGCGCAGCCAGCATCTGGCCTGTCTGGTTGCTGTCGTCGTCGATGGCTTGCTTGCCCAGGATGATCAGCTGGGGCTGTTCCTTGTCGATCAGCGCCTTGAGCACCTTGGCCACGGCCAGGGGCTGGATGTCGGCGTCGGTCTCGACCAGGATGCCGCGGTCGGCACCGATGGCCATGGCCGTGCGCAGGGTTTCCTGGCACTGGGCCGGGCCGATGGAGACGGCGATGATCTCGGTGACAACGCCCTTTTCCTTCAGACGGGTGGCCTCCTCGACGGCGATTTCGTCGAAGGGGTTCATGGACATCTTGACGTTGGCGATGTCGACACCAGAGCCGTCGGACTTCACGCGAACTTTCACGTTGTAGTCCACAACCCGCTTGACCGGGATGATTGCTTTCATGGGTGTGCCTGCAGAAGTTGAACAAGTGGTTGCCGACGATTGTCTGGCGCAGGCTTCATGGTGGCCATAACTTCAGCGCTTTTGATGCTCTGCTTTCGACGCGCCGCAGATGCACCCGCGGCTGCGGAGGCCGCATGCAAAAGGCACGGCCTCTTGCGGGGCCGTGCCTGGGGGCTGACAGGCTGCGCCGGTCAGCGACGGTGCATCACGGGTGGTAAGCCTGCTCGCCGTGGGTGGTGAGGTCCAGGCCTTCGCGTTCGTCTTCTTCGCTGACGCGCAGGCCCAGGGTCACATCGGCGATCTTGAAGGCGATGTAGGACACCACGCCCGACCACACCACCGACACGCCCACGCCCCAGAGTTGGCTGATCAGTTGCGCGCCCATGTTGTACTCGCCCACGGCATTGGCCACGTAGTCGTACACGCCGGTGCCGCCCAGGCTGGGCGCGGCGAAGACGCCGGTCAGCAAGGCGCCGAGGATGCCGCCCACGCCGTGCACGCCGAACACGTCCAGGCTGTCGTCCACGCCCAGCAGGCGCTTGAGGCCGTTGACGCCCCAGTAGCACACCCCACCGGCGAGCAAGCCGATGACCAGGCCGCCCATGGGGCCGACGAAGCCACAAGCCGGCGTGATGGCCACCAGGCCGGCGATGGCGCCGGAGGCCGCACCCAGCATGGACGGCTTGCCCTTGAAGAGCCACTCCACCAGGGTCCAGGACACCGTGGCCGCGCAGGTGGCCAGGAAGGTGTTGATGAAGGCCAGGCCGGCGGTGCTGGAGGCTTCCAGGTTGGAGCCCACGTTGAAGCCGAACCAGCCCACCCACAGCAGCGACGCGCCGATCATGGTCATGGTCAGGCTGTGCGGGGCCATGTGCTCGCGGCCGAAGCCCACGCGCTTGCCGATGAGGAAGGCGCCCACCAAGCCAGCCATGGCCGCGTTGATGTGCACCACGGTGCCGCCCGCGAAGTCGATGGCGCCCTTCTGGAACAGGAAGCCCGCGGTGGCGGTGGCTGCGTCACCTGCCGCGGCGCTGGTGTAGGCGTCGGGGCCAGCCCAGTACCAGACCATGTGGGCCAGGGGCAGGTAGCTGAAGGTGAACCACAGCACCATGAACAGCAGGATGGCCGAGAACTTCACGCGCTCGGCCACCGCCCCGATGATCAGCGCCGGGGTGATGGCCGCGAACGTCATCTGGAAGGCGATGTACAGGTACTCGGGGATGGCCACGCCCTTGCTGAAGGTGGCGGCCACGCTGTCGGCCGTCACGCCCTTGAGGAAGAGCTTGTCGAAGCCACCGAAGAAGGCATTGCCTTCGCTGAAGGCCAGGCTGTAGCCGTAGATGCACCACAGCACGCCCAGCAGCGAGAAGGTCACCATGACCTGCATCATCACCGACAGCATGTTCTTGGCGCGCACCATGCCGCCGTAGAACAGCGGCAGGCCGGGCACGGCCATCATGATGACGAGCAGCGTGGCCACGATCATCCAGGCCGAGTCGCCCTTGTTGACCACGGGGGCCGCGGTGGTTGGCGCGGCATCGGAAGCGGCCGTGGACGCCGCCACGGTGGCGGGTGGTGCGGGCGTGGCGGGCGCGGCAGGTGCCACGTTGACCGCAGCCGTGGCCGTTGTCGCGGTGGGTGCGGAGGCGGGGGCGTCGTCGGCCTGGGCCGAAGACAAGAGGGCGCCGCTCAAGGCCAGCGCCAGAAGGCAATGTTTCATCGTCAAACTCCTGTGGGGTGGCGGGCTGTCACAGCGCCTGGTCGTCTTGTTCGCCGGTGCGGATGCGCAGGGCGCTTTCCAGCGGGCTGACGAAGATCTTGCCGTCGCCGATCTTGCCGGTGTAGGCCGCCTGGCGGATCACGTCCACGAGCGCATCGACGTGGTCGCTCTGCACGGCCACCTCCAGCTTGACCTTGGGGAGAAAGTCAACGATGTACTCGGCACCCCGGTACAACTCGGTGTGCCCCTTTTGACGACCAAACCCTTTGACTTCGGTGACGGTGATGCCTTGCACGCCGGCGTTGGCCAGGGCTTCGCGCACATCGTCCAGTTTGAAAGGCTTGATCACTGCGGTGATCAGTTTCATGGCGACTCCAGCTTCTGTGCCACCGGACCATCCGGGGGCTCACCTGGAGCCAAGCAACCGACATGCCAAAGTTTCACGAAGGTTGAAAATTGTGCATGAAGGGAAACTTGGCGTGGCGAGGGCCAGGTCGCTTCAACCCGGGCTCAGGGGCGTGGCAAGGCCTTGAGCTGCTGCAAGCCGGCTTCGAGCATGCGCTGGAGCAAGGGCTGCAGGGACTGGGCTTTGGCGGCCTCGTAGCCGAAGGGCGAGGTCTCCTGCATGTAGAGCCGCTGGCTCATTTCCAGCTGGATGGCGTGCACACCTGCGCTGGGCGCACCATGGTGGCGCGTGATGTAACCCCCTTTGAAGCGCCCGTTGACGACATGGGTGCACGGCGCCGTGCGGGCCACGTCCACGACGGCCTGGATGACGGAAGCATCGCAGCTGCGGCCATCGGCGGTGCCGAAGTTGAGGTCGGGCAGGCGGCCTTCGAACAAGCGGGGCAGCTCGCTGGCGATGGAGTGCGCGTCCCACAGCATCACCGCACCGTGCTGGGCTTTGGCGCGCGCGAGTTCGTCGCGCAGTTGCTGGTGGTAGGGCTGCCAGTAAAGCGCCAGGCGCCGCGCCTGCTCGGTGTCATCGGGGGCGTGGCCGGGGCGGTAGAGCGGCTCGCCGCGGAAGGTGTCGGTGGGGCACAGGCCGGTGGTGGTCTGGCCCGGGTAGAGGCTTTCGCCGGTGGGCGGGCGGTTGAGGTCGATCACGTAGCGCGACACCTTGGCCTGGATGACCGAGGCCCCCATGGCGTGGGCAAAGCCGTAGAGCTGGTCGAGGTGCCAGTCGGTGTCTTGCTTGATGGCGGCGATGTCGGCCATGCCCTCTTGCAGTTCGTCGGGGATGTCCGTGCCCAGGTGCGGGATGGAGATCAACAGCGGCAGCGTGCCTTGGGTGAAGGTGAACGTGTGGGTGTCGGGGGCGGTGGGGTGGCTCACGTGAATTCCTCGTCGGGGCAGGACAGGGCGCTGGCGGGCAGCGCGGGAAGGCATTGGCGGATGGCGGGTGCGGTGTCGTGGCGGATGACCTCGCGGGTGACGCGCACGACCTCTTCGTCCAGGCCGGCCCACTCGCCTTCGCGGGACAGCAGGAAGAAGTGGCGCTGGCCCAGGCGCGCGGGCGGCAGGGGCACCACGCTGACGGCGTCCAGGTACTGGCGGGACTGCCACAGGCACAGCGGCGTGGTCACGGCCCAGCCCAGGCCGGAGGCCACCAGGCTGAGCAGGGGGTCGGTGGCGTCGAACTCGTAGCAGCGCGGCGATGTCACGCCCACGTGCCGCAGGAAACGCTCGATCTGCTGGCCGATCACCGAGCGCTGGCTGTAGCGGATCAGGGGCAGCGTGCCGGCCGCGCTGCTCAAGGCCTTCAGCGAGGTCAGGGGCGGGATGGCGTGGTCCTTGGGGTAGACGGCCACCCAGGATTCGGAGAACAGCAGGCGCTGCGTGATGCGGGTGTCCTGCATGCCGGCGTCGGTGCAGATGACCATGTCGAGCTCGCGCCCGTGCATCTGCTCGGCCAGGGCGGGGGTCAGGCCCGACCACATCTGGATCTGGCGGGCCTTGCCGGCCATGGCACGGATCAGCCGCGGGCCCACCGTGGCGGCGAAGGAGTCCACGCAGCCCAGGCGGATCTGGGCGAGTTCCTGGCGGGCCGAGGCGCGCACGTGGTCCATCGCGGCGCGCGCTTGCGACAGCAGCTGGGCCGACACCTCGTGCAGCATGCGGCCGGCCAGGGTGGGGCGGGCCGGCCGCACGTCGCGGTCCATCAGCTGCAGCCCGAGCTCTTCTTCCAGCGACTTGATGGACTGGCTGACGGCGCTCTGGCTGAGGCCCAGGCGCTCGGCCGCCAGCACCATGGAGTGGGCGTCGCAGACGGCCACGAAGGTTTCCAGGGCGCGGAGGTCGGGCACGCCCGAGGTGCGGCGCGAGACGGCGGGCGAGGTGCTATCAGCCATGGAGCAGATCCTGCAGGGTTTCCTGAAGCGGCGCTTCAAGTTCAGTGATGGTGCATTTCAGATTCGATGTTGCTTCATCTATCAAAAGCCGTGCCAGCCAGGCCTACGCTGACTTTCATCGCAAACCCACAGACCCAAGAAAGGCTGACGATGGAAAACTTTGATGCCATCGTGATCGGGGCCGGAGTCATCGGCACCTCGGTCGCTTACCACCTGGCCCGCCTGGGCGCCAAGAAGGTGCTCGTGCTGGAGCGCTCGCAGATCGGCTCGGGCACGAGCACGCAGTCGTCGGGCATCCTGCGCACGCATTACTCGGTGATCGAGAACGTCGAGCTGGCGCGCCGCTCCTGGTCGGTGTTCACGAACTTCGCCGAGTACCTGCAGGACGAGGACGCCGCCAGCGGCCTGGTCAAGTGCGGCTACCTGATCTGCGCACCCGACGGCCCCAAGCTGTCGCCGCTGCAGGCCGCCCTGGAAGGCCAGCGCGCCAAGGGCATCGAGGTGCAGTTCCTGGGCCGTGACGAGGCCCGCTCGCTGCTGCCCATCGCCCACTTCGATGATGCCGCCCTGATCGGCTACGAGCCCGAAGCCGGTTTCGCCGACGCCTACCTGGTGGCCACCAGCTTTGCCCGTGCGGCCCGCCGCCTGGGCGTCAAGATCATGGAGGGCGTCAACGTCGAGCGCCTGCTGGTGGACAACGGCAAGGTCTGTGGCGTGGAGACCAGCCAAGGCACCTTCCGCAGCGACACCGTCGTCAGCACCCAGAACATCTGGGCCACCGACATCGAGCGCTGGACCGGCATCCCCACGCCCGTGGTGGCAGAGCGCCACGCCGTGCTGGCCCTGGAGTGCACGGACGCCCCCTACACCTTCAAGATGCCCGTGTTCAAGGACCTGGGCTCGCCGGGCATGCTGTACTGCCGCAGCTATGGCGGCAACCAGATGCTGGTCAGCGAGGGCATCGTGGGCGAGACCCTGCCTGCGCCGGACAACGAGCAAGGCGACATCTCGATGGACTACGTCGTGGACATCGGCGCGCAAGTGGCCGAGCGCTTCCAGGCCTACGAAACCGCGGGCCTGGCCTCGTCCTGGACCGGCGTGTACGACGTGACGCCGGACTGGAACCCGGTGCTGGGCCGCGTCCCGGGCATCGAGGGCCTGGTCGTGGGCTATGGCTTCTCGGGCCATGGCTTCAAGCTGTCGCCTGGCGTGGGCCTGGTGCTGGCCCAGGAGGCGCTGCGCCTGCCCACCGACGTGCCGCTGTCGCCCTACGCGCTGGAGCGCTTCAGCTCGGGTCAGCTGCTGACGGGCAAGTACGGCCTGGGCGCCGTGTCCTGAGCCGCGCAGCGGTGGCGCCGATGCAGCGTTTTGCGCTGTCCACTTTGCCCCGCGAGCGCTGGCGCAATGGCGCGGGCTGGACCCGTGCGGTCGCGCAGCAGTGCGATGCCGAGGGCGGTGCGCTGCTGTGGCGCGTGAGCCTGGCCGAGATCGGCCAGGCCGCGCCGTTTTCGCGCTTCGAGGGCCTGGACCGCACGACCGTGCTGGTCCAGGGCGGGCCGGTGCGGTTGCGCAGCGATGCGCGCTGCTGGGACCTGCGGCTGCCGGGCGACGTGGCCTCTTACCCGGGCGAGCTGGCCCTGGCCAATGGCGAGCCCGGCACCCAGGCCTTGTTCTGGAACGTGATGACCCGACGCGGGCGGGTGTCTGCGACGGTGCAGGTGCTGCCTTTGCCTGCCCATGGCCCCTGGCGCTTGCCCACCCACGGCCACAACCTGGTGTGGGTGATCCGCGGTGCCTGTGCCCTGACGTACATGGACCAGGATCTGGGCCCTGCGAGGCCTGCCCCCGAGCACTTCGGGGCCGATGAAGGCTTCTGCCTGGCCGATGCCAGCGCTGGCATCGGCCTGCATCCGCTCACGCCGGATGCGTTGCTGCTGCACACCCACCTGGTGTGAGCGCCCGCCTGGTCCGGCCTCACTCTGCCGGTCGCGGATAGATGATCACCGACAAGAACTTGATGGGGCACTGGATGAGGCGCTCGGGCCCGTGCGGCACCTCGCCCTGGAAGGTCAAGGCATCGCCAGGGGCCAGCACGTAGGTCTCCTGCCCGCAGCGGTACTCGATGCGCCCCTCCAGCATGTAGATGAACTCGGTGCCCGGGTGTTCGAAGCTCGGGTAGCGCTCGGTGTCGTCGTCGATGGTGATGAGGAAGGGCTCGAACAGCTTGACCGGGCCCTGGTCGTAGGCCAGCAGGTGGTAGGTGTGCCCGCTTTTGGTGCCGCGACGCACCACTTCCATGCCTGCACCCTTCTGGATGTGCTGCGCCGAACTGGACGTGGCGTCGTACTTGCTGAACAGCATCGACATCGACACCCCGAGTGTGCGGGCGATGCGGGCCAGCGTGTCCATGCCCGCCGTGGTCTGCCCGTTCTCGATCTTGGACAGCATGCCCCGGCTGATGCCGGCCTGTTCTGCCACTTGCGCGATCGTCAAACCATGCTTTTGCCTCAGCTCGCGCGTGGCAGCGCCCACCGCTTCTTCCAGCGAGGGCAGGTTGCTGCCCTGATCTTGTTCCAAGCCCAACTCCTCGAACACGTGACGTGAGCGGTCAGTGTATGTGCAGCACCTGTGGTTCACCAAAATGGTGTTTCCTGTCAGGCACACTAGTTGCATGACAGTAAACACCGCGATGCGCTGCAACCCATCGAAGCAGCGCGCCTCAGGCCGGTCGCCTTGACCCGGCCTCAACCTCGAAGGAGCACTGTCTTGAACGCCCCCATGCCCATCCCCCTTGACGCACCTCCAGGTGACCTCGTGCCCGCCACACGCTTTGAAACGGTGCAGCAAGCCCAGCAGTACCTGCGCGCCCAGGGCGTGGCCTATGTGCTGGCCCAGTTCGTGGACATCCACGGCGTGGCCAAAGCCAAGTCCGTGCCTGTGTCTCACCTGGACACGGTGCTGAGCGACGGCGCAGGCTTTGCCGGCTTCGCCATCTGTGGCGTGGGCATCGCGCCGCACGGCCCGGACTTCATGGCCAAAGGCGACCTGAGCACCGTGTCCCTGGTGCCCTGGCAGCCGGGCCTGGCCCGCATCGTGTGTGAGGGCCATGTCGAGGGCGAGCCCTGGACGTACGACAGCCGCGTGGTCCTGAAGAAGCAGGTGGCTCGCCTGGCCGAGCGTGGCCTGACCATGTTCACCGGCCTGGAGCCCGAGTTCTCGCTGCTGCGCCGCACCGAAGGCGGTGGCATCGAGCCGTGTGACGCCACCGACACGCTGCAGAAGCCTTGCTACGACTACAAGGGCCTGTCGCGCACCCGTGCCTACCTGGAGAAGCTCTCCAACGTGATGCGCGCCACAGGCATCGACGTCTACCAGATCGACCACGAGGACGCCAACGGCCAGTTCGAGCTGAACTACACCTACACCGACTGCCTCACCTCCTGCGACCACTTCATCTTCTTCAAGATGGCGGCCAGCGAGATCGCCAACGAGATGGGCCTGGTGTGCTCTTTCATGCCCAAGCCCTTTGCCAACCGACCGGGCAACGGCATGCACATGCACCTGTCGCTGGGCGATGGCAAGCGCAACCTGTTTTGCGACAAGGCCGACGCCAACGGGCTGGAGCTGTCGCCCATGGCTTACCACTTCCTCGCCGGCCTGTTGGCGCATGCGCCTGCACTGACGGCCCTGTGCGCGCCGACCATCAACTCCTACAAGCGCCTGGTGGTGGGCCGCTCGCTGACGGGTGCCACCTGGGCACCGGCCTACATCTCCTACGGCGACAACAACCGCTCGACCATGGTGCGCGTGCCCAAGGGCCGCCTGGAGCTGCGCCTGCCCGATGGCGCCTGCAACCCCTACCTGGCCACGGCCGCCGTGATCGCCGCCGGCCTCGACGGCATCGACCGCAAGCTGGAGCCGGGCGCGCCGCGCAACGTCAACCTCTACGAGTGGAGCGAAGCCCAGTTGCAGGAAGCCGGCATCGGCCTGCTGCCGCAGAACCTGAGCGCCGCGCTGGACGCACTGGAAGGTGACGAGCTGATCAAGGGCGCCCTGGGCCCCGTGGCCGACGAGTTCATCAAGCTCAAGCGCATGGAATGGCTGGAGTACATGCGGCACGTCTCCGACTGGGAGATCAAGCAGTACCTGGAATTTTTCTGAACCGACCGACCAACCGATTGACCAAGAAGGACGACTCACATCATGTGCGGAATCGTTGGATTGCTATTGAAGAAGCCCTCGTTGAGAAGCCAGCTCGGCGAGTTGATGGTGCCCATGCTCATCGGCATGACCGAGCGCGGGCCTGACTCGGCCGGCCTGGCCGTGTTCACCGAGCCCTTGCCCGCCGGGCAACGCAAGCTCAGCGTGTACGCGGGCTTGACAGAAGAGGGCGCAGCCTTCAACTGGGCCGGCCTGCTGGACGCGCTCAACACCGAGCTCAAGGTGCAGGCCAAGGCCAGCATCAAGGCCAACCACGCGGTGCTGACCTTTGAAGGCGCGGCCGACCCGGTCAAGGCCTTTGTGAAGGCTTATGGCCCGAAGCTGCACCTGCTGTCGGCCGGCCGCAGCATCGAGCTCTACAAGGACATCGGCACACCCGCCGAAGTGGCCGCGCGCTACCAGTTCGGCCAGCTGCAAGGCAGCCACCTGGTGGGCCACACCCGCATGGCCACCGAGAGTGCCGTGACCCCGGACCGTGCCCACCCCTTCACCGCCGGTGAAGACTTCTGCCTGGTGCACAACGGTTCGCTGTCCAACCCCAACGGCGTGCGCCGCATGCTGGAGCCGCGCGGCATCAAGTTCGAAACCGACAACGACACCGAAGCCGCTTGCCGCTTCCTGGAGTGGCGCCTGCGCGAAGGCGACAACCTGCACACCGCGCTGCAAAAGGGCTTCGAGGCGCTGGACGGCTTCTACACCTTCCTGATGGGCACCTCGACCGAGCTGGCCCTGATCCGCGACCCCTTCGCCTGCAAGCCGGCCGTCGTGGCCGAAACCGACGACTACGTGGCCATCGCCTCCGAGTTCCGCTCGCTGGCCCACCTGCCCGACGTGAAGCACGCCACCGTCTTTGAACCTGCCCCTGAGGAGATGTACGTATGGAAAGCCTGAAATTCGACCTGAGCGCAGGCGGCGTTCGCCCGCTCAACCAGCACCTGCACGGCCCGGCCGCCGAGCTCAACGGTCAGCACATCACCGTGGTCAACCCCGACGGGGCTCACAACATCGCGGTCGGCATGGACGCTGCGGTGAAGGTGACCATCGACGGCCATGCGGGCTACTACGCCGCCGGCATGAACAAGCTGGCCGACGTGACCATCCATGGCAGCGCCAGCACCGGTGTGGCCGAGAACATGATGAGTGGCAAGGTGCACGTGAAGGGCTTCGCCTCGAACAGCGCTGGTGCTTCGGCGCACGGCGGCCTGCTCATCATCGATGGCGATGCAGGCCTGCGTTGCGGCATCTCGCTCAAGGGCGGGGACATCGTGGTGGGCGGCTCGGTGGGCAGCTTCTCGGGCTTCATGGCCCAGGCGGGCCGCATGGTGATCTGCGGCAATGCCGGTGACGCGCTGGGCGACTCGCTGTACGAAGCCGTCATCTACGTGCGTGGCGACATCAAGAGCCTGGGCGCAGACGCCCAGATCGAGCCCCTGGGCGATGCCGACATCACCGCGCTGACCGAGCTGCTGGCCGCCGCGGGCTTGCAGCACCAGCCACAGGAGTTCAAGCGGGTCGCATCCGCTCGCTCGCTGTACCACTGGAACGCAGACGCTGACCAAACCTATTGAGGAGCCCACACATGAGCACCGAACACCCCATCACCTTCAAGCCCGCCAAGCAACTTCAACGCGAAGAATCGGCCAGCTTCGACCGCAGCACGCTGGACTACATCCACCGCGCCTCCAACACCGGCCTGTACGAAATCCGCGGCCTGGGCGCCAAGCGCAAGCTGCCGCACTTCGATGACCTGGTCTTCCTGGGCGCTTCGCTGTCGCGCTACCCCTTGGAGGGCTACCGCGAGAAGTGCTCCACCAAAACCGTGCTGGGCACGCGCTTCGCGAAGAAGCCCATCGTGCTGGACACGCCCATCACCGTGGCCGGCATGAGCTTCGGCGCGCTGTCGGCCAACGTGAAGGAGGCTCTGGGCAAGGCAGCCACGGCCGTGGGCACCTCGACGACCACGGGCGACGGCGGCATGACGCAGGAAGAGCGCCAGTCGTCCAAGACCCTGGTCTACCAGTGCCTGCCCTCGCGCTACGGCTTCAACCCCGATGACGTGCGCAAGGCCGATGCCATCGAGGTGGTGCTGGGCCAGGGCGCCAAGCCGGGCGGCGGCGGCATGCTGCTGGGCCAGAAGGTCAACCCCCGCGTGGCCAAGATGCGCACCCTGCCTGAAGGCGTGGACCAGCGCTCGGCCTGCCGCCACCCCGACTGGACGGGCCCCGATGACCTGGCCATCAAGATCCAGGAACTGCGTGAGCTGACCGACTGGGAAAAGCCCATCTACGTGAAGGTGGGCGCCACCCGCGTCTACAACGACGTCAAGCTGGCCGTGCACGCCGGTGCCGACGTGGTGGTGGTGGACGGCATGCAAGGTGGCACGGCCGCCACGCAGACCTGCTTCATCGAGCACGTGGGCATCCCCACGCTGGCCGCCGTCCGTCAGGCCGTGGCCGCGCTGGAAGACCTGGACATGAAGGGCACGGTGCAACTCATCGTCTCGGGCGGCATCCGCACCGGTGCCGACGTGGCCAAGGCTTTGGCCCTGGGCGCGGACGCCGTGGCCATTGGTCAGGGCGTGCTGATGGCCCTGGGCTGCAACCGCGACACCTACCAGCAAGACGGCCAGCTGCACAGCGCCGAAGCCGACTACGCCGCACTGGGCACCGCGCCGGGCTTCTGCCACCACTGCCACACGGGCAAATGCCCCGTGGGCGTGACCACGCAAGACGCCGTGCTGGAAAAGCGCCTGGAGCCTGAGGTGGGCGCCAGGCACCTGAAGAACTACCTGAAGACGCTGACCATGGAGCTCACCACCCTGGCCCGCGCCTGTGGCAAGCAGGACGTGCACCACCTGGAGCCCGAAGACCTGGTGGCCCTGACGGTGGAAGCCGCGGCCATGGCCCAGGTGCCACTGGCTGGCACGAGCTGGGTGCCAGGCCAGACGGGCTGACCCCAGGGCCTCGGCCCACGCAAATGTCCACACCCCAAGCCCCATCGGCGCAAGTCGATGGGGCTTTGCTTTGTGCGAGCACGGACCGATGCGCGCGCTGCGACCCGGCCTGTCGCGCACCAAAACATCGCCTGGGTGCACCGCTGCATGGCATGGGCGCCCAACTTGAAGCGGCAACTTCAGCCCGGCCTGGGTGAGGCATCAGCGGCGCTTCATCTGGCGGCATTCCATGGCCTTCACGGCACCCTCAAATCTGGCCCGCATTGTGCTTGGTATGCCATAAGTCAGGATGGTATCAAGTGGATGGCAATCCTGCAGACAGCCACGTGTTCATCGAGTCATTCAGGGTAAGTCCCGGGCTTGTCAGCACATGACATGTTGATTAAATTGGCACCCATACCGGATTGGTATACCAACATACAAAGCGCCGAAAACCGAAGGAAACAGCATGACTTTTCAGCTCCGCAAAGTGGTCACCTACACGGAAGACACCCTGATCGAGGGCGGCAAGATCGCCCCCAAACCGCTGCGCCTGTTCGCTGCCGCGGCCGTGCTGCGCAACCCCTGGGCAGGGCGCGGTTTCGTGGAAGACCTCAAGCCCGAGATCCACGAGATCGCCCCCCAGCTCGGCGCGCTGCTGACGGCGGAAATCCTGCGTATGGCTGGCTCGGGCGACGCCGTCGAGGCCTACGGCAAGGCGGCCATCGTCGGCACGTCTGGCGAGGTGGAGCACGCCTCCGCCCTGACCCACACCCTGCGTTTCGGCAACCACTTCCGCACCGCGGTGGGCGCCAAGAGCTTCCTGAGCTTCACCAATGTGCGCGGTGGCCCGGCCTGCCCCATCGCCATCCCGCTCATGCACAAGCACGACGAGGGCATGCGCTCGCACTACCTGACCATCCAGTTCTCCATCACGGACGCACCCGCGCCGGACGAGATCGTGGTGGCCCTGGGCGCCTCCATCGGTGGCCGTCCGCACCACCGCATCGGCGACCGTTACCAGGACATGGCGGAGCTCCAAGGACATGCCTGAGATGCAGCCCCCTCCCAGCCGCGCCCGCGGCATCCTGGCCGACGGCACCTGCCATGCGGTCTTCGGCCAAGGCACGGCCGTGGTGTTCATCCACGGTGTCGGCATGAGCCAGGACGTGTGGACGCCCCAGGTGATCGGCTTTTGCCGACAACACACCGTGGTCACCTACGACATGCTGGGGCACGGGCAAAGCCCGCTGCCGCCCGAGCAGGCCAGCCTGGGCGATTACGCCGAGCAGCTGCGCCGCCTGCTGGACCAGCTGGGCATCCAGCGTGCGCACGTCGTCGGGCATTCCATGGGCGCGCTGGTGGCCCTGGAGTTCGCTTTGCGGGAGCCGGGGAGATGCCTGAGTGTCACGGCGCTCAATGGCGTGTACTGTCGCAGCGAAGCCCAGCGTCAGGCGGTGATGGACCGGGTACAAAGCCTGCATTCGAGCAGCAGCATGGCCGGCATCGACAACACCCTCAGCCGCTGGTTCGGTGAACCCGTTCCTGCTGCGTTGGTGCCTGCGGCCCAGCTCTGCCGTCGGTTGCTGGGCAGTGTCAACCTGACCGGCTATGCCAGAACCTACCAGCTGTTCGCCCACAGCGACCGTGCCCACGAGGGCCGCCTGTCCGAGCTCCAACCTCCCGCGCTGTTCATGACCGGTGAGTTCGACCCCAACTCCACGCCTGACATGTCGCAAGCGATGGCCGAGGCCGCGCCGCGTGGCACCCGCCGTGTGCTGGCCAACGAGCGCCACATGATGTGCCTGACCGGTGCGCCGCAGGTGCATGCCGAGCTTCAACCCTTCCTGCTGGCCGCCGAAGCCGGCACCACCGACCTGGAGGCAGCATGACCCCCATCGACCCGAAAGCCTTCCGCCAGGCGCTGGGCAACTACCCCACCGGCGTCACCATCGTGACCACGAAAGACGCCGATGGCACGCCCCGTGGCCTGACGGCGAACTCGTTCACCTCGGTGTCGCTGGACCCGCCGCTCATCCTGGTGTGCCTGGGCAAGACCACCGCCAGCCACCCGGTGTTCATGCAGTCCGAGGCTTTCGCGGTCAATTTCCTGGCCGACGACCAGCGCGATGTCTCGGGCCTGTTCGCCTCGAAATCGCCAGACAAGTTCGGCCAGGCGGCCTGGCGCGAGGGCCACACGGGCTCGCCCCTGATCGATGGCAGCGTGGCCTGGTTCGATTGCACCGTGCACCAGCGTGTGGACGCTGGCGACCACACCATCCTGATCGGCCAGGTCGCCGAGATGGGCCAGCGCACGGCACGCCCGCTGGGCTACTGCCAGGGCGCCTACGTCGGCTTCCAGCTGGCGCAGGCCGCGCAAGCGGCGCAGAGCCGCCAGGCCCGCACCACAGCCCTGATCGAGACGGCCGAGGGTGTGCTCTTCACCCAGGGGGCGAATGGGCTGGACCTGCCCACGGCCGCCGACGCCGCCAGCCTGCTGCAAAGCCTGCAAGCGCAGGGTGTGGCGGCATCGCTGGACTTCCTCTTCGCCGTCTTTGACACGCCAGAGGGTTCGCGCATCGTCTACCGCGGCCGCACCACCTCGGGCCCCGTGGCGGCCCCCGGCTGGCGCAGCGTGCCGCTGTCCGACCTGCCCGCGTTGGGCCTGCCCGACAGCGCCTTGCAATCGATGCTGAACCGTTATGCGCGAGAGCGCGCACAGGATGCCTTTGGCATCTACGTCGGCAACCAGGACGAGGGCGAAGTCCGCCCCCTGGCCGCCGCTTGAACCCGATTTGAACTGGAGCGCCCCATGAAGTTCTCTCTTTTCCTCCACGTGGAGCGGTACGACGACCGCACGCCCATCACCCAGCAGCTCGACGAGATGACCGAGCTGGTGCAAATCGCCGAGCGCGGTGGCTTCGAAGCCGCCTGGGTGGGCGAGCACCATGGCATGGGTTTCACCATCGCCCCCAACCCCTTCGTGAACCTCGCCTACCTGGCCGCCAAGACCGAGCGCATCCGCCTGGGCACGGGCACCGTCATCGCCCCGTTCTGGCACCCCATCAAACTGGCGGGTGAGGCCGGCCTGGTCGATGCCATCAGCGGTGGCCGCCTGGATTTGGGCATCGCCCGTGGCGCCTACATGTTCGAGTACGAACGCCTCTTCCCCGGCCTGGACGCCATGGAAGCCGGGGCCCGCATGCGCGCCATGGTGCCCCTGCTGCAAGGCCTGTTCAAGGGCGACTGCGCGGCCGATGGCCCCTACTGGCAGTTCCCGACCACCACCTCGCTGCCACGTCCGGTGCAAGGCCCCTTCCCGCCGATGTGGATTGCCGCGCGCGACCCGCACTCGCACGATTTCGCCGTGGCGCAGGGCTGCAACGTGCAGGTGACGCCGCTGGCGTCGGGCGATGGTGAGGTGTCCGCCCTGATGGAGCGCTTCAACGCCGCCTGCGCGGCCCACCCCGAGGTGCCGCGCCCCAAGATCATGCTGCTGATGCACACCTTCGTGGGCGCCTCTGATGCCGAGGTCGATCAGGCCTGCCGCGACCTGCAAGCCTTCTACTGCCACTTCATGAAGTGGGTGAAGAAAGAGCGCCCGATCCAGCAAGGCCTGATGGAGCCGCTGCGCCAGGAAGACCTGGACGCCTTCCCGCAGTTCGCCCCCGAGCAGTTGCGCCAGAGCCTGGTGGTGGGCAAGCCTGCGCAGGTCATCGACCGGCTCAAGTCCTACGAGGCCCTGGGCTATGACCAGTACAGCTTCTGGATCGACAACCACATGGACTTCGAGACCAAGAAGCGCACGCTGGAGAACTTCATCGCCCACGTGGTGCCGGCTTTCCAGTGACGCCCGAAGGGACCACGATGTTGCAGACCTTCTCCCAGTTCATCGACGGCCAGTTCGAGCCCGGCAGCACGCACTTCGAGAGCGTGGACCCGGCCACCGGCACCGCCTGGGCCCGCATGCCCGCGGCCACGGCCGACGATGTGGACCGTGCCGTGCGTGCGGCCCACCGGGCGTTGAACGACCCCGCCTGGCGTGATCTCACGGCCACGGCGCGCGGCAAGCTGCTGGCCCGCCTGGCCGAGCTGGTCACCCGCGATGCGCCCCTGCTGGCGGAGCTGGAAACGCGCGACACCGGCAAGGTGATCCGCGAGACCCGCGCCCAGATCGGCTACGTGGCGGAGTACTACCGCTACTACGCCGGCCTGGCCGACAAGCTCGAAGGCCGCCACCTGCCGGTGGACAAGGCCGACATGGAGGCCTACACCCGCCGCGAGCCCCTGGGCGTGATCGCCGCCATCGTGCCCTGGAACTCGCAGCTCTTCCTGTCGGCCGTCAAGCTGGGCCCGGCGCTGGCCGCGGGCTGCACCGTGGTGCTGAAGGCGTCCGAAGAAGGCCCGGCGCCGCTGCTGGCCTTCGCCAAGCTGGTGCAGGAGGCCGGCTTCCCGCCCGGCGTGCTCAACATCGTCACCGGCTTTGGCGATGCCTGTGGCAAGGCCCTGACCAGCCACCCGCTGGTCGACAAGGTGGCCTTCACCGGCGGCCCTGAAACGGCGCGGCACATCGTGCGCAACACGGCCGAGAACCTGGCCGACACCTCGCTGGAGCTGGGCGGCAAGTCGCCGGTGCTGGTCTTCGACGACGTCGATCTCGACAGCGTGTGCAACAGCCTCGTGGCCGGCATTTTCGGTGCCAGCGGCCAGAGCTGCGTGGCCGGATCGCGCCTGCTGGTGCAGCGTGGCATCGCCGACCGCCTGCTGGCCGCCCTGGCCGAGAAGGCCGCGCGCATCCGCATCGGCGACCCGAAGGACCTGGCCACCGAGATGGGCCCGCTGGCCACGCGCAAGCAGATCGCCCACATCGAACGCACGGTGCAAGCCAGCCTCGACGCGGGGGCGCGGCTGGTCTGCGGAGGCGGCGTGCCGTCAGGCTTTGCGGCCGACAGCCACTTCTACGCGCCCACCATCCTCGACTGCCCGAACGCCGACATCCCCAGCGTGCAGACCGAGCTGTTCGGCCCGGTGCTCAGCGTGGTGCGTTTCGACACCGAGGCCGATGCCATCCGCCTGGCCAACGACAGCGCCTACGGCCTGGCCTCGGGCGTGTTCACGCGTGACCTGGCCCGTGGCCACCGCTTGATCCGTGCGCTGCATGCCGGCATCGTGTGGGTCAACACCTACCGCGTGGTCTCGCCCATCGTGCCCTTCGGCGGCTTCGGCCTCAGCGGCCTGGGCCGTGAAGGCGGCATGGAGGCCGCGCTGGCCTACACCCGCACCAAGTCCGTGTGGATCAACACCTCGGACGCGCCCATCCCCGACCCCTTCGTGATGCGCTGAGCGCATGCCTTGAAAGCCCACGCCATGTATTACGAAATCCGCACCTACCGCCTCAAGGTCGGCACCTTGCCCAGCTACCTCTCGATGGTCGGCGAGGAAGGCCTGGCCATCCAGCGCGCACACCTGGGCCACCTGGTCGGCTATTTCCACTCGGACATCGGCCCGCAAAACCAGATCGTCCACATCTGGGCCTTCGACAGCCTCGATGAGCGCGAACGCCGCCGCCAGGCCCTCGCCGCCGACCCGGCCTGGCAGGCCTTCATTCCCAAGATCCAGGCGCTGATCGAAGAGATGGACAGCAAGGTCATGCGCCCGACCGCTTTCTCTCCCCGTCCCTGAACCCACCTCACTCCGGAACGACCATGCCCCACACCGCACGCACCTCCCGTCGCCTTGCCCTGACCAGCCTCGCGCTTGGCCTGCTGACCGCAGCCGGCCTGCCCGCGCAAGCGCAGCAAGACAGCATCGTCTTCACCAGCTGGGGTGGCACCACCCAGGCGGCCCAGAAGAAGCATTGGGCCGTGCCGTTCTCGGCCGCATCGGGCATCACCGTGCAGCAAGACGGCCCCACCGACTACGGCAAGTTCAAGGCCATGGTCGAGAGCGGCAATGTGAACTGGGACGTCGTGGACGTCGAGGCCGACTTCGCCGCCAAGGCCGCCAAGGATGGCCTGCTGGAACCCATCGACTACACCGTGGTGCCCAAGTCCCAGCTGGACCCGCGCTTCTCGGGCCAGTACCACGTCGGCAGCTTCTACTACGCCTTCGTGATGGCCTTCAACAAGGACGTCTACAAGGGCGCCGCCCCGGCCAATTTCTCGGCCCTGTTCGACACCAAGGCCTACCCCGGCAAGCGCACCTTCTACAAGTGGTCAGCCCCGGGCGTGCTGGAACTGGCGCTGCTGGCCGATGGCGTGGCCGCCGACAAGCTCTACCCGCTGGACCTGGACCGCGCCTTCAAAAAGCTCGACACCATCAAGGCCAACATCGTGTGGTGGACGGGCGGCGCGCAATCGCAGCAGCTGCTGGCCTCGGGTGAAGCGCCCATCGGCGTGTTCTGGAACGGCCGCGTGCACTCGGTCGAGACCAGTGGCCAGAACGTGGGCGTGTCGTGGTCGCAAAGCCTGACGGCGTCGGACGTGCTGGTGGTGCCCAAGGGCAGCAAGCGCAAGGCCCAGGCCATGAAGTTCCTGGCTTACGCCGCTGGCGCCAAGGGCCAGGCCGACTTCGCGACTGAGACGGCCTACGCCCCGGTCAACTTGGGCTCCAAGGCACTGATGTCGCCGGCCGCGGTCAAGACCCTGCCCGACCAGTTCACCAAAGGCCAGATCAACCTGAACATGGGCTGGTGGGCCGAGAACCGCGACGTGGTGGCCAAGCGCTGGTACGCCTGGCAGGCCCAGTAACCCCCCGCCTTCGCGAGCGCCAACGTGAACACCCCGCGGCGCTCGCCCCCTGAGGAAGTCCCCATGCCCACTGACACCATGACGGTACCCCTGGCCCTGCCAGCGACCGCTGCCTGCCCCCAACGGCGCAGCGGCTTCGCCTGGCTCACCCCGGTGCTGGCGCTGCTGGCCCTGTTCTTCGTGCTGCCCGTGCTCAGCTTGCTGTTGCGCAGCGTGACCGAGCCGCAGTTCGGCCTGCAGCATTACGCCGAACTGATCGGCACCTGGACCTACGCCAAGGTGCTCTACAACACCTTGCTGGTGGCCACCATCGTCACCGTGGTGACCGTGGTGCTGGGCTTCCCGGTGGCCTGGTTGATGGCCATCGTGCCGGGCCGCTGGAGCCGCTTCCTCATGGGCTGCCTGTTGCTGTCCATGTGGACCAACCTGCTGGTGCGCACCTACGCCTGGATGGTGCTGCTGCAGCGCACCGGTTTCATCAACCAGACGCTGATGAAGTGGGGCGTCATCGACGAGCCGCTGGCCCTGGTCAACAACCTCACGGGCGTGACCATCGGCATGAGCTACATCATGTTGCCCTTCCTGGTGCTGCCCCTGCACGCCACCATCAAGAGCCTGGACCCGGCCATCCTGCGGGCGGCGGCCACCTGCGGCGCCTCGCGCTGGCAAGCCTTCTGGCTGGTGCTGTGGCCCCTGGCCCTGCCCGGTGTGGCCAGCGGTGCGCTGATGGTCTTCGTGATGTCGCTGGGCTACTTCGTGACGCCCGCTTTGCTGGGCGGTGCGAGCCACATGATGCTGGCCGAGCTGATCGCCCAACTCGTGCAGTCGCTGCTCAACTGGGGCCTGGCCGGTGCCGCCTCGCTGGTGCTGCTGCTCATCACCCTGGGGCTGTACGCCCTGCAACTCAAGCTCTTCCCCGCGAAGGGAGGTCAACATGCTGCTTGATCACGACCGACTGGGCCTGCCCCTGCGCCTGAGCCTGGCTGCCATCGGGGCCGTGGTGGTGCTCTTCCTGCTCGCCCCCATCGTCTTCATCGCCCTGTTGTCCTTTGGCTCCTCGCCCTGGCTGATCTTCCCGCCCCCGGGCTGGACGCTGCAGTGGTACCGCGAGATGTGGGCCGACCCGGGCTGGCTCGAGGCCATGTGGCACAGCACCCGCGTGGCGCTGGTGGTCACCGCGCTGTCGGTGGGCCTGGGCTTCATCACGGCGCTGGCCCTGGTGCGCGGCAGCTTCAAGGGCCGGGCCCTGCTGCGCGGCTTCTTCATCACGCCCATGGTGCTGCCCGTGGTGGTGCTGGCGGTGGCGCTGTACGCCCTGTGCCTGAAGGTGGGCCTGACCGGCACCTTCACCGGCTTCGTCATCGGCCACTTGGTGATCGCGTTGCCGTTCTCCATCATCACGCTGTGCAACGCCCTCGAAGGCTACGACTTCGCGCTGGAAGAGGCCGCCATGATCTGCGGCGCCACGCCCTGGCAGGTCAAGTGGCGGGTCACGCTGCCGGCCCTGCGCCTGAGCCTGTTCGCCGCTGGCGTGTTCTCTTTCCTTGTGTCCTGGGACGAAGTGGTCGTGTCCATTTTCATGGCCACCCCCGGCATGGAAACCCTGCCTGTGCGCATCTGGAGCGCCCTGCGCCAAGACCTCTCCCCGGTGATCGCCGCCGTGTCCACCGTGCTGATCGGCATCACCTTGCTGTTCATGCTGATCGCAGCCCTGTTCAAGAAAGACGACGACCATGGCCACTGACCTGACCCCCTCCGACGCTCCCTTCCTGAGCATCCGTGGCCTGCGCAAAACGTATGGCCAGTCTGTGGCCATCGACGGTGTCTCGCTGGACATCCGCGAAGGCGAGTTCATGACCTTCCTGGGCCCCTCGGGCTCGGGCAAGAGCACCACGCTCTACATCACGGCCGGCTTCCAGGACCCGACCGAAGGCACGGTGCAGCTGGCCGGCAAGCCGCTGCTGAACGTGCCGCCCAACCAGCGCAACATCGGCATGGTGTTCCAGCGCTACACCCTGTTCCCGCACCTGAGCGTGGCCGAGAACGTGGCCTTCCCGCTGCGGGTGCGTGGCTGGGACAAGCAGCGCATCGCCGAGCGTGTCAAGGCCATGCTCAAGCTGGTGCACCTCGACCAGCACGGCGATCGCAAGCCCAGCCAGCTCTCCGGTGGCCAGCAGCAGCGCGTGGCCATCGCCCGCGCCCTGGCCTACAACCCGCCCGTGCTGCTGATGGACGAGCCGCTGTCGGCGCTCGACAAGCAGCTGCGCGAAGAGATCCAGTTCGAGCTCAAGCGCATCCACCACGACACCGGCATCACCATCCTGTACGTGACCCACGACCAGGAAGAAGCGCTGCGCCTGTCGGACCGCATCGCCGTGTTCAACAAGGGCCGCATCGAGCAGGTGGGCACGGGCGCCGAGCTCTACGAGCACCCGGCCACGCGCTTCGTGGCGGGCTTCATCGGCCACAGCAACTTCCTGCCCGTGAAGCTGGCGCAACGCCGTGGCGACGTGGCCGACATCGTGCTGCCCGATGGCCGCCGCCTCGAAGGTGCGCCGCTGCGCTGCGATGCCGCCAACGGCGACGATGCCACCCTGATGCTGCGCCCCGACCGCCTGCACCTGCTGCACGACGCGGGCACTGACACGCCGTCCATCCCCGTGCGGGTGACCGACCTGAGCTACCTGGGCGATGTGATGCAGGTGCACCTGGCCACCAACTGGCACCAGGACCTCGACATCCGCCTGCCGCTGCGCCCTGGTGCCGCGCCCGACTGGCAGGTGGGCTCGCTCGGCCACCTGGCCTGGGTGAACGCCCACAGCCAGGTCCACGCGGCCGCCTGATTTCCCTCGCTCCCTCCCAGCCAGCGCCCTCCTGCGGGCGCTGCGGGCAGCGCTTTGCCTGAAGTTCCCTGTCCCGTCCTTGTTCCGTCCTGTCCCTGTCCCGCCCCACCTTTTCAGAGGAAGATGACCATGTCCCACAAGTCCCTCCTGTCGACCCTCCGTTCTACGCGCACCGCAGCTCCCTTGCTGACGGCCCTGGTGTCTGCCGCGGCCGCCACCGGTGCGATGGCCCAGTCCAACGTCACCATCTCCGGCACCATCGACGCTGCGATGTACCGCGGCTTCGACGGCATCGCCATCTCCAAGGGCACGCAAGTGGGCTCGCTGCAGCGCAGCGACCTGACCTTCAGCGGCAAGGAAGACCTGGGCGGTGGCCTGGCCACCACCTTCCGCCTCAGCACCCGCTTCGAGCCCGACACCGGCGCCACCGAGCAGAGCAACAAGCCCTTCTGGTATGGCGAGTCCACCGTGGGCCTCAAGGGCGGCTTCGGCCATGTGCGCATCGGCCGTGCGATGGACGCGGTCACCGCCAACGACTGGGCCTACGACCCCTGGGAGAACTTCGACCGCCTGGCCTCGCCGGCCTGGCAGTTCTGGCACTACAACTACGCCGTGGACCGCCGCGGCAACGCGGGCAGCGCCGAGTACTTCCGCCTGAACAATGGCGTGTTCTATGACTCGCCCACCTATGGCGGCGTGTCGGTGTCGGTGAACACCTCTTTCGAGAAATCGACCGCGGCGGGTGCCGGCCAGGCCACGCCCTATGGCCTGGCGCTCAAGTACGGCACGGGTGGCTTCAAGACCACCTTCTCATCGGGCCGCAATGCCGATGGCGACACGGTCAAGTTCCTGGGCCTCAAGCAGGCCTTTGGCGACTTCACGGTGATGGGCGCCTACGACGTCAGCACCTACCGCGGCAGCGTCAGCAACAGCACCGCCCGCTCGGCCACGCTGGGCGCGACCTGGCAGCTCAACCCCGTGCTGCTGCAAGCCAGCATCGGCCGCATGTCGGTGGACGGTGACCACAGCCAGATGGTGTCCCTGGGTGGCCGCTACCCCCTGTCCAAGCGCACCTACCTCTACTCCAGCGTCAGCCGCTTCAAGATGTACCAGAAGGACGGCGCCACGGGTTTCGGTGCGGGTGTGAACCACAGCTTCTGAGTGCACTAGCTGCGACAATCCTGCAAAGCAAGGCCGCGTGGGGCGCATCCGCATCACCCCACGCCATTGGACAGAGAGTTGATTGATGCCAGCCAAAGGTAGCTCCCTCCGTATCGACCGCAACCAGCGAACCTTGCGGGAGTTGACCCTGGAGAAAATGCGCGATGCCATCATCGGGCAGTACTTCCAGCCGGGGCAGCGCCTGGTGGAGCGCACGCTGTGCGAAGAGCTGGGCGTCAGCCGCACCATCGTCCGCGAGGTGCTGCGCCACCTGGAAACCGAAGGCCTGGTGGAGACACCGCAGGGCCAGGGCCCCATGGTGGCCACCATCGACCGGGAAACCACCCGGCAGATCTACGAGGTGCGCGCCTTGCTGGAAGGCCACGCGGCCGCGGCCTGCGCACGGGACGCCGACGAACAGGCCATCGCTCGCATGACCGCGGCGGTGATGCTGATCGAGGCGGCCTTTGCGCAGGGCGACCACGCCGGTGTGCTGGCCGAGACCACGCGCTTCTACGAAGTGATGTTCTCGGCGGGCAAGGAGGCGGTGGCCTGGGGCATCGTGCAAAGCCTCAACGCCCGCATCAACCGGCTGCGCGCCATCACCATCACCAGCCGGGAGCGTGGCACCAGCGCCCCGGCCGAGATGCACAAGCTGCTGGACGCGATCAAGCAGCGCGATGCCCTGGCCGCGCAACAGGCGGCCGAAGCCCACGTCCGACAAGCCGCCGAGATCGCCTTGCAGGCACTCGCTCAGGAACAAGGCTGAACGTTCGCGGTCCTGCACGATCGCGCACGCTCGGTTTCGATTCACCTTTTCCATGGCACGCCGGCTGCGTCGGCGTGATGAGGCATGCCGTCCTTGATTTCCCCGATTCCCTTGAAGCAAGCCGCGCTCCTGCGCACCCAGGCCTTCCTGGCCGGCCAGTGGGCCGATGCCGACAGCGGCGCAACCTTCGCTGTCCACAACCCCGCCACGGGCGAATGCATCGCCCATGTGCCTTTGATGGGGCAGGCCGAAACCACGCGCGCCATCGACGCCGCACAGCAGTCCTGGCCCGCCTGGCGGCAGCTCACGGCCCAGGCGCGCAGCAAGCTGCTGGTGCGCTGGCACGACCTGATCCTGCAGCACGTGGACGACCTGGCCCTGCTGATGACCACCGAGCAAGGCAAGCCGCTGGCCGAAGCGCGCGGTGAGGTCGCCTATGCCGCGGCCTACATCGCGTGGTTTGCGGAAGAGGCGCGTCGCGTCTATGGCGAAACCATCCCCAGCCCGCTGCCCGACCGCCGTTTGATCGTCACGCGCGAGCCCGTGGGCGTGTGCGCTGCCATCACGCCGTGGAACTTCCCGCTGGCCATGATCACGCGCAAGGTGGCGCCGGCACTGGCCGCGGGCAACCCCATGGTCGTCAAGCCGGCCGAGGCCACGCCCCTGTCGGCCCTGGCGCTGGCCCACCTCGCGCAGGAGGCCGGCATCCCTGCAGGCGTGCTGCAGGTCATCACCGGTGACCCGAAGGCCATCGGCGCCACCCTGTGCGACAGCCCCGTCGTGCGCAAGCTGAGCTTCACCGGCTCCACCGCGGTGGGCAAGCTGCTGTATGCCCAGTGCGCCTCCAGCGTCAAGAAGCTGTCGCTGGAGCTGGGGGGCAACGCGCCCTTCATCGTGTTCGACGATGCCGATCTGGACGCGGCCGTGCAGGGCGCCATGGCCTCCAAGTTCCGCAACAGCGGCCAGACCTGCGTGTGCGCCAACCGCATCTACGTGCAAGACGGCGTCTACGAGGCCTTCATCGAACGCCTGCTGCCGCACGTGGCGGCCTTGAAAGTCGGCGATGGCCGCGAGGACGGCACCACCGCCGGACCGCTGATCAACGATGCGGCCTGCGCCAAGGTGGCCCAGCACGTCGCGCAGGCCCTGGCCGTGGGCGCCAAGGTGCGCCTGGGGGGGCAGCGCTTGCGCAGCGGCGCCCATGCCCAGGGCAGCTTTTTCGAGCCCACCGTCCTCAGCGACGTGCCGGCCGATGCGCTGGTGGCCCGCGAGGAAACCTTCGGCCCGCTGGCCGCCATCATCCGCTTCCAGGACGAGGCCGAAGCCATCGCCCTGGCCAACGACTCCCCCTTCGGCCTGGCCAGCTACCTCTACAGCCGCGACATCGGCCGGGTGCACCGCGTGTCCGAGGCGCTGGAGTCCGGCATGGTGGGCGTGAACACCGGCTTGATCTCGTCCGAGGTGGCGCCCTTCGGCGGCGTCAAGCAGTCGGGGCTGGGCCGCGAAGGTGGCCACCAGGGCATGGACGAGTACCTGGTGACCAAGTACACGGCCATGGCCTGGTGAGTTCGCTGGCGAAAGGCTGACGCCCACAGGGGGCCGCGGGCACAATGGCGCTTCGCCACCAGGAGACATGCCCATGGACCCCCTCGCCATCGCGCGGATCGCCGCACGCGAATCGACCTTGGGCGAGGGCTTGCGCATCCGGCGGGCCCTGCCCACCCGCGAGCGCCGCATGGTCGGCGCGTGGTGTTTCCTCGACCACATCGGCCCCATCGCTTTCGGACCCGGGCAAGGCCTGCACGTGGGCGCGCACCCGCACACCTGCCTGCAGACCTTCACCTGGATGATCGAGGGCGAGATCTGGCATCGCGACAGCCTGGGCAGCGACCAGGTCATCCGCCCGGGGCAGGTCAACCTCATGACCGCGGGGCGGGGCATCGTGCACACGGAAGATGCGGTGCGGCCTGGCCAGCGCATGCACGCCGCGCAACTCTGGATCGCGCTGCCGCCCGACGCCGCCGATGGCGCCCCGGCCTTCGAGCACCACGCCGAACTGCCTCGCTGGACGCAGGAGGGTTGCGACTGCACCCTGCTGGTGGGCCATTGGGGCGAGCACACGGCACCCACGCGGGTCCACACGCCCCTGGTCGGGCTGGACATCGCTTGCGCGCAAGGCACCGCACAGCCGCTGGACCTGCCTTTGCGAGCGGATTTCGAGCACGGCCTCCTGCCATTGGAGGGCGAGGTGACCATCGACAGCGCCGAAGGCCCGCAGCGCTTCGCGGCGGGCGAGTTGGCTTACCTGGCGCCCGGGGCCGGCCATGTCCGCCTGAGGTTGTCCCCAGGCAGCCGCGTTTTGCTCATCGGCGGCGAGCCCTGGCCGCATCCCATGGTGATGTGGTGGAACTTCGTCGGGCCCAGCCAAGCGCACATCGTCCAGGCGCAGGCCGACTGGGAGTCCGGTGCGCCCCGGTTCGGCCGGGTCCCCGGCGACGGCGGCCACCGTTTGCAGGCGCCGCCGCTGCCCTGGAAGGCCTGAGCTCAACCCCAGGAGCCCCCAGGACACCCCAGGGTCTGGGCACGGCCTCCGCGCCGCGCAGCGGCCTCGTTCAGGGCGCCAGCTTGGCGGGGTTGGCCTTCGGCACGGTGATCGACGACACCTGCAGGCGGTTGAGGCCATCGCGCACCTCGAAGACCGCCCCCAGCGTTTGCACGTTGCTGATGGCGGCGGCGGTGTCCACCTGCCAGAACTCGCACACGCAGCGTTGGGCGTTGGCATCGATCAGCATGTAGCCGCGCTTGTCCAGGTCGATGTGCTTGAAGTGCGGGTTGGCCGGCTTGAGGCTGTTGGCCACGGCGCCGGTCGGGTCGCTCACGCCGGGCGAGCTCACCGAGGTGCCCACGAATTCCACGGCCAGCGAGCCTTCGCCCGTCAGCGGGTTGTAGCCACCCAACGAGGGCTCGGGGTTGTTCGGGTCCTGCGTCAGGTCGGCGGCCCAGGCGCTGTGGATGTCGCCCGTCAGCACCACCACGTTGTTCACGGGCTTGGCTCCGTTCACGCCCTTGATGACGTCATAAATGCGGTTGCGGGCGGGCTGGTAGCCGTCCCACTGGTCCGAGTTGAAGAAGATGCCGCCGCCCAGGGCATTGGGCGCACCGCGCACCTTGAGCTGGGCGAACATCACGCCCTGGCCCAGCACCTTCCACTTCGCGGTGCTGGTGCGCAGCTTGTCGAACAGCCAGGTTTCTTCCTCGGCACCCAGCAGTTGGCGGGTTGGGTCGGCAAAGGCGCCGGTCTGCGTGAACGCCAGGCCCAGCGGCGTGGGGATGCTGCCATCGAGTTGCTGGGCACGGGCGCCCAGGCGCTCTTCCAGCATGATCAGGTCCACCAGGTTGCCGAAGGCGAAGCTGCGGCTGTTGCGGCGCAGGTTGGCCGGGTCCACCACGCGCACGGGCATCCACTCGTAGTAAGCCTGCAGGGCGGCCTTGACGCGCTCGGGCCAGGCGCCTTCGGTGTCGGTCTGGTGGTTTTCGGCGCCATCCAGCCAGGCGTTGTTGGCGGTCTCGTGGTCGTCCCAGATGGCGATCAGCGGGTGCTGGCGGTGCATGGCCTGGGAGTCGGCATCGCGCTTGTACTGCGCGTGGCGCTGGCGGTAGTCGGCCAGGGAGACGATTTCGTGCGCGGGCTCGCAGGGGCGCACGTCACCGTATTGGCCATCGCCGTATTCGTAGATGTAGTCGCCCAGGTGCACGACCATGTCCAGGTCGGCGCGCTCGGCGATCTGGCGGTAGGCGTTGAAGTAGCCGTAGGCGAAGTTGGAGCAGCTCACCACGGCCATGCGCAGGTGCTTGGCCTCACCCTGGGGCAGGGTCTTGGTGCGGCCGATGGCCGAGATGGCGCCCTGGGCGCGGAACTGGTAGTAGTAGGTCGTGTCGGGGCGCAGGCCGGTGACGTCGAGCTTGACCGTGTGGTCGCGCTCCGGGCCGGTCTTGAACTTGCCGCGGGTGACCAGGCGCTTGAACAGCGGGTCCAGTGCGACCACGAAGTGCACCATGACCTTGCCGTCGCGGCGGGCGTCGCCGTCCTCGCGCTCATCGGCGTCGTGCTCGGTGGCGTCCAGGCGGGGCGTCACGCGGGTCCAGAGGATGACGCGGTCCTGCAGCGGGTCGCCGCTGGCCACGCCATGCTGGAACACGGTGTTGGCGCCGGCGCCGCTGCGGTCGGCCGATGCCGCCGACAGGCCGCCCATGGGCACGAGCGGCGTGGCGGCCACGACCATGGCGGCACCGCCAGCAGAGCGCTTGAAGAATTCGCGGCGGCTGGTGCCGGTGCGTTGCGGTTTGACGTGGCTGGGACGGCCCATGGTGTGCACTCCGATGACGATGGATCGTCCGGACTGTGCGCGGGGCGTTTGACGGTGCCGTGATGCGGGTGCAGGCCGATCGGCCCAGGGCTCAGTCTTGCGAGGGCTCGCGCAGGCTGTCGAGCAGGCGGGAGAGGTCCTGGTGCGCGCGTGCGCGGTGCTCCTGGATCGTGTGCGTCACGGTGTCGGGGTTGCCACGTTCCTTGCGTTGGCGCCGTGCACGGCTGATGGCGCGCAGCGCAGGTTGCAAGGCGTGCAGGGCGTCGATGTCGGCCAGGGCCGCGTGGCGCGCCGACATCCACTCCAGTGCCGTCTGGCGGGCGTCTGCGGTGAGCTCGTCGAGGCTGACGCTGAGCTCGGCCGTGGGCAAGCCTTGCGCATTGGCGGCGGTCAGGCGGACCTGTTGGTCTTGCGAACGCACGCCACTCAGCAGCCGGGGTTGGGCCAGGGGGTCGCGCTGGACGTGTTGCCGGCCGTCGGTGCCGGACGTCACCGACAAGCCCCGCAGCCGGGCGTGTTCCGGGCCGATGGCCGCGTCGGAGTTGGCCTGGGCGATGCGCTCGATGCGCTCCGGGTCAAAGGCCAGCCGGGGCAATTCGCCCAAGGGTCCGTGCAGGAGGTCGGCCAGTTGCACCCAGCGCGCGGGCAGGGCCTCGTCCAGCGGCTGGGCCACGAAGTACAGCACGTCGGTCATGCCGCAGTAGACCGCCGCCGACAGCCGGACGGGCAGCGTGCGGCAGGCCGAGCCAGGTTCGGCCACGTGGAACACGTGGTCGCCCAGCTCAATGCCGAAGTCGGGTGGGCCGTAAGGGCGTTGCTGCCCCAGTTCCACCGTGCGGTCCAAGTAAACGTCCATGGCCTGATGGTTGTCTTGTGTATGCCATTGATTCTGGCACGACAAGCATGACAGGCCAAGGGCACAAACGGTGGACGTTGTCCGGATGCCGGTGGTGATCGTGGCGCTTCAGCCCAAGTCAGCGGATGTCAGCCCATGGCCGCGTTGAGGTCTTCGGCCGCCATGCCGTCGTTCCGCGCGTGGGCGCGGGCGTTCGGGGTGCCCAGCGGGCTGTGGTCCAACAACAAGGGGCGCACCCAACGCAACGACACGGCGATGGCTGCCAGCACCGCCAGCACGTACAGCGCCATGAAACCGTTGAAACCCAGGATGGGCGTCCAGGCCTTGGCCACGCCCAAGAACACCGCGTAGCCCCAGGAAGCGGCACTCACGGCGCCCAGGATGGCGGCCAGGCGGACGTCGGACTCGGCGGGGATTTTCGACTCGCCCAGGGCGTGCAGGGTGTAACGGTGCAGCAAGAAGCCATTGAGGCTCAGGATGGCCACGACCGTCAGCTTGGCCTGCAGCTTGGGTGCCTTGGCCAACGAGAGTGCGATGGTGGACATGTCCAGCGCGATGACGGACAGCCCCGTCAGCCACAAAGCCAGCAAGGACCAAGCAACCGCGCGGCTGGCCTTGAGCATCAGCGCCCGGTTCACGGGCCGGTGCCTCAGGATGGCGTAGTCACCGAAGGCGATCGAGATGCCGGCGGCGATCAGGCAGGCCAGGTGCAGGAAAATCAGCACCGAGCGAACGAGCTCGTACAAATGGGGCTGGGGCATGTGGTTTCCTCCGGGGTGTGGCCGTCGATGTCGCAGCCTTTGAGAGACTTTGTACCGAGTTGTTTTGCCATGCACGCGGAACAGGGGCGCCCGAAGGTGTGGATTTGGAAACTGCGTGTTTCAGATCGGTAAGCAAGCTGCGTGAGGTGTTTCTTCGTGAAACGCACGTAATGCGAAGCGTTATTTGCGCACGATGTGAAATTTACGCAGCATCGCCGCCACAAGAAAAAAGCCCCAAGTCGGTGAGACTCAGGGCTTTTTGGGCCTCAAGAGGGGGGCTTGAGGCAGGTGTATGGTGGCCGGGGTCACACGAACTGTGGCGTAAAAGCCCATGAATAATGGATGTGCGATTTTTTGCGGGGCAAGGTTACTGCAAAAGTTACTGCATTCCGATGTGGCTACCAGGTAGCAGAGGCGGTTCTACCCCCCACCCCCGAAACTCGCGCACACATGAAAAGCACTTACCGAACGGTCCGCTGCGAGAGCTTGCCGGACTTTTGACCCGCCCTCCCGGGGGTACCCCCATCGCATTTCGCGGCTCTGCACGAAGCGGGAACCGTCCGGTCAACGCGGTTGACAAGCCAGAGATTCACACCCCCACCCGGTGCGTCACCATCACCCCCTTGGGGCTCGCTGCAACTGGCGAACGGGCACGGTCCGAACAACCCTTGACCTTCCCCCGCCAGGAGGACCCGCACGCACGATTACAACCCCCTAGGGTTGCCCGTAACTGTGCGGATTCTGCGGTCTTGGTGCCCGCTGTTGCATCACACCAGGAGGGACCCGCCGCTTTTGGCTGTCGCTTGCCCGTTGGCTCAGCTTCAATACAGGTTCGGAAAGTGCGGAAATGCGGAAAGCCAGGTAACCCGTTGTCAGGCTTGGGTTTTCTTTCCGCACTTTCTTTCCGCAGCGCTTGATTTTCCGCACTTGCCGGGGCTCGCGTCATTCGCCAAGGTTCGCCGCGCATGAATGCCGGTGCCCTGTTCTCTTGTCTGGCGTGCGCTCGGTCGGCAATTTGCCGCGCGAATGGTTGCCCGCCACAGCCCCTACCGGGCGGGGCGGACGTGATCAGTCCCCACCATCCAACAGGGAAGACTTGACCCGGTAGACCGTGGCCCCATCCTTCGATTGCCCGGGTGGTCGCGCTCGGTGTGTTCTCACCGTCTTGCGTGCTTCGTCGCCAGGCTCAAGCATCAGGTGGCCGCCGGTTCGCAACACGTCAAGGCAGCGCTTGTAGTCGAAACCCTTGCACACCACAGTGCGGAACTGTTCGGCCAGCACATACCAAACCGTCCCGACTTGCACATTCACCAAGTCGCCCACGCTGTTGCGCTCGTCCCCCATCACTGGCTTGCGCCATCCGCACATCAATGGGGTGTTTGGGGCGTGGCTGTCGTCGGTCACACCCCACCGCTTGAAGTTCATTTCGTACATGCCGAACCACTGGCGCAAGTGCGCCAACATGGCCGCGTCTTCAGATGCGCCAATGCCTCCGGCTCGCTGCTCGATCCACGCATCAAAGCATGTGCGTGCGGCTCGGCTGGCCTCGCCATCCGGCCAGCCAGTCAGACCCGCCGCCGTGGCCATGTCGCCAGCCGCAGCAACCAAGGCGAAGCGCTTGCCCGCTCGCTTCACTTGCCCCGATGCGGCTTCGGGCACGGCTTGCGCCTCGAATGCTTCCATGCGTTCGCGCAGTTCTCGGGTCAGTGTGTCCGTGTGCTTCGTCAGCCATTCCAGCCAGGCGCGGCCCGCCGTGCCGTAATGCTTGGCCCCGTGTTGCATGACATGGCCGGACAGCTCGTGCCCGGTGGCGAAGTCATGCAGGGTTTCAAGCGAAGTGCCGCGCGTGATTTCGGCAGGGATCGTGATCATGCGAACCTCTTGCCCGGCCTTGATCTTCTTACCAATGGATTCGACATGCTGCGCTAGGGTCAGCTCGCCAGTGGACAGAAACAACAAGCGCCAGGTGGGCGTTTGTCGAAGCCCGCCCGCAGCCTTGCCGCGCAGTTTGCCCCGCCCATCGCTCAGCATGTAGGCGGACTGCGCGGCCTCGGCTGGTTCCATTTGCCCCAGCTCGTCCAGGATCAGCGTGCAGTCGTTGTGCTGTTCGCCTTGGAACTCCAGCCCATTCGACGTAGCCCGCCATTTCTGCATGTATGAGTCGGGGTCCTTCTCGGTGCCCTTGCCCCACACGCTTGCAGCAATCAGCAGGCCAGTGGTCTTGCCGATGGATGAATCCCCCACGTAGTGGAAGCCACCCCCCGTGGTGCCGGGTGCCCAAGCCAGCAACGGCCCGGCAAACGCGCAGGCCAACCTACCAGGGCCACAACCCGGTTCGTTTCTCTTTCGTCAAAATCCACACGCACCCCTTCGATGCGCCCTTCCAGATGGATCGCCACGCCAGCCGGGGAAGGGTGCCCGGTCTTCGCCCTTGGGGATCAGCCGCAGGCTAGGCGCAGCGAACTCAGTTCACATCAAGCCACGCTCGGCAAAGCTCACTGCGCCCGCGTGCCCGACGACAAAGTGATCCAGCACGCGCACGTCCAACAGTTGCAATGAACTGCGCATGACTGCGGTCAGGTCTTTGTCGGCCTGCGATGGCTCGCAAGAGCCGGAAGGGTGGTTGTGCATCAAGATCACAGCTCCCGCGTTGTGACGCAGCGCTGCCCGCGCAACTTCGCGGGGGTAGACGCTGGTTTGAGTCAGCGTGCCGTCGAACAGGTCTTCAATGGCCAATAGCTGGTTTTGGGCGTTCAAGAACATGACGCTGAAGCGCTCACGGTCCAGACCGGCCATATGCAGCACGGCCAGTTCTCGCGCAGCATCAACGCCGGTCAAACCTTCGCCGCCCATGCGCATGCGTGCCCGCACGATGGCCAATGCTGCTTCGATCACGGCCAATTCGTGCTCAGGCCAGGTGCTTCGGTCGTTCGTGGTGAGAACGTCTCCGCCGGGCCGGTGGGCTGGGTGCGGTGAAACATTCGCGCGGCTTTTTGGCTTCGTGGATGCCAGGGAAGGGGCACGCCGTGGCCTTGCAGGGTTGGTAGGCAAGGCAGAAAGGGTAGAACAAGAGAGATTCCGTATTTCTTCCGCACTCTTTCCGCACTTCTCTGCCATGCCGGCAATGCCAGCAACCCCGCGCCGTTGCTGGCTTTTCGGCCCGGTGCTGCTGGCTTTCCGCACTTCCGAACCTTCCGCACTGTTTTTTGCGCCGGGCTTCATGCTTTGGCTGCCTTCTTCTTGCTCGGCTCCAGGGTGATGACCTCACCGCCCTTGCGCAGCTTGTCCAAGTAGTCAGCCCATGTTTGCATCATGTCCCGCCGTTGCGCCATGAACTCGGTGCGGTTGTAGGCGCGGCCTAGGCTGTCTTTCACGGCATGTGCCAACTGTGCTTCCACCACCGATTCAGGCACGCCCAGGCGTTCGGCCATGAGGGTGCGAGCCATGGCGCGGAAGCCGTGGCCGGTCATTTCGTCTTTGGTGAACCCCATTCGACGCAGCGCGGACAACACGCCGTTTTCGCTCATGGGCCGATTGCCGCCCCGTGGGCTGGGGAACACGAAGCGGCCATGGCCGGTGAGGGGTTCCAGCTCACGCAGCACGGCCACGGCTTGCCGTGAAAGTGGCACCACATGAGGGGTGCCGCTGAGCTTTTCTTGCTTGGTGCGTTTCATCCTCGCTGCCGGTATCGTCCACAAGGCGGCATCAAGGTCGAACTCTGCCCATTCGGCTTGGCGCAGCTCCCCGGGGCGCAAGAACACCAGCGGTGCCAGCTTGAGTGCTGCCCGCGTGGTGGGCATGCCTTGGTAATCATCGAAGGCACGCAGCAAGCCGCCCACCTTCAAGGGGTCTGTGATGGCCGCGTGGTGCTTCACGATCACGGGTCGCAGTGCTTCGCGCAGGTCTGCCGATGGGTCGCGTTCGCATCGCCCGGTTTGGATGCCGTAGCGGAACACCTGCCCACATGCGAATTTGACGCGGTGTGCCGTCTCGATTGCGCCTCGTGCTTCAACCTTTCGCAGCGCCTCCAGCAGCTTCGGCGCGGTCACATCAGCGATTGGCATGGCACCAATCCAGGGGAATGCGTCTTGCTCCAGGCGCAGCAGAGTGCGTGCCGCGTGCCCTTCGCTCACTTTTGGGACGTGCACGGTCTGGTGCCACTCTCGCGCCACGGCTTCAAAGGAGCCTTCCACCGCTTCGCCCAGCTCAATGCGTCTGGCAGTCTCTGCGGCTTCTACGGCCTCAACCTTGGCCTGTTTGCGCTTGCCGCTGGGGTCGGTGCCCTCTGCCACCAGCTTGCGGAAGTCGTCGGCCTTGGCCCTCGCCAGTGACAACCCCGTGTCGGGGTAGGTGCCAAGGCTCAAGGTCTTGCGTGCGCCCTGAAACGTGTAGTCGAAGCGCCAGGCGTGCGATGCGCCCTTGACGCTGAACAGCAAGTACAAGCCGTCACCGTCAGAAAGCCGTCGCTCGCCTTCTTTGGCGGCTTTCTGGATGGTCTTGTCTGAGGCGATGAGGTGGCGTGGCATGCAGTAACTTTCGGTCTTGCAATGACCAATTATGGCGGTTACTGCGAAAGTTACTGCAATCAAAGCCGGAAGTGGGCGGACTTCGGCGGAGTGTTGCGGACGAAAAAAAGCCCTAAGTGGTTGATTACTTAGGGCTTTTTGGTGTTCGGCGGGGGCTGCCGAACAATTGTATGGTGGAGCCGGGGGGAATTGAACCCCCGTCCGTCAGCCATCAACGAGCAGATCTACATGTTTAGCTGTCTGATTTGATTCTCACCGTCCTGATCGCGCAGCAGCACGCTACCAGTCCAGCCAGTCACTGAATCTCGACCTGTACCGAGTGACCCGGTGCAGACCCAGCCCATGAAAGTGACCTCGCAGTCTTTGTCTTGCGACTCAGACCCAGCCCATGGGCCGACTGTTGCGAGGCTCACCGGTATTAAGCGGCGAGTGCGAACGATTGATCGTTGGCGTTTGGTTTTTTTCCAGATGGATTTACGAGCTGACTGGTGCTCGACATGCCCTGTCCCGAATCCGCACCAACGTCGAAACCAGGTCGGCCCCAGGGAGAGAATGCCATTGTAGGCGGTATGACCCGCCGCCGCTGACATATCTGTCATCTGGGGTGGCGCAGGCGCTTTTCAAGGGGGTCAGTCCACATGGGCCGTCACATCGGCGGTCAGGCTGCGGCACAACTGGTCGAGCACGTCCTCGTCGTCGGCAGACAGTTCGCCGGCGCTCAGGCGGGCCATGCGCTCGATGGTGTGCAGGCGGGCGCGCAAGGCGTCTTGCACGGCCTCGGCTTCGGCGATCTGGTCCACGCCGATGGCACCGGGGCTCCACAGCCCGCTCTCGTTCCACCCTTGGCGCAGCTTGTGCAGCAGGTGTCGGCTGAGGTCGGCAGCGCGTTGCAGCCCTGCGCTGGGCTCTGGCGGCAGCATGGTGTCCAGTCGGTTGAGGGCGCCTTGCAGGGCCAGGTCGAGCTGGGCCAGGCTGTGCAGCAGGTCTTCGGTCGATTGGCGCGGTACCAGGGGTGTGACCACGCGCGCAGCGGCGGCCAGGGGGCCGGCGAGGTGGTCGTCGAACTCGCCGGGCACGACGCGCAGGGCCACGCTGGCATGGTGCAGGTTGGCGCCAGGCTGGCGCAAGGCCGCCAAGGCCATCTCGGTGGCGGCCAGCAGCCGGCCCAGTGGTGAGATCTGCTCGCCGCGCAGGCAGTGCGGATAGCCGGAGCCGTCGAGGTGCTCGTGGTGCTCGCCCACGGCGCGGGCGATGTCTTTCGGGTAGTCGGTCAGCTGGGCCAGCAGCAGCTGGCCGACGTGGGGGTGGACCACCAGCTGCCGGTAGGTGTCTGCGTCGAGCGACTCTCCGGCATCGGCTTCGCCGAACTCGGGGGCGATGTACATCTCGCCGATGTCGTGCACCAGGCCGGCGGTCATGGCCACGGTGACCAGGCGGGCGTCGGCGCCACGGGTTTGCGTCTGGGCGTGCATCAGGGCGCCGGCCACGGCCATGGCCTCGACGGCGTGGGAAAACGAGGTCGGCCGGGCGCTTTGGCTGACGCTCAGCAGCAGTTGCACGACCGGGTGCAGACGCACCGCTTCGGCACCTTTTTGCAAGGCGGCGGCGTGCTGGCGCAGCAAGGGGGCCAGCGGCCCTTCTGTTTCGATGAGCTGCTGGACCGCCACGCGCAGGGTGTCGGTGGTGATGCCGTCTTCTGCGACCAGGCAGGTCTCCAGCGGTTGCTGCAGCGCGCGGTCCATCAGCTTGCGCTGCAGCTCGCGGGAGACGGGCTGGTCGCGCGCCCACAGCTTCATCCCGTTGATGTCGAAGATGTCGCGCGCGGCAATGATCGACCGGGTCTCGCTGGCCTCCAGGATGATGGCCAGGGCGTGGGGGTTGGCGGTCTGGAAACCGCCGTCGGTCAGGGCTGGGGACATGGTGCCTCCTCGTGCGCCACATGATGGCGTTTCGAGGATATCGGCCCGCGCCGCCCAGGCTTGAGCGGCTTTACCCTGAGGACAGCGGCGTCAGCGGCCCATCAGCTGCGGTAATCGGCGTTGATCGTGACGTAGTCGTGCGAAAGGTCACAGGTCCAGACGGTGGTGCTGGCGGTGCCACGGCTCAGGCCGACGCGGATGGTGATTTCCGATTGCTTCATCACGCGTTGGCCGTCGGCTTCGGTGTATTCGGGGCGGCGGCCACCCTTCGTCACCACGTGGACGTCGTCCAGGTGCAGCTCGATGAGGCTCTGGTCGAGGTCGTCGATGCCGGCGTAGCCCACGGCGGCCAGGATGCGGCCCAGGTTGGGGTCGGAGGCGAAGAAGGCGGTCTTGACCAGCGGCGAGTGGGCGATGGCGTAGGCCGCCTTGGCGCACTCGGCCTTGTCGCGGCCACCCTCGATGGTGATGGTGATGAACTTGGTGGCGCCTTCGCCGTCGCGCACGATGGCCTGGGCCAGTTGCTGCGACACGGCCACGATGGCGGCGCGCAGGGCTTGGCCTTCGGCGCTGCTCAGGTCGGTGATCTCGGCGTGCGGAGCCTGGCGGGTGGCGATCAGCACGAAGCTGTCGTTGGTCGAGGTGTCGCCGTCGATGGTGATGCGGTTGAAGGAGGCGTCGGCGGCTTCGGTCACCAGGGCCTGCAGCAGGCCGGGCGCGACCTTGGCGTCGGTGGCGACGTAGCCCAGCATGGTCGCCATGTTGGGCTTGATCATGCCGGCACCCTTGCTGATGCCGGTGATGGTGACGGTGGCACCGCCGATCGTGATCTGGCGGGACGCGGCTTTGGGCAGGGTGTCCGTGGTCATGATGCCTTCGGCGGCCACGGCCCAGTTGTCGGCCTTCAGGTCGGCGATGGCCGCGGGCAGACCGGCTTCGATGCGCTCGACCGGCAGCGTTTCCATGATGACGCCGGTGGAAAACGGCAGGATCTGTTCGGGCGAGAGGTGCAGCTGGCGCGCCAGGGCGATGGTGCTGGCGCGGGCGCGCACCAAGCCGTCTTCGCCAGTGCCGGCGTTGGCGTTGCCGGTGTTGACCAGCAGCGCGCGGATGTCGGTGCGACCTGCCAGGCGCTCGCGGCACAGCTGCACGGGCGCGGCACAGAAGCGGTTTTGGGTGAACACACCGGCCACGGCGCTGCCTTCGTCGATGGTGACGACGGTCAGGTCACGGCGGTTGGCCTTGCGCACGCCGGCCATCGCGATGCCCAGCTTCACGCCGGGCACAGGGTGCAGGTCAGAGGGGTTCGGGGCGGACAGGTTGACGGGCATGGTGGTCGGGCTTCAAGGCGTGCTGCGGAAGGGAAACCCGATTGTGCAGCACGCACGGGCCTCTGCCGCCCTGGCGCACGTGCGCTCAGGGTTGTGGCGGCAGCATCCAGCCTTGGAGCCAGCCCTGCAGCTCGGGGAAAGAGGCCACGGCCAGCGGCGCGAACGACACGATGACCAAGCCCAGCGTCATCACTGCGCAGGGCAGGATCCAGCGCTCGTAGCGGCGGTAGAACGATTGCGAGGCCACCTCCTTGTCAGCGGCTTCCATCAGGTCGTCGCCCACCACCTGACGGGCCAGCAGCTGGTTGAGGGCGACCGGCGGCATCAGGTAGCCCAGCTCGAAGGCCACGAGCACCATCACCCAGAAGTGGACCGGGTCGATGCCGCTTTTATAGGCCAGCGGTGCCAGCGTGCCCGAGACCAGGAAGATGGCGCCCAGCGGCTCCATGAACATGCCCAGCACGACCAGGCTGATCGACATGAAGGTCATGGCGGTCCAGGCGCTGTCAAAGACATCGGGGGCGAGGTGGATGATGCCCGAGCGCTCGATGACGCCGCCCGCAGCCTGGGACAGCAGGATGAGGAACATGTAGCCGCCGAGGTGCTCCACCGTTTCCACGGTGGCCACGCCCAGGGACGACCTCACGCCCGTCTCGCGGTGCATGGCGAAGGCCAGGTGCTCCGACTTGGGGCCGAAGCCGCGGGCCAGCAGCAGTTTGTCGAAGACGACGATGAAGATCATCATCACCGGCATGATGATGGGAGCGGTGATTTCGTTGAGCGATGCGTCCAGCACGCCGTCATAGAAAGCGATGACCGCCGCCACCACGGCGATGTAGGGCAGCAGCGTGGGGACCTCGCGCAGCATGGCAGGCAGGGCCTGGCGCACCGGGGCGACCTCGATGGTGTGGCGTTCGCGGCGCATTTGCGAGGCCACGAAGAACAGCGTCGAGGTCAGGAAGAAGACGTACAAGCCCCAGTGGAACAGCTCGTCGCTGGTGACTTCCTTGTTGACCGCGACGATGGCAACCACCAGCAGGCTGGGGCGCAGCACCACGCCCAGCGAGCCTGACATGGCCGTGGCCGCCAGGGCGTACTGGCTGCTGCCGCCCACCGCGCGGATCTCGTGGTAAATGATGGCGCCTGCGGCCATCACGAAGGCACCTGAGCCACCCGTGTAGGCCGTCGGGATGGCGGCTGCCAGCAGGATGATGTAGGTCAGCGCCTCGGGGGAGAGCTTCCAGGGGCGCAGCAGGTTCATGAACACATCGACCAGGCGGCTTTGCTTGAACAGCATGCCGCCCCAGATGAACAAGGCCAGCTGCAGCGGCAGGTTCGGGAACTCCATCAGCGCGTTGGTGTAGATCGCCAACCCCGAGGGGTGGTCGGTGCTGAAGAAGTAATGTGCCGAACTCAAGGTCATCAGGCCGGCCAGAGGCACGGCTTTGAGCGCGTTCAGCCAGCTGCCTTCGCCCAGGTGCTGGCTGTTCTCTGGCCGGTGCGGGCGCAGGGTCTGCCAGGCGCTGACGGCCATCAGCGAGCCGAACATCAGCATCCAGCCGAAGTGGATGTGCGGGTCCTCGATGGGCACGCCCGACTCACCTGAGATTTGGTAGTAGCGCACCGCCGACCACATGGACAACGAGGAGGCGGCCAGCATGGTCCAGGCCTGCACCTTGAAGTCACGTGGGTGGCGGGGCGCGACCAGGCTGATGTGGTGGTAGCCGACGGTGGTGGCCAGGATGGTCACGCCCATGAGCAGCAGCAGGATCAGGGGCCGGTTCTCGGTGCCGAACTGGAACAGGCCGAAGAAACTGGTTTCCAGGGCGCGGTAGGCCTTCAGCTGAGGCGTGATGTGGGCGACGAGGCTGTCGTGCAGGGCATGGCGTTCGATGCAGTTCTGCACCGTGGCCGACAAGGACGCGCGCGTCGCGGCTTCGTCGAAGGTCTTGGCGCCCAGCAGGTCGTCGAGGTCGTCCGGCTTGTGGCTGGTGGGGGCGCCACCGGCTGCGGCAGCGGCTTGGCGGGCGATCTCCCGATCGACGTTGACGGTCGGGTCGCAGGCAGGCTTTTCGGGGTCGGCCCGCAGCAGGAAGTACTGGACCTTGTGGGCCGGGTCGTTGAACATCAGTTCGCCGACTTTGAGCAATTGGCCGTGGACCATTTCGCCGGTGCTGATGACCAGGGTCAGGAGCAGCAGTGCCAGCGTGGCCAGGGTGGTCAGTTGGCGCAACCAAGTGGTGCCCAGGGGATGGGCGGGGGACGAAATGCTCAAGGGGTCTCCAGTCAGGGCGCGTCGTGGCGCCTCTTGCCAATCGGGTCAGTGTGGGCGACATCCTCCACACACCGCGCCCGTTGTGCGATCAGGGTTCGCCTGGGGTTCCCCGCATCTGCATGCAAGGCCGCGCGACAAACGGGTGATGCTGCGACAGGCCCTGACAGGTTCCGGCCCGAAATGACAACAAGGCCCGCGAGGGGCCTTGTGTGTCAGGGGCGCGCGGGCACGAAGCTCAGCCCAGCTTGCCGTGGCAGTTCTTGTACTTCTGGCCGCTGCCGCAGGGGCAGGGGTCGTTGCGGCCCACGCGCGCCACCGACTGGGCGGCGGTGGCCGGGTCGGTCTCGGTGGCCACGGAGCCATCCTCGTTGGGGTGGGTGTAGGTGACGTTGACGAAGCTCTCGCCCTGGTGCTCGATGGCCTGGGCCGCGGCTTCGACCTCTTCACGGCTCTGGATGCGCACGGTCAGCAGCTTGCGGGTCACGTCCATCTTGACCACGTCCAGCAGCTGGCCGAACAGCTCGAAGGCCTCGCGCTTGTACTCCTGCTTGGGGTTCTTCTGGGCGTAGCCGCGCAGGTGGATGCCCTGGCGCAGGTAGTCGAGGGCCGCCAGGTGTTCGCGCCAGTGGGTGTCGATGGACTGCAGCAGCACCATGCGTTCGAAGGAGACGAACTGCTCGCGGCCCACCGCCTCGACCTTGGCCTGGTACGCCGCGTCGGCGGCCTTCACCACGCGCTCCAGCACGTCGTCGGCTTCGGCGGCCTGCTGGGCGTCGATCCACTTGACCAGGTCCACGTCGAGCTGCCACTCCTCGGCCAGGGTTTTTTCCAGCGAGGGCAGGTCCCACTGTTCTTCCAGGCTGTCGGCGGGCACGAAGGTGCGCACGACGTCGGTCATGGCGCCCTTGCGCAGGTTGACGATGGACTCGGTCACATCGACCGTTTCCAGTATCTCGTTGCGCTGCTGGTAGATGACCTTGCGTTGGTCGTTCGAGACGTCGTCGTACTCCAGCAGCTGCTTGCGCATGTCGAAGTTGTGGCCTTCGACCTTGCGTTGCGCGCTCTCGATGCTGCGCGTGACGATGCCGGCCTCGATGGCCTCGCCCTCGGGCATCTTCAGGCGGTCCATGATGGCGCGCACGCGGTCACCGGCGAAGATGCGCATCAGCGTGTCGTCCAGCGACAGGTAGAAGCGCGAGGAGCCGGGGTCGCCCTGGCGGCCGGCACGGCCACGCAGCTGGTTGTCGATGCGGCGGGATTCGTGGCGCTCGGTGGCGATGATGCGCAGGCCGCCCAGCTCCTTGACCTTGGCGTTGAGCACCTGTTGCTCGGTCTTCAGCGCCGTGATCTTGGCTTCCTTGGCGGCGTGGTCCAGGGACTCGTCGGCCTCGATCAGCTTGATGTCGTTCTCGACGTTGCCGCCCAGCACGATGTCGGTGCCGCGGCCAGCCATGTTGGTCGCGATGGTGATCATGCCGGGGCGGCCGGCCTGGGCGACGATGTCGGCCTCGCGGGCGTGCTGCTTGGCGTTGAGCACCTGGTGCGGCAGCTTCTCGCGGGTGAGCAACTGGGCGATCAGCTCGGAGTTCTCGATGGAGGTCGTGCCCACCAGCACCGGCTGGCCGCGCTCGTGGCAGTCGCGGATGTCACCGACGATGGCGTTGAACTTCTCTTGCGAGGTCTTGTAGACCAGGTCGAGCTGGTCCTTGCGCGCCAGGATGCGGTTGGGCGGGATGACGATGGTTTCCAGGCCGTAGATTTCCTGGAATTCGTAGGCTTCGGTGTCGGCCGTGCCGGTCATGCCGGCGAGCTTGCCGTACATGCGGAAGTAGTTCTGGAAGGTGATCGAGGCCAGCGTCTGGTTCTCGGCCTGGATCTGCACGCCCTCCTTGGCTTCGACGGCCTGGTGCAGGCCATCCGACCAGCGGCGGCCCGACATCAGGCGGCCGGTGAATTCGTCGACGATGACGACTTCGCCCTGCTGGACCACGTAATGCTGGTCCTTGTTGAACAGGTGGTGTGCGCGCAGGGCCGCGTACAGGTGGTGCATCAGCGTGATGTTGGCCGCGTCGTACAGGCTGGCGCCTTCGACCAGCAGGCCGGCTTCCAGCAGCAGGGCTTCGGCGTTCTCGTGGCCGGCTTCGGTCAGGAAGACCTGGCGGGATTTTTCATCGGCGGTGAAGTCACCGGGTTCGATCACGCCCTCGCCGGTGCGCGGGTCGGCCTCGCCGATCTGCTTCTTCAGGCGCGGCACCACGGCGTTGATGCTCACGTACATCTCGGTGTGGTCTTCGGCCTGGCCGGAGATGATCAGCGGCGTGCGGGCCTCGTCGATCAGGATGGAGTCCACCTCGTCCACGATGGCGAAGTTCAGGCCGCGCTGCACGCGATCGGCCACTTCGTAGACCATGTTGTCGCGCAGGTAGTCGAAGCCGTACTCGTTGTTGGTGCCGTAGGTGATGTCGGAGGCGTAGGCGGCTTGCTTGTCCTCGCGGGGCATCTGGGGCAGGTTGATGCCCACGCTCAGGCCCAGGAAGGTGTAGAGCTTGCCCATCCACTCGGCGTCACGGCGCGCGAGGTAGTCGTTCACCGTCACCAGGTGCACGCCCTTGCCGGTCAGGGCATTGAGGTAGACGGGCAGGGTGGCGGTCAGGGTCTTGCCTTCGCCGGTGCGCATTTCGGCGATCTTGCCGTTGTGCAGGGCCAGGCCGCCCAGCATCTGGACGTCGAAGTGGCGCATCTTGAAGACGCGCTTGGAGCCTTCGCGCACCACGGCAAAGGCCTCGGGCAGGATGGCGTCGAGCGCTTCGCCCTGGGCAATGCGCTGCTTGAATTCCTCGGTCTTGCCGCGTAGTTGCTCGTCGGTCAAGGGCTCGAAGCTGGACTCCAGCGCGTTGATCTTGGTCACCGTGCGACGGTATTCCTTGAGCAGGCGTTCGTTACGGCTACCGAAAATCGAGGTGAGAAGCTTGGGCAACATGGAGCGGTCAATCCGGTCGTGCGGTGCGGGTCGGGGGTGCGCAAGGAAGCTGCGCGGTTGACGCGGGCACGCACGTGGCCCAGTCAACCAAAGCCAAAAAGTGTAGCACCGGGGGGTGACCGGAGCGTGGCATGGACGGCCGGCCCTCGGTTCCGGGGGTTCCAGGGCTCATGTGGCCGCGAGCCGTTGGGACAGGCCGACCGCGACCCCGGTGCAGACACCGGCCATCACCAGCACGACCACCGCGCCGGACGGCAGGTCGAGCACGGCCGACAGGGTCAGGCCCAGGGCGTAGGCCAGGGCGCCACCCAGCCAAGCCAGGGGCAGTTGCCAGCGCGCGGCGGCGTGGCGCACGGCCAGCGCCGGCATGATCAGGCTGCTGAAGACGAGGTAGACGCCCACCAATTGAACGGATGCCGTGACGGCCACGGCGAACAAGAGGTAAAAGCCCACGCGGCCCAGGCGGGGCCCCAGGCCAAACCACAGCGCCAGCAGCGCCGCGGTCAGGCCGGCCTCGGCCCAGAGTTGCCCGGGCGTCACCCACAAAATCTGCCCGACGAGCAGGTCTTTGAGGTGCTCGCCGCCGTGTGGGTTGCCGGCCAGCAGGAGGATGCCCACGCTGGACGCCAGCACGAACAAGGCACCGATCAGGGCTTCCTGGATGTCGGGCCAGCGGCGCTCCATCCAGGTCATCAGCAGGGCGCCGGCCACCGCCGCCGCCATGGCCGCGGCCTGCACCGCCCAGCCTTGCGGCTCCCAGCCCAGCGCGTCGGCCATGATCACCCCCAGCCCGGCGATTTGCGCAATGGCCAGGTCGATGAAGACGATGCCTTTGCGCAGCACCTGCAGGCCCAGGGGCACGTGGGTGGCGAGCACGAGCAGGCCGGCGATGAGGGCGGGGCCGATGATGCCCCAATCGATGCCAAGGTTCACTTCGCGGCTTTCAGGAGGGTGTCCACGGTGTCATCGAAGAGACCGAAGAGGTCTTTGGCGCGCTCGCTGCCGCCCACGGTGAAGGGCAGCACGGCCACGGGCAGGTGGGTGCGTTCGGCCAGCCACTGGGCGCTGCGGCCGTCGTTGTAGGCCGCCCGCACGATGATTTTGGCCGGCTGCTGCTGCAGCTTGCCCAGCACCGAAGACAGGTGGCTGCTGCTGGGCTCGACGCCGGGTTTGGGCTCCAGCGTGGCAACCTGTTGCAGGCCGAGCCAGTTCTCCAGGTAGGGGAAGCCTTTGTGCTGCACGACGATGGGCAGGCCCTTGAGCGGCGCGGCGGCCTGGGTCCAGCGCTGTGTGGCCTGGCCCCAGCGGGCCTGGAAGTCGGCCAGGCGCTTGGCGTAGTCGGCCGCATGGGCCGGGTCCACCTCGCTCAGGCGTTTGGCCAGGGCCGGGGCCACGGCCGCGATGTTGCGCGGGTCGGTCTGGATGTGCGGGTTGCCCGAGGCATGCACGTCGCCATCGGCGCGGTCCAGGCGCGTGGGCACTTCCAGCTTGCGCACGAAGTCCGCGGCATTGAACATGCCGGGCTGGCCCGGCTGCACCGCGCCATTGCCGGCCTGGCGCAGCAGCACGGGCAGCCAGCCCACTTCCAGTTCGGCGCCGGTGCACACCAGCAGCTCGGCGTTGCGCACGGCGGCGATCAGGCTGGGGCGGGCCTGGATGTGGTGGGGGTCCTGCAGGGCCGAGGTGGCCACGTAGATGCTGGCGTGCTCGCCGGCCAGCTCTTGCGTCAAGGCGCCCCATTCGGGTTCGCAGGCCACGACCTTGAGGGCGTGGGCGGGCAGGGCGATGCTGGCGAGGGTGGCGGCGAGGCTCAGGCCCAGCAGCGAAATCTTGTTCGTCATGGTGTGTGTCCTTCTTGTGCGCTCAGTAGCTGTGCGCGCCGTGGGCGCCCAGGCTCATCTGGTATTGCAGGAAGATCTGGTGGTCGGCCACGCCTTGGCGGGCGCGGTCGTCGCTGAACTGCAGGCGCCAGCGGCTGTACTCGCTGGGCGACCAGTCCACCATCAAGGTGTCGCGCTTGGGCTTGTACGAGGGCAGGACCAGGTTCAGGGCGTTGGCGCCAAAGTCGTTGCGGCCGCTGTCCAAGCGGTCATGGCGCAGGCCCACGCGCCACTGCGGCATGAACTGGTAGACGCCTTGCAGGTACCAGCCGGATTGCGCCGAGCGGTAGCCGTCGATGCTGTTGAGGTTGGCGGTGTCGAACGCGACCTGGCCGCTCTCGGTGCGGCGGAAGTACTCGCCTTGCAGCTTGAAGTTGGTGACCCGGCCGTTGCCATTGGGCGCCCACTTCCAGACGCCGTCCAGCGCCCAGATGCGGCTGCGGCCGCTGAAGGTGTTGGTGTACGTGGTGCTGTCGTCGAGCGGGTCGGTGCTGGTCCATTCGCGGCCATCGGCGCGGGTTTGCAGCCAGGACGCGCCTGCGCGCCAGCTGTGGCTGAAGCCGATGTCGCCGCCGGTTCGGGCTGTCAGCAGGGTGGCGCCGGCGCCGTTGCGGTCACGCTCGCTGCCAGGGAAGCCGTGGCCGTTGCCGAGCTCCAGTCCCAGCTCCACATAGCGCTCCAGCGGCAGCACCCAGCGCGCCTGCACGCCTTCTTGCTTGAACTGGCCGCCGAAGAATGCCTGGTAGGCCAGGGGCGCGTCCACGAAATCCCAGGTGTGGGCGTGCTGCTCGTTGAGGTAGCCCAGGCCGGCGTAGAAGCGGCCCGCTTTGAGCTTGAGGCCGGCCGGCAGCGCGGTGGTCTGCACGAAGGCCTCTTCGGCCGAGATGGTGTCTTCGCCGGACACGGCCAGGGTGACGGCACCGTAGAACAGGTGGTCGATGTTGGCGCTGAGTGTCAGCTCCGACTCGCCCAGGCTGAAGCCGCGCTTGCCGGGTCCAATCTCCCCGCCGTTGGGCAGGAAGCCGCTGAGCTGCCAGCTGTCGGGGCTCTTGGACAGGCCGGCGTAGCCACCCGTGAGGATGAGCGAGACCGCCGGGTTGAAGCGGTTGGCGCCGCCGGAGGCCGCACCAGCGCTGTCTGCGGCGATGGCGGTGTCGCTTGTGGAGGCATTGGCGGCATGGGCGGTGTTGGGCGCCGCCGTGACCGCTGCCACGGCCGCCGCGGTGCTTTGCTGTTGCGCGGCCTGTTGCGTGAGCTGCTGCTGGGCTTGCTGCAACTGGGCCTCCAGGGCCTGGATGCGGCTGTCGTAGCTTCGCTTGAGTTCGTCGATTTGCTGGCGCAGTTGCTGCAGGCCGTTGGCGTCCAGCGTGGGTGCTTTGCCCTGGGCGTGTGCCGTGGCGCTCAGCAGCAAGCCGGTGGCGAGCGCCAGCCGGGTGGGGTGTCGGAGGAAGGACATTCGGGAAACTTTCGGGGTGGGCGCTGGCGCCCCATGCCACGCGCGCCTCAGCCCGTGTGGGGCGGCGGCAGGCAGGAGGGGTGCCAGGTCAGCAGGGCGAGCACGGGGGCTGCAGGCGCATCGCGCCACGCAGCGTGCTCACAGCGGGTGTCTCAGCTCAGGCCGTGCGGCGGTGCACGGGGCTGGAAGCCCGCGGAGACCCCGGTCGCGCATTGCGCTTGCCCGCGGTGTTCCGAAAAGAGGTGATCGGCCTGTGCGCCCACCCAGGTGGTGGGCTGCGTGGCGACCGTGTGGTCGGCCGCGTGGAAGGCCAGGCAGGCCTTGCAAACGCTGTGGGCGGCCACGCCCTCGTCGCGCCGCTCGTGCTGGATGCTGTGCAGCACACCGGCTTGCTGCGTGAGCAGCACCAGCGCGGCCAGGGCATGCAGCAGCCAGACGCGGGCACCGGATGCACCGCGTCGCGACAGCCATGAGCGCATGCCTTGGAACAACATCGTGTCAATTTACCGCACGTGCGTTGCTCTTTTGTGAAGTCGGCGCCGCGAGTGCCGCGTTCAGGAAGCGCGCGGGGTTTTGCTGCACGCCCTCCACCAGCACCTCGAAGTGCAGGTGCGGGCCGGTGGAACGCCCGGTGTTGCCCACCGCCGCGATGGCCTGCCCGCGCTTGACCAGGTCGCCCGGCTTGACCAGCATCTTCGACGTGTGCGCGTAGCGCGTCACCAGGCCGTTGCCATGGTCCAGCTCGACCAGCAGGCCGTACTGCGGATGCGGCTCGGCCGACAGCACGACACCGCCGGCCGCGGCCAGGATGGGGGTGCCAGGTTCGGCGGGGAAGTCCAGGCCGGTGTGCAGGGCCGCACGGTGCGTGAAGGGATCGGCGCGGAAACCGAAGCCCGAGCCCACCGGGCCATCGACAGGGGCGATGCTGGGCACCATCAGGGCGTCCAGGCGCTTCTCGAACAGGTGGGATTCGATCAGGGTGAGCACATCGCCGTGGCGGTCGCCCAGGTTCTGCAGGCTGTCCATCTGGCTGTGGAGGTCCTGCAGCAGCTGGTTGGACGTGCGGCGCTCATCGCGGGCGGCATCGGCCATGCTCACCAGCGGGCCACCCGCGGCCGCGCCTGTTTCGGCCTCGATCTTCTTGAGCTCGTCCGGCTTGAGGCCGGCCATGCCGGCCACCCGCTCGCTGACCGCTTCCAGTCGCATCATGCGGGCCTGCATTTCGCCCACCTTCACGGCCATGGCATCGAGGTTTTCGCGCATGTAGCGGTCGCGCTGGGCCAGCTCCTGCCGTTCCACGAAGCGCACCGCTTCCGAGATGATGGGCCAGTGCTCGTGCGCGGCCTTGAGCAGCAGCGCGTGGTACAACAACAGGCTCACCACCATGAGCGGCAGGGTGAGGGCCAAGAGGGCCAGGGCCAGGCGCCAGGGGGTGAATTGCACGACCCGGGGCCTGGACAGCACGCTGGTCGTGATGAGAATCTGCATGCAGCTCGTCCTTGCTGAAATGACACCATGAGCGCCAGCGACCCACCGCGGCCTGATCGCCGCCACATCTACATCGCGCCCACGGCCACCTTGCGGCCGATGGTGCCCGACGTGCCCCCGCTGGCGCGTGCCCTCGACCGTGCCGCGCCACTGGCTGGCCTGCTGCAACGCTTGCAGGCCTCACAGGCCTGCCTGGCGGCGGTCAAGCGCTGCTTGCCGCCTGCGCTGGCAGCGCACGTCAAAGCGGGCCCGCTGGACGAAGAAGGTTGGACCTTGCTGGCGGCCAATGCGGCCGTGTCGGCCAAATTGCGCCAGCTTCAGCCTCGCCTGGCGATGGCTTTGGCCGACAGCGGGCTCAAGGTTACCGCAATCCGCGTCAAGGTCCAAAGCCAGTCGGGCTGAGGCCTTGGCGCTGGGGTGGGGCGCTCAGGCCAGCAGGGCCGGCACCTGCGCGGCCAGGGCCTGACGCTGTGACACGGCCTTGCCTTGCAAGGCAAAACCCAGCAGCAGCTCGCTGCCATCGGCGGCGGTGCCCACGAAGCGCGCTTCCACGGCTTCGTCGGTTTCGCTGACCTGCCATTGGCCCTGGGCCTCGGCGGGTGGCGGGCAGACCACGGTGGGCCAGGCCGGCGTCTTCACGACGACGGGCATGGCCGGGTAGCTCACGGGCGTGGGCTTGCCTGCCAGCGTGGCGGCCAGGGCACGGGCCTGGGCCATCAGGGGCAGCACATAAGGCAGCAAGTGGCCGGCCACCTCGGCGCAATCGCCGATGGCATGGACGTGCGGCACGCTCGACACCAACTCGCGGTTGACCTGCACGCCACGGCCCACGGCGATGCCGGCGTCGGCTGCCAGTTGCGTGCGCGGCTTCAGGCCGATGGCCGAGAGCACCAGGTCGGTGTCCAGCGTGCTGCCGTCTGACAGCGTCACGACCAGGCCCTGGCCGTTCGGCGCGCGGTTCACGGCCACGGCGCCCACACCGAAGCGGAAGCTCGCGCCGCCTTCCTGCAGTTTGGCCTGCAGGCGGGCGCTGGCCTCAGGGGGCAGCAGGCGGGGCAGGGCGCGCTCGGCCAGGTCCAGCACGGTGGGCTGGATGGCGCGGTGCAGCAAGTCGTTGGCGAATTCGCAGCCGATCAGGCCGGCACCCAGGATGGCCACGCGTTGCACCGGCTGGCCGCCCGCGGCGGTGTCCAGCAGCTCGGCAAAGCGGGCGAAATCACCGAGGTCGTTGACCGACACGACGGTGTCGGCGGCATCGCCTTGCAGGGGGATGCGGATGGGGTCCGCGCCGAGTGCCAGCACCAGGTCGCGGTAGGGCAGCACCTCGCCGCTGGACAGCGTCAGCGTGCGCGCGGTGGTGTCCAGCGCCGTGACCGACGTGTTGGCGAGCACCCGCAGCTGGACTTCCTCGGCCATCTTCTCGGCCGATTTCATCACCAGCGTGGCCGGCGTCTTCTTGCTGGCCAGGGCGTTGGACAGCATGGGCTTGGAGTAGAAGCCGGCGTGGTCCCGGCTGACCAGCACGATGGGCACGGCCGCATCGGCCTTGCGCAACTCGCGCGCCACGTTGTAGCCCGCCAGGCCGGCGCCGACGATCACGACCGCTTCACTCATGCGCTGTGCTCCAGGCTCAGATTTCGATCATTTCGAAGTCGGCTTTGCCTACGCCGCAGTCCGGGCATTCCCAGCCAGCAGGCACATCTTCCCACTTGGTGCCGGGCGCGATGCCGTCTTCCGGGTGGCCCTTGGCTTCGTCATACACAAAGCCGCACACAACGCATTGATAAGTCTTCATGGTTTCTTCCAAAACGGGGGTGGATTCTGAGGCACACCCGCTCGGTGGGCAGGGCGCGCCGGCGTCAAAAAGGGGTGCTGCGCGTCACGTCCCCGGATCGTCGAGGAGGTCTTCCGTCGTGGGCTTGGCCTCGACGCGGTAACTCTCGCTGGCCCAGGCACCCAGGTCGATGGCCTTGCAGCCCTTGCCGCAAAACGGGCGGTAGGGGTTGTCGGTGCTGTAGGTGTGCAGGGTGCCGCAGGAGGGGCAGCGCACCTGCAGGCCTTGGGGCGCGCTGCTGGCGCCTTGGGGTTCGGGGGACGACATGGTGCTCAGGCGAAGATCAGGCGAGGGTCACGCGATGGTCAAGCGCACAGCGTCAGCTCGAAGCTGGCGTCGGTGTCCGAGGCGATCTTGAGTTTGCCCTCGGCGTCGGCGCGCATCAGCCGGATCGACACCATCAGGCGGTTGGCGCTGATTTCGGGCACCAGGCCCAGGGCCGGGTCGATGCGCAGGCGCAGCAGGTGGTAGCTGCGCGAATCTTTCAGGTTCTGCTGGTACTGGCCGCAGGGCGCAGCCACCATGTGCGGCTGCCCGGTGTCGCGCAACAGGCCCAGCACCAGCTTGACGGCTTCGGCAAACGGCGCCAGCGTGCTCACCCACTGCTGCAGGTCCTGCTGGCGTTTGGCCGGGGGCTCGTGCTGCCAGGCGTAGTAGGAGGGCAGGTCGAACTCGCAGGTGCCGCCAGGGATGCTGATGCGGCTGCGGATGCCCATCAGCCAGTCGTTGGTGGACAGGGTCTGTCCTGCCTTGCCGCTGACCTGGTTGAGGCCGTGGTGGGCGCGCTCGATGCGGGCCAGCACCTCGTCGAGGGCACCTTCCTGGATGGCCGGGTTGCCGCGCCAGGACATGAACTGCGCTTTGTAGCGGTCCAGATCGCGCAGCAGGTCGCTCTTGAGGTCGGCGCGGGCGGCCACGTCCATGATCTCGAAAATGGAGGCCAGCGCAAAGTGGTGGTCGATCGGGTCTTCACGCCACATCAGCGTGGTGAGACGGTCGAACAAGTGTTCCAACCGCAGGGTCGTGCGGATGCTTTCACCGAAGGGGTATTCGTAGAGGATCAACGCGCCACCTGAAAACGTCCAAAAAAACGCTCAGGCGCCATTGTTCCACAGCCGCCAGAGCTTATTCACCTCGGCGCGAAGTTCTTCCAGGCTCAATCCCTCGTTGAGGATGACGTGGTCGGCCAGGGCGCGGCGCAATTCGCGCGTGGCCTGCTTGGCCAGCACCGCCTCCACCGCCTCGCGCGGCCAGCCGGAGCGCACCATCACCCGGGCGATCTGGGTCTCGGGTTCGGCGTCCACCACGAGGATGCGATCGACCTTGTCGCGCCAACGCCGGCTGGACTCGGCCAGCAGCGGCACGTCGTAGACGATGTGTTGATCTGGCAACGCCAGGCCGGCGTGCGCGTCGGCGTGCTGCCCGATCAGCGGGTGCAGGATGCCTTCCAGTTGTGCCAGAGCGCTCGGGTCGGCGAAGGCCATCTCGCGCATCCGGCTGCGGTCCATCGCGCCCTGGGCGTCGATCAGGTGCTCGCCGAACTGCGCCGCGATCAGGGGGATGGCAGCGCCACCGGGCGCGGTGAGGCTGCGGGAAATGGCGTCGGTGTCGACGAGGTGGGCGCCCAGCTCGGTCAGCATCTGGCTGACGGTGGACTTGCCGCTGCCAATGCCACCGGTGAGCCCGATGACAAGGCGGGGTTTCATGCCCAGCCCATCCAGGCCAGCACCTGCTGGGGGCCGGCCAGCGTGACGACCAGGCCCGCGCCGGCCAAGAAGGGACCGTAAGGCACGTACACGCCTTCGCGCAGTTGCCCCGTGACCTTCATGCCGATGCCCACCACCGCGCCGATGATGGACGAGCCCAGCACGATGGGCAGCACCATGCTCGCCCCCAGCCAGGCGCCCAAAGCGGCCAGCAGCTTGAAGTCGCCGTAGCCCATGCCTTCCTTGCCGGTGGTCAGCTTGAACAGCCAGTACACCGACCACAGCGAGAGGTAGCCCGCCACCGCGCCCCAGAACGCGTCTTTCAGGGGCAGGTTCCAGCCCAGGGCGGCCACCAGCAGGCCGGCCCACAGCAAGGGCAGGGTGAGGTCGTCGGGCAGCAGGGTGGTGTCCCAGTCGATGAGCGACGCCGCCACCAGCACGGCCACGAAACCACACCACAGCAGCGTGGTGGGCTGCGCACCGAAATGCACGCCGCACCAGGCGAACAGGCCGGCCGTGAGCAATTCCACCAGCGGGTAGCGCACCGAAATGCGCGTGCCGCAGGCCGAGCATTTGCCGCGCAAGGCCAGCCAGCTCAGCAGGGGGATGTTCTCGTACCAGCGGATCTGGTGGCCGCAGGCCGGGCAGCGCGAGGCCGGCTTGGACAGGGTCAGCGCCTGGGCCGGGTCGGGCTCGGCCACGGTCTGGCCCAGGGTGTACGCCGCATCGAGCTTCCACTGTGCGTCCAGCATCAGCGGCATGCGGTGGATGACCACGTTGAGGAAGCTGCCCACGCACAGACCCAGCACGGCCAGGCCCCAGGGGGTGAGCAGGACGCCGGTCAGCACCGGCCACACGTCATCGAACTGCATGCGGTGTCGGGCCCGTCGTCAAACCACTTGGCCGATCTTGAAGATGGGCAGGTACATCGACACGACGATGCCGCCGATGATGGTGCCCAGGATCACGATGATGAAAGGCTCCATCAGGCTGGACAGCGACTTCACCGCCTCGTCCACCTCTTCTTCGTAGAAGTCGGCCGCCTTGCCCAGCATCTGGTCGAGCGCGCCGGACTCTTCGCCGATGGCCGACATCTGCAGCACCATGTTGGGGAACAGGTTGGCCGCCATCATGGCGTTGGTCAGGCTGGTGCCGGTGGAGACGTCTTTCTGGATCTGTTCGGTGGCTTCGGCGAACACGGCATTGCCCGAAGCGCCACCGACCGAGTCCAGGGCCTCGACCAGGGGCACGCCCGCGGCGAACATGGTGGACAGCGTGCGCGTCCAGCGCGCCACGGCGGACTTGAACAGCAGGTCGCCAAAAATCGGCATTTTCAGCAGCAGGCGGTCCATGCGCTTTTGCATGGGTTCTGAGCGCTTCCAGGTCTGCAGGAAGAAGTAGATGCTGCCGCCGATGGTCAGGAAGATGGCCCACCAGTACGCGACGAAGATCTCCGACATGGCCATGACGAAGAGCGTCGGGGCCGGCAGGTCGGCGCCAAAGGAGGTGAACACTTCCTTGAAGGCCGGGATCACGAAGATCATGATGACGGCCACCACCACGAAAGCCACGACCATCACGGCGATCGGGTAGGTCAGCGCCGACTTGATCTTTTGCTTGATGGCCAGCGTTTTTTCCTGATAGACGGCCAGGCGGTCCAGCAGCGTTTCCAGGATGCCCGCTGCTTCACCGGCTTCCACCAGGTTGCAGTACAGGGCGTCGAAGTGCATCGGGTGCTTGCGGAAGGCCGACGACAGGCTGGTGCCGGTTTCCACGTCGCCGCGGATGTCGTTGAGCAGCTTGGTGACCTTGGGGTTGGTGCTGCCGCGCGCCACGATGTCAAAGGACTGCAGCAGCGGCACACCGGCCTTCATCATCGTGGCCAGCTGGCGCGTGAAGATGGCGATGTCCTTGCCCTTGACGCTGCCACCGCTCCTCAGCCGGCGCTTCTTGACCTTCTGCACCAGGATGCCCTGGCGGCGCAGGGTGGCGCCCACCACGGCCTCGCCGCCGGCGCGCATTTCACCGCGCACGACTTTGCCCTGGCGGTCCTTGCCTTCCCATTCGTAAATGGCTTCCTGGGGTTTCTTGGCGGTTGCCGTGGCCATGTCGGGACTCCGTGACAGGTATCTGCGGGGGCTTTACTCGTTGGTCACCGAGATGACTTCTTCGAGCGAGGTCAGGCCGGCCTTGACCTTCACCAAGCCCGATTCGCGCAAGTCTCGCACGCCTTCGAGCTTGGCTTGACGGGCAATGTCCATGGCGGTGCCTTGAGTCAGGATGATCCGTTGGATTTCCTCACTGATGGGCATGACCTGGTAAATGCCGACGCGTCCTTTGTAACCGTTGTTGCAGGATGAACAGCCAATCGCCTTGTAAGGCTTCCAGCTGCCGTCGAGGTCTTCTTCCTTGAAGCCGGCTTTCAGCATGGCATCGCGGGGGTAGTCGGCGGGCGACTTGCAGACCTCGCAAAGCTTGCGCGCCAGGCGCTGTGCCGTGATCAGGATGACCGAGGACGCGATGTTGAACGGCGCCACGCCCATGTTCATCAGGCGGGTCAGCGTGGTGGGCGCGTCGTTGGTGTGCAGGGTGGACATCACCATGTGGCCGGTCTGGGCGGCCTTGATGGCGATGTCGGCGGTGTCCAGGTCGCGGATTTCACCCACCATGATCACGTCCGGATCCTGGCGGAGGAAGGCCTTCAGCGCGGTCGGGAAGTTCATCCCGGCCTTGTCGTTGACGTTGACCTGGTTGATGCCGGGCAGGTTGATTTCCGCCGGGTCTTCCACGGTCGAGATGTTCACGCCGGGCTGGTTGAGGATGTTCAGGCAGGTGTAGAGCGACACCGTTTTGCCCGAGCCCGTGGGGCCGGTGACCAGCACCATGCCGTAGGGCCGCACGATGGCCTTCATCAGGCGGTCTTTTTCGATCTGCTCGTAGCCCAGCGCTTCGATGCCCAGCTTGGCCGAAGACGGGTCCAGGATCCGGATCACGATCTTCTCGCCGAACAAGGTGGGCAGGGTGCTGACGCGGAAGTCGATGGCCTTGTTGCCGAACTTCAGCTTCATGCGGCCGTCTTGCGGCACGCGCTTTTCGGCGATGTCCAGCTTGGAGATCACCTTGATGCGCGAGGCCAGCTTGTCTTTGATGGCGATCGGCGGTTGGGTCACTTCGCGCAACTCGCCGTCCACGCGGAAGCGCACGCGGTAGTTGTATTCGTAGGGCTCGAAGTGCAGGTCGGAGGCGCGCGCGTTGATCGCGTCGATCAGCATCTTCTGCAGGAAGCGCACCACGGGCGCATCTTCCACTTCGGTGGCCGCGGCATCGGCCTCCGGCTGGGGGCTGGCGTCGTCGGTGACATCGAATTCGAAGTCGGACGAGGCGATGGCATTGAGCTGGTCCTCGGCCGAGGCGGTCTGGCCTTCGAGCAGCTTGGCGAGCTTGTCGTGCTCGACGATCACCCACTCCGGCGTGAGCTGGGTGGCGAACTTGATGCGCTCGATGGCTTCCTGGTCGGTCGGGTCGGCACCGGCCACGAACAGGCGGTTGCCGCGCTTGGACAGCACCAGCACCTGGTACTGCGCTGAGAGTTTGTTGTCGATCACGCCCTTGGGCAGGCGCTGCACGTCGATGGCGGAGATGTCCAGCACCGGCACGGCCAGGGCCTGCGACAGCGTTTGCGCCAGGTCGGTCGGTTGGATGGCGCCGCTGCTCACCAGCGTGCTGACGAAGCTGCGCTTTTGCTCGCGTGCGACGCGGGTCAGCGTTTCGGCGGACTTGGCGTCCAGTTTGCCGGCATTGACCAGCACCCGGGCCACGCCGGAAAGCGTGCCGGGGGTCTCGGCCAGGGTGGACTCAGCTGCCATGGAGAGCGTAGAGAGGCGGTGTCGGAGGAACGGCTGATGGTACAGCTTGATGCGCAATGTGCCATGCGCGTTGGCAGGGGAAAGCCCGGAGAAGGCGGGTGTCCGCCTGCCTGATGGTCGGGACATTTCGGCGCCTCAGCGCATCAGCCCCAGCAGGCGCAGCGCCTTGTAGCGGGCGTAGTGCCAGGGCCGTTGCGGCCCGCTGGACACCAGCGGCATCTTCACCCGGGTGTAGTGCTGCTTGAACAGGCCCATGTGCGAGCTTTGCCCGGGCGGCAGCGCCAGGGCGACGTACACCAACCCTGCGGCGTCGCTGTCGAAGAAACGGTGCGGGTGCTGGCCGAGCAAGGGCTCGATGGCCTGGGTGTAGGCCAGAGGCCCGGTGGTGCGCAGCACGCCGAACTTGCCGACGCCCTGGCGGCGCATCGAATAGCCGCGCAGGTTGGCCAGCACGGTGTCGATGACGGCCTGCATCAAGGGGTGGCCGGGGCGGGCGATGATGTGCCAGCTCTGCAACTCGCTGGGCACGCCGTCGTCGGTGTGAGCGCCCCAGCCTGCGAATTTCTCGCCCGGCTGGTTGTTCCAGCGCGACAGCAGCAGTTCGTCGTCGGGGCGGATGACCTGGTCCAGCGGCTGGGTGCAGCCCGATTTGACGTCGAGGTACACGCCGCCGTCCTGGAACATCAGCAGGTAGCGGAAGAAGTCCGCGCGGGCGGCGCCGTACAGGGGGTTGATGCTGTTGTAGGCCTTCAGCACGTCGGCGCCGAAGTGCGTGCCGATGTGCTGCTGGATGTCGTCGTTGCCGTGCAGCACGTGGCGCCAGCCGGGGTTCAGGGCTTGCAGGCGGGCGATGTTGTCCGAGATGCTGGGCGCGATGTGGCGCTTGTCCAGCAGGATCTGGTGGATGACTTGGGGGATCTGCACGTCGTGGTCGCCAGGCAACTTCGGGGGGCAGCCGGGGCGTCCGCGCTGCCTGGCCGATTGTTGCCTGAAAACCGGATGCACGGGCCCTCGCGCGGGGCCATCCTTTCAAGAGCGCCGGGAATGGCGGCTTTTTGTCTTTTCAGCTGGTGCAAGCGCGGGGGCATGATGGCGAATGTGTGCAAAGGTGCATGACTTTGGGCTCACGCGGGGCGTGGCGGTCGTGCCGGTTTGCGGTCTTGGTTGTGCTGCGCAGAGCACGTGGAGGGTGGCATGAAAGCGGTGATTCTTGCGGGCGGACTCGGAACGCGCATCAGCGAGGAGTCGCACCTGCGGCCCAAGCCCATGCTGGAAATCGGGGGCAAGCCCATCCTCTGGCACATCATGAAGATCTACGCCCACCACGGCATCACCGAATTCGTGATCTGCCTGGGCTACAAGGGCTACGTCATCAAGGAGTACTTCGCCAACTACTTCCTGCACCAGTCGGACGTGACTTTCGATGTCGCGAACAACCGCATGGAAGTGCACCAGGAACGCGCAGAGAACTGGCGCGTGACCTTGGTGGACACCGGCGTGGACACCATGACGGGCGGCCGCTTGAAGCGGGTGCGCAAGTACCTCGACGACGAGCCCTTTTGCTTCACCTATGGCGACGGCGTGTCCGACATCGACATCACGGCCTCGATCGCCGCCCACCGCGCCCACGGCACCCTGGCCACGCTGACGGCCATCAAGCCGCCGGGGCGTTTCGGCGCGCTGGGCCTGAACGGCCACCACGTGGCGTCCTTCCAGGAAAAGCCCGATGGCGATGGCGGCTGGATCAACGGCGGATTCTTCGTGCTCTCGCCCAAGGTGATCGACCTGATCTCGGGCGACGACACCACCTGGGAGAAAGAGCCCATGGAGCAACTGGCGGCCCGCCAGCAGCTGTCTTTCTACCAGCACGGTGGTTTCTGGCAACCGATGGACACGCTGCGCGACAAGAACCACCTCAATGACCTGTGGGACGCGGGCAAGGCGCCCTGGAAGGTCTGGACGGACTGAACATGGCGGTTGACCGATCCTTCTGGCGCGGCAAGCGCGTGCTGATCACGGGCCACACCGGCTTCAAGGGTGGCTGGCTGGCGCTGTGGCTGACCCAACTGGGCGCCGACGTGGTGGGCTACGCGCTGCCGCCGGTGGGGGCAGCCCACCTGTTCGGTGCGCTGCGGCTGCAGGAATTGCTGCGCCACGAAGAGGGCGACATCCGCGACCAGGCCCACCTGCTGGCGGTGATGCAATCGCACCGCCCGGATGTGGTCTTCCACCTGGCGGCGCAAGCCCTGGTGCGGCCCTCGTACGACGACCCGGTCGAGACCTACGACGTCAACGTGATGGGCTCGCTGAAGGTGCTGGAGTGCGTCCGGCGCTGCCCCTCGGTGCGCGCCGTGGTCATGGTGACGACGGACAAGTGCTACGACAACAAGGAGTGGTGCTGGGCCTACCGCGAGATCGACCCGATGGGCGGCCACGACCCCTACAGCTCAAGCAAGGGCGCCATGGAGTTGATGGTGGCGTCCTACCGCCGTTCGTACTTCTCGGTGAGCGTTGCGGGCAAGCCGACTCCTGCGGTGGCGACCGTGCGCGCGGGCAACGTCATCGGCGGCGGCGATTGGTCCGAAGGCCGCCTGGTGCCCGACCTGGTGCGCGCCTTCTCGGCGAACGCGCCGGCGGTCATCCGCAACCGGCACGCCGTGCGGCCCTGGCAGCACGTGCTGCAGCCGCTGCGGGGCTACCTGCAACTGGCGCAGCAATTGGTGTCGTCCGGGCACGACCATGCCGAGGCCTGGAACTTCGGCCCGCAAGAGGACGATTGCCAGCCCGTGGGTGCGCTGGTGCAGCAGATGACGGCGCTTTGGGGCGATGGCCGCACCTGGGTGGACCAGACCGACCCCGATGCGCCGCACGAGGCCCACTTCCTGAAGCTCGACAGTGCCAAGGCGCGTGGCCGCCTGGGCTGGCGCAGCAGCTGTGATTTGCCAGAGGCTTTGCGCCTGACCGTGTCCTGGTACCGGGCGCACAGCCTGGGGCAGGACATGCGCGCCATCAGCCTGGACCAGATCGCGCAGCAAGCGCACGAGGATGGCGATGCAGTTCCATGACACCGACCTGCCCGGCCTGAAGCTGGTCACGCTGGACGTCCGCCGCGATGCGCGCGGCGCTTTCTCGCGCCTGTTCTGCCAGCGCGAGATGGCGGCCGCGGGCGTGCCCCACGCCATCGCCCAGGTCAACCATTCGCAAACCGCGCAGAAGGGCAGCGTCCGCGGCCTGCACTTCCAGCGCCCACCCGTCACCGAGACCAAGCTCATCCGGTGCGTGAGGGGGGCGGTCTGGGACGTGGCCGTCGATTTGCGTGCCGGCTCGCCCACGTTCCTGCAGTGGCGCGCCTTCGAGCTGAGCGCCGATCAGCCGCGCATGGTCGTGATTCCAGACGGTTTTGCCCATGGTTTTCAGACTTTGACCGACGACGCCGAGCTGATCTACTTCCATTCGGAGTTTTACGCACCCGAGCACGAGGACGGCTTCCATGCCCAAGACGCCACACTGGCCATCGCGTGGCCCCTGCCCATGGCCCAGCAGTCCGACCGGGACCGCCAACTGCCCTCTGTTCCCACCGATTTCAAAGGTCTGACCCTGCTATGAAATGCCGCTTCTGTCAGCATGAACTGAGCCTCGATCTGGTGGACCTCCAGTTCTCCCCGCCCTCCAACAGCTTCCTGAGCGCAGCGCAACTCAGCGCGCCCGAGGTGACCTTCCCGCTGAAGGTGATGGTGTGCGACCAGTGCTGGCTGGGCCAGGTGGACGAGCACAAGCACGCCGAAGACATCTTCGACAGCGACTACGTTTACTTCTCCTCGTTCTCCTCGTCGTGGCTGGCCCATGCCAAGCGCTACGTCGACAGCATTTCCCAGCGCCTGAGCCTGGGCCGGGATGCCTTCGTGGTGGAGGTGGCCTCCAACGACGGCTACCTGCTGCAGTACTTCCAGGAGCGCGGGGTGCCTTGCCTGGGCATCGAGCCGACGGCGTCCACGGCGGACGCCTGCCGCGCCAAGGGCATCGAGGTGGTGCAGGATTTCTTCGGTGAGCGCCTGGGGCGTGAGTTGGCCAGCACGCGCCGGCCCGCCGACCTCATCCTGGCGAACAACGTGTTCGCGCACGTGCCGGACATCAACGACTTCGTCCGAGGGCTGAAGCTCGCGCTGGCCCCGGGCGGCACCATCACGCTGGAGTTCCCGCACTTCATGCAACTGGTCCAGCAACGCCAGTTCGACACGATCTACCACGAGCACTTCTCCTACCTGTCGCTCCACACCACGCAGAAAATCTTCGAGGCGCATGGCCTGTGCGTGTACGACGTCGAAGAGCTGCCGACCCACGGCGGCTCGCTGCGGGTCTATGGCCGCCATGCGGAACACAGCGCCTTGCCCGTGCAGCCGGCGGTGCACGCCTTGCTGGCCAAGGAAACCGCGCTCGGCATGCAGACGCCCGCCTTCTATGCCGATTTCGCGCAGCAGGTGGTGGACATCAAGCTGGACCTGCTTAGCTTCCTCATCGAACAGAAGCGCGCCGGCAAGCGCGTGATGGGTTACGGCGCCGCCGCCAAGGGCAACACCTTGCTGAACTACGCGGGCGTCTTGTCGGACCTGCTGCCCGCCGTGGCCGACCTGTCGCCCCACAAGGTGGGCAAGTTCCTGCCGGGCGTGCACATCCCGGTGGTGAGCGTGGACGAGGTCCGCGCGCAGCGCCCTGATTTCATCCTGATCCTGCCCTGGAACCTCAAGGACGAGGTGATGTCCCAGCTCGCTCACGTTCGCGAGTGGGGCGGGCGCTTCGTGGTGGCCATCCCTCAGCTGGAGGTCCTGTGAGCAGCCGCGTTTACTACACCAAGCCCTCCATCACCGAGCTGGAGGTGAGCTATGCCACCGACGCGGTGCGCCATGGCTGGGGCGACCAGTGCTACGCCTACATCACCCGCTTCGAGCAAGGCTTCGCCGCGCACCTGGGCGCCAAGCATGTGATTGCCACGTCCAGCTGCACCGGGGCCATGCACATGGGCTTGGCCGCGCTCGGCGTGGGGCCGGGCGATGAGGTGATTCTGGGCAACACCAACTGGATCGCTTCCGCAGCCCCCATCACCTACCTGGGCGCCAAGCCCGTGTTCGTGGACGTGCTGCCCGACACCTGGTGCCTGGACCCGGCACAGGTTGAGGCCGCCATCACCCCCCGGACCAAGGCGATCATCGCGGTGCACCTGTACGGCAACCTGGCCGACATGGACGCCCTGCTGGCGATCGGCCAGCGCCATGGCCTGCCCGTGGTCGAAGACGCGGCGGAGGCCATCGGCTCCCAGTGGCGTGGCCGCAGCGCCGGCACGCTGGGCGCCTTCGGCACCTTCTCCTTCCATGGCACCAAGACCATGACGACCGGTGAGGGCGGCGCCTTTGTCTGCAACGACGACTCCTTGTACGAGAAGGTGCTGACGCTGTCCAACCACGGCCGCGACCGCAGCCAGCGCAAGCAGTTCTGGTCGGACGTCGTGGGCTTCAAGTACAAGATGTCCAATGTGCAGGCCGCCATCGGCTGCGCGCAGGTGGAGCGCATCGGCGATTTGATCGCCGGCAAGCGCCGCATCTTTGCCTACTACCAGGAGCGCCTCCAGGGCTTGCCGCTGCGCATGAACCCGGAGCCCGCGGGCACCGTCAATGGCTTCTGGATGCCCTCCATCGTGGTGGACGAGGGCGTCCCCTTCGACCGCGAGGACCTGCTGCAGCGCTTTCAGGCCGAGAACATCGACGGACGGGTGTTTTTCTGGCCTTTGACCATGTTGCCCATGTTCGAAGATCAGCCTGAGCACACGGTGGCTTATGGCCTGTGGCCGCGGGCCGTCAACCTGCCGGCGTACCACGACCTGTCGGACGCAGACATGGACCGTGTCATCGCCTGTGTCCGCGCGTCTCTCCAGAGGTGACCACGCCATGAACGCATCCAGCGCTCCGAACCCCAGCCTGAGCCCCGAGCAGGTCCGCCAGTTCCACGAACAGGGCTTCCTGGTGATCCCGGGCTTTTACGACCTGGCCGAGGACATCGCGCCCATCCAGAAGGGCGTCCACCAGATCATTGGCCAGGTGCTCAAGCGCCACGGCCTGCCCGACACGCGCGGGCCTTTCCAGCCTGCCACTTTCGACGAGGGCTACCAGGCCCTGATCGCAGCCAACCGCGCCCATGGTGGCGAGGTCTACGACGCCATCAAGCAGATCCCGGCCTTCCTGCGCCTGTTGGGCACGCCGGCGCACGAGGCCCTCTTTGCCCAGCTGCGCGCCGACGCCATCCCCGCGATCGCCGCCGGCGGCTACGGCATCCGCGTGGACAACCCCGGCGAAGAACGCTTCCGCGCGCCCTGGCACCAGGAGTACCCGGCGCAGCTGCGCAGCCTGGACGGCCTGGTGTACTGGTCGCCGCTCGTGCCGGTGACGCCGGAGCTCGGGCCCGTGCGGCTGTGCATCGGCTCCCACCACGACGGCCCTGTGCCCGTGCACACGCGCGACCCGCGCAACCCCGACAAGACCGGCGCCTACGGCCTCATCCTGAAAGACGAAGAGGCGCTGGTGGCCGGCTACGAGCAAGTCGCGCCTTTGTCGAACCCGGGCGACCTGGTCATCATCGACTTCCTGACCCTGCACGCCTCCGGGCGCAACCAGGGGCAGCGTTCGCGCTGGTCCATGCAGTTCCGCTATTTCAACTTCAACGACCCGACCGGGATGAAGCACGGCTGGAAGGGCTCTTATGCCGCCGGCGTGGATTTCGCCACCGTCCATCCCGAGCTTTGCCTGGACGCTTGAATGCCTGACATGAGCACCCTCAACTGCAATGTGTGTGGCGGCCCGCTGGGCCCATGCCTGTATGAATCCGAAGGCGGGCAGTCACTGACCTCGCTGTGCCAGGTGCGTCCGGGCACGACGCGCGTGCACGCCTGTCCGGCCTGTGGCCACCTGCAGACGCAGGAGATGGCCGACGCCGCGGCCTTCTACGAAAGCGACTACGACATCCTCGTGCACAGCGAGGAAGAAGACCAGATCTACGAACTGGCCGCCGACGGCACGCCGATCTACCGCACGGCGCACCAGGTGAAGGTGCTGCTCGACAAGGTCACGCTGCCCGCAGGCGCCTTGCTGCTGGACTACGGCTGCGCCAAAAGCGCGACCATCAAGAGCCTGGTGGCGCAGCGCACGGACGTGGTGCCGCACCTGTTCGACGTGAGCTCGCGCTACATCCCCTTCTGGGAGAAGTTCGTGCAGCCCGCGCATTGGGCGGTGCACGAGATGCCGGCCAGCTGGCAGGGCCGCTTCGACGCGGTGACGTCCTTCTTCTCCATGGAGCACATGGTCCGCCCGGCCGACTCCCTGCGCCAGATGGCGGCGGTGCTCCAGCCCGGTGGCACCTTCTACGGCATCGTGCCCAATGTGGCGACCAATGTGGCCGACTTCATCGTGCTGGACCACGTCAACCACTTCTCCGAGACCTCCCTGCGCCATGTGCTGCAGGGCGTGGGCCTGGAGGTGGTGGAGATCGACGCGCAGGCGCACCGCGGTGCCTTCGTGATCGTTGCGCGCAAGGTGGCCGACGCGCAAGTGGCCTCGCCCCTGCCCGCGCACTTCGGCAGCGACGTGGCCCAGTGGCTGGCCCGCTTCGACGAGATGGCCGCCTTCTGGCAGCAGGCGGGCGAGCGCGTGCGTGCGCAGGAAGCGCGGTTGCCGGCGTCGGCGCCCATGGCCATCTACGGTGCGGGCTTCTATGGCGCCTTCATCGTGTCCTGCCTGCGGCACCCCGAGCGCGTCGTCTGCCACCTGGACCAGAACGTCTTCCTGCAGGGCCGCGAACTCAATGGCCGCCCCATCGTGCCGCCGCAAGACCGGCCCGAGGGCGTGAACACCGTGTGGGTGGGGCTCAACCCCGTCCATGCCCGACAGGTCATTGCCCGGGTGCCCTCGCTGGCCGCGGGCGATGTGCGCGTGCTCTACCTGGAGTGATGCCCATGCTGACCGGCGTTGATGTGACCTTGCGTGCCTGGCGCGATGCCGACGTGGCGGAGCTGGAAGCGCTGCGCAACGACGTCGCCCTGCAGCAGCAGCTGATGGCCCAGCCGCGGCCGAACTCGCGGGCCCGTGTGCTGCAGTGGTTGAACGACCGCAGCGCGCGCGCCGATGGCGTGTTCTTCGTGATCGCCGCCGCGAGCGACGACCGCGTGCTCGGCTACGTGCAGCTCGCCGACATGGACCTCTTCCATGGCCGCGCCCAACTGGGCATCTGCCTGTCGGCCGCCGCGCAGGGCCGAGGCCTGGCAGGCCAGGTGATGGCCTTGCTGGAAGGCTATGTGCGCGAGGTCTTCGGCCTGCGCAAGATCGGCCTGGAGGTGCTGTGCAGCAACGCCCAGGCCATCCGTTTCTACGACAAGCAAGGCTTTGCGACGGTCGGTGTGCTGCGCCAACATGCCTTCGTGCAGGGTGCGCACGTGGACGTCCTCGTCATGGAGAAGCTGCTGTGAACGTGGTCATCTCCCAACCCATGTTCTTCCCCTGGGTCGGGTTGATCGAGCAGGTGCGCCTGGCCGACCAGTTCGTGTTCTACGACGACGTCCAGTTCTCCAAGGGCAGCTTCGTCAACCGCGTGCAGATCAAGACGGCGTCGGGCATCAAGTGGTTGACCGTGCCACTCAAGGGCGTGTCGCTGGGGCAGCGCATCCAGGACGTGGCGGTGGACCACGCGCGCAATTGGCAGCGCCAGCACCTCGACATGCTCAAGCAGGCTTACGCCGCTGCGCCTTTCCTGAAGGACATGCTGCGCGTGGTGCAGGAGGTGCACGGCGCCCGCGCGGACACCCTCGGCGCGCTCAGCGAAGCCAGCATGATGGCCGTGTGCCGGTACTTCGGCCTGGACACCGGCCGGCAGTTCCACCACATCGGTGACTTGGGCATCGGCGGCAGCGGCAGCCCGCGCGTGCTGGACACCGTCAAGCACCTGCAGGGAAGCCGCTACATCACCGGCTTGGGTGCCGCCAACTACCTCGACCACGAGGCCTTCGAGCAAGCGGGCGTGGCCGTCGAGTACATGGCCTACCGCAAGACCCCTTACCCGCAGTTGCACGGCGAGTTCACGCCGTACGTCAGCATCCTGGACCTGATCGCCAACGTCGGCCCCGCTGGCATCGGCTGCATTGCCTCCGGCACAACCCACTGGAAAGAGTTCCTCCACCATGAATGAAATTGACAAGTTCCGCGCCGAAGTCGCCGACAACATCCGTGGCCTGGGCGAAGACACCGACGTGCAGGCCCTGTCGCGCATCTGGCTGCGCGAGATCACGCGCCACAAGTACGCCTACAACTTCTCCTGGATGGGCCGCCCGCTGATCCAGTTCCCGCAAGACATGGCCGCGCTGCAAGAGCTGGTGTGGGCGGTCAAGCCGGACCTCATCATCGAGGCGGGCATCGCCCACGGCGGCTCGCTGATCATGCATGCCTCTTTCCTGGCCATGCTGGACTACTGCGACGCGGTGGAGCAGGGCGTGCCCCTGGACGTGACGAAGCCCAAGCGCCGCGTGCTGGGCCTGGACATCGACATCCGCGCGCACAACCGCGCCGCCATCGAAGCCCACCCGATGTCCAACCGCATCGACATGGTCCAGGGCTCGTCCGTGTCGCCCGAGGTGATCGCGCAGGTGCGTGAGCTCGCCAAGGGCCACGAACGCATCCTCGTGATCCTGGACTCCAACCACACCCACGAACACGTGCTGGCCGAACTGGAGGCCTACGCGCCGCTGGTCAGCCCCGGCAGCTACTGCGTGGTGTTCGACACCCTGGTGGAGGACATGCCCGACGAGCTGATCCAGAACCGCCCGTGGAAGAAGGGCGACAACCCGAAAACCGCGGTCTGGGAGTACCTGCGCCGCCTGAACGGCGAAGGCCGCTCGGCCAGCGACGGCGCCAAGCTGCAGTTCGAGATCGACAAGTCGATCGAGCACAAGCTGCTGATCACCGTGGGGCCGGACGGCTACCTCAAGCGGGTGTGAGCCAAGGGTCGATGACCGCCACCCCCATGGCCACAAACGGTGCCGTGTCCCGGGTGGCCACCGTCATGCCGTGGGCCTTGGCCATGGCCGCGATGAAGCCATCGGCCATGCCCACAGCTCGCCCTTGCGCCTGCGCTTTGGCCATCGCTGCCGCGTAGCCCTGGGTTGCCGCCAGGTCAAAGGCGAGCACCCGCCCCGCAAAGGCCGGCAGCACCTGGTCTTCCAAATGTTCGATCAAGCCGTTGCGTCGGCGGCCCGCAGGCAGGCGCGCCATGCCAAAGCGCAGTTCCGCCACCGTGATCACGGACAGGAACAGGGTCTCTAAGGGCTGTGCGTCGAGCCAGGCCACCACACGTGGATCGGGCGCGGCACGCAGCGGCTCCGAAATCACGTTGGTGTCGAGCAGGATCATTCGAAATTCACGTGACGGGGCGCGGAGGCATCACGTTGTGTGATCAGCGAAGCCTCCTCGTCCGTGAGCTTCATCTTGCGGCCGATGTCGGCCAGCATGGCGCCCAGCTTCAAGCGGCCCTCCGGTTTGACGGCCTCTTCCAGCAAGGCGCGAACCTCTGCCTCGGTGCTTCGCCCATGTTGGGCGGCACGCACGCGCAGGGCCCGATGCACTTCGTCGGGCAGATTGCGAACGGTCAGGATGGCCATGGCTGCACCTCAATGCATCAGATTCAGTGCATGCATTTTATGCTTTTGAAAGCATGTCGGCAAGGCGCGGTGAGGTGAGGAGGGCGGGCTCAGTAGCCGCTGCCGCTGTCGGTGGGCATGTTCTCGATGGGACGGCCGACGCCAGGCTGCTGCGCCAGCACCTTCACGCCTTGGCGGATGGCCATCACCGCCTGTTTGGCGGAAAGCCTCGCGCATCAGCCAAGCGCTTCACGCGGGCCTTGGTGTCCTCGTCGATCTTGATCGACATGGCAAAGCACTGGGTGCCGGTAGGCCCTTTGCGGCGTGCCGCCTTGTCGCAGCGGGACGTCGCCTGTTGAGAGCGGCGCGTCGTGCAGGTGAACCCGGCGTGTCGCCCGATGTCACTTGCACGTCGCTCACATTGGCTGGCGCGTCGGCCTTTCCGAGCGGCGCGTCGGCATGTTTGCCTCGACCCGTCCGAGCCCAAAGAGCGGCACGCCATGCAAAAAGCCCCGCGGGCCGAGCACTTCGGGCGACACGCGGGGCTGGAGGGCTGAGGGCTGGCTCAGAAGAGGTGAGGGCCCGCTCAGCGAAGGCGGCGACCCGCTCAGCGCGGGCCGCGCGTGGCTCATTGCACGGTGCGGGCCGCTGCAGGTGCGCCGGAGCCGTCCTCTTTGGCGTTGGCGCTGCGGCGGGCAAAGCGGGCGCCCATGCTTTGACGCAGGGTTTCCAGGCCCGAACCCTCGCCGACGACGCGCAGCAGGGCGTAGCCCTCCAGCGAAGCGTTCATGACGTCACTGCCCAGGGCGGTGAGGGTGTCTTCGATCTTGCCCATCAGCACTTCCAGGCGCACGGCGCGGGTGCGCAGCAGGTCGAACTGCGCCAGGTCGCGCTGCGCCTCGGCCAGGTCGAGCGTGGGCGGCAGCACATGGCGGTTCTGGTCGAGCACGCGCAAGGCCTGGCGGCAGAAGGCTTCGGACTTGTCGCCCATTTTGTTGAGGCTGCGGCGGTCGGCCGTGGACAGGTCGACCAGGCTGGCGGCGTGGCGCTCCAGCACGGCCAGGGCGGCATCGATTTCAGCGTAGTCAGCGGCGGTGAGGCTGAGGGAAATGAGGTTTTGAGACATGGTGGTTCCTGTGTGAATGCTTGGTTGCGGACCGCCGGGATGGGCGGGCCGAGGGGCACTGTAGGGAGGCACAGGCGGGTTGGGAATCACCCTGAAGGACGGATCTTGTGAGCAGTGGTGACTGCAGGGGGGGCGCTGCAAGGACAGCTTCAGTGACACGACGTTGCCGGTGCTTGGTGAATTACCTGAAAAGGTATAAAATGTCTTCATGGCCGACACAGAAAAACCGCTCGAATGGATCGCGAGCAGCTACAAGGACCTGATGGCGCTGCCGGTTGACGTGCGGCGGCTTTTTGGCTTTGCGCTGTCTCTGGCTCAGATGGGTGACAAGTCTGACTCGGCCAAAGTGCTCCAGGGCTTTGGCGGTGCGGGTGTGCTGGAGGTGGTCGAAAGCGACGTCGGCGGCACCTACCGCGCCGTCTATACGGTCAAGTTTGCTGAAGCAGTGTTTGTCTTGCACTGCTTCCAGAAAAAGAGCAAGCGTGGCATTGCCACACCCAAGGAAGACATGGACATCGTCCGCGCCAGGCTGAAGGTGGCCGAGGCGCTTGCACAGGAGCTACGAGATGCAAAAACGAGTCATTGAAGGCGTTGAGGTTCAACGCAGCTCGGGCAACGTCTTCGCCGACCTTGGCCTGCCCGATGCCGAAAAGCTCAAGATCAAAACCGGCCTGGTGGTCGAGATCAGAAAGGCCATGCGCACTCTCGGGCTCACCCAACAAGAGGCAGCCAAACGCATGGGCATCCCGCAACCAAAGGTGTCCGGCATGATGCATGGTGACTTCGCCAACCTGTCAGAGCGCAAGCTGATGGACTGCTTGAACCGACTGGGCTACGACATCGAAATCAAGGTGAGGCCATCTGCGGCACAGATCGGGCACCTGACGCTTGCCGTTGCTTGAACCGGGCGCGAGAGGTGCCATCTCAAGCGAGGTTGGATGTGGTGCAAGCCCTTTTGCTCGCCGCTCTGGTGGGCTTGGTGGTGCTGATGTACCTGCGCCTGGCCAGCGTGCTGCCCTATGGGCAGGTGTCGCAGCAAGCGGCGCTGGCCGTGGACCCGCCCTTCCTGTACCGTTTCCTGCTGCCTTGGACGCTGGGGCAGTTGCTGCCCTCCAGCTGGCTGGACACGGTGGCTTTGCGCACGGTGGTGACCACGCTGTCGGTCGCGGTGTGTTTCTGGCTGTTCCCCGCTTACGCAGCGCGGGTGCTGGGCGCAGAGGCCGGCGACCTGAACCGACGACGCTTGTGGATGGGGCTGGCCGTGGTGCTGTTGGCCCACTACGGCATTCCCAGGCCTTATTGCTTTTGGTACATCTACGACATCCCGGCCATTGTCTTCTGCATGGTGGCTTTCCTGGCCATGACGCGGAGGAAAGGGCAGGTGACTTGGTGGTGCGTGCCGATGCTGGCGGTGCTGTCGCTCAACCGAGAAACCATCGTTGTGGCGGTGCTCCATGCTGCGGCATGGCAAGGGTGGCATTTGTGGCTCAGCGGCGCGGGCCTGCGGGTGAATGCGCGTGCCATGACCCGGGTGGCGTTGCCGCTGCTGGCTGGGCTATTGGCGGTGGTGCTGATGCGTGCAGGCCTGGTGCATTGGTTGGGACACGATGCGGCGTCTGTGGCTCTCATGCACGAAGGCGAACAACTGCGCATCGTGGCCGGTTTGACGCGGATTGCGAGCCGGCCAGACCATGCGCTGGCGCTGTTGCTGATTGGGGCAGGCGCGCTCGTGTGGTTGCCTTGGCGCTGGCGACACTTGCCCAGCCCACTGCGGGTGATGCTCGTGGCTTCAGTGCCAGCGGTGGCGATGTTCCTTGCAGTAGGAAACATCGTGGAGTTGCGGATGTACAGCGAGTTGGTGCCGGTGTTGGCCACATGCCTCCTCGCAGTCGTGTCTTCTGACTTCAGGGAATCTCACTCAAGGTGAGTGACACGAGCTGACGGAGAGTCTATTTTTTAAATTAATTTGATCGCAATAAATGAAGCATCAGGTTAATATTCGACGGAATGACTCAGATGGTGGCATAATTGCCAGCAATTTCATTATTTAAAACTGCTTCAAAATAATACCGTGGGCGTGGTGCCTTATCAAGGGGAGGTGCAGTGGGGCCGTTTTCAGTCGAGGTATTTGTCCCCTGTCACTGATGGCGTTTTGAGGACCACGGTCGTTGCGGCCGTAATGGCTTCGAAGTCAGTGCTGTCCCCTGGCTCCAGGACGACTATAGCGCCTTCTGTATAAATTACACCATTCATGCGAACGGAGCCCGCAGTAATTACGGTCACTTCTTGTGCGATTTTGTGGTGATGCTTTGGTTCTTTCGCTCCTGCCACGTAATGCTTGACGGCTACTTCGAAGTCCTTGGAAGGTACGATTGTGGGGTGGAAGTCGCCAGCGAACCACCCGCCCTTCATGTCTGCCAGTTGATAGAGCTTCATGGCCTTATTTCCTCATTTCCTGAACGGTTTCAAAATTCTCGATCTGTCGAGTGGTTTTGAGTGGATGGTAGCGGCCGCTTTCCAATGCTTCGATGCCGATACGCTTCTGTTTCAGCAGCATCTGGTTGATTGTGGGTGAGATGTAATACAAGTCGTTGACGTGATCATGTTTGCGAATCACATCTTTGGCGGCAGCAACAAAATCGGAGCCTTTGCGATACCAGAAAAATGTGGCTGCAGCGGTATTGCTGATAGGGCGTTTCTCTGCGGCTTGTTGCACAAGGCCATCTGCGTCTGTTTTTACGTATGAGTATCGCGGGTGAATGGAGGGGAAGGTCAGTACTCCTCCATCGAGATCCCTTGTTCTGAATCGCTGGATTATGGTCGTGAAATCTACATCAATGTACTCATTCACACCGAGAATCAGTAGCTCGTCTTCGCTGTCGAATTGTTCTGAGGCTAGCAGGGCTGTGCATGCAGCACCACGCGTAGTCCCGTTTATGGCCACAAAACTGGCCTTAGGGTGAAGCAATTCGGGTAGTTCTGATATTCTATAGTTGTCAATATCCTGGGATTGACATGCAATACCGATCCACTCCGGTTGCAGTCCAGCACAGGATTCAACAAGGCGCTGAATCAAAGGCGCCCCCCTGACCTCAGCCATGAAGGCAGGGAATGTATCCCCATCACTGGAGTTTGCGGTAACACCAGCACCGAGAATGAGGACCTTGAATTTGGTATCAGCCATGGTTGATCTCCTGAATCTTGGCAAGAATGTTATCGAGGCTGACTTCGTGCACGTCTTTGACGCGCAAGAGGTGGCCGCCGGATGCGAGCGCGGCTTTTACTCCGTTATCGTTGTCTTCGACGATCAGGCACTCTTCTGCCGTGAAGCCTAGCGCGGACATGGCGGATAGGTATATCTCTGGATCGGGTTTGGCCTTGCGAACATCCTCATTGGACAGCATCAGGTCTAAATAGCCGGCCAAATTGGATTTTTCCATCATTGTGACGACAGTTGATCGAATGGAGTTGGAGGCCACCGCTAGTTTGTAACCTTGAGCTTTCAGCGTCGAGAGCGCCAGCTCATGGGCGAACGTGGGCTTGCACTGGGTGTGCACCATTTCCATGGTGTATTGCTGCTTCATTTCGTTGATGAAGCTGTGGAGTGCTCTCGGTAGATCGCTTTCGATGCTGAGCATCTCCAGTTTGCGCGATGTCGGCAAACCGTCGTAGGTCGAAAGATGGGCGTAACGTGAAATCTCGAATCCGAAAAGCCGCAGGGCCCTGTTGAGTGCTTCGTAGTGCCAATCCTTGGCTTCAATCAGCACGCCGTCCATGTCAAAGATCACAGCCTTGATCATTTCGTTGCTCCCGTGATGTGTTGCTTGGCCTGATCAGGCCGGTCCGTACAGAGGGTGAGTCGTGTTGTGTCTGCTAGAGCGCGCAATTCTGTCCAAAGGTGCAATGGGTCTCTTTGGTGTAGTTCAGGTGAGACTAGGCAGACTGGCTTACCCCACGACAGCACGCGCGTAATTGAGGTCGCATCTAGCCAAGGCGTGTCAAGAGCGTCCAGCCAAATGCCTGATGCGCGCTCGATGTAGGTAGGTTGTTGCTCGACATCGCTGCAGCGAGTGTAAGTGGTATTGCCTACCGTTAAGTGACTTCGCATGTCGGGCACTGACATATCAAAAACGAACCATTCCAGCCCTGGGTATCGACTTAGCGCGTTGTGAAGCGCTTGTGCTAGCCCATCCGACTTGATGTTGAGGGCCAGTGGGACCTTGTGCTTCTGAGCTAATGCAAGTACAGGCTCAAGTGCAAGTTTGTTCTCCGAGCGCGGCATGTCATGAGAGATGACAAGCTGCCCATCAAGGTCCCGTACATCGGTCTCTGTGCCATAGCCTCTCGAGAATGATCGCTCGAAAGCGGCCATGGTGTTCTTTTCTTCAGGCTGTAGCCACCAGCCTCGATGAGATATGATCTGCATGATCAGCGAATTTTGAATTGATGGGACAGCGATAGATTTAGAAAAAACTCAAGATCGGCTGGTATCCCCAAGCCATACATGCCGTCGGCTTCGCTGCCGATATTGTGAATCCCGATCTTTTGCCCATCACGGATGAGTGAGTTGTAGGTGGGCGCGACATAAAACTCACCATTTACGCGTTCGTCACGGCGGATCATGTCGTTTGCAGCTTTGACGAAGTCGGCGCCGCGACGGAAATTGTATATGCCCACGGTTGCTTCGTTGGAAATAACTTCTTTCTCAACTACTCGGGCCACCATTCTTGAAGAGTCCAGATCTACGAAAGACCACTTTGGGTCATCAGCCGACATGGTCATGATGATACCGTCAAGGCTGCTGGACTCCATTGATTTCAGGTATGCATTGATGTCGCAATCGATGTATTGGTCGCTATTTGCGATCATCAAGGGCTGGTCATCGTTAATCAACGATTGAGCCTTAAGAACTGTGCAGGCCGCTCCCTCGGTGAGCCCATCAATTTCGATGAGATGTCCGCCACCTGAGATGGCAGGCAGAAGATTCCGCAGGCCATAAGCCTGCGCATGCGCTGCCTGAACAATGAAAATGAACTGATGCGGGATGTGAGGACGAAGGTTGCGTATAACGACCTCGATCATAGGTGTGTCATGCACCTTAATCAGTGGTTTTGGGTCTGTGTAGCCAGCTTTGGCAAAGCGGCTGCCTGCACCGGCCATGGGGATGACGATATTAAGCTTGTTCATACAATGGCACGCACAAAATAGTAGAAACAGGAAATGGCGTCAGCCAGCATTTTGTGGCTGTGGGTGAAAGAACCTTCATCCGAGGGGCGGAAAATCAACTGGGCATGCTGTTGCATGGCGATACGATGCTTAACTAGCTTCTCATGAATACGCTTGCGGCGCGTCAATCGTGCTTCCAGAGATTCCTGCCACGTCAATCTGGCATTCGGGTCGCACCATTTTCGATACTCTGCACGATACAAGTTATGAGAATAGCAGTTGTTGATGTCTTTGGTGATCGCATGGGCCAAGGCGGATTTTCTGGTTCTGATCCCGTAATCTTGCATGTCTAGCACTACAAAATTGTTGACCAGATAGCGACGGCTCTGTTCTGCAATATCGCCGCGAGTGTCGTGGTAATGGCGCATATCAATGGTGCGGCCATGTGCGCGTAGGCTGTGCACGAAGAAATGCTGTTCAGGGGCAAAGCGTGGCAAGAATAGAGGGAGATTTTGGTCCCAGATTATTTCTGACTCGTGCTGCAAGGCCCAATTCCAATCGGCCTCATCCAGAGGTGGAGCGTCGAAATGCTTTATAATGTCGTCTCTCAAACCGAACAGGCTGAGGTCGGATGGGTGGAAAGGATAGGATGGTGAATTAGGGCTAGGATAACGCGTCGCGTAATGCGGAATAACAATTTTGTGCTTGTATAAGGTGTACTCAGGGTCACGTACGTCTGATGTCGTGAAGCCTTGAATGAAGCCCGGATGATGAATCTCGAAGTCTGTGCGCAATTTTAGAGCGTACGGACGACTCGCCCGCAGCAATCCAGCTAGTGTAGAAACCAGTTGGCGGTTGGTATTGTTGAGCAGTTTTCCGTCTTTGACGGCTGGCCTTGCGCCTGGGTCAGGGCTAAAGATGCACGCATCCACAACCAAGCCGTCTGGTAGTTGGCTGCCCTCCCAGGTCGATAAAATGATTTCGGATTTTGGCAAACCTTTACGAACGCTTCGTATGCAGTCGTTGAGTTCTGCCCCGATAGCTCCCTGAATGATTACACTGATTTGATCGCTGCTGATCATGGTGATGAAGTAGAGTTCAATGTGTTCCGTAGCGTCTCTTCCATTGCTGGACGAAGCGCAGTAGACCAAGTCAGCTCTTGACGGCGAGGTGCCGGCTGTGCTGTAGAGAATGTGAGTAGCAGTTTAACTAGATTGTCACGAAAAACATCAGGCTGATCAGCTTGATGTACACTAGGAGCTCGTAGCCAAACTTCAAAGCCACGAAAGGCCTTGGTTGTGCCTAGTACCGGTTGGCCAGAAGCCAAAGCCTCAGCCGTCTTTAAGTTTGTGCCCCCACCAGAAAGTATCGGTAGCAAGATCACCCCTGCGTTGAGTAGCGCGGAATCCAGCAGCGCAGTGCTAACTTTTCCGTGGTGACGTATGCGTCCTGCTCCCATCCACGGCTGATAAGGCGCATGTTGCTTAAGCGCTTCTGCGCAGGTCCCGATGGTGTGTATCGAGGTGCCCGATGGTAGGAACGATAGATCGTTTCCCACCATGCTGAGAAAACCGTTGATGTTTGGGGCGTAATTTGTCCCAATGAACAATGCATAGCGCCCACGCAGATCCGAGAACAGCGATAGAGGGGCATGCGTTGGCAGTTCTCGGCACCCGTTCGGCGCCAAAACACACTGCCGCGCAAATGGGGTGAGTTTTTCAGCATCTGCAAGAGACACTGCCCAAGTGATATCCGCAGCAGCTGCTGCGGCCTCCTCTATCTGGCGGATTTCTTGGGCAAGTTGTTGCGCGGCCCGATTCCAGTGGCCTTGTTCTCGGGTTACGGACTCGAAAAGCTCGTGCTCAATGTTATGTGCGCTATAAACGATGCGCGCACGGGCTAGCATCGGGTGTCCTCTCATAGCGCATATCAAGGCAACGTCCCACGGGTGTTCGACGTGCACGATTGTGTAGGTGTGTTCAAGGCGCGCGGCCAATTGCTTGTGAAGCCTTTGGCTGGCCTGTGCGGCCCAGTGTTGACGGATCTGGCCGAGATTGCCTGGTTTGCCCAGATGTTTGCGACGCACACGATCAAGCCAGGGCATTATCAAGTCCATCGGCCTCCTGGCGTCACGGCGGCGAGTGACGACGCAAGTGCGATCGACCGAGTAACCAGCCTCACGATAAGCTTTGGCAATTGCATCGATACGAATCTGACCGCCAGCACTAGGTTGATCTGGTATGTCGAAAGGGCATACCTGTAGCACGCGAGGTGTCATATCTTCATCTGTAGGAGTCAGATTGAACCAGATGCCGCTGCACGTAGTCCAGTACTCCGTTTTCTAGTGATGTCATGGCGCTGGTGAATCCCGCCGCGCGCAGCTTCCCCATCTTCGCTTCGGTGAAGTACTGGTAGTTCGGGCGGATGCTCTCGGGCATGTCCACGTACTCGATGTTCACGGGCTTGCTCAGCGCCGCGCCAATGGCCTGCATCAGGTCCACGAAGCTGCGCGCCTGGCCGGTGCCCAGGTTGAACACGCCGCTGGCCTGTCGGTTGTCCAGCAGCCACATCATCACGGCGCAGCAGTCTTTCACGTAGACGAAGTCGCGCAGCTGGGCGCCGTCGGCATAGCCTTCTTTGTGTGACTTGAACAGGCGGATGGTTTCGCTGCGGGCAATCAGCTCGGTGTTCTTGGCCACCAGGCTCTTCATGTCGCCCTTGTGGTACTCGTTGGGGCCATAAACGTTGAAGAACTTCAGGCCGGCCCATTGCGGCGGGGCCTTGCCTTCGGCGGCGCGCTCCACGGCCCACTTGTCGAACTGGTGCTTGGACCAGCCGTACAGGTTCAGCGGCGCGAGCTTGTCCAGCGCCTCGGGCGCCTGGTTGTCGTCGAAGCCTTCCTGGCCGTCGCCATAGGTCGCTGCCGACGAGGCGTAGATGAAGGGCGTGCCGCTGTGCGTGCACCACTGCCACCAGGCCATGGTGGCGCGCAGGTTGACGCGCAAAATTTCATCGCCGTCGGTCGACGTGGTGGATGAATTCGCGCCCATGTGGAAGACGGCATCTGCCTTGCTCAGCTTGGGCAGCAAGCCGTCGATCTGGCGGTAATCGACGATGTCCAGGAAGCGGCGCTTGGCCACGTTCTTCCACTTGCCGTGGGTGCCGAGGTCATCGACCAGCAGCAGGTCGGTGCGGCCGCGCGCGTTGAGGTCGGCGACGATGTTGGAGCCGATGAAGCCGGTGGCGCCGGTGACGATGATCATGGGGTGGGCTCAAGGCTGAAATGAGAGCCAGATTATGCCCGCGGCCTTTTTACACTCTGTTGGCTTTAGCCCAGCAGCCTGCGAGCTAGCACCGATTGCATGTCCCGGCGTCCATCGGCAATCAGGTGGACGATGACTTGCTTGCCCACCACGCGGTAAACCACACGGTACGGCTTGAAAAAGGTTTGGCGATACTCCTTGATGCCAAGGCCCACAAGTTCTTTCGGGTAGCTTCCACGCTCAGGAAAACGCGACAAACCTGTCACCGTTTCCATCAACCCATCCAGCACCAAGTTGGCGTTGTCCGGGCAATCAAATGCGGCGATGTGGTCGTGGATGGCCTCCAGGTCCTGCTCAGCACCTTCGGTCAGCAGGACGGCGTAGTTGGCTGGTCCGCTGCTCATCAGGCTGCGGCCTGCTTGGCGCGCAGGCGGGCGACGACTTCTGCCACCGGCTTGACCTTGCCCTCAGCGACGTCCTGGTTGCCCAGCGCCAGAATTTTCAGCAGGGCCAGTGTTTCCTGTGTCTCGTCGAAGGACGCCACATCCAGCAGCACGGCTTTGGCTTCACCGTTCTGTGTGATGACCAAGGGCTCGCGCAGTTCGGTGATGTGCGCCAGCACCTCAGCGGCGTTGGCCTTGAGGTAACTGATGGGCTTGACTTGGGAGGCGTAACGCATGACCGAACTCCGGATGTTGGAGGGACTGAATATAGTCCTTTTATGGTCTGATGGGCTGTGATCAGTCGGCCGACTGGATGCGCACCATGCCGGCGTAAATGCCGCCCAGGGCCATCAACTCGGCATGGGTGCCTTGCTCGACGATACGGCCTTCAGACATCACGCAGATGACGTCGGCATTTTTGATGGTGCTCAGGCGGTGCGCGATGAGGATGAGCGTCTTGGCGTGGCGCAGGTCCTCGATGGAACGTTGCACCACGGCTTCGGATTCCGAGTCGAGCGCCGAAGTGGCTTCGTCGAAGATCCACACCGACGCGTCGCGGTACAGGGCGCGCGCGATGGCCAGGCGCTGGCGCTGGCCGCCCGACATCATGCTGCCGTTGGTGCCAATGCCCGTGTCCATGCCTTGGGCCATGGTGGACACGTGGTTCCAGAGGTTGGCCGCACGCAGGCATTGCTCCACCTTGGCGCGGTCGATGCCGATGGGGCTGGCGTAGGCCACGTTGGCCGCCACGCTGCCGTCGAACAAGACGATGTCTTGCGACACCACGGCAAAGTGCCGGCGCAGGCTGGCCAGCTTGAGGTCTTCGATGGGCACACCGTCCAGCTGGATCTGACCGCTGACCGGCGTGGCAAAGCGCAGCAGGGTGTTGACCACGGTGGTCTTGCCCGCGCCTGACGACCCCACGAGGGCCACGGTTTGCCCGGGCTCGATGTGCAGCTTGAAGCCGTTGAGGGATGGCGCGGCTGCGCCCTCGTAATGCACCTTGACGTTGTCAAAGGCGATGTCGCCGCGCGAGATGGGCATCTCCAGCGTGCCGTTGTCGGGCTCGACCGGCGCGTTGATCAGGTCGAAGGCACCGCGCGCGGTGATGAGCGCACCCGTGACCGGCTGGTAGACGTCGGTGAGGTGGCGCATGGGCGAGATCGTCATCAGCAAGGCCGTGATGAAGGAGACGAATTCGCCCACCGTGGTCGAGCCCTGGCTGGCCTGGTGGATGGCCAAGGTGATGATGATCGACACGCCGATGGCGGCCACGACCTGCGTCATCGGGGTGATGAGGGAGCTGGTGGCCATGGTCTTGAGCACCATGCGGCGCAGCACATGGGCTTCCTTGTCGAAGCGGGCCAGCTCGAAGTCGGCCGCGTCGAAGGTTCGCACCACGCGCCATGCGCGGGCGTTGTCGTCCACGGTGTTGACCAGGCGCTGTTGCGATTCGTACTGGGCCTGGCCCACGTGCTGCAGGCGCTTTTGCACCCGCTTGAGCAAAAAGCCCAGCAGCGGCATGCTGACGAAGGACAGCAGCGTGAGCTGCCAGTTCAGGTACAGCAGGTAGCCCAGCAGGAACACCAGGGTCATGGAGTCCTTGATCACGGAGATCACCACATTGCCCAGCGTCTGAGAGGCGAACTGCGGGTCGTTGATGATCTTGGTGACGGCCACACCGGGGCTGATCAAGGTGAACAAGCTGGCATCGGCGCGCAGCAGGCCGCGCATGAGGTCGCGGCGCAGGCTCAGCACCACGCTGGAGACGCTGTCCGTCATCGCGTAGTTGCCGGCGAAGTTGAACAGGCCGCGCACCAGGAAGAGGCCGATGATGACGATGGGCACCAGCCACAGGGGGTAGTTGAGCCCTTCCTTGAAACCGGAGTCGATCAGCTTCTTGAACAGGGCCGGGATGACCGGCTCGACCGCCGCCCCCGCCGTGAAGAGCAGGAAGGCCCCGGCGAACTTCCTCCAGTGCGGTTTGCCGTACGCGAGGATCTTGCGTCCGGTCTCTTTCAGTTCCAGGTTCTGCTCAGGCGTTTGCGCCATGACGGGCCTCTCTCAGCAGGCCGAGCACATGCTCGACGGTGATGTCGGACAGGCGGGCTGCCGTGACGTTGCGCATGTTCTGCGGGTCCTGGTCGAGGGTTGGGCGCGAGCCGATGATGACGAAGCTGGGACGGCCCACCGCGGCGGCCACGTTGACCATGCCGGTGTCGTTGCCCACGCAGAAATCGGCCACTTGCAGGGCCGCGGCGCTGCCCAGCACCGGGGTGTCGGTGACGATGGTCAGTGCGTGGCGGACCTTGTCAGGGATCAAGGCTTCGATCTCGCGCGCCAGTGCCACCTCGCCGGGGCCACCCAGCAGCATCACGCCCGCGCCTTCGGCGATCAGCGCACAGGCCAGGTCAGCGTAGTTCTGGACGCCCCACTGCTTGTGCGTTTCGCTGGTGCCGATGGCAAAAGCGTAGAGCGGGTGGGGCATGTTCGCCAGGCGCGTCTGCATCTGCGCCAACAGCTCGGTGGGCGGGTGCAGGTGCGGCACGATGGGCTCAGGGCAGTAGCCATGCGCCACCATGAAGGCGCTGGCCTCGGGGTACACCGCCAGCGAGGGGCCTTTGTAGGCTTCGATGAAGGGGCCGCTGTTGAGGAACATGCGCTGCAGGAATCGGTAGCCAAAGCCCTGGCGGATGCCGATGCCGCTGAGCCAGGCCACCAGGCCTCGGCTGGGGCGGCCCGAGAACAGGATGATGCGGTCGAAGCGGCCAGCCTTGAGCTGCTGCGCCATGCGCCACATGCCCGCGAAGCCCGCGTGCTTGCCGCGGCGCTTTTCGCCACGGCGGGGGCGGTGGTCGTGGTCGATGACTTCGTCCACCCAAGGCTCCTTGCCGATGAAGGCGCGCGTCAGCGTCGAGGGTTGGGCGACCACGGTCACGCGGCCGTCCTGGCTCTGGTCGGCGATCAGCTTGAAGTAGGGGATGTGCCAGACCAGGTCACCGATGCCGGCGTATTGCAGCAAGACGACGGTGCGGGGCCGGGAGTCATTCGAAGAGGGCATGCACAAAAGGTGGGCGGACGGCTAACCCGGTATTTTGCCTTGCCCTGAGCCTGGCTTTGCCGTGGGCGATAACTGACACATTTGTGCTGACAATACGGATCTTCCTCAGACCTCTTTTGCTTGCCGGACCGACCGCCATGAAATCGACCTTTTGCCCCGACCTCCAGACGCTCGCCAGCCGCCGTGTGCTGGTGGTGGGTGATGTGATGCTGGACCGCTACTGGTTCGGCGCCGTGGAACGCATTTCGCCCGAAGCCCCGGTGCCCGTGGTCCGCGTGGCCAGCGAGCAGGAGCGCGTGGGCGGTGCCGCCAACGTGGCGCTCAACGTCAAGACCCTGGGTGGCAACGTCACCCTGCTGAGCATGGTCGGCCAGGACGAGCCGGCCCGTCGCCTGCGCGAGCTGCTGGAGGCCCACGGCGTGGCCACGGTGCTGGGCCAGGACCCAGGCATGCAGACCATCGTCAAGCTGCGCATCATCGGCCGCAACCAGCAGCTGTTGCGCGTGGACTTCGAACGCGAGCCCACCCACGAGGTGCTGGCGCAGATGCTGGGCGATTTCGAGCGCGAGCTGGCCAAGCACGACGTCGTGCTGTTTTCGGATTACGGCAAGGGCGGCCTGGCCCACATCCCCCGCATGATCGAGATGGCCCGCCAGGCCGGCAAGCCCGTGCTCATCGACCCCAAGGGCAGCGACTACGCCCGCTACGCCGGTGCCACGGTCATCACGCCCAACCGCGCCGAGCTGCAGCAGGTCATTGGCAACTGGAAGGACGAGGCCGAGCTGGTCGCCAAGGCCGAGGCGCTGCGCGTGCAGCTGGGCCTCGACGCCTTGCTGCTGACGCGCTCGGAGGAAGGCATGTCGCTGTTCGAGCCGGGCCAGGTCAGCAATGTCCAGGCGCAGGCGCGCGAGGTGGCCGATGTCACCGGCGCGGGCGACACCGTCATCGCCACCATGGCCTTGATGATGGCCTGTGGCCTGTCGATGGCCGATGCCATGGCGCACGCCAACCGCGCTGGCGGCCTGGTCGTGGCCAAGTTCGGCACCGCGACGCTGAGCTACGAGGAGCTGTTCGCATGAGCGACCACCCCTTCCAAGCCCTGATGGACAAGGTCTGCGAGCGCGAGGACATCGCTGCGCGCATGGCCGCGCTGCCCCAGCCCGTGGTCTTCACCAACGGCGTGTTCGACGTGCTGCACCGTGGCCATGTGGCCTACCTGCACGAGGCCCGCCAGCTGGGCGGCTCGCTGGTGGTGGCCGTCAACTCGGATGCGTCGGCACGCATGCTGGGCAAGGGCCCGGACCGCCCGCTGAACAAGGCCGAGGACCGCGCCGCGGTGCTGGCCGGGCTGGCGTCTGTCTCGCTGGTCACCTTCTTCGACGAACGCACGCCGGTCCAGCTGATCAAGGAAGCGCGCCCCGACCTCTACGTCAAGGGCGGCGACTACGACATGGAAACCCTGGAAGAGACCGCCGTGGTGCGCTCCTGGGGCGGTGAGGCGCTGGCGATTCCTTTCGTCGATGGTTATTCCACGACCTCGCTGGTCAAGCGCATCCGGGCCGGGCAGTCGTCCGACGCCGTGCCGCAGGCCTCGGCCTTGACGTCACCGCGCAAAGCAGCGTTCCTCGATCGCGACGGCGTCATCAACCTGGACCGGGCCTACGTGCACCAGTGGGACGAGTTCGAGTTCGTGCCCGGCGCGGTGGACGCCATGCGCCGCCTGCGCGAGGCGGGCTACGTGCTCATCGTCGTGACCAACCAGTCGGGCCTGGCGCGTGGCATGTACACCGAGGACCAGTTCCAGGTGCTGACCACGCACATGCGCGCCGCGCTCAAGGCAGCCGGCGCCGAGGTCGAGGCGGTGTACCACTGCCCGCATCACCCCAAGGGCACGGTGCCCGAGCTGGCCGTGGATTGCGATTGCCGCAAGCCCGAACCCGGCATGATCCTGCAAGCTGCGCGCGAGCATGGCCTGTCGCTGGCCGATTCCTTCATGGTGGGCGACAAGCCCTCCGACATCGAAGCCGCGCGTGCGGCCGGCGTGGGCCGTGCGTACATCGTGCAGTCGGACAATGCCGAATCCACCGACGGTTTGGCCGGTGCCGATGCGGCGCATGCCGACCTGGCGGCCTGTGTGGATGCGCTGCTGAAGGGCTGAGGGGGCGGGGCTCTCTGCCCGATTGCCCGACTGCCCGATCTCAGCGTGCGGCGTGCCGCCCGATGGCACGCCCGTACACGCCCAGGTTGCCGCTCACCATGGCGTCGATCGAGAAGCGCTGCTCCACCCAGGCGCGGCCCGCCTGGCCGTAGCGCTGGCGCACATCGCTTGAGCCCAGCAGCTTGTTCAAAGCAGCCGTCAAGGCGGCGGTGTCGCCCGGCTCGATCAGCTCGCCATTCAGCCCCGGTTGGACGATTTCGGGGATGCCGCCTGCGCGACCGCCCACGAGGGGCACGCCACAGGCCGCCGCCTGCAAGAGCGACACGCCCAGGCCTTCCATGAACGCCGGGTGGGCCAGCACGTCCAGGCAGGGCAGGATGCGGTCGAGGTCTTTGCGGAAGCCGGGCAGTTGCACGTGCTGGGTCAGCAGGGCATCGCCCTGCACGCGCGCCGCGATCTCATCGCGCAGCGGGCCTTGGCCGAAGAGGATGACCTTCGCGTTCGGGTGCGCCGCCAGCACCGCAGGCAGGGCGTCGAGCAGCGTGCTGTGGCCTTTGCGGGCGATGAACTGCGCCACCATGCCGATGACCAGGTCGCCATCGTTCAGGCCGAAGGTCTCTCGGAACCAGGCCAGGTGCGAGCGGTCCGGCCGGTAGTGCGCCGTGTCCACCGCGCTGAGCACGCAGTGCAGCTTGGTCGGCGGCACGCCTTCGGACAGCAGCACCTGGCGGATGCCATCGGAGATGGTGACCACCTCGTCGTAGAGCCGGTACTTGAGCTTGACCACGAAGCGCGATTCGGGGTTGTCCACGCGGCGGCTGAGCACCACGGGCACACCTTCCAGCCGCGCCGCCAGCGCGCCCCAGAGGTCGCTGCCCCGGCGGCTGTGCAGGTGCACCACGTCGGGCTGGACCTCGCGGATGAGGGCGCGCAGCCGGCCGGTGAGGGCCACGTCCGCATCGCCCTTCATCGTCATCTGGACGACGGTGGCGTGTGGCGCGGCCTCGGTGGCGATGGCGCTGCCGGTGGGGCAGGCCAACACACAGTCGATGCCGCGCGCCTTCAGGCCACGCAGCAGGAACACGACCTGCAGTGCACCGCCGTAGAGGTGCATGCCGGCTTCGACGTGCAAGACCTTCATGCCTCGCCTCCCGCCGCCAGGCCAGGCTCGGCGGCCCGCAGCGCCAGCAGCTCCAGCGCCTGCAGGCTGACGCGGTCCACGGTGAGCTGCTTCATGCAGGTGAAGTCGCCGTTGCAGGTCGGGCGGCGCCGGCAGGGTGAGCAGGGCAAGGCGTCGTACATCACGCGGGTCAGCGGCGTGGGGCCTTGCAGGTAGGGTCGGGTTGAGCCGAACAGCGCCAGCGTGGGCACGCGCAGGGCCGTGCCCATGTGGGTCAGTCCGGTGTCCACGCCCACCAGCAAGTGCGCGTCGGCGATGAGCGCCACGCTCTCGTCCAGCTTGAGCGCACCGGCCAGCGAGGGCACTTGCGGCACGTCGGCCACGATGCGCGCCGCGGCTTCACGGTCGGTCGGCCCGCCCAGCACCACGGGCTGCAGCCCTTGGTCCCACAGCGCTTGCGCCAGCTCGGCCCAATTCGCTTCGACCCAGTGCTTCTGCGGGCGCGTGGTGAAGGGGCACAGCACCACCAGCGGGCGGCCAGAGTGCGCCGTGCGCGCGGCCTGCAGGGCTTCGGCCAGCACCTGACGCGCGCGGGCCTGCTGCGCTTCGCCCACGGCCAGGTCGTGCACGAAGCTGCCCTGCGGTGCGCCCAGGTAGCGCGACAGGAAGCGGTACTCAGAGCCCATCACCGGGTCGGCGCCAGGCGTGGGCGTCACCACCTCGTGCACCAGGCGGTGGCTGCCTTCGCGGGCGATGATGCTGACGCGGTGCGGCGCACCCGTGAACCAGGCCAGCAGGCCGCTTTTGAGCAGGCCCTGGCCGTCGAGCACCAGGTCGAATTGCTGGGCACGCAGCATGGCGCGGAACTGCCGGACCTCGCGCCACAGCGCCAGGTAGCGCTTGGCCTTGAACAGTTGCTCCCACTGCGTGCGCGGCCAGATCAGCACCTGCTTCAAGCGCGGGTTGTGCTTCAACAAGGGCGCGCAGCCCGCCTCGCACAGCCACGACACCTCGGCATCAGGGTAGGCCGTTTTCAGCGCCGGGATCAGGCCCGAAGCCATGACGATGTCGCCCAGTGCCGACAGGCGGACGATGAGGATGCGGCGTGGCGTGGGATGGCTGGCGGGCGAGGACATGGTGGTGGTGCGGATTCAGCGGGCCGATGAGGCTGCGGCCAGCGCATGGGCGTACACGTCCAGTGTGCGCGCCACCATGCGCTCGGCGGTGAGGTGCTGTTCGAAGCGTTGGCGACCCGAGGCGGCCAGGCGCGCGGCCAGGGCGACATCGCCATGCAGACGCGCCATGGCCTGGCCCAGCGCAGTGGCATCTTCCGTGGGCACCAGCAGGCCCGTGTCTTCGTGCAGCACGATCTCGGGCACACCACCCACAGCGGTGGCCACCACCGGCAGGTGTGCGGCGAAGGCCTCGATCACCGACAGGGAGATGGCTTCGCGGCGCGACGCCAGCGCGAACATGTCGAAGGCGGGCAGCAGCCGCTGCACGTCCTGGCGGTAGCCCAGCAGGTGGATGCGCTCGGCCACACGGACGTCGGTGTCGCGCAACTTTTGCAGGGTCTGCTGCAGCTGAGCGCCGAACTCGGTGCCCGGGTCACCCATCAGGTACAGGTGCACGCCGGCCTGCGCATCGCCCTGCGTTCGCAGCATGGCTTGCACGAGCAAGTCTTGCCCCTTGTCGCGGACAAAGCGGCCCGCATGCGCCACCGCGAACACGCCATCGGGGATGCCCAGCTCGTGTCGCAAGGCCACGCGCTGCAAGACCAGCTGACCGGGTGTGCCATGCCAGGGCCCGTCGGGCACACCGTTGTGGACCACGCTGATGCGCTCAGGCGCATAGCCCGCGGCCACGAGGTTGCGCTTGACCGCGTCCGACACCGCGATGATCTGCGCGCAGCGCTGCATGTGCGTTGCGGCCGTGGTGGCGTGCGCCGTGCACACCGCCAGCGGCTTGCGCTGCATGTGGCCGGCGCGCCCCGCATAGGCCGCGCCGCGGATGAGGTGGCCGTGGACGATGTCCGGCTGCCAGCGCTTGACCAAGCGGCGCAACTGCCAGTGCGACCAGGGGTCGTACAGCCCGTGCATGGGGATGTGCACCGCCTCGATGCCCGCTTCAGCGCAGGCCTTGCCCAGCCAGGAGTCCAGCGGCCCGGCGAACGTCACGGCGTGCCCCGCTGCGCGCTGCCCCTGCATCATCATCATGACGTGGCTTTCGGCGCCACCGTAGCCATGGCTGTGCAGGATGTGGACGATGCGCATGCGTGAGTCCGGCGAGCTCAAGAGGGGATCCGGTCTGGCAAAGCCGCCTGGCCTTTGCGCGCCTGTTTGGCGTGCAGCTTGAAGGCGAAGCCGAGGACGTTGTCGCCGTAGGAGATCGCCTTGCGCGTCAGCTCGAAGGGGTTGTCCGACAGGTTGGCCGCGCCGCGGATGCAGGTCGTGGCCGTGCGGTAGCCGGCTTCCTGCACCAGGTCGCGCGCGCGTAGGGAGTAGTCGCCATAGGGGTAGCAGAAGTCGGGCACGGCCTCGCCCAGCACGTCTTCCAGCGCCTTCTTGCTGTCGAAGATCTCGCGGCGTTGCTCGGCCGCGCTCAGCGTGGACAGGCGCGGGTGCGTCACCGCGTGCGAGCCGAAGTCGCAGCCCTCGCGCTTGAGTTGGCGCACCGCCGCGGCGTCCATCAGCTGGGGCTGGTGCGGCCAGTCGGTGAGCCAACTGGCGGTCTTGCCGATCAGGTCGCTGACCAGGTACACGGTGGCCGAGCAGCCGAACTCTTGCAGCGCGGGCCAGGCGTGTTCACGGAAGTCGTCGTAGCCATCGTCCACGGTGATGACCACCGAGCGCTTCGGCAGCGGTCGGCCTTCGAACAGGCAGGCATGGGCTTGCGCCAGGTTGAGCACCTCGAAGCCCATCCACTTCAGGTAGCGCAGCTGCGCACGGAAGCGGTCGATGTGGCAGAACAGCGCCCGGTGCGCGTCAGGGCGCGGGTACAGGCCGATCTGGTGGTACATCAGGATCGACATCGGCGGTGAGGCCGGGGCTGAAACCGGGGGCAGGGTGCTCATGGACTGCTGGCGGGCGAGGGCGTGGTGCTCAGGGTGCCGAATGTACCGCAGGCGGCCTCGTTCAGGCGCTGCGGGCCCGGGCACCGTAGGGGCAGTGACCCGGCCGCGGGCTGACTTGCGGGTGTTTGCGGCAGGTGCTGGGACGCTGCTCATAGACGGTGCAGCGGCGCGTGGTGGCGTCCAGGAAGCGGCAATCGCCGCTGGCACGTCGCGCCAGGGTGAAGATCTCGTGCTTGAAGTTGAAGTGGTCGATCAGGCCCGCCTTGCTCAGGCGCTTGGCGATCTGCTTGGGCGCTTCGTGCTCGGCCTCGAAGGGGTCCACCAGCGCCAGGCGAACCAGGTCGGCCAGCTTGACCTCCACCGGCATGGTGCAGCAGTTGGCCATGCACTGGTCGCACAGGCCTGGGCGGTAGCGCGTCCAGGTGTCGGGGCGGTCGATGTCAACGAGGTAGATCGAGGACTTCATGGCGGCAAGCCAGGCCAGCGCCGGGCGGGGCACAAAGCAAAACGCCCAGCTGACCTGAGGTTCGCTGGGCGTTTTTGTGTTTGGTGGCCTGGGGCGGAATCGAACCACCGACACGCGGATTTTCAATCCGCTGCTCTACCAACTGAGCTACCAGGCCGTCTTGTGTCTTGCTGCTGCGTTGCCGCAATCAGCGAAGACCACGACTATACATCAATTTGCGGCCGATTTTTTGTTGCGACCGAGATCGACGCCCAATTGCTTGAGCTTGCGGTACAGGTGGGTGCGCTCCAGGCCGGTTTTCTCGGCCACGCGGGTCATGCTGCCGCCTTCGCGTGCCAGGTGGAATTCGAAGTAGGCGCGCTCGAAATCGTCGCGTGCTTCGCGCAGCGGACGGTCGAGCTGGAAGCTCTGCTCATGCGAGGGGCTGGACATGCCGTTGTGGCCCATGCCGTGGTGGTTGGCACTGCCTGCGTGGCCGTACATCACGCTGCCTGTGGCAGGTGCGTGGCTGCTGGACATCTCGGCCATGCCATGGTTCAAGCCGCCGACCAGGCCATGGCCCATCGTGCCGGCCATCGCGCCGTTCATGCCATTCACCAGGCCGTGCGCTGCGCCATTGCCAGCCAGCTCGGTGCGACCGATGGCGGCGTGGCCGTAGCCCGCCATGCCGTTGGCGCTCTGGTTCGCGCCCAGGCCAGGGTTGTAAGCCGGGTTGTACGACGAGGCGGCCGTGATCGGGGTGACCGTGGCCAGGTGCACGGCTTGCATCGTGGTTTGCGGCGCAGCCTGACGGGGTGCCGGCTTGCTCAGGCCTTGCTCGACTGCGCGCAGCAGCTTCTGCATGGTGATGGGCTTTTCCAGGAAGGCCTGGGCACCGACCTTGGTGGCTTCCACGGCCGTGTCGATGGTGCCGTGGCCGGACATCATGATCACGGGCATCGTGAGTTGTCCGCCGGCGGACCACTCCTTGAGCAGCGTGACGCCGTCCACATCGGGCATCCAGATGTCCAGCAGGACCAGGTCGGGCTGGCACTGTTCGCGCAGGGCGCGGGCTTGCGCGGCGTTTTCCGCGACTTCCACAGAGTGACCTTCGTCGCTCAGAATTTCTGAAAGCAGGGCACGGATGCCCAGTTCGTCGTCAACAACAAGAATGGTGGCCATGAATTTCTGCTACCCCGGTTGGGTTCTGCGCTAGTGTGACCCAGTTTGGAGTGGGATGGATGACAGCACCGAAAATGATAGCGAAACTTGTGCCCCGCCAGACGGGCCCGGTGCTGCGGGATACCCTTGCGACGAGGCCGTGTCTGAGACGCTTTCTGAGGTGCTGGCCAGGTTGCGGATGCGCACGAGCGCCTTGTGTTCATCGGCGATCTTCTTGACCACGGCCAGCCCCAGGCCCGTGCCTTTGGGCTTGGTGGTGATGTAGGGCTCGAAGGCGCGCTTGAGGATTTTGTCGGGGAAGCCCGGGCCGTTGTCGCGCACGGTCAGGCGCACGGCGCGGATGCTGCCGTCCTCGTGCAGCGGCGTGTCGGTGCGCAACGTGACCTGCGGCGCAGGGCCGTCCTTGCGGTGGCTGGCCGCGTCCTGTGCGGCATCCAGCGCGTTTTGCACGAGGTTGTGCACGACCTGGCGCAGCAGGGCCGCATCGCCCAGGATGGGCGGCAGGTCGGGCTTGAGCGCCAGCTGGATGGTGCCTTGTTCCACCGCCTGACCGTACAGCGCCAGCACGTCGTTGACAAGGCCGTTGAGGTCCAGCGGCACCAGCTTGGCCGAGGGCAGGCGGGCGTAATCGCGGAACTCGTTGATGAGGTTCTTGAGCGCCTGCACCTGCGTGACGATGGTGTTGACCGAGCGTGTCAGCAGCTGCTGGCCGGGCTCGTCGAGCTTGTCTTCGAGCTTGAGTTGCAGCCGCTCGGCCGACAGCTGGATGGGCGTCAAGGGGTTTTTGATTTCATGCGCCACGCGGCGCGCGACCTCGCTCCAGGCTTCTGCGCGCTGGGCCGAGACCACCTCGGTGAGGTCGTCGAACACGATGAGGCGCTCGTCGGGCGGCAGCTCCGCGCCACGCACCAGCAGCGTCAGCGGTTCGGGCTGGCTGGGCAGTTGCAGCTCGTAGGCCTCCTGCCATTGCAGGCGCTCGCCGGGGGTCGGGTCGTTGGCGACCATCTCGAAGCGCTGGCGCACCGATTCGGCCAGGCCTTGCAGGCCGGCGATGTCCGACATCGGGCGGCCGCGGTAGGCCGAAATCGGCAGGCGCAGGATGCGGGTGGCGCCGGGGTTGACCATCTCGATGTGGCCGGCAGCATCGAACACGATGACGCCCGCGCTCATGTTGTCCAGCACGGTTTGCAGGTGGGCACGGGCGCTGTCGAGTTCCTGCACGCTGCGTTCTGCCAGGGTGCGGGCATCGGCCAGTTGCTGGGTCATGTCGGCAAACGAGCGCGTCAGGCCGCCGAGTTCGTCGCCCGAGCCGAAGATGGCTTTGGGGCGCAGGTCGCCGCGCGCCACCTCCTGCACGCCTTCTGCCAGCAGCAGCAGGGGCTTGGCCAGTTGCTGGCCCAGGATGGCGGCCAGCAGGAAGGCGCCGAACACGGCCAGCACCAGCGCCAGCGTCAGGGTGCCGATGTACATGCGCCGCAGGCCGCTGCGGCTGAGCGCGCGTTCCTGGTACTCCTGGTAGGCGGTCTGCACGGCCAGGGCGTTGCGCACCAGGTCGGGTGCCAGGCGCTGCGTCACCATCAGGAAGTGGCCGTGGGCTTGCAGGCTGAAGCTGCGGTCGGGCATCCAGGCGATGGCGACGATCCGTGCGGGCGGGTGCGGGGTGTTGGCCACATCGCTGCGGCCGTCATTGCGGTCTTCCAGGCCGTCGACCTGGGCCAGCACGCCCTTGTTGCGCGCCTCGGTGCGCCAAGGCAGTGGCAGGCGTTCGCTGCTGAGCAGCCGCGTGCCGTCGCCACCGGCGCTCAATTCGACCTGGCCTGACTCGTTGACGAAGGCCACGGTGTGCGCGCCGAGCTGTTCGCGCAGGCGCTCCAGCTCCAGCAGTGAGGGCTGTTGGTGCACGAGGGGCTCGGTCTGCTCGCTCAGGCGGGATGCGGCCACGCGGGTCTTGTTGGCCAGGTCCTGCGTCAGGGTGTCCAGGGTGCTGCGGCCCAGGTTGAGGCCGGCCTCCAGGGCGCCTTCGACGCGCACGTCGAACCAGGTCTCGATGCTGCGCGATACGAACTGGTAGGACACCGTGTAGATCATCAGCCCCGGCACCAGGGCCAGCACACCGAAGATGCCGGCCAGCTTGAGCAACAGGCGGCTGCCGAACTTGCGGCTGCGCAGCCGCATGGCCAGGCGGCCCAGCGCCACGATGATGATGAGCGTGAGGAAGGCCGCGATGCCCATGTTGGCCGACACCAGCCAGCCGAAGTGGCGCTCGAAGCGGTCGCTGTTCTGGGTGGCCAGCACCAGCATGAAGCCCAGCACCAGGGCGCCGCCGGCCATGACGATGCCGGAGACGATCCAGGCCCAGCGGTTGGCTTTGATGGTGCTCACAGGGTGACGCTGCGCTCAGCGGCTGACAGGCGCGAGGTGGATGCGGCGCTGCACGGACAGGTCCCAGCCCGTGGGCGTGCCCAGCCCGATCTGCAAGGGCCGGGGCAGCTCGTCGGTGTCGAGCTTGAAGCTGAATTCGATGTGGTGGTCGGCTTCTTCGCCAGGCGCCACGGCGTCGGCGATGCGCCAGCGTGTGCCTTTGCGCACCACGTCCAAGGCCTCGTTGAGCTGGGCGAAGTGGCGGCTCAGGCCATCGACGTTCAAGCGCCACTGCCGGGTGAGGGGCTGGTAGCCCAGGCGCCAGCGGCGCGTGGCCAGGGCGCGGGATTGGTCCATCCAGTACCAGCGGCTGCGCAGCAGTTCGGCTTGGGCGACGAAGACCACCGCCACGCCCCGGCTCAGGGCCTGCTCGACCTCGCGCGACAGCTCGAAACGCACGGCATAGCTCAGCAGCACGCCCTCATCGCTTTGTTGCGCGTACAGGGCCGTGAGTTCGATGCCGCTGCGCGCGTTGCTGACCTGCGCCCACGCAGTCCGGTTGGCCGGCGCCACGGCCGCTGCCAGCGCCAAGCGGGCGCTGTGCTTGAGCAGGTCGCGGCGGGGCATCGGGGGCATCACGCACGTCAGGGTGTTTTGGACAGCAGGGCGTAAAAGAAACCATCGCCCATGGCGCGGCTCGCTGGGGCGGCGATGGGGTCCAAGTATTCGACCACAGGGCGCAGGTGCCCGGGGGATGGCAGCGCCTGGGCGCCCGGCGTGCGTTGCAAAAACGCGTCGATGCGTTCCTGGCCCTCGGTGCGGAAGACGGAGCAGGTGCAGTACAGCAGATGGCCGCCCGGCTTGAGCAGCGGCCACAGCGCGTCCAGCAGGGCGTCTTGGGTGCGGGCCAGGGCCGTGAGGTCGGATTCCCGGCGCAGCCAGCGCACGTCGGGGTGGCGTCGCACGATGCCCGAGGCGCTGCAGGGGGCGTCCAGCAGGATGGCGTCGAAGGCCTGGCCATCCCACCAGGCGGACGGCTGGCTGGCGTCTGCGGCCACGGTGCGGGCGCGCTCGTTGGGACCCAGCCCGAGGCGCTGCAGGGTCTCGTTGACCCGCACCAGGCGCTGCGGGTCGCTGTCGAGCGCGGTGACGTCGAGGTCGGCCAACTCCAGCAGGTGGGCGGTTTTGCCGCCCGGCGCGGCGCAGGCGTCGAGCACGCGGGCGCCGGCGGGCAGGGTGCGCCCACCGGCATGCACCAGCAGGGGCGCGGCCAGTTGTGCGGCGGCGTCTTGCACCGAGGCATCGCCATCGGCAAAACCCGGCAGCTGCTGGACGGGCACGCCGCGGGGCAGCACGATGGGGTCGAAGCCTTCGGGCTCCAGGGGCGACGTGCTGGCTTGGACGGTGGCGGCGGCGATCGGGCTGCTGTCGGGTGTCAACAGCCCCGCTTCGACCAGGCGCGCGCGGTAGGCCGCGCTGCTGCCGTGGCGCACGTTGGCGCGCAAGGTCATGGGCGGCTGGGTCTGGTTGGCCATCAGCATGGCCTGCCAGTGCTCGGGCCAGTCGCGCTGCAGCCGGCGTATCCACCAGGCGGGATGGTTGAAATGGGCGACGTCGTCGTCTTCCAGCGCGGCCAGCAAGTCGGCCTCTTCGCGCAGGAAGCGGCGCAGCACGGCGTTGACCAGGCCGCTGGCCGGGCGCGCGCGGCGCTTGCAGGCGTCCACCGCCTGATCGACCAGGGTGTGGCGGGCGTATTCGTCACCGCAGGCCAGGGCCAGGGCCGACAGCAGCAGCCCGTCCACCCAGGGGGCCGGGGCTTTGGGCACGAGGGCCTGGCGCAGGGCCAGGGCGGTGCCCAGGCGGCGCAGCACGGCAAAGGACAGGGCCTGGGTGCCTGGGCGCTCTGCAGGGGGCAGGGCGGCGAGCACATCGGTCAGGGACTGGCCCTGGCGCACGGCGGCCACGGCCTCGGCGCAGCGGCTGAGCAGTTGCCACAGCGGCAGGCTGTGCGGGTGGGCTGGGGTGGCCGTGCGGGGGGCTGCGGGAGCGGAGGAGGCGGGGCGCTGGGACATGCCGGGCAGTCTATGCGCAGATCAACTGTGGGCCATGTGTCCCAATGCAAACGGCCGCGCAGTGTGCACTGGCGCGGCCGTTGAGGGTGGGGATGCGTGTTGGCTCAGTTGCTGCTGGCGCCATCGCCCAGGAAGTGGCGGCGGTAGCGTGCCGGCAGGTCGGCGATGCGCATCAGCATCGGCAGGTCGGCGGTGTTGAAGTCGGGGTCCCAGGCCGGTGCGCCCAGGATGCGGGCGCCACAACGCAGGTAGCCCTTGATCAGCGCGGGCGGCTCGACGTCCAGGTGGCGGTCCAACTCTTCCACCGGCAGGGGCAGGCGGGGGCGCACTTGCAGGTCGATGGGGGCCAGGTGGGTCTGGCGCAGCTGTTCCCACAGGCTGGCGGCCACGTGGCCACCGTCGCGCATGGAGATGCTGGCGCAGCCGATCATGGTGTCCAGGTCGTTGCGGACCATGAACTCGGCCAGGGCACCCCACAGCGCCATGATGGCGCCACCGTTGCGGTGGTCGGGGTGCACGCAGGAGCGACCCAGCTCGACCATCTTGCCGCGCAGGCCGCGCAGGCGGGTCAGGTCGAATTCGGTTTCGCTGTAAAGGCCGCCGATGCGCTTGGACGAATCGGGCGTCATCACGCGGTAGGTGCCGATGACTTCGCCGGGCTCGCCGTCGTCCGACTGCAGGCGCACCAGCAGGTGTTCGCAGTAGGGGTCGAACAGATCGATGTCGTGGCCGGCGGGGCTGCCGGCGGGCACGCTCAGGCGAGCGCCCATTTCGCCGACAAAAATGTCGTGCCTCAGGCGTTGCGCCGCGCGAACATCTTCTTCAGTGCGAGCCCAAACGACTTCAAAGCCTTGGCGCGTGGAGCCCGGGTGAAGTGACCTCCGAGCGGCACGGTCGGCCGACAACTGGTTGGAGAGGCCTGCGATGGGCAGGGTGGGCAGCGGGATGTCGCGCATTGTCATCTCCAGTCTCGGGCTTTCAGTCGATGGTTGGCAGTGTCTGGCGGCAACATGACGAAGTCGTGAACAGCGGGTGACATGCGGGTGACGCCGTATGGAGGATGGATTTGGCGTGGAATGTTCATTCGCATGGCAAATCCGGAGGTCAAGCATACACGCACGCTGCTAGCATCCCGAGTATGAGCATCCAGATTTTCGGTTTGCCGGTGTCGCGGGGGGTGGCCATTGGCCGCGCGGTGCTGATCGCCTCCAGCCGGGTGGACGTCCCGCACGTTTTCATCGATCCTGCGCGGACCGAGGAAGAAATCGCGCGCCTGCTCACCGCCCGTGACGTGGTGGCCACCGAGTTCGATGCGCTCAAGCGCGACCTGCCCGCCGATGCGCCCGCCGAGCTGGCAGCCATCCTGGACGTGCACCAGATGCTGCTGCAGGACGAGGCCCTGGTGGGCGCCGCCCTGGACTGGATCCGCCAGCGCCACTACAACGCCGAGTGGGCGCTGTCGGCGCAGCTCGAAGTGCTGGCCCGCCAGTTCGACGAGATGGAAGACGCCTACATCCGCGAGCGCAAGGTGGACCTGGAGCAGGTGGTCGAGCGCATGCTGCGCAGCATCGGCCGCGGCAGCCCCTCGCCCATGCCCGACCCGGGTCAGAACGCCCGCGATTTCGGCGGCGACGAGCCCCTCATCCTCGTGGCCAGTGACATCGCGCCGGCCGACATGGTCAGCTTCAAGCGCAGCGTGTTCTGCGGCTTCGTGACCGACGTGGGCGGCAAGACCTCGCACACGGCCATCGTGGCGCGCAGCATGGACATCCCGGCCGTGGTGGGCGCCCGCCAGGCCAGCGGCCTGATCCGCCAGGACGACTGCATCATCATCGACGGCGACGCCGGTCTGGTCATCGTGGACCCGTCGCCCATCGTGCTGGAGGAATACCGCTTCCGCCAGCGCCAGGCCGAGCTGGAGCGCGGCCGCCTGGCCCGCCTGCGCCACACCCCGGCGGTCACGCTGGACGGCGAACGCATCGAGTTGCTGGCCAACATCGAGATGCCGGAAGACAGCCCCGGCGCGCTGGAAGCCGGTGCCGTGGGCGTGGGCCTGTTCCGCTCCGAATTCCTTTTCATGAACCGCGCCGGCAACCTGCCCGACGAGGAAGAGCAGTACGACGCCTACCGCCGTGCGGTGGAGGCGATGAAGGGGCTGCCCGTGACCATCCGCACGGTGGACATCGGCGCGGACAAGCCGCTGGAGGGGATGTCGTCGAGCGAGTTGCGCCACGAGTCGGTGCTCAACCCGGCACTCGGCCTGCGCGCCATCCGCTGGAGCTTGTCCGAGCCCAGCATGTTCCGCCGCCAGTTGCGGGCGCTGTTCCGCGCGGCGGTGCATGGGCCGGTGAAGATCTTGATCCCGATGCTGGCCAGCCAGCGCGAGATCCGCCAGACGCTGGAGAACATCGCCCACGTGCAGCGCCAACTGACGGACGCGGGCAAGTCCTTCGGCCAGTGCGAGCTGGGCGCCATGATCGAGGTGCCGGCGGCGGCACTGACCATGCCCATCTTCCTGCGGCACTTCGATTTTGTCTCGATCGGCACCAACGATTTGATCCAGTACACCCTGGCCATCGACCGCGCCGACGAGGCCGTGGCCCATCTGTACGACCCCTGGCACCCGGCCGTGCTGCAGCTGCTGCACACCACCATCGCGCAGGCGCGCGCGGCGGGCAAGGGCGTGAGCGTGTGTGGCGAAATGGCCGGCGACCCGGCGTTCACCGAGCTGCTGCTGTCCATGGGGCTGCGCAGCTTCTCGATGCACCCCACGCAAATTGCCTCGGTCAAACAGCGCGTGCTGCGCGCCGACACACGCCGCCTGGCGCCCTTGCTTGACCAGGTGCTGAGCTGCGAGGACCCGGAGGCCGCCTGCCTCGAAAGGTTGGGCGCTGGCAGTGCGGTGCCGACCGGAGCCCCTGCCAGTCGCTCTGCGGCCTGAGTTCAGCACGGGCCTGATGGCCTTGGCACCCCTTTGTTGAGGGGGGTGAGCTTGTCACTTGTGCGCCCTGAGGTCCCTCTAATGCGGCATGCGACTCACCGTCATGCCTCATCCCATCCCTGCCGCAGACCCCCGCACTGACGCTGAGCTGGTGCGGGCGGTTTGCGAGGGAGATCTGCCCGCCTTTGAAGTCATTGTGCGGCGCTTCAACCGACTGATGTTTCGCACCGCGCGCGGCATTGTGCGCGATGACAGCCTGGCCCAAGACGTGATGCAGGAGACCTACCTGAGGGCCTTTCTGAGTCTGGGTACATGGCGGGGCGAGGCGGCCCTGTCCACCTGGCTGGTGCGCATTGCCATCCATGTGGCGCTGGATGCGCAGCACCGTCAAGCGCGCTGGGTCTCGCTCGAAGCCCTCGCCAGCCAACCCGGCCTGTCTGTCGTTGACACCGGAGGCGACCCAACTCAGGAGTTCCCCATGACCCATGCCGACCGTTCGGAGTCTGGCCCGGAAAACCTCGCCGCTCAAGGTCAGTTGCGCCGGTTGCTGGAGCGTGGCATCGATCAATTGCCACCGATCTACCGCAGTGTCTTCATCCTGCGTGCCATCGAGGAGTTGAGCGTCGAGCAGACTGCCCAGGCCCTGGCGGTGAGCGCCGACGTGGTCAAAACCCGTTACGCGCGCGCTCGGACCATGTTGCGAGGGTTGCTGGGCACCGACATTGGCCAACCCCTGAGCGAGTTCTACGCCTTCGATGGCGAACGCTGCGATGCCATGGTGGCCATGGTGATGGCGGCCGTGATGAACGCCGTGCTGGCGCACGCCCGATCCTCGGCGGGCAACGCGGAAGAGGGCCGTCCGCGAGGAGCTGCCTGATCTTGCTTTCAGCCTGGCTTGCCAGCCATGACCTTCTTTGCACATGCCATTCAAATCAGGAGCCAGCCATGTCAGACCATTGCCCCATCGAGCTTGTCGGTGATCGATTTCCCATGCGGGATGTTTGTTCACGTGCGCAGCGCAGACCGGCGGGTGCATTGTGGCCTGCAGTTGGCCTGAGCGTCATCCTGCTCGCGGTGCTGGGAGGCTGCGGTGGCGGTGGCGATGTCCCTGCCCCTGCCACCCCGGCAACCTTGGCGGCGACCGAAGCGTCCCTGGTCGCTCAAGGCAAGGACATCTTCAGGCAAGACACGTTTGGCAATGAAGTTTTCTGGACCGACACCTTGCGCATGCACGAGGTGATCGAGTCGAGCGTCAGCCCCGCCATGGCCTTGTCTGTGGGCTTGAAGGTCGATGCCGATGCGCTGCCCGCAGCCGTGCGGCAGGCCCTCCTGGATGGCACGGCCGATCTGCAAAGTCCAGCCACGACCCTGGCCCTCATCGAGGCCCATGCCGTGGTGGGCGTGCGCGGCACAGTGGAGACCGTCAACGGCGTCAAGCGCCTCACGCGGATGGGCATCACCTGCGCCTTGTGCCACTCCACGGTTGACAACGCGCTGGGGCAAGGCATCGGTCGGCGCCTGGATGGCTGGGCCAACCGCGACCTGGACCCGGGGCGCATCATTGCCTTGTCCCAAGCACTGTCAGGGGCGGACAAAGCCATCTACAACAGCTGGGGCGTGGGCAAATTCGACCCGCGCCACAATGTCGATGGACTCAACAAGCCTGTTGTCATTCCGCCAGCCTATGGTCTGGCTGGCGTGCACCGCATCACGTTGACGGGCGATGGCGATCGCATCGCTTACTGGAACCGCTATGTGTCGGTGGTCGAGATGGGTGGGCAGGGGCATTTCGAGGATGCGCGCCTCAATCTCAACATCACCAGAGGGCCAGCCGACCTGGTCAGCAGCAAGTTGGATGCCCTGGAGGCCTATCAGCTCAGCCTGGTTGCGCCGACACCCCCTGCGGGCAGCTTCGACCCAGTGGCAGCGGCGCGTGGACAGGCGCTGTTTGCCGGCAAGGCGCAGTGCATGGCCTGCCACAGCGGGGCTCAGTTCACCGATGCCAATGAACGCTTGCACGCACGCTTCGACTCCGTCGCCGAGGCCGACATCGGTGGTGAAAGTCCCAGCTATGCCTCGCGCTCAGCCACGAAACAGTACCGCACCACGCCGCTCAAGGGTGTCTGGCAGCACGCGCCGTACTTCCATGACGGTTCCTCGCCCACTTTGAGCGACGTTGTGGGGCGCTACAACCAGCATTTTGGTTTGCAGCTGACGTCGCAGGAAATCTCCGATCTGAGCGAGTACCTCAAATCGTTGTGAACCCTGCCCGGCAATGGGTTTGGGCGCTCAGCGCTGGCCGAGTTCTTCCCAGCGCGCCAGGGCGGCCAGCAGCTCGTCGTCGATGGCCTCGACGCGGGCGTGCATCGCCGTCACGTTGCCAGCTTCCTTGCGGTAGATGTCGGGGTCGGCCAGCTGCTTGTTGAGTTCGGCCTGTTCTTCTTCCAGGGCCTCGATGCGGGCCGGCAACTCGTCGAGCTCGCGTTGCTCCTTGTAGCTGAGCTTGCGCTTCGGGCTGGCCACCACCGGTGCGGCGGGCGCAGCAGCGGGTGCGGTGTCGGCCGCCACGGCCACGGGCGTGCGCAGGCTGGCTTCCGGTGTTTGCTTGACCGATGCGGCGATGGCCGCCGCACCCGGCTTGCCCGCAGCGATCGCTTGCGCGCGACGCGACTGGATCAGCCAGTCTTCGACGCCACCTTCGTACTCGCGCCACCGGCCTTCGCCCTCGGCCACCAGGGTCGAGGTGACGACGTTGTCGAGGAAGCGGCGGTCGTGGCTGACCAGGAAGACGGTGCCCGGGTACTCGGCCAGCAGGTCTTCCAGCAGGTCGAGCGTGTCGATGTCGAGGTCGTTGGTGGGCTCGTCGAGCACCAGCACGTTGCTTGGCTTGGCAAACAGGCGCGCCAGCAGCAGGCGGTTGCGCTCGCCGCCGCTGAGTGTGCGCACGGGCGAATTGGCGCGGGCCGGCGAGAACAGGAAGTCCTGCAGGTAGCCCATGACGTGCTTGCGCGAGCCGTTGATCTCGATCCACTCGCTGCCCGGGCTGATGAAGTCGGCCAGCGTGGCGTCGAGGTCGAGGTGGTCGCGCATCTGGTCGAAGTAGGCGACCTGCATGTTCGCGCCTTGCTTGACGGTGCCGCTGTCGGGTGCCAGCTCGCCCAGGATCATCTTCAGCAGCGTGGTCTTGCCCGCGCCGTTGGAGCCCACGAGGCCGACCTTGTCGCCGCGCAGGATGGTGCCCGTGAAGCCCTTGACGATGGTGCGCCCGCCGTAGGACTTGGAGACGTCTTCCAGCTCCGCCACGATCTTGCCGCCGCGGTCGCCTTGCGAGACTTCCAGCTTGACGCGACCCACCACGTCGCGGCGGGACGAGCGCGTGTCGCGCAGGACTTCCAGGCGCTTGATGCGCGCCACCGAGCGCGTGCGGCGGGCTTCCACGCCCTTGCGGATCCAGACCTCTTCCTGGGCCAGCAGCTTGTCGAAGCGCGCGTTGGCCACGGCCTCGTCGGCCAGCTCCTGCTCCTTGAGGTTCTGGTAGGCCGCGAAGTTGCCCGGGTAGCTGCGCAGCTGGCCGCGGTCGAGTTCGACGATGCGGGTGCAGACGTTGTCCAGGAAGGCGCGGTCGTGGGAGATCAACACGATGCTGCCCTGGAAGTCCTTGAGCAGGTCTTCCAGCCAGGTGATGGCGTCGAGGTCGAGGTGGTTGGTCGGCTCGTCGAGGAAGAGCACGTCGGGACTCGCCACCAGCGCACGCGCCAGGGCCACGCGCTTTTTCATGCCGCCCGACAGGCTGGCGATGGGCAGGTCGGCCGAGAGGTTCAGGCGCTGCAGGGTTTCTTCGACACGCTGCTCCCAGTTCCAGCCGTTGCGGGCCTCGATCTGGGTCATGAGCGATTCCATCTGGTCGGCATCGCCCTCGCCATGGGTGATGGCCTCGAAACGCTCGCGCAATTGGCGGATGTCGCCCAGGCCCTCGCTGACCGTGGTCTCCACCGTGGCGCCGTCGGCAAACGAGGGCTCCTGCGGCACATAGGCCAGCTCGATGCCTTTTTGCACCTGCACCTGGCCGTCGTCGAGCTTGTCGATGCCGACCATGATCTTCAGCAGCGAGGACTTGCCCGTGCCGTTGCGGCCGATCAGGCCCACGCGTTCGCCCGTCTCCAGCGCAAAAGAGGTGTGGTCAAGCAGGGCGACGTGGCCAAAGGCCAGGCACGCGTCGTTCAGGGTCAGGACAGCCATGGAGGATCCGGGTAAGCAGCAAGGGGCCCCCGTGGGGCCGGACAACCCGGTATTGTCGCTGTTTGGCGTGACGCTGTCTGCTGGCGATGTCAGGCGGCCAGCTTGCCTTCCAGCGCGTCGATGAAGCGCTGCGCCACGTTGAAGCCGGCCTGGTCGGTGATTTCCTGGAAACAGGTCGGGCTGGTCACGTTGATCTCGGTGAGGCGGTCGCCGATGATGTCCAGGCCCACCAGCAGCAAGCCGCGCGCGGCCAGGATGGGGCCGAGGTGTTCGGCGATGGCGCGGTCGCCTTCGCTCAAAGGCTGGGCCACGCCCTTGCCGCCGGCCGCCAGGTTGCCGCGCACTTCGCCGCCTTGCGGGATGCGGGCCAGTGCGAACGGCACGGGCACGCCGTCGATCAGCAGCACGCGCTTGTCGCCCGCGCTGATGGCCGGCAGGAAGGCCTGCACCATGATGGTCTGGGCGCCATCGCGCGTCAGCGTCTCGGTGATGCTGCCCAGGTTCAGGCCATCGTCCTTCACGCGGAAAATGCCCGCACCGCCCATGCCGTCCAAGGGCTTGAGGATGACGTCGCGGTGTTCGGCGTGGAAGGCGCGCACGGCGGCCATGTCCCGCGTGACCAGGGTGGGCGCGATGTGCTGCGGGAACTCCAGGATGGCCAGCTTCTCGGGGTGGGCGCGCAGGGCCTCGGGGCTGTTGAAGACGCGGGCGCCTTCGCGTTCGGCCTGGGTCAGCAAGTGGGTGGTGTAGAGGTACTCGGCGTCGAAGGGGGGGTCCTTGCGCATCAGCACGGCGTCCAACTCGCACAGGGCGATGTCGGCGGCTTCGACCTCGTCGAACCAATCGTGCGCGTCACCCGTCAGTGTGATGCGGCGCGCGTGCGCCGTGACCACGCTGCCACGTTGCCAGACCAGCTGCTGCGGCTCGCAGGCCCACAGCGTGTGCCCGCGGGAGGCCGCCTCGCGCATCATCGCGAAGGTGCTGTCCTTGTGGGTCTTGAAAGTCTCGAGCGGATCGGCAACGAACAGGAATTGCGGCATGGCGTGGGGCGGTGATGGCGTGTGTGCGGCTGGGCGATGAGAGGGCGTCCGGGGAATCCGTGCCGCGAGGCTCACCGCTCATCGGGCCCTTCGTGCGAGGGTTGCCTGATGCGGTAGTGTTCCACGAAGAGGGTGACCACACCGGCCACAAGGCCCCAGAAGGCCGAGCCCACGCCCAGCAGCGTCACGCCCGACAGCGTCACCAGGAACGTGATGAGCGCCGCTTCGCGCTTGCCCGGCTCGGCCAGCGAGGTGGCCAGGCCGTTGGCGATGGTGCCCAGCAGCGCCATGCCCGCCACGCCCATGATGAGTGCCGCCGGGAAGGCCGCCAGCAGCCCTGCCACGGCCCCGCCCAGCAGGCCCATGACGATGTAGAACAGGCCCGCCCACATGGCCGCTGTGTAGCGCTTGCCGGCATCGGCGTGGGCGTGCGGGTTGAGCACGATGGCCGCCGTGATGGCCGCCAGGTTGAAGGCGTAGCCTCCGAACGGTGCCAGCAGCACGGTGGTGATGCCCGACCAGCTCATCAGCGGCGAGACCGGCGGCTGGTAGCCCGACACCCGGATGGCCGACACCCCCGGCACCGCCTGCGATGCCATCGTCACGATGAACAGCGGCACGCCCATGCTGAGCACCGCGTGCCAGGACCACGCTGGCATCACGAACACGGGCTTGGCGAATTGCAGCGTCACTTGCGAGGTGTCCAGCAAACCCTGCGTGGCGGCCACGGCCGTGCCGCCCAGCAGCACGCCCAGCACGGCATAACGCGGCCACCAGCGCTTGCCCACGAGGTAGACCATCAGCATCGTGACGATGAGCAGTGGCTGGGGCGTGGCCGCGGCAAACGACAGCAACGCGAACTTGGCCAGGATGCCGGCCAGCAGGCTGGAGGCCAGCGCCAGCGGGATGCGGTTCATGATGCGCTCGAACCAGCCCGTCACGCCGCACAGCCACATCAACACGCCGCAGACCAGGAAGGCCCCGACCGCCTCGGAGAGGCTCACGCCCGTGGCCGCGCTGGCGATCACCGCCGCGCCCGGCGTGGACCAGGTGATGAGGATGGGCGCGCGCGTCCACAGCGACAGGCCCAGCGTGCTCAGGCCCATGCCCAGGCCGAGGGCCAGCACCCAGGAGGTGATCTGGTCGGGCGTGGCGCCCAGCGAGCGCGCCGCGTGGAAGATCAGCGCGATGGTGCTGGTGAAACCCACCAGCGTGGCCACGAAGCCGGCCGACACCGCCGACAGAGAGGTGTCGCGCAGCATCTCTTTCAGATGCCGCACGCGCTCAGATCTCCACTTTCGAACCCAACTCCACCACGCGGTTGGTGGGCAGGCTCAGGAAGTCGGCCACACCGGACGCGTTGCGGTGCATGCTGGCGAAGAGCTTTTCGCGCCAGGGCATCATGCCGCTGCCGATCGTGGGGATGACGATGTCGCGCGACAGGAAGTAGCTGGTCTCCATGTCGTCGATCTGCACGCCGTGCTTTTGCAGCAGCTTCAGCGCGCGCGGCACATCGGGCTCGTCCTTGAAGCCGAAGTGCAGCATGATTTGCCAGCAGTCGTTGCCCATGTCCTCCACCTCGACGCGGTCGGCGTCGCGGACCCAGGGCACCTCGTGCGAGCGCACCGTCACGAACAGGTTTTGCGCGTGCAGCACCTTGTTGTGCTTGAGGTTGTGCAGCAGGGCGTTGGGCGTGGTGCCTGCATCGGCGTTCATGAACACCGCCGTGCCGGCCACACGCAGCGGCGGGCTGCAGAACACGGCCTCCAGGAAGGGGTGCAGGTCGATGGCGTCCGAGCGCAGGCGTTCGCTCAGCAAGGCGCGGCCGTCTTTCCAGGTCTGCATCAGGCTGAACATGATCACGCCGATCAGCAGGGGGAACCAGCCACCGTCGATCACCTTGATGACGTTGGCGCTGAAGTACATCACGTCGATGACGAAGAAGATGCCCGTGGCCGCGATGCACAGCGCCAGGCCCAGGCCCCAGGCGAAGCGGATCACGAAGAAGGTCATCACCGTGGTGATCAGCATGTCGATGGTGACGGTGATGCCGTAAGCCGCGGCCAGCTTGCTGCTGGAGCCGAAGAAGATCACGGCCATCACGATGCAGGCGTACAGGCTCCAGTTCACGAAGGGGATGTAGATCTGGCCGGTTTCTTTTTCGGAGGTGTGCAACACGCGCAGGCGCGGCAGGTAGCCCAGCTGGATGACCTGTTTGGTGACGGAAAACGCCGCCGAGATCAAGGCCTGCGAGGCGATGAAGGTCGCGCAGGTGGCCAGGCCGACCAGCGGGTACAGCGCCCATTGCGGCGCCATCTCGAAGAAGGGGTTGCCGATGTTTTCGGGGTGGGCCAGCAGCATGGCGCCTTGCCCGAAGTAGTTGATGACCAGCGCAGGCATGACCAGGGCGAACCAGGCCAGACGGATGGGGCGCTTGCCGAAGTGGCCCATGTCGGCGTAGAGCGCTTCTGCCCCGGTGGCGCACAGGATGACGGCGCCCAGGGCGATGAAGGCCAGCCCGGGGTGGTTCACGATGAAGCCCAGGGCATGGTGCGGGCTCATGGCGACCAGCACCGATGGGTTGCCCAGGATGTGGTGCATGCCCATGACGGCCAGCACGATGAACCACACCGCGGTGATCGGCCCGAAAAACTTGCCGATGCCGCCCGTGCCGTGTTTTTGCACCATGAACAGCAGCGTCAGCACCACCAGGGTGATGGGCACGACGAAGCGCTCCAGCCCAGGTGCCGCGACCTCCATGCCCTCGACGGCAGAGAGCACCGAAATGGCGGGCGTGATGACCCCATCGCCGAAAAAGATGGCCGTGCCGAAGATGCCAATGGCCAGCAGCGTTGACCGCGTTCGGGGCTTGTCTTTCACCGCGGTGGAGGCCAGCGCCAGCATGGCGATCAGGCCGCCTTCGCCGTTGTTGTCGGCGCGCAGGATGAGCGTGACGTATTTCAGCGACACGATCACCGTCAGCGTCCAGAACATCAGCGACAGGATGCCGTGGATGTTCTCCGGCGTGGGCTGCAAGTGCCCGTGCGCGAAGACTTCCTTGAAAGCGTACAGCGGGCTGGTGCCGATGTCGCCGTAGACGACCCCCAGGGCGCCCAGGGTCAGTGCGGCGAGCTGAGATTTGCTGAGCGGAGCGTTGGATGGGTGCTGCACAGAATTGGGGCGAGAAACGACCGATCCGCCATTTTGCGCCCGTTCAGCCGGCGCGCCCACCCCACTGTGGGTGGCTTGCCCTTGCCGGTGACGCGTCGCTTGACGAATCGGCCGTGTCGTGCTGTCGCCCGCCCGAGCTCAGCCCCTGTCAGGCATAGACCTCGGCGTTCGGGTCGGTCACGGCCAGCTCGTAGCTCGCGGCCAGCATGGCCAGGCGCGCGATCACGCCGTACATGTAGAAGCGGTTGGGCGCGCTGGCGCCAGGCTTCACGCCGGGGCGGGGCAGCTGGGTGGGCTCGGCAAAGGCCAGGGGCACGAAGCTGGAGCCCGGCGCGTTGAGGTTCTCGTCGATGCCCCGCTCGGCGTGCACGCGGTAGAAGCCGCCCACCACGTAGCGGTCGATCATGTAGACCACCGGCTCGGCCACGGCCTCGTTCATGCGCTCGTAGGTGGGCACGCCTTCCTGGATGATGACCTGCGTCACCTCCTGGCCATCCTTCACCACCGACATCTTGTTGCGCGTGCGGCGGTTCAGCTCGTTGAGTTCCTTGGCGTCGCGCACCGTCATGATGCCCATGCCGTAGGTGCCGTTGTCGGCCTTGACCACGACGAAGGGCTTCTCGTTGATGCCGTATTCCTTGTATTTGCGGCGGACCTTGCCCAGCAGCGCATCCACCTGCGTCTGCAGCGCATCCAGGCCGGTGCCGTCCTGGAAATCGACCTCGTCGCACTCGGCGTGCATGGGGTTGATCAACCAGGGGTCCATGCCCAGCAGCTTGGAGAACTTCTTGGCCACGTCTTCGTAGAGCTCGAAGTGCTTGCTCTTGCGGCGCACGGCCCAGCCGGCGTGCAGCGGCGGCAGCAGGTACTGCTCGTGCAGGTCTTCCAGCACCTTGGGGATGCCGGCCGACAGGTCGTTGTTGAGCAGGATCGTGCAAGGGTCGAAGTGCTTGAGGCCCAGGCGGCGCTGGGTGCGCAACAGTGGCTCCAGCGTCAGTTTGCTGCCGTCGGGCAGGTCGATGTCGGTGGGCTCCTTGATGGATTCGTCCAGTGTGCCCAGGCGGACGTTCAAGCCGGTCAGCGTGAAGATCTGGACCAGGCGCGCCAGGTTGGCCAGGTAAAACGTGTTGCGCGTGTGCTTCTCGGGGATCAGCAGCAGGTTCTTGGCCTCGGGGCAGATCTTCTCGATGGCCGCCATCGAGGCCTGCACCGCCAGCGGCAGCATCTCGTTGGTCAGGTTGTTGAAGCCGCCGGGGAAGAGGTTGGTGTCCACCGGCGCCAGCTTGAAGCCGGCGTTGCGCAGGTCCACCGAGGTGTAGAAGGGCGGCGTGTGCTCCATCCATTCCAGCCGGAACCAGCGTTCGATGGCCGGCATGGACTCCAGCATGCGCTGCTCCAGCTCGTTGATGGGGCCGGTCAGTGCGGTGATGAGGTGGGGGACCATGGGAGGCGGGGGTGTCGGACGTGGAACACCCGTTCATTCTAGGAAGAAGAGCAGATGGTGTCGCTTCGGCAAAAAAAAAGGGCCGCCCGAAGGCGACCCTGGTGTGACGCTCCGAAGAGCGGCTCAGCTCACGGGCTGATCACTTGTGGTAGGCCGTTTCGCCATGCGAAGTGATGTCCAGGCCTTCGCGTTCTTCCTCTTCCGGCACGCGCAGACCGATCACGACATCGACGATCTTGTAGGCGATCACCGACACCACCGCCGACCACACCACCGTCAGACCCACAGCCTTGGCCTGGGTGATGAACTGGGTCGAGATCACGTAGTCGGCAGCAGGGATCACCGAAGCGGTCACCCAGTCACCGACGGCCGAGGGGCCGCCCAGGTTGGGCGAGTTGAAGATGCCGGTGGCCAGGGCACCGAAGATGCCACCGACGCCGTGCACGCCGAACACGTCCAGCGAGTCGTCCGCACCCAGCAGCTTCTTCAAGCCGGTCACGCCCCACAGGCAGATCAGGCCGGCCAGCAGGCCGATGATCACGGCGCCACCCAGGCCGACGTTGCCGGCGGCAGGGGTGATGGCGACCAGGCCAGCCACAGCACCGGAAGCGGCGCCCAGCATCGAGGCCTTGCCCTTGAGCAGCGCCTCACCCAGGCACCAGCCCAGCACAGCGGCAGCGGTGGCGATGAAGGTGTTGATGAAGGCCAGGGCGGCGAAGCCGTTGGCTTCCAGGGCGGAGCCGGCGTTGAAGCCGAACCAACCCACCCACAGCAGCGAGGCACCGACCATGGTCAGCGTCAGCGAGTGCGGGGTGAAGGACTCCTTGCCGTAGCCGACGCGCTTGCCGACCATGTAGGCGCCCACGATGCCCGCGACGGCGGCGTTGATGTGCACCACGGTGCCGCCGGCGAAGTCCAGCGCGCCCCATTGCCAGATCAGGCCAGCCTTGCCGTTCATGGCATCGACCACTTCCTTGCTGGTGTAGGCGTCAGGGCCCATCCAGAACCAGACCATGTGCGCGATCGGGGCGTAGCTGAAGGTGAACCACAGCACCATGAACATCAGCACGGCCGAGAACTTGATGCGCTCAGCGAAGGCGCCCACGATCAGGCAGCAGGTGATGCCGGCGAAGGTGGCCTGGAAGGCGGCGAACACCATCTCGTACATCGGCACGCCCTTGCTGAAGGTGCCAGTGACGGCAAAGGTGCCAGCGACGTTGTCCCAGATGCCCTTCATGAACAGGCGGTCCAGGCCGCCGATGTAGGCATTGCCCTCGGTGAAGGCCAGGCTGTAGCCGTACACGAACCACAGCACAACGATCAGCGAGAACGTGACCATCACCTGCATCAGCACGGACAGCATGTTCTTGCTGCGCACCAAGCCGCCGTAGAACAGGGCCAGGCCCGGCACGGTCATGAGGATCACCAGCAGGGTGGACACCATCATCCAGGTGGTGTCGCCCTTGTTGGGCACGGGGGCGGCGGCCGGAGCGGCCTCGGCGGGGGCGCTGGCGTCAGCGGCCGGTGCGGGTGCTGCTGCAGGTGCAGCGGTCTCGGCCATGGCCGATGCCGCCACCGGGGCCGACGCTGCGGTGTCCTGAGCGTGCGAGACGCCCAGGATGCCGAAGGCGGCGAGCCCCAGCGCGATGGACGCAATGAGCTTTCTCATGAAATGCCTCTCGAAGGGTCGAAATGAAGGGGAACGGCGCGCCCACCACGTGGGTGCGGCCACACAAAGGGGGTCAGGGAATTGGGCGTGCGGGTGTCAGAGCGCGTCTTGGCCGGTCTCGCCGGTGCGGATGCGGATGACCTGCTCCAGGGCGGTGACGAAGATCTTGCCGTCGCCGATCTTGCCGGTGCGCGCGGCGGTCTCGATGGCCTCGATGACGCGGTCCAGGATGGCTTCGTCCACAGCGGCTTCGATCTTGACCTTGGGCAGGAAATCGACCACGTACTCCGCGCCTCGGTACAGCTCGGTGTGGCCTTTCTGGCGGCCGAAGCCCTTGACTTCGGTCACGGTGATGCCCTGGACGCCGATGGCAGACAGGGCCTCACGCACTTCATCAAGCTTGAAGGGCTTGACGATGGCAGTCACCATTTTCATGGTTGTTTCTCCGGTGAGGGTGGACAGGTGGGTGTGGACCATCAACTGCATGATCTGTGCCAGCGCGCCAAAACGGTGAGCTGTCCGTGGCGAGCTTGCCTTTGGTGCACGGGCTTGTGCACCGCTTTGGCGGAGCGTCGCGTGCGGCGCACGTGAAAGGTGCGTGGTTTGGCGGCTTGGGTGCGGGCATGGGTGTTTCGCACCCGAATGGTGCGATTGCGGATCGTCGCCCTCCTGGCCCGCCCCTGGTGCAACACCCCCTTCAGAGGGAGGGTCAAACGGGCCTGAGCTGGGCAGAATCCGAGGTCATGTCGCTCGCCATCGTTCACAGCCGCGCCCTCGATGGCCTGCTGGCCCCGGAAGTCACCGTGGAGGTCCACCTCGCCAACGGTCTGCCCTCGTTCACTTTGGTGGGTTTGGCCGACACCGAGGTCAAGGAGGCCCGCGAGCGCGTTCGCGCGGCGCTGAGCAACAGCGGCCTGGAGTTCCCGGTCAACAAACGCATCACCGTCAACCTTGCCCCGGCCGACCTGCCCAAGGAGTCCGGGCGTTTCGATCTCCCGATCGCGCTTGGCATCCTCGCCGCCATGGGCCATGTGGACGTGGGCAAGCTGGCCGAGCTGGAGTTCGCCGGGGAACTCTCTCTGGGCGGCGAACTGAGGCCGGTGCGGGGTGCCCTGCCCATGGCGCTGGCCTTGCACCGCCAGTTGCCGGGTGTGCGCCAGCGCGGGCTGGTGCTGCCCCATGCCAGTGCCTGCGAAGCCGCCTTGGTGGACAGCGCCCGGGTGCACGGTGCGCGCCACCTGCTGGAGGTGGTGGAGGCTTTGCGGCCCGACGGGCAGGGCACGGGGGCGGACTTGCCTCGCGCCCGCGCCCAGATCCCCGCCTTGCGCGACAGGGTGGTGCCCGACATGCGCGACGTGAGGGGGCAGTCGGCGGCGAAGCGCGCGCTGGAAGTGGCGGCAGGTGGCGGGCACTCCTTGCTCATGGTCGGGCCGCCCGGCACGGGCAAGTCCATGCTGGCGCAGCGATTCCTGGGCCTGCTGCCCGAGCTCACCCAGGATGAGGCGCTGAGTTCGGCCGCCGTGCTCAGCCTCGCGGGGCACTTTGATGCGGCCGGCTGGCGCCAGCGTGTGTTGCGCGCACCGCACCACACGGCCTCGTCGGTGGCGTTGGTCGGGGGTGGATCGCCGCCGCGTCCGGGCGAGATTTCCCTGGCGCACCATGGCGTCCTGTTCCTCGACGAGTTGCCTGAGTTCCCGCGCGCGGCCCTGGAGGCTTTGCGCGAACCCTTGGAAACCGGCCACATCACCATCTCCCGTGCGGCGCGGCGGCATGACTTTCCGGCGCGTTTCCAATTGGTGGGTGCCATGAACCCCTGCCCCTGCGGGCATTTCGGCAACCCGATCAAGGCCTGTCGCTGCACACCCGACATGGTGGCGCGCTACCAGGGGCGCCTGAGCGGCCCCTTGCTGGACCGCATCGACGTGCAGGTGGAGGTGCCCGCCGTGCCACCCGAGGTGCTGGCGCGCAGCCCGGACGGCGAGGCCACGGCCAGCATCGCGGCCCGGGTGCAAACCGCCCGGTCGCGCCAGCTGCAGCGCCAGGGGGTGCTGAATGCCGAACTGTCAGGCGCGCTGCTCGACGAGCACGCCCAGGCCGACCCAGCCGCGCTGGCATTCTTGCAGGCGGCCTGCACCAAGCTGGGTTGGTCCGGCCGGGCTTACCACCGCGTGCTCAAGCTGGCGCGCACCGTGGCCGACCTGGCGGGGGCGCCGAGCATCGCATCGGCGCACATGGCCGAGGCCATCCAGCACCGGCGGGTGTTGGCAGCGGCCTGAGGCGGCGTGCCGGCATACTGCGGGTTCTGGCCTGGGCTCATGCTCAGCGATCGTCCGCCAGCGCTCAAACCTCACCGGAGCCACTCCATGTCTTCCAAGGCCTTTGCATCCGTCCCAGAGGGCACCAGCGCCCTGGCTTCCAGCATTTGGCGGGTGCGGCCATGGCTGGCGGGCTTGTGCCTGGCGGGATGGTCGGTGGGCGCGGTGTGGGCGCAGGCCCCTCAGGGTGCGTCGCAACAAGCGCAGCCGCAGGTGCGCGCGCAGGCGCAAGGCAAGGTCCAGGTTCAGGATGCCTGGCTGCGCCCGACGGTGGCAGGGCAGTCTGCGACCGGGGGCTACATGCGCTTGACGGCATCCCGCGACCTGCAGTTGCTCGGGTTCACCAGCCCTGTGGCAGCCGATGCGCAATTGCACGAGATGGTGATGGACGGTGACGTGATGCAGATGCGCGAGTCGGCCGCCTTGCCGCTGCCGGCGGGAACGACGGTGGCCCTGCAGCCTGGAGCGGGGCAGCGGCACCTCATGCTGATGGGGCTGAAGCGTCAGCTCAAGGCCGGTGAGCAGGTCCAGGTGGTGCTGAAACTGAAGGCGGCCGATGGCTCGGCCTTCTCGCAAACGGTGGTGGTGCCGGTCAAGGCGCAGGCCAAGGGGCCTGCGGCAGGCGCTGCGCCTTCAGAGGGCGAGCACCACCACGCTCACTGATCTTCCAGGCGCCGAGGCGGGTAGGTGTCCCAGCCCTGGCAGCCGGGGCATTGCCAGAAGTAGTGCTGGCTCTCGAAGCCGCAGGCCGCGCAGCGGTAGCGTTGCAGGGGTTGGGCCGCGGTGGCCAGGGCCTGCTGCATGCGCTCGATTTCGGGCTCTTCCAGCGGCTTGTGCGTGAGCAGGCGCTCGCGGATCAGGCCTTGCGCGGCTGACAGCGAAGGCTGCCGAGAGATGTGCGCCATCAGGGCCTGGCGGCGCAGGTCGCCATCGGGCTGCAGCGCGTTGAGGGCCAGCAAGACGTCCACCGAAGGGGCTTGCGCGTACAGGCTCTCCAGCTTGCCCAGGGCCGTGGCGGTTTGCCCGCAGGCTTGGGCGCAGCGCGCGTAGTCCATGGCGATGAGCGCGAAGGCCTGCGGTTGAACCGCCAACAGCTCTTCCCAGGCGCGCAAGGCTTCGGCGTTCTGGCCCAGTCGCATGAAGCGTTGGCCCATCATCACCAGGGGGCGTGCGGCTTGCGGTGCGGCCTCGCGGGCGCGCACGAGGGCCTGGGCGGCTTCTTCTGGGTGGCTGCGCGCATCGGCCTCGTGGGCGATTTCGCACCAGTGGTGGGCCGTGCGTTGCGAGAACGAACCTGTGCCGGCCGCTTCCAGCTGGTGGGCAATCTCGATGGCGGGGTGCCAGTTGCGCGAGCGCTCGTGCAGCGACAGCAGCGCCAGGCGGGCGTCGGTGCTGAAGGCCGTGCCGTCGAGTGCCTGGAAGGCCTCTTCGGCGCGGTCGAACAGGCCGGCCTTCATGAAGTCCTGGGCCAGGGCGTGCTGGGCGCGTTCGCGCTCGTCGCGCTTCAGGTCGGCGCGTGCCAGCAGGTGCTGGTGCACGCGGATGGCGCGCTCGTACTCGCCACGGCGGCGGAACAGGTTGCCCAGGGCGAAGTGCAGGTCCGAGGTATCGGGGTCGTGCTGCACCGCCTCGATGAAGGCGTCGATGGCCTTGTCCTGTTGCTCGTTGAGCAGCAGGTTCAGGCCTTTGAAATAGGCCTGGGGCGAGGCCTGGTCGTCCCGCTTGAGTTGGCGCAGGTCCATGCGCGAGGCCATCCAGCCCAGCACGAAGGCGCTAGGCAGGGCCAGCAGCAGCCAGTAGAAATTGAAGTCCATGGGTGTGTCAGGGCGCCAGGGCCCGCCTCATTTCGCCGGTTTGCGCGGCGCGGGCATGTCGGGCGGGAAGGGCAGCTCGCTGGGCAGGGAGGGCGGGCCGGCGGCGTCGGTGGCATCGCCTGCGGTCGCCTTGCTGCCTGGTTTGGCGGCGCCTGGCACCGGCTCGGGCATCAGCAGCTGGCGGTTGCGCGCGTCACGGCGGTGGCGCCACCAGCTGGGCACCATGGAGAGCACGCCCGTGGCACAACCGAGTGCGAACACGCCCAGCACCACAAAGACCATCGGGCCTTGCCAGTGCCAGCCGAACATCCATTTCAGCTCGACAACGTGCTGGTTGTTCAGTGCGAAGGCGAACAACACGAAAAACAGCAGGCCGCGCCACAACCAGGTCAGTGCTCGCATGGGTGTTCAGCAGGAAGTTCAGGTCGTTGGGGTGTCGGCGACGGCCGGGGTGGCTGTCGCCTCACCCGGAGTATCCACCGTGTCCACGCCTTCGCGCAGGGCTTTGCCGGGTTTGAAGTGCGGCACGAGCTTTTCGGGGATCAGCACCTGCTCGCCGGAGCGCGGGTTGCGGCCCATGCGGGGCGGGCGGCGGTTGATGGAGAAGCTGCCGAAGCCGCGGATTTCGATGCGGTGGCCCCGCGCCAGCGCCTCGGACATGGCGTCCAGGATGGTCTTGACGGCGAATTCGGCGTCGCGCTGGGTGAGCTGGCTGAAGCGTTCGGCCAGCCGGGCGACGAGGTCGGATCGGGTCATGGGTGCAGGTCGGAGGCTGGCGTCCGAAAAGGGGTGTCCGGGAGGGACTGAGGTGAGCGGCGGCTTCGGGTCAGGAGCCTGAGGCCCCGCTCAACTCAATCCCCGATCACGCCGGGCCGAAGCCCGGGCGGGATGGGGGGAGGTTGGCGCCAACGTGGCGCCAACGTGGCACAAACGCGGGCTGGATCAGCCGTTGTTCTGGTCCAGCTTGGCCTTCAGCAGGGCGCCCAGGCTGGTGGTGCCGGAGCCTTCCTTGGTGGTGTCGGCGCGCAGCGATTGCATGGCTTCTTGCTGCTCGACGTTGTCCTTGGCCTTGATCGACAGCTGGATGCCGCGGGTCTTGCGGTCCACGTTGATGATCAGGGCGGTGACTTCGTCGCCTTCCTTCAGCACGTTGCGGGCGTCTTCCACGCGGTCGCGGGAGATTTCCGAAGCGCGCAGGTAGCCGATGATGTCGTCACCCAGGGTGATTTCGGCACCCTTGGCATCCACGGTCTTGACGATGCCGGTGACGGTGGCGCCACGGTCGTTCAGGGTCGTGAAGTTGGTGAACGGGTCAGAGTCCAGCTGCTTGATGCCCAGGGAAATGCGCTCGCGCTCGACGTCGATGGCCAGCACGATCGCTTCGACTTCCTGGCCCTTCTTGTAGTTGCGCACGGCGGCTTCGCCAGGCTCGTTCCAAGACAGGTCGGACAGGTGCACCAGGCCGTCGATGCCGGCAGCCAGGCCCACGAACACGCCGAAGTCGGTGATCGACTTGACGGGGCCCTTGACCTTGTCGCCGCGGTTGAACGATTGGGCGAAATCGTCCCAAGGGTTCGGCTTGCACTGCTTCATGCCCAGGGAGATGCGACGCTTGTCTTCGTCGATTTCCAGGACCATGACTTCCACTTCGTCGCCCAGGTTGACGATCTTGTTGGGGGCCACGTTCTTGTTGGTCCAGTCCATTTCGGAGACGTGCACCAGGCCTTCGATGCCGGGTTCGATCTCGACGAAAGCACCGTAGTCAGCGATGTTGGTGACCTTGCCGAACAGGCGGGTGCCGGCGGGGTAACGGCGCGACACGCCAACCCACGGATCGTCGCCCATCTGCTTCAGGCCCAGCGAGACGCGGTTCTTCTCGGCGTCGAACTTCAGGACCTTGGCGGTCAGTTCCTGGCCAACCGTCACGACTTCGGACGGGTGACGGACACGGCGCCATGCCATGTCGGTGATGTGCAGCAGGCCGTCGATGCCGCCCAGGTCCACGAACGCACCGTATTCGGTGATGTTCTTGACCACGCCTTCGACGATGGCGCCTTCGCGCAGCGTTTCCATCAGCTTGGCGCGCTCTTCGCCCATCGAAGCTTCGACCACAGCGCGGCGCGACAGCACCACGTTGTTGCGCTTGCGGTCCAGCTTGATGACCTTGAACTCCATGGTCTTGCCTTCGAACGGCGACATGTCCTTGACAGGGCGCGTGTCGAGCAGCGAGCCGGGCAGGAAGGCGCGGATGCCGTTGACCAGGACGGTCAGACCGCCCTTGACCTTGCCGTTGACGGTGCCGGTCACGAAGTCGCCGGACTCCAGAGCGGTTTCCAGGGACAGCCACGAGGCCAGGCGCTTGGCCTTGTCGCGCGACAGGATGGTGTCGCCGTAGCCGTTTTCGATGGCGTCAACCGCCACGGACACGAAGTCGCCCACTTGGACTTCGATCTCGCCCTGGTCGTTCTTGAACTCGTCCAGGGGCACATAGGCCTCGGACTTCAGGCCGGCGTTGACGACCACGAAGTTGTGTTCAACGGCCACCACCTCGGCGGTGATGACTTCGCCAGTGCGCATGTTGGTGCGCTGCAGCGACTCTTCAAAAAGGGCGGCAAAAGATTCAGACATGGAATTTCCTGTGCTGGCGTGAACCAGCGAAAACGCTCGGATCGACAGGAACGACCAGAGCGGGTTGGGTTGAAGAACATGACACCCGGGTGGCTCGAAAAGAAGGAGTCACCCTGATCGCTCGCGTCCTTGCCTGGCAGCAGGGACGGGGCGTCACAGCCTTGTTGTCACGGTGTGTGACCTTTGGCCTGGCGGTCGGCGTTGGCAGGAGCGCAGCTCAGTGCCGAACGATGACGTGGGGCCAGCCCTGAACCCACCAGCCCAGCACGGTGTCGACGGATTCGTCGATGCTCAGTGCGGAGTTGTCGAGCTTTCGGGCGTCTGCAGCAGGGGCCAGGGGCGCCACCGCGCGGGAGGTGTCCCGCAGGTCGCGCGCTTCCAAGTCTGCGCAGATCTCGTCAAGGGTAACAGAAAACCCTTTAGAAATCAATTGCTTATGCCGCCGCTCGGCGCGCTGGGCGACGCTGGCGGTCAAAAACACCTTCAGGGCGGCGTCGGGGAAGACCACCGTGCCCATGTCGCGGCCGTCGGCGACCAGGCCTGGCAGGCCGCGGAAGGCTTTTTGCAGCTCCAGCAGGGCCTGGCGCACGCCGGGGTAGGCCGACAGGCGGGAGGCGGCCTGGCCGATCTCTTCGCGGCGCACGGCTTCGCTGACGTCGCGGCCGTCCACCCAGATGTGCTCGCGGTCAAAGCGCAGCGCGATGCCCTCGCCCAGTTGGCGGGCGAGCTGTTCCAGTGCGTTGGCGTCGTCCAGGTCGGTGCCTTGCTCCAGCGCGAGCAGGCCCGTGATGCGGTAGAGCGAACCGGAGTCCAGGAACTGGTAGCCCAGGCGGGTGGCCAGGGCGCTGGCCAGCGTGCCCTTGCCGGAGGCGGTGGGGCCGTCCACGGTGATGACGGGGATCCAGTCCGGGTGGGTGCGCGCGACCTGGAAGAGTGCCTCGAAATAGTCGGGGAAGGTCTTGGCCACGCAGCGGGGGTCTTCGATGCGGACGGACACCGGTTTGCCCTTCACCGCCGAGGGCGCCAGCGGGTTGAAGGCGGCCAGCGAGAAGCACATGGCCATGCGGTGGTCGTCGTAGGTGTGGATGCTGGCGTGTTGCCAGGCGGTCTGCTCGCCTTGGCTGGCCGGTGGCGTCACCTCGATGAAATCTTCACCTTCGACCACGGTGGCGCCGAGTTTGCGCAGCTCCTTGGCCATGGCGGCGATGCGGTCGGTTTCCTTGACGCGCCAGCTCGCGATGTTGCGCAGCGTGGTCGTTCCCTCGGCGTACAGCGCCATCACGGCCAGGGTCATCGCGGCGTCGGGGATGTGGTTGCAGTCAAGGTCAATGGCCTTCAAGGGCCAACCTTTGCCTGGTTCGCCGCGCTGCACTTCCAGCCAGTTCGGCCCGGACGTGACCTTGGCGCCCATGGCCTGCGCCGCCTCGATGAAGCGGATGTCGCCTTGGATGGAGGCGTTGCCCACGCCCTCGATGCGCACCGGCTCGTCGATGCCGGCGATGGCGCCCGCGGCGATGAAGTAGGACGCCGACGACGCATCCGCCTCGACGTGGATGCTGCCCGGCGACTGGTAGCGGCTGCCTTGCGGGATCACGAAGCGTTGCCAGCCGTCGCGTTGCACCTGGATGCCGAAGCGGGCCAGCAGGTTCAGCGTGATCTCGATGTAGGGCTTGGAGATGAGCTCGCCGACCACTTCGATGGTCAGGGCCTGGTCTTGCGAGACCAGCGGCAGCGACAGCAGCAGGGCGGTCAGGAACTGGCTGGAGACATCGCCGCGCACCTGGATGGGCGCCGACAACTTGAGCTGGCCGCCGGCCAGGCGCAGCGGAGGGTAGCCTTCCTGGCCCGTGCATTCGACGATGCAGCCCAGCGGGCGCAGGGCATCGACCAGGTCGCCGATCGGGCGTTCGTGCATGCGCGGGATGCCGCTGAGCGTGAAGACGCCGCCTTGCGTGGCCGACAGCAGCGCCAGGGCCGCGGTGAGCGGGCGCATGGCCGTGCCGGCGTTGCCCAGGAACAGGTCGGCGTGCAGCACCGAGAGCTTGCCGCCCAGGCCGGTGATGTGGACCGTGTCGCCTTGCTGGTCGAGTTCACAACCCAGGGCGCGCAGGGCCTCGAGCATCACGCGGGTGTCGTCGGACGCCAGCAGGTCGTGGACCACGGTGGTGCCTTCGCTCAGGCCGGCCAGCAGCAGCACCCGGTTGGAGATGCTCTTGGAGCCGGGCAGGCGCACGGTGCCGCCAGCGGTCAGCAGCGGGGGCAGGTCGAGGAAGGCGGTGGTGTACATGCGGAGGCGGTCTCACAGGCGGCCGTGTGGGCCGGTAGGACAGGGCAGAACAGGACAGGGTGGGGCCATGCGGGTGTTCAGCGGGCCCCGGGTTTGCCGGCAGACGCTGGGTTGAGCGGCGCGGGGTTCAGTTGCCACTTGCTGCGGGCGTCGGAGGCGGTCTGGATCATGCGTTGCAACTCGGGGCCGTCCCAGGCGCGCATCTGGGCTTCCAGCGTGTCCAGTGCCTGGCGGAAGGCTTCGGACTGCTTGAGCACCTCTTCGCGGTTGGACAGCAGGATGTCGCGCCAGATGGTCGGGTCGCTCGCGGCGATGCGGCTGAAATCGCGGAAGCCTGGGCCGGCCAGGGACAGGTATTCCTGCCCGCCAGGTTGTTGGCCCATGGCCGTCATGTAGGCGAAAGCCAGCAGGTGGGGCAGGTGGCTCACCGCCGCGAAAGCCGCGTCGTGGTGCTCGGGCGTCATCTTGAGCACCTGGCAGCCCACGGCCGCCCACACGTCGGTGGCCTTTTGCACCAGCACCGGGTCGGTCTGCTCCAGTGGCGTGAGGATGAGCTTGCGCCCCTGGTAGAGCGCCGCGTCGGCGTGCTCGATGCCCGCGACCTCGCGCCCGGCGATCGGGTGGGCCGGCACAAAGGAGGGCAGGCGCTCTTTCAGCACGCGCCGGGCGGCATCGACCACATCGCGTTTGGTGGAGCCCACGTCCATGAACAGCACGCCCGGATCCACCAGGTGGCGGATGGCCTTGAACGTGCCTTCGGAGGCGGCCACGGGCACGGCGATCAGGACGATGTCCGAGCCGGAGACCGCCAGCAGCGCCGACTCGGCGGCCATGTCGATCACGCCCATGCGGCGCGCCTTCTCCACGGTGGACGGCGACTTGCTGTAGCCGATGACGCGCTTGACCAGGCCCGCTTTTTTGAGCGCCAGCGCGAAGGAGCCGCCCATCAGGCCGCAGCCGATCAGACCGAGCTGGTTGAACATGGGTGAGGTGTCCTGCGGCTCAGTGCACGTCCAGCGGGTAGCTGCCGAGCACCTTGAAGAATGAGCATTGGGCGCGCAGCTCGTCGAGCGCAGCGGCCACGTTGTCCTGGACGGGGTGGCCGGCCAGGTCGATGAAGAAAACGTACTCCCACTGGCCGGAGCGCGCCGGGCGCGACTCGAAACGGCTCATGGACACGCCGTGGCGCTTGAGCGGCACCAGCAGGTCGTGGACGGCGCCGGGGCGGTTGTCCACCGACACCACCAGGCTGATGCAGTCGTGGCCCGTGGGTGCGGCCGGCGTGGCCACGGCCTGCGGGCGCACGATGACGAAGCGCGTGCGGTTGTGGGCCTCGTCCTGCACGGCGGGCTGCACCACGTGCAGGCCGTACTGGCTGGCGGCGCGCTCGCTGGCCAAGGCCGCGATGCGCGGGTCTTGTGCGGCCATGCGGGCGCCTTCGGCATTGCTCGACACGGCGCGGCGCTCGGCCTGCGGCAGGTGCTGGCTCAGCCAACCCTGGCACTGCGCCAAGGCTTGGGGGTGTGCGGCCACGACCTCGATGCCCTCGCGGCCGAGGTCCTTGCGCAGGAGGTTGTGCGTCACCATCAGGCTGGTTTCGCCGACGATGGACAGCGGCGATTGCAGCAGCAAATCCAGCGAGCGGGCCACCACGCCTTCGGTCGAGTTCTCGATGGGCACCACGCCGAAATCGGCCGATTGGGCCGAGGTGGCGCGGAAGACCTCGTCGATCGAGGGGCACACCACCGCGTCGATGGACGAGCCGAAGTAGTTCAGCGCGGCCTGTTCGCTGAAGGTGCCGATGGGGCCGAGGAAGGCCACACGTTGGCGACCTTCCAGCGCGCGACAGGCCGACATGAGCTCGCGCCAGATCGGGGCGATGCTGTCGTTGCGCACCGGGCCGGGGTTGGCGTTCTTGACGCGGTCGATGACCTGCGCCTCGCGGTCAGGGCGGAACACCGGCGAGCCATCGAGCTTCTTGACCTCGCCCACGGCCTGGGCCAGCTGCGCGCGTTGGTTGAGCAGGGTCAGCAGCTGCTGGTCCACCGCGTCGATTTTCACGCGCAACTCGCCCAGCTGTTCGTCCACCGGACGGCCATCGGGCTGGAAGTGAGGGGCGTTGGAAGGGGTGTCAGCCATGGCTTGCCGCGAACTGCTTCATATGGTCGACCAGGGCCTGCACGCCGGCCAGGGGCATGGCGTTGTAGATCGAGGCGCGCATGCCGCCCACGCTCTTGTGGCCCTTGAGCTGCAGCAGGCCGGCGGCCTGGGTGCTGGCCAGGAAGGCCGCGTTCAGGTCGTCGTCTGGCAGGAAGAAGGGGATGTTCATGCGCGAGCGGCAGTCCGGGGCCACCTTGTTGGTGTAGTAGCCGGAGCCGTCGATGTAGTCGTACAGCAGCCGGGCCTTGGCCACGTTGCGCGCCTCGATGGCGGCCAGGCCGGTGAGCTCGCCTTGCGGCGTCACCTCGCGCTGCTTCAGCGCCCACTGGAACACCAGCCCGGCGATGTACCAGGCATAGGTGGGCGGCGTGTTGTACATGGAGCCGTTGTCGGCCACGACCTTGTAGTCGAAGGCCGAGGGCGTGTCGGGCAGGGCGTGGCCGATCAGGTCTTCGCGCACGATGACCAGGGTCAGGCCCGAGGGCCCGATGTTTTTCTGGGCGCCGGCATAGGCCAGGCCGATGCGCGACCAATCGATGGGGCGCGACGCGATGTGCGAGGAGCAGTCGATCACCAGCGGCGCTGTCGAGCCCAGCGCGGCCAGGTCGGGCAGCGCGTGCATCTCCACGCCGTGGATGGTCTCGTTGCTGCAGACGTGCACATACGTGGCATCGTCCGACAGCTGCCAGCTGCCATAGGCCGGCAGCGTGGTGTGGTGGTCGGCCTCGTTGCTGGCCGCCACCTTGGCCGTGCAGTACTTGCGCGCTTCCTTGGCCGACTTCTGCGACCAGGAGCCGGTGATGACGTGGTCCACCACGCCGCCACGCGACAGGTTCATCGGGATGATCGCGTTCTCGGCGATCGCGCCGCCCTGCATGAACAGCACCTTGAAGTGCGAGGGGATGGCCAGCAGGGTGCGCAGGTCGGCCTCGGCCTGCTCGGCGATCGAGGTGAATTCCTTGCCGCGGTGGCTCATCTCCATGACGCCCATGCCCGAGCCGCGCCAATCCAGCATCTCACCTGCTGCTTGCTGCAGCACCTCTTCAGGCAGCGTGGCCGGACCGGCCGAGAAGTTGAAGGGGCGAGGGGATGTGGACATGGACAGGCGCAGGGCAGGGGCGGGCGACGCAGGCGTCAGGAGGGCACCGTCAAAGGCTCACTTCTTGGCGGGCTTGGCGGCGGGCTTGGCCGCGGGCGCTTCGCCACCTTGTGCGGCATTCTGGTTGGCCATGGCCTGGCTCAGCTTGCCGCCGCTGGCGGTGTCGATGATCTTGCGGATGTTGGCTTGCAGGGCTTGCAGCTTGGGGTCCACCTGCGGGCTGGCATCGGCTGTCACCTTTTCGAACAGCGTCTTCTGCAGCTCAGGGATGATGCCCTGGTACTTCTTCAGCACGGGCGAATCCAGCATGGCGCCCAGCTGCTTGAGCTCTTCTTCGGTGAACTTGTCTTCCAGCACGCTGGCCACGGCGGCGGGGCCGACTTTGGCTGCGCTGGCCTTGACCAGCGGTGTGGCGGTTTCCAGGTATTTTTGCACCTCGGCATCGATCTGCTGGCCGGTGGCTTCGCGCTTCTCGGGTGGCACCAGGCCGATGGTGGGTTGCACGAACTGGCCCATCAACTGACGAGCGGGGTCTTGGGTGAGCCCGGTGGCCAGTCCTTCCAGGGATGCCTTCTGGGCGATCGGCAGGCGCATGATCTGCTCGCGCTTGTCGGCGTGGGCCGGCAGGGCGATCAGGGTCAGCGTGGCGGTCACGGCGGCAGTCCAGGCGGTTTGACGGAAATTCATCGGATGTCCTTGGTTCGTTGAAACAGGGCTCGCATCTTGGCCCCGCAGCGTGTCAGAGTGGCGTCAGGCTTCGGAGGTTCCGTCGCCGCTGTCAGGGGTGTCGTTGTCCGTGGCGTCGGTGTCTTCGGCGCCGTCCTCGCCCTCGGCCGGGACGTTCGCATCGTTTTCCACGATGCGCTGAAGGCCGATCAGCTTGGCACCTTCGTCCAGCGCGATCAAGGTCACGCCTTGCGTGGCGCGGCCGAGTTCACGGATCTCGGCCACCCGGGTGCGCACCAGCACGCCCTTGTCGGTGATCAGCATGATCTCGTCTTCCGGACGCACCAGCGTGGCCGCGACGACCTTGCCATTGCGCTCGGACTGCTGGATGGCGATCATGCCCTTGGTGCCGCGACCGTGGCGGGTGTACTCGACGATGCTCGTGCGCTTGCCGTAGCCGTTCTCGGTGGCGGTCAGCACGCTCTGTGTTTCGTCTTCGGCCACCAGCATGGCGATGACCGACTGGCCGTCTTCCAGCATCATGCCGCGCACGCCGCGGGCGCCACGGCCCATCGGACGCACATCGTCTTCGTCGAAGCGCACGGCCTTGCCGCCATCAGAGAACAGCATCACGTCGTGCTTTCCGTCGGTCAGGGCCGCGCCCACCAGCACATCGCCGTCGTCCAGGCCCACGGCGATGATGCCGGCCTTGCGCGGGTTGCTGAAGTCGGTCAGCGGCGTCTTCTTGACGGTGCCCATCTTGGTGGACATGAAGACGTAGTGGTCTTCGGGGAAGCTGCGGAACTCACCGGTCAGCGGCAGCACCACGTTGATGCGCTCGTCCTTTTCCAGCGGGAACATGTTGACCATGGGCTTGCCGCGCGAGTTGCGCGAGCCCTGCGGCACTTCCCAGACCTTGATCCAGTACACGCGGCCGCGGTTGCTGAAGCACAGGATGTAGTCGTGCGTGTTGGCGATGAAGAGCTGGTCGATCCAGTCGTCTTCCTTCGTCGCCGTGGCCTGCTTGCCGCGGCCGCCGCGCTTTTGCGAGCGGTACTCGCTCAGCGGCTGGCTCTTGATGTAGCCGGTGTGCGAGATCGTCACCACCATGTCGGTGGGCGTGATCAGGTCTTCGGTGCCCAGCTCTTGCGCGTTGTGCTCGATGGTCGCGCGGCGCGCACCCAGCTTGGTCTGGCCGAACTCGGTGCGGATGGCGCCCAGCTCGTCGGAGATGATGGTCGAGACGCGCTCCGGCTTGGACAGGATGTCCAGCAGGTCGGCGATCTGCGACATCACGTCCTTGTACTCGCCGATGATCTTGTCCTGCTCCAGGCCCGTCAGGCGTTGCAGGCGCATCTGCAGGATCTCGCCGGCCTGGTCTTCCGACAGGCGGTAAAGGCCGTCCGACTGCATGCCGAAGCTCAGTGGCAGGCCTTCCGGGCGGTAGAGCTGCGGGTTGCCATCGACGCGCGACAGCATCTCGCGCACCAGGCCCGAATCCCAGCTCTTGGCCATCAGGGCCGTCTTGGCCACCGGCGGCGTCGGCGAGGTCTTGATGGTCTCGATGAACTCGTCGATGTTGGCCAGCGCCACGGCCAGGCCTTCCAGCACGTGGCCACGCTCGCGCGCCTTGCGCAGCTCGAACACGGTGCGGCGGGTCACGACCTCGCGGCGGTGCTCCAGGAAGACCGTGATCAGGTCCTTCAGGTTGCACAGCTTGGGCTGGCCGTCGATCAGGGCCACCATGTTGATGCCGAAGGTGTCCTGCAGCTGCGTCTGCTTGTACAGGTTGTTCAGCACCACCTCGGGCACTTCACCGCGCTTGAGCTCGATGACCACGCGCATGCCGGACTTGTCGGACTCGTCCTGGATGTGGCTGATGCCTTCGATCTTCTTCTCGTTGACCAGCTCGGCGATGCGCTCCAGCAGGTTCTTCTTGTTCACCTGGTAGGGGATCTCGTCGACGATGATCGCCTGGCGGTCGCCCTTGCCGATGTCTTCGAAGTGCACGCGGGCGCGCATCACCACGCGGCCACGGCCGGTGCGGTAGCCCTCGCGCACGCCGCTCAGGCCGTAGATGATGCCGGCAGTGGGGAAGTCGGGCGCCGGGATGATCTCCATGAGTTCATCGACCGAGCAGTCCGGGTTGCGCAGCGAGTGCAGGCAGGCGTCCACCACCTCGTTGAGGTTGTGCGGCGGGATGTTGGTGGCCATGCCCACCGCGATGCCGGCCGAGCCGTTGATCAGCAGGTTGGGCAGGCGCGCCGGCAGCACCAGCGGCTCTTTCTCGGAGCCGTCGTAGTTGGGCCCGAAATCGACGGTTTCCTTGTCGATGTCGGCCAGCATTTCGTGGGCGATCTTGGCCAGGCGGATTTCGGTGTACCGCATGGCGGCGGCGTTGTCGCCGTCGATCGAGCCGAAGTTGCCCTGGCCATCGACCAGCATGTGGCGCAAGGAGAAGTCCTGCGCCATCCGGACGATGGTGTCGTACACGGCCGAGTCGCCGTGCGGGTGGTATTTACCGATGACGTCACCAACGATGCGCGCCGACTTCTTGTACGGCCGGTTCCAGTCGTTGTTGAGCTCGTGCATCGCGAACAGCACGCGCCGGTGCACGGGCTTCAAGCCGTCGCGGGCGTCCGGCAGGGCGCGCCCGACGATCACGCTCATCGCGTAATCCAGATACGAACGCCGCATCTCCTCTTCGAGGCTGATGGGCAGGGTTTCCTTGGCGAATGACGTCATGCGTGCTTCACATTGAGAGAGACACGGCCCGAGGCGGCCCGGGCCGCCTTGCCGTTGTGGCCCACCAGCTCACGACCGAAAACGTCGCGCGGATGACGGGCAGGGAAGCGAAAGGTGCATTGTAATTGGCCCGTCATGTCGTGACGAAACAACAAGATGTCACGTTCCCGGCTGCGAACGCGGGTGCCACTTGAGCGGAGTTTTCGCTGTGGCACAATGAATTCGTTAGTCTCGTCGGGTCTTGTACCTGGGGAGTCGCCTGTCACCAGGCCGTTCGCAGCCATTTGCTGCGTCTAATTCGTGAGGATCTGCATGAACAAGTTCAATAAGGTTGCTGCCCTGTTTGCCACGGTTGCCATGGCTGGTGGCGCATTCGCCCAAACCGCCCAAACCACGGTCGATAACTGGCGCGCCACCGACGGCACCGTCTGGAAAAACGGCACCAACGAATACTGCTGGCGTGACAACCCCTGGACCCCGGCCACCGGCGTCAAGGGTTGCGATGGCGTGCCTGCTCCGGCACCTGCTCCCGCCCCGGCTGCTGCGCCCGCTCCGGCTCCCGCCGCTGCGCCCACGCCCGCTCCGGTCGCTGCGCCTGTCGCTCCCGCCACCGAGAAGGTCAGCTTCGCTGCCGACGCCTTCTTCGACTTCGACAAGGCTGTCCTGAAGCCCGAAGGCAAGGCCAAGCTGGACGACCTGGCCGACAAGGTCAAGGGCATCACCCTGGAAGTCATCATCGCCGTCGGCCACACCGACTCGGTGGGCACCGATGGCTACAACCAGAAGCTGTCTGAAAAGCGCTCTGAGGCCGTCAAGTCCTACCTGGTGGGCAAGGGCATCGAAGCTTCGCGCGTTTACGTCGAAGGCAAGGGCGAGAAGCAGCCCGTGGCTGACAACAAGTCTGCCGATGGCCGCGCCAAGAACCGCCGCGTCGAAATCGAAGTGGTCGGCACCCGCGCCAAGTGATCCTGATGGGGCGTTGACACCTGCTGCATGGCAGGCAAAACGCTCCGCTGATCGCCAAAAAGCCCTGCGCTGTGCGCGGGGCTTTTTTTCGTTCGTGCTTTGGCCATGTTCGTGCTTCGGCCATGAAAAAGGCGACCCGCAGGTCGCCTGGTTGGGGTGCTTGGCGGGGACTCAGGCCAGCGCCACGTCCTTGCCACTCAGGCGCTTGGCCAGTTGTGTGGCCATGCGGTTGGTCGTGCCGTAAATGGACAGCTGCGGGTTGGCGCCGATGCTGGTCGGGAAGACCGAGCCATCGTGCACCGACAGGTTGCTGAGCTGCCAGTGCACGCCATCCGGGCGCACCACGCCGAGCTTCTCGGTGCCACCCATGCGGCATCCACCCATGATGTGGGCCGAGCCGATGCCCGCGTAGTAAGGCTTCATCTCGAAGGCCTCGATCGCGGCCTTGGCCTGGGCCCAGCTGGTGTAGGCATCGGCCTGTTCGTGGGTGGGCAGCACCGACTTGGCGCCGGCGGCGAACTGGATCTCGGCCATGGACAGCATGGACTGCTTCAGGCCGGCCATCACGTAGTCGGTCAGCGGGTAGTTCAGCAGCGGGCTGCCGTCCACGTTCAGCATCACCGTGCCGCCTTGCGATTCCGGATGGAAGCCATCGCGCAACAGCGTCAGCATCATCTGGGTGTGCGGGTAGGTGGCAAAGCGTTCGGCCAGTTTCTGGCCATAGCTGCCCAGCAGCACGGACACGAGACCCGGGTGCAGCGGCGTGGCTTCGAGCTTGTAGCCAATCGGGCCGTTGAATGGCGCGTTGTGCACGAAGTGGTCCGAGTAGATGGACTGTGGCGCACCGGCCCAGGCTTCCACGCGCTCGTTGAACACGCCAGCAGACATCGTCACCGGGTGCAGGAAGGTGCGGGTGCCCAGCAGGCCGTGAGGGTCCGGTGCCTTGGAGCGCTTGAGCAGGGCCGGCGAGTTGATGGCGCCACCCGCCACGACGTAGTGGCGTGCCGTGACGCGCATGACCTTGTCGGAGGTTTTGGTGCCGTTGATCTGGATGGGCACACACACCAGAGACTTGACCTTGTCGCCTTCGATCTCGAACTCCTGGGCGCGGGTCTGGTGGAACAGGCGAGCGCCTGCTTGCAGCGCGCTGGGGATGGTCGTGACCAGCATCGACTGCTTGGCGTTGGTGGGGCAGCCCAAGCCACAGGAGCCGAGGTTGTAGCAGCCCTTGACGTTGCGCGGGATGACCTCGGCCGAGATGCCCAGCTTCTTGGCGCCCGTGCGCAGCAGCTCGTTGTTCAGGTTCGGCGGCACCTCTTGCCACAGGTGCATGTTCAAGCGCTTCTCGGCCTGGGCGAACCAGGGGGCCATCGCCTCTTCGGAGAAGTCTTTCAGGTCGAACTGTTCCTGCCAGTAGCCCAGCGTGCTGGCCGGCGTGCGGAAGGAGCTCGTCCAGTTGATGACGGTGGTGCCGCCCACGCAACGGCCTTGCAGCAGCGTGATGGCGCCGTCCACGGTCTTGCGCGCGGCGCCTTCCTGGTACAGCGTGGCGTAGGCCTCGGACTCTTTCTGATTGAAGTCGGAGCTGGTGCGCAGCGGGCCTTCTTCGATCAGGACGACATCGAGGCCGGCCTTGGTCAGCAATTCGGCCGTGATGCCGGCGCCCGCGCCCGAGCCGATGATGGCCACGTCGCACTGCACTTGCTCGGGCAGACCGGCCTCGCTGTGGGTGGCCTTCCAGCCACGCGCCAGGCCTTCGCGGAAAGGATCGGGGAGCTTGCTCATAGTTCGATGGGGCCGGGGTAGCCCGTCAACTTCCAGTGGTCGCTGTTGGAGAAGAAGGCCATGCAGGTCACGCCACGCACGACCTGGTAGGTCAGGCGGGTGGTGGGCAGGGGGTTCATGCGCATGGTCTCGATGGCGGCTGCGATGTCGTCTTCCGAGGCCTCGCCCCAGCTGCTGCCCAGGCCGGTCAGCATCTTGCGGGTGGGCAGGTTGCCCAGCAGACCGAGGATGGCGCTGATCTCGATGCGCAGCACGTTGGGAAGGCCGTCGAGGAAAACTTCCAGGTGCGCCAGGTGGCCTTCCAGGATGGCGTTGCGCTCGGTGGTGTCCTTGGGCAGCATCGGGCCGACGATGCCGATGGCGAGGCCGCGCATCACGTCGCGGCCGCTCTCGGTCAGCTTGCCGTCGCTGATGCCACGCTTCCAGTAGGCCAGGCCGCCGAGGCTGGCGCCCACGGCACCGATGACCAGTGCGGTTTTGAGGAACCAGCGTCGCTTGGGGGTGAGGGGGTGATCTATCGCGCGGTCAACCATGTGTGTGGCTTCCGTTGAGGTGCCTGAACAATGTGGAAAGATTGTGAGTCAAATCACACATGGATTGTGCATGTGAAGGCCTGCGCGCTTTCCCTCAGCCCGGGGCTGCCCACATTGTGTTCAATGGGCGGTGGCGTTTGGCGATGACAAGCTGGCGCTGCAAATCGCGGGAATACCCTTGGTCACGAATGTTGCAGAATGCCTGCAGCGGAGAATGCCCCCGTCGGCGCTGTTGACCTGACGCGGCGCCCGCAAGTTACCGACCCATTCGAGGAAGACACATGACGATCTCTCAGCCCTGGCTGGCCAGTTACGAACCCGGTGTGCCCCATCAGATCAACCCTGGCGAGTACAGCTCCCTGGTTGACCTGCTGGACCAGTCCTTCAAGCAGTTCGCCAAGCGTGACATGGCCGCGTTCATGGACGTGCACTGGACCTTCGAGCAGGTCGATGACCTGTCGCGCGCACTGGCAGGCTATTTCCAGTCCCTGGGACTGGCCAAGGGTGCCCGCATCGCGCTGATGATGCCCAATGTGCCGCAGTACGTGGTCGCGATCGCTGCGGTGCTGCGCGCCGGTTATGTGGTGGTCAACGTCAACCCGCTGTACACCCCGCGCGAGCTGGAGCACCAGCTCAAGGACTCCGGCGCCGAAGCCATCGTCATCCTGGAGAACTTCGCCACGACCTTGCAGGAAGTGCTGCCCCGCACGCCGATCAAGTCGGTGATCCTGGCCTCGATGGGCGACATGCTGCCCTTCCCCAAGAGCCTGCTGGTGAACTTCGTGGTGCGCCATGTCAAGAAGATGGTGCCGGCCTTCAGCCTGCCCACCGACAAGGCCAAGGTGCTGACGTTCAAGGACGCGCTGGCCAAGGGCCGTTCGGCCAAGTACACCCGCCCGTCCCTGCAGGCCAGCGATGTGGCTTTCCTGCAGTACACCGGCGGCACGACCGGCGTCTCCAAGGGCGCGACGCTGCTGCACAGCAACGTGGTGGCCAACATCCTGCAAAACGAAGCCTGGTTCAAGCCCGAGCTGGCCAAGCTGGGCAATGAGCCGCTCGTGGCCGTGTGCGCGCTGCCGCTGTACCACATCTTCTCGTTGACGGTGTGCTACTTCATGGGCGCCCGCATGGGCAGCATGAACATCCTGATCCCCAACCCGCGTGACCTGCCGGGCGTGATCAAGACGTTGAAGAACTACCGCGTCAACCAGTTCCCCGCTGTGAACACCTTGTTCAACGCGCTGGCCAACCACCCCGACTTCGCGCAGCTGGACTTCTCCGGCCTGAAGGTGTCGATGGGCGGCGGCATGGCGGTGCAACAGGCCACAGCAGAGAAGTGGAAGAAGGTCACGGGCTGCGCCATCGTCGAAGGCTACGGCCTGTCGGAGACCTCGCCGGTGGCCACGGCCAACCGCCTGGACAACACCGAGTTCAACGGCTCCATCGGCTTCCCGCTGCCCTCGACCGAGATCGCCATCATGGACGATGACGGCAAGCACCTGGACATCGGCGGCGTGGGCGAAATCGCCATCCGCGGCCCGCAGGTGATGGCCGGCTACTGGCAGCGCCCTGACGAGACCGCCAAGGTCATGACCGCCGACAACTTCTTCCGCACCGGCGACATCGGCGTGATGGACCCCTCGGGCCAGGTCAAGATCGTGGACCGCAAGAAGGACATGATCCTGGTGTCGGGCTTCAACGTGTACCCCAACGAGGTCGAGCAGGTGGTGAACCTGCACCCCGGCGTGATGGAGTGCGCAGCGGTGGGCGTGCCCGACGACAAGTCTGGCGAAGCTGTGAAGCTGTTCGTGGTGCGCAAGGACAGCACCCTGACAGAAGCCCAGCTCAAGGCCTATTGCCACGAGCAGCTGACCGGCTACAAGTGCCCCAAGCACATCGAGTTCCGCAACGACCTGCCCAAGACCAACGTGGGCAAGATCCTGCGCCGCGAATTGCGCGACGAGAAGAAGGCCGCCTGACCTTCGGGTCCTGACGTGACAAAGCCGCTGGTGGTGAGCCAGCGGCTTTTTTCATGGGCGGCGGTCCTTCAGTCCTTGAGGAACAGCGCCTGCAGGTCGCTCAGGAAGTCGAAGCCTTTGGCGGTGGGCCAGGCGCGGGCCAGGTCGCGTTCGAGCAGGCCTTTGGCCTCGGCCTCGGCCAGGGGCTGCTGGATGCTGGCCAGGGTCAGGCCGGTGCGTTCGGTGAAGCGCAGCAGCTCGAAGCCGTCTTTCAGGCGCAGCGCGTTCATCATGAACTCGAAGCCGCGGGCCGACAGGGCCACGTCCTGCTCGTTGGAGACGGCCAGGCCTTGCGTGGCCTTGTCCATGTAGGTGGCCGGTTCGCGCCAGCGCACCTGGCGCACGATGCGGTCGGGGAAGCTGATCTTGCTGTGCGCGCCGGCGCCGATGCCGAGGTAGTCGCCGAACTGCCAGTAGTTGAGGTTGTGCGCGCAGTGGTGGCCCGTGCGCGCATAGGCCGAGACCTCGTAGCGTTGCAGGCCGGCGGCCGCGGTGCGTTCGACGAGGTGGTCGAGCATGTCGAAGGCCGTGTCCTCGTCGGGCAGCCCTTCGGGCGGGCGCGTGGCGAAGGCCGTGTTGGGCTCCATCGTGAGGTGGTAGAGCGACAGGTGCGGCGGCTCGAAGGCCAGGGCCTGGGAGAGGTCGGCGTCCAGGTCGGCCGGGCTTTGGCCGGGCAGGGCGTACATCAGGTCGAGGTTGAAGGTCTCGAAGTGACGCTGGGCTTCCTCGACGGCGGCGAGGGCCTGGGCACGGTCGTGCACGCGGCCCAAGGCCTTGAGTTTGGCGTCGTCGAAGCTCTGCACGCCGATGGACAGCCGCGTCACGCCGGCTTCGCGGAAGGCCTTGAAGCGGTCGCGCTCGAAGGTGCCGGGGTTGGCCTCCAGCGTGATCTCACAGGCGGCTTCGAGTGGCAGGCGGGCGCGGATGTCGGCCAGCAGGCGGTCGATGCTGTCGGGCGAGAACAAGCTGGGCGTGCCGCCGCCGATGAAGACGGTGAACACGCGCCGGCCCCAGATCTGCGGCAGGGCCGCCTCCAGGTCGGCGCGCAGGGCGTCGAGGTAGGCCGCTTCGGTGCTCGTGCTGAGGTGTCCGGCGCCGGGCCGCCCCAAGCCGGACGCTCCCCCTTGGAGGGGCGACGCCACAGGCGTCTTGGGGGTCAGTTCATGCGAGTTGAAGTCGCAGTACGGGCACTTTTTCAAGCACCAGGGCAGGTGCACGTACAGCGACAGCGGCGGCAAGGCGCTCAGGGCGCCGGGGCGTTGCAGGGTGATCATCGCTCGGGGTGGTCCTGCCAGGGCCAGAGGGGTGTGGCGGCCGAGGCCGCGGCGTCGAGGCCCCAGCGCGTGCGCATCATCTCCAGCAAGTGGGCGCAGGCCAGGGCGCGGTGGCTGATGGCGTTCTTGACGGCGGGGTCGAGCTGGGCGGCGCTTTGCGCGTGCGTGGGGATCCACAGCAAGGGGTCATAGCCGAAGCCGTGCGCGCCCTGCGCGGCTTGCAGCAACTCACCGCGCCACTGGCCTTCGGCGATCAGGGGTTCGGGGTCGTCGGCATGGCGCACGGCCACCAGCAAACAAGTGAAGTGGGCGCCGCGCTGCGCCTGGCCAGCCATCTGCGTGAGCAGCCAGGCGTTGTTGGCCGCATCGATCTGCTCGCGCGGCAGGCCTTCGGCGATGCGGCCGGCGTCCACCGCGTGGCGGGCCGAGCGCACGCCCGGCGCACCGCCCAGCGCGTCCACGCACAGGCCGGAGTCGTCGGCGAGGGCGGGGCCGTTCGCCAGGGCCGCTGCGTGGCGGGCCTTGGCCAGGGCGTTCTCGACGAAGGTGAGGTGGGGTTCCTCGGCTTCGGGGATGCCCAAGCTGCCCTGCGTGACCAGGTCCACGCCCAGCGGCGCGATCAGGGCCTGCAGCTCGCGCAGCTTCTTGGCGTTGTTGGAGGCGAGGATGAGGCGCTTGGGCATGGCGGTCTTCCCGTGTGCTGCTCTGTGGTTCTCAGCCCTTGACCAGGGGCTGGGCCAGCGCGGCGGCTTGCGCGGCGATCAGCTCGCGGATGCCCTTGTCGGCCAGGGCCAGGAGCTGGTCCATCTCGGCGCGGCTGAAGGCGACACCTTCGGCCGTGCCCTGCACCTCGACGAAGTGGCCGGCGCCGGTCATGACGACGTTCATGTCGGTGTCGCAGGCCGAGTCTTCGGTGTATTCCAGGTCGAGCAGCGGCGTGCCGTCGACGATGCCCACGCTGATGGCGGCCACCGGGTTGACGATGGGGCTGGCGGCGATCTTGCCCGCAGCGATCAGGCCTTGCACGGCATCGGCCAGGGCCACGTAGGCGCCGGTGATGGCGGCGGTGCGGGTGCCGCCATCGGCCTGGATGACGTCACAGTCGATGACGATGGACCGTTCGCCCAGCTTGGCCAGGTCCACCACGGCGCGCAGGCTGCGGCCGATCAGGCGCTGGATTTCCTGCGTGCGGCCACTTTGCTTGCCGCGGGCGGCTTCGCGGTCGCTGCGGGTGTGGGTGGAGCGCGGCAGCATGCCGTACTCGGCCGTGACCCAGCCTTCGCCGCTGCCACGCTTGTGCGGCGGCACCTTCTCTTCGACGGAGGCGGTGCACAGCACCTTGGTGTTGCCAAAGCAGATCAGCACCGAGCCTTCGGCGTGGATGGTGTAGCCGCGGGTGATGGTCAGGGGGCGCAGCGCGTCGGCGGTGCGGCCGTGGGCACGGATGTAGGTCATGGAAGCTCCACAGGATCAGGGGTGTTCGGAAATGGCAGAGGCCGTGACCTTGGAGGGGTCACGGCCTGGCGCAGGTGCGCAAAACTCAGTTCTTTTTGGCGTTGGCCGAGCGGCGGATGGCTTCGTTGATCTCGCGGATGGAGCGCTCGATCTCGGCATCGTCCAGCTCGTCGGCATCGCCATTGTCGCCCGGGCTGCCGGTGTTGCCCACGCTGGCCTGGATGGTCGAGGCGAAGACCTCGTCGCCCAGGCTCTCGGTGGAGACGCCGGGTTGCTCCTCGTTGGAGGCCGACTCCCACTCCATGGCCAGCACGGTGACGTTGTCGCACTTGGCGCCGCCATTGCGCAGTGCGGTCTCGACCAACTCGGGCACCGCGTCAGAGATGGCGCGCGTGGCCAGGTTGTGGGTGATGAGCTCGTCTTCCACCGTGCCCCACAGCCCGTCGGAGCACAGCAGGATGCGGTCGCCTTCCTGCAGCAGCAGCGGGCCGGCGGTGTCGACCACAGGCTTGCCGGGGCTGCCCAGGCAGGTGAAGAGCACGTTGCGGTTGTAGCGCTCGTTGAGCGGCACGACCGAGGAAATGGTGTTTTGCAGCTCCGAATAAGAGTGGTCGCGGGTGCGGGCGATGAGCTTGTCGCCGCGCACGAAGTACAGGCGCGAGTCGCCGCAGTGGGCCCAGTAGGCTGTGTTGCCTTGCAGGATGCAGGCCACCAGGGTGGTGCGCGGGGTGTCCATCAGGCCACGCTCGCTGGCGTAGCGCAGCAACTGGTGGTGGCCGGCCATGATGGCGTCCTGCAGGAAGCGGATCGGGTCGGCCAGGCGCGGCTTGGCGTCGCGCTGGTAGAGCGCCGCCATGGTCTGCAGGGCCAGTTGCGAGGCCATCTCGCCTTCGGGGTGTCCGCCCATGCCGTCGGCCAGCGCGAAGAGGCCGGAGTCCCGCGTGTAGCAGTAGCCCATGCGGTCTTCGTTTTTCTCGCGGCCGCCCTTGCGGCTGATCTGGTAAACGGAGAATCTCATGCCAGCGCCATGCCTTGTCTTCCTCAGGCCTTCGCCCCGGATTTGAGGTTTTCGAGTTGCAGCTTCACGCGTTCGGAGAAGGTCAGCTTGGAGTAGCGGCGCTCGGTCTCCCGGGCCAGCTCTTTTTGCAGCGCGAACACGCTCTGCGGTCGGGCCAGCGGGTCGAGGGACATGCACCACTCGGTCACCTCGATGAGGTTATCCGAATAGACATTGCGCAATCTGGACAAAGACAGGCCCAAGCGGTCTTTTTCGAGGCGTTGGGGCGCGTCGTTGGGCGGGTAGCCCTGCATGCAGGCGTAGATGCAGGCGCCGATGGCGTAGATGTCCGTCCAGGGGCCCAGCGAGCCGTCGCGGCGGTACATCTCGGGCGCGGCAAAGCCGGGCGTGTACATCGGGCGGATGAAGTTGCCTTCCTTGGACAGCACTTCGCGCGCGGCGCCGAAATCGAGCAGCACCGCTTTGTTCTCGTTGGTGATGAAGATGTTGGCTGGCTTGATGTCCAGGTGCAGCATCTTGTGCTGGTGCACGATGCGCAGGCCGCGCAGGATCTCGTCGAACAGGCTGCGGATGGTGGACTCGCGGAACACCTTGTCGCGCTTGAGGTCGCGCGCCGTGACGATGAAATCCTGCAGGGTGTCACCCTGGAGGTAGTTCATCACCATGTAGACGGTTTCGTTCTCGCGGAAGAAGTTCAGCACCGACACCACACTCGGATGGGCGATCTGGGCCAGCGAGCGGCCTTCTTCGAAGAAACTTTTCAGGCCCAGGCGGTAGAGTGGCTGCTTGTCAGGCTTGACGCGCGGGATGAGCTCGCCCGCCGAGCGCTCGGCCAGCGATGCGGGCAGGTATTCTTTAAGGGCGACCAGGCGCTTGTCCGGGTCTTCCGCGAGGTAAACCACGCCGAAACCGCCTGCGGCGAGCTTCTTGACGATCTGGTAGCCACCCACGACGGTGCCCGAGGGCAGCGGAGCGGGTTTCGGCTTTGACATAATCGCGTTTTGTCTGGGTGAATATCCATGTCAGTCTACTCCATGACCGGCTTTGCCAGCGCGGTGGCGTCGGCCCCCGACCACGTCGGTGAAAACACCGATGACGACGGGGCGTCGAGCGCATCGCGCCGGCACGCCAGCGGGGCGGTGGGCGCCGAGTTGCGCTCGGTCAACAGCCGCTTCCTGGACCTGAGCTTCAAGCTGGCCGACGAGTTCCGCGCCCTGGAGCCCGCCCTGCGCGACCTGCTGACGGCCTCGTTCAAGCGCGGCAAGATCGAGCTGCGCATGCAGCCCCAGCGCGCCGCCGACGCCGGTTGGCCCCAGCCCCAGCCCGAGCAGCTGCACACCCTGGCCCGCCTGGAGGGCACGGTGCAGAACTGGTTGCCCAAGGCCGGGCCGCTGTCGGTCAACGAGGTGCTGAACTGGTGCCGGGCCGCAGCGCCTTCGGTCAAGCTCGAAGATGCCGCCCTGGAGTCTGCCCGCCAGGCCATCGCGGCCCTGACCGAGGCCCGCGAACGCGAAGGCGCCCGCCTGGTCGGGGTCCTGAAGGAGAAGCTCTCCGGCCTCAAGGCCTTGGCGGAGCAGGCCCAGCCCCTGGTGCCCCAGGCCGTGCAGCGCCAGCAGGAGCGCTTCGTCCAGAAATACCAGGAGGCCTTGCAGGCGGTGGGCGGCAACGTGACGCCCGAGATCGCCCAGGAGCGCGCCCTGCAGGAGGCGGCCGCCTACGCGCTGCGCATCGACGTGGACGAGGAGTTGCAGCGCCTGAAGGCCCACCTCGACGAGATCGGCCGCCTGCTGAAAAAAGGCGGCGAGGTCGGCAAGCGCCTCGATTTCCTCATCCAGGAACTGCACCGCGAGGCCAACACCCTGGGCTCCAAGGCCGCTGCCCTGGAGCTGACGCAGATCTCGGTGGACATGAAGGTCCTCATCGAGCAGATGCGCGAGCAGGTGCAAAACCTCGAATGAACCGGAACCGGCCATGACTTCGGCCCACGACCCACAGGACACTGCGATGGATTACCCCGGCAACCTCTTCGTCGTCTCGGCGCCCAGCGGCACGGGCAAATCCAGCCTGGTCAAGGCGCTGCTGGAGCTGGACTCGCGCCTGCGGGTCAGCGTCTCGCACACCACCCGCGCCCCGCGCGGCCAGGAGCAGCACGGCCGCGAGTACTGGTTCACCTCGAAAGAGGAGTTCCAGGCCATGGTCGAGCACGGTGAGTTCTTCGAACACGCCGAGGTGCATGGCAATTGCTACGGCACCTCACGCAAGGCCATCGAGGAGCGCATCCAGGGTGGCGAGGACGTGGTGCTGGAAATCGACTGGCAGGGCGCCCTGCAGATGAAGCAGGCTTTTCCCTACGCGGTGCTGATCTTCATCCTGCCGCCGAGTTACGAAGAGCTGTTGCAGCGCCTGAACCGCCGCGGCGAGGATTCGCCCGAAACCATCGAATTGCGCATGGCGAACGCGCGCATCGAGGTCGCACAGGCGCAATACTTCGATTTCATCGTGGTCAATGCCCTGTTCGAGTCGGCTTTGTTCGATTTGAAGGCCATTGTTCACTCGCAGCGGTTAAAATATGCTGCTCAGCGTCGGAACAAGTCAGCCGTGTTCCGTGCGCTCCACCTGGTCTGACCAGGTCTTGGCTTTTTGGAGAGACACATGGCCCGCATCACCGTCGAAGACTGCCTGCAAAAGATCCCCAACCGCTTTCAGCTGGTGCTGGCCGCAACCTACCGTGCCCGCATGCTGAGCCAGGGCCACACGCCCAAGATCGAATCGCGCAACAAGCCCAGCGTGACCGCCCTGCGCGAAATCGCCGGCGGCCACGTCGGTCTGGAAATGCTGCGCAAGGTGCCGACGACCTGAGCGTCGCCTGACCGCTCGAAGACCCGCCCCAAGCAGGTCTTTCGCCGCAAGGCCCGCTTCGCGCGGGCCTTTTGCATTGAATTTCGCATTGCGCACCGCATTGCACACCCGCTTTTCCATTCATCCTCTCCCCCACAGGGGCGCCCCATCCGCGCTACATTTTGTCCATGAGCACCGTCACCGACGCGGCAGCGGCTTCCTTTGCCGCGCTGACCCACAAACTGGACTACCTGGACGAGGCGGACATCCGCCGGGTGCGCGACGCCTACCGTTTCGCCGACGAGGCCCACCTGGGGCAGTTCCGCGCCAGTGGCGAGCCCTACATCACCCACCCCATCGCGGTGGCGGGCCTGTGCGCCGACTGGAAGCTTGACGCCCAGGCCATCATGGCCGCGCTCATGCACGACGCCATGGAGGACTGTGGCGTCACCAAGATCGAGCTGATCGAGCGCTTCGGTGCGCCCACGGCGGAAATCGTCGATGGCCTGACCAAGCTGGACAAGCTGCAGTTCTCGACCAAAGAAGAGTCGCAGGCCGAGTCCTTCCGCAAGATGCTGCTGGCGATGGCGCGCGACGTGCGCGTCATCCTCATCAAGTTGGCCGATCGCCTGCACAACATGCGCACGATGGCGGCGATGGTGGCGCACAAGCGCTCGCGCATCGCCCGCGAGACGCTGGAGATCTACGTGCCGATCGCGCACCGGCTGGGCTTGAACCAGACCTACCGCGAGCTGCAGGAGCTGTCTTTCCAGTACATCAACCCCTGGCGGCACGCGGTGCTGGCCAAGGCCGTCAAGCGCACGCGGGGCAACCGCCGCGATTTGGTGGAACGCATCCGCAAGGACGTCGAAGAGGCTTTCTCGGACGCGGACATGCACGTCGAGGTCTATGGCCGCGAGAAGACGATCTTCTCCATCTACAACAAGATGATCGAAAAGCGCCTGACCTTCGCGCAGGTCAGCGACATCTTCGGCTTCCGCATCGTGTCCCGCGAGTTGCTGGACTGCTACCGCGCCCTGGGCGTGCTGCACCAGCTCTACAAGCCGCTGCCTGGGCGTTTCAAGGACTACATCGCCATGCCCAAGGCGAACGGCTACCAGTCCTTGCACACGACGCTGGTCAACCCGGTGGGCACGGCGGTGGAGTTCCAGATCCGTTCGCAGGCCATGCACGCCGTGGCCGAAAAGGGCATCGCGGCGCACTGGATGTACAAGGAGCAGGAAGGCGCCGAAACCGGCACCTCGCCCCAGCAGGCGGCGGTGTGGCTGCAGTCGCTCATCGACATCCAGCACGAGACCCGCGATTCGGCCGAGTTCCTGGAGCACCTCAAGATCGACCTTTTCCCCGAGTCGGTGTATGTGCTGACGCCGAAGTCGCGCATCGTGGCGCTGCCCAAAGGCGCAACGCCGGTGGACTTCGCCTACGCCATCCACTCGGGCGTGGGCGATCGCTGCGTGTCGGTCAAGGTCAATGGCGAGGCCGTGCCCTTGCGCACGGCCCTGCGCAGCGGCGATGTGGTGGAGATCATCACGGCGCCTGGCGCACGGCCCAACCCGGCTTGGCTGAACTTCGTGGCCACGGGGCGGGCGCGCTCCAAGATCCGCAGCTACCTGAAGAACATGGAAGCGGAAGAGTCCTTGGCGCTGGGCGAGAAGTTGCTGATGCAGGCCTTGCGCGCCGAGGGCCTGACCCTGCCGCCGGGCGCCGAAGACAGCGAAGGCGACACCGGCGCGCTGTGGCAGTCCCTCATCCGCTGGGGCGGCAACCGCAGCCGCGACGAGCTGCTGGTGGAGATCGGCCTGGGCCGCAAGATCGCGACCATGGTGGCCAAGCGCATGGCCCAGATCATGGCCGAGCAAGGCGAGCGCCCCGATGCGCTGACGCTGACGCTGGGCCGTTTTGCCGCCTCGGAGGCGCCGGCCCTGGCGGCCGTGACCATCGATGGCACCGAGGGCGCCACGGTGCAGCTGGCGGCGTGCTGCTGCCCGGTGCCGGGCGACCCGATCGCCGGCTACCTGGGCCGTGGCGAGGGCCTGGTCGTGCACACCCAGACCTGCGGCACGGGCAAGCGCTTGTTCGAGCGCGACAGCGAGCGTTGGATCGACGTGAGCTGGTCCGAAGAGCCTTCCCGCCTGTTCGAGACGGTGGTCAAGGTGCTGGTGGCCAATGGCAAGGGCGTGCTCGCCCAAGTCGCGGCCAGCATCAGCAGCGCCGAGACCGACATCACCCACATCGAGATGGGCGACGAGCGCCTGGGCGAGACGGCCGAGCTCAAGCTCACCGTGGCCGTGCGCGACACCGAGCACCTGGCCGATGTGATGCGCATCCTGCGCCGCTGCCCGGTGGTGCTCAAGGTGGACCGCGTCTGCCCTTGAGCGGTTTGATCGGTTGGTGATCGGCTTGAGCGGGTGTGCCGCTCAATGCGCGGTCTGTGGCGCCGGGTAGCGCACGGTGATGACTTCCAGCCGCTCCAGGCCGCCGGGCGTCATCAGCTGGACCTCGTCGCCTTCGCGTGACTTCAGCAGCGCCCGCGCCACGGGCGACACCCAGCTCACCTCGCCCTGCAGCGCGTCGGCCTCGTCGATGCCCTTGATGGTGATGGTGCGGCTCACGCCGGCCTGCGTTTCGTAGGTCACGGTGGCGCCGAAGAAGACCTGGTCGCTGCCGTGGTGCTGGCTGGGGTCGGCGACTTCGGCGATGTCCAGGCGCTTGGTCAGGAAGCGGATGCGGCGGTCGATTTCGCGCAGGCGCTTCTTGCCGTAGATGTAGTCGCCGTTCTCGGAGCGGTCGCCGTTGGAAGCGGCCCAGTGGACGATCTCCACGACCTTCGGGCGTTCGGTGTCGATCAGGTTGATCAGCTCGGTGCGCAGGCGCAGGTAGCCCTGCGGCGTCATGTAGTTGCGGGTGCCTGCGGGCAGGGGCGGCAGGGAGAGGTCGTCGTCTTCGTCGCCGTCCGGTTCCTTGGTGAAAGCTTTGCTCATGGTGGGGATTGTGCCGAATCCGCTCCGGCTTCGACAGTGCTTGCGGGATTGCGCCATTTGTTCACGGCCACCGCGGCTTTGTGGCTGCGCGTGTTCCCCACACGCCGGTGAATCTCGCAAAAATGAAATGTCGGTGGCTGGCAGCGCGCGGTGTCTCGCAAGGTGAGGCGCGCATCGCCACCCGGATGTGCTGGCGTTGCTGTTGGAGTTTGCGAGATGTCACAAGTGATCCCCCTGGGCCCTGCTGCCCGCATGCTCACCACCCGTGAGGCGGCTTTGCGTCTGGGCGTGTCCCTGCGCACGGTGCAGCTGTGGGTGGAGGCGGACATCCTGCCCGCGGCCCGCACACCAGGCGGTCACCGCCGCATCCCCTACAACGCGGTCGAGGCGCTGGCCTTGAGCACCGGCTTGGGCGGTGAGCCCCTGGCGCGCACGTCGCGGTTGCGCGCCAACGCCGATTTCATGCCCGAACCCCTGCGCGAGGCGCCGCCCAAGGCGCGCCACCATGTGGGTGGCATGGGCCTGGCGATGCCGCAGGTGGACGTGCTGTTGGTGGCCGATGACGATGCCTGGCAGAACCGCTGCAAGCAGGCGCTGGCGCCGTTTGGTTCGGCGGTGAAGCTGCGTTTCGCTGAAACCGGCTACCTCGCGCTGCTGCAGATCGGCCAGTGCGCGCCGGACCTGCTCATCACCAACCTGGAGCTGCCCGGCATGGACGGCCTGGCCATGCTGCGCACGCTGCAGCGTTGCGAGTCCATGGCCGGCATGCGCGTGCTGGCGCTCACCCACCTGGACGAGCGCGAGCTGGCCCGCCGCGGTGGCGTGCCCGATTGCGCCGAGCTGCTGCACCTGCCGGTGTCGGCCGAGGCTGTGGCCGTGAGGGTGGGGCGCTGGCTGCTGGGGCAAAGGGTCTGCTGAGCGAGCTCACCCTGGAGCGGTGGCGTTGCATGGCGGCCAAGGCGGCCGATGTGACCGATGCGACCGAAACGGCGGCTCGAAGCGTCGTGCACCCATCCCCGGAATGCGGGCTGCGCGCCGAGAGTGCGGGCTTCACTGACTGACATGCCTGGCAAGTTGCCGCAAGATGTCGGGGCTGGCCGATGGCCTGTTTCTGGAAGTACCCGCCCGTGTCCGACCCGGTTCCCTCGTCCGCCCTTGCCGGCCATCAAACATCCTGGTGGCGCTGGGCCTTGTTGTCCGCTTATGTGCTGGGCCTGGCGGGCGTGAGCGTGCTCGCCCGGGATCCGGCCTGGGCGCACTGGCTTGATCCGCAATGGCTCAGCCAGCAGGGCCATGCTTTGCTGGCCTTGCCGCTGGGACCCCTTGCCGTGGTGGCGGGTTATGTGCTGCTGGTGCTGATGGCCGTGCCGGTGCTGGCCCTGATCGTGGTGGGCGCCACAGTGTTCGGCCCCTGGCCCGGCATGGCGTATTCGCTGGTGGGCATGGTCACGGGCGCCACCGTGGCTTTTGCCTTTGGCCGGTTCACGGGGGCGCAGGGCATGGACCGCCTGACGCAAGGGCGCTTGAGCCTGCTGAGCCGGCACTTGCACCAGCGTGGCTTGCTCACTGTGGCGCTGGTGCGTTTCATGCCTGTGGCGCCTTTCATGGTCGTCAACCTGACGGCGGGGGCCTTGCGCGTGAAACCGCGCGATTTCGTGCTGGGTTCGGCCCTGGGGCTGTTGCCCGGCACTGTGCTCATCTCGCTGTTCACCGATCGCTTGCTGTCCGCCTGGCAGGCGCCGAGCGTGCCGATGTCGGCGTGGCTGATCTTGCTGGCCATCGTGTTGGTGGCTGCGGGCGGCTGGTGGTGGAAGCGCAGCCAGCGGCGCGGCCAAAGAAAAAGCCCACAGGCGTGAACCTGTGGGCTTTGAAATGGTGCGGCTGGCAGGATTCGAACCCACGACCCCTTGGTTCGTAGCCAAGTACTCTATCCAACTGAGCTACAGCCGCATGAAATGAGAAGGCCCGCAGACACGACAGCCAACGGGCCAGGCACATCTCTTGTCACATCGTTGATGGCAAGGCCAGCTTTCGCTGGTTTGCTGCAACGTGTGCATTTGAAAGTTCTCTGGTGCGGCTGGCAGGATTCGAACCCACGACCCCTTGGTTCGTAGCCAAGTACTCTATCCAACTGAGCTACAGCCGCCAAAGAGAACGAGACTATAGCATGTTTTTGCGACGCTGCCACCCGGCGTGACACTTTTGTGGCGATGCCACAGCAGCGACACCCCGCGTGATCGATTCAATCGCGATCGAGCAGGGCGGCCTGGCGGAAGTAGCGCGCGGCTTCTTCCTCGCGGTGCTCGCGCTCGGCCAGGCGGCCCAGGCAGGCCCAGGCTTGGCGGCGGCCATCGTCGTCCAGATCGTGGTCGTTGGCGGCCGACATCAGCATGCTGCGGGCTTTGCCCCACAGCTGACGTTCGGCCAGTGCCAGGCCCAGCGTCAAGGCCAGTGCAGGGTTGCGCAAGGCGGCCTGCGTGGTGGCGTCGAGCCGGGGCAGCCATTCGGCTTCCAGGCCGCTGAGGGCGTGCCGCAGCGCATGGGCCAGGGCGGTGGCGCCTTCGATGGAGGTGGCGTGGATCTGGTCCCACAGCGGGGCCAGCCATTGGCGTGCTTCGGTCGCTGAGCCCAGGTCGGCCATGCGGCGCGCAGCGTGCGCCACCACCAGCGGGTCGCGGCGCTCGTGCGCATCGAGGTTCTGCCACAGGGCGCGCAGCTGGTCGGTGTCGCGCGCGGCGGCGAGGGCCTCGGTGGCCAAGGTGCGCAGCAGGCCTTCGGCGGCCACGTTGGTGAAGCCTTGGTGCTTGGCCAGCAGGCGGGCCGTGCGCAGGGCCTCCATGGGCTGGCGCGCCAGGCGGCTGGCCTGCAGTTTCAGGCGCAGGGCCTGGGTGCGGCGGCCCACGCCTGGGGGCAGCTCTTCCAGGGCACGCAGGGCGCGGGGGGCGTCGCGGTCTTCCAGGGCGCACTCGGCGGCCAGCAGGCGGGCGCCTTCTTCGGTGGGGCGCGGCTTGCGGGTCAGCAGGGCGAGGTCGATGGCGCGCTGCAGGTGCTCGTCGCGCTTGTTGCGGTCTTGCAGGCGGTGCAGGCTGCCGGCCGAGAGCATGTGGGCCAGCGCCGTGAACTCGGCGTCCAGGGCCAGCTCCGGCGTGTCCGCTTGGATGGCCACTGCGCGCTGGCAGGCCTTGTGGGCGCGGGTGTAGCGGCCGGCCATGTACAGGGCCAGGCCTTCGCGCAGGGCGGCCTGGGCCTGGCGGTCGCGCTGGGCCACGCGCCATTTGCGGGCGCGCTCGGGCAAATCGAACAGGCTGTCGACGCCGCGCACCAGCGAGTACACCGCCAGCACGAACAGCAGCAGTGCGAGCAGGAAGAGGTTGAGCGAGAGGTCGAGGCGCCATCCCATCCAGAAGATGGTGACGAGGCCGTCGTTGCCACCGAGCGCGGTGGCGCCCACCACGGCGGCCACGGCCAGCAGGAGGGTCCAAACGATGCCGTGCACGCGGGCGCCCTCGGCTTCAGCGTCCGCCCGCCACCGCGGCCAGGGCGGCCAGGGTGTCGTCGGGACGCGGGACGGCGGTCTGCTGGCTTTGCGCGATGACGTCGCTCACCATGGACTGCAGCAGCTGTGTTTTGCGCGACTGCGCTTCGAAGTAGCGCGGCAGGGTGCGTTCGACCAGGCGCAGGTCGGCCGCGGCCTGGGGCGTCTGGCGGCTGAGCAGGGCAAGGCGGGCATTCAGCAGGCGCAGCTTGACGTTTTCGCGCAGGAAGAAGGCCTGATCGGGCGCGATCAGCATGCCTTCGGGCTGGGCGATGCGGGTCACGCGCACCAGGCTGCGGGTTTCGCTCCAGACGGATTCGGCGGCGCCGCGCGTCCAGCTCAGCACCGTGCTGCGCCAGCCGTCGTCGGAAGGTGCGGCGCCGCTGGCGGTGTTGCCCGGGACCGATGCGCCGTGGCTGGCCTTGCCGTTGCTGGCCGGGCTGGCGGTTGCGGAGAGCTTGCTGACCGCTTCAGGCTGGTTGATGAGGGGAATCTCATCGACCAGGCGCACGGCTTCGTCGAGGCGGATGGTCAGGGCGTTGATGTCGGCCACGCGGGTGGCGCGGACGCGGTCGAGGTCCTTGGCGACGGCGCGGCGGACGTTGTCCAGGCGCGGTTGCTTGGCGCGGGTCAGGCGCTCATCGGCCGATTGCAGGGCGGTGATGAGTGGCTCGGCGCTCCCGGTCAGTGCGGCTTGCTGGCTGGCCACGCGCAGGCCGGCTTCCAGGTCATAGACGAGGTTTTCGTCGCGCGAGACGTTGAGCGTCTTGATGAGGTCTTCGACCTGCGAGCGCTGCAAGGCGACTTCGCTCAGCCGGGTGTCGAGCAGGGTGACGCGTGCCGCGGCTTCGCGGGCCAGCTCTTGCGCCTGTTTGGCCGCCACTCGGGCTTCGGTGGCCTGGCCCTGGCTGTCTTGCTGGCGGCGCACCAGTTCCTGCTCCAGGCCCTGGACGCGCTTGTGCGTTTGCCAGGCCAGCCAGCCCGCGCCACCTGCGGCCATGCTGAGCACGAGCACGGCCAAGCGCACCCAGCCAGGGCCTTGCTGGAAGAAGGCGTCTGGCGTTGCTTCGGGGGCCTGCGCGGTCGCCTCGTGGGCAAGGGGCGCGGCCGAAAGGGGGGAGGGGAGTTCGCTCACGATGATTTCATTGTATCGACGTGGCTTGCTTGCGGCGGCAGAGTTCGCGCGGCAGTCGGCGCATCAGGGCGCAGAGCGTCGTGCCTGCACCACTGCGGCCACGGTGGGGGCGCATTGCCGGACTTCGCCAAAGCCGTGGGCGGCGGCGTGTTCGGCGATGCGCGGGTGGGTGCAGAGCGCGCGCATGCGGCGCCAGTCGGGGGGCGGGGCGGCCGGCGCCAGGGCTGGCAGGTGGTGCGCCACGAGGTGGTCGATGGCCTGGGAGCTGCTGAACAGCCAGACGTGCGCCTGGGGCGTGGCCAGCGCTTGCCGCGCCAAGTTGTGCTGTTCGGGCGCCCACGCACCGGGGCCGCGCTGGTAGGCCTGCACGGCCTCGACGTGCGCGCCGGCCTGCTGCCATTGCTCGGTCAACCAGGTGCGGCCGCGGGCGCCGGTGGTGTCGCCGCCACTGACGACGGTCACGCGCTGGCCAGCCCAGTCCAGCGGTGCCAGCAGGGGCCAGAGGGCTTCGGAGTCGAACTGGACGCTGTGCTCGGGTGGCGACACCATGCTGTGCGGTGTCAGGCCCGCGTCGGCGCCCAAGGCCAGCACCGCCTGGGCCGTGCCAGGGCCGGGCGCCGCGGCCAGGGTCTGGGCTGGCCACGTGGGCGCCGGGCTGCCATCCGGCAGGGGCTGAGGCCGCAGGCGGAAGAACCACTCGGCCGCTGCCGGGCTGACGAACATCAACAGGCGCTGTTGCGCGAGGGTGTGCCACAGGCGGGCCACCGCTTCAACTTGGGGCGGACCCTCGATGGCGATGAGGGGCAGAGGCTGCGCTGCCACACCTTGCGCCGCCAGCGCCTCGGCCCAGCCGCTGGCCTGGGGCTCGGGCCGGGTGACGAGGGTGAGCATGGTGTGCTGGTGGCCCTTGGCTGTTCAGGCCGGGGTGCCAGGTGCGCTCAACCAGCCTTGCGGGGCTTGGGCCTGCAGCGCAGCGGCGGCTTCGCGGCCCAGGGCTTCGGCATCGGCCAGGGTCTGCACCGCGGCGCAGCGTTCGGCCGACAGCAGGCCGGCTTGTTCCGGGTGGCCCAGGCGCACGCGCAGGCGCAGCACGTCCTGGCCGGCGTAGGTTTGCCAGTCACCGAACGCGGCCAGTGGCATGGAGCAGCTGCCGCCCAGGGCGCGCGAGACGGCCCGCTCGGCGGCGGTGGCCAGCCAGGTGGGTTGGTGTGCCAAATCGAGCAGCGCGGTCTGCAGCTCGCTCGGGTTGCCGTCCGGCAGCTGGCGGATTTCCAGGCCCAGGGCGCCCTGGCCGGCCGCCGGCAGCATGGTGTCGGTGTCGATGAACTGGCGGATGCGCTCGCCCAGGCCCAGGCGCTTGAGACCGGCGGCGGCCAGCACGATGGCGTCGTACAAACCTTCGTCGAGCTTGCGCAGGCGGGTGTCGAGGTTGCCGCGCAGGGGTTCGATGCGCAGGTCGGGGCGCAAGGCCCGCAACTGCGTCAGGCGGCGCAGGCTGGAGGTGCCCACCACCGCGCCTTGCGGCAGGTCTTGCAGCGAGGCGTGGCGTGGCGACACCAGTGCGTCGCGCGGGTCTTCGCGTTCCATGACGGCGGCCAGCACGAAGCCTTCAGGCAGCTCCATCGGGACGTCTTTGAGCGAGTGCACGGCCAGGTCGGCGTGGCCGGCTTCCAGCGCGACTTCGAGTTCCTTGACGAACAGGCCCTTGCCACCGACTTTCGAGAGCGCGCGGTCGAGGATCTGGTCACCCTGCGTCGTCATGCCGAGCAGGTCCACACTGCGGCCAAAGCGCTGCTGGAGCAGGTCGCGCACATGCTCGGCCTGCCACAGGGCGAGGCGGCTTTCGCGGGTGGCGATGACCCAGGGGCGGGTGGTGGAGGGTGTCAGGGACGTGTCGGCAGTCATGTGCCGATGCTAACAGCCGCGCTGTGCGGCCGGAGCCCGACAACCCCTCAGCCCGTCAGTGCGCTGCGGCGCTTCTGCGTCTGGTGGATGTAGTGCTGCAGGCTGCGGTCGTGGCCTTGCAGCTGGGTCAGCTCGCAACCCAGCCGGACGCCGCGGGTGTCGGGGTGGATGGGCGTGATGTGGTGGATGACCAAGCCCACGTCCATGACCGTGTCGGCGTCCAGGCGGATGGTGCATTGCCCGATGCGCACGCCAGAGGGGATGGCCGGCACGTTGTCCGGCAGGAACAGGGCCACGCCGCTGAGGCTGACGTCCAGCACGCGCAGCGACAAGCGCATGTCGTGCATGGCGGGGTGGCGGAACTCGGCGACCGGGCCGTGGGACGACAGCGGCTGCACGCGGAAGGCCGAGCGTCGCTGGAAGCGGAAGGCCACCTGCGGCAGGCGCGCGTTGAGGGCTTCGTTCGGGCCGCGCACATGCACCAGACCGTCGATGTCGAACTGGACCTTGATGCGGTCGAGGAAGACCACCGCGACGACCTCGTCCGAGGTGAGCACCGCTTGCATGGCGTCGTCGCTGCCATCGGCACCGAAAGAGATCACGCCCAGCCGTGTGTCGATGCCGCACAGCAGGGTCGTGTAGCTGGCCCCCTCGGCGTTCGAGAGCGTGACCAGCGCGCGCAGCGACTGGACTTGCTCCAACAGCGCCAGGATGTCGACGCTGGAGGTGATGCGGTAGTCGTCCAGCGATTCCTGGACAGCGCGTGAAGTGGGCATGGGATGGCGGGGTGTGGGTGGACCCGCGTCAGTGCATTTTGCCGGGCTCGCCCACCATGTGGCCAAGCTCGTTGAGCCAGGGCTCTGCCAGGTTGCGGATCTCGGCGTCGTTGACCAGGATGCGCTGCATGATGCGCGACTTGAGCGCCAGCTCGGACGGGCCCATCGGGTGTTCCGTGGCGGCGTGCTTGAGGCGCCCAATCAGCACGGCGCAGGCGCCTTCGAGCTTGACGACGCGGTCCCAGTCGCCCGATCGGGCGGCGTTCAGCATGTCCAGGCTGGCGTGCTCGATGGCTTCGTAGTAGCTCAGCAGGTTGCCAGCGAGTGCCTCTTCGTCAGGGGCGGTGATCAGTTCCGGGGCGTTCATGCGTGCACCTCCATGCCACCGCGGACCACTTCGGTCTGGGTGGGTTTGATGTTTTGCCAGGCGTCGCGGATGGGCTGCATCAGGTTCTGGCACTCGTCGAGGATGGTCTCGTCGTTGCGCAGGTTGGCCTGGGTCAGGCGCAGGCAGACGTAGGTGTAGAGGCCATGGAGGTTCTGCGCCAGTTCGCCACCGGCTTGCAAATCCAGGCTGGCCTTGAGGCCCTCGTCCACGATGCGCAGGGCGCGCGACAGGGCTTGGGCCTTGGCTTCGATGTCGCCCTTGCGCATGGCGCCACGGCCATCGGTGAGGGCTTCGAAAAAGCCGTCGAGCAGCAGTTTCACAAGCTGGTGGGGCGAGGCGCCGCTGATGCTGGTTTCCACACCCACCTGACGGTAGAGGTTGGACTGCGTGCGGTCGCCTGTGGGCAGGGGGCGGGAGAAGGGGCTGGCAGGTGCGTACATCTTCAAGCTCTGCGAGGTGATCAGTGTTGAATGTGTTATCGACTTGCGGCGGGAAAGCTTGAAGGCCGCTGCCATGGAACAAGCCCCAATCAAGGCCCTTGTTCAAGCGCTCTTGTTGAGTGCGGCCAGCTGCGCCGTCACGTAGGTGGACAGGCCGGTGAGCTTGGCCATGCTGGTGTCGAGCGCGCTGTATTGCTTGCGCAGTCGCGTCTCGATCAAGCCTGCACGGTCGTTGATGTCATCGATCTTGTCCTTGTTGCGCTTGATCGTGCTGTTGAGCCCGCTGGTGCTGCTCGCGATGGCGCCCGACGTGGTGTCCAGGATCTGCTTGGTCAGGTTCTTGACCCGCGTACCGATGCCGTTGAGCGACGAGTCGGTCTCGCTGCTGCCGGCAAAGAACTTCTGCAGCTCGCCCAGCTTGCCCATGGCGTCGTTGAACTTGCTCGATTTGGTGCTCAGCGTGCCGTCCTTGTTGATGTCGATGCCGATGTCCGACAGGCGACCGAAGGTGCTGGAGGCGCTGGTGTTGGAGCTGATCAGGCCGCGCATCTGCGACAACAGGCCACGCGCGGTGGCATTGCCTTGCAGCGGCCCACCCGTCTTCGAGGTTTCGTCGTACAGGGTCTGCACGCGGATGGTGCTGACCACGCTGTTGTAGGCGGTGACGAACTCGTTCACGCCCTTGCTGATGCTGGCGGTGTCCAGGTCGACGTTGACGGTGGCCGGGGTCGTGGTCGTCTTGTTGAGCTTCAGCGTCACGCCCTCCAGCACGTTGCTCATCGTGTTCGAGGCCGAGGACACGTTCAGGCCGTTGATGGTGGCCTGGGCGTTCTGTGCCGTCTGCGTGCGCGACATGGCCGTGGTGGCACCCGTGGCGGCGCTGTAGGCCAGGGCAGACAAGCCGGGCGCGGTGGCGGTTTCGGTCACGGACACGCGGAAAGCGTTTTCCTCGCCGTTCTGCCCGCGCATGACCAGGCGTGCGCCCGAGGCATCGGTCACGATGGAGGCGCTCACGCCCGCGTTGGCCGTGTTGATGCGGTCACGGATTTTTTCCAGGGTGTTGTCCCCGGGGCCGATGCTGATGTCCACGGCGGTGGCCGCGGCCTTGGCCGCAAAGGTCACGGCAGGCGGCGTCGTGCTGTTGTCGGTGGTGTACCTGCCCAGCTCGATGCGCAAGGTGCCTTCGCCCACGGTGCTGGTGCTGGCGGTGAAGGCCGAGCTGGCCACGGACTGTGCCGCCGCGAGTTGCGTCACGTTGACGGCGTAATTGCCTGCCGCGGCGCCGCTGCTGGTGGTCACGCTCACGGCAGTGTCGTCGCTGGATTTCGCGGTGGTCGCGCTCCAGAAGCTGCTGTCCATGAGCTTGGACGCCGCGTCTTGCAAAGCGGAGAAGTTGCTCTGGATCTTGCCCCAGGTCGAGACCTGGGTTTGCAGTTTGGTGTTCTTGGTGGTCAGCGTGTCTGCGGGCTGCTTTTCGAGCGCCACCAGCTTGGTGACGATCGTTTCAGCGTCCAGACCGCTGCCAACGCCGAGTGAGCTCAACGAGGCCATGGTGTGTTCCTCTCAAATGCGGTAACGCCCGGGAAGCCGCTTTTGGCCACCCGGACGCCGTGCTCATCGACTTCTGCCGGGGAAACTTGATCCGGTCAGCCCCGTGGCCGTGAATTTCTGGCGATATCAGCCCTTCAAGAGGCTGAGCACCTGCTGCGGCAACTGGTTGGCCTGGGCCACCATGGCGGTGCCGGCCTGCTGCAGGATCTGCGAGCGCGACAGGTTGGCGGTTTCCGCGGCGAAGTCGGCGTCCATGATCCGACCGCGGGCCGCCGCCTGGTTTTCCACGCTGACTTGCAGGTTCGAGATCACGGCCTCGAAGCGGTTCTGGGTGGCGCCGAAGCTGGCGCGCTTGTCGTTGATGGCGTCGAGGGCCTTGTCGATGATGTTGATCGCATCGTCCACCTCCGACACGCTGGCAGCGGTGCCGGTGGCGGAGCCCGAAATGTTCCCGCCGATGGCCAGGCCGTTGGTGCCGTCCCAGTTGGTGGTGACGGTGGAGATCAGGTCCTGCACCGCAGAGGCCGAGGTCGAGGCCAGTGCCGAAGCGGCAGAGACCGCGGAGCCACCGCCGAGCAGGGCGCCCGTGACGTCGATGCGATCGGTGGAGGCCGTGCCCGCGCCGACCTGGAAGGACAGCGTGGTCGCCGCACCCGAGGCGAACAGGGCCTGGTTGTTGAACTTGGTGCCCTGCACCGTGCGGTCGATTTCCGCTTGCAACTGCTTGAACTCTTTTTGCAGGTTGTCGCGGTCACCGGCGCTGTTGGTGGCGTTGCGGGACTGGACGGCCAGTTCACGCATGCGCTGCAGGTTGTCGGCGATCTTGCCGAGGGCGCCTTCCGCGGTTTGCGCCAGCGAGATGCCGTCGTTCGCGTTGCGGATCGCGACGTTCATGCCGCGCACCTGGGTGTTCATCCGTTCGGCGATGGCCAGGCCGGCCGCATCGTCCTTGGCAGAGTTGACGCGTGCACCTGAAGACAGGCGTTGCATCGACACGGCCAGCGAGTTCTGCGACATGTTGAGGTTTCGCTGAGCATTCATCGAAACCACGTTGGTGTTGATCGTTTGGGGCATGGTGCACTCCTAAAGAATCGAGAGACTCCCGGCTCGCATGCCGGCCGGCTTCAAACTGACAAAAGCTGGCCAAGGGAGTTGCGAAAAACCTTCGACCTGTGGGTTGAATATTCGGCCCATTCGCCTTCGTGCAAAAACGGGATGTGCAGCGTTTTTGCCCTTCAGTTCTCGTCTTACATCGCCCCATGAAAAAAGCCGCCCCGAAGGGCGGCCTTGGCGTCGGGGCGCCACGCGGTGGTGGCGTCCTGAGGCGTGTGCTGGATCAGCGCAGCAGCGACAGCACCTGCTGGGGCAGCTGGTTGGCCTGGGCCACCATCGCGGTGCCGGCCTGCTGCAGGATCTGCGAGCGGGACAGGTTCGCGGTTTCCGTCGCGAAGTCCGCGTCGACGATCCGGCCTCGTGCGGCAGCCTGGTTCTCGATGTTGGTTTGCAGGTTCGAGATCACGGCTTCGAAGCGGTTCTGCGAGGCACCGAAGTTGGCGCGCTTGTTGTTGACCAGGTCCAGGGCCTTGTCGATGGCGTTGATGGCGTCGTCCACTTGCGAGACACCGGCAGCGGTGCCAGACGACGAGCCGTTCATGTTGCCGCCGATGGCGATGCCCTTGGTGCCGTCCCAGGTGCCGGTCACGGTGGAGACCAGATCTTGCTCTGCGCTGGCCGAGGTCGAGGCGATGGCCGAGGCCACCGAGACCGAGGTGCCGCCACCGAGCACGGCGCCAGCGATGTCGATGCGGTCTGTGCTGTTGGTGCCTGCGCCGACCTGGAAGGACAGGGTGGTCGAAGCGCCGGAGGCGAACAGGGCCTGGTTGTTGAACTTGGTACCTTGCACCGTGCGGTCGATTTCCGCTTGCAGTTCCTTGAATTCCTTCTGCAGGTTGTCGCGGTCACCGGTGCTGTTGGTGGCGTTGCGGGACTGGACAGCCAGTTCACGCATGCGCTGCAGGTTGTCGCCGATCTTGCCGAGGGCGCCTTCAGCGGTTTGCGCCAAAGAGATGCCGTCGTTGGCGTTGCGCACAGCGACGTTCATGCCCTTGACCTGAGCGCTCATGCGTTCGGCGATGGCCAGACCGGCGGCATCGTCCTTGGCGGAGTTGACGCGCAGACCAGAAGACAGGCGCTGCATCGAGGTCGCCAGGCTGGATTGCGAAGAAGACAGATTGCGTTGCGCGTTGAGTGCGACGACGTTGGTGTTGACAGTTGCGGCCATGATGTGATCCTTTGGCGATGTTTACTACCCGGCGATAGCGCCGGCGAACAAGTGCTGATGGGTTGGAAACTCTTCAGCTTTCCTGCCCGACGCTAGTCAGCCCGTGCGCCCTTGTGGTGAAACCACTCGAAGCCCTTGGCCGGCTAACCGGACCCCGAAACCTTGCGATCCCGATGGTTTGTTTATCGTCCCGGTGCAGCGCGGTCTTGAGTGATTTTTTCCTCGTTTTCCGAGCTTGTGTGCACAGACGCTGCTTGACGTTTTTTTGAAATGAAGAACCTTTTCGGCGCACTTGCCGGGATCTTGAGAACTTTGTTTTCCTAGACTGAGCAGGCCCTGAAAAAGGGCTTGAACCTCCATTCACAGTCATTCCCGGGGTCGCCATGAACGTCATCCACAAGCCCGCATCACGACAAGCCCGCCAGGCGCACCAGCATTGGGAGCGCGGTGTGGCGCAGTCGCGCAAGGGCCAGTGGGGCGAGGCGCTGCGCGCTTTCGAAGCGGCGATCAAGATCTCGCCCAAAGACGATGTCTATCTGGTGAATGCCGCCAAAGCCGCCCTGGAGAGCGACCGCATCGAGCAAGCGCTGGACTACAGCATGCGGGCGCTGGCACGCAACCCGGCGTCGGAAGTGGCCTTGTTCATCCGGGTGGCCGCCCTGCAGCGTTTGCAGAACCATGCGGAAACGCTGGCCTACCTCCAAAGCGTGCCCGAAGAGCGCCGCAACAGCCGCGAGTACTGGAGCGCGCTGGGCTGCGCCCTGCAGAACACCGGCAAGCAACAGGAAGCCATCGCGGCCTTCATGGAGGCGCTGACGCTGCAGATGGACGACGCCATCTCGCACTACCGCATGGGCATCTCCTTTTATGAGATGCAACTCAAGGAAGAGGCCTCGGAGTGCTTCCGCACCAGCCTGATCCTGGGCTTGGGTCCGAACGCCCTGCACGTGCACGGCATGCTGGCCTATGCCGAGCGCGAGAGCTGCCGCTGGGTGCAAGCCGCGCAGGAGGAGGCCAACATGCGCAGCATGGTGGACGCGCTGGACGACAAGGCGCGGGTGATGACCGCACCGTTCGCCCACGTCACCTTGACCGATGACCCCCTGCACCAGCTCAAGGCGTGCAGGCTGATGTCCAACAACTTTGCCGACATCAAGCCGGTGGTGCGCCGCGAGCGCGTGCGCCATGGCGAGCGCATCCGCGTGGGTTATGTGTCCGCTGACTTCCACCAGCATGCCACCAGCGTGCTCATGGCCGAGGTGTTCGAGCACCACGACCGCAGCCGCTTCGAAGTCTTCCTCTACTCGCATGGTCCCGACGACAAGACGGCGATGCGCCAACGCATCGAGGCCGCGGCCGAGCACTTTGTCGAGTTGGCCGGCGCGTCCGATCAGGACATCGCGCAACGCATCGCCGACGACCAGCTCGACCTGCTGATCGACCTGAAGGGCTACACCGCGCAGAACCGCATGGGCGTGTTCGCCCGTCGGCCGGCGCCTGTGCAAGCCACTTACCTGGGTTTCCCGGGCACCACGGGCTCGTCCTTCGTTGACTACATCATCGGTGACCCGATCGTCACGCCCTTGGCGCACGAGGCGCACTTCTCTGAAAAGATCGCGCAGTTGCCTGTTTGCTACCAGCCCAACGACCGGCAGCGCCCGCGCCCTCAGCCCATGAGCCGCAAGGCGGCGGGGCTGCCGGAGGACGCCTTGGTCTTGTGCGGCTTCAACCAGGCTTACAAGATCTCGCCCGAGGTGCTGGACGTGTGGTGCGGTTTCCTCCAGGACATCCCGAACGCCGTGCTGTGGCTGCTGGACTGGCACGGCCAGGCCCGGCCGCACCTGGAAGAAGAGCTGTCGGTGCGTGGCGTTGACTTGGCCCGCATCCGCTGGGCGCCGCGCCTGGGCTTGGCCGATCACATCAACCGCACCCAGCTGGCCGACATCTTCATCGATGCCTGGCCCTGCAATGCGCACACCACCGCCAGCGATGCGCTGTGGTCCGGCTTGCCGGTGGTCACCTACATGGGCCGGACGTTCGCGTCACGCGTGGCGGGCAGCCTGCTCAACGCGGTTGGCCTGTCCGAGTTGGCCACCGAAACCTTGGACGCCTACCGCGCCAAGGTGCTGGCCTTGGCCGCAGACCCGGCCGAGCGCGCGCGCATCCGGGCTCACCTGGCAGAAGCACGCGATCAGGCACCGCTGTTCGACAGCGCGCGCTACACGGGCGACCTGGAGCGCTTGTTGGAGCGCATGGTGTTGCGCCATGAGCAAGGCTTGCCTGTGGACCACCTGTCGGGGTTGCCGGCAGCCTGAGCTCTCGCCACACGGGCGAGAGGCGGGAAGAAGCTGGAAGAAGCGGAAAGACGAAAAAACGACCTGGTCGGTCGTTTTCAGGCGGCGAACTTCTGCAGCAAAGCAGGCTCATGCACGATGCGTGCGCCGCTGTCTTGCGGCAGCTCGGCCAGCACAGCCGGGGTGCCACGCACCAGCACCAGGTTGTGGGCGTGCAGCGTCCCCAGCTGCGCGGGCGTGGATGCGAAGCGCACCTTGCGGGCACCCTTCAGCTCTTCGACATGTCGGCGCAGCTCGGGCTCGTACGTTCCCACAAAGACAAGCTCCGTGACATCGCGGTTCAACTCGGTGTCGGTGAGCAGGAAGCTCAAGGCGGCTTGCGAGCGCAGCGTCTGCAGAGGCACCGGCAATTGCTGTTCTGCCCCCATGGCCTTGAGCCGGTAAGCGAGGTAGTAGGTCTCCACCGGGTTGCGCTGGGCGGCCATCCGCAGGCGGATCGCCACCGAGATGCGCTGGGCGATCATCTCCTGGATGCGCAGGTTGAAGCCAATGCGCTCCATCGGGCTGACCTGCTGGCTGGCACGACCAAGCACGTACTCCAGGCCGCCCCGGTAGCGGTCCCAGGCGTGTTCGGCCTCGCCCATGCCGGCCTGGTTGCGCTGGTGGTCGGCAAAGTAGTTGGTCACCGAGATGTAGTACGGCTCCTGCAGGAACAGCACCGATGCCTGGTGCACGAATTCCGACGCATGCACGAAGGCGTAGAAAGCCTGCTCGGGCACGCTGGGCATCATGGTGCGGATCAGGTTGCGCCGACAGATGTAGATCTCGGGGAAGATGCTGTAGCGCAGCAGGGTGTCGAGCAGCATCTGGTGCTGACCCTGCGGGATCAGCACATCGCGGTCCTGCTGGTAGAACTGGCCCTGGTCCTTGTCGGCCACCAGGTCGTAGAGCTTCCAGGGGGCGTAAGCGATGCCCACGCCAGGGTTGGCCTCCATCAGGTCGATGATCTCGGCCACGCGGTGCCCCAGGATGCAGTCGTCGTCGGCCACATAGACGAGGTACTCGCCCTGGGCCTGGTCCATCAGGTACTGGTAGTTGGCCGAGCTGCCGCGGTTGCTGGCATGGCGCTTGTAGCGCAGTGGCAGGGCGTCCATGTACCTGGCGGCGACGGCCTCGGTGTCATCGTCCGAGCCGTTGTCGGAAATGAAGACCTCGAAGGCGTGGGGGAAGTCGGCCAACTGCTGGGTCAGGCTCTGCAGCAGCGAGTCCAGGTAACGGCCCCGGTTGTAGGTCGGGATGCAGAAGCTGACGAGGGCTTGGGTCATGGGAGCGGTCCATCCAGGAAAGGGGCGCGACCGCCGGCCAACAGGCGGCGGGGCATGCCTCTGGATTTTCCGAGCCACGCAGGCCTGCCGGTGAGGCAAATAGCCCTGGCCTGGCCTGCCATTTCAGAACAACTTGCGCCCTGTCAGCCGCTCGTGCTCCCGCACGGCAAAGCGGTCGGTCATGCCGGCGATGTAGTCGGCCACGGCACGGTGGCGGTCGTCGCGCTCGGCAAAGGCGCTCTGCATGTCCTGCGGCGCCGCCACGTAAGCGTGGAACAGCTCGCTGAGCATCTGCTTGGCGCGTGCCGTGGTCTCGTTGACCTGCGGGTGCCGGTACAGCTCCTTGAAGAGGAAGCGCTTGAGCTGGGTGCTGGCCTCGCGCATGCCGGGGCTGAAGCGCACCAGCGGCGGGCATTGGCGCGCTTCGTTGGCGTTCAGCGGCATGTGCTCGGCGATGCGCGCGCGCGTGGCGTCGATCACGTCGTAGACCTGCTGTGACAGCATGCGGCGGATGCTGTCGAACAGCAGTCGGCGTCCCTTGGCGTGAGGGAACTCGCGCAGCGTCTCGTCGCGGAAGCGCACGAACAAGGGCACCGCTTCGAGCTGCGCCATGGTGATCAGGCCCGAGCGCACGCCGTCGTCGATGTCGTGAGCGTTGTAGGCGATTTCATCGGCCAGGTTGCACAGCTGCGCCTCCAGGCTGGGCTGGGTGCCGTTCAGGAAGCGCTGGCCCACGCCGCCGGGCTCGCGCGCTTCCAGCATCTCGGCGTGGCGGCGCGAACAGTGCTTGAGGATGCCCTCGCGCGTCTCGAAGCTCAGGTTCAGGCCGTTGTAGGGCAGGTAGCGCTCTTCCAGCTCATCGACCACCCGCAGCGACTGCAGGTTGTGCTCGAAGCCACCGTGCTCGCCCATGCAGTCGTTCAGCACGTCCTGGCCGGCGTGGCCGAAGGGCGTGTGGCCCAGGTCGTGCGCGAGGGCCACGGCTTCGACCAGGTCTTCGTTGAGGCCCAGCGAACGCGCGATGGACCGTCCCAGCTGCGCCACTTCCAGCGAGTGAGTCAGGCGCGTGCGGAAGAGGTCGCCCTCGTGGTTGAGGAAGACTTGCGTCTTGTAGACCAGGCGCCGGAAGGCCGTGCTGTGCACGATGCGGTCGCGGTCGCGCTGGAACTCGCTGCGCGTCGGTGCGCTGGGCTCCGGGAAGCGACGCCCCCGAGAACGGTCTGGCTGGCTGGCGTAGGGCGCGGTCCACATGGCGGAAAGCGGTGCCAGTTCAGCGCACGTTGGCGGCGATCACGTCGCGCACCATGGCATCGGGCGCGCCCCGCATGCCCGCCTGGCCCAGCGGTCCGACGACCACGAAACGGATCTCGCCGCCCTCGGCCTTCTTGTCCACCTGCATCAGCTCGATGTAGCGGTCGGCGCCCAGGTCCGGGCCCTGCACGGGCAGGCCGGTGCGCTCGACCAGCGCGCGGATGCGCTGCGAGGTGGCCTCGTCGATCAGGCCCAGGCGGGCAGACAGGTCGGCCGCCATCACCATGCCGCAGCCCACGGCCTCGCCGTGCAGCCACGCGCCATAGCCCAGGCCCGCCTCGATGGCGTGCCCGAAGGTGTGGCCGTAGTTCAGGATGGCGCGCAGGCCGGATTCCTTTTCGTCCTGCCCCACCACCCAGGCCTTGATCTCGCACGAGCGCTGGATGGCGTGCCTGAGCGCCGCGCGGTCGCGCGCGAGCAGCCGGTCGAGGTTGGCTTCCAGCCACGTCAGGAAGGCGGCATCGGCGATCGGGCCGTACTTGATGACCTCGGCCAGGCCGGCCAGCAACTCGCGCTGCGGCAGGGTGTCGAGCGTGTCGATGTCGCAGACCACGCGCAGCGGCTGGTAGAACGCGCCGATCATGTTTTTGCCGGCGGGGTGGTTGATGGCCGTCTTGCCGCCCACCGACGAATCCACCTGCGCCAGCAGCGTGGTGGGCACCTGCACGAAGGGCACGCCGCGCATGTAGCAGGCCGCGGCGAAGCCGGTCATGTCACCGACGACGCCACCGCCCAGCGCGTACAGCACCGTTTTGCGGTCGGCCGCCTCTTCCAGCAGTGTCGTGAACACCTGGTTGAGCGCCGGCCAGTCTTTGTACTGCTCGCCATCGGGCAGTTCCACGTCCAGCACCTGCTTGTGCAGCGGGGCGATGGCCTCGCGCAATTGGGCCGTGTAGAGCGGCCCCACCGTGGTGTTGGTGACGATCAGGGCCTTGGCCGATCGGGGCAGGCCGGCGAAGCTCTCGGCCTTCAGCAGGCCATCGCCGATCAGGATGTCGTAGCTGCGCTCGCCCAAGTCGATGGGCACGACCGAATGGCCTGCAGGCGCCGTGGTGGCGAGTTGCGGGGCAGCGGAGGAAGCGGATGCAGATGCCATGCGTTCACGCGGGGTGCGGCAGAGTGCGCGGGTGGCGCGTTCAAGAAGCGCCCCGAACTTTCGCGGAAGTTCGGTCCCGGCCGCGACGCGTGGGGCATCCAACGCTGTCAGAACGACAACGCGAAGAAAGAAGGTGACGAGCCTGACCCCGGCACTGGAGGCATTCGGTTAGGGCTGCTTCGTTCCCGATCTGACCCGGTTGGCCGCGCCCCCATGCGAGGAGGCCCGTCACCGACCATTGTACGCGAGGCTGGCCATCCCGGTCGGCCTTCGCTCAGGGCTTTTCGCCCAGCAGCAGCGGCTTGAGCATGTTGTCGGCGGGGTTGGCGCCGATCCAGATGCGCAGGATGGCGTTGTAGAAGCCGATGTCGGGCAGAGGCGAGCCCAGCTGCTTGCCATTGAGCGTGATGGTGGTGCCCGTGGCGGGGTTGTAGTCGCCAATGATGACTTCGCCCTTTTTCACGCCTTCGAACTCGGTGAACAGGTCACCGAATTTGGTGATCTGGTTGACGAGCTTGGTCTTTTCGTCTTTTTCCAGGTTCTTGTTGATGCCTGCCAGGAAGGCCGAGCCGAACTCTTCGGAGGTCAGGTCGCGCAGGAAGACGATCTTGAAGCGCTTGGGGCCAGTGAGGGCCAGCACGTCGGCGGTGGTGGTCTTCTTCTCGGTCAGGTACAGGCCGATCGCATAGATCTTGAACACGGCCTTGATGCGGGCACCGGCGCCATTGAGCACCAGGTTCTTGCCCGCCACGGTGGCGGTGTCTTCGAGCTTCGCGCCCTGGACTTCAACGGCGTGGGCGGTGGACAGCGAGCCCAGGGCCAGGGCGGCTGCGGTCATGAGGGCGGTGATGCGAGCTTTCATCGAAAGTGTCCTTGGTGGTCGTCAGGGGCTGGATGGGGTTGGGGCGGAATGGCAGAAAGGGGCAGAGGGGCTCAAGCGGTCGATTCGAGCTTGAACACGCTCACCACCTCGGCCAGGCTATGCGCCTGGTTCTGCATGGATTCGGCGGCGGCCGCGGCCTGTTCGACCAAGGCGGCGTTCTGCTGGGTCACGCCATCCATCTTGTGGATGCTGCGGGTGACTTCCTCGATGCCTTCGCTTTGTGATCGGCTGGCCGCGGTGATCTCGCCAATGATGTCGGTGACGCGCTGCACACTGGCCACCACGTTGCCCATGGTGCCGCCGGCCGAAGACACGAGCTTGCTGCCTTGCTCGACCTTCTCCACCGACTCGTTGATCAGCGTCTTGATTTCCTTGGCGGCCGTCGCCGAGCGCTGCGCCAGGGTGCGCACCTCGCCTGCCACCACGGCAAAGCCACGGCCCTGCTCACCGGCACGGGCGGCCTCCACGGCGGCGTTCAGCGCCAGGATGTTGGTCTGGAAGGCGATGCCGTCGATCACGGAAATGATGTCCACGATCTTGCGCGAGGACGCGTCGATGGCGCCCATGGTGTCGACCACCTGCGCCACCACCTGACCGCCTTCGGACGCGATGTTCGATGCAGCCGAGGCCAACTGGTTGGCCTGCGAGGCGTTCTCGGCGTTCTGGCGCACGATGCGGGTCAGCTCGCTCATGGCCGAAGACGTCTGCGCCAGCGAGGAGGCCTGCTCCTCGGTGCGCACCGACAGGTCGGAGTTGCCCGACGCAATTTCGCTGGACGCCGAGGCAATCGCCACGGTGCCCTGGCGCACATCGCCCACGATGCGTTGCAGGCCGCGGTTCATCTCATCGAGGGCGCGCATGAGCTGCCCCGTCTCGTCCTCGCTCTCGCTGACGATGCGGGCGCTGAGGTCCCCAGCGGCCACCTGCTCGGCGATCTTGACGGCGCGGGTCAGCGGGCGGGTGATGCTGCGGGTGGCGAAGAAAGCCACGCCGACGCTCACGGCCACGATGGCGCCCGCCAGGGCCACGATGAACAGGGTGGTGTTGCGGGCGGTCTCGGCCGAGCGCGCGCCGGTGGCTTCCATCAGCGCGTGCTGGCGGGTGTTGAGCTGCTCCAGCGCCTCGAAGTACTTGGTGTGCATCGAGCGCACCGAGAAGAGGAACTTGGTCAGCGCCTCTTCTTTCTGGCCGCCCTGGATCAGTTCCACAACGGCTTTTTGCGCCTTGTTGGAGCGCTCGCGGTACTTGCCGAGGTTGGCCAGCAATTCCTTGTCGGCGTCGTCCGTCAGGGCCTTCTCCACGTCGGTGGCCAGGGCGATGTTGAGCTTCTCGTACTTGGCGATGTTGACCAGCTCGCCCTTGATCTGTTCCTCATCGCTCATCACCAGCACGCTGAGCATGCTGCGCGAGATCTCGTTGAGGTTGGCCTTCATCCGGTTGGCGGTCACCGTCTGCGGGTAGGTGCCGTCGACGATCGCCGTGGTCTCTTGGCTGAGGTCCTGGATGCGCGTGAGGGCCAGGCCGGCCAGCAGGACCATCAGGGCGATGACCAGGCCGAAGCCGAGTGCCAAGCGTTGACCGATGCGGATGTTGCGGATGTTGATCATGTGTTTGTCCACGAAGTCCAGACTGCGCTTCGCCGTGGCGATGATCTCGCCGCCTGCCGGTGGGCAAGCGGGTGAAATCCGTCACGAACGAATCCTTTATCGGACGTTCTGTGGGCAAACTGAACACACCCGAGTGCAAACCCTGGGGTGTCAATGGCGCCAAATGGCGCGCAAATCAGCGCAATTGCAGCTCTTCTGCGCCATAGGTCACACCCAGGGGCTCGATCACCACCTGCTTGGGACCGTCTTCCACCCGGCCGGCGACCATGGCGTCGATGCCCTGTGCCTTGGCAATGTCCACCACGCGTTGCGCCTGGTCGGCGGCCACGTAGAGGGCGAAACCCGCACCCATGTTCAGCGTGCCATAGGCCTCGTGGTCGTCCAGGCCGCATTCCTTCTGCATGAAGGCCAGGATCGCCGTCTTGGGCGGCACGGCCGTGATGCGGTAGGTCAGCTGCTTGGGGTGACGCAGCAATTTGCGCCAGCCGTGGCCGGTCACGTTCGCGCAGTAATGCGGGAAGATGCCTTCCTTGGCCAGCGCTTCGGTCACGGGCGAGTACAGCGTGGTCGGCGCCAGCAGGGCTTCGCCATAGGTCTGGCCGTTGCCGATGTCGGTGAGGTAGCCCTGGGGCAGGCGCTCGGCCAGCTTGCGTGCCAGCGACAGGCCGTTGGCGTGGATGCCGCTGGCGGCCAGGAAGACGATGGCGTCGCCCGCACCCAGCTTGTCGCCCACCGACAAGCGGGTTTTCGGGCTGATGATGCCGGTGCAGGATGCGGCCAAGTCCACGCGGCCATCGGCCACGATGCCGGCCAGCGCGGGCGTTTCGCCGCCGCCCCAGGCGACATTGCTCACCTGGCAAGCCCTTTTCCAACCGGCCACCAGGGCGTTGGCACGGACCTTGTCGCCGAACCAGTCGGAGCCGCCCGCGGCCCAGTAGGCCTGCACCACCAGGGGCGTGGCGCCCACGGTGATCAGGTCGTTCACCGCCATGGCGATGGTGTCCTGGGCGATGCCGTCGTAGTAGCTTTTGCCCGTCAGCAGGGCCATCTCATCGGCCACCAGGGTCTTGGTGCCCAGGCACTCGACGATGGAGGCCAGGTACATCGGGCCCACATCTACCACATAAGCCGATTCGCCGCGCGAGGCCAGCACTTCGCTGAAGCCGTGGCTGGCCAGGTGGGCGCCGGTTTCGGCCGCGGCGCGCTGGGCGGCCACCTTCAACGGGTCAATCAGGTCGTAGTTGACGCCTGCTTGATCGTAGGTGAGGGGGGCATTGTTCGGCGTGGCGTCGGTCATGGCGTGAGCAGGGAATCTGGTGGCGCAAAGGCGAGATTATCCGTGCTTTGCCTAGACTTGGGGCATGAACGCATTGCCCATTCCCTTGCAATCCGCACTCTTGCTGGTCGCTTCCAACGTCTTCATGACCTTCGCCTGGTACGGGCACCTCAAGAACATGGCCGGCAGGACCTGGTTCTTCGCCGCCTTGGTGAGCTGGGGCATCGCCCTGTTCGAGTACCTCTTGCAGGTGCCGGCCAACCGCATTGGCGCGCAAACGCTGACGGTGGGGCAGCTCAAGGTGATGCAGGAGGTGATTTCGCTCAGCGTGTTCGTGCCCTTTGCCGTCTTCTACATGGGCCAGCCCTTCAAGCTGGACTACATATGGGCGGCGCTGTGCCTGGTGGGCGCTGCGTACTTCATGTTCCGCGCCTGAGGTCTGGTGTGGCCTGGTTCACTGGCTGATCTTGCGGGCCTCTTCCACCTGGTACTCGAAGTAGCGTTGCCCCGAGAAGGCGATGGTCGCCATCAGCACCGTGGCGCCGATCAGCAGGCACAGGATCACACCGACGATGGCTGGCCAGCCACTGGCGGGAGCCTGCTCGGCTGGCAGTTGCGGGTTGTGCCGCGCGTGCCAGGCCGCATCGGGCGTCAAGCCGTAGACGATGCCCTGCAGCATGCAGCCCGCCAGCGTGAAGCCCAGCACCGGCACCAGCAGCCAGGCGAGCTGGTCGTCCTGTCCGTACAGGGACACCCGATGCAGTCCCCACAAGCCGAGCAGCGTGGGCACCCACAGCAACCAACCGAGCTTGTCACGCAGCCCGTGCAGGTAAAAACGGTGCAAGCCGAGGCCCCCACCGAGGAAGGCCACCCAGGTGGCCACGGTCTTGGATTTGCTGCGGGGAGAGGGGGGTGTCATGTCATCGTGGGGCAGGTTTTGCACAATCCGGCTTTGCCAGACTATAATCCGCGGTTTTCCGGCTTGGGCTGGGCGTTCGGGGGAGGTTTCCCCGGTCGGACCAGCGCGTATCTAAGCAGGCCGGGCTGTTGGTTGGTTCTGAGTCCGTGTCGAACACAAATCCGTGTCATGCACAGGCGAAGGCCGGCCCTGATGACTGCCCCCCCGAGTGTCTCCCGGGACGCAGCCATCGCCCCCATTTTTGAAGGACACATCATGGTCGTGATTCGACTCTCCCGCGGCGGTTCCAAGAAGCGCCCGTTCTACAACATCGTCGTTGCCGAGCAAAAGAACCGCCGTGACGGCCGTTTCCTGGAGCGCGTGGGTTTCTACAACCCCCTGGCTTCCGGCAACGCCGAAGCCCTGCGCATCGCTTTCGACCGCGTGGACCACTGGGTTGGCAATGGCGCCCAAGCGTCTGACACCGTCACCCGCCTGATCCGCGAAGCCAAGTCCAAGGCCGTGGCCGCCTGATTGCCCAGGCAGAACAGGCTGGCATGAGCGACCGCGCGAACCCTTCCCTCTTGGTGCTGGACGACGGTGTCGTCTGGCCCGAAGATGCGGTGGAAGTGGGCCGTGTGGTCGATGCCTGGGGCGTCAAGGGCGGCATCAAGGTGATGCCGTTCTCGTCCGATCCCCAGGCCCTGTTCTGCACCAAGAAATGGTTTTTGCGCCCCGCCGAAGCGGCTGTGGGCGCTGTCGTGCGTCCTGGCGCGGCCACCAAGCCGGCTTCGGCGGTGGCATCTGCGGCGCAAGCCGCCCGCCTGAACGCACCACGTTTTCTGCAGGTCAAGAGCGCCCGTGAGCAAAGCGACATCGTGGTCGCCACCTGCGAAGGCCTGGACGACCGCAACGCCGCCGAAGCCCTCAAGGGCGCCCGCGTGTTCGTGTCGCGCTCGGCCTTCCCCACGCCCGACGATGGCGAGTTCTACTGGATCGACCTGATCGGCCTGGACGTGTCCAACCCGCAAGGCGAAGCCCTGGGCCGCGTCGTGGACCTGATCGACACCGGGCCCAACAGCGTGCTGCGCCTGGAAGGCGAAGCCGGCGCCGATGGCAAGCCCGTCGAGCGGCTGATCCCCTTCGTGTCCGCCTACATCCTCAGTGTCAGCCTGGCCGACAAGCGCATCGTGGCCGACTGGGGCCTGGACTACTGACCCTCGACTCCGTCACGGCGCCAGCCGATGGGGGCCCCATGGCCGTTCGCTTCGACGTCATCACCCTGTTCCCCGAACTGTTCGCGCCCTTCCAGCAGGTGGGCGTGACGCGCCGCGCGTTCGAGACGCGGGCCGTCGATGTGCGCCTGTGGCCCCTGCGCGACCATGCCGAGGGCGTGTACCGCCGCGTCGATGACCGCCCTTTTGGCGGCGGGCCGGGCATGGTGATGCTCGTCGAGCCGCTGGTGCGCTGTTTGTCGGCCATCCGCGCGAGCCAATCTGCCGATGCCCATGCCGATGCCGCTGAAGTTGATGCGGCAAGGCCCCCGCGCCTGCCTGTGATCTGGTTCAGCCCTGCAGGCCAGCGCCTGACCCAGCAGCGCGTGCAGAAGCTGGCCGCCGGCCCCGGCGCCGTGCTGGTGTGTGGCCGCTACGAGGGCGTGGACCAGCGCTTCATCAACGCCCATGTGGACGAAGAGCTCAGCCTGGGCGACTACGTGCTGTCGGGCGGTGAATTGCCCGCGCTGACGCTGATCGACGCCGTGGCGCGCCTGCAGCCTGGCGTGCTGCACGACGCCGCCTCGCACGAGCAGGACAGCTTCTCCGACGGCCTGCTCGACTGCCCGCACTACAGCCGCCCCGAGCTGCTGTCGGCCGAGGCGGCGGGCGTGCCAGACGATGCCGGTGGGGTGGATTTGCCCGTGCCGCCGGTGCTGATGTCGGGCCACCATGCGCAGATCGCACGCTGGCGCCGCGAGCAGCAACTGACGCTGACGGCACGCCGCCGCCCCGAGCTGATCGAGGCTGCGCGGGCCCGTGGCGAGCTGTCGAAAAAAGACGAAGACTTTCTTCGAGAACTCACGCTATAATCTGCGGTTTTGCAGATCCTCTGCCCGGCAAATCGAAGCAAATGGCATCCAGCCAGAGCAAATTTCAGCGCGGGCACGATCACTAGGAGCCTTTGATGTCCAACATCATCCAGCAGCTCGAGCAAGAGGAAATTGCTCGTCTGAACAAGACCATCCCCTCGTTCGCCCCTGGCGACACCGTGATCGTCAGCGTCAACGTGGTCGAAGGCACGCGCAAGCGCGTCCAGGCTTACGAAGGCGTCGTGATCGCCCGTCGCAACCGTGGCCTGAACTCCAGCTTCATCGTGCGCAAGATCTCCAGCGGCGAAGGCGTGGAGCGCACGTTCCAGCTGTACAGCCCGCTGATCGCTTCGATCGAAGTCAAGCGCCGCGGTGACGTCCGCCGCGCCAAGCTGTACTACCTGCGCCAGCGCTCCGGCAAGTCCGCACGCATCAAGGAAAAGCTCTCCTGAGCCAACGGCTCAGCCACGGGAAGGCCGAGGCCTGACTGTGGTGCTTTGCGCAGCAAAGCAAGAGAGCTTTCGCCGCAGGCAAAAGCCGACCTTGTTGTCGCACTGCCCTGCCAAGCCAAGCCGCCCACGCCCCGCGCGTCGGCGGCTTTTTTCATGGGCGCACCATTGGTGAGATCATTGCTGCCATGGCCATTTCCATCGACCCCCGTGCCGCCGAACTGCTGGGACACGACCAGCACCTGCCGCCCGTCTCGCCCCGGCATTTCTCGCGCGATGCGCTGCTGAGCCGCTTCGCCCAGCCGCCGCAGTGGCAGCCCGACGTCGATGTCGAGAAGTGGTACCGCGCGCCCGACCCGGTCCATGCCGCCGTGCTGGTGCCGCTGGTGATGCGCGATCGCGCTTCGGTGCTGCTGACCCAGCGCACGGCCCACCTCAAGAAGCACGCTGGCCAGATCAGTTTCCCCGGAGGGCGCATGGAGCCCACCGACGCCGATGCGGTGGCCGCGGCCCTGCGCGAAGCCCAGGAAGAAGTGGGCCTGGACCCGCAGCGCGTGGAGGTGCTGGGCAGCCTGCCCACCTACACGACGGGCACGGGCTTCATCGTCACGCCGGTGGTGGGGCTGATCGTGCCGCACGACCACGATCACCCGTGGCTGAGCCTGCAGCCCGACCCGGGCGAGGTGGACGAGGTGTTCGAGGTGCCGCTGGACTTCCTGATGGACCCGCGTCACCACCAGCGCCGCGCGTTCGAGCTGTCGGGCACCTCGCTGGAGTTTTTCTCGATGCCGTGGTCGTCCGAGGCCGGCAAGGAGTATTTCATCTGGGGCGCGACGGCCGCGATGTTGCGAAATTTATACCGCTTCCTCTCCGCATGAGCCTTCCGCTGCAAACGGGCGCATGGGCAGGCGGCCCGACCGCTATCATCAAGGCATGAGCTTTTTTGCCGTGCTCTTCGCCTTGCTGGCGGAGCAGCTCAAACCCCTGTCCAACCTCAATCCCATCCACCACGCGCTGGCGGCCTGGGTGCGCTGGGCCGGCCGCAACTTCGACGCGGGTGCCGATGTGCACGCCCGGGTGGTCTGGGCCATCACCGTGCTGGCGCCCTCGGCGCTGGTGGCGGTCAGCTACTACTTCATCAACCGCTACAGCACGGTGCTGGCCCTGGCCTTTGACGTGGCAGTGCTGTACCTGACGCTGGGCTTTCGCCAGTTCAGCCACCACTTCACGGCCATCCGCGATGCGCTGGAAGCGGGCCAGGAGAACCGCGCCCGCGAGCTGCTCGCGCACTGGCAGAACCTGGACGCCAGCGAGCTGCCTCGCACCGAAATCCTGCGCCACGTGTTGGAGTACTCGCTGCTGGCCGCCCACCGCCATGTGTTTGGCGTGTTCTTCTGGTTCGTGGCCCTGTCCACCCTGGGCCTGGGCCCGGCCGGCGCGGTGCTCTACCGCCTGGCCGAGTTCGCCGGACGCTACTGGGCTTACCGCAGCCGCGTGACGGGCACGCCCACGCACGATCGGCTGATGGACCTGTCGCAAACGCTGTTCGGCTGGCTGGACCACGTGCCCGCCCGCATGACGGCTTTCGGTTTTGCCGTCGTGGGCAATTTCGAGGATGCGGTCGATGCCTGGCGCAGGCATGCCGTGCTGTGGTTGCGTCCGAACGAGGGCACCATCCTCTCGGCGGCATCTGGCGCATTGGGCGTTCGCCTGGGCGGCCAGGCCGCGCCGGTCGCAGCCGATGGCGCACGCGATGTCAGCCGCACCCTCAACCAGGGCGATTCCCCCAGCCTCATCGAGGCCGAGGGCAGCACCCAGGGCACACCGCCGTCGATGGCGCACCTGCGCAGCGTGGTCGGCCTGATCTGGCGCTCGGTGGTGCTGTGGATGCTGCTGCTGGCGCTGCTGTCGCTGGCGAACCTGATCGGTTGACCAGGCACCTCGCTCGGGCAGGCCTGCCGGCCTTCAGGCCTTGAGCGCCCGCGCCTTGCCCAGCCAGTCGGCCAGGGCGGCAAGGATGTCGGTGCGGCTGAAAGAGCAGCTTTCTTCGCTGAACAGCGCGGCGCTTTCGATCTGGCTCAGCAGGCGCTCCAGCACGTCCACATAGCGTTGCGGCAAGGCGGGCTGGTGTGTTTCGGCGGCATCGCGCCAGACGCGCGCCAGGTCGGTGACCGACAGGTCGCCGCAGGCGAAGGCTTCGAGCGTGAGGGGCAGGGCAGAGAGGCGGTCTGTCATGGCGTCTGGGGGCTGGATCTGGGTCTGAATCTGGGGGATGCGCGCTCACCAACGCGGCTGGCTGAGTTCGTCGAACAGGTCGGTGTAGAGGCTCAGGCGGATGGGGCTGACCTCGCCGCGCTCGACCGCGGCACGCACGGCGCAGCCGGGTTCCTGGCGGTGGGTGCAGTTGTGGAAGCGGCAGTCGGCCACGTGGGCGCCGAGGTCGGGCATCCAGCGCGTGAGTTCGGTGGCGGCGATGTGGTGCAGGCCGAATTCCTGGAAGCCTGGCGAGTCGATGATGGCGCTGCGCTCGGGGCTGCCTGCTTCGCCGTCCAGCCAGTACCAGAGGCTGGAGGTGGTCGTGTGGCGGCCGGAGTTCAAGGCCTGCGAGATCTCGCCCACCTGGGCACGGGCCTCGGGCAGCAGGGTGTTGATCAGCGTGCTTTTGCCGGCGCCCGAGGGGCCCAGCACCAGGGTGGCCTTGCCTTGCAGCAGGGGCATGACCTGGGCGCGTGCCGCATCTTCTTCCGATTTGAGCGAGAGCTCGACCACGTTGTAGCCCATGGCGCGGTAGGGCGCCAGGCGCGCGCGGGCGGTGTCGGCGCCGGGCAGGTCGATCTTGTTGAGCACGACGGTCACGGGGATGTCGGCCGAACGCGCGGCGATGAGGGCCCGCGTGAGCTGCATCTCGCTGAAGACGGGCTCCACGGCGATCCACATCAGCAGCTGGTCGAGGTTGGCCGCGAAGGACTTGCTGCGCCATTCGTCCTGGCGCCACAGCAGGTTGCGGCGTTCGTCCACCGACGTGATGACGCCTTCGTCGCCGCCTTCCAGCGTGTGCTGCCAGCGCACGCGGTCGCCCACCACCGCTTCGCTCTTCTTGCCGCGCGGGTGGCAGATGAGGCGGTGGCCGGCATCGTCTTCCACCATCACATGGCGGCCGTGGGTGGCGACCACCAGGCCACCGGGGTCGGTCGAGGCGGTGCCTCCCTTGGCCTTGGTCCGGCCGGGGCGCGTGGGGGCCGAGCTGCCGTGTCCCCGCTTCATGCGACGAGGGCGTCGATGCGCGCCGCACAAATGAAGTCGTTGAGTGACAGCCCGCCGACCGAGTGGGTGGACCAGTTCACCGTGCAGCGGCTGTGGCCCACGCTCAGGTCGGGGTGGTGGTCTTGCTCGTGCGCGACCCAGGCGACGGCGTTGACAAAGGCCATGGTGCGGTGGAAGTCGGAGAAGGTGAAGGTGCGCGTGAGCACCACGGCCTCGCTGTCACCTTGGGCCGCGCGCTGGATGTCCCAGGCGGTGAGCTGTGCCAGCAGGCTGGCGGCCTGGGCGTCGTCGAGCGCGGGGCCCGTCTGGTGGCAGCAGCGTTGCTGTAGCAGGGGCGTGGTGGGGCTCGGCGGGGTGTGCATGGTGGGGCGGTGTCGGGTGCGGTGTCAGGGGTTGGCCGGCGCGGCATGGCCTGTGCCAGAAGGCAGGGCCAGCATGGCCGCCAGGCGCTCGGTGGCCGGTGGGTGCGAGTAGTGGAAGCGCACGTACAGCGGGTCGGGCGTGAGGGTGGAGGAGTTGTCCTTGTAGAGCTTGATGAGGGCGCGCGCCAGGTCGGCGCCGCTGGCCTGTGCGCAGGCATAGGCATCGGCCTCGTACTCGTCCTTGCGGGAGAAGGCCGACATCACCGGGGCGACGAAGAACATCACCGGGGGCAGGGCCAGCAGCATCAGCAGCAGTGCGAGCGCGTCGTTCGGCGCCGTGAGGTTGGGGCGCACGCCCAGCCCCAGGTAAAAGCCAGTCTGGTGGGTGAGCCAGCCGAGCAGCGCGAAGCCGCCCAGGCTCATGGCGAACACCAGCAACATGCGCTTGAGCACGTGCTTGTGCTTGAAGTGGCCCAGCTCGTGGGCGAGCACGGCTTCGACCTCGCCGTGCGTCAGGCGCTTGAGCAGGGTGTCGAAAAACACCACGCGCTTGGCCGCGCCCAGGCCGGTGAAATAGGCGTTGGCATGGGCCGAGCGGCGGCTGCCGTCCATCACGAACAGGCCTTGGGCCTGGAAGCCGCAACGGGCCATGAGCGCCTGCACGCGCTCGGCGAGGTTCGTGTCGGTGAGGGGCTCGAACTTGTTGAACAAGGGCGCGATGAAGATGGGGAAGACCACCATCAGCAGCAGGCTGAAGGCCACCCAGGCGCCCCAGGCCCACAGCCACCAGGCTGGGCCGGCCGCGCCCATGAGCCAGAGGATCAGCGCGGCGATGGGCGCACCGATGAGCACCCCCAGCAGCGATTGCTTGAGCTGGTCGAGCACCCACAGGCGCCAGCCCATGCGGTTGAAGCCGTGGCGCTGTTCGATGCGGAAGGTGCTGTAGGCGGCCAGGGGCCACTCCACCAGGGCGCCGATGAACGAAAACGCGCCCAGCAAGCCCAGTTGGTAGCCCAGCGGGCCGACGCGGGGCAGCAGGGCCTCGCGCAGCGTGTCGTTGAGGGCGTCGAGGCCGCCCAGCAGCGTCCAGCCCAGCAGCATGGCGGCGCCCACCAGGTTGCTCACGGCGCCAAAGCGCAGCTTGTCGAGCGTGTAGTCGGCGGCGCGCTGGTGGCTGTGCAGCGGCACCTCGTGGGCAAAGGCCGCAGGCACGGCGCCGCGGTGGCGCGCCACATGCCGGGCTTGGCGGCTGTCCAGCCAGAGGCGGGTCAGCATCGAGGCCAGGACGAAGGTCACGAAAAGCGAGGTCACAAGGCTGGGGTGCATGCCCGCGAGTGTACGTTTGCCGCACAATCGGCGGTCTGACAGCCGTGTCAAATCCTTGAGAATTTCCAGGCGACCAGCCCCTCCCGAAAGACGTTGATGAGCGAACAGACCTCCAGCACCGAACTGGCCCCCGCGGCCCCTGCCGCCACCCTCGCCAAGAGCGACCAGAACCTGATCTGGATCGACCTGGAGATGACCGGTCTGAAGCCCGAGAGCGACCGCATCATCGAGATCGCCGTGGTCGTGACCGATGCGCAATTGACCGTGCGCATCGAGGGCCCGGTGTTCGCCGTGCACCAGTCGGACGCCGCGCTCAACGCCATGGACGCCTGGAACAAGGGCACGCACGGCCGCAGCGGCCTGATCGACCGCGTCAAGGCCTCGACCGTGACCGAGGCGCAGGCCGCCAAGGACGTCATCGCCTTCCTCAAGCAGTACGTGCCGGCGAACAAGTCGCCCATGTGCGGCAACTCCATCTGCCAGGACCGCCGCTTCCTGGCCAACTACATGCCGGACCTGGAAGCCTTCTTCCACTACCGCAACCTCGACGTCAGCACGCTCAAGGAGCTGGCCAAGCGCTGGAAGCCGGGCCTGTCGGAAGGTTTCAAGAAGGCGCAGAAGCACACCGCGCTGGCCGACATCCACGAATCCATCGACGAGCTGGCCTACTACCGCGAGCACTTCCTGGTGAAGTGAGCCGGGCGATGGTGTCGATCGTGTGGATGGCCCAGCCCGATGAGGGGGGCGCCATCGACCACCCGCGCCCGGAGCGCCTGGTGCGCGGCAACCCGCGCCGCGAGACCTGGCCTTTGTACGAAACGGCCGATGGCGTGACCTCGGTCGGCATATGGGCCTGCGAGGTGGGCATGTGGCGCATCGTGTTCGCGCCGAACAAGGAAGAGTATTTCTTCGTGCTCGAAGGCCATGTGCGCCTGCATGCGCGCGATGGTGCCGTGGTGGACGTGCGCGCAGGCGAGGGCGCCGTCATCCCGGCCGGCTTCGAGGGTGCGTTCGAGGTGGTGGCGCCGGTGCGCAAGCACTTCGTGGTGGTGACGCGGCCGGTGTGAGTGCCTGAGCGGGGCTCGGCGCTGCGCAACGTTGTTCAGCGTTGTTCAGCGGTGTGGCCAGGCGCTCACCGCCTGCGCCAGCACATCGCCCACGGTGGTGGATGCGGTGGGTGCCGGCAGCGCCAGGCCCAGCTCGCGCGCGGCTTGTGTCAGCGCCGCACACGGGTCGCTCAGGTCCAGCGGTTCTGCGCCGTTTTGCTTGGACAGCTTCTCGCCGTTCTCACCGCGCACCAGGGGCGTGTGCAAGTAGCTGGGCGTGGGCAGGCCCAGGCAGCGCTGCAGCCAGATCTGGCGGGGCGTGTTGTCGGCCAGGTCCTCGCCGCGCACGATGTGGGTGATGCCTTGCGCGGCATCGTCCACCACGACGGCCAGCTGGTAGGCCCACAGGCCGTCGGCGCGCTTGACCACGAAGTCGCCCACCGCTGTGTCGAGCGCCTGTGATTGCGGGCCCAGGCGGCGGTCGGTCCAGTGGCTCAGGGCGGCTTCTCCCGTGGGCACTTTCAGGCGCCAGGCACGGGGCGTGCGTCCTTGGAGGCCCGCTTGCAGGCCGTGCGCGTCGGGCCGGCAAGTGCCGGGGTAGACCCATTCGCCATGCCGTGGCTTGTGCAGGCCGGCGGCCTCGTGCGCGCGGGCGATGTCGGCGCGGGTGCAGGCGCAGCCGTAGGCCTGGCCCTGGGCAATGAGCGTGTCCAGCGCGGCCTGGTAGAGCGCGCTGCGCTGGCTTTGCCACACGGGCGGGGCATCGGGCAGCAGACCGCAGGCGGCCAGTTGCGACAGGATGAGGGCGTCGGCGCCGGGCACGCAGCGGGGCGAGTCCACGTCCTCGATGCGCACCAGCCATGTGCCCTGCGAGGCGCCACCGAGGCCACTGCGGGCGCGCACGTCCAGCCAGGAGGCCAGCGCCGCCACGAGCGAGCCAGCGTGCAGCGGCCCGGTGGGCGAGGGCGCGAACCGGCCCACGCAGCGACCGACCGGGTCGATCACAGCAGCAGCCCCTCGTGCAGGTCCAGCAAGGCCTGGCGTGTCTTGGTGCTGGCCAGCTGGTGCAGCCACCAGGTCAAGGCCATGCCCGGCTGGGCCACGCTTTGGCGCCAGGCGTAATGCGCGGCGATGACGCGGCGCGGCCCTTCCACCACCTTGTGCACCAGGCGGCCACTGGCCAGGTGCGGTCGCACCATGGGTTCGGGCAGGTAGCCGATGCCCATGCCACGCAATTGCGCCTCCAGCTTGGCCGACATCGACGGCAGGGTCAGCACGTCCTGGCCAGGCAGGATGCCCACCGTCATGGGCTCCATCCGCTTGGCGGTGTCGGCCACGGCGATGATGCGGTGCTCGGCCACGGTGGCGGGGCTCAGGGGCTCCGCGGCTGCGGCCAGCGGGTGGTGGGGCGCGACCGTCAGGATGAAGTGGTGCTCGCCGATGGGCTCGCAGCGGATGTCCGGGCCCGATGCGCGTTCGCTGGACACCCCGATGGCCAGGTCGGCTTCGCCCGAGGCCAGGGCCTCCCAGGTGCCTGTCATGACCTCGCTGCGCATGCGCAAGCGCGTGGGGGGCTTGAGGCTCAGGAAGGCCTCCATCAGGTCGAAGACGGCATGGGGCGCGATCGCCTTGTCCACCGCGATGGTCAACTCGGTCTCCCAGCCGGAGGCCACGCGCCGCACGCGGTTGGCCACGGCGTCCATCTGCTGCAGCAGCAGGGTGCCTTCGCGCAGCAGCTCCTCGCCGGCGGCGGTCAGGCGGGCCTGGCGGCTGCGCCGGTCGAACAGCAGCACATCGAGCGCGTCTTCCAGCTGGCGCACGCTGTAGGTCAGGGCCGAGGGCACCTTGCCCAGCTCGCGGGCGGCGGCGGCAAAGCTGCCCGTGCGCGCGATGGTGACGACCATCTGCAGGGCGTCGGGCGACAGCGCGTGGTGCTGGTGGGGGTGGCGGTCGGACATGGCGTGGGCCGAAGGGCCTTGTTCATTCAAACGGTTTGAATGATGCCATCAGTCGCGTGCACACGTCGCGGCACCTCGCCCACCTACAGTGGAACCCATGGACACGGCGCACCAGGCGCCCCGTCCCGGCCACTTGAAGAAGGATGACCACCATGCTGACCCTGCGCACTTCCGACCAACGCGGCTTTGCCGACCACGGCTGGCTGCAGTCCTTCCACAGCTTCTCCTTCGCCGATTACTTCGACCCGGCCCACATGGGTTTCGGCCCGCTGCGCGTCATCAACGACGACGTGGTGGCGGCCGGCCGCGGCTTCGGCATGCACGGCCACCGCGACATGGAAATCGTCACCTACGTGCTGCAAGGCAAGCTCAGCCACAAGGACAGCCTGGGCAATGGCGCCGACATCCTGCCCGGCGATGTGCAGCGCATGAGCGCCGGCAAAGGCATCATGCACAGCGAATTCAACCAGGGCCTGCGCGACCCCGTGCACCTGCTGCAGATCTGGATCGAGCCCACCGACAAGGGCGGCGCGCCCAGCTACGAGCAGAAGAATTTCAGCGATGCCGACAAGCGCGGTCGCCTGCGCCTGGTGGCTTCGCCCGACGGCAGTGAGGGCTCGGTGACCATCCATGCGGATGCGAGCTTGCGCGTGGGCCTGTTCGATGGCGAGGAGCGCGCCGAGCTGGCGCTGAACCCCGCCCGCAAGGCCTATGTGCACGTGGCCCGCGGTGCCATCGTGGCCAATGGCCAGGCGCTGAAGGCGGGCGATGCGCTCAAGCTGGAAGGCGAGGCCTTGCTCACGCTGCAAGGCGGTGAGCAGGCCGAAGTGCTGGTCTTCGACCTGGCCGCCTGAGGGGACCGAGGTGTCAGCTCTGCTGTGCTTCCAGGGTGTAGGCGGCGTAGTCGTCCACACCCAGGGTCTCGACCAGCCAGGGCAGGGCCTCGGCCAGGCGGTCGTAAAGCGTCCACGGTGGGTTGACGATGAACATGCCGCTGCCGTAGAGGCCCAGGCCGCCCTTTTCGGCGCCCTTGACGCGCAGCGTGGCGTGCAGCCAGTCCACCTTTTCCAGCGAGCCACCCAGGCGTTTGAGCTGGGCGCCGAACTGCTGCGATTCCATGCGCGCCACCTCGGGGTACCAGACGGCGTAGGTGCCCGTGGCGAAACGCGGGATGGCCTCTTTCAGCGTCTGCAGCACGCGCTTGTAGTCTTCCTTCGCCTCGTAGGGCGGGTCGATGTGGACCAGGCCCCGCTTGGGCGGCGGCGGCAGGATGCCACGCAGGCCGTTGAAGCCGTCGGCCTCTTCGATGCTGACGCCGCGTCGCACCGACTCGAAGTGGCCGCGAAGCAGCTTGATCTCGGTGGGGTGCAGCTCGTAGAGGCGCAGGTGGTCGCCCTGGCGCAGCATCTGCGCGGCCAGTTGGGGCGAGCCGGGATACCACTGCAGGGTGTCGCCGCTGTTGAGCGCCGCCACCTGGGCCAGGTAGCTCTTGACCGCCTCGGGCGTGGCCTTCTTGTTGCGCAAGGGCCAGAGCGTGTTGACGCCCGAGTCCGCTTCGGCGCTCTTGGTGGCGTAGCCGCTGGTGAGGTCGTAGATGCCGCCACCGGCGTGGGTGTCGATCACCCAGAAAGGTTTGTCTTTTTGCAGCAGGTGCTCAAGCATCTGCACCAGCACCATGTGCTTGAGCACATCGGCGTGGTTGCCCGCGTGGAAGCCGTGTCGGTAACTGAACATGGGCGAAGGTTAGCGGGTTTGCAGCCCTTTGGCCCACGTTCCGTGTGTCTTTTTTGACGGGGCCACACTGGCCCGTCCCTTTTCGTCTGTCCAACCCTGTCTGATCGGAAACACCATGAGCAAGAACATCGTCATCGTCTATTTCAGCGGCTACGGCCACACCCAGCGCATGGCCGAGGCCGTGGCGCAAGGCGCGAGCGGCACCCTGCTGGCCGTTGACAAGGACGGCAACCTGCCCGAAGGCGGCTGGGAAACCCTGGCCGCGGCCGATGCCATCGTCTTCGGCGCACCCACCTACATGGGCAGCGTGCCCTGGCAGTACAAGAAGTTCATCGATGCCAGCTCCAAGCCCTGGTACACCCAGCAATGGAAGGACAAGATCGCGGCCGGTTTCACCAACTCGGCCTCGATGAACGGCGACAAGCTCTCCACCTTGCACTACCTGTTCACCCTGTCGCAGCAGCACAGCATGATCTGGGTGGGCACAGGCCTGATGCCCAGCAACGCCAAGGCTGCCACGCGCAACGACGTGAACTACGTGGCCTCGTTCAGCGGTGCCATGGCCTCGACCCCGTCGGACGCCAGCCCTGACGAAATGCTCCCTGGCGATCTGGAAACGGCCCGCCTGTTCGGTGCCCGCGTGGCCGCCGTCACGGCAAAATTCTCGGCCTGATCCCGCTTCGTCACCTGTCTCGCTGAAAGCCATCCATGACCGCCACTTCTGCATCACGCCCACCCCGCCTGCTGGTGATCTCCGGCAGCGCCCGAACCGGCTCGCTCAACCGCGAACTGGCCGAGCTCGCGGCCCACAAGGCCCGCGCTCTGGGCGCCGAAACCACCTCGGTGGACCTGCGGGCCTTGGGCCTGCCGGTGTTCGATGCCGACCTGTTGCAGGCCCAGGGCATGCCGCAAGGCGCCTTGCGGTTGCGCGACTGGATGGCCCAGCACGACGGTGTGCTGCTGGCCAACCCCGAGTACAACGCCCTGCCCACGCCGCTGCTCATCAACGCCTTTGACTGGTTGTCGGTGGTGCAGCCCGAGGGTGACACGCCTTCGGGCACGGGTGCCACGGCGGGCAAGCCGGTGGGTTTGTTGGCGGCCTCGCCGGGCGCGCTGGGCGGCATCCGTGCCTTGCCCATCGTGCGCACTTACCTGAGCACCAATTTCGCGATGGTGGTGGTGCCCGAGCAGCTGGCCCTGCCTTTGGCCGACCAGCAGCTCAGCGCAGAGCGCGCGGACCGCGAGCGCCTGGCCAAGCCCGAGCTGGACGCGGTGCTGGACCGCCTGGTGGTCTCGGTCGTGAAGCAGGCGCGCTGGCGTCTGGCCTGAAGCGGCCGCTGCCTCACTTGGCGAGGAAGTCGCGCAGCGCACGCAAGGTGCGTTCGGCGTCTTCCTCCTGGGGCAGGTGCCCCAGCCCCGCGAACGTCACCAGCTGGCAGTGCGGGATGTCCTGGCAGAACAGGCTGCCGTGGTCGGGCGAGATCATCTCGTCGCGCTCGCCCCACATCACCAGGGTGGGCTGTTGCACGCGGCGGATCAAGGCGGACGAGGCGCCGAACTGGGCCTGGTCCATGCGCTGGAACAGCGCGCGCCGGTTGCCCACGCGCAGGATGAGTTCGAAGTAGCGGTCCACCTTCTCGGCCGTGACCTTCTCGTCGTTGCCGAACACGCTGCGCAGGCTGATGGCCACCATCGCGCGCGGCAGGATGCGCTCGGACACCCAACGCATGCCGCGCATGCTGGCCACCTGGAAGGCCGCGGGCATGGACAGCACGGCGGGCGGGTAGCCGTCCGAGTCGATCAGCACCAGTTTGCGCACGCGCTCGGGCGCGAGCACGGCCGTTTGCCAGGCGATTTCGCCGCCCAGGGCATTGCCCACCAGCACCACGCGCTTGACGCCCAAGGTGTCGAGCAGGCGCAGCACGAAGCGCGTGTAGGCGTCGATGCGGTAGTCGCCCTGAGGGCTGGGGCCGGTCAGGCCGAAGCCTGGCAGGTCCACGCTGATGATGCGGCGCTGGTCCTGCAGCGAAGTCTGCCAGCCTTCGTAGCTGTGCAAGCTGGAGGCCATGCCGTGCAGCAGCACGATGGGCGTGGGGTCGTCGCGAGGGCCGGTGTCACGCATGTGCACCTGCATGCCATCGAGCTCCAGGAAGGTCGATGGCTCGGGGGCCCAACGCGCCAGCAACTGGCCGAGCTGGCGGTCAGGCTCCCAGGCCGCCCAGACGAGCGCGGACACCGCCATGCCGACGAGCAACCCGATCCACCACAAACGCTTGAGCCATTTCATCCGCGCATCATGCCGCAGAGCCGGGCCGCATCCGGCCCCGCAGGCTCAGGGATGTCACCGAGTGGCGGTGGCGGCGCGGTGGCGGCGGGAGTCGTTCATCTTGCGCACCTGGCGCATCACCAGCACCTGGTAGGCCGAGCCCAGCAGGCGCACGACCTTGTCGAGGAAGCGCGCGTCGGGGCCGACCAGCACGCGCCGTTCGTTGTTCTCCACGGCCTTGATGATCTGCAAGGCGGCCGATTCGGCCGTGGTCACGTTGATGAGCTTGTTGGCCGCGCGCTTGTGGTCGGCCTCGCTCACGCCGGTCTTGGCCGTCACCGACGCATCGATCTTGCCGGCCATGGCGATGTTGGTCGCGATGCCGCCCGGGTGCACGCAGGTGGCGCTGACGCCACAGCCTTCCATCTCCAGCTCCATGCGCAGGGCCTCGGTGTAGCCGCGCACGGCGAACTTGCTGGCGTTGTAGGTGCCTTGCGTGGGCACGGCCATCAGGCCGAACAGGCTGGAGGTGTTGACGATGTGGCCATCGCCCGAGGCCTTCAGGTGGGGCAGGAAGGCCTGGGTGCCGTGGACCACGCCCCAGAAGTTGATGCCCATGATCCACTCGAAGTCGGTGATCTTGACGTCCTCGACGTTGGCGGTCAGCGCCACGCCGGCGTTGTTGAAGACCAGGTTGACCTTGCCGTGGTCGCGCGCGGCTTCGCTGGCCCAGGCGAACACGGCGTCGCGGTCGGCCACATTGACCTTCTTCACCGTGACCTTGACGCCGTGCTGGGAGGCCAGCTCGGCCGTCTTGACCAGCTCGGCTTCGTTGACGTCGCTCAGGGCCAGGTGGCAGCCGCGGCGGGCCAGCTCGACGGCCAGGGTGCGGCCCATGCCGGAGGCGGCACCGGTGATGGCGGCAACTTTGTTCTGGAAGGATTTCATGGGGGGCTCCTCGGTGGCGGGTGTCAGTGGGCGCTGCGTGCCACGCGGGCGATGAACTCGCCGCATTCCTTCAGCGTCTGGCGCGCTTCGGGCAGCATCAGCATCGTCGGCCAAATGTGGGGCATCTTGGCGCGCAGGTGGATCTCGCTGGTCACGCCCTGGGCCATGGCGCGCTCGTGCAGTCGTGTGGAGTCGGACAGCAGGATCTCGTGGCGGCTGGCGTGGATCATCAGCGAGGGCAGCCCCTGGAGGTTGGCGAACAGCGGCGAGGCCAGCGGCGTGGTGGTCGGCTTGCCGGCCAGGTAGAGCGCGGCGGCTTCCGGCAGCGATTCGGGGTTGAACATCACGTCGGCGTCGGCCAGCGTCTTCATGGTCTCGCCCGAGCAGGTGAGGTCGGTCCAGGGCGAGAACAGGATGGCGCCGGCCGGCAGGGGCAGGCCCTGGTCGCGCGCGGCCACCATGCAGGCCAGGGCCAGGCCGCCGCCGGCGGAGTCACCGGCGAAGACCACGGTGCGCGGGTCGGTGCCCTGGCGCAGCAGCTCTTGCCACCAGGCCACGGCGTCGTCCACCGCGGCGGGGAAGACGTGTTCGGGCGCCATGCGGTAGTCCACCGACAGCACGCGCGCCTGCGCCGTGCGGGCCAGGTAGGCGCAGGTGGGGCGGTGGGTGTCCAGGCCGCAGAAAAAATAGCCGCCGCCGTGGAAGTACAGCACCGTGTGCTTGGGGTGGGCCACGCTCAGCCACTCGGCCGCGCACAGCCGGTGTTGCGCTTGAGGCGGCACGGGCGTGTGCGCGATGCTCTTGGGCGGCGGCGGGTAGCGCTTGGCCATCTTGCTGACCATGTGGCGCGCCTTCTCGACGTTCAAGGGGCCGCGGCCCTGGCGCTTGAACTGGTGACGCAGGACGAGGTTGGTGATGAAGGATTGGATGCTCATGCGCGTTCCGTGAAGTACTGCGAAAGTTTGAAGCGGCGGGTCTTGAGCCGGTAGGCGAAGGTGAAGCCGGGCCAGGCGGCCGTGTTGCGGCCTTGTTCGTTGAGGTACCAGCTCTTGCAGCCCGATTGCCAGACGGTGCGCTGGAGCTCCTCCTGCACACCGTCCACGAAGCGCTGCTGCACCTGTGGCTTGACGTCGATGGCCTTCACGCCATGTTCCTTCATGGCCTTGAGCGCTTCGACGATGTAGTGCGCCTGGGACTCGATCATGAACACCATCGAGTTGTGGCCCAGGCCCGTGTTGGGCCCCATCAGCATGAAGAAGTTGGGGAAGCCCGCCACGGCGATGCCCATGTGGGCCTCCGGGCCGTGTTGCCAGACCTCGGCCAGGTCGCGGCCACCGCGCCCGAACACCGTGCCAGGCGGGATCGGGTCCTGCACCTTGAAGCCCGTGCCGAAGATGATGGTGTCGACCTCGTGCAGGCGGCCGTCCTGCGTGACGACGCCTTGCGGCACCACCTCGCGGATGCCCTCGGTGACGACCTCGACGTTGGTGCGCGCCAGGGCCGGGTAGTACTCGTTCGAGATCAGCAGGCGCTTGCAGCCGGGGGTGTAGTCGGGTGTGAGCTTGGCCTGCAGGGCCGGGTCTTTGATGTGCTTGCGGATGCGGTGCTTGCCCACCTTGGCCACCAGGTTCATCCACTCGGGCTTGAACTTGAAGGCCAGGAAGCGCGCCTCCAGTGTCCAGTACAGCCGGGTGCGGGCCATGCGCTGGCGCCAGGGGTTGGCGGCGAAGTCGGCGGTTTCGTCAGGGCGGATGGGGCGGTCCATCTTGGGCACGACCCAAGGCGGTGTGCGCTGGAAGTAAGTCAGCTTGCCCACCTTGGGCGCGATCGCCGGCACGAACTGGATGGCGCTGGCGCCGCTGCCGATCACCGCCACGCGCTGGTCGTCCAGCGTGTGCCCGTGGTCCCAGGTGGCCGAGTGGAAGGCCTTGCCCGCGAAGGTGGCCATGCCGGGGATGTCGGGGATGGCCGGGTTGCTCAGGCCGCCCATGCCCGACACCAGCACCTCGGACTCGAAGACGCGGCCATCTTCGGCCGTCACCACCCACAGCTGGCGGGCCTCGTCGTAGCGGGCGCCCACCAGCTTGGCGTGGAAACGCACGTGGCGCAGCAGGTCGTACTTGGTGGCGACGTGTTTCAGGTAGGCGAAGATTTCCGGCTGCGGCGCGTACAGGCGCGACCAGTGCGGGTTGGGCTCGAAGGAGAAGGAATACAGGTGCGATTCGACGTCGCAGGCGCAGCCCGGGTAGGTGTTGTCGCGCCAGGTGCCGCCGACATCGCCCGCGCGCTCCAGCAGCACGAAATCTTCCTCGCCTTGCGCGCGCAGCTTCACGCCCATGCACAGGCCCGAGAAGCCCGTGCCGACCACGGTGATGCGGTGGCGCTCCACGCCCGAGGCCGGTGACGCCGGGCCCTGGCCTGGGCCGTGGGCTGTTTGGAAATCGTGCGGTTTCATGGTGGCGATGGCCCGGTGTGTCAGGGAAGCTTGCCTTGACTTTTGACAAAGATTCTTGTCAGAATAACTTTGACAATGATCCATGTCAATATAGGGATCACCATGGAATCCGCCTTGCCTGACACCCCCCCCTCCCCGAAGCGCCGTTACGGTGGCGTGCTGCCCGAAGAGCGCCAGCGCCTGCGCCGCGCCAAGCTCATCGAGGGCGCCATCGAGGTGTTCGGCACCAAGGGCTTCCACGCGGCCACCGTGCGCGAGGTTTGCGTGGCCGCCCACCTGACCGAGCGTTATTTCTACGAATCCTTCAAGACGCTGCCCCAGCTCTTTCTGGCCACCTACGCCGACCTGCGCGAGCAGCTCATGGCCCTGACGCTGGCCGCGCTCAAAAAAGCCGAGCCGACGCCGCTGGGCATGCTGGAGCCGGCCATCCGCGTCTTCCTGGAGTTCATCCGCGACGACCCGCGCCGCGGCCGCATCATGCTGGTGGATTCGCTGGGCGTGAACGACGAGGTCGCCGCCCTGAGCGGTGCCACCGCGCGCGACTACTCGACCATGCTGCGCCACTACCTGCACCTGCTGGTGCCCGAGCCGCAGATGGGCGACGTCAACCTCGACCTGCTGGCCGACGGCATGATCGGCCTGAACGTCTTGCTGGCCGCGCGCTGGATGCACGACGGCTTCGCCGAACCCATCGACAAGGTCGTGCAGACCAACCTGTTGCCCTACCAGGGGCTGATGTCCTTGGCCGGCAAGCCCGCCTGAGCTGGGCCCAGCCGCAGCCCCTCAGCCCTTGCCGCTGCCGGCCTTGGTGGCGCGGCGGCTGGCGGCCTGGCCCACCTGCAGGTCGGCGGCCAGGGCCTCGCGCCCATCGAAGACGAAACAGTCGCCTTGCCAGTGGGCGCCGTCGGTCAGCTCGAAGTACTTGAGGATGCCGCCTTCGAGCTGGTAGACGTGCTCGATGCCCGCTGCCGCCATGTACAGCGCGGCTTTCTCGCAGCGGATGCCACCCGTGCAGAAACTCACCACGGTCTTGCCTTCGAACTCGGCCTTGTGTGCCTGCACGGCCTCGGGGAACTCGCTGAATTTGGCGATGCGCCAGTCGATGGCGCCCTCGAAGGTGCCGTAGTCCACCTCGAAGTCGTTGCGCGTGTCCAGCGTGACCACGGGGCGGCCCGCGTCGTCGTGGCCCTGGGCCAGCCATTGGCGCAACACGGCCGGCTCGACGGCGGGCGCGCGGCCGGCATCGCCCACGGCATCCGGGCGGATGGTGGGGTGGTTCATGCGGATGATCTCGCCCTTGACCTTGACCAGCAGCTTCTTGAAGGGCACGGTGTCCGACCAGCTCTCCTTGGGCGCCAGCTGGGCGAAACGCGGGTCGGCCTGCAGCACCGCGACCCAGCCGCGCACCGCCTCGGGCGGGCCGGCCAGGAAGAGGTTGATGCCCTCGTCGGCGATCAGGACCGTGCCTTTGAGGTCGCGTGCCAGGGCCTCGGCGTGCAGGCGCTCGCGCAGCTCGGCCGTGTCACGCAGGGTGACGAAGAGGTAGGAGGAGATGTTGAGCACCGCAGACATCCGCGCATTGTAGGAAACGCGCCCCGGGGGCTGGCGGCCAAGCTCCCTACAATCCCCGGATGGCATTCGTTCACCTGCGCTCCCACACCGAATTTTCCGTCGTCGACGGCACCGTCCGCATCGACGACCTGGTCAAGGCCGCCCTGAAAGATGGGCAGCCGGCGGTGGCGGTGACCGACCTCTCCAACCTGTTCGGTGCGGTCAAGCTGTATTCATCGGCTCGCAAAAAAGGCGTTCAACCCATCATCGGTGCCGATGTGTGGCTGGAGCCCGAAGAGGCCGGCAAGGCGCCCACCCGCCTGCTGTTGCTGATCCAGAACCGCGCGGGCTACCTGCGCCTGTGCGAGTTGCTGGGCGAGGCCTGGACGGCACCGGGCCAGCGCACGCACGCCTGGGTGAACTGGGCCTCGCTGGCCGAGCGCAACGAGGGCCTGATCTGCCTGGCCGGTGCCGAAATGGGCATCGTCGGCCAGGCCTTGCAGATGGGCGATGTGGCCAAGGCCGAAGCCTGGGCGCGCAAGCTGGCCGACACCTTCCCGGGCCGCTTCTACATCGAGCTGCAGCGCGGCGGGCACAACACCAACGAGGCGCACATCCGCGCCGCCGTGCCCCTGGCCGCGCGCCTGAAGCTGCCGGTGGTGGCCACCCACCCCATCCAGTTCCAGACGCCCGATGACTTCGAGGCCCACGAGGCGCGCACTTGCATCGCCGAGGGCGAAACCCTGGGCAACCCCAAGCGCATCAAGCGCTTCACGCGCGAGCAGCACTTCAAGACCACGGCCGAGATGCAGGCCTTGTTCGCCGACATCCCCTCGGCCATCGCCAACACCGTGGCCATTGCGCGGCGCTGTGCGCTGACGCTGGTGCTGGGCAAGCCGCAGTTGCCCAATTTCCCGACGCCGATCATGGCGGACGGCCAGCCGCAGCCCATGGAGGACTACTTCCGCGAGCTGTCCCACATCGGCCTGGAAGAGCGCCTGCTGCACCTCTTCCCGAAAGAAGACGAGCGCAACGCGCAGCGCGCCCACTACGTCGAGCGCCTGGACTTCGAGGTCAACACGATCCTGAAGATGGGCTTCCCCGGCTACTTCCTCATCGTGCAGGACTTCATCAACTGGGCCAAGAACAACGGCTGCCCGGTGGGCCCCGGCCGGGGCTCGGGCGCAGGCTCGCTGGTGGCCTACGCGCTGAAGATCACCGACCTCGACCCGCTGAAATACAACCTGCTGTTCGAGCGCTTCCTGAACCCGGAACGGGTCTCGATGCCCGACTTCGACATCGACTTCTGCCAGGGCAACCGCGACCGCGTCATCGACTACGTCAAAGACCGCTACGGCCGCGATGCCGTCTCGCAGATCGCCACCTTCGGCACCATGGCCGCCAAGGCCGCCTTGCGCGACGTGGGCCGGGTGCTGGGCATGGGCTATGGCCACGTGGACAGCATCGCCAAGCTCATTCCCGCGCCGCCGGGCAAGACCGTGACGCTGGCCAAGGTGCCCGCCGAGCCCGATCCCGGCATCATCTACGCCCGCAAGGAAGCGCCCGAGCTGGAGCAGCGCGAAGCCGCGGAGGAAGAGGTGGCCTCGCTGCTGGAGCTGGCCACGCGCGTCGAAGGCATGGTGCGCAACATCGGCATGCACGCGGGGGGCGTGCTGATCGCGCCGGGCAAGATCACCGACTTTTGCCCGCTCTACCAGCAGCCGGGCAGCGACTCGGCCGTTAGCCAGTACGACAAAGACGACGTCGAAGCCATCGGCCTGGTGAAGTTCGACTTCCTGGGCCTGGCCACGCTGACCATCCTGGAGCTGGCCAAGGACTACATCGTCGCGCGCCACCCCGATCAGAAAGACTTCGACTTCGCCAAGATCCCGCTGGACGATGCGGCCGCCTACCGGCTGCTGTCCGAAGGCAAGACGGTGGCCGTGTTCCAGCTGGAATCCCGCGGCATGCAAGGGATGCTGCGCGACGCCAAGCCTAGCGTCTTCGAGGACATCATCGCGCTGGTGGCGCTCTACCGACCGGGCCCGATGGACCTGATCCCGTCCTTCTGCGCCCGCAAGCACGGCCGCGAAGCCGTGGAGTACCCGCACCCCCTGATGGCCTCGGTGCTCGAAGAGACCTACGGCATCATGGTCTACCAGGAACAGGTGATGCAGGTGGCCCAGAAGGTGGGGGGCTACTCGCTGGGCGGCGCCGACATGCTGCGCCGGGCCATGGGCAAGAAGAAGGTCGAGGAGATGGCCGAGCACCGCTCCATCTTCGCGGCCGGTGCGGCCAAGAACGACATCCAGCCCGCACTGGCCAACGAGATCTTCGACCTGATGGAGAAGTTCGCGGGCTACGGCTTCAACAAGTCGCATGCCGCCGCCTACGCCTTGCTGGCGTACCACACGGCCTGGCTGAAGGCGCACTACACGTCCGAGTTCTTCTCAGGGAACATGAGCGTGTCGAGTGACGACACGGACAAGCTCAAGATCTTCCACGACGATGCCACGCAGAACTTCGGCATCACCTTCACGCCGCCCGATGTGAACCAGGGCGAGTGGCGCTTCGTGCCCACGGGCAAGAAGACCATCTGCTACGCGCTGGGCGCGGTCAAGGGCACGGGCCAGGGCGCGATCGAAGCCCTGGTGCGCGAGCGCACCGAGAACGGCCCCTTCAAGAGCTTCTTCGATTTCTGCGCACGGGTGGACCGCAAGCAGGTCAACAAGCGCGTGGTCGAGGCGCTCATCAAAGGTGGCGCCTTCGATTCGCTGGAGCCCCACCGCGCCAGCCTGCTGGCCAGCGTGGGCCTGGCCTTCGAGTACGGCGACACCCTCGTGGCCAATGCCGACCAGGGCGGCCTGTTCGATTTCGGCGACAGCCATGCCGCCTCCACCAACGAGCCCGAGCTGGTGACGGCCGAGCCGTGGACGCTGAAAGAGCGCCTGTCGCTGGAAAAAACGGCCATCGGTTTCTACCTCTCGGGCCACCTGTTCGACGAGGCAGAGTCCGAGGTGCGGCGCTTTGCCCGCCAGCGCATCGGTGATTTGAAGGACAGCCGCGACCCGCAGGTGGTGGCCGGCATCATCAGCGAGCTGCGTGTCATCAACGGGGCGCGCGGCCGCGTGGCCATCTTCAAGCTCGACGACAAGAGCGATGTCATCGAGGCCGTGGCCAACCAGGACACGCTGGACGCCAACAAGGACCTGCTCAAGGACGACGAATTGGTGGTGATCACGGGCAAGGTGCAGAACGACCGCTTCTCGGGCGGCCTGCGCCTGAACGTGCAGCAGGTGATGAGCCTGGCCACGGCGCGCTGCAAGTTCGCGCGCTTCGTGCGCTTGCAGGCCCATGGCACGCAGCTGCCAGTGGCCGAGCTGCTGCGCGAGTTCCCGGCGCGGCGCGTGGCGGCACCCCAGCCCGACCTGCCCGAGAGCGTGCAGGGCTTGCCCATCCGCGTGGTGGTGGAGCGCCGCACGCCCGAGCTCTCGGCCCGCGCCGAGTTGGACCTGGGCGATGTCGCCCGCGTCTTCCCCAGCGAGCAAGCGCTGCTGCGCTGCAAAGAGCTGATGCCGCAGGCGAACGCGCAGGTGGTGTACGGGGAGGGCTGAGGTTCAGCTCAGAGGATGAGCACCGGCTTGGCCGCGTCGATGTCGATCAGGCGGACTTTGACCAGGCCGATGTCGAAGCCAAAGAGCTGCAGCAGCGGTTCGATGATGCCCTCGCCGACCAGGGCAAGCAGGGGCGACACGAACACCTTGACCAATGGCGCAAAAAAATCTCCACCCAACCCAAGCACCTTGATGACGAGGCTGGTGTCTTTGCCGATCAGACCCGAGATGGTGCCGCTGCCCACGCCGCTGGTTTGAACCGTCATGGGCAAGCTCGCATCCGAGATCACGGTGAATGGCGCCGTGGCGCCGGTGGCCTGACCGACGGGCAGGTTCAGGCCCACTTGCACCAGGCCAAATCCGACGGAGGCCAGGTTGGTGTCGGCGTTGTTGCGCAGGCGCAGGCCGATCAGCGTGCTGCCGACTTCCAACTGGCCCGTGTTGTTGCCAGGGGCGATGTTCAAGGAGGCCAGGTGCCCTGAGGTGGACAGCAGGTCCAGGAACAAGGCCATGTTCACCGCGCCGAGGCCCAATGGATCGAGGCCGACCTTGAGCGAAAACTGGGCCGATTGCGTTGCCGTGCACCACGCCCCGTTCAGGTACTTGCCCGCCCGCCCCACCGCGATCTTCGGCGGGTTCAGCAGGTTCAAGCTGATGCCACCCACGAGTGGGATGCTCAGGTCGATGTTGATCAAACCCTTGCCCTTGCCCACCAGCAGGCTGGTTTGCACGAGGTCGAGCACATTGATGTCCACCGAGGCGGTCGCGGTGCTGGCCGGGATCTGCACGTTCAGCACATCGCGCAAGCGCACCGTGAGCCCCGAATTCAGCGACACCGAGCCCAGCTGGCTCAGCGAGCTGGCCGCCGTGGCCGAGGGCGAGGACGTGGCCAGCCACTGCAGCAACTGGCTCAGGGGCACTTGGCGGTTGAGCAGTTCTTCGATGGTGGCAGCACCCGCCGCGGCCTGCAGTGCGGCCAGGTTGACCGATGTGCCAGCCAGGTCGGTCAGGGCGGCCACGCCCAGGTTGAGGCTGCTGTTGCCCAGGATGCCGCGGAACAGCGCGTTGATGACCTTCGCCTGGTTCTGCGTGATGCTGGCGAAGCTGCCAATCGAGAAGGTCGCCTCAGGCGCCCCGCCTTTGGCCGTGGCCGTGGCCCGCATCAGCGTCACGCTGTCATCGAGCAGGCCGCCGGCCATGATGCTGGACGGCAACGACTGCGTGACCGTGACCTGGGCGGCGTTGCTCGATTCGCTGTCTTGCGGCGTGAAGACGTTGTAGCGCGTGGCGGCTTCCACCCCGGCCACGCCACGTTGCACCGTCAGGGTGTAGCCGGTGAGGTTGTTCTTGCTCAGGGCGTTCTGCGCCGCCTGCGATGCCTGCAGGGCGGTGGTGCCGCAACCGGTGTAACGGGCGGCGGCCAGCGCGGCCATGTCGGCGGAGCGCTGCAGTTCGCGCTTGGCCATCCACAGCCTGCCGGTGTCCAGGGCCAGGCCGGTGAACATCAGGGCGAGCACCAGGGTCAGCGCCGCGAGCACGCTGATCCCGCCACCCTGGTGGGTTCGGGTGCTGGGCGCGAAGCGGAGGTGGCGGCTCATGGTGTGGACAGGTTAGCGCTTGCCGAAGGATTCGGTGTCCCTCAAACGCGCGGGGACCTCGGTTTCGAAGCTCTTGAGGTAGCGGTCGTGGACGCGGCGCATCACCGGGCCGGACAGCGTCTGGCGCGTCGCCGAGGCTTGCTCGCGCTGGCCCTGGGCGTTGACCCACTGGCGGGTTGTGACGCCCGTCGCAGGGGCGGGGGGCGCAGCTTGTGCCGACCCAGGCTGGGCGGCGCTGTCAGCGGCTTGGGTGTCGGCGTGGGCCATGCCCTGGGCGAAGGCCAGCGGCAGCAGGGCCAGCACACCAAGGGCCGCGCGCAGGCGGTGGAGGATGGGCGTCGTGGTCATGGTCGGGCGGGTTCTTTGGCGACGGTGGCGGGCGAGGGGGCGGCCAGGGCGGGCGCCGGCTCGGGCATGGGCTGAGGGGGCTGCGACTGGCTGGCCTGCTGGCCCAGGCGCTCCAGCGTGGCGGCGTCCAGGCCCAGGCTGGCGGCCAGCTCTCGGGCCTTTTCAGGGCGGCCTTCGCGCATCGTCAGCAGCACGAGGTTGCGCGAGGCGCGGGGTTCGCGGGGGCTGAGGTCCAGCACGGTCAGCAGCTCAAAGCGGGCCTCCTCCGTGCGCTGGGCCAGCAGCAGGGCGTAGCCCAGGTCGTTGCGCACGCGCACGTCGGTGGGCGCGGCGCTGCGGGCCGCTTGCAGGTGGGTGAGCCCCTCGGCCAGCTTGCCCTGGTTGGCCAGCAGCAGTCCCAGGCCATGGTGGGCCTGGGCGCTTTGGCAGCCCGACAGCAGCTGTTGGTAGAGTGCAGCAGCCTCGTGGGGCCGGTCGATGCGGCGCAGCGCATCGGCGCGCACCAGTTGCACGCTCGGTGCTTCGCTGCGCATGGCGTCCAGCTGGGCCAGGGCGGCGTAGGGCTTGCCGTCGCGCAGGACCTGCTCGATGGCGGCCAGGCGGGTGTTTTCCGCCGGGCCCAGGCCTGCGCTGCACACGGCGGGGTCCACCGGGGCATCGTGCTGGCGCGGACCGATGGGCGCGCAGGCCGACAGCGCCGCGAGCGCTGGCAGCAGGGCAACGGCTGTGGCCCAGGACGGTGCCCGTGCGGGCAAGGTGCCGACATGGGGACGATGCAAACGCTGTGGCAAACGCAGGGGCATGGGCAGGCGGTGTGTCATGGCGTCAGATCGACTTGAGGGTGCGGACCACGGCCATGAAACCCGGACCGGCCAGGAAGAGGATGAGCGCGGGGAACATGAACAGCATCATCACCACGCTCATCTTGGCGGACATCTTGCCTACCTTGTCGCGCAGCTCGGTCATGCGGCGGTCTTCCATCAGCTTGATGTAGCGCATCAGCGAATCGCGCAGGTTGCCGCCGTAGCGTGCGGCCTGCTTGAGGATGGAGACGGTGGCCGTGAGCTCGTCCACGTCCAGCCGGCGGGCCATGTCCTCGAGCGCATCGCCGCGCTCCTGGCCGTGCTGGATGCGCTGCAGCACCCAGCTGAACTCGCTGGCCAGGTGGGGTGTGATGTGCTTGCCTTGCTCGCCGATGGCCTTGAGCGTGTGCTCCAGCGACAGGCCTGCGTCAAACAGCAGGCGCATCAGGTTGAGCACGATGGGCATCTCCTCGCGGATGGCTTGGCGTCGCCGTTCGGCCAGCCAGCGCAACACCTTGCGCGAGCCGATGAAGCCGATGGTCAGCCCTGCGAACCCGCTCTGGAACATCGGCCAGCCCTTGAACGACGCGGCCAGCAGGCCCATCGCGGCCAAGCCCAGCGGCGCCATCCACAGCGAGGCATAGACCCGGGCGCGCGTGCGGTCGTCGACCAGGCCAGCCTGGCGCATCAGCAGCTCGATCTCCTGCATGTCGGTGCCGGGGATGCGCTCCAGCACGCGGCGGAAACGGTCCGACAGGGAGTTGGTGCGGCGCCAGCGGCGCTGGGTCATCCAGCTCACGTCGTCGGGGGTTTCCAGCACCTCGTTGAAGCGCTTTTCGGCTTCGGGCGCGATGCCGTCCTCGCGGGTCAGCATCAGCAGCACGGCGGCCAGGCCAAACAGCATGAGAGCGAGCAGCAGCCAGAGCATCGTCATGGTGTCCTCACAAGCTCTTGATCATGCGCCACATGACCAGCACGCCGAGCGCCTGCATCACGGCACCAGCCACGAGGATGGTCTGGCCCGTGCTGTCGTGCCACATGCTCATCATGTAGGCCGGGCTTTGCCACAGGATGTAGGCGACCAGCAGGCCAGGCGTGGCGCCCAGCACCCAGGCGGTGACGCGCGTTTCGCCGGTCATGGCGCGCAGCTCTTCTTGCGCCTGTTCGCGCTGGCGGATGAGGTTGACGATGCTTTCCAGCATGTCGCGCGGGCTGCCGCCATACACGCGCGAGCTGTGGATGGTCAGCGCCAGCAGGTGCAGCTCTTTGATGTCGTGGAAGTGCGCGACGTCCTTGAGCGCATCGCCCAGGTCGGCGCCCAGCTCGACGTTTTTCTGCGCCTTCATGATGAGCTCGCGCAGTGGCATCTGCAGGTCTTCGGCGGCCAGCTTGATGGCGCCTTCGAGGTTGCGGCCCGTCACCAGGCCACGCACCACCTGGTCGATGAACAGCGGGATCTGGGAGATGATTTTGTTGACGCGTTGGCGGTAGCGGACCTGCGGCACCAGCACCGTGAGCACGATGGACAGGGCCCACCAGGCCAGGGCCACCAGCGGGTTGAGCTGCTGCCAGAGCAGCACACCGAAGGCCACGGCGGCGGCCAGCACCAGCAGCGCGATGGCCGGCGGGACGTTCAGGCCCACGCGCTTGAGCCAGCGGTCCAGCTCTTCGAGCAGCGGGTTGACCGTGGGCCGGCGCAGCGGCGTGTCCGGCGTCAGGAAAGCCACTTCGGCCAGGCGTTGGTTGACCCGCGCGACCTGCTCCAGCCGGCGCGCCCGCAGCACCGACAGCACGGCCGCCAGCAGCATCAGCAGGGCGACCAGGAAGAGCATGGCGCTCACCATGAGCGGTGGAACTTGACGGCCTGGTCGTCGTCACGCAGGCGCAGTTTGGGGTTCGCAGGGCTCAGGCCGGTGGCCTCGAAGACCTTGCGCTCGGGCTGGTACACGAAGAGCTCGTTGGTGACGATGCGCCCGTCCTGCACGCCCAGCACCTCGCTGATGGCGAGGATGCGGCGGCGGCCGTCCGACAACCGCCCGACCTGGATGACGAGGTCCAGGGCGGTGGCGATCATGTTCTTGAGCGTGACGTCCTGGCCCTGGAAGCCGGAGAAGCCGGCCAGCATCTCCAGGCGCAGCAGCGCATCGCGCGGGCTGTTGGCGTGCACGGTGCTCATGCAGCCATCGTGGCCGGTGTTCATGGCCTGCAGCATGTCCATGACCTCGACGCTGCGCACCTCGCCCAGCAGCACGCGGTCGGGGCGCATCCGCAGGGCGTTGCGCATCAGCTCGCGGGCCGAGACCTCGCCACGGCCATCGACGTTGGGCGGGCGGGTCTCCAGGCGCACCACGTGCTCGTGGCCCAGTTGCAGCTCGGCCGCATCTTCGATGGTGACCAGGCGCTCGTAGGGCGAGATGAAGCGGCTCAGCACATTGAGCATCGTCGTTTTGCCGGCCCCGGTGCCACCGCTGATGAGCACGTTGCAGCGCTTGCTCACCGCGTGTTCCAGGAAGGTCAGCATGTCCTCGCTGTAGGTGCCGGCGGCCAGCAGGTCGCCAGCTTGCAGCGGGTCCTTGCGGAACTTGCGGATGGACAGGCAGGGGCCATCGAGGGCCAGCGGCGGGATGATGGCGTTGACCCGGCTGCCATCGGGCAGGCGCGCGTCCACCATGGGGCTGGACTCGTCGATGCGGCGGCCCAGCGGCGCCAGGATGCGCCGGATGACGCGCAGCACGTGCTCGTCGTCGATGAAGCGCAGGTCGGTCTTGCTCAGGATGCCGGCGCGTTCCACGTAGATGTGGCGCGTGCCGTTGACCAGGATGTCGTTGATGCGGTCGTCGCGGATCAGCTCTTCGAGCGGGCCATAGCCGGTCAGCTCGTCGACCATCTCGCGGCTGAGGTTCTCCATCTCGTGGCGCGAGACGGGCAGGCGGTGCTCGGCCACGTACTGCGAGACCTTGCCCAGCACGAAGTCCGAGAGCTCGTTGCGGCCCATGTCGCCCACCGAGACGCGCTCGATGTCGATGCGGTCGATCAGGTAGTGGTGCAGGCGGAGTTTGACGTCCTGGTAGCTGTCGCTGCTTTTCAGGCTGTAGTCCACGCCCAGGGGTCGGAAGTCCATGGCGGTCTCCGGGTCAGCCGGCCTTGAGGCGGCTGGTCAGGTGGGCCAGCCAGCCGGTGGTCTGCGGCACCGCGCGCACCGGTGTGCCGGGCTCGCGCTGCAACTCCTGGGCGATCTTGCGCACGGCCACGGTGTAGGGGTCGCGGGGGGCCGAGGTGAACAGGCTTTCGCCGGAGTTCATCATCGTCAGGCGGGCCATGCCAGAAGACGGCAGTGTGCTCAGCAGCGGGATGCCAAAGCCCTTGGCGATGGTCTCGGCATCGGGTGGCACGCTGGCCAGATAGCGGTCCACGATCAGGCTGACCTGGCCGGCGCCGACCTTGTCCACCTTGTTGTCGCGCAGCTTTTGCAGCAGGTTGCGGTTCTGCTTGCAGCTCGGCACGCTTTGCTCGACGAACATCAGGGTGCGGTCGGCACGGCCCAGCAGCACGTAGAGGAACTCCGAGGCGGGCACGCCGCCCAGGTTCACCACGATCTGGTGGAAGTGGCGCTTGAGCACATTGACCAGCACGTAGAGGTCGGCCGAGGTGATGCGGCCGGCGTCCAGCGGGTCTTCCGGCATGGCCAGGATGCGCAGGCCGCTGTCGTGCTTGGGGAAGGCGGTGTTGATGAGCGTGTCGTCCAGGCGGCGCAGGCTGCGGATGGCGTCCACGAAGGTGTAGCTGGGCTCGATGCCCAGGTACTGCAGGCTGTCACCGGCGGGCACGCCCAAATCCAGCAGCAGGATGTCGTGCTTGGGCTGGGCCTCGCGCAGGGCCAGCGCCAGGTGCAGGGCGAACATCGTGGCGTCACCACCCGGGCGGGCGCTGGCCACGGCCGTCATCTGGCCCTCGTTGCCGGCGCCACCGCGTTGCTGCTCGCTGCCTTCCCGGCTGACGGCGCGGCGCACCAGGCTGACGACCTCGCCCGGGCGCATGTCCGGCGAGATGAAATCGCGCGCACCGGCGCGCAGCGCGGTCAGCACCGATTGCCGATCGGGCGTTTCGGCCAGCGCGATGACCGGCAGCAGGGGCTTGGCGGCGGTCAGGCCTTCCATGAATCCGGCGTCTTGCGACAGGCGGCTGCTGCCGAGCTCGCACAGCACGGCGCGGGCCTGGACGGCGTCGACGAGTTGCAGCACGCGCTCCAGGTTGTCGCTGTCCACCTGGAGGACCTCGCCTTCGTCATGCAGCGTGGTCTGCACCCAGTGGGTGATGTCCTTGCTGCTGGTGATCACGAGGAAGTGGTTGAGGGCGCTCATGCCAGTCCTGCCTCAGCGGGTGAAACCGAATTCGTTGCTGTCGAACTTGCCCGTTTCGAGCAAGAGCATGTGCAGGTAGCCTGGGTCGTATTTGCGCAGCTCTTCGCCAGGCAGGTCGGGCAGGCGGGCGTTGCGCGCGAAGGGCCGCACCAGGCGCGGCGTGACGATCATCAGCAGCTCTTTGTCTTCGCGGTCGATGCGGTCGGAGCGGAAGAAGGCGCCCAGGACGGGGATGTCCCCCAGGAAGGGGAACTTGGCGATGTCGGCCGTGTTGAAGCGGCTGACCAAGCCGCTGAGCACGAAGGTTTCGCCGTCGCCCAGGGCCACCGTGGTGTCGGTGCGGCGCACGCGCAGGCCGGGGATGTTGAAGCCGCCGGCGGTGACGGACAGGGTGCTGTCCAGCTCGCTGACTTCGGGCGAGACCTTGAGCGTCATGCGCTGGTCGTCGAGCACCGTGGGCGACAGGCCCAGGCGGATGCCGAATTCCTTGAAGAACACCGTGACCGTGCTGTCGCCGCCGCTGCCGGTGCGCATGGGGATGGGGATCTCGCCGCCGGCCAGGAAGGTGGCCGTCTGGCCGCTGAGTGCCGTCAGGCTGGGCTCGGCCAGGGTGTAGGCGAAGCCGTTGGATTCGAGTGCGCTGAACACGGCCAGGGTGTTGGTGCCCCAGTTGAAGATGTTGAACGCGTCGGGGCGGGGGATGAAGCCGGTGGCCGATTGCAGCGTGCGGTTGCCCGATGCGGCGTCTGTGACCAGGCCCGAGAGGTTGCTGGGGCCCGAGATGCCCTGTGACTTGCCGTTGTGGAAGTTGTCGAAGTAGAAGCCGGATGACATCAGCTTCTTGCGGCTGACCTCCACGATCTTCACGTCGATCTGCACCTGCACATCGAACTTGCTGGTGCTGGCGTCCACCACGTTCGGCGCGGGCTTGGTGGGGTCCTCGCTCACGGCGCGCTCGATGGCGGCGTGGCGCTCCAGCGAGGACAGCTGGCCGCTCAGGCGCAGCTTGGTGCCGCTGCTGTCGAGTTGGGCGCCGCTGTCGATTTTCGAGACACCACCGCCTGGCGACACGACCACGTTGAACTGCGCGGCAGGCGTGCTGGCGCTGCCGCTGTCCCACACCGAGATGGTGGCCGAGCCGGGCTTTTTGGCCGTGACGATGACGCCACTGGGCGGCGCCACGTTGATGCCGACGATGTCGTCGTTGGCCGTGGCGGCGCGCACGATGGGCCGGGGCTGGGTCCAGGTTTTCTGCTGGCCGACCTCGAGGTTCAGGGTGGCGGGGGCGGCTTGCGCCGTCGCGATGCAGGCCACGGCCACCGCGGCGAAGGCCAGGGGGCGGGTCAGGGCGTCGAACAGGGAATCAGGCGCGGTCATGGTTGCGACGCGTTGGAGGTCTGGGCCAGGCGGCGCTCTTTGCTGCCTTCCTGGATGATGACGGGGGGCGGGCCATCCGCCGAGGCGGGCGGCTTGGCCTTGACGGGCGAGAGGTCGGCCACGCGGGCGGGCAGGCGCCCAGCCGAGGCTGCCGGCTCGGACGCCTGCGGGCGCAGCGCCAGGCGCAACTGGCCGGTGTTGGCGGCCAGCATCAGCGCGGGGGTGTCGGCTTCCGGGATGGCCAGCACGGCCGAGCGCAGGTTCAGGCGGCGCTCGCGCGACTCGACGGCGGTCTTGGCGCCGGTCTGACTCATGGCCTCGGCCTGGGCCTTGTCGCCCGAGGTGCTGGGCGGGGTGTCCAGCTGGGTGGCATCGCCGAAGGTCAGGATGCGCGCATCGCGGATCAGGATCTGCGCGAAGGTGGTGTCTTGCGATTCCTTGCTGGCGCTGGCGAACTGCAGCACATCGACGTGGTCGCCAGGTTTGCCGTGGCCGCCCAGGCCCACGACCTCGTCCACCAGCACGGCCACGGCGCGCTCGCCCGGTTGCAGCAGCGCAGCCAGCGACTCCGGTGCGATCGTGGCCTGCAGGATGGGCGTGCCCTTGGCGATGGCCTTGGCCGTGACGTGGCCCTGCACCTGCTGGATCTGGTTGTAGGCGCCGGCCGGTGCCGCGGGCAGGGCTTGCACGGTGAGGTCGTCGGCGGAGAGCACATGGCCCAGGGGCACGTCCTTCGCAGCGACGACCACGTTGACGGTGGGTGCCGGCGCGGGCGCAGACACCGTGGCCGGTGCGCTGGGCTTGCCGCTCAGGCGCACGCCGATGAGGGCCACCACGACCGCACCCAGGGCCAGCAAGCCAGCGATGATTTTCAGGACGTTGTTGTTCATGGGGCGGGGAGCAGCGAAAGCAAAAATGGACGCGACAGTGCGCGAGGAAGATGCAACAGAGGATGCGACAGAGTGTGCGACCTAGGGTGGGGCAAGGGCGCCATCAGGTGGGTGGCCAAGGCCGCATCAACCGGGTTGCGCCACCGCCTGGCCGACGAGCTTGTCCGGCAGGTCCGGCACCTTGCCCACGATGGGCAGGTCCAGGATGGGCAAGGGCGGTGTGACGTTGTAGCCGTTGTAGGTGATGGTGACCTGCACGGCGCCCGAGGCGGTCAGGCTCACGGCCACGCCGCTCAGCACCGTGGCCAGGGCATCGGCCGGCAGCCAGCTCAGGGATTCGGTCGCGCGGGCGCGGGCCACGGCGCGGGTGGCGTTCTCGTAGCTGGTGGCCGAGGTGTAGTTCAGCGGGTCCACCTTGACGGCCGCGCGCGCGCCTTCGGCGGCGGCTTGGGTCAGGGCCTGCTTCATCACCATCGCCATGGAATAACTCACGATGGCGTAGAAGATGGCGAAGAACAGCAAAAAGGCGGGCGCCATCTCGATGGCCACCGCGCCAGATTGGCCATGCTTGCCTGGGTGCCGCGTCAAGGTGCAGGCAACCCGGTCAGCCACAGGCCCAGCAACAGCCCTGCGGTGAGGCCGGCGCCAAAGGGGATGTGACGTTGGGCGGGGCGTGATGCGCCCCAGCGCGCGAGCCAGGAGCCCGGGGCTTGCCAGGCGATCGGCAGCGCGGACAGCAGCATGGGCCGGTTGTGTCCCACCCAGCCCATCGCCGCACCCAGGAGGGCGCCGATCGCGAAGCTGTTCAGGGTGAGCGGCCATGATGAAAGGAGGCCGAGGGCCACGAGGAATTTGACATCACCGGCCCCCAACTGGCGCAGCAGGTAACCCGGCAGGGTCACGAGCAGTGCCAATCCGGCGGCCAGCCAGGAAGAAGAGGTCGAGGCGCCCAGCGGGCTGTGGCCCACGATGAGCAGGTGCGACACACCGACCACCCAGCCACCCAGCGACAGCACGTTGGGGATGCGCCGGTGACGCAGGTCCATCCACGCCACGGCGCAGGCCCACGCGACCAGCACGCCCGCGGCGGCCGAGGGGGTCAGCATCGCACCAGCAACTTCCGAGCTTGGCGGGCCACAGGTGCCGGATGGCGCCCAGGCCCGAACCGCATCACTGCAGCTTGGTCTTGATCTTCGTGAAGAAGGTGCCCAGCTGGGTGCCGACGTCGGTCATGGCGGTGGCAGCGGCCAGGCCGATCAGGGCGGCGACCAGTGCGTATTCGATGGCGCTGGCGCCTTCTTCGTCTTGCAGGAAGGTCTTGATGTGAGAAATCAGGTTCATGGTGGTGCTCCGAGCAGGGCCGCACAGGCCCGAATTGAAAAAAGGGGAGCGATGGAACGGCTGTCGCACCCGGTCAACAAAATCTAACCGATGTGACAGGGCCCTGGCCGTGCCGCCAGCACCTGATTGGGGGACGGACTATCCCGGAGGGTGCATCCGGCGGGGACAAAAAACGACAGATTGGCCCCACCGGATGGCACGACCGGGTCAGAACTGCGCGTCCTGCAAGGAGAGCGTGCTGCTGGCGCCATTGACCACGCGGTCGCGCCAGGCCGGGGCGTCCACCAGCACATGGTGCAGGTAATGGTGTGCCGTGGCCAACTTGGCGCCCAGCGCGGCGGCATCGCCGTCCTGGCGCAGCCGCCGCGCTTGCGCCGCTTCGGCCGCGCGCGCCATCAACCAGGCGCCCAGCACGGTGCCGCACAGGTGCAGGTAGGGCACGGCCCCGGCGGCACTGGCGGCAGGGCGTTGCGGTCCGCAGGTCAGCAGCCACTCGGTGGCTTGCGACAGGGCGTCGAGGCCGCGCTGCAGGCCCACGCCCAGGGGGCGCAGCTCGGCATCTTCGGCCTCGGCCAGGCGGTGGGCGTCGGCCAGCATGCTGCGCTGCAGCGCCTTCATCGTCACACCGCCTTCGCGCATCAGCTTGCGGCCGATGAGGTCGTTGGCCTGGATGCCGGTCGTGCCTTCGTAGATGGTGGTGATGCGCGCATCGCGCAGGTGTTGCGCCGCGCCTGTTTCTTCGATGAAGCCCATGCCGCCGTGCACCTGCACACCATCGGCCACCACCAGCTGTGCCGTCTCCGTGCACCAGCCCTTGACGATGGGGATGAGCAGATCGACCATGGCCTGCTTCTGCACGCGCGCGCCCTCGTCGGGGTGGCCGTGGGCGCGGTCCATCTCGCCGGCGGCGAAGTAGGCGATGGCGCGCATGGCTTCCACGCGGGCCTTCATCGTCATCAGCATGCGGCGCACATCGGGGTGGCCGATGATGGCGGGCGAGCCCTCCACCAGGGTGCGGCCCTGCACGCGGTCCAGGGCGTAGGCGCGGGCCCGCTGGTAGGCGCGTTCGGCGATGGCCACGCCTTCGAGGCCGACGTTGAGGCGGGCGTGGTTCATCATCGTGAACATGTAGCCCAGGCCCTTGTGCGCTTCGCCCACCAGGTAGCCGATGGCGCCGCCCTGGTCACCGAAGGACATCACCGCCGTGGGGCTGGCGTGGATGCCCAGCTTGTGCTCGATGGCCGTGCACATCAGGTCGTTGCGCGCGCCCAGCGAGCCATCTGCGTTGACCAGGAACTTCGGGCAGACGAACAGCGAGATGCCTTTGACGCCCGCGGGCGCGTCCGGCAGGCGGGCCAGCACGAGGTGGACGATGTTCTCGGCCATGTCGTGCTCACCCCAGGTGATGAAGATCTTGTTGCCGCTGACGCGGTAGTGGTCGCCCTCGGGCACGGCCTTGCTGCGGATGGCCGAGAGGTCGGAGCCGGCCTGCGGCTCGGTCAGGTTCATGGTGCCGGTCCACTGGCCGGACACCATATTGGGCAGGAAGCGCTGCTGCAGTTCGGGCGTGGCGTGGCGGGCCAGGGCTTCGACGGCGCCGAGGGTCAGCATCTGGCACAGCGAGAACGCCATGTTCGACGACTTCCACATCTCCAGCACGGCCGTGGACACCGCCGTGGGCAGGCCTTGGCCGCCGAATTCGGGCGAGGCGGGCATGCCGTTCCAGCCGGTCTCGCAGAACTGCGCGTAAGCCTGCTTGAAGCCATCGGCGCTGTGCACCACACCCTGGTCCCAGCGTGCGCCTTGCTGGTCGCCCGACCAGTTGATGGGGTCGAGCACGCCGGTGGCAAACCGGCTGGCTTCGTCGAGGATGGCTTCGACCAGGTCGGGTGTGGTGTCTTCGAAGCCGGGTTGGGCGCAGATGGCGTCGAGGCCTGCGATGTCCTGCAGGGTGAAGAGCATGTCGCGCACAGGCGCTTGGTAAGCAGACATGGGGGAGCTTTCAGCAAGAGGACCCCGGGGGCCCGCAAGAGGCCACCGAGGTCGGTTTCAGATCAGACAGAGAGGGGTTTCAGCGCATGTGCTGCGCAGGCGTTTCAGTGCGCGCTGGCCGCTGCGGCGCCAATGCCGGTCTGGGCGCGGATGTCCTGATCGCGGTAGCCGGCGAGGTCTTGCGCGGCGCGGGCGCTGCGGTCGGTCACCGAGAACAGCCAGGTCACGAAGAAGGCCAGCGGCATCGAGAACAAAGCAGGGTGCTCGTAGGGGAAGATGGGTTTGGCGTTGCCCAGCACCACCACCCACACGGCCTTGGACAGCACGACGAAGAGCACGGCCGAGACCAGGCCCGCCACGCCGCCGATCAGCGCACCGCGCGTCGTCAGGCCCTTCCAGTACAGCGACAGGATCAGCACCGGGAAGTTGGCCGAGGCCGCGATGCCAAAGGTCAGCCCCACCAGGAAGGCCACGTTCTGCTTCTCGAACAGGATGCCCAGGATGACGGCGACGACGCCCAGCCCGATGGAGGCGAACTTGGACACGCGCATCTCCTCGGCTTCCGTGGCTTCGCCCTTGCGGATCACGCGGGCATAGATGTCGTGGGCGATCGACGAGGCACCGGCCAGCGCCAGGCCCGAGACCACCGCCAGGATGGTGGCAAACGCCACGGCCGACAGGAAGCCCAGGAACAGGTTGCCGCCGACGGCCTTGGCCAGGTGCATCACCGGCATGTTGTTGCCGCCGATGAGCTTGCCGCCGATCTCGCCCTTCTCGAAGAACTGCGGGTCCTGGCCGACGATCACGATGGCCGCCAGGCCCAGCAGGCACACGACCAGGAAGAACAGGCCGATGAAGCCGCTGGCCACGAAGACCGACTTGCGCGCCTCCTTGGCGTTGGGCACGGTGAAGAAGCGCATCATGATGTGCGGCAGACCGGCCGTGCCGAAGACCAGGCCCAGCGACAGCGAGGTCGCCGTGATCGGGTCGGCCAGCATGCTGCCCGGACGCATGATGGCGGCGCCATCCTTGTGCGCGGCCACGGCCGACGAGGCCAGCGTTTCGATGTTGAAGCCGAACTGGCTCATGGCCAGGCCCAGCAACAGCAGGCCGCCCGACAGCAGCAGCACCGCCTTGATGATCTGCACCCAGGTGGTGGCGATCATGCCGCCGAAGGTCACGTAGACCACCATCAGCACGCCCACCACGGCCACGGCCACGGGGTAATCCAGACCGAACAGCAGCTTGATGAGCTGGCCCGCGCCGACCATCTGCACGATCAGGTAGAAGCACACCACCGTCAGCGAGGAGAAGGCCGCGAAGGTGCGGATCGAGCTTTGCTGCAAGCGGTACGAGGCGATGTCCGCGAAGGTGAAGCGGCCCAGGTTGCGCATGCGCTCGGCCAGCATGAAGAGGATCACCGGCCAGCCGATGAAGAAGCTGATGGTGTAGACGAAGCCGTCGTAGCCACGCAGGAAGACCAGTGAGCTCAGGCCCAGCAGCGTGGCCGCGGACATGTAGTCACCCGCGATGGCCAGGCCGTTCTGGAAGCCCGTGATGCCGCCGCCGGCGGTGTAGAAGTCCGAGGCCGAGGTGGTGCGCTTGGCCGCCCAGTAGGTGATGCCCAGCGTGCCCAGCACGAACACCAGGAACATGGCGATGGCGGTCAGGTTGATGGGCTGCTTTTGCGTTTGCGTGACGTCGGCCGGGCCGGCCAGCACGCAGGTGGCGGCCAGCAGGGCGGTCGAGGCGATCAGTGCCTTGGCGAATGCCTTGTGGGGGGTGTTCATGTGTTGCGCTCCACGATGTCGCGGGTCAGTTGGTCGAACTCGGTGTTGGCGCGGCGCACGTAGAGGCCGGTCAGCAGCCAGGAGCCCGCGATCAGTGCCGCGCCCACGGGCACGCCCACGGTCAGGGTGCTGCCTTCGAACAGGGCCTGGCCGAACACGCCAGGCGCGAAAGCCACCACGGCCATGAAGGCGTAGTAGGTGCCCAGCACCACCAGGGACAGGCGCACGGCCAGGCGACCGCGCCGCTGGACGAGTTGCTGGAAGGCAGGGTCGGACTCGACCCGCCGGTAGACGTCTTGGCTCATCTGTGTTTCCTTGTTGAGAATTTGGACGGAGGCGCCTGCGTCGGCAGGCATGGCGCTCATTCGATGGCGCTGGCCGACTTCACCTGCTGGCGCAGGATGAACTTCTGGACCTTGCCGGTGGCCGTTTTGGGCAGCTCGCCGAAGACGACGCGCTTGGGCACCTTGTAGCGGGCGATGTGCTCGCGGCAGAAGGCGAGCAACTCGCCCTCGCCGACGTCCTTGCCGGGCTTGAGTTCGACGAAGGCGCAGGGCACTTCGCCCCACTTGGCATCGGGCTCGGCCACCACGGCGGCCAGCATCACGGCGGGGTGGTGGTGCAGGGCGTCTTCCACCTCGACCGACGAGATGTTCTCGCCGCCAGAGATGATCACGTCCTTGCTGCGGTCCTTGATCTTGATGTAGCCGCTGGCGTCGCGCACGGCCAGGTCACCCGTGTGGAACCAGCCGCCTTCGAAGGCTTCCCGCGTGGCCGCCTCGTTCTTGAGGTAGCCCTTCATCACGACGTTGCCGCGGAAGCAGATCTCGCCGATGGTGTGGTCGTCCCAAGGCACAGCTTGCAGCGTCTCGGGGTTGAGCACGGTGACCTCTTCCTGCAGCGCGTAAGGCACGCCCTGGCGGCCGTTGAGGCGGGCGCGCTCTTCCAGTGGCAGCGCGTTCCACTCTTCCTGCTTGGCGCAGACGGCGGCCGGGCCATAGACCTCGGTCAGGCCATAGACGTGGGTGAGGTTGATGCCCGCAGACTCGCAGCCCTCGATCACCGCCACCGGCGGCGCCGCGCCAGCGATCAGGCCGTTGACCGTGTGGTTCAGGCCTTCGCGCAGCTTCGGGGGGGCGCTGATCATCAGGTTGTAGACGATGGGGGCGCCGCACATGTGCGTCACGTGGTGCGTCTTGAGCAGCCAGTAGATGACGGACGGGTCGATGCGGCGCAGGCACACGCTGGTGCCGGCGATCAGGGCCATCGTCCATGGGAAGCACCAGCCATTGCAATGGAACATGGGCAGCGTCCACAGGTAGGTGGCGTGCTGCGGCAGGCTCCAGGAGATCACGTTGCTGGCCGCGTTCAGGTAGGCGCCGCGGTGGTGGGTGACCACGCCCTTGGGGTTGCCGGTGGTGCCCGAGGTGTAGTTCAGCGCGATGGCGTCCCACTCGTCGTCGGGCAGGAAGCCGGTGGGCTGCGGATCGCCTGCGGCCAGCAGTTCTTCGTAGCTCAGGGTGCCGAGGTGCTCGCCGGCAGGCGCGGTGTCGTCTTCGACATCGATGACGAGGATGTGGTGCTTCACCAGGGTCAGCGCCTTGCCCACCACCTTGGAGAACTCGCGGTCGGTCAGCAAGACGCGGGCGTTGCCGTGGTCGAGCATGAAAGCGATGGCTTCGGCGTCCAGGCGGGTGTTGAGCGTGTTGAGCACGGCGCCCGTCATGGGCACGCCGAAATGGGCCTCCAGCATGGCCGGCACATTGGGCAGCATGACGGCCACGGTGTCGCCCTTGCCGATGCCGCGGGCGCGCAGGGCGCTGGCGAGGCGGCAGCAACGCGCTTCGGTCTCTGCCCAGGTCTGGCGGTGTTCGCCATAGACGATGGCCGTGCGGCGCGGGTAGACGGCCGCTGCACGGCGCAGGAAGCTCAGAGGCGAAAGGCTGACGTGGTTGGCGGAGTTTTTCTCCAAACCGACGTCATAAGGGTTTACACTGATCATGCGGCTCTCCTTGTCGAGCACCGCCCACAGACCTTGTGGGGCGATGACGGCCGCGATGATGGGAGACGACCTTGTCATGGCCTCCCAGCAAATGTGACGAATCTTTGCGTCACCCCGTGGGGCCCGCCCCGCGCCTCTGCGCAGCGCCGCCGGGCTGCCTAAAATCGGACGCATGCCGATGGAGCCCCGCCTCAACGATGTCGCCCCGGATGGGGCTGTGCCCACGCAGGTCGCGCCCCCCGCAGGGACCACTGTCCCCGACGGCGGCAGCTGGCGCCAGCAAACCCTGCAAGCCGGCCTCGACCTGCTCGACCAGGGCCTCACCGTGTTCGACTCCTCGCTGCACCTGGTGGCCTGGAACCGCGCCTTCCTGGAGTTGCTGGCCTTCCCGCCCGAGATGACGCGCATCGGCGCGCCCTTCGAAGACTTCATCCGCTACAACGCCCAGCGCGGTGAGTACGGCGACGAGCCGGTCGAGGACGCCGTGCGCCAGCGCGTGGACCTGGCCCTGCAGTTCCTGCCGCACGACATCGAGCGCGAACGGCCCGATGGCCGCATCCTGCACATCACCGGCCAGCCTTTGCCGGGCCACGGCTTCGTCACGCTGTACTCCGACGTGACCGAGCAGCGCCGCACCGAGCAGGCCCTGCGCCAGGCCAACCTGGAGCTGGAGTCGCGCGTGCAGGCCCGCACCGCCTCCTTGCGGCGCAGCGAGCAGCAGATGCGCCTGGTCACCGACTCCATCCCCGCGCTGGTGGCCTATTTCAGCGTGGACCACGGCTACGAGTACATCAACCGCGGCTACCAGGATTGGTTCGGGCTGGACCCGCAACGCCTCGACCGCGTCAGCGCGCGGGCCTTCCTCGGTCACGAGGTCTATGAGGGGATCCGGCCTTATGTCCGGCGCGCCTTGTCGGGCGAAGCCGTGACCTTCGACTACGCGCTGTGCACGCAGGCGGGCGAGGACCTGTGCGTGCGGACCACCCTGGTGCCCGACCGTGGCCCCGATGGCAGCGTGGTCGGCTGCTTCGAGCTGACCTTCGACGTCACCGAGCAGAAGCGCTCGCAGGCGCTCATCCTGCGCGCCCAGAAAATGGAAGCCATGGGTCAGCTGGCCGGCGGCCTGGCGCACGACTTCAACAACATCCTCACGGTCATCCTCGGCAACCTCACGGCGCTGGGCGATGCCCGGCCCGACGATGCCCAGGTGGCCGAGTTCACCGAGCCGGCGATCACGGCGGCGCGTCGTGGTGCCGAGCTCATCCGCGGCCTCATGACCTTCGCGCGCCAGCAGCCCCTGCAAGCGGGCGCTGTCGATGTCGATGCCCTCGTGGCCTCGGTGGTGCGCCTGGTGCGCCCCGCCTTGCCGGCCTGCCTGAGCCTGCAGGCCCACACCGGTGACGATGCCGCCTGGGTCTGGGCCGATGCCATGCAGCTGGAAAACGCGCTGGTCAACCTCATCCTCAATGCGCGCGACGCCACGCCCGCCACCGGCCACATCGACGTGCGTGTGCGCACGCGCCAGGTCGATGCCGCCCAGGCCGCGGCCTTGCAGCTGCAGCGCGGGCCGCACGTTTGCATCGAGGTGCAAGACCAGGGCGTGGGCATGGACGCGGCCACGCTGGCCCGCGTGTTCGAGCCCTTCTTCACGACCAAGCGGCCGGGCTCTGGCACGGGCTTGGGCATGGCCATGGTCTATGGTTTCGTGCGGCAGTCGGGCGGGGTGGTGGACGTGCGCAGCCGACCCGGCGAGGGCACGGTGGTGAGCCTGTGGCTGCCCGCGGCCGAGTGCCCGGTCGAGCTGGCCCCGCTGGACGAGCCCGGGCCCGTGCCCGGTGCCACCCGCCGTGGCGTGGCCCTGCTGGTGGAGGACGATGCCGATGTGCGCAAGGTCGTGCGCCGCAGCCTGCTGGATTTGGGCTATGCCGTCATCGAAGCCGGCCATGGGCAGGAGGCCTTGGAGATCCTGCAGCGCATGGACGGCATCACCTTGCTGCTCAGCGACATCATGATGCCCGGCAGCCTGGACGGCCGCGCCCTGGCCCGCGAAGCCCGCAGCGAAGGCCTGGCGCGGCATGTGCTGCTGATGAGTGGCTGTGCCCCCGGCATGGACGCCTTGGCCGACCTGCCCGTGCTGGCCAAGCCCTTCACCACGGCCGAGCTGGCCCGGGCGCTGACGGCACTGGGCGCGATGGAGGCTGGCACATGAGCGCCTTGCCCAATGCGCGTTTGCCGCCTTTGCCGCCTGATGATGGCCGTGACGGCCGCGGCACCGGCGGCACCTGCGACATGCAGACGCCCGCGCTGGTCTTCGTGGTCGAAGACGACCTGGCCATCGCGCGCCTGGTGCTGTCGGTGCTGGCCGACTTCGGCTTCAGTGCAGAGGGCTTCAGCACCGGTGCAGCGGCGCTGCGGCGTTTGCAGACCGTCAAGCCCGACCTGTGCATCGTGGACCTGGGCCTGCCCGACATGGACGGCTTGGAGCTCATCCGCCAGATCTCGCAGCAATCGCACGCCGGGGTGCTGATCCTCACGGGGCGCGGCCACACCGTGGACCGCGTCATGGGCCTGGAGCTGGGCGGTGACGACTACGTCACCAAGCCCTTCGAGCCGCGCGAGCTCGTGGCCCGCGTGCGCAGCATCCTGCGTCGGCGGGCGCCGCGCACCGGCCTGGTCACCGGCACGCCGCGCCGCTATGCCAGCTTCTCGGGCTGGACGCTGGACTGCGCCGCCAACCTGCTGCGCGCCGACGATGGCACCGAGCACCTGCTGGGCGTGGCCGAGGTGCAGGTGCTGCGTGCCTTCTTGGAGCGCCCGCACCAGATCCTCAGCCGCGAACAGCTGGTCGGCCACCGCGGCCTGTCGCCCACCGACCGCAGCATCGACGTGCGCATCTCGCGCCTGCGCCGCAAGATCGAGGCCGACCCGATGGACCCGCGCACCATCAAGACGGTGTATGGCGCGGGCTATGTGTTCTCCGCGAGCGTGACGTGGTCGTGAACCGGGGCTTGTGAACCGGGGCTTGTGAAGGCACGGATGCTGTATGAAAATACAGTGTGCCTGACGACGATTTCACCCCGCTGCCCGACCCGCGCCGACGCGCCGACCCGCTCAAGGGCCGGGGCACGGCCACGCGCCTGGCCCACCGTTTCGACGCCCGCGACCGGGTCAGCGATGGCGAGGCGCCCGCCTTCATGGCAGACGGCGATGCCGAGCTGCCGCCCCTGCGCACCGAGGTCACGCCCGAGCAGGCGCGCAGCATCCTCACGCACAACGACTCGCCCGACATCCCCTTCAGCCAGGCCCTCAATCCCTACCGCGGCTGCGAACACGGCTGCATCTACTGCTACGCGCGGCCCACGCACAGCTACCTCAACCTCTCGCCAGGCCTGGACTTCGAAACCCGCCTGGTGGCCAAGGTCAACGCCGCCGAGCGGCTGAGCGCCGCCTTGCAAAAGCCGGCTTACGTCTGCAGCCCCATCAACCTGGGCTCGGCCACCGACGTCTACCAACCCATCGAGCGCGAATGGCGCCTGACGCGCGCCGTGCTGGAGGTGCTCGACACCTGTCACCACCCCTTCACCCTGGTCACCAAGTCGGCAGGTGTCTTGCGCGACCTCGACCTGCTGGCCCGTGCCGCCGAACGCCATCTTTGCTACGTGATGGTCAGCGTCACCACGCTGGACGGGCGCTTGAGCCGCATCCTGGAGCCGCGAGCGGCCGCGCCCTGGGCCCGCCTGGACGCCGTGCGCCAACTGGCCGATGCGGGCGTGCCCGTGGGCGTGAACGTCGCGCCCATCATCCCTTTCCTCAACGAGCCCGAGATCGAGCGCATCGTCGAGGCCGCCGCGCAGGCGGGCGCCCATGCCATCCACCACACCATCGTGCGCTTGCCCTGGGAGGTCAACCCGCTGTTCCAGGAATGGCTGGACCACCACGTGCCCGAGCGGGCCGCGCGCATCATGGCGCGCATCCGCGAGATGCGCGGCGGGCGCGACTACGACGCCGATTTCCGCACCCGCATGAAAGGGCAGGGCGTGTGGGCCGAGCTCATCCGCCAGCGCGTGCGGGGTGCGGCGGCGCGCCAGGGCCTGGGCCACGGCGGCCCGCAGCTTGATGTCAGCGCCTTCGACCCGACGCTGCTGAAGCCGATGGCGCCCAGCGCCTCAGCGCGGCAAGGCAGCCTGTTCTGACGGGCCCGGGTACAGTGGCCCGAAGCTGTGGCGCTCGATGTCGGCCAGCTTGAGCTCGTCGTCGGCGCACAGCGGCAACACGGGGCCGGGCAGGTCCAGCTGCTGGATGAGCTGGCGGCACAGGCCGGGGCGCTGCGCTTCGGGCAGTTGCGGGCAGTCGATGAAGAGCAGGTAGGCGCGGCGCTGGCTGTGGTCTGGCAGGCGCCGCGTCACCAGCCAGGCGCGCGCGATGGGGCTGTGCCAGCCAAGCGCGGTGCGCACATCGTCCACCTCCAGCTCGTTGAGGTCGTGGCGGGAGAGGTGCTGGAACCAGGGCGGCGTGCACAGCGCGTCCCACACGGCATCGTCCTGGGCTTGGGCCTCCTTGAGGCGCTGGCGCCAGAGCTTGAGGTTGGCATCGTCCATCGCGGTGCCGGGCGCGGGGCGCTCCAGCCAAGCCACAGCCCTGCGTGCGGCCCAGCTGTGGTGGTCGGCGCCGGCCTGCCACAGGCGCTCCAGCCAGCCCAGACGCTCGGCCAGTGGTGCGTCTTCGCGCACCGACAGCAGGCCCCGCAGCGCGCCCGCGTGGGCGGGGTTGCGCGACAGCACCTGCGCGTACAGCGCGCCGGCGTCCACCTCGCTGTGCAGGCGGCGTTCGCAGGCGGCCCACATCGTCAGCTCGTCGCTGCCCAGGCTGTCGGCGCGCTCGCGCCAGCCTTGCACGCGGGCTTTCAGGCTTTGCTGGCGTTGGTGGTGGGCTTTCCAGGTGCTGGCGCGGTCGCGGCACCAGGCCTGGTCGAAGCGCTGCACCCAGGCGTCGGCCTGCGCGCCCAGCAGGCCCAGCGCGCTTTTGCGCGACCACGTGGGCAAGCGCGCCGGTGCCGACAGGGCGGCCAGCCGTTCCTTCAGCACCGGGTGGGTGTCGTCCACATGGCTCAACTGGCGCAGGGCTTTGCGCAAGGCTTCGTGTGCGAAGGCGTCGTCCGGGGGCGTGGCCAGCAAGTGGCGCAAGGCTTTGAGCGGGCCTTGGGGCAAGGGCTGGTCCGTGGCGCTTTGCCAGTGCTGGCGCCAGAAGTGCTCGGCCATCCAACTGGACTTGACCTCGATTTCCACCAGCGCGGCCCCTGCGGTCTCGGCGCCCACCAGGCGCGCGGAGATGCGGTCGGCCTCGTACTCGTCCTGGCGGGCCAGGGCGAAGCTGCGCGCCAGGAAGCGCGGCACGTACCAGGCCATGAAGCGGCGGTTGAGCCAGGCGGCCGCACCGTCGTCTTCGGCGAGGTGCTCGTTCATGCGCGTCCAGCTCAGGCGGGTGCGGTAGATCCAGGCGGCGAAGCGGCCGTGGTTGCCGCGCAGGTGGCCGTATTCGTGGGCCAGCACGGCGCTCAGGCGGGGCACGTCCAGCGCCATCATCATCGGCAGGCCGATGCGCAGGCGGTTCACCGGGGCGCCTACCAGGCCCCAGCGCGGCACCTGCGAGATGCTGGCATTGAAGCGATCGTCCAGCCAGACCTCGTCAAGCCGAGGGCCCTTCACCTTGCGGCGAACCTGCGACAGCAGCTTGAACAGGGCAGGGGCTTGCTCGGGCGTCAGGCGGTGGCCATCGGGTTGGGCGTCCAGGCGCACCCACAGCGCACGCAGGCTGGTCCAGCCCAGGCCGATGGCGCCCAGCAGCAGGAAGATCCACGCCATGCGGACGTGGCCCGAGCCGAGGTGCCGCAAGGCCCACAGGCCCACCATGGCTGCCGCGGCCAGGCTGCCCGCGATCCAGGCGTAACCCAGGGCCGCGAACAGGGCCACGCGGCGGCGGTAGCCCCTCGGGTCTTCGGCACTCAGGTACTCGTTGACGCGGACGTGGTGGACGAAGTCGGCGTGGTCCATGCGGCTTCCCTGGCATTTGTCGGTGTTCGCCAAGATTCAAGCACGTGGGCCCCAGCCTGTGCACGACTAGAATCCCGGGTTACGTTCCTCTTTTTGCACGACCATGTCCAAAACCGCAAAAGCCACCAAAGCACCGGCCACCAAAGCACCTGCAACCACGGCCCCGGTCAAACCGGCTGCCAAGGCCGCCAAGGCTGCCCAGCCCGCCAAGTCCGTGAAGGCTGTCGCGCCCGCGGCAAGCAGCGCCCCCGTGGTGGCCAAGCAGGCTGGACAGGGCGTCAAGAAGGTCGTGCTGGCCTACTCGGGTGGCCTGGACACCTCCATCATCCTGAAGTGGCTGCAAGACGAGTACGGTTGCGAAGTCGTGACCTTCACCGCCGACATCGGCCAGGGCGAGGAAATCGAGCCTGCACGCGCCAAGGCCCTGAAGATGGGCATCAAGCCCGAGAACATCTTCATTGAAGACCTGCGTGAAGAGTTCGTGCGCGACTTCGTCTTCCCCATGTTCCGCGCCAACGCGCTGTACGAAGGCGAATACCTGCTGGGCACGTCGATTGCCCGCCCCCTGATCGCCAAGCGCCTGATCGAGATCGCCAAGAAGACCAAGGGCGACGCCATCTCGCACGGCGCCACCGGCAAGGGCAACGACCAGGTCCGCTTCGAGCTGGGCGCCTACGCGCTGCTGCCGGGCGTGAAGGTGATCGCACCGTGGCGCGAGTGGGACCTGCTGTCCCGCGAAAAGCTGCTGGCCTACGCCGACAAGCACGGCATCCCCGTGGACTTCAAGAAGCGCAAGGGCGGCGCCCCGTACTCGATGGACGCCAACCTGCTGCACATCAGCTACGAAGGCGGCGTGCTGGAAGACCCGAACTTCGAGCCCGAAGCCAACATGTGGCGCCTGACCAATTCGCCCGAGAAGGCCCCGGGCAAGGCCCAGGTGATCGAGCTGACCTACGCCAAGGGTGACGTGGTCGCCATCGACGGCGTGAAGATGTCGCCGGCCACCGTGCTGACCAAGCTGAACGAGATCGGCGGCAAGCACGGCATCGGTCGCCTCGACAAGGTCGAGAACCGCTACGTCGGCATGAAGAGCCGCGGCTGCTACGAAACCCCCGGCGGCACCATCCTGCTGAGCGGCCACCGCGCCATCGAATCCATCACCCTGGACCGCGAAGTCCTGGCGCTGAAGGACGACCTGATGCCGCGTTACGCCCGCATGATCTACAACGGCTACTGGTTCAGCCCCGAGCGCGAACTGCTGCAAGGCCTGATCGACAAGAGCCAGGAAACCGTCAACGGCACGGTCAAGCTCAAGCTGTACAAGGGCACCATCCTGGTCGTGGGCCGCGAGTCCAAGACCGACAGCCTGTTCGACGCCAAGATCTCGACCTTCGACGACGACGGCGGCGCCTACAACCAGGCCGATGCAGCGGGCTTCATCAAGCTCAACGCCCTGCGCCTGCGCATCGGCGCCAACGTGAAGGCCCAACGCAGCGCCTCGGCCAAAGCCAAGCCGGCTGCAAAGCCTGCAGCCAAGAAGGCGCCTGCCGCCAAGCCTGCCGTCAAAGCCGCCAAGTAACCTTCCGGAGACCCCACCCATGACCACCACCACCCTGGCCGGCACCATCGCCACCCAAGCCAATGTGTACTTCGACGGCAAGTGCGTCTCGCACACCGTGACCCTGGCCGACGGCGTGCGCAAGTCGGTTGGCGTCATCCTGCCGGCGACGCTGACCTTCAACACCGGCGCCCCCGAGATCATGGAAACCGTCGCGGGCAAGGCCACCATCAAGCTGGCCGGCGCCAGCGAGTGGCAGACCTACGGCCCCGGCGAAAGCTTCAACGTGCCGGGCAACTCGTCCTTCGAGATCAAGGTCGAGGGCGAGGCCTACCACTACATCTGCCACTTCGGCTGATGCGCCCTGGAGGTCCGAGGCGCGCCGGCTGCGGTCGGCGCCATCGGACGCCATGAAAAAAGCCGCTGTGTTCGCAGCGGCTTTTTTGTGCCTGTGTGCCTCGTGGTGAGGGCTCAGAACTTCGGCGGTGGCAGCTCGTCCGGGTCCACCACGTCGCAGTCCATGCGCACAGTGCCGATGAGGTCGTCGTTGAAGTCCAGCAGCTGGCCTTCCAGGCTGCCATCCTGGCGGTCGATGGCCAGGCGGATGGTGGCCAGGCGCTTGAGGTTGGGTTGCCAGACGACCCAGTGGCCACGCAGCCAGTCCTCGTAGTAATGAGTGCCCGGCTGACGCAGCTTGTACAGCATCGTGTAGGCCACGGGCGTGGGCGTGTAGTGCAGGCGCTCGCCCACGGGCAGCACGTTGGAGCGCTGGATCAGCGCCATGTTGTTGCTGTCCCGCAGGGCCAGCTCCAGCTGCGAAGCCTTGGATTTGCCCGCGGCCGTCACCTGCCCGCTGCACTTCAGGTAGAGGTTGTATTCGGCGGCCGATGCCGCGCCCATGGCAGCCCCCCAGACCAGCAGGGCCGTGGCCAAGCCACGCAGGGTGAAAGGTGTGCGCATCTGCATCTGGGGGCTCCTGCGTCAGGTCACTTCTTGGTGGCGGTGCCGGTGCCTGTGGATTTGGCCGCCGGCTTGGACACGGGCTTGCTGGCCGGCTTCGGGTTGTTGGCGGCATCGACTTCCTTCGATGCGGCCGTTTCGCCACCCGACACGCCAAGTCGGCCGCCGGTGCCCAGGCCACCCTTGACGGTTTGCGCCTTGTAGTTGCGCAGGGCCTTGACCATCTGGTTGAAGGAGTCGGCGAACGCGGCCGTGATGACCTTGCCTTCCGGTGTCTTGGCGAAACCGCCACCGCCGCCGAAGCCGCCGCCACCGAAGGCCGCGCCAAAGATGCCGAAGTCGAAGTTGCCCGACGTGCCCTCGGCCGCCGCGATCTGCACGCCGGAGCGGTTGTCGATCAGCAGCAGGGTGGTGGACGCCTCGTTCTTGCTGACGCTGCCCGCCAGCAGGCCGACCATGCCCAGGCCGCCGCTGAAGCCACCCAGGCCGCCACCGCCGCCACCGGTCTTGCCGGAGAACTGGATGGACGGGCTCATGGTGTAGTCGGCCGCGACCATCTGGCCCTTCTGGAAGTTGCTGCCGGCGCGGCTTTCCTCGCCACGGGCGAATTCGCGCTCGCGCATCATGTTGTTGAGCGACTTGCCGCGCTCGACGATGACGAAGCAGTTGGACTGCTGGATCATCAGGCGCAGCACCGGCGTGGTCGAACCCAGGCGGTACTGCTGCAGGGTGATGTACCAGGGCGCGGCCGTGTCTTCTTCGATGGCCAGGGTGCCCAGGGACTCGGGGCAACGCTCCAGGCTGCTGTTGTTGTTCTCGGCCGTGCCGCCGCCTGCTGCACCGCTGACCGTGCCCTTGTTGCCGCCCAGCGAGGGGTCGGTGGCACAGCCAGACATCAGCGCCATGGCGGCGACCGTGGCCAGGGTCAGGGCGGACAGCCCCAGGGAAGAACGATGGCGGACACTGGACATGGGTTCTCCTGAAACGGTGACAAAGGCAACACAAAGCAGCTTTTCGCTGCAGTGTAGCGTTTGAAAATGTCACATCCAAGCGCTGTTTCTGCCTTGCCGAAGCACCCCCCTAGATCACCACCGGCTCGGGCTCCAGGCGGATGCCAAACCGGCCGTACACGCTTTCCTGGATGGCGCGCGCCAGCGTCACCACCTCGGCGCCACGGGCGTCACCGCGGTTGACCAGCACCAGGGCCTGCTTGTCATAGACGCCAGCCTGGCCCACCGTCTTGCCCTTCCAGCCGCAGGCATCGATCATCCAGCCCGCGGCCAGCTTGAAGTTGCCGTCCGGCATGGGGTAATGGACGATTTCCGGGTCGCGCTGGATGATGTCGCGGCACTGCTCTGGCGTCACCACCGGGTTCTTGAAGAAGCTGCCGGCATTGCCGATGACGGCCGGGTCGGGCAGCTTGGCGCGGCGCACGGCCACCACCCAGTCGAAGATCTGGCGGGCGCTGGGCGCGGTGATGCCGGTTTCAGCGACCTTGCGCTCCAGCTCGGCGTAGCCCAGCATGGGTTGCCACGGACGCGGCAGGCGCAGGCGCACCCGCGTGATGACGGTTTTGCCGGCCAGGGCCTGCTTGAAGAGGCTGTCGCGGTAGTCGAAGCGGCAGGTCGGGCCGTCCAGCGTGATGGTGCGGCCGGTCATGAGGTCCACCGCGTCCAGGGACTCGAAGCGGTCTTTCAGCTCGATGCCGTAGGCGCCGATGTTCTGCACTGGCGCCGCGCCCACCGTGCCGGGGATGAGCGCCATGTTCTCCAGACCGGGCAGGTCGTTGTCCAGGCACCAGCTCACCAGGTCGTGCCAACGCTCACCGGCGCCGGCTTCGACGATCCAGGCGTCCTCACGCGTTTCGAGCAGGCGCAGGCCCGGCACTTCGACCTTCAGCACGACGGGCTTGATGTCCTGCGTGAGGATCAGGTTGCTGCCGCCGCCCAGGATGAACTTCGGCGCGCGGCCCAGTTCGGGGTCATCGACCACGCGCCGCACGTCCGCCTCGCTGCGGATGCGCACCAAGGTGTGCGCCATGCAGGGCAGGGCGAAGGTGTTGTAAGGCTTGAGATTGACGCCGCGTTCGACGGCCAGGGCGCTGTGCATGCGAGAATTTTCGCAGACAACAGACGCAGCAGACCCTCTCGGAGAACACACATGCCCAGTTTTGACACCAAGCTCGACCCCAACCTGGACGCCGTCGGCAATGCCGTGGACACCACGTCCAAGGAGATCGGCACCCGCTTTGACTTCAAGGGCACCAGCGCCGCCGCCGAGTTCAAGAAGAAGGAAAAAGAAATCATCGTCTATGGCGACAGCGATTTCCAGATCGACCAAGTCCGCGATGTGCTCTACAACAAGCTGACCAAGCAGAAGGTGGACATCCGCTTCATGGACGTCGGCAAGGTCGAGAAAATCGGTGGTGACAAGGTCAAGCAGGTGGTGAAGGTCAAGGCCGGCATCGAGGCCGAGCTGGCCAAGCGCATCACCAAGCTCATCAAGGACAGCAAGATCAAGGTCAATGCCAGCATCCAGGGCGAGGAAGTTCGCGTGCAAGGCAAGAACTTCGACGACCTGCAGGCGGCCCAGGCCCTGATCCGCAAAGAGATCGACGACGTGCCGCTGGATTTCGGCAACTACCGCGACTGATCAGCGACTGAGCCAGGGCTGGCCGCTCAAGGCTGGCGGGAGCGCTGCACCCTGCAGCCCACGAACACAACAAGGGGATGGCTGTGAAGGTGAATGACGCGGATGCCGTGAAGGGCGCCAGGGCTGCTCGCAGGGGTGCACAGACGCTGGCGACAGCCAGGCTGCTGGGCCTGCCTTTGGTGTGGATGCTGGCCTTGGTGAGCGCACCGGCCTGGGCCCAAAGCGTGGCCATGACCGGCAGCATGGGCAGCAAGGCCTTGCTGGTGGTCAACGGCGGGGCGCCCAAGGCCCTGGCCGCAGGCGACACCCACCAGGGCGTGAAGGTGCTGAGCGTCGGGGCCGAGCAGGCCACGGTGGAGGTCGGCGGCAAGCGCCAGACCGTGACGCTGGGCGGCGCGCCGGTCAGCGTGGGCGGCGGCGGTGGTGGGGGCGGCGGCAGCCAGATCGTGTTGACGGCCAGCTCGGGCGGCCACTTCCTGACGCTGGGCAGCATCAACGGGCGCAGCACGCAGTTCATGGTGGACACCGGCGCCACCAGCGTGGCCATGGGGGCCGACGAGGCCCGCCACATGGGCATCGACTTCGAAAAAGCCCCGCGTCTGGCCGGTAGCACGGCCAATGGCACGGTCTGGATGTACCGCGTCAAGCTGCGCTCGGTGCGCATCCAGGACGTGGAGGTGAATGAAGTGGACGCGGTCGTGGTGCCGCAGGGCATGCCGCACGTGCTGCTGGGCAACAGCTTCCTGACGCGTTTTCAGATGAAACGCGACAACGACGTGATGACGCTGACGCGGCGGTACTGAGGGCGGTGCGGCGTCAGGCGGCGCGCTGGGCGCCGTTGCCACTGGCGCCTTGGGCACCGTTCGCGCGGCCATGTGTTTTGCGCTGCAACTGGGCCAGCTCGACGGGGTCGTGGGCGCAGAACAGCGTGACCTCGTCGCCATGCGCTTGCTTGAGCGCGTGCAGGCGCTGCTGGTTGGCGCGGCGCTGGACGCCATCCATCTGCACCAGGTTCTGGAACACCTTCAGGCCGAAGGTGCAGTGCGGGTCGGCGTCCATTTCACCTCGGTAGAAGTAGGCGTCGCCGCAGTGCAGCAGCCAGCCCTCGTCGGTGCGCACGGCCACGCCGCAGTGGCCCTGGGTGTGGCCGGTCAGCGGCACCAGCAGCACCTCTTCGTCGGTGTCGGGCAGCGCGCGGATGGCGTCAAAGCCCAGCCAGTGTTCGCCGCTCACATCGTGTTCGGCCCACTTCGGCCCGTGCGCCCACTGTGCGGGCACGTAGCGACCCTTTTCCTGCAGGCTGGCGCGCGCCGTGGCGGCTTGCAACTCGCGGGTGAAGACGTGCACCTGCGCCTGGGGGAAGTCGCTCAGGCCGCCAGCGTGGTCGAGGTCGAGGTGGGTGGGCACGATGTGCTGCACGTCGCGCGGGTCCAGGCCCAGTTCGCGGATCTGGTGCAGCGCGGTTTCCTGCATCAGCAGGCGCGGTCGCGTCACCGCGTTGAACAGGGTGCCCAGGCGGCCCGGGTGGGCCACATCGCCCGTGCCCAGGCCCGTGTCCACCAGGATCAGGCCGTTGCGCCCCTCGATGAGCAGGCAGTGGCAGCACATGTGGCCCGAGGCCAGCCAACCGCCGTCGCCATTGATCAAACGACGCCCAAGTGGGCACATGGAGCCGCAATTCAGGTGGTGAACGCGCATGCCGTCAATGCAGGAAGCCAAGGTGATGTGCATCATGGCAGCACAATCGGGGTTTGACCAGCGTCTGTCTTTGCCTGCCATGCCTCCCCGCACCCGCCTGCCTGCCGGCCACGAACTCCTCTCCCAGATCCTGTTTGCCCAGGGCTTTGGCGAACGCCGCGTTTGCGACGGCCTCGTCCTCAAAGGGCTGGTGAAGGTGAATGGCGAGGTGGTGGACGACCCCGATGCCGTTTTCCCCGAAGACCGCCTGGTGCTCGATGTCGATGGCCTGCCCTGGGTGACCCACGTGAAGGCCCTGGTGATGCTGCACAAGCCGGCGGGTTACGAGTGCTCGCTCAAACCGGGCGCCTGGCCGGGCGTGCACAACCTGCTGCCGGTGCCGCTGCGCCGCCGGGGCCTGCAGCCTGTGGGCCGGCTCGACCAGGACACCACCGGCTTGCTGCTGCTGACCGACGACGGCCCGTTGCTGCACAAGCTGACCTCGCCCAAGAAGAACGTGCCCAAGGTCTATGAAGTGAGCTGCAAGCACCCCGTCACGCAGGCCATGTGCGACAAGCTGCTCAAGGGCGTGGTGCTGGACGACGACCCGGAGCCCGTGGCCGCCCATGCGGCCGAGCGCATCTTGCCGCCGTCTGTCGATGGCACTCCGCCCGATGTGGACGCCGAAACCCTGCACCTGCGCCTGACCCTGCTGCAAGGCAAGTACCACCAGGTCAAGCGCATGGTGGCGGCCGTGGGCAACCGCGTCGAGGGCCTGCACCGCAGCAGCATCGGCCGCCTGGCCCTGCCCGAGGACCTGCCCGTGGGGCAATGGTGCTGGGTGGAAGATGTCGCCGTGGTGTTGCCTTGAGTGCAGCCCTGATAATCTGACCCCATGCAAGTCTTTCGCGGGTTCCACCATGCGGCACTGGCCCCGGCCTGTGCCCTGACGATCGGCAATTTCGATGGCGTCCACCGGGGGCACCAGGCCATGCTCGCCTTGCTGCGCAACGAAGCCCAGCACCGCGGCTTGCCCGCCACCGTGCTGACCTTCGAGCCGCACCCGCGCGACTACTTCGCCGCCCTGTCGGGCAAGCCCGAGCTGGCGCCCAGCCGCATCGCCACGTTGCGCGACAAGCTCTCCGAGCTGGAGCGCTGTGGCGTGGACCAGGTCGTGATCCTGCCTTTCGATCAGGCGCTGGCCTCGCTCAGCCCCGAGGCCTTCATCCAGCAGGTGCTGGTGGACGGCTTGCACGCGCGCTACGTGCTGGTGGGCGACGACTTCCGCTTTGGCGCCAAGCGCGTGGGCGACTACGCCATGCTGGACGCCGCCGGCGAGGCCTGCGGCTTCGATGTGGCCCGCATGTTGAGCTACGAGGTGCACGGTGTGCGCGTGTCGTCCTCGGTGGTGCGCGAGGCCCTGACCGCTGGCGACATGGCCCGCGTCGCCACGCTGCTTGGGCGCCCCTACACCGTCAGCGGCCACGTGGTGCATGGCGCCAAGCTGGGCCGCAGCCTGGATTGCCGCACGCTGAACGTGCGCTTCGGCCATGACAAGCCGGCCACCAGCGGCATCTTTGTGGTCCGCACCCACGGCCTGGCCGAACAGGCGCTGGATGGCGTGGCCAGCCTGGGCGTGCGGCCCACGGTGGAAGACGCCGGGCGCGTGCTGCTGGAGGTCCATTGCTTCGATTGGCCTGCCGAACTGGGGGTGGAGGGGGGCTACGGTAAAATCGTGCGCGTGGAACTCCTGCACAAACTCCGAGACGAAGCCCGCTACGACGGGCTGGACGCTTTGCAGGCGGCCATCCACAAGGACATCGCCGACGCCAAGGCCTTTTTCCAGGCCCAGCATCGCCAGACCTCGCGCGACCGAATTTGACGCGGGCTGACGACCCGCCGGCCCTGGCCGGTGGACAGCCCGCACCCGTCGCTCCCGCTGCGCCACGTCGGAAGGTGCCGCTCCCCATGCTTTCAGACCCGCGCCGGACGCGCCTGCCCTTTGCAGCGCCCGCGACGGGGCTGCTTTGACCGAGATCGCCATGAGCCAAGACCCTTCTGCCCCATCTGCCAAGCCTGCCAAACCCGCGAAGGGTGGGGCGGAAGCGCCGGAATCCAAGTACCGCGCCACGCTGAACATGCCCGACACCCCCTTCCCGATGCGCGGCGACCTGCCCAAGCGCGAAGCGGGCTGGGTGGCCGAGTGGGAGGCCAGCGGCATCTACGGCAAGCTGCGCGCCGCCCGCCAGGGTGCGCCGAAGTTCGTGCTGCACGACGGCCCGCCCTATGCCAACGGCGTCATCCACATCGGGCACGCGGCCAACAAGATCCTCAAAGACATGATCGTCAAGGCGCGCCAGCTGGCCGGCTTCGACGCCAGTTACGTGCCCGGTTGGGACTGCCACGGCCTGCCGATCGAGAACCAGATCGAAAAGACCTTCGGGCGCAACCTCAGCCGCGAAGACGTGCAGGCCAAGGCCCGCGTCTATGCCGCCGAGCAGATCGACGGCCAGCGCAACGACTTCAAGCGCCTGGGCGTGCTGGGCGATTGGGCGCGTCCCTACCGCACCATGGACTTCGGCAACGAGGCCAATGAGATCCGCGCGCTGAAGAAAATCATCGAGCGCGGCCATGTGTACCGCGGCCTCAAGCCCGTGTACTGGTGCTTCGATTGCGGCTCCTCGCTGGCCGAGTTCGAGATCGAGTACGCCGACAAGAAGTCCCAGACGCTGGACGTGGCCTTCCTGAGCGCCGAGCCAGCCAAGCTCGCCGCCGCCTTCGGCCTGCCTTCGCTGGCCAAGGACGCCTTTGCCGTCATCTGGACCACCACCGCCTGGACCATCCCCGCCAACCAGGCGCTCAACGTCCACCCCGAGCTGACGTACGCCCTGGTGGACACGCCCAAGGGCCTGCTGGTGCTGGCCGAGAGCCTGGTCGAGAAGGCCACGACGCGCTACGGCTTCGCGGCCGACGAGGTCAAGGTGCTGGCCACCACGACCGGCGCCAAGCTGGAGCACCTGACGTTCAAGCACCCGCTGGCGCACGTTCACGCAGGCTACGACCGCGTCGCCCCCGTCTATGTGGCCGATTACGTCAGCGCCGAAGATGGCACGGGCATCGTGCACTCGGCGCCGGCCTATGGCGTGGACGACTTCAACTCCTGCATCGCCAACGGCCTGAAGTTCGACGACATCCTCAACCCGGTGCAGGGCAACGGCGTCTACGAAGCCGAGCTGCCGCTGTTCGGCGGCCAGCACATCTGGAAGGCCGCCCCTGTGGTCTTGGAGACGCTGCGCGAACACGGCCGCCTGCTGGCCTCGCAAGACATCGTCCACAGCTACCCGCACTGCTGGCGCCACAAGACGCCGGTCATCTTCCGTGCCGCGGCCCAGTGGTTCGTGCGCATGGACGAAGAGGAGGGCGGCAACAAGGGCGTCTTCACCGTTGAGAAGCCCGCCAAGACCCTGCGCCAGACCGCGCTCGACGCCATCGACCAGACCACCTTCTACCCCGAGAACGGCCGAGTTCGTCTGCGCGACATGATCGCCAACCGCCCGGACTGGTGCATCAGCCGCCAGCGCAACTGGGGCGTGCCGCTGCCTTTCTTCCTGCACAAGGTCACGGGCGAGCTGCACCCCGACACGCTGGCTTTCATGGACCGCGCCGCGGCCCTGGTGGAGCAGGGCGGTGTCGAGGCCTGGGCCAAGCTGGACGTGGCCGAGTGGCTGGGTGAGCAAGCTGCCGAGTACAGCAAGTCCACCGACATCCTCGACGTCTGGTTCGACTCCGGTACCACCTTCTTCCATGTGCTCAATGGCGAGCGCGGCAGCCACGCCCATGCCGGCCATTTGCAAGGCCCCGAGGCAGACCTCTACCTCGAAGGCCACGACCAGCACCGCGGCTGGTTCCACAGCTCGCTGCTGGCTGCTTGCGCCATCTACGGCCGCGCCCCGTACAAGGGCCTGCTGACCCACGGCTTCACCGTGGACGGCCAGGGCCGCAAGATGTCCAAGTCGCTGGGCAACACGGTCGCGCCGCAGGAAATCAGCAGCAAGATGGGCGCGGAAATCATCCGCCTGTGGGCGGCCTCGACCGACTACTCGGGTGACCTGGGCATCGATGACAAGATCCTCGCCCGCGTGGTGGACGGCTACCGCCGCATCCGCAACACCCTGCGCTTCCTGCTGGCCAACACCTCGGACTTCAACCCCGCCACGGACGCCGTGCCGGTCAACGAGCTGCTGGAAATCGACCGCTACGCCCTGGCCCGCGCCGCGCAGCTGCAGGCCGACATCCTGGCCCACTACGAGCGCTACGAGTTCCACCCCGTGGTGGCCAAGCTGCAGGTGTATTGCTCCGAAGACCTCGGCGCCTTCTACCTAGACATCCTCAAGGACCGCCTCTACACCAGCGCCGCAGGCAGCCACGCCCGCCGCTCGGCGCAGACCGCGCTGTGGCAGATCACGCACGCCATGCTGCGCTGGATGGCGCCCTTCCTGAGCTTCACGGCCGAGGAAGCCTGGCAGGTGTTCGATGGCGGTCGCAGCCAGACGGGCACCATCTTCACCGAAACCTACTGGGACTTTGGTGAGCGTGGTGAAGGCCATGACAGCGTGGCCGACGCCGAGCTGCTCGCCAAGTGGGCACGCATCCGTGCGCTGCGCGAAGAGGCCAACCGCCGCATCGAGGACGTGCGCACCCGTGGCGACGTCGGTGCCTCGCTGCAGGCCAATCTCTTCATCACCATCGGCACGCAAGACGAGCAGGGCGCGCGCCTGCTGGCCGACCTGCGCAGCCTGGGGGATGACCTGAAGTTCGTGCTCATCGTCTCCGGTGTCGAGTTGGCCGAGGGGCACAGCACGCAGATCGAGGTCAACCCCTCGAAGGCCGTCAAGTGCGAGCGCTGCTGGCACTACCGCGACGACGTCGGCGTCAACCCCGAGCACCCGACCCTCTGTGGTCGCTGCGACAGCAACCTGCACGGCGACGGTGAACACCGCGCGCACGCCTGACCATGGCCAGCAAGTCGTCCAACGCCTCGCTGATGCCCTGGCTGGGCATCGCCTTCCTGCTCATCCTGGCCGACCAGTTCACCAAGGTGCTCATCGTGGGCGCCTATGAGCTGGGGCACAGCCACGCGGTCACGTCCTTCTTCAACATCGTGCGGGTGCACAACTCGGGTGCGGCCTTTTCTTTCCTGGCGCACGCGGGGGGCTGGCAGCGCTGGTTCTTCGTGGGCCTGGGCGCGGTGGCCACGGGCTTCATCGTGTGGATGCTGCGCCAGCACGGCGGCCAGCGCCTGTTCGCCTGGGCGCTGTCGCTGATCCTGGGGGGCGCCATCGGCAACGTCATCGACCGGCTGGTGCACGGCTACGTGGTGGACTTCCTCGACTTCCACTGGGCCTTCCTGTCGCCGATGTTCCCGGGCGGGCACTTCCCCGCGTTCAACATCGCGGATTGCGGCATCACCATCGGCGCGGCGCTGCTCATCCTCGACGAACTGCGTCGCGTCCGGCGCGGTTGAAGAGGGCTGGCGCGCGCGCCGCCTCATGCCCATTCCGCATACCTTTGCGCGATCTTCGCCCTAGGGACGGGGTGGCTTGTCACCGCCCTGCATTTACGATCGGACACCTTTTTTGTCTGACCGTCCATGCCCGCCCTGACCCCTCACCGCTGGCGCACCGCTGGTGCGATCGCAGCCTTCGCTTCCCTTGGCCTGAGCGCGGCGTTGCTGTGGCCATGGTCAACGTCGATGGCGCAGAAAGCGGCAGGCGGCAAGGCGCCGCCGCCGGTGCCCGTCAAGGTGGCCGAGGTGCAGGTGCAGGACCAGGCCTTGTCGCTCAGCGCGGTCGGGCAGGTGCAGGCCGCGCGGCAGGCCGTGGTGAAGTCGCGCATCGACGGCTTGCTGACCGAGGTGAATTTCACCGAGGGCCAGCAGGTGCGCCAGGGCCAGGTGCTGGCCCGCCTCGATGACCGCAGCCTGCGCGCCCAGGTGGCCCAGGCCGAGGCCGAGTTGCGCCGCTTGCAAGCCCAGCTGGCGCTGGCGCAACTGGACCTCCAGCGCTACCAGGACCTGGCCGCGCAGTCGGCCGTGTCCACGCAGCAGCGCGACCAGCAGCAGGCCCAGGTGGCGCAGCTGCAGGCGCAGGTGCAGTCCCAGCAGGCCAGCGTGCGCCAGGTCCAGACGCAGCTGTCCTACACCGTGATCACCGCGCCCTTCAGCGGGCGCGTCGGCTTGCGCCTGGTCGATGTGGGCAACATCGTGCGGCTGCTGGACGCGCAGGGCATCGTCACCCTGGCGCAGACCGAGCCCTTGATGGTGGTCTTCAGCGTGCCGCAAACCCGCCTGAGCGATGTGCGCCAGGCCATCGCGCAGCCGCAAGGCGCCGTGGTGAGCGTGGCCGAGCGCGAGGGCGGCCCGACCCTGGCCAAGGGGCGCCTGCGTTCGGCCGACAACGCCGTGGACGCGGGCACCGGCTCCTTGAAGCTCAAGGCCGAGTTGGCTCCGCCGCGGGATGCGCGCGAGCGCCTCTGGCCCGGCCAGTTCGTGACGGTCCAGCTCGACACGGGCGCCATCGCGGGCGCCCTGACCGTGCCGGCCGCCGCCGTCCAGCGTGGCCTCAAGGGGCCGTTCGTGTGGCGAGTGGCGAAAGCCGAGGGCGCCGCCCAGGCGCAGATGGTGCCCGTGCAGCCGCGCTGGCAGTCCGACACCTGGGTGGTGGTGGCGCCCCGCGCCGATGGCCTGAAGCCGGGCGACCAGGTGGTGGTCGATGGCCAGTCCCGCCTCAAGCCCAAGGCGGCGGTCAAGGTGCTGGCCGCGGCAAGCGGTGCCGCCCGCTCGGCCAGCCAGCCTTGAGCCACGGAGCCCTGACATGAGCCTGGTCTCCCACCCCGTCACCCCGTCCGTCACGCCAACGGTCGCCCGGGTCAATGGCCTGTCCGCCTGGTGCATCGCCCACCCGGTGGCCACCGTCTTGCTGACCCTGGCCCTGGTGCTGCTGGGCTTGTTCGCTTTCCCGCGCCTGCCCGTGGCGCCTCTGCCGCAGGCCGATTTCCCGACCCTCCAGATCAGCGCCCGCCTGCCGGGTGCCAGCCCCGAAACCATGGCCTCGGCCGTGGCCACGCCGCTGGAAGTGGCCCTCAGCGGTGTGCCGGGCATCACCGAGATGTCGTCCACCAGCTCGCTGGGCAGCGTCTCCATCACCCTGCAGTTCACGCTGAAGAAGAACATCAACGAGGCCGCGCAAGAGGTGCAGGCGGCCATCAACGCCACGGCAGGGCGCTTGCCGCTGGGCATGCCCTCGCCGCCGACGTGGCGCAAGGTCAACCCCGCCGACGGCCCCATCCTCATCCTCAAGATGCAGTCCGAGGTGCTGGGCATGACCGAGCTCAGCGACCTGGCCGAAACCGTGTTGTCGCGGCGCCTGAGCCAGATCGATGGGGTCTCCGAGGTGTCGATCGCCGGGCAGCAAAAGCCGGCCATACGCATCCAGGCCTCGCCCGCCCGGCTGGCCGCGCATGGCCTGAGCCTGGCCGACATCCGCGCCGCGGTGCAAAAGGCCAGCGTCAACCAGCCCAAGGGCGCCCTGTTCGGCGAGGGCCGCAGCAGCACCCTGGCCACGAACGACCAGCTCTTCAAGCCGGCCGACTACGAAGCCCTCACCGTCATCGACCGCAACGGCGTGCCCGTGCGCGTGGGCGATGTGGCCCAGGTCACGGCCGGGGCCGAAACCGACTACGTGCGCGCCTGGCAAAACGGCAAGCAGGGCCTGGGCATCATCGTGCGCCGCCAGCCCGACGCCAACATCGTGGAGACGGCCGACCGCGTGCAAGCGGCCCTGCCCGAGCTGACCAGCCGCATGCCCGCCAGCGTCACGGTCGAGGTGCTCAACGACCGCACGCGCACCATCCGCGCTTCGCTGCACGAAGTCGAGCTCACCCTGGTCCTGACCTTCGTGCTGGTGGTCGTGGTGATGGGCGCCTTCCTGCGCCAGGTCTCGGCCACGGTCATCGTCACGGCGGTGCTGGGCGTGTCCATGATCGCCACCATCGCGGCCATGGAGCGCCTGGGCTTCAGCCTGAACAACCTCACGCTGGTGGCGCTCATCATCGCCATGGGCTTCGTGGTGGACGACGCCATCGTGGTGGTCGAGAACATCCACCGCCATCTGGAGCTGGGCGAACCCATGAAAGAGGCTGCGCTCAAAGGGTCGGGCGAGGTGGGCTTCACCGTGGTCTCCATCAGCGTGTCGCTGGTGGCGGCCTTCATCCCGCTGCTCTTCATGGGCGGCGTGGTGGGGCGCTTGTTCAGCGAATTTGCGGTGACGGTCACGGCCGCCATTGGCGTGTCGGTGCTGACCTCGCTCACGCTGGCGCCCATGCTGGCCTCGCGTTGGATGTCGCGCGCACCGGCCCACCACGACGGGGGCTGGGTGCAACGCTTGATCGACGGCTATGGCCGCAGCCTGGTTTGGGCACTGAACCACTCATGGCTGATGCTGCTCGTCTTCTTCGCGACCATGGCCCTGGCGGTGGTGAGCTATGTGCTCATTCCCAAGGGCTTCTTCCCGTTGCAGGACACGGCCTTCGTGTTCGGCACCACCCAGGCCGCACAAGACGCCTCGTTCGAGGCCATGGTCGAGAAGCACACGGCGCTGGCCAAGATCCTCGACCAGGACCCGGCCGTGCTGGGCTACAACCAGGTGGTGGGTGCGTCCGGTGGCGGCGGTGGCAGCGGCAATTTGTCGAGCGGACGCTTCTTCATCGTGCTCAAGGACCGCGCTGACCGCGACGTCTCTGCCCAAGGCTTCATCGACCGCCTGCGCCCCAAGATGGCCCAGGTGCCGGGCATCACCATGTTCATGCGCGCCGCGCAAGACATCAACCTGGGCACCGGCTCACCGCGCACCCAGTACCAGTACGCCTTGCTGGGCGACGACAGCGCCACCCTGGGCCTGTGGGCCGACCGCCTGACCGAGCGGCTCTCCCGCATGCCGCAGTTCCGCGACGTCTCCAACGACCTGCAGCTGGGTGCAGGCATCACCCGCCTGACCATCGACCGGGCCGCCGCGGCCCGCCATGGCCTGAGCGTGGACGACATCAACCAGGTGCTCTACAGCGCCTATGGTCAGCGCCAGATCGGCGAAACCCAGACCGAGCAGAACCAGTACCAGGTCATCCTCGAAATCGACCCCGCCCTGCGCGGCCAGACCGACAGCCTGAACTGGCTGCACCTGCGCTCGGCCAAGACCGGCCAGATGGTGCCGCTCGCCGAAGTGGCCCGCCTGGAGCCACCGGAAACGGGGGCGGTCAACATCAACCACCTGGGCATGGCGCCGGCGGTGAACCTGTCCTTCAACCTCGCGCCCGGCGTGGCCCTGGGCGATGCCGTCAAGCTGCTGGAACAGGTGCGCCAGGAGCTGCAGGTGCCCGACAGCGTGGCCGGCAAGTTCCAGGGCGCGGCCCAGGCCTTCCAGGACTCGCTGGCCACCCAGCCCTTCCTGATCCTGGCGGCGCTGCTGGCGGTCTACATCATCCTGGGCGTGCTCTACGAGAGCTTCGTGCACCCCTTGACCATCCTGTCCACCTTGCCATCGGCGGGCATTGGCGCGGTGGCCCTGCTGTGGTTCAGCGGGCAGGACTTCTCCATCATGGCGCTCATCGGCGTGGTGCTGCTGATCGGCATCGTCAAGAAGAACGGGATCATGCTGGTGGACTTCGCCCTGCAGGCCCAGCGCGAACGCGGCATCAGCCCGCGCGAGGCCATCCAGGAAGCCTGCGTGGTGCGCTTCCGCCCGATCATGATGACGACGCTGGCCGCGCTGCTGGCCGCTGTTCCCTTGATGCTGGGCCATGGCACCGGCGCCGAGTTGCGCCAGCCCCTGGGCTATGCCGTGGTGGGCGGGTTGCTGCTCAGCCAGGTGCTGACGCTGTACACGACGCCGGTGGTTTACCTGGCGCTGGACCGCCTGTTCCACCGCCAGCCTGCCCCCGCGGAACAAGGGATAGCCTGACGCAGGGCCGTCAGGGGCGTGTGCTACGCTGATTTCAGCAACTTGACTGCACACGCCACACCCATGCCCGGCCTCCTTCCCGACATCGATCCCGACGGTCTGCTCGAGTTCTCGGTGGTCTACACCGACCGCGCGCTCAACCACATGTCCAAGCGCTTCCAGGGCGTGATGACCGACATCTCGGCCATGCTCAAGCGCGTCTACAACGCCCCTTCGGCCGTGCTGGTGCCGGGCAGTGGCACCTTCGGCATGGAGTCCGTGGCGCGCCAGTTCGCGCACGGCAAGCACGTGCTGGTCATCCGCAACGGCTGGTTCAGCTACCGCTGGACGCAGATCTTCGAGATGGGTTCGATCCCCGCCAGCCACACCGTGCTCAAGGCCCGCCGCATCGCTGACGGCCCGCAAGCCGCCTGGGCCCCCGCGCCCATCGACGAGGTCGTGGCCACCATCGCCCGCGAGAAGCCCGCGCTGGTGTTCGCGCCGCACGTGGAGACCGCGGCCGGCATGATCCTGCCCGACGACTACCTGAAGGCCGTGGCCGATGCCGTACACGCCGTGGGTGGCCTGTTCGTGCTGGATTGCATCGCCTCGGGCGCCATGTGGGTGGACATGGCCGCCACTGGTGTGGACGTGCTGATTTCCGCGCCGCAAAAGGGCTGGAGCAGCTCGCCGTGCTGCGCCATGGTCATGCTCAGCGAGCGCGCCCGCCAGGCCATCGACGCCACGCAGAGCACCACCTTCGCCATGGACCTCAAGAAGTGGCTGCAGATCATGGAGACCTACGAGGGCGGCGGCCACGCCTACCACTCCACCATGCCCACCGACGCCCTGCTGCGCCTGCGTGACGCCATGGCCGAAACCGAGGCCTATGGCTACGAGAAGGTGCGCCAGGAGCAGATCGCCCTGGGCCGCCAGGTGCGCGAACTGGTGGTGCGCCACGGCTACCCCAGCGTCGCCGCCGAGGGCTTCCAGGCGCCCGGCGTGGTCGTGAGCTACACCACCGACCCCGACGTCCAGAACAGCAAGAAATTCCTGGCGCTCGGCCTGCAGACCGCCGCGGGCGTGCCCCTGCAGTGCGACGAGCCGGCCGATTTCCGCAGCTTCCGCATCGGCCTGTTCGGCCTGGAAAAGTGGCACCACGTGGAGCGCACCGTGCAGCAACTGGCGCATGCGCTGGAAGCCGTGGCGGCACCCAAGCCTTGATGCCAGCCTGACGCAGGCGCCCGCCAGCGTCAACGCGTGACGCGGTGCCCGGCCGCCGACCGGGTGTTCCTCCGGATGCCCGGGCTGCTGCGGCGGCGTAAGGTCTGTCCATCGACCCCTGCGAAGGAGGATCCATGGGCATGGCCAGCCGTCTGTCTCAGCACCACCTGGTGTCCCGCCGCCGCGTGACGCGGCGCAAGCCTGTCGTGCGGCGCAAGCTCGCCTGGAGCGATGCCATCGGGGCGGCCGCAGACGTGGTGCTGCCCACGGCCCTGCCCGAGCCCAACGCCGATGGCTTGGCGCCTCTGGGCTTTGACGCTCCGCCGGTGCCCAGTGCCCTGGACCTGCCCCTGACCACGCTCCGCTTCAGCGACCCGCTGCGCTGGCTGGCCGCGGGCTGGCAAGACTTCCGCCGCGCGCCCCACTTCGGCTTGTTCTTCGGCATGTGCTTCGTGCTGATGGGCTGGGCCCTGGTGGGCACCTTCCGCCGCGCACCCGAATACACCCTGGCGCTGTCCGCAGGCTTCCTGCTGATGGGCCCCTTCCTGTGCCTGGGCCTTTACCACGCCAGCCGCGAGCTGGAAGAGGGGCACCGTCCGGGCTTTGGGTCGGCCCTGACGGCATGGCGGCAAAGTGGTGCGCAACTGGCCATCTTCGCGGCCGTGCTGTTGGTGCTGGAGATGCTCTGGGGCCGCGCGGCCATGATCGTCTTCGCCATCAGCCTCGACGGTGTGCCCGATTTCAGCCAGCCGCTGGCCAGCTTCCTCACCGAGGAGTACATCACCTTCGCCGTGGTCTACACCCTGGTCGGCGCCGTGTTCGCCGGCCTCATCTACGCCATCAGCGTCGTCAGCATGCCCTTGCTGCTGGACCGCCAGGTCGATGCCGTCTCTGCCGGTCTTTTGAGCATGCGCCTGGTGCTCACGCAGACCGGGGTGATGCTGTGGTGGGCGGCCCTGATCGCAGGGCTCACCCTGCTGGCGCTCTTGCCCGGTTTCCTGGGCCTGCTGCTGGTCGGCCCGGTGCTGGGCCATGCGTCTTGGCACGCCTACCGGGCAGCGGTGCCGCGGTGAATGCGTTCCGGAACCACCCGAATGAGGGGGGTGTGATCTCTGAGTGAAACTCCGCGCCCTCGGCGGGCGTAGTGGTGGGCAAGCGGTGCGAACACAAGCGTGCCGGCATTGAAGGGGTGCGCCTCGCACCCACGACCGACCCACCAGGAGTTCCAGATGATCAAGCATTCCCTCATCGCCTCGGCCCTCGCCCTGGCTTCCCTGGGCGCGCAGGCCGAAACCCTGTACGCACTGACCACCGACAACCAGCTCATCACCCTCGACAGCGCCGCGCCCACGATGGGCTCGGCCGTGTCGATCACGGGCCTGGGCGCCAGCGAGCGCCTGCTCGGCCTGGACCTGCGCCCCAGCAACGGTCTGCTCTACAGCATCAGCAGCGCCGGCAAGCTGTACACCCTGGGCACCGACGGCCAGGCGTCTTTCGTGGCGACCCTGAGCACCCCGATCACCGGCAGCGTCGGCTTTGACTTCAACCCGGTGGCCGATCTGAACGGCGCCGTGTCGCTGCGTGTGCTCACCGCTGGCGGCAGCAACTACGCCGTCAACGCCAACACCGGCACCGTGGCCACGCAAACCGCGGTGACCGCTTCTGGCTCGACCGCCAAGCTCGCCCTGACCGGTGCTGCCTACGCCGACAACGACGCCGATCTGGCCACCACGGCCGTCAAGCTCTACGCCATCGACACGGCTTCCAACGGCCTGTATTTCACCGGCGGCCCCGGTGGTGGCGTTTACAGCCGCGTGCGTGACCTGGGTGCCAGCAGCCTGAGCGTGTTCGGCTTCGACATCTCGCGCTCTGGCGCGGCCTTCGCCGGCTTCACCTCGGCCGACGGCTACAGCGGCCTGTACGCACTGGGCCTGGCCGCCGACGGCCAAACCACCTACATCGGTGACTTCGGCATCCATGGCAACACCGCCATCGCACCCGTCGTCGGCCTGACCGCCGCCGTGCCGGAGCCCACCTCGGTCGCGCTGATGCTGGCCGGCTTGGGCCTGATGGGTCTGCTGATGCGCCGCCGCCAAGCCTGACGCGTCCAAGCTTCATCCAGCCCCCTCGCCGGGGCTGATCACCACCTGCCAATGCGTTTTGAATGCTTGGCAGGTTTTTTCATGGATAACCATGAAGTTGTGCAAATAACGGTGCGCATTGCCGCCAATTTGACGCCAGTTCAAAACCAATCACCTGGTGATTCTTCTTCGTTCATAGCCCGAATGGGTTAATTGATGTGGGGTGTGTGACCTGAGCCTGCCACGGCCGCTGGCTAAGCTCGATGGCAACCCGGTGATGGTCTGGCTGCCGCCAACCAGGCCGATGTTCCTGCCCCAGCCTTCATGGAGTCCTCAGATGTTCAAGCCCTCTCTCATCGCCGCGGCCCTGTCCCTTGCCGCCTTTGGCGCCCAAGCCGAGGGCATGCTCGCCCTGACCAACAAGAACCAACTGGTCCAGTTCGACAGTGCGAACACCACCGCCGGCACCGTCATCGACATCACGGGCCTCAACCTGGCGGTCGGCGAGCGCCTGCTGGGCCTGGAGCAGCGCCCCGTCACCGGTGACTTCTACACCCTCAGCAGCGCCGGCCGCCTGTTCACCTTGAACGCCACCACCGGCGCCGCCACCTTCGCCGGCAGCCTGCGCGCAGACGCCACCCTGGGCGCCTCCGGCACGGCCTTCTCCGGCCTGAGCGGCCAGGCCTTCGGCTTCGACTTCAACCCCGTGCCCGACCTGGGCCAGACCTTGCCCTCCCTGCGCGTGGTCAGCAACACCGGCCAGAACCTGCGCATCAACGTGAACGGCAGCAATGCCGGCCTGGTGCGCGTGGACACCCCCATCAACGTCGTGGCGGCCAACCCCAATGGCACGTCGCCGAGCGTGGTGGCCTCGGCCTACACGAACAACGACCGTGACGCCAGCACCGGCACCAGCCTGTACGCCATCGACGCCCGCGGCGATGCGCTTTACCAGCAAGTCAACGCCAACGGCGGTCAACTCAGCTACGTGGCCGACCTGAAGATGCTCGACATGGCCACGGGCCTGGGCGCGCTCGTGGGCGTCAACACCACCAGCGTGTCGTCCTTCGACGTGTCGGCCTCCGGCATCGCCTACGCCTCGCTGACCGACGAGTTCACCGGCGACAACTGGCTGTTCTCGGTCAACCTGAGCGGCCAGCAACCCACACTGACCTACCTGGGCCTGTTCGGCCAGGCCGGCGCCAGCCTGGGCTCCACCGTCATCGGCCTGACCGCCACCACCGCGGCACCCGTGCCCGAGCCTACCGGCATGGCCCTGTCGCTGGCCGCCCTGGGCCTGATCGGTCTCGGCCTGCGCCGCCGCATGGCCTGAGCATCGCGCCGCTGGTGCGGCGATGTGGTGATGCGGGCACCTGCGGGTGCCCCTGCCGAAAGGGAAGTTTGAGCGACCTGCTCTAATGCGTTCATCCGCATCAGACAGGTCGCTTTTTTGCCTTCTTCGCTGTGAACATCTCCCCGCGCACCCTGGCCTTGCTGGTCATCCCGCCCATGATGTGGGCCGGCAATGCCGTCGTGGGGCGCATGCTGGTCGGCACCATGCCGCCCGTGGCCATGAACGCCCTGCGCTGGGGCCTGGTGGCCGTGCTGCTGGCGCCGCTGGCCTGGCGCGTCTGCCGCGCACCTGGGCGCATCCTGGCGCGCTGGCCTTACCTGGCCCTCATCGGCACGCTGGGCGTGGGCACCTACAACGCCCTGCAATACCTGGCCCTGCAGACCTCCACGCCGATCAACGTCACCCTGATCGGCGCGAGCATCCCCGTGTGGATGATGCTGGTGGGGCGCGTGGGCTTCGGGCAGACCTTGCAAGCGCGGCAACTGGTGGGTGCGGCCTTGTCCGTCTTGGGCGTGCTGCTGGTGCTGGCGCAGGGCCAGTGGTCGGTGCTGCGCCAGGTGCAGCTTGTGCCGGGCGACCTGCTGATGCTGCTGGCCAGCCTGGCCTGGGCGCTCTACAGCTGGTGGCTGGCCCAACCGCCGGCCCACATGCGCGGCGATGCGCGCCCTGATTGGGATTGGGCCGAGTTCCTCTGGGTCCAGGTGCTCTTCGGTGGCCTGTGGGCCCTGGGTTGCAGCGCGGTGGAAGCCAGCTGGATCGGCGCGCACACCCTGCCTGGCGCACCCGCGGTGTCCTGGTGGCCTCAGGGGTGGCGCACCTGGGCCGGGCTGCTCTTCATCGCCATTGGCCCGTCCATCCTGGCCTACCGCTGCTGGGGTTTGGGTGTGCAGGCGGTCGGGCCCAACCTGGCCGCCTTCTTCATCAACCTGACGCCGGTGTTCGCGGCGCTGTGGTCCGCGCTGTTCCTGGGCCAATGGCCCCGCTGGTACCACCCTTGCGCGCTGCTCTTGATCACGGCAGGCATTGCCGTGTCCTCAGGCTGGGTCCGGCTCAGAAGCGGCCGCGGCCAGAGCCACGGCGCGACTTGAACGGCGGCTGGCCGCGCCAGAAGCGCAGCATCAACCAGCCGCCCAGCATGCCGCCCAGGTGCGCAAAGTGCGCCACGCCCGACGCGGTGCCGGTCACGCCCATGAACAGCTCCAGGCCGCCGTACACCGCCACGAAGACCTTGGCCTTCATCGGGATGGGCGGGAACAGCGGCATGATCGTGCGCTCCGGGAACATCATCCCGAAGGCCAGCAGCAGCCCGAACAGCCCGCCCGAGGCGCCCACCGTCGGGTTGCCCCAGCCGAAGGCGGCCGAGATCAGCAACTGCGTGGCAGCGGCCGTCAGCACGCTGGCCCCCAGGAACTCCATGTAACGGCGCTGGCCCCAGATGCGTTCCAACTCGCTGCCGAACATCCACAGGCCCAGCATGTTGAAGAACAGGTGGCCCAGCGAGCCATGCAGGAAGGCGTAGGTCAGCACCTGCCAGGGCATGAAGCCACCGCTTTGCAGCGGCCACAGCGCCATGTTGAATGTCAGTGCGCGCCCCAGCAGTTCGTCCAGGAAAAACAGGGCCACGTTGATGAGGATGAGTGCCTGGGTGACGGGGGGCAGCGGCGGCATGGGCTCAACGGGGGAGGTGGAATGACTCCGCATGATAGGCCCGACTGGCGCCCACCCGTTGCGCCGGGCTGACGCAGGGTGCATGGCGTGTCAGCCGATGCGGGCATCCGTCACGGTCTCTCGCGGCCTTGGCGTGTGCTATCCTCGCCCCTTTCACCAGTGCCCTGGTGGCGAAATCGGTAGACGCGCCGGATTCAAAATCCGGTTCCGCAAGGAGTGACGGTTCGAGTCCGTCCCGGGGCACCACTGTGCGCATGAGCTACCCCACCCTTGAAGACGCCATCGGCAAAACCCCGTTGGTTCGCCTGCAACGCGTGCCCGGAGCCGACTGCGACGCCCGCGGCAACGTCATTCTCGCCAAGCTCGAAGGCAACAACCCGGCCGGCTCGGTGAAAGACCGCCCCGCCATCAACATGATCCGCCGCGCCGAAGAGCGCGGTGACATCAAGCCGGGCGACACCCTCATCGAAGCCACCTCGGGCAACACCGGCATCGCGCTGGCCATGGCCGCAGCCATCCGTGGCTACCGCATGGTGCTGATCATGCCGGAGGACCTTTCCATCGAGCGTGCCCAGACCATGAAGGCCTTCGGCGCCGAGCTCATCCTCACGCCCAAGAGCGGCGGCATGGAATACGCCCGCGACCTCGCCGGTCAGATGGTCCGCGAAGGCAAGGGCGTGGTGCTCGACCAGTTCGCCAACCCCGACAACCCCTCGGTGCACTACGACACCACCGGCCCCGAAATCTGGGCCGACACCCACGGCCGCGTCACGCACTTCGTGAGCGCCATGGGCACGACCGGCACCATCACCGGTGTCTCGAAGTTCCTGAAAGAGCAGAGCCCCGAGGTGCGCATCGTGGGCGCACAGCCGCAGGAAGGCTCGCGCATCCCCGGCATCCGCAAATGGCCCGAGGCCTACCTGCCCAAGATCTACGAGCCCAGCCGCGTCGATGAACTCATCTACGTCAGCCAGGCCGATGCCGAAGACATGGCCCGCCGCCTGGCCCGCGAAGAAGGCCTGTTCTGCGGCATCTCCGCGGCGGGCGCCTGCTGGGCGGCGCTGGAGCTGGCCAAGCAGGTCAGCAACGCCACCATCGTCTTCATCGTCTGCGACCGTGGCGACCGCTACCTCTCGACCGGCGTCTTTCCTGCATGATGGCACCCATGGACATCCACAAGGAACTCGACGCCCGCGGCCTGACCTGCCCGCTGCCCATCCTCAAGGCCAAGAAGGCCCTGTCGGACATGCACAGCGGCGAGGTGCTCAAGGTGCTGGCCACCGACCCTGGCTCCGTGCGCGACTTCCAGGCCTTCGCCCGCCAGACCGGCAACGACTTGGTCGAACAGCAAGCCAACGAAGTCAACGGCCAGCCCGAGTACGTGCACCTGCTGCGCCGGCGCTGATCCGCAGATCAGGCCCGACCAGTCTTGGTCAGGCGCTCGCCCATCAAGCGTCGCCCGGCACGTCCCCATCCTGAGGGGCAGTCAGCCCCAGGTGCCTGAACGCCGCCGCCGTGGCGATGCGCCCACGCGGCGTGCGCTGCAGGAAGCCCTGCTGGATCAGGTAGGGCTCGATCACATCCTCGATGGTCTCGCGCTCCTCGCCGATGGCCGCTGCCACGTTGTCCAGGCCCACCGGCCCGCCATCGAAGCGGTGGATGATGGCCTCCAGCAGCTTGCGGTCCATCACGTCGAAGCCGATCGGGTCCACGTCCAGCATCGCCAGCGCCTTGTCGGCCATGCCCTTGTCGATGCGGCCGTCGCCCTTGACCTCGGCATAGTCGCGCACCCGCCGCAGCAAGCGGTTGGCGATGCGGGGCGTGCCGCGCGAGCGCCGCGCCACCTCCATCGCACCCACCGCATCGATCGGGGCGCCCAGCAGGCCCGCCGAGCGCGTCACGATGCGCTGCAACTCCTCGGGCGTGTAGAACTCCAGCCGCGCGACGATGCCGAAACGGTCGCGCAGCGGGTTGGTCAGCATGCCGGCGCGCGTGGTCGCACCCACCAGCGTGAAAGGCTGCAGGTCGAGCTTGATGGAGCGCGCCGCCGGCCCCTCGCCGATCATGATGTCGATCTGGTAGTCCTCCAGCGCGGGGTAGAGGATCTCCTCCACCACAGGCGACAGCCGGTGGATTTCGTCGATGAACAGCACATCGTGCCGCTCCAGGTTGGTCAGGATGGCAGCCAGGTCCTTGGGCTTTTCGAGCACCGGCCCCGAGGTCTGCCGCAAGTTCACCCCCAGTTCGGTGGCGATGATGTGGCTCAACGTGGTCTTGCCCAGGCCGGGCGGCCCGAACAGCAGCACGTGGTCCAGGGCCTCGCCCCGCTTGCGCGCCGCACCGATGAAGATCTCCAGTTGCTCGCGCGCCTTCGCCTGCCCGACGTACTCGCCGAGGTCCTTGGGGCGCAAGGCCCGTTCCAGCGCATCCTCGTGGGGCGACGTCACGCCGGCCTCCACCATGCGCGCCGAAGGGGCGGCGTCCAGCGCCGCGCCCTGGCTGCGTGGGGTGTCCCGCTGGGCTTGGCGCGGCGAAGCGCGCTTGCCCGCAGGGCCGAAATCGTCGGTCTGGATGCTCATGCGGCCATTATCCGGCGTCCTGATCTGTTGCGGTGAGGCAACATTGAGCCGGTCGGATTATCGTTATGACAACCCTGTCATCACCCACCTTTGAAAAATCTGGTGCAATGCAGTGCAGTTTCAGCAGCCTGAAAAGAGGTGACAACCCTGATCACCTCACCCGCGCCACCTCGGTCGCGATCTGCTGAAGCCTCTGGTTCAACTTTGGAGATTTCAATGAAAAAGACTGTGCTGGCCCTGGCCGCCATCGCCGCCTCCTCTGCCGCTTTCGCTCAATCGTCGGTGACCCTGTACGGCGTGGTCGACGCTTCCGTTGAGTCCGTCAAGGGCAACACCGGTGCCACCGTTTCTGGCAAGAGCACCACCTTCAACCGCGTTTCCTCCGGCAACCTGGCCACTTCGCGCCTGGGTTTCAAGGGCGTGGAAGATCTGGGCGGTGGTCTGAAGGCCAAGTTCCAACTGGAAGCCACTGTCAACGCTGACACCGGCGCTTCCGCTTCCGGTCGTTTCTTCGACCGCGCTGCGTGGCTGGGCCTGGCTTCGGCTGAAGCTGGTGAACTGCGCATCGGCCGTCAGGACTCCCTGATCGGTGCCCAGATCGCTGACGCGATCGGCGCTCAGGCATACGACGCTTCCGTCGTTGCCGCCACTCTGGGTGGCGTGACTTACCGTCGCATCGACAACGCCCTGACCTACATCGCCCCGACCTTCGTGCCTGGCCTGACCCTGTCGGCTCAGTACAGCACGGCAACGGATGGCTCTGCTACCAACAACGCTGAACTCACCAACGGCTCCAAGCTGGGCCGCGCTTACGGCTTCGCCGCCAACTTCGTGCAGGGCCCCCTGTCCGCTGGTGCCAGCTACATCAACGTTAATAGCAACCAGACCCTGCAGCAAGAACACGTTGGTCTGTTCGCTTACGGCGCATACGATCTGGGCGTGGCCAAGCTGACCGCTTTCTACAACGATGACACCAACGACGGCAACCGCGCTGTCAACGGCAACCGCCTGTACGGCTTCAACGCAGCTGTGCCTGTGGTCACCGGCCTGACCATCACCGGTGGTTACGCCTACGCCAAGAACGCAACTGGCTATGTGCTCAACAGCGCCGGCACTTCGGTCACCAGCGCAGCGTTCGGCGCCAAGGGCACCAAGCACGACAACGCTGGCATCATCACCCTGAAGGCCCAGTACGACCTGAGCAAGCGCACCGCCGTGTACGCCCTGTTCACCGAAGTGCAGAACGGTGACAAGGCTCGTCTGGCCATCACCGCTGCCACTTCGCCTACCGCCAATGACAAGTCGTCGCGCGGTCTGGCCGTCGGTGTCCGTCACGCTTTCTGATCCAGGCTTCGCCTGATCTGATCGCAAAAAGGGGCCTCGGCCCCTTTTTTCATGCCCGTTCGCGGGCGATGCGGGGCCTCGGCTCCGCTCTGCATCTGACCTGCGTGCGCATTCCTTTGCGCTGCATCCAAAGCCTGTCGTGTTTTGTGTAGCCGTGGCGCAACAACCTATGGCAAACCTGAGGATGCCGCGCGCACGCCTCAGCAACAATTTCCTACGCCCCCGATTCAAGGGGGGTTTTCAGGAGAAACACATGCAAAAGCGCGTTCTGTCCTCGGCCATCGCTCTGGCCCTGACCGCCCTGGCCTCGGGCTCCGCTCTGGCTCAATCCAGCGTGACCATTTACGGCAACGTCGACGTGGCATTTGACCGCGTCAAGCGCACCTATGGCGAGGTGGTCAATCCCGCTCTGTCGGCTCTGAACGTCAAGCAGAGCATGACCCGGGTGGGACCCGACGTCAGTTCCCAGTCCTCGCTGGGTTTCCGCGGTGTGGAAGACCTGGGCAACGGCTACAAGGGTAACTTCGTTCTGGAAGGCCAGATGGGCGTGGACAACGGCGCCCTGCTGCGCGATGGTCGCCTGTTCGGTCGTCAAGCCTTCGTTGGCCTGACCACGCCCTATGGTGAAGTTCGCCTGGGCCGTCAGTACGCCCCGATCTTCTTCTCCAGTGCCGTGATCACCACCGAGCGCTTCGGCTCGACCGACCAGTTCGTCGAAGGTGGTTTGTCCAACAGCCTCAACATCCGTTGGGACAACGCTGTCACGTACTCGCTTCAGGCAGGCGGTTTCCGTGGTCAGCTGGGTTACTCGCCCAACGCTGGCGTGCCGGACAAGATCAACGCCCAGCGTGGCAGTTCCGCGAACGACACCACAGGCGCCATCGTGGGTGGCATCAACTCAGGTGTTGAAAAGACCTCCGGGCGCGGCCGCAGTTTCGGTGGTTTCGGTGCGTATGTCATTGACGATCTGACGCTGAGCCTTGGCTATGGCCGCACGAACTTTGCGAATGCACAGGTTCAGGCCATCGTCCCGGTGTCAGGCGTCGCCACGGCTGTTGATCTGTTCAAGATCAAGGACTACTCGGTGTGGAACCTGGGTGCGAAGTACGCTCTCAAGGACCTGGGTTTGCTCTTCACCGGCTCGTTCGGTCGTGGCAGTTACGACATCAACAACGCAGGTGGAACTGCCGGCTTGGTTGGTGTGACAAATGGCGATCTGCGAGTCAGCTCGCTGGTGCTGGGCACCCGCTACGAAATCGGTTCGATGGCCTTCCTGGGCCAGTGGTCCGAAACCAAGTTCCGCAACGACAGCCGTGGCAAGAACCGCGCCTTCACGCTGGGTGCTGAGTACTCGCTGTCCAAGCGCACCACTGTGTACACCCGCTACGAAGAGATCCGTGACAAGGGTGTGGGTCCTGCAGTGCTCCTGGCTGCCACTGGCATCCGTGAAGTGCCCACCATCGGTGGTCTGGGCATTTCTCCGAACGGGAAGTCCACGCAGCTGGCCCTGGGCGTTCGCCACAACTTCTGATCTGAGCCCAAGTTCGAATCAGCTTGAAAGCCGCCTTCGGGCGGTTTTTTTCATGCCTGAGCCACCCATGAAAACGGGCCACACCTGCTAGAAGTGGGCCCGTTGTTGGCGCATGCTGGCCAGGTCGGCCGCGGCGCAGGTCAGTCGATCAGATCAACCGTTCATTGGCGATCAACTGCGCCACCGTTTCGCGCTCCCGGATCACCCAGGTCTGGCCGCCATCGACCATGATTTCGGCCGCACGTCCTCGGGTGTTGTAGTTGCTGGCCATGGTCATGCCGTAGGCGCCGGCCGACAGCACGGCCAGCACGTCGCCGGGCTCGACGGTCAGGGCGCGGTCGCGGCCCAGCCAGTCTCCCGATTCGCACACAGGGCCCACCACGTCCCACACCTGCGCCTGCTCTGGCGCACGCTGCAGCGTGTTGACGATGCCCATCCAGGCCTCGTACAGCGCCGGGCGCATCAGGTCGTTCATGGCGGCATCGACGACGCAGAAGTTCTTCTGCTCGCCTTCTTTCAGGAACAGCACCTCGGTCAGCAGCACGCCGGCGTTGCCCACCAGCGAGCGGCCGGGTTCGAACATCACCTGGCGGTGGCCGTGGCCACGGGCGTCGATGCGCGCCAGCAGCTGGGCGATGAGCGCGTCGGCCTTCGGGGGCACTTCGTCGGTGTAGGTGATGCCCAGGCCGCCGCCCAGGTCCAGGTGGTGGATGTGGATGCCCTTGGCTTCGATGGCGTCCACCAGGTCGAGCACACGGTCGAGCGCGTCCAGGTAGGGGCTCACGTCGGTGATTTGCGAGCCGATGTGGCAGTCGATGCCCACCACCGCGATGCCGGGCAGGCTGGCTGCGCGCTCGTAGGTGGCCAGCGCGTGGTCATGCGCCACGCCGAACTTGTTGCCTTTCAGGCCTGTGGAGATGTAGGGGTGGGTGCCGGCATCGACATCGGGGTTGACGCGCAGGCTGACGCGGGCGGTCAGGCCCAGGCCGTGCGCCACTTGCGACAGCACCTCCAGCTCGGCCGTGCTTTCCACGTTGAAGCATTTCACGCCGGCTTTGAGGGCTTCGGCCATCTCAGCGCGCGTTTTGCCCACGCCCGAGAACACCACCTTGGCCGCATCACCGCCGGCAGCCAGCACGCGCGCCAGTTCGCCCGACGACACGATGTCGAAGCCGCATCCGGCTTGCGCGAAGGTCTGCAGCACAGCGAGGTTGGAGTTCGCCTTGACCGCGTAGCAGATCAGGTGTTCGCGGCCCTGCAAGGCCTTCTGGTAGGGCGCCAGTGCCGCCAGCATGGCCTGGCGCGAGTAAACGTACAGTGGGCTGCCGTGCTGGCGCACCAGCTCGCGCAGGTTGACGCCGTCGAGGCACAGGTCGGGGCCTTGCCAGGCCAAGAAGGGAGAGCCGGGGAGGGTCATCGTGCGGGTGTGTTCGGGGTGGAGGGCGCAGTGGCAGGCGCTGGTGCTGACGTGTCAGCCGACGTTGCGGTGGTCGGCGGGCCCGGCAGGTACAGGGGGCCTTTGAGGCCGCAAGCACCCAGCGACAGCGTGAGGGGCAACGTGAGGCACAGGGTCACCAGCGCGGTGCCGCGCCACAATGGCGCGCGACTGCCTAGAATTTGAGGATTGCGAATCATGCCCACATTCTAAGGAAGCCGCCATGCCGATCCCCGCCAAGTCCGCCGAAACTGGCGCTGTCTCCCCCTCCGTGGCAACTTTGAGCGATGCCCAATACCACGAGGCCGTGCAGGCCGCGCTGTCGCGCATCGAACGCACGGTGGACCGTTGGCTGGAAGACGATGTCATCGACATCGATGGCGCGCGCACCGGCAACATGCTCACACTGAGCCTGCCGGACCGCAGCCAGCTCATCGTCAATGCACAGCCCCCGCTGCAGGAGCTGTGGCTGGCGGCCCGTCGCGGCGGCTTCCACTTCAAGATGGACGCCGCGGGTGCCTGGCGCGACTCCCGCTCGGGGCAGGAGTTCTTTGCGCTGCTGTCCGAGTGCGCGTCGGAGCAGTCCCGCGTGGCGCTGCGGTTCTGAGCGCCCGCGCAGCAGCCCCGCGCCGAGATTCACTCGCCCTTGTTGCCGCTGTTGCCGAACAGGTCGAGGATGCCCTTTTTCTCTTCGGGCGAGGTGGGGGCCGGGGTGCTGCGGTCTTCGGCGTCCGGGCTGAGTTCCTTCACGCCGGTGCTGGCGGTGTATTCCTCGTAGAACCATTCGCCGCCGATGTTGACCAGCCCCTCGGGCACGGAGGGCTCTTCCACGGGCACGCCTTTGAGCGCGGTGCCCATGAAGTCGATCCACACCGGCAAGGCCAGGCCGCCGCCCGTTTCCTTGTCGCCCAGCTTGCGCGGCTGGTCGTGGCCGATCCACACCACGGCCACGTTGTGGGCGGTGTAGCCGGCGAACCAAGCGTCCATCGAATCGTTGGTGGTGCCGGTCTTGCCGTACAGGTCGGGGCGCTTGAGCGTGGCCTGGGCGCGCGCGGCCGTGCCTGAGCGGGTGACTTCCTGCAACAGGCTGCTCATGACGAAGGCGTTGCGGGCGTCGATGACGCGCATGCTTTCGTCCAGCGTGGCCGGGCGGTATTGGGCCAGCAGGTGGCCGCGGTTGTCGCTCACCTTCGTGACCAGCGTCGGGTTGACGCGGTAGCCGCCGTTGGCGAACACGCCGTAGCCATTGGCCATCTGCAGCGGTGTGACCGAGCCCGCGCCCAGCGCCATCGTCAGGTAGGCGGGGTGCTTGTCGGCTTCGAAGCCGAAGCGGGTGATCCAGTCCTGGGCGTACTTGGCGCCCACCGACTTCAGCACCCGGATGGAGATCATGTTCTTGGACTTGGCCAGACCACGGCGCAGCGTCATCGGGCCTTCGAACTTGCCGTCGTAGTTCTTGGGCTCCCAGGCCTGGCCGCCGGTGGTGCCGGCGTCGAAGAACAGGGGTGCGTCGTTCACGGTGGTGGCGGGCGTGAAGCCTTTTTCCAGTGCCGACGAGTAGATGAAGGGTTTGAAGCTGGAGCCGGGTTGGCGCCAGGCCTGCGTCACGTGGTTGAACTTGTTGCGGTTGAAGTCGAAGCCGCCGACCATGGCGCGGATCAGGCCCGTGCGCGGGTCCAGCGACACGAAGGCGCCTTGCACTTCCGGGATCTGCACGACGCTCCAGTTGCCCTTGCCGTCTTTGACGACGCGGACGATGGCGCCACGGCGGATCTGCTGCTTGGGGTTGGCCTTGTCGCTCAGGGCATTGCCCACGGCGCGCAGGCCATCGGCGCCGATGTCGAGCTGTTCGCCCGACTGCAGCACGGCCTGGATGCGCTTGGGCTCGGCGCCCACGACCACGGCGGCGCGCATGTCGTCGCTGTCCGGGTGCTCTTCCAGGGCTTCGGCGATGCGCACGTCCACCAGCTTGGGGTCGGCGGGCAGGTCGATGTAGCCCTCGGGGCCGCGCCAGGCCTGACGGCGGTCGAAGTCCAGCAGGCCCTTGCGCAGGGCCTTGTAGCCGGCTTCCTGCTCGGTCATGTTGATCGAGGTGTAGACGTTCAGGCCGCGGCTGTAGGCCTCCGCGCCGTACTGGTCCTGCATCAGCAGGCGGGCGGCTTCGGCGGCGTACTCGGCGTGCACGGGGATGGGGGCTTTGGCGCGGTAGTGCAGCTCCTCGGCCTTGGCCGCATCGCGTTGCTCGGCCGTGATGAAGCCGTTCTCCAGCATGCGGTCGATGATGTACTGCTGGCGCAGGCGCGCGCGCGGCGGGTTGCGCACCGGGTTGTAGGCCGAGGGCGCCTTGGGCAGGCCGGCCAGCATGGCGGCTTCGGCCACGGTGATGTCTTTGATGGGCTTGCCGAAGTAGGTGTCGCAGGCGGCGGCAAAGCCATAGGCGCGCTGACCCAGGTAGATCTGGTTCATGTAGAGCTCCAGGATCTGGTCCTTGCTCAACAGGCTCTCGATCTTCAGCGCCAGCAGGATCTCGTAGATCTTGCGCGTCAGCGTTTTCTCGGTGGGCAGGTAGAAGTTGCGCGCCACCTGCATGGTGATGGTGGAGGCGCCCTGGCTGCCGGCCTCACCGAAGTTGGCCAGGCCGGCGCGGATCACGCCCAGGAAGTCCACGCCACCGTGGCGGTAGAAGCGCGCGTCCTCGATGGCGAGCACGGCGTTGCGCATCACCGGGGGGATGTCCTTGATGGGCAGGAAGTTGCGTTTTTCCTCGCCGAACTCGCCGATCAGGACCTGGTCGGCCGAGTACACCCGCATGGGCATCTTGGGCCGGTAGTCGGTCAGGCCCTTGACGTCAGGCAGGTTGGGGTAGGCCACGGCCAGGCCCACGCCCACCAGCAAGACGCCGCTGAGCAAGCCCGCCACCCCCAGGCCTGCCAGGATCAGGGGCGCGCGGATGAACCATTGCCGCCACCAGGGTCGGGCGCTGCCGCTGGCGCGGCTGGCAGGAGAGGAAGTGGGGCCGGAAGGGTCGGAATCGCTCATGGATGGTGCTCGCAGACGTGGCGGGATTATAGAAACCCCGACACGCCGCCAGCGCCCGGTTTGGGTGAAGCGGGGGAAATGCTTGCAAATGGTTGATTTTGAAACGGTCTGTAAGGCGTGTGCATACCGCAACGTGTGGGGGATTTCTCCTGCTTTATCTGCATTCGCGATCAAAACCTTTGCTGCTACGATTCAAGTGGTTTATTAACTTTCCTGCGCTAACTTCGGCGCACGGGGGACGGTGTGAGCTTTCTAGACACGCTCTTGGGCCGCAAGCACGCGCAAATGATTGGGCTGGACATCAGCTCGTCCAGCGTGAAGCTGGTGGAGTTGAGCCAGACAAACACGGGCGAATATGTCCTGGAACGGTTTGCCTCCGAGCCGTTCGAGAAGGGCTGGATTGCCGACGGCCAGATCGAGAAATTCGACGAGGTCGCCGAAGCCGTGCGCAAAGTCGTGACCAAGAGTGGCACCCGCACCAAGCAGGTGGCCATGGCCATGCCCCAGTCGGCCGTGATCACCAAGAAAATCATGCTGCCGGCCGGCCTGCGCGAAGAGGAAATGGAGCTGCAGGTCGAGGCCGAAGCCAACCAGTACATCCCGTTTTCGCTGGACGAAGTCAGCCTCGATTTTTGCGTCATGGGTCCCAGCGCCACGTCGGCTGGTGACGTCGAGGTGCTGATTGCCGCATCGCGCAAAGACCGTGTCCAGGACCGCCAAGGCCTGGCCGAAGCGGCTGGCCTCAAGCCCGCCATCCTCGACATCGAATCGCACGCCTCGCGCCTGGCCATGCAGCGCTTGGTGGCCGCACTGCCCGGCGAGGGCAAGGACGCGCTGGTCGCGCTGTTCGAAATCGGCGCGGAGAACACCAGCCTGAAGGTGCTGCGCGACAATGAGCTGCTCTACGACCGCGACCAGGCCTTCGGTGGCGCCCAGCTCACCCAGCTGATCTCGCGGCAGTACGGTTTTTCCTTCGAGGAAGCCGAAACGAAGAAGCTGGCTGGCGACCTGCCGGAAGACTTCCAGAACACCATCCTGAGCCCCTTCGTGGACAGCCTGTCGCAGGAAATCGGCCGGGCCTTGCAGTACTTCTTCACCAGCACGCCGCACCACAAGGTGCACTACGTGATGCTGGCCGGCGGCACGGCCACCTTGCCGGGCCTCAAAGACCGCGTTACCGAGCTGACCGGCTTTGCCTCCATGGTCGTCAACCCCTTCGATGGCATGAAGCTGGGAGCCTCGGTGCGTGAAAGCAAGTTGCGGCGCGAGGCGCCGTCCTACCTGACGGCGTGTGGTCTGGCCATGCGGAGGTTCCTCGCATGATTTTGATCAACCTCCTGCCTCACCGCGAGGAAAAACGCCGCCTGCGCAAGCAGGCCTTCTTCGCTGGACTGGGCTTGGCCGTGGGCGTGGGCGGTCTGCTGGTGGCTGGCGGCTATGCCGTGCAGCAGCAGATGATTTCCAACCAGCAGGCGCGCAACGACTACCTCGTCGCGGCCAACCGCAAGCTGGACGAAGAAATCAAGGATGTGTCTGCACTGAAGGCCGAGATCGAGTCGCTCAAGGCGCGCCAGCGTGCCGTGGAAGACCTGCAGACCAACCGCAACATGCCCGTCTACCTGCTCAACGAGCTCGTGGCCCAAACGCCCGAGGGCATCTACCTGAGCTCCATCCGCCAGGACGGCCGCACGGTGATGGTCACGGGCATGGCCCAGACCAACGAGCGCGTCTCCGAGTTCCTGCGCAACACCGGCAACCGTTCGACCTGGTTGGAGCGCCCCGAACTGCAGGAGATCAAGGTGTCTGCCGTGGCGCAAAAAGACGCACGCAACCCCAAGCGTCTCTTCGAGTTCTCCATGCGCTTGACGCTCAAGCAGCCGCAAGACGTGGCCGAAGCTGCTGGTGGCGCTTCCGCACCCGCCGGTGCCAAGGGCCGCAAGGCGCCTGGCCGGCCCCCGCTTGCCCCTGTGGCTGCCCCGCAGTCCTGAGGAGCACACCATGGCCAAAAACCTCAACATCGATCTGAACACGCTGTTCGAACAGGCCCAGGGCCAGTTCAGCGGCCTCAACCCCAACGAGCCTGGCCAGTGGCCCTTGCTGCCCAAGCTGGCGAGCTTCCTGCTGGCCATCGTCGTCGTCGTGATCCTGGGCTGGGTGGCCTTGCTGTCTGGCCAGAGCGACGAGCTCCAGGCCGAGCGCGACAAGGAGCCCCAGCTCAAGAGCGAGTACCAGGCCAAGGTGGCCCAGGCCGTCAACCTGGCCGAGTTGCGCAAGCAGCGCATCCAGGTCGAGGAATACGTCAAGCAACTCGAAAAGCAGCTGCCCGGCAAGGCCGACATGGACGCGCTGCTCTCCGACATCAACCAGGCCGGTCTGGGTCGTGGTCTGGACTTCGAGCTCTTCCGCCCGGGTCAGGTCGTGGTCAAGGACTACTACGCCGAGTTGCCGATCGCCATCCGCGTCACCGGGCGCTTCCATGACATCGGTGCCTTCACCGCCGACATCGCCAACCTCTCGCGCATCGTGACCTTGCACAACATGGTCGTCGGCAGCGTGGTGGCCAAGGACGCCCAAGGCAACCTGTTCATGGACGCCACCGCCCGCACCTACCGCTACCTGGACCAGACCGAGCTGGACGCCATCCGTGCCGAGAAGGCCAAGCAGAAGGGCCCCAAGAAATGAAGCGCCCGAATTTTCACCGCTCGCTCAGCTGGTCGGTGCTGGCCGTGTTGCTGTCGACAGGCCTGAGCGCCTGCGACAGCGACCACAACGAGTTGCAGACCTGGATGGACCAGGAGCGCCAGCAGGTGCGCCCCAACGTGCAGCCCCTGTCTCCGCCGCAGAAGTTCAACCCGCAGGCCTATGCCGGCCTGGACGGCGTGGAGCCTTTCAGCGCGCAAAAACTGGCGGGTGCCCTCAAGCAAGAGGCGCGGCAGCCGAATTCCGCAGTGGCGGCCGAACTCAACCGCCGCAAGGAACCGCTGGAAGCCTTCCCGCTGGACAGCATGTCCATGGTCGGCAGCGTTCAGAAAAAGGGCTTGCCCTTCGCCTTGCTCAAGGTGGATGGCTTGCTCTACCAGGTCAAGGCCGGTGACTACATCGGCCAGAACTACGGGAAGATCTTGAAGATCACCGAAACCGAAGTCTCGCTGCGCGAGATCGTGCAGGACGCCGCTGGCGAGTGGATCGAGCGGCCCACCACCCTGCAACTGCAAGAGGGTGGCAAATGATGATGAAGCTGGAGAACCTGTCTATGAAACCGTGGCGTCTTGCGATGGTCGGGCTTGGCCTGGCGCTGGCATCGCCCCTGAGCTGGGCCGCCGCTGCGATCCAGGCCATCACCAGCACCCAGCAGGCTGGCGCCGAAGTGGTGCGCATCGAGCTGTCCGAACCCCTGGCCGCCTTGCCGGCTGGCTTCGTGGTGCAGAGCCCGCCGCGCATCGCCCTCGACCTGCCTGGCGTGTCCAGCAATCTGGCGCGCAATGTGGTGGACATCAACAACGGCAACCTGCGCACCGTGAGCGTCGCCAATGCCGGTGACCGCTCGCGTGTCGTGCTGAACCTGCGCCAGGCCACGACCTACCGCGCCGAGCTGCAAGGCAAGACGCTGATGGTCTACCTGGAGCCCTCCGTGGCGTCGGCACCGGCCGCCGCACCCGCTGCGGTGCTGGCCAAGCCCCAGGCCGACAAGGCCGATGACGCCCTGCACTTTGCCGAGAACAAGAACGTCGCACCGCTGGCGCTCAAGGACATCGACTTCCGCCGTGGCCAGGATGGCGCCGGCCGCGTCGTGGTCGAGCTGCCCAACAACCAGGTCGGCGTGGACATCCGCCAGCAGGGCCAGTCCCTGGTGGTCGAGTTCGTGCGTGCGTCCTTGCCCGAGCGCCTGCGCAAGCGCTTCGACGTGGCCGACTTCGGCACCCCGGTGCAGGCTGTCACGGCCACCCAGACGGGCGACCGCGTCAAGCTGGTGGTGAACCCGCGCGGCGACTGGGAGCACTCTGCCTACCAGAGCGACAACCAGTTCGTGCTGGAAGTGCGCTCGCGCAAGGTGGACCCCAACAAGCTGACGCAAGGCCCGGGCTACTCGGGTGAGAAGCTCTCGCTGAACTTCCAGAACATCGAAGTGCGCGCCCTGCTGCAGGTGATCGCCGACTTCACCAACTTCAACGTGGTGACGTCCGACACGGTCAACGGCAGCGTGACCCTGCGCCTGAAAGACGTGCCTTGGGACCAGGCCCTGGACATCATCCTGCAGGCCAAGGGCCTGGGGGTGCGCAAGTCCGGCAATGTGCTGTGGATCGCGCCCAAGGACGAGATCAACGCCAAGGAAAAAATCGACCTCGAAGCGAAGGCCCAGGTGGCCGCACTGGAGCCGCTGCGCAACCAGTCCTTCCAGCTCAACTACACCAAGGCCGAGGAAATCGCCAAGGGCCTGACGGGCAGCCGAACGGGGGGCAGTGGTGGTTCGGGCAACAGCACCCGCATCCTGTCGCCGCGTGGCAGCGTGATCTTCGAGACGCGGACCAACCAACTCTTCGTCAACGACATCCCGTCCAAGCTGGAAGAGATCCAGGCGATGATCGCCAAGATCGACATCCCGGTGCGCCAGGTGCTGATCGAGGCCCGCATCGTCGAGGCCGACGACAACTTCAGCCGCAACCTGGGCGTGCGCCTGGGCACGACCAACAAGACGGCGGTGGCGTCTTCGGGCAACCTGAACGTGGGCATCAATGGCAACTACTCCGGCACGGTGGCTTCGCCCGACCAGGGCCTGGGCGGTGTGTCGTCGGTGGCCAACAGCTACTTCGTGAACCTGCCCAGCCAGGGCATCAACGGTTTCAACGCGGCCACGGTGGGTGTGTCATTGTTCACCTCCAGTGTGAACCATGCGCTGAACCTGGAAATTTCCGCCCTGGAAGCCGATGGCCGCGGCAAGATCGTGTCCAGCCCACGCGTCATCACGGCCGACCAGGTCAAGGCGCTGATCGAGCAGGGCACGGAACTGCCTTACCAGACGGCCACGTCCAGCGGCGCCACGGCCATCACCTTCCGCAAGGCCAACCTGAAGCTGGAAGTCACGCCCCAGATCACGCCCGAGGGCAGCATCATCCTGGACGTCGATGTGAACAAGGACAGCGTGGGTCAGGTGACCACCGCGGGCTTCGCGATCGACACCAAGCATGTTCAGACCCAGGTTCTGGTGGAAAATGGCGGCACGGTGGTGATCGGCGGCATCTTCCAGCAGAGCGAAAGCAATGCCGAACAGCGCGTGCCGGTGCTGGGTGACATCCCTGTGCTGGGCAACCTGTTCAAGAACAACAGCCGCGCCACCAAACGCTCTGAATTGTTGATTTTCCTGACGCCCAAGGTGGTGTCGGAGAAGGCAGCCTTGCGCTGACAGAAAGTGGCTTTTGAAATCGGTGGTTGCTTTGGTGGGCCTGCCGGGTGGCGGCAAGTCCACCGTCGGGCGGCAGTTGGCCCGGCGCTTGGGTGCGCGTTTCCTCGACGCTGACATCGTGCTGGAAGAACGGATCGGCATGCCGATCCGTGCCTATTTCGAGCAGCACGGTGAGGTGGCGTTCCGTGACCTGGAAGAGCAGGTGATCGACGAGCTCACCCGTGAGGGTGAGGCGCCCCTGGTGCTGGCCACGGGCGGCGGTTCGGTCCTGAGGCCGGCCAACCGGGCTTGCCTGCACGAGCGCACCACGGTGATTTACCTGCGCTCCACGCCCGAAGAGCTGTACCGGCGATTGCGCCACGACACCCAACGCCCCTTGCTGCAGGTCGCAGACCCGCTGGCCAAGCTGCGCGAGCTGTACGAGCAACGCCACCCGCTTTACGACGAGGTGGCGCACTACCGTGTGGACACGGGGCGGCCTTCGGTGTCCACCCTGGTCAACATGATCATGATGCAGATGGACATGGCCGGGCTGTTGCCGGCCATGGGGCACGACGCCACTGTCAGCCCAGATCCAGCGCCTTGAGGTAGGCGCGGAAGCCCGCACCGATCTGCGGGTGGCGAAGCGCCAGCTCGACGTTGGCCTCCAGGAAGCCTTCCTTGCTGCCGCAGTCGTAGCGCTTGCCTGCGTACTGGTAGGCGAAGACCTTCTCTGAGCGCAACAGCCCGGCGATGCCGTCGGTCAGCTGGATCTCGTTGCCCACGCCGCGCGGCTGCTGGCGGATCTGGTCGAAGACCGCGGGCGTCAGGATGTAGCGGCCGGCCACGCCCAGGCGCGAGGGCGCTTTCTCGGGCGCTGGCTTTTCCACGATTTGCTGCACCTCGACCAGCCGCTCGCCCGCGGCCACGCCGGCCACGATGCCATAGCGCTTGGTGTGTTCGGCAGGCACTTCCTGCACGGCCAGGATGGAGGCTTGCAGCGTGTTGAACTGCTCGACCATCTGCGCCAGCACGGCCGGTTCGCCGACCATCAGGTCGTCGGCCAGCAGCACGGCGAAGGGCTCACCACGCACCAGGCGTTCGCCGCACAGCACGGCGTGGCCCAGACCCAGGCTCTTGGGCTGGCGCACGAAGACGCACTCCATGTCGTCTGGCTTGATGGACTGCACCAGTTGCAGCAGCTCGTGCTTGCCGGCGAGTTCCAGCTCGTGTTCGAGCTCGAAGGCCATGTCGAAGTGGTCTTCGATGGGGCGCTTGTGGCGGCCCGTCACGAAGATCATCTCGCGGATGCCGGCAGCGTAGGCTTCTTCCACGGCGTACTGGATGAGGGGCTTGTCCACCACGGGCAGCATTTCCTTGGGCTGCGCCTTGGTGGCCGGCAGGAAGCGGGTGCCCAGGCCGGCCACCGGGAAGATGGCCTTGGTGATGGGGGTGTTCGGGGCAAACGACATCGGTGTCCTTGTGAACTCAGGCCAGGCGCTGCAGCTGGCCTTGCAGGCGCTCCAGCGTGGCGGAGAAGTCGGCCACGCGGGCCTTTTCCTGTTCAACCACGGCGGCCGGGGCGCGGGCCACGAAGCTCTCGTTGCCCAGTTTGGCCTGCGCCTTGGCGATCTCGCCTTGCAGGCGGGTGATTTCCTTGCCCAGGCGGACCTTCTCGGCCTCGATGTCGATCTCGACGTGCAGAGCCAGGCGGGCTTCGCCGTGCACGGCCACCGGGGCCATGCTGGTGGCAGCGGCGAAAGCGGCTTCGTCCAGCAGCTGGACCTCGCTGAGCTTGCCTAGGGCCTGGAGGATGGGGGCGGCCTGGCGGATGAAATCTGCATCGCCGGTGGTGAGCAGGGGCACGCGCTCGGCGGGCGACAGGCTCATCTCGCTGCGCAGGTTGCGGGCGGTGCCGACCACGGCCTTGAGCTTGGCGACCCAGGCGTCGGACTCGGCGCACACGCGGCCCAGGTCGGGCAGCGGGTAGGGCGCCAGCACGAGGGTGTCGTCGCTGTCAGCCGCCTTGCGGCCGGCCACAGGGGCCACGACCTGCCACAGCTCTTCGGTGATGAAGGGCGTGATGGGGTGCAGCAGGCGCAGCACGGTTTCCAGCACGCGGATCAGGGTGCGGCGGGTGGCGCGGGCCTTGGCTTCGTTGCCCTCGGCCTTGGCGGCGTTGAGCTGGGCCTTGGCGATCTCGATGTACCAGTCGCAGTACTCGTCCCAGACGAATTGGTAGATGGCATTGGCGACGTTGTCCAGGCGCAGGTCGGTGAAGCCTTGCTCGACAGCGGCTTCCACGCGTTGCAGCTCCGACACGATCCATTTGTCAGCGGGGCTGAAGTTCAGGTACTCGCCCGTGACGCAGGCGCCGGGTGCGTGCTTGTCGAGACCGCAGTCCTGGCCCTCGGTGTTCATCAGCACGAACTTGGTGGCGTTCCAGAGCTTGTTGCAGAAGTTGCGGTAACCCTCGCAGCGCTTGGCGTCGAAGTTGATGGCGCGGCCCAGGCTGGCCAGTGCGGCGAAGGTGAAGCGCAGCGCATCGGCGCCGTAGCCGGGGATGCCTTCGGGGAACTCTTTTTCGGTGTTCTTGCGGACCTTCGGCGCGGTCTCGGGCTTGCGCAGGCCGGTGGTGCGCTTGTCCAGCAGCGGGCCCAGCTCGATGCCGTCGATCAGGTCCACCGGGTCCAGCACATTGCCTTCGGACTTGGACATCTTCTGGCCCTGGGCGTCGCGCACCAGGCCGTGGATGTAGACGTGCTTGAAGGGCACCTTGCCGGTGAAGTGCTTGGTCATCATGATCATCCGGGCGACCCAGAAGAAAATGATGTCGTAGCCGGTGACCAGGACCGAGGAGGGCAGGAACAGGTCCATCTCCTGGGTCTGCTCGGGCCAGCCGAGGGTGGAGAAGGGCACCAGCGCGGACGAGTACCAGGTGTCGAGCACGTCTTCGTCGCGGGTCAGCTCGCCGGTGTAGCCCGCGGCCACGGCCTTGGCGCGGGCCTCGTCTTCCGAGCGCGCCACGTAGATCTCGCCGTTGCTGCCGTACCAGGCCGGGATCTGGTGACCCCACCACAGCTGGCGGCTGATGCACCAGTCCTGGATGTTGTTCATCCACTGGTTGTAGGTGTTGACCCAGTTCTCGGGCACGAACTTGACGTCGCCGGAGGCCACGGCCTCGATGGCCTGATCGGCGATGCTGACCCCAGGCTCGCCATCCTTGGACGCGCCCGGCTTGGTCATGGCCACGAACCACTGGTCCGTCAGCATGGGCTCGATCACCTGGCCGGTGCGGGCACAGCGCGGCACCATCAGCTTGTGCTTCTTGACCTCGACCAGTTGGCCGTCGGCTTCGAGCTGGGCGACGATTTTCTTGCGGGCAACGAAGCGGTCCAGGCCGACGTACTCGGCGGGGATGTCGGTGGCTTCGTGCGCGCTGACCTTGGCTTCGAGGTCGAAGATGGTCAGCATGGGCAGGCTGTGGCGCAGGCCGACCTGGTAGTCGTTGGTGTCGTGGGCCGGGGTGACCTTGACGACGCCGGTGCCGAAGTCCTTGTCCACGTGCTCGTCGGCGATCACGGGCACCAGGCGGCCGGTGATGGGCAGCTTGACCTGTTGGCCGATGAGGGCGGTGTAGCGCTCGTCTTCGGGGTGGACCATGACGGCGGTGTCGCCCAGCAGGGTCTCGGGGCGGGTGGTGGCCACGACGAGGCTGTCGGCGCTGCCATCGACGGCATAACGGATGTGCCACATCGAGCCGTCTTCTTCCTCGCTCTCGACTTCGAGGTCAGACACGGCGGATTTGAGGATCGGGTCCCAGCTCACCAGGCGCTTGCCGCGGTAGATCAGGCCTTCCTCGTGCAGGCGCACGAAGGTCTCGACCACCACCTTGGAGAGCTTGTCGTCCATGGTGAAGTACTCGTGGTCCCAGGAGACCGAATCGCCCATGCGGCGCATCTGCTGGGTGATGGTCGAGCCCGATTGCTCCTTCCACTCCCAGACGCGGGCGACGAAGTTCTTGCGGCCCAGGTCGTGGCGGCTCTTCTCGCCTTCGATGCCCTTTTCCTGCAGCTGGCGCTCCACCACGATCTGCGTGGCGATGCCGGCGTGGTCGGTGCCGGGGATCCACAGCGTGTTGTGGCCCTTCATGCGGTGGTAGCGCGTCAACGAGTCCATGATGGTCTGGTTGAAGGCGTGGCCCATGTGCAGCGTGCCGGTGACGTTGGGCGGCGGCAGCTGGATGCAGAACGAAGGCTTGGACGCGTCCAGCGTGGGCTTGTAGAGGCCGCGTTGCTCCCACAGGGGGCCGTACTTGGCTTCGATGGGGCCGGGTTCGAAAGATTTGGCGAGTTCGGTCATGGTGTGCGTGGAAGCTGCGGCCGCGGCGTCATGCGCCCGGGGGCGTGCATGGCAAAGCGCAAAGGTGGAGCCCGAGGGTGTCGCGCGTGGGCAAACCGTGATTTTAGGTCCGTGGCGGCGGGACGCGGGCCACCGACGCAGGGTGGACAAAATCTGAGCCAGATCAAGGGTGAGCTGGATACGCCAACAGTGCCATGGCGCAGGGGCTTGGCGTGTTGTGTGGATGGGCCTAGGATGAATCCGAGGGTGGCCTGAGGCGGGCCACCCAGGAATTTCGGACGGAGGGGCAACCATGTACGAACATTTGCTGGTGCCGGTGGACGGCAGCGAGCTCTCCCACAAGGCCATGACGCACGCCATTGGCTTGGCCAAGATGCTGGGTGCATCCATCACTGGGTTCACGGCCGAGCCCCCGCTGCCTGTGCTGGTGGTGGAGCAGGCCGCCGTGGCCTACGACGTGGCGACCTTCCAGGACCACGAAAAGCGCTGCGAGGCCCATGCCCGCGAACTGCTGCAGGCCTTTGCGGCCCAGGCCCAGGCGGCAGGCGTGCATTTCGATGGCCAATTCATCATCACCGACGACGTCCAGCAGGCCATCGTGGACCTGGCACGCAAGCAGGGCTGCGACCTCATCGTCATGGCCACGCACGGCCGCCACGGTCTGGACGCGCTGATCCACGGCAGCCTGACCAAGAGTGTGCTGGCACACAGCCAGGTGCCGCTGTTGGTGGTGCACTGAGCGGCTTTTTGTCTTTCCCTTGTTTCCTTGACTTGAACGGAGAACACCATGAGCGATCTGAGCGCAGCCCAGAAGGACCAGTTGATGAACGACCTCAAGCGGGTGCTGGCCGATGCCGAAGCCCTGCTGGTCGCCACGGCCGATGACACGGGCGAGGAGGTCACGCGCCTGCGCAGCCGCGTGACGGCGACGCTGTCCCAGGCCAAGACGGGCCTGATCGAGGCGCAAGCCGCGGTGGTGGACAAGGCCAAGGTCGCGGCCAAGGCCACCGACGAGTACGTGCACGACAACCCGTGGAAGTCGATCGGCATCGCCGCGGGCGTGGGCCTGCTGGTGGGCGCGATCATCGGGCGCCGTTGATGGCGGGTGCGCCTTTGCCCGGGCCTGAAGCTGGTGCGGCCGGCCTGGGCGCTTCCCTGCGCCAACTGGGCGGCACGCTGCTGGGCATCGCCCACACGCGGCTCGACCTGCTCGCCACCGAGGTCGAGGAGGAGAAGCGCCGGCTGCTGTCCGTGATGGCCTGGGGCGCTTTCGGGGTGCTGATGGCCAGCGTCAGCCTGGTCTTCCTGGCCGCCTTCGTCAGCGTGCTGTTCTGGGACACCCACCGCCTGGGGGTGCTGGGCGGGCTGGTGCTGGCGTTTGCCGCCGCCTGCGCGCTGGCCTTCTGGCAAGTCCGGGTGCGCCTGCGCGAGTCCCAAGGCATGCTGCGCGACACCCTGGCCGAGTTGGACGCCGACCGCCAGGCCCTGCACAAAGGTGCCCCATGAGAACGCCTGTGAGCACGCCCGTGAGTGCGCCCGTGAGTACGCGCTACCCCGATCTGGCCCTCAAAAAGCGCCTGCTGCGCACGCACAGCGCCTTGCTGCGCCACCAACTGTCTGCCGACTGGCAGCAGACGGTGGCGCCGGTCCAGCGCGTGGCCGACCGGGCCCGCCAGGGGGCCCACTGGTTGCGCGGCCATCCGGCCCTGGTGGCGGGCGTGGGCGCTGCCCTGCTGGTCTGGCGCCCATCTGCCATGTGGTTGCTGGCCCGCCGGGGGGTGTGGTTGTGGCAGGCGTGGCAGCGCGTTCAGCCCGTGCTGGTGCGGCTGGGGCTGCACGCGCCTCGACAGGAACCTCGCCAAGAACTGCGGCATGGGCACCAGCCCGAGCCGCCATCCCACCCTTGAACTGAAGTGCTTCCCATGGACGTGACCTTCTACGGCGCCACCGCCACCGTGACCGGCTCCAAGACCCTGGTGGAGGTGGGCGGTAAGCGCCTGCTGGTGGACTGTGGCCTCTTCCAGGGCTTCAAGACGCTGCGCGAGCGCAACTGGGCGCCGTTGCCTTTCGATCCGGCCACGCTGGACGCGGTGTTGCTGACCCATGCCCACATCGACCACAGCGGGGCCCTGCCTTTGCTGATGCGCCAGGGCTTCCAGGGCCACATCTGGACGACCGCCGCCTCGGCCGAGTTGTGCAGCATCCTCTTGCAGGACACGGCCCACCTGCAGGAAGAAGAAGCGCGTTACCGCAACCGCCATGGCGCCACCAAGCACGCCCCGGCCGAGCCGCTCTACACCGTGCAGGACGCCAAGCACAGCCTGGAACACATGCGCGCACTCGGCCATGACGGCCTGCTGCAATTGGGCAACGGCGTGGAGGTGCAGTTCACCCCGGCCGGGCACATCCTGGGGGCCAGCAGCGTGCGCATCGCGCACGAGGGGCGCTCGGTGCTGTTCTCAGGCGACCTGGGCCGTGAAGACGACCAGGTCATGCTGCCGCCGGCCACGGGGCAGGTGGCCGACTGGGTGGTGATCGAGTCCACTTATGGCGACCGCCAGCACATCGAACTCGACCCCACCGAGCAGCTGGGCGACATCGTGCGGCGCACGGCCGCACGCGGCGGCGTGGTCATCATCCCGGCCTTCGCCGTGGGGCGCACGCAAGGGCTGCTGTACGCGCTCTACCGCCTCAAGCAGGCGCGGGCCATCCCCGACCTGCCCATCGTGCTGGACAGCCCCATGGGCATCGCGGCCACGGGGCTGTACCACCGACACAACGACCTGCATCGCCTCACCGACGAGGAGTGCGAGGGCATCCAGCACATGACGCGCTTCGTGCGCGATGTGGAAGAGTCCAAGGCGCTGATGCGCCAGCGCTACCCCATGGTCATCATCGCGGGCAGCGGCATGGTCACGGGCGGGCGGGTGCTGCACCACCTGGCCAACTACGGGCCGCACACGCGCAACTCGGTCGTGCTCAGTGGCTTCCAGGCCGGCGGCACGCGCGGTGCATCGCTGGCCGAGGGCGCGAAGTCGGTCAAGCTGTTCGGCGAGTACGTGAGCATCCGCGCCGAGGTGTGCCAGATCGAGGGGCTCTCGGCCCATGCCGACCAGTCGGGCTTGCTGGCCTGGTTGAAGGCATTGGGCAAGGCGCCCCAGCAGGTCTTCGTCAACCATGGAGAGCCGCAGGCCGCCGACACCCTGCGCTTGCGCATCGCCGAGCAGCTGGGCTGGAAAGCCCGCGTGCCCGATTACCGCGAGACCTTCCGACTGGCCTGAGGTCAGCTGCGCGCGCAGTGCCGCTCAGCGCTGCATGAAGAAGTCGCCGATGAGGTCGGTGGCCGAGATGGCGTTCGAGCCTTGCGCGCCGCCCAGCGGTTTGCGCCCGCCGGGCCAGCTGTGGCCGCCGGTCTCGGTCACGCAGAGTTTGACCTGCGCGCCGCCACGGCAACCGCTGTAGGCCTCGCAGTAGGCGCCAGGTACCTCCAGCACGCGCTTCGGCTCGGGCTGGCAGCCGTTGAGCGATGCCCACTTGGCCATGTTGCGGGGCACGGAGACGAAGTCCGTCATCTGCGTGGCCTGGCTGCCCGCGCCGCCGTTGAAGAGCACGCGCTCGTCGTCGCGCGCATGGATGTGCAGCACCGACACCGGCCGCGAGGGCGCGCAGCTCAGGGTGTTGTCGGTGCCAGCCACCGCGGCGATGGCGGTGAAGCTGTCGGCCATCTCACAGGCCAGCCGGTAGGAGATCATCCCGCCGTTGGAGATGCCGGTGGCGAACACGTGGGCCGGGTCCACGTTGAGTTGCTGCTTGAGCCGCACCAGCAGGGCCCGCACGAAGCCGACGTCGTCGATGTCCTTGTCGCGCGCCGCGCCGCAGCAGGCGCCCGCGTTCCAGGTGGCCAGCTTGCCGCCGGGCAGCCGGCTGTAGCCGTTGGGGAAGACCACGACGTAGCCCAACTGGTCGGCCTTGCTGATCTGGCCGTAGTAGCGGTCGTTGGCCTGGATGTCCATGTTGCCACCGCCGCCGTGGAAGGCCAGCACCAGGGCCGTGGCTTGCTCTGGCTTGTGGCTGGGCGGCACGTGCACGCGGTAGTGGCGGGTCAGGCCGCCGTGCTGCAGGGTGAATTCATGGTCACCGGGCGCGGTGATGCGGGCGGCGGTGGGGGCTGTTTCCGGGGTGGTGCTGGAGGTGGTCTCGTGGCCCGGGAGGCGATCGCGCAGGCGCGCTTGTGCGGGCGCGGCGATCAGGGCCGCGCCAAGCAGCAGTGCCAAGCGCAACGACCGCAAGGTGTGAATGGGTGTCATGTGCGGGTGCCTTGTGTGGATTTGCCCAGCAGCGCACGCATGTCGTCGGCCGCCGGCACCAGGGCCAGCGACGCCAGCAGCAAGGCCAGGGGCAGGGTCATGGCGTAGCCCAGGTGCTTGAAGCCCATCGCACCGATCAGGCCGCCGAGGAAGAAGGCGCCGACCAGTGCGCTCAGCGTGCCCAGACGGCGCATGTTCACGCGCACCGGGGGGCTCACCGACTCGGGCATGCGGTTCCAGTAAAACAGCTTGCCCAGCTCGATGCCGATGTCCGTCACCATGCCCGTGACGTGGGTGGTGCGGATTTCCGAGTTCGAAATCTTGGTGATGACGGCGTTTTGCAGGCCCATCATGAAGCACAGCACCACCACCGTGGCGGGCACGAAGTCCTCGCCGATCTCGGCCAGTTGCGAGCCCATCAGGCCGAACATCAGCATCCACAGCGCTTCGAGCAGCAAGGGCAGGGCGTACTGGCTGTGCAGGCTGTGGCGGCGCGCCAGGTTGACCAGCACCGCCGTGGTGGCCGCGCCCAGGATGAAGGACACCAGCCCGCCGAGCGCGCTCAGCACCAAGGGGATGTTGCCCAGCACGATGTCATCGGCCATCGAGGACACCAGCCCCGTCATGTGCGAGGTGTACTGCCGCACCGCGAGGAAAGCGCCTGCGTTGGTGGCGCCTGCCACGAACGCCAGGGCGATGCCCAGGTGCCGGTTGGCGTCCGGCGTGCGTTCCCGACCGATGAGCCTGCGTGCGTATTCGAACAGCATGTTCCATTGTGGCGCAAGCCAGCGTCAGGGTTTGTCGGCGGGATTGTTTTGGCCGGCTTTGTCGCCTTGCTCGCTGCGCGCCAGGAGCTGTGGCACGAAGCGCTCCGAGAAGCCGGCCACGAAGGACCAGAACAGCAGCTTGGCCACGTCCTGGCCCGAGGTCGGGTAGGTCTGGCTCAGGAAGCGGATGACGTCGTCGCGCGTGGGCAGCGGTTCGGTGAAGGGCGGGATGGCGAAGTGCGGGAACAGCGGCCCTTTGACGATTTCGCTGAGCAGCCCCACGTACAGCACCAGCGAAAAGATGCCGCCGTAAATCGGCACCAGCAGGATCTGGAACCACGACCGCGACAGCAAGGCCAGCTCTTCGTCGCCCAGTTTCTTGAGCCGCTGCTGGATGCTGACAAAGCCGCCCAGCAGGCCGCAGCCGAAGCACACCCAGGAAATCATGAAGCGCTGGTGCCAGAACAGCGTCAGGCCAAACACCGCGACGACGCCCGCCAGGGCGGTGGCGGTCATCAGGATCAGCCGTTTCGTGACGGTGTGCAGCATGGCGGTGCGGGTGCTCATGGCGGTCCTCCTGTTCGTTTGGAAGACATCATGCAGCAAGCCCCGCGGCGCATGAAGGGCGCACGGTGCATCCCCCGTGAACGGGCTGCCGGTCCCTACAATCCAGCCCATGCCCTTCTCTGATCCTTCCGCGCCATCTGTGTCACCCTCGGCCACGCCATCGGTGCCGCCCGCTGCCTTCTCGTCGCCCCTGTTGGCCGGACTCAACCCGGAGCAGCTCGCCGCCGTCACCGCGCCCCCGGGGCCGGCGCTGATCCTGGCGGGCGCGGGCTCGGGCAAGACGCGCGTGCTGACCACCCGCATCGCCTGGCTGATGCAGACGGGGCAGGTCTCGCCGGCGGGCATCATGGCCGTGACCTTCACCAACAAGGCCGCCAAGGAAATGCAGGCGCGCCTGTCGGCCATGCTGCCGGTGAACACCCGCGCCATGTGGATCGGCACCTTCCACGGCCTGTGCAACCGCTTCCTGCGCGCGCACGCCAAGATCGCCGGCCTGCCACAGGCCTTCCAGATCCTGGACACCTCGGACCAGCTCTCCGCCGTCAAGCGCGTCATCAAGGCGCTGAAGTTCGACGAAGAAAAGTGCATCCCGAAGGCCACCAGCTACTTCATCGCCAACGCCAAGGACGCCGGCCAGCGCCCCAAAGACCTCCAACCGCGCGATGAACTCGGCCGCATGCAGCTGGCCGTCTACCAGGCTTACGAAGACCAGTGCCAGCGCGAAGGCGTGGTCGATTTCGCCGAGCTGATGCTGCGCACCTACGAAATCATGCGCGACCACCCCGAGGTCCGCGAGCACTACCAGCGCCGCTTCAAGCACATCCTGGTCGATGAGTTCCAGGACACCAACCGCCTGCAGTACCTCTGGCTCAAGGCCTTCGCCGGCAGCCCGGGCATCACCGGCACCAGCGTGTTCGCCGTGGGCGACGACGACCAGAGCATTTACGCTTTCCGCGGCGCGCAGGTCGGCAACATGGCCGATTTCGAGCGCGAGTTCCGCGTGCCCCACGTCATCAAGCTGGAGCAGAACTACCGCAGCCACGGCCACATCCTCGATGCCGCCAACACCCTGATCGCGCAGAACAGCAAGCGCCTGGGCAAGAACCTGCGCACCGACGCCGGCCTGGGCGAGCCCATCCGCGTGCACGAGGCCGCCAGCGATTTCGCCGAAGCGCAGTGGATGCTCGATGAGATCCGCCAGGTCAAGCGCGAGGGGCATCCGCTGCACGAAGTGGCCGTGCTTTACCGCAGCAACGCGCAGTCGCGGGTGATCGAATCGGCGCTGTTCAACGCCGGCGTGCCCTACAAGGTCTATGGCGGCCTGCGCTTCTTCGAGCGCGCCGAAGTCAAGCACGCGCTGGCCTACCTGCGCCTGATCGAGAACCCCAGCGACGACACCAGTTTCCTGCGCGTGGTGAATTTCCCCGCCCGCGGCATTGGCGCGCGCAGCATCGAGCAATTGCAGGATGCCGCCCGCGCCAGTGGCCGCAGCCTGGCGCAGAGCGTGACCGCCGTGCCCGGCAAGGCCGGCGCCAACCTGCAGGCCTTCATGGCCCTGATCGACACTGCGCGCGAAGCCATCCGTGGGCTGACGCTGCGCGACATCATCGAGCACGTGGTCGAGGTCTCGGGCCTGGCAGAGCACTACCGCGCCGAGAAAGACGGCCAGGAGCGCGTGGAGAACTTGGCCGAACTGGTCAACGCCGCCGAGGCCTTCGTCACCCAGGAAGGTTTTGGCAAGGACGCCATCGCGCTGCCCGTCGATGAACCTGCAGGCACCATCGCCGCGGGCTTGCCAACGGCCGTGGCGGCCGTCGAGCTGCTGCCGGACGCCGAGACGGGCGAGATCATCTCGCCGCTGCTGGCCTTCCTGACGCACGCCTCGCTGGAGGCCGGCGACAACCAGGCCCAGGCCGGCCAGGACGCCGTCCAGCTCATGACCATCCATGCGGCCAAGGGCCTGGAGTTCCACCACGTCTTCCTCACCGGCCTGGAAGAGGGGCTGTTCCCGCACGAGAACTCGCTGAGCGACACCGACGGCCTCGAAGAAGAGCGCCGCCTGATGTACGTGGCCATCACGCGGGCCCGCGAGCGCCTCTACATCAGCTACAGCCAGACGCGCATGCTGCACGGCCAGACCCGCTACAACGTCAAGAGCCGCTTCCTCGACGAGCTGCCCGAAGAGGCGCTCAAGTGGCTGACGCCGCGCAACCAGGGCTTCGGCTCGGGCTTCGAGAAGCCCTACCGCGACGCCTGGGCCAGTGGCAAGGGCATGGGCTCGATGGTGGGCGCGGGCGCCCAGCCCTTCCGCCAGGCGCCCGCCTGGGGCGGTGGCAAGCGTGGCGAAGACAACTTCAAGGACCTCACCGCGCCCATCCCCAAAGCCATGGCCGAATCCAAGACGGCCGGCGGCTTCCGCGTGGGCCAGAGCGTCTTCCACAACAAGTTCGGCGAGGGCGTTGTGCTGACGCTGGAAGGCAACGGCTCCGAGGCCCGCGTGCAGGTCAACTTCGGCCGCCACGGCACCAAGTGGCTGATGCTGAGCGTGGCCAAGCTGACGCCCATCGAGTGAACGGCCTGTGGGCGGCCTGTTGGCTGAGGCATGGGCGATTGAGCCCATGCAAGGCCGCCATAGGCGCAATTGCGACAAGGCCCCGGCCATCGCCGCTCCCCCGCGCTAAAGTCTTCACCACGGCATCCAGCCCCACCATTGCCACCTCGTCAGGAGATCCGCACCATGGCCAAGAACGACAAGAAAACCGCTGACAAAGCTGCAGACAAACCCGCTGACAAGGCAGCTGCCAAGCCCGCCAGCAAATCGGCCGCCAAGCCCGCGACCAAGGGCACGGCCATCGACATCGGCATCGCCGCCAGCGACCGCGCGGCCATCGCCAAGGGCCTCAACGGCTTGCTGGCCGACACCTTCACGCTCTACCTGACCACGCACAACTTCCACTGGAACGTGACCGGGCCGATGTTCAACACCCTGCACACCATGTTCATGGCGCAGTACACCGAACTGTGGAACGCGGTGGACCCGATCGCCGAGCGGGTGCGCGCCCTGGGCTACCCCGCCATCGGCTCCTTCGCCGACTTCGCCAAGGCCAGCACGCTGCCGGACGCGCCCGCCCAGCCGCCCAAGGCCAAGGAGATGATCCGCATCCTGGTGACCGGGCACGAGGCCGTGGCCCGCACCGCGCGTGCCCTGTTCCCCTTGGTCGATGAAGCCTCTGACGAGCCTTCGGCCGACCTGCTCACCCAGCGCCTGGACGTGCACGAAAAGGCCGCCTGGATGCTGCGCTCGCTGCTGGAAGAGTGACCCAAGCCGGTTTGCTGCTGTGGCGGTTCACCAAGCCTTTGCCCCGTGAGCCTGCCTGAGGCTGTCAGCCACCGGGTGTCGGTGGTCATCCCGGCTTACCGTGCTGCGGCTTTCGTGGGCAGGGCGGTGGACAGCGTTCTGGCCCAGCGGCCCCCGCCTGCCGAAGTGATCGTCGTGGACGACGCCTCGCCCGATGACATCCATGCGGCGCTGGCCCACCACGTTCGTGCGGGGCGTGTGCGACTGCTCCGGCTGTCGCACAACCAGGGCGTGGCTGTGGCGCGCAATGCGGGCATCCGCGCGGCGGGTGGCGACGTGATCGCTTTCCTGGACGCCGATGACGTCTGGCTGCCCGGGCACCTGTCGCAGGCCCTGGCGGTGCTGGGTGCCCACCTCGACGTGGACGTGGTGCTGCAAGACTTCGACATCGTTGACCTGCACACGCAACAGCACCATGGCAGCTGGTTCGCCTTGCGCCACGAGGCCCTGGACCGCTTGCGCACGACCGCGCTGGACCCGCTCACCCGCCGCGTGGAGGGTGGCTTTGTCGGCGCCCTGATGAGCGGCTGCTTCGTGCACATGCAGGCCACGGTGGTGCGCCGTGCGGTGTTCGATCGTGCGATGTTCGATGAGCGTCTGCGCTGCAGCGAGGATGTGGACTGGGCCTTGCGCTCGGTGCACCTTGCAGGCGCCACTTGGGCTGTGCGTGCGCAAGCCAGCGGCGTGTACCATCGCCACGCGCAAAGCCTGACGGCCGATGTGACCCAGAACCACGAACGCATCGAACGGACGGGCCTCATGCTGTTTGCCGAGTACCTGAATTGGCCCCGCCTCGGCGCCAGCGACCGGGCGCAGATTCGCCAGGCGCTGGTCCGCGCTTGCCAAGACCTCAGCTACTTCGCACGCAGCCAGCAACGTGTTGCCGATGCCTGGGGCTTCTGGGCCATCGGCCTGCGCCATGGCTTCGGCCTGCGGCAAGCCCGTGAGGGCGCGAAGCTGCTGCTGGCCACCCCTTGGATGCTGCTTCAGCGCCTCAACCGCCGCCGCCAGCGCTGAACCTGCTGGTCGATGTCACGCGCCAGCCTGAACAGGCGGTGGCCGTGAGCGTCCAAGTGCACCACAGGCTCCTGCAGCCGCGAGTAGTGCCCCGGGTCTTGCGCGATGTGATCGCCTTGTCCGGGGTGGCAGCTGTAGCACAGGCCGCCCTCGCGCTCAACGTCCACGAAGCGGTGCGGGTGGCGCTGAAGGATGGCATGGATGGCCAGGCTGAAGGCGATCGGGCCGGTCACTTCCAGCACGCCCATCCGGCCGTACTTCGCTGGCATCGGGCGGTGGCCCACGATGTTGCGCAGCACCCGTTCGCACACCGCACGGAGGTAAGGGTGTCCGGCCGAGGCCGCCACGAACCATTGCTGGTACTCGCCACCCGGGATGTGGCGGATGGGGCGGTGCAGGCCCCAGTCCGAGTAGCGGCCGGTCGGCCCGTTGTCCCACTGGGACAAGATGAAGCGGTCCTCGGGCAGGAGCCATTGCGCCAGCGGCATCGTGGTGCCGCTTTTGATGTCGAGGTAAACGCCGCCGAGCCGGTAGATGCACAGGTAGCGGAACAGGTCGGCACGGGCCGCACCGTAGCGCGGGTTGAGCCGCCGGTAAATCGCCAGCACGGCGGGCCCGTAGTGGGCCAGGAGGAAGGCCTCGATGTCCTGATCGTCGTAAAGGGTGACCAACCAGTCCGGGTTGTGCTGCCGGATGCGCGCGAGGTTGTCGGCCAAGGCCCCATCGAGGTGCTTGCTGCGTGCGGTCATGTGCACGCGCTTCGGGATGGCGGCGTCAGGGGGGCGCAGCGCGTCGAGCTCGCGCAGCGCGTCCAGGAGCAATGGGTGCGTCATGTCCGGTGTTTGCGCAAGGTCAGTAGGGAGAGCAGGCGACCCAGGTGCTTGCTGTTGTGGCGCACCAGGGCGAGGTCGCTGTCAGGCCATGCCCCGAGGTGGAGTGACAGCACCAAGTACAGCAGGCCGAACACGCCGCAGCCCAGCAGCCTCTGCACGGTGCCAGCGTCCGTGGGCAAAGCCCACAGCACCGCAGCGAAAGCCAGGCCTGCGCACAGCCAGTGCCTCAGCACATGCACCAGGGGAAAGCGGATCTTCAGCACGGTGTGGGCGAGCACGGCCACGAGGAGGTAGGTGACCACGTTGCCGGCAAACACCGAGATCAGTGCGCCCTCCCATCCCAGCCAGGGGATGAAGGTCAGCGATGTGATGACGGAAATGGCCGACGACAGTGTGATGAAGAGCAGCCGGGCGCGGTGGTGATCGCTGGCGATGAACACCGCCGAGTAAGCAGCGTTGGGCAGCAAGATGCCGCCGACCAGGGCCATGACCCTCAGTGCGGGCGCCGCTTCCAGGTAGGGCGTGCCGTACAGCAACGTCACCAGGGGCTCTGCCAGCAACCAGGCGCCCGCAGCCACCAGGATGCCCATGCATTGGTACAGGCGCACGGCCCCCTCGAAGATCGCCTGCACCTGGTCGCGTCCGCCTTCGGCACCCGCGCGGGCGATGCTGGGCAGCAGCACCGAGGAAAAGCCGCTGGACAGCACGTCCAGCCCGGCGCGTGCGAGCGATGACGCGATGTTGTAGTAGCCCACGAAAGCCGGCAGCGCGTGCAGGCCGAGCAGGTAGGTGTCCAGGGATTTGGTGGACAGCAGCCCCACCAGTGTGAAACTCGTGTGCCAGCCCAGCGCGTGCCACACCCGTGTGCGGCTCTCCTGGGTCAGCGGGGTGTCGTCGGGCAGCAGGCCCTGCTGTTTCAGCATGTGGCGTGCCAGCAGCGGGTGGGCCAGCGATGCGCCGGCGAACAACAGCAGGTAGGCGTCCAGCGACTGGCCACTCAGGCAGAGCAGGGCGTTCAGCGGCAGGGTGACCAGGCCGATGAGGGCCGGTGGCAGGGCCTCGGCCTGGAACAGCGCATGCCCTTTGCCGACCGAGGCCTCGAACATGTAGGTGGCCTTGAGTGCAGCGCATGCCACCGTGAAGCCCAGGTACAGCGCCAGCCGGTCGGTGAGCGCTGCGGGGTGCACGCCGGGAAGCCACCAGGTCGCGCCCAGCACGGTGGCCATGGCCAGCAGGCCCAGCCAGAGCAGCCTGCGCAAGAAGCCAGACAGCGCGCGCGCCTGCGCCTCGTCCTTGGCCCCCACAGCTTCGGCCACGAAACGGATGGTGGTGACGTTGAGCGCACCTGTGCTCAGGCTGACGGCCATGCCCACCATCCAGATCAGGTAGGCGTACAGGCCATAGTCCTGCGGCCCCAGGCCACGGGTGACGAAGACGCTGTTGGCAAAGCCAGCCAGGAAGCTGATCTGGCTGGATGCGGTCATCCAGGCCAGAGCGCCCAGGGCTGACTGGGACGCTGCCTTCACAACGTCACACCAGCCCGTTGCGGATGGCGTAGACCGTGAGCTCGGAGTTGTTGGTCAGGCTCAGTTTTTCCAGCACCCGGGCGCGGTAAACGCTCACGGTCTTGGGGCTGAGCAGCAACTGCTCGGCGATGTCCGAGAGGCGCTTGCCCGAGGCGATCATCACCAGGGTCTGCAACTCGCGGTCCGAGAGCTTCTGGTGCGCGTCTTCCTGGGCGGGGGTGGTCAGGTTGTCCACCAGCATCTGCGCCATTTCAGGCGTCACGTACTTGCGGCCCTGCGAGACGGTGCGCACCGCCGCGACGATCTGGGCGGCATCGCTGCCTTTGTTCAGGTAGCCCGATGCGCCGGCTTTGAGCGCCCGCATGGCGTACTGGTCTTCGGGGTACATCGAGACCACCAGCACCTTCACCGGGTTGCCTTCTTCCTTGAGCACGTGCAGCACGTCCAGGCCGCTGCGCCCGGGCAGGTTGATGTCCAGCACCAGCACGTCGCAGGACTGGTCGCGGAACAGGGCGCGCAGCTCGCCATAGTCTGCGGCTTCGCCCACCACGTCGATGTCGGCCGCATCGGCCAGCGTGTCGCGGATGCCCCGGCGGATGAGGGCATGGTCGTCGCAGAGGATGACTTTGATCATAGTTTGCCCCAGGCGGTCGGGTCGTCAGGGTCGTCGTGGTCGATGCTGGCGACGTCACCGTCCAGCCCGGGCAGCAGGCGGTCGATGAAGCCGTTCTCGGGGCCGGACAGAGGAACCGACAGGATCAGCGTGGTGCCGCCGGGCTTGCTGCTGATGTCCACCCAGCCACCCACCGTCTCCGCGCGCTCGTGCAAGCCACGGATGCCGAAGGACCGGGCCTTGGCCAAGTCTTCCCCGCTCAGGCCTTTGCCATTGTCTGTCACTTCGATGGACAGAACGCCGCCCGCCTGAGACACATCGACGCTCACCTTGGTCGCCTGTGCGTGTTTGGAGACATTCGTCAGCGCTTCCTGGGCGAATCGGTAGGCCACCAGGGGCACGCCGGGCGCCAGCTGCATCGATTCGTGGCTGGTGCGGAAGGTGGCGTCCAGGCCGGTGCGTTTGCCGAAGCGGTCGGTCATCCATTGCAGCGCGGCCACCAGGCCTTGCTCCAGGATGGCCGGGCGCAGGTTGTGCATGACGCGCTGGCTGGCCTCGTGGGCGTGGTTGACCGACTCCAAGGCCTGCGCCACGCGCTCGGCGATTTCGGGCGAGGGCGCATGCCGCGCCATCCAGGCCAGGTCGAATTTCACGGCCGTGAGCGCGCCACCGACGTCGTCGTGGATCTCGCGGGCAATCGCCGCGCGCTCTTGCTCGATGCTGGTCTGCAAGTGCTGGGCGAGCTCACGCAGCTGCTGGCGCGAGCGGGTCAGGGCGTGGTCGGCGCGCTGCTTGGCGATGCGGGTGCGGTTGGCCTCGATGGCCAGCAGGGCGGCCGGGGCCAGGCGGGTCAGGTTGCTTTTGAGCAGGTAGTCGTTGGCGCCATTGCGCATGGCCTGCACGGCGATGTCTTCGCCGATTTCGCCGGACACCAGGATGAAGGGCACGAGCTTGCCCAGCGAGCGCACCTTGTCGAGCGCGGCCAGGCCCGAGTAGCCCGGCAGGTTGTAGTCGGAGAGGATGAGGTCCCAGTCTTCGGCCAGGGCCTCGATGAGGGTGGGCTCGGTCTCCACGCGGTGGATGTCGGCCTCGATGCCGCCGCGCATCAGGTGGGCCGCGACCAGGGCATGGTCGCCCTCGTTGTCTTCCAGGTGCAGCACCCGCAGGCGCACGGGTTGCTGGCCCGGTTGCAGCCCATTGGGGCTCACCAGGGGCGGTGGGGATGAGAACTCCGGCACAGGCAAGCTTCGATCCTTCGATTTACGGCAAGTTTTGCCACGTCATTGTGGACACGTCCCGGCGGGGAATGTGAAAAATTCTACCAACCGGCCAAAGCGCGTGATCCGATCATGCAAAGCCCTCAGGATCGCTTGAAACCTGCCGACAACCCGATGTACCCGGTCGCTCTGGCGGCCCCCGACATTAACCCTGGTTGAGTGGAGCCACGATGAGCCACGACGACACCGTCGCGTCCCAGCCCCCCGAGATGTCTTTGCTGCTGGCCGCCGGCCTTCAGGACCACCTGATGACGGCCAGCAACGACCTCGAGCGCTTGCAGCGCCTGCTGGACGACGCCTGCCTGGCCCTCATGGAAGGTTTCCACGATTCTGCCGGTCAGCTCGGCACCGTGATCGACCAGGGCCACGAAATCACGCCTCACCTGCACGAGGTGCGTCAAACGCTGTTCAAGGCGGTCACGGCCCTGCAGTTCCAGGACATGGCCACGCAGTTGATCGCCCACACCAACAAACGCCTGCGCAACTGCGCCGACCAGATCGCCCGGGACGCCCTCGGTGACGACGATCCGGACGGCGCCGCCGTGGTCGAGGAGGGGCCGCTCAAGCCCAACCCCGTCACGCAAGACGAGATGGACGCCGGTTCGGTGGAATTGTTCTGAACCGTGGCTAAAGATTCCATGCCGTCTGCCGAAATCCGAAAAAGTTGCAAAGTCAGTCAAGTTGACCTGACCCTGCCTGCTCACACGCAAAGTTCATCAAGTACCGGAGAGCGCCATGCACTCGATTCTTGCCGTTGACGATTCCGCATCCATGCGTCAGATGGTTTCTTTCACACTCAAAAGCGCTGGCTACAACGTGATCGAGGCCGTGGACGGACAGGATGCTTTGGAAAAGGCCGGTGGCCGCAGCTTCGATCTGGTGCTGACCGACCAGAACATGCCCCGCATGGACGGCATCAGCCTGACCAAGAAACTGCGCGAAACCGCACAGTTCAAGGCCACACCGATCCTGATCCTCACCACCGAGTCCAGCGACCAGATGAAGCAGGCCGGCCGTGCCGCCGGTGCCACTGGCTGGCTGGTCAAGCCCTTCGACCCGAACAAGCTGATCGAAGTCATTCAGAAGGTGATCCGCTGACCTCAGGGATCCGCTGACGGGCCGGCGCACGTGCCCGCAAGCATCGCCACGAACATCTGGAGCCAGACATGGCAGACACGAGCACAGACAACAGCACGTCTTCGGCAGGGATCGACCTCAGCCAGTTCTACCAAGTCTTCTTCGAAGAGGCGGGCGAGAACCTGGAAAACATGGAACAGCTCCTGCTGGAGCTGGACATCGAGGCCGCCGACGACGAAGAACTCAATGCCATCTTCCGCTGCGCCCACTCCATCAAGGGGGGCGCTGCGACGTTTGGTTTCTCCGATGTGGCCGAGCTGACCCACCAGATGGAGACGCTGCTCGACAAGCTGCGCCGTCACGAACTGGCGCCCACCGCGCCGATGGTGGACGTGCTGCTGCAGTCGGGCGATGCGCTCAAGTCCATGCTGGGCCGCCACCAGGGCTCCGGTGGTGCCGTGGTGGACACCACCGACCTGCTGGTCAACATCCGCGCCATGGCGTCTGGCGAAGCCCCTGTGGCCCAGGCCGCACCCGTGGTGCCCGCCGCCAAGGCTGCCCCCGTTGCGGCTCCGGTCGCTGCGACGGCCGCCGCGGGGTCTGCCGCTGCGACCTCGGGCCAGCGCACCGTCGAGTTGCGCGTCGGCCCTTTGAGCGACCTTGCCCAGGCAGACAACCTCGTCGACCTGTTCAAGGAAATCACCGACCTGGGCACCATCGAGCCCTTGCCGGACGATGCCGCCCTGGCTGGCATCCGCCGCTTCAAGGTGAGCACCGCCGCCGCCGAATCCGAACTGTTGGACCTGTTCACCTTCCACGTGGCGCGTGAGCAGGTGGCCTTCCTGGCCCTGGCCGACGCACCGGCCGACCCGGGCTACGGCTTCTTCGATGCGCCCGAGGCCTCTGCCAGCGCGGGCGCCCAGCCTGCCGCCGAGCCGCAAGAGAAGGGCTATGGCTTCTTCGACAACGCGCCCGGCGCGCCTGACAAGGCTTCCGCCGCTGCGGCTTCTGAGCCCGCTGCGCTCAAGCCCGTGGCCGCTGCCGCCAAGCCTGCTGCGCCCAAGGCCGACAAGCCTGCCGCTGCGCTGGAGGCCTCGACCATCCGCGTGTCGGTGGAAAAGGTGGACCAGCTCATCAACCTGGTGGGCGAGCTCGTCATCACCCAGGCCATGCTGGCGCAAAACAGCCGTGGCCTTGACCCGGTTGTTTACCAGCAGCTGGTCACCGGCCTGACCGACCTGGACCGCAACACCCGCGACCTGCAGGAAGCGGTGATGTCGATCCGCATGATCCCGATGTCCACGGTGTTCAGCCGCTTCCCGCGCATGCTGCGCGACCTGGCCAACAAGCTGGGCAAGAAGGTCGAGTTGGTCACCCAGGGCGAAGCCACCGAACTGGACAAGGGCCTGGTCGAGAAGATCACCGACCCGCTGACCCACCTGGTGCGCAACTCGTGCGACCACGGCATCGAGATGCCTGCCGACCGCCTGGCCGCCGGCAAGCCCGACGTCGGCACCATCACCCTGGCGGCCTCCCACCAGGGCGGCTCCATCGTGATCGAGGTGCGTGACGACGGCAAGGGTCTGTCGCGCGAGAAGCTGCTGCGCAAGGCCCGCGAGAAGGGCATCGACGCACCGGATTCGATGACCGACCCCGAGGTCTGGAACCTGATCTTCGCGCCGGGCTTCTCCACGGCCGACGAGGTCACCGACGTGTCCGGCCGCGGTGTCGGCATGGACGTGGTCAAGAAGAACATCACCTCGCTGGGCGGCACGGTCGAGATCGACTCGGCCGAAGGCTATGGCATGCGCGTGGCGGTTCGCCTGCCCCTGACCCTGGCCATCATGGACGGCATGAGCGTGGGCGTGGGCGAAGAGGTCTACATCCTGCCGCTGTCTTCGGTGGTCGAGAGCTTCCAGGTCAGCACCGAGATGATCAAGACCGTGGGCGGCTCGGGCCGCGTGGTCGAGGTCCGCGACGAGTACATGCCGGTCATTGAGCTGGAGCGCGTCTTCAACGTGCCGCGCTTCGACTGGGAGCACAACAGCGGGATCATGGTCGTCGTCGAAGCCGAGAGCGGCCGCGTGGCCCTGCTGGTGGATGAGCTGCTGGGCCAGCAACAGGTGGTGGTCAAGAACCTGGAGACCAACTACCGCAAGGTCAACGATGTGTCGGGCGCCACCATCATGGGTGACGGCCGTGTGGCACTGATCCTGGACGTGGGCAGCCTGGTGCGCCGTTCGCGCCACTGACATCGCCACTGACCACGCTACGGAACAAGAGGAGCAGCCAAATGGGCATGATGGAAAAACTGGACGTGCAGACCGAACTGGCACGTGAGTACCTGACCTTCCGGCTCGGTGACGAGGAATACGGCATCGACATCCTGAAGGTGCAGGAGATCCGCGGTTACGAGAACCCGACCCGCATCGCCAACGCGCCGCACTTCCTCAAGGGTGTGGTCAACCTGCGCGGCACCATCGTCCCCATCGTGGACCTGCGCCTGCGCTTCGGTTGCAGCTCCTCGGAGTACAACGCCTTCACGGTCACCATCGTGCTGCACATCGGCCAGCGCACCATCGGCACGGTGGTGGACTCGGTCAGCGACGTGATGGAGATCCCGGTCGAGGCCGTGCGCCCCGCCCCCGAAATGAGCTCGGCCATCGACGCCACCTACATCCGTGGCCTGGCCCAGGTGGGTGAGCGCATGGTCATCCTGCTGGACATCGAGAGCATGCTGATGAGCCAGGACATGGGCCTGATCGACTGACACCTGTCAACCTGGCTGCCCTGGCAGCCGCACCGCGGCCGTGAGCGGGATCACTCTTGCACGGCATTCTTTTGCACGAGGACACCCCCATGAAGCACACCGCTCGCATCGCCGCCCTGGCCCTGACGGCCAGCCTCGCCACAGCCTGGGCTGCCGAAGGCGGCGCCACCAAGGACGACGCCGTCGCCATGGTGAAAAAGGGCACGGCCTATGTGAAGTCGGCCGGCAAGGACAAGGCCTACGCCGAGTTCAGCGACAAGGCCAGTGCCAACTGGCACAAGAGCGACCTCTACCTCGTTGTGTACGGCCTGGACGGCACCGTGCACGCCCATGGCGCCAACGTCAAGATGGTGGGCAAGAACCTCATCGACCTCAAAGACATCGACGGCAAGCCCTTCGTGAAGGAGCGTGTCGAGATGGCCAAGTCGCAAGCCAGCTTCTGGCAGGACTACAAATTCACCAACCCCGAGAACAAGAAGATCGAGCCCAAGAGCATGTACTGCGAAAAGCTCGATGACACGGTGGTGTGCGGCGGCATCTACAAGTGACGCTCAGGTGACGGAAGCGGGCCCTTGGGGTCCGTTTTCCAAGGAGACGATGACATGAATTTGCGCACGACGCTGATGGCCGCGCCCACTGCGGTCAGCCTGGTGCTGTTGGCCAGCCTGGTGGCGGTGCTGATGGCGATGAACCATTACGAGTCCCGCGTGTCGGCCACGCACGCGCAGGGCGCAGCCCACCAGGACACCATTTCGGCTGCACAGCAGCGCTTGTCCGAGGCCCATGCCGGGCTGTACCGCACGGTCACCGTGATCGGCTCGATGAGCGACGCGGACATCACCGCCTTCCGCGGCAAACTGGGCGAGTTGGGCAAGGCCAGCCGTGCGTCGGTCGGCCAGGTGCTGTCGGGCGGGGATGCCAACACCGATGTCGCCAAGGCCTTCGACAAGAGCCTGGGCAGCTTCATCAAGAGCGCAGACACCGCGGTGGACCTCTCGTCGATCGATCCGAACACGGGGGTCGCGGCCCTGCAGTCCGCCGATGCGGACCACAAGGCCATGATGACCTCGCTGAACGCCTTGCTCAAGCAGGTGGAGGCCGATGCCGAGGCCGACCTGAGCGAGCTGCGCCATGCTTTGGTGGTGCAAGAGGTGGTGATCGGCGCCGTTGGCCTGCTGGCCTGCATGGCCGCTTTCGCTTTCGCCTGGGCCATGCAAAAGCGCATCTTGCACGATGTGCACCTGGCGCTGGACGCGGCCAACCACGTGGCCGATGGCCGCTTCGATGTGGACCTGCGCAGCCAGCGTGACGACGAGATCGGGCAGCTTTTGGGCGCCCTGGCGCGCATGACGCACGAGCTGTCCTCGTCGATCCAGACCGTGCAGCGCGCCGCGCAGTCCATCGAGACGGCCTCCAGCGAAATCGCTGCTGGCAACCAGGACCTCAGCCAGCGCACCGAGACCACGGCGTCCAGCCTGCAGGAAACCGCGTCTTCGATGGACCAGCTCACCGGCACCGTGCGCCAGACCGCCGAGTCCGCGCGCTCGGCCAACAGCCTGGCCACCGATGCCACCGCGGCCGCCCGCCATGGCGGCGAGGTGATGCAGCAGGTGGTGAGCAACATGACCGAGATCGACACCGCCTCGCGCAAGATCAACGAGATCATCAGCGTCATCGACGGCATCGCCTTCCAGACCAACATCCTGGCGCTGAACGCCGCCGTGGAAGCCGCCCGTGCCGGCGAGCAGGGCCGCGGCTTTGCGGTGGTGGCGGGCGAGGTGCGTTCGCTGGCGAAACGCAGCGCGGACGCCGCCCGCGAGATCAAGACCCTGATCAGCAGCTCGACCGAGCGCGTCGAAGCCGGCTCGCGCCTGGTGCAGGAGGCCGGTGCCTCGATGCAAGGCATCGTGACCGGGGTGGAGCACGTCACCCAGATCATCCGCGAGATCACGCAGGCAGCCGATCAGGAGTCCGAAGGCATCGGCCACGTCAGCCAGGCCGTGACCCGGCTGGACCAGATGACGCAGCAGAACGCCGCCTTGGTCGAGCAATCGGCCGCGGCCGCCGAAAGCCTCAAGGACCAGGCCGAGACCCTGGCCACCGTGGTGGGGCGCTTCCGCCTGCGGGCCTGAGGCTCGGGTTCAGCCCGGTCTTCGGCGTCAGGCCGCCGTCTTGGGGTTGCGGTAGACGTCGATCAGGTCGCCCCGTGGCCCGAACAGGCGCTCGCGCCACGAGGCCTCCAGCGTCTGCGTGGCCTGCTGGCTGGGGTGGAACTTGCGGCGCCAGAAGGTGGGCATGTGGCGCAGCACCTCGCTGATGAGGGCGCCGCGTCCGAACAGGGCTTTCAGGCCCCGGCGGTTTTCACTGAACTTGAACAGCTGCCCTTCTTTGACGAGCAGGTGCACCCAGCTGGCCACCACCGGCAGGCCGATGAAGAGGCCGACCAGCCAGCCGGCCTGCTTGCGCTCGCGCTGCGTGCCGCCGATGAGGTCGAACACGTCGTAGGCCACCGATTTGTGCTCCAGCTCCTCCAGCGCATGCCAGTACCAGAGCTTGAGCATCTCGGGGTCGGACGATGCCGCCAGGGCCTTGTCGGTCAGCCACTGCTCGGCCAGGTGGGCGGTGAAGTGCTCCATCTGCGTCGTGCATGCCAGTTGCAGCCGGGGTGAGAAGCGCTCCAGCTGGCGCAGCCCGAAACGCACGTAACGTGCGGGCAGGTCCACGTCGAAGCCGCGCTCGCGGAAGAAGTCGTTGAGGCGGTCGTGCTCGCGGCCATGCAAGGCTTCCTGGCCCATGAAGCCGGACACCTGCGCCTTGAGCACCGGGTCGGTGATGCGGTCGCGGAAGTTGCGCACCGACTCCATGAAGAAGCGCTCGCCCGGCGGGAAGATGCCGGAGAACACCACGAACACCAGGCTGGCCAGCGGGTTCTGGTCGAAGAAGAAATAGCGCTGGGGCGCCTCGGAGAAGCGGAAGTCGATGTGGCGGGGCGGGATGCCCACTTTGGCGCCAGTGAGTGGGCCGGTGGGTGTGCCGGTGATGGTCTGGGCTGCGGTGGTGTCGGTCATGGGGCGTCTCCTGGGTGCTGCACGGCAGGTTGACGTGCACGATAATCAGTGACAGTTTGTTCCGAATGTTCATTCGGATTCAATTCGGATCTCTGGACGTCCGCACAGCGAAGCCATGCCACGCACCCCCCGACAGCAGCGCGCCAAAACCACCGTCGAAGCCATCCTGGACGCCGGCTACATCAGCCTGGGCCGACATGGTCTGGCGGGCACGACGACCACGCACATCGCCGACATCGCGGGCGTCAGCGTGGGCTCGGTGTACGAGTACTTCAAGAACAAGGAAGCGATCTACGAAGCCATGCTGGCGCGTTTCGTGCGCGACCTGGTGGGGGTGCTGGAGCCCTTGACGCCACGCGTCGTGCGCATGCCGCTGACCGAGGCCATCCCGACCATCCTCTACGGCGTGCAGGCCCTGCTGTTGCGCGACGAGCAGCGCTACCTGAAGTACGCCCGTGAGGTGTTCAACGCCGACCTGCGGCTGGACCTGGCCGAGGTGTCGCGCCTGCTGGGCAACATCATCGTGCAGTACCTGTTGCAGAACCCGCAGTACGCCAACCTGCGGCGTTTCGCGGCCATGAGCTACATCTTCGTCAACGCGGGGATGTTCACGGTGATCCGGCACATGTCGGACCCCAACCCGCCCATCACCTACGACGAGCTGGTCGATGGCCTGGCCCACATGGTGAGCCACTACGTGCGCATGGAGCAGCACCTGATGCGGCGTGCCGCGCCAGGGGCGGGCGCAGCGCCTGCAAGCGCCGCAGACTGAGGGCGTTCAGCCGGCCACGGGTGCGTTGGCCAGGGCGGCCGCCACGTGGGCGTCGAGGACGTCCAGTGGCACGGCCAAGCGCGAGGCCGCATCGGGCACATCGCGCACGGCCGCTGCCCACACCGGCGCGGGCCAGCGGGCGTCCCAGTCGAAGCGCGCGATCACGTGCCAGTGCAGGTGCGGCACCACATTGCCCAGGCTGGCCAGGTTGACCTTGGTGGGTTGCAGCGCCGCGCGCAGCACGGTTTCCACCTTGGCCACGGCCTGCATCAGGTGGCTGCGGTCGGCCGGGGCCAGGTCGGTCCACTCGGCGACATGGGCGTTCCAGATCACGCGGTAGAAGGCGGGGTGGTCGGTGCTTTGCGCATCGCCCACCGCGCGGATCACGCGCAGCTTGTCACTGCGCCAGACCAACAGGCCGCCGTCACGCTCGCAGAGCTCGCAAGGGTGGGTCACACCAAGACCCGCTCGATGCCGCCGTTGTTGGCGCGGGCCACGTACTCCGGCATCCAGTTCTCGCCCAGGATCTGGCGGGCCATCTCGATGACGATGTAGTCGGCTTCCAGCAGGCCGTTGGCGGTGTCTTCGCCGTAGCGGCTCAGGCCCTGCAGGCAGGCCGGGCAGGAGGTCAGCACTTTGACGTTGTCCTTCGGACCGATCAGGCCTTGGTCGCGCAGCTCGGCCTCGCCCTTGCGGATCTCTTCTTCCTTGCGGAAGCGGATCTGCGTGGACACGTCCGGGCGGTTCACGGCCAGGGTGCCGGCTTCGCCGCAGCAGCGCTCGGACTTGACGACACCGTCGCCCAGCAGGGCCTTGACGGTCTTCATCGGGTCCTGCAGCTTCATGGGCGTGTGGCAGGGGTCGTGGTACAGGAAGGCGCCCTTGCCCTGGAGGGTGATGCCCTTCTCGAGCAGGTACTCGTGGATGTCGATGATGCGGCAGCCGGGGAAGATCTTGTCGAACTGGTAGCCCTGCAGCTGGTCGTAGCAGGTACCGCAGGACACGACCACCGTCTTGATGTCCAGGTAGTTCAGCGTGTTGGCCACGCGGTGGAACAGCACCCGGTTGTCGGTGATCATCTTCTCGGCCTTGTCGAACTGGCCGGCACCGCGTTGCGGGTAGCCGCAGCACAGGTAGCCCGGCGGCAGCACGGTCTGCACGCCGGCATGCCACAGCATGGCTTGCGTGGCCAGGCCTACCTGGCTGAACAGGCGCTCCGAGCCGCAACCGGGGAAGTAGAAGACGGCTTCGGTGTCGGCCGTGGTCTGCTTGGGGTCGCGGATGATGGGGACGTAGTCGCGGTCTTCGATGTCCAGCAGCGCGCGCGCCGTCTTCTTGGGCAGGCCGCCCGGCATCTTCTTGTTGATGAAGTGGATGATCTCCTGCTTCAGCGGGGCCTTGCCGACCGAGGCGGGTGGGGCGTCGGTCTGCTTGCGCGCCACCACCTTCATCACGTCGTTCGCCATGCGTTGCAGCGGCATGGCCACCTCCACCAGCGCCGAGCGGATCAGCTTGATGGTCTGCGGGTTGTTGGTGTTGAGCATGGCCATGCCGGCCGCACCGGCAGGACGGAAGCTCTTCTTGCCCATCTTGTTGAGCAAGTTGCGCATGTTCATCGACACGTCGCCGAAGTCGATCTTGACCGGGCAGGGCGTCAGGCACTTGTGGCAGACCGTGCAGTGGTCGGCCACGTCCTCGAACTCTTCCCAGTGCTTGATGGACACGCCGCGGCGCGTCTGCTCTTCGTACAAGAAGGCCTCGACCAGCAGCGAGGTCGCCAGGATCTTGTTGCGCGGGCTGTAGAGCAGGTTGGCGCGCGGCACGTGGGTGGCGCACACCGGCTTGCACTTGCCGCAGCGCAGGCAGTCCTTCATGGACGTGGCGATGTCGCCGATGTCCGACTGCTGCATGATCAGCGACTCGTGGCCCATCAGCCCGAACGAGGGCGTGTAGGCCTCGGTCAGGTCGGCGGCGTGGACGTCGTCGCCCAGCGCCTTCAGGGCGGCGCCGCGCAGCAGCTTGCCCTTGTTGAAGCGCCCTTGCGGGTCCACCTTGGACTTGTAGGCCGTGAACTTGGCCATCTCGTCGTCGGTCATGAACTCCAGCTTGGTGATGCCGATGCCGTGTTCGCCCGAGATCACGCCGTCCAGGCCTCGCGCCAGCTTCATGATGCGCGCCACGGCTTCGTGCGCCGTCTGCAGCATCTCGTAGTTGTCGGAGTTGACCGGGATGTTGGTGTGCACATTGCCGTCGCCGGCGTGCATGTGCAGGGCCACCCAGACGCGGCCACGCAGCACCTGCTTGTGGATGCGCTTGAGCTCATCGACGATGGGCGCCATGGCCGCACCGTTGAAGACCTTGGCCAGCGGCTCACGGATTTCCTTCTTCCAGCCGGCGCGGATGCTCCACGTCTGCAGCAGGTTGAAGACGGTGTCGCGGCCGGCCATGCCCTCGTCGGGCACGTACGTGCCGTTGCGGTGCTGCTCGTAGCCCAGCGCGACCAGCTCGGCATCGACTTGCGACAGCGGCGTGTCGATGCGGTCGTGCAGGAAGCGCCAGCGCGCGCGCACCTCGGCCAGCAGGGCCTGGGCGGCGTCGATTTTCTCGGTGAGCTGCTCGGGGCTGGGCAGCTCGGAGGGGTCGTCGGTCTTGCCGATGAAGTTGGCGATGTGGGCCGGCTCGGACGCGAAGAAGGCGTCGAAGGCGTCCAGCAGGGCCAGCTTGTTGCGCAGGCTCAGCTCGATGTTGATGCGCTCGATGCCCAGCGTGTACTCGCCCATGCGCGGCAGCGGGATCACCACGTCTTCGTTCACCTTGAAGGCGTTGGTGTGCTTGGCGATGGCGGCGGTGCGCTTGCGGTCGGCCCAGAACTTCTTGCGGGCGTCCGAGCTGACGGCCACGAAGCCTTCGCCGTTGCGGCCGTTGGCCAGGCGGATGACCTCGCTGGTGGCGCGGGCCACGCGGTCTTCGTCGTCGCCGACGATGTCACCGATCAGCACCATCTTGGGCAGGCCGGAGCCACCCACCGTGCGCTTGCTCTTGGTGGCGTAACCCACGGCCTTGAGGTAGCGGTCGTCGAGGTGCTCCAGGCCGGCCAGGATGGCGCCACCCGCTTGCTTCATTTCCTCGAACATGAAGTCCTTGATCTCGACGATCGAGGGCACGCACAGGGTCGGGTTGCCGAAGAATTCCAGGCACACCGTGCGGGTGTGCTTGGGCATGCGGTGGACGATCCAGCGGCAGCTGGTGATCAGGCCGTCGCAGCCTTCTTTCTGGATGCCGGGCAGGCCGGCGAGGAACTTGTCGGTGACGTCTTTCCCCAGGCCTTCCTTGCGGAAGGTGCGGCCGGGGATGTCGAGGCGCTCGGTGCGGATGGGCGTTTTGCCATCGGCCTGGAAATAGCGCAGCTCGAAGCTGGCCGTCTCGACGTCGTGGATCTTGCCCAGGTTGTGGTTGAGGCGAACCACCTCCAGCCATTGCGCGTCGGGCGTGACCATGCGCCACGAGGCGAGGTTGTCCAGGGCGGTGCCCCACAGCACGGCCTTTTTGCCGCCGGCGTTCATGGCGACGTTGCCGCCCACGCAGGAGGCTTCGGCCGATGTCGGGTCCACGGCGAAGACGAAGCCGGCGCGCTCGGCGGCATCGGCCACGCGCTGCGTGACCACGCCCGCGCCCGTCCAGACGGTGGCGACCGGCTTGTCCACGCCGGGCAGGGCCACCATCTCGACCTCGGTCATCTGTTCGAGCTTCTCGGTGTTGATGACCGCGCTCTTCCAGGTCAGCGGCACGGCGCCGCCGGTGTAGCCGGTGCCGCCCCCACGCGGGATGATGGTCAGGTCGAGTTCGACGCAGCCCTTGACCAGGGCCGCCATTTCTTCTTCGGTGTCCGGTGTGAGGACGACGAAGGGGTACTCGACGCGCCAGTCGGTGGCGTCGGTCACGTGCGAAACGCGGCTCAGGCCATCGAACTTGATGTTGTCGGCGCGGGTGACGGCACCCAGCACCTGGGCCGTGCGCTTGCGCAGCGTGGCGGTTTGGTCGAAGGCCTTGGCGAAGCGGTCGATGGCCTGGCGGGCGCTGGCCAGCAGCTCGGCCACGAGCTTGTCGCGGGAGGCGTCTTGCGCTGCATGGGCGGCATCGGCCTGGACGTCGGCGCTGTGGCGGCGGCGGTCCACTTCGCCCAGGCGGTGCTGCAGCGCTTCGATGAGCTGGCCGCGTCGCTTGGGGTTGTCCAGCAGGTCGTCCTGCAGGTAGGGGTTGCGCTGCACCACCCAGATGTCGCCCAGCACTTCATAGAGCATGCGCGCGGAGCGGCCGGTCTGGCGTTCGGTGCGCAGCAGGCTGAGCACCTCCCAGGCGCGCTGGCCCAGCAGACGCTGGACGATTTCGCGGTCCGAGAAGGACGTGTAGTTGTAGGGAATCTCGCGCAGGCGCGGGTGGCCGTCGGTGAGGACCTTGGCGGCCTGGGCGGTCATGTGGTTCAGCTCGGTGGGTGCGTTCATGGGGAGAGGTCTTCGCGCCTGAGGCGGAATGGTACCGCAGCCGCCTTCACCTTCCGGGGAAAAGGCCACTTCCAGGGGCCTTGTGGATCGCTTCAAGGCGGGGGCATCTGGGTATGCTCATGCCCATGACGATGCCGGCTTCCCACCTCGCGCCATGGCCTTATCCCTGCTGGATTGCCCACCGTGGCGCCGGCACGCTGGCCCCTGAGAACACCCTGGCGGCCTTCCGCCTCGGGGCGGACCACGGTTTCGCCATGTTCGAGTGCGACGTCAAGCTCAGCGCCGATGGCGAGCCCTTCCTGTTGCACGATGCGGAACTCGACCGCACCACCAACGGCCAGGGGGCGTCCGCGCTGCTGAGCTGGGACGCGCTGTCGCGCCTGGACGCTGGCAGCTGGCATGGCCGCGCCTATGCGGGCGAGCCGCTGCTGCGCCTGGAGGCCCTGGCCCGCTGGCTGCAAGGCCTGGGGCTGATGGTCAACCTGGAGATCAAGCCCAACCCGGGCGACGACACCCGCACCGGCCGCGTCGTGGCCGAGCGCGTGGCGGCCCTGTGGGCGCGCAGCGAGGTCAAGCCTTTGCTGAGTTCGTTCAGTGTGGCGGCCCTGGAAGCGGCCATGCTGGCCCAGCCCGAACTGCCGCGCGCCCTGCTGCTGGACCGCTGGCAGCCCGAGGGCATCGACGAAGCCACCCGCCTGGGCTGCTGCGCCATGGTGGTGCACCAGGCTTTCCTGAACGACCGCCGCATCGAGGCCATCCACGCCGCGGGCATGAAGTCGCTGGCCTACACCGTCAACGACGCCGAACGTGCCGGCACGCTGTGGCTGTCCGGCCTGGACGGCATGGTCACCGACCGCGTGGACCTGTTCGAGCCCCAGGCTCGCCTGGGCGCCTGCCCGGGGCTGAGCCTGGCGCTCGACGTGCTGATCGCCTGATCAGGCCTTTCTTTTGCCCGTGATGCCGTCCACCACGTAGTGGGCCAGTGCGTAGACCGTCTCCGAGGGGTTGTAGCCAATCGAGGTGGGCAGCAGGCTGGCGTCCACCACATAGAGGCTGCGCACATCGTGCGTTTCGCCCTGCGGGTTGACCACGGTGCGCTTCGGGTCGGCGCCCATGCGGCAGGTGCCTTGCGGGTGGAAGGAGGTGTAGCGGTAGCGTGCCTTCTCGTTCTTCAAGGCCATGATGGTCGGCACGATGTCCTGCTCGCGGGTGATCTCCACCTTCTGCGAAGCCGGGATGTGCAGCGTCTTGGCGCCCGAGGCCCACAGCACGCGCGCCGTGGTGATCAGGCCCTTTTTCATGGCCTCGAAGTCCTCGTCATCGACGTCGTACTTGATCTCCTTGACGCCATTGTTCCAGGTGACTTCGCCGCAGTTCTTGTCGTGGATGAGGCTGATGAGGCGCACCGTGTTCTTGTAGTGCGTCATGTAGGCGGCATAGGGCTTGCCGGTGCCGGGCTCGACCTGGGTGCTGGCCTCGACCGGGTCCTGCACGGCGTTGAGCAGCAGGTAGCCGCCGGCCTGGGGCAGGGTGTACTTGTCCATGTACAGCGAGTGGGTGGCGCCGAAGAAGTCGCGCACGTCCTGCGCGAAGATGCCGGTGACGGACATGGTCGGGTGGCAGGCGAAGTTCTTGCCAACCTGGCCGCTGCTGTTGGCGATGCCGCTGCGCAGCAGCAGGATGGGCGACTGCACCGGGCCGGCGGCCAGCACCACGATGGGCGCCTTCACCACCACGTCGGCCTTCTTCTGGCCGGTGGCCGGGTCGATCACCTCGGCTTGCACGCCGCTGGCGCGGCCATCGGTGGTGGTGATGCGGGTCACGCGGGTGTCGGCGACGATCTTGGCGCCGTGCGCCACCGCCCAGGGCAGGTAGGTGACCAGCATGGACTGTTTGCGGTCGGAGGCACAGCCTGAGAAGCAGGCGCCGCTCATCACGCAGTCCTTGACGTTGCGGCGGGCCTTGCCGCGCGGCAGGCGCAGCTTGTCCAGGCCCTTGCCGATCAGCTCGGCGCCGGCACTGGTTTCGTGGCCGGCCACGGTGTTGATGCGCAGGTTGCGCTCGACCAGCTCGAAGTAGGGCTTCATGACGGCGGGCGTCAGGTTCGTCAGGCCGAAATCCTTGCCCCAGGCGTGCAGGTAGTGGTCGGGCGTGCGGAAGCACAGCGCGGCGTTCACCACGGTGGAGCCACCCACGCAAGCGCCTTGCAGGATGGCGATGTCGCCGGTGGCGTTGTTCTGGCCACCGTGGTCGGCATACAGCTGGCCCATGCTGACGGCCAGCATCTCGGTGAATTTCTCGGAGGGCACGTAGGGGCCGGCCTCCAGCACGATGACCTTTTTGCCGGATTGGGCCAGCTCGAAGGCGGCGATGGCACCACCGGCGCCCGAGCCGATGACGACGGCATCGGCTTCCCAGTGGATCTGGCTGTCGCGGATGTCGGAGGCCTGGGTGACCTGCAGGCCGTGCTTGGGCACGGCGGCGGCGGGGATGCGGGCCTTGTTCTTGGCGATGTGAACGGTGTTCATGGTGTGTCTGTCTCCGTGGGGTGCGTCGGACTTCAGGCTTTGGGCAGCGGGGCGTTGCCCAACGAGGGGATGCCGCTGCGGCGCGTGAAGGGGCCGGGGTAGCCCAGCGGGGCCCAGGTGGGCGGGTTGGCGAAGTAGGACAGGGCCAGGAGCTTCTTGAGGCCCATGCTCAGGGCGCGCTTGGGTTCTTCGGGCGCGTTGGCCCAGCTGTCGCAAAAGCGGATGGCCTGCTCGTCGGAGAGGTCCACGAAGCGCTTGCCGAAGGTGGCCTGAGGGCCTTCATTGAAATAGCCGATGCCGCCCTTGAGGCCCGCGAGGATGTGCGGCGCCATGGTGGCCAGCAGGGCCGCGTCCAGGGTTTGCAGCACCGGCACCTGGGCCAGCGGCAGCAGGGGCGTGCCCGCGGTGGGCAACATCACCTCCAGCAGGCGCTGCATCACGGCGGCCTCGTCGGCGTTCATGAACTTCAGCGCGGGCAAAGAGGCGGTGGTCTGTGCGGCGAAGGCCAGCGTGGGGCCCAGGGACAAGGCGGCCGTGGCGGCGGCTGCGGCGGCGGTGGCCGCGCGCAGGAACTGGCGCCGTGGCAGCTGGCGCAGGGCCGCGGCGGCCTGGGCGATCTCGGTGGAGGGCATCGACGTGCTCATGGGGTCTCCTCGTGGGGGTGTGGGGCGGTGTCTGACGCTGCCCGGTGGGCTCGGGCAGCGCCGCAGGTCAGAACAGTTGCAGCAGGCGGACGTTGATGCGCGAGTTTTCCTTGAAACCGTTGCTCACCGTCAGGTCCTTGCCCCACAGCGCCATGACCTGCGTGGTGGGGGTGATGAAGGCCGACGAGCCCAGCTGGAACTTGTCCACGCGGTTGCCCGTGTTGGCCTGGCTGACGCCGTCCAGCTTGGTGCTGCCGCTGTACCCGCGCGACAGGCCGGCGCGCAGGTCGATGCCCGGGCGCAGGTCGTAGCGCAGGAAGGCCTGCAGCTGGTAGCTTTGGTTCTGTTCCAGCGATTGTCCAGCGGTGTTGGCCCGGTTGTTTTTGCCATAGGCCGTGACGTCGGCGGCCAGGTCCACGGTGAACTTCTCGCTGACGCCCTGGATGTAGCCGACCTGCAGCGCGTACTTCCAGCGGTTTTCGCCGAGGTTCAGGGCCTTGTTGCGGTCGTAGTTGCCAATCGGTGCATAGACGAAGGGCGTGATGCCCAGGTAGCGGCGGTTGGCGGGGTCGTTGATGGTCCAGACCGTGGCCGCGAAGATGGCGTCGGCCACGCCGCTGCCCTTGCCGAGCACGGGGGCCACATCGCCCTTGGCTTTCAGCTCACCGAAGGGCAGCAGGATCTGCGGGTCCACGATGTAGCCGGCGATCTTGGTGAAATGGATGATGCGCAGCACGCCGATGTTGGAGTCCAGGCCGTAGTTGCCGTTGACCTGGTCGCCGCGGGCATACAGGCTGTTGCGTTGCGCGTGCTGGCCGTACAGGGCGACGACGTTGGTGCCTTCGGGCAGGGCGGTGTAGTCACCGGCGTCGATGTCGATGGCGTGGGCGCTCTGGCTGGTGAGGGCACCAAGCCCGACGGTGGCGAGGGCGGCCAGGGCCGATGCGCGCAGGGGTGTGAACAGGGATTTGGACAGGCTCATGGGTGTCTCCTTTTGGAATGGGCAGGGGTGGGGAAAGCTCGGAACAGGGGCGAGTGGGCTCAGAACGGGTGCTGGATGCCCTGGGCCATCACGCTCACCCACTGGGTCTGGGTGAACTCGTGCAGGTTGGCCGGGCCACCGAAGCGGCTGCCGTTGCCGGACGAGGCGCCCATGCCGCCGAAGGGCACGTGGAACTCGTTGTTCACGGTCTGGTCGTTGATGTGGACCATGCCGGTGTGCAGGCGCTGCGCGATTTGCTGGGCGCGGTGCGGCTGGCGGGTGTGGATGCCGGCGGCCAGGCCATAGGGCGAAGCGTTGGTCAGGGCGATGGCTTCGTCTTCCGTGTCGAAGACGGTGATGGGCGCCACCGGGCCGAAGATCTCTTCCTTGAAGGCGCGCATCTCGGTGCCGACGTCGGCCAGCACGGTGGGGCGGTAGAACAGGCCTGCGTTCGGGCCGCTCACGGGGCCACCCGTCAGCAGGCGCGCACCGGCGCGCACGGCGTCCTGCACGATCTCGTCGATGCGCTCGTGCTGGCGGCGGTTGATGACCGGGCCCAGGTGGACCTGAGCGCGGTGCGGGTCGCCCACGACCAGGGCTTCGGCACGGGCGCGCAGCTTGTCGGCATAGGCCGCGGCCACGCTGCGGTGCACGAGGTGGCGGCCGGCCTGCATGCAGATCTGGCCCTGGTGCAGGAAGGCGCCCCAGGCCCCGCTGGAGGCGGCGGCGTCGAGGTCGGCGTCTTCGAGCACCATCAGCACGTTGTTGCCGCCCAGCTCCAGGATGCACTTCTTGAGCATGCGCCCGCAGACCTCGCCGATGTGGCGGCCCACGGCGGTCGAGCCGGTGAAGGACACCATGGCCACGTCCGGGTGCTGCACCAGCGCCTCACCCGCCTCGGGGCCGCCGGGCAGCACCTGCAGCACGCCTTCGGGCAGGCCGGCATCGGCGAACAGCTGGGCGATCAAGGCGCCCCCCGTGACGGCGGCCTGCAGGTCGGGCTTGAGGATGACGGTGTTGCCCATGGCCAGGGCCGGGGCCACCGAGCGCATGGCCAGCAGCAGTGGGAAGTTCCAGGGCGTGATCACGGCGACGGTGCCCAGCGGCACGCGCTGCACGTGGTTGATGCGGCCGGGCAGGGTGGAGGGGTAGATCTCGCCGATGGGCTGCATGGGCAGGGCGGCGCACATCTGCAGTTGCTCGTACGTGGCGTGCAGCTCCCACTCGGCCTTCGGGCCGATGGAGCCGCATTCGCGCACGTTCCAGTGGTGGAACTCGGTGGCGCGTTCGCGCAGCAGGGTGGCGGCGCGGCGCATCACCTCGGCGCGCTGGTCGAAGGGCGTGGCGGCCCAGCCGGCGTTGGCCTGCGCGGCCACCTGCACGGCGCGCTGCACATCGGCCTGGTTGGCCACGCCGATGGCGCCGATGGTCTCGCCCGTGGCGGGCTCCATCACGGCCACGTGGCCGCCTTCGGAGGCGCGCCAGCCGGGGCTGAAGATGCGGGCTTCCCAGGCCGGGGCGGTGTTTGAAATGGACGCGTTGTTGGCGGGGTTATTCACTTCGTCTCCTTTGAGTCACGGTCTGTCGCGGTTTCTCGCGGTGTGCTGCGGTGTGCTGTGGTCTGTCGCCAGCTGGGCGGACAGCTTTGGTGGCCAGGTCGGTGGTCGGTGGGCCACGCTGGCCATGCCTGACAGAGCGCACAAATTGATCCAGCTCATGCCCATGCGGCGCCGCACGGCCCGCCGTCCCAGGGAAGGTGTCGGGTTAACACCGAGCGTGTCGGCAGGGTCTGGCATGCCGCTGTCTCGGCCCGTCTCGTCTCAGGGGGTGTCTCATGGCGCAGTGGCCGTCTCACTTTGAGACGGCGGCACGAACGGCGCGGCGCGGTGTGCGGCATGCGAACGCGCGGCTGGCCTGAACAGGCACGCCCGAGGCCATCCCGAGGCACGCCCAAGGCACGCCCTGGGCGCCCCCGAGAGCGCACCGAGGACCTCACCCAGGGCCCCACCGGGCCGTCACCGATTGCGCGTTCGCCGCGGGCTGGGTACTGTCGCGGCTCACTGTTGTTCCGCTTTGCACCCATGTCCCCCACGCGCTCTTTCCAGGCGGTTGCCGCTTACCGACCCGAGCAGATCTGGTCTGCCCGACGCAGCTTCTTCGACGAAGGGCGCGCGCCGCACGGCCTGGTGTCGGACGCGGTGCTGCGGTCCTGGCAGCGCTGCCAGTCGCTGGGCCGCCGCCCGGACGAGGCCATCGACTTCTGCCAGCTCGACCGCCCCGCACTCGGCACCCTGCTGGAGCGCCACGCCATGCTGCTGAGCGCGGCCCGCCCCGCCGTGGAAACGCTGGCCGGGGCCGTGGCCGATGCGGGTTACGCCGTCATGCTGACCGACGCCAGTGGCGTGGTGCTGCTGGCCGAGGGCGCCGCGCCTTCGCAGAACGTGTTCTTCCGACGCGCCTTCCGCCCGGGGGTGGACGTCTCCGAGCAGGCCATCGGCAGCAGCGCCATGAGCGTGGCCCTGGCCGAGAACCAGGCGGTGCGCATCTTCGGGCCCGAGCACTTCCTGTCGGCCACACAGATCTTCCATTGCTGCGCCGTGCCGGTGTTCGACCCCTGCGGGCGCATCGTGGCCACGGTGGACATCAGCCGCGACATGCCCGGCATGCTGGAGAGCTCGCTGTGGCTGGCCCAGCGCTGCGCCAACCGCATCGAGCGTGGCTTGTTCGAGTCCCGCCCCGCCTTCCTGCACGTCGAGCTGGACCTGGCCCAGGGCCTGGACGGTGGTGGCAGTGGCGGCTCCCAGGCTTTGCTGGCCATCGGCGAGGACGGCGAGCTCATGGCCATCAGCCGCAGCGCGCGCCAGCTCATGAGCCTGGCGGCCGAGGTCGATGGCATCCACTTCGACGACGTCTTCGAAGGCGGCTTCCAGCACTGGATGGACCAGGCCCTGGCCGCCCCCGAGCGCCTGGCCTTGCGCCTGCGCGGCGGCATCCAGCTGCGCGCCCGCGTGCTCAATGGCGCGGCAGGGCGCCGGCAGCGTGCCTTCGGCGCGATGGGGGCCATGGGCACGATGGCTTCGATGGGCACCCTGGGCGACGCCACGGACACGCCGGCCGGCGGCCCCTGGCCCGCCAATGTGACAGCCAATGTGAGCGCCAAGGTCACTGCCCTGGAGCTGGGCGATGCCGACCTGGGCCAGACCTTCGCCCTGGCCAGCCGCGCCTACGCCGCCGACCTGCCGGTGCTGATCACCGGCGAGACGGGCTGCGGCAAGGACGTGGTGGCGCAGGCGCTGCACGCGCACAGCCACCGCCTGCGCCACAACCCCAAGTCACCTTTCGTGGCAGTCAACTGCGCGGGCCTGCCAGCCGAGCTGCTGGCCGGCGAGATGTTCGGCCACGTCGATGGCGCTTTCACCGGCTCACGCAAGGGCGGCGCCTGCGGCAAGGTCGAGGCCGCGCACGGCGGCACCCTGTTCCTCGATGAGATCGGCGACATGCCCCTGGGCGTGCAGGCCACGCTGCTGCGCGTGCTCGACAGCCGGGAGGTGGTGCGCCTGGGCGCCGCGCAATCCCGCAAGGTGGACGTGCGCATCGTCAGCGCGACCCACCAGGACCTGCGTGCCCTGGTGGCGCAAGGCCGCTTCCGCGAGGACCTGTACTACCGCCTGGCCGGCTATGAGTTCCACATCAAGCCCCTGCGCGAGCGCAGCGCCTTCGACGCCTTGCTCCAGGCCTTGCTGGCCGACATGGCCTGCCCCCTGGGCCGCCTGGACACCGAGGCCCGCGCCTGGCTGGCCGCCCAGCCCTGGCCGGGCAATGTGCGCCAGCTGCGCCAGGTGCTCAAGCGCGTGCTGGCTTTGGCCGAGCCGCAGGGCGCGGTCAGCGTGGCGGCGCTGCGCCAGGCCATGCCGGAGGGCGGGGTGGGTGGGGCTTTGGCGCCGAATGCGGTGCCGAACCTGATGCAAAAAGCGCAGGACGAGGCCATCGAAGCCGCCCTGGCCCGCTGCGAAGGCAACGTCACCGCCGCGGCCAAGCTGCTGGGCATCGGCCGGGCGACGCTCTACCGCCGTTTGGGCGCCAAAGCCGCCTGAGCGGGGCGGCGTGCCGCGCTGAGAGTGCCATCGACCGCGGTCGGCAAGTCATCTTTTGCGTCGGGCTGTGCCGTGCGTGGCACTTCGCGGGCCGAGCGCCGCACTGGGCGCGCCGAGCGTGTCGCGAAAAGCGCGGAGCGCGGCCCTCCGCGCGCGGCCGATGGCCCGCGCTGACGGAAGTTTTGTCGCAAATTGCGAGGCGCTTGTCGCACAAGGCGCGGCGCAGGGGGGTGAGGTGCCCGACGTGCCGCGGAAAGTGGGCGGCGCATCGCTCGCCGAGGGCGGCGGGCCGTCCTTCAAGCGCGGAAAGCGCTCGGCGCCACCCCCTCCCAGCGCTTGAAGGCGCGCCGGAAGTTGGAGAGGTCGTCGTAGCCCAGCATGTAGGCCACTTCCTGCAGCGTCAGCTTGCCGGCCTTGATGTGTTCCACCGCCAGGTGGTGGCGGATGTCTTCCAGGATGTCGCGGTAGGACGTGCCCTCGTCCTGCAGGCGCCGGTGCAGGGTGCGCGGCGTCATGTTGAGCAGGCGCGCGCTCACCTGCAGGGTGGGGAAGCCGCCTTGTTTTTCCAGCATCAGGCGGCGCACCCGGGCTGACAGGGTCTGCTGGCGCGTCAGTTTGGCCAGCTCCTGCTGGCACAGCTGCTCGGCCTCGCGCAGGGCCTCCGGGTTGCCCGAGCGCAGCGGCTGGTCCAGGTGCTCGGAGCTCAGCGCAAAGCCCGTCCAGTCGCTGCCGTAGCGCACCTCGCAGCCGAACAGCTCGCGGGCCAGGTCGGCATGGGCCGGGGCCTCGAAGGGGAAGCTCACCGTGGCCACCTGGCACACGCCCAGGGTCACGTAATCGACGAGGTTCTTGATCGTCAGGATGACGGCCTCCATCACGGGCATGCGGATGTCGCCCAGCGGGTGCGGCTCCGAGAACACCAGGCGGGTGAGCGCCCCGTCGGTCACCACCTGCACGCTGAGCAGGGAGGTGCGCACCAGGAAGTAGCGCTCCATGAGCTGCAGGGCCTGGCGCAGGCTGAGGCTGTTGACGGCCGCATAACCCAGGATGCCGTGGCTGTGCACCAGCAGGCGCTCGCCCACCAGCAGGCCAAAGGCCGGCTCGCCCGTCAGCGCGATGGCCTCGCGCACCAGGCGCTGGAAGTCGGCGAAGGACAGGTGCTGGATCTCCAGCTCGCCGTTCAGGCCGGGGCGCTGCAGCTGCAGCAGCCAGTCCGGCAGGCGCACGCCCATGCGCGTCATCTGCCCGGCGATCTGCTGCACGTACTGGGAGGGGAGGAAGAAGTCGGTGTCGGCCATGGGGCGGTGTCCAGGGCCGCGATTGTCAATAAATGACCTGTCGATGTCAACGCGGGCCCTCCCGCACCCCAGCCCCGTTTCCTACGATGAACGCATCCCTGGCCCCGTGCCTGGGCCCCTGCCAATTGCCTGATCGAAGGGAGCGTGCATGCGCTGGTTGCTGTCCAAATTCCAGGCCGACAAGCCCGTGACCGCCATGGTCAACGACGTCGCCATCACCGTCCAGCCCAAGGAGACGCTGCTGCAGGCCGCCTTGCGCCAGGGCATCGATTTCCCCCACAGCTGCCGCGTGGGCGGTTGCGCCACCTGCAAGTGCCGCTTGGTCGAAGGCCAGGTCAAGGAGCTCACCCAGGCCGGCTACATCCTGTCCGACGCCGAGCTGGACCAAGGCTACATCCTGGCCTGCCAGAGCGTGCCCCGGGGCGACGTCAAGGTCACGGTGGACACCCAGGGCGCCGCCGCGCGCAAGCAGGTGGCTGGCCGCGTCATCGCGCAAGACCACCTCACCCACGACATCGTGCGGCTGCGCATCCAGCTCGACGGCACGCTGCCCTACAAGGCCGGCCAGTTCGCGCAGCTGGCCATCGCAGGCTTGCCCGGGGTCTCGCGCAGCTACTCCTTCGCCACGCGCATGCAGCCCGACGCCCAGGTGAGCTTTTTCGTGCGCAAGGTGCCGGGCGGGGCCTTCTCCTCGCACATCCACGCGCAAGCGCTGGTCGGCCAGACCGTCAGCGTCGAAGGCCCGATGGGCGACTTCTGGCTGCGCACCGCCGAGGCGCCGATGCTGATGGTGGCCGGTGGCAGCGGCCTGGCGCCGGTGCTGGCCATCCTGGAAGAGGCCCTGTGTGCGGGCGTGAAGCGGCCGGTCACGCTGCTGTTCGGCGCGCGCACCCAGGCCGACCTCTACGCCCTGGACACCCTCACCGAGCTGGCACGCCAATGGCCGCGCCGCTTCGCCTTCGTGCCCGTGCTCTCGCAAGAACCCGAGGGCTCGTCCTGGCAAGGCCTGCGCGGCATGGTGGTGGACGTCCTGGCCGAGCACGCCCTGCCCGACAGCCACGCCTACCTCTGCGGCCCGCCGCCCATGGTGGACAGCGCCCGCGCCTTGCTCCTGCAGCGCGGCCTGCCCAGCGCGCACATCCACGCCGACCGCTTCACCACGCAGCACGACCTGGCCGCGGCGGCCTGAACCTCTGCCGGAGCGCTGGCTGCGCCCCTTCCTGATCCACATGACAAGCGACGCCTGATCGCCACCGAGGAGACACCCCCATGACGCTGTTCCACTACCTCAAGTACTTCCTGTTCCACGCCATCGGCCTGCTGGCCCTGACCATGCTGATGGCCGGCGGCGTCTGGGTCACGGTCGGCCTGGTCGCCGTGCTCGCCATCTACATGGTGGGCGACGCCGTCTGTGGCGACGACACCTCCACGCCCAAGCTCCAGCACCCCGGCATCCTGACCGTCCAGCTCTGGATGGCCTTGCCCCTGCTGTCGGCCATCGTGCTGGCCTTCGTCTGGTCGGTCAGCCCCGGTGACGCCCTGGGCCTGGGCGCCCTGGTGCAGCAGTTCACCGGCCACGACGCCATCGCCGTGCGCGATGCGGCGCACTGGGGCCACCACGTCTCGGGCGTGGTGCTCACCGGCCTGATGATCGGCATGATCGGCACCATCCCCGCGCATGAGCTGACCCACCGCACCTGGGACCCGGTCTCCATGCTGATCGGGCGTTGGCTGCTGGCTTTCAGCTTCGACACGGTGTTCGCCATCGAGCACGTGTACGGCCACCACCGCTACGTCTCCACCACCGAAGACCCGGCCACCGCACCGCGCGGCCGCAACGTGTACTTCCACGTGCTGGCCTCGACCATCAAGGGCAACATCAGCGCCTGGAAGATCGAAAAGAAGCGCCTCAAGCGCGAAGGCCACGGCGTGTTCACGCCCTTCAACGCCGTCATCCGCGGCCACCTGATGAGCGTGCTGCTGGTGGCCGGTGCCGCCTGGCTGGGTGGCGTGCAAGCCGCCGCCTGGTTCGTGGCCTGTGCGCTGTGGGGCAAGGCGCTGCTGGAAATCGTCAACTACATGGAGCACTACGGCATGGTGCGCGACCCGGCCACCCCGGTGCAGCCGCGCCACTCGTGGAACACGAACAAGCGCATCAGCTCCTGGACCATGTTCAACCTGACCCGCCACTCGCACCACCACGCCCAGGGCGAGGTGCCTTACCAGGACCTCAAGCCCTTCCCCGACGCCCCGATGATGGTGGGCGGCTACCTCACCACCATCGCCGTGGCCATGGTCCCGCCGCTGTGGCACAAGCTGATGACGCCCAAGGTGCTGGCCTGGGACCGCGACCACGCCTCGGCGGCCGAGCGCGAACTGGCCCGCCAGGCCAACCGCCAGAGCCACATCCCCGCGATGACGGCAGCGGCATGACGCCCGGGCCGCGCACCTCGGCGGCCGAGCAGGACAGGCAGGCGCTGCTGCACGCCCTGGACGCCTTGCTGGCCCCGATGGCGCGCGCGGCCGCCGGCCCTTGCCCTCCGCCCGGGGCCGTGCTGGCCGACATCCTGGCGCAGCACCAGGCCATGCGCCACCAGCGTGCGCTGCTCTTGAACGGGCCATGGTGGCCCTTGGGGCCGGTCGTGGGCGAGGCCTTGCAGGACGCCCAGCAAGCGGCCATGCGCGCCTTGGGTGGGTTGGCCACGTCCCACCACGCCCATGCGCGGCTGCTGGCCTCCATCTCACGCTACCGGGTGCTGCTGGCGCACTGGCCGCTGGTCGTGAAACACCCCCCAACCCCGTGGACGGCCCGGCCGTCGCATGGAAACCCCCAGCCTGACAGCGCCATCACAGGGTCCATCCTCCGGCCTGCATTGCCCGCAAGCCGTTCGGTCCTGTGTTTTGCCCTGTCCCCATGCGCGTCTCCCCCATCAACCTGAAGATCCTGGCCTACACCCTCGACGTCGAAGGCTTCGACCCCAGCGAGGTGCTGCGGCAGTGCGGCATCGCTTCGGCCGACGCGCTGCAAGACGATGGCGAGTGGTTGCCGGTGGCGCTGTTCGACCGCATGATGGCCGCCGCCATCGAGGCCACCGGGGATGCGGCCTTCGGCCTGGTGGCCGGCAAGAGCATCGCGCTGATGCGCCACGGCACCATCACGCCCTTGGTGCTGTCCACGCCCAGCCTGCGCCAGCTGCTCGATGACCTGCGCCGTTTCGCCGGCCTGACGGTCGAGCACAGCGAGATCGAGCTGGTGGAATCCGCCCGCGGTGCGCGCCTGCAGGTGAGCCCCGTGGTGCGCAACGGCCGCAGCGGCCACTTCCGCATGGAGCTGGTGGCCACCAGCGCCGTGCAGATGCTGAAGTTCGCCGGTGCCTGCACCGCCGACATCCTCCAGGTGGACCTCCCCTACGCGGCGCCGCCAGGTCAGCTGCCACGCTACGAAGCCACTTTCGGGCCGCGCATCGCCTTCGGGTGCAAGGACTGCGGCATCGCCTTCAATCCCGCCTTGCTGGACGCGCGCATGCCCATGCACGACCCGGTGGCCTATGTGTCGGCGCGCACCCGGGCGGAGGCGGTGTTGGCCGCCATGCGCGCCGGCACCGACGTGGCCGAGCGTGTGCGGCAGTGGCTGCTGCAGGCCATCCCGCGCCAGCCCACGGTGGCCGAGACCGCCGCCCACCTGGGCCTGCAGGAGCGTGCCTTGCGCCGCCACCTGCTGCTGCTGGGCACCTCGCACGCCGCCCTGATGCAGGAGTGCCAGCAACTGGTGGCCGAGCGCCTGCTGGCCGAGGGGCGGATGCCGCTCAAGCAGATCGCCGAGGCGCTGGGCTTCCTGTCGGTGCACAGCTTCCACCGGGCCTTTCGACGCTGGTCGGGCGTGACGCCTTCGGCCTGGCGCGATCAGGGCATCGCCATTGGGGAAAGCCTGGGCCCGCAGGGGCAATGAGTTGGTCAGTCCGGCCATTGGTGTCGGACGAGGGGCTGCCTAGCATCGGGGCTCACACCCCCCAACCGCATTGCACCCCCTCAGGAGCCCGCCATGAACCCGATGCGCCGCCAGTTCGGCCAGCAAATCTTGCACACCGCCGCCGGCCTCGGCCTGCAGAGCGTGGGCGCCGTGGGCGCCATGAGCGCGGTGGGCCGGTCCCTGGCCGCGGGCGGGCTGGCCGCGTCGGTGGCCGGTGCCGCCCAGGCCAGCGCCACCACCCAGCACGTGCGCGCCCTGGTCGTGGGCACGGGCTACGGCGGCGCCGTCACCGCCATGCGCCTGGCCCAGCGCGGCATCCCTGTCACCCTGCTGGAGATGGGCCAGCTGTGGAACAAGCCGGGCAAGGACGGCAACATCTTCTGCAACAGCCTCAAGCCCGACGAGCGCGCCATGTGGTTCTCCACCCAGGCTGCGGCGGTGGCCACCAGCCTCTTCAACATCCCCATCAAGATCAAGGTGCCGTACTCGGCGGGCGTGCTCGACGTGCTGCGCGCGCCCAATGGCGCCATGGACGTCTATTGCGGCCGGGGCGTGGGCGGTGGCTCGCTGGTCAACATGGCCATGCTGATCACGCCGCAGCGCGAGGTGCTGCAAGGCCTGATGCCGACCGGCTTCGATGTCGATGACTTCCTGCGCCGCCAGTGCCCCAAGGCCCTGGGCCAGCTGGGCGCCAACCTCATCCGACCGGCCTACTTCGAGGGCAGCGCCTACCACCGCTACGCCCGCGTCAACCGCGCGGCCCTGGCCCGCGCCGGCTACACCACGGACTTCCTGCCCTCGGGCTACGACTTCAACTACATGGAGCAGGAAGAGGCCGGCCTGGTGCCCAAGTCCGCGCTGGGCATGGAAGGCGGCTACGGCAACAACCACGGCAAGCGCAACCTGACGAAGAACTACCTGGCCGACGCCGTGGGCACGGGCCTGGTGAGCATCCGTGCGATGTCCTCGGTCAAGCGCATCGAGCAGGCGCCCGATGGGACCTACGTCGTCACCGTCGAGGAAATCGACGTGATGGGCAACACCGCGCAGCGCTACGAGCTGGGCTGCGACCACCTCTTCCTGGCCGGCGGCAGCATGGGCACCTCCGAGATGCTGGTGCGTGCCCGCGAAACCGGCAGCCTGCCCAGGCTGAACAGCGCCATCGGCACGCAGTGGAGCGCCAACAGCGACATCTTCGTGGTGCGTGGCAACCCGGTGTGGAACCCCACCGGCACCCAGCAGTCGCTGGTGCCGGCCACGGGCTTCCGCACGCGCGACCAGGACGGCCGCCCGGTGTTCTCCATGAACATCCCGCTGCCGCTGGTGCTGGAGTCGTGGGCGAACATGAACATCGTCATGACGCAAAACCCCGAGCTGGGCAGCTTCGGCTACGACGCCGCCACGGGCCGCGCGGTGCTGAAGTGGAACGGCCAGAACGCACCCGCGGTGCGCAGCGCCAAGTTCATCTTCGACCGCGTCAACCAGGCCGCTGGCACCCACTACCGCAGCGACCTGTTCAGCGGCAAGACCTTCGCCGACAGCACCACCTACCACCCGGTGGGTGGCTGCCCGCTGGGCAAGGCCACCGACTTGTTCGGCCGCGTGGCCGGCCATGAGCGGCTCTACGTCATGGACGGCGCGCTCATCCCCGGTGCGCTGGTGGCCAACCCGGCCTTGACCGTGGCCGCCCTGGCGGAACGCAACATCGAACACATCCTGCAGCGCGACTTCTGAACCCGCCGGTCTGCGCCCACCCACACCCCATCGTCCGCATCCCAACGTCAGCATCCCATCACCCACGGAGACCCCATGACCCACGTCACCTTGACCCGCCAAGCGCGACCCGCCCCCTTGGCCCTGCGCGGCGTGGCCGCCGCCATGGCGGCCTTGTGCGCCCTCAGCCTGGGCGTGGGCGCCTCGGCGCAAACCACCACCCTGGGCACGCGCGGCAGCCTGGCCCAGCCCAACACCGCCATCACCAGCAACGCGGGCAGCACCTGGCAGGCCTATGCGCGGGCCGAAGACCACCCCGGCTCGGTCACGCTGCCGCTGCAGTTCATCACCACGAAGTCGGGGCAGAAGCTGGCGGTGCTGGTGTCCGTGCCGGCCGATGCGAATGGCAAGGCCGTGCCTGGCGCCTTCCCCGTCATCCTCACGCAGACGGCCTACCGCATCGACCTGGGCCAGCTGCTCGGCACGGTGCTGGGCACGGGCAACACCCTGCTGGTGGGCGGCCAGGACCGCTACATGAACAAGCGCGGCTACATCTCCGTGGCCGTGGACGTGCTGGGTTCGGGCATGTCCAGCGATGAAGGCCAGCTGCTGGGCGCGCCCGAGCAGGCCGGCTACGGCGAGGCGGTGGACTGGATCACCCGCCAGCCCTGGTTCAACGGGCAGCTCGGCCTGGCCGGCACCTCCTACCTGGGCATCACCAGCCTGCTGACGGCGCAGCAGCAGCACCCAGCCGTGAAGGCGGTGTTCGCGCAAGTGCCCATGGGCGATGCCTACCGCGGCACCGTGGGCGTGGGCGGCTTGCTCAACGCCAAGTTCATCAGCCTGTGGCTGCCGTTGACGCAGTCGCTGAGCGTGGGCAACTCGCTGGCCATCAACAACAACCCGGCTTACGCCGACCAGATCCAGGCGGCCAACCAGCAGCACATCGCTGCCATCGACAGCTGGTACCTGCCGACCGTGGCCAATTCGCTGTCGGGCAAGACCGGCTACGCCAGCGACGATGGCGACTTCTGGGCCGTGCGCTCGCCGGTGGAGGGCGCGGCCAAGGTCCAGGTGCCGACCTTCCTGGTGGGCAGCAGCAACGACATCTTCCAGCGCGACGAGCCGCTGCTCTACGAGCAGCTCAAGCGCCGCGTCAACACCAAGCTGGTGGTGCTCAAGGGCTCGCACATCCAGGTGGTGCTGTCGGCCTCGGCCGGCGCCGACAACGCCTTGGCCCATGGTGCGCCGGGCTCGGCCTCGCTGATGCTGCAGTGGTTCGACCAGTACCTCAAGGGCATCGACACGGGCGCGGCCGCCTTGCCCAACGTCACGCAGTTCGTCGAGGGCTATGGCCTGCTGGGCACCACCCGCTTCGCCCGCGCCACCGATTGGCCGCACCCGCAGATGACGCCGCAGCGCCTGTACCTGCGCGGCAACCTGGCCCTGAGCACGCAAAAGCCCACCACGGCCGACGCCGTGCGCACCGTGCGGGAACCCGCGGCCCCGGTCGTCACCTACGAGAAGAGCAGCGACGGCACGACGGTCAAGGCCAGCATCGCCATCAACGACGGCAGCGATTGCTCCAGCAGCTTCGTGCAGTGGTCGCTGGGCATGGCGGGCCTGCTGCCCAAGCCCTGCTACACCAACAGCGCCACGGTGGAGCGCACGCAGAACGCGCTGATCTACCAGACCGACACGCTCACCAGCGACCTTTATCTCAACGGCCCCATCCAGGCCGACATCTGGATGCGCGCCACGAACACCGAGGCGGCCGTGGCCGTGCGCGTCGATGACGTCGATGCCTTCGGCGTGGCCACGCCCATCAGCACGGGTTTGATGTCGGCCAGCTTCCGCGCGGTGGACGCCAGCCGCTCGCGCTTCGTCAAGGGCGTGATGGTCCAGCCCTGGCACCCCTTCACGGAGGCCTCGAAGCTGCCCGTGGTGCCGGGCCAGGCCATGCTGGTGCCGGTGGAGGTCTTCCCGGCCGCGGCGCTGGTCCGCAAGGGCCACAAGCTGCGCATCGCCATCAGCGCCAGCAACCAGGCGCAGGGCGTGTGGCCCACGCCACAGCAGCTCAAGGCGAATGGCAACGTCAGCACCATCCTGAGCGACCCGGCGCACCCCTCCAGCGTCGTGCTGCCCGTGGTGCCGACCAGCGCGCTGAACTGATCGCTGCGGCAGAGCCGGCGCTGGCACCTCCCCGCGCTTGAGGGGGGAGGTGTGGGGCTTGTCACGGGAGGGTCATGTGGCCCCCGCATGGTCACCTGTTTCGAGATGTGTCTGGTGGCACATCCACCACAGGAGTACACCCATGAACAAGCTGAAGACTTCCCTGCTGGCCGCCGCTGCCGGCGTCCTCACCCTGGCCGCCACCGGTGCCCAGGCCCAAGTCCGCATCACCGAAGTGGCGCCCTGGGCCAGCGGCAATGCGCCTTACGCCACCGACTGGTTCGAGCTGACCAACTTCGGCAGCACCGCCGTGAGCCTCAGCGGCTGGACGATGGACGACAGCTCCAACGGCTCGGCCAAGGTGGCCCTGGCCGGCATCACCAGCATCGCCGCTGGCGAGTCCGTCATCTTCACCGAGACCGCCGCTGCGGCCTCCTTCCTGAGCGCCTGGTTCGGGGCCAATGCGCCTGCCAGCCTGAAGATCGGCACCTACACCGGCGCGGGCGTGGGCCTCAGCACCGGCGGTGACGCGGTCAACATCTTCAACGCCAGCGGCGTGCTGCAAGCCAATGTGGTGTTCGGCACTGCCGATGCCACCTCGCCTTACCAGACCTTCGACAACGCCGCCGGCCTGAACGGCGTCACGATCTCGCAACTGAGCGTGGTGGGTGTCAACGGTGCTTTCGTGGCCGCCAACGATGCCGCCGAAATCGGCTCGCCTGGCCGCATCTCGGCCGTGCCCGAGCCCGAAAGCGCCGCCCTGGTGCTGGCCGCCCTGGCCGTGGTCGGTCTGGTGGCGCGCAAGCGTCAGGCCTGATCGTCTTTGGCATTCCCGAACAGGCTCACACCATGAAAATCCAACACCTCGTCCTCGCCCTGGCGGCGGCTGGCTGCGTCTCCGCGCAAGCCGCTGATGCGCTCAACCTGGCCAACTACCAGGTCACCGGCACCTACAGCCTCCCCATCTTCAACGGCACCAGCGGCGGCCTGTCCGGCCTCGAAGGCTCGGCCATCGCCTACGCCCGCGACCGCGGCACGCTGTTCTTCGTCGGCGACGAAGGCACGGGCATCATCGAGATCTCGCGCACCGGCCAGACCATCGGCAGCATGACTTTCGATTGGGCCGGCACCGGCGCCACCAAGAACGACACCGAAGGCCTGACCTACCTGGGCAACGGCCAGTTCGTCGTCACCGAAGAGCGCTTGCAAAACGGCTACAAGTTCAGCTACAGCGCCGGCGGCACCGCGGCCCTGGGCAGCGCGCCCTTCGTGTCCTTCGGCCCGACCATCGGCAACATTGGCATCGAAGGCATCAGCTACGACGCACGCAATGGCAACTTCGTGACCGTCAAGCAGGACGACCCCTCCATCCTGAGCATCTACAACGCGCTGACGTTCTCGACCAGCTCGGCCGCCGACGTGACGCCCAATGTGTCGTTCGCAGCGGTGCCCACGGCCCCGGGTGCGAGCACCTACACGTCGCTGTTCGGCCTGAACAGCCTGTCTGACGTGGCCGTGCTGGGTGGCGTCAATGCCTTGGTGGGCAGCACGGCTGCGGACAACCTGTTGTTGCTCAGCCTGGACTCGCGCAAGCTCATCGAGATCACCCGCGGTGGCGTGATCAAGAGCAGCTTCGACCTGTCCAATGTGCTGCCGCACAACGGCATCGAAGGCGTGACGATCGACGAGAACGGCACCATCTACCTGGTGGCCGAGCAGATTCAGGACGGCAGCAATGTGCTGCCCAATCCGGCATCGCAGTTGATCGTGCTGTCCAACGTCACGGCCGCCGTGCCTGAGCCCGAGGGCGTGGCCCTGGTGCTGGCCGGTCTGGGTCTGGTGGGCGCGGTGTCGCGTCGCCAGAAGCGGGCCATTCAGGCTTGATCCATGGCCTGAGCCAGGGTGGCTTGGCTCAGGCTTGGACGGTGCCGGGTGTTCAGCCCAGCGCCGCCAGCAGCTTGGCGTGGATGCCGCCAAAGCCGCCGTTGCTCATGCACAGGACGTGGTCGCCCGGCTTGGCGACCTTGACCACCTTGGCCACGATGGCCTCGATGGTGTCGGCCACGATGGCGCGCTCGCCCATCTCCACCAGCGCCTCGTGGGCGTCCCAGCCCAGGCCGCCCGAGTGGCAGAAGGCCAGGTCGGCGTCTTCCAGCGACCAGGGCAGCAGGGCCTTCATCGTGCCCAGCTTCATGGTGTTGGAGCGCGGCTCGAACACCGCCAGGATGCGGGCATCGGGGCCGACCTTGCGGCGCAGGCCGTCCACCGTCGTGCGGATGGCCGTGGGGTGGTGGGCGAAGTCGTCATAGACGGTGATGCCGCGCACCTCACCCTTGACCTCCATGCGGCGCTTGACGTTGCCGAAGCGGGCCAGGGCCTCGCAGGCCACCTGGGGCGCCACACCGACGTGCTCGGCCGCCGCGATGGCCGCCAGCGCGTTCATCTGGTTGTGCTCGCCCAGCAGCGCCCATTCCACGCGCCCCACGAGCACGCCGGCTTTCAGCACGTCGAAGGCATGGGGCTCGCCGCGGGCGCGGAAGCCCGGCACGTCGCCGCGCACGCCGAAGCGCGCCACGTCGCTCCAGCAGCCGCGTGTCAGCACGCGCTCCAGGGCTTCTTCGCGCGCATTCACCACCAGGCGGCCCGAGGCCGGCACGGTGCGCACGAGGTGGTGGAACTGCGTCTCGATGGCGGCCAGGTCGGCAAAGATGTCGGCGTGGTCGAACTCGAGGTTGTTGAGCACGGCGGTGCGCGGGCGGTAGTGCACGAACTTGCTGCGCTTGTCGAAGAAGGCGGTGTCGTACTCGTCCGCTTCGATGACGAAGGGAGCCCCCACGCTCGGCCCTGCGGGCACATCGCTGCCCCCCGAGGGGGCGCTCGCGCCTTGGGACGGCCCGGCGGCGCTCGGCGCGCTCACCCCACCGAGTCGGGCTGACACCCCGAAGTTCTCCGGCACGCCGCCCACCAGGAAGCCCGGCTGCAGGCCGGCGGCCTCCAGGATCCAGGCCAGCATGGACGTCGTCGTCGTCTTGCCATGCGTGCCGGCCACGGCCAGCACATGGCGGCCTTGCAGCACGTGCTCGCTCAGCCATTGCGGGCCGCTGGTGTAGGGCAGGCCGGCGTCGAGGATGGCTTCCATCAGCGGGTTGCCGCGGCTGACCACATTGCCGATGACGAACAGGTCGGGCTTCAGCGCGATCTGGTCCACGCCGTAACCTTCGATCAGGTCGATGCCGAGGGCGCGCAGCTGGTCGGACATCGGCGGGTAGACGCCGGCGTCGCAGCCGGTCACGCGGTGGCCCGCTTCACGGGCAAGGGCGGCCACGCCACCCATGAAGGTGCCGCAGATGCCGAGGATGTGGATGTGCATGGGGACTTCCGAAAGACGGGGGCAGGCCCCCGTGTCAGAGCTGGCGGAACGCGTTCGCGGCCGCGGCCACGGTGTCGGCGATGTCCTGCTCGGTGTGGGCGGCACTGACGAAACCGGCTTCGTACATGGCCGGCGCCAGGTACACGCCCTGGTCCAGCATGAGGTGGAAGAAGCGGTTGAAGGTGTCGGTGCCCTTGGCCATCACGGTCTGGTAGTTCTGCGGCAGGCTGTCGGCGAAGAAGAAGCCGAACATGCCGCCTTCGCAGTCGGCCGTGAGCGTCACGCCGGCATCGCCTGCGACCTTCACGAAACCGTCCATCAGGCTGCGGGTGCGCTGGCCGAGCTGCTCGAAAAAGCCCGCGCGCTGGATGATTTTCAGCGTGGTCAGGCCACAGGCCGTGGCCACCGGGTTGCCCGACAGCGTGCCGGCCTGGTAGACCGGGCCCAGCGGCGCGAGCTTGGCCATCACCTCGCGCGAGGACGCGAAGGCCGCCAGCGGCATGCCGCCGCCAATGACCTTGCCGAACACGCTGAGGTCGGGCGCGAAGCCGGGGATGGCCTTCGCGTAAATGCTTTGCGCGCTGCCCAGGGCCACGCGGAAGCCGCTCATGACTTCGTCGAACACCAGCAGGGCGCCGTGCTGCGTGCACAGCTCGCGCAGGCGCTGCATGAAGGGCACGCTGGCGCGCACGAAGTTCATGTTGCCGGCGATGGGCTCGATCATCACGCAGGCGATCTCGCTGCCCTGGCTGGCAAACGCTTCTTCGATTTGCGCGGTGTTGTTGTACTCCAGCACGAGCGTGTGCTGCACCACCTCGGCGGGCACGCCCGCGCTGGTCGGGTGGCCGAAGGTGGCCAGGCCCGAGCCGGCCTTGACCAGCAGGGCGTCGGCATGGCCGTGGTAGCAGCCTTCGAACTTGATGAGCTTGTTGCGGCCCGTGAAGCCGCGCGCCAGGCGGATGGCGCTCATGCCAGCTTCGGTGCCGGAGCTGACCAGGCGCACCTGCTCGGCACTCGGCACGAGCTTGAGGATTTCCTCGGCCAGCTCGACCTCGCGCTCGGTCGGGGCGCCGAAGCTGAAGCCATCGAGCGCGGCCTTTTGCACCGCTTCCAGCACCTCGGGGTGGCCGTGGCCCAGGATCATCGGGCCCCAGGAGCCGATGTAGTCGGTGTAGCGCGTGCCTTCGGCGTCCCAGAAGTAGGGGCCTTGGGCGCGCTGGACGAAGCGGGGTGTGCCGCCCACGGCCTTGAAGGCGCGCACGGGCGAGTTCACACCGCCCGGGATGACGCGCTGGGCGCGTTCGAACAGGGCGGCGTTGCGCGAGGTGTCAGTGGACATTGCGGGAACTCGGGGGGGGAACGGAATCGTCCAGCGCGGGGTGGCCGGACTCGGTGGCTTCTTCGCCTTCGGCAGGCGGCTCGCCGGGGGGCAGGGCCCAGAAGAAGCGGTCGGGCACCACGCCGCCCATGCCGGGTCGGAAGCCCGCGTCCAGCGACTGGTCCAGGAAGCTCAGGGCCTCGGAGACCGCCACGTCCAGCTCGGTGCCACTGGAAATGATGGCCGCCAGGGCCGCCGACAGCGTGTCGCCCGCGCCCACGAAGCTGGCCTCGAAACGCTCGAAGCGCTCACCGGCCACCGCGCCTTGCGCTGTCGCCAGCACGTTGTCGATGAACTGGTCGGGCAACTGCACGCCCGTCACCAGCACATAGCCCGCGCCCAGCTCGGCGGCGGCCACGGCCAGCTCGCGCGCCGAAGGCGGGCGCTCGGACTCCCAATCGGGCAGCAGGAAATCGGTCAGCGTGGTGTGGTTGCCCACCAGCACGTGGCTGGACGGCACGATCAGCTCGCGGAAGGCCTCCAGGTAGGCGCTTTGCGCGTCCTCTTCCATCCACGACAGGTTGGGCAGGTAGGACACCAGCGGCACATCGGGGTAGTCCGAGATGATCTCGGCGACCACGCTCACGCCCTCGGCGCTGCCCAGGAAGCCGACCTTCCACGACGCGATGGTGGCGTCTTCCAGGATGGAGCGCGCCTGCTCGGCGATGGCGTCGGCGTCGATCTCGACCGACTCGAACACCTCGGCGGTGTCGCGGATCAGCAGGCTGGTGATCACGGGCAGGGCGTGCGCGCCCATGGCCGCGATGGTGGCGATGTCGGCGGCGATGCCGGAGGCCCCGCTGGGGTCGTTGGCGTTGAAGCTCAAGACACAGGCCGGGGCGCCCGCGTCCTGGTCTGCGGGGTCGAGGGTCTCGTCAGAGACGTTCTGGGGGCCGGTCTGGGGGGCGTTCATGCGTGAGGTAAGCAATGTAAGAAGCGTGAGCCAGTGCCCGAGATGGGGGCGACTCCCTGCGAAATTCCCAGGAATCGCGCCTCAGGCCCGTGGCTACAATGGGTTCATTGTATTCAAGTGAACCCAAGCGACGTGAGCGACTTATCTACCTGGATGTGCCTGATCTGTGGCTGGATTTACGACGAAGCCGCGGGCCTGCCCGAAGAAGGCATCGCCCCCGGCACGCGTTGGGCCGACGTTCCCATGAACTGGGTGTGCCCCGAATGCGGTGCGCGCAAGGACGATTTCGAGATGGTGCCGGTCTGATGGCCGCTGCGCGCTCCCCTCAAGGGATGGAGGAAGGTGTCCGTGTCTGATTTCGACAAGCCGCAAGAGCCCGCAACCACCAAAGTCCTCGTCATCGACGACAGCAACACCATCCGGCGCAGCGCCGAAATCTTCCTCAAGCAGGGCGGATACGAGGTGGTGCTGGCCGAAGACGGCTTCGATGCGTTGTCAAAGGTCAACGATCACGCCCCAGATGTTATTTTTTGTGACATCTTGATGCCCCGCCTGGACGGCTACCAGACCTGCGCCATCATCAAACGCAACCCGCGTTTCGCCCGCACGCCCGTGATCATGCTGTCGTCCAAAGATGGCCTGTTCGACAAGGCCCGAGGCCGCATGGTGGGCTCTCAGGACTACCTGACCAAGCCCTTCACCAAAGACCAGTTGCTGCAGGCTGTCGCCCAATGCACCGCTCAGAATCAGGGATGACCTGGGTTCAACGGTGTCCGTGGGTGTCGCCCATTGCAGCCAGAATGTGAGTTCCACGCCGCAGGCGGAGCCCGGGGATGACGCAGGGCGGCGTTTCATGAGGTTCCTATGCCAATCCAGAAGATTCTGCTCGTTGACGACTCCAAGACCGAACTGCATGTGCTGTCGGAGTTGCTGACCAAGCGCGGCTACAAAGTGCGCACCGCCGAAAACGGCGAAGAGGCGCAGCGCCGCTTGGCAGAAGAGAAGCCCGACCTCATCATCATGGACGTGGTGATGCCCGGCCAGAACGGCTTCCAGCTGACCCGTGCCATCACCCGCGACCCGCTGTTCGCCAGCGTGCCGGTGATCATCTGCTCCAGCAAGAACCAGGAAACCGACCGGGTCTGGGGCATGCGCCAGGGCGCACGCGACTACGTCGTCAAGCCCGTCAACCCCGAAGAGCTGCTGTCCAAGATCAAGGCCTTCGGCTGATCCGGGGGCACGCAGATGGCCAACAAGGACGCCCTGAGGGAGCTGCAGCAACGGCTGGCCCAGCGCCTGCAGACGGTGCGCGAACAAGCCCCGACCCGCAACTGGCTGGCCGTGGAGATGGCCGGCCACGGCTTCTTGCTGCCGCTGGACCAGGCCGGTGAAATCTTCCCGCTGTCGGCCGTGCACGCTGTGCCGCACAGCCAGCCCTGGTTCCTGGGCGTGGCCAACCTGCGCGGCCAGCTGCATGGCGTGATCGACCTGGCGGGCTTCGTTGGCTTGCCGCGCGACCCCTCCCGCAGCACACCGCGCGCCCAGCTGGCAGCTCCCGCCCGCGACACCCGCGAGGCCCGCGAAGGTGCCCGCCTGGTGGCGTTCAACGGCAAGCTGCAGGTCAACGCGGCCTTGCTGATCGACCGCCTGCTGGGCCTGCGCAATGCCAGCGCGCTGCAGCCCGCGCCCGCCGCCGAAGAGGCCGGCAAACCCCATTTCATTGGCCAGCAGATGGCCGACGCCCAGGGCCGCATCTGGTACGAGCTGGACCTGGCGGCACTGGCCGCCGACGAAGCCTTCGCGCGCATTGACGCGCATTGATGCGCACTGAGCCCCGTGGCCTGCACACCGAATCATTCTGAAGTCATTGGAGAGCGAGCATGAGTTTCCTGAGCCGTTTCAAGGAACTGGGCAAATCACAGGACCGTGACGAGGTCCAGCCTGAGGCCCTGAGCACGGAAGGCATGGTGACCGCCGCGGGTGTGCAGATGGTGGACACGCAGGCCTCGCCCTCGACACTCCAGGGCGGCGCGACCACCACCTCGGACTCGATCATCTCGGAAGCCGCGCCCTCGCAGTTCCCCGACGACTACAACGAAACCCGCCTGCACCCCGATGTCGACGGCCTGCCCGCCAACGAGGCCCGCTCCGGCCTGCCTCTGATCGGCCACCTGCGCCTGGACCGCCAGCAGCGCGTGCTGGGTGCCACGCTGGCCGTGGGCGTGCTGGGCCTGATGCTCAGCGCCTTCCTGTCGGTGAACTCCGCAGACCGCCGCGCCGCGCAGACCGGCGCCACCGGTCAGGCGCTGATGCAGTCGCAACGCTTGGCCAAGTCGGTCTCGCAGGCCTTGATCGGCCGCGCGCAGGCTTTCGCCGAGGTGTCGGACAGCGCCAAGGTGCTGGCCAGCAACGTGCGCGGCCTGGCCCAGGGCGACAGTGGCATGGGCCTCAACCAGGTGCAGGGCGGGGCGCAAGAGGCGCTCAATGGCCTGATCCCGCTGGTGGACCGCGCCGAGAAGAACGCCAACTTCGTGCTCTCGCAGAAGCAGACGCTGACCCAGGTGAGCTCGGCGCTGCGCGAGGTCAACGGGCAGTCCTCCGAGCTGCTGGACCTGGCCGAAGGCATCGCCTCGGCCCGCATCGAGAAGGGCGGCGTGAGCCCTGCCGAGTCCTTGTCGCTGAACCAGTTGGTCATGCTGACCCAGCGCATCGGCAAATCGGCCAACGAATTCCTGACCGTGGAAGGCGTGTCCACCGAGGCCGTGTTCCTGCTGGGCAAGGACCTCAACGCCTTCAAGGAAATCGCCGAAGGCCTGCTCAACGGCAACCAGGAGCTCAAGCTCGTGGCCTCCCGCGACCCGGTGGTGCGCGAGCAGCTGGACGCGCTGCTGAAGATTTTCGAGCGCACCCGCACGCAGTCCACCTTCATCCTGGGTTCGCTGCAAGGCCTGGTGGCCGCGCGCGACGCACAGGTGGCCGTGATCGACGACTCTGAGCCGCTGCGCAAGGGCCTGGAGGACGTGCAGCGCAAGCTGACCGAAGGCGCCGGCATCGGTGGCCTGAACGTGGCGCTGATCCTGGTCTTCCTGCTGGTGACGGCGGCTGCCGCGTATGGCCTGCTGCGCGTCTTCCTGACCGACCAGCGCCAGCGCGCCCTGGTGGCCGAAGCCCAGCGCCAGGAAGCCGAACGCCAGGAGCGCGAGGCCAAGCGCGTCAACGACGCGACCCAGGCGGCCATTCTGCGGCTGATGAACGAACTGCAGATGGTGGCCGAGGGCGACTTGACGCAACAGGCCACGGTGACGGAAGACATCACCGGCGCCATCGCCGACTCGGTGAACTTCACGGTGGAAGAGCTGCGCACCCTGGTGGCCCAGGTGCAGGGCGCGGTGTCGCGGGTGTCGGACACGACCGGCCAGGTGGAGTCCACCTCGACCGAGCTGCTGGCCGCCTCCGACGAGCAGCTGCGCGAGATCCGCGAAACCGGCGAGTCCGTGCTGCAGATGGCAGGCCGAATCAACGAGGTGTCGGCGCAAGCCCAGCACACGGCCGACGTGGCGCGCCAGTCGCTGGCCGCGGCCGACTCCGGCCTGGCCGCCGTGCAGAACGCCATCGGCGGCATGAACACCATCCGCGAGCAGATCCAGGAAACCTCCAAGCGCATCAAGCGGCTGGGCGAGTCGTCGCAGGAAATCGGCGAAATCACCGAACTGATCTCGGACATCACCGAGCAGACCAACGTGCTGGCTTTGAACGCCGCCATCCAGGCCGCGTCTGCCGGTGAGGCCGGTCGCGGTTTCTCGGTGGTGGCCGAGGAAGTGCAGCGCCTGGCCGAACGCTCGGCCGACGCGACCCGCGAAATTGCCGCGCTGGTGCGCACCATTCAGACCGACACCCAGGACGCCGTGGCCGCCATGGAGCGCTCCACGCAGGGTGTGGTCGAAGGGGCCCGCCTGTCGGACGCCGCCGGTTCCGCGCTGGGCGACATCGACCGCGTGTCGCGCCGCCTGGCCGAGCTGATCGAGCAGATTTCCTCGCAGGCTCTGCGCGAGGCCGCATCGGCCAACGTGGTGGTGTCGAACATCCAGCACATTTTTGCCGTGACCGAGCAGACGGGCGAGGGCACGCGCTCCACCGCCCAACTGGTGCGCGAGTTGGCCAAGACCGCCGATGAGCTGCAGCAATCGGTGGCCCGCTTCAAGATTTCGGCCTGACCCCGAACAAGGGACACCAACGCCATGGACAGCCTCCACCCCGACGCCGCTGATATGTCCGAGTCAGACCTGCATGCCGACGACCTCAGCGCCCTGGCCTGGGTGCAGGAGGAGTTGCGCAAGTCGCTGGACGCCGCGCACAAGGCGCTGCACCGCGCTCTCAAGGACCGGCAATCGGCCGAGCAGTCCGACGTCGATGCGCTCGACCCGGCCGTGCTGCGCACCGCGCGCCAGCAGGTCCACCAAGGCGTGGGCGCGCTGGAGCTGGCGGGGCTGCCCGCCGGTGCCGCTTTGCTGCGTGCCAGCGAGGCCCTGGTGCAGAAGTTCGTCAACCGCCCCAGCGCGCTGAGCGCCGACGCGGTGCGCGACATCGAACGCGCCTCTTTCGCCTTGCTGGACTACATGTCGCGCCGCGTGGCGGGCAAGCAGGTCTCGGCCGTGGCGCTGTTCCCGCAGTACGAGGCCCTGGTGGCCCGCGTGGGCGGCACGCTGCCGCGCCCGTCCGATTTGTGGGCGCAGGACTGGCCGGCGCTGTCGCTGGAATCGACCCTGGCCGCGCCCGAAGACGTCGCGCCGCGCAAGGCCGATGCCGAGACCGTCGAAGCCTTCGAAGCTGGCCTGCTGAGCCTGCTGCGCCGCCAGCAACCCGAAGACGCCCAGACCCTGGCCGGCCTGTGCACCGGCCTGGCGCGCGATGCCGAGCAGCGCCGTGCCCACCGCGAGGCCGCCACCTGGATGCTGGCCAGCGGTTTCCTGGAAGGGCTGTCCGATCGCCACATCGAGCTCAGCGTGCACGCCAAGCGCGTGCTGTCGTCCCTGCTCAGCCAGCTGCGCGTGATCGTCAAGGGCAATGGCGTGCCCTCCGACCGACTGGCCTCCGAGCTGTTGTTCTTCTGCGCGCAAGCCGCCGAGGCCCAGCCTTCTGACCACTCCGTGCTGGCCCGCGTGCGCCAGACCTTCGGGCTGGAGCGCCACCGCCCGGTCAGCCTGGTGCAATCGGCGCTGGGTCGCCACGACCCGGCCGTCATCACCCAGGCGCTCAAGCGCGTGGGCAGTGCGAAGGAAGGCTGGTCGGCCGTGGCCGCGGGCGAGGTCTTGCGCCTGGGCGGCCTGGGCGAGCAGTTCTCGCTCGTGGGCGATTCGCTGCGCAAGCTCTTCCCCGAGGGCGAGGTTCTGGGCAATGCCCTGACCGATGCCGTGCAACGCAGCGTGGCCCGCGCACAGGCGCCGGACGCTGGCCTGGCCATGGAAGTGGCCACCAGCCTGCTGTACGTCGAAGCCAGCCTGGAAGACGCCGAATTCGACCAGCCCGAGCAGCGCGACCGCGTGCACCGCCTGGCCGAGCGCATCCGCCAGGTCAGCGAAGGCCAGCCGGCCGCCCCGCTGGAAGGCTGGATGGAGGACCTCTACCGCCGCGTCTCCGACCGCCAGACCATCGGCAGCGTGGTGCAGGAGTTGCGCACGGCGCTGTCCGAATCCGAAAAGCACATCGACCAGTTCTTCCGCGACCCGCAGGACCGCAGCCCGCTGATCGAGGTGCCCAAGCAACTGCAGTCCGTCCGCGGCGTGCTGGCCGTGCTGGGCCTGGACCTGGCCGCGCAGGCCAGCGTGCACATGCGCCACGACGTCGAGCACCTGTTGCAGCCCGATGCCGACCTGGACGCCGCCGCGCAAGCGGGTGTCTTCGACCGCTTGGCCACCAACCTGGGCGCGCTCGGCTTCCTCATCGACATGATGGGCGTGCAGCCGGGCCTGGCCAAGTCCCTGTTCACCTTCGACGAGGCCACCGGCGTGTTGTCGCCGCTGATGGGCCGGGAAAAAAAAACACCGCTGACGCCCGACGATCCCGTTGAGGCTGCGGCCCACCACGTCCACCAGGTCGAGAAGGACGAAGCCCAGGCCGCAGCCGAAGAGGTGGTGCAGGCGCTGGGGCAGGGCGATGCGGGCCTGGACGATGTCTCCGAGCAATTGCAGAAACTGGCCGAAACGCCCCATGTGCAGGACCAGGCCGGCCTGGCCGACCAGCTCGCGGCCGCGCAAGCCGCGTTGGACCACGCCCGCCAGGGCGCACACGGTGAGGCCGATGCCCAGGCCGTGGCCGCCGCCCGCGAACACGTGGCCGAGCAGGTCGCGCAGGTCCTGGCCGACCTGACCCAGCCTGAGCCCGTGCCACAGGAGCCCGCTGCGCCGGTGCTGCCCCTGCTGGCGCCCACGCCCGCGGCCGAGCTTGCATCGACCGGGCTGGAAGAAGACGACGAGATGCGCGGCATCTTCCTGGAGGAAGCCCGCGAGGTCATCGGCGAGGCCCGCGAGGCCCTGGCCACGCTGCAGCGCCAGCCCTCCGACCTCAATGCCCTCACGGCCGTGCGCCGGGCTTTCCACACGCTCAAGGGCAGCTCGCGCATGGTGGGCCTCAAGGAATTTGGCGAAGCCGGCTGGGCCTGCGAACAGCTCTACAACACCTGGCTGGCCTCGCAGCAACCGGCCAGCGACGACCTCACCGGCCTCACCGACGAGGTGCTCCGCCACCTGGCCGACTGGACCGAGGCCATCGCCACCGGCCAGGACGCTGGCTGGCACAGCGCGCCCGTGGTGGCCGCTGCCGAAGCCCTGCGCCTGCGCGGTGAACGCCAGCCGCTGCAGCCTCGGCCAGCGCCGGTGCCCGCCGCGACTGCCATGCCTGTGTCGCCTGCTGTGCCCGAACTGCCGTCCAGCGATGCTATGCCAGAAGCCCCGCCGCCCGCGATGCAGCTGGACGCCGTCGCCGAGCCCGATCGCCTGGCGCTCGACCTGCCGGCCCTGTCCGATTTGCCTGATTTGCCCGAGCTGTCTGAGCTGACCCAAGCACCGGCGCATGGTGTTGCCGGCAGTGACAGTGGCGCCGACAGAGACATCGCCGCGCCCGATGCGTCCGCAGCCGAGCCCGAGATCGCGCTGGACCTGCGCACGCTGGAGGTCATCGAGCCCACCGACGTCGTGCTGCTCGACGACACCGACCCAACCCAGCCAGCGCCGCTGGAGGCGGGTGCCGCCCCTGACATCGACCTCTCCGCCGACTTCGACGCGTTGCTGCTGCCCACCGAGGTCATCGAGCTCTCCGAGCCCGCAGACGTCGTGGCAGCTGCGGACGTCGCGGACGTCGCAGAGGCCGCTGAACCGATGGTGCCTGCGGAAGACAGCGACGAGCAGGTCAAGGTGATCGGCCCGCTGCGCATCAGCATTCCGCTGTTCAACATCTACCTCAACGAGGCCGACGAGCAATCGCGCCGCCTGTGCACCGCGCTCAACGAATGGGCGCTGGAGGTGCACCGTCCTGTCAGCGACGAGGCGGTGGCCCTGGCGCACTCCCTGGCCGGCAACTCGGCCGCCGTGGGCTACAGCGGCCTGTCGCAGCTCGCCCGCTTGCTGGAGCACTGCCTGATGCGCTCGCAGCAGCTGGGCCCGGCCGATGCCGACACCGCCGCGCTGTTCAACGAAGCCGCCGACGAGATCCGCCAGCTGCTGCACCAGTTCGCCGCGGGCTTCCTGCGCGAGCCCTCCGAGCCCCTGCGCCAGCGCCTGGAGGCCTTTGACCACGAGGCCTCGCGCCGCATCGAGGTCGGCGATTTCGGCCAGCCCACCGAGGCGCCGGCTTCGCACCTGCGCCTGGTGCGCAGCAGCGACAGCATGCCCCTGGATGGCCTGAGCGACGATGGCCTGTCCGTGGACGCGCCGCTGCCCAGTGAGATCGCGCACACCATCGCCCACATCACGCCCAGCCCGCACGACGCCCTGGCGCCGCTGCACCTGCCCTGGGACGACGAAGACGACATCGACGCCACCGACCACATCGACACGGACCTCTTCCCCATCTTCGAGGAAGAGGCGCTGGAGCTGCTGCCGCAGTTGTCGTCGCAAACCCGCCAGTGGCTGGACCACCCCGATCAGCCCGATGCGCCTGCGGCCTGCATGCGCACGCTGCACACCTTCAAGGGCGGTGCGCGCCTGGCCGGTGCCATGCGCCTGGGCGAGTTGGCGCACCGGCTGGAATCCAGCATCGAGCGCCTGCTGGCCGATGGCCGTGCAAGCCGCGATGCCATCGCCCCGCTCGAAGCCCGGGTGGACCGCCTGGTCGATGTGTTCGAAGCCCTGCGCCAGGCCGATGCCCAGGCCCAGGCGGCCCAGCCCGCGCTGTCGGCCTTGCCCGATGCGCTGCCGATCGGCGAGCCGGCGATCCCTCTGGTGAACGTCGGTGAGGATGAGGGTGCCGATGCGGATGCCGACGTGCATGCCGATGGGGTGCTGGACCTCGACCTGGATCAGGATGCCTTGTCGCCAGCGTCCGATGACGCGGCCCCCATCGCCACGGTCAGCGCCACGGCGGGTGCCGCCGTGCCGCGCCCAGCCGCTCCGACATCCTCCCCCGCCGAGGCCTTGCCGCCCATCGCCTGGTCCGCGCTGGTGCGTCCGCAAGGCATGGTCCTGCGCCCGGCCGCCCGCGAAGCCGTGCAAGGTCCCTCGCAGGCCGCGGTGCGCGTGCGCCCGCAACTGCTCGACCGCCTCGTCAACCACGCTGGCGAGGTCGCCATCACGCGCTCGCGCCTGCAAGGCCAGGTGGGCCAGATCCGCGGTTCGCTGACCGACCTGACCGAGAACCTCGACCGCCTGCGCCAGCAGCTGCGCGACATCGAACTGCAGGCCGAGACCCAGGTCACGACCCGGATGGAAGCCGCGCGGGCCGCCTCCCAGCAGTTCGACCCGCTGGAATTCGACCGCTACACGCGCTTCCAGGAACTCACCCGGATGATGGCCGAGTCGGTCAACGACGTGGCCACTGTGCAGCGCACCCTGCAGCGCAGCCTGGAAACCACCGAAGACCAGCTCGTGGCCCAGGCCCGCCTGACGCGCGACCTGCAAGACGACCTGCTGCGCACCCGCATGGTGGAGTTCGAAGGCCTGTCCGAGCGCCTCTACCGCGTGGTGCGCCAGGCCGCCAAGGAAACGGGCAAGCAGGTGCGCCTGGACATCGTCGGTGGCAGCACCGAAGTGGACCGCGGCGTGCTGGAGCGCATGACCGGCCCGTTCGAGCACCTGTTGCGCAACTGCGTGACCCACGGCATCGAGCCACCCGAGGCCCGCACGGCGGCCGGCAAGGACGCCACCGGCACCATCACCGTGACGCTGGCCCAGGAAGGCAACGAAGTCAGCCTGGCCTTCAGCGACGACGGCGCCGGCCTGCAACTCGGTCGCATCCGCGACCGCGCCTTGGCCCAGGGCCTGATCGCCGCCGATGCGCAGCTCAGCGACGCCGAGCTCGCCCAGCTCATCTTCACACCGGGCTTCTCCACCGCCGAGCAGGTCACCGAACTGGCCGGCCGCGGCGTGGGCATGGACGTGGTCCGGTCCGAGGTCAACGCCATGGGCGGGCGCATCGAGACGCAGACCCAAGCGGGGCAGGGCACGCGCTTCTCCCTGGTGCTGCCGCTGACGACGGCCGTCACGCGCGTGGTCATGCTGCGCTGCGGCCAGGTCAACGTGGCCGTGCCCACCCACCTCATCGAGATGGTGCGCCGCGCCCGACCCGCCGAGATCGAGCAGGCCTACCACCAGGGCCAGATGCCGTTCGGCGACCTGAACCTGCCCTTCTTCTGGCTGGGCGCGCTGCTGGACCTCAGCCCCGTGGGCCTCGAAGGCGCCCGCAGCCTGCCGGTGGTCATCGTGCGTTCGGCGCAACAGCGCATCGCGGTCCACGTGGACGAGGTCCTGGGCAACCAGGAAGTGGTCGTCAAGCACCTGGGCAGCCAGCTGGCGCGCCTGCCGGGCCTGGCCGGGATGACGCTGCTGCCGTCCGGTGCCGTCTCGCTCATCTACAACCCGGTGGCCCTGGCCACGGTCTATGGCGAGCGCGCCCACGCCCTGACCGGCCAGGCCTTGCAGCTCGGCCTGGGTGGCCAGCCGCTGGCGGGCTGGTTGCAGCCGGACGCCCGTGGCCACATCAAGCCGCAGGCGGGCGACCTGACGCCGGCCGAGCCCGATGTGCCCCTGGTGCTGGTGGTGGACGATTCCCTCACCGTGCGCCGCGTCACCCAGCGCCTGCTGGCGCGTGAGGGTTACCGCGTGGTGCTGGCAAAAGACGGCCTGGAAGCCCTTGAATTCCTGGCCCAGGAGCGCCCGACGGTGGTACTGTCCGACATCGAGATGCCCCGCATGGACGGTTTCGATCTGGTGCGCAACATCCGCGCCGACCGGAAACTGGCCGACCTGCCCGTCATCATGATCACGTCACGCATTGCACAGAAGCACCGCGACTACGCGACCGAACTGGGCGTCAACCACTACCTCGGCAAGCCCTATCGCGAGGAGGAGTTGCTGGCCCTGGTGGCGAGTTACGCATCGATGTCGGCATCGGCCGTCGCATCCGCTTCCGTGCCATCCGCCGTGGTCCCCTGAAGGTTTCACCGCAGCCACCACCTTGCAGCAGTCCCAGGTCACGACATCCGACACTCGCCACGGGCCCGTGCCCGGGGTGGACGACGCCATCACGCACCTGGCGGCCCTGACCGCCCAGCGTGACCGCGAGTTGCTGGACGTCACCCTGGCGCAAGGCGTGCTGGACCTGCTGGGCGCGGCCAGTGTGGCCGTGTACCGCCTGATCGGCCGCGAGGACGAATCCCGCCGCTGGCTGTGCTGCGGGCTGTCCCGCAAGGGCAGCCTGACGGTGAGCGACCCGATGTGGGTGGACCTCCACCAGTTGCCGCTGGAAGAGGAGTACCCCCACCGCCAGCGCGCCCTGTCATCGCGCCTGCCCGAGCACGACGAAGAGCAGATCATGGGCCACGGCGAGCACGCGGTGCTGGCCCGCCACATCGTCACCCTGCCGCTGCCCGTCGAGGTGGGCCTGGCGGGTGTGCTGGAGGTGGGCTCCACCGAGCCTTTGTCGGTGCAGGCCATGCGCACGGTCCAGACCCTGCTGAAGGTGTTTGGCAACTTCCAGAACCTGCTGGAATCCAGCCAGCGCGATGCCCTGACCAGCCTGCTCAACCGCCAGACCTTCGACGCGACCTTCCTGAAAGCCTCGATGCCGCTGGCCGAGCGCAAGGCCGGCCACGCCCAGGGCGAGCGCCGCCACAACAGCGCGGCGGGTTACTGGTTGGGCGTGATCGACATCGACAACTTCAAGCGCGTCAACGACAACTTCGGCCACCTGATCGGTGACGAGGTGCTGGTGCTGGTGGCGCGCATCATGCGCCAGACCTTCCGCCACTACGACCGCCTCTACCGCTTCGGTGGCGAGGAGTTCGTGGTCTTGCTGCGCGGCGGCACCGAGGCCGACGCCATGGGCGCGTTCGAGCGCTTCCGCCGCAACGTGGCCAGCTACCCCTTCCCGCAGGTGGAGCGCGTCACGGTCAGCGTGGGCTTCACCGAGGTCATGCACCACGACACGCCCAACGTGACCTTCTCGCGGGCCGACCAGGCGGTCTACCGCGCCAAGCACCAGGGCCGTGACCAGGTGCTGTGCCACGAAGCGCTGGTGCGCGATGGCGTGATGGCGTCCAGCGAACAGCACATCGGCGACGTCGAGCTGTTCTGAGCTGGCGACCGAGCTTCAGGCCTTGTTCGCCTTCACCACCGCATAGCGCGCCAGCGTCTCGGCGCGGGCCTCGTCGTGTTGCACGATGGGCTGCGGGTAGTCGCGTCCGATCACGACATCGTCGGCCGTGGCCAGGTCGGCCGGGCGCGCCAGCCAGGGCGCGTGCAGGGCCTTGTCGGGCAGGCTGGCCAGTTCGGGCACGTAGCGGCGGATGAACTTGCCCTGCGGGTCGAACTTCTCGCTCTGGCTGATGGGGTTGAAGATGCGGAAATAGGGTTGCGCGTCACAGCCCGACGAGGCCGCCCATTGCCAGCCACCGTTGTTGGCAGCGAGGTCGAAGTCCAGCAGCTTTTCGGCGAAATAGGCTTCGCCGCGGCGCCAGTCGATGCCAAGGTCCTTGATGAGGAAGCTGGCCGTGACCATGCGCAGGCGGTTGTGCATGTAGCCCGTATGGTTGAGCTGGCGCATGGCCGCATCCACCAGCGGGTAGCCCGTGCGGCCTTCGCACCAGGCGGCGAATTGCGCATCGGCGTGCTTGCCGTGGGCCCATTTGATGAGGTCGTACTCGCGCTTGTAGGCGTGGCCGACCACGTGGGGGTGGTGGAAGAGGATCTGGTGGTAAAAATCGCGCCAGATCAACTCCGACAACCACACCCGGGCCCCTTCCGAGCCCGCCTGCGCACGCCGCCAGGCCAGGCCGGCGAGTTCGCGGATGGACACCGTGCCGAAGCGCAGGTGGGTGGACAGGTAGCTCGGGCCTTTGACGCCGGGGAAGTCGCGGGTGTCGCCGTAGTGGTCGATGCGCTCCAGGAAGTCGGCCAGCAGGGCCTGAGCGCCACGGGTGCCCGGCGGCACCTTGAGCGCGTCCACGGGCTCGAAGTCCAGGTCGGGCAGGGTGGGCACGCGTGGCAGCTCGGACGGGCAGACCGAAGCCGGGATGGCGGCCAGGTGGGCCGCGTACTTCTCCACCGGGTAGGGCTTGACGTAGAAATCGTCGATCTTCTTCAGCCAGGTGTTCTTGTAGGGCGTGAAGACGCCGTAGGGCGTGTCGTTGCCCGTCAGCACCTCGTTGCGCTCGAAGACAACGTGGTCTTTGAGGGTGTAGAGCGCCGCGCCGACATTGCTCAGCGCACCGCGCACCTGGGCGTCGCGCTGCAGGGCAAAGGGCTCGTCGTCGTGGGCGACATAGACCGATTGCACGCTGAGCTGCTCGGCCAGCTTCGGGATTTCGCGGCGGGCCGGGCCGTGTCGCACGATCAGCCCCGTCAGCGCGGGCGTTGGGGCGCCTGCATTGGCTGCCAGCACGCGCAGGGCGCCGTCGAGCTCGAACAGGCTTTCGCGGATGAAGGCCACGCGGCGGTCCTGGCGGGGCAGGGCGTCGAGGATGTCGGTGTCGAAGACGAAGGCGCACCACACCTTGCCCGCGTTTTTCAAGGCATGGAAGAGGGCGGCGTGGTCGTGGCAGCGCAGGTCGCGGCGCAGCCAGACCAGGGCGGATGAGTGGGCTTCGTTCATGGCTTTGTTCTGCCCGCAGGCATTGTCTTGGTGCAGCCGCAAGCGGCTGGCCTAAAATCATGGCATGTCTGCCGACGTTTCCCATTCCATCGACCTGACCAACCAGTTTCTCATCGCCATGCCGGGCATGGTGGATGACAACTTCGCGGGCACCGTCGTCTACCTGTGCGAGCACAGCGACAACGGCGCCCTGGGCCTGGTCATCAACCGCCCGACGGACATCAACCTCAAGAACCTCTTCGAGCGCGTGGACCTGTCGCTGGACCGCGATGACCTCGCCGCGCGCCCCGTGTTCTACGGCGGCCCCGTCCAGACCGAGCGCGGCTTCGTGCTGCACGAGGGCCTGGGCGACGACGGCGAGCACTACAGCTCGACGCTCAAGATCTCGGGCGGCCTGGAGATGACCACCTCGCGCGATGTGCTGGAGGCCCTCTCCAGCGGCGCCGGCCCCAAGCGCGTCTTCGTCACACTGGGCTACGCGGGCTGGGGCGCCGGGCAACTGGAAGACGAGATCTCGCGCAATGGCTGGCTGTCGGTGAATGCCGACCCGGAGCTTATCTTCGCCACACCGGTGGAGCAGCGCTATGACAAGGCTTTGTCTCTGCTGGGCGTGGACCGCAGCTTCCTGATGGGCGAGGCCGGGCACGCATGACCGGGCCGACGCCGTCGTCCGCGGTCCGCACCTTCCTGGCCTTCGACTACGGGCTCAAGCGCGTGGGCGTGGCCACGGGCAACAGCTTCACGCGCCAGGCCCAGCCCCTGCAAACCATCGCGGCCGAGGGCGACGCACGCTTTGCCCGCATCGGCCAACTGGTGACCGAGTGGCAACCCGCAGCCCTCGTGGTGGGCGTGCCCTACCACCCCGACGGCGCCGAGCACGAGAACACCCTGCGGGCGCGCAAGTTCGGCCGCCAGCTCTCGGGCCGCTTCCACCTGCCCGTGCACGAGGTCGATGAGCGCTACTCGACCACCGAGGCGAAGTCCTTCGGCGCACGCGACCTGGACGCTGCTTCCGCGGCCATCCTGCTGCAGCAATTTTTCGACGCCATCCCCGACGCCATCCCCTCCGAGAGGCCCGAGTGACATCCCCTGCACCCCACACCCTGAGCCTCGACGCCGAGGCCCTCTACGGCAGCCTGCTCGACGGCGTGCGCCGCATGGCCACGCCCGACACGGCCCTGGTCGGCATCTGGTCGGGCGGCGCCTGGCTGGCCGAACGCCTCGCCACCGACCTCGGCCTGAAGACGCCGCACGGCGTGATCTCCTCGGCCTTGCACCGCGATGACTTCAGCTCGCGCGGTCTGGCCGTGGGCAAGGACGCCACGCACCTGCCCTTTGAGGTCGATGGCCGCCGCATCCTGCTGATCGACGACGTGCTCTACACCGGACGCACCACGCGCGCCGTCATCAACGAGCTGTTCGACTTCGGTCGCCCTGCCAGCGTGACCCTGGTCGTGCTGGTGGACCGTGGCGGCCGCGAGCTGCCCATCGAGCCGGCGTTCTCCGCCGCCCGCATTGCCTTGCCCGACGACGAGCGCGTGTCCCTGGACCGCACGCCGGAAGGCCGTTTCCAGTTCCATTTCGAGAGGGTGTGATGAAAAAACCCCAACGCAACCCGCAGCTCAACGCGCATGGCGAGCTGATCCACCTGCTGTCCACGGAAGGCCTGCCCAAGGCCATCCTGCACCAGATCCTGGACACCGCCGAGCAGTTCCTGAGCGTCAACGAGCGCGAGGTCAAGAAGGTGCCACTGCTGCGCGGCAAGAGCGTCTTCAACCTGTTCTTCGAGAACAGCACGCGCACGCGCACGACCTTCGAGATCGCGGCCAAGCGCCTGAGCGCCGATGTCATCAACCTCGACATCGCGCGCTCGTCGGCCTCCAAGGGCGAGAGCCTGCTGGACACCATCGCGAACCTGTCCGCGATGCAAGCCGACATGTTCATCGTGCGGCACAGCGAGTCGGGCGCGCCCTACCTGATCGCCCAGCACGTGGCGCCGCACGTGCACGTGGTCAACGCCGGTGACGGCCGCCACGCGCACCCCACGCAGGCGCTGCTGGACATGTACACGATCCGGCACTACAAGAAAGACTTCTCCAACCTGACCGTGGCCATCGTGGGCGACATCGTGCACTCGCGCGTGGCCCGCTCCAACATCCACGCGCTGACCACCTTGGGCGTGCCCGAGGTGCGTGTGGTCGGCCCGCGCACCCTGGTGCCCGGCGACCTGCGCGAGATGGGTGTGCGCGTCTGCCACAGCATGGAAGAGGGCATCAAGGATGCCGACGTCGTCATCATGCTGCGCCTGCAGAACGAGCGCATGACCGGCGGCATGCTGCCCAGCTCCGGCGAGTTCTTCAAGGAGTTCGGCCTCACGCAAGCCAAGCTGGCCCTGGCCAAGCCCGATGCCATCGTGATGCACCCGGGCCCGATCAACCGCGGCGTGGAAATCGAATCGGCCGTGGCCGATGGCAAGCAAAGCGTCATCCTGCCGCAGGTCACCTTCGGCATCGCGGTGCGCATGGCGGTGATGGGCATCATCGCGGGGAATGAAGCATGAAGATCCTGATCAAAAACGGCCGCCTGGTCGATCCCGCTTCCGGCCTGGACCAGGTCGGTGACCTGGCCATCACCTCAGGCCGCATCAGCGCCATCGGCAAGGTGCCGGCCGATTTCGCGCCTGACCGCAGCATCGACGCCACCGGCCTGATCGTGGCACCGGGCCTGGTCGATCTGGCCGCCCGCCTGCGCGAGCCGGGTCACGAGCACGAAGGCATGCTGGAGTCCGAGCTGGCCGCCGCTGCCGCCGGCGGCGTGACCAGCGTGGTCTGCCTGCCCGACACCGACCCCACGCTCGACGAGCCTGGCCTGGTCGAGATGCTCAAGCTGCGTGCCCGCAAGCTCAGCCGTTGCCGCTTGTTCCCGCTGGGCGCGCTCACGCGTGGCCTCAAGGGTGAAACGCTCACCGAGATGGCCGAGCTGGTCGAGGCCGGCTGCATCGGCTTCTCGCAAGCCGAGGTCGCCATCAAGGACACCCTGGTGCTGCAGCGTGCCATGCAGTACGCCGCCACCTTCGGCTACACCGTCTGGCTGCGCCCGCAAGACCCGTGGTTGGGCAAGGGTGTGGCTGCCAGCGGCTCGGTCGCCACGCGCCTGGGCCTCTCGGGCGTGCCTGTCAGCGCCGAGACCATCGCCATCAACACCCTCATCGAGCTGGTGCGCGCCACCGGCACCCGCGTGCACCTGTGCCGCATCAGCAGCGCCGCTGGCGTCGAGCTGGTGCGCCAGGCCAAGGCGCAGGGCCTGCCGATCACGGCCGACGTCAGCATCAACTCCCTGCTGCTGACCGATGTGGACATCGGCTACTTCAACTCGGCCATGCGCGTGACCCCACCGTTGCGCCAGGGCCGCGACCGCGATGCCCTGCAAGCCGGCCTGGCCGATGGCACGCTGGACGCGCTGGTCTCCGACCACACCCCGGTCAGCGAAGACGAGAAGGTGCTGCCCTTCGGTGAGGCCGAGCCCGGCGCCACCGGCCTGGAGTTGCTGCTCAGCCTGGCGCTGAAGTGGGCCGGTGCCGACCACCAGGCCCAGCCCGCGGCCGACAAGCTGCGCCGCGCGCTGTCCGTGGTCACGCAAGGCCCCGTGAAGGTGCTGGGCGATGCCTTGGGCTCGCTGTCGTCGAGTGCCGGGCGCCTGGTGCCCGGTGGCGTGGCCGACGTGGTCGTGTTCGACCCGGCCGCGCGCTGGACCGTGACGCCCGCCGAGCTGGTCAGCCAGGGCAAGCACACGCCGTTCGCGTTCGAGACCACCGGCTTCGAGCTGTCGGGCCGCGTGCGCCTGACCCTGGTGGCCGGCCAGGTGGCCCACGAGTCTGCCGCCCTGACCGAGTCCGCATGAGCGCCGCGGCACCTGGGTCCGTGCCCACCGCCTCGATGGCGACGAACTGGTGGCGCGCACCGATCGCCATCTGGCGCCTGAGCCGTGTTGTGGGGCACATCCTGTACGGGCTGGTGCTGGTCTACACCGTCTGGGATGCGCAAGACACCGCCACGCGGGAGCGCCGCACCATCGCTTGGTCGATGCGCTTGCTCAACCTGCTGGGCCTGACCGTGCAGTGCCAGGGCAAGCCCCACGCGGGGTCGCGCTTGGTGGTCTCCAACCACATCTCCTGGCTGGACATCATCGTCATCAACTCGGTCATGCCCTCGCGCTTCGTCTCCAAGGCCGAGGTCGGGCAGTGGCCGGTCATTGGCCGCCTGGTGACGGCCGCGGGCACCCTGTTCCTGGTGCGTGAGCGCCGCCGCGACGCCATGCGCGTGCTGGGCCTGATGGCGCAAGCCCTGCGCGATGGCCAGAGCGTGGCCGTCTTCCCCGAAGGCACCACGGGGGCGGGCCACGAGCTCATGCATTTCCACGCCAACCTCGTGCAGTCGGCCATCGACGCGCCCGCGCCCATCCAACCGGTGGTGCTGAGCTACCGCGATGCCCGGCATGCCGTCAGTCCCTCGGCGGCCTACATCGGCGACACGGGCCTGTTGGCGTCGATGTGGATGGTGGCCAGCGCCAAGGACCTGACGGTGTCGGTGCAGATCCTGCCCGCTGAAACCGTGGCCCACGCCGACCGCCGCCTGCTGACCGAGCGGCTGCACAGCGAGATGTCGGCGCGCCTGGCGCTGGCCATCCAGGCGGCCCAAGCTTGATTCAGACTTGATCTGGATTCAGATATCGGGGGCTGTGAAGATGTGTTGCGCGCTTGTGTGAACAATTGCGCAGCATTCGGGTACTTTTTCGGACAACTTCTCGGGCCATCGGCCGATAGCCTTAGGCCACCCTTTGTCACATCACGCAAAGGGCCTGCGACGCTCATGGGTTTCCTCGACAGAGGCCTGGGCGCCGCGACGTCGACCCCAACCCCTTGAGGAGTCCCTCCATGTCCCCAAAGAACCTTCGGTGTCTGCCCCTCGCTGCAGCAGCCATGGTCGTCTGCATGAGCGCTCAGGCCGAGTACACCTTCGCCGATGGCAAGCTGCGCCTGTCTGGTTTCGGCACCGTTGGCGTGTCCCGCACGAACAACGACCAGGCCTACTTCAACTATCCCGGTCAGGGTGGGGGGGCCGACCGTTCGGCCAGCTTCGACCCGGACAGCAAGCTGGGTCTGCAGGGCACCTACAAGTTCACCGATACGCTGTCGGCCACGGCCCAGCTGCTGACCAAGTACCGCGCCACCGGCGAGTACAAGCCTGAGTTCGAATGGGCCTTCGCCAAGTGGCAGGCCACGCCTTCGACCACCGTGCGCCTGGGCCGCATCGGCGCACCTTTTTTCACCGTCTCGGACTTCCGTGATGTGGGCTATGCCAACACCACCGTGCGTCCGCCGCTGGACGTCTATGGCCAGGTGCCTGTGAGCTCCGTGGACGGTGGCGACATCAGCTACCAAGCCAACGTGGGCAGCGCGACGGTGACCAGCACCCTGTGGGGCGGCCAGACCAAGGTCAAGTACGCCTCAGCCCTGCGCAACAGCGGTGCCGACCTGGACCCGATCCTGGTCAAGCTGCGCAATCAACTGGGTTTGAACCTTCAGGCTGAATTCGATGGCGGCTACACCCTGCGCTTCGGCCACAGCCAAAGCAAGCTGAGCCTGGAAACCTCCTCCTTGGGCACCTTGCGCAGCGGCCTGTCGGGTGTGCTTGCCGGTGGTCTGGGTGCGGGCCCGCAAGCCCTGGCCAACCAGATGCTCAATGACGTGACCACCACCGGCCAGAAGGCGACCTTCACCGGCCTGGGCGCATCGATGGACCGCGACAACATCGTCCTGGCCACCGAGTACACTTGGCGCACCATCGACAAGGGCGCGGTGGCCGACACCACCGGTTGGTACGTGCTGGGCGGCTACCGCTTTGGCACCGTGTTGCCCTACGTGGTGGTGTCCCGCCTGACGGTGGACGACCTCAACACCAGCCTCAACCCGCAGGCGTCTGCCCTGGGTGCGGCCTACCGCGGCGCCCAAGGCCTGGTCAACAACGGCAAGGTGGCGCAGAACACCCTGTCCGTGGGCACCCGCTGGGATTTCCGCTCCGGCATGGCCCTGAAGGCGCAGTTCGACCGCATCTCCAAGCCCTCCGGTAGCAATGGCCTGTTCCTGAACCCCGATGCCGCGACCGCTTCGGGCCAGGACTTCTTCAACAACAAGAAGAAAGTCAATGTGCTGAGCCTGGCCGTTGATTTCGTGTTCTGAGCCTGAGGGAGCCACACACATGCAATACCCCAACACCCTCCAGTCCGTGCTGAAGTCCGCGGTGGCCATCGGCCTGCTGACCCTGGCCCACGCGGCTTCGGCCCAGGTTGCCGTGATCGTCAACCCCAAGAGCGCGATCGCCAACCTCTCGCCCGAGCAGGTCTCGTCGATCTTCCTGGGCAAGAGCAACACCCTGCCGTCCGGCAGCACCGCCGCACCCGTGGACCTGCCCGACGGCAGCCCCGTGCACGAGCAGTTCTACACCAAGGCCACCGGCAAGACCTCGGCCCAGGTCAAGGCCACCTGGGCCCGCCTGACCTTCTCCGGCAAGGCCACGCCGCCCAAGGAATTGGGCAGCTCGGCCGACGTCAAGAAGTTCGTGGCGGCCAACCCCGATGCCATCGGCTACATCGAGAAATCGGCCGTGGATGGCACGGTGAAGGCCGTGCTGACGATCGACTGATCGGCGACCGTTTGGCAGATTGATCTGCTTCAGAGCGGTCAAATGACCGCCAAGACAGGGTTGTCTCGTGGCTTTGGCCGCGCGGCAACCCTTTATCTTTTCGGCAGGGTCGGGCGCGCCCTCGCGGACACCTACAATCTTGCGTCCCGCTGAAAGGTCATTTGATGTTCGATTCCGCTTTGTTGCAGGCCCTGCATGACGGTCTGCTGGGCTGGGCCATCCAGGGTCTGGCCGATGCCAGCTGGGGGCAAATCGTTGCCTACACCCTGCTTCTCACCCACATCACCATCGCTTCGGTGACGATTTTCCTGCATCGCGCTCAGGCCCACCGGTCGCTTGAGCTGCATGCCATCCCCTCGCACTTCTTCCGCTTCTGGCTGTGGCTGACCACCAGCACCGTCACCAAGCAATGGGTGGCCGTGCACCGCAAGCACCACGCCAAGTGCGAAACCGCCGAAGACCCGCACAGCCCCGTGGCCCACGGCATCAAGACCGTGCTGCTGACCGGCCGTGAGTTGTACGCCGTGGAAGCCGCCAAGGCCGAGACGCTCAAGAAGTTCGGCCACGGCACGCCCGATGACTGGCTGGAGCGCACGCTCTACACCCCGCGCAACAACTGGGGCCCGATCGCCATGCTGCTGATCGACCTGGCCTTGTTCGGCGCCATCGGCATCACCGTCTGGGCCGTTCAGATGGTCTGGATCCCCATCACGGCGGCCGGCATCATCAACGGCCTGGGCCACTGGTGGGGTTACCGGAACTTCGAGGCGCCCGACGCCTCCACCAACATCTCCCCCTGGGGGATCGTCATCGGTGGCGAAGAACTGCACAACAACCACCACACCTACCCGACCTCGGCCAAGCTGTCGGTCAAGCCCTACGAATTCGACATCGGCTGGGGCTACATCCGTGGCCTGGAAATGCTGGGCCTGGCCAAGGTCCGCAAGACCCCGCCGCGCCTGACCCTGGGCAACATCAAGCCGGTGGCCGACGCCAAGACGCTGGAGGCCATCGTGGCCAACCGCTACGAGCTGATGGCCGGCTACGCACGCGAAGTGCGCCTGGCCTGCCGCAGTGAGCTGAACCGCCTGAAGGCCTCGGGCGAAGAGGGCGCTGCCAGCCGCCTGGCGCGCGTGCGCCGCTGGATGCACCGCGACGTCGAGCAGATGCCTGCCGGCGTGCCGCAGGAAGTGGCAGCGGCCTGCGAAGCCCACCCCCACCTGGCCAAGCTGATCGCCATGCGCGAAGAGCTGCGCGCCCTCTGGACGCGCACCAATGTGTCCGCCGAGCAGCTGGTGGCCGACCTGCAGAACTGGTGCCAGCGCGCCGAAGCCAGCGGCATCCAGGCACTGCAGGAGTTCTCGCTGAAGCTGCGCGCAGCCCACGCCTGAGCCTTTTCCCTGCCCGTTTCAAAAAAGCCGCCTTCGGGCGGCTTTTTCATGCCTGTGCGTCGGGGTGGGGGCGCTGCGTCAGGCCATGATGTTCAGGCCGCCGTCCACATACACCGTCGAGCCGGTCAGGTGGCGCGCCAACGGGCTGGCCAGGTGCGCGCAGGTGAGGCCCACGTCCATGGTGTCGATGGGCTGGTGCAGGGGCGCCTCGCTGGCCGCGTGCGCCAGCAGCACGTCGAACTCTTTCAGGCCCGAGGCCGCGCGTGTGGCGATGGGGCCGGGCGAGATGGCGTGCACCCGGATGCCCTGTGGCCCCAGCTCGTAGGCCAGGTAGCGGCAGCTGGCTTCCAGCGCGGCCTTCACCGGGCCCATCAGGTTGTAGTTGGGCACGACCTTGTTGGCCCCGAGGTAGCTCATGGCGAAGAGCGTGCCGCCCTCGGTCATCAGCGGCGCAGCCCGTCGGGCCAGGCGCAGGAAAGAGTGGCAGGAGATGTCCATGGCCATGGCGAAGCCCTCGGCCGAACTCTGCAGCAGGCCCGATTGCAAATCCGCCTTGGGCGCGAAGGCGATGGAGTGCACCAGCAGGTCCAACCGGCCCCAGCGGGCTTGCAGTGCCGCGAACACGGCGTCCATCTGATCAGGCTGGGTCACGTCCAGCGGCAGCAGCATCTCGGCGCCGATCTCCTGGGCGACAGGCTCGACGTGCGGCCTGGCCTTGTCGTTCTGGTAAGTCAGGGCGACGTCGGCGCCACACAGCCGGAAAGCCCGGGCGCAGCCTGCGGCGATGGAGTCCCCGTTCGCCACCCCCACCACGAGCGCTTTCTTGCCCGCCAGCAGGGTTGGTGGGGCCAGTGTGGGCGAGCTGCTGGTGCTGGGGTGGGTGTCGGGCATGGTGGGCGAGCAGGGTGGCCAAAGCCCCATGCTGCGCTGCACACATGAATGCCGCAAGTCAGCTGAGTGGCGCGCTAGGACAAAGCTTGCGCGCAAAGAAAAACCCACCGGGCTTGACGCCAGGTGGGTTTTGCGTGTGGCGTGGAGGGTGCCGAGGCACCCCGACACATCACTTCAGCTTGACTTCCTTGTAGGCGACGTGCTTGCGTGCCTTCGGGTCGAACTTCATGAATTCCAGCTTTTGGGGCGTGGTCTTCTTGTTCTTGCTGGTGGTGTAGAAGTGGCCGGTACCCGCAGTGGATTCCAGCTTGATCTTTTCGCGTCCGCCTTTAGCAGCCATGGTGTTCTCCTAATTACAGTTCGCCGCGGGCGCGCAGATCCACCAGGATCGCGTCGATGCCCTTCTTGTCGATCAGGCGCAGAGCGGCGGCGCTGATGCGCAGACGCACCCAGCGGTTTTCGCTCTCGACCCAGAAACGGCGGTACTGCAGGTTGGGCAGGAAACGACGCTTGGTCTTGTTGTTGGCGTGGGAAACATTGTTCCCGGACATCGGGCCCTTACCCGTGACTTGACAGACGCGTGCCATGACGCTTCTCCGTTCGCTGATATGCACCGCTTGAGGCGATGCTGATGTTGCGTGGCCAGTGCTCAGAGCAGGACGCAAGCCCTGGTGAACACCCTTCCGAGCGCTGTGGCCAGACCCACGAAAAAACCGAAGGCCTGCCCCTGGCATCGGGACGAATTTGCAAAGACATCGATTATAGCCAGATTCTGACCGTTTGGCAAAATCTGGCTGACATTTGCGCTCAGGCGCCGCCTTGCTCCAGGAAGCGTTGCGCGTCGAGTGCGGCCATGCAGCCCGTGCCGGCGCTGGTGATGGCCTGGCGGTACACGTGGTCCTGCACGTCGCCGGCAGCGAACACGCCCGGCACGCTGGTCATGGTGGCGAAGCCGTTGCTGCCGCTGCGGGTGAGGATGTAGCCGTCCTTCATCTCCAGTTGGCCCTTGAAGATGTCGGTGTTGGGCGAGTGGCCGATGGCGATGAAGCAGCCCTTGAGCTCGATGTCCTTCGTGCTGCCGTCGTTCACGTTCTTGATGCGCACGCCCGTCACGCCGCTCTGGTCGCCCAGGACCTCGTCCAGCGTGTTGAACAGGTGCAGCTCCATCTTGCCTGCGGCAACCTTCTCCTGGACCTTGTCGATCATGATGGCTTCGGCGCGGAACTTGTCGCGGCGGTGGATCAGGTGCACCTTGCTGGCGATGTTCGACAGGTACAGCGCCTCTTCGACGGCCGTGTTGCCGCCGCCGACCACGCACACCACGGCATCGCGGTAGAAGAAACCGTCGCAGGTGGCGCAGCCGCTCACGCCGCGGCCCATGAAGGCCTCTTCGGAGGGCAGGCCCAGGTACTTGGCCGAGGCGCCGGTGGCGATGATCAGGGCGTCGGCGGTGTAGGTGCCGCTGTCACCCTTGAGCGTGAAGGGGCGCTTGGAAAGGTCCACCTCGTTGATGTGGTCATAGACCATGGCGGTGTTGAAGCGCTCGGCGTGCTGCTGGAAGCGCTGCATCAGCTCCGGGCCCTGCACACCCATCACGTCGGCGGGCCAGTTGTCCACTTCGGTGGTCGTCATCAACTGGCCGCCCTGGGCCATGCCGGTCACCAGGGTCGGGTGCAGGTTGGCGCGCGCGGCGTAGATGGCGGCGCTGTAGCCGGCAGGGCCCGAACCGAGGATGAGGACGTTGCTGTGCTGGGGGGTGCTCATGGTTGCCTTTCTGGGTGGCGTGCCGCAGGATCAGGCTGCGGGTGGCGGTGCGTTCGTTGGCTGCCATTTTCGCTCAGAGACGCGACGGCCGCGAACTGTGAGGGATTCACGTTGCTCTTCCGGGGATGCGATCGGCATGTCTTTTCATAAAGTGCTAAAAAATCCCGCGCGGATGCCGAAATATGGGCAGACAGGTTGTTTGTCACACCCGCGCAGGTGCTTTTTTCACCTGAAGTTCCCGTCACACGACGGACTTGACCGTCTCCATACCCGCTGAGGAGCCCCCATGGCCATGTTGTCCAACCTTGACCTGATCCGGCGCGTTCCGCTGTTTTCGATGCTGACGCAAGCTCAGGCCGAATCCATCGCCGAAGGTGTGGTCAAGCGCCGCTACCGCCGCGGTGAGCTCATCGTGGAGCGTGGCCGCAAGACCAACGCCCTGTTCATCCTGCTGACCGGCCGTGCCCGCGTGGTGGCGTCCGACGAGCGTGGCCGCGAGGTCATCCTGGCCGTGCTGGAGGCGGGCGACTACCTCGGTGAGATGAGCCTGATCGACAACGAGCCCCATTCGGCCACCGTGCGCGCCGAGGTGCAGACCGATGTGCTGGTGCTGGGCCGTGCCGAGTTTGCCCGTTGCCTGCCCGAGAATTCTTCGCTGAGCTACGCCATCCTGCGCGGTCTGGTGCAGCGCCTGCGCAATGCCGACCGCCAGATCGAATCCCTGGCCCTGCTGGACGTGTATGGCCGCGTGGCCCGCGCCCTGCTGGACATGGCCGATGAGGATGCCGGTGAGAAGGTCATCCGTGGCAAGGTGTCCCGCCAGGACCTGGCCAAGCACGTGGGCGCCTCGCGCGAGATGGTGTCCCGCGTGATGAAGGACCTGGAAGAGCGCGGCCTGATCGAAACGCAGGATTCTGGCAGCGTGGTGCTCAAGGACCGGCTGGCTGCGACCGCCTGAGTTCCATGCGGCCTGCCTGAGGGCCGACAGCGCATTTCCTGGAAAGCCGGCCCGTGGGTCGGCTTTTTGCTGCCTGCGCCGAAACTGTGTCGGGTGGTCAATGGCGCGTGCTGTGAGCGGGTGAGGGCGCTGCTTTGATCCACAATCGTGGCATGACTTTCCCCCTGGATTCCCTTCAGACCGAAGCCGGTGCGTCTGCCCAGAGTGGCCGGCGCGCGAAACCGGCCCGCGCCTCGGCGGAGCGGCGCGATGAGTCGCTGGTGCGCGGCATGGGCGCCGCCACCACGGTCACTGGCCGTCTGCACCGTGTGCCGGGCGGGCAGCGCGTGGCCGAGCCCGCAGCGCCGGCCGAAAACACCCTGCGTTTCCAACTGGGGCTGTTGATGGGCGGCGTGGCCTGGTTGCTGTTCCTGCTGGCCCTGGTCAGCCACGATCGGCTGGACCCCGCCTTCACCACGTCCGGCCAGCACCACGATGCGGCCAACTGGGTCGGCACGTTGGGGGCGCAGGTCTCCGACATCGCTTTGATGCTGTTCGGGCTGTCGGCCTGGTGGCTGTTGCTCATCGGCGGGCGGGCCTGGTTGAGTGGCCTGGCGCGCTGGTTGCGCCGCGACACCGCGGTCTCCGTGGCCGTCGGCGGGCAAGCGCAGCAAGCCGCGCACAGTGCCGAGGCACCGGCCTGGACGGTCTGGCTGGGCACGGTGTTGCTGATGTCGTCGAGCTGTGCGCTGGAGTGGGCGCGCCTGTACCGCCACGAAGAACTGCTGGCCGGAGAACGTGCCGGTGGCGTGCTGGGTTACGCCCTGGGCAAGCTGAGCATGGCCTGGCTGGGCTTCAATGGCTCGGGCGTGTTGTGGATCGCGCTGCTGGTCGCGGGCCTGGCCCTGGCGCTGCGCTTTTCCTGGCTGGAGCTGGCCGAGCGCATCGGCGAGCGCATCGAGGGCCTGCGTGACAAGCACGAAGCCCAGCGCGAGGTGGCGCAGGACCTGCGCATTGGCGAGCAGGCCGCCATCGAGCGCGAGCGCGTCGTCGAGGAGGTCCGCCACGAGCTGCCGGCCGAGCCCATCCCGCTGATCATCGAACAGCCGGTGGTCGAGGTGCCCAAGTCCGAGCGCGTGGTCAAGGAAAAGCAGAAACCGCTGTTCGCCGAGATGGGCGACAACAAGCTGCCGCAGATCGACCTGCTCGACGCCGCGCCGGGCCGCATGGAGACCATCACGGCGGACTCCCTGGAGATGACGTCTCGCATGATCGAGAAGAAGCTCAAGGACTTCGGCGTCGAGGTCCGCGTGGTCGCGGCCTCGCCAGGCCCGGTCATCACGCGCTACGAGATCGAGCCCGCCACCGGTGTGAAGGGCTCGCAGATCGTCAACCTGGCGAAAGACCTGGCCCGCTCGCTCTCGCTGGTCAGCATCCGCGTGGTCGAAACCATCCCAGGCAAGAACCTGATGGCGCTGGAATTGCCCAACGCCAAGCGCCAGATGATCCGGCTCACCGAGATCCTGGGTTCGGAGGTCTACCACGCTGCCCAGTCGATGCTGACCATCGGCTTGGGGAAAGACATCGTTGGCGCGCCCGTGGTGGCCGACCTCGCCAAGATGCCGCACTGCCTGGTGGCCGGCACGACCGGCTCGGGCAAATCGGTGGGCATCAACGCCACCATCCTGAGCCTGCTCTACAAGGCCGAGGCCCGCGATGTGCGCCTCATCCTGATCGACCCGAAGATGCTGGAAATGAGCGTCTACGAGGGCATCCCGCACCTGCTGTGCCCGGTCGTGACCGACATGAAGCTCGCCAGCAACGCGCTGAACTGGGCCGTGGGCGAGATGGAGCGCCGCTACAAGCTCATGTCCAAGATGGGCGTGCGCAACCTGGCCGGCTACAACAAGAAGATGGACGAGGCCAAGGCCCGCGGCGAGCTCATCCCCAACCCCTTCAGCCTGACGCCCGACGAGCCCGAGCCGCTGGACCGCCTGCCGCACGTCGTGATCGTGATCGACGAACTCGCCGACCTGATGATGGTGGTGGGCAAGAAGATCGAAGAGTTGATCGCGCGCCTGGCGCAAAAGGCCCGCGCGGCCGGCATCCACTTGATCCTGGCGACGCAGCGGCCTTCCGTGGACGTCATCACGGGTCTCATCAAGGCCAACATCCCGACGCGCATTTCCTTCCAGGTCAGCAGCAAGATCGACAGTCGCACCATCCTCGACCAGATGGGCGCCGAGGCGCTGCTGGGCATGGGCGACATGCTTTACATGCCCTCGGGCACGGGCTTGCCTGTGCGCGTGCACGGCGCTTTCGTGTCCGACGAGGAAGTGCACCGCGTGGTCGAGTACCTCAAGACGCAGGGCGAGCCCAATTACATCGAAGGCATCCTGGAAGGCGGCAACTTGTCGGACGAAGGCAGCAACCTCGATGGCTCGCCTTCGGGCGGTGGCGACGGCGAGCAGGACCCGATGTACGACAACGCCGTGGCCATCGTGCTGCAGCACAAGAAAGCGTCGATCTCGCTGGTGCAGCGCCACCTGCGCATCGGCTACAACCGGGCCGCGCGCCTGCTGGAGCAGATGGAGAAGTCCGGCCTGGTGTCCAGCATGGCCACCAACGGCAACCGTGAACTCATCGTGCCGCAACGCGGCGGGGAAGGCGGTGCCAACGCGGCACCGTGGGACGTGTGATGCGAACAAGCATGGCGACAACAGCTTTGTGGATGTGTGGTGCGGCCCTGGCCGTGACCTGTGCCAGCGCGGGGGCAGCGACAGCTGTCGCACTCCGTGATCGGGATGCCGTGGCGCAGTTGCGCGCCTTCGTGAAAGACGTGCAGTCCGGGCGCGGCAGCTTCACGCAGACCGTGACTTCGCCCGATGGCAAGAAGACGCGCAAGTCGGCCGGCACGCTGGAGTTCTTGCGGCCCAACCGCTTCCGCTTCGCCTACACGGCGCCGATGGAGCAGCTCATCGTGGGCGATGGCAAGCAGGTGTGGCTGTACGACGCCGACCTCAACCAGGTCACGGTGCGCCCCATGGGCCAGGCCCTGGGCGCCACGCCGGCGGCCTTGCTGGCCGGTGGCTCGCTGGACAAAGACTTCGTGCTGAGCCATGTGCCATCAGATGCGGCCGTGGCTGTGTCCTCGTCGGGTGCGGCGTCCGCGACCCCGACGGCTCAACAGGCAACAAAAGCGATGGCGCCGTCGGCCGTGACGCCCTCGGGGGCGTCCACAGCGACAGCGGCCTTGGATTGGGTGGAGGCCCGTCCTCGTCACAAGGAAGGGCAGTTCCAGTCGGTGCGTGTGGGATTCCGTCAAGGGCAACTGGCCGAGCTGGAGATCCTCGACAGCTTCGGGCAGCGTTCGCGCCTGACATTCACACAGTTCGAGCCGCACGCCAAGGTGGCGGCCGATCGCTTCCAGTTCACGCCGCCCAAGGGGGCCGACGTGCTGGCGCAACCTTGACCCTGACGGTCACCCTGACGACGTTCGCGCCGTCCGGGTGAGGTCAGGTCGGTGAGGGCGGCAGGGACATCCCCGCCATTGCCCTCGGTTCAGGCTGGATCAGCCTTCGCGCTTGCCAAAGCCGGGGCGCTTGCCACCGAAGCCAGGCTTGGGGCCACCCGACTTGAAGCCGGGCTTGGCGCCAAAGGCAGGCTTGTCGCCGAACGAGCGCTCGCCGCCGAAAGCGGGCTTGCCACCGAAGGACTTGCCACCGAAGGACTTGCCGGCCGGCTTGCCGCCGAACGACTTGTCGCCAAAGGGCTTGTCACCGAAAGGACGGTCGCCTTGGGGGCGGTCACCGAAGCTGCGCTCGCCGAACGGCTTGCCACCCTTGCCGCCGAAAGGCTTGTCGCCAAACGGACGATCACCGAAAGGCTTGGCACCGAAAGGCTTGTTGCCGAAGGACTTGGCCGGGCCACGGTCGTCCGAACGCGGGCCACCGAAGTTGCGCTCTTCGCGCGGGGCAAAGCCACGGTCTTCCGACGGACGGCCTTGGCCTTCGAAACGCGGGTCGTGGTTGGGCTTGAAGGACGGACGCTCTTCGCGAGGTGTGAAGCCACGGTCTTCGCGGGGTGCGAAGCCGCGGGGCTCGCCCCAGCCGCCGTCGCGCTGGCCGCCACCGAAGCCACCACGGTCACCGCCGCGGTCACCACCGTAGCCGCCGCCACCGAAACGCTGGCCGCGGTCGTCACGGCGACCATAGCCAGGCATCGGCTTGTCGCGACGCGGGCCACCCTTGTCGGCCATCATCTTGGTCTTGGGCTCCAGGCCGGCGATCGCCGACTCAGGGATGCGCTGCGTGGTGAAACGCTCGATGCGGCGCACCATCGGGATGTCGCGGCGCTCGGCCAGCGTCACGGCCAGGCCGGAGCGACCGGCACGGCCCGTGCGACCGATGCGGTGCACGTAGTCCTCGGCCTTCATGGGCATGCCGTAGTTGATCACGTGGGTGATCGTGGGCACGTCGATGCCGCGGGCGGCGACGTCGGTGGCCACCAGCACGCGCAACTCGCGCGAGCGCAGGGCTTGCAGCACGCGGTTGCGGCGGCCTTGGGGCATGCCACCGTGCAGTGCGGCGACGGCATGGCCCATGTCGGCCAGGCGGTCGGCCAGGATGTCGGCGTCACGCTGGGTGCTGGTGAACACCACGGCCTGATCGACTTCCTTGGTGGTCAGCAGGTGGTCCAGCAGGTCGTTCTTGTGGGACAGCGAGTCGGCCAGGTGCAGGCGCTGCTCGATGTTGTCGTGGCTGTCGGTGTGCGAAGCCACTTCGATGCGCAAGGCGTCGCGCGTCAGGCGCTGGGCCAGCTGGCCGACGTGGCCGGCGAAGGTGGCGGAGAACATCAGGGTCTGACGGTCGGCGGGCAGGGCTTCGGCGATCTGTTCGATGTCTTCGATGAAGCCCATGTCCAGCATGCGGTCGGCCTCGTCCAGCACCAGCGTTTCGACGCTGCTCAGCACGGCGGCGCCCGTGCCGATGTGGTCGAGCAGGCGGCCAGGGGTGGCGATCAGCACGTCCAGCGGGCCTTTCAGGGCCCTGAGCTGGTAGCCGTAAGGCACGCCACCGACGATGGTGGCCACGCGCAGACCCTGCATGTGGTTGCCGTAGGTCGAAGCGGCCTTGGCGACCTGCATGGCGAGTTCACGCGTGGGGGCCAGCACCAGGATGCGCGGGCCCTGAATGCGGCGCTTGCCTTCGCTGCGTGCTGCGGCGATGAGGCGCTCGAGTGCGGGCAGCATGAACGCGGCGGTCTTGCCTGAACCGGTGCTGGAGGCGACCATCAGGTCCGCGCCCTTGATGGCAGCGGGGATGGCTTGCACCTGCACGGTGGTGGGCTGGGTATAGCCGGAATCGCTCAGGGAGCGCAGCAGCGGCTCGCTCAGGCCCAGGGCGCCAAAGCCGGGGCCTTCGGGTTCGGCGGGGGCGCTGTCGTCGGCTTCATCGGCGGCGCCGAATTCGGCATCGCTGCCTTCGGCCTGGATGCGGCGGGCGAGGGCGTCGATCAGCGAAGCGCTGTGGGCGTCCACGTTGGCGGCGGTCTCGGTGCCGGCTTCGGTCGCGGCGATGGGGTTGATCTCTTGATCGCGGGAGGAATCAGTCATGTGACGTCTTTCAAGCAAAGCAATGCGCTGCCGACCCCTGATGAAAAATGGGGTCAGAAACGCCATGGCGCGGTTGCGGCAAAGTTGCCGGCTGGCCGCGGCCAGGGTGGAGTCGCTGGGATTCGTGTCCAGACCTCGTGACGACCGCGGGCTGAAGAGCCCTTGCGGTGGATGACCACGTTGAGTCGGTGAAAGCGACGGCATCGCCGCCAACCGGAACTCAAGACACGATCTGTGCGTCTCGGGCCGAGCCCGGACTGCGCCGTCGCTTCAGGCCTGTGCGCAATGCGCCGGAGTGATTCCGGGACTGCCGCCAGGGCCTGGCTTGAAAAAGGTCAGAGGGGATGAACGAAAAACTTCGTCCTCTGAAGAACGAAGACGCTCATTGTGACGCAAGTATCAGGGTTTGTCCAGTGTTGTGCCCGAGCGCATCATGGAGAGCTCGATCGTCTGGTGGCGACCGCGCAGACCCAGATCGATCAGCATGGGGATGGAGACCAGGGCAAGGATGGTCAGTGTCAACATGGGGAACCTCAGCTTTCCTTCTCAAATGGGGGAAGCCGACCGTGAACGAGCGCCGGAGTGAGACTCAAGGATGCGCCTGTCGCGAACGGTTCAAATCAGTGTTTACCTTCATCAAACTGTCATTTTTCGGGCTTTCGATGCCGGTGCGCCGCGCGGCGACAATCTCCCCATGCAAGACAACCTGTCCCTCGACTTGCCTGAGCCGCCCGACCTGCGGGCGCACACCGGCTTGAGCGCCGATGACGCGGCCCACCCCGGCGCCCACCAGGCTGCGGCAGCCAGCCATGCCCCGCTGGCCGAGCGCCTGCGCCCGCGCACCCTGGACGAGGTGGTCGGCCAGGACCACCTGCTCGGACCGGGTCAGCCGGTGCGCGTGGCTTTCGAGTCTGGCCAGCCGCATTCGATGATCCTGTGGGGCCCCCCCGGCGTGGGCAAGACCACGCTGGCGCGCCTGATGGCCCATGCCTTCGACGCGCAGTTCCTGGCGATCTCGGCGGTGCTGGGGGGCGTCAAAGACATCCGCGAGGCGGTCGAACAGGCGCAGGCCGTGCGTCGAATGGGTCGCCGCACCATCGTCTTCGTGGACGAGGTACACCGCTTCAACAAGGCCCAGCAGGATGCCTTCCTGCCGCACGTCGAGTCCGGCCTGTTCACCTTCATCGGTGCCACGACCGAGAACCCCTCGTTCGAGGTCAACGCCGCCTTGCTGTCGCGGGCCACGGTGCATGTGCTGCGCGCGGTGGACGAGGACGCCATGGCGGCGCTGTTGCAGCGTGGACAAGAGGCCTTGTCGGGCCCAGAGCTCACGCCCGACGCCCGCGCCCGCCTGATCGCCTACGCCGATGGCGATGCGCGCCGCGTGCTCAACACCTACGAGACCCTGAGCGGCATGCTCAAGGGCCATGCCCTGATCGACGTGGCCCTGCTGCAGCGGGCCTTGGGCGAGCAACTGCGCCGCTATGACAAGGGCGGCGACCAGTTCTACGACACCATCTCGGCGCTGCACAAATCGGTGCGGGGCTCGGACCCGGACGCAGCGCTGTACTGGCTGGTGCGCATGCTCGATGGCGGCGTGGACCCGCGCTACATCGTGCGCCGGCTCATCCGCATGGCCAGCGAAGACATCGGCCTGGCCGACCCGCGCGCCCTGCGCATGGCCCTCGATGCCGCCGAAACCTACGAGCGCCTGGGCTCACCCGAAGGCGAGCTGACCCTGGCCGAGTGCGTGATTTACCTGGCCATCGCGCCCAAGAGCAACGCGGCTTACACGGCGTACAAGGCTGTGCGCGCCTGGGTCAAGCAAGACACCACGCGCCCCGTGCCCATGCACCTGCGCAACGCCCCCACCAAGCTGATGAAGACGCTGGGCCACGGCGATGGCTACCGCTACGCCCACGACGAGCCCGATGCGGTGGCCGCGGGCGAGCGCTATTTCCCCGACGGCATGGTGCCGCAGGCCTTTTACCAGCCGGTGCCCCGTGGCCTGGAGATCAAGATCTCGGACCGCGTGGCGCAGTTGCGTGCATGGGCGGGAGATGCGCGTGCCGGTGCCAGGACGGAGGCCAAGGCCTCCAAGCAGGCGGACCCAGCGGGCTCGGCGGACGCCGACCCGACCCAGGCCAGCGACTGATCAGCGCCAGCGCAGCCTCAGGACGCCGGCACCCGGCGCCAGATCTGCGTGCGACCGAAGTAGGGCGAGCCGAAGTAGCCGCGCACTTCCATCGTCTGGCCTTCGTCTTTGAGGCGCAGGCGGACGCGGTAGCTGCGACCGCTCTTGGGGTCGAGGATGTGGCCGCCTTCCCAGGTCAGGGGCTCGGTGGGCGTCGCACCCACGCCCTGGATGATGGTCAGCCCGATGAAGGGCGCATCGCGCAGCGGGCCCTCACAAGCCTCGCATTTGAGGTTGACCTTGTTGGGGTCGATGATGCGGGTGATGCTGCCCTGCAAGGCTTTGCCGACCTCTTTCACCACCACGTGGGACACGGCTTTGCCGGAGTGGTCGTCGATGGTCTGCCACTCGCCCGCAGGCGTGCTTTGCGCCCAGGCCGCGCCCAGGCTGCCCAGCAGCAAGAGCGCCGCGCTCAGTGGGCGCCAAGCGGCCGAGACAGAGGTTGAACGCAGGCTGCCGCGTGTGGCACTGACCTGAGCGACATCGGATGGGGCGTGAGGTGTGGGGTGCATGCGCAGATTGTCGCGCAAAAACCCCAACGATTGCAGACTTCGTGCAAGATCAAGGCAGCGTCACCGTGATGTTCGCCACCTGCGGTGCCAGTTGCACCACGTGGTGGTACGCGCCCAGGGCCGTCTGTGTGTGATCGCCCAGTTGCCAGCGCAGCCCGGAGAAGGCCAGCACGGCCATCAAGCCGAACACCGCGCCCACCACCCACAGCGGCACCTGGTGGCGCAGTTGGTGGCGGATGCGGTCGGGTGCGGCCCAGTGCGGGGCGAAGCCCACGCTCTGGCCTTTCATGCGGGCGATTTCGTCGCCCAGGCGGGCGGTCAGGAAGCCCAGCTTCTCCGAGCCTTCGATGAAGTACTTGCCCTGGAAGCCCAGCAACAGGCACATCTGGAACACCTCCAGCGCCTGCAGCCGGGGCAGGCCCTGCTGCCGCAGTTCTTCGAGCTTCTGGAAGAACTGCTCACCGGCGAGTTGTTCGCCGAACAGCTGCACCTGCAGCGGCAAGCGCTGCCAGCTGTCGCGCACCTTGAAGCCCGAGGTCAGGATGGCTTCGTCCACCGTCGCGCAGAAGGCGTATTTGCAGACGTGGATGTCTTCGGCCGACGCACCGAGCTTGCCGGCGCCGCGCTCGAACTGCGTCAGGAACTGTTTGAGCCTGTCGCGGAAGGCGTCGGCATCCTGCGGGGCGTGCTTGCCCTTGACCAGGAACAGCAGGTAGAAGCCGTCGTACATGAGGTCCAACAGGCGCGCAGGTGCGGGGGCCGACACAGGCTGAGGCGGTGCGTTGACCGATGGAGTGTGCGGGGGCGGGGCGCTCATCAAGGAGGGCGTGGAGGGTGACGAGGGTGAGGGGGGCATCATGGGGGTGTGCCTTTCAGGCGTTCACCGCGACCAGCTCCAGGCGCAGGTCCTGGATGCCGGTGGGAGCGTAAAGCGTCAGGGCCTGTGCCTGCAGCATGCGTTCGTACAGGCTGCCGCGGGGCTCCAGGCTGAAGTAATAGCTGCCAGGGCGCACCGGCACGGCGGCCGGCACTTGCGGCGCATGCACCAGGCGCACGCCGGGCATGGCCGACAGCACCAGCTTGTCCACATCGTCCGGTGCACCCACCTTGAAGCGCTGCGGCACCACCTCCACCAGCTCGGCCGGGGGCATGGCCGCGCTCACGCCCAGGAAAAGCTGGGTGCCCTGGGTGATCTGTTCTGACGCCAGTTGGCCGTGGTGGAAGGACGGGATGCGCTCTTGCAGCGCGATCGCGAAGCAGCGTGTGGAGATGACGGTCTCCAGCAGCTCCCGCACGATCTGGTCGAGTCGCTGGAAGCCCGGGCTGGGTTGCTGGTGGTCGTAGCTGGGCAGATCGGCCAGCGTGAACGTCTTCGAGAAGGTCATCAGCGCCCCGGCCAGCTCCAGCAGCTTTTCGAACAGGCGCTCGGGGTGCAAGGCTGGGTGGCGCGCCAGGTGTGTCAGGCCTGCCAGCGCCGTGCTGGCCGTGTGCAGCAGCCAGAACGAGGCGACATCGCCCGAGCGGAACTCGATGACGTTGCGCGAAGGTTCGCGGTGCATGCCATACAGCGCATCGACCTTGGCCTGCAGCACCTCCAGCAATCGCCGCAGGTGCAGCGACAGCATCGGCGAAGACTGGATGTGCACGCACGGCGGCATGAAGCGCCCGTCCAGCTCGAAGCCACCTGCAGACGTCCGCTTGAGGCGCAGCAGCGGCAGGCTCATGAGGTGAGCGCGGGGTGCCGATTCGGGCAGCAGCCGCACCGACTTGCGCAGCGTGACCACCTCGGCCGACACCGCCGCCGTGTAACCGTCACCGATGTGCTGCGCGACGCGGTGGTATCGCACGGCCGTGTCGGCTTCCTCCAGGGTCGCGGCCAGGTTGCTGCCCTGGTGGCGCACGGGTGCCATCGCCAGGTGAAAGGCCAGCGTGCTGCCTTCGGCATGCGACTCGGCGCCGCCTTGGCCGAGGTTGGTCAAGTCGATGGGCGGCGGCAACTCGTCTTCGGCAGGCGCGTTCAGCAGTTCGCCATCGGGGAAGGCCACTTGCAGCTCCAGCAAGCGCAGCCGCCCGGCCTGCAAGGCATCGGCATCGACCTTGAGCTGCCGCACGCCCCAGGCATAGGGGTGCAGCAACCGCATGCTTTGGGCCAGCCGCCACTCGTGGTAGGCGTCCTGTTGCTGGAAGTGCTGGGGCCTCAGGAACAAACCTTCGCCCCACAGGACTTTGGCAGACTGGATCATGGGCGGTACTCCTCGATTGATTTTGTGTGCGTGCGATGTCAGGGGCAGCTCACCGCGACCGAGCGTGCGCTGCCTGCCGCCTGGCCCACGGGCGCGCCTGTCTGCACGCTGAGGGCGCAGGCGTGCGCGCCCAGCGACAGCCCGCCCAGTTCGGCGTCGGCCGCCTTGAAGGCATAGCGCCATCGGCCGGCCGCCGGACGGCGGTAGAGCGCCACGATGCCGATGTAGGGCACGTCGCGCGCCACCTTGTCGGTGGCTTCGTGGTGTTGGCCGGGCACCAGTTGCACCTCCCGCACGGCGACCAGGTCATCGCCCAGGGCCTGCTTTTCCCGGGCTGGGTCGCCGAAGACGTCCGCCTGGGCCTGCAGGAAGCTGTCAGGGTTGCGCAGCTTGAAGATGCGCGTGACGAGCCCGAGAGGCTGGCCGTTGTCGGCCGCGTTCAGCGAACTGCTGGCGTGCAATTGCCAGCGGATGCGGCGGTCGGGCAGGGCGCTGTCAGGCAGGGCGTCGGGCAGCGTCGCAGGTGCCTTGATGCCGGTGACTTCCAGGGCCTTGTCGGCCACCGAGCTCAGCACGCCCATGACCCCGCTCGGGGCTTCTACGCCGGCTGCGTTCACGGCGCTCATGGCATCGGCGGCAGGTGGTGCAGATGCGCACGACGTCAGGCACGACGCCAGCGACAGCGTCAGGCACCCGGCCAGAAACGATGCTGCTGGGGCCGCTGAAAAGCGTCCTTGGATCCCTGTGTTCATGTGTGTGTGCGGGGCAAGCTGCGCCCATCGCCGCGCGTAGTGTAGGCAGCTGTGATGGCTTCTTTCTCACCGGCCCCCCACAAGAGGGGACTGCACATGCAACGGAATGCAAGAGTCTGTAAACCACCCTCCAATGGGGGAATGCACGACCGCCAAATTCGGCTCTAATCCGCCGCAAAGGCAACCGACTCGACATGAAGCCGGTGCCGAAATTTGAACCATCAGGGAGTGTTCGATTGCATTCGAATGGCAAGAGCCGTGCGCTTGTGGGCGCGGCCAATTTAGGGGTGCGTCCGCGTGCCGGTCACAGCTGGATGGCCTTGCTCGCAAGCGCCGCGGCGGTCATGGTGTTGACGGGTTGCGGCTCGCTGTCAGGCAAGGCTGGCGTCACTGACAAGCTGGCGCTGCAAGAGAAGGTCGATGAGCGCATGGCCGCCGCCGACAAGGCCCTCAAGCAAGGCCAGACCGACCAGGCGCTGGCTCAGCTCGACAGTGCCATCCAGGTGGACCCTGCCGCGAAACAGCCTTGGCTGAAGAAGGCGCAGATCCACTTCGAGGCGCGCCAGTACGGATTGGCGATCACCGAGGCCCAGGAGGTGCTGCAACGCGATGTGCGCGACCTGACCGCGCAGAGCATCCTGGCCGTCAGCGGCCTGCGTGTCAGCGCTCAGGCGTTGGAGCAGTTGCGCAAGGTCAACGAGGTCAATGGCTCGACCCGCAGCGAGGCCGAGAGCGTCGCCCGCATCATCCACGAGGCCCTGGGCGAACCCATCTTGCTGGCGGCATCAGCGGCTTCTGCGCCCGCTCAGGCGTCTGCCCCTGCTGCAAGCCCGGTCGCTGGCAACGGCCGCGGTCGGGGTGCTGTCGTGAGGCCCCGCCCCGCAGCGCCGGTGTCTCAGGCCCCGGGTGCGGTGCCCGCCGCGGCGCCCACAGCCACCCCGCGCCCCACACCGGCGCCTTCCCCTGTTCCTTCCGCACGCACCAACCCCTTCGGGGCTTTGCAGTAAACCCGTTCAACCAAGGAGTCCGGCCATGGCCAAGAAAGACAGCGTTCAACAGCGCCTGGGGCGCGTTCGCCCACCCCGCGTTCAGCTCACGTACGACGTGGAAGTCGGGGATGCCATCGAGCAAAAGGAAATTCCCTTCGTGATGGGGGTGATGGCGGACTTCACCGGCCAGCCCGACCCTGACAAGCCTTTGGCCAAGCTCAAGGACCGCAAGTTCGTTCAGATCGACATGGACAACTTCGACGAGGTCATGGCCGGCATGGCGCCGCGTGCCAGTTACCGCGTGCCCAACCTGCTGTCGCCCGAGGGCGGTGAGTTCGCCGTGAACCTGGACTTCGAGGGCATGGACGATTTCCGCCCCGAGGCGGTGGTGCAACAGGTCGATCCGCTGCGCAAGCTGCTGGAGGCGCGCACCAAGCTCTCCGACCTGCGCAACAAGCTGGCCGGCAACGAGAAGCTGGAAGACGCCCTGGGCGAAGTGCTGGGCAACACCGAGCAGCGCCGCCTGCTGGAAGCCGAGGCCCAGGCGGCCTCTGACGCCACCCACCAGGAGTGAACCATGAGCGCCCAACTGCAATCCAACGGTCAACCCGCAGCCGCCGAGGCCCAGAGTCTGCTCGATGACATCGTCGCGCGCAGCAAGGTTGCCAAGACGGATGTCGAGCACGCCCGCGCCAAGGACATCATCGGTGAACTCGTCCGCGAAGTGATGGCGGGCACCGTGACGGTGTCGGACAACCTCTCGGCCAGCATCGATGCGCGCATCGCCGACATCGACCAGCTGATCTCTGCCCAGCTCAGCGCTGTCATGCACGCGCCCGAGTTCCAGAAGCTGGAGTCCACCTGGACCGGTCTGCAGTACCTCTGCAAGCAGACGTCCACTGGCGAGCGCCTGAAGATCAAGCTGCTCAACGCCACCAAGAAGGACATGGTCAAGGACTTCAAGACCGCCATCGACTTCGACCAGTCCACGCTGTTCAAGAAGGTGTACGAAGAAGAGTTCGGCACCTTCGGTGGCGCGCCCTTCGGTGCCCTGATCGGTGACTATGAAATCGGCCGAGGCGCAGAAGACATGTTCTTCGTGGAGCAGATGGCCCATGTGGCGGCCGCCGCCCATGCGCCTTTCATCTCCTCAGCCTCGGCCGAGCTCTTTGGCCTGGAGGCCTTCACCGAACTGGGCAAGCCGCGCGACCTGGCCAAGGTCTTTGACACGGTGGACTACGCCAAGTGGAAGTCATTCCGCGAGTCGGAAGACGCCCGCTATGTGGGCCTGACCGTGCCTCGCTTCCTGGGCCGCCTGCCCTACGACCCCAAGGAAGGCACCAGCACCGAAGGCTTCAATTTCGTCGAAGAGGTCGATGGCAGCGATCACAGCCGCTACCTCTGGGTCAACACGGCCTACGCCATGGGCGCGCGCTTGACGGCCGCTTTCGAGCAGTACGGCTGGTGTGCCGCCATCCGTGGCGTGGAGGGCGGCGGCCTGGTCGAAGACCTGCCCACACACACCTTCAAGACCGACGATGGTGAGATCGCCCTGAAGTGCCCGACCGAAGTGGCCATCACCGACCGCCGCGAGAAGGAACTCAGCGACCTGGGCTTCATCCCTCTGGTGCATTGCAAGAACACCGACTACGCCGCCTTCTTCGGTGCCCAGTCGGCCCAGAAGGCCAAGAAGTACGACAGCGATGCGGCCAACGCCAACGCTGCCCTGTCGGCTCAACTCCAGTACATGTTCGCGGTCTGCCGCATTGCGCACTACATGAAAGCCATGATGCGCGACAAGGTGGGCAGCTTCGCCAACACGCTGGACGTCGAGCGCTATCTGCACAACTGGCTGATGCAGTACGTGGTGGATGCGCAGGACGCCTCTCAGGAGATCCGCGCTCAGAAGCCGCTGCGTGAAGCCAGCGTCGAAGTCAGCGAAGTCCCGGGGCGCCCCGGCTCGTACCGCGCGGTGGCTTTCGTGCGCCCGCATTACCAGCTGGACGAACTGTCGGTGTCGCTGCGTCTGGTCGCCGAGTTGCCGCAAGGCTCGAAGTGACCTTTCCCACCAGCTCGACCGCGGGTGGAGGCACCTGCGGCGGCACAACAACACAGGAGTGAATCGTGAAAGACATTTACATCAAGTTCGGCAAGCCGCTGAACGGCAAGGAAATCAAGGGCGAATCGCGTGACGCCGGTGCTGGCACCCAGCACGCTGCGCCCTGGTTCGAAGCCATCAGCTGGAACCACATCATCCGCCAGCCCAAGTCGGCGACGGCATCGACCGCCGGTGGCCACACCGCCGAGCGTTGCGAGCACGGCGAAATGATCTTCACCAAGGACCTGGACCTGGTCAGCCCCCAGCTGTGGGAAGCCTGCTCGGCCGGTACGCTGTACGACGACGTGGAGATCCACTTCATGCGCGCCAACGGCACGAATGACCGCGTGCTGTACCTCAAGATTCGCCTCAAGAAGGTGCTGATCTCGCAGGTGGTGCCGTCGGTGGAATCCGAAGGCCTGCCGACCGAAAACTTCGGTCTGCGCTATTCCGCCGTGGAGTGGACCTACACCCAGCAGACCATGGACGGCAAGTCCAAGCCGGGTCAGGTCGCTTCCTGGAGCCTGGCCACCAACAAGGCTGCGTTCGACGCGCCGAACTGAGTCTGACCTGAGGCAGGTGTCGAACCTGGGGTCGGTGTGTGCCCCAGGAGATCAGGTTGTTGCATCCGGCGGATGGTGCGTCGGATGCTTTTTTCTTCCCCTGGAGTCCTGGATGTCATCCTCCTTGCGGATCCGTCGCAGCCTGTTCGATCGCCTCTTGGGTGCGCATCAGGAAGTGCCAGATGGCGTGATGCCCACGTACACGCTCGACCAGTTGCGTGACGCTGTGGCGGCCGATCTGGAGCGTCTTCTGAACACGCGCACGGCGCTGCATGCCGACAGCGCATCCTTGGGGTCCCATGCCCGTCGCTCGGTGCTGAGCTTCGGTGTGCGCGATTTCGCCTCTCGCGTGCTGGCCAGTTCGGAGGACCAGCGCCACATCGCGCGCAGCCTGACCCAGGCCATCGAGCGCCACGAACCCCGCCTGCGCCATGTGCACGTGGACTTCCGTGTGGATGCGAGCACCGGCACGGCCCTGCAGTTCACCGTCCGGGCCATGTTGGTCGTGACCCCTTTGAACGAGGGTGTGAGCTTCGACGCGGTGCTCATGCCCGCGGCCTCGCGCTACCACGTCACCCAATCCCGTTTCATGCACGCTGCCTGAGCCTCGCCTCGCGCAGCCCCACTTTCATCACAGCCACCGTCCCCTGCCGCTCCATGGACGACCTCCTGCCCCACTACGAACGCGAGTTGGCCTTCCTGCGCACCCGCGCGGCCGACTTCGCGCAGCGCTATCCCAAGATCGCTGGGCGCTTGCAGCTCTCCGGGGATGTGGGCGATGACCCGCACGTTGAGCGCTTGATGGAGTCTTTCGCGCTGTTGTCCGCGCGCATCCACAAGCGCCTGGACGACGACTTCCCGTTGTTCACCGAAGCCCTGCTGGAGGTGCTGTACCCGCACTACCTGCGCCCGTTCCCCTCGTGTGCCGTGGCGCGTTTCGACCTCAGTGCCCAGGCCCTGCAGATGAGCCAGCCGGCCATCCTGCCGCGTGGCACCGAGTTGACGTCGCGCCCGGTCAAGGGGGTGCCTTGCCGTTTCCGCACCAGCCAGGCGATCACGCTCTTGCCCTTGCGCGTGGCCAGCGTCAGCTTCCAGAACGCCTTGGGCGCACCCGCAGGCACGCCGGTGCCGCCGCAGGCCACCTCGGTGCTGTCCATCACCCTCGACAAGCTGTCGCCGGCCTTGTCGTGGTCAGCGGCCTTGTCTGCCCCTTTGCGCATCTACCTCGACGGCGAGGCCTCGCAGGTCAGCGCCTTGCGCGAAGCCCTGTGCCGCCAGGCCGTGGGCGTGATGTGGCAGACGGACGCTGGCCGACCGTGGCGCCAAGCGGCTGGGGGCGCAGCGGCCTTGCCCCAGGGCGTGGGCTTTGCCGAGGACGAGGCCCTCATCGATTGGGACGATCGCTCGCATCCTGCCTACCGGCTGCTGTCGGAGTACTTCGCCTTCCCGGACAAGTTCCAGTTCGTGGACCTGCCCGCGCTGTTCGCCAGCCCGGCTGAGAAGGACGTCGCGGGCGAGGGTGGCGCGGCGTCGCGCTTGACGGTGCATGTGCTGGTCGCAGGGCTGCGGGCAGATGCCGATGCCAGCCGCTTGCTGGAGGCCGTGGCTGTGCACAACGTCGTCTTGGGGGCCGCACCGGTCGTCAACCTGTTCCGTCAGGCAGCCGACCCCATCCGCATCACGCACCAGCAGGACACCCACGCGGTGGTGGTCGATGGCCGCCGCGCCCATGGCCACGAGGTGCACGCACTGGAGCGGGTGTACCGCGTGCGCCAGACGGCCCACGGCGACATGATCGACGAGGTCAAGCCCTTCTTTTCACTGCAGCACGGTGCCTTGCTGGCCGACGATGGCCTCACCCCGCAGGGCGCAACGGTGCCGTCGGGCGCTCAGGGTGCCGGCCTGCAGGGCGCCATCCCAGCCTATTGGCAATTGCACCGCGACGAGGACCTGGCCGAGCGCAGCCCAGGCCACGAGCTGATGCTGACCCTAGTGGACGCCAACCAGCACCTCACCACGCCCGCTGTGGAGACGCTTTCGCTGGACGTGCTGGCCACCAATCGCGATTTGCCGCACCTGCTGGCGCCGGGCACGCCGGGCGGCGACCTGTTCATGAGCGGTGGCGGGCCCGCGCGCGAAGTGGTGCTCTTGCGCAAGCCCACGCGCAGCCACCGGGTGCATCGCGGCAAGGGCATGTTGTGGCGCCTGATTTCGCACCTGTCGCTCAACCACCTCTCGCTCACTGGTGGCGGCATCGATGCGCTCAAGGAGTTGCTGCGCCTCTACGACCTGCCGCACAGCCTCAGCAACCGTCGCCAGGTGGAGGCCTTGGTGGCCATCGAGTTCAAGCCGGACACGGCCTGGCTGCCCGGCGAGCCCTTCGCAACTTTCGTGCGTGGCACCGAGGTGCGCCTCACCGTCGATGAGCAGGGCTTCGTGGGCACGGGCCTGGGTTTGTTCGCCACGGTGCTGGACCACTTTTTCGGGCTGTATGTCCACATCAACAGCTATGCCCGGCTGACCGTGCTGTCCGCACGCACCCACGAGGAGTTGATCGCATGTCCACCACGGCATGGCGCGCGCCCCTTGCTGTGATCGCGCAGCTCCTGCATGCGCCGCAGCAGTTCGGCTTCTTCCAGGCCGTGCGCCTGCTGGAGCGCTGGGTGGGGCTGGAGCGGGTGCAGTTCCACAACTCGGTGTCCTTGAGCTTTCCGGCCAGCGAGATCGAATCCTTGCAAGCGCACTGGACTTCGCCCGAGGTGGTGGGCCTGCCGCCGCAGGGCGGTGGCGTGGGGGCGGCAGAGGGTGTGCAACGCATCGACCTGACGCCGGCCTGCATGGGGCTGTTGGGCGTCTCTGGCGCCTTGCCCTTGTTCTACACCGAGTGGCTGTCACAGGCAGAGGTGAAGGGGCCAAGCGCCGCGGCGCGTGCCTTCCTGGACGTCTTCAGTCACCGCTCGGTGACGCTGTTCTACCAGGCTTGGTGCAAGCACCGCCTGGCACTTCGCCACGAGCAGGAAGCGGTGCGTCACCGCGTGGCGCGGGACGGCGCACCCGCGCCACGCGCCTTGGTGTCCGAAGCCCTGGCCTTGTCGGGCATGGGCCTCAAGGGCTTGCGGCATCGGCTGGGGGCCGAGCGAGGGGGCGTGAGCGACGAGGCCCTGGCGTACTTCTCCGGCATCCTGCAGCAGCGCACCTTGCCGATGGCGCAATTGCAGCGCTTGCTGACGCATTACCTGGGCGTGCCGGTGCGCATCGAGCCTTTCGTGGGGAGGTGGTGTCCGGTGCCGGAGGCCGGCCGCACGGTGCTGGGTGGCGGTGCTCGTGCTGGTGCGTCCGGTGCTTCCGGCGTGCTGGGCCGCTCTGCCTTGCTGGGCGAGCGCGTGTGGCAACGCAACCTCTGCGTGCGCCTCGTGCTCGGTCCTCTGGACCACACCCCGTTTTTGCGCTTCTTGCCCGGTGGTGCGGGGGCGCAGGCCTTGCGCCAGTGGCTGGGCCTGTTGCTGGGGCCGGCGCTGGAGGTGGAGGTGCAATTGCAACTGCGCCGCGAGGCGGTACAGGGCAGCGCATTGCGCACCGACCGTTCCCCGCTGGCGGGCCGCCTGGGTTGGGACACCTTCCTGCTGACCGAGCCGGCACCGTCGGACAGGCAGGACGTGCATTACGACATCCGCCCCGGTGAGCCTGAGCCCGCGTTGGTGCATGGGCTGCTGCCCGGCGGCCATGCCCCCGTGACGCCGCCTTCTTCCCCTGCTGCTGGCGCCGTGCCTGTCACCGCAACCGCAACCGCAACCGCAACTGCAACTGCAACTGCGCCCCGACTCCTTGCCTTCGCTTGAACACCATGTCCCATTCGCTCGAACTGCTGATCGCCAAGCTCAACGACACCACCCGGCGTGCTGCCGAACAGGCCGTGGTCCTGTGCAAGCAGCGCGGGCACCACGAGGTGGACCTGGAGCACATCTTCCTGGCCTTGCTGGCCCCGCCCGCCAATGACATGAGCCTGCTGTGTCACCACTTCGGCGTGAGCCTCGAAGGCTTGCGCGAGGACCTGGAGGCCGAGCTGCAGCGAGAGACCCGCCACAGCCCGCGCCCGCCGGTGTTTGCGGTGCATGTGCCGGTTTTGCTGGAGCAGGCCTGGCTCATGGCCTCGCTGGCGTCGCCACACGGTCGCATCCGCAGCGGGCATTTGTTGCTGGCCTGGCTGACGGAGCCCACGCTGGCGCAGCTGTCGGTGCAAACCTCGGCGCGCCTGCGCCAATTCCCGTTGGCCGAGCTCAAGCACCGCCTGACCGAGCTGACCGCGGCATCCCCTGAGGCCGAGTCAGCGGCGCCGGCTGGGGCTGTCGAGCCTGTGCGGGAAGGCGGTGCTGGCACGGCCCAGCCCCCGCGCACCCCTGCGCTCGACCAGTTCACCACCAACCTCACCGAACGCGCCCGTGCGGGGCAGCTCGACCCCGTCATCGGCCGGGATGCCGAGATCCGCCAGGCCATGGACATCTTGCTGCGCCGGCGGCAGAACAACCCCATCCTCACCGGCGAAGCGGGCGTGGGCAAGACCGCGGTGGTCGAGGGCCTGGCTTTGCGCATCGCCGCGGGTGACGTGCCCCAGGTGCTGCAGGGCGTGGCCATCCACGTGCTGGACATGGGCCTGCTGCAGGCCGGTGCGTCGGTCAAGGGCGAGTTCGAGAACCGCCTGAAGAACGTCATCGACGAGGTTCGCCAGAGCCCGCATCCCATCATCCTGTTCATTGACGAAGCGCACACGCTGATCGGCGCGGGCGGCCCGGCCGGCGGTGGTGACGCGGCCAACCTGCTCAAGCCTGCCTTGGCGCGCGGCGAGTTGCGGACCATCGCGGCCACCACCTGGAGCGAGTACAAGCAGCACGTCGAGAAAGACGCGGCCCTGGCGCGGCGCTTCCAGGTCATCAAGGTCGAAGAGCCCAGCGAGTCGGTGGCCGCGGCCATGCTGCGCGGCATGGCGCCGCTGATGGCCCAGCACTTTGGTGTGCAGCTGCTCGACGAGGCCATCACCGAGGCGGTGCGCCTGTCGGCGCGTTACATCAGCGGGCGCCAGCTGCCCGACAAGGCCGTGAGCGTGCTGGACACGGCGTGCGCCCGCGTGGCCCTGGGGCAGCGCAGCACGCCCGCACGCATCGAAGACACCCGCCGCAGCCTGGCGCAGATCGGGGCCGAAGCGCAGGCGCTGCAGCGTGAGTTGGCCGTGGGCGTGCACCTGGCATCGGACGGCGCCCACCTTGCCCATGAGAAGGGCCACGCCCATGCCGCGTCCCATGCCGCCCGCCTCGACGCCCTCGGCATGCAGCGCCTGGACCTGCAAGCCCGCCTGCAGGCCGACGAGGCCCGTTGGCACCTGGAGCAGCAAGCGGTGCAGGACATCCTGGCCTTGCGCCAGCGTGCCGAACAGCAAGCCGGTGGCCTGAACGAGGCCGAGCGCGCCGAGCTGCAGGGCCTGCAGACCCGCCTGGCCGGGTTGCAGCGTGGTGCGCCAAACAGCGTCCCCCTCGTCCCCCTGCAGGTGGACGCCCAGGTCGTGGCCGACATCGTCTCGTCGTGGACGGGCATCCCTCTGGGCAAGATGGTGCAGGACGAGGTCGCAGCGGCACGTGGCCTGTCGGCGGCCCTGCAAGCCCGCGTCATCGGGCAGGACCACGCCCTGGAGGCCATCGCGCAGCGCGTGCGCACCGCCTTCGCCGGTCTGGAAGACCCGTGCAAGCCGCGCGGTGTCTTCCTCTTCGTCGGCCCCAGCGGTGTGGGCAAAACCGAAACGGCCCTGGCCCTGGCCGACAGCCTCTACGGCGGCGAGCGCAACCTCATCACCATCAACATGAGCGAGTACCAGGAGGCCCACAGCGTCAGCGGGCTCAAGGGCTCGCCTCCGGGCTATGTGGGCTATGGCCAGGGCGGTGTGTTGACCGAGGCGGTGCGCCGCAAGCCTTACAGCGTGCTGCTGCTCGACGAGGTCGAGAAGGCCCACCCCGATGTGCTGGAGATGTTCTTCCAGGTCTTCGACAAGGGGCGCATGGACGATGCCGAGGGCCGCGAGATCGACTTCCGCAACACCCTCATCATCCTGACCTCGAACGCGGGTTCTCAGCAGATCATGCAGGCCTGTTTCGCCCACGACGAAGCTGCCGGCGGGGCCGTGATGAAAGCGCCAGAGGCCATGCCCGATGCCGACACCCTGGCCGATGGCCTGCGCGCCGTGCTCTACAAAACCTTCAAGCCGGCCTTTGTCGGGCGCACGAAGGTGGTGCCGTACTACCCGCTGCACGACGATGTGTTGGCCGAGGTCATCCGGCTCAAGCTCGACCGCATCGCCGCGCGCGTGCAGGCCCAGCACCAGGCCGAGTTCGCTTACGACGAGGCCTTGATCGACACCGTGCTGGCCCGCTGCACCGAGGTGGACACCGGCGCCCGCGCGGTGGACCACATCCTCAACGGCAGCCTTTTGCCGGCCGTGGCCGACCATGTGCTGGCGCGCATGGCGCAGGGTGGGCGCCTGCAGCGCATCCAGGTGGGCACCGATGCCCAGGGTGATTTCTCGTTCCAGGTGGATTGAGCCGATCGCGGCCCCTGCATGCCGCGCTTGGCGTGCTGGGCACCCGCTTCACCGGCTTGCCTGGGCGGGCATCAAGCCGAGTCGAGCACCAGCAGGGCCTCGTCGCGCCAGTAGGTGGCCGCGGCGTAAAAGCCTTCCCAGACGCAGCCGTTGCAGCCGCGGCCGCAGCAGGTGGTGGGCTCAGGCGGCGGTGAGCGCAGGCTCAGGCCCTGTGCCTGCGCGCGCGATTGCAGCGACGCAAACACGGCCTGGGCCGTGGCCAGCTCGAACAGGGGCTGTGTGAACAGGGGCTGCTGGAAAAACGGGTCGGACACGGTGCGCGGTGTGGGGCAAAAGGAGGCAATGGGCCGGCGAGGCTGGCAGGCGACACAGACGGCATCTTAGCCAGCCTGGCCGCCCTGGGCGCGCCGTGCCCGTGGCATAGTCAAAGCGTGAGCCTTGACACCCCCGACACCTCCAGCCCCACCGCACCCGCCATGGCCGAGAGCCCCATGCTCGCGGTCTATGGCCACACCATCACCTGGCGCCACCTCATCCTGACGGCGGTGTTGTTGATCCTGCTGATGTCGGCGCTGGCCGTGGCGGCGGGCTGGTGGGCCTGGCACCACCTGGCCGTGAACGTGGCGTTGCGCGAGCAGCAGGCCCTGGTGCGCCTGCCCGATGCGCTGTCGGTGCGCGCCGAGTTGACCCGCCAGGTGGCGGTGCGGATCGACCAGACCTTGCCGGTCCGGGTGCCCATCCAGCAAGACCTGCTCATCCCCATCAAAGACGCCATCCCGGTGCAGGTCAGCATCGACACGGTCTTGCCCATCCGGCTGGACGTGCCGGTGCGCCAGACCATCCACCTCGACCAGACGGTGGACATCGACACCCAGGTGCGCACCCGCGTGCTGGGCTTCAACCTGACCCTGCCCATCCAGGGGCGGGTGCCGGTGAAGGCCGATGTGCCGGTGGACATGGTCATCCCGGTGCGCAAAGACCTGCCGATCGCGTTCACCACGATGGCCCAGGTGCGCATCACCGAGCCTTTGCGCACCCGCATCGACACCGTCATCCAGACCCAGGTGCCCATCCACGAGGCCCTGCGCCTCCCCATCACCGAGCCCGTGGCGGCCCGGCTGACCTTCCCGCAGCAGCAGGTGAAGGCCGGCCTGGACCTGATGGACCTGACCGTGCCTTTCGAGGCGGTGACCATGGCCTTGCGCCGCAGCACGGGCGCCGCGCCGTGAACCCGGCTGTGGCCGTGCATGGCGCGCGCCCACCGCGTGGCTGGAACCGCCCTGTGCGGCCGGTGGCGCTGGTGCTGGTCGGGGCCGCGGTGCTCTTGCTGTGGGGCGCGTTGATGGTGGCGGCCACCTGGTACGTCTATGCCCGCTGGGACGCCATCGTCGAGTTGCGCCAGCACCCGATCACATTGCGCCTGCCCGAGGGGCTGCAAGCCCTGGCCGAGGTGACGGCACCGCTGCAGGCCCGGGTGAACCTGTCGCCGCGGGTGGTGGTGCCGGTGCACCAGACCTTGGCGGTCGAGGTGTCTGACAGCCTGCAGGCCAGAGCGCGTCTGCAGACCCGGGTGCCGGTTGACACGGTGTTGCACGTCGAGCAAAGCGTGCCGGTGCGCACCTCGCTGCAGCTCAGCGTGCCGGTGGTGAGCTGGCTGCCGCGTTTCGAGGTCACGGTGCCCCTGGTGCTGGACTTGCCCGTCAAGCTGGACGTGCCGATCCAGATCGATGTGCCGCTCGACCTCGACGTGCTGGCCAGCGGCGAACTGCGCGCGCCCTTGCAGGTGCCGCTGGACCTGGACCTGCGCTTGCGCCCCGAGGTGCGGGGGAACTTGCAGGTGGGCATCAGCCGGCAGATGGCCTTCCGCCTGCTGGGGCCGATGCCGCCCATGCCGGTGCTGATCGAGCACGCGCGCCTGAACCTGCCCTTCAGCCAGCCCCGCCTGCGACAGCGCGGCGACGGCGAGGCCAACCAGGCCGCCCGCTGAAGGTCATCCCAGGGTCATCCCAGGGGCGGGGCCACCCCGGGCGCTGAGGGGCGTGACATGTGCACTCCCGCGTTGACGGGGGCACTGCCTGCGAGCACGGCGTTTATCCCGGGTGTGTTTTGCGTCGCTCGGGGCCATAGTCGTCTCCGTGGGGGATGGCAACATCCCCTGTGATGTGGCTGAGGCTGTACGGGAGTGGCTGGCGTGGGCACGGCGGTGATGCGGTCGGATGGGGCGATGTCGGTGGAAGCCGAGCACGCTGAGCGGGTCGAGCAAACCCTGGCTCAGGGTTTTCCTGCGCTGTCGTTCCCTGCGGCACTGGAAACCCATTTCTTGAGCCAGGCCGAAGGCAGCCGCCGCCGGGCGATCACCGAAGCGGGGCTGGCCGCGGTGTGCTTGTTTGCCGGCATGGTCGTGGCGGACGTGCTGCTGACACCGGACACCGTGAAGTTCGCCCTGTGGGTGCGCCTGCTGGTGTTCGGTCCCGTCGTGCTGATCGGGTTGGTGGTGCTGAACGTGCTGCGCATCCCCTGGCTCACCGAGTGGCTGATCGTGCTGGCGGGCATGTTCGCGGTGGCGCTGACAGCGCTGATCCTGCTGCAGGCGGAAGGGCGCTGGGCGGTGGCCAGGCTGGTCGAGATCAACATCATCGTGGTCTACACCTGCACCCTGGCGCGTTTCTGGCCGGCGCTGGCCCTGGGGGCGTTCACCTTCGCCGTGCAACTGGGCCTGGTCAGCGTGCTGCCCGATTTCACGGGCGTGCTGGCCATCAACACGACCTTGTTGCTGGGCGCGGTCGCCGTGTTCACGCTGTACGGCAACTACACCCTGGAGCGCGACGAGCGCCTGGCCTACCTGCTGGCGCAACGTGAGCAGGCGCTGCAGGATGCGTTGCACACCTCGCACCAGCAGCTGACCCGCATGGCCCGGACCGATGCCCTGACCGAGGTGGCCAACCGCCGCCACGCCGAAGATTTCCTGGCGCAGACCTGGGCGCACGCGCAGCAGCGGCAGACGCCGATGGCGCTGGTCATGATCGACATCGACCACTTCAAGCGCTACAACGACCACCACGGACACCTCAGCGGTGACCGCTGCCTGCAAGCCGTGGCGCGGGCGCTGAGCGCCTGCTCGCGCCGGGCCGGTGACCTGGTGGCGCGCTTGGGGGGTGAAGAGTTCGTGCTCGTCATGAACGACATCGACCATGCCTCGGCCTTGAGCGTGGCCCAGCGCATCCAGGCCAGTGTCCAGGCGCTCGGTGTGCCCCATGGTGGCTCGCCGGGTGTGCCGGTCGTCACGGTCAGCGTGGGCGTGGCGTCGATGCGGCCGCGGCCTGGCGATGAGGCCTTGCTGTTGATGAAACGTGCCGATGACGCGCTGTATGCCGCCAAGGCACAGGGCCGCAACCGCGTCTGCGACATGGGCTGCGATGGCGTGATCCATTGCACACCGGCGGGTGGGGAGGGCAGGGCATGAGCCTCGTGATGGCGGTGCGCGATTGGGTGCGCCGGGACCACCGGCAGCCTGTGCTGCGCTTTGATGACGCGGCGCAGGAGCAGCGCTTCATCGACAGCACCCAGGACGCCCGCATCCGCCACTTCATGGTCAGTGGCGTGGTGGCCTTGGTGATCTTCAACCTGTTCTTGCTGTCCGACTGGTTGATGGCGCCCGACACGTTCTGGTTGGCGGCCCGCTTGCGCTTGCTGGTGTTCACCCCGGTGGCACTGGCCGTGTTGTACCTGCCATGGCGGCGCATCGACCTGGTGAAGGCAGTGCCGGCGCATGTGGTGGAGAGCGTCATCGTGGCCAGCGGCGTGGCGGCAGCGGCGTGCCTGACCGTGGTGCTCATCGCCACGGACAGCCCCTATGCCGGCATGTACCGCTGCGGGCTCTTGCCCATCCTGGTGTATGGCACGCTGGTGCAGCGCTTCCGCTTCCGCTTCGCGCTGCTGTTTGCCGCCTGCGTGGTGGCCTGTCACCTGGCATCGCTGTGGCTGGCCATGGGCCAGCCCTCGCCCTACCCGGAGATCGAGGCGCCGGCCTTCCTCGTGCTGGTGGTGGTGGCGGGCTACACCCTCATCATGAACTTCCGCATGGAGAAGGAGGAGCGCCACCGCTTCCAGCAGAAGGAGCGCCAAGCCCTGTTGCGCAGCGAGTTGGAGGCCTCGCAGGCGCAGATGGCCGCGCTGTCGCGCCAGGATGCCCTGACCGGTGTGCCCAACCGACGGCGCTTTGACGAGGTGGCCCAAGCGCAGTGGCGCCAGCACGAGCGTTCGGGCGAATGCCTGGCGGTGTTGCTGGTCGATGTGGACCATTTCAAGGCCTACAACGACCACCATGGCCACCCCGCGGGCGACCAGTGCCTCAAGCTCGTGGCGCAAGCCTTGCAAACCGCCTTGCGGGAGCCCGACGCGGCCCTGGCGCGTTGGGGCGGCGAAGAATTCATCGTGCTGCTGCCACACGCCGATGTGGCCTTGACCGAGTCGATGGCCGCCCGTTTGTGCGCCGCGGTGCGCATGCTGGGCTTGCGCCATGGCGGGGGCGGGGTGAACGGTGTGGTGACGATCAGCGTGGGGGCGGCACTGGCCTGCCCGGCCACCGACCGCAAGCAACTGCCTGCGGTGGCGGGTCAGGCCGATGCGGCGCTGTACCAGGCCAAACGGGATGGGCGCGACCGCCATCGCATGGACGCGGGCAGCCGTGAGCGCTGCTGAGCGTTGCTGGGTGTTGGGGCGAGGGCCTCAGCCCTGGGCCTGAACCTTGGCGTCGCGCAGCACCGCGAGGGCTTCTTGCGACCACGCCACCCAGCTGGCCTCGTACATGATCCCCGTCTTGAGGATGAGGTGCTGGATGCGCGCTTCGCGTGAGAGCTCGGCCCCGGCAGGGAAGTCGCGCGCCTCGATGGCTTCGTAGGCGGCGAGCTTCTCGGCGTGCAGGGCGGCGCGGCGCTCGATTTCCTTGTCCAGGCCCAGCGGCCCGACGACGGCGTCGGCGCGCAGGCGCACCATGAGCTCGTCGCGCAGCTCGACCATGGGTGCCGGCTCGCGCGCCCAGCGCTTGAGCTCCTTGCGGCCGGCCGGGCAGACCTGGTAGAGCTTCTTGCGGGTGCGGCCGCCGTCCGGGGCGGCTTGCGAGGCGATCCAGCCGGCGGCCTCCATGCGGGCCAGCTCGCGGTAGATCTGCTGGTGGGTGGCGCGCCAGAAAAATCCGATGGATTTGTCGAAGCGGCGGGCCAAGTCGTAGCCGGAGGAGGACTTCTCCTGCAGCGAGGTCAGCAGTGCGTGGGCCAGGGACATGGGGTGCAGTCTAAACGGCCGACACTCAGGTATGCAACCAGTTGCATGGTGACGCCAAATCTCCTACATTCATGGCTCGCAGTCATGCAACTGGTTGCATAGTTCTGCACCGCAACGAATTTCCCCCACCACATCCCCCACAACGTCCCCATCCAGGACACCGAGCGAGACCCCACCATGAGCGCCTACCCGCACCTGCTTGCCCCCCTCGATCTGGGCTTCACCACCCTGAAAAACCGCGTGCTCATGGGCTCCATGCACGTGGGCCTGGAAGAAGCCAAGGACGGTTTTGCGCGCATGGCCGCTTTCTACGCCGAGCGCGCCCGCGGTGGTGTGGCCCTGATGGTGACCGGTGGCATCGCCCCCAACGACGATGGCCGCCCCTATCCCGGTGGCGCCCGCCTGGCCACGCTGGAAGAGGCCGAGCAGCACAAGGTGGTGACGCAGGCCGTGCACGAGGCCGGCGGCAAGATCGCCCTGCAGATCCTGCACTTCGGCCGCTACGCCTACCACCCCGGCCTGGTCGGCCCCAGCCCCATCAAGGCCCCGATCTCGCCCATGCCCCCGCGTGAGCTCACCACCGACGAGGTCAAGCGCACCATCGACGACTTCGCCAACTGCGCCAAGATGGCCCAGGTCGCTGGCTACGACGGCGTCGAGGTGATGGGCTCCGAGGGCTACCTGATCAACGAATTCATCGCCGCGCGCACCAACCAGCGCACCGACGAGTTCGGCGGCTCCTACGCCAACCGCATGCGCTTTCCCGTGGAGATCGTGCGCAAGGTGCGCGAGGCCGTGGGCCCGAACTTCATCATCATCTACCGCCTGTCCATGCTGGACCTGGTCGATGGCGGCTCCTCCTTCGACGAGGTGGTCGAGCTGGCCCAGGCCGTGGAGGCCGCTGGCGCCACCATCATCAATACCGGCATCGGCTGGCACGAGGCCCGCATCCCGACCATCGCCACCAGCGTGCCGCGCGCGGCCTTCGCCTGGGTGACCGAGAAGCTCCAGGGCAAGGTCAAGCTGCCGCTGATCACCACCAACCGCATCAACACGCCGGAAGTGGGCGAGGCCATCCTGGCCAAGGGCCAGGCCGACATGGTCTCGATGGCGCGCCCGCTGCTGGCCGACCCGGACTTCGTCAACAAGGCCGCCGCCGGCCAGGCCGACCAGATCAACACCTGCATCGGCTGCAACCAGGCCTGCCTGGACCACACCTTCAGCGGCAAGATCACCTCCTGCCTGGTCAACCCGCGTGCCTGCCACGAAACCATCCTGAAGATCGAGCCGCTGGCATCGAGCCAGGCGCAGAAGAAGCGCATCGCCGTCGTGGGTGCGGGCCCCGCTGGCCTGGCTTTCGCCACCACCGCCGCGCAGCGCGGCCACGACGTCACCCTGTTCGATGCGGCCTCGGAAATCGGTGGGCAGTTCAACATCGCCAAGCAGATACCGGGCAAGGAAGAGTTCTTTGAGACCCTGCGCTACTTCGGCAAGCAGATCGAACTCACCGGCGTGACGCTCAAGCTCAACACCCGCGTGGGCGCCGATGAGCTGGCCGCAGGCGGCTTCGACGAGGTCGTGCTGGCCACCGGCGTGGCGCCGCGCACCCCGGACATCGAGGGCGTGGACCACCCCAAGGTGATGAGCTACCTCGACGTGCTGCGCGACAAGAAGCCCGTGGGCAAGCGCGTGGCCGTGATCGGCGCCGGTGGCATCGGCTTCGACGTGTCCGAGTACCTGACGCACGAGGGCACCAGCCCGGCGCTGGACGCCGACAAGTTCTACGCCGAGTGGGGCATCGACACCAGCTACGCCGAGCGCGGTGGCATCAAGGCGCCGCACCTGGACACCCCGCCGCGCCAGATCTACCTGCTGCAGCGCAAGGCCAGCAAGGTCGGTGACGGCCTGGGCAAGACCACGGGCTGGATCCACCGAACCTCGCTGAAGAACCGCAACGTCGAGATGATCGCTGGCGCCACCTACCGCAAGATCGACGACGCAGGCCTGCACATCACCGTCGGTGCGCAGGAGCTGGTGCTGCCGGTGGACAACGTGGTGCTGTGTGCCGGCCAAGAGCCGTTCCGCGCCCTGCAGGCCGGCCTGGAGGCCGCTGGCAAGAAGGTGCACCTGATCGGTGGCGCCGACGTGGCCGCCGAGCTGGACGCCAAGCGCGCCATCAAGCAAGGCACCGAGCTGGCCGCGGCGGTCTGACCGACACGAAGGAGGACCCGATGAGCGCGCACATCCCGAGTTCGCTGACACCGGCCGTGCAGGCCTCGCTGCACCAGTGGCACGAGATGGTCGCTGCGCGCGACCTCTCGGCCCTGCCCGGCATCCTCCACGACGAGGCCTGCTTCCGCTCGCCCATGGCCTTCAAGCCGTACAAGAGCGCCGCGGCCGTCCACCTGATCCTGGGCACTGTGCTGACGGTGTTCCAGGACTTCACTTACCACCGCAGCTTCGCCAGCGACGACGGCCTCAACGTGGTGCTGGAGTTCAGCGCGACGGTGGGCGACAAGTCGCTCAAGGGCATCGACATGATCGCCTTCGATGCGCAGGGCCGCATCGTCGATTTCGAGGTCATGGTGCGCCCCTTCAACGGCCTGCAGGCCCTGGGCGCCGAGATGGGCGCCCGCCTGGCGACCTTCCTGCCGGCTTACAAGGGTTGAAGACCCAGGAGACACACGACATGTCCAACGCCATCCCCACGCTCGAAACCATCCGCCTGTCGCTGGCCGACAAGGTCGCCACCGTCACCCTGAACCGGCCGGACAAGGCCAATGCCATGAACTGGCAGATGTGGCAGGACATCCGCAGCGCCATGCAGTGGGCCGACCGCACGCCCGAGGTCCGCGCCGTGGTGCTGCAGGGCGAAGGCAAGCACTTCACCTCGGGCATCGACCTGACGATGATGATGGGCCTGCAAGGCCAGATCCAGGACGATTGCGATGGCCGCATGCGCGAGAAGCTGCGCGCCCTCATCCTCGAATTGCAAGACACCCTGACCAGCCTGGAGCGCTGCCGCAAGCCCGTGCTGGCGGCCATCCACGCGGGCTGCGTCGGTGGTGGCGTGGACCTGGTGAGCTGCGCCGACATGCGCTATTGCAGCGCAGACGCCTACTTCACGATCAAGGAAATCGACATCGGCATGGTGGCCGACGTGGGCACGCTGCAGCGCTTGCCGAAAATCATCGGCAGCCAGGGCCTGGTGCGCGAGCTGGCCTACACCGGCCGCAAGGTCGATGCCGAAGAGGCGCTGCGCATCGGCCTGGTCAACCGCGTGTTCGCCACGCGCGAAGACCTGCACGCTGGCGTGCGCGAGTTGGCGCTGCAGATCGCGGCCAAGTCGCCGCTGTCCATCCGCGGCACCAAGGAAATCCTCAACCACACCCGCGACCACAGCGTGGCCGATGGCCTGCAGTACATGGCCAGCTGGAACGCGGCCATGCTGATGTCCAAGGACCTGATGACGGCGATGATGGCCTCCATGGCCAAGCAGACGCCGGAGTTCAAGGACTGAAGTCGCGCGGGCTTCAAGCGGGCTTGGCGGCCTGGGCTCAGCGGCCCGGGCGCAGCGGCTTGAGCAGCCCGCTCAGGCCGTTGTGGTCGATCTCTTGCATCAGCGCCAGCAGCCGGCCGATCTCGCCTGGGGGGAAGCCCTCGCGGGCGAACCAGTTCAGGTAGTTGCCAGGCAGGTCGGCCAGCACGACACCTTTGTGCTTGCCAAAGGGCATGGTGTGGGTGACCAGTTTGAGCAGGTCTTCAGGGTTCACCGTGGGCCTCCTCGGTCGTCCAGGCGACGCGGCCGTGTGCGGCGTCGTTCAAGCGCGTTTGCAGGGGCGCCAGCGCGCTGTCTGGCAGGCTGAAGGTGACGATCACCTCGTCGCCATGCGCCACGTCCAGCAACTGCGCGCCATGCGCATCGAGTTCGCGCCGCAACAGGCCTTCCAGCGCGTAAGGCACGCGGCAAGACGCTGTGCAGTGCCGCGTGATGGGCACCTTCTCTGCTTTCAGCAGGGCCTGGGCCACGCTGTCGGTGTAGGCGCGCACCAGACCGCCTGCGCCCAGCTGCACGCCGCCGTAGTAGCGCACCACGGTGGCCAGCACGCCTTCGAGGTCCTGCCTGCGCAGCACTTCGAGCATGGGACGTCCGGCGGTGCCGCTGGGTTCGCCGTCGTCCACCGCCGCCGATTGGCCACCCGCCAGCAAGGCCCAGCAAACATGGGTGGCCGTGGGGTGCTCGGCCCACAGGCGCGCCACCACCTGCTGGGCTTCGGCGCGGTCGGCCACGGCCTGCACGCAGCCGATGAAGCGGCTCTTCTTGATGGTCAGTTCGCTGTGAACCGGGCTGGCCAGGCTCAGGGGCATGGCGGGACGTGCGGCAGGAGGGCCTTGGCGGCTTCGATGCGCAGGGCCAGGGGCACCGAGGCGTCGTTCATGACCTCGCGCAGGAAGGTGTGGGGGTCCAGCGCTGGCCCGGTTGCCTGGGTGGGGTGGGCTGTGTCGGAGGCGCCCTGTGCTTGCACCCAGGTCTGCGCCTCAAGCCAGGCCTGGCGCGGGATGCTGCGCAAGCGCGACAGCAACTCGGCCTGGCCTTCCGGGCTGGGGGGCAGGTCCAGCCAGGGGGTGTCGGCGAACATCGGGGCCAGGTCTGGCGCCACGAAAGCAGACCATTGTTCCGCGTCGCCCTGTTGGGCTGGGATGGCCTCAGGCCAGGTGCTGGCGTCGGGGCTGGGCCAGAGGCTCAGGCGGGCGGCTGGCACGTGCGCCAAGCAGCGCCGCTGGAGTGCGACGAGGAAGGCGTGGCCTTCGGCCACAGACACGGCTTCGGCCAGGGAGAACCACAGCTGGAAGCTGTCGGTGCCGGACACCGCGATGCCCGGTGCAGGCAAGCCGCCTTCGGCCTGAACGGCCTGCCAGACGGACGACAGGGCGTCCCACGTGGCGGGCTGGCGCAGGCCCAGCATCAGCGTGCGGGTGCGGCCTTGGGCATCGATCAGCGTGGGCGACTCACCGGTGGCCGTTGTGGCATCGGCTGCGGGCTCGGCCGCGTACAGGCGAAGCCACTCTGCGTGCAGTCGGCTGGGAGAGCGCATGGCGGCTCAGTCCTCGTCGGGTTCCCAGTCACCGGCTTCTTCGAAGGTGCCGCCGGCTTCGACCTTCTGGAAGGCCGCGCCAATCGGGGCCTGCAGGAAAGGGACGATGGACGGGTCGCAGTTGGCGAGGATGTTCACGTCGTAAGCGCCCTGGTTCTTGGCGTTCTCCATGTAGGCATCGCTCTCGGTGCCGGCCAGGAAGCGCCAGCCGCTGTCGTTCTGGCCGATCGGGTCTTCGCGGTACATGAAGCGCACGGGCAGGCCGGCGACGGTGATTTTGTCGGTGGCGATGCAGGTGCCCAGGCCGGTGGCCAGTGGGCGGATGTCTTCAGCGGGGATGTGGAGCTTCTTGGTCATGGGGCAGCGTGCGGGAACGGGCGGTGCCCCGATTGTCCCCGACGCGGGGTGTCCCCGCGTGCCTCACGCGCCGCGCTTTGTGCGACGGTGCCGGGCCAGGCCCATGACGGCCAGGCCTGTGACCAGCAAGGCCACGGTTCCGGGTTCGGGCACAGGCGCGGCGGTGTAGCCACCGACGGCATCCACGTCCATCGAGAAGCTGGTGGACGCGTTGGAGACTTTCACGTAATAGAAAGCGCCGGTGAAGGCGCCTGCGATGTCCAACTGGTTGGCCACCGAGTTGATTTGCCCCACGAAGGTGTAGTTGATGTTGTCGGCACTGACCGACAGGTTCACCACTTCGGTGGCGGTGTTGAAGACGTCCACCACGAACAGGTCGTTGCCCACGCCATCGATCAAGCCATTGGAAAATTTGACCACCAGCGAACCTTGCAGGGTGGGCGGATCGAATTTGTCACCGAGGAATTGACCGCCGCCATCCGGCGCGCCCACGACGATGCCCGAGTTGAACGAGGTGGTGTTCAACGCGGACACGAACGAGTCGGCGTAAATGGGGACTGCCGCTTGGGCGCTGGCCGAACCGAGGCACAGGCCGGCCAAGAGGGCCGAAGTAACGATTTGACGCATTTGTCGGGGGGCGGACATGAACGACTCCTGAATGTGACATGCTCGGCGGGAGCTTTTGCATGCAGTGTGCAGAGTTTGCGCCATCCATGCTACCCCTCGGTGACTTGAACCACACATTTCAGGTGGGTTGAACGGCTCATGTGGGGCTGGGATCGTCGGTCTCTGGGGTGCGGGGTGCCTGGCGGATGGCCAGCGGGGTTTGTCCGGTCCAGCGGCGCACGGCGCGGTGCAGGGAGCTGGGTTCGGCGTAGGCGGCGCGCTGGGCGATGTCGGCCAGGGCCAGGGTGGTGTGGCGCAATTCGTGCAGCACCTGGTCCCGGCGCACTTGCTCGACGAGGTCTTTGAAGCTGAGGTTTTGCTCGGCCAGGCGGCGCTGCAGCTGCCGCGGCGAAGCGCCCAGATCGGCCTCGACCTCGGGCGCGACGTCTTCCAGCAGGGGCAGGTGGCCGGCCTGCAGGCGCGCGGCGATGTGCTGGCGCAGCACCGTGGCCAGGCGGCTGCCGTCTTGCGCCTGTTGGGCCCATTGCTGGTCGGTCACGGCGCTCATGAGGCGGTGCATGTGCGGGTCGGCGTGCGGGTTGGGCAGGTTCAGCCAGGCGGCGGGCGCCAGTTCGCTGGCCACGTCGGCATCGAAGTGCAGGGGGCAGCCGAAATAGGCCTGCAGCGGCGCCGGGTCGGCCGGGGCGGGGCAGGGCAGCCAGACGGCGTCGAGCACCAGGTGGCGGCCCGACACCCAGCGCGCAAAGGCCAGGCGGGTGGCCAGGGCGAAGGTCCACAGCGCGGTGTCGCGGGGCACTTCGCCCAGGGGCTCCAGGCGGCTGCGGATGCGCTCGCCTTGCAGCACGTGCACCGCGCGCACCTGGGTGCAGATCAGGCTTTGCAGGCGCTCGAACAGGGCCAGGCCGTTGTCGAAGGCGGCACAGCTGATGAGGGTGTAGCCCAAGGCGCCCATGTTGGCCGGTCGCACCTGCTGGGCGATGTGCAGGGCGGTGTGCGGGTCACCACAGAGGGCTGCTGCCACGGCGAGGCCTTCGGCCAGGCGGGTGGCCGGCACCCAGCGCGTGCTGGCATCGCTGCCACCGATGGGGCTGTCGGGCAGCGCTGGCGTGCTGCCGTCGGCGTCGTCCGAAGCCAGGTCCAATCCCAAGGCGGCCAGCACGGGGCGCGCGTCCAGGTCGCGGGCGCGCACGTGGTCGGCCACCAGGCGGGCGTAGCTGGCGGCAAAGCCCAGCCCGCAGGAGGGGGCAGGCTGGGAAGACGAGGAAGACGGAGAGGGGGTGGCGGGAAGGTGGCTCACAGCGCCGATGGTAGATCAGCGACAGGCCCCGCTGGCACCAGAAGACAAGCCACTGGCGTGTGCGGCCAATGACATCCGCCGCGCCAGGCGGCACAGTCGGTCACCATGAAGCACGCCACACTTGAAGCGCCTGAGTCCGGGCCTGCCCGCACCCAGGCCCCGCCTCGCCGGTTCAGCGACCTGCCCGGGCCGCCACCCTGGCCCGTGGTGGGCAACGCCTTGCAGGTCAGCCTGCACCGCATGCACCAGAACATGGAAGACTGGGTCAAGGCCTACGGTCCGCTGATGCAGGTGCGGCTGGCCGGCTTCCACGTGATGGTGGTGGCCGACACCGACCTCATCGGCCAGTTGCTGCGCGAACGCCCCGAAACCTTCCGCCGGCCCTCGCGCATGCAGGCCATCATGCGGGAGATGGGCATCCCCGATGGCGTCTTCGTGGCCGAGGGCGAGCACTGGGCCCGCCAGCGCCGCATGGTCATGGCCAGCTTTGCGCCGCAGCAGGTGCGCACCTACTTCCCGGCGCTGCTGAACGTGGCGCACCGCTTGCGCGCGCGCTGGCTGCACACGGCAGACCAGGCCACCGAAGGCGCCCAGGACATCGACCTGCAGGCCGACCTGATGCGCTTCACGGTGGACGCCATCTCCGGCCTGGCCTTCGGGGTGGACGTCAACACGCTGCAGTCCAACGACGACGTCATCCAGCGCCACCTCGACAAGATCTTCCCGACCATCTGGCGGCGCGCCCACGCCCTGGTGCCTTACTGGCAGGTCGTCAAGCTGCCGCGAGACCGTGCGCTCGACGAGAGCATGCGCGTGGTCAATGGCGCCATCCGCGACTTCATGGCCCAGGCCCGCGTGCGCCTGCAAGCGCCCGAGCGCCGTGCCGCGCCGCAGAACCTGCTGGAGGCGATGCTGGTGGCCGCCGACGCCCCCGACAGCGGCATGAGCGACGAGGACGTGGCCGGCAATGTGTTCACCATGCTGCTGGCCGGCGAGGACACCACCGCCACCAGCCTGTCGTGGATGATCGAGCAGCTCTGGCGCAACCCGGCCGCCCTGGCCCGTGCCCGCGAGGAGGTCGGCCGCGTGCTGGCCACGCCCGAAGGCCCCCTGCCGATGGCGCAATGGACGCCCGAGCACCTGGCCCAACTCGACTGGCTGGAGGCCTGCATCCACGAAAGCATGCGCCTCAAACCGGTGGGGCCCTTCAACCTGGTCGAGGCGCTCAAGGACACCGAAGTGGCCGGCGTGCCCATCCGTGCGGGCACCCCGGTGTTGCTGGTGATGCGCCACGACACGGTGCGCGACGAGGTCTTCCCTCAGGCCGAGCGCTTCTTGCCCGAACGCTGGTTGCCCGAAGCCGAGCACCTGGCGCCGGCCTCGGCCAAGCGCGTGTCCATGCCCTTCGGCGCGGGCCCGCGCATCTGCCCGGGACGCTTCCTGGCGATGCTGGAGATCAAACTCGCTGCGGCCATGCTGCTGCAGACTTTCGACATCGCCGCCGTGGACACGCCCGATGGCCGCCCCGCGCAAGAACACATGGCCCTGACCATGGTGCCCGTGGGTTTGAAGATGCGGGTGAGGCCGCGCACGGCGCCCCTCACAGCATGACCTGCGTGCCCAGCTCCACCACCTGGTTGGCCGGCAGGCGGTAGTAAGTGGCGGCGCCCTCGGCCTGGCGCGTCATCCAGCCGTACAGCGCGCAGCGCCATGCGGGCAGGGTGCCCGGGCCGTCCACCACGGTCGAGCGGGCCACGAAAAAGGTGGTGCGCATGGGCTCCAGCGTCAGCATGCCCAAGGCCTCGGCGGGCAGGTTCGGCACGCCCTGCAGGGCGGCAGGGATGTCGGGCTCCTCGCGGAATCCGAAACGCACCGCCAGTTGCCAGGCACCCGGTGCGAGCCGCGTCAGGTGCAGGCGTTCGGCCTCGTGCACGTAAGGTGCGTTGTCGTTGAGCACGTGCAGGAAAACCGTCTGCTCGTGCATCACCTTGAAGTGCTTGAGGTTGTGGAACAGGGCGCTCGGCACGATGCCCGGGTCCGAGGTCAGGTACACGGCGGTGCCCTCCACCAGCGGCACATCGGGCATGGGGCCACCGAGGAAATCGGCCATGGGGATGTCGATCTTGCGGCGCTGGTCCGAGACCATGGTGCTGCCTTCCTTCCACGTCGTCAGCATCAGGAAAATCAGCCCGCCCAGCGTCAGCGGGAACCAGCCTCCCTCGCCCAGCTTGTTGAGGTTGGAGAGGAAGAAGCCCAGCTCCAGCAGCGTGAACAGGCCGAGCGCCACCAGGGTGGGGCGGCGCAGCGTGCGCGGTGCGATGAAGGTCACGAAAGCCGTCAGCAGCGTGGTGATGATCATGGTGCCCGAGACCGCGATGCCATAAGCCGCGGCCAGTGCGCCCGATGACTTGAACGCGAGCACCAGCGCGATCACGGCCAGCAGCATCATCCAGTTCACGCTGGGCACGTAGATCTGGCCCTTCTCGCGGTCGGAGGTGTGCAGGATGCGCACGCGCGGCAGGTAGCCCAGGCGGCTGGCCTGCAGCGTCATCGAGAACGCGCCCGAGATGGTGGCCTGCGAGGCGATGACGGTGGCGGCCGTGGCCAGCACCACCAGCGGGATCAGCAGCCCTTGCGGCGCCAGCAGGAAGAAGGGGTTCTCGGCCAGCGCGGGGTTGTGCAACACCAGCGCACCTTGACCGAAGTAGTTCAGCAGCAGGCAGGGGAAGACCAGGCCGTACCAGGCCAGCCGCACGGCCTTGGCGCCGAAGTGGCCCATGTCGGCGTACAGCGCCTCACCGCCCGTCAGCGCCAGGAACACGGCCGACAGCAGCACGAACGCGGCCCCGGGGTGGTCGATGGCGAAGTGGACCGCGTACATCGGGTTGACCGCCTGCAGCACCATGGGGTTGAGCGCGATGCCCTGCACGCCCATGACGGCCAGCGTCAGGAACCACAGCACCGTGATCGGCCCGAAGAAGGTGCCGACGCTGCTGGTGCCCTTTTTCTGGATGAGGAAGAGGCCGATCAGGATGCCGATGGTGATGGGCTCGATGAAGTGCTCGAAGCGCGGCGTGGCCACGCTGATGCCTTCCACCGCCGACAGCACCGAGATGGCCGGCGTGATGATGGCGTCGCCGTAAAACAGCGCGGCGGCAAACACCCCGGCGCTGACCACCAGCAGCGACCTGCGTGGCGCATCATGCGTGATGCGGTGGGCCAGGGCGGTCAGTGCCAGCACGCCGCCTTCGCCGTCGTTGTCGTACTTCAGCACGACCCACACGTACTTGATGGACACGATGATGAGCACCGCCCACAGCAGCGCCGACAGCGTGGCCAGCACGTTCTCGGGCGTCACCGCCATGGCGTGGGGGCCGTTGAAAGCCTCCTTGAAGGCGTAGAGCGGGCTGGTGCCGATGTCGCCGAAGACGACGCCGAGCGCGGCCAGGGTCAGGGCGCCGAGGCCTGTCTTGCCATGCCCGTGCGCATGGTCTTGGGGCGCCGGCAGGCTGCCGAGCGTGGTGGCGGGAGCGTCGCTGGAGGACATGGGTTCAGTCTCCTGAGAGGAAGCGGTAGCCCACGCCGACTTCGGTGAGGAAGTGGCGCGGTTGGGCGGGATCGTCTTCGAGCTTGTGGCGCAGGTGGCCCACGTAGATGCGCAGGTAGTGGGCGCTGTCGGCGTACGCCGGCCCCCAGACTTCCTTGAGCAGTTGCCGGTGCGTCATCACCTTGCCGGCATGGGCCAGCAAGACGCACAGCAGGCGGTACTCGATGGGTGTCAGGTGCACCGGCGTGTCGTCACGCAGGACCTGGCGGCGCACGAAGTCGATGTGCACGCGGCCAAAGCGCAGGTCGGGCGATTCGATCTCGCTGCCCTGGCGGGCGCGGCGCAGCATGGCGCGCACGCGGGCCAGCAACTCGCCCACCGAAAAAGGCTTGGTGAGGTAGTCGTCTGCACCGGCGTCGAGCACGTCGATCTTGTCTTCCTCGGCGGCGCGGGCAGACAGCACCAGCACGGGCATGCTCGACCAGGTGCGCAGGTCGCGCACGAAACGCAGGCCGTCGGCATCGGGCAGGCCCAGGTCGAGGATGACCAGATCGGGCTTGCGCGTGCCTGCTTCGATCAGGCCTTGCTGCACGGTGCTGGCTTCGGCCACGCGGCAGCCATCGCCTTCCAGTGCGGCGCGCACGAAGCGGCGGATGTGGGGGTCGTCTTCGACCAGCAGGATGGTGGGGGCGTTGCTCATGGCTGCTCGGGCTCGATCGTCGGCGGGGTGCCCAGGGGCAGGCGCATGCACACCTCGGCGCCGCCGTCTTCGGGGTTGCGCGCCTCGATGTGGCCGCCATGGGCTTCCACGATCACCTTGCAGATGGCCAGGCCCAGCCCCATGCCCGGGACATGGCTTTCGGGCTCGCCACGCGCAAACAGCGCGAAGACTTCCTGCAGGCGTGCGGGCGGGAAGCCGCTGCCCGCGTTGCGCACGCGCACCAGCAGGTGCTCGGCCTCGGCCGTCAGCGTGATGCGGATGTCGGTGTCGGGTGGGGCGTACTTCGCGGCGTTGTCCAGCAGGTTGCCGAACACGCGCTCCATCAGCACGGCGTCCAGCTGCACCAGGGGCAGATCGGGGGGCAGGTCCACGGCGACGCGGTGCCGCGCCAGGGCGGTGCCCAGCAGCTGGATGCTGGCGCCAATCACTTCCTCGACGGGTTGCCAGGCCAGGCGCAGCGGCAGATGGTTGCGCTGCCCTTGCAGGCTGGCTTGCAAGCGGGCCATGTCGAGCAGCTTGCTGACCATCTCGTGCAGGCGAAGCGCCTGGCCGCGCAGGGCCTCGGCCATCTCTTGCGCTTGCGGCGACAGCGGTGGTTGCAGCAGGCTCAGGGTTTCGGCCATGCCCACCAAGGCGGTCAGCGGCGTGCGGACGTCGTGCGACAGCGCCGACAAGATGGCGTTGCGCAGCCTTTCGGTGCGCACCTCCAGCTCGGTCTGGTGGGCCACATCGACGAAGTGCAGGCGCTCCAGCGCGGTGGCGGCCAAAGCGCCCACCGCGTCCAGCATGGCGGTGTGCTGGCGCAGGGTGGCCTGAGCGCCCGGGGCTGCCGAGGCGGGCAGGCTGACCATCATCACGCCCCGGTTGCGGGTGGAGCCCGTCAGCGGCAGCAGCACGTGGTGGGTGCCCGCGCCGTCGTCGCTGCCCTGCGCACCTTGCTCATCCTGGACGTGGTGCGCGCGCGGGCGTGCGCTGTCCTGGGCGATGGACCGGGCCAGCAAGGTCAGGCTGGACGATGGCGCCGGGCCGCGTGTGTCTTCGCCGTGCAGAAGGACCAGGCCGTGGTCCAGTCCGGGCTGCCAGAGGTGCAAGTCGGCACCCAACTGATCTTGCATGAAGGCCTGCAGGTGGTGCAGGACCTGTTCGGCCGTCAGGGCCCCGGCCAGCTGGTGCGCCAGGGCGTGCAGGGCCTGTGCGCGCCGCGCGGCCTGCTGGGCCTCCTCGGCACGTTGGCGCATGCCGGTGGCCAGGTGCCCGATGACCAGGGCCACCGTGAGCATGACGGCGAATGTCAGGAGGTACTGGATGTCGCTGACGGCGAACGAGAAACGCGGTGGCACGTAGAAGAAGTCGAACAGCCCCACGCTGAGGAAAGACGCCATGACGGCCGGGCCGCGTCCCAGGCGGGCGGCCACCAGCACCACCGTCAGCAGGAAGAGCATGACCGCGTTGACGGGCTCCAGCCAGTCGTGCAGGGGCATGGTGACCACGGTGGTGGCGCCACAGGCTGCCGCGGCCAGTGGGTAGTGCCAGCGGGGCTTGGGGGGGTGGGGTGCGGATGCGGTGGGCCTGGGCATGTCGCCAGTGTGGGTTGGGGCGCATTGCGGTGCAGCAAATTCTGGCAGCGCCGGCATAAAAAAGCCGTAAAGACCCAGATTGGCGCCATCGGTCGATGCGGACAGGTGTGGCATAACCCGTTCAGGGGGTATTTTTCAGGGTTTCCGATGCATCTGCCGCGCAGCGGCATCCGTAAAACACGGCATTGGAGACCCGACATGCCGTACACCCCTGACTGCCATCTGCCCGAAGCGAGCACCTTGTTGCGCGTCATCGCGCTGCAGCAAGCCCTCGAAGAAGTGGCCACCCAGTCCGATTTCCTGGCCTGGGCCGTGGGCCCTTTGCAGGCCGTGCTGCCCCACGCCAGCATGGCGTGTGGTGTGCTGCGCACCGACCGGGAGGGTGTGGTGCTGCGCCGGGTTCTGCAGCAGGGCTGGCCCCCTGGGTATTTCGATGCGCTGACCCTGGAAGGTGGGCGATTCCGCAGCCCGGTGATCGGCCGATGGGCGCTTCAGCGCAAGCCCCAGATCGTGCGTGCCGAGGACACCGCCAGCCTGGGCGATGCCCGCTGGCACGAGGTGTTCCACGACATGGGCTTGCACAACATGGCCGCCCACGGTGTGCTGGACCACAGCACGCGTTCGGCCAGCTATTTCTGTCTGTCGCGCATGGAGGATGCCCCGGGCGCGCAGGCCGAGGTGCTGTTGCGCCTGCTGACACCCCACATGGCCCTGGCCCTGCAGCGCGCCTTGTTCACCGAAGACCTGGGCGACAACCACACGCCCGAGTGGTTGGAGCGCCTGACGGCGCGCGAACGCGTGGTGCTGCACTGGATGTGCCAGGGCAAGACCAACTGGGAGATCGCGCACATCTGCGGGCGCAGCGAACACACCATCAAGAACCAGGTCGAGAGCGTGCGGCAGAAGCTGCGCGTCAGCAACCGCACCCAGGCCTGCGCCATGGCCTCCGATGTGAGTTTGCTAACCCAATGAGGTTATGTTTGCGGCTGCAGGGCCGCTTGGTGCTCTCGCAGGGCTTGCAGCACCAGCGCGTCCAGGCCGCTGGCCTCGCCTTGCTGGGCGCGCTCCAGGATGAGCCTGCGCATGCGCGGCTCCCAGAATTTGCGCACATGGGTGGCGATGCCCTGGCGGGCCTCGGCGGCATCGGGGTAAGACTGGAAGAAGCTGCCAATCTGGTTGGCCATCTGGACGAGGTGGTCGGTGTTCATGGTCACGGCCTTTCGGTTTCACGGCGTGTGCAGGCCGAGGCGTTCGAGGTGGAGACGTTCGGGGTGGGTATAAGCCACGCAGTCCTGGCCCCGCACGAAGCCGGCCAGCGCGATGCCGGCGGCCAGGGCGGTGTCCACGGCGCGGGCGGTGGGCGCTGACACCGCGGCCAGCACCGAGACGCCGGCCATCGCCGTTTTGTGGACCATCTCGTAGCTGGCCCGGCTGCTGATGGCGATGAAGCCGGTGTCGGGCGCCAGGCGGGCCCGCACCATGGCACCCACGAGCTTGTCGAGGGCGTTGTGGCGACCGACGTCTTCGCGCACCAGTTGCACGGCGCCGTTCAGGTCGCAGAAAGCCGCGGCGTGCGTGGCCCCTGTGAGCTGTTGCAGGGGTTGCCAGTCGCGCAAGTGCGCCATGGCGCGCGCCAACGCGTCCGGCTTGACCGACCGAGGTTCTGGCGTCGGCACGGCACGGCAGGCGTCGGCCAGGCTGTCGGTGCCGCAGAGGCCGCAGCCGGTGCGGCCTTCCAGGCTGCGACGGCGGCCCTTGAGCCGCCATGCGCAGGCCGAGGACACGGTCATCTGCACCTCGATGCCCTGGGCCATGTGCGGGTCGTCTCCCACGGGTAACACCTCCACGCCGTGCAGTTCGTCCGGGCTCAGCAGCAGGCCCTCGGTCAGGCCGAAGCCGAGCGCGAAGTCTTCGAGGTCTTGCGGGCTGGCCATCATCACGGCGTGCGAGATGCCGTTGAACACCAGGGCCACCGGCACCTCCTCGGCCAGCCAGTCGCTGCGGTGCAGCGCGCCATCGCGTCCCCGGTGCTCGGTGACGTGGATGACGCGCGCACCCGCGGGTGGCTGCAAGGGGCTGCCGAGCTTCATGGCGCCTCGGCGGTGGATTTCGCCCGGGCCAGGTGGCCCAGCTGCTCGCGGTTGAAGGCCACGTAGCGTTCTTGCCATTCCGAGGGCTGCGCCACGGCCACGACCTGCACCGCGGTCACCTTGTACTCGGGGCAGTTGGTGGCCCAGTCGGAGGCGTCGGTGGTGATGACGTTGGCGCCCGATTCGGGGAAGTGGAAGGTCGTGTAGACCACGCCCGCTTGCATGCGCTCGCTGATGAGGGCGCGCAGCACGGTGCGGCCCGCGCGGCTTTCGATGCCGACCCAGTCGCCATCCTTCACGCCACGCTCCTGGGCATCGTGCGGGTGCAGCTCCAGCACATCTTCGCTGTGCCAGGCGTTGTTGGGCGTGCGCCGCGTTTGTGCTCCCACGTTGTACTGCGACAGGATGCGCCCGGTGGTCAGCAGCAGCGGGAAGCGGCGGGTGACCTTTTCCGAACTGGCCAGGTACTGCGTCGGGTAGAACTTGCCCTTGCCGCGCACGAAGCGGTCGATGTGCATGGTGGGGGTGCCGGCCTCTTCGGTGTCGTCGTTGCACGGCCACTGCACGCTGCCCAGGCGCTCGATCTTGGCGTAGCTGACGCCGGCGAAACTCGGCGTCAGTGCGGCGATCTCCTGCATCACCTGCTCGGGATGGGTGTAGTGCATGGGGTAGCCCAGGGCCTCCGACAGCTTCACCGTGGTTTCCCAGTCGGCGTAGCGCGCCAGTGGCGGCATGACCTGGCGAACGCGTGAGATGCGGCGCTCGGCGTTGGTGAAGGTGCCGTCTTTCTCCAGGAAAGATGAGCCCGGCAGGAAGACGTGGGCGTACTTGGCCGTCTCGTTGAGGAAGATGTCCTGCACGATGATGCACTCCATCTTCGACAGCGCTTCGGCCACGTGCTGGGTGTTGGGGTCGGACTGGACGATGTCTTCGCCCTGGCAGTACAGGGCCTTGAATTCGCCGTCGAGCGCGGCTTCGAACATGTTCGGAATGCGCAGGCCCGGCTCGGGGTTCAGCGTCACGCCCCAGGCGCTCTCGAACAGGCTGCGCGTGGTGGTGTCGGAGATGTGGCGGTAGCCGGGCAGCTCGTGCGGGAAGCTGCCCATGTCGCAACTGCCCTGCACGTTGTTCTGGCCGCGCAGCGGGTTCACGCCCACGCCTTCGCGGCCGACCATGCCGCAAGCCATGGCCAGGTTGGCGATGCCCATGACCATGGTCGAGCCCTGCGAGTGCTCGGTCACGCCCAGGCCGTAGTAGATGGCCGAGTTCGGGCCTTGCGCATACAGGCGGGCGGCGGCGCGCAGCTCGGCCGCGGGCACGCCGGTTTCGGCCTCGAAGGCCTCGGGCGAGTTCTCGGGGCGCGCCACGAACTCGCACCACTGCTGGAAGCTCTTGTCGTCGCAGCGCTCGGCCACGTAGTCCTGGGCCACCAGGCCTTCGGTGACCACGACGTGGGCCATGGCCGTGATGACGGCCACGTTCGTGCCGGGCTTGAGCGGCAGGTGGTGCTGCGCCTTCACGTGGGGCGAGGCCACCAGGTCGATCTTGCGCGGGTCGATGACGATGAGCTTGGCGCCAGGCCGGCCGGGCTGGCCGCGCAGGCGCTTCTTCATGCGCGAGGCGAACACGGGGTGGGCGTCAGAGGGGTTGGCGCCGATCACCACGATGACGTCGGCGTGCTCCACCGACTGGAAGGTCTGCGTGCCAGCCGAGGTGCCGAAGGTCTGGCCCAGGCCGTAGCCGGTGGGCGAGTGGCAGACGCGGGCGCAGGTGTCCACGTTGTTGGTGCCAAAAGCCGCGCGCACCAGCTTCTGCACGAGGTAGGCCTCTTCGTTGGTGCAGCGCGAGGAGGTGATGCCGCCCACCGAGTCACGGCCGTACTTGGCCTGGATGCGCTTGACCTCGGAGGCCGCGTGCGTGAGCGCCACCTCCCAGCTGACTTCCTGCCAGGGCTCGTGGATGCTGGCCCGGATCATGGGCGTGGTGATGCGGTCCTGGTGGGTCGCATAGCCCCAGGCGAAGCGGCCCTTGACGCAGCTGTGGCCTTCGTTGGCCTTGCCGTCTTTCCAGGGCGTCATGCGCACCACGGTGTTGCCCTTCATCTCGGCCTTGAAGCCGCAGCCCACGCCGCAGTAGGCGCAGGTGGTGATGACGCTGTGCTCGGGCTGGCCGTAGAAGGTGACCGTTTTTTCCTGCAGCGTGGCCGTCGGGCAGGCCTCGACGCAGGCGCCGCAGGAGACGCACTCGCTGTCCATGAAGGCCTGGTCCTGGCCGGGCGACACGCGGCTCTCGAAGCCACGGCCCGAAATCGTCAGCGCGAACGTGCCTTGGGTTTCCTCGCAGGCGCGCACGCAGCGGTTGCAGACGATGCACTTGCTGGCGTCGTACGTGAAGTAGGGGTTGGACTCGTCCTTCTCGGCATGGCAATGGTGCTCGCCGCTGACGCCGGCCACGTCCTGGCCCGCGGTGCCGTAGCGCACATTGCGCAGGCCGGTCACGCCAGCCATGTCCTGCAATTCGCAGTTGCCGTTGGCACTGCAGGTCAGGCAGTCCAGCGGGTGGTCGGAGATGTAGAGCTCCATCACGCCCTTGCGGATGTCTTGCAGCTTGGGCGTTTGCGTGTGCACGACCATGCCGGCCTCGGCGGGCGTGGTGCACGAGGCCGGGTAGCCCTTGCGGCCCTCCACCTCGACCAGGCACAGGCGACAGGAGCCAAAGGGCTCCAGGCTGTCGGTGGCGCAGAGCTTGGGCACGCGCACACCGGCATCGACCGCGGCCCGCATCAGCGAGGTGCCCTTGGGCACTTCCACCTGTTGGCCGTCGATGGTGAGCGTCACCCGTTCGGTGGCGGTGCTGGCGGGGGTGCCGAAGTCGATGTCTTGTTTGAAGTGGTCGAGCATGGGGTGCTCCGGTGCGGGGTCGCCAGCGTGGCAACGTGGATGCGGGATGGCGTTCAGGCGGTGGCGATGCCGGGCTTGGCGGGAGCGGCGCCTGCCTGGGGGGCGGCGTGGGTGGCGGCAGGGGCCTCGTCCAGCCCGAAGTCCGCCGGGTAGTGGTTCAGCGCCGACAGCACGGGGTAGGGCGTCATGCCGCCCATGGCGCACAGGCTGCCGTTCAACATCGTGTCGCAGAGGTCGCGCAGCAGGTGGACCTGCTGCTCGCGCACTTCGCCTTTGTTGCGGGTGATGCGGTCGATGACTTCCACGCCGCGGGTCGAGCCGATGCGGCAGGGCGTGCACTTGCCGCAGCTCTCCAGTGCGCAGAAATGCATGGCGTAGCGCGCCAGCTCGGCCAGGTTGGCCGTGTCGTCGTGCACCACGATGCCCCCGTGGCCCACGACCAGGCCGAGCGCGGCGTAGGCCTCGTAGTCCAGTGGCACATCCCATTGCGAGGGCGGCACGTAAGCGCCCAGCGGCCCACCTACCTGGATGGCCTTGATGGGCCGGCCGCTGCGCGTGCCACCGCCGAAGTCTTCCACCAGCTTGCGCAGGGTCAGGCCAAAAGCCTTCTCGACCAGGCCGCCGTGGCGGATGTTGCCCGCCAGCTGGAAGGGCAGGGTGCCCTTGGAGCGGCCGACGCCGAAGTCCTTGTAGAAGGCCGCGCCCCGGGCCAGGATGATGGGCACGCTGGCCAAGGTGATCACGTTGTTGATGACCGTGGGCATGCCGAACAGGCCCTCGATGGCCGGCAGCGGAGGCTTGGCGCGCACGATGCCCCGCTTGCCCTCGATGCTCTCCAGCATGGCGGTTTCTTCGCCGCACACGTAGGCGCCTGCGGCCTTGCGCAGCGTCAGGTGGAAAGCCTGGCCGCTGCCACAGACGTCGTCACCGAGGAAGCCGGCCTGCGTGGCCAGCGCGATGGCCGCGTTGAAGGTGTCGATGGCGTGCGGGTACTCCGAGCGCACATAGACGTAGCCTTGGGTGGCGCCCACCGCCAGCCCGGCGATCGCCATGCCCTCGATGAGCATGAAAGGGTCGCCTTCCAGCGTCATGCGGTCGGAGAAGGTGCCCGAGTCGCCCTCGTCGGCATTGCAGGCGATGTACTTTTGTGCGGCGGGCGTTTGCCGCACCGTGCGCCACTTGATGCCCGCGGGGAAGGCCGCGCCACCGCGACCGCGCAGGCCCGAGTCCAGCACCTCCTGCACCACGGCCTCGCCACCCAGGGCGATGGCACGGCGCAAGCCGGCCCAGCCACCGTGGGCTGCGTAGTCGGCCAGGGAGAGCGGGTCGGTCAGGCCCATGCGGGCGAAGGTCAGGCGCTCTTGCCGGGCCAGCCAGGGCAACTGCTCGGTCAGGCCCAGGCTCAGCGGGTGCGACTGGGCGTGCGTGCTGCCGTCCAGCAGGCCGGCGTCCAGCAGGGCATCGACGTCGTCGGCTTCCACGGGCCCGAAGGCCCTGCGGCCTTGCGGCGTGGCCACCTCGACCAGCGTCTCCAGCCAGAACATGCCGCGAGAGCCGTTGCGCACCAGGTTCAAGGCGATGCCGCGTGCCGCGCAAGCTTCGGTCAAAGCCTGGGCGACCTCGTCGGCACCCACGGCGAGTGCGGCCGAGTCGCGCGGCACGAACACGGTGATGGGGGCCTGGCTCACTTCGTCACCTCCAGCTGCTGGAGCAGCTTGTCCAGTTTGGCGGGCGTCATGCGGGCATGGACGCGGTCATCGATCTGCACCGAGGGGGCGCTGGCGCACAGGCCCAGGCAGTAGGCGGATTCGAGCGTCACCACGCCATCGGCGCGGGTGGTGTGCTCGGCGCAACCCGTGACAGCTTGCGCGTGCTGCATCAGCGCTTCCGAGCCACACGAGCGGCAGGCCTCGGCGCGGCAGATGTGCACCACGTGCCGACCGGGCGGCGTGCTGCGGAAGTGGTGGTAGTAAGTGATGACGCCATGCACCTCGGCGCGCGACAGGTTCAGGCCTTTGGCGATCAGGGGCACCGCGTCGGGAGGCACGAAACCGCAGGTGTCCTGGATCGCGTGGAGCAGCGGCATGAGGCCGCCAGGCATGTCGGCGTGTGCCGCGATGAGGCGGCGAACCTCGGCCTCACGCGGGATGTCGGTCAGCGAAGTCATGGCGTGCATCACCTGTGGAGTCACCGGTCAATTGAAGAACTTGGCCACGCTCAGCGCGGTGCGGTAAACGCCCCATGCAAGCGGGATGCCCACGCCCAGCCAGGCCAGCAGGACGATGGCGCTGCTCGTCTGGCCACCGGCGCCGGAGCCTGCGCCGACCTCGCTGGCCGCGGCCTTCTCGTGCGCCAGGCGCTTTTCCTCGGCCAGTTCGGCGTCGGTCATGAAGTGCTTGGGGTCCAGCGGGCGCACCATCAGGTTGCACAGCAGGCCCACCACCAGCATGCCCACCAGGATGTACATGGTCTGGTTGTAGACCTGCTCGCGTGGCAGGCCCAGGCCGATCTGGTAGTCGCGCATGTAGTTCACCACCACCGGGCCCAGGATGCCCGCCGTGGCCCAGGCGGTGAGCAGGCGGCCATGGATGGCGCCCACCATCTGCGTGCCGAACAGGTCGGCCAGGTAAGCCGGCACCGTGGCGAAGCCGCCGCCGTACATGCTCAGGATGACGCAGAAGGCGCCCACGAAGAGCAGCTTGTTGCCGCCCAGCGCACTGGCCGGCACGCTGGCGTACATCAGGCCGCCCAGCACGAAGAAGACGATGTAGGTGAGCTTGCGGCCCAGCTTGTCCGACAGGCTGGCCCAGAAGAAGCGGCCGCCGATGTTGAACAGGCTCAGCAGGGCGGTGAAGCCCGCGGCCACCACGGCGATGTCCTTGAGTTGGGCCTTGTCGAGGTCCTTGAACTTCGCGGCCACGCCGATCAGGCTGCCGCCGAACACCTCTTGCAGCATGGGGCTGGCCATGCCGATCACGCCGATGCCGGCCGACACGTTCATGCACAGCACCATCCACACCAGCCAGAACTGCGGGATGCCCCACACCTTCTTCACGTGCACGTGATTGGAGGTGATCATGGCGTTGCTCGTCTGGGCCGCCGGGGGTGTCCAGCCTGCGGGCTTCCAGCCGGTGGCTGGCACGCGGTAGCCCAGCGCGCCGGCCATCATGAAGACGAAGTAGATCAGGGCCATGACAACGAAGGTCGAGGCCACGCCGACGTTGGTGTCGGTGGCGAAGCGCTTCATCAGCTCGGCGGCCAGTGGCGAGCCGATCATGGCACCGCCGCCGAAGCCCATGATGGCCATGCCCGTGGCCATGCCGCGGCGGTCAGGGAACCACTTGATGAGGGTGCTGACCGGCGAGATGTAGCCCAGGCCCAGCCCGATGCCACCGATCACGCCCGAGCCCAGCAGCATCAGCCAGAACTGGTGCAGGTGCACGCCGAGGGCCGAGATCAGCATGCCGCCACACCAGCACACCGCGCTGACCACGCCAGCCTTGCGCGGGCCGGCGCGTTCCAGCCAGCCGCCCCACAGCGCGGCCGAGCTGCCCAGCAGCACGAAGAAGAGCGTGTACATCCAGCCCAGCGTGGAAACCTTCCAGTCGCAGGTGGTGGTGAAGAGTTCGGCGAAGAAGCCGACGTCGGCGCCGCACTGGAGGGGCTCCTTGATGCCCAGTGCCTTGGACAGCGGCAGCCAGAACACCGAAAAGCCATAGGCCATGCCGATGCACAGGTGGATGGCGAGTGCGGCCGGTGGCACCAGCCAGCGGTTGAAGCCTGCCCCCGCGATGATGCGTTCCTTGTCGAGGAAGCCCGCCTGGGTGGCCGGCGGCGAGGTGTGTTTGCCGAGTGCTTCGATCGCCATGTGGTCTCCTGTAGGCGGACAGCCAGTCACGCTGGGTGGGTGTGCGTCATATGCTTTGACAGCACATCACATCATTCTAGGGGGTGAGCTCATCAGTGGAGACTGGGGATATCCACGAAGGGATGCGACGCACGAAAGCATATATTTCATGCTGTTGACAGCATAAGTTTGGCCCGCCTTGCACACCGTCTCCATCACCCCGCACTGGACCATCACCGACGACAGCGGTCAGCAGTTGTCGCCGCGCCTGCTCAGCCTGCTGGCCGAGGTGCAGGAGCACGGCAGCCTCTCGGGCGCGTGCAAGCACACGGGCTCGTCTTACCGGCACGCGTGGAACCTCGTCCGCCAGGGGCAGGCGCAGCTCGGCATGCCCCTGCTCAACATGGACCGCGGCAAGGGCTCGACCCTCACCCCCTTGGCCGAACGCCTGGTCTGGGCGGGGCACCGCATCCAGGCGCGCCTCTCGCCCACGCTGGAGAGCCTGGCTTCGGAGCTGGAAACCGAGCTTGGCCGGGTGCTGTCCGCCGGTGCCGCAGGCTTGCGCGTGCATGCCAGCCACGGCTTCGCGGTGGAAAAACTCATCGAGGTGCTGGCCCAGCGTGGCGAGCGCATCGACCGCAAGTACGTGGGCAGCCAGGAGGGCGTGGCCTCGCTGCACGCGGGCTCCTGCGACCTCGCGGGCTTCCACGTGCCGCAGGGCGAGTTCGAAGACACGGCCTTGCAGCACTACGCGCAATGGCTGAGCCCCAAGCACAGCCGCGTCATCCACATGGCCACGCGCCGCCAGGGCCTGTTCGTGGCGCATGGCAACCCGCTGGAAATCTACGGCGTGCAGGACCTGACGCGCAAAGGCGTGCGCTTCGTCAACCGCCAGCCCAGCTCGGGCACGCGCTTCCTGCTGGAGTGCTGCTTGCGCCAGGCCAAGGTGCCCACCCACCAAATCAGTGGCTGGGAGTTGGCCGAGTTCACACACGCGGCGGTGGCGGCCTACGTGGCCAGCGGCATGGCCGATGTGGGCTTCGGGGTCGAGCCACCGGCGCGCCGCTTCAAGCTGGACTTCGTGCCCGTGGCCACCGAGCGCTATTTCTTCCTGTGCCGCGATGCCGACCTGCAGCGCCCCGAGTTGCAAGCCGTGCTGGAGGTGATGCGCAGCGAGGCCTTCCACGCCGTGGTCAATGCCTTGCCGGGTTATTCGGCCGTCAAGTGCGGGCAGGTCGAAACCTTGCAGAAGGCCTTCCCCCAGATGGCGTCAGGACGTCGCCGATGAGCCACGCGCGGGGCGTGTCCGGGTGACTTGGGGGCGGGCTGTTCGTGAGGGCTGCACGCTTTGCGGGCTTGTCTTGATTGACAGGCACAAACCGTGCTTTGAACATCCGACACTGAGGCGCCGGCTGTCCAGTCGGTGCGCTGGCGGGCCACAGCGCTTGAACCGTGGCGCTCGATCCCATCCCCATGCCATTCGACAGCCTGGTCCTGAAGAACATCGCGATGTCGCGCTCCGACATGACGGGCCGCCTCGCGGGGTTGCATGACATCGTTCGGGCCCGTCACCCTGCGGTCAACCGCATCGCACTGGTGCTGTACGAGCCCGTCAAGGACCTGCTGCGGACCTTCGCCAGCAGCTCGGACGACGGCCAGGCCTTGCGCCATTACGAAGCCCATCTGGCGGCCGTGCCCTCATTGCGCGCCCTGGCCGCCGAACACATCCCCCGCGTCATCGACAACCTGGACCTCAGCCTGCGCGAGCCTTCGGTGCATTCGCTGTGGCTCAAGGCCCAGTCTTACCAGAGCAGCTACACGGTGCCGGTTTACGCCGGCAAGCGCCTGTCGGCCTTCCTGTTTTTCGATTCACGCCAGGCCGCTGCCTTCACGCCCGATGTCACCACCGACCTCGACGTCATCGCCGACATCCTGGCCCAGCTCTATGTGCTGCGCATGGCGGCGGTCAACACGCTGGTGGGCGCGGTCGATGTGGCCAAGGGCCTGGCCCGCATGCGCGACGTGGAAACCGGCGCGCACCTGGAGCGCATGGCCAGCTACTCCCGGTTGATCGCGGTGGCGCTGGCCGACAGCCTGGGCCTGAGCGACGAGTTCATCGAGTACCTGCACCTGTTCGCGCCGCTGCACGACATCGGCAAGGTGGGGATTCCCGATCGCATCTTGCTCAAGCCGGGGAAGCTGGACGACGAGGAGCGGCGCTGCATGCAGCAGCACGTGCCGGTGGGGGTGCAACTGGCGCGCAACATCGTCAGCGACCTGGGCATCGACAACGACCTGGCCGCGTCGGTGATGCTCAATGTGGTGGCCCACCACCACGAGCGCGGCGATGGCTCGGGCTACCCGCAGGGGCTGATGCTGGACGACATCCCCATCGAGGCGCGCATCGTGGCCGTGGCCGATGTGTACGACGCGATCTCATCGACGCGGCCGTACAAGCGGGCGTGGTCGGAGGCCGAGTGCGTGGCCGAGCTGCGGCGCGAGGCGGCGTTGAACCGCCTCGACGCACGTTGCGTGGAGGCCTTGATCGCGGCGGAGGCGGAGCGCACCCACATCCGCGAGGCGCTGTCCGATGGCGACGACCTGCCCGCCACGCTGGCCACATCGGGTTGAGCGACACGCGACGTCACGCGGCGTCACGCGGACGTGGCTCGGCTGATCAGGACTTGGCCGGCTGTGTGGCTGCAGTCTGGCCGGGGGGCGTGGGTGCCCAGCCGCCGCCCAGCGAGCGGATCAGCCCGATGGTGCCGGTGGCCCAGGCGCCGCGCAGCTGCACGGCCTGGCGTTCCACCGCCAGCAGGCTGCGCTGGGTGTCGAGCAGCGTGAGGTAGCTGTCTTCGCCGGCGCGGTAGCGCTTGTCTGCCAGTTCGGCCGAGCGGCGCGCGGCCACCACGGCTTCGCTCAGCGACAGGGTCTGCGCCCGCACGCTGCCCAGGCCCGAGAGCTTGTCTTCCACATCGCCGAAAGCGCCCAGCACGGTCTGGCGGTAGTCGGCCACCGACTCTTCCAGCACGGCCTCGGCGCGGTTGACGCCCGCGCGGTTGCGGCCACCATCGAAGATCGGCATCGACAGCACGGCATTGGCCACCCAGCTGCGCGCGCTCCACAGGAACAGGTCGCGCAGCTCGTAGGAGGCAAAGCCGCCATCGGCGGTCAGGCGCAGGGCCGGGAACAGGGCCGAGCGGGCCTGGCCCACGCGGGCGGTGGCGGCCATCATGCGGGCTTGCGCGGCGGCCACGTCGGGGCGGCGCTCCAGCAGGGCCGAGGGCAGGCCGGCCGGCACCATGGGCACGCGCGCATCGGCGGGCAGCGGCTGCGCGGCCAGGCCGAAGGCGGCAGGGGGCTGGCCCAGCAACACGGCCAGGGCGTGCTCGGTGCGGGCACGTTCGCCGCGCTGGGCTTGCAGGTCGGCCTGGGTGGTGGCCAGCTCGGTGCGGGCCCGGGCCACGTCCAGCTCGGAGACATCGCCCGCGGCCAGGCGGCGTTGCGCCAGTTGCAGGCTCTGCTCGCGCAGGGAGGCGGTCTGCGTCAGCAGCACGACCACGGCGTCCAGCGTGCGCAGCTGGAAGTAGGTCTGTGCCACATCGGCTTGCAGGCTGAGCAGCACCGAGCGGTGGTTGGCCTGCGAGGCCAGGGCATCGGCCTCGGCAGCCTGCACGCTGTTGGCCACGCGTTGGAACAGGTCCACCTCGTAGCTGGCGCTCAGGCCGGCGCGCCACAGGCTGCTGGGCGCGATGTTCTGGTCGGCGCTCAGGCCCTGTTCGGCCGCAGACGGCTTCTGGCGGGCCACACCGGCGCTCACGCCCAGCTGCGGCAGGCGGTCGGCCTGGCTGCTGCTGAGCAGGGCGCGCGCGGCCTTGACGCGGGCAGCGGCCACGGCCAGACCGGGGTTGGCGGCTTCGGCCTGCTGTTCCAGCTGGTTGAGGGTGGGGTCACCGAAGGTTTCCCACCAGGCGCCGCGGGCCTGGGCCTCCGAGGGCTCGGCGGGCTTCCAGCGGCTGCCGTCGGCCGCAGGTTGGGCCAAATCAGCAGCCTGGGCCGCGGCCAGCGCGGAGGCTTCCTTGTAGGCCTCGGGCACGGCGATGCGGGCATCGGGCTGGGCCGGGGCGGTGTTGCAGCCGGCCAGCACGAGGGTGGCCAGCACGGCCGCCGCCGTGGCGGTGAAGGCGTGCGTGCGCTGGCGTGGGCGTGTGGTGGGCGGCAATGGCAACGTCACTGGCAACGTCACGGGGCCTTGGGGCAGAGAGAGGGAATGGGTCATGGTGCCTCCGGAGCGGGCAGGTCGTGGGTGGCTGCGGTGGTGGTTGTGGAGGAGGGCTGCTGGCCCTCCAGCTTCACGGCCAGCTTGCGCAGCAGCACGTAGAACACGGGGGTGAGGAAGAGGCCGAACAGCGTCACGCCCAACATGCCGGAGAACACGGCCACGCCCATGGCATGGCGCATTTCCGAGCCGGCGCCGGTGGACAGCACCAGCGGCACCACGCCCATGATGAAAGCGATCGACGTCATCAGGATGGGGCGCAGGCGCAGCTTGCTGGCTTCCAGCGCGGCTTCGACGATGCTGCGTCCGTGGTGCTCCAGCTCACGGGCGAACTCCACGATCAGGATCGCGTTCTTCGCCGACAGCCCCACCAGCACGAACAGCGCGATCTGCGTGAAGATGTTGTTGTCGCCGTGGGTGAGGTAGACGCCGGTCAGCGCGCACAGGATGGACATCGGCACGATCAGGATCACGGCCAGCGGCAGCGTCCAGCTTTCGTACTGCGCGGCCAGCACCAGGAAGACCAGCAGCACGCACAGCGGGAACACATAGACCAGGGTGTTGCCGGCCAGGATCTCCTGGTAGGTCAGGTCGGTCCACTCGATGCCCACGCCCTTGGGCAGCACCTCGGCGGCGATGCGCTCCATCGCGGCCTGGGCCTGGCCCGAAGACACGCCGGGGGCCGGACCACCGTTGATGTCGGCCGAGACGTAGGCGTTGTAGCGCTGCACGCGGTCCGGGCCGTACGAGTCCGACATCTTCAGCAGGCTGCCCAGCGGGATCATCTCGCCGGAGTTGCTGCGCACCTTGAGGTTGGCGATGCTGTCTGGCGAGGCGCGGTAGGGCGCGTCCGCCTGCACCACCACCTGGAAGGTGCGGCCGAACTTGTTGAAGTCGTTGGTGTAGAGCGAGCCCAGGTTGATCTGCAGGGTGTTGAAGATGCTCGAGAGCGGCACACCCAGCTGCTTGGCCTTGGTGCGGTCCACGTCGGCGAACAGCTGCGGCACGTTGATCTGGTAGCTGCTGAACACGCCGGCCAGCTCGGGCGTCTGCCAGGCCTTCATCTGCAGGGCCTGCGTGGCCTTGAACAGCTCGTCATAGCCCACGTTGCCGCGGTCTTCCACGAACAGCTTGAAGCCGCCGATGGTGCCCAGGCCGTTCACCGCGGGTGGCGGGAAGACCATGATGAAGGCGTCCTGGATGGCGCCCAGGCGCTTGTTGACCTCGGCCGCGATGGCGTCGCCCGACAGGCCGGGGCCCTTGCGCTTGTCGAAGTCGTCCAGCGTGTAGAACACGATGCCGGCGTTGGGCGCGTTGGTGAAGCCGTTGATCGACAGGCCGGGGAAGGCCACGGCATTGGCCACGCCCGGCACCGACTTGGCGATGTCCGTCATGCGGCGGATGACCGCGTCGGTGCGCTCCAGCGAGGCGGCATCGGGCAACTGGGCAAAGCCCACCAGGTACTGCTTGTCCTGCGCCGGCACGAAGCCCGAGGGCACGGCCTTGAACACGAAGAAGGCGCCCACGCACAGCAGCAGGTAGACGCCCATGGTGGCCGTCTTGTGCTTGAGCGTGCCGCCCACGCCGCCTTGGTAGCGGTGCGAGGCGCGGTCAAAGACGCGGTTGAAGCGCTTGAAGAAACCGCCCAGCACGGCGTCCATGCCGCGCGAGAGGGCGTCCTTCGGCGCGTCGTGCGGCTTGAGCAGCGCGGCGGCCAGGGCTGGCGACAGCGTCAGCGAGTTGAAGGCCGAGATCACGGTGGAGATGGCGATCGTCAGCGCGAACTGCTTGTAGAACTGACCCGTCAGGCCCGCCACATACGCGATCGGCACGAACACGGCGCACAGCACCAGCGCGATGGCGATGATGGGCCCGGAGACCTCCTTCATGGCCTGGATGGTGGCCTCGCGCGGCGTCAGGCCGTTGGCGATGTTGCGCTCGACGTTTTCCACCACCACGATGGCGTCGTCCACCACGATGCCAATGGCCAGCACCAGGCCGAACAGCGACAGCGTGTTGATCGAGAAGCCGAAGGCCAGCAGCACGGCGAAGGTGCCGACGATGGACACGGGCACGGCCAGCAGCGGGATCAGCGAAGCGCGCCAGGTCTGCAGGAAGACGATGACCACCAGCACCACCAGGGCCACGGCCTCGATCAGGGTCTTGACCACGGCGTCGATGGACGCGCTCACGAACTGCGTGGGGTCATAGACGATGTCGAAATCGACGTCGGCGGGGAAGTCCTTCTTCAGCTCGGCCATGAGCTTGCGCACATCGGCCGACAGCTGCAGCGCGTTGGCATTCGGCGCCTCGAAGATGCCCATGCCGATGGCCGGCTTGTTGTTGAGCAGCGAGCGCAGCGCGTACTGGTTGGCGCCCAGTTCGATGCGGGCCACGTCACGCAGGCGGGTGATGCCGCCGTCGGCGTTCGTCTTGACGATGATGTTGCCGAACTCTTCCTCGGTCTGCAGGCGGCCCGAGGCGTTCACCGACAGCTGGAACGGTGCTTTGGTGTCGGGCGGTGCGCCGATCACGCCGGCGGCCACCTGCACGTTCTGCTCGCGGATGGAGGCCACCACGTCGCTGGCCGTCAGGCTGCGCTGGGCCACTTTTTGCGGGTCCAGCCAGATGCGCATGGCGTAGTCGCCCGCACCGAACACCTGCACATCGCCCATGCCGCTCAGGCGCGCCAGGCGGTCCTTCACGTTGAGCGTGGCGTAGTTGCGCAGGTAGACGTCGTCGTAGCTGCCCTTGGGCGACAGCAGGTGGACCACCATCGTCAGGTTGGGCGAGCTCTTGATGGTCGTCACACCGATCTGGCGGACCTCCTCGGGCAGGCGCGGCAAGGCGCGCTGCACGCGGTTTTGCACCTGGGTCTGGGCCTGGTCAACGTCGGTGCCGATCTTGAAGGTCACCGTCAGCGTCAGGGCGCCGTCGGTGGTGGCTTGCGAGGACATGTAGAGCATGTTCTCGACGCCGTTGATCTGCTCTTCCAGCGGCGCGGCCACGGTTTCGGCGATCACCTTGGGGTTGGCGCCGGGGAACTGCGCGCGCACCACCACGGAGGGCGGCACCACTTCCGGGTACTCGGAGATGGGCAGTCGCACGATGGCGATGGTGCCCGCGATGAAGATGAGGATGGACAGCACGGCCGCGAAGATCGGCCGGTCCACGAAGAAGCGTGAGAAGTTCATGGTGTGGGCCTCACTTGGCGGCGGTGGCGGCGGAGGCAGCAGACGTTGCGGCGGCGGATGCGGCCGGGCCGCTCATGGGCACCAGCTGCGGCGCCACGGGGGCGCCAGGGCGCACGCGCTGCAGGCCATCGACGATGACGCGCTCGCCGGCCTTCAGGCCCGCGGTGATGACGCGCAGGTCGCCGACCTGGGTGCCGAGCTGGACTGGGCGGTAGGCGGGCTGGTTCTTGTCATCGACCACCCAGACGAACTTGCGGTTCTGGTCGGTGCCGATGGCGCGCTCGGCCACCAGGGCCGAGGCGGCGCCGGCCTGGTTGTCGTTGCCGATCTGCACCTTGGCGAACAGGCCGGGCGTGAGCAGGCCGTCTTTGTTGTCCACCACGGCGCGCATGCGCACGCTGCCGGCCTGCGGGTCGATCTGGTTGTCCACGAACTCCAGGCGGCCCTCGTGCGGGAAGCCGTCTTCGTTGGCCAGGCCCAAGCGCACCTTCAGCGCCTTGGGGTTGCTGCGGGCCAGCTTGCCCACTTGCAGGAAGGTGCCCTCGTCGCCATTGAAGCTCACGTACATCGGGTTGGCCGACACCAGCGTGGTCAGCACCGTGTTGCCGTCCACCAGGTTGCCGGTGGTGACTTCGGCCTTGCCGACGCGGCCGTCGAAGGGCGCGCGCACCTGCGTCCATTCCAGGTTCAGGCGGGCCGATTGCAGCGAGGCCTTGTCGGCGCGGGCGGCGGCTTCCAGCTGGCGTGCGGTGGACTGGCGCTCGTCGTGGTCGCGCTGGGCGATGGCGTTGTCGGCCAGCAGGCGCTGCGCACGCACCAGTTCGGCTTGGGCCAGCTCGGCCTTCAGTTGCGAGCTGGCGGCGGCGGCTTCCAGTCGCGCTGCCTCGGCCTGGTAGGGGCGCGGGTCGATGACGAACAGCACATCGCCCTTGTGCACCAGCGCGCCGGGCTGCAGGCGCACCTGCTCGACGGTGCCGGCCACGCGCGGACGCAGCTGGGCGCGCTCGATGGCCTCGATGACGCCGGAGAAGCTGCGCTCCTGCGTCACCTGGCGGGTGATGACCTCGGCCACGCTCACGGGCGCGGCTTGCGGGGCCTGGGGCGCGGCGGCCTGGGCGGTTTGTTCCTTGCCGCAGCCGCTCAGGCTCAGGGCGGCTGCGCTCAGGGCGCCGACGGTGATAGTGGTGGCGATGGCCTGGGCCACGGGGCGCAGGCGGGTGCGGGCGTGGGTCCGGAGGTCAGGACGGGATGTGGCGGTCATGGTTGGGCTCCCTTGGCGGATGTGTTGGGTGTGCTGGATGTGGAAGACGGATGGGCGTTCTGGCCGATGTCGGCCATGAAGCGTTTCATGGCGAGGATGCAGGGGTCGTCGGCGGTGATCTCGCAGCGGTCCTGGTTGTCCTTGACGTCGGCGGGGGGAAGGGCGATGTCGCTGGCGTGGTTGCCGGCCTGGCGCAGCTTGTCGGCGTAGGCCACGGCCTCGTCGGCCAGGGGGTCGCCCTCGGTGTGGAAGATCAGGGCCGGCGGCAGCTCGCCCAGGCGGCGCGCTTTCAGCGGGCTGGCATAGGGGTGGAGGCGGTCGGCCGGGCGTGGCAGGTAGCGGCGGTAGCTGTCGGCCAGGGTGCGGGCCATCGCGCCGCCGTCCTGGGCCTCATCGGCACAGCGCATGGAGTGGCAACCCAGGCTGGCATCGAGCATGGGCATCACCAGGATCTGCCCGGCCAGCGGCGGGCCATGGCGGTCGCGGCTGACCAGGGCCGACACCGCCGCCAGGTTGCCGCCGGCTTCCACGCCACCCACGAACAGGTGCGTGCCCTTCCACCCCAGCTGGCGCTTGTGCGCGCTGACCTGTCCCAGTACCGCGTGGGCGTCCTCAACGGCGGCGGGGAAGGGGCGCTCGGGCGCCAGGGCGTAACTCGGGGCCAGCACATGGACCTCGCAGGCATCGGCCACCACCCGCAGGCAGTGGTTGGCTTCTTCGAGGTCATCGACCACGAAGCCGCCGGGGTGGAAAAACACCAGCAAGCTGCCGCAACCCAGCGGGTGGGCGGGCGACTTGTACAGCTTGAGGTGCAGCGGGCCGCTGTGGCCGGGCCAGTCGAACTGGGCGTCGGCCAGGGCGTTGGCGCCCGACGTGCAGGGGTCAGTGGACATGGCGCAGGCAGGGCAGTGGGGACATCGTGGGATGCACTGTATTGACTTTCTTTTATTCAATAAACTCGCACTTATTGAAATCACTGTTCAGGAATTTGAACAATGGACAAGCTCAAAGCCTTCGCAGCCTTCGTCAAGGTGGTGGACACAGGCGGTTTCACACGCGCCAGCGAGGCCCTGGGCATGCCCAAGGCCACCGTGTCCACCCTGGTGCAGGACCTGGAGGCCGAGCTGGGCACCCGCCTGCTGCACCGCTCGACCCGCCGCGTCACGCTGACGGCCGATGGCGCCGCCTACTACGAGCGTTGCGTGCAGGTGCTCGACGATGTGCGCGAGGCCGACGAGTCGGTCTCCTCCCGCCAGGGCGCGCCCAGCGGTCGGCTGCGCGTGGACATGACCTCGGCCATGGCCCGCTACCTGGTGCGCGAAGCCGTGCCCGAGTTCTTGCGCCGCCACCCCGGCATCGCACTGGAGTTGGGCTGCACCGACCGTCCCATCAACCTCGTCAGCGAGGGCGTGGACTGCGTCATCCGCGTCGGCGCCATCCAGGACTCGGCGCTGGCGGCGCGGCGCATCGGCTCCATGCGCTTCCTGACCTGCGCGGCGCCGTCCTACCTGGCGGCCCATGGCACGCCGACGCACCCGCAGGCGCTCCACGGCCACCGCTGGATCAACTACTTCGATGGCAGCGGCGTGGTGGGCTGGGACTTCGTGAAAGACGGCGAACGCCTGGCGCTGAAGTTCGACGGCGGTCTGGCCCTCAACGACTCCAACGTTTACGAAGATGCCTGCGTGGCCGGCCTGGGCGTGGGCCAGTTGCCCGCCTTCCTGGTGGAGTGGCACGAGCGCGCCGGCCGCCTCGTGCCCCTGCTGGCGGACTGGCAGGTCGAGTCCTTGCCGGTGCACGCGGTTTACCCGTCCAACCGCCACCTTTCCACCAAGGTGCAGGCCTTCGTGGAGTGGGTCGCGGAGGTGTTCGAAGCCATGCCGGCGATGCGACGCTGACATGCCATCATGTGGGCCCACTTGCCTGACCGACCATGGCCTCCCCGCCCAAGCCTTCGCCCCTGCCGCCTGCCGATGCCGTGATCGAGGGCTGGCGCGGACACAGCACCTGGCGCGTGCGCAAGCTCAGCCGGCGCGATGTGGTGGCCGGTCTGTGCGTGGCAGGTCTGCTGCTGCCCGAGGCCGTGGCCTATGCCGGCCTGGCCCATTTGCCGGTGACCCACGCGCTGGTGGCCATGGTGGTCGGTCTGGCGGTGTACGCCCTGTTCGGTGGCAGCCGTTTCGCCGTGGTGGCGCCGACCTCGTCCACGGCCAGCCTGTCGGCCGCCGCCGCGTGGTCGCTCTCGGGTGGCGCGTCAGCGGGCGGGCTGGACTACGCGACGGTGCTGATGGCACTGACGCTCTCGGCCGGCGCCATGCTCTGCTTGCTGGCCGCGGCGCGCCAGGGGCAGTTGTCGGCGTATGTCTCGCGGCCGGTGTTGCGGGGCTTTGCCTTTGGCCTGGCCATCACCATCGTGGTTCGCCAACTGCCGGATGCCCTCGGCTTGACCTTGCCAAGCCAGGGCCAGTCAACCCTCCAGTTGTTGGGCTACACCCTGAGCCACGTGGACCGATGGCACCTGCCCAGCCTGGGTGTGGCCGTGCTGGCCGGTGTGGGGCTGGTGGTGTTGCGCCGCTGGCCGGCCTGGCCTGCCTCTTTGCTGGTGATGCTGGGCGCGATGCTGGCTTCCAGGGGCCTGGGCCTGGAGGGCTGGGGCGTGCAGTCGGTCGGGGCGCTCGCGGCACCCTCCTGGCATTGGCAGATGCCGGCACTGAGCCTGGACGTCTGGCTGCATGTGGTCGAGCTGGCCTTTGGCTTGTTGATCCTCGTGTTCGCCGAGTCGTGGGGCAGCATCCGCAGCCTGGCCTTGGCCCAGGGAGACCGCGTCGATGCCAACCGCGAGCTGTGGGTGCTGGGCGGCTGCAATGTGGTGTCGGCCCTGCTGCAGGGCATGCCGGTGGGTGCGGGCTTCTCTGCCAGTGCGGCCAACGCGGCCAGCGGCGCCACCAGCAAGGCCGCGGCGGCGTGTGCCCTGGTCGTCGTTGGCATCGTCATGGTCTGGGCCCTGCCCGAGCTGCGCTGGTTGCCGCGTCCGGTGTTGGCCGTGGCCGTCATCGCCGCCCTGTGGCACGCGCTGAACCCGAGGCCGCTGCGCGATGTCTGGCGCATGAACCGCGACCGCGAACTGGTGGTGGGCTCGGTGCTGGCGGTGCTGTTGCTGGGCGTGCTGCACGGCATGCTGGCGGCCATCGGCCTGTCATTGCTGGCATCCTTGCGGCGCTTCAGCCAGCCCGTGCTGCATGAGTTGGGGCGGCTGGATGGCAGCGATCACTTTGTGGTCCTGGGCACCCACCCCGATGCGCTCACCACCCCCGGTGTGATGGTGCTGCGGCCGGAAGAGCCCCTCTTCTTTGCCAGCGCCGAGCGCGTCGTGGGCGAGGTCTCGCGCAGGCTGCACGCGCTCGATGCCGCGCCGCAGGGCGTGCACACCGTGGTGCTGAGCCTGGAGGAAACCGCCGACCTCGACAGCACCGCCGCCGAATGCCTGCTGGAACTGGACCGCCACCTGCAACGGCAAGGCCAGCGCCTGTTGCTGTCCCGTGTCAAAGACCCGGTGCGCGAGTTGCTCACCCGCTGCGATCCGCCCGGCCTGGGTGCACAGGGGCGCATGTTCATGAGCGTGGCCGATGCGGTGAGGGCCAGCCAGCGCTGAAGCTGGCGCCCGGCGCCTGGCGCTTTCAGCCCTGCTGGCGTCGCTGCAGTTCGCAGAACAGGCCCGACTGGTCCAGATCGGCCATGCCGTGGGCGGCGGCATCGGCGTAGAGCCCGGCCAGCGCCTGGGTGATGGGCGCGTCGAAGGCCATCTCGCCGGCCGTGTGCAAAGCGTTGCGCAGGTCCTTGAGCTGGATGGCCAGGGAGCCGCGTTTGGCGAAATCCCCCTCGACCATGCGCTGGCCATGCACCTCCAGGATGCGGCTTTCGGCGAAGCCACCGCGCAGCGCCTCGCGCACCTTGGCCGGGTCCGCCCCGCCGCGCTCGACCAGCAGCAGCGCTTCGGCCACCGCGCCGATGGTGATGCCCACGATCATCTGGTTGGCCAGCTTGGCCAGTTGCCCCGAACCCGCCGGGCCGACGTGCACCGGCCTGCCCAGCACCGACAGCACCGGCACGGCCGCGTCGAAATCGGCCGCATCGCCACCGGCCATGATGGCCAGCGTGCCGGCTTGCGCGCCGAGCGTGCCGCCCGAGACCGGCGCGTCCAGCACGCGCACGCCACGGGCTCCCAGGTCGCGCGCATGGGCCTGGGCTTGGGCCGGCAGGATGGAGCCCATGTCGATGAACAGGCAGCCCGGGCGCATGGCATCGGCCGCCGAGGCTCCGAGGCCCGAGGGCTCGAACACCACCTGCCGCACCACTTTGCCGTTGTCCAGCATGGTGATGACGACATCGGCCTGGGCCACGGCCGCCGCAGGGGTGTCGGCCACCCGCGCGCCATCGCCGGCCAGCGCTTCTGCCTTGCTGCGTGTGCGGTTCCAGACCGTGACGGTGTGACCGGCCTGCAGCAGGCGGCGGGCCATGGGTTGACCCATCAGGCCACAGCCCAAAAGAGCGATGTGAGCAGCGACGTGAGCGGCGTGCGCAGCGGTGTTCGGCATGGGCGGGAGGCCGCAGAAACGGCAAGGATTCCAGACTTGGCGTATTGTCCGGGATGCAACACACGGTCAGGCAGCTGCGCCACTGCCTGTGCGAAATACCACGAATTTGGCGAAAACCCCAGGCGGATCCCTCGTTTGAAGGACAGCCACATGCTGGAATTTCAGCGAACATCGGCACATCGGTCGCTCGGCACCTGTCCGGCGCAGGCGGCCCGGAACTCATTCACACACACATGGCCGATCTCCTCGCTCCGGGTTTGCTGGACGGCGCCGCCCTGAACATTGCGGTGCTGCACGCGCTTGACCAGTTGGGCATGGGCGTCCTGGTCAAGGATTTGTCCACCGGTCGTTACGACCTCACCAACGCCGTCGCAGCCCGCCTGTTGGGCCTGGAAGGCCGCGAACTGGTGGGGGCGCAAGACAGCGACCTCTTCGATGCCACCCTGGCCGTGGCGCTGCGTGCCGCCGACCTGCAAGCCAAGGCCACACCGGGCGGCGTGATCTCCGAACACAAGCTGGAGGTGACCGGCGGCCGCCGCGAATTCACGGCCTGGCGCCAGTTGTTCACGCCGGAAGAGGGCGTCCACAAGCTGGTGTCGGTCTGGCAGGACGTCACCGATGCGCGTCGCCGCGATGCCCAGTTGCAAGGCGCGCTTGCCCAGCTGGAACAGCAGCAAAAGGCCAACGAAAACCTGCGCCGTGACGTCGAAGGCAGCCAGGTGCGCGATGCCCTCTCCGGCCTCTACCACCGCGCCCACTTCGAAGAGCAGCTCTGCCGCGAGGCCGATCTCTCCAGCCGCGAGCAGCGCGAATTTGCCCTGGTGGCCATCGCCGTGGACAACATGGACGAGATCCGCCAGAACCATGGCCTGGACGGCTGCGAGCGCGTCATCGAATCCCTGGGTCGCCTGCTGCGTGCCGGCACCCGCGCCATGGACGCGCCTTGCCGCCTGGGCGGTGACCGCTTCGTGGTGCTGCTGTCAGGCGTGGGCCTGGCCACGGCGCACTCGCGCATGGAGCAACTGCGCCGCCAGTGCGCCCAGCACATCGTGGCGCACAACGGTCAGCCCATCCCCTTCACGGTCAGCATGGGCGTGGCCAGCTTCCCGCACACGGCGGGCCTGGTCGATGAGCTCATGCGCAGCGCCGACCGCGCCCTGGCAGGTGCCCGCGAAAAAGGCGGCAACCGCATCGTGCTGGCCAGCATCCAGTTCACGCCAGCAGCCTGAGCCCGCGTCGAGCGTTCGGCAAAACCACACAAGGGAAAGCCACACAAAAAAACGGCCAGACCCTGTGAAGGTGTCTGGCCGTTGTGCATGCAAGGTCCGCCGGAAACTGGTTGCCGCATTCCTGAACCCAGGGGATTCAGGTGGGCGAGGTCAGCACCACTTCGGGTTCGTCTGACGCGAGACGATCACACCAGTGGGCGATGTTCCAAGCCCTGGCTCTAAGAGCATCGGTTCAAGGAAATAAAAACAACCACGAACCCGACGGACGCTTTCATTCTACGACTTGGCGTGCAGCGTGGGCGAGAAATTGCGCCGATGTCGCCCCCTTTCACAGGGGCTTGTGGACCGCAGACATCGGGCTGACACGGGCAGGTGCCTGGGGCCTCAAATCAGGTGGCCGTCCTGGCCCAGGGTCTGATCGAGGCGGGCGATGAGCTGGTCGATGTAGGCGGCATCGTCGGGCGCGCTGGCCGGCTGGCCTGCCTGGGTTGGCGCCGGAGATGCGGCCGCGGCCGTGGGCCGCTCGCTGAGCACATAGGCCAGGTTCAATGCCGCCAGCACGGCGATGCGCTCGCGGGCCTTGAGCTTGCCGCTGTCGCGGATGGCGCACATCTCGCGGTCCACCTGGGCCACGGCCTCGCGCAGGCGCGCCTCGCCGCCTTCGGGGCAGCCCAGGCGGTAGCTCTGGCCCATGATGGAGACTTCGATCTGGTTCATGCGGCTCAGGCGTCGGGGTTCTGGGGATGGCCGTGGTCGGCCGCGTCCGTGTCATCGGCATCCACGTCGGCATCCATGCCTGGGTGGACACCTGTGGCGGGCAGCGGCAGCTTGTCGAGCAGGGCGTCGATGCGGCCGCGGGCGGCGGCCAGGCGCGCGCGCAGGGAGTCACGCTCCTGCGTGATCACCGTGACTTGCTGGGCCAGCAGGTCGTTGGTGCGTCGCAGCTCTTCGTGGCGCAGCAGGAGCCGTTCGATGCGGTCGGTGAGTTCGTCGATTCTGGACATGGGGCGCGGCCACCTGGAGCGTCGGCAAAGGTGTCGGACGTTGCCGGATTGTAGGCGTGCGCAGGGTGGCGGGGCCCCAGGGCGTAGAATCCGCCCCGTTGGTGCTCGCGCCGGTGTTCCGCCGGTGCAGTTAAACGGGAAGCAAGAGGGTCTGCGCATCGCCGATGCCAGCCTGACTTGCGCTGCCCCCGCAACGGTCGGCGGTCGAGCCGTGCAGCGTGTCTGCGCAGCTCCGCTTGTGTGCTTCAGCCACTGGGTCTTCGGGCCTGGGAAGGTCTCACAGGTCGCATCGCCCAGCCCGGATACCGGCCAGCAAGGGGTTCGATGGCAGCGATGCCGTCGGGCCATGTCGCTCATGCCTGCGGGGACGCTGGCGGGGGCTCTTGCCTGTCTGTTTCAATCATGTTTTTTGTGAACTCGGTGCGTGTCGCACCCGGGGTGCGTTCGGCCGTGGCCGTGGCGTGTGGTGTGCTGTCTGCCCTGTCGTGGGGTGCGGCTTGGGCCGATGAGGTGGACCCGGTGGTGGTGTCGGCCAGCCGGATGCCGCAGTTGCTGCGCACAGCGCCCATCGGCGCCACCGTCATCACCGCCGAGCAGATCGAGCGCTCGGGCGTGTCGGACGCCAACGAGGCCATCCGCAAGCTGGGCGGTGTGCCCGCCCGCGCGGACCTCTTCAATGGCCGCGAGAACAAGATCGACCTGCGCGGCTTCGGCGATGCTGCGCCCCAGAACGTGGTCGTGCTGGTGGACGGCATCCGCATCAGCGAAAATGAAATGCTGGCGGCTCGGCTCAGCGCGATCCCCCTGGAGCGCATCGACCGCATCGAGATCGTGCGCGGCAGCAGCAGCGTGATGTGGGGCGAGGGCGCCTCGGCGGGCGCCATCAACGTGATCCTCAAGCAGCCCGAGGGGGGGCGCGATGGCGCCACGGTGACGTCGGGTCGCGTGCAGGCGGCCGTGGCCTCGTTCGGTGGCCACGAGCTGGGCGCCAGTGGCGAGTACGGCATGGGCCCTTGGCTGCTGGACGCCGCCGTGAAGCGCGTGCGCGACGGCGGTTGGCGCGACAACGCCGAGTACCGCCAGGACGTGGGCAGCTTCGGTGCGCAGCTGCGACTGAAGGATGTGCGCGCAGCTTTTCGCGTGCAGCACGAAGACCAGGCTTCGCGCCTGCCGGGCGCGCTGAGTTTCGAGGATGCACGCCAGCGTCCGCGCAGCACAGACACACCCAAGGACTACGCCAATGCCGGCGAAACGCGCTACACGGCGCAACTGGCGTGGCAGACCACATCGGCCTGGGCCTTGCAGCTGGATGCGGGCAAACGCGAGCGGACGGCGGCGTACGTGTCTTTCGGCGGTGCCGAAGTGCGCAGCAACAGCCAGCAATCGCAGTTGACGCCGACTGTGCGTTTTGCGCAGGCCTTCTCCGGTGTGGATGTGAAGGCTGTGTCAGGCGTGGACCTGCAGGACTGGCGCTTCGACAAGACCGGCAGCCTCGGCCTGGAGACGGGCACCCAGCGCAACCGCGCTTTCTTCGTGCATGGCGATGTGGCCCTGCCCACGGCCACGCGCATCAGCACCGGTTGGCGCAGCGAGAAGGTCAACAAGGTCGGTGACTACCCAGGTGGCGACTACCCCGCCACCCAGTACGACCGCGACGACCACCTCTACGCCAGCGAGCTGGGCCTGAGCCAGACGGTGTTGCCGGGCTGGGAGGTCTATGGCCGTGCGGCCACGTCTTACCGCCAGGCCAACATCGACGAAAACCGCGTGACGCCCAACAACGGTCCGCTGCGCCCGCAGCGCAACAGCGACCGCGAAGTCGGTGTGAAGTGGGCGCAGGGTGCGCAGTCGGCGACGGTGCGCTACTTCACGCAGAAGACGCGTGACGAAATCGTCTATGACCCTTTGGTCTTTGCGAACGCCAACATCGACCCGACGCAACGCAAGGGCGTGGAGGCCGAAGGCCGCTGGCAGGCCACGCAGCGCTTGAGCGTGTCGGCGGTCGTGCAGCAGCTGACGGCGCGCTTCCGTGAGGGCGTCAATGCGGGCAAGGAGATGGTGCTGGTCGCGCCGCGCTCGGCCACGTTGCGCGCCGGCTGGCGCATCGACGACCACCAGACCCTGGACGCGGGCCTGCAGTTCCTGGCAGCCTCGCGCTACAGCGGCGATGAAAGCAACAGCTGCTCGGTGCGCGTGCCCTCGTCCACGCTGCTGGACGCGCGTTACGCCTGGTCTGACCGCGACTGGACGGTGGCGGTCAGCGGCACGAACCTCGCTGACCGCCGTGGTTTCGACTATGGTTTCGCCTATTCGCTGGACGGCACGCCGTGCAGCACACGTGGTGTCTACCCCTACGCCGGTCGCAGCCTGAAGCTCGCCGTCACGCGGCGCTTCTGAAGCGTTCCTGAGGCATCCTCGCGTCATCCTTGTTGTCCATGAGCCCACACCACCTCATCCTCGGCGGCCAGCGCAGCGGCAAGTCGCGCCATGCCGAGCGGCTGGCGCAAGCCTGGTTGCAGCGTTCGCCGCAGCACGGGGTGACGGTGGTGGCAACGGCCATGGCGTCTGACGAGGAGATGCGCGAGCGCATCGCGCGGCACCGGCTGGACCGCCCGGCGGACTTCGATGCGATCGAAGCGCCGCTGGACCTGGCCGCGGCTCTGCGCGGCGCGAGCGAGCTGGGTGACCCGCATCGCCTGGTCGTGATCGACTGCCTGACGCTGTGGGTGACGAACGTGTTGATGCCGATGCATGGGGCTGCCGAGGCCGATGCAGGCACCGACGCCGTGCTGCACACCTGGACCCAACGCAGGCAGGCCTTCCTGGCGGCCTTGCGCGAGCGCGAGGGCCCGGTGGTGCTGGTGTCCAACGAGATTGGCATGGGCGTCATCCCGCTGGGCGCGGATGTGCGCCGCGTGGTCGATGAGCTGGGGCGCCTGCACCAGGACGTGGCCCAGTGCTGTGGCCACATCACGCTGATGGCCGCCGGTCAGCCCTTCACGCAGCAGGTGCAGCGGTGGGGTTGACGCGCCGCATCGGCCTGAGGATGCGGGCCACCTTGGCTGCCTCGGCCGCTTTGACAGCTTTTGTCGCCTTGACTGCGCTGGTGGCAGCGTGCGCCACCTCCGCAACCGCCGCCCCCATCACCCTGGTGGACGACCGCGGCACCCCCGTGACCTTGCCGGCACCGCCGCAGCGCATCGTGTCGCTGCTGCCGTCGTTGACCGAATCCGTGTGCGTGCTGGGCGCGTGCGCGCGCCTGGTGGCGACCGACCGCTGGTCGAACTGGCCGGCGCCGGTGGCCGGCCTGCCCAAGCTGGGCGGCTTGGAAGATGCCAATGTGGAGCGCATCCTGGCCCTGCGCCCGGACCTGGTCTTGCTGGCGCCCTCGTCGCGCCTGAGCGGGCGCCTGCGCAGCCTGGGCCTGCCCGTGGCCGAACTGGACGCCACCGAGTTGGGTCAGGTGCAGCGTGTGCTGCAGAAGGTCGCGGCGCTCATCGGCCAGCCGCACGCCGCAGCCGTGCAGTGGCAGCGCATGCAGGACGAGCTGCGCCTGGCGCGCCTGGCCGTGCCGGAACGCGCGCGCGGCATCGCCGTGTACGTTGAGGTGGGCAGCGCGCCCTACGCGGCGTCCGAGTCTTCTTACATCGGCGAATTGCTGGCGCAACTGGGCGCGCGCAATGTGGTGCCCGCCGCGCTGGGGCCGTTCCCCAAGCTGAACCCGGAGTTCGTGGTGAAGGCGCGGCCGGCGCTCATCGTCGTGTCGGCGGGTGAGCGCGCGGGCCTGGCCCAGCGCCCCGGTTGGGCCGGGCTGGACGCCGTGCGGCAGGGCCGCATCTGTGCCTTGTCATCGGCCGACATGGACGTGTTGTCGCGGCCCGGTCCGCGTGTCGGCCAGGCCGCGATGGTGCTGGCCCATTGCCTGCAGGACCACGTGCCTGCCGCGCCCCGATGACGGTGCCTCACCCCCTCCCAACTGCGAGCCCAACTGCGCGCCCGACAGCACGCCAGGCCACGCACCCGGCGGTGCTCTTGGCCGCCGGCCTCGCCCTGGTCGCCGTGCTGGCCTTGCTGGGCCTGGGCATGGGCGCCGAGGGTTGGCAAGCGCCCTGGCAGGCTTGGGGCGACGCCGGTCAGCGCGCCATCGTGTGGGACATCCGCGCGCCGCGCACCCTGGGGGCCTTCCTCGTGGGCGCCTTGCTGGGCCTGGGCGGCGCGGTGGCGCAAGGCCTGTTCCGCAACCCGCTGGCCGAGCCCCACCTGCTGGGCAGCGCCTCCGGGGCCGGCCTGAGCATGGCCCTGGCGCTGGCCGTGGGCGGTGCCTGGGGCTGCTTGCCCGGCGGCGATGTGGGGGGCGATGCCGCAACCGTGGCGTCCAGCCTGGGCGGGCGCCTGAGCCTGACGGCCCTGGCCTTTTTCGGGGCCTTGGGCGGTGTGGCCCTCACCCTCGCGCTGGCGCGTGGCGCGACCCAAACGATGCGCCTGCTGCTGGCCGGTGTCGTCGTGGGCGTGGTGCTGGGCGCGCTCACGCAGTGGCTGATGCTGTCGTCTGCCGAAGCCTGGCGGGCCATGCAGGCCTTCATGCTGGGCAACACCGCCTTGCTCGGTTGGGATGCCTGCGCCCTCATGGCCGCGGTGTGGGTGATCACGCTGCCGCTGGCCCTGGCCTTGTCGCGGGTGCTGGACGCGCTTGCCTTGGGCGAAGACACCGCGCGCAGCCTGGGCGTGCCCCTGGGCCTGGCCCGTGCCGTGCTGGTGGGCGTGCTGGCGGCGGCCACCGCGGCGGCCGTCGCCCAGGCCGGCCTGGTGGCGTTCGTGGGCCTGGCAGCGCCCCACCTGGTGCGGGGCCTCAGCGGCGGGCGTCACCGTGTGCTTTTGTGGGCGGCCAGCGCCATGGGCGGGGTGTTGATGCTGGTGTCCGACGTGCTGGCGCGCGGCCTGCTGCCCCCGCAAGAATTGCCCGTCGGCGTGTTGACCGCGGTGCTGGGCGGCGTCTACCTGCTGGTGCTGCTGCACCGGAGGCCGGCATGAGCGCGGCACCGAAGCTCCCCGTGCTGCGGGCCCGCGACCTGAGCGTGCAACGCGGCCAGGCCACGGTGGTGCGGGGCGTCAACCTGGCGGCGCACGCAGGCCAGTGGCTGGCCATCGTCGGGCCCAATGGCGCGGGCAAGTCCAGCCTCTTGCAGGCCCTGGCCGGGCTGTGGCCGGCGGCGTCGGGCGAGGTGCTGTTGCATGGCCAGACCGGTGCGCAAGTGTCGGCCCACCAACGTGCCCGCCAACGCGCCCGACAGTTGGCCTGGATGGGCCAGACCCCGCCCGGTGACGAGGCCCTCTCGGTCGATGACACCGTGGCCCTGGGCCGCCTGCCGCACCAAGGCTGGTTGGGCTGGCCCGCGCACTCGGCCGCTGACCGCGAGGCCATCGAACAGGCTTTGCAAGACACCGACTTGCTGGCCTTGCGCCACCGCGCCTTGCAGGCCTTGTCGGGCGGTGAGCGCCAGCGCGCCCACCTGGCCCGCGCCCTGGCCACGCAGGCGCCGGTGCTGCTGCTCGACGAGCCCTCGGCCCACCTCGACGCGCCGCACCAACGCCTGCTGGCCCAGGTGCTGCGCGCCCAGGCGCAGCGTGGCCGTGCCGTCGTCAGCGTCTTGCATGAACTGCCCTTGGCGCTGGCCGCCGACCGCATCGCCGTGATGCGCTCGGGCGAGCTGCTGGCCTGTGGCGATGCCGGCGACGCCCGCGTGCACCGCGCCATCGAAACCGTGTTCGCGCAGGCCGTGCGCATCGCCCAGGTCGATGGGCGCTGGACGGCCTTGCCCTGCTACTGAAACCCACCTCACCCGCACACACCCCACACCATGGACATCCAGACCCCACCCACCGAAGCCCCGCAACAGCGCGAGAAGGCCGAGCGACGCGGCCTGCTCATCGTCAACACGGGCGACGGCAAGGGCAAGAGCACGGCGGCCTTCGGCCTGGCCCTGCGCGCCCATGGCCGCGGCAAGTCCGTGCGCATCTTCCAGTTCATGAAGGTGCCCAGCGCGCGCTTCGGCGAGCACCGTGCCTTGGAGCAACTCGGCATCGCCATCGAAGGCCTGGGCGATGGCTTCAGCTGGAAGAGCAAGGACCTGGAGCAGTCGGCGCAACTGGCGCGCGAAGGCTGGGCCCGCGCGGCGGCCGTGATCGCCGCGGGCGACACCTTCCTGGTCGTGCTCGATGAAATGACCTACCCGCTGATCTACGGCTGGGTGCCGCTGGACGAGGTGGTCAATGCGCTGAGCGAGCGCCCCTCGCACGTGCACGTCGTCATCACCGGGCGCGACTGCCCGCCCGAAATCATCGCCATCGCCGACACGGTCAGCGAGGTGCGCAAGGTCAAGCACGCCTACGAGGCCGGCATCCCGGCGCAGCGCGGCATCGAAGACTGAGTGGACCGACCCATGAACGCGACCCCGCACGACTTCATCCCGCAGGTCACCGACCTGCACGACCTGGCCCTGGCCGCGCGCCTGCAGCACCTCATCGACCACAAGACCAAGCCTTTGGGCGCGCTGGGCCGCATCGAGGGCCTGGCCCGCCAGATCGGCCTGATCCTGGGCAGCGAGCGGCCGGTGCTGCAGCAGCCGCAGATGGTGGTGTTCGCGGGCGACCATGGCCTGGCCGCGCGCGGCGTGTCGGCCTTCCCGGCGGAAGTGACGGCGCAGATGGTGGCCAACTTCCTGGGCGGTGGCGCGGCGGTCAGCGTGCTGGCGCGCCAGCATGGCCTGGCGTTGACCGTGGTGGACGCCGGTGTGGCCAGCGCGCTGCCGGCGCACCCGGGCCTGGTCGATGCCAAGGTGGCGCCCGGCACGGCCGATTGCAGCCAGGGCCCCGCCATGAGCGCAGCCCAATGTGAGCAGGCCCTGCGTGCCGGCGCCGACGTGGTCCGTGCTTTGCCGGGCAATGCCTTGCTGCTGGGCGAGATGGGCATTGGCAACACGTCCAGCGCCGCGCTCCTGATGGCGCGCCTGAGCGGCCGGCCGCTCACCGACTGCGTGGGCCGGGGCACGGGCCTGGACCGCACGGGCCTGGAGCGCAAGCTCACCGTGCTGCAAGAAGTGCTGCAGCGCCATGCCGATGTGCGCGAGCCGCTGGCCGTGCTGGCCGCCTTCGGGGGTTTCGAGATCGCGATGATGGTGGGCGCCACCCTGCAGGCCGCGGCCGAGCGCCGCGTCATCGTGGTCGATGGCTTCATCGTCAGCAGCGCCGTGCTGGTGGCCCAGGCCTTGCAGCCGCAGGTGCTGCAGCGCTGCGTGTTCTCCCACCAGTCGGATGAAAGCGGCCACGCGCGCATGCTGGCGCACCTGGGCGCCGAGGCCGTGCTCAAGCTGGACCTGCGCCTGGGCGAAGGCTCGGGCGCGGCCCTGGCCTGGCCCCTGCTGGTGTCGGCCTGCCACATCCTGTGCGACATGGCCAGCTTCGAGGCCGCCGGGGTCAGCACTGCCGGGGTCAGCACCGCCGAGCCGCGGGCATGAGCGCTGGCAGGCCGCAGGCATGATGCGCGCATGACGAGCCCGATCACCCGACCGCTGCACGCCGTTCGCCACGCACTCAGCCACGAACTGCGCCTGTTCTTCGTCGCCCTGCAGTTCCTCACCCGCGTGCCCGTGCCCGCCTGGGTGGGCTGGCAGCCACAGTGGTTGCAAACCTGCCTGCGCCATTTCCCCCTCGTCGGCGCCGGGGTCGGCCTGTGGGGCGCGCTGGTGCTGGCCCTGGCCGCGCAGTGGTGGCCACCGGCCGTGGCCGTGGGCCTGTCCATGGCGGCGACCGTCTGGCTGACCGGCGCCTTCCACGAAGACGGCTGGGCCGACACCTGCGACGCCCTGGGCGGCCACGTCGGCCGCGAGCGGGCGTTGACCATCATGAAGGACTCGCGCATCGGCGCCTATGGCGCCATCGGCCTCGTGCTGATGCTGGGCCTCAAGGCCACCGTGCTGGCCTCGCTGGCCACGCCGCGCCTGCAAGAGCTCAACAGCGCCGAGACCAGCCACGTCCGCGAGGTGCTGCTGGCCTGGACGGCGATGGCCCTGGTGTGGTGCCACGCGCTGTCGCGCCTGGTGCCGGTGGTGCTGATCCGCCTGCTGCCCTATGCGGGCGATGCCGACCACGCCAAGGCCAAGCCCCTGGCCATGCAGGTCACCGGCGCGCAGGTGCTGGCGGCCGCGGGGCTCACCGCGCTGGTGGCGGGGGCGATGTGCTTGTGCCTGGCCCAGGCCGGCTGGCCCACGGGCACCCTCATGACGGCCTTCGGGCAGACGCTGGTGGCCGCCTTGATCGGGGGCGTGTTCTGCCACCGCTGGTTCCAGCGCCGCCTGGGCGGCTTCACCGGCGACGCCCTGGGCGCCAGCCAGCAGCTCTGCGAGCTCATGGCCTTGCTGGCGTGGTTGAGCGTGATCCATCCCGTGCCATGACGGCTGGCTCCGCTGCCGAGGTGTGCGCCTGGCGCCACCCGCGCCCGCGTGACGTGGCCGGGCGCTGCATTGGCCGCACCGACGTGGCCGTGGACCCGCGCAAGGCCCGTCGCCTGGCGCGGCGCATCCACCGCGAGGCGCTGCGCGAGGTGGCGCATGGGCAGGCGGCACCCGGCCTGATCGCACCCGGCCTGATCGCACAGGTTCAGCCGGCGCCCCGCGTGGTCTGCTGCTCGCCCTTGCGCCGTTGCCGCGACGTGGCCCGCCACCTGCGCCGCCTGGGCTGGCGCGTGGTGGTCGATGCCGCCTTGCTGGAGGCCAGCTTTGGCCATTGGGACGGCCAGGCCTGGGCCGACATCCCGCGCCACGAGGTCGATGCCTGGGTGGCCGATTTCGCCGACCACGCCCCTGGCGGTGGCGAGCCGCTGCGCCAGGTGCTGGCGCGTGCCGCCGCCTGGGCGCCCCCGGTGCCGGGTGCCACGGTCGTGGCCCACGCGGGTTGGATGCTGGCGCGCCAGTGGTGGCGCCAGCACGGCACCACGGCCATCCCCAGCGCCGGGCAATGGCCCGCGCCGCCCCCCTATGGCAGCCGCTGGCGCGGGCTGTGACCCTGAGCCCATTGCGCTGCGAGCGGCAGCGACCGAGCGCTGGGCTGCAGTGACGCAGCGCTGAGCCCCATCGCCCGAGCGTTGAGCTGCAGCGACGGAGCTCTGAACTGCAGCGTCCGAGCTCCGAACTGCATCCGTGCACCTATTGGGTGCGCGCGCCGAGCTCGGAGCGCCACACGCCGAGCTCCGAACTCCGTGCATGAACCTTTTTGGTGCGTGTGCCGAGCTTGGATCTCCGCGCACCGAGCTCCAAGCTGCACACGCCGAGCTCTGAGCTCGGACGGAGAACCCAAAAGGTGCACACACCGAGCTCCGAGCTCGGCGTACACACCTGACAGGTGCATCGCCGAGGCAAAAAGCTCGGCGTGCCCGGCAAACAGGCTCAGTAGCGCCCCGTCACACCCGCCAGGCGCAGGTAGGTTTTCGCCACCCAGGCCACGAAGCCGCGGCGCCGGCGCGCCCACCAGCCGGGGCGGTGCCCATCGGGCGGCGGCGGCACCTCGCGGCTGAGGGCGAAGTCCTCGTTCAAGGAGGCCGACAGCGTGCGCACGAAGCCGCGGTCCTTGACGATCAGGTTGCCCTCCAGGTTCAGCACCAGCGAGAGCGGGTCCAGGTTGGACGAGCCCACCGTCGCCCACTCGTCGTCCACGCACAGCACCTTGGCGTGCAGGAAGGCGGGCTGGTACTCGAAGATGCGCACGCCGTGCCATTGCAGCTCGTGGTACAGCACCTGCGCGGCCAGGCCGGCAATCCGGTAGTCCAGCTTGCCCTGCAGCAGCAGGCGCACCTCCACCCCGCGCGAGGCCGCCGAGCGCAGCGCCAGGCGGATGGCGCGGTGCGGGTAGAAGTAGGGCGTGACGATGTCGATGCGCTGGCGCGCCTGCAGGATGGCCTGCAGCGAGGCCTGCTCGATGGTGCGGCGCTGGCGCAGGTTGTCGCGCATCACGAAGGCGCTGCGCATGGGCAGGTTCAGGTTCACCGCCTGGGCGATGTCCGACTGCTCCTCGGGCGACAGCCGCAGGCGGGCCTGGCGCAGCAGCTCCTGCAGGCGCTTCAGCAGGTTCGGGTCCTGCGCCCACTGGGTCAGGTCGTCGCGCCAGTCGCGGCCGAACTGCGCGCGCGTCCAGATGGCCTTGACCGTGTGCAGCATGGGCGTCACCACCGCGCCCTGTGCCTGCAGGGCGTAGTCCAGGCGCGGCTGCTCCGACCAGCCGTGGTGCAGGTCGTAGTGGTCGTCGATGAGGTTGATGCCACCGATGAAGGCATGGGCGCCATCCACCACGCAGAGCTTGAGGTGCATGCGCCGCCACTGGCCCGCGTCGAAAATGGCCGACAGGCCCTTCACCGGGCGGTACACGGCCAGTTGCACGCCGGCGGCGGCCATGTCCTTCCACAAGGCCTCGGGCGCCTCGCGCGAGCCCAGGCCGTCCACCACCAGGTGCACCTGCACGCCGCGGCGCGCCGCCCGCATCAGGGCCTGCAGCACGCCACCGCTCTGGCCCAGCGGCGAGACGATGTAGAGCGCCAGCCAGACGCTGTCCTGGGCCGCGTCGATGCGCTCGGTCAGGGCCGGGAAGAGGTCGCGCCCGCCTTGCAGCAGCCGCACCCGGTTGCCGCCGGTGAACACCGGCTTGCGCTGCGCGTACCAGGCCAGGCCGGCCAGGGCGTGGAAGTCGGCGGTGGCGCTTTCTGCGGCGTGATCAGTTGCGTGATCCGCTGCGTGATCTGCCGCCTGTCCAGCCTGAGCGCCAGCCTGACCGTCAGCATCTTGGCCCGGCATCTCAGCCCACCCGCTCCAGCTCGACCACCAGCGGCAGGTGGTCCGACAGGCGCGCCCACGACGCACCGCGCGGCACCATCACCGACACGCAGCGCAGCCCGCGGGTGTAGACGCGGTCCAGCGAGAGCACGGGCACCAGCGAGGGGAAGGTGGCGACGCGGCTGTCGTCGGGCCCCAGGGCGCGCTGCAAGCCGGCGTCCTCCAGGATGCCATCGAGCTTTTCGTTCCAGTCGTTGAAGTCGCCGGCCACCACCACCGGCGCACCCGCCGGGATCTGGCTGCGCACCAGCTCGGCCAGGCGCTCGGCCTGGCGCGCCCGGCTGGCGTGGATCAGGCCCAGGTGCACGACCACCACGTGCACGGTGACGTCCTGCCAGTGCACGGGCACGTGCAGCAGGCCGCGCTGCTCGAAGCGGTGGTCGGACACATCGTGGTGGCCCACATCGCCCAGCGGCCAGCGCGCCAGCAGGGCGTTGCCATGCTCGCCGCCGCGCGTGACGGCGTTGGTGCGGTAGGCCACTTCGTAGCCCTCCGGCGCCAGGTAATCGGCCTGCGGCGAGGATGGCCAGCCCATGGGGCCGAACTGCGTGCGCGAGAAACGCCGCGACTCGGCCTCGTGGAAGTGGCGCACCTCCTGCAGGCAGACGATGTCGGCGTCCAGCGCCTCCACGGCCAGCCCGAGGTTGTGGATTTCCAGGCGCTTGGTCGGCCCCATGCCGCGCACGCCCTTGTGGATGTTGTAGGTCGCCACGCGCAGGCAGGACGAGCCCACCGTCGAGGGCGGCAGCAGGGAGGACTGGAGCGGGTTCAGCATGGTTCGGTCCCCCCTGGTTCAAGTGCGCGCCTGGCGCTGACCCAGACGCTGGGGCAACTGCAGGATGGCCTCGGCGTTCGACGGCGAAAAGCAGCGGTCGGCCGCGGCCTGCCAGGGCAGCCAGACGTGCTGGGTGTGCTCGCGCGGGGCCAGGGTGATGGGGGTGTCGCGGGGCACCGTCAGGCCGAAGACGCGCTCGGTGTTGTGCGTCACGCCGGGGGCGTAGCGGTGGCGCCAGACGGGGTAGATCTCGTAGATGTTTTCCAGGGCCCAGTCCTGCAGGGCGCCGTGGGGCACGTCGGGTGAGCCGACGGCGATGCCGGTTTCCTCGGCCACCTCGCGGATGGCGGTGAGGGCCCAGTCTTCGTCCAGCGTGTCCTTGGAGCCGGTCACGCTCTGCCAGAAGCCGGGTTGTTTGGCGCGCTCGATGAGCAGCACGTCGAGGTTGGGCGCGTGGATCACCACGAGCACGGATTGTGGGATCTTGTGTTCGGGGGCAGACATGCCGCCAGTGTGTCACGGCTGTGTGGCTGTGCCCCACGCCCCGTGAGAGGGTGGGGCACAGCGTCCGTCACAGGGACGGCATCACAGGGTCGAGTGGTCCCGGATGCGGTGGATGGTGGCGATGTCCACCGTCCACACCAGGCCGTCGCCGATGGTGCCCGTGCTGCAGGCGCCGATGATGGCCTCGCGGATGGGCTCGACCATGTCGTCGTCGGCCAGCACGCACACCATCAACTTGCCGGTGAAGTCGGTGAGTTCCTCCTTCACGGTGCGCTTGTCGATGGCGGCCGGGGCCGTGAAGCCCTCGGCCTTGAAGATCGTCACGCCGGGGAAGTTGGGGATGGCGCGCAGCGTCTCGCGCAGGCGGTCCAGGCGGCTGGGCCGCACGATGGCTCGGATTTCTTTCATGGGTTACTCCTTCTTCCAGGGTCAAGCCTCGGTGGGCTTCTCGTCGAACCAGCGGTACAGCGTGGGCAGCACCACCAGGGTCAGCAGGGTCGAGGAAATCAGGCCGCCGATCACCACGATGGCCAGCGGACGCTGCACCTCGGAGCCCGGACCGGTGGCGAACAGGAAGGGCACCAGGCCCAGCAGGGCCACGGTGGCGGTCATCATCACCGGGCGGAAACGCTGCACGCAGCCTTCGCGCACGGCCTCCAGCACCTCCATGCCGTCTTCGCGCAGGCGGCGGATGCAGGTCACCAGCACCACGCCATTGAGCACCGCGATGCCCCACAGCGCGATGAAGCCCACCGATGCCGGCACGCTCAGGTACTCGCCCGTCAGGAACAGCCCGATGATGCCGCCCACCGAAGCGAAGGGCAGCACCAGGATGATCAGGCTGGCCAGCTTGACCGAGTTGAACAGCAGGAAGAGCAGGAAGAAGATGGCGACGATGGTCAGCGGCACGATCACCGACAGCGTCGCCATGGCGCGCTCCATGTTCTCGAACTGCCCGCCGTACTCGAAGTAGTAGCCATCGGGCACCTTGACCTCCTGGTCGATGCGTTGCTGCACCTCGGCCACGAAGCCGGCCAGGTCGCGGCCTTCCACGTTGGCGCCCACCACCACGCGCCGCTTGCCGCTTTCACGGCTGATCTGCGCGGGGCCGTCCACCAGCTTGATCGTGGCCACCGAGGACAGCGGCACTTGCCCGCCACCCGGTGCCGACAGCAGGGTGTTGCCAATGGCCTCGGCCGACTGGCGCACCTTGGCCGGGAAGCGCACCACCACGCTGTAGCGGCGCTCGCCCTCGTAGAGCGTGGTCACGTCCTTGCCACCGATCGCGGTTTCGATCAGCGCCTGCACGTCGGCCACGTTCAGGCCGTGTCGGGCGATGGCCTGGCGGTCGATGTCCACCGTCAGTGCCTGCTGGCCCGACAGCCGCTCGATGCGGATGTCGCGGCTGCCCTCCACGCCCTTGAGCAGGCGCGCGATCTGCTCGGACACGCGCTTGAGCTCCTCCAGCTCGTCGCCGAAGACCTTGATGGCCACCTGCGAGCGCACGCCCGTCACCATCTCGTCGACGCGCTCAGAGATCGGCTGGGACAGCACGATCTGCACGCCGGGGATGGTGGACAGGCGCTGGCGGATGTCCTCGTCCACCTCGTCCTGGCTGCGGCCCGACTTCGGGTCCAGCAGCACGATGGGGTCGGACTCGTTGGGGCCGGCCGGGTCGGCTGGCGACTCGCCGCGGCCCAGCTTGGACACCACCATGCTCACCCCGGGCACTTCCGAGATGGTCTTCATCGCCGCCATTTCCATGCGGATCGACTCGTCCAGCGAGATGCTGGGCACGCGGTTGATCTGCGGCGTCAGCGCACCTTCTTTCATCGTCGGCATGAAGGACTTGCCCAGCAGCGGGAACAGCGCCAGAGAGCCCAGCAGCAGCGCCACCGAGGCCGTCATGGTGATGCGGTGCGAGCGCGTCGCGCCGTCCAGCAGCGTCAGGTAGTGGCGCTTGAGGAAGGCAATCAGCTTGGTGTCGTGGTCCGAGCCGCCCTTGAGGAAGTAGGAGCACAGCACCGGCGACAGGAACAGCGACACCGCCAGCGACACGGCCAGCGCGATGGCGATGGTCAGCGCCAGCGGCGCGAACATCTTGCCCTCGATGCCTTGCAGCGTCATCAGCGGCAGGAACACCAGGATGATGATGGCGATGCCGAAGATCGTAGGCGTGGCCACCTCGGTGGTGGCGGCCAGCACCGTGCGCACGCGGGCGCCCATGCTGTCGCCGGCCTGGCCGAGCTTGTGATAGACGTTCTCCACCACCACCACGGTCGCGTCCACCATCAGGCCGATGGCGATCGCCAGGCCCCCCAGCGACATCAGGTTGGCCGAGATGCCGTAGTGGTTCATCATGATGAAGGTGGTCAGCGGCGCGATGATCAGCGTCGCCACCACGATCAGGCTGGAGCGCACGTCGCCCAGGAAGATGAACAGCACCACCACCACCAGGAAGATGCCCTCGATCAGCACCTTGCCCACCGTCCACAGGGCCGAATCGACCAGGTCGGTGCGGTCGTAGTAAGGCACGATCTGCAGGCCATCGGGCAGCATGCCCTTGGTGTTGATCTCGGCCACGCGCTCCTTCACGCGGGTGACGATCTCCTTGGCATTGCCGGCGCGCATCATCAGCACGATGCCCGAGACGCCCTCGGTGTAGCCGCCCTTGATGATGGCGCCCTGGCGCACCTCGCTGCCCACTTCCACCTGGGCCACGTCCTTGACGAACACCGGCACGCCGGCGTCTTCCTTGACGACGATGTTGCCGATGTCCTCCAGGGTGCGGATCAGGCCCACGCCGCGGATCAGGTACTGCTCCGTGACCTGGGGCAGGATGCCGCCGCTGGTGTTGGCGTTGTTCGAGGCAATCGCCTGCACCACCTGCTGCACCGACAGGCCGTAGTGGCGCAGCCGGCTCGGGTCCACCAGCGCCTGGTACTGCTTGACGTAGCCGCCTTGCGAGTTGATTTCGGCCACGCCGGGGATCGAGCGCAACAGCGGTCGCACCACCCAGTCCTGCACGGTGCGGCGCTCGGCCAGCTCCGTCGGGGTCAGGGCGCGCTTGCCGTCATCGGGCTTTTCCAACGTGTATTGGTAGACCTCGCCCAGGCCCGTGGAGACAGGGCCCAGCACCGGCGTGATGCCGGCCGGCATGCGCGGCGTGACCTCGATGAGCCGCTCGGTGACGAGCTGGCGCGCGAAGTACACATCGGTCGCATCGGTGAACACCAGCGTGATGATGGACAGCCCGCTCTTGTTGAGCGAGCGCATCTCGACCACACCGGGCAGGCCCGTCATGGCGATTTCCAGCGGCACGGTGACGAAACGCTCGATCTCTTCCGGCGAGCGGCCGGGCGCCTCGGTGGCGATCTGCACCTGCACGTTCGTCACGTCAGGGAAGGCGTCGACGGACAGGTGCAAGGCGGCGCGCAGGCCGAAGGCACACACCACCAGCGCCAGCACGACCACGATGAGCCGTTGTCCGAGCGCAGCCCGGATCATGGATGCAATCATGGCCTTACTCCAGTTCGGCGCGTTTGCGCTCGTTGTTCAGGTGGAAGGCGCCTTCGACGACGATCGGCGTGCCCTCTGCCAGGCCCTTGAGGACCGGACGGCGGCCTTCGCTGGCCGCCCCCAGCTCGACGGGTGTGAGGCGGAAGCGGGTGGGCGAGGTCTGCACGAAGACGTGGTCGCGGTCGTTGTCACGCACCACGGCCACCGTCGGCACGGCCAGCGACTCCACTGGCGTGCCGGCGATGCGCATGGTGGCCAGCATCTGCGGTTTGAGCTCGTGCGCGGCGTTGTCCACCTGGGTGCGCAAAGGCACGGTGCGGGTTTCGGGCGAGACGGTGTCGGCGATCTGGATGACGCGGCCCGAGAGCTGCTTGCCGATGGCCGGCACGCTGATCTCGATCTGCTGGCCGATGCGCGCATTGCGGGCGGCTTGCTCGGGCAGGGCGCCCACCACCCAGACATTGCCCAGGTCGGCCACAGTGAACAGCGGGTCGCCCGGCTGGGCCACCTGGCCCTGGCTGACCTTGCGCTCGACCACCACACCGGCTTGCGTGGCCACCACCAGTGCGTGCGGGGACAGGCTGCCCGAATCGCGCAGCTTGGCGATGGCATCGCGCGGGATGCCCACCAGCGTGAGCTGGTCACCGGCGGCGCGCAGTTCGGCCCGCGCGATGGACAGCTCGGACTCGCGGCGCTGCAGCTCGGCCGAGCCGATCACATCGGCCTGGATGAGCTGGCGGGCGCGCTCCACGGCGCGCTCGGCGAGTTGCGTGGACGCGTGGGCGCGCAGGTAGGACAGCTGCGCGGTGGCGAGCTCCGGGCTGGCCACATGGGCCAGCACCTGGCCGGGGCGCACGCGGTCGCCGACCTCGGCCAGCACCTGCGTGACGCGGCCGGTGACGCCCGCGCCGATGCGGGTCACCTGGCGCTCGTTGGCCTCGATGCGGCCACTGACCTCCTGCACCATGGCAATGGGTTCGCGGGCCACCTTGGCGACCTTGAAGTTGGCGGCCATGTCGGCCTTGATGGTGACGTCCAGCGGGTCGGCCGCCGAGGCGCCGGAGGCTGCGGACGCGCCGGATGCGGCAGATGCGCTGCTGTCTTTCTTCGCATCACCACAGGCCGACAGGGCCAGGCTCAAGGCCAGGATGGCGGAGACGGTGAGGCTGAAGGTGAACGTGTTTGCTTGTGTCTTCATGGCGTGTCTTGGCTCACTGCGGGGTGGAGGGCGAGGCGGCGAAGCGGCCTGCCAGGGTTTCCAGTTCGATGCGGGCGGCCTGGGACTGGTAGCGGGCTTCCAGCAGGTTCAGGCGCGCCGAGCGCAGCACACGTTGTGCGTCCAGCACGTCCAGGATGCCGCGCTCACCGAAGCGGTAAGCGGCCTGCGCGACCTTCAGCGCGGCCTCGGCGTCGAGCACCACGCCTTCGCTCAGGGCCTGCACGCGCAGCCGCGCGATGGCCAGGGCCTGCCAGGCGTGCTGCAGTTGCTGGCGCAGTTCGGCGCGGCGGCCGTCCAGGCGCCCTTGCAGGCGGCGCAGCTCCGAGCCCGCCTCGCCGATGGCGCCATCGCGGCGGTCCAGCAGCGGGATCTGCACGCTCACACCGACGCTGGACTGGCGCAGGTCGGGTTCGCGCGTCTGGCCCACGCGCAGCTCCACGCCCGGCCAGCGGCTGGCGCGCGCGCCGCGCACTTGCGCCTCGGCACGCTCGACCTCGGCCTGCAAGGCGCGCAGCTCGGGGTTGTCGGTCTCGGCCTGGGCCATCAGCTCGGCCAGGGTGGGCAAGGGGCTGTCTTCTTGCAGCGAACCCGCCAGGCTCCAGCGCGACGGCAGTCGTCCACTCGCCATGCGGTTGAGGGTGAGCAGCACCTGCTCGGCCTGCAGGGCGGCCGTCTGCTGGCGCTCGCGGGCGTGCACGATTTCGGCATCGGCCTTGATGACTTCGTAGCGCGGCGCCTCGCCGCTGGCCACGCGCAGGCGCACGCGTTCGCGCACCTGCTCCAGCAGGGCCACGTCCTCGCTGGTGACGCCGGCCTCTGCGCGGCGCAGCAGGTACTCGCTGGCGCGCAGGCGCGTCTCGCTGACCACGGCGTTGCGCGTCAGGGTGATCGCGTGCTCGGTGCCGCGGGCGGCGGCCTCGGCGGCGCCCCGGCGGGCGTCACGCGCCGAGGGGTTCTCGATCATTTGCGAGACGCCCCAGCCTTGCACCGCGCCCGGGACGGCTCCCGGCATGCGCGCCTGGTTGCGGCCGCTTTGCCATTCCAGCCTCGGGTTCGCATAGGCCGACGCAGTCTGGATGCCCGCCGTGGCGGTCACCCGCGCTTGCTGGGCCGACAGCAGCTCGGTGTTGTTCGCCACCACGGTGGTGATCAGTTCGTCCAGCGAGAGCACGCGGACGGCTTCGGCCGCCGTCGCTGTGGCGTTGGGCGATGCCGGTGGTGCTGCAGCCAGGGTGCTTGCCGGTGTGGCCGGCACCTGGGCGTGGAGTGGCAAGGTCAGGCTGGTCAGGCAAAGCCAGGCCAGCCCAGCCAGGCGAGCGGGAGGAAGGATGTGTTTCGACATGTGTGGAGCGCTGCCAGCGCAATGCGGCAGCCTGCGTGCGGAGGTCGCTGAGAAAGTGGGAGGTGCACCCGCCAGGACGGCGAAGTGCGCGCTGATTCACCCCGGTGAGGGGCAGGGGCCGGCGGTCAGCCGGCGATCAGCCTGGGAGGGCGCAAGGGCAGGCTCAGCCAGGGGTGGGCCGGGCCCAGGTCCGCGAGGATGGCGGGGTGCACTTCAGGGTGGGTCGATGGGACCCAGGGCTTGTGCAGGATCAGCAACTCGCCGCGGTCGTCATCGCCACCGGAGAAGGTGTGCCGGTCTTGCTCGGCCTCGCCGCCCCGGTCTTGCTGGGGATCTTCCAGCACGCACACCCAACGGTCCGGCGCGTCAGGCCCGGCCGCTGGCGCGATCTCCAGCGCCCACGCACCCTTGCCCATCGTCAGCATGACGGTGGTCAGGAGGATCAGGGTTCTCAGCCAGAGCAGAGCGGGGCGCATGCAGCAGGGGGGTGAAGTGGGCCGTGACCGCGACCACGGTGTGGCCATGAGGTCTAGGGTAAACGAGCTTGCACTCGATCACGCCATCGGCCATCGCATTGTGGCGCATTCTCCACGCCCTTGCAGCGCACCGGAACAATCTCACCCCTGAAAAAAAGCCACCCGAAGGTGGCTTGTGGCGGGCGCGGTGTCCGCTCGGGCGGGGCAGGTTGCCGACCAGACCGCCAATCAGGCTGCCGTGGCACCACCCGCGGCTGCGGCGTTGCGCAGGCGGATGTGCAGCTCGCGCAGCTGCTTTTCGTCCACGTTCGACGGGGCGCCCGTCAGCAGGCACTGGGCGCGCTGCGTCTTGGGGAAGGCGATCACGTCGCGGATGGACTCGGCCTTGGTCATCAGCGTCACCAGGCGGTCCAGGCCGAAGGCCAGGCCACCGTGCGGGGGCGCGCCGTACTGCAGGGCGTCCAGCAGGAAGCCGAACTTCACCTGGGCGTCTTCCTTGCTGATGTTCAGGGCGCTGAACACCTTGGACTGCACGTCGGCGCGGTGGATGCGGATGGAGCCGCCACCCAGTTCCCAGCCGTTCAGGACCATGTCGTAGGCCTTGGCGATGCACTTGCCCGGGTCCGTGTCCATGTAGTCCTCGTGGCCGTCCTTGGGGGCGGTGAAGGGGTGGTGCACGGCGTTCCAGCGCTCCGACTCGTCGTCGTACTCGAACATCGGGAAGTCCACCACCCACAGCGGGGCCCAGCGGTCTTCGAACAGGCCGTTCTTCTTGCCGAAGTCGGAGTGGCCGACCTTCAGGCGCAGTGCGCCGATGGCGTCGTTGACGACCTTTTCCTTGTCGGCACCGAAGAAGATCAGGTCGCCGTCCTTGGCAGCCGTGCGCTCCAGGATCTTGGCGATGGCCGCGTCGTGCAGGTTCTTGACGATGGGCGATTGCAGGCCCTCGCGGCCCTTCGCGACTTCGTTGACCTTGATCCAGGCCAGGCCCTTGGCGCCGTAGATCTTGACGAACTCGGTGTAGGCGTCGATTTCGCCGCGGCTGATGGCCGCACCACCGGGGATGTTCAGGGCCACCACGCGGCCGCCCTTGGTCGTGGCAGGCGTCGAGAAGACCTTGAAGTCCACATCGCCCATCACGTCGGTCAGCTCGGTGAACTCCAGCTTGACGCGCAGGTCGGGCTTGTCCGAACCGAAGCGGTGCATGGCGTCTGCGTACTTCATGACCGGGTAGGCGCCCAGGTCCACGTTCAGCGCCTTCATGAAGACGTGGCGGATCATGCCTTCGAACATGTCGCGGATTTCCTGCTCGGTCAGGAAGCTCGTCTCGATGTCGATCTGGGTGAATTCGGGCTGGCGGTCGGCGCGCAGGTCCTCGTCACGGAAGCACTTGGTGATCTGGTAGTAGCGGTCGTAGCCGGCCACCATCAGCAGCTGCTTGAACAGCTGGGGCGACTGGGGCAGTGCGAAGAACTGGCCGTCGTGCACGCGCGAGGGCACGAGGTAGTCGCGGGCGCCTTCGGGCGTGGACTTGGTCAGCATCGGGGTTTCGATGTCGACGAAGCCGTGCTCGTCCAGGAACTTGCGGGCCTCCATGGCCACGCGGTAGCGCAGCATCAGGTTGCGCTGCATGTAGGGGCGGCGCAGGTCCAGCACGCGGTGCGTGAGGCGGGTCGTCTCCGACAGGTTCTCGTCGTCAATCTGGAAGGGCGGCGTCACCGAGGCGTTGAGCACCTCCAGGCTGTGCGCCAGGATCTCGATCTTGCCGCTGGTCAGGCCGGCGTTCTCGGTGCCGGCGGGGCGGGGGCGCACCAGGCCGGTGATCTTCAGGCAGAACTCGCCACGCACGTCTTCGGCGACCTTGAAGGAGTCGGCGCGGTCGGGGTCGAACACGACCTGCACCAGGCCTTCGCGGTCACGCAGGTCGATGAAGATCACGCCGCCGTGGTCGCGGCGACGGTGGGCCCAGCCCATCAGCGTCACGGTCTGGCCCATCAGCGCTTCGCTGACCAGACCACAGTAAGTGGTGCGCATTGTTGTGTTCTCCGGCAAAGGGCGTGCGCAGGGTGCACGCGGCGGCCATGTGGCCAATGTCTCAGTTGGGGCAGGCCGCGGTGCGGGCCCCGAACCCTCGATTGTCGTTCAGGATTGGGTCGGCGGCGGCGCCACCACGCCCATCGAGATGATGTATTTCAGGGCCTCGTCCACCGACATGTGCAGCTCGCGCACGTCGCTGCGCGGCACGATCAGCATGAAGCCCGAGGTCGGGTTGGGCGTGGTCGGCACGTACAGCGTCAGCATGTCCTCGGGCAGCAGGGCGCCGACTTCGCCTGTGGGCTTGCCCGTGACGAAGGCGATCGTCCAGGAGCCCTGGCGCGGGTACTCGACCAGCACCGCCTGGCGGAAGGCCTGGCCGCTGCTGGAAAAAAGCGTGTCCGAGACCTGCTTGACCGAGGTGTAGATGCTCTTGACGATGGGGATGTGGGAGATGATCCGGTTCGACTGGTTCACCAGCCACTGGCCGGCGATGTTCGTTGCCGCCACGCCCGTCAGCCACAGGGCCGTGACCAGGATGAGCACGCTCAGGCCCGGCACCTCGCGCAGGCCCAACAAAGGCTGGTGCAGCTCGGTGGGCAGCACGGCCATCACGGCGTGCAGCAACCAGGTGAAGACGCCATCGAGCGTGCCGACGACGTTCATCAGCACCCAGATCGTGATGGCCAGCGGCAGCCAGACGAGCAGGCCGGTAAAGATGTATTTCTTCACGAAGAGGTGTGTGTGAGGGGGCAGGAGGAGGCGGTTGAAGCCAGAAAGCGGCGAGGCCCGGCAAGTGCCAGGCCTGTGTCCGCGCGGGGTGCCTCACCGGGGTTCGGCATGGCATGGACTGTACGGCAGACTATACGGCAGCCGACGGGCGACTCAGTGACAGGTGGATGACGCGCCGCCGGTGCTCGCAGTGCCGCTGCCGGAGGATGGGCCCGAGCTGCTGCTGTCGGTGGAGGGCGCTGCCGCTGCCGGCGCGGAGGTGGCGGCCGTGGCGCCAGCTGCTGCGGTTTCTGAACTCCCGGGCGTTGCATTCCCAGAGCCTGCAGCGGGCGCGCTGGCGCCGCCCGAGCCACCGCGGAAGTCGGTCACGTACCAGCCGGAGCCTTTGAGCTGGAAGCCCGCGGCCGTCACTTGCTTGCTGAAGGTCTCGGCGCCGCAGGCGGGGCAGGTGGTCAAAGGGGCGTCGGACATCTTTTGCAAGGCGTCCTTGGCGTGGCCGCAGGCACTGCAGCGGTAAGCGTAGATGGGCATGGCTCAAAACCTCAGAGAACAGCACATTTTAAATGGGGATGCACGGCCCCGTGTTCAAGCCATGTGCGCCACGCGGCTGCGGTGGTCGGTGACCAGCTGCGGCGCCAGAGAGCCCAGCAGCATCCCGGCCAGCGCCGCCAGCACCCCTGCGAGCTGCCCCGGGAACGCCTCGCCCCAACCGGGCACCAGCAGGAAAGCCAGCCACACGCCCACGCCGGACACGATCGACAGCAACGCGCCCTGCGTGGTGGCGCGCTGCCAGTACAGGCCCAGCGTCAGGGGCACGAAGGCCGCGACCAGCGTCACCTGGTAGGCGGAGGACACCAGGTCGTAAATCGCCGTGCCTTGCATCAGGATGGCGTAGGCCATCACCAGGGCGGTGAACACGAAGATGGTGATGCGCAGCGACAGCAGCACCTGCCGGTCGCTCATGCCTGGCTTGATGTTCTTGAGGATGTTCTCGACGAAGCTGGTCGATGGCGCCAGCAGCGTGGCCGAGGACGTGGACTTGATCGCCGACACCAGGGCGCCAAAGAAGAAAATCTGCGCCACCAGCGGCATCTTGCTGAGGATGAGGGTGGGCAGCACTTTCTGCGGGTCGTTGGCCAGCAGTGCCTTGGCCTCGGCCGGCATGATGATCAGCGAGGACGCCACGATGAACATGGGCACGAAGGCGAACGCCAGGTAGCCGAGGCCTCCGATGATGGCGCCCTTGCGGGCCGTGTCGCTGTCCTTGGCCGACATCACGCGCTGGAACACGTCCTGCTGCGGGATGGAGCCGAACATCATGGTGATGGCCGAGCCGATGAAAAACAGCCAGCCGTTGGCGGTGTGCTCGGGCAGGATGCGGAACCAGTCGTTGCTGTGCGCCAGCGCCATCACCTGGCCCGCACCGCCGGCCTGCTCGCTGGCCATCACGGCGATCAGGCTCAGGCCCACCACCAGCACGATCATCTGCACGAAGTCCGTCCAGGCCACGGCCAGCATGCCGCCGATCAGCACGTAGATCAGCACCAGCGTCGTGCCGATCGCCATGCCCACCGGTGGCGCGATGGCGCCGCCCGACAGCACCGAGAACACCAGGCCGAGGGCCGTGATCTGGGCGGCGACCCAGCCCAGGTAGCTCAGGATGATGGCGATGGAGCAGAAGATTTCCACGCCCTGGCCGAAGCGGTGGCGGTAGAAATCGCCGATGGTCAGCAAGCTCATCTTGTAGAGCCGCGTGGCGAAGAAGGCGCCGACCAGCACCAGGCACATCGAGGCGCCGAAGGGGTCTTCGATCACGGCGCGCAGGCCGCCATGCTCGGCATCGACGAACTTGGCCGGGATGCCCATGACCGTTTCCGCACCGAACCAGGTCGCGAAGGTCGTGGTGATGACCATGGCCAGCGGCAGGCTGCGGCCGGCGATGGCGAAGTCGGCCGTGCTTTTGACGCGGGTGCCGGCGTAGATGCCGATGCCCATGGTGCCCACCAGGTACAGGATCACAAAGGCGAGCAGCGTCGTGTTCATGGTGGGTGGCAGGGCGGAGGGGACTTCTCAGGGCGCGGAGTTTAGACCGGGCTCAGGCCGGGGTGCTGGCGTGCGCGGTCACAGCGCCCCCTGCGAGTGCAGGGTCAGCAAGAGGCGGGCCACCAGCAGGCCGAGCGCGAAGCCCAGGCCCAGCCACAGCGCCGCCGAGAGCGTGCGGTTGGTGCGGCGCTGCTCTTTGAGGATGGCGTGCAGGTCCTGGCGCAAGGCGCGGTCGCCGTGTTCGAGCTGGTGGTGCAGCAGGCGGGGCAGTTCGGGCAAGAGCTTGGCGTAGCGGGGCGCTTCGCGTTTGAGCCGGCTGAGCATGCCGCGCCAGCCGATCTGCTCGTGCATCCAGCGCTCCAGGAAGGGCTTGGCCGTGCTCCAGAGGTCGAGCTCGGGGTCGAGCTGGCGCCCGAGGCCTTCCACATTGAGCAAGGTTTTCTGCAGCAGCACCAGCTGGGGCTGGATCTCGACGTTGAAGCGCCGCGAGATCTGGAACAGGCGCAGCAGCACCTGGCCCAGCGAGATCTCTTTCAGCGGGCGGTCGAAGTAGGGCTCGCACACGGTGCGGATGGCGCCTTCGAGCTCGTCCACGCGGGTGTTGGCCGGCACCCAGCCGCTTTCGATGTGCAGTTCGGCCACGCGCTTGTAGTCGCGGTGGAAGAAGGCGATGAAGTTTTGCGCCAGGTAGTCTTTGTCAACTTCGGTGAGCGTGCCGATGATGCCGAAGTCGAGCGCGATGTAGCGCCCGAAGCTGAGTGGGTCCAGGCTGACCTGGATGTTGCCCGGGTGCATGTCGGCGTGGAAGAAGCCGTCGCGGAAGACCTGGGTGAAGAAGATGGTGACGCCGTCGCGCGCCAGTTTCTGGATGTCCACGCCCGCATCGCGCAGGCGCTGCAACTGGCTGATGGGCACGCCCTTCATGCGCTCCATCACCATCACGGTGGGGGTGCAGAAGTCCCAGATCATCTCGGGCACGAGCACCAGGTCCAGGCCGGCCATGTTGCGGCGCAGCTGGGCGGCATTGGCGGCTTCGCGCACGAGGTCGAGCTCGTCGTGCAGGTATTTGTCGAACTCGGCGACGACTTCGCGAGGCTTCAGGCGCTTGCCGTCGGCCCACAGGCGCTCGACCCAGCCGGCCAGTGTGCGCATGATGGCCAGGTCGTCGTCGATGACGTCGAGCATGCCGGGGCGCAGCACCTTGACGGCGACTTCGCGGCCATCGTGCAGCACGGCGAAGTGCACCTGGGCGATGGAGGCGCTGGCGATGGGGTCGGCGTCGAACTGTTTGAACACGGCGCTCAGCGGGCGGCCCAAGGCTTTTTCCACCAGGCGGGCGGATTCCGCGCTGGAAAACGGCGGCACGTCGTCCTGCAGGCGGGCGAGCTCGTCGGCCACGTCGGGCGGCAACAGGTCGCGCCGTGTGGACAGCATCTGGCCGAACTTGACGAAGATGGGGCCGAGCTGCTCCAGCGCTTCGCGCAGGCGCTGGCCACGGCTGCCGCGGAAGCGCCGACCCAGGGTCAGCACGCGGGCCAGTTTCGTCAGGGCGGGGCGGCGCAGGCTGTCCAGCAGCAGGCCGTCCAGGCCGTGGCGCAGGACGATCCAGCCGATGAACAGCGGACGCAGGATCGAGCGGAGCACAGCGCGCATGGGAGGTTCTGGGGGCTTCGGCCGCTTCAGCGCGGCTTGAAGCGTTGCAGGGCCTGGCGGACCTGTTCGCCCAATTGGCGCAGCAGTTCGGCCGGGGTGTGGCCCAGCCAGCGGGCGACGTCGTCTTCCACGTCCCAGCGCAGGTTCTTCATCAGCCAGGAGGCCACCTCGGCCAGGGCGGCGTCGCCCTCGATCTGGACCTCGGGGCGTTGGCCGCGCAAGCCCTGGCGCAGCATGGCCAGCGGGTCGTCCAGGCGCACGGTCAGGGTCAGGCCGCCGGCTTCGGTCGGGGCCGGGCTCGGCGCACCAGGCGCTTCTTCGGCGAGTTCGAACAGCCCGGCCGGGGTCACGCGCAGGCGCACGGGCGGTGGCGTGAGGCCAGCGGGCAACAGGCCTGCCAGCATGGGCGGCAGTTGGGCCAGCGGGTTGCCGCTGAAGCGCAGGTCGATGCTGCGGCCGGCGTGGGGGCGCAGGCGCAGGCTGGCCTGGGGCTCGCTGGCGACCACGTGGTTGAGCAGCAGCACGAGGCGGGCTAGCGCAGCCGGCGCCAGCCAGGAAGTCAGGGATGAGGGCATGACGCGATTGTAGGGGCCCCCCGACACCACCCTGGATCCCTGGGGGTGCGCGGGCGATTCCCGGTCAATCTGTCATCTTTTTTGATCCACAATGTTCGATCGGGACTGTGTCCGGCGGTGTGCCGGGCACGTGCTGGCCGGCTCATGGCCTCTGTTTTGGGGGGACGAGCCGGCGGCCCAGCATGGTGCGGCGTCGTGCTTTGTTCCTGATTCTGGCAGCGTTCCTGGTATCCATGTTCAACAACCGCAACTACAACCGCACCTTCTTCAACGCCCCGCAGTCGGTCACCTCGTTCGTGGCGGCATTCCTGGAGCCATTCATCACGGTGGCCACGCTGACGGGGTCGATGGCCTATGGCGACGAGCCCATGGGGCGTGCGGCCATGGCCTTGTGCCTGCTGGTGTTCGCCTTGACCTTCCCGGGGCGCAACCGTTTCGAGGTCTCCAAGCTGGAGGCCCTCATCGACATCGTCGGCTCCTGGGTGTCCATGCTGGCCATCCTGTGGCTGTGCGGTTACGCCACCAACAGCCTGCTCTTCTTTGACTTTGACGTGATGCTGACCTGGGCGGCGGTCACGCCGGTGGTGCAGTGGGTGGCGGTGTTGATCGGCAAGGCCGTCCTCAAGCACCAGGCGGCACAGCCGGGTGCACGCCGCCGCGCCATCGTCGTGGGCGCCGGCCCGCTGGGCGGCAAGGTGGCCCGCGCGCTGCAGAGCAACCGCGACCAGAGCGTGGAGTTCGTCGGCTACTTCGACGACCGCACCGACAGCCGCGTGTTGCCCGAGGCCGTCAGCATGCGCTTGGGCGGCCTGCGCGATGTGGCCAATTACGTGTACGCGCATGGCATCCACGAGGTCTACATCACGCTGCCGCTGGGCTCGCAGCCGCGCATCGTCGAACTGCTCGAAGCCGTGCAGGGCACGACCGCCTCGCTGTACTTCGTGCCCGATGTGTTCGGCATCAGCATCATCCAGGGGCGCTTGCAGGACATGAACGGCGTGCCTGTGGTCGGCATCTGCGAAACGCCCTTCACCGGCACCAACGAGCTGGTCAAGCGCGTCTCCGACATCATCCTGGCCAGCATCATCCTGGTGCTGATCCTGCCCTTGCTGGTGGGCGTGGCCATCGGCGTGAAGCTGTCGTCGCCCGGGCCGGTCATCTTCCGCCAGAAGCGCAATGGCCTCGATGGCGAAGAAATCATCGTCTACAAGTTCCGCTCGATGCGCACGCAGGACAACGGCGCGGTGGTCAAGCAGGCGACCAAGGGCGATTCGCGCATCACGCCTTTCGGTGCCTTCATCCGCAAGACCTCGCTGGACGAGTTGCCGCAGTTCATCAACGTGCTGCAGGGGCGCATGAGCATCGTCGGGCCGCGCCCGCACGCCGTGGCCCACAACGAGGAATACCGGCGCATCATCAAGTCGTACATGGTGCGCCACAAGGTGCGGCCGGGCATCACGGGCTGGGCCCAGGTCCATGGCTACCGCGGTGAGACGGAAACCATCGAGAAGATGCAGGCGCGGGTGGAGTTCGACCTGGAGTACCTGCGCAACTGGTCTCTGGGCCTGGACCTGCAGATCATCATCCGCACCATCCGCTTGATGCTGTTCGACCGCAATGCTTACTGAGTGCTTCGCGGGCATGTCCTGAGTGCGCCATGAGCTTGCGTCCTTCCCCCCAACAAACAGTCGAGGTGAGAGTGAAGAGCCTGTCCACATCTTCGAACGCCATGGCGCTGCGCGCCGTGACCTGGGCGGCCCTGGCTGCTTGCAGTGTGCTGGTGGCCGTGCCTTCGGTGGGGCACGCCGAGGACGACCCGCTGTCTTTGACCCTGTCGCAGAACCTGCGCCGCGACAGCAACCTGCTGCGCTCGACCAATGCCCGGAGCGACACGGTCAGCACCACGGCGGTGCAAGGCAATTTCGACAAGGCCTACGGGCGCCAGGTGTACCGTGCTTCGGCCCGCTTTGCGCGCGCTCGCTACGATCAGTTCAATCAGCTGGACAACGATGCCAAGAACCTGAGCGCCAGTGTGTCGTCGGAGTTTGCGTCGAACTGGTCGGCCTCGCTGAATGCGAGCAACACCAGCAGCCTGAACGCCCCGCAGGACAACCCGATCAACAACCGCCTGTTGCGCAACATCCGGCATTACCGCAGCGTGGGCGGCACCGTGCAGTACGGCAATGGTGGCACCTGGGCGATTTTGGGCACGGTCGACAACAACCGCCAGAGTTTCTCGGAAGACCTGTTCCAGTTCCAGAATTCGCGGCAGAGCTCCCAGGGCTTGCGCCTGATCTACAACGCCTCTGATTTGCTGAGCTTCGGTGTGGGCCCGCGCTGGGTGCGCACCCGCTATCCTAACAACAGCACGATTGGCGAAGCCAAGGACAAGAACCTCGATTTCACCGCGAACTGGCGTGTGACGGGGCTGAGCAGCCTCAATGCCTTGCTGAGCCTTCGCGAGAGCGAGCAGGGGCTCACCGGCAGCCGCCGCATCAACACCGTGACGGGCTCGCTGGGCTGGGGCTACACGCCGCGCGGGCGCATTTCTTACAGCTTGAACCTGACGCGCGCCACCAATGCCGACCGGTTTCAGGACGTGCAGGCGACTGTCATCTCGAACGTGCGCACGCTGCAGAACGTGGCGCTGGACACCATCACCACCTCGTTGAACCTGTCGGCCTCGGCGCCCATCACGGGCAAGGTGTCGACGGGGCTGTCCTACGGCTTCACGCGCTTCGAGCAGAACAGCGCGCGGGACCGTTCGGTCACCAGCATTGTCGGGACGGGGCAACAATTGGCCGTCGGCAACAACGCCTCATCGACCAGCTCCAACAGCCGGCTGCAATCGCTGAGCTGGTCCACGAACTACGCGGCCTACCGCTGGCTGGGCGTGAACTGCTCGCTGCAGTTCTACAAGCAGTCAGCCGATGTCAGTCGCCCCCGCTACGACGGCCACTCCGTGGATTGCGGTGCCAACGTTACCCTTGACCCTTGAACGTCATTGAGCGGGCAACCGCGGAGCGCTCCATGCCTTGTATTTTGCTGACCGGTGCCACCGGCTACATCGCCTCTCACATGTGGCTCACCGCCCAGGAGGCCGGCTACGACGTCATTGGGGTGGACAGCCTGGTCAACAGCTCGCCGCGCGTGCTGGACCGCCTGACCACCCTCAGCGGCCGCGAGCCGGTGTTCGTGCAGGGCGATGTGCGCGATGCCGCTGTCATGGACCGTTGCTTCGAGCTCGCCCAGGAGCGCTTCGGCGGCGTGCAGGCCGTGGTGCACTTCGCGGCCTTGAAAGCCGTGGGCGAGTCGGTCGAGCGCCCGCTGGATTATTTCGACAACAACCTCGGTGGCCTGCTGTCGGTCTGCCAGGCCATGCAGCGCCATGGCGTCTTCAAGCTGGTGTTCAGCTCTTCGGCCACGGTTTATGGCCAGCCCGAGCGCCTGCCGATCACCGAAGACTCGCCCCTGAGCGCCACCAACCCCTACGGCCAGACCAAGCTGATCGGCGAAGAGCTGCTGCGTGGGCTGGAACGCTGTGACACGCGCTGGAAGATCGCCTACCTGCGCTACTTCAACCCGGTCGGTGCCCACCTGAGTGGCCTGATTGGCGAAGACCCGCGCGGCATTCCCAACAACCTGATGCCCTATGTGGCCCAGGTGGCGGTGGGCAAGCGCCCGCACCTCAATGTGTTCGGCAACGACTACGACACGCCCGATGGCACCGGGGTGCGCGACTACATCCACGTGCTGGACCTGGCCGAGGGCCATGTGGCCGCTTTGCGCTACCTCGCAGACAAGAACGCTTCGCTGACGGTCAACCTGGGCACCGGCCAGGGCTACAGCGTGCTGGAATTGGCCAAGGCCTATGGCGAGGCCGCCGACCGTGAGATCCCGGTTGTGTTCGCGCCGCGCCGTCCTGGCGATGTGGCCGCTTGCTATGCCGACCCGGCGCTGGCCGAATCCCTGATGGGCTGGAAGGCGCGCCGCGGTTTGAAAGAGATGTGCGTGGACTCCTGGCGTTGGCAGTCCACCAACCCCCAAGGTTTCGAAGGTTGAAGCAAATGACCCATTCCGCTCTGTCTGTTTTGCCCGTGATCATGGCCGGTGGCTCCGGCACCCGCCTGTGGCCGCTGTCGCGCGCGCTCTACCCCAAGCAGTTCCTCATCCTGCAGGGCAACCAGAGCCTGTTCCAGCAAGCCCACCTGCGCCTGCAGGACCTGGCGTGTGAGGACATCGCCGTGGCCAAGCCCTGCGTGGTCGGCAACGAGGAGCACCGCTTCCTGGTGCTGGACCAGCTCCGCGAGTTGAAGGGCGAACCTTCCTCGCTGCTGCTGGAGCCCGCGGGCCGCAACACCGCGCCGGCCGTGACCCTGGCCGCGCTGCAGGCCACGGCCGATGGCAGCGACCCCATCCTGGTGGTGACGCCGGCCGACCAGACCGTGACCGACGCCGCGGCCTACACCGCGGCCTTGCGCAAGGCCGTGCGTGCCGCGGCTGCGGGCGACATCGTCATCCTGGGCATCACGCCGGACCGCCCCGAGACCGGCTTTGGCTACATCCGCACCGCTGCGGCCGACGCCGAGGGCGTGCGCAATGTCGCGGCTTTCGTCGAGAAGCCCAACCTGGAAACGGCCCAGGCTTACGTGGCCGATGGCGGCTATTTCTGGAACAGCGGCATGTTCGTCATGCGCGCCTCGCGCTGGCTGGCCGCGCTGGCGCATTTCCGCCAGGACATCGCCGACACGACCCGCGCTTCCTTCGATGTCCGCACCACCGACGCGCAGTTCGTGCGCCCGGGCAAGGACGCGTTCCAGGCCGTGCCGTCCGAGTCGGTGGACTACGCCGTCATGGAGCAGTGCCCCGCCCAGCCGGGCTGCGGCTTCAACGTGCGCATGGTGCCGCTGGACGCGGGTTGGTCGGACCTGGGCGCCTGGGACGCCGTCTGGCAGGTCAGCGCGCAGGATGCCGATGGCAATGCTCGCCAAGGCGATGCCATGATCGAAGACAGCCACAACACCCTGGTGCACGCCACCAGCCGCCTGGTCGCGGCCGTGGGCCTGGACAACGTGGTCGTGGTGGAGACGCCCGACGCCGTGCTGGTGGCCGACCGCAGTCGCAGCCAGGACGTCAAGAAGATCGTCAACAAGCTGGCCGCGGCCTCGCGCTCCGAAGGCACGCTGCACCGCCGTGTGCACCGCCCCTGGGGCTGGTACGACTCCATCGACATGGGCCCGCGTTTCCAGGTCAAGCGCATCATGGTCAAGCCCAAGGCGTCCTTGAGCCTGCAGATGCACCACCACCGCGCCGAGCACTGGATCGTGGTGAGCGGCACGGCCGAGGTCACCGTGGGCGACAAGGTCGTGCTGCTGTCGGAGAACCAGTCCACCTACATCCCGTTGGGCACGGTGCACCGCCTGATCAACCCGGGTGCGATCCCGCTGGAGATCATCGAGGTGCAGTCGGGCAGCTACCTGGGCGAGGACGACATCGTGCGCTTCCAGGACAACTACGGGCGTTCGGCCTGAGCGCCTGACACGCACCCGAACCCTGGCAGATCCAGCCACCCTGCGGGGTGGCTTTTTCGTGGCCGATCAGCGCAGGTCAGCGCAGGCAGTGCAGCAAGTCCAGCGGCTGCGCGGCGATGACGTCGGCGCCCCAGGAGGCGATCTCGCCGTTGTGGCCGATGTAGCCCCAGCCGGCGGCGGCGCTCGGCATCTTCGCGGCCTGTGCGGCCTGGATGTCGCGCAGGTCATCGCCCACGTAGAGCACCGTGGCCGGGTCCACGCCGAGTTCCTGGCAGGCCGTCAACAAGGGCAGAGGGTGGGGCTTGGCGTGCGCGGTGGAGTCACCGCTGATGTTCGTGCCGGAGCGCGCTTCCAGGCCCAGGCCGCGCAGCACCGGCAGGGTGAAGCGGTGCGGCTTGTTGGTGACGATGCCCCATTTCAGGCCCTGGGCTTCGAGCGTGTCGAGCAGCTCGGCCACGCCGTCGAACAGCACGGTGGTTTCTGACAGGCACTGGTCGTAGGCGGCCAGGAAAGCCGTGCGCAGCGCTTCGAACTCGGCATCGCCCGGGTGGACGTCCAGGCCCAGGCCGATCAGGCCGCGCGCACCGGCCGAGGCATAGGGACGCAGCGTGTCCAGGGGCAGGGGGGGCAAGCCGCGGTCGGTGCGCAAGCGGTTGAGTGCGCCGCCCAGGTCGCCTGCGGTGTCGGCCAGGGTGCCGTCCAGGTCGAACAGCACCGCGGTGGCGGGCCGGGGCCAGGCGATGCTACCCGTCAGGCCGGTGAGGCCCGCCATCACGACACCAGCGGCTTGCGGCACGCGATCATGTAGTTCACGCTGGTGTCGCCCGACAGCCAGTAGCGGCGCGTCAGCGGGTTGTATTCCAGGCCCTTGAACTGCTGCAGGTCCAGGCCGGCTTCGCGGGTCCAGCGGGCCAGTTCGGCCGGGCGGATGAAGCGCGAGAACTCGTGCGTGCCCTTGGGCAGCAGCTTGAGGATGTACTCGGCGCCCAGGATGGCGAACAGGTAGGACTTGGGGTTGCGGTTGAGCGTGGAGAAGAACACCCAGCCGCCCGGCTTGGCCATGGCCGTGCAGGCGCGCACGATGGAGGACGGGTCGGGCACGTGCTCCAGCATTTCCATGCAGGTGACGACGTCGAAGGCGCCGGGCTTCTCGGCAGCGAGGTCTTCGGCCGAGACGCTGCGGTAGTCCAGGTGGGCGACGCCGCCTTCCATGGCGTGCAGTTGCGCGACTTTCAGGGGCTTGTCGGCCAGGTCCACGCCCAGCACGTGGGCGCCACGGCGGGCCATGGATTCGGCCAGGATGCCGCCGCCGCAGCCGACGTCCACCACCTGCTTGCCGCGGATGGCGGCGAACTGGTCGATCCAGTCCAGGCGCAGGGGGTTGATCTGGTGCAGGGGGCGGAATTCGCTCTCCGGGTCCCACCACTTGTGGGCCAGCTCGGAGAACTTGGCGAGTTCTTGGGGGTCGGCGTTCGTCATGGACGAGATGCTAACCAATGCCGCGGGTTTTCTGACGGCGTCACCCCCGGGTCGCAGGCGTTTTCTTGCGCAGGTCGGGCATGGTCGGTGGCCCGTGGTGCCTGCTCAGGGCTCGGCGCCGCTGCCCATGTCCTTGAGGCGGCGGTAGAGGGTGTTGCGGCTGATGCCCAGGCGCCGGGCGGCTTCGGACATGTTGCCGCCGGTGTCGGCCACGACCTGGCGGATTGCCTGGCCCGACAATCGCCGCAGGTTGGCTTCGGGGATGCGGGTGTCGGCGTTGGCATCGATGGCGCCATGGGCTGGGTCCCATGCCTTGGCCACCGGGCGCACGGGCTCGCGCAGGGCGTCGGCCACATCTTCCGGCAGGTGGCGCCAGTCGAGGCTGTGCGCGTCGGGCTCCAGCAGGGCGCAGGCGGTGCGCAACACGCCGTGGAGCTGGCGCAGGTTGCCGGGCCAGCGGTGGGCCGCCAGGGCCTGGCGCAGGCCGGGGTGCAGTTCGGGGGCGCGGGGCAGGCCCATGTCGTGGGCGATGCGGGTGAGCATCTGGTGCACGACGGCGTGGAAGTCCTGGCGCTCGCGCAGGGGCGGCAGGGTGACGGTCAGGCCGTTGAGGCGCCAGTAGAGGTCCTCGCGGAACTGGCTGGCCGCGATGGCGTCTTTCAGCTGGCGGTGCGTGGCGCTGACGAGCTGGAAGTCCACCGGCACGGGCTTGCTGCCGCCCACGGGCACCACGGCGCGGTCCTGCAGCACGCGCAGCAAACGGGCTTGCAGGCTCAGGGGCATGTCGCCGATTTCATCGAGGAAGAGGGTGCCGCCGTCGGCATCGCGGATGCGCCCGGGCGAGCCCTCGCGGCGTGCGCCGGTGAAGGCGCCGCCGACGTAGCCGAACAGCTCGGCTTCGATCAGGCCTTCGGGCAGAGCGGCGCAGTTCACGGCCACGAAGGGCCGGTGCGCGCGGGGGCCTTCGTCGTGCAGGCTGCGCGCCAGCACTTCCTTGCCTGAACCAGATTCACCCTGCACCAGCACCGCGATGCCCTGCAGCTGCACACGGCGCGCGCGCGACAGGGCTTCCTGCACGCGGGGGTCCAGCTCGGGGCCGTTGGGGCCCGGGGCGGCATCGGCCTGGCGGGCGTCGGGGGATGCCGGCGAGGTGGGGACAGGTGAGGCGGTTGAGGGCGTGACGGCTGCACTGGCAGAGACGGTGTGGCGCACGTCCAGCCGGGCGTAGAGCGAGGGGCGGTCCGTGCGGGCCAGGCGCATCACCTTGCCGGGCGGCCACAGGGCCAGGCGGGCCCCGGTGAGTTGCTCCAGCGTGCACGCGCCGATGCCGGCCGATTCCAGCTGCAGCCATTGTTGCGCCAGGGTGTTGGCGCCGACCACCCAGCCATCTTCCGACAGGGCCAGCAGGCCTTCGCCCACGCCGCCCAGGCCTTCGACCAGGGTGTGCAGGCGCACGATGCGTTCGTGGGTGTGGCGGGCGTGGAAGAGCCGGTCTTCGATCATGCGGGCGGCCGAGCGCACGAGCGCGAAGGTGTGCGGATGGCGGCTGCGCTGGTCGCCGGAGATGTCCAGCACGCCGCGCAATTGGCCGGCCGGGCCGAACACGGGCGCGGCCGAGCAGGTCAGGAAGCTGTTGCGCTCCAGGTAGTGCTCGGCGCCGTGGATGACGATGGCGCGGCGTTCGGCCAGGGCCGTGCCGATGGCGTTGGTGCCGCGGTCGGCCTCGTGCCACAGCGCACCGGGGCGCAGCGAAACGAGCTCGGCGCGGCTGAGGAAATCGGCATCGCCCAGGCTGTGCAGCAGCAGGCCGCGGGCATCGGACAGCACGACGAGGCTGCCGGAGTCGCGCATCTGCCCGAACACGAAGTCCATGACCGGGCGAGCCTGGGCCAGGAAGTCGTGCTCGGCCGAGAGGGCCTGGCGCAACTCGCCATCACCGCACAGCGGCGGCTCGACCAGGCCATCGACCGGGCTGAGGCCGGCGTGGCGGCTGCGCTCCCAGGAGCGGCTGAGCGACTCCTCGACCAGGCCGCTGGGCACCTCGCCGGACTCCATCAACCAGCGGCGGGCCAGACCGAGGTCGGCCGTGGAGGCGGAAGGTGTTGCGCTCAGGGTCATGGCGTCTGGTGGCGGCTGGGTGGGGTGACTGGCAGGGGCTGGCGCAGTATCCCGCCGCCCGTCGCCTGCCACACGCGGGTACACCCTGTGTCATTTTGGCGCAGTGTGCCGGGGCGTGGGGGTGTGCCATGTCACAGGGTGACACCCACCGTGCCATCTGCCGCACTGTGCGCTTCCCTGTGTGCCGAGGCATCCGCCGGGGCGCCAACCCAGGGCCAACCCTGACTGGCACGCGCCCTGCGCTGTTCAGAGGGCGGCGGGCCACAAGCCCACGACAGGCTGTCTCCACCAGACCTGTCACCGCACCTTTTTCACACGACCGACGTCACCCACCGACCGACACAGGAGACACGCCATGATCTATGCCGCACCCGGCGCCGCAGGAGCCCCCGTCACCTTCAAGCCGAAGTACGACAACTTCATCAACGGCCAGTTCGTCGCGCCGGTGGAAGGCCAGTACTTCGACGTGATCTCGCCGATCAATGGCAAGGTCTTCACGCAAGCGGCACGCTCTGGTGCGGCCGACATCGAACGCGCGCTGGACGCGGCCCACGCCGCCAAGGACAAGTGGGCGGCCACCTCGGCCGGCGAGCGCGCCAACATCCTGCTGAAGATCGCCGACCGCATCGAGCAGAACCTCGAAAAACTGGCCTATGCCGAGACCGTGGACAACGGCAAGGCCATCCGCGAAACGCTGAACGCCGACATCCCGCTGACGGTGGACCACTTCCGCTACTTCGCCGGTTGCCTGCGTGCGCAAGAGGGCTCGCTGTCGGAAATCGACGGCAACACCATCGCGTACCACTTCCACGAGCCCCTGGGTGTGGTCGGCCAGATCATCCCCTGGAACTTCCCCATCCTGATGGCCGCCTGGAAGCTGGCCCCCGCTCTGGGCGCGGGCAACTGCGTGGTGCTCAAGCCGGCCGAGTCCACGCCCATCAGCATCCTGGTGCTGGCCGAGTTGATCGCCGACCTGCTGCCCCCGGGCGTGCTCAACATCGTCAACGGTTACGGGCGCGAAGCTGGCATGCCGCTGGCGCAGAGCAAGCGCATCGCCAAGATCGCCTTCACGGGCTCCACCGCCACCGGCCGCGTCATCGCGCAAGCCGCCGCGACCAACCTGATCCCCGCCACGCTGGAGCTGGGTGGCAAGAGCCCCAACATCTTCTTCGCCGACGTGATGGACGCCGACGATGCCTTCCTCGACAAGGCCATCGAAGGCATGGTGCTGTTCGCCTTCAACCAGGGCGAGGTGTGTACCTGCCCGTCGCGCGCGCTGATCCAGGAGTCCATCTACGACAAGTTCATGGAGCGCGTGCTCAAGCGCGTGGCCGCGATCAAGCAGGGCGACCCGCTGGACACCGACTCGATGATGGGCGCGCAGGCCTCGGCCCTGCAGATGGACAAGATCCTGTCCTACATGGCCGTGGGCAAGGAAGAGGGCGCGCAGGTGCTGATCGGTGGCGAAGCCGCCAAGCTCGGCGGTGACCTGGCCGGTGGCTACTACGTGCAGCCCACGCTGTTCAAGGGCCACAACAAGATGCGCGTCTTCCAGGAAGAAATCTTCGGCCCGGTGCTGGCCGTGACCACCTTCAAGGACGAGGCCGAGGCCCTGCAGATCGCCAACGACACGGTCTATGGCCTGGGCGCCGGCGTGTGGACGCGCAACGGCAACCGCGCCTACCAGTTCGGCCGCCACATCCAGGCCGGCCGCGTGTGGACCAACTGCTACCACGCCTACCCGGCGCACGCGGCCTTCGGTGGCTACAAGGAATCGGGCATTGGCCGCGAGACCCACAAGGTCATGCTCGACCACTACCAGCAGACCAAGAACCTGCTGGTCAGCTACGACCCCAACAAGCTGGGCTTCTTCTGAGCGCGGCCCAGGTCCAGACCATGGCCACCGTTGTGCGCGTCACCGCCACACCCGAAGCCTTGGCCGTCATCGAGCGGCTCCAGGCCGAGCATGGCGCCTTGATGTTCTACCAGTCCAGCGGCTGTTGCGATGGCAGCTCGCCGATGTGCCTGGTCGAGGGTGAGTTGCTGCTGAGCCCGGTGGACATCTGCCTGGGCGAGGTCGGCGGCGTCGGCTTCCACATGAGCCCCTCGCAGTTCGCCTACTGGCAGCACGCGCAGCTCACGGTGGACGTGGTCAAGGGCCATGGCGATTCGTTCTCTCTGGAGAGCGGCTTGGGCTTGAGTTTCGTGACGCGTTCGCGCCTGTTCACCGATGACGAGGCGGCGGCGCTGGCCTGTGTGCCCGCGCCTGCGTCGGCCGATGCGGCCATGGTTGCGCCCGTGCCCGCGTCGGCGGTCGCCTCTGGAGGCACCTAGGACCCATCCCCGGCATGTGGCCCGGCCCACCAGGCTGTGCCACAGTTCGGTCTTCACGCATCGACCCGATGCATTGGAGCTCCGAACATGTCATTGCTGGTCCACGGCATCCCCAACTGCAACACCGTCAAGAAAGCCCGCACCTGGCTCGATGAGCAGGGCGCGGGCTTTGTTTTTCACGACTACAAGAAACAGGGCGTGCCCGCCGACCGGCTGGACGCCTGGATCGCCCAGGTCGGCTGGGAGCCGCTGGTCAACCGCCAGGGCACGACCTGGCGCCAGCTCGACGAGGCCGTGAAGGCTGGTGTGGTCGATGCGGCCAGCGCCAAAGCCCTGATGCTGCAGCACGCCAGCGTCATCAAGCGCCCGGTCATCGAGCTGGACGGTGAGGTGCTGAGCGTGGGCTTCGACGAGGCCAAGGCGGCGAAGGTCGCGGCCCGCTTGAAGGCCTGAGCCTGTCGCTGCCCGGCTTCAGACCCCGGCCAGGCGCAAGCGCGTGGCGTGTGTCAGGTAGAACTGGGCCGGGTCCGGCGCACCCTTGCCGATCAGGCCGAAGATGTGGTTCATCTCGTCGATGTGGTTCCAGGGGTAGTCGTCGCGGATGACCTTGCCCAGGTGGGCGGCGCACGCGATGATGGCGCCGTCCCCGGGCTCCACGGTCTGCTGCATGGCCAGGTCGGAGATGTCCCAGGCGTTGGTCTTCACGCCCTGGCCCGTGGCCGAGTAGTAGCGGATGCCCGCCACCACGGGCGCGCCCTCGCCGCAGTACGTGGCGGGCAGGCCGGCCGGGAAGCGCTTGGCGAAATCGTCCAGCTCCGCCTTCAGCGTCAGCGCGGAGGCGTCTTGCGGCAGCGAGCCGTTGCCCGAGATCCAGGCCACGAAGCTGCCGGCGAACTCGACCATCGAGGCGTAGTTGGTGATCAGCTTGTTGATGTTGCTCTCGGCGGCTTGCGCGTCGGTGACGATGGTCGGCCCGGCGATCGACGTCACGCTGGCCACCATCTGCGGCGCCACCCCGGCGACGTAACGGATGGTCGGGCCACCCTGGCTGTGCCCGATCAGGTTGAACTTGGTGACGCCATCTTTGGCGGACCACTGCTTCATCTGCTGCAGCAATTGCTCACCGCGCAGCGAACTGCTGTTGACCTCCGAGACGGCCGCCACATAGACCTTGGCGCCGTTCTTGCGCAGCAGCGCGGGCACTTGGTAGAAGTAATCGACCCCGAAGATGTCTTTGAAGCCCATGAAACCGTGCACCAGCACGATGGGGTAGCGGGTGGCGGCTTCCTGCGTGCCCGTGGCGGCGCTGGCCGTGGTGTGCGACAGCAACCCCAGCAGGGCCGCGCAACCCAGCAACATGGCGCGCAGCCAGGACCGTGGCGATTGGACAAAGTGTGACAAGGCGGTGCTCCTCAGTTTGAATGTTATGTACGCTAACAATGAGCCGACCATCTGGCAAGAGAGACTCGCCTGAGAGTCATGGTGGGAAGGGGCAGGTCGAGGGAGATTCGGCGCCAGCGTGCCGCGTGCATCGGGGCCACGGCAGGCCATGTTAGGGATGCCGCTGTGACGGCCGTGCTCCTAGAGTGTGCGCAGCCGCTGATTCCCAGCCCTTTCCAAAGCACGCAAACACACCATGGCCAAGACCTCGACCTCTTCCGGCGCCAAAGCCGCACCCAAGCGCCGCGCTGCACCTGAATCCGCATCTTCTTCGCGCAAAGCTGCGCTGATCAAGCTGCCTGGCCTGGCGGCCACCATCGACGACGCGCTCCAGGCTTCGGACTCGCGCGACACCGGCCCGGCCGAGCCGCTCAATTTTTCTGACTTGCTCCAGCGCCTGACGGCCGTGCACGGCACCTTCCCGCCCGTGTACGAGCAGCACTTCGTGTCGCCCTTCATCGCCACGCTGCAGGGTCTGGGCGAGGCCAAGTTCAAGCAGATCCTGCTCCAGGACCCTAACCGCGAAAGCGCGGCCGGCCTGATGCTCGACATCGCCCAGGCGGTGCTCCAGCATGGCGAGGGCTACCTCAAGCCCTCGACCCGCGCCTTCCAGGAGTTCATCTCCGACCTGTACGACGGCTTCCTGAGCGCGGCCGACCGCCGCGGCGTGAAAGAGCCCGACCTGGGCGTGGTGCCGCCCCTGGCCAAGTGGGGCAACCCGGACTTCGGCCCCTACACCTGGCCCGTGGACGCGACCGCCTCCTTCAAGGTGCAGGCGGGCGTGGTCAACATGCCCCCGGCCAACGCCACGGGCGGGCTGGTGTCGTGGGCGGCCCTGGGCCATGAAACGGCTGGCCATGACATCCTTCACGCCGACACCGGCCTGCAGGACGAATTGGCCCAAGCCCTGCGCACCAGCCTCGCGCCGCTGGGCCATGGCCTGGCCGATTACTGGTCCGAGCGCATCGACGAGACCGCCTCCGACGTCATGGGCATCCTCAACCTGGGGCCTGCCGCCGGCATCGGCCTGATTGCCTACTTCCGTGCCCTGAGCCTGGCTTTTGGCGGATCGGGCAAGCTGCGCAGTGTCGGCCCTGCCAATGACCCCCACCCGGCGGACATCGTGCGGGGTTACCTGGCCGCCGAAGTCGTGGCGCTGTTGAAGTTCAAGGGGGCGGCCGCCTGGGCCAAGACGATCGCCGCCGAAACCGACAAGGACCGCGGCACCATCGCCCTCGCGGGCGAAGCCATCTCACCCACGCTGGCGCGCAAGTCGGCCAAGGTGGTGGCCGCCACCCTGGTCAAGTACAAGGCGGTGGCGCTGGAGAACCACGCGCTGGGCGAGATCCAGAATTGGGCTGACAGCGACGAGGCCCTGCTGCAAGGCGCGCGCTTGGCCATGCGGGCGGGCACGCCCTTGCCGCCCACGCCCGCAGGCATCACGCTGTACGCCGCCCACCTGGTGTCGGCGGCCGTGATCGAGGCGCTGACCGTCGCGCCGGGCGCTGGCAAGACGGTGCCAGAGTTGCAGGCCCGCCTGGTCCAGGACTTGAACGTGCTGCACGACCAGAACCCCTCGTGGGGCCCGCTCTTCGTGGTGCACCCGGGCGACCTGCGCCGCGACTTTTTCGTGCCGGCCGAGTGGCGCGCCATGCGGGCCGAGCTGCGTGCCCAAGCTGGGGCCCAAGCACCAGCCAAGTCGCCAGCCAAGCCACGGAAACAAGCCAAGGCCTGAGGCCGGGCGCAGGGGCAGGGGCAGGGGCCGGCCACAGGCGCCGGTCACATGCCCGAGCGCCTGTTACCCGCTGCCTGTTACCTGTGGCCTGCTGCAGGTCTGCCCGTCTGTCAGGCCGCCAGCAACTGGCGCAGCACGAAGGGCAGGATGCCGCCGTGCTGGTAGTAGCTCACCTCGATCGGGGTGTCGATGCGCAGCTTGACCACCACCGTGTCAGTGCGGCCATCGGCGCGGGTGATCAGCAGCTTCACATCGGCCTGGGGCTTGATCTCGGCGCCCAGGTCGATGGCGATGCGTTCGTCGCCCTTCAGGCCCAGCGACTGCCACGAGTCGTTGCCCTTGAACTGCAGCGGCAGCACGCCCATGCCGACCAGATTGGAGCGGTGGATGCGCTCGAAGCTGCGGGCGATCACGGCCTGGATGCCCAGCAACTGGGTGCCCTTGGCAGCCCAGTCGCGGCTGGAACCGGTGCCGTACTCTTCGCCACCGAAGATGACGGTGGGCGTGCCCTCGGCGATGTAGCGCATGGCCGCGTCGTAGATGTACTGCTTCTCGCCCTGGGCCGGGCCCTCGTTCTGGAACAGCGTCCAGCCACCTTCCTCGCGGCTGCCGTCGGCCAGCGTGGGCAGCATCAGGTTCTTGATGCGCACGTTGGCGAAGGTGCCGCGCATCATCACCTCGTGGTTGCCGCGGCGTGAGCCGTAGCTGTTGAAGTCGGCCTTTTTCACACCTTGCGCGACCAGGTACTGGCCGGCGGGCGAGGCTTCTTTGATGGCGCCTGCGGGCGAGATGTGGTCGGTGGTGATGGAGTCACCGAACAGGGCCATGATGCGCGCCTGCTGGCCGCTCAGGCCCACGCCCAGGCCAGCGTCCTTCGGGGTTTGCTCGAAGCCGTCGAAGAAGGGCGGGCGGGCGATGTAGCTGCTTTGGGGCCAGTCGTAGACCTGGCCCTTGACGCCCTTGGTCTTCTCCCAGAGCTTGCCGGGCTTGCTGGCCACCTGCTCGTAGTTTTTGCGGAAGGCCTTGCCGTTCATGGCGTGCTTCATCAGCTTGGCGATTTCCTCGCTGCTCGGCCAGATGTCGCCCAGGTACACCGGCTTGCCGCCCTTGCCCAGGCCGACGGGCTCGGTCATGAGGTCGCGCGTCACGTTGCCGGCGATGGCGTAGGCCACCACCAGCGGCGGCGAGGCCAGGAAATTGGCCTTCAGGTTGGGGTGGATGCGCGCTTCGAAGTTGCGGTTGCCCGAGAGCACCGCCGCGCAGACCAGGTCGTTGTCGGTGATGGTCTGGTTGACCTCGGGCGTGAGGTCACCGGCATTGCCGATGCAGGTGGTGCAGCCATAGGCCGCCACGTTGAAGCCGAGTTTTTCCAGGTAGGGCAGCAGGCCGGCCTTCTCCAGGTACTCGGTGACCATGCGCGAGCCGGGGGCCAGCGAGGTCTTGATGTGCGGCTGCACCTTCAGGCCGGCCTTGACCGCTTTCTTGGCCAGCAGGCCCGCGGCCAGCAGAACGCCCGGGTTGGAGGTGTTGGTGCAGGAGGTGATGGCCGCGATCAGCACATCGCCGTTGTGCAGGTCCACGCCCTTGCCCGTGGGGTAGGTCTGGCCCAGCTTCTCGGCGGGCTGGTTGAAGCCGTTTTCGGACGTGGGCTTGGCGAACAGCTCGGTGAAGGTGCTGCTGAGTTGGCCGATCTCGATGCGGTCTTGCGGGCGCTTGGGGCCGGCCAGCGAGGGGGCCACGGTGCCCAGGTCGAGCGTGACGACGCTGGAGTAGTCGATGTCACCGCGCTTGGGCGTGCCGAACAGCTTCTGGGCCTTGAAGTAGGCTTCAAACGCTTCGATCTCGGACTTCTTGCGGCCGGTGCCTTCGAAGTAGTCGAGGGTGCGCTCGTCCACCGGGAAGAAGCCCATGGTGGCGCCGTACTCGGGCGCCATGTTGGCGATGGTGGCGCGGTCGGGCAGGGTCAGCGCGGCCGTGCCTTCGCCGAAGAACTCGACGAACTTGCCCACGACCTTTTCCTTGCGCAGGCGCTCGGTGATGGTCAGCACCAGGTCGGTGGCGGTGACGCCTTCGCGCAGCTTGCCGGTCAGCTCGAAGCCAACCACATCGGGCGTCAGGAAATAAACGGGCTGGCCCAGCATGCCGGCTTCGGCCTCGATGCCGCCCACACCCCAGCCGACCACGCCGATGCCGTTGATCATGGTGGTGTGGCTGTCGGTGCCGACCAGGGTGTCCGGGTAGGCGATGGTGTCACCGTTGGCATCCTTCGCTTTGTGGATGCCGCGCGCCAGGTACTCCAGGTTGACCTGGTGGACGATGCCGAAGCCCGGGGGCACGACGCCGAAGGTGTCGAAGGCCTGCATGCCCCACTTCATGAACTCGTAGCGTTCGGCGTTGCGCTGGAACTCCAGCTTCATGTTCAGGTCGAGCGCCTTCTTGTCGCCGTAGTGGTCGATCATCACGGAGTGGTCCACCACCAGGTCCACGGGCACCAGGGGCTCGATGCGTTTGGCGTCTTTGCCCAGCGACTGCGCCACGTTGCGCATGGCGGCCAGGTCGGCCAGCAGCGGCACGCCGGTGAAATCCTGCAGCACCACGCGCGAGACCACGAAGGGGATCTCGTCCGTGCGCTCGGCCTTCGGGGCCCAGTTGGCCAGTTGGGCGACGTGCTCGGGCGTGACCTTCTGGCCATCGCAGTTGCGCAGCACCGACTCCAGCACGATGCGGATCGACACCGGCAGGCGTTTGACCGCCGGGTGCACCTTCGCCAGCGCGGGCAGGGAGTAGAACTTCAGGGACTTGCCAGAGGCGGTCTCGAATGATTGGACGGTCTTGGCAAAAGGGTGGGCCATGCTGGAACTCCGTGGATGTCTGCGTGGCTTCCATTCTGGCAGCAAGCGGGCAGGGTGCGCCAGCGGAGACAATGTGGCCTCGGCTGGCGGCGTGCCGCCCCCGCCCATTTCCCGCCCATGAGCCAAGCCCAGATGCTGTTTCCCCCTCCTGCCCGCCCCTTGAAGTCACCGCGACGCCGCGTCCGCGGGGCCGCCGATTGGTTCCTGATCGCCATGGTGGCCGCCGTGTCCCTGGCCAGCGTGCAGCCCGATTGGGGCCGCAGCGAGGGCGTGCTGCACCTGGGCCGCGTGACCGACATCGGCGTCTTCCTGCTGTTTTTCCTGCACGGCATGGGTTTGTCCACCGACAGCCTGAAGAAAGGCGCGGCGCAATGGCGCTTGCACCTGCTGGTGCAGCTGTGCACCTACGTGCTCTTCCCGCTGTGGTGGGCGCTGTGGGCCGGGGTGCTGGGCAAGTCCGTGCCGCACGATTTGCTGATGGGCTTTTTCTACCTGGCGGTGCTGCCGTCCACGGTGTCGTCCTCGGTGGCCATGACGGCGCTGGCGCGTGGGCACGTGGCGGCAGCGGTGGTCAACGCGACCCTGTCCACGCTGCTGGGCGTGTTCATCACGCCGCTGCTGGTCAGCCTGGTGATCGGCGCTGACCTGCGCGCGGCCGGCCAGGCGCTGGACGTGGGCCAGACCATGCTCAAGGTGGCGCAGATGCTGTTGCTGCCCTTCGTCGTCGGGCACCTGCTGCGGCCCTGGTTGTCGGTCTGGTTCGCGCGCATCAAACCTGTCACCACGGTGTTCGACCGCGGTGTGATCGTGCTGCTGGTGTGGTCGGCTTTCAGCGATTCGGTGGCCGATGGCCTGTGGACCCGCCACGGGCCGTTGCTGCTGGCCGAGGCCATGGCCGGTGCGGCCTTGTTCCTCTTCCCGATGCTGTGGGTCACGAAGCGCATGGCCCGCGCGATGGGCCTGTCGGTGGAGGACGAGATCGTCGCGGTGTTCTGCGGCTCCAAGAAGACGCTGGCCTCGGGCATGCCCATGGCCAAGCTGCTGTTCGGGGGCAGCGCAGCCATGGGCGTGCTGATCTTGCCGATCATGCTCTACCACCAGCTGCAGCTGTTCGTGTGCGCGGTCATGGCGCGTCGCTACGCGGCCCGTGACGGCGGTGCGCCAGCGCGCAAGGTGGTGTGAGCCGTGCCTGCCGAGCGCATGGGCTACCACCCGCCACCCGACACCGGCCTGGACGTGGTGCACCTGGACGAGGCCATGGTGGTGCTCAACAAGCCGGCTGGCCTGCTGTCGGTGCCCGGGCGGGGCGACGATCGCCAGGACTGCCTGGCCCTGCGCGTCCAGCAGCGCTGGGCCGATGCGCTGATCGTGCACCGCCTGGACATGGCCACCTCGGGCCTGCTGGTGATGGGCCGGGGCGCGGCCATGCAGCGCGCCCTCAGCCTGGCCTTCGAGCAGCGTCTGGCCGACAAACGCTACGAGGCCATCGTGCATGGCGTGGTGGCCGACGATGCCGGTGAGATCGACCTGCCCCTCATCACCGACTGGCCCCATCGGCCCCGGCAGATGGTGTGTTTCGAGCGCGGCAAGCCTTCGCTGACGCGCTTCACCGTCGTCTCACGCGATGAGGTGGCGCAGCGCACCCGGGTGTCGTTGGAGCCGGTCACGGGGCGCTCGCACCAGCTGCGCGTGCACCTGCTGGCGCTCGGTCACCCCATCGTGGGCGATGAGCTGTATGCGCCGCAAGGCGTGGGCCTGGGGGCCGATGCGCCTGTCCGCATGCACTTGCACGCGGCCGAGCTGGGCTTGCCCCATCCCTTGAGCGGAGAACCCATGCGCTGGCGCAGCGAGGTGCCCTTCTGAGCGGCACCTCGGGGCACTTCAGTGGGATGAGCCGCGCGCCGTCGCCTTGCGACCCGCCTTCACCCAGCGCTCGATGACGCTGAACATCTGCTGCACGTCCAGCGGTTTGGGCACGTGGTCGTTCATGCCTGCCAGGAGGGCCTGCTCGCGGTCCGTGACCAGGGCGCTGGCCGTCATGGCGATGATGGGCAGGTGCTGCCAGCGCGCGTCGCGGCGGATGTGGGCGGTGGCGGTGTAGCCGTCCATGCGCGGCATCTGGCAGTCCATCAGCACGCAATCGAAGGGTGTGGCGGCCGCGGACAGCCTGTCGAGTGCGGCCTGGCCATCGTCCGCCAGCGTGACATCGGCACCGGCCCGCTCCAGCAGTTCGAGGGCCAGCTCCTGGTTGAGCGGCTGGTCTTCGACGAGGAGGATGCGGGTGCCGGCCAAGGGCGTCGGGCGGGTGGCCGGGATGGCTTGTGGAGCGGCCTTGTCTGTCCGACCGATGGCACCCAGGGATGGGGCCCGAGCGGGCGGGGTGGTGCCGGCATCGGGCGCGGCCAAGGGCATCGCCATGCTGCGGCTGAGGGCGTTGAACAGCGAAGAGGGGCTCACGGGCTTGGTCAGGATGCCGGCCAGTGCCACGTCGCTGGCGGCCGTCATGGCCTCTTCCTGGTTGAACGCGGTCACCAGGAGGATGCAGGGTTGCTGTTCGCTGGGGCGCGCCAGGATTTGCCGTGCCAGCTTGACGCCGTCCACGCCGGGCATGAGCCAGTCCAGCAAGAGCCAGTCGTAAGGGGTGCTGGCCGCATCGAGCAGGCGCATGGCCTCGTTGGCATCGGCGGCGACATCGGCGAGCAGGCCCAGGCCGCTGGCCATGCCTGCCAGCACCTCGCGGGCATCGCTGTGGTCATCGACGATGAGCAAGCGCTTGCCGCGCCAGTCTTCGCGTTTCGGCGCCATCGGGCGCGGCTGCGCAGGCAGTTGCAGTCGGGCGGTGAAGTGGAAGGTGGCGCCATGGCCGGGCTCGCTCTCCACCCACATCCGGCCGCCCATGTGCTCCACCAGTTGCCGCGAGATGGTCAGGCCCAGGCCCGTGCCACCGTGGCGGCGTGTGGTCGAGGCGTCGAGTTGCGTGAAGGGCCGGAACAGCCTGTCGATGTCGCCTTTGGCCAGGCCGGGGCCGCTGTCTTTCACCCAGCCGTGCAGCACCACGTCCTGGCCGCTTTGCGATTGCAGCGCCAGCCCCAGGGTCACGCTGCCGGACTCGCTGAACTTCACGGCGTTGGAGCCCAGGTTGACGAACACCTGGCGCAGCCGGGTCGGGTCGCCCTGCAGGTGGCTGGGCAGGTCGGGCGGTGCGCTGAACAGCAGCTCCAGCCCCTTGCGCTCGGCGGGCAGGCCCAGGACGTCGTTGACCTGGTCGAGCACCTGTTGCAGCGCGAAGTCCACGCTTTCCAGCACGAGGTGGCCGGCCTCGATCTTGGAGAGGTCCAGCACGTCGTTGAGGATCTGCAGCAGGCTGCTGGCCGCCTGGTGGGCTTTGGCCACATAGCCGCGCACCTTCTCCGGCGGATGCTCTTCCAGCGCCAGGTGGGTCATGCCGATGATGGCGTTCATGGGCGTGCGGATTTCGTGGCTCATGTTGGCCAGGAAGGCCGATTTGGCCCGCGTGTTGGCCTCGGCGGCGTCGGTGGCCGCTTGCAAGGCCGCCGCGGTTTGCCGGCGTTGCGTGACGTCCTCGATCATGGCGAAGTACAGGTCCGGGTCTTCTTCGGCGAGGCTGATGAGGCGCACCTCGACATCGAAAGGCTCCGTCATCCCGGTGTCGAGGGTGCGGGTGTGGCGCCAATCGAAGCGCATCGCGCTGCGGCCTTCGCGGCACCGGTCCATCATCGTTTGCACCTGGGCTTCAACGGCGGCTTCGCCCTCGGGGTGCGGGTCGCTCAGCGGTGGCTGCCAGAGCTTGAGGCCGAGGAGACCGCGCCCGCCCTGGTCGCCAAACAGCGCCGCGGCCGCCGGGTTGGCCCGCACGATGCCCTTGTGCCGGTGCACGAACAGGAAGGGCGTCGGGGCGTGCTCGAAGGCCAGATCGAAGCGGCTCTCGGCGCGCTTGCGGGCGGTCACGTCGAGCCAGTAGCCATCATGGACCGTGTCACCCGCGACCGTTTGCGCCACAGCGCTGTTCATGCTCAGCCAGCGCGACTGGCCGTCGTGACGCCATTCGAATTCGACGGCTTGCTCAGGAGGGCTGGACGCGTCCGGGCTGGCCAGGCGCCACAGCGATTGCGGGTTCGCTTGCAGCGAGGGCCAGGCGTCACCGAAGATGCGTTCGACGCCTTGCCCCACGTGGCTGAAATGGCCGCTGCCATCGGGTCTGATGCGCCAGCGGAACAGGCCCAGGGGCAGCGCGCGGGTCATCTCCAGGGCTTCGTGGCGCGCATGTTCGACCGCGTGCCTGCGTTCGTTGCGGCGCCACCAGGCCCACAGCAGCGCCCAGCCCAGGCTGGTCACGGCCAGGGCGGCGATGGCGCCGGAGGCGATCATGTCGGGCTCCTGGGTCAAGGGGGCCCAGACCCAGAGGCGGTAGGGATAGCCGTCCAGCGCCAGACTTTGCGCCAGGTAGCGTTTGCCGTCGATCTCCGTGCCTGGCCAGGCCTCACCCGCCAAGCCCACCATGATCTTCGGCCAGGGCAGAGGCTGCGGCGTCCGCAGGTACACAGCGATGATTTCCGATGCGGTGAGGTTCGTGGGCCGTGCGTCGGGCACGGATTGCAGCAGGTCTGACGGGCGGTTGCTTGCCACGATCACGCCGTTGCGGTCCACGATGCTGATCACCCGCCCCGACGTGTCCCGGAACAGGCGCTGCATCGCGGTCGGGTCGGTCTTGAGGATGAGCACGCCCAGCGCGTGCCCGTTGTCGCTGATGCGTGCCGAGAAATTGAAGCCAGGCTTTTGGCTGATTTTCCCCATCACGAACTGGAAGCCCAGGCCTTCGGACATGGCTTGCTGGAAATACTCCCGGTTCGCGAAGTTGGCACCCAGCGTGGAGGCCTCGGGGCTGAGGTCGCTGTCGGCCACAGACGTGCCTTCGGTGTTCTGGATGTAGGCTTGGCGGAGGTGGAACCAGTGCGCCAGTTCTTCCAGTCGCGTGCTCATGCGCTGCACGGTGTCGCGTGACAGCAACTCGGACTGCAGCCGCAAGCGCTGCTGCGCCTGGGAGCCCGTGCTGGGAGGCACGGGCGTGTGCAGCAGGAACTGGGTCATGTCCGGCTGCGCCGCCAGCGCATGGGACAGGCCGGCGATGGTGTGGAAGTGGGCCTCGACGTTGTCCCGCAGGATCTCCAGACGCTGCTGCCCGCGCGTGTGGGTCTCCCGGTAGAAGTTGTTGAGGCGCACGCAGGTGAAGGCGGCCGTCGCGGTCACGGCCACGATGGCCCACAGCAAGGCCGCACGCATGGCACGTTTGCGCAGTCCATTCAGGTCGGTGGGTACTGCCAGCACATCGTCACTCATGCGGTCTTCTCCATGCAGGTGCCGGTATCGTCGCACAGACATGCTGCGCCATAGGGGTGTTGACCCCAGTGCCAACCCCAGGACTCGCCCGGCTTGCCCGGGTGCTTGCGCAGGGGATTGGTGGCAGAATCCGGCTTTTCGTCTTGAACTTGCGATGCCATGAGCGCAGTTGTCATCAGCGGCACGGGTTTGTACCAGCCCCCGCACACCATCACCAACGACGAGTTGGTGGCCTCGTTCAACGCCTACGTGGACGTCTGGAATGCCGAGCACGCCGCCGAGATCGAAGCCGGCACGCGCCAGCCTTTGACGCACTCCAGCAGCGAGTTCATCGAGAAGGCCTCGGGCATCAAGCAGCGTTACGTGATGGAGAAGTCCGGCATCCTGGACCCCCAGCGCATGTACCCGCGCCTGCAGGAGCGCAGCGACGACCAGCTGTCCATCCTCGCCGAAATCGCCGTGGAAGCCGCCAAGAAGGCCCTGGCCGCAGCGGGCAAAACCGGCGTCGATGTCGATGCCGTGATCTGCTCCTGTTCCAACCTGCAGCGCGCCTACCCGGCCATCGCCATCGAGGTCCAGAACGCCATCGGCGCCAAGGGCTACGGCTTTGACATGAACGTCGCGTGCTCGGCCGCCACCTTCGCGCTGGAGCAGGCCGTCAACGCCGTCAAGAACGGCTCGGCCAAGTGCGTGCTGGTGGTCAACCCCGAGATCACGTCCGGTCACCAGGAGTGGAAAGACCGCGATTGCCACTTCATCTTCGGTGACGTGGCCACGGCCACCATCGTCGAACGCGCGGACACCGCCACCTCGGCCGAGCAGTGGGAAGTGCTGGGTTCGCAACTGGCCACGCAGTTCTCCAACAACATCCGCAACAATTTCGGCTACCTCAACCGCAGCGAAGACAGCGACCCTCAGGCCCGCGACAAGACCTTCCGCCAGGAAGGCCGCAAGGTCTTCAAGGAAGTGGTGCCCATCGCTTCGGCCCACATCGAAAGCCAGCTGGAGGCCCTGAGCATCCAGCCCGCCGACGTGCGCCGTTTCTGGCTGCACCAGGCCAACCTGTCGATGAACCAGCTCATCGTCAAGAAGCTGATCGGTGCCGAAGTCACGCCGGACGTGGCGCCGCTGATCCTGGACGAGTACGCCAACACCTCGTCGGCCGGCTCCATCATCGCCTTCCACCTGCACCGCACTGACCTGGCGTCGGGCGATGTGGGCGTGATCTGCTCTTTCGGGGCGGGTTACTCGGTGGGCAGCGTGGTGCTGCGCAAGCGCTGAGCCCCGGCTGCTCCCCCCATCGGGAGGAGCGGCATCGAGTCGGCTTGCGGGCACAATCGCGTCAGCGGAGCGGCCCCTTTCTCGCGGTTATTTGCGGTTTTCCACAGTTTTCACGGCCCGTCTGGCATCCAGCGGGCCGTTTGCTTTGTCCGGTGCACCATGAGCAACGACTTCACCTTCTACTGGCACGACTACGAAACCTTCGGCCGCGTGCCCCGGCGTGACCGTCCCTCGCAGTTCGCCGGCGTGCGCACCGATGCCCAGCTCAAGGAGATCGGCGAGCCGCTGATGCAGTACTGCCAGCCCGCGCCCGACACCTTGCCCGACCCGGAGGCTTGCCTGCTCACCGGCATCCTGCCGCAGACCTGCCTGGAGCGCGGCGTGCCCGAGCACCTGTTCGCCGATGCCATCGAGCAGGAACTCGCCCAGCCCAACACCATCGGCGTGGGCTACAACACCATCCGCTTCGATGACGAGGTCACGCGCCACCTGTTCTGGCGCAACCTGATCGATCCCTACGCCCGCGAGTGGCAAAACGGCTGCGGTCGCTGGGACTTGCTCGACGTGGTGCGCACCACCTGGGCCTTGCGCCCCGAAGGCATCACCTGGCCCAAGCACGAAGACGGCCGCCCGTCGTTCAAGCTGGAGCACCTCACCGCGGCCAACGGCCTGAGCCACGAGGCTGCGCACGATGCGCTCTCCGACGTGCGCGCCACCGTGGCCCTGGCCCGCATCGTCCAGCAGGCCCAGCCCAAGCTCTGGGACTTCTGCCTGAAGCTGCGCAAGAAGGACGCCGTGCTGGCCGAAGCCGGCCTGGACAAGCCCCGCAGTGCCTGGAAGCCCTTCCTGCACATCTCGGGCATGTACGGCCACGAGCGCGGCTGCATGGCCCTGGTCTGGCCGCTGGCCCAGCACCCCAGCAACAAGAACGAAGTGCTGCTGTGGGACCTGGCCCACGACCCGAGCGAGCTGATCGACCTCAACGTGGCGACCATCCGCCAGCGCCTGTTCAGCAAGACGGCCGACCTGCCCGAGGGCGTCACCCGCTTGCCGCTCAAGAGCCTGCACATCAACAAGTCGCCCATCGTCATCGGCAACCTCAAGGTCCTGACGCCAGCCCTGCAGCAGAAGTGGGGCGTGGACCTGGACGTGGCCGCGCGCCATGCCGAAATCGCTGCCTCGCTGGGCCAGCGCATGGACGGCATCTGGGCCGAGGTGTACACACGCCCCGAGCTCCGCGAGGGTGCCGCGCCCGACGTGGACGAAGACCTCTATGGTGGCTTCGTCGGCAACGAGGATCGCCGCATCCTGCAGCGGCTCAAGGCCTTGTCGCCTGACGAGTTGGCCCAGCGCACCTCGTCGGGTCGCTCGCCGGGCTTTGCCGATGAGCGCCTGGAAGAGATCGTCTTCCGCTACCGCGCCCGTAACTTCCCCGACACCCTGAACGAGGAAGAGCAAGGCCGCTGGCACGCCTTGCGCAGCGCACGTTTGCTGGAAGGCGCAGGCGGTGGTTTGTCGATGTCGGCCTTCTTCGAGCGCATCGACCAGCTCAGCGAACAACTGCCCGAAGACGACGAACGTGGCCAGGACATCCTGGGCGCGCTCTACGACTATGCCGAGCAAATTGCACCCTGAACAGCCGCTGGGGCAAGCGCTGAGGCAGCCGCTGCGCTACCTGGGTGGCTACCCTGTGCACCTGCTGCATCAGGTCCAGGGCCTGATCGACGCTGGCCGCCTGGGCGAGACCCTGAGCCAGCGCTACCCCACGCTGCACGAGGTGCGCACCGACAAGGCGCTCTACGACTACGTCACCGAGCTGAAGGCGCGGTGCATGCGGGGTGCCGCGCCCATCAGCAAGGTGGCCTATGACAGCAAGATCAAGCTGATCCAGCACGCGCTGGGCACGCACACCCGCGTCTCGCGCGTGCAGGGCGGGCAGCTCAAGGCCAAGCGCGAGATCCGCATCGCCAGCCTCTTCCGCGAGGCCCCGCCCGAGTTCCTGAACATGATCGTGGTGCACGAGCTGGCGCACTTGAAAGAGAGCGAGCACGACAAGGCCTTCTACCAGCTGTGCCGCCACATGTCGCCCGACTACCACCAGCACGAGTTCGACCTGCGGTTGTGGCTCACCGCCCGTGACCTGGGGCTGATGCCGGGGCTGGCCGAGGCGTGAGCTGGCGCCTCAGAACAGCTTGTCGATGAAGGCCTTGAGGCGGTCTTCCAGGCCCGCCGGCGCACTGCCAGGCTCGGGCGGACGGGGGATCAGGCTGGGGCTGATGGGCTCGTTGTCCGTGCCCAGTTCCTTGAGGAAGCCGCCGTCGGCCCATTCCTTGTAGCGCCAGCCGGACTCCAGGCGCACCACGCCTTCCGGGGTGGGCATCTCTATGACGGGCTCCCGGCCCAGGGCCGTGGCCATGTACTGGATCCACACCGGCAGGGCCAGCGAGGCGCCCGAGGCGTGGCTGCCCAGGCTGCGCGGCGTGTCGTAGCCCAGCCAGACCACCGCGGCCACGTGCGGCTGGAAGCCGGCGAACCAGGCGTCCACCACGTCGTTGGTGGTGCCCGTCTTGCCGTACAGGTCGGGGCGTTTGAGCTGGGCCTGAGCACGCGCTGCCGTGCCGCTGCGCGCGACCTCGTTGAGCAGCGTGCCCGTGAGGAAGGCGTTGCGGGCCGGGACCACGCGGTCGCCCTCGTCCAGCACCTTGGTCGGCGCTTCGAACACCACCTTGCCTTCGCCGTTCGTGATGCGGCGGATCACCACCGGCGACACCTTCATCCCACCATTGGCGATCACCGCATAGGCACTGGCCAGCTGCAAAGGCGTGGTGGCCCCGGCGCCGAGGGCGAGGGTCAGGTTGTCGGGCTGCTTGTCCACGTCGAAGCCGAAACGGCCGGTCCAGGTGCGCGCGGCCTGTGGCCCCAGCAGTTGCACCAGGCGGATGCTGACCATGTTTTTCGACTTGGCCAGCGCGGTGTGCAGGGGCATGGGGCCCTCGAACTGGCCGTCGGCGTTCGAGGGGCTCCAGTCGCCCACGCTCAGGGGCGCGTCGTTGACCAGGGTCTCGGGCATCACGCCGTTTTCCAGCGCGGCGGCGTACAGGAAGGGCTTGTAGCTGGAGCCCGGCTGGCGCCAGCCCTGCGTGGCGTGGTTGAACTGGTTGCGCTGGAAATCGAAGCCGCCCACCATGGCGCGGACCTGCCCGTCGCGCGGGTCCAGCGCGACCACGGCGCCTTCGGCCTCGGGCCACTGCGTGATCACCCAGTCACCGCCTTGCTGGGCCGCGCGCACCACCGAGCCGCGGCGCAGCCTGAGCTTGTCGCTGGCTTTGGGCGCCAGCGCGGCCTGCACCTGGCGCAGCCCCTTGCCGCCGACGGGGATGACCTCGCCGCCGGCCAGCACCACCGTCACGCGCTTGGCACTGGCCTGGGTCACCACGGCGGCGTGCAGCATCTCGTCGTCGTTGTAGTCGCTCAGCACCTGCGAGACGGCCGGGTCGGTGTCCTCCAGGTCGCGGTCCAGGTCCTCCTGGCCTTCGGGGCCGCGCCAGGCTTGGCCCACCTCGCGGTCGATCAGGGCTTTGCGCAAGGCCTTCCAGGCGGCTTGCTGCTCGGCGGCGCGCAAGGTGGTCACCACCTTCATGCCGCTGGTGTAGGCCTTGTCGCCGTACTGCGCAAAGACCTGGGCGCGGGCCATCTCGGCCACGTACTCGGCGTGCACCTCGGCCTCGGCCGGGTTGCGCACGCTCAGCTTCTCGGCCTTGGCGGCGGCGTACTGCTCGTCGTTGAGCACGCCCTCGGTGTGCATGCGCGACAACGCCACCAGCTGGCGTGCCCGCGCCCGCGTGGGGTTCTTGATCGGGTTCACGTTGGCCGGGTTCTGGGGCAGGCCGGCCAGCATCGCGCACTCGGCGGCCGACAGCGCGCTCAGCGGTTTGCCGAAGTAGGTCTGCGCGGCCTCGGCAAAGCCATAGGAGCGGGCACCCAGGTAAATCTGGTTCATGTAGAGCGTGAGGATCTGGTCCTTGCCCAGCTCGCGCTCGATCTTCAGCGACAGCAGCGCCTCCTTGAGCTTGCGGCTCAGCGTCTTCTCACGCGTCAGGAAGAAGGTGCGCGCCACCTGCTGGGTGATGGTGGACGCCCCCTGCGTGCGCCCGCCCGTCACGTTGGCCAGCACCGCACGCAGCACGCCGATGGGGTCGATGCCATGGTGCTCGTAGAAGCGGCTGTCCTCGACGGCCAGCAGGCTGTCGCGCATCAGTTTCGGGATTTTCTCGAAGGGCAGGAATTGGCGTTTTTCGCTGCCAAATCCGCCGATCTCCACGCCATCTGCCGTGTACACGCGCAAAGGCTGCTTGGGCTGGTAGTGCGCCAGGCCGCTGGTGTCGGGCAGTTGGGGGTAGAGCACCGCCGCCGTGACGAGCAAGCTCAGCACGCCCGCCGCCATGAGCGCACACAGCCCCAGGACGAGGGCGAGCGCAAGGCCGCGTTGGTGTTTCATGGAGGGCAAGGCGCGGGCGCGGGGCAAAGCCAGGACGGGCATGCGGTGGGGCAGGCGCCAAGCCGGCGTCTGCGAGAGCAACAACCGCCGGATTATCCCGCGCGGACGGGCACAGGATGTGTCGAAGCATGTCTGGCCGGACATGAAAAAGCCCGCCGCGGTTTCCCGGGCGGGCTCGGTGTCGGACTCCGTGTCGGCCCTGGCGTTGGCCAGGGCACGGTCAGATCACGATCAGGGGGGTGTCAGGCTGCGATCAAGCAGCCTTCACGTCCTTGGCGGTCTCCACGTACTCTTCGATCTGGTTGAAGTTCAGGTACTTGTAGATCTTGTCGGCGTCCTTGGACACCACGCCGATCTCGGCCAGGTACTCTGCCGGCGTCGGCAGCTTGCCCAGCTTGGAGGCCACGGCGGTCAGCTCGGCCGAGCCCAGGAACACGTTGGTGTTCTTGCCCAGGCGGTTCGGGAAGTTGCGCGTCGAGGTCGAGATGCAGGTCGAGCCTTCCTTGATCTGCGCCTGGTTGCCCATGCACAGCGAGCAGCCAGGCATCTCGGTGCGAGCGCCGGCGGTGCCGAAGGTGTTGTAGAAGCCTTCCTTGGTCAGCTCGGCGGCGTCCATCTTGGTCGGCGGGGCGACCCACAGGCGCACCGGGATGTCCTTCTTGCCTTCCAGCAGCTTGCCGGCGGCGCGGAAGTGACCGATGTTGGTCATGCACGAACCGATGAAGGCTTCGTCGATCTTGGTGCCGGCGACTTCGGACAGGAACTTGGCGTCGTCCGGGTCGTTCGGGCAGCAGACGATCGGCTCCTTGATGTCGGCCAGGTCGATCTCGATGATGGCGGCGTACTCGGCGTCGGCGTCGGCTTCCAGCAGGGTCTGGTTGGCCAACCAAGCTTCTTGGGCTTCGATGCGGCGCTGCAGGGTGCGGGCGTCGGCGTAACCGTCGGCGATCATGTTCTTCATCAGAACGATGTTCGACTTCAGGTACTCGGCAACCGGTTCCTTGTTCAGCTTGATGGTGCAACCGGCGGCAGAGCGCTCGGCCGAAGCATCGGACAGCTCGAACGCTTGCTCGACCTTCAGGTCAGGCAGGCCTTCGATTTCCAGCACGCGGCCCGAGAAGATGTTCTTCTTGCCGGCCTTGGCCACGGTCAGCAGACCGGCCTTGATGGCGTACAGGGGGATGGCATGCACCAGGTCACGCAGGGTGACGCCAGGCTGCATCTGGCCCTTGAAGCGCACCAGCACCGATTCCGGCATGTCCAGGGGCATCACGCCCGTGGCAGCGCCGAAGGCGACCAGGCCCGAACCGGCGGGGAAGGAGATGCCGATGGGGAAGCGGGTGTGCGAGTCGCCACCGGTGCCGACGGTGTCGGGCAGCAGCAGGCGGTTCAGCCACGAGTGGATCACGCCGTCGCCCGGACGCAGGGCCACGCCGCCGCGGTTCGAGATGAAGGCGGGCAGTTCGCGGTGCATCTTCACGTCCACGGGCTTCGGATAAGCCGCGGTGTGGCAGAACGATTGCATCACCAGGTCAGCGCTGAAGCCCAGGCAAGCCAGGTCCTTCAGCTCGTCGCGGGTCATCGGGCCGGTGGTGTCTTGCGAACCCACGGTGGTCATCTTCGGCTCGCAGTAGGTGCCGGGACGCACGCCCTGGCCTTCAGGCAGGCCGACAGCGCGACCGACCATCTTCTGCGCCAGGGTGAAGCCCTTGCCGCTGTCGGCAGGGGCTTGCGGCAGGCGGAAAGCGGTGGAGGCGGGCAGGTTCAGGAACTCACGGGCCTTGCTGGTCAGCGAGCGACCGATGATCAGGTTGATGCGGCCGCCAGCTTGGACTTCGTCCAGCAGGACTTGCGACTTCAACTCGAACTTGGCAGCCACGGCGCCGTTCTTCTCGATCTTGCCTTCGTACGGGTAGACGTCGATCACGTCACCCATTTCGAACGCGGTCACGTCCACTTCGATGGGCAGCGAGCCGGAGTCTTCCTGCGTGTTGAAGAAGATGGGGGCGATCTTGCCGCCCAGGGTCACGCCGCCGAAGCGCTTGTTGGGCACGAAGGGGATGTCTTCGCCCGTGGCCCAGATCACGCTGTTGGTGGCCGACTTGCGCGAAGAACCGGTGCCGACCACGTCGCCCACGTAAGCAACCAGGTTGCCCTTCTTCTTCAGGTCTTCGATGAACTGCATCGGGCCGCGCTTGCCGTCTTCTTCGGGCTTGAAGGCCGCGTCAGGACGGGTGTTCTTGAGCATCGCCAGATAGTGCATCGGGATGTCAGGGCGGCTCCAGGCGTCCGGAGCGGGCGACAGGTCGTCGGTGTTGGTTTCGCCGGGCACCTTGAACACGGTCACGGTGATCTTTTCGGCGACCTTCGGGCGGGTGGTGAACCACTCGGCGTCGGCCCAGGACTGGATCACGGCCTTGGCGTTGGCGTTGCCTGCCTTGGACAGTTCGGTGACGTCGTGGAAGGCGTCGAACATCAGCAGGGTCTTCTTCAGCGCTTCAGCGGCCACGCCACCGACTTCTGCGTCGGACAGCAGGTCGATCAGGGGCTTGACGTTGTAGCCGCCGACCATGGTGCCCAGCAGCTCGGTGGCCTTGGCCTTGGAGATCAGCTTGGCGACGACATCGCCGTGGGCCACGGCCGACAGGAAGGAGGCCTTCACCTTGGCGGCATCGTCCACGCCCGGGGGCACGCGGTGGGTCAGCAGGTCGAGCAGGAACGCATCTTCGCCAGCAGGCGGGTTCTTGATCAGCTCGATCAGCTCGGCAACTTGCGGAGCGGTCAGGGGCAGGGGGGGAATGCCAAGAGCAGCGCGCTCGGCAACGTGTTGGCGGTAGGCTTGCAACATGGTGTTCACCTGGTGAGGATGGGGACAGGAGCGGGTTCTCCGCATGGGCGCGGGTCACACTGCCGGCGCAAGTCTTATAGAAGACTTGGGCGGGCCGCTATTGTCGCTCAGGAATGGCGTTTTGACCATGTTTTGAAGGGCATCTTGTGGGGCTTGTGGCGCGTGAGATGCAAGAAAAAAGCCCGCACGGTGGCGGGCTTCGGTGAATGGCCGCGCCGCGCGGCATGTGCCTCGCGGTCGACGCATCAGCGCATCAGCGCGGGTCGAAAATGGAGGGGCGCGGTGGCTGGCTGGCCAGGTCGGCTTCGGCCTTGCGTTGCACCTCGTGCACGCAGGCATCGACCAGGCGCTTGCCCGATTTGGTGTCCAGCACCATGGACTTGGTGAGGATCTGCACCAGCAGGGCCTGGCCGCGCACGTCTTCGAGGCGGATGGCGCCGGTGGCCGATTGCACGGGCTTCATCACCCAGGCCTGGCGGTCCAGGGCGAGGTTGACGTAGCCGGGGTGGGCATCGTTGCGGTCCACCGTGATGCGGCGGCCGAACTCACAGTCATAGCGACCGAGCAGCACGCGGTCAGCCGCCTGCAACTGCACGTCATCGGCAGCGGCCAGCACCAGCGGCTTCTCGGCGGCAGCGCCCTTGATCACGGCCTTCGAGGCCTTGGCCGGTGCCGCGGCATGCGCCAGTTGCGGGCCGAAGGTGGCGGCCACCATGCCCAGCACCATGCCGGCCGACAGGGCCCAGGTGCGGATGCGTTGGTGGCGACGGATGACGGCGGATGACTTCATGTTGCTGCAAACCTCGGGACGTGTGTCAGGACGTGCGCGGGATGCGTGGCACCCGCAGCGTTGCTCATCTGCCGATCTTGCCACCGATCGGGCGCGCCAGTGTGTGACAAGTGTCAGCGCGGTTTGTCAGAACGCGTCACCGGGCACGCGCACCCAGCCTTCCATGAGGATGCGGGCGCTGCGGCTCATGATGGCCTTGGTCACCGTCCATTGACCGTTGACTTGGCTGGCCTGGGCGCCCACGCGCAGGGTGCCCGAGGGGTGGCCAAAACAGACAGATTCAGGGGCCGCTTCGCGCTCGCCGCCGCCAGCAGCCAGGTTGACCAGCGTGCCGGGGATGGCCGCCGCCGTGCCGATGGCCACCGCGCAGGTGCCCATCATGGCGTGGTGCAGCTTGCCCATGGACAGGGCGCGCACCAACAGGTCCACCTCGCCGGCGTCGATGGTCTTGCCGCTGGAGGCGGTGTAGGTCGTGGGCGGCGCGACGAAAGCGATCTTCGGGGTGTGCTGGCGGGTGGCCGCTTCCTCGGGCGTCTTGATCAGGCCCATGCGCAGGGCGCCGGCCACGCGGATGGCTTCGAAGCGCTTGAGGGCATCGGCGTCACCGTTGATCTGCTCGCGCAGTTCGGTGCCGGTGTAGCCGATGTCGGCCGCATTGACGAACACGGTCGGGATGCCGGCCGTGATCATCGTGGCTTTGAGGGTGCCCCCCTTGACCACGGATTCAGGCACCTCCAGGTCATCGACCAGGTTGCCGGTGGGGAACATCGAGCCGCCTTCGTCGCCATCGTCGGACGGGTCCATGAACTCCAGCACGATCTCGGCGGCGGGGAAGGTCACGCCGTCGAGTTCGAAATCACCGGTTTCCTGCACCTGACCGTTCGTGACGGGCACGTGGGCGATGATGGTTTTCTGGATGTTGGCCTGCCAGACGCGGATCACGGCCACGCCATGCTCAGGAATGCGCGCAGGGTCCACCAGACCGGCGTGGATGGCGAAGGCGCCCGCGGCGGTGGAGAGGTTGCCGCAGTTGCCCGACCAATCGACAAAGGGCTTGTCGATCGAGACCTGGCCGTAGAGGTAGTCCACGTCGTGGTCGGGCACGCTGGACTTCGACAGGATCACGCACTTGCTGGTGCTGGACGTCGCCCCGCCCATGCCGTCGATGTGGGCGGCGTAGGGGTCGGGGCTGCCGATGACGCGCATGAACAGCTTGTCGCGCGCGGCGCCGGGCTGCTGGCACGATGCCGGCAGGTCCTGCAGGCGGAAGAACACGCCTTTGCTGGTGCCGCCACGGATGTAGGTGGCGGGGATCTTCACTTGGGGTGCGTGAGCCATGTCGTTGTCTCCTAGAGGTCAGGCCGCTTTGTTCGCTGCCAAGAAGTCTTGGGCAAAACGTTGCAGCACGCCGCCGGCTTCGTACACCGACACCTCTTCGGCCGTGTCCAGTCGGCAGGTCATGGGCACCTTGACGACTTCACCGTTCTTGCGGGTGATGACCAGGGTCAGGTCGGCGCGGGGCTTCAAGGCGCCTTCGACGTCGTAGGTTTCGGTGCCGTCGATGTTCAGGGTCAGGCGGGTGGTGCCTGGCTTGAACTCGAGGGGCATCACGCCCATGCCGATCAGGTTGGTGCGGTGGATGCGCTCGAAGCCTTCGGCGGCGATGGCTTCCACGCCGGCCAGGCGCACGCCCTTGGCGGCCCAGTCACGCGAGGAGCCCTGGCCGTAGTCGGCACCGGCCACGATGATCAGCGGCTGCTTGCGTTCCTGGTAAGCCTCCATGGCCTCCCACATGCGCACGACCTTGCCTTCGGGCTCGATGCGGGCCAGCGAGCCGGCCTTCACCTTGCCGTCGGCGTCACGCACCATCTCGTTCTTCAGCGTGGGGTTCGCGAAGGTGGCGCGCATGGCGGTGAGGTGGTCGCCGCGGTGGGTGGCATAGGAGTTGAAGTCCTCCTCGGGCAGGCCCATCTTGTGCAGGTACTCACCGGCGGCCGAGTTCATCATGATCGCGTTGGACGGCGACAGGTGGTCGGTGGTGATGTTGTCCGGCAGCACGGCCAGCGGGCGCATGCCCTTGAGCGTGCGTGGGTTGGCGGCCAGGGCGCCGACGCCTTCGGTGTCCCAGTAGGGCGGGCGGCGGATGTAGGTGGACTGCGGGCGCCAGTCGTACTGCGGGCTCACCTTCACGCCATCGTCGGCCTGGATGGCGAACATCGGTTCGTACACGGCGCGGTACTGCTCGGGCTTCACCGCGGCCTTGACCACGGCGTCGATCTCGTCGTCCGAAGGCCAGATGTCCTTCAGGCGGATTTCCTTGCCGTCCACGACCGTCAGCACGTCGTTTTCGATGTCGAAGCGCACGGTGCCGGCGATCGCGTAGGCCACCACCAGAGGGGGCGATGCCAGGAAGGCCTGCTTGGCATACGGGTGGATGCGGCCGTCGAAGTTGCGGTTGCCCGAGAGCACGGCGGTGGCATACAGGTCGCGGTCCACGATTTCCTGCTGGATGACCGGGTCGAGCGCGCCCGACATGCCGTTGCAGGTCGTGCAGGCGAAGGCCACGATGCCGAAGCCCAGCTTTTCCAGGTCGCCCATCAAGCCAGCTTCGTTCAGGTAAAGCTCAACCGCCTTCGAGCCCGGGGCCAGCGAGGACTTCACCCAAGGCTTGCGCGTCAGGCCCAGCTTGTTGGCGTTGCGGGCCAGCAGCGCCGCGGCGATCACGTTGCGCGGGTTGGAGGTGTTGGTGCAGCTGGTGATGGCGGCGATGATCACGGCGCCGTCGGGCATGGTGCCCTCACCGGCGGCCGGCATCTGCCATGGGCCCGAAATGCCCTTGGCCGCCAAGTCGGACGTGGCCACGCGGGCGTGCGGGTTCGACGGGCCGGCCATGTTGCGCACCACGCTCGACAGGTCGAACGTCAGCTCGCGCTCATAGACCGCGCTCTTCAGCGAATCCGACCACAGGCCGGCGACCTTGGCGTACGTTTCCACCAGCTTGACCTGGGCGGCATCGCGGCCGGTCAGGGTCAGGTAGTCCAGGGTCTGGTCGTCGATGCTGAACATGGCGGCGGTGGCGCCGTATTCGGGGGCCATGTTCGAGATGGTGGCGCGGTCGCCGATCGTCAGCTTCGAGGCGCCTTCGCCGTGGAATTCGAGGTAAGCACCCACGACCTTGCTCTTGCGCAGGAACTCGGTCAGGGCCAGCACCACGTCGGTGGCGGTGATGCCGCTCTGGCGTTGGCCGGTCAGCTTCACGCCGACGATTTCAGGCAGGCGCATCCACGAAGCGCGGCCCAGCATCACGTTCTCGGCTTCCAGGCCGCCGACGCCGATGGCGATCACGCCGAGGGCGTCCACGTGCGGGGTGTGCGAGTCGGTGCCGACGCAGGTGTCGGGGTAGGCCACGCCCTTGTCCGCATGGATCACCGGCGACATCTTCTCCAGGTTGATCTGGTGCATGATGCCGTTGCCCGCGGGGATCACGTCCACGTTGGCGAAGGCCTTCTTCGTCCAGTTGATGAAGTGGAAGCGGTCTTCGTTGCGGCGCTCTTCGATGTCGCGGTTCTTCTGGAAGGCATCGGGGTCGAAACCGCCGCACTCCACGGCCAGCGAGTGGTCCACGATCAGCTGCACGGGCACCACGGGGTTCACCTTGGCGGGGTCGCCGCCTTCCTTGGCAATGGCGTCGCGCAGGCCGGCGAGGTCCACCAGCGCGGTCTGGCCCAGGATGTCGTGGCAGGCCACGCGGGCGGGGAACCAGGGGAAGTCGTGGTCGCGCTTGCGCTCGATGAGCTGCGTCAGCGAACGGGTCACGATGGCCGGGTCGGCCTTGCGCACGATGTTCTCGGCGTGCACGCGCGAGGTGTAGGGCAGGGTGGCCCAGGCGCCCGGCTGGATGGCGTCAACAGCGGCTTGGGCGTCGAAGTAGTCCAGCGAGGTGCCGGGCAGGTTCTTGCGGAATGGGGTGGTCATGGGGCGGCCTCGTGGGGACTGGAGTCTGGGCTGGAGTCTGGAGCGGTGATCAGGGCGTCGTCAAACGACAAGGCGCCACATCGCGACGGATCTCGCGTCGGCAATGTGGCGCCCTGTGTGTGGCTCAAGGCTTACTTGCGGTCCTTGATGGGCACGAACTTCTGGTCTTCAGGGCCGGTGTAGTTGGCCGAGGGGCGGATGATCTTGCCGTCGATGCGCTGCTCGATCACGTGGGCCGACCAGCCGCTGGTGCGGGCGATCACGAACAGCGGGGTGAATATGGCAGTGGGCACGCCCATCATGTGGTAGCTCACGGCGCTGAACCAGTCGAGGTTGGGGAACATCTTCTTGACTTCCCACATCACCGATTCCAGGCGGGCGGCGATGTCGTACATCTTCAGGTTGTTCTCTTCCTTGGACAGGTCCTCGGCCACCTTCTTGATGACCACGTTGCGCGGGTCGCTCACGGTGTAGACGGGGTGACCGAAGCCGATCACGACTTCCTTCTTCTCGACGCGGGCGCGGATGTCGGCCTCGGCCTCATCGGGGTTGTCGTAGCGCTTCTGGATCTCGAAGGCGACTTCGTTGGCGCCACCGTGCTTCGGGCCACGCAGGGCGCCGATGCCACCGGTGATGGCGCTGAACATGTCGGAGCCCGTGCCGGCCACCACGCGCGAGGTGAAGGTCGAGGCGTTGAACTCGTGCTCGGCGTACAGGATGAGCGAGGTGTGCATGGCGCGCACCCAGCTGTCACGCGGCTTTTGGCCGTGCAGCAGGTGCAGGAAGTGGCCGCCGATGGAGTCATCGTCGGTCTCCACGTCGATGCGCTTGCCGTTGTGGCTGTAGTGGTACCAGTACAGCAGCATCGAGCCCAGCGAGGCCATCAGCTTGTCGGCGATGTCGCGGGCGCCGGGGTGGTTGTGGTCGTCCTTTTCGGGCGAGAGGCAGCCCAGCACGGACACGCCGGTGCGCATCACGTCCATCGGGTGGGCCGACGGGGGCAGTTGCTCCAGTGCGGTCTTCAGGCCGGCGGGCAGTCCGCGCAGCGCCTTCAGCTTGGCCTTGTAGCCGGCCAGTTCGGCCACGGTGGGCAGCTTGCCATGCACCAGCAGGTAGGCGATTTCTTCGAACTCGCTGGTCGTGGCCAGGTCGAGGATGTCGTAGCCGCGGTAGGCCAGGTCGTTGCCGGTGCGGCCGACGGTGCACAGGGCGGTGTTGCCGGCAGCAGTGCCAGAGAGGGCGACGGATTTCTTGGGCTTGAAGCCGGGCGTCGTGGTCTCGGGGGTAGCGCTCATGGTCGGGGTCTCCTGGGGGCTGAGGGTGTGTGGCTTATTTCTTGGCAGCGAACAGGGCGTCCAGCTTGCCTTCGAATGCGTGGTAGTTGATGCGGTCGTACAGCTCTTCGCGCGTCTGCATGATGTCAACGACGCTCTTTTGGTGGCCGTCACGGCGGATGGCGGTGTACACGGCTTCGGCGGCCTTGTTCATGGCGCGGAAGGCGCTCAAGGGGTAGAGCACCATGCCCACGCCGGTGGGGCGCAACTCGTCCACGCTGAACAGCGGGGTCTTGCCGAACTCGGTGATGTTGGCCAGCACGGGCACGTTGACGGCCTTGACGAATTTCTCGTAGGTCGGCAGGTCGTAGGCGGCTTCGGCAAAGATGCCGTCGGCGCCTGCTTCGACGCAGGCAATGGCGCGCTCGATGGCGGCGTCCACGCCGTGCACCTGGATGGCGTCGGTGCGGGCGATCAGGAAGAAGTCCTTGTCGGTCTTGGCGTCGGCGGCGGCCTTGACGCGGTCCACCATCTCTTCGGTGGTGACGATTTCCTTGCCGGGACGGTGGCCGCAGCGCTTGGCGCCGACCTGGTCTTCGATGTGGCAGGCGGCGGCGCCGGCCTTGATCAGGCTCTTGACGGTGCGCTCGATGTTGAAGGCGCTGGGGCCGAAGCCGGTGTCGATGTCCACCAGCAGCGGGGTGTCGCACACGTCGGTGATGCGGCGCACGTCGATGAGCACGTCTTCCAGGCCGCTGATGCCCAGGTCAGGCAGGCCCAGCGAGCCAGCCGCCACGCCGCCACCCGACAGGTAGATGGCCTTGTAGCCGGCGCGTTGGGCCAGCAGGGCGTGGTTGGCGTTGATGGCGCCGATGATCTGAAGGGGGGATTCTTCCTTCAGGGCTTGGCGAAAGCGTGCGCCGGGGGACAGTTGGGCCATGTGGATCTCCGTGAGGGGTGTCCGGCAGGCGGACGGATGGGATCAGTGACAGGGGTACCGCAACGTGTGTGCCAGGGCGGATCATAGGCGGGCTGCGCTCGGCTGGGGAGCCCCAAGTGCTTGATTTTGTTGGCTTGACGGCTTGGGTGTTGGGCTGGGTGCTGTGGGGGTGTGTCGCGACATTGTTTCTATTTTGAAACGTTGTTTCGTGTGTGTGCAACAATGCAACATGCTGCCTGCAACGCCGTCACCAGCCGCACCACCCCGCATCGTCGCCGTGGGCTTTCGCCGCATCAACAAGATGCTGCAGGAGTTGGCGCCCGACGTGGCCGACCACGCGGTGGTCGATGTGCTGGACGTGGGCTTCGAAGAGGCCGTGGCGCGCATCCAGGCGCTGCAGGCCCGCCAGCCTGTGGACGTGGTGGTGGCTGCCGGTTCCAACGGCGCTTACCTGCGCCAGCACCTCGACGTGCCGGTGGTGCTGGTCAAGGTGGGTGGCTTCGACCTGATGCAGGCCCTGGCACAGGCGCGGCGCTTGTCCGGCGAAGGCGCGGGGCCCATCGGTCTGGTCACGTTCGAGGGCATGGCGCCCGACCTGCAGCGCTTCGAGCGCCTGTTCGACTTCGCCATCTGCCAGCGCAGCTACCGCACCGAGGACGAGGCCCGGGCCTGTGTGCGCGAGCTGCAGCAGGCCGGCATCGCGGTGGTGGTGGGCTCGGGCGTGGCCGTCGATGTGGCCGAGCAGCTGGGCCTGGCGGGGCTGTTCCTCTACTCGATGGACGCCGTCCGCGAGGCCCTGGCCGATGCCGTCGAGGTGGCCCGCGCGGCCCGCATCCAGCAAGCCAAGCGCGAGCGCCTGAACACCCTGCTGGCGCACCTGAGCGATGGCGTCATCGCGGTGGACCAGCATGAGCGCATCGAAACCCTGAATCCGGCGATGGCGCAGTGGCTGGGCATCGAGCCCGGCGCCTGGTTGGGGCGGCGCCTCAGCGCGGCCTGTCCGGAGCTCAGCCTGCAGGCCACGCTGCGCCTGGGCCAGCCCGAGCAGGAGAAGATCGAGCGTGTGCGCGGGCGCCAGCTCATCGTCAGCCGCATGCCCATCGTCGAGCAAGGGGTGCTGACGGGCGCGGTGCTGTCGGCGCAGGACGCGATCTCCATCCAGCGGGTGGACCGCCACATCCGCGCGCGCAGCCAGTCTCACGCGGCATCCGGCCGGTACGAGCTGGCCCAGTTTGCCGGGCGCAGCGCGGCCTCGCAACGTGTGCAGGTGATGGCGCAGCGCTGTGCGCAAAGCGCGGCCACGGTGCTCTTGCTGGGCGAGAGCGGCACGGGCAAGGAGCTGGTCGCCCAAGGCATCCACCGCGCCAGCGACCGCCGCGACATGCCCTTCGTGGCCGTGAACTGCGCGGCCCTGTCCGAGACCCTGCTGGAGAGCGAGCTGTTCGGCCACGAGGAGGGCGCCTTCACGGGCGCGCGCCGCGGCGGCAAGATCGGCCTGTTCGAGGCGGCCCACAAAGGCACCATCTTCCTCGATGAGATCGGCGAGATGCCGCTGGCCTTGCAGACACGCATGCTGCGCGTGCTGCAGGAGCGCGAGGTGCTGCGCGTCGGGGCGGTCGAGCCCACGCCGGTGCAGGTGCGCGTCATCGCGGCCACCCACCGCGACCTGGCCGAGCAGGTGGCGCAAGGCCGTTTCCGGCTCGACCTGTACTACCGGCTCAACATCCTGCGCATCGAGGTGCCGCCGCTGCGCGAGCGCTTGGCCGACATCCCCGACATCGCGGCCGTCTTGCTGGTCAAGGTGCGCGAGCGTTTGGGGGTGGGGCCGGGTGTGGGGTCGGAGTCTGGCGAGGGGGCTGCTTGGGACGCCGTCTGGCAGGCCCTGATGGCGCAGGCGCCGCGCCACGGCTGGCCCGGCAATGTGCGCGAGCTGGACAACCTCATCGAGCGCCTGGTGGTGTGCGTGCCGCCGTTGGCGGGGGCGATGTCGCTCGCCCAAGCGCATCGCTTGCTGTGCGAGCTGGCGCCCGAGTTGTGCGCCTCGGCTGGCGCGGTGCCGTCACCCGCGGGCGATGGTGGCGGGGGCAGCGAGGACCGTGCCTCTGCCCTCAAGCCTGCGCAACGCCTGAGCGAGCGCGAGCACATCCTGGCCACCTTGGCCGAATGTGGCGAGGACAAGGCCCTGGCCTGCCAGCGCCTGGGCATCAGCCGCACCACCTTGTGGCGCAAGCTGCGCGCGGGCTGAACCCTGGATCAGCCCAGCGTGCGGCGCTTGGCGAGGGCCAGGCCGATCAGGCCCACGCCCATCAGCGCCCAGGTGCTGGGTTCGGGCACGGCCGGGGGCGTGCCACCCGTGACCACGGCGATGCCGTCGATCGACAGGTAGGATTTGGTGGTGTCGGCCAGTCGGAACGACAGCTGCTGGGCGGCCGATGTCGCCGTGAAAGTCAGCGACTCGCTCAGCCAGTTCGACGACAGGCCCAGCGTGCTGCCATGGCCGATCGATACACCATCCAGCATCACGTCGATGGCATTGCTGCCCAGGTACTGCACCGGCGAGGAACCGGTGGTCTGGCTCAGGCCGAAGTTGCCGGCGAACCAGCTCACGGTGTAGGTCTGGCCGACCGACAGGCCGCTGAGCACCTGGCCGAAACGCTCGACATAGCTGCCGTTGATGCCCAGGCCGACCCAGGTGCCGCCGTCGGGCGATGCGCTGGGCGCGACCGCGAAGTCCGTGGCACCCGTGACGCCGACGTTGTTGCCGCCGTCCAGCGTGTCGGGCGTGCCCTCCAGGGTTTGCCAGCCGGACGGGGTGCCCATGTTGGCGATCGAGCCTGTCAGCGAGCCATTGACCACGATGGACGCCGCCTGAGCGGTGCCGGTCAGGCAAAACAGGGCGCTCAGGGCAAGGGCGGAGGCAAGGCGGGTGAACTGCATGGGTACTTCCTGTGACGGGTACAACTTTGTGAGGGGATGTTACGCGAATGGCGCCAAGCGCGCAGCGCCGCCGCTCCCCCCATCTGCAGGACGTTTGCAGCCGCGCGTTCCGCCAAGCGTGCATAAGTCACGCAGAAGCAGCGGGTCTTTCCCACGATGCGGCATGGGTGGCGCGGGCTGACGGCCGCAGGCGTCGCTGGCACAATGCCGCCTCCTCCTCTTGCTGTCCCGCCTGGCCCTCGCATGACCCTGCCTGCAGCGCCCGCCGCGCTCAACCCGCGTGACGCGCGTGCGACGCCCCGTGTCCTGTCGTTCATCCCCCCGATGACGCAGCTCAACACGCCGTACCCGTCCACCGCCTACCTCACCGGTTTCCTGCGCCAGCAGGGCGTGGACGCGGCGCAGGAGGACCTCGCCCTGGCCCTGGTGTTGCGCCTGCTGTCGCGTGCCGGCCTGCAGTCGGTGCGCGAGGTGGTCGATGCCTTGCCGGCCTCATCGGCGGCTGCCCGCAGCGCGGCGGTGCGCTCGTTCGCCGAGCAGGCCGATGCCTACCTCGCCACCATCGACCGCACCATCGCCTTCCTGCAGGGCCGGGACGCCACGCTGGCCCACCGCATCGCCGGCCGCGGCTTCCTGCCCGAGGGCCCGCGCTTCGCTGCGCTCGACCATTACGTCCACGACGACGAAGCCGATGGCGGCGACCCGCTGGCCTGGGCCTTCGGCGCGCTGGGCCTGCAAGACCGCGCCCGCCACATCGCCACGCTCTACCTCAACGACCTGGCCGATGTGCTGCGCGATGCCATCGACCCGCGCTTCGAGTTCGTGCGCTACGCCGAGTCGCTGGCCATGAGCCAGCCCAGCTTCGACCCGCTGACCCGAGCCCTGGCAGCCCCGCACAACCTGGTGGACGCCACCTTGTGCGAGCTGGCACTCGACGCCATCCAGCGCCATCAACCTGGGCTGGTGCTGCTGTCCGTGCCCTTCCCGGGGGCGGTCTATGCGGCCTTCCGCATCGCCCAGGCGATCAAGGCGAAGCACCCCGGCATCCGCATCGCGCTGGGCGGCGGTTTCGTCAACACCGAGCTGCGCGAGCTGGCCGAGCCCCGCGTGTTCGACTTCGTCGATTTCGTCTCGCTGGACGCCGGCGAGCGCCCGTTGCTGGCCCTGCTCGAACACGTGGCCGGCCGCCGCAGCCGCGAGCGCCTGGTGCGCACCTTCGTGCGCGATGACGCAGGCGCCGTCAAGCTCATGCAATGGCAAGAGCCCGACGTGCCCTTCAGCGACGTGGGCACCCCGACCTGGGACGGCCTGCCGCTCGACAAGTACCTGTCCCTGCTGGACATGCTCAACCCCATGAACCGGCTCTGGTCGGACGGGCGCTGGAACAAGCTCACCGTGGCGCACGGCTGCTACTGGAAGAAGTGCAGCTTCTGCGACGTCAGCCTGGACTACATCTCGCGCTACGAGGCCGCGTCCGCCGAGGTGCTGGTCGACCGCATCGAGGCCATCGTCCGGGAAACCGGCCAGACCGGCTTCCATTTCGTCGATGAGGCCGCGCCCCCGAAAGTGCTGCGCGCACTCGCCGAAGAGCTGCTGAAGCGCGGCGTGCAGATCAGCTGGTGGGGCAATGTGCGGTTTGAAAAAACCTTCACGCCCGAGCTGGCCGAGTTGCTGGCCCAAAGCGGCTGCATCGCCATCTCGGGCGGGCTGGAAGTCGCCTCAGACCGCCTGCTGCAGCTCATGAAGAAGGGTGTGTCCGTGGCCCAGGTGGCGCGCGTCACCAAGGCCTTCGCGGACGCCGGCATCATGGTCCACGCCTACCTGATGTACGGCTTTCCCACGCAAACGGTGCAAGACACGGTCGATGCGCTGGAATACGTGCGCCAGCTCTTCGAGGCCGGCTGCATCCATTCCGGCTTCTTCCACCGCTTCGCCTGCACGGTGCACTCGCCCGTGGGCCTGAACCCGGCCGAGTACGGCATCGAACTCGTGCCCCTGCCCGAGGGCAGCTTTGCGCGCAACGACGTCGGCTTCACCGACCCCACCGGCGTGGACCACGACCGCCTGGGCGTGGCCCTGAAGAAGGCGGTCTACAACTTCATGCACGGCAACCTGCTCGACCAGGACGTGCGCGCCTGGTTCGATGTGCGCGTCTCGCGCCCCACGGTGCCGCGGCAGTTCGTTGCGCGGGCCTTGAGTGATCTGACCCGCGGCTGACAAAGCCCGGGCGGCCTGACTGCCCTCAGCCGAAAAACGCCTGTCGGATCTCCGCCGGCAGCGGCTGCCCGGTCAGCCAGGCGCGCTCCAGCACGAACCAGTAGTGGCGGTAGCTGGCGCGGTCGTGCAGCACGCCGTGGTACGAGGTGGGCGCCCAGTGCGCGGCCTGTGCGGCGCTCAAAATCTCCACCGCATCGTCCACCTCGGCGGTCACCGGGGCGAAGGCGTCGATGATCACGGGGATCTGGTCCGGGTGGATGCTCCACATCCGCGTGTAGCCCAGCTCGCGGCTGGCGCGCTCGGCCGCCTTGGAGAGCGCGCGGGTGTCCTTGAACTCCGTCACCACGCAGTGCGAGGGCGTGATGCCCGCCGCGTGGCAGGCCTCGGCGATTTCCATCTTCGCGCGCAACACCAGCGGGTGCGCGAACTGGCCCTGTGCGCCCATGGCCGATGCGGGGATCGCGCCACGGTGCGCCGACACAAAGTCCATCAGCCCGAAAGACAGCGATTCCAGCCCGGGCAGGGCGGCGATCTGCCCGACGTCCCGCAAACCGCTGAGCGTCTCGATCAAGCCATGCACCGGGATCACGTGGGTCACGCCATGTTTGACGCGCGCGGCCTTGATGGCGTCGATGGCGCGGCGCGTGTCCGCCACGCCGGTCAGCTTGGGCACCATGATGTAGGCCAGCTTGGCGCCCACCCGGCCGATCAGGGTGTCGAGCTCGTCCTCGAAGCGCTTGTGCCCCGCATCGTGCACGCGCACGCCCACGCGGCCCCAGGCGTTGGCCGGGCTGTCGAGCAGCTCGGCCACCAGCAAGGCGTGCTCGTGCTCGCCGCCCACCGGCGCGCCATCCTCCAGGTCCAGCGTCACGTCGAACACGGCGCGGCCGGCGGCCTCGGCCATCTCGGCCTGCAGGGCCAGGCTCTTGCGCATGCGCGCTTCGACGCCCGCGTAGTGGTCGCACACCGGCAGGTGGTGGGCCGCGGCTTCAGCGCCAAACAGCGCGTGGCGGGGGTGGATGGTGGTCAGCGTGGACATCTTGTGCATCCTCAGGGCGGTCAAGGCGGGCTCAAACGAAAAAAACCGGCGCACCCGAAGGTCGCCGGTTTTCATTGTGAGGCAGCTTGCGCTGCCTTGCATCACATCGGGATCACAGCAGGTGCTTGACGCCGTCTTGCTCGCCTTGCAGCTCGGCCAGGGTGATGTTGATGCGCTCTTGCGAGAAGGCATCGATTTCCAGGCCTTCGACGATCTTGTACTCGCCGTTCTGGGTGGTCACGGGGAAGCCGAACACGATGCCGGCGGGGATGCCGTATTCGCCGTTCGAAGGCACGCCCATGGTGACCCATTCGCCGTTGGAGCCCAGGGCCCAGTCACGGATGTGGTCGATGGCGGCGTTGGCAGCCGAAGCGGCCGACGACAGGCCGCGAGCGGCGATGATGGCGGCGCCACGCTTGCCCACGGTCGGCAGGAAGGTGTCGGCGTTCCAGACTTGGTCATTGACCAGGTCCTTGATCGACTTGCCGTTCGTGGTGGCGAAGCGGTAGTCGGCGTACATCGTGGGCGAGTGGTTGCCCCAGACGGTCAGCTTGCGGATGTCGCCCACCTTGGTGCCGGTCTTGGCAGCCAGTTGCGAGGCAGCGCGGTTGTGGTCCAGGCGCAGCATGGCGGTGAAGTTCTTGGCCGGCAGGTCCGGGGCCGACTTCATGGCGATGTAGGCGTTGGTGTTGGCGGGGTTGCCCACAACCAGCACCTTCACGTTGCGCGAAGCCACGGCGTTCAGTGCCTTGCCTTGGGCCGTGAAGATCTGGGCGTTGGCGGCCAGCAGGTCGGCGCGCTCCATGCCGGGGCCACGGGGACGTGCACCCACCAGCAGGGCGTAGTCGGTGTCCTTGAAAGCTTGCAGGGGGTCAGAGTGGGCTTCGATGCCGGCCAGCAGCGGGAAAGCGCAATCTTCCAGCTCCATGATCACGCCCTTCAGGGCGTTCTGGGCCTTCTCATCGGGGATCTCCAGCAGCTGCAGGATGACAGGCTGGTCCTTGCCCAGCATTTCGCCCGAGGCGATGCGGAACAGGAGGGCGTAACCGATTTGGCCAGCGGCGCCGGTGACGGCGACGCGAACGGGTGCTTTGCTCATGGCAACTCCGAAAATGAGAAGGGGGTAAGGGTAAGACCGCAAGTGTAGCGTCGCGCGACAGTCTATGGACAAAGGCCTGTTGCGTCAACGCTCTTATGTCTTATATAAGACATCTTTCAGTCCTTCCGTGGACTTTGCTGCGCACTTGTGGTGCAATGGCGTCCGTTCGGCCGAGCCCCACCCTGGCACGGTTCGGGCCGCTGCTGATCCACCCGATCGCCCCCTCTCACTGAAACGCTGTGGTGACCCCTCCGTCCCTCCCTGCTGTGCCAGACATGCCGCCCTCCGGTGGCGCGCCGCTCCATGCTGGCGCCACGGGCGCAGCCACCGCGGCGATGCTGGCCCCTTCGTTCAGCCCCCTCTACCAGCAGATCAAAACGCTGATCCTGCGCAGCCTGCAGGGTGGTGAGTGGCGCCCGGGCGAGGCCATCCCCTCTGAAATCGACCTGGCAGCACGGTTCAAGGTCAGCCAGGGCACGGTGCGCAAGGCCGTTGATGAGCTGGCCGCCGAGAACCTGCTGGTGCGCCGCCAGGGCAAGGGCACCTTCGTGGCCACCCACGCCGAAGAGCAGGTCCAGTACCGCTTCCTGCGTCTCGCGCCCGACGTGCCTGACAACACCCCCGGTGCAGCACGCCGCGAATTCCTCGACTGCCGCCGCCTGGTCGCGCCGCCCGACGTGGCCGCCTCCCTGCAGCTGCCCGTGGGCGAGCAGGTGGTCGAAGTCCGGCGCGTGCTGCATTTCTCCGGCCAGCCCGTGGTGCTGGACGACATCTGGCTGCCGGCGCATCTCTTCAAGGGACTGACCGCCGAGCGCCTGAGCGAATACCGCGGCCCCATGTACGGCCTGTTCGAAACCGAGTTCGGCGTGCGCATGATCCGCGCCGAGGAGCAGCTGCGCGCCGTGTCTGCGCAGCCCTCTGTGGCGCAATTGCTGCAGGTTGAGCCCGGTGCGCCCCTGTTGAGCGTGGAGCGCCTGGCCTTCACCTACGGCGACCAGCCCGTGGAGTTGCGACGCGGTTTGTACCGCACAGACCGCCATTACTACCGCAATGAATTGAGTTAACAGATTTTCCGCGCACGTGTCTCGCCTGCTCTGTGACGTGTCTCGCAGATGACCACAGGACAGGCGGCACCCAGGGCATGGGGATTGCCCTAAAATCCCCGGATTCTTTCGACAGATTTTTGACGCTCGGCAGGAGCCCTCATCAACATGGCTGATAACGCGAAAACCCCACGCCCGGTCTTCCGGAACATTCACGTCACGGACATCGCCACGTACCGCCTGCCTCCGGCCGGCATCGTGTCGATCCTGCACCGCATCAGCGGCGCGGTGATGTTCCTGCTGATGCCCTTCATCATCTGGATGTTCGACACCAGCGTCTCGTCCGAGATCTCCTTCGATGAGTTCACCTCGGTGTTCCGCGGCGACTTCGGCTGGTTCTTCAAGCTGCTCGCCCTCGGCCTGATCTGGGCTTACCTGCACCATTTCATCGCTGGCGTGCGCCACCTGATCATGGACGCCACCCACACCGTCAGCAAAGAGCAGGGCCATTCCACCGCCATCGTGACGTTGGCCCTGAGCACCGGCCTGACCGTGGTGCTGGGCGCCAAGCTCTTCGGCCTGTTCTGATCCCCCGTTGCATCCCCGTTCCAGGAAAACAACCATGTCTCAAAACTACGGAACCAAGCGCATCGTGACCGGTGCGCGTTATGGTCTGCGCGACTGGCTGGCCCAGCGCATCACCGCCGTCCTGATGGCCTTGTTCACCGTCATCCTGCTGGTGCAGGTGCTGACGGCCAGCAGCCTCGACTACTACAGCTGGTCGGGCATCTTCTCGCAGCAGTGGATGAAGACGCTGACCTTCGTCGTCATCGTTTCGCTGCTCTTCCACGCCTGGGTTGGCGTGCGCGACATCTGGATGGACTACGTCAAGCCGGTGGGCATTCGCCTGACCCTGCAGGTGTTCACCCTCGTGTGGCTGGTGGGCTGTGCCGGCTGGGCCATCCAAGTGCTCTGGAGACTGTAAAAAATGACCGCTACCTCTCTTCCTACCCGCAAGTTTGACGTCGTGATCGTCGGGGCCGGCGGCTCCGGCATGCGCGCGTCGCTGCAGCTGTCTCTGGCTGGCCTGAACGTGGCCGTGCTGTCCAAGGTCTTCCCGACCCGCTCGCACACCGTGGCTGCCCAAGGCGGCATCGGTGCCTCGCTGGGCAACATGTCCGAAGACAACTGGCACTACCACTTCTTCGACACCGTCAAGGGTTCGGACTGGCTGGGCGACCAGGACGCCATCGAGTTCATGTGCCGTGAAGCACCCAAGGTGGTGTACGAGCTTGAACACTTCGGCATGCCCTTCGACCGCAACGCCGATGGCACCATCTACCAGCGTCCGTTCGGTGGCCACACCGCCAACTACGGTGAAAAGCCCGTGCAACGCGCTTGCGCCGCTGCCGACCGCACCGGCCACGCCCTGCTGCACACGCTGTACCAGCAAAACGTCAAGGCCCGCACCCAGTTCTTCGTGGAGTGGATGGCCCTGGACATCATCCGCGACGCCGATGGCGATGCCGTGGGCGTGACCGCCCTGGAAATGGAAACGGGTGACGTGCACGTGCTGCACGCCAAGACCGTGCTGTTCGCCACCGGTGGCGCCGGCCGCATCTACCAGGCTTCCACCAACGCCTTCATCAACACTGGTGACGGCCTGGGCATGGCGGCACGCGCCGGCATCCCGCTGGAAGACATGGAGTTCTGGCAGTTCCACCCCACCGGCGTGGCCGGCGCGGGCGTGCTGCTGACCGAAGGCTGCCGTGGCGAAGGCGCGATCCTGCGCAACAGCAACGGCGAGCGCTTCATGGAGCGTTACGCCCCCACCTTGAAGGACCTGGCCCCGCGTGACTTCGTGTCCCGCTCGATGGACCAGGAAATCAAGGAAGGCCGTGGCTGCGGTCCCAACAAGGACTACGTCCTGCTGGACATGACCCACCTGGGCGCCGAGACCATCATGAAGCGCCTGCCTTCGGTGTTCGAGATTGGCCACAACTTCGCCAACGTCGACATCACCAAGGAGCCGATCCCCGTGGTGCCGACCATCCACTACCAGATGGGTGGCATCCCGACGAACGTGTATGGCCAGGTGGTCGTGCCGAACAACGGCAAGCCCAACGACATCATCAACGGTCTGTATGCCGTGGGTGAGTGCTCCTGCGTGTCGGTGCACGGCGCCAACCGCCTGGGCACCAACTCGCTGCTGGACCTGGTGGTGTTCGGCCGTGCCGCCGGCAACCACATCGTCGAGACCAACCTCAAGACGAAGAACCACAAGCCGCTGCCCAAGGACGCCGCCGACTACACCCTGTCGCGCCTGGCCCGCCTGGATTCGGCCAAGAGTGGCGAGTACTCGCAAGACGTGGCCAACGAGATCCGCGCCACCATGCAGAAGCACGCTGGCGTGTTCCGCACCCAGAAGTCGATGGACGAAGGCGTGCAACGCATCGCTGCCGTGCGTGAGCGCGTCAAGTCGATCGGCCTGAAGGACAACTCCAAGGTCTTCAACACCGCCCGCATCGAAGCGCTGGAAGTGGACAACCTGATCGAGGCCGCACAGGCCACGATGGTGGCTGCTGCCGCCCGTCCGGAAAGCCGTGGCGCCCACGCCCACGACGACTTCCCGAACCGCGACGATGCCAACTGGATGAAGCACTCGCTGTGGTACTCCGAAGGCAACCGCCTGGACTACAAGCCGGTGAACCTGACGCCGCTGACGGTGGAATCGGTTCCCCCGAAGGTCCGCACCTTCTGATCGACGGTCAAACGAATTAGGAACGCACCATGAAGCGCACTTTCAACATCTACCGCTACGATCCGGACAAGGACGCCAAGCCCTACATGCAGACCATCGAGATCGAACTCGACGGTCACGAGCGCATGCTGCTGGACGCCCTGATCAAGCTCAAGGCCGTGGACCCGACCCTGTCGTTCCGCCGCTCCTGCCGCGAAGGCGTGTGCGGTTCGGACGCCATGAACATCAACGGCAAGAACGGTCTGGCCTGCCTGACCAACATGCTGACGCTGCCCGGCGTGATCACCCTCAAGCCGCTGCCCGGTCTGCCGGTGGTCCGCGACCTGATCGTGGACATGACGCAGTTCTTCAAGCAGTACAACTCGATCAAGCCCTACCTGGTCAACGACGAGCCGCCGCCTGACAAAGAGCGCCTGCAGTCCCCGGAGGAGCGCGAAGAGCTCGACGGCCTGTACGAGTGCATCTTGTGCGCCAGCTGCTCGACCAGCTGCCCCAGCTTCTGGTGGAACCCCGACAAGTTCGTGGGTCCTGCCGGCTTGCTGCAGGCTTACCGCTTCATCGCGGACAGCCGCGATCAGGACACCGCTGGCCGCCTGGACAACCTGGAAGACCCGTACCGCCTGTTCCGCTGCCACACCATCATGAACTGCGTGGACGTCTGCCCGAAGGGCCTGAACCCCACGAAGGCCATTGGCAAGATCAAGGAATTGATGGTGCGTCGCGCCGTCTGACGCGCCTCACCGCTGTCCCTTGCTGACCTGCACCGAACGCCACCCACTGCCCCTTGCCATGACCGACATCGCCCAGCCCGAAGCCGACCAGACGCCCGACGAGGACGTGCTGAGGCGCTTGCGCTGGCGGTGCCGCCGTGGCCTGCTCGAGAACGACATCTTCATCGACCGTTTCTTCGAGCAGCACGGGGAGCAGCTGACCAACGCGCTGGTACAGGGCTTGCTTGAACTCATGGACCTGTCTGACAATGATTTGCTGGATCTCCTGCTGGCCCGCAAAGAGCCTGAAGGTGATCTGGACAATGCCGAAGTCAGGCGGGTGCTGTCCTTGATGAGGGTGTCCCAGGCATGACCTTGCGCGCCGCTGTCCACATCCACACGATTGGGCGGTTGTTGCGAACGGTCGGGGCAAGCTCTTGACCCGATAATGTCGCGGTAGTGCCGTGGTGCCACCGTGTATTTGCCGTGTATTCCGTGCTTCCGGTTCCTGACCGGGACACCGCATCAAACACTTTTTTCCCACACAAGACCGACCCCTAGGAGTGCTCATGACACCGTCCGACGTGAAAGCCACCCTGTCGTTTTCTGACGGCAGCCCCAGCATGGAACTGCCCATCTACAAAGGCTCTGTCGGCCCGGATGTGATTGACATCCGCAAGCTGTACGGCCAGACCGGCAAGTTCACCTACGACCCTGGCTTCCTGTCCACGGCTTCGTGCAACTCGAAGATCACCTACATCGACGGTGACAAGGGCGAACTGCTGTACCGCGGCTACCCCATCGAGCAGCTGGCCACCAACTGCGACTTCCTGGAAACCTGCTTCCTGCTGCTGAACGGCGAACTGCCCAACGCCACGGAAAAGACCGAGTTCGTCAACCGCGTGACGAACCACACCATGGTCAACGAGCAGATGCAGTTCTTCCTGCGTGGCTTCCGCCGTGACGCGCACCCGATGGCCGTCATGACCGGCCTGGTCGGCGCGCTGTCGGCCTTCTATCACGACAGCACCGACATCAACAACCCCGAGCACCGCAAGATCGCCGCGATCCGCCTGATCGCCAAGATGCCAACGCTCGTGGCCATGGCGTACAAGTACTCGATCGGCCAGCCCTTCGTCTATCCGAAGAACGACCTGTCGTACACCGAGAACTTCATGCGCATGATGTTCGCCACGCCGTGCGAAGACTACAAGGTCAACGACGTGCTGGTGCGCGCCATGGACCGCATCTTCATCCTGCACGCTGACCACGAACAGAATGCTTCGACCTCGACCGTGCGCCTGTGCGGTTCCTCGGGCACGAACCCGTTCGCGGCCATCGCCGCTGGCGTGGCCTGCCTGTGGGGCCCGGCGCACGGTGGCGCCAACGAAGCCGCCCTGACCATGCTGGAAGACATCCAGAAGAACGGTGGCGTCGAGAAGATCGGCGACTTCATCGCCCAGGTCAAGGACAAGAACTCCGGCGTCAAGCTGATGGGCTTTGGTCACCGCGTGTACAAGAACTACGACCCGCGCGCCAAGCTGATGCGCGAGACCTGCCACGAGGTGCTGAACGAGCTGGGCCTGCAGAACGACCCGCTGTTCAAGCTGGCCATGGCCCTGGAAAAGATCGCCCTGGAAGACGACTACTTCGTGTCGCGCAAGCTGTACCCGAATGTGGACTTCTACTCCGGCATCGTCCAGCGCGCCATCGGCATCCCCGTGCAGCTGTTCACCGCCATCTTCGCGCTGGCCCGCACGGTCGGCTGGATCGCCCAGCTGGACGAAATGATCGGCGACCCCGAGTACAAGATCGGCCGTCCGCGTCAGCTGTTCGTTGGCGCCGAAAAGCGCGACGTCAAGCCCATCGCCCAGCGTTGATCCTCCGCGGATCGACCGTGTGGTGCCCCTGAGCGGGGTGCCGCACCCGCGAGAGCCCCGCGTTGTGCGGGGCTTTTTTTTGCCCGCGGTGATGCGCAGGGGGCCATGCAACCCCATCGGGATGACCATGGCACCCCCATTGCCTTAAAATCGACACTTTCCCCCACCTCGCGCAGCCAGAGCACCATGGGACGCACCCTCTACGACAAGATCTGGGACGAGCACGTCGTCCACACCGAGGAAGATGGCACCGCCACCCTCTACATCGACCGCCACCTGGTGCACGAAGTCACCAGCCCGCAGGCGTTCGAGGGGCTGGACATCGCCGGCCGCAAGGTGTGGCGCCTGTCGGCCAACCTGGCGGTGAGCGACCACAACGTGCCCACGACCGACCGCTCGCAAGGCATCACCGACCCCATCTCCAAGCTGCAGGTGGACACGCTCGACCAGAACTGCGACCGCGTCGGCATCACCCAGTTCAAGATGGGCGACAAGCGCCAGGGCATCGTCCATGTGATCGGCCCTGAGCAAGGCGCCACGCTGCCTGGCATGACCGTGGTCTGCGGTGACAGCCACACCTCCACGCACGGCGCTTTTGGTGCGCTGGCCCATGGCATCGGCACCTCCGAGGTCGAGCACGTGCTGGCCACGCAGACGCTGTTGGCCAAGAAGGCCAAGAACATGCTCGTGAAGGTGGAAGGCGCCGTGGCCAAGGGCGTGAGCGCCAAGGACATCGTGCTGGCCATCATCGGTCGCATCGGCACGGCTGGCGGCACGGGCTACACCATCGAATTCGCCGGCAGCGCCATCCGTGCCCTGAGCATGGAAGGCCGCATGACCGTGTGCAACATGGCCATCGAAGCCGGTGCCCGTGCGGGCCTGGTGGCCGTCGATGACACGACCATCGCCTACGTGCAGAACCGCCCCTTCAGCCCGACCGGCGTCGAACTGGAACAGGCGATTGCCTACTGGCGCACGCTGCACTCCGATGCCGACGCGACGTTCGACACCGTGGTCGAGCTGGACGCCACGCAGATCGCACCGCAAGTCACCTGGGGCACCTCGCCCGAGATGGTGCTGTCCATCGAAGACCGCGTGCCCGATCCCGACAAGGAAAAGGATGCTGTCAAGCGTTCGGCCATGGAGCGCGCGTTGACCTACATGGCACTGGAGCCCAACAAGGCCCTCAACGACATCCGTGTGGACAAGGTCTTCATCGGTTCGTGCACCAACAGCCGCATCGAGGACATGCGCGAAGCCGCTGCCGTGGTGCGCAAGATCGGTGGCCGTGTGGCCGCCAACATCAAGCTGGCCCTGATCGTGCCGGGCTCTGGCTTGGTGAAAGAGCAGGCCGAGCGCGAAGGCCTGGACCAGGTCTTCAAGGCCGCAGGTTTCGAGTGGCGCGAGCCCGGTTGCTCCATGTGCCTGGCCATGAACGCCGACCGCCTGGAGCCCGGCGAGCGCTGCGCCTCCACCAGCAACCGCAACTTCGAAGGCCGTCAGGGCGCGGGTGGCCGCACCCACCTGGTCAGCCCCGCCATGGCCGCCGCGGCCGCCATGCAGGGCCACTTCGTTGACGTGCGCCGCCTGGCCTGAACCCCACAGTTTCGGAGACCCCGACCATGATCCGTCTGATCACCCTGCTGTCCCTGATCGCTGCTTTCTCGCTGGCCGGCTGCAACACCGTGCACGGCGTGGGCCAGGACCTTGAGAAGGCCGGAGAGGCCATCTCCAACGCCGCGAAGAAGTAACCCACCATGCAAGCCTTCCGCATTCACAAGGGCCTCGTGGCGCCCATGGACCGTGAGAACGTCGACACCGACGCCATCATCCCCAAGCAGTACCTGAAGTCGATCAAGCGCACGGGCTTCGGCCCCAACCTGTTCGACGAATGGCGCTACCTGGACGCGGGCGAGCCCGGCCAGGACCCGGCCTCGCGCAAGCCCAACCCGGACTTCGTGCTGAACCAGCCGCGCTACCAGGGCGCATCGGTGCTGATCGCGCGCCAAAACTTCGGTTGCGGCTCCAGCCGTGAGCACGCACCCTGGGCGCTCGAGCAGTACGGCTTTCGCGCCATCATCGCGCCCAGCTTCGCCGACATCTTCTTCAACAACTGCTTCAAGAACGGCGTGTTGCCCATCGTCCTGAGCGAGGCCCAGGTGGACAAGCTGTTCAACGAAGTCGCAGCCTTCCCCGGCTACGCGCTGACCATCGACCTGGAGCGCCAGGTGGTCGTCAAGGGCGACGGCGAAGAGCTGCCCTTCGACGTCCAGCCCTTCCGCAAGTACTGCCTGCTCAACGGTTTCGACGACATCGGCCTGACCCTGCGTCATGCAGAGAAGATCAAGGCCTATGAAGCCGAGCGCCTGGCCCAGAAGCCCTGGCTGAACAATCGCATCGTTTGATTTTCAAGAAGAACTGAGAACCACCATGGTCATGAAGATTGCTGTGTTGCCGGGTGACGGCATTGGCTCCGAGATCGTCCACGAAGCGGTCAAGGTGCTGAAGGTCCTGGACCTGCCTTTCCAGCTGGACGAAGCCAAGGTCGGTGGCGCCGCTTTCGACGCCCACGGCCACCCGCTGCCCGAAGCCACGCTGAACCTGGCCATGGCGTCTGATGCCGTGCTGTTCGGCGCGGTCGGTGATTGGAAGTACGACAAGCTCGACCGCCCACTGCGCCCCGAGCAAGCCATCCTGGGCTTGCGCAAGCACATGGGCCTGTTCGCCAACTTCCGCCCGGCCATCTGCTACCCGCAGCTGACCCACGCTTCGAGCCTCAAGCCCGAGCTGGTGGCGGGCCTGGACATCCTCATCATCCGCGAACTGACCGGCGACATCTACTTCGGCCAGCCGCGCGGTCGCCGTGAGGCCCCGGATGGCGAGTTCAAAGGCTCGCCCGAGGCGTTCGACACGATGCGCTACTCGCGCCCCGAGATCGAGCGCATCGCCCACGTCGCTTTCCAGGCAGCCCGCAAGCGCGGCAAGCGCGTCACCAGCGTGGACAAGGCCAACGTGCTGGAGACTTTCCAGTTCTGGAAGGACGTCGTCACCGAGGTGCATGCCCAGTACCCCGACATCGAGCTCGACCACATGTACGTGGACAACGCTGCGATGCAGCTGATCAAGGCACCCAAGAAATTCGACGTGCTGTTCACCGGCAACATGTTCGGTGACATCCTGTCCGACGCGGCGGCCATGCTGACCGGCTCCATCGGCATGCTGCCCTCGGCCTCGTTGAACGCCAAGGGTCAGGGCCTGTATGAGCCCAGCCACGGCTCGGCGCCGGACATCGCAGGCAAGGGCGTGGCCAACCCGCTGGCCACCATCCTGAGCGCCGCGATGATGCTGCGTTTCAGCCTGAACCAGGAAGAAGCCGCCAGCCGCATCGAGCGCGCCGTGCAGTCCGTGCTGGAACAAGGCCTGCGCACGCCCGACATCTTCAGCGAAGGCACGCAGAAGGTCGGCACCACCGAGATGGGCGAGGCCGTGGTGGCCGCGCTCAAGGCGCAAGGCTGATCGCCCCACGCATCAAACACGTTGACTGAGGAAACACATCATGGCTACGACTCTGGTTGGTTTGGTGGGCTGGCGCGGCATGGTCGGCTCCGTGCTGATGGACCGCATGCAGGCCGAGGGTGACTTCGACCACTTCGAACCGCTGTTCTTCTCGACCTCGAACGCCGGCGGTGCCGCGCCTTCGATGGCCAAGAACGAGAAGGCCCTCAAGAGCGCCTACGACATCGACGAGCTCAAGCGCTGCGACATCATCGTCACGGCCCAAGGTGGCGACTACACCACCGAGGTCTATGGCAAGTTGCGCGAAACGGGCTGGAGCGGCCACTGGATCGACGCCGCCTCCACGCTGCGCATGAAGGACAACGCCGTCATCGTGCTGGACCCGGTCAACATGCCGGTGATCAAGAACAGCCTGGCCCACGGCGGCAAGGACTGGGTCGGTGGCAACTGCACGGTCAGCTGCATGCTGATCGGCGTGGGTGCGCTGTACAAGGCGGGCCTGGTCGAGTGGATGTCCACCCAGACCTACCAGGCCGCATCGGGCGGCGGTGCCCAGCACATGCGCGAATTGCTGACCCAGTTCGGCACGCTGAACGCCGAAGTGCGTTCGCTGCTGGACGACCCCAAGAGCGCCATCCTGGAAATCGACCGCAAGATCATCGCCAAGCAGCGTTCGCTGACCGACGCCGAGACGGCCAACTTCGGCGTGCCCCTGGGCGGCTCGCTGATCCCCTGGATCGACAAGGATTTGGGCAATGGCCAGTCCAAGGAAGAGTGGAAGGGCATGGCCGAGACCAACAAGATCTTGGGCCAGGGCGAGGGCTTCGGTTCTCCCGCCGTGCCTGTCGATGGTTTCTGCGTGCGCATCGGCGCCATGCGTTGCCACTCGCAAGCCCTGACCTTCAAGCTGAAGAAGGACGTGCCCCTGGCCGACATCGAGGCCATGATCGCCGCCGACAACGAGTGGGTGAAGGTCGTGTCCAACACCCGCGAGGCCACCATCCGTGACCTGACGCCCGTGGCCACGACCGGTACGCTGACCATCCCCGTGGGCCGCATTCGCAAGCTCGCCATGGGCCCCGAGTACGTCGGCGCCTTCACCGTGGGCGACCAGCTCCTGTGGGGCGCGGCCGAGCCCCTGCGCCGCATGCTGCGCATCCTGCTGGACCGTTGATTCTGTTGCGCGGGATGCGCGGGATGCGCAACCGCGGCCAACCATGGCCACCAATTGCGGCCCGATGCCGTGAATTGGTGGCCCACATCGGGCCAATTCCGGGGCGTTTTGCAACGTCTGGAAACAATATCCGCGAAAAGCCATGTTGCCAGCGGGCGACAATTGGACGATACGGGATGCCAGGGGCGGGTTTTCGTCCTGGGCTCTCCCGAGATCAGCCATTGCATGAGCTTGTCACCCTATCTGCCTGATGCTATTGTGTTTTATGCACATCACCTGCAGAGGTGGCCGTGGGCATCAGCGCCCACGCACAGCCTGCTTTGAGCCCATACACCGACCCATGATGAGCTGGGAGACGCCTTGAAAGATCATTCGTTGTCCGCAGGGCGATTTGTCCTGAATCGGGTGGCCATTGCCGCCGCCGTGTCTGCCTTGTCGGCCCTGCCGGTTTCGGGTTGGGCATTGGGTCTGGGCAAATTGAACGTGCAATCCGCGCTGGGCGAGGCCCTGCGCGCTGAAATCGACGTCTCCAGCCTGACGCCCGAAGAAAGCGCCACGCTGCAGGTCAAGGTCGCCACGCCTGAAACCTACCGCGCCGCGGGCGTGGATTTCAACGGCGTGCTGTCGTCCACCCAGATCACGCTGCAGCGCCGCGCCGATGGCCGGCCCTACCTGCGCATCGCCAGCGACCGTTCGGTGCAAGAGCCCTTCGTCGATGTCATCCTGGACCTGAGCTGGTCTTCGGGGCGTTTGGTGCGCGAGTACACCCTGTTGTTCGATCCCCCGTCTGTGCGCCAAGCCGCCCAGGCCGCGCCGGCCCCGACCACGCCGGTGATGGACGCCCCGGCCGATGCGGCCAAGGGTGTGGCCAAGTCTGGCGCCCGCGCGCCCGTGGTGGCCGAGGCCACGTCGCCCAGCACGTCGACGCCCAAGTCGCGTGCGCCGAAGGCCCCCGTGAAGGCAGCCGCTGCCGCATCCTCGGTCGAGCCTTCGCTCGCCGCTGCGCCGGCCCCATCGCCAGCCCCATCGCCCGCAGCCCCTTCCGGCGATGCCGATGGCCGCAGCGTGCGCGTCAAATCGGGCGAGTCGCTGTCCCTCATCGCGCAGCGCAACGCCGCCTCCGGTGTGTCGCTCGACCAGATGTTGGTCGGCCTCTACCGCAACAACCCCCAGGCCTTCCAGGGCAACAACATGAACCGCCTGAAGGCGGGTGCCGTGTTGAACGTGCCCACGGCCGAAGAAGCGCAAAAGATCAGCCAACCCGAGGCACGCCAGGTCATCGTGGCGCAAAGCGCCGATTTCTCGGCTTACCGCCAGCGCCTGGCCGGCACCGTCGTGGCCACGCCGAACGAGCAACCCGAGCGCCAGGCCAAGGGCAAGGTCGAAGCCGAGGTCCAGGACCGCAAGCAAGCCGCAGCGCCCACGCCTGACAAGCTCACCCTGAGCAAGGGCGGCATCAGCTCCGGCTCGGCCTCTGGTGTGGAAGACCGCGTGGCCAAGGCCCGTGCCAAAGAAGACAGCAGTGCCCGCGTGGCCGAACTGTCGAAGAACCTCGACGAGCTGCGCAAGCTCAAGGACAAATCGGCGGCCAGCCCTGCGTCGGCGCCGGCGAAGGCCGTTGTGCCCGCACCTGCGCCCGCACCCGCGCCTGTGGCACCGCCCCCAGCGCCAGTGCCTGCGCCGACACCCGCACCTGTTCCGGCGCCGGCACCCGCTCCGGTGGCACCCTCGGCCCCCGCCTCTGCGGCGCTGGCCGAAGCCATGGCCAGTGCGGCATCGAGCCCCTCTGAAGGTGCGGCCACGGCCGTTGCCGATCAGGCCTCTGCGCCCGCAGTCGAGCCCTCGCGCCCGGCACCTGCCGTGACCGCGCCTGTGGCCCCGCCGCCTGCCCCGCAGGCCGAAGAGCCCGGCTTCCTGGAGTCGCTCAACCCCATGCTGCTGGCCGCCGGTGGCGCCGGCGTGGCCCTGCTGGCCGGCGTGGCGATGTTCCTGCGCTCGCGCCGCCGCTCCGACACGGGCGAGACCTCTTTCCTGGAAAGCCGCCTGCAGCCTGACTCCTTCTTCGGTGCCAGTGGCGGCCAGCGCGTGGACACCCGCGACGCCACGGGCGGCCCCTCGTCCATGAGCTATTCGCTCAGCCAGCTCGATGCCATCGGTGACGTCGATCCGGTCGCCGAGGCCGATGTCTATCTGGCTTATGGCCGCGATCTGCAGGCCGAGGAAATCCTCAAGGAGGCCCTGCGCAGCACGCCGGACCGCCTGGCCATCCGCAGCAAGCTGCTGGAGGTCTATGCCAAGCGCCGTGACACCAAGGGCTACGAGCAACTGGCCGCGCAGCTCCATGGCCTGACCCAAGGCCAGGGCGAAGACTGGGCCAAGGCGCAGGAACTCGGCCTGAGCATCGACCCCGAAAACCCGCTGTACCAGCCGGGTGGTCAGCCGTCTTCGACGCCCCTGAGCGTCGAGTCCCCGTCTGACATGCTGGGCGCGAGCACCATCCCGCATTCGGTCATGCCTGCGCCCAGTGCGCTGGATTCCATCGCGCCGCCGGTGTCTGAGCTGGCCCCTGCCGCTGCCTCTTCTGCCTTGGACCTGGACCTGGACATCACGGCAGCCTCTTCCCTGGACGCCGTGACCGACTCTGTGTCGCCGACGACGGAGGCGGGTGAGCTGCCCCTGCTGGGCCTGCCTGAGTTCGGCGAAGACCTGCCGCTGGCCCAGGCCACCGCGCCTGCCGCGTTCACGTCCAGCGTGCCCGAGCCGATGGACCTGCCTTCGCTGGAAAGCCTGGACCAAGGCCTCGATCAGGGCCTGGACATGCCTGAGCCTGTGGCTTCGCCCGCGCCGGCATCGTCCGGTCTGGACTTTGATCTGGAAAGCGTGCTGCCCCCGGCAGAGCCCGCACCGGCACCGGCCTTTGACCTGAGCGAGATCAGCCTGGACCTGGGCGCTGGCTCGGCGCCTGCCGCAGAGCCGGTGGACAGCCAACAAGGCCTGTCCGACCTGTCCAGCGACCCGATGGCGCGCAAGCTGGAGCTGGCCGAGGAGTTCCGCCAGATCGGTGACGCCGACGGCGCCCGCGAGTTGCTGCAGGAAGTCATCGACAACGCCACCGACGGTGGCCTGCGTGGCAAGGCGCAGAACATGCTGGACAGCTTGTCCTGATGACGCATGGCCATGGGCAGTGAACCAGGGGAGGGCGCGGCCCTCCCCGAGGCGCCGCAAGGTGCACCCACGAGGGCGATCCGACGGATCGCCCTCGGTGTTTCCTACGTCGGCAGCGCCTACAAGGGCTGGCAGAGCCAGCCAGGCGGCGGCACGGTGCAAGACGCGCTGGAGGCCGCGCTGGCGGCCTTCGCCGTGCGCCCGCTGAAGGTGATGTGCGCTGGCCGCACCGATGCGGGGGTGCATGGCATCAACCAGGTCGTGCACCTCGACACCGACATCGACCGCACGCCGTTCTCCTGGGTGCGCGGCACCAACACCTTCCTGCCGCCCGACATCGCCGTGCAGTGGGCCGCCGAGGTGCCGCTGCACTTCCACGCCCGCAACAGCGCGCGCGGTCGGCGTTACACCTATGTGCTGCTGGAGTCGGCCGTGCGTCCGGCCATGGAGTCGGGGCGGGTGGGCTGGATTTTCCGACCGCTCGACCTGCTGGCCATGCAGGCTGCGGCCGCCCACCTGGTGGGAGAGCACGACTTCAGCTCTTTCCGCTCGTCCATGTGCCAGTCGCCCACGCCGGTCAAGCACCTGCGCGAGATCCGCATCCGCCGCTGCGGGCCGCCAGACGCACCCACCGCCTACTGGCGCTTCGACTTCGAGGGCCAGGCCTTCCTGCACCACATGATCCGCAACATCATGGGCTGCCTGATCATGGTGGGCACGGGCGTGCAGCCGCCCGACTGGGTGCGCGAGGTGCGCGAGGCCCGCGACCGCAAGGTGGCCGCCCCGACGTTTTCACCGGACGGCCTGTACTTCATGGGCCCGCGTTACGACCCCGAACACGCCTTGCCCGAGCACGTGCCCGGCATGGACTGGTTGCCGGCTTGAGCGTTCGCCAGCGGGTGATTTTCCGCATCGTGGCAGATGACCCTGTGATGCCCTGGGCCACACCCGGGAAAAGCCCCGGTTTTTTGAGACAATCACGGCATCGACACCGCCACGGGAAGCTGGACCTCCCGGCCACTGGATGTCTTCTGAGTTTGTTCACCGCACGCGCATCAAGGTCTGCGGCCTCACCCGAGAGGCGGACGTGGATGCTGCGGTCGAAGCCGGCGCCGATGCCATCGGTTTCGTGCTGTACGACAAAAGCCCCCGCCATGTCAGCGCGGAACGCGCTGGCGTGCTCGCGCGCAGGCTGCCCCCCTTCGTCACCCCGGTCGTGCTGCTGGTGAACGCGGACGCCGACCTGCGCCAGCGCGCTTTGGACGCTGTCCCCAACGCCTTGCTGCAGTTCCATGGCGACGAGACCGCAGCCGAGTGCGCGGTGGCGTCTCGTCCCTTCCTGCGCGCGGCCCGCATGGCCCCTGGCCTGGACCTGGCAGACTTCGCGCGCCAGTTCGCCGGCGCGCAGGCCTTGCTGGTCGATGCCCATGTGGCAGGCTACGGCGGCGGCGGCCAGGTGTTCGATTGGTCCCTCTTGCCCCAGCCGGGTGAGCTGCCCCTGCCGTTGGTGCTGTCGGGCGGGCTCCATGCCGGCAACGTGGGCGAGGGCATCCGCCGCGTGCGGCCCTGGGCCGTGGACGTCAGCTCCGGCGTGGAGATCGGCAAAGGCCTCAAGGACGTGGCGCTGATGCGGCAGTTCTGCCAAGCCGTGCGTCTGGCCGACGCTGCCGAGGCGTCATCCCCAGCCCAACCCATCCTGGCGCCTGCAGCATGAGCTTGCACGCGCAACCCCCAAGCATCGACATGTTCACCTACGACCAACCCGACGCCCGCGGCCACTTCGGCCCCTATGGCGGCACCTTCGTCTCCGAGACGCTGATCCTGGCGCTGAGCCAGCTCAGGGATGTCTACGAGCACTACCGCCACGACGACGACTTCAAGGCCGAGTTCCGCCGCGAGCTGGCCAATTTCGTCGGCCGCCCCAGCCCGATCTACCACGCCGACCGCCTGAGCCGCGAGCTGGGGGGCGCCCAGATCCACTTCAAGCGCGAGGACCTCAACCACACCGGCGCGCACAAGATCAACAACACCATCGGCCAGGCCCTGTTGGCCAAGCGCATGGGCAAGCCCCGCGTGATCGCCGAAACCGGTGCCGGCCAGCACGGCGTGGCCACGGCCACCATCTGTGCCCGCTACGGCATGGAATGCGTGGTCTACATGGGCGCCGAAGACGTCAAGCGCCAGTCGCCCAACGTCTACCGCATGCACCTGCTGGGCGCCAAGGTGATCCCGGTCGAAAGCGGCAGCAGGACGCTGAAAGACGCGCTCAACGAAGCGATGCGCGACTGGGTCACCAACGTCGAGAACACCTTCTACATCATCGGCACGGTGGCGGGCCCGCACCCGTACCCGGCCATGGTGCGTGACTTCCAGGCCGTCATCGGCGAGGAGTGCCTGCAGCAGATGCCGGTGGCCATCGGTCGCCAGCCGGATGCGGTGGTGGCTTGTGTGGGCGGCGGCTCCAACGCCATGGGCATTTTCTACCCCTACATCCCGCACGAAGGCACGCGCCTGATCGGCGTGGAGGCGGCAGGCGAGGGTGCGGCCAGCGGCAAGCATTCGATGTCGCTGCAGATGGGCGTGCCCGGCGTGCTGCACGGCAACCGCACCTACCTGCTGCAAGACGAAAACGGTCAGATCACCGAGACGCACTCCATCTCGGCGGGCCTGGACTACCCCGGCGTGGGCCCCGAGCATGCCTACCTCAAGGACATCGGCCGCGCCGAGTACGTCGGCATCACCGACAAGGAGGCGCTGGAAGCCTTCCACCGCCTGTGCCGCACCGAGGGCATCATCCCTGCGCTGGAGTCCAGCCATGCCGCGGCCTACGCCATGAAGCTGGCCACCACCATGCGCCCTGACCAGCACATCCTGGTCAACCTGTCGGGCCGTGGCGACAAGGACATCGGCACCGTGGCCGACCTGACCGGCGCCGAGTTCTACTGCCGCCCGTCCTGCCGCGGCCAATCGGTGAAGGGAGGCCTGTGATGAGCCACGCACCGACCCGCCTGGACCAGACCTTCGCCGCGCTCAAGGCGCAAGGCGGCAAGGCCCTGATCCCCTTCATCACCTGCGGCGACCCCTTCCCCGAGAAGACCGTGGACATCATGCTGGCCATGGCCGAAGCCGGCGCCGACGTGATCGAGCTGGGCGTGCCTTTCTCTGACCCGATGGCCGATGGCCCGGTCATCCAGAAGGCCGCCGAGCGTGCGCTGGTCAAGGGCATCTCGCTCAACCACGTGCTGGACGATGTCCGTGCCTTCCGCGCGAAGAACGCCACCACGCCCGTCGTGCTGATGGGCTATGCCAACCCCATCGAGAACCACGACCTGCGCCACGGCGAAGGCAGCTTTGTGCGTGACGCCAAGGCCGCCGGTGTCGATGGTGTGCTCGTGGTGGATTACCCGCCCGAAGAGTGCGAAGAGTTCGCCGCCCGCTTGAAGGCGGTCGACCTGGCGCCCATCTTCCTGCTGGCACCCACCTCCACCGAGCAGCGCATGGCCGAAGTGGGCCGCATCGCTGCGGGCTACGTTTACTACGTCTCGCTCAAGGGCGTGACGGGCGCGGGCAACCTGGACACCGCCGCGGTGGCCGACATGGTGCCGCGCATCAAGGCGCACGTCAGTGTGCCCGTGGGCGTGGGCTTTGGCATCCGCGATGCCGAAACCGCCAAGGCCGTGGCCGCGGTGTCGGATGCCGTCGTCATTGGTTCGCGGCTGGTCCAGCTGCTCGAAACCCAATCTCCTGAAACCGTGGTGGCAGCGGCCCGCGGCTTCATCGCCGAAATCCGCGCTGCACTGGATTCCCTGAAAGGATGACCGAGATGTCTTGGCTTGAGAAACTGCTGCCCCCGAAGATCCAGCCGACCGACCCGTCTGAGCGCCGCTCGGTGCCGGAAGGTCTGTGGGTCAAGTGCCCGTCGTGCGAGACGGTGCTCTACAAGAACGACCTGGAGGCCAACGTCAACGTCTGCCCCAAGTGCGGCCACCACCACCGCATCGGTGCGCGCGCCCGCCTGGACGCCTTCCTCGATGCCGAGGGCCGTTATGAGCTGGGCCAGGAAGTGCTGCCGGTCGATGCCCTGAAGTTCAAGGACAGCCGCAAGTACACCGAGCGCCTCAAGCAGGCCATGGAAGCCACCGGCGAGACCGATGCCCTGATCGTCATGGGCGGCTCGGTGCACAGCATCCCGGTGGTGGCCGCGTGCTTCGAGTTCGACTTCATGGGCGGCTCCATGGGTTCGGTGGTGGGCGAGCGTTTCGTGCGTGGCGTGGAAACCGCCGTGGCGCAGAAGACGCCTTTCATCTCCTTCACCGCGACCGGCGGTGCCCGCATGCAGGAAGGCCTGCTGAGCCTGATGCAGATGGCCAAGACCAACGCGGCGCTGACGCTGCTGGCCAAAGCCAAGCTGCCCTACATCAGCGTGCTGACCGACCCGACCATGGGCGGTGTGTCGGCTTCGTTCGCCTTCATGGGCGACGTGGTGATCGCCGAACCCAAGGCCCTGATCGGCTTCGCGGGCCCCCGCGTGATCGAGAACACCGTGCGCGAAGTGCTGCCCGAGGGCTTCCAGCGCTCCGAGTTCCTGCTGCAAAAGGGTGCCGTGGACATGATCATGGACCGCCGTGAGCTGCGCCGCGCCATCGCCCGCCAGATGGCCGTGATGCTGCGCCAACCGGCGGACGCCGTGTCGGCCTGATCGATCCCGCGCAATCCGCGTGATTGCGCCCCTCCTGAGCGGGCTGCGCTGAGCAGCCCGTTTTGCTTCCTGTCCCGTTTCCCGCCTTGCATGTGCGCGCCTGCGCCCTCAACTGAAGCCCATGACTGCCTCGACCCCACGCACCCTGGATGACTGGTTGGCCCATTGCGAGCGATTGCACCCGGTGGGCATCGACATGGGCCTGGACCGTGTCGGGCAGGTCTGGCAGCGCACGGGCGTGACGCTGGGCACGCCCCTGGGCCAGGAGCCCGTGGATGGCGCGCCGGTGGTTTTCACCGTGGCGGGGACCAATGGCAAGGGCTCGACCTGCGCCATGCTGGAGGGCATCTTGCTGGCCTCGGGCTTCAAGGCCGGGGTGTATGGCTCGCCCCACCTGGTGCATTTCGAAGAGCGCTGCCGCATCGGTGGGCAGCTGATCACGGCGGCCGAACTGTTGCCGCACTTCGAGGCCATCGAGGCCGCGCGCGGTGACATCCCGCTGACCTATTTCGAGTTCACGACCCTGGCCATCATGCGCACCCTGGCCTGCGCAGGGCTGGACGCGGTCATCCTGGAGGTGGGCCTGGGCGGTCGCCTGGACGCCGTCAACGTCATCGATGCCGATTGCGCCATCGTCACCAGCATCGACCTGGACCACATGGATTACCTGGGCCCGGACCGCGAGGCCATCGGCTTCGAGAAGGCCGGGATCATGCGCGCGGGGCGCCCCGCGGTGGTTTCGGACCCGCAACCGCCGGCCAGCCTGGTGCAACACGCCGAAAGCATCGGCGCGGACCTGTGGCTGTTCGGGCGTGACCACAACTACGCAGGCGACCGGCAGCAGTGGTCCTGGGGGGGGCGCCACAAGCGTTTCAACAGCATGGCCTATCCGGCCTTGCGCGGCGCCAACCAGCTGCTCAACGCCTCGGGCGTGCTGGCCGCGCTGGAGGCCACGCGCAACCGCCTGCCGGTGTCGGCCCAGGCGGTGCGCACCGGCCTGGCCACGGTGGAGTTGCCGGGCCGCTTCCAGATCATCCCCGGACAGCCCACGCTGATCCTGGACGTGGCCCACAACCCGCATGCCGCGGCGACGCTGGCCGTCAACCTCGACCAGATGGGCTTTTTTCCGCGCACCCACGCCGTGTGGGGCGCCATGGCCGACAAGGACTTGGCCGGCATGGTGCACAAGCTGCGCCCGCTGGTGGACACCTGGCATTGCTGTGACCTACCCACGCCGCGAGCGGCCTCGGCCCAGCAGTTGCAGGATGCCATCGACGCAGACACCGCTGCGCACCCTTCGGCGACGGCGCCCAAGGCGACGGTCCACCGCCATGCCGACCCGCTGACGGCCCTCCACGCGGCCCTGGCTGCGGCCGACCCGACGGATAGAATCGTGGTTTTCGGGTCGTTTTTCACGGTGGGTGGGGTGCTGCACGCAGGCCTGCCCAAGCTGAACGCGCCGCACCTGGCAGCGGGTGAGGCCGCGCCCTCGGCGCCGTGATGCACGCCGCTTTGCTCGCAGACCCGTTCGCCGCCTTGTTCGCCAGACCGCCTTCCGCCTGACACCGCTGCATGCCTTTGCCTTCCTTCCTTGAGCGTTTCCGCCGTGGGCCGTCGTCCGCGACGTCCGATGCCGTGCCCATGTCGTCGTCCGACGTCGAGGCCATGCGGGTGCGTGCGCGCCGCAGGCTGATCGGCATGGTGGTGCTCGTGGGCGCGGGTGTCGTGGGCTTCCCCTGGTTGTTCGAGACCAAGCCCCGTCCCATGTCGGGCGACATCCAGATCGTGCAGGCCCAACAGGCTCAGCAGGCGCAACTGCCAGCCGGCAGCAGCCCGGCGCCGGGTGCGACGATCGCTGCGGTCACCGCGCCGGCCGCCCCGGCAGTCCCTGTGGCCCGCGTGGCACCAGCCGAGGCCGAGCGCGAAGAGTTCGTGACCGACGCGCCGCCAAAGCCTGCCGTTGTGCCATCTGCGCCTGTGGCCAAGCCGGCTGCCAGCAAGCCTGCGGCGGTGGCGGCGTCCAAGCCCACGCCCACGCCCAAGCCTGCTGAGAAGCCGGTGGACAAGCCCGCCGCGAAAGCCGCCGAAAAAGCCACCGGAAAGACGGCCGAGAAGGGCAGCGACAAGCCTGCCGACAAGGCCAAGGACAAGCCCGCAGACAAAAAATCCGACAAAGACAAGGCTGACAAAGACAAGGCCGGCACCCGCTACGTCGTGCAGTTCGGTGCCTTCGCCGATGCCAATTCGGCCCACGAAGCGCGCATGAAGGCCGAGCGCCTGGGTCTGAAAACCTATGCACAGCAGGTCGACACCCCCCAAGGCAAGCGCATCCGCGTGCGCCTGGGCCCCTATGCCGACAAGGCCGAGGCTGACAAGGCGGCGGCATCCCTGCGCAAAGCCGGCCTGCCCGGCGCCGTGCTCACGCTGTGAGCGCGCGGTGATGGCCAGCACGACCCCCGAATGAAGCCCCGATGACCCCCACGGTGGACGCCCTCAACCAGGTTGCACAAGCCGCACAAGTTGCACAGGCTGCTTCGCAGGTGCTGCCGGCCTTGCCTGCCTCCTGGACCTTGATCGACCTCGTCGTGGCGGTGGGCCTGGGTGTGTCCGTGCTGGTGGGCGCCTGGCGCGGCCTGCTGACCGAATTGCTGGCCCTGCTGGGCTGGGCCGTGGCGTATTTCGCTGCGCAGTTCCTGGGCCCTGACACCGGCTTGCGCCTGCCCGTGGGCGAGCCCGGCTCGCGCATGAATGTGCTGGCCGGCATGGTCGTGGTGTTCGTGGTGACCTGGCTGGGCTGGGCCGTGCTGTCCTGGGGGCTGGCGCAAATCCTCAAGGCCTCGGGCCTGGGCGGCACCGACCGCATGCTCGGGGCTGTGTTTGGCTTGATGCGTGGTTTGTTGGTGGCCTTGGTGGTGGCCACGCTGGTCCAGATGACGCCGCTGGCGCAGACCGAGTTGTGGCGCTCTTCACGCAGCGTGGGCTGGAGTCAGGTGCTGTTGGAGGGGCTTCGTCCCATCCTGCCCGTTCAGGTGCTCCAATTCCTGCCTGGGCCACAGCCCGAGCCTTTGGCCTTGTGACCCACCGTGTGACAAGCCCTGTGCGGCCAGATTTTTCTTTGATGTTTGAGTGCGGACCACTGTCCGCGGAGAGGTGAACCATGTGCGGCATCGTGGGGGTGATTTCCAAGACGCCCGTCAACCAGCTGATCTATGACGCGCTGCTGCTGCTGCAGCACCGGGGTCAGGACGCGGCAGGCATCGTCACGGCAGGTCCTGACGACCATGGCCGCAAGTTCTTCATGCACAAGGCCCGCGGCATGGTCAAGGACGTGTTCCGCACCCGCGACATGCGCGCGCTGCCCGGCAATGTGGGCCTGGGGCAGGTGCGTTACCCGACGGCCGGCAACGCCTTCAACGAAGAAGAGGCCCAGCCCTTCTACGTCAACGCGCCGTTTGGCCTGGTGCTGGTGCACAACGGCAACCTGACCAATGCGCACGACCTGCGCAAAGAACTGTTCGACATCGACCGCCGCCACCTCAACACCGACAGCGACACCGAGGTGCTGATCAACGTGGTGGCCCACGAGCTGGAACTGGCCGGTCGTGAGCTGCCCCTGACGCCTGCGGCCGTCTTCAAGGCCGTGCGCGCCGTGCACAAGCGCATCAAGGGCTCGTACGCCGTGATCTGCCTGATCGCGGGCTATGGCCTGGTCGCTTTCCGCGACCCCTTCGGCATCCGCCCCCTGTGCTACGGCGAGGCCGACCTGCCCGAGGGTCGCGAAGTCATCGTGGCCAGCGAGTCGGTGGCGCTGGAAGGCACCAGCCACCGCTTCGTGCGCGACGTGGCCCCGGGCGAGGCCCTGTTCATCGACCTCGACGGCGTGGTCCATGCCGAGCAGTGCGCCGACAACCCGGTGCTCAACCCCTGCATGTTCGAGTACGTCTACCTGGCCCGCCCTGACTCGGTCATGGACGGCGTGTCGGTCTACCAGGCTCGCCTGGAAATGGGCGAGACCCTGGCCCAGCGCGTCATCTCGACCATGCCGCCGTCCGAGATCGACGTCGTCATCCCCATCCCCGAATCCAGCCGGCCGTCGGCCATGCAGCTGGCGCAGCGTCTGGGCAAGCCCTACCGCGAAGGCTTCGTGAAGAACCGCTACGTCGGCCGCACCTTCATCATGCCCGGCCAGAGCGCCCGCAAGAAGTCCGTGCGCCAGAAGCTCAACGCCATCGGCCTGGAGTTCAAGGGCCGCAACGTGCTGCTGGTCGATGACTCCATCGTGCGTGGCACCACGTCCAAGGAAATCGTGCAGATGGCCCGCGAGGCCGGTGCCAACAAGGTCTACCTGGCCTCGGCCGCGCCGCCGGTGCGCTTCCCCAATGTGTACGGCATCGACATGCCCACCAAGGCCGAGCTGGTGGCCCATGGCCGCACGCTGGAAGACATCCGCAAGATCATCGGCTGTGATGCCCTGATCTACCAGGACGTGGACGCGATGAAGCAGGTGGTGCGCAAGCTCAACCCGGCCATCCAGGGCTTCGAGGCCTCGTGCTTCGACGGCGTCTACATCACGGGCGACGTGAGCGCGGCCGATTTCGCCGCCATCGAGTCGCAGCGCCTGACCCAGACCGACGAAGAAGCCGCTTCCAACTCGCGCCTGGCTTTGCAGAACAAGCCGGACTGAACCCAGGCCTGTTTCCCGACCCGACAGGAGGGCCGCCATGGCCGACACCGACAAGAAAAAACTGCCGCGCAAGGACCTGCCGCCCGATGCCCGCATCGAGACGCTGGCCGTGCGCGAAGGCCTGCCCGCCACGCAGTGGGGTGAGAACTCCGAAGCGCTGTTCCTGACCAGCAGCTTCAACCACCCCGACGCGGCCACAGCCGCCGCCCGCTTCGCCAACGAGGAAGAAGCCTTCGTTTACTCGCGCTTCACCAACCCGACGACGATGATGTTCGAGCGTCGGCTGGCGGCGCTCGAAGGCACCGAGGCGGCGATTGCCACGGCCAGCGGCATGAGCGCCATCCTGCTGCTGGTGATGGGCCTGCTGAAGTCGGGCGACCACGTCGTGTGCTCGCACAGCGTGTTCGGCTCGACCATCTCGCTGCTGGCCAACCAGTTCGGCAAGTTCGGCGTGCAGACCACCTTTGTGTCGCAGACCGATGTGCAGCAGTGGCGCGAGGCCATGCAGCCCAACACCAAGCTGCTGTTCGCGGAAACGCCCAGCAACCCCTTGACCGAGGTCTGCGACATCGCCGCGCTGGCCGAGATCGCCCACGCCGGCGGTGCCTTGTTGGCCGTGGACAACTGCTTCTGCACACCGGCCTTGCAAAAGCCCGTGGAGATGGGCGCCGACCTCATCGTGCATTCGGGCACCAAGTACCTCGACGGGCAGGGCCGTGTGCTGGCCGGTGCCGTCTGCGGCCCGGACGCGATCGTCAACGGCCCGCTGATGGCCACGCTGCGCGGTGCGGGCATGGCCTTGTCGCCCTTCAACGCCTGGGTCGTGCTCAAGGGCCTGGAGACGCTGTCCATCCGCATGGCCGCGCAAAGCGCCAACGCGCTCAAGCTGGCCCAATGGCTGGAGTTGCAGCCGCAGGTGGACCAGGTCTTCTACCCCGGCCTGCCCAGCCACCCGCAGCACGCCTTGGCCATGAAGCAGCAAAACGGCTGCGGTGGCGCGGTGGTGTCCTTCACCACGAAGCCGGCGCATGGCCCTGTCACCGTGCCGGGCCCGGCCACGCTGAGCGAGGACGCGATGCGCCTGCGCCAGGCCGCCTTCCATGTGATCGACCACACCCGCTTGTGCTCCATTACGTCCAACCTGGGCGACACCAAAACCCTCATCACGCACCCGTCGAGCACCTCGCACGGCCGCTTGACCGAAGACCAGCGCCTGGCCGCCGGCATCACGCAGGGCATGGTCCGCGTGGCCGTGGGCCTGGAGCACATCGACGACCTCACGGCCGACCTGGCCCGCGGCCTCGACACCCTGAACGCTTGAAGATCGCCTGAAGACACCATGACGCCAGTCCGCACCCGCTTTGCCCCGTCGCCCACCGGCTTCATCCACCTGGGCAACATCCGCTCGGCCCTGTACCCCTGGGCCTTTGCGCGCGCTAACCAGGGCGTGTTCATCCTGCGCATCGAAGACACCGACGAGGAGCGTTCTTCGCAAGAAGCCGTCGATGTGATCCTTGAAAGCATGCAGTGGCTGGGCCTGGACCACGACGAAGGCCCGTTCTACCAAATGCAGCGCATGGACCGCTACAAAGAGGTCGTGCAGGAGATGCTGGACAAGGGCCTGATCTACCCCTGCTACATGAGCTCGGCCGAACTCGACGCCCTGCGCGAGCGCCAGATGGCAGCGAAGGAAAAGCCCCGCTACGACGGCACCTGGCGCCCCGAGGCTGGCAAGACCCTGCCGCCCGTGCCCGCTGGCGTCAAACCCGTGCTGCGCTTCAAGAACCCGCAAGGCGGCAGCGTCGTGTGGGAGGACAAGGTCAAGGGCCGCATCGAGATCAGCAACGACGAACTCGATGACCTGGTGATCGCCCGCCCGGCCGCCGAAGGCAGCGACAGCATCGTCGGCACGCCCACCTACAACTTCTGCGTTGTGGTCGACGACATGGACATGGGCATCACCCACGTCATCCGCGGCGACGACCACGTCAACAACACCCCGCGTCAGATCAACATCCTGCGCGCCCTCGGCCAGGAGCCGCCCGTTTACGCCCACCTGCCCACCGTGATGACCGAAACGGTGGACGAGCAGGGCGAGAAGCACGTCTCCAAGATGTCCAAGCGCCATGGCGCCAAGGCCGTCACGCAGTACCGCGACGAAGGCTACCTGGCCGACGCCATCGTCAACTACCTGGCCCGCCTGGGCTGGAGCCACGGCGACGACGAGATCTTCTCGCGCGCACAGTTCATCGAATGGTTCAACCTCGACCACCTGGGCAGGAGCGCCAGCCAGTTCGACGAGGCCAAGCTGCGCTGGGTGGCCCAGCAGCACATGAAGACGGCCGATGACGCCTTGTTGGCCGGCCTGGTGCGCGCGCAGTTCACCCGGCGTGGCGTCACCTTGCCCGCCTCGCTGCAGGCAGGTGAGGGCGATGCCAAGCTGGTGGCCATGTGTGCGCTCTACAAGGACCGCTGCGCCACCACCGTGGATCTGGCCGATTGGCTGACCATGTACGTGGCCGATGTCACCCCGCCGGCCGAGGAACTGGCCGCACAGCTCACCGAGGCCGTCAAGCCCGCCGTGGCCGCCCTGGCCGAGCGCCTGACGACCGCCACCTGGGACAAGGCCGGCATCGCCCAGGCCCTGAAAGACACGCTGGGTGAGCATGGTTTGAAGATGCCGCAACTGGCCATCCCTGTGCGCCTGCTGGTGTGTGGCCGCGCGCAAACGCCGTCGGTGGACGCGGCCCTGGCCTTGTTCGAGCGTGATGCCGTTGTGCAACGTTTGCGCCGCGCCTGACATCCGCTTGTCAGACACGCAAAAACCGGTATATACTCTTGGTCTCGCTTGAACGACGCTTTGTTTGAGAACAAAGCAGCCGGGCAAACCGAAAAGCAAACAGCAGGTCAGCGAAAGTTGATGTGCGCTTGACGGGGGTATAGCTCAGCTGGGAGAGCGCTTGCATGGCATGCAAGAGGTCAGCGGTTCGATCCCGCTTACCTCCACCAGCAACTCAGGTTGCGCGGTGAACCGGTTGCGGTTGGGCCAAGTAGAGCGTCGAGCAAGTTGCATGAAGGATTGAGTCCCCTTCGTCTAGAGGCCTAGGACACCACCCTTTCACGGTGATTACAGGGGTTCGAATCCCCTAGGGGACGCCAAGTTTTGACGGCGCTTGTGCTGCGAAAGCAGTGAAAGTCGTCAGCCACGCGGAGTGGTAGTTCAGTTGGTTAGAATACCGGCCTGTCACGCCGGGGGTCGCGGGTTCGAGTCCCGTCCACTCCGCCAAGTTCTTTGGAAGAAGATGTTGCTGGTGACACAGTGGCATCGTTGAAACGGTTTCGGTGCCAGTCTGGCGCCTGCCTCGTGAGGCGCATGTGCGAACACGATGGGGGTATAGCTCAGCTGGGAGAGCGCTTGCATGGCATGCAAGAGGTCAGCGGTTCGATCCCGCTTACCTCCACCAAAACACCTTGCGGATGTCCGCAGCGTGTGGCGGTTGTCAGGGCGCAGGCAGGCACTGTGACGTTTCAGGCAATTGAGACATGTGACATTGAAAAGCACGAAGTCCCCTTCGTCTAGAGGCCTAGGACACCACCCTTTCACGGTGATTACAGGGGTTCGAATCCCCTAGGGGACGCCAAGTTTTGACGGCGCTTGTGCTGCGAAAGCAGTGAAAGTCGTCAGCCACGCGGAGTGGTAGTTCAGTTGGTTAGAATACCGGCCTGTCACGCCGGGGGTCGCGGGTTCGAGTCCCGTCCACTCCGCCAAAAATGCAAAGCCCCGATGGTTCGCCATCGGGGCTTTTTGCATGCCGTCACAGCCCTGCAGCGTGGCCTTCCGTGGCCGCGTTGCGCCGGCCGAACATCGCCCAGCTCTCGATCACCATCACGACCTCGTCGCGCTGGTTGATGGCTTCCCAGCGCGATTGCACCAGGCCGACGTGCGCCTTGCTCTTCATCGGGCGTGTGCCCAGGACGGTCATGCGCGCACGGATCTCGTCGCCCACCATCACCGGTTTGAGCCACCTCAGGCTGTCCAGCCCTGGCGAGCCCAGGCTGCTGGAGTCCAGCAGGAAGCCGTCGCACATCAGCCGCATCACCATGCCGGCCGTGTGCCAGCCGCTGGCCGCCAGCCCGCCGAACAGCGAGGCCTTGCCCGCCTCCTCGCTCAGGTGAAAGGGTTGCGGGTCGAAATCGGTGGCGAAGCGGATGACCTCGTCGCGCTCGACGCGCTTGGGGCCGAAGGTCAGGCTCAGGCCCTCGTGGAAATCTTCCCAATGCCAGCGGACATCGGGTTTGGCGGCTTTTGAGGGTTCGGATGGCATGGGAACTCCGCGGTCAGGTGTGGGTGGTGGCGGACAAAGCGGGTGTGGGCGGCAAGGCAGGCCGGCGGTTCGACAGCCAGGTGCCCCAGGCGATGATGCCCGTGCTGAACAGCATGGTGGGCGTGATGGCCTCGCCCAGCCACAAGGCGCCCCACAGCATGCCGAACACGGGGATCAGGAAGGTGACGGTCAGCGCGCGGCTGGGCCCGATGCGCTGGATCAGCCGGAAGAACATCACATAGGCCAGGGCGGTGCACAGAACGCCGAGCCCAGCCAGCGAGACCCAGGCGGCCAGGGGCACATCGGCCCACAGCGCAGGGGCTGCGCCTTGACCGAGGCCGGCATGCGCCATCGGCATCGGCCCTGCCCACAAGGCGGGTGCCAGCAAACAGACGCCGCCCCATCCCATGGTGCCGGCGCTGATGGCCATGGGGCTCATGCCAGGCAGGAAGCGTTGGTTGAAGTGCACCGACATGGCGTACATCAGCGTGCCGGCCATCAGCAGGGCGCAGGCCAGCAAGGTTTCGTGCCACTGGCCCTTGGGCATGACCGAGGACGCATCGGCGCTCAGCAGGGTCACACCAGCCATGCCGACCAGCAGGCCCAGCATGCGGGCGCGCCCCAGCTTTTCGCCGGCCCAGGCCCAGCCGACCAAGGCGCCCCACATGGGCGTGGCGGCGTTCAGGATGGACATCAATCCAGCGGGCAGCGTTTGCGCGGCGCGGCTCAGGGCCAGGAAGGGCAGCACGCAGGACAGCAGCGAGGATGCCGCCAACGGCCACATGGCCAGGCGCATGGCGCGCCCTTGTCCTGCCTGCCAGGCCAGCGGCAGCAGCAAGGCCGTGGCGAGGCCGACGCGACCGGCGGCCACCGCCAAGGGGCCCAGGGCAGGAGACGCCACCCTCAAGAAGAGGAAGGACGCCCCCCAGATGGCGGCCAGCGCGATCATGGCCAGCAAGTCTTTGGGATTCATGTGAAAACCATCATAGCTGGCGGCCCCCACACCCGCAGCCCGAGGGGCTTGCGCGGCACGAACTGTCATCTGGGCATCTCTACAATCGCAGGCTGTCATCCCATGGTCGCTGCGGGCCTTGCCCGCAGAGCGATCTGGTGTTGGCACACAAGACATCCATTCAGCAAAGGACCACCATGCAAGTCGCCGCTTCCATCTTCAAGGCCTATGACATCCGGGGCATCGTCGGGCAGACCTTGAACGAAGCCGTCGCCGAGCACCTGGGCCGGGCCTTTGGCACCGAGGCGCTCAAGCTGGGCGAGAAGGCCGTGGCCATCGGTCGCGACGGCCGCATCTCCGGGCCTTCGCTGAGCGGCGCCCTGATCCGTGGCCTGCGCGCCACCGGCATCGACGTGATCGATCTGGGCGCTGTCACCACACCCATGCTGTATTACGTGGCCGCCACCCGCGGTGATGTCGGTTGCCACAGCGGCATCCAGGTCACGGGCAGCCACAACCCCAAGGACTACAACGGCTTCAAGATGGTGCTGGCCGGCCGCGCCATCTACGGCGACGACATCCAGGGCCTGCGCCAGCGCATCGAAGCCGAGGACTACACCCAAGGCAACGGCGGCCTGACCGAGCTGAACGTGCTGGTCGAGTACACCCAGCGCATCATCGGTGACTGCAAGCTGGCCCGCCCGCTGAAGATCGTGGTGGACTCGGGCAACGGCATCCCTGGTGCTTCGGCTCCTGGCATCCTGCGCGCGCTGGGCTGCGAGGTCACGGAGTTGTTTTCCGAGGTCGACGGCGACTTCCCCAACCACCACCCGGACCCCTCCAAGCCCGAGAACCTGGCCGACCTGATCGCGGCTGTGAAGGCGCAGGGCGCCGACCTGGGCCTGGCCTTCGACGGCGACGGCGACCGCCTGGGCGTGGTCACCAAGGAAGGCCACAACATCTTCCCGGACCGCCAGATCATGCTGTTCGCCAAGGACGTGCTCTCGCGCGTGCCGGGTGCGTCCATCATCTTCGACGTCAAGTGCAGCCAGCGCCTGGCCGTGGCCATCCGCGAAGCCGGCGGCGTGCCGGTGATGTACAAGACCGGCCATTCGCTGGTGAAGGCCAAGCTCAAGGAAATGCAATCGCCTTTCGCGGGCGAGATGAGCGGCCACATCTTCTTCGGTGAGCGCTGGTACGGCTTCGACGACGCGACCTACACGGCGGCCCGCCTGCTGGAGATCCTGTCCAAGGTGGCCGACCCCAGCGATGTGCTCAATGCGCTGCCCACCAGCCACAGCACGCCCGAGCTGAACGTGCCTTGTGCCGAGGGCGAGCACCACGCCGTCGTCGAAAAACTGCGCCAGACGGCCACCTTCGAAGGCGCCGAGATGACGACCATCGACGGCCTGCGCGCGGACTACCCCGATGGCTTCGGCCTGGTGCGCGCCTCCAACACCACGCCGGTGCTGGTGCTGCGCTTCGAGGGCCAGACGCCCGAAGCGCTGGAGCGCATCCGCGCGCACTTCATGGCCGCGATCCTGGCGGTCAAGCCAGACGCGCATGTGGGCGCCTCGGCGCACTGAGCGTTCGCGGTTCGCGCGGCTGGCAGGTCCGGCCTCGGCTACGATCGCGGGCTTGAAACCGCATCACCTCCCTTTGGCCGACTCTGCTGTCGCTTTTGATGTCAAGGCCTGGCTCGCCCGCCAGGCTTACACCCTCGTCTTGCGACTGGGCACGCCCATCTACCTGTGGCGGGTCTGGTCGCGCGGCCGCGAAGAGCCGGACTACCGTGCACGCTGGCCTGAGCGCCTGGGCTTTTACCCAGGCAGCGCGGGCCCGGCGAGCGACCGAGGTCAACGCGGCGCTTGGGTCTGGGTGCATGCGGTGTCGCTGGGCGAGGCCCGTGCGGCCGCGCCGCTGATCGCCGCCTTGCGCGCGCAGCAGCCGGATTTGCGCCTGCTGCTGACCCACACCACCGCCACGGGCCGCGAGGCTGGCCGTGCCTTGCTGTTGCCGGGCGATGTGCAAACCTGGTTGCCTTACGACACCCCGGGCGCTGTGTGCCGCTTCCTGCGCCATTTCCAACCCAGCGTGGGCGTGCTGATGGAAACCGAGGTCTGGCCCAACCTGCAGCATGAGGCGCGCCGTGCCGGGGTGCCGATGGTGCTGGCCAACGCCCGACTGAGCCCCAAAAGCCTGCGGCAAGGGCAGCGTTTCGCCGCCTTGTTGCGTCCGGCGGCCCAGGCCTTGAGCGTGACCTTGGCCCAGACGGAGAGCGATGCCGAGCGCCTGCGGGCCATGGGAGCCGACCCCGTGCATGTCTGCGGCAACCTCAAGTTCGACATGACGCCATCCCCCGACCTGCTGGCGCAGGGGCGGCGTTGGCGGGGCGCCGATGCCCGTCCCTTGTGCCTGGCCGCCAGCACGCGAGAGGGGGAGGAGTCCGGCCTGCTCGACGCGTGGATGGCTGCGGGGCCGGCTATGGCGAGCCCCAGGCCCCGGTTGCTGATCGTGCCGCGTCACCCGCAGCGCTTTGACGAGGTGGCGGCGCTGGTGGCACAGCGCGGGCTGAGCCTGTCGCGGCGCAGCGCCTGGCCCGACGGCCAGCCCGATGCGGCCGCCCTGCTCGCCGAGGTGTGGCTGGGCGACAGCATGGGCGAGATGCCGGCGTACTACGCCGCGGCCGCCGTGGCCTGGCTGGGGGGCAGCTTTGCACCGCTGGGTGGACAGAACCTGATCGAAGCCGCAGCCTGCGCTTGCCCGTTGATCATGGGGCCTTCGACGTACAATTTCGCCGAAGCAGCCGAACTGAGCTTGGCTGCAGGTGCTTCGCGTCGGGTGGCTGACTGGCCCCAGGCCGTGCACATGGCACAAATTTGGCTCGTGGAAGGGGTTTCAGCTGCGCAGGCGGCGGCCAGGGCATTTGCCTCCCAGCACCAAGGCGCGTCGAAGCGCATGGCGGCTGACATCCTTCGACGCACGTTGCCCCCATGATCGGGGGGTAACAATCTGCAACAGGTTTGTGTATCGTTCAGACATTGAAAACGCAGTGAGGCTGTCATGAAAAACGTGGTTCGAGTTGGTTCTATCGGTGCAGTTTTGGCCCTGGCCTGCTCGGGGGTGTTCGCAATTGAAGCCAACCTCGGCACGCTGAGCACGGCTGACACGACCTTCGGCAACACGTTCTACGCCTCCACGGCGGGCTTCACCGACTACTACACGTTCAGCATCGGTGACGGCGGCACGGTGTCGGGCACGACCACCGACGGCTCGCTCCTGAACGCCCTGCTGTCGTTCGACAAAGACGTGATCCTGACCTCGCTGGTCCTGGGCAACACGTCCTTTGGCACCTACTACGGCGTGGACCTCAGCATTCCCTACAACGGCACGACCAACACTTTCAGCTTCTCCGGCCTGAACGCTGGCAGCTACAAGCTGGCCGTGACGGGTCTCGTGACCCTGGGCGACAACAGATCCGCTTCTTACGCTGGTACCATCCGCACGACCGCTTCGGTGGCGTCGCCGGCGCCTGAGCCTGCTGACTTGGCCTTGACCGTCATGGGTCTGGCGGGCGTTGGCTTGCTGTTGGGGCGCAGCCGCAAGGCCGCCTGAGCAGGCTGGCTCCACCAACAGTGGCCCTTCGGGGCCCTGACAAGCGGGTGACACCCGTTTGTGCCATCACGGACCTTCGGGTCCGTTTTTTTTGGGCTTCGCACATGGATGGTGCCCCTCGACAGGAGTTGGATTTGAACAAGACTTGGGTGTGTTGGGTTGTTGGGCTGGCCTTGCTGGGTGGTTGCAACAAGAAGGATGCGGCGCCTGCGGCAGGCGAGTCCCAGGTGGCGGCCCAGGTCAACGAAGGGGAGGTCTCGGTCCACCAAGTGGAGGCCTTGCTGCAATTGCAGCCCGCGCTGGGTGCCAGGTTTGGTGAGCAGGCCTCGGCCCGTGCGCTCGACAGCCTGATTGAGCAGGAACTGGCCGCCCAGGCCGCTGTGCAGGCTGGGCTGGACCACAGTCCCAAGACTTTGCAGGCCTTGGCACTGGCCCGCCGGGAAGTGCTGGCGCGCGCCTACCAGGATCAACTGGCCGAGAAGGCATCCCTGCCAGACACCAGCGCGGTGGAGCGCTACTACGACGAACACCCGGAGTTGTTCTCGCAGCGCCGCCAGTATCTGCTGGAAGAAACCGTGGCCCAGGTCACTGGCGCGGATGTGGATGCCTGGTTGCGCAAAGCCGAATCGACCCACAGCGTGGAGGAGTTGCAGGCCTGGCTGGCGCAACAGACGGTGCCGCGCAAGAGCCGACGCTTTGCGCAATGGGCCGAGGGTATGCCGCTGGAGTTGCTGCCCCGTTTGGCCAAGCTCAAGCCTGGCCAGTCCATGGCCTTGCGCAGGCCCGAGAGCGTTTACGTGCTGACGGTGATCAAGACGGAAGACGCGCCAGTGCTTCTGGGCCAGGCCACCCCGGCCATCCAGGCTGTGCTGACCGGACAGCGTCGCCAGGAAGCGGTGCGCGAGGGCATGACCCGGTTGCGCGAGCAGGCCAAGATCACCCGGTTCATGGCCCAGGCTGAGGCCAATGCTTCTGCCGCCTCGTCCGCGGACGTCGCCAGCGCGCCCCAGCCGTCGGCCAGTCACTGAGCGTGCCTGCACCTGGCGCGGTGCCTGGGTCGCGCTGAACACGGAGTCCTGCCTGTGTCCCTGTCTTTGCTTTTGCCCCTGGCCTGGTTGAGCCTGGCCATCCCCAGCCTGTGGGGCTGGTTGTTCGGCACCTGGACGGCCTACAGCCAAGGCCACGAACTGCTGTTGCTGAGCGTGGCCGGGTGGCTGGTCTGGCGCCAGCGTGACGCCACGTCTGCGGGGCGGCCTGAGCGTCTGGGCGCCATCTTCTGGCTGGCCTGGGGGCTGTGCTTGCTGGGCTATGTGCTGGGGCGCTCGCAGGAGTTCATCCGCATCGAGTTGCTGTCCCTGTGGTTGTCGGCCTTGCTGGTGATGTGGGCGGCGCGCGGTTGGCAGGGCCTGCGTCGCACCTGGTTTGCCTGGCTGTTCTGCCTGTTTGCCATGCCATTGCCGTTCTCGCTGGTGCTGGCGCTGACGGCGCCGCTCAAGGAGGCGGTGTCCATGGTGGCCACCTTCGTGCTGTCCGGGGTGGGTTACCCGGTGGGGCGCAGCGGCGTCGTCATCACGGTGGGGCAGTACCAACTGCTGGTGGCCGAGGCCTGTGCCGGGCTGCACTCCATGTTCATCCTGGAGGCCATGGGCCTGCTGTACAGCCACTTGGCGCAGCACACCTCGTGGTGGCGCAACGGGCTGCTGGCCGTGCTGGCCGTGCCCGTGTCTTTCCTGGCCAATGTCGTGCGGGTGATGATCCTGGTGGTCGTGACCCACCATTTCGGCGATGCGGCGGGGCAGGGCTTTGTCCACAATTTCGCTGGCCTGGCGCTGTTCGCTGTCGCGCTGGTGCTGATGGCCGGTGCGGACGCGCTGCTGGGCCTGGTCTGGCCTGACAGGCGCGTGCCTGCGGACGCAGCGGTCGTTCCGCCAGCCAAGGTCGAGGGGCCGACATCACTCAGCGAACCCACGGCAGGGCGCGGTCTGGGTCTGGCCGCCTGCCTCGTTGTGGCTGCGTTGGCGAGCCTCTGGCTGCGGCCTGGCGTCTCGGCCGAAGCCGAGGCCCGTGCGCAGGTGCCGCTGGAGGCCTTGTTCCCGAAAGAAATCCCGACCCAGGTGGACGGACCCTCTGGCGTGCAACGCAGCGCCTGGCGACTGGACCCGGTGGCTTCTGGCATGGTGCGGCCTGCTTTTGAGGCGGCGCGGCGCTTCCAGATGTACGACCAGGTGCTGGAGCGCACCTACGTCCACCCGAGTGGCCAGCGGGTGATGCTGTCGGTGGCCTATGGGCGTCAGCAGTCGGTGGGCTTGCAGATGCACCGCCCGGAGGTCTGCTACCGGGCCGGTGGCTTCCGCGTCAGCGATGTCAGGCCGGGCACCTTGGCATTGCCAGGCGTGACGGCCCCGCTCAGCCTGCCTGTGGTCCGCCTGGTGGCGGCCTTGTCCGAGCGCCCCGAGCCCATCACGTATTGGCGCTTGTTTGGCGATGAGCCTGTGCGTGACGAGGCCAGCCTCAAGCTGCGCCAGCTCATCGCAGGGCTGAGTCGACGCGGTTTGGCCGATGGCCTGTTGGTGCGCATCTCCACCATCGACGCCAACGCGGATGCGGGTTGGCAGTGGCAGGAAGCGTTCGCGCGCGATCTGGCCACGGCCTTGTCGCCGCAGCAGCGTTTGCGTGTGCTGGGTGCGCGGCCCGAGGATGCGCCAGGGCCTTGACCCCGGTGGTTGACCCAGGTGGTTAAGCCCGAAGGCCAGCGTCAGGCCAGCAGGTCCTGCCACTCGGGGTGGCGCCGCATGTACACCTGCACATAGCTGCACAGCGGTTGCACCCGGTGGCCTTGCGCACGTGCCCACCCGAGGGCCTGTGCGACCAGCGCGGCGGCGATGCCGCGACCTTCCAGGGCCCGTGGCACACCGGTGTGGGTGATGCGCATGAGCTGCCCGTCGAGCTGGTAGTCGAGTTCGCAGCGCAGGCCTTCGACCGTGGTTTCGAAGCGCCCGATGCTGGCTTGATGCGCGATGGGCAAGGGCGTGGCAGGCATCGGCATGGCGTTCATGGGTTTGGCAGAGGTGCGCATGCCTTTGAGTGTGCCTCAGACCACCCCGAGGGCGCCCAGCACCGCACCTGCCAGCACCAGCCAGATCAAGCGGATGCGGGTGCGCCAGACCAGCAAGGCCACGGCCACCGCCAGGGCCCAGGCCCGTGGTTGGCCGTCAAGCGGTGGCATGAGGTGCCAGCCCGTGGCCAGCAGCAAACCCACGGTGACGGGGGTCATGCCGGCCTGGAAGGCGCGCACACCCAGCCAGTGACGCCGCACCGACACCCAGCGCGACACCGCGAGCGCCAGCGTGGTCGAGGGCAGCATGATGCCGAGCATGCTGACCACCGCGCCACCCAGGCCGCCCGCGTACCAGCCCATCAGGGCCACGAACAGCACGTTCGGTCCGGGCGCTGCCTGTGCCAAGGCGATGGCACCGGTGAAGTCGGCATCGCTGAGCAAGGCGCTGTCTTGCACCAGACGGCGGTGCATGTCGGGCACGAGGGTGATGGCACCGCCGATCGACATCAGCGACAAGGCGATGAAGTGCCCGAACAGGGTCCACCAGACCTCTGGCGACCAGGACCAGACCGGCACGCTCATGCCTGCGGCCCTGGCGCCTGCCGCGCGGCCTGGCGCTTGAGCAGGGCGTAACTCACCAGGCAGGCGCCGCCGCCCAGGCTCAGCAGCACCTGGACCAACGGCCAATGCCAGTGCACGACGAGTGCCAGCGCCAGCGCGGCCAGGCCCAGGCAGGCGGGCCAGCCCAGTTCGTGCTCACGCAGCGGTGCCGACAGCTTGAGCACCGTGCCGATGATCTGGCCCGCCGCCACCGCTGCGATGCCGCCCAGCGCGCCACGGATCAGTCCTTGCGCGTGGGGCAGGCTGCTGGCCTCGCCCAGGCCCCAGGCGAGCAGCAGCATCAAGGCCATGGGCGCCAGGACCATGCCGGCCAGGGCGGTGAGGGCACCGCGCCAACCGAAGAAGCGGTCGCCGATCATCAGCGACAGGTTGCAGACGTTGGGGCCAGGCAGCACCTGGGCCGAGGCGAGCATGTCCACGAACTCGCGCGCGTCCAGCCAGCGGCGGCGCTCGCACAGCTCGCGCTGCGCCACGGCGATCACGCCGCCAAAGCCCTGCAAGGCCAGCAAGGTGAAGGCGATGAACAGCTCGCGCAGGGAGGCCGGGCGGGCCAGCGCTGGCGTGTCAGCCATACACGGCCACGACCTGGTAGCCCAGCGCGGCGAGCTGACCGTCGGGTGTCCACAGCGTGGTCTTTTCGTTGACGTAGCCGTCGCCGGTGGCCAGGGCGTCTTTGTCCATGCGCCAGAACGCGGTGGTGGCGTCCAGCTCGACCGGGCGCAGTTCCAGGGCCCAGGACACCGACGAGGCCGGTGCGAAGCCGTTGAGCTGGGCCAGGGCGGGGGTCGGGCCGGCGTCGGCCAGCAGCACCGATTGCAGCTCGTTGTCGATGCCTTCAGGTGCGCGCAGGCGCACGTGGGTGCGGCTGTGCCATTCCTGCGAGCCGGTGAAGGGCATGCCGCCTTCGGCTTGGCGGAACTCCAGGTGCTGTGTGAAGGCGGGCGTGATGCCCGGCACGAAGGGCCACAGGAAGGCGCTGTCGGGGTCCTTGGCCACGGGGTGGTGGTCCGGGCGGAGGTGGGGCAGGGTCGACGTGCGCGCCGCGCCGAACACGCCGAGCAGCACGCCGCCGACCTGTTCGACGCCAGCCTCATCGGCCTGCAGCACGCGCGCTTGCACCTGGCGGATGTTCTTGCCCTGGCGCAGCAGCACGACCTCGACGTCGAAGGTGCCGGGACTGACCGGGCCGACGAAGTTGGTCTGCAGGGCGCGCAGGGGCCAGTCGCTGCCGCACACGTCGCGCATGGCCTGCACGGCCAGGGCGGACAGCACCCCGCCGAAAGTCGTGCGGCCCTGTTGCCAGTCCGGGCTGACGTGGAAGCGAACGCGTTGCTGCGGTCCGGCGTCGATGCGTTCGCGGCGGGACAGCAACTCGGCCAGGGTGGCGGTCGGGCTCGTGGCCTCGGCGGAGGTGGGGGCGAACAGGTTCATGGCGGGCACGTCGTGTGGGGGTGAAGCATTATCGAACGATCGTGCTTTTTTATGTGCGCCGCCCGTTGACGTCATTTTGACCCCGCTGACGGCAGGGCCGGCTCAGTGGCGCGTCAGCATCTGGGAGATTTGGGCGGCGGGCACGGGCCGGCTGTACAGGTAGCCCTGGGCCACATCGCAGCCCAGGCTGCAGAGGAAGGCCTCCTGGTCGGGCATTTCCACGCCCTCGGCGACCACATGCAGGCGCAGGCCGTGCGCCATCGAGATCATGGTGCTGACGAGCTGGCTGTCGTTGTCGTTGCTGGGCAGGTCCTGCACGAAGCTGCGGTCGATTTTCAGCTGCTGCACGGGGAAGCGCTTGAGGTAGGCCAGTGAGGAATAGCCGGTGCCGAAGTCGTCGATGGTCAGGAAAACGCCGAGTTGGTGCAGGTGCTGCAGGAACTGCTCGGCGCCCATGCCGGACTCCATCAGGCCACCTTCGGTGATTTCGATTTCCAGGTACTGCGGCGGCAGGCCGGTGCGCACGAGGATTTCCGCCAGGCGCTCGACCACGCCGCCACGGCGGATCTCGCTGGGCGAGAGGTTGATGGCCACGCGACCGAAGTCCAGGCCGGCGTCCAGCCAGGCGCGGCCTTGGCGGCAGGCTTCCTCGATGACCCACTCGCTCAGCGAGGTGATCATGCCGGTGTCTTCCATCACGGGGATGAACTGGTTGGGGCTGAGCGTGACCGACCCGCTGTGCGTGCCCGCCGTGTGCTGCCCCGCCGTGTTCAGGCGCACCAGGGCTTCGAGGGCGATGACCTTGCGGTCCGACAGGCGCACCATGGGCTGGTAGTGCAGCGTGAACTCGCTGTGCTCGACGGCGCGGCGCAGCAGGGTCTCCATCTGCAGGCGCAGGGTGGCCTCGGCGGTGAAGGCCTGGGTGTAGAAACTGAAATTGTTGCGACCGCGCCGCTTGGATTCGTACATGGCCGCGTCGGCGTTGCGCACGAGCTCGGACTCGTCCTGGCCGTCGTCGGGGTACATGCTGATGCCGATGGAGGCGCGCACATAAACCTGCTGGCCGCCGTCCAGCGTGAAGGGCTGGTTGAGCGTTTCCAGGATGGCCGTGGCCACGTGCGCCGCCTGCTGCGGGTGGCGCAGGTGTTCGAGCACGAGCACGAACTCGTCACCGGCCAGGCGGCCCAAGGTGTCTTCCTCGCGCACGCGCTGGCGCAGGCGCTGGGCGACCTGCTTGAGCAGGCTGTCGCCAGCGGCGTGGCCCAGACCGTCGTTGACGGTCTTGAAGTTGTCCAGGTCGATGAAGACGACGCCGACCTGGGTGTGGTGGCGCTGCGCCAGGTTGATGGCGTGTGCCAGGCGCTGGCGGATGAGCACGCGGTTGGGCAGCTCGGTCAGGGGGTCGTAGTGGGCCATGCGAGCCAGGCGCTCTTCGGTCTGCTTGAGCTGGGTGATGTCGGTGAACACGCCCACGAAGTGGCTGGGTTCGCCCTGTGTGCTGTGCACGGCCGCCACCGACAGCTTGGTCATGAACGGGTCGCCATTGCGGTGACGGAACCAGACCTCGCCTTGCCAGCTGCCGTAGCTCAGCAGGTGTTCGCGCAATTGGGCGACGAACTCGTCCGGCGCGTCGGTCAGCAGGAATTCGGGTGAACGGCCGATGACCTCGTGCTCTTCGTAACCGGTCAGGGCGGTGAAGGCCGGGTTGATGGACACCAGCACCCTGTCGCTGTCGAGCACCATCATGCCGTCGCGGGTGCTTTCCAGCGCGGCCGCATGCAGGCGGATGCGCTCCTCGGCCTGGTCGCGCAGGGCCTCGCGGTGCAGGTTGGTGACGGCAAACGACAGGTCGCTGGAGAGGTCCTCGAAGAGGCCGAGCTCGTCGGCATCGGTGTCATCGACGCGGCGGCCCAGCAGCAGCAGGTGGCCGATGAGGGTTTGTTCGCGCCGCAGCGGCACGATCACGCAGCCCGGCGTGCCAGCGGCCACGGCCTCGTCCAGCCAGGCAGGGTGTGGGCCCTGTTGCGGCACGGCGCGCAGGTCGCGGGTGCGGAAGGTGAGGCCCTGGCGCAGGGCGGTGTCGAGGGCATGGTCGGCCTGCGGGGCCTCGCTCAGCGCGAAGCTCAGGCTGGGGCGCAGCGGGCGCTCGTCACCGGCCTCGGCGACACAGTGCAGCGCGCCAGGGGTGTGGGCGTCGAACAGGGCCACCCAGGCCTTGCGGAACTGGCCATGCCGAACGGCCACGCGGCACACCCGGTTCATCAGGGTGGCCTGGTCGTCCGAGCGCACGATGGCCTGGTTGACGTGGCTGAGGAAGTCGTACATCCGCGTCTTGCGGCGCAGGCGGCGTTCGGTCTGGCGGCGCCCGGTGATGTCCCAGATCATCCAGACGACCTGGTCGGTGTCGCCCACCGGCGCGCAGCGGCTGTCGAAGTGCCGCAGTTCCTGGTTGATGGTGACGTTGAAGGTGATGGCCTGGGTGCTGCGAGAGCCCAATGTCTGCTGGAGGACGCCCAGGAAGCGCTGGGCCATGTCGGGCGGGAAGAGGTCGCTGAGGCGGCGGCCGATGAGTTCGTGCGCCGGCCGGCCCAGCAGCGGCAGGTTGTTGCCGTAGATGTCGAGGTAGTGGCCTTCGGCGTCCATGCGGAAGGCGAGGTCGGGCAGGGCTTCGGCGAAGGCGCTCAGCTGGGCTTCGCGGGCTTTGACCTTGTCGATGGCCAGCTCGCGCTGGCGGTGGGCGCGCCCCATCAGCACCAGCAGCATCAGGGTGACGCAGCCCACCAGCGCCACGTTGAGGCGATCAAGGTGGTGCTGGTCGCGGGTGGCGCGCTCCAGCGCCTGTTCCCACTGTGTGCTGGTGGCGCTCAGGGCCTGGTCCATGGCGGCGATGGCATCGCGCATGCCGGCATCTTGAGGCGCGGTTTCGGCCTGGCGCAAAGCCGCGACCACCTGGGTTTGCAGCAGCGACAAGGGCGCTTTCACGGCCTCGGGCGCGTGCGGCTGCAAGGCCGCCAGGGCGTTGTGCGCACGCGTCAGGGGGGTGATCAGCGATGCGGGCTGGCCAGAGGCCGAAGGCTCGGGGGCCGAGCCCAGCAGCCATTGGGCCTGGCGCGCTTCGAAGCGGGCGGCCGAGAGGTGGGTGTCGAAGGCGTGGGCCTGCTGCTGCAAGCGGTTCCAGCCCAGGTGCGACCAAGCGATCAGGCCCATGCTGATGGCCGCCAGGGCGCCCACCGACAGCGCCAAGGGGCCGAAGCGCCCCAGGGCGGGCATGGGCAAAGCCGCCACCGCCGCAGCTTGGGTCGCAGGAGTCTGACTGGGCGGGGAAGGGTGGGGCACTGCGCTCATGTCGCGTTGACGGCGTGGCTCGACGCGGATCCGACAGCTTAGGTGAAAACGCCGTCAGATCGGCGATGATGCCAAACGACTCGCCCGCAACCACCCTTTTGGGTGGGCGGGTTGTCCCGCAGCTTCCACATCCAGAGATTTTGACGGCCGCCCCATGTCACAGACCGCCTCCACCGTGCCGATGTACGCCCCTGTTTTCCCCGCCCGTTCGGAGCACCACAGCGTGCGCGGCCTGCGTTACCACTTTCTGGTGTGGGGCGACCTCGCCAAGGCCACCGACGCCCAGCCGCTGCTGCTGATGGTGCACGGCTGGATGGACACGGCCGCGTCTTTCCAGTTCATGGTGGACGCCTTGCGGGCGCAGCCCGGCTGGGCCGAGCGCCCCATCGTTGCGCTGGACTGGCGCGGTTTTGGCCAGACCGAAACGCCGCCGGCCACCGACAGCTATTTCTTTGCCGACTACCTCGGTGACCTCGACGCCATCCTGGACCAGCTCTCGCCAGGGCGCCCGGTGGACCTGCTCGGGCACAGCATGGGCGGCAACGTCGTCATGCTCTACGCGGGCGTGCGCTCCGAGCGCATCCGCAAGCTCGTCAACCTCGAAGGCTTCGGCATGCCGGCGACCCAGCCGGGCGATGCACCACAGCGCTACATCAAGTGGCTCGACGAAATCCAGCAGCCGGTGCGCCTGAAGGATTACGACAGCCTGGACGCCGTCGCCAAGCGCTTGCAGACCACCAACCCGCTGCTGCGCGCCGAGTTCGCGCAATGGCTGGCCCAGCACTGGGCGCGCGAAGAAAACGGCCGCTGGGTCATCAACGCCGACCCGGCGCACAAGCGCCCGCAGCCCTTCCTCTACCGCGTGGAGGAGGTCAACGCCTTCCTGTCGCGCATCGGCTGCCCCGTGCTGTTCGTCGAAGGCGCACAAACGCTGTATTTCATGTTCTTTGACGGCAAATTCAGCCGCGAAGAGTTCCTGCAGCGCGTCGCCCTGGTGCCGGATTTCCGCCTGGAAACCATCGACCAGGCCGCCCACATGCTGCACCATGACCAGCCCGAGGCGCTGGCGGCCCACCTGGCGGGCTTCCTCACGACCTGATCGCCCCTGGGCGCCCGGTTTCATGTCACGCAGCGCCCCGGCCTCATGAGAAAATGAAGCCATTCGGGCCTTGGCATGACCTCGGCCCTTTCACACACCGACCCCGACACTTTCGCAGGCACCTCCATGGACATCGAACACATCAACGCCCTCGGCGCACAGATCTCTGACCTGACTCAGCGCACCGTTGAGCTCCGGAGGTATCTTTGACTGGGATGAAAAATCCCGCCGCCTGAGCGAAGTCAACGCCGAGCTCGAAGACCCCGCCGTCTGGAACGACCCCAAGCGCGCCCAGGAGCTGGGCAAAGAGAAGAAGGCGCTGGAGAACGTCGTCCTGACCATCACCGAGCTGCAGACGGGCCTGGCCGACAACGCCGAGTTGTTCGAAATGTCCAAGGCCGACAGTGACTTCGATGGCATCGAGGCCATCGCCGCCGACGTGGCCACGCAAGCCGCCCGTGTGGGCGACCTCGAATTCCGCCGCATGTTCAACAAGCCGGCCGACCCGCTGCCCGCGTTCGTGGACATCCAGGCTGGCGCCGGTGGCACCGAGGCCTGCGACTGGGCCAACATGCTGCTGCGCCAGTACGTGCGCTACGCCGAGCGCAAGGGCTTCACGGCCACGGTGGAAGACATCACCGAAGGCGACACGGCCGGCATCAAGAGCGCCACCATCAAGGTCGATGGCGAGTACGCCTTTGGCCTGCTGCGCACCGAGACCGGCGTGCACCGCCTGGTGCGCAAGTCGCCGTTCGACTCGTCGGGCGGCCGCCACACCTCCTTCGCCTCGGTGTTCGTGTACCCGGAAATCGACGACTCGATCGAGATCGACATCAACCCGTCCGACGTGCGCACCGACACCTTCCGCGCGTCCGGCGCCGGCGGCCAGCACATCAACAAGACCGATTCGGCCGTGCGCCTGACCCACATCCCCACGGGCATCGTGGTGCAGTGCCAGGATGGCCGCTCGCAGCACAGCAACCGCGACGTGGCCTGGAAGCGCCTGCGTTCGCGCCTGTACGACCACGAGCTGCGCAAGCGCCAGGAAGAGCAGCAAAAGCTCGAAGACAGCAAGACCGACGTGGGCTGGGGCCACCAGATCCGCTCTTACGTGCTGGACAACAGCCGCATCAAGGACCTGCGCACCAACGTCGAAGTCTCGGCCACCCAGAAGGTGCTCGACGGCGACCTCGACCAGTTCATCGAAGCCAGCCTCAAGCAAGGCATCTGACACCTGTCAGCCACACGGATTCACCTCAAAAGGGACACCCCATGCGTGAAGGCAGCGCTCCGCTGATTCGCCGCGAAGACTATGCGGCGCCGGCGTTCTGGATCAAGACGGTCGATCTGACCTTCGATCTGGACCCGGCCAAGACCCTGGTCATCAACAAGATGACCGTGGCACCCAACCCGGCCCTGCCCGGCGCGCCCCTGCGCCTGGACGGCGAAGACATCAACCTCACGCGCGTGCTGGTCGATGGCGAGCCGGTCTCCTTCCGCACGGAGGGTGGCCAGCTGGTGCTGGAAAACCTGCCGCAGCAGTTGTTCAGCCTGGAGATCCGCAGCACCTGTGCGCCCGAGAAGAACACCCATCTGTCGGGCCTGTACACCAGCAGCGGTGGCTTCTTCACGCAGTGCGAGGCCCTGGGCTTTCGCCGCATCACCTATTTCCTGGACCGCCCCGACGTCATGGCCACCTACAAGGTGACTTTGAAGGGCGACCAGCGCAAGTACCCCGTGCTGCTGTCCAACGGCAACCTGGTGCAAGAGGGCAAGCTGGAGGGCGGCAAGCACTTCGCCGTGTGGGAAGACCCGCATCCGAAACCTTGCTACCTGTTCGCCCTGGTGGCCGCCGACCTGGTGCGCCGCGAGCAGCGCATCCGCACCCGCGCCGGCAAGGACCACTTGCTGCAGATCTACGTGCGCGCCGGTGACCTCGACAAGACCGAGCACGCGATGAACTCGCTGATCGCGTCCATCGCCTGGGACGAAGCCCGCTTCGGCCTGAGCCTGGACCTGGAGCGTTTCATGGTCGTGGCCGTGAGCGACTTCAACATGGGTGCCATGGAGAACAAGGGGTTGAACATCTTCAACACCAAGTTCGTGCTGGCCAACCCGGCTACTGCCACCGACGTGGACTTCGGCAACGTCGAAAGCGTGGTCGCCCACGAGTACTTCCACAACTGGACTGGCAACCGCGTGACCTGCCGCGACTGGTTCCAGCTCTCGCTCAAGGAAGGCCTGACCGTTTTCCGCGACCAGCAGTTCAGCCAGGACATGGCCGGCAGCCCCAGCGCCCGTGCGGTCAAGCGCATCGAAGACGTGCGCACCCTGCGCCAGCTGCAGTTCCCTGAGGACGCGGGCCCGATGGCCCACCCGGTGCGCCCCGACAGCTACCTGGCCATCGACAATTTCTACACCGCCACCGTCTACGAGAAGGGTGCCGAGGTCGTGCGCATGATGCACACCCTGGTGGGCGATGCCGGCTTTGCCCAGGGCATGGCCCTGTACTTCGAACGCCACGACGGCCAGGCCGTGACCTGCGACGACTTCGCCCAGGCCGTGGCCGATGCCAACCCGGGCAGCGAGCTGGCACGTCGACTGGACGCATTCAAGCGTTGGTACGCCCAGGCAGGCACGCCGCGCGTGAAGGCCGATGGCGTGTACGACGCCGCCAACCAGATCTACACCCTGACCTTGTCGCAGAGCTGCGTGGCCACGCCCGGGCAGCCGGTGAAGGCGCCTGTCGTGATCCCCGTGGCCATGGGCCTGGTGACTGCCGATGGCCGTCACCTGAACCTGCACCTGGAAGGGCACCTCGACCCGATCGGCCACAACACCGTGCTGGTGCTGTCCGAGCCCGAACAGACCTTCACCTTCGTGCACGTGCCGGTCGAGCCCGTGCCTTCGCTGCTGCGCGGCTTCTCTGCGCCCGTGGTGCTGGAGGCCGAACTCAGCGACGACGCCCTGTTCACCCTGCTCAGCCACGACCAAGACCCCTTCAACCGCTGGGAAGCCGCCCAGAAGCTGTCGCTGCGCCGTTTGCTGGCCGCGGTGGCGGGCAGCGGCCACGTCGAGCTGGACGCCCGCTTTGTGGAGGCCCTGCGCGGTGTGCTGCGCCACGTCGAGCTGGACGCCGCCTTCAAGGAGCTGGTGCTGACCCTGCCGAGCGAGGCCTACGTGGCCGAGCAGCTCGACCTGGTGGACCCGCAGCGCATTCACGCGGCCCGCGAAGGCATGCGCTTGCAGCTCGCCCATGCCCTGCATGAGGATTGGGCCTGGGCCTACGAGCAACACCATGAGCTGGGCGGTTACTCGCCCGACCCGGTGAGCACCGGCCGCCGCGCCCTGGCCAACCTGGCCCTGGGCATGCTGGTGCTGGATGGCAGCGTGCGCCACAACCCCGTCTGGACGGGCAAGGCCTTGCAGCGCTTCCAGGACGCCAACAACATGACCGACCGCCTGGGTGCGCTGTCTGCCCTGGTGAACGCGCATGCCGATCTGGCCGAGCAGGCCCTGGAGCGCTTCCACCAGCAGTTCCGTGGCGAGGCCCTGGTCATCGACAAGTGGTTCAGCCTGCAGGCTTTGGCGCCTGAAAAGGACGGCAAGGTCTTTGCCCGTGCCAAGGCCCTGATGCTGCACCCCGACTTCACCCTGCGCACGCCCAACCGGGCCCGCAGCCTGCTGATGGCGCTGTGCCAGAGCAACCCGGCAGCTTTCCACCGCACCGATGCCGCCGGCTACGTGTTCTGGGCCGACCGCGTCATCGAGATCGACGGCATCAACCCGCAACTGGCCGCCCGCCTGGCCCGCGCCATGGACCACTGGCGTCGCCTGGCCGAGCCCTACCGCACGGCCGCCCGCGAGGCCCTCAGCCGCGTGGCCGCGCGCACCGAGCTGTCGGACGACGTCCGCGAGATCGTCACACGCGCGCTGCAGGATTGAGCCCTTCCCCGTTTTCAGACCCCGAGACCACCACCATGTCCAAACGCATCAGCCTCACGCAGTACCTGATCGAGCAGCAGCGCGGCGAAGCGCAAATCCCTGCTCAGTTGCGCCTGCTCATCGAAGTCGTCGCGCGTGCCTGCAAGTCCATCGCCATCAGCGTCAACAAGGGCGCACTCGGTGACGTGCTGGGCACCGCCGGCAGCGAGAACGTGCAGGGCGAAGTCCAGAAGAAGCTCGACATCATCGCCAACGAGGTGCTGATCGAGGCCAACGAATGGGGCGGCCACCTGGCCGGCATGGCGTCCGAAGAGATGGACGACATGCACGCCGTGCCGTTGCACTACCCGCAGGGCGAGTACCTGCTGCTGTTCGACCCGCTCGATGGCTCCAGCAACATCGACGTCAACGTCAGCATCGGCACCATCTTCTCGGTGCTCAAGCACAAGGGTGGCGACGTCACGAACGACAGCTTCCTGCAGGCCGGCACCGACCAAGTCTGCGCAGGCTACTGTGTTTATGGCCCGCAAACCACGCTGGTGCTGACCGTGGGCCGCGGCGTGGTGATGTTCACGCTGGACCGCGAGCAGGGCTCGTGGGTGCTGACCGCCGACCAGGTGAAGATCCCCGAAGACACCAAGGAGTTCGCCATCAACATGTCGAACATGCGCCACTGGGACGCTCCCGTGAAGCGCTACATCGACGAGTGCTTGCAGGGCAAGGACGGCGCGCGCGGCAAGGACTTCAACATGCGCTGGATCGCCTCGATGGTGGCCGACGTGCACCGCATCCTGACGCGTGGCGGCATCTTCATGTACCCCTGGGACAAGCGCGAGCCCAACAAGCCCGGCAAGCTGCGCTTGATGTACGAAGCCAACCCGATGAGCTTCCTGGTGGAGCAGGCGGGTGGCGCGTCCACCAACGGCTTGCAGCGCATCATGGAGATCCAACCGGGCCAGTTGCACGAACGCGTCAGCGTGGTGCTGGGTTCGAAGAACGAGGTCGATCGCGTCACGGCTTACCACCGTGAAGCGAAGTGACATTGAGCGCTGAAAACCCGTTATAATTTTCGGCTGTGCGGTGATCTGCGTTGAGCAGGTCACACCACGCGTGCCGGTGTAGCTCAGTCGGTAGAGCAGCTCATTCGTAATGAGAAGGTCGAGGGTTCGATTCCTTTCTCCGGCACCAATAGAATCAATGACTTAGCCTCGGATGCCCTCCGGGGCTTTGTTGTTTCTGGGCGCGATGTAAGGGCGGGTGTAAGTCCGCTTGTCGCGCTCTTACCTCTGGCGGGCTCCCAAACCTTCCCGGCCCTGCTGGTCTGCATGGGCAGCATCTGCCGCAGCACGTAACATGCTGCCGACAACATCGGCGCCGGGGGGATAGCAATGAAGGTTTGGATGGCGGCTTGCAGCCTGCTCGCATTTGCGGCCATAGAGTGCCGTGCGGACACCGTCGCGGATGCATTGCTGTCTGGGCAGGTTCAGCAGTTCATGGACGACGGGAGCATTACGGGGTGCGGTGTCGTCTTGAGCGCAGTCGAGACCGGAGTCGGCGCCAATCAAACCGCCCACGTGTTTCACGGTTCTATTTCCGTGATGGGCTTAACTGGCGGTCTCGTAAAGGGCCGGGTATCAACAATCCCCGGGAAAAAGCTTCTAGCTGGTGACGCAAGCGCCCTTGCAATTCAGGCTGCGCGAATGGTCTGGGTAAAGGCTCCAGGCGCACCGGCTACGGCATTGCTCCCAGGGCAGAGGGTGCACCAATCCGAGGACCGTGGATACATCCTCTACGGGGCCGCATTGCCTCCGCTCGTAGATGTTATGTTCGCAGTTCAAGACGGTAAGCCAATACAGATTGGCATGCGGACTGCGAAGGCCAATTACGACGTGATACTGGCAGGCGTTGTGGAGATGAGCCCGGCCCAACAGCAGCAGCTTGCACAGTGTTTGGGGGAGTTTGTTGCGCACGTCAACCGAAGTGAAGGCGGCAAGGCGAGTAAATGAGGCTTCGGCCCTGCGTTCCCTCGCGCGCGGAACGCACGGCGTCGGAACCGAAACCCCACTTCGGGGGTCTGCCGCCCTCGGCGCCCGTTTTGGGCATCCGGCTCGAGCCCCCCACTTTGGGCGTCTCGGCCTCGCGCACGCGCGCGGAACGCTCAACATGCCGTTTCCGAGCCGTTTGTTTTCTCTGTTATCGCCCTGTTAGCAGGCAGCGCCCCAACGAAAAACGCCACCGGGTCAGGGTGGCGCAGTAGATGCCAGCACTTTGCTGGGGGCGTCTAGTTCGGGCTACTTCAGGCGGCGTGCCCCTAAGCAGGTAAGTCCACGTTTCCAAAAGACATTTGGGCGCTGACTTGCCCGGCCCTCGCGCGCGTTAAGGCATCCGTTAATCATCAGATGGCCCCTTGTCGCGCTTCAGCTTCTCCACGATGGCCAGGCGCACAAACTCTGCCCGGTTGCCTTGGGCCGGGTGTTTGCGGGCCTGCCTCAGGAGGCTATCGACCTCCGCCACCACGTCAACCGGCACGGACACAATCAGCCGGGTGACTGGCTGGCCGTGGAATCGTCTTGCCATGCTCATGCGGTGCCCCCTGTCACATCGGGATGAGCAATTGCCCGCCCTGGTTCTGGTGGTCGGGGTCCGGCTCGGTGACGGGTGCCATCAGGTCTTGAACGTCGCGCAGCACTTCGCCCAGGTTTTCGGCGATGAACTCGGCTGCGGTCAACTCTGGCGCCACCCCGATGCCATCCTCCACCACGGCGGTGCAAAGCATGCCCTCAAGCGCCTTGGTTCGCTCATGCAGCGCCCCCAGCCTTGATGCGATGCGCTCCAGTGCCTTGCGCCCCTTGTCGGGCATGGTGAAGCCCGCCAGGATGGCCAGGGTCTGCACTTGGGTCGGGTGAAGGTCAATCACTGCGGCGCCGTCCATGAGCGTTTCATCCTCAAGGCGAAGCAAGCCATTGGACAAGGCTTCGATGGTCACAGGTGGGAAGGTTTGCTTGGTCGTCATGGTTGTGTGTTCCTTTGCCTCGCGCTCTCGCTGTGCGCTCAGCAGATGGCATATCTAGATGGTGTCCGTGTGGCGGTACAGGGGAGCATGCAAAGTGAGGCCGGATAGGTCCGTATGGCGGTACAGGAAGCGGGTTCTCTGTACCGTGTGGCGGTCCTATTGCTGTGCTCCCTGTACCGTGGGGCGGGCTAAGGCTTGCGTTTTGGTGGTGTCCCACTTGCGGTAAAGCTCGTCGCGCGTGGGCTTCGGCTTCGGCATGGGCGGCAGTGAGCCGTCAAGGTAGGCGCTGCGCCTGAAGGCTGCGGCGGCCCCCTGGTCGAAGTCTGGATGTGTGTCCAGTGCTTGCCAGGTGATGGCGTACCAGCTCGCCTTGTTCGGCCTGTGCCCCTTGACGGTCTCGAAGATGAAACCGCCATCGAGCAATTCGCGCTTAGCCTTGCTCAGCATGTCGGCAGACTTCCAGCCACGCTGCGCCATGTAGGCCCGCGACGCCAGCAATCGCCCGTTGTTGTTGCGGACGTACTGCCTCGCAACCTCCAGCAGCAGGGCCCGCGCGTGCATGGATAGCGCCGAGTAGGCTGCGCAGTCCAGCACGCTCCAGGGTAAGGCGATGAAGCCCCCCGCGTCGCGGCCCGATTCCCGGCGCTTGGGGTCTCGTTTCATCCGCCCCCCTCTGCCCTAGCCCTCAGGAAGCCATAGAGGGCCCATAGCTGCGTCAAATTCATTGCGGCCATGTCGGCGCCCACGCAGCAGCCGAAACGCGCTGCAAGGGCTTCCAGGCCGTCAAGCCACTTCATCCCCGGCCCCCTTGCTTCTTGATGCGCTCGCGGCGCTTGAGCCAGGCACGCACAAGGCGCTTGTCCTTGTCGGTGAAGTGATAGATGCCGCGTTTGACTTCGAACCCGTCGCGGTCGATGCACGGGGTGCGGCTGCATGGGGCATCAAGTCCACGGCGGCGAAGCTCGGCCATCAACTCGGGGCCATTGCTGGCGCCTGCGATGCGGTCGATTGCTTCACGGGGCCGGGGGCTAACCAGCAGCGCCATGATGACGCGCAGGTGACGCGGGTTCTCGGTGCCGATAAACTTGCGCTTGCTACGGGCGCTCGTCTTCACTTTGGTGGGGGCGGGCGTTTTTTTCTTCATCTCACACCCCCAGCACGCGGCGCAGTTCAGCCACAGGCCACGCAAGGCGGCCATTGATGCGAATGGGGCGGATGGGGCCGTTTTCCAGGCAGGCCCACAGGCGCAGGGTTTGCGGCGCCCTGTTCAGGTGGAAGGCGGCTTCAGGTGTGGGCAGTGCCGCGCGGGTTTCGTGCGCCAGCGACACGGGTTGATTGGCATCGGTAACCATGCTTGAACCCTCTGGTTCGTTGAACATGGTCACGGACTATTTGTGTGCAACCCCCGTTGCGGTCAATGTGCAACCCATTGCAGTTTGCGCAGCACTTCTAGACCTTGATGCCGTGCTTTTTCAACACCTTGTCAATCGTCGGGCGAGACACGTTGAAGGCCTTTGCAAGGGCATACACGCTTTCGCCTCGCGCCCGGTCGTAACGGGCCACGATGTTCTCTTTGTCTGCTTCGGATAGCTTCGATGGGGTGCCACTTAGGTTCAAGGTCTGACCATCTGCGGCGTCGGTTGATGGTGAAGTCATCTCAAACGTTTGTCGCCCGGGGAGGGTTGCTCCCCACTCATTGAGCGAATCAACGTGCACCACTCCGTTTTGCAGCGGTTCACCATGACGGAAGGTCAGTGGAAGGCCGGATGAGTTGCAGACCATCAGAAGCCCGCTTTGTGCAGCGGCTTCAAGCTCGCGTTCGTATTGCAGCATGTGTTCGCGGCGAGTGGCCTCAAGCAAACATCGCTTCGGCTCATCGTCGCAGTGAATGACAAGCTCGCCACCGGACAGGAATTGATGCCACTCGCTCCCGCGTCGCTGCTCCGCCCACAGCCAATGAAAAAGCAATGAGCCGGGCTCGGTGTCCACTCGGGATGGCTGAACCGTCTCGGAAGGCCAGTGGTTTGCGTCTAATACGTTTTCCGTCAAGCAGCCATCAGGCGCAAGGCGTCGCTGAAAAAGGCCATCAGGAGAACCATCGTCGCGCCAGGTATAGACGCACCTGAGCCAGTTCTTCGCGTTTTCGTCGTCTGGGCACAGCGCCTGACTAATGAGCCACGCCAAATCGCCAAAGCGGTAGAAGCCGTCCTCGGAGTACGGCAGAACAATGCGAACCACATGCACCCCCGTGCATCCCCGCCTGAAGAAACCCCAGCGGGCCACGTCGGGGGCCGTGGCTTTCGGTCAGGCTTGCGGCCTGCCTAGCTGGGGTGTCAAACGATTATGCAGAACCCTTGGGCAGCAGTCGCAGGCAGCGGCGCAGGTTCTCGGCTCGGGTTACCAGTTCCATGCGCGTGTTTCCCGATGGGCGCCCCGTGTCGGTATCGACAGCCACCAAGGGCTGAGAGACAGACTGGATGCGCCACCACTGCCCAGGTGGCAAGTCTGACCCGCTCGCCACACCAAGAACCTTTACCCGCTTTCCGATGTTGTCGGGGTGTGCGCCTCCGCACAGCTCCGCAATCACCCCCGGCTTCAGGCGCGGTTGTGAGCGTATCGATATGACATTGCGCGGCAAACGTCCCCGTCGCTTGGTGACTGGCACCGATGGCCGCTCGTCTTCAAACATGGCTATGACGTTCACCGCGAGTCGCCGCCTAGAGGGAGGTGGGGGCTCCTGTTCTGCTGGGGTGTCCAGAGGCGGCAAAACGATGAACGGAAAACCGTTCGGCGGCGTTATTGCAGTTATGTGCCTTGCGTCTGTTGCGCTTGCCATGGTGGCTCCTTGTTTGCGGTATCGAACCCGCCAACCTCCCCGCCAAGAGAGGGTGGCAGACCGTGCAGGGTTGGCGGACCGGAACAAGGAACCGGCACACCCTCGCGGGTGTCCCCACACGGCCCGCCATAAACAGAGCCATGCGCGCAACTTGCCGCGTGTGCAGCAAAACACACGGACATGAAAAAACCGCGTCCAAAACGCAATGGGCGCGGTTGCTGCGCCTTGTTTCCAGGCCGCCAAGCCCGGCCCCCTGATGCAACAGGGGTGAGACACATTAAGCAGCTAAGGCTTGCGCGTCAAGTGGTCCGTCTTCCAAGCGCCAGATGCGGCAATGCTCAGCGTCCACTTTGCGAATGGTGAACCTGGCGTGTGGGTTGTCTTTCCGGTAGCCGTACTGCGCATGAGAGAGGGCGTCACGGGCCTCAAGGTGAAACTTCACGCTGTCGCCCGGCTTCATGCGGGCAAAGAGGGCAGTCCAAACGCCGCCCTTGCCCGGTGTGTTTTCGACGATGGGGACGCCCGCCTCAATGACCAGACTTTCGAAGTCAATCACCACCGGGGGCTTGCGTGTTGCCTTGCGAGCAGCGGCCATCGATTGCGCAAACGGCTTGGGTACACCTGTGCGCGAGTATTTGAGTCGGAACACAAGGACGCTATCTGCGTTCAGCTCACGCACCAGGTGCCCGCTGGCAACGGCTGCTATGAGGGCGTCTTCCACTGCGACAGGGTCAATGTCGAATTTCGCGGACACATCGTGTCGCGTCAGCTCCTCGCTGGGGTTCGCTTCAAGAAAGTCTATGACCCGCCACGCTATGGAGCCGGGCTTTAGCTTTTGCGATGATTTTCTAGACATGAGATACCTACTTGGATGCCGTGGCGGTGTGTTCGCCGTTGGGACATCCAGCAGGCGGCATCGCGCCGCCGCCTACGGCCCCGGCCCTGCGATGTGGCTCGGGTATAGGCTCTCCCAATCGGGGGCATCAAGCTTCCCGAGGAAAGCGGCGTTTCCGGGTGTGTGCAAATGCTGCGAGCGCGGGTGTACGCCCGACAAGGGCTCGGGGTTCACGCCTACCCGAGGCCGTCAGGCGGCGGTTTGATGACCTTCCAGGGCCATGCGCGCAATGAACCCCGAGCGCGTTTCTCCCTTGGCTGAAGCCAGGGTGTCGAGACGGCGAAGCACCCTGCGGGGCAGGCTGATGTTCACGCGCTCCAGGGTGTCGTCCAGTGCTGCGGGGTCAACCTTCACCACGGCCCAAGCCCAGCCCTTCCATTCCTTGTGCGCCTTGCGCAAGGCTTCAATGCCGGAGGGCTGAGGGATGTCTTGCCCGGCATCGATAGCAGTTTCAATCCAGGCCACGATGGCTTCTTCGGCCATGGCCATGGCTTCTTCCAGGGTGTCACCAGCAGAGAAGCACCCGGGCAGGTCGGGAACGACCACGCCGAAAGCTTCGGTGTCGGTTCCGGGTTCGATGGCGACGGGGTAATACATGGTGGGTGCCTCTCAGATGCCGGCCTGCTGCCGGATTGCTTTGACCAGCCCCTTACCCAAGTCCTTCTTGGGATGTGGAACCACGACGATGCCTGGGCGCTGCGGGTGCGTGAAGACATGGTGCGAACCGTTCACGCGTGCCAATTGCCACCCGGCCTTGCGTAGTTCCTTGATGAGGTCGGCGCTACTCATTTGTGTATGGTACACATGATGTGTATGGTGTGTAAATAGTTAAGGGGCGGAAACGATGCGAAGTTTCCCCGGCTCGGCCTGTGCATCGAACTGCACCCCGGCCAGCCCCAGCACATGGGCTTCAATCTGAGCCAGGAAGGGACGCAGGGCATCCACGCTGCGGGGGCGGTAGCCCTCGGCCGTGGCGCTGGGCTTGTGGCCCATGACCTGAGCAATCGCGCCAGCAGGCGCCCCCGCGGCCTCGCCCAGCAGGGAGAACGAGCGGCGCAGGCCGTGCAGCGTCAGGCCGTCAATCCCGGCACTTTGCAGGGCCTTGGCGTGGTTGCTGCGCGGGTCTGACATGCGGCCAGTGGTGCCCACAGTGGCCACGGCGCCCAGTGGCGCGGCCTTGCCGGCCTTGGTGTTGTCGCGCTCCCGACGCTTGATGTTGGCGGTGTCGGTCTTGAGTGTGCGTGTGCTGGCGAACACCCATTCGCTGTGGCGGGGCAGGGTGGCCAGCAATTGGGCAAGGTAGGGCGTCAGGGGGATGGTGCGGGTGTCCTCCACCTTGTCGGCAATGGTCAGTTTGCGCCATTGAAAGTCCACGTCTTGCCACTTGAGCCCGGCTATTTCTTCACGGCGAGCCCCTGTCAGCAATAGAGTGCGCAGGTACACGGATGCGGTTCGGTTGCTCAGTTGCTCCACCCCGGCCCACCAGCCAGCCACCTGTGCCGCTTCCAGTGCATCGGTGCGGCGCTTCATGCTGGGCAGGGCTTCGAGCAAGGCAGGGGCGCGGCCTGCTTCCTTGTCAACCAGCCCTCGGTACTTGGGCTTGGTGGCGCACCAGCGCAAGAAACCCCGAAACATCATCAGTGCGCGGGCGGCTTGGTGTTTGCTCGTCTTGGCTTCTTGGTCTTGCCACTCCTTGAGAGTGTCCTCAGTGACATCGACCAAGCGCAAGGCCATCAGCGGGAACAAGGGGCCGGGCCGGGTGAGGCCTGTGCCGCGCTTCTTCGGTTCGCCCCCTGCAGCGCTCATGCGTTTGATGTCTTCGAGGTAGCCTGGCTTCCAGGCATCCCGGCGCTTGGGCTTGCCTTCTTCAAGGTACGTTGGCCAGACATCTGCCACTGTCACCGCCTGCGCCACGGCGGCGGCTTCGCGCTCAGTGTGTTCTGCAATGGCTGCGCGCTTGAGCCCTCTGGGGTCTTTGCCCTCGTCTATGAGGCGTTGAAGCTCGCGGGCCTTGCTGCGGGCTGCATCGATGCTCCACGCGGCGGGTTTGCCGATGGTGATTCGCACATCGGTGCCCATGTACGGACCTTGGAAGACAAACGAGGGCTCCCCTTTTGGGGTGGCACGCAGCCCTAGGCCCTGGGTGTGGGCATCCCATAAAAAAGCTTGCTTCTTGTCTGCCGGGCACTTGAACCCTGCAACCCGTGCCGCCGTGAATGAAACCTTGGCCATGCCTTGCCCTGCCTTGCATCGTCACTTACATCGGCCCAGGATGTAAGGGCGGATGTAAGTTCTAAACCTGAAAAATGCCGAATGTCTTTCAACGCTGTTTCGGCAATCCTCCAGCTATAGCTGGGGGAGTAGTCTAGTTTATCAACGCAGGCGAACGTGGCCAAATACTGCTTAGTGGTCATTCGTAATGAGAAGGTCGAGGGTTCGATTCCTTTCTCCGGCACCAATGACATCCCACACAAAGCCAACCTCGCAAGGGTTGGCTTTGTTGTTTCAGGGGCAGCCCACAACGTCTGTGGTGAGGAAGGCGGTCTGGTTGCCTTGCTGGGCCACGGCCGAGGCGCAACGCAGCGCATGGCCTTCGACGATGTCGCGCTCCTGCGAGCGGCAGCCGGTGGCATTCGCGCACTGGCGGCTGCGCTGGGTGTCGTAGCCCTGGAAGCGCCAGTTCATGCGGAGCTGGTCCACCGCCCGGGGGGCACCGTCGCTGTCACAGCGACCTTCGGTGACCCAGCTTTCCACCTGGCGCTCGCTGTACGCGACATAGAACCCGCCAACCAGGCGCAGGTGCAGACAAAAGGGCGGGCTTTCCGCTGCGCCAACGAATTTCGGTGCCAGCGTCACGCTGTCCACCCGCAACTCGTCTTTCTGCTGGATGGGGGGCAGGGTGCAGGCGCTGCCCAGCAGGCTCAGGACGAGCATGGTGCCGACAGACGCGATCAGGGTGGGGCGCAAGCGGGGCAGGTTCATGCCTTGCATGCTGAGGCAAGGCGGGCGCGGCCATGGCCCGATGTGGGGCGAAGATGCGGCCCAGTTCGCCAGACCTGGCTCAAGCCTGGCTCAAAAACGCATGCACCTGCTGCGCCGCATTGGCCGGGTCTTCCTGCATGAAGCAGTGGCCGCCGGGCACCTCGCGGGTCTCCACGGCGTCGTTGAGCTGGCGCCAGCGCTGGGCCGCCTCGCCCACGAAGGGGAAGGTGTGCTGGGCGTGCAGCATCAGCACGGGGGTGCGCACGCGGCCCAGCACGGACCACAGCCGGTCGGGCCCGGAGCTGAAGATTTCGGCTTCGCGGCTGGGCTGGCATTTCAGGCGCACACCGTCGTCGGCATCGGCCAGGGCGTGGGTCACGAAAGCCTGCATGGCGTCGTCGGTCCAGCCCTTGTAGGTGCCGCGGCCTGTGAGGGCGGTCAGGGCTTCGGCGCGGCTGGGCCAGTGGTCGCGGCGGGCGCGGGCCTGGCGGGCCAGCGGCGTGTGGCGGATGACGCCGGTGAGCTCGCCCAGCGACATGCCCATCAGCATGGTCGGGCTGAACAGCACCGGGTCGAGCAGCGCCACCCGTTCGAACAGGCCACGGTGCTCCCCGGCGATGAGGGCCGTGAGCACGCCGCCAAAGCTGTGCCCGGCCGCCACATGGCGCACGCCCGCGAAGGCCTGGCCTTGTGCTTTCAGGGCCTCCACGGCCAGGTCGGCGCTGCGGTTCCAGCCCACGAAGCGCTCGCCGTGGTCGCTGTCGCCATGGCCTTGCGCGTCGCTGAGCCACAGGTCGAAGTGCGTGCTCAGGTGGCGCAACATGGGCTCATAGACCCGCCCGCAAAAGCCGTTGCCGTGCAGGAAGTGCAGCAGGGGCTTGCCGCTGGGCGGGGTGTGCCAGCCGCGCAGCGTGAAGCCGTGGCGGGTGGGGTGCTGCCAGGAGATCAGGTCCATGGGAATGCTGTGGCCATGAAAAAGCCCCCGAAGGGGCTGTGGGGGACGCGTGCCCGGTGTGCGCAGGCGCAGGTCAGACGCGCTCGATGACCATGGCGATGCCCTGGCCGCCGCCAATGCACATCGTGATCAGGGCGTAGCGGCCGCCGGTGCGTTGCAGTTCGTAGATGGCCTTGGTCACCAGGATGGCACCGGTGGCGCCGACCGGGTGGCCCAGCGAGATGCCCGAGCCGTTGGGGTTGGTCTTCTCGTTGGGGAAGCCCATTTCCTTGGACACGGCACAGGCTTGCGCGGCGAAGGCTTCGTTGGCCTCGATCAGGTCGAGGTCAGACACCTTCAGGCCGGCCTTTTCCAGGGCGAGCTTGGAGGCGGGCACGGGGCCGATGCCCATGAACTCGGGGTCCACGCCGGCGTGGGCGTAGGACACCAGGCGGGCCAGTGGCTTGAGGCCCAGGGCCTTGGCCTTGTCGGCAGAGGCCATCACCACGGCAGCAGCGCCGTCGTTCAGGGTGGAGGCGTTGCCGGCAGTGACGGTGCCTTCTTCCTTCTTGAAAGCGGGCTTCATCTTGCCCAGGGCGTCGACCGTGGTGTCGCCCTTGACGCCTTCGTCTGTGTCGAACAGGACCACGCCCTTGCGGGTCTTGAGCTCGACCGGGACGATCTGTTCCTTGAACAGGCCGGCTTCGATGGCCTTGGCCGCGCGCTGTTGCGATTGCACGGCGTAGGCGTCTTGCTGCTCGCGGGTGATCTCGTGGCGGTTGGCCACGTTCTCGGCGGTGATGCCCATGTGGATGTGCAGGCGCGGGTCGTGCAGGGCGCCCAGCATGTAGTCCAGCATCTTCACGTCGCCCATGCGCGCACCCCAGCGGTTGGAGGTGACGAGGTAGGCGCCGCGGCTCATGGACTCGGCACCGGCGCCGATGGCCACGTCGCAATCACCCAGCAGGATGGCTTGGGCGGCCGACACGACGGCTTGCAGGCCCGAACCGCACAGGCGGTTGACGTTGAAGGCGGGGGCTTCCTGGGGCACGCCGGCGTTCAGGGCGGCCACGCGGCTGATGTAGGCGTCTTGCGGCACGGTCGGGATCACATGGCCCAGCACCACATGGCCGACGTCTTGCGACTTCACGCCAGCGCGCTCCAGTGCGGTCTTGATGACCAGGGCGCCGAGTTCGGCCGGAGGGGTGTCTTTGAGCGAGCCACCGAAAGAGCCGATGGCGGTGCGGGCGGCGCCCACGAAGACGACTTCACGAGTCATGGTGTGATCCTTCCAGGGGGGTGAAACAGGGGTGAGCCTTGTGCAACAACCTTGTATTGTGATGCAGTCCGTTCAGGCGGGTGTGCCGTGCCCGTGTGCTTGCAGCCTGGCGTGGAACGCTGCGGGCAGCGGCGCGACTTTTTTGCCGCCCTCGGGCGCGTCGCCGACGAACACCACGCCGGTCTTGCCGCGGGCCACCTCGCGGCCGCTGTCCTTGTCGCGCAGGCGGAAGACGAGGTCGAAGCCGTACTTGTTGAAGTCGCCGGGGACCATGTCGATCTGCAGGGTCTCGCCGTAGAAGGCTTCCGACTTGTACTGCGCCATCATGTCGCCCACCACGATGGACAGGCCCTCGATGTCCAGCTCACCGCGGTAGCCCAGCCAGCGGAAGAAGCGCAGGCGCGCCTCAGACACCAAACTGAGCAACTGCGCGTTGTCCAGGTGCCCGCCTTGGTTGACGTGGCTGATGTAGATGGGGATGTCGGTGCTGAACAGGAACTGCGCGGGCAGTTCGAACTGGATGCGGGCCATGGTGGGCGTGCCGGGGGCAGGACTGCTGTGACCCGGTCATGATATGCGGGTTTCCACCAGCGCCCGGCGCTGTGCCGGGCACCGAACTCAGCGTGCCGGCACGCCTTCGGGCATGGCGGTGCTCGGCGAGCTGGGGAAGCTGTGGCGCAGGATGCGCCAGATCACCTGGCCGAACTGGCCGACCATCGAGCCGGTGTTGTAGTGGATGCCGTAGCGGCGGCAGATGTCGCGCACCACGGGTGCCATCTCGGCGTAACGGTTGGCCGGCACGTCCGGGAAGAGGTGGTGCTCGATCTGGTGGCTCAGGTTGCCCGTCAGGATGTGCAGGGCTTTGCTGCCCGAGAGGTTGGACGAGCCCAGGATCTGGCGCACGTACCACTGCGGACGGGACTCGTCTTTCAGCACGGCCTTGGGGAAGGTCTGCACGTTGGTGGTGAAGTGGCCACAGAAGATGACGGTGTAGGTCCAGAGGTTGCGCAGGCCGTTGGCCACGAGGTTGCCGGTGAGCACCGAGGCCCAGGCCGGACCGGCCAGCAGCGGGAAGACGACGTAGTCCTTGACGAGCTGACGGCGCCACTTGTGCAGCGTGGGGGCGGATTCCTTGAACAGGCGAGCCCAGGTGATGCGGCCGATGAAGACGCGGCCCACGCGCAGGTTCTGGATGGCCACGCCCCACTGGAACAGCAGCGCGAAGATCACGGCGTACAGCGGCTGGAACAAGGCGGCAGGGTGCCACTTCTGTTCGGGGAAGATGCGCAGCACGTCGTAGCCGATGTCATCGTCCATGCCGTGCACATTGGTGTAGGTGTGGTGCTTGAAGTTGTGGGTCTTGCGCCAGTTGTCGGCGGTGCCGACGATGTCCCACTCGAAGGTCTTGCCGCTGAAGCGCGGGTCGCCCATCCAGTCGAACTGGCCATGGATGACGTTGTGGCCTAGCTCCATGTTGTCCAGGATCTTGGACAGGCCCAGCGTGAAGGCGCCCAGCAGCCAGACGCTCCAGTCCCACGGTGAGGGCAGGAAGAAGCCGACCACCAGCAGGATGCGGCCGATGATTTCCGTCCAGCGCACGGCGGCGAAGATGCGGCGGATGTAGCGGGCGTCGCGCTCGCCGAGGTCGGCCACGGTGCGGGCGCGCAGGGCTTCGATCTCGTTGCCGAAGTCGCTCAGCTCTTGCGGGCTCAAGGGGCGCTGGAGGCCGCGGTGGATGCCGGGGTGCAGCACCGGGAGCGTGGGAACGGCGGAGGCGTTGGCGGGGGCGTGGCTCATGGGGGCGGTGCCTTCTTGAAAATCAAAGGTCCAGAGACAAGTCGGAGCAGGCGCGGCTCACGCACAGGCGCACGGCCATGTCGGGCTCGGCGCTGCGTTCACCGGTCAGGGTGTCCAGGGTGGTGCCGCTGTGGCGCTGGCACACGCAGGTGTGGCAAACGCCCATGCGGCACCCGGAGGGCGGGTTCAGCCCTTGGGCTTCCAGCGCCTCCAGCAGCGAGCTGCCCGAGGACACGCTCAAAGTGCGTCCGCTGCGTGTGAGCGACACCGACACCGTGGTGGCTTCGCCCGCGCCGGGCAGGTCGGCAGGCGCGGTGGGTGTGAAGCCTTCGGCCAGGAAGCTGCGTGCGGTGGCGGCGGTCAGGGCGCGGGCGGCATCGACGAAACCGCCGGGGCCGCAGGCCAGCACCTGGCGGTCGGCCCAGGCTGTTGCTGTTGCTGTGGCGGTGCTGTCAGTGCAGGTGCCAGCGGGGTCGCACAGGCGGGTCAGCAGGGCGTGGTCGATGAAGCCTTCGTGCTCGTCGGTGCCTCGGGCCGCCTCGTGGGTCACCACGAAGTGCACCTGGAAGCGCGGGTGTTGGCGGGCCAGGGCGCGCAGCTCGTCGGCAAAGCAGAATTCGGCGCGGGTCTTGGCCCAGTAGACCAGGCTCACGTCCACCGGCATGCCCTCGGCGGCCAGTTGGCGGGTCAGGGCCATCAGCGGGGTGATGCCGCTGCCAGCCGCCAGGAACAGCCAGCGGCCTTCGGGGCCTTGAACGCCTTGAGCGCTGGCCGGCAGGGTCATGTCACCGAAGGCCTCGCCCAGCTCCAGCACATCGCCCACGCGGGTGCGTTCGCACAGCTGGGTGCTCAGGCGGCCGCCTTCGACGCGCTTGACGGTGATGGCGATGCGGCCATCGCGGCGGGGGATGTCGGTCAGGCTGTAGCTGCGCGTGATGCGGCGGCCACCGATCTCGGCGCTGACGTTGAGGTGCTGTCCGGGCTGGAAGCCGGCCCAGTGGCCATTGGGTTGCAGCACCAGGGTGACGGCGTCTTGCGCTTCGACGCGGCGCTCGACCACGCGGGCCAGCGTGCGCGACCACGACCAAGTGGCATGGAGCTTTTGCGCCCAGAAGTCGAAGGTGGCCGGATCGACCATGGGGTCGAACAGGCGGCGAACCAAGCTGGGGGCGGCGGGTGCGGTGGCAGTCAGTGACACGGATTGGGCCTCGTGAAGCGCATGGGCGCGACTATACATCTGTGTAGACAGTTGTGCATTAATGTCCTTCGTTATCATCGGCGGTCGTATGATCCGCATCAATGAGTTCCATCCCGTCCCCTGTTCAGGTGCCCGCGCCCGGTCGCAAACCGGTCATCACGCGTGAGGACATCGTGGCCGCCGCGCTCAAGCTCGTCGGCCCGCAGCGCAGTGTCTCGTCGCTGAGCCTGCGCGAGGTCGCGCGCGAGGCGGGCATCGCGCCCAACAGCTTTTACCGGCACTTCCATGACATGGACGAGCTGGCCGTGGCCCTCATCGAGCTGGCCGGGCGCTCGCTGCGCGACATCATCGGCTCGGCCCGCAGCCGCGCCCGCACCGACGCCAGCGTGGTGCGCAGCTCCATCGAGGTGTTCGTGGCGCAGTTGCGCAGCGACGACCGCCTGCTGCACATCCTGCTGCGCGAGGGCAATGTGGGCTCCGACGCCTTCAAGCAGGCAGTGGAGCGCCAGCTGACCTTCTTCGAGGAAGAGCTCACCCTGGACCTGGTGCGCCTGGCCCGGGCCGAACGCACGGGGCTCTATGAGCCGGCACTGACGGCGCGGGCCATCACGCGCTTGGTGTTCGCGATCGCGGCCACGGCCATGGACCAGCCGGCCGACCAGCAAGCCCAGCTGACCGATCAGCTCATCCAGATGGTGCGCATGATCGTGGCGGGCACGCAGACGCTGGCCGCCCAGGCACGCCAGGACGCCCAGGTGGCGGTGCGCTGAGGCGCTACCTGGGTGTCGTGTCAGTGCGAGCGCTGCGCGTGCGCTTCGCTCAGGCGGAAGGTCTGCACCATGGCGGACAGGCGGGTTGCCTGGTCCTTGAGGCTTTCGGCCGCGGCGGCGCTTTCTTCTACCAGGGCGGCGTTTTGCTGCGTCATCTGGTCGAGCTGGTTGACGGCGCTGGTCACCTGCTCGATGCCCTGTGACTGCTCGTTGGCCGATGCCGTGATCTCGCTGATCACGTCCGACACGCGCTGCACCGAGCTCATGATCTCGCTCATGGTCGCGCCGGCGTCGTTGACGTAGCGCGTGCCATCCTCGACGCGCTCGACCGAGGCCTCGATGAGCGATTTGATCTCGCGCGCGGCCGTGGCCGAGCGTTGCGCCAGCGAGCGCACTTCCGAGGCCACCACCGCGAAGCCGCGGCCTTGCTCGCCGGCGCGGGCGGCTTCCACCGCGGCGTTCAGCGCCAGGATGTTGGTCTGGAAAGTGATGCCGTCGATGACCGAGATGATGTCGGTGATCTTGCGCGAGGCCGCGTGGATCTCGCCCATGGTGCTGACCGCCTGCGAGACGACCTGGGTGCCGCGCTCGGCCACGGCGGCCGCCGACGAGGCCATCTGGTTGGCCTGGCGGGCCGATTCGGTCGAGTGGTTGACGGTGACCAGCAGCTGCGACATCGACGAGGCCGTGTGCTGCAGGTTCGAGGCCGTGTTTTCGGTGCGCTGGCTCAGGTCCTGGTTGCCGGTGGCGATCTCCTGGGCGGCCACGTGCACCGAGCCGCTGCTGTTGCGCAGCTCGACGAGCACCGTGTTGAGCTTCTCGACGAAGGCGTTGAAGCTGCGGGCGATTTCGGCCAGCTCGTCGCGGCCCGAGGTCTCCAGGCGGCGCGACAGGTCGCCATCGCCCGAGGAGATTTCGCGCATGGTGTCGCGCAGCTGTTCGAGCTTGCGCAGGCGCTTGGCGATCAGGGTGCCGGTCACCAAAATGGTCAGGGCCAGCACCACGACCGAGGCCAGCACCGAGGTCTGCACCAGGGCCCAGACGCCGGCCATGGCCTCCTGGCGGTCCAGCGCGACGACCAGCGTCCAGTCGGTGCCCTTGACCGCGGCGGCCGACACCAGCACGGACTGGTCGCGCAAGGTCATCGGCGTCAGGTGGGTGGCCTGGGTCAGGGCCTCGATGCGCGCCATGGTCAGCTGGGCGTCCACCTCGGTGCTGGCCTTCATGGCCAGTTGGGTGTCCTTGTGGGCGATGACCTGGCCGCTGCTGTGCACCAGGAAGGCGTAGCTGGACGGGGTGGGCGCGATGGCCGAGACGGTGTCCACCACGCGGTCGAGGAAGATGTCGGCGGCGGCCACGGCCTTGAGCTGCCCGTCGGCCATCACGGGGACGGCCGAGGTCACCACCAGTTTCTTGCTGCCGGCGTCCACATAAGGGGCGGTCAGCACCGGCTTGCCTGCCTGGGCGGCGGCCTTGTACCAGGGGCGGGCGGTGGGGTCGTAGTCGGGGGCCAGGCCGGCCGGGTTGGCGAAGATGTAGCGCTTGTCGGCGTAGCCGAAGTAGGTGTTGTCCAAGCCGCCCGCTGTTTTCAGGGTCTGCAGGGTTTTGAGCGGGTCGGCCTCGTCGATGGCGGGCAGGGCGGCCTGCACGATGCGTTCCTTGTCTTGCGCCCAGTCGCTCAGCACGGCCACGCGCGCCCGGGTGAGCTGGTGGGTCTGGGCGTCGAGGTTGTCCAGCAGGTGATTGCGGGCCGTGAAGATGTTGGTCAGCGACATCGTGGCCAAGCCACCCAGGGTGCAGGCGCTCACGATCCAGACCAGCTGATGCTTCAGGGACGAGGGCAGACGCAGCACGGCAAACTCCTGGGGGCAAGGGTTTCCTGTTATCGGCCGCCGCGCTGGCGCATGATTCTGGGGACCGTGACGTGCGTCACGGCAGGGCCGCTTTCAGCGTGCATGCCCAGGTTTTGACGCGGGTTCCGTCCCAGCAGGCCGGCGCGCACCAACTTGGCCCATAACTTGCTCGTGTCACACAACTCGCAGCCAATCCGAGCTGCCGCCCTTGTCGCCCTTGCCGCCCCTGTCGCTGCTTCCAGCCGGAGATCCGTGTGTCCATCCACGTTGCGCTCACCCACACCACCCACTACACCTACGACCGCCTGGTCAACCTGTCGCCGCAGATCGTCCGGCTGAGGCCGGCGCCGCACTGCCGCACCCGCATCCTGTCGTACGCGCTCAAGGTCGAGCCGGCGGTGCACTTCATCAACTGGCAGCAGGACCCGTTCGCCAACCACCTGGCGAGGCTGGTGTTCCCCGAGCGCACCCAGGAATTCAAGGTCACGGTGGACCTGGTGGCCGAAATGGCCGTCTACAACCCCTTCGACTTCTTCCTGGAGCCCCACGCCGAAAACTACCCCTTCGCCTACGACGAGGCCTCGCTGCACGACCTGCAGCCCTACCTGGCCAAGGGGCCGCTGACGCCGAAGTTCAAGGCCTTTGTGGACAGCATCGACCTCACGGAGGTGCGCACCATCGACTTCCTGGTGGGCCTCAACCAGCGCCTGCAGGGCGACATCGCCTACACGATCCGCATGGAGCCCGGCGTGCAGACGCCCGAGGAGACGCTGACGCTGAAGTCGGGCTCCTGCCGCGACACCGGCTGGCTGCTGGTGCAGGCGCTGCGCCACCTGGGCCTGGCCGCGCGCTTCGTGTCGGGCTACCTGGTGCAACTCAAGGCCGACGTGGCCGCGCTCGATGGCCCTTCGGGCACGGAGGTGGATTTCACCGACCTGCACGCCTGGTGCGAGGTTTTCTTGCCTGGCGCCGGCTGGGTCGGCCTGGACCCGACCTCGGGCCTGATGGCCGGCGAGGGCCACATCCCCGTGGCCTGCACGCCCGAGCCCACCGGCGCAGCACCCGTCTCCGGGGCGGTCGACGAGTGCGAGGTCAGCTTCGAGCACCACATGGGCATCACGCGCATCTACGAGTCCCCGCGCGTGACCAAGCCTTACACGCCCGAACAGTGGGAGGCCATCGACGCGCTCGGCCAGGCCGTCGATGCCCAGCTGAAAGACACCGATGTGCGCCTGACCATGGGTGGCGAGCCGACCTTCGTGTCCGTCGATGACCGCGATGGCGCAGAGTGGAACACCGACGCGCTGGGCCCCACCAAGCGCGGCCTGGCCACCACCTTGGTGCACAAACTGCGTGCCCGCTACGGCGAGGGCGGCTTCCTGCACTTCGGTCAGGGCAAGTGGTACCCGGGCGAGCAGCTGCCGCGCTGGGCGCTGTCCATCTTCTGGCGCACCGACGGCCAGCCCTGCTGGCACGACCCCAGCCTGTTCGCCGACGAGCGCCAGACCGTGCGCTACACCAGCGCCGACGCCAAGCACTTCATCGACACGCTGGCGGGCAAGCTGGGCGTGGGCTCGGCCCACGTCCAGACCGGCTACGAGGACACCTGGTACTACCTGTGGCGCGAGCGCCGCCTGCCCGTCAACGTGGACCCGCTGGACGCCCGCCTGGACGACGAGCTGGAGCGCGTGCGCCTGCGCCGCATCTTCGATCAGGGCCTGGACCACACCGTGGGCTACGCCCTGCCGCTCAAGCGCGAGTGGCGGCACGCGGCCCCGGGGCTGAGCGGCCCGACCTGGGTGACCGGCCCCTGGTTCTTCCGCGACGAGCGCATGTACCTCATCCCCGGCGACTCGCCCATGGGCCTGCGCCTGCCGCTGGACTCGCTGCCCTGGGTCAGCAGCGGCGAGTACCCCTACCCGCTGGCGCACGACCCCTTCGCGCCCAAGCCTGCCTTGCGGGATGCGGCCGCGCTGCGTGCCCAATATGGCCCCCACGCCATGGGCGGCGGCTTCGCGCAGGGCGGGGCGGTGTCCATCCAGGGCCAGGCGGTGGACGGCCTGGACCCCCGCGGACAGCGCGGTGGCGTGAACGGCGAGTGGGGTGAGCTCGCGGCCAACCCGGTGCTGGGCGCCGCCGGCCCGGCCACGGCCAGCGCGGTGGACCCGGCCAAGCTGCCCAGCCGCTTCGAGTCGGCCCACTGGATCACCCGCACGGCCTTGTGCGTCGAGGTGCGCAACCCCGACCGCGCCAGCGGCCCCAAGGTGGAAACCGACGGGGAGGGCGGCGGCGTGCTCTACGTCTTCATGCCGCCCCTGACCAGCCTGGACGACTACCTCGACCTCGTGGCCGCGGTGGAAGCCACGGCCGCCGAAACCGGCCTGAAGGTCGTGCTGGAGGGCTACCCGCCGCCGCGCGACGCCCGCCTCAAGGTGCTGCAGGTCACGCCCGACCCCGGCGTCATCGAGGTCAACATCCACCCGGCGTCGAGCTGGGAGCAGCTGGTCGATCACACCGAGTTCCTCTACCAGGCCGCGCACGAAACCCGCCTGTCCACCGAGAAATTCATGGTCGACGGCCGCCACACCGGCACCGGCGGCGGCAACCACTTCGTGCTGGGCGGGGCCACGCCGTCCGACAGCCCCTTCCTGCGCCGCCCCGACCTCATCCCCAGCCTGCTGACCTTCTGGCACAACCACCCCTCGCTGTCCTACCTGTTCTCGGGCCTGTTCATCGGGCCGACCAGCCAGGCGCCGCGCATCGACGAGGCGCGCATGGACCAGGTCTACGAGACCGAGATCGCCATGAAGGAGATCGAGCGGCAGATGGGCATCTGGGGCCAGTGCCCGCCCTGGCTGATCGACCGCTCGCTGCGCAACCTGCTGGTGGACGCCACCGGCAACACCCACCGCAGCGAGTTCTGCATCGACAAGCTCTACTCGCCCGACGGCCCCACCGGCCGCCTCGGCCTGCTGGAGCTGCGCGCCTTCGAGATGCCCCCCCACGCCCAGATGAGCCTGGTGCAGCAGCTGCTGCTGCGCGCCCTGGTCGCCTGGTTCTGGCAGACGCCGTACAAGGGCCATGGCGCCACCCGGCTCACGCGCTGGGGCACCGGCCTGCACGACCGCTTCTTGCTGCCCAGCTTCGTCGAGCAGGATTTCGCCGACGTGCTGGCCGAGCTGGAGATGGCCGGCCACGCCTTCGACCCCGCCTGGTTCGCGCCGCACTTCGAGTTCCGCTTCCCCTACATCGGCGAAGTCCAATCGGCCGGGGTGCGCCTGAGCCTGCGCGGCGCGCTGGAGCCCTGGCACGTCATGGGCGAGGAGGGCTCGCCCGGCGGCACCGTGCGCTACGTGGACTCCTCGCTGGAACGCCTGGAAGTGCGCGCCACCGGGCTCAACGGCAACCGCCATGTGGTCACGGTCAATGGCCAGCTGCTGCCCTTGCACCCCACGGGCCGCAGTGGCGAGTTCGTGGCGGGCGTGCGTTACCGCGCCTGGCAGCCGCCGTCCTGCCTGCACCCGACCATCGGCGCCGACGCCCCGTTGACCTTCGACGTGGTCGACACCTGGCTCAAGCGCTCTTTGGGGGGCTGCCAGTACCACGTCGCCCACCCGGGCGGGCGCAACCACGACACCTTCCCCGTCAACGCCTTCGAGGCCGAAAGCCGCCGCCTGGCGCGCTTCTTCCGCATGGGCCACACGCCCGGCGCGATGGACGTGCGCCCCCAGCCGGCCGGCATCGAACACCCCTTGACGCTGGACTTGCGCCGGGCCAAAAACGGCGCTTGAGGACCGGGTTGGTACGATGACGACACTGTGACGACACCCCTGACGACCTCCCTGCCGCTGTTCGACGACGCCACCCCGGCCGGCGCCAGCCCGGGCGAGGCCCTGGCCCACGAGCTCCTGCAGCGCGCGCGGCCGACCGAAGCGGGTCATTACGACGAGTTGCGCGACGCCGAGGGCGCGTTGCGTCCGGCCTGGCGGGGCTTCGTCGATCACCTCGGCGCGCCGCTCGACGACCTGCAGCGCCGCCAGGCGCTGATGGCGCGGCAGATCCGCGAAGACGGCATCACCTACAACGTCTACAACGCCCAGGGCGGGCCCAGCCGGCCCTGGTCGCTGGAGGTGCTGCCCCTCATCGTCGAGGCCGACGAATGGCGTGGGCTGGAGCAAGGCGTGGCCCAGCGCGCCCGTCTGCTCAACACCATCCTGGCCGACACCTACGGCGAGCAGCGCCTGCTCAAGGAGGCCTTGCTGCCCTCGGCCCTGGTGCTGGGCCACCCCGGCTACCTGCGCGGCCTGCAGGGCGTGACACCGCCGGGCGGTATCCACCTGCACGTGCTGGCCTTCGACCTCGTGCGCGGCCCCGATGGCGCCTGGTGGGTGGTCTCGCACCGCACCCAGGCGCCCTCGGGGCTGGGCTATGTGATGCAGAACCGGCTCATCGTCTCGCGGCAGTTCCCCGAGGCCTACCGGGCGATGAACGTGCAGCACCTGGCCTCGGGCTACCGGCGCCTGATCGACACCCTCAGCGAGTTGGCCGCGGGCTGTGTCGGCGGCGCCGAGGGTGCCCAGGGCACGGCCCCCAGCCTGGCCCTGCTGACCCCGGGCCCCTACAACGAAACCTACTTCGAGCAGGCCTACCTGGCGCGCTACCTCGGTCTGCCCCTGGTCGAGGGCGGCGACCTGGTGGTGCGCGACGAGCGCCTCTTCATGAAAACGGTGCAGGGCCTGGCGCCGCTGCACGGCCTGCTGCGCCGCCTCGACGACGACTTCTGCGACCCGCTGGAGCTGCGCTCCGACTCCCACCTCGGCGTGCCCGGCCTGATGCAGGTGGTGCGCGCCGGCCACGTCGTGCTGGCCAACGCCCTGGGCACGGGCTTCCTGGAGTCGCCCGCGGTGCATGGCTTCCTGCCGGCGCTGTCGCGCAAGCTGCTGGGCGAGGAGCTCGCCTTGCCTTCGCTGCCCACCTGGTGGTGTGGCGAGGCCAGCGCCTGGGCCGACGTGCGCCCCGAGCTGGCCCACCAAGTCATCCGACCCAGCCACCCCCATGCGGGCACGCCGGGCTTCGGCTCGCCCCGCCTGCGCCAGAGCTTCGAGGCCGTGCTCGGCCAGACCCTGACCGCGCCGGCCCTGCAGGCCTGGCGCGAGCGCATCGACCACGACCCCGCGGCCTACACCGTCCAGGACTTCGTGCCCTACGCCCAGGCACCGGTCTGGCAGGGGGCCGGGCAGGGCGCGGCGGCAGGCACGGGTGGCGCAGGCCACATCAGCCCGCGCGGCGCCTCGCTGCGCGTCTACGCCCTGTCCGATGGCCGCGGTGGCTGGCAGGTCCTGCCCGGCGGCATGACCCGCATCGCCACGCGCGACGCCGGGCCGGTCTCCATGCAGCTGGGCGGCAGCTCGCTGGACACCTGGGTGCTGACCGACGAGCCGGTCGACACCTTCTCCATGCTGCCGGCGTCCGTGCGCCTGGACGAACTCGCCCAGCGCCAGCGCCCGGTGGCCAGCCGCACCGGCGAGAACCTGTTCTGGATGGGCCGCTACACCGAGCGCGCCGAGCAGCAGCTGCGCCTGGTGCAGAACCTCATCGGCCTGGCCAGCACCGAAGACGAGCCCGACGACGCCGTGCTGCAGGCGCTCTCCGCCTTGTCGCTGCGCTGCGGCCTCGTGCCCCAGGGCACGCCCAGCCTGGCCCAGGCGCCCCGCGTGTTCGAGCGCGCCGCGCTGGACGCCCTCGTCGACCCGCAGGCCCGCCAGGGCGCTTTCAGCCTGGCCCACAACCTCGACGCCCTGGCGCGCTCGGCCCAGACCCTGCGCGAGCGGCTCTCGCCGGCCCACGTCCGTCTGCTGCGCACCCTCGGCGCCGACTTCCAGCAGGCCCTCACCCCCGACGCCCCCCAGGGCCGCCCCGGCCTGCAACAGGCCGACGAGGCCCTGGAACACCTGGCCATGCAGCTGTCGGCCGTGACCGGCGCGCAGACCGACCGCATGACCCGCGACGCCGGCTGGCGCCTGCTCACCGTGGGCCGCCTCATCGAGCGCCTGGCCGGCTATGCCGGCTTCCTGCAGGCCTTCTGCACGCACGACGCACTCGGCCGGGCCCAGGGCTTCGACCAGCTGCTCGACCTCTTCGACAGCGCCATCACCTTCCGCGCACGCTTCCAGCGCCGCCTGGAGCGGCCCGCTCTGCTGGCCCTGCTGGTGCTGGACGAGAACAACCCCCGCGCCCTGGCCTGCGTGCTGCGCCGCCTGCGCACCGAGCTGGGCAAGCTGCCCGAGCGCGGCAGCTCCCAGGCCGACCTGCTGGCCCTCTTGCCCCACCAGGGCGTGGGCAGCACCCTCGATGAACTCTGCGACCCGGCCCTGGGCCCCGAGCGCTTGCTGGCCCTGTGCGCCCGCCTGATCGACGCCAGCTGGCGCCTGTCCGACGAGGTGGCGCGCCTCTTCTTCGTCCACGCCGAGACCCACGATGCCATGGTGAGCGCATGACCCCTCCTGCCGCCACAGCCCGCCTCAGCGTCGAGCACGAAACCCGTTACGACTACGACCACCCGGTCGAACAGGCCCAGCACATCGCCTGCCTGCGCCCCTTGAGCGACGCCGGCCAGCGCCTGCTGTCCTTCGAGATGGCCGTGCAACCGACCCCGCAGCAGCACAGCACCCGCCGCGACAGCCACGGCAACAGCCGCGCCTACTTCGCCCTGCACGCCGCCCACCAGGCGCTGCGCGTGGTGGCCCGCAGCGAGGTGCAGGTCACCGCCCGCTACGAAGGCCTGGCCGAACACCTGGCCGCGCACCCCGGGCCCACCTGCGGCGAGGTCCGCGAGCGCCTGAGCTACCGCGCCAAAGCCCCGTTCGAGCCCGCCACCGAGTTCCTCTACGCCTCGCCCTACGTGCCCCTGCACCCCGAGTTGCGCGCCTACGGGGCCGAGTCCCTGGAGGACGACCGCCCCCTGGCCGAGGCCGCCATCGCGCTGATGCAGCGCATCCACGCCGACTTCACCTACGCGCCGGCCTCCACCGACATCTCCACGCCCATCCTCACCGTGCTGGAGGAGCGCCGCGGCGTCTGCCAGGACTTCGCCCACCTCATGCTGGGCTGCCTGCGCGCCTGCGGCCTGGCCGGGCGCTACGTCAGCGGCTACCTGCTGACCCGCCCGCCACCGGGCCAGGCCCCCTTGGTCGGCGCCGATGCCTCGCACGCCTGGGTCAGCGTCTGGGTGCCGGGCCTGGGCCTGCCCCTGGCCGATGACTGGCTCGACCTCGACCCCACCAACGACGCCGTGCCCGAGGTCCACCATGTGCGCGTCGCCCACGGCCGGGACTTCGGCGACGTCACCCCTTTGCGCGGCGTCATCCGCGGTGGCGGGGACCACCGCCTCGAAGTGCGGGTCACCACGCGCCTGCTCTGAGCGGTGCGCCGTGCGCCCAGCGGCGCCAGCGGCGCTGGCAGCGCCACCCGCCGAGCAAAAAGCGTGACCTGCGCCCCAAAAAGGGGCGACACTGCCACTGAAAGTGCCGCACGCCGCGCTTTGAGCGACACGTGCTGGGTTCCTGTGGGCCATGCATGCCCCTTTGCGGGGCGTGCGACGCGCTTTTCGCGACAGGTGTGCCGCTTTCTGGGGCGCGTTTGTCGCCCAAAGCGCGGACGCTGGCCCGCAGCGACCCAGCGCATGCCCCTTTTCGGGGCGCGGTCGGCACGTTCAGCGGCAAGCGGCATCTGAGCCAGGTCAAGCCCCTTGCCAAAAGGGCAAAGCGCGGCGCCCGCAGTTTGGCGCCCGACGCTGGCAGGCCGACACTTGGCACGCTTAGTGCATTGGCATGGGCAACGCTGTTTTCCATCCCCCCACCAGGGCCCATCGATGAGATTCTTCGACGAGATGCACGCAGGCAGCGCCGACGCCGACCCGCAGGTGCGCGACCACTACCAGACCTACAGCCGATGGCTGCAGCGTCAGCCGGGCGAACTCATGGCCTCGCGCCGTGCGGAAGCCGAGATGATCTTCCGCCGTGTCGGGATCACCTTCGCGGTCTATGGCGACAAGGACGAGGACGGCTCGGGCACCGAGCGCCTCATTCCTTTCGACCTGATCCCGCGGATCATCCCCAGCCACGAGTGGAAGGAGATGGAGGGTGGCCTCAAGCAGCGCGTCACCGCGCTCAACATGTTCTTGAAGGACGTGTACCACGAGCAGGCCATCCTCAAGGCGGGCGTGATCCCGGCCGAGCCGGTGCTCAACAACGCCCAGTTCCGCCAGGAAATGGTCGGCCTCAAGGTGCCTGGCGACATCTACTCCATCATCGCGGGCATCGACATCGTGCGCGCCTGCAACCCCGATGGCAGTGGCACCTACTACGTGCTCGAAGACAACCTGCGCGTGCCCTCCGGCGTCAGCTACATGCTGGAGAACCGCAAGATGTCGATGCGGCTCTTCCCCGAGCTGTTCTCCGAGCACCGTGTGGCCCCGGTGGCGCACTACCCCGACCTGCTGCTCGACACCCTGCGCGCCATGGCGCCGGCCAACGTCAACGAGCCCACGGCCGTCGTGCTCACGCCAGGCCAGTACAACTCGGCCTACTTCGAGCACGCCTTCCTGGCGCAGCAAATGGGCATCGAGCTGGTGCAGGGCCAGGACCTCTTCGTCAAGGACGACTTCGTCTACATGCGCACCACCCGCGGGCCGCAGCGCGTGGACGTCATCTACCGCCGCCTGGACGACGACTTCATGGACCCGGAAGTCTTCCGCAAGGACTCGACCCTGGGCGTGGCCGGCCTGCTGCGCGCCTACCGCGCTGGCAACGTGACCCTGGCCAACGCCTTCGGCACCGGCATCGCCGACGACAAGTCCATCTACCCGTACGTGCCCAAGATGATCGAGTTCTACCTCGGTGAGAAGCCCATCTTGCAGAACGTGCCCACGCACATCTGCCGCGAACCCGATGCGCTGAAGTACACGCTGGACAACCTGGCCGACCTCGTCGTCAAGGAAGTCCACGGGGCAGGGGGCTACGGCATGCTGGTTGGCCCGGCGGCCACGAAGGCCGAGATCGAGGACTTCCGCCAGGTGCTCATCGCCAACCCGAGCAACTACATCGCCCAGCCGACGCTGTCGCTGTCCACCTGCCCGACCTTCGTGGACAGCGGCATCGCGCCGCGCCACATCGACCTGCGCCCCTTCGTGCTGTCTGGCAAGACGGTGCAGATGGTGCCCGGCGGCCTGACCCGCGTGGCCTTGAAAGAAGGCTCGCTCGTGGTCAACAGCTCGCAGGGCGGCGGCACCAAGGACACCTGGGTGCTGGAGAACTGAGGGAGGACCACCATGCTCAACGAACGCATCGAAGACCACCTGCCCACGCAACTCATCGAGACCGAATCCGGGGCCTGGCGGGCACGCCACGCCTCCGGCATGTCGCATATGGAGACCAAGCCCATGCTGTCGCGCACCGCCGATCACCTCTTCTGGATGGCCCGCTACATGGAGCGCGCCGAAAACACCGCGCGCCTGCTGGACGTGAACTACCAGACGTCCTTGCTGCCGCAATCCAGCGAAGCCGCGCTGCAAGGCTGGGAAGGCCTGCTGGGCATCAGCGAACTCACCGAGGAATACCTCCACAAGTTCGACGAGGTCAATGCGCGCGACGTGATGTCCTTCATGGTGACCGACGCCAACAACCCGTCGAGCATCCTGAGCTGCCTGCGCGCCGCCCGTGAGAACGCCCGTGCCGTGCGCGGGGCGCTCACCACCGAGGTCTGGGAGACCATGAACCAGACCTGGCTGGAGTTCAACCGCCTGGTCAAGGAAGGCGCCATGGGGCGCGACCCGGCCGATTTGTTCGAGTGGGTGAAGTTCCGCTCGCACCTCTCGCGTGGCGTCACCTTGGGCACCATGCTGCAAGACGAGTCCTTCCACTTCCAGCGCATCGGCACCTTCCTGGAGCGCGCCGACAACACCGCCCGCCTGCTGGACGTGAAGTTCCACGCGCGCAACACCGAGTTTTTCGGCTCAGGTGCGGGCAACGAGGGCAAGGAGGTGGACTTCTACCACTGGTCGGCCGTGCTGCGCTCGGTCTCGGCCTTCGAGGTCTACCGCAAGGTCTACCGCAACGTCATCCGCCCGGAGAAGGTGGCCGAGCTGCTGATCCTGCGCGCCGAGATGCCACGCTCGCTGGTGCACTGCATGGACGAGGTGGTGAGCAACCTGCGCGCCGTGGCCAACGACCACAGCCAGGAAACCCTGCGCCGCGCCGGCCGCCTGCGCGCCGACCTGCAGTTCAGCCGCATCGACGAGATCACGGCCACCGGCCTGCACGCCTACCTGACGCAGTTCCTCGACCGCGTCGGCGACCTGGGTTGGGGCATCAGCCGCGACTTCCTGATGCCGGCGCGGGCCTGATGCCGCTGATGCCGACCGCTGCCTGAGGCAGCGTCAGTCGGCCTCGCCCACCGGGTAGGCCGTCATGCGCAGCATGCGCATGAGGATGCCGACCTCGGTGGTTTCGTTCAGAACGAAACGTGGCAACTCGAAGCGCGGTGCGCGGCGGGTGCCCACGCCACTGCGCGTGCTCACCGCGTTGAGGAAGCCCGCGCGGCGGACCATCTCCACGTGCTGCGGGCCATAGTCGGTCCCGGGCTTGCCGTTCGGATAAGCAAAGGACGTGAGGCGCTGGCCTGTCAGGCTGGACAGGGCGTCGGCATTGCTGCGGATTTCCTCCCAAGCCGCGGCCTCGTCCAGGCGGGCCAGGATCAGGTGCTGGGTGGTGTGCCCGCCCACCGACATGCCGGCGCGCGTCAGTGCGCGCACCTGCTCATCGTCCATCATGAGTTGACGCGGAGCGTTGCGCCCCAAGGTGGCCAGCAGACGCTCGGACAGCCTTTTGCGCTGGACCGGGTCGAGGTACTTGACCTGGCGGACGAGGGCGTCCAGGGCTGCGACCCGCGAGGGCACATCGCCCAAGGTCACCGGGGACGCATCTTTCAGGCCAAGGTCGAGTTGCCCCGATGGCGCATGGCGAACGGTCTCCACCATCACGTCGTGGAACATTGTGCCGCCGTTGAGGAAGCCGCTGGAGACGTAGAACGTGGCGGTCAGGCCATGGCGCTTCAGCAGGGGCAGGGCGATGTCGTGGTTGTCTCGGTAGCCATCGTCGAAGGTGATGCTGATGGCGCGGGACGGCAAGCGGCCTTCGGCCAGGAGGGCCGCGGCCTCGTCCAGGGGCAGCACCTTGAACCAGCGCGCCAGCGTCCGGAACTGGGTGTCCATCGTGCGGGCGGTGTGGGTCTCGGCCTGCAATGGGTCGCGCTCGGGCAAGACCCGGTGGTACATCAGCACGGGGAGTGCCGCTTGCGCGCCGCCTGAGAGCCTGGTCAGGGAGAAGATGGGGCGTCCCATTCAGCCCTCGTGTGCCGCAGGCCTGCGCGCGCGTGGCTTGCTGTCTGCGAAAGCACCTGGCGCTGACGTTGCACGGTGAACGTACAGGCCGCGCACATGGGACTTTGTGGCCCGCGCGCCTGCCTTGTGTATCGGATGCCTGCCTTTCAACACCGTGACTCCCCCTTCAGGCGTAGCGTACACGAGTCTGAAGACATACCTTTACACAATGACCTGCGCGGTGCGCAGGAGTCACTGCGAAGGTGGCACGTAGCCCTGCACCTGCTCGGCACCGCCGCCGAAGAAGAACTGTTCCATCTGGCGGGCCAGGTATTGGCGGGCGCGGGCGTCGGCCAGGTTCAGGCGGTTTTCATTGACCAGCATGGTCTGGTGCTTCATCCAGAGCTGCCAGGCTTCCTTGCTGATTTCGTTGTAAATGCGCTTGCCCAGCTCGCCGGGGTAGGGTGCGAAGTCCAGGCCTTCGCCTTCCTTGTGGAGGTGGGTGCATTGGATGGTGCGTGCCATGGTGCTGTCTTGCTTCTTGAAAATGTTCACTTGAGGTGCTTGACCAGCACCTGAGAGCGGCGGTCCCATTTGTAGGAACGCTTGCGTGCTTCAGGCAGCCAGTCCGGGTCCACCGGCGCGAAGCCGCGCTTGATGAACCAGTGCATGGTACGGGTGGTCAATACAAACAGGGTTTGCAGGCCCATGGCCCGCGCGCGCTGCTCGATGCGTTTGAGGATGCGTTCGCCGTCGCCCTGGCCTTGCACGCTGGGCGAGATGGTGAGGGCGGCCATCTCGGCGGTGTGGGCCTCGGGGAAGGGGTAGAGCGCCGCGCAGCCGAAGATCACGCCGTCGTGCTCGATGACGGTGTAGAGGCCGACGTCGCGCTCGATTTCCGTGCGGCTGCGTTTGACCAGGGTGCCGTCTTGCTCGAAAGGCTCGATGAGCTGCAGGATGCCGCCGACGTCGTCGGGCGTGGCCTCGCGCAGGCTTTCCAGCTTTTCATCGACGATCATGGTGCCCACGCCATCGTGTGTGAACACTTCCATCAGCAGGGCGCCATCGACCTTGAAGGGCAGGATGTGCACGCGTTCGACGCCGCCTTCGCTGGCCTTGACGGCGTGCTGCAGGTAGTAGGCCGTGTCGGTGGGTTGCAGCGGGTTGGGCAGGGCGGCCAGCAGGCGCTTGGCGTCGGCCAGGGCGAGTTCCTGGTCGATCTCGACGTCGGGGTCGTGCTGACCGGCTTCGAGTTCCGCGGCGCGCTGCGGTTCCTGGACGATGCCTTGCAGGATGCCGCGCACCTCGGTCACGAAGATGAGCTTGTCGGCCTGCAGGGCGATGGCGGCGCTGGTGGCCACGTCTTCCATGCTCAGGTTGAAGGCCTCGCCGGTGTGCGAGAAGCCAAAGGGCGAGAGCATGACCAGGGCGCCGGTGTCGATGGCGCGGCGGATGGCCACGGCGTCGATCTTGCGGACCAGGCCGGTGTGCATGAAGTCCACGCCATCGACGATGCCCACCGGGCGCGCCGTGACGAAGTTGCCCGACATCAGGCTGATGGAGGCGCCGGCCATCGGGGTGTTGGGCAGCCCCAGCGAGAAGGCCGCTTCGATTTCATAGCGCAATTGCCCGGCGGCTTCCTGGGCGCAGTCCAGCGCGATCGGGTCGGTGATGCGCATGCCGTGGCTGAAGTGCGAGGCTTGGCCTTTGGCGCGCAATTGCTCTTCCAGTTGCGGGCGGAAGCCGTGTGCCAGCACGATCTTGATGCCCATGGCGTGCATGAGCGCGAGGTCCTGCACGAAGTTTTCGAGCTTGCCGGCGGCGATCAATTCGCCCGACAGGCCGACCACGAAGGTCTTGCCACGGTGGGCGTGGATGTGCGGCGCCACCGAGCGGAACCAGGGCACGAAGAGGTGGGGGAAGACGAGGTCCATGCGGATTCAGGCCGGATTCAGGCAGACGCGGTGCCGGCCGACGGTGGGGCTCCGCATCCCCCGATGTTACGACCAATGCGCGGCAACGCGTTCCCGGGAAACGCAGAAGGCGTGCATCAGCGGGGCGTCACGGCTGCACATCACAGCGCCGCATCACAGCGCCGCATCACAGCGGCGGACGCAGTGGCGCCCAGGGCCGGGCCTGTTCCAGCTGGGCGGCCAGTTGCAGCAGCAGGGCCTCGCCATTGAGCGGCGCCACGAACTGCACGCCCAGAGGCAGGCCCGCGGGCGTCCAGTGCAGCGGCACGGACATGGCCGGGCGGCCGGTGAGGTTGGCCAGCTGGGTGTAGGGCGTCCAGGCCAGGTTGTGCAGCACCGTGGTCTGGAAGGCCTGGCTGTGGCGCAGGCGACCGGCCAGGCCGATGCGGCTGACCAGGTCGCTGAACAGGTCCAGCGCCCAGGGGGTGTCCATGCTGCCAATGGCGGGGGGCGGCGCGCTCAGGGTGGGCGACAGCCACAGGTCGTACTGGGCGTGGTAGCGGGCCAGAGCGCGGTTGTGTTCGTGCCAACGCGCTTCGCACTTCAGCAACTCCACCGCCGAGACGCTGCGGCCCACGGCGGCCATCAGCCGGGTGTCGCTTTCGAAGTCGGCGGGCGTGGCGCCGGCGGTGTCTTGCAGGCTGTCGACGATGAAGGCCTGGGCGCAGAACCAGGCCAGCAGGAAGTCTTCGGCCAGGTGCAGGCCGTTGACGGGCTGCGGCACGGGCTCGACGTGGTGGCCCAGCGAGCTCAGCAGGGCGGCAGCGTCCTGCACGGCGGCCACGGCCTGCGGATCGACCGGCGTGCCCACGGGCGATTCCGTGGTGAAGCCGATGCGCAGGCGACCGGTGTCGGCGCGCATGGCCTCCACATAGGGGATGGGCGGGGCGGCCATGTGGTAGGGCGCGTGGGCCTCGGGGCCTTGCAGCACGTCGAGCATGGCGGCGCTGTCGCGCACGCTGCGCGAGACCACGCCCTGCACGGCCGCACCGTTCATGCCTTCGGCCATCAGGGGTCCCATGGAGATGCGCCCGCGCCCGGCCTTGAGCCCGAACAGGCCGCAGGCCGCCGCGGGGATGCGGATGGAGCCGCCGCCGTCGTTGGCGCCGGCCACGGGCACGACCCCGGCGGCCACCGCTGCGGCCGAACCGCCCGAGGAGCCGCCCGGCGTGCGGGTGAGGTCCCAGGGGTTGCGGGTGGGGCCCCACAGCGCGGGCTCGGTCACGTTGCGCGCGCCGAACTCCGGGGTGTTGGTCTTGCCGAAGATGAGCAGGCCGGCTGCGCGCCAGCGGCGCACCACGTCGCTGTCTTCAGGGGCCGGGCGCCGCGCCAGGGCTTTGCTGCCGCTGGAGGTGGGCACGCCTGCGATGTCCTGGAACAGGTCTTTGACGAGGAAGGGCACGCCGCAGAACGGCGCGCGCGCATCGACGGGCTGGCGGGCTTGGGCCCGGGCGGCCTCGTCCAGCCGGCAGACGATGGCGTTGAGCGCACGGGTGTCGTCGGCACGCGCCAGGGCGGTGTCGAGCAACTCGGTGGGCGACACCTCGCCGCGGCGCACCAAGTCGGCCAGGGATGTGGCGTCGTGCTGAACGTACTCGTCAAACCGCATGGTGCTGCTCTGCGCTGTGGGTCAAACACCACGGGATAATGCGGCACTTCGCCCCTGCCTGTGCCCCCAGTCTTACCCGTGCTGCCCACCATCAGTTTTCCGGAATCCCTGCCCGTCAGCGGCAAGCGCGACGAGATCGAGGCCGCCCTGCGCGCGCACCAGGTCATCATCGTCTGTGGCGAAACCGGTTCGGGCAAGACCACCCAGCTGCCCAAGATCGCCCTGTCGATGGGGCGCGGTGGCTGGGGCCAGGTGCGCGACCCGAACGCCAGGCGCCACGAGCGCCCCAAGCTGATCGGCCACACCCAGCCGCGGCGGATCGCGGCGTCCAGCGTGGCCAAGCGCATCGCCGAGGAGCTGAACTCGCCGCTGGGCGAGGTGGTGGGCTACAAGGTGCGCTTCCAGGACCGCCTGATGCCCGGCGCCAGCGTCAAGCTGATGACCGACGGCATCTTGCTGGCCGAAACCCAGGGCGACCCGGACCTGCGCGCCTACGACACGATCATCATCGACGAGGCCCACGAGCGCAGCCTCAACATCGACTTCCTGCTGGGCTACCTGCGCCAGCTGCTGCCGCGCCGGCCGGACCTGAAGGTCATCGTCACCTCGGCGACCATCGACGCGGACCGCTTCGCGCAGCACTTCGCATCCAGCAAAGGGCCGGCGCCGGTCATCATGGTGTCGGGGCGGCTGTTCCCGGTGGAGCAGCGCTACCGGCCTTTCGAGGAAAGCCGCGAGTACGGACTCAACGAAGCCATTGCCGATGGCGTCGATGAACTTTGGCGCGAAGGCGGCATGGGCGGCTCCGGCGACATCCTCGTCTTCCTGCCCGGTGAGCGCGAGATCCGCGAGGCCGCCGACCACCTGCGCAAGCACCTGGCCCAGCACCGCACCGTGGCCACCGTGCTGCCGCTGTTCGCGCGCCTGAGCCAGCAGGAGCAGGACGAGGTCTTCCGGACCGGTGGCGGGCGGCGCATCGTGCTGGCCACCAACGTGGCCGAAACCTCGCTGACGGTGCCGGGCATCCGCTACGTGATTGACAGCGGCAGTGCGCGGGTCAAGCGCTACTCCTTCCGCAACAAGGTCGAGCAGCTGCAGATCGAGCCGATCAGCCAGGCCGCGGCCAACCAGCGCGCGGGCCGTTGCGGTCGGGTGGCCAACGGCATCTGCATCCGCCTGTACGACGAGAAGGATTTCAACGCGCGCCCGCGCTTCACCGACCCGGAAATCCTTCGCTCGTCGCTGGCCGGTGTGATCCTGCGGATGAAGTCCCTGCACCTGGGCCTGGTCGATGACTTCCCCTTCATTGAGCCACCGCTGCGCAAGGCCATCGCCGACGGCTACCAGCTGCTCAACGAGCTGGGCGCGGTGGACGACAACAACGAGATCACGCCGCTGGGCATGACCTTGGCCAAGCTGCCGCTGGACCCGCGCGTGGGCCGCATGATCCTGGAGGCCAAAGACCGCCAGGCCCTCACCGAGGTGCTGGTGATCGCCGCCTCCTTGAGCGTGCAGGACGTGCGCGACCGGCCCATCGACCAGCAGCAGCAGGCCGACCTCAAGCACAAGCAGTTCGACGACGAGAAGTCCGAGTTCATGGGCACGGTCAAGCTCTGGCACTGGCTGGACGAGTCGCGTGGCGGGCACGGGCACCACGAGCCGGGTGCGCCAGAGAAGCACAAGCTCAGCCACCGCAAGTACGAGGCCCTGCTGCGCGAAAACTTCATCAACCCGCGCCGCGTGCGCGAGTGGAAGGACGTGTACGCGCAACTGCACACGGTCGTGGCCGAGCACAGCTGGCGCATGAACGGCTCACCGGCCACCTACGAGCAGGTGCACCTGTCGCTGCTGTCGGGCCTGTTGGGCAATGTGGGCTGTAAGAGCGAGGACGAGGACTGGTACCTCGGCGCGCGCGGCATCAAGTTCCACAAGCACCCGGGCGCCAACCTGAGCAAGAAGCCGGGGCGCTGGATTTTGGCCGCCGAGCTGGTCGAGACCACGCGCCTGTACGGCCGTGGCATTGCCGGCATCGAGCAGCCCTGGCTGGTGCAGATGGGCGGTCACCTGCTCAAAAAACAGATGCTGGAGCCGCACTGGGAGAAAAAAGCCGCCGAGGTCGTGGCGCTGGAGCGTGCCACGCTGTACGGTTTGGTCGTCTACAACAACAAGCGCATCAACTTCGGCCTGGTCAACCCGCGCGAGGCCCGCGAAATCTTCATCCGCGAGGCCCTGGTCAACGACGAGTGGGAAACGCGCCTGCCTTTCCTGGCGCACAACCGCAAGCTCATCAACCAGGTTGAGCAGCTGGAGCACAAGTCGCGCCGCCAGGACGTGCTGGTCGATGAGCACCTGATCTACGCCTTCTACGACGCGCAGATCCCGCCGGACGTGATGAGCGGCCCCAGCTTCGAGCGCTGGTACAAGCACGACAGCCGCGAGAACCCGAAGCTGCTCTACCTCAGCCGCGAAGAGCTGATGCGCCACGAGGCCGCCGGCATCACCAGCGCGGCCTTCCCCAAGGTCATCCGCCTGGGCGGTGTGGACTGCAGCACCACCTACCTGCACGAGCCCGGCGACGCCCGCGATGGCGTGACCGTGACCGTGCCCATCTTCGCGCTCAACCAGGTCAGCGAAGAGCGCGGCGAGTGGCTGGTGCCCGGCATGCTGAAAGACAAGGTGCTGGCCCTGGTCAAGAGCCTGCACCAAAAGCCGCGCGCGCGCCTGGTGCCGCTGCCCGACTACGCCGAGGCCTTCGTGAGCACCGCCGAGTTCGGCCAGGGCGGATTGATGGACGCGCTGCTCAAGGCCGTGCGCGACAAGACCCAGCTCGATGTGAAGCGTGCCGATTTCAAGCTCGACACGCTCTCGCCGCACCTGTTCATGAACTACCGCGTGGTCGATGAGCACGGGCGGCAGCTGGGGTTGGGCCGCAACCTGCCCGCGCTCAAGGCCGAGCTGGGCGCGCTGGCACGGGGGGCTTTCCAGGCGCTGGCGGCGCTCAAGGCGCAGGAGGTGGTCGATGCAGGCACCGCGCCGGCCGCCACGCCGTCGGTGGCCAGCAAGGCCCCGACCGTGGCCCAGGGCCGGCCCCAGTCCACGGCCAAGCCTGCCAACCCAGCCGCAGCCCAAACCACTCAGGCCGCCAGCACCCCGCTGACCGACTGGACCTTCGGCGAGCTGCCCGAGCTGATGGAGATCCAGCGCGGTGGCCACACCCTCATCGGCTTCCCTGCCTTGCTGGACAAGGGCACGCACGTCGAGATCGACATCTTCGACGAGCCCGACGTGGCCGCGCTCAAGCACCGCGCTGGCCTGCGCCGCCTGGTGGCCTTGCAGATCCGCGAGCCGCTGAAGTACCTGGAAAAGAACATCCCCGACCTGCAGAAGATGGCGATGGCGTTCATGCCTCTGGGCACGGCCGACGAGTTGCGCGACCAGGTCATCGACGTGGCCCTGGACCGGGCCTACCTCTCGGACCCTCTGCCCACCGATGCGGCCAGCTTCAAGGCCCGGGTCGAGGAAGGCCGCACCCGCCTGAACCTGATCGCCCAGGAAGTGGCCCGCCTGGCCGGCACGGTGCTGACCGAGTACGCCGCTGCCACGCGCAAGCTCAAGGACGCCAAGCCGCCGAAGGACGTGGCCGAGGACATCGCCGCGCAATTGCAGCGCCTCATGCCCAAGCGCTTCGTGGCCAGCACGCCCTATGCGCAGTTGCAGCACTTCCCGCGCTACCTCAAGGGCATCACTCTGAGGCTGGACAAGCTCAAGGGCGACCCGGCGCGTGACGCCCAGCGCCTGACCGAGCTCAAACCGCTGGACCAGCGCCACACCCGCCGCCTGGCCGAACTCAAGGGCACGCACGACGCGCGCCTGGACGAGTTCCGCTGGCTGCTCGAAGAGTTGCGCATCAGCCTGTTCGCGCAGGAGCTGCGCACGCCGCAGCCCGTCAGCGTCAAGCGGCTGGAGAAGACCTGGGCGCAGATCGGCGGCTGACCCCGCGGCGGGTGTCGCTCAGTGTGACCGGGTCAAGGCCCGCACGATGCGCTCGATCACCTGCATCTGCGGCGCGGCCCGGGTCAGGTAGCGGGTGCGGTCGGCGCCGTCGAGGTAGCCCCACCAGTCCCAGCAGCCATTGGGGTTGGGCTGGATCCAGGCGGCATCGGCCAGGCTGGGCACTGTGCCCGCCGAGCAGCTTTCCGACACCGGGTTGTCGCCTTGCTGCACCGCTGGATAGACCACGATCACGCGGAAGTGCTCAGCCCAGTGGATGTAGCCGGTGGTGCGCGCGAAGGTTTTGACATCCTGCTTGCAGCCGTGCAGCGCGACGTGCACGCCGCAGCGGGCACCGGCGGCACGGCAGCTGGGCGGCACATAGAGGTAGCCGGTGGTGGCCATGTCCAGCCGATCGCGGCGGTCGCTGCGGTAGGGCCAGAAGGACAGCCACAGCGTGTCGGGTGCGATGTAGGGGCTCGCTGCCGTCACCTCGTCGATGAACGGCGTCTGGTCGAAGGGCTGCAGGTCGCCTTCGGGGATCTGGGCGATGCGCTGGCTGGCGTCGGTGGGGCGCTGTGGGAAGAGGGCGTGCAGCGCGTCCCGGGCGTTGTCTTCCTGGCCGCAGTGGCGCACGTAACTGCTGTCGCGCGGGGAGGCGGCGCAACTGTCGCTGCCATCGGGCGAGAGGATGCCGTGCCCGGCGTGGTTGCTGCCGTCGGTGGCGTTGCCACGGTCCACCGTGGGCGCCTGGCCGATGAAGTCCCGCAGGAAGGCGATGCCTGCGTCCCCCGAGGCGGCTTGGACCGTGGCGTCGTCGGGGCTGTGGAAGACGAAGGCGCGTGACAGGCTTTGCGGCTTGCCCGACATCAGCCGGTCTATGGCACCGGACGATGCGAACTGTTGGGCCATCGGCAGGGTGGCGGCTGGCGTTTCCCGCACGCACATGCAGGTGTTGATGGCCTGAGAGACCCGCCCCTGGGCACATCCCCAGCCGGGCCCTGCGATGGCCCCCACGCCTGAGACACTTTGGGAGTGGGCGACCGCGTACTGCACCGCCATGGCCGCGCCCGACGAGATGCCGGAGACGGTGACGTTGCCGGGGTCGCCGATGCCCGGCAGGTTGCGGGCGGCCCATGCCAGGGTGCCGCCCATGGTGCTGGCCAGGCCCAGGCAGACCGCCAGTGTGACGCGCAGACCTGTGTGCTTGACGTTCATGCGGTGCGGCATGTGCGCTCCTTGGGTGCTTCGTTGTGGTGAGCACATGCTGGCCTTTGCCCTCGGCCCGGGCCATCCCTAGCTCGTTTGAACGCTTGTGTTGTTCAGAGTGACGCTGGCAGGCCGCTTTGGCGGCTACAATGCGGACTTCGTCGGGGCGTAGCGCAGCCTGGTAGCGCATCTGCTTTGGGAGCAGAGGGTCGTGAGTTCGAATCCCACCGCCCCGACCATGTCACATCGAGAGCCGCACCGGTTTGTCCGCTGCGGCTCTTTCGTTTGTGGGCCTAACCGCTGTGGTGTGTGGCCGGGTCGTGTGGCCTGGACGTGTGATTCATTTTGCCTTTGCGTGACGCACTGCACGCCTCAGGTGTGTCGCCCCCTCACCCCTGGGGTGACGGATCAAACCCCGCACGGTTACCTTCAGAACCTCACTCACACAGAGGTTTTCCATGAAACACGTCGCTCCGTTCGCTTGCCTGGGTTGGTTGCTGGCACTGGCCTGCGGCAGCGCTTCGGCCGGCCAGGACAACCTGGGCCTGCTCAGTGCCGGGGGCACCCAATTTGGCAACACCTTCTACGCGAGCACGTCGGGCTTCACGGACTACTACACCTTCCGCATCGGTGACGCGGGCAGCGTGTCCGGCACGAGCAGCGATGGGGCGCCATCGGGCTCGTCCTCAGGTTCTTACGCGGTGTCGGGCAAGGACGTGGTGTTGACGTCGATCATCCTGGGCAACGCCGGTTTCAGCCAGTACTACGGCGTGGACCTGAGCATCCCCAAAGACGGTGCGCTCAACACCTTCAGCTTTGCCTCGCTGGCGGCAGGCACGTACAAGCTGGCGGTGACCGGCTACGTGACCGATGGGAAGTCAGGCAGCGCTTCGTACGCCGGCGTCATCCGGACCACCGCGTCTGTGGCGTCGCCCGCACCCGAGCCCGCCGACCTGGCCCTGACGCTGATGGGCCTGGCCGGTGTGGGCTTCATGCTGCGCAAGCACCGCTCGGCAGCTTGAACTTGAACAGGCTCGGTGGCGAGCGCCATGGCGCGTTTCAGCGGTTGGGCTGAGGCGTCAGGCGCAGGTAGGGCGTGACGGCCACGAAGCCCTTGGGGAACTTCTGGGCGATCAGGGCCGGGTCTTGCAGCGAGGGCACGATGACCACGTCGTCGCCATCCTGCCAGTTGCCAGGTGTGGCCACGCTGTGGTGTTCGGTCAGTTGCAGCGAGTCCACCACGCGCAGGATCTCATCGAAATTGCGGCCCGTGCTGGCCGGGTAGGTGATGGTCAGGCGGACCTTCTTGGCCGGGTCGATCACGAACAGCGAGCGCACCGTGAGGGTGCTGCTGGCGTTGGGGTGGATGAGGTCGTAGAGCTCGGAGACCTTGCGGTCGGCGTCGGCGATGATGGGGAAGTTCACCACCGTGCCCTGGGTGGTGTTGATGTCGGGGATCCACTTGTCGTGGGACGCGACGGTGTCCACCGACAGCGCGATGACTTTCACGTTGCGCTTGGCGAACTCGCCCTTGAGCTTGGCCGTGAGGCCGAGTTCGGTGGTGCACACGGGCGTGAAATCGGCGGGGTGCGAGAACAGGATGCCCCAGCTGTCGCCCAGCCACTCGTGGAAGCGGATGGTGCCCTCGGACGAGGCTTGTTCGAAGTCGGGGGCGGTGTCGCCCAGGCGCAGGCTGGCCATGTGTGGGTCCTTTCAGAGGTCGTTGACAGAAAACGGGTGAGGGGGTGGTGAGGGGAAGGGCGTCAGGGCGTGTCGCAGGCCAGGCCGCACAGGTGGGTGTGCAGGCGTTGTTGCTGGCGCACGAGGTGGTCCACCTTCTGCCGTGCCAGGGGCCAGGGGCCGAAGCCGGACTCGGTGTTGATGTGGCCCACGCGGCCCAGGTTGACGAAGCCGCCGCCCCAGGTGTGGGCCCAGTCGCGGGCGCGGTCCAGCGGCATCCAGGGGTCGTCCTCGCTGCCGATCACGCTCAGGGGCAGGCCCAAAGGGTGGCGGGGCAGCGCGGCGCTCAGGCCGAATTTCACGGGGTCGGCGGGCGCCACCATCAAGGCGGCGACGATGCGGCCGTGGGTCGGGGGCTCGGTGTCGTCTGCCGAGAGGGCGTCGGCCCGAGGCTCCAGGTGATGGCTCATGTGATTGGCCAGGTGATGTGCGAGGGCCAGGCAGCCAAAGCTGTGGGCCACCGCGACCCAGAGCGTGTGGCGGCTGCTGCGCGCCAGGGTGTCGCCGATGCGCTCCGACCAGCCGGCCAACTCGGGTTGATGCCAGTCGCGCTGGGTCACGCGGGCGGCGTCCACGTACTGGCTTTGCAGCCAGGTCTGCCAATGGGCGTCGCCGCTGTCGCGCAAGCCGGGGATGACCAGCACGCGCACCGAGGGGCGTTGTGGATGCGGAGGGCGCGCCAGGCGTGGGGCCGCGCTGGCCTGGGGCCACGACAGACAGGCCGCGGCCGCATGGGGCTGGGTGGCGCTGTGGTGGTCGTGGGGGCGGGCAGGGCGGTTCATGGAGACCGACTGTGGGCCTGCGTGCCGGCGGTGGACAAGCGAGGAATGTGCATGAGGTGCTTGCACATGCGCTCTCGGCAGATGGCCATGCGAATCGCGTCTTTGCCGGTGGGCGGCCGCTTGGGTAAGGTGAACGACCTTGTCCCTGCCCCAAGTTGCCCGAGAAACACCACATGACTTCGCCTGCCACTGTCTGGGTCCGTGACCGCCAAGCCGCTGCCAGCCCCTGGAACGGGGTCGAGCGCACCGGCACCCTGCCGATCGCAGCCCGCACCGAGCGCAGCGCGACGCTGTCGGCTTCGCGCGCTTCGGCCAGCGAGGCCCTGGTCTGCCACACGGTGGGCGGCAACCTGCGGCGCCTGCGCCAGCAGCACCGCTTGTCGCTGGAGCAGCTGTCGGCGCACAGCGGGGTGTCGCGCGCCATGCTCAGCCAGGTCGAGCAGGGCCGCAGCGTGCCCAGCATCAAGACCTTGTGGCAGGTGGCGCAAGCCTTGGGCGTGTCGGTGTCGTGGTTCCTGGAACCCACCCACGATGACGCCGTGCTGCTGCTGCAACCCTCGCCGGACAGCCCCGCGCAGTTGCCATCGGAAGGCGCCGAGTTGCGCCCCTTGCAACGGGCGCGCGATGGGCACCGCGAAGCTTTCTACGAACTGCGCCTGGCCCCGGGCGGTCGCCTGAGCCTGCCGGCCACGGTGGCCGCGCGCCGTGTCAACGTGGCGGTGTCCACCGGCGTGCTCGACGTCATCCTGCACGGGCAGCGCCACCTGGTGCGCCCGCGGGAGTCCTTGCAGTACGAGGCCACCGATGCGCTGGAGTGGCACAACAGCTGCCATGTCCAGGTGCAGGCCTTCGTGTTGATCCGCACCCCGGGTGCCCAAGACAGCCAAGGATGAGCCCAGGATGCCAGAACGTTTGCTGACCCTGCCCGAATCGTCGGCCTCGTCGCTGTCGATCCGCGCCAAGGCGCTGGTCTTCCATGACCCGGCCTCGCTGCAGTTGCTGCGCGATGTCGAGCGCATCGCCCGCAGCGAAGCCACCGTGCTCGTCACCGGGGAAACCGGCACGGGCAAAGAGTTGATTGCGCGGCACATCCATGCCGTCAGTGGCCGCACCGGGCCTTTCGTCGCGGTGAACTGCGGTGCCTTCAGCGAGACGCTGATCGACGCCGAGCTGTTCGGGCACGAGTCTGGCGCCTTCACCGGCGCTTCGCACGCCCGTGCGGGCTGGTTCGAGGCCGCCAACGGTGGCACCTTGTTCCTCGATGAAATCGGGGACTTGCCGCTGGGCCTGCAGGTCAAGCTGCTGCGTGTGCTGCAGGAGCGCCAGGTGGTGCGCCTGGGTTCGCGCCGCGGCATCCCGCTGGACGTGCGCCTGGTGGCCGCCACCAACATCGACCTGGCGCGGGCCGTCGAGGCCCAGCATTTCCGTGCCGACCTGTATTACCGCTTGAGCGTGGCCAGCGTGCGCTTGCCGCCGCTGCGCGAGCGCCCCGCCGACATCCTGCCGCTGGTGCGGCATTTCATCTCTGTCTACCGCAGCCGGCTCCATCTGGAGGATGTGAGCGTCAGCGAAGCGGCGCAGGAGGCGCTCACGCAGTACAGCTGGCCGGGCAACATCCGCGAGCTGGAAAACGTCATCCACTACGCCCTCATCGTCTGCCGCGACCAGACCATCGAGCCCCACGACATCCGCCTGCTGCCCCTGACCAACCGGCCCGCACAGGCCGCCGATGCCTCGGTGTTGCGTGTGGGAGGGCTGGGCTCTGGCGGGACGGCGGATGCGCACGATCGGCACGCGCCGAGCGCGTTCGTGCCGGCTGCCGGCGCAGCTGTGGGCGCAGGGGCATCCGTGGCATCGGCGGCCGGTGTCTTTGAGCCCTCTGCCGGTCTGGCCTTGCTGCAATCGGCCTGCCAGGCCCTGCTGGACGCCGGTTGGCCCGATCTGTTCGACACGGTCGAATCCACCCTGGTGCACACGGCCTTTGCCCACGCGGGCAGCAACCAGGTGCGCGCTGCGCGCTTGCTGGGCATCACCCGCAACATGATGCGCACCCAGCTCAAGCGCCACGGCTTGCTGCAGGGGGACGATTTGCAGGCTGAGACTGCAGAGGCCAACGCCTCGTCGGCATCGATCGCTTGATCGATCGCTTGCCCCGCACGCCTCACCGTCGCACCAACGAAAGCGGCTTCACCTGGCAAGGCGAAGCCGCTTTGGCTTGGGGTCACGCTGTGTGGTGATGTCCGCTCACCAGGCTGGCGCTGCTGTGGCCTTGCCGGATGAGGCCGATGCCGCCGCGCTGCCGGGCTGTGCCGCCTGAGCGCTGGCATCGGAGGTCGGTGCGGTGACCGACGTCGCCGACGTCGATGGGGCGCTCTGCAACCCGTTCTGCCATTCGCCACTGGCGGCATAGCCAGCCAGCAAGCCCAAGGACAGCGCCACGGCGAATGCCCCGGCATGGGCCGGGCGTGGGCCCAGTTGGCTGCGCGGCACCTCTTGCCAGCCCGTCACCATCGCAGGCACCAGGCGCAGGCGCTTGACCACGGCGTAGAAGCCGATGGCGCCCACGTGCAGGGCGATCAACGCGTACAGGCCATTGACCAGGCGATGGTGCCAACCCGTCAGGCTCTGGACGAGCTCCTCGTCCACTCGCGCCGACAGCGGGCCTGCGAAGGCGATGTCGTCGTTGCTGAACAGGCCGGTGCCCACTTGCGCGGCCAGCAGGCCCAGCAGCGCCACCACGGACAAGGCCCCCAGCGGGTTGTGTCCGATGCCTTGCCACTGACCTTGCAGGTAGGCCCACAGGGCACCAGGGCCGGGCAGGAACTGCGCGAAGCGCGCCGTCTCCGAACCCAGAACCCCCCAGGCCAGGCGGAAGGCGATCAGGCCCACGATGGCGATGCCAGCGCGGCCGTGCCAGACCATCCATTCACCGCCCAGCAGGCCGGTGGCGATGGCCGCAGCCACGGCGGCCAGCAGCAACCAGTGGAAGGCCCGCAGGGGGGCATCCCAGACGCGCACCCGGTGGGTGAGCGCGTCACCGGACAGGGCGCTGCTGCTCATCGCGAGGCGGCGGGGCCGGCAGCGGGAACCGTGGCCGCCGGGGTGGCCGCCGGCGTGGTTGCCGAAGTGGCCGGTGCAGGCGGCGGCGTGATCTTGGCGATGCTGCCCCCGGCTTCGGCGTAGTCCAGCGAACCGACGGCGCCGGCCACCTTGTAGCCCTTGCTGCTCAGCAGGTCACCGGCAGCGCCGGCGCGGTGGGCGCGGTTGGAGACGGTCAGGATCACGCGGTCCTTGGGGATGTACTCCAGCGCCTCGGGCAGGTCCTTGATCTGCACGCTGAGGTAGACGGGGAAGCTGCCGTTCTTGCCGAGCTCGTCCGGGCGGCGCACGTCGATGATCAGCAGCTTCTTGGGGTTGCCCAGCAGCTTGTCCACGTCGTTGCGGCTGAGTTGCTGGGTCTTGTAGGTCCAGGGCGGTGCCACATAGGCGCTGGCAGAGGCCGCTGTGGCGGGGGCAGCAGGCGCGTTCTGCGCCATGGCGGGCAGGCTCAGCACGGCGGTGGACAGCAGGGCGATGGCGGTGTGTTGGAAACGGTGCATGGTGTCGGGGAAGAAAAGTAAAGCGAAGTGATGACAGCGAAAGAGATGACAGCGTCAGGGCATGGAATGGACAGCGGGCTCAAGCGGCCAGCGGGTCGCTGGAGCGCTCCAGCCGTTCCGCCACCGTGGCGTGGTTGATTTCGTGGTTGAACTCGCTGAGCACGTCGTCCTTGATGGCGACGAACTCGGCGCTGGCGCGGTCGCGCGGGCGGGCCAGCGACACATCGACGATGCGCTTGATGCGGCCAGGGCGGGGCTCCATCACCACGATGCGGTCGCCCAGGTAAACGGCTTCTTCCACGTCGTGAGTCACCAGGATGGCGGTGATGCCCTCGGCCTGCCAGATGCGCTGCAGTTCCTGCTGCAGGCGGGTGCGGGTCAAGGCGTCGAGGGCGCCGAAGGGCTCGTCGAGCAGCAGCACCTCGGGTCGGTTGACCAGGGCGCGTGCGATGGCGACGCGTTGCGACATGCCGCCCGAGAGCTGGTAAGGGTAGGCCGTCTCGAAGCCCTTGAGGCCCACGAGCGCGATGTGCTCCTTGACGCTGCGGTCCTTCTCGGACTGCGTGCCAGGCGCGTTCAGCAGGCCGAGCGCGACGTTCTGCTCGACGTTCAGCCAGGGGAAGAGGCGGTGCTCCTGGAAGACGATGCCGCGCTCCAGGCTGGTGCCCTGGATGGGCTTGCCGTCGAGCAGCAGCTTGCCGCTGTAGCCCGACTCCAGACCGATCAGCAAGCGCAGCAAGGTGGACTTGCCGCAGCCGCTGGAGCCGACGATGCTGATGAACTCGCCCGGCCGGATCGAGAGGTTGATGTCTTGCAGCACCTTCAAGGGCTCGCCCTTGACCTCGTACTGCTTGTGGAGTTGTTGGATGTCGATGGTGCCTGCGTGAGACATGGGCGGCTCCTGGTGAAAAACGGTGCGTGACAGAAAAGAGGGCGGCTCAGCGGCGTTGCGGTGCGCGCCAGTGCAGCAAGCGGGCTTCGGCCAGGGTGGCCAGGCGGTTGAACACCACGCCGACGGTGCCGATGGCCAGCAGTCCGAAGAGGATCAGCTCGACGTTGAAGGCATTGCGGCCCTTGAAGACGATGTTGCCGATGCCATGGCCGTCGTTGACCAACAGGAACTCCGCGCCGATGGTGGCCAGCCAGGCGTAGATCAGGCCCAGGCGCAGCCCGCCCAGGATCTGCGGCGCGGCGGCCGGCCAGACCAGACGGCGCAGCGTTTGCCACGGCGTGAAGCGATAGACCCGCGCCACCTCGGCGTGTGCCTGCGTCACGCCCTTGACGCCTTCGAGCGTGCCCAGGACGACCGGGTAAAACGCCGAGAACGCGATGAAGATGACCTTGGCCGGGTCGCCCGTGCCCAGGATGGCCGACAGCAGCGGCAACCAGGCGAACAGCGAGATCTGGCGCAGGGTGTGGAAGGTCGGGCCGATGAGCTTGTCGGCCAGCCTGGACACGCCGATGAGCGTGCCCACGGCCACGCCGGCCAGCGCGCCGATGGCGAAGCCCGACAGGTCGCGCCACAGGCTCTGCGCCACGCCTTCGTAGAACGACGACTGCTGCAGTTCCTGGATCGCGGTGGTCACGACGCCTTGCGGCGGCACGATCAGGCGGGTGTTGACCCAGTGCAGCTGGGTGGCGATGAACCACAGGGCGATGAAGGCGGTGGGCAAAACCCATCCTCGCAAAGGGCGCCAGTCGAACCGGGGTGTGGGGGTGGTGCTTGTGTTGGGCATGGTCTGTGCGGTCGTGAGGGCGATCAGAAAGCGTTGCGGCGCCAGCCTTGCAGGCGGGACTCGATCAGGCGCAAGGCCAGCTCGATCACGATGCCCAGCACCCCGATGGCCAGCATCGAGACGATGACCATGTCGATCTGGCTGAGCGAGCGGCTGTAGGACATGAAGAAGCCCAAACCCTCGCTGGAGGACAGCAGCTCCACGAAGATGGTGGTCAGCCAGGCCTGCATCACGCCCTGGCGCAGGCCGGTGAACAGCGCGGGCGTGGTGGCCGGCAGCACGATGCGGGTCAGGGTCTGCCAGGCACCGAACTGGTACACGCGGCCCACCTCCAGCAGCGCGCCAGGGATGTTGGCGATGCCGTTGAGCGTGCTCAGCGCCACGGGCACCACCACGGCGATCGAAATCGCCGACAGCTTCAGCCCCTCTTCGATGCCCACGAAGATGATCAGCAGCGGGATCCAGCCCAGCACGGGCAATTGGGCCAGGGCGTTGAAGCTCGGGAAGACGTAAGCCTTCACGCGCTCCGACAGGCCCATGGCGAAGCCCAGCAGCAGGCCGAAGCCGCCGCCGATCAGCAGGCTCAGGGCGGCACGCCGGGCGCTGTGCCCCACGTGTCCTTGCAGCTCGCCGCTGTCCCACACGATGCCCAAGGATTCCCACACGAAGGCCGGCGAGGGCAGGATCTGCTCTGCGATCCAGTGGCGGTCGGCGGCCGTCCACCACAAACCGTAGAGCAGTGCCGGCAGGATCAGGCCCAAGGCCACGTTCCCGAGGAAGGTCGCCAGCCAGGCCGCACCGTGGACGGTGCGTTGCCGCCAGACCCCGGCCGAAGCCGGCGTGGCCTGGGGTTGAGGGAAGCTCCGCTGGAGGGGCAGCGCAGACGCGGCTGCGGGCTCCGGCGGAAAGATCGCGATGTCGTCGCTGGACACGGCCATGGTGGGAATCTCCTGGGAACGCGGGGGTCAGGCTGGGATCAGGTGCGGGTGTACTTGCCGGTGGCGTCCTGGGTGGGCCAGAACGTTTCCAGCTTTTGCTCGCGCAGGGCGTTGTTGAGGTACTTGGGCTCGATCCAGCCTTCCAGGCTCACCTCGCGGCGAGACAGGCGGTAGCCCTTGATCTCGTCGATGGAGCGCTGGATGGACGCGGTGTAGTACTCATCGAGCAGCGGGTTGTGGCGCGTGCGCAGGTCTTTGGTGCGGTCCCATACGCGCTTGTTGTCGATGTAGGTGTTCACGCCCGAACGCGTCCAGTACTGGTACTGGGTCTCGCGGTTGGCTTCCAGCGTGCTCCAGTGGGCCGTCTTGACCACGCGGTTGACGATGCGCTGCACCAGCTCGGGGTACTTCTGCTCGAAGGTCTCGCCCACCCACAGCGTGCCAGGGCGGTTGATGATGGGGTCGTCATAGATCTCGGCCAGGCGCTTGGCCACGCCGCGGGCTTCCAGGCCGAAGGGCGTTTCGATGGCGCCGTGCACGTCGCCCGTGGAGAGCGCGGCCACGCGGTCGTCGCGGATCTGGCTGATGATGCGGAACTGCTTCTCGGGTTCTTTGAAACCGTTCTTTTCGAGGAAGCGGTACAGCGTCAGCTGGCCCGCGGTGCCCTTCTGCACCGAGAGTGTCTTGCCTTGCAGGTCGGCGAGGCTCTTGGCGCTGGAGGCTGCCGGGGTGATGAAGTAGACGTCACCGCCGCGGCCAGACGACAGCAGGATCTTGTGCTTGAGGCCGGTCGAGCGGCCCACGATCAGCGGCAGGTCGCCGTGGCCGAAGCAGAAATCGAGCAGGCCGTTGGCATAGGCCTCGTTCAAGGCCGGGCCGGCGCCCACGTAGTACTTCCATTCGATCTTGATGCCGTCGGCGGCGAACTCTTGTTCGAGGTCGCCACGGAACACGACGTTGGAGGTGAAGCCGGACGTGGGCAGGGGACGACCACCGGTGCCCGCGCCGGGGAAGCCGATGCGGATGGTGGTGGGTTTGCCATTGGCTTGTGCCCGGGCGGTGCCGGTGGACAGGCCGATCAGGGCCGGAGCAGCCAGGCCAGAGGCCAGGAGGGTGCTGAAGGAACGACGTTGCATGTAGAGGGTCTCCAGTGAGGTGAATGGGTCAGAAGGCGGCAACGAACTGGGCCTGCAGGCCGTTGGTGCGTTTGGCAACGGTCGTGGTGTTCGGCAAGAGGGCGTCCACACCGTTCTGGTTGCGGTCCTTGAAGTAGTTGATCTGGAAGCGCGTGGTCTCGGCGAAGAAGACGTTCAGGCCCAGCGTGGTGCGGAACTGGCGGTCTTTGCGGGACTTGTCGGCGCGGTTCGGGTCGAAGGTGTCGGCGCGCAGGAAGGCCTGGAAGGACGTGGGCCAGAAGTCGTCGAACTTGCCCTGGTTGCGCGAGCTGGCCAGGAACTGTTCGCCGAACGTGTAGCCCAGGTTGATGTACTGGCCCACGCCACGGCGGAAGTCGTCGGGGTTGACCAGGCGCGTGGCGGCCGACGATGCGATTTCGGTCTTGCCGTAGGCCCATTCGTAGGCGATCGAGAAGGGCAGATGGGTCCAGTTGATGTCAAAGCCCTTGATGCTTTGCTCTCCGCGGTGGCCCAACAGCGATGTGGACGAGGCGGTGGTGGCAATCGTCGGGAAGCGTTTGTAGAGCGACACACCGAACTGCAGTTGGCGGAACCAGCTGGTGTAGTCCACCGGCAAGGTGTAGGCCACGCGTCCGATCCAGTCGCGCATGGAGTTGTTGTCGTTCTTGTTCGGTCCGTTGCCGTTGAAGAAGCCCACGGCGTACGACAGCAGCGGCGCGCGGTAGTTGTTGGTGAAGTCAACGTAGGGGTCGAAGTCGCCTTGTGCCAGCAAACCGATCTGGCGGGTGCCCAGGTCCAGGCCTGAGACGAACAGGGCGCTGTTGATCACGGCACGGACTTCGGGGTCCAGTGCCGGCGCATCCAGACCGAAGGGCACGGGCTGCTGACCCAGGGTCACGGTGCCCAGGCGGTCTTCCAGGTTGCCGGTGGCGGGTTCGTAGCTGTAGCGGATCCACGCATCGGTCACGTTGACCTGCGAATTGCCGTTGTTGCCCGAGGCATTGGCCGCCGACAGGGCCAGTCGGTAGGTCAGGTTCCTGCCTTCGGCGTAGTCGCGGTACAGGTTGCCCGAGAAGTTCAGCGCGATCGACGGGGATCGGAAGCCGTTCTTGCGTGTCTCGCCCGGGGCTGCGGCCGTGGCGGTGGTGGTTTGGCTGTCACCCGCCTGGAAGGCCGGTGTGCGCTTGTCATAGCCCAAGGTGATGCTGCCGCCGATGCGGGTGTTGCGGGCCACGCTGGGGATGTTGCGCTCCTGCAGGCGCGACTGGTCGTACTTGTAGTTCTCCAGGTCGGTGCGCAAGCCCTGGATGTCGGCCTTGGAGGCGGGCGTGCGCGCATCGACGCTTTCCGGCGCTTCGTCATCGGCGGGCGCGGCCGGTGCGCTCTGTGCTGCGGGCGCTTGCTTCACCAGGCCACGCAACTCGTCGATCTGCCGGCGAAGTTCTTCCACCGTGCTCTTGAGGGCCTGCACTTCGTTGTTGGACTGGGCCTGGGCGGTGACGCTGCTCAGCGCGATCAGCGCCGCGATGGCCACCTGTGTTTTTTTCTGAAAGGGCACCTTGATAACTCCTGTGTCGAAGGCTGTCTTGGATTTTGAGAATCCATTCCATTGCAGGGTTTGTGCCAGCCAATTTGCAGGGTGATTTTGGGGTTTTGTGGCCCTTGTGTTGATTTATGCAAAGCGTGGTGCTGATTTTTCAGCATGTCATGTGTTGAGGATTCAACTTTCTCCGGCATGAAGCGTCTTTTTGGGCTTCCATGAGGGGATCTCATGTGCACATGATTTTCACAAATAAGCTTTTGAATCAATGACTTGCGATGAGTGTCGTGCTGTGTGAAATTTCTGCCTGAATTGGCACAGCACTTGCGTTTGCCTGCCCCAGCATCCGATTCATCCGGGCAGTTCATGGGCTGTCATCCAGAGGTTTCGGGCCAATTTTGGGTTGTTTGATATGTCCCAGGAAAGCAAGCAAATGAAATTTTCGCGTATCGCATCTGGAGGGTTTGAAAATGAATAACAAATGGCTTGTTTCTGCCGCTGCCGGCCTCGTGGCCGTTTCTTTGCATGCTGCCGAAACCCCTCAGGCTGAGCCTTCGGCCAAATCCACATCTGCCACGTCCGCGCGCTGGAGCCCTTACCAGGCTGTCAAGGCGCCAGCGGTGCCGCAGGTTCAAAACCGCAAGTGGGTGCGTGCGCCCATCGACGCCTTCGTGCTGGCCCAGCAGGAAGCTGCCGGGCTGAAGCCGTCGGCGGAAGCGGACCGCGCCACCTTCATCCGCCGCGCCACCCTGGACGCCTGGGGCCTGCTGCCCACGCCGGAGGAGATCAAGGCCTTTGTCAACGACAAGTCGCCCCAGGCCCACGAGAAGCTGGTGGACCGCCTGCTGGCCTCGCATCACTTCGGTGAGCGCCAGGCCCGCCGATGGCTGGACCTGGCCCGCTACGCCGACAGCACGGGCTTCCAGAACGACAACACCCGCCCGAACAACTGGCGTTACCGCGACTACGTCATCAACGCCTTCAACCAGGACAAGCCTTTCTCGCGCTTCATCCAGGAACAGGTCGCGGGTGACGAGCTGTGGCCCGACAGCCAGGAGGCGCGCGTGGCCACCGGTTTCCTGGCCGGCTACCCGGACAACTTCAACTCGCGCGACCTGGTGCAGCGCAAGTACCAGATCGAAACCGACATGACCGACCTGGTCGGTGAGACCTTCCTGTCCAGCACCATCGGTTGCGCCCGTTGCCACAACCACAAGGCGGACCGCGTCAGCCAGAAGGAGTACTTCCAGCTGCAGGCCTTCTTCGCCAACACCGCCTTCAACGAGAAGACGCCGCTGGCCCAGGGCACCGAGAGCGACCACGACAAGGAGTTCCTCAAGGTCCAGGCCGCCTACCAGGAAGCCACCAAGGACATCCGCGCCAAGCAGAAAGCCATCCTGGACACGGTGCGCGAGGCCGGTCGCAAGTACTACAACGAGCGCTACCTCGACGACAGCCGCGCCGCCATCTTCAAGCCTGAGGGTGAGTGGACCGCGCTGGACAAGTGGGTGAACTGGCGCAAGCAGGCCGTCGCGTCCGACAACGAAATCGTCCAGTACCTGCGCAACACCGCCGAGGAGAAAGACCGCGCCGACCACAACCCCGACAACGTCGAGAAGTGGAAGCAGTACCAGGCGCTGCAGGCCGAGCTCAAGAAGTTCGACAAGCTGCGCCCCGCCAAGGGCAGCACCTGGTTGACCACGGCCTTCGAGCTGACGAACAAGGATGTGCCGGCCACGCATGTGCGCTTCGGTGGCATCCACGAGCGTCCGCTGGAAGCGGTGAACCCGGCCATCCCGGCACTGTGGGGAGGCAAGGGCGAGGTCGCCATCACGCCGACGGACAAGTCCTCGGGTCGCCGCACCGCGCTGGCCCAGTGGCTGAGCAGCGACAGCAACCCGCTGACCGCCCGCGTCTACGCCAACCGCGTGTGGGCCCAGTACTTCGACAAGGGCATCGTGCCGACCGTGGCCGACTTCGGTCGCGCTGGCCAGAAGCCCACCAACCCCGAGTTGCTGGACCACCTGGCTTCGCGCTTCGTGCAGAACGGCTGGAGCGTCAAGAAGCTGCACCGCGAGATCCTGCTGTCGGCGACCTACCGCCAGGCATCCGACGAGCGCGTCGAGGTGGCGAAGGCCGACCCGGAGAACAAGCTGCTGGCGGTTTACCCCCGCAAGCGCCTGGAGGCCGAAGTCATCCGTGACTCGCTGCTGTACGCATCGGGCTTGCTGGTGGACAAGGTCGGTGGCCCGTCGGTGTTCCCGCCCGTGCTGAAGGTCGGCGATGTGGGCAAGTCGCAAGACTTCGCCGGCAACCGCGCCTGGACGGTCTCGGAGAACAAGGAAGACTGGCACCGCCGCAGCATCTATGTGTTCACGCGCCGCAGCTTCCCGTACCCGATCACGCAGAGCTTTGACCCGGCCAACCCGAACAACCCGCACCACAAGCGGGACGTGACGACCACGCCGCTGCAGGCCCTGACGCTCTTCAACAGCGAGATCGTCTTTGACTGGAGCCAGGCGCTGGCAGGCCGCGTGATCAACGAAGCCGGCCCGAGCGAAGACGCCCAGCTCAGCCGCGTGTACGAAATCCTGTTCGCCCGTGACCCGAGCAAGACCGAGCGTGCTGCCCTCAAGCAGTTCCTCGCCGAGCAGCAGATCGCCATCCGCCAGAAGGTCGCCACCGGCAAGTTCGAAGTGGCTGTGCCCCAGGGCCTGAAGGACACCAAGAACTACGACCCGGTGCGCTCCGCCGCCTTCGTGGACCTGGTGCACACGGTGGCGAACTCGAACAGCTTCGCCTACCGGTTCTGAGCCCGATTTTTGAACACATCGATTGAACGAAGACAAGGAACACACATGAGCAACGATCAACGTCGCGCCTTTTTGCGCCAAGCCGGCCTGGGCCTGGGTGGCGCCGCCCTGGGCGGTTTCATCCCCGGCATCGGCCACGTCAGTGCCGCCACCGCGGCCGAGCTGCTGGACCCGCTGGCGACCAAGTCGCCGCAGTTTCCCGCCAAGATCAAGTCGGTGATCTGGTTGCACCAGAACGGCGCGCCTTCCACGCTGGACCTGTACGACCACAAGCCCGACCTGCAGAAGCTGGCCGGCCAGCCGGTGCCTGCCTCCTTCCTCAAGGGCATCAAGACCAGCACGCAGGGCGGCGTGGGCAAGCTGTACGCGTCCAACGAACGCACCTGGAAGCAGCATGGCGAAAGCGGTGCGTGGTTCTCCAACCTGCTGCCCAACCTGGCCACCCAGGCCGACAAGCTGACCTTCATCAAGTCCAGCACCACCGTGGGCGCCACCCACGACATTTCCATCCTCAAGCTCAACACGGGTGACCTGAACCCGGGCCGTCCCTCGCTGGGCGCCTGGATCAACTACGCCCTGGGCTCGGCCAACCCCGACCTGCCGTCCTACGTGGTGCTCTACAACGGCGACCGCGAGCCTTCGGCCGGTTCGGTCAACTGGAGCGCAGGCTTCCTGCCGGCCGTCTACCAGGGCACGGCCTTCCGCCCGGGTGATTCCCCGATCCTGTACCTGGAGCGCCCGGAACTGCGCAATGCCGTGCAGCAACGCACCTCGCTGGACCTGCTCAAGCGCCTGAACCTGCTCGGCGCCGACCGCTACCCGCACGACACCGAGCTGAAGGCCCGCCTGCAGTCCTACGAACTGGCCGACCGCATGCAGGCCGCTGCGCCTGCCGCGGTGGACATCAGCAAGGAAACCGCCGCGACCAAGGAGCTCTACGGCCTGAACGACAAGACCAGCCAGAGCTACGGCGAGGTGCTGCTGCGCGCCCGCCGCCTGGTGGAGCGCGGTGTGCGCTTCGTGCAGGTGGTCTCGGGCTTCCCCGAAGGCGTGGACATCGACCGCCAGAGCTGGGACGCCCACAGCGAGCTGGACGCCAACCACGCCGTCATGGCCCGCATGGTGGACAAGCCCATCGCCGGCCTGCTGCACGACCTGAAGGAGCGCGGCCTGCTGGACAGCACCCTGGTGGTGTGGACCTCCGAGTTCGGCCGCACCTCCTGGGGCGAAAGCGGCACCGGCCGCGACCACAACCCCTGGGGCTACACCCAGTGGATGGCCGGCGGTGGCCTCAAGGCGGGCTTCACCTATGGCGAGACCGACGAAGTGGGCCTGCAAGTGGCCGACAAGGACAAGGCCGTGGACACCTACGACCTGCACGCCACCGTGCTGCACCTGATGGGCCTGGACCACCTCAAGACCACCTTCATCAACAACGGCCGTTCCGAGCGCCCGACCGTGGTGTACGGCAAGGTCATCAAGGAGATCCTGGCCTGATGCTGCAAGGAGCCCGCAAGACCTGGGTCGCGCTGGCCCTGCTGGCTGCGGTGTTCGGCGGCGTTCGCGCCGCCGACACCGAGCTGGACATGGACCTGATGCAGACCATCGAGGACACCAACAAGAGCCTGGCCTCGAACATCGCCACGCAGAACGCCCCCGGCAGCACCTCGGACGCCAAGGAGTTGCAGGCGCTGTTCGGCAAGGTGGAGGCCCATTTCGTGGCCAAGGGCGATGCGCCCGATGCCGTGGACCTGTCGCGCAAGAGCCGTGAGTTGTCCGAAGCCATCGTCAAGTCGGTGGCGACCAAGGATTTCGGCACGGCGTCTGACTCGGCCACGACCTTGTCGCGCACCTGCCGCACCTGCCACACCTTCTACAAGAAGTCCTGAGGGTGTGTTTTGCCGAACCAAGTTGTGAACCAAACGATGGGTGCCGTGTTGTCTGTGCTGTTGTTCGTGCCGGTGTGGGGTGCTGTGTGGCCCATGGCGGCGTGGGCGGCAAAGGCTGCTGCGGTGCCGAAAGTGAGTGCCCCCCCGACCCCTCCTCAGCAAGGCAACCCCGTGCTGGGGCGCGAGAAGATCGACAGCGAGCGCTGCCAGGAGTGCCACGGCATCGACGGACAAGGCGCTGGGCATGGCAACGGGCCCGAAGGCAAGTTCGCCAAGCTGGCGGGCCAGGATGCCGCTTACCTCCTCAAGCAGATGCGGGACTTCCGGTCCGGCGCGCGCAAGCACGACCAGATGGCCATCATGGCGCGCAGCGTCAGCGACGAGGACGTGCGCGACATCTCGGCCTACTTCGCCAGCCTGCCGGTGATGAAGGGCGAACCCGACCCGAAAGCGGCCGCCGCCTCGGCCATCGGTCAGCGCCTCTATGAGCAGGGCGATGCCACGCGCGGCGTGCTGGCTTGTGCCAGCTGCCACAGCCCGCAGGCCAAGGGCGCAGCACTGGCCCCGCGCATTGCCGGCCAGGAATGGCGCTACCTGGACAAGCAGTTGCGTGACTGGCGCTCTGGCGACCGCAAGAACAGCCCCGATGGCGTCATGAACAAGGCCCTGTCACCCTTGAGCGACGCCGAGATCGAAGCCCTGGCCACGCACCTGGCCAGCCAGTGATGCCCCCATTGAAAGCACCCAAAATGAAGAACCCGTTCCTGAACACCGTTGCCGCAGCCCTGGCCGCCGCGGCCCTGCTGAGCGCCGTGCCCGCCCAGGCCGCGCTGAAAGAAGGCGATGCCGCCCCCGACTTCAAGCTGCAGGCCTCCCAGGCCGGCAAGGCTTTCAGCTACACGCTGAAGGACGCGCTCAAGAAGGGCCCGGTGGTGGTGTATTTCTACCCCTCGGCCTTCACGGCCGGCTGCAACATCCAGGCGCACGCCTTTGCCAGCAACGTCGAGAAATTCGCGGCGGCTGGCGCCACCATCGTGGGCGTCTCGCTGGACAGCATCTCCCGACTGAACGATTTCTCGGCCGATCCGCAGTACTGCGCCGGCAAGATCCCCGTGGCCTCCGATGCCGATGGCCGGGTGGCGCGCGCCTTCGACCTGAGCGTCACCGAAATCCCGGCGGGCCGCAAGGACACGCGCGGCGTCGAGATCGACCACGCCCGCACCGACCGCACCACCTTCATCGTCACGCCGGATGGCCGCATCGCTGCCACCGTCGGTGGGGTGTCGCCCGATGCCAATGTGCAGCAGGCCCTGGACATCGTGCAGAACCTGCGCGCCAAGGCCGCAGCGCGGAAATCCTGAGCCATCCCGAGCCCATCCCGAGGAGACAGCGACATGAGCACACCGTCCAGCGGCCACACCCGCACCGGCAGCAACGCCAGCAACAAGGTGCCGTCCCAAGCCAAGCGCAAGACCGCCGCGGACTACCCGCCCGAAGTCATGCGCCTGTTCGACCAGTACGTCCACGGCCTGCTGGAGCGGCGTGGCTTCCTGCAGTCGGCCGCCAAGTACACGGCGGGCATCGTGGCTGCCGAAGCCTTGCTGGCCGAGCTCAGCCCCAACTTCGCTCACGCCCAGCAGGTCAAGGGCGATGACAGCCGTTTGCTGGCGCGCCACGTCGAGATCACCTCGCCGCAGGGGTACGGCACGGTGCGCGGCTACCTGGTGCAGCCTGTGGGCGCCAGCGAGGCCAAAGCCAAGCTGCCCACGGTGCTGGTGGTGCACGAGAACCGCGGGCTGAACCCGCACATCGAAGACGTGGCCCGGCGCCTGGCGCTGGAGAACTTCATCGCGTTCGCACCCGACGCCTTGTTCCCCCTGGGCGGCTACCCGGGCGACGAAGACAAGGCCCGCGAGCTCTTCCCCAAGCTGGACCAGGCCAAGACGCGCCAGGACTTCCTGGCCGCCGCAGCCTACCTCCAGGCCCTGCCGCAGGGCAATGGCCAGTTGGGGGCGGTGGGCTTTTGCTACGGCGGCAGCGTGTCGAACTTCCTGGCCACGCAACTGCCCAAGCTGGGCGCGGCCGTGCCCTTCTACGGGGGACAGCCCTCGGCGGAAGACGCCGCCCGCATCCGCGCACCGCTGCTGCTGCAGTACGCCGCCAACGACGAGCGCATCAACGCCGGCTGGCCAGCCTATGAGGCGGCCCTCAAGGCCGCCAAGGTGCGCTACGAGGCCCACACCTACCCGGGTACCCAGCACGGCTTCCACAACGACACCACGCCCCGCTACGACGCGGCTGCCGCTTCGCTGGCCTGGCAACGCACCGTGGCCTTCTTCAACGCGCACCTGCGCACCTGAATCCCCTCTCCACCCCCAGCCCCAAGGAAACACCATGAACCTGCGTTTGAAACCCCTGCTGGCCGTTGCGCTGGCCGTGGCCACCGTGGCCGCTGCCGGCACCGCCGTGGCACAACAGGCGCCCAAGCCCGAGCAACTCATCAAGTGGCGACAGTCGGCCTACCAGGTCCTGGCCTGGAACACCGGCCGCGTCAAAGCCAACGTGGACGGCACCTACAACAAGGAAGACGTCATCAAGGCGTCCAACACCATCGCCGCGCTGGCCAACTCCGGCCTGGGCGCGCTCTTTGCGCCGGGCACAGAAACCGGCAAGGGCTGGCACGAAACCACCGTCAAGCCCGAGCTGTTCACCGACAAGAAAGCCGGTGAAGTGGCCGCTGCCTTCAACAAGGAAGCCAACGAGCTGGCCAAGGTCGCCGCCGTGGGCGATGTGGCCGCGGTCAAGGCCCAGTTGGGCAAGCTGCAAGGCACGTGCAAGGCCTGCCACGACGACTTCCGCAAGAAGGACTGAGGCGATGCAAGCACACCGCAAACTCCTGAGCGGCCTGGCGCTGCTGGCCCTGTCGGGCGCTGCTCTGGCCCAGACCACCGCACCCACCGCACCGGCCACGGCCCCGCTGCCGGCCAACCGCGAGGTCGGCCCCTTCAGCTTCTTCGTGACCAGCGTGGGTTCGGGCAAGGGCGCCGACCTCGGTGGCCTGGCCGGTGCCGATGCGCACTGTCAGAAGCTGGCCGCGGCCGTGGGCGCTGGCAACAAGACCTGGCGCGCTTACCTGAGCACCCAGTCCTGGGACGGCAAGCCCGCCATCCACGCGCGCGACCGCATCGGCACCGGCCCGTGGTTCAACGTCAAGGGCGCCCTGATCGCCCGCAACGTGGGCCACCTGCACGGTGATGATCTGGAAGAGTCCCGCATCGGCAACGCCGTGAACTGGACCACCGCCCTGACCGAGCAAGGCCAGTCGGTCAAGCGCGCGGGCGACACGCCCAACGAGCACGACATCCTGACCGGCTCGCAGCCCGATGGCCGTGCCTTCGTCAACGAGCTCACCGACCGCACCTGCAAGAACTACACGAGCAGCGCGGAAGACGGTGGCGTGCAGGTCGGTCACTTCGACCGCACCGGCGGCGTGCACACGGCCCTGTCGTGGAACTCGGCCCACGTCAGCCGTGGTTGCAGCCAGCCCAAGCTGGTGAGCACCGGCGGCGCCGGCTACTTCTACTGCTTCGCGGCCAAGTAAGGCCCCTCCCACGTGCGGGCCAGGTGCTGCATCTGGCCCGCACGTTCTTTTCCTGACCACCTCCGAGCCCCCTCCCGATGTGGATCGTCCAAGTCGCTCTGCGGCGCCCTTACACCTTCATCGTCGCGGCCTTGCTGATCTTGCTGGCCACGCCCTTCGTGCTGCGCAAGACGCCGGTGGACGTCTTCCCCGAGATCGACATCCCGGTGGTGGCCATCCTCATGAGCTACAACGGGCTGACGGCCAAGGAGATGAACGACCGCATCATCACGCCCATCGAGCGCAACCTGGCCAACTCGGTGAGCGACATGGAACACACCGAGTCGCAGACCCTGGCGGGCATGGGCGTCATCAAGGTGTTCTTCCAGCCGCAGGTCAACCAGGCCACGGCCATCGCGCAGGTGGTGGCCAGCACCCAGGCCTCGCTGCGTTCGCTGCCGGCCGGTGCCACGCCGCCCACCATCATCAAATACAGCGCCACCGACCTGCCCATCCTGCAGCTCGGCTTCAGCAGCCCCATCCGCAGCGAGCAGGAGATCAACGAACAGGCCTTCAACGTGCTGCGCACCAAGCTCATCACCATCCCCGGTGTGGCGGTGACGGCGCCTTATGGCGGGCGTTTCCGGCAGGTCTCGGTGGACATCAACGGCGCGGCGCTGTCGGCGCGTGGGCTGAGTGCGGTGGACGTGGTCAATGCGCTGAACGTGCAGAACCTGACGCTGCCCTCGGGCACGGCCAAGATCGGCGCGCAAGAGGTGAGCGTGGACCTCAATGGCTCGCCCAAGAGCATGGCCGCGCTGGGCGACATCCCCATCACCACGGTGAACGGCGCCACGGTGTTCCTGCGCGATGTGGCCCAGGTGCGCGACGGCTACCAGCCACAGACCAACATCGTGCGCCGCGACGGCGAGCGCGGCCTGCTGATGACCGTGCTGCGCAATGGCGGCGCCTCGACGCTGGACATCATCGACACCATCCGCCGCGAGCTGCCCAAGGCCGTGCTGGCGCTGCCGGAGGACATCACCGTCACGCCGCTGGCCGACCAGTCGGTGTTCGTGGGCGCGGCCATCCGTTCGGTGGTGCACGAGGCCATCATCGCCGCGGGGCTCACGGCCGCGCTGCTGCTCCTCTTCCTGGGCAACTGGCGCAGCACGGCCATCATCGCGGTGTCCATCCCGCTGTCCATCCTGTGCTCGCTGATCGTGCTGCACCTGATCGGCCAGACCATCAACATCATGACCCTGGGCGGCCTGGCACTGGCCGTGGGCATCCTGGTGGACGACGCCACGGTGGAGATCGAAAACGTCGAGCGCCACCTGCACATGGGCAAGCGCCCGCACCAGGCCATCCTCGATGGCGCCGCAGAGATCGCCGGGCCGGCTTTCGTGGCCACCTTGTGCATCTGCATCGCCTTCGTGCCGATGTTCTTCCTCACCGGCGTGGCGGGCAAGCTCTTCGTGCCGCTGGCGCAGGCCGTGGTGTTCGCCATGCTCGCGTCTTACGTGCTGTCGCGCACCTTGGTGCCGACGCTGGTGATGTACCTGATGCAGCACCAGGCACGCCACGCGACCGATGACCGGCCGGCAGGGCGCTTGCGCCGCATCCACCTGGCGTTCGAGGCCGGCTTTGAGCGCTTCCGCCACGACTACACCGTCGTGCTGGCCGCACTGCTGCGCCGCAAGGTGCTGGCGGGCGGGGCCTTCGTCGGTTTCGCGCTGCTCTCGTGCGGGCTGTTCACACAGCTGGGCCGCGACTTCTTCCCCGTGGTCGATGCCGGCCAGATCCGCCTGCACGTGCGCGCCCCGCTGGGCACGCGCCTGGAAGAGATGCCGACCTTCGTGGACAAGGTCGAGGCGCGCATCCGCGCACTGATCGGCCACGACGAGGTGGCCGGCATCGTGGACATCGTGGGCGGTCCGTACACGCCCTACAACACGCTCTACAACAACAACGGCACCTTCGACAGCAGCGACGTCGAGATCATGGTGTCGCTCAAGCCCGAGCACCGCCCCACGGCCGAGCACATCCGCGCGCTGCGCGCCGCACTGCCGCGCGAGTTCCCCGGCAACGAGTTCTACTTCCAGCCCGCCGACATGGTCAGCCAGACGCTGAATTTCGGCCTGAGTGCGCCCATCGACATCCAGGTCCAGGGCAACAAGACGGCGGAGAACCTGGCCGTGGCCACCGAGTTGCTCAACCAGGTGCGGCAGGTGCCGGGCGCCGTGGACACGACGCTCTACCAGCGCTTCAACCGCCGGGCGTTGTCGCTGGAGATGGACCGCGCGGCCCTGGCCCAGACCGGCCTGGTGGCGCGCGATGTGGCGCAGAACCTGATGGTGTCGCTCAGTTCGAGCTTCCAGACCGCGCCGACCTACTGGCTCAACCAGGCCAATGGCACGGTTTACAACGTGGCGGTGCAGGCGCCATCGCACGAGATCGACAGCATCGGCGCGATGCTCAGCATCCCGGTCAATGCGCCGGCGGGGGCCTCGGGCAGCGCCACGCCGCGTGAGCCTCAGTTGCTGGGCAGCCTGGTGCAGCTCAAGTCGAGCAGCCAGCAGGGCAATGTCTCGCACTTCAACATCGCCAACGTGATCGACATCCACACCGGGGTGGACGGCCGCGACCTGGGCAGCACCTACGACGACATCGCGCGCCTGGTCGAGGCCGCGCGCGCCAAGCTGCCACGCGGCAGCGAGATCACGGTGCGTGGCCAGGTCAACACCATGCAGTCGGCTTTCGCGTCCCTGAGCTGGGGGCTGGCGGTGGCGGCCGTGCTGGTGTACCTCTTGCTGGTGGTGAAGTTCCAGTCCTGGCTGGACCCGCTGGTCATCGTGGCCGCTTTGCCTGCGGCGCTGGCAGGCATCGCCTGGATGCTCTACCTGTCGGGCACGCCACTGTCCGTGCCCGCGCTCACCGGCGCCATCATGACGGTGGGCGTGGCCACGGCCAACAGCATCCTCGTGGTGGCGTTCGCGCGCCAGCGCCTGGCCGAGGGCGTGCCACCGGTCACCGCGGCGCTGGAAGCGGGCGCCACCCGCTTGCGCCCGGTGCTGATGACGGCCATGGCCATGGTGATCGGCATGGTGCCCATGGCGATTGGGCTGGGCGAGGGCGGCGAGCAGAACGCGCCGCTGGGCCGCGCCGTCATCGGTGGCCTGCTGATGGCCACGGCCTCCACCTTGTTGTTCGTGCCGCTGGTGTTCGCGGGCACCCATGGCTGGTTGCACCAGCGCCAGGACAAGCGCCGAGCACCGCCCCACCTTGTCTCCGACCCGAGCTTCACATGACGCTGCACACGCCTCCTTCGAACGACCCTCCCGCGCTGGCTGTGTCGGCTTTGCCGGCCTCCAGTGGGGCCTTGCGGCGGGCGCGTCGCCTGGGCCTGGTGGCCTTGATCCTGTTGCTGGGAGGCGCGGGTGTGCGCACCTATGTCAACGCGGTGCACGCCAAGCAGATCGAAGATGGCACGCGTGAGCGGGCGCTGCGCACCGTGCTTTTCACGCAGCCCAAGGGCGGGCAGGGCCAGCGCACGGTGTCGCTGCCCGCCACGCTCAAGGGGCGCAACGAGACGGCCATTTACGCGCGCACCAACGGCTATGTGCAGGCCTGGAAGAAGGACATCGGGGACCGGGTTCGCCAGGGGGACCTGCTGGCCATCATCGACACGCCCGAGGTCGATCAGGACCTGGCCCAGGCGCGTGCCACGCTGACGCAGGTGCAGGCCCGACTGGCCTTGACGCAGTCGTCGCTGGCGCGCTGGGAGGGCTTGCGGCAAAGCGATGCCGTGTCCGCCCAGGAGCTGGACGAGCGCCGCGCCGCGCAGCAACAGGCCCAGGCCGACCTGGCCGCGGCCCAGGCCCATGTGCGCCGCCTGCAGCAGCTGCACGACTTTGGCCGCATCACGGCGCCTTTCGATGGCGTGGTGGTGCGTCGCAGTGTCGAGGTGGGGGCCTTGGTGGCCGCTGGCAGCGCGACCACCACGCGCGAGCTGTTCTACCTGGCCCAGTCCGATCGGTTGCGCCTGACCGTGGCGGTGCCGCAGGTCCATGCCGCCGACATCCAGCCCGGCAAGGACGTCAGCATCAAGCTGCTGGAGCGCCCACAGGCGCCCGTCAAGGGCGTGGTCACGCGGGTGTCCGGTGGCCTGGAGGTGGCCACGCGTTCGCTGCAGGTGGAGGTCTCGGTGCCCAATGCCGACGGCAAGCTCTTGCCCGGCACCTACGTGGAGGTGTCGCTGCCCCTGTCGGGCTCGGCCAAGGCCCTGCTGGTGCCGCCCAACACCTTGCAGTTCCGCCAGGACGGCCCGCGCGTGGCCGTGGTGGACGCCCACAACCAGGTGAGCCTGCGCGCCGTCAAGCTGGGCCGTGACCTGGGGCGCAGCGTGGAGGTCACCTCGGGCTTGAGCCCGCAGGACAAGGTGGTGCTCAACCCGCCCGACACCATCGATGCGGGCGAGCGCGTGCTGGCCAAGGCGGCCCCGCCCGACAAGCCTTGATGGCCGCGTCGGGGGCTTGAGGCCTGCGCACGCATGCTTGCACGCATATGCATCTACCGAATCCTTCCTTGGTGCCAGAGGGGCTGCTCGATACAGTGCACACAGCTGTTGAAAGACCCACACCCAGGTTAGGTAAAGATGATGTTGCAGGCCATTGGCCTCGTCGGAGGGCGAGGGCCCCACGCACGTGTTCACCCCTTGTTCAGTGACCTGGATGTCGCGCTCGGTGAGGGCGAATCTCTGCGCGTGACGGGGCGCAACGGCAGCGGCAAGACCACCCTGTTGCGCACGCTCTGCGGCCTGATCGAACCCCTGGCGGGCGAGTTGCTGTGGCGCGGCCGGCCGGTGCGCCGCGATGGCACGGCCTTGCGGTCCGAGCTGCTCTACATCGGCCATGCCGCGGGCCTCAAGGACGACCTCAGTGCCTTGGAGAACCTGCGCGTGGCGCAAGCCCTGGCAGGGCGCCCATGCAGCGAAGCGCAAGCCGCGCAGGCCTTGCAGGCACTGGGCCTGGACCCGCGTGCCGCCGCCGCACCGGCCCGCACCTTGTCGCAAGGCCAGAAGCGCCGCGCGGTGCTGGCCCGGTTGGCCTTGCCCGTCGGCCACGGTGAGCCCGGCCTGCTGGTGCTGGACGAGCCCTTCAATGCACTGGACGCCGCCTCGGTGGCGCAGCTCACGGCCGTGCTGGCACAGCGCCTGGCGCATGGCGCCATGCTGGTTTACACAACCCACCAGGGCCAGAGCGTGCCCGCCCGCCGCGCACAGACCTGGCACCTGGGTGCCGCTGAGCAGGCCGAGGCGGCAGAGGCGGTGTGATGGGACGTGTGTGCTGGACCGTGCTGCAAAGGGACCTGCTGCTGGCGTTTCGGCGCCGGTCGGACGTGGCCGCCTCGCTGGGCTTCTTCTTGATGGTGAGCAGCCTGTTCCCATTGGGTGTGGGCCCGGAGCGCGAGACCTTGCGCACGGTGGCCCCCGGCATCCTGTGGGTGGCGGCCTTGCTGGCCACGCTGTTGTCCCTGGGGCGCTTGTTCGCCCTTGACCACGCGGACGGCACGCTGGAGCAGATGCTGCTGTCGCCCGAGCCCCTCAGCGTCATCGTGCTGGGCAAGGTGGTGGCGCACTGGCTGAGCACTGGCCTGCCATTGGTGCTGCTGGCACCCGTGCTGGCGCTGCAGTTCGACCTGCCGTGGGATGCCATTGGCGTGCTGGCGGCCAGCCTGGCCTTGGGCACGCCGGTGCTCAGCCTGCTCGGGGCCATCGGTGCGGCGCTGACGCTGGGTTTGCGCGGCGGCGGCGTGCTGGTGGCGTTGCTGGTGCTGCCGCTGTACATCCCGGTGCTGATTTTCGGGGCCGGCGCCGTGAGTGCGCAGGCCAGCGGGCAGGGCGCCTCGGCTCACCTGCACTTGCTGGCGGGCGTGCTGGCCGCCAGCCTGGCCTTGGCCCCTTGGGCTGCGGCCATGGCCTTGCGCCTGTCGGCCGATTGAAACGCCTCGCCCCTGTCGTCCATTCCAGAGATCCATGAACGTGGCAACCCTCCCATCCTCCTCGCCGCAACTGCCGCGGCAAAAACAGCTGCAGCAACATCAGCCGCAGCACGATGACGGCCGCGGCCAACGCTGGCAGCAGCGCTGGCTGTCGCTGGCATCGCCACGCCAGGCCCACGCGCTGGCCGGGCGCATCGTGCCCTGGGCGCTGGCGGTGGCTTTGCTGGCCACCCTGGCCGGGCTGTATGTGGGCTTTTTCGTGGCGCCGACCGACCACCAACAGGGCGAGGCCTACCGCATCATCTTCGTGCATGTGCCTGCGGCCTGGCTGTCCATGGTCATCTACGTGGCGATGGCGTTCTGGGCGGCGCTGGGCTGGGTGCTCAACACGCGGGCCTCGGCCATGCTGGCCCGCGCGCTGGCCCCCACTGGCGCCTTGTTCACCTTCCTGGCCTTGTGGACCGGCGCGCTGTGGGGCAAGCCGACCTGGGGCACCTGGTGGGTCTGGGACGCCCGCCTGACGTCTGAGCTGATCTTGCTGTTCCTTTACATCGGCGTGATGGCGCTGCAATCGGCCATCGACGACCCGCGCCGTGGCGACCAGGCCGGAGCGCTGCTGGCCGTGGTGGGCGTGGTCAACGTGCCCATCATTTATTTCTCGGTGAAGTGGTGGAACACGCTGCACCAGGGTGCCTCGGTCAGCCTGCAGTCGGCGCCGACCATGGCCTCGTCGATGTTGACCGGCATGTTGCTGTGCACCGTGGGTCTGTGGGCCTATGCCGTGGCGGCGGTGCTGCAGCGCTTGCGCGCCATCGTGCTGGTGCGCGAGCAACACGCCGACTGGGTGGCCGAGGTGGCCGGGGTGGCGAACGTGGCGCAGGCAGCGCAAGGAGCGCGCGCATGAACTGGCACAGCTGGCAAGAATTTGTCGCCATGGGTGGCCACGGCCTGTATGTGTGGGGCTCCTTTGGCGCTGTGCTGCTCGCCTTGGTGCTGGAGTGGTGGTCCATCGCCCGGCAAACGCGTGCTGCGCTGAGCGAGGTGCGCCTGGCTCATGCGTCTCACCCATCTCAGCTTTCTGATCCTGCACAGGAGACCTCCGCATGAAACCGCGCCACCAACGTTTGGGCCTCGTCCTGCTGGGCTTGCTCAGCCTGGGCGTGGGCGCCTGGTTCGTGCTGTCGGCGTTTCAGCAGAACCTGGTGTTTTTCTTCACGCCCAGCCAGGTCACGCAGGGAGAGGCGCCCGTCGCCAAGCGCTTTCGCATCGGGGGCATGGTCGAGGCCGGCAGCCTGAAGCGCCAGCCGGACGGGCTGACGCACAGCTTCGTGGTCACCGACATGGCCCAGCGCGTGACCGTGCAGTACCGAGGCCTGTTGCCCGACCTGTTCAAGGAAGGCAAAGGCGTGGTCGCGCAAGGCCGGCTGGACGCCGAGCGCCGCTTCGTGGCCGACGAGGTGCTGGCCAAGCACGATGAGAACTACATGCCGCCGGAAGCTGCGCACGCCTTGGAGCAGGCGCAAGCGGCGCGCGCGCAAGTCCCGGGGGCACGGCCATGACGCCCGAACTCGGACAGATCGCCCTGATCCTGGCCCTGGGCCTGGCCACCTTGCTGGGCACCTTGCCACTGTGGGGGGCTTGGCGGCAGGACGCCCGCTGGATGGCCTTGGCCCGCCCTTTGGCGGCGGGTCAGTTCGCCTTCGTGGCGCTGGCCTTCGCACTGCTGGTGAACGCCTTCGTGGCCAAGGATTTTTCGGTGGCCTATGTGGCCCACAACGCCAACTCCCTGCTGCCGCTGCCTTACCGCGTGGCGGCCACCTGGGGAGGGCACGAGGGTTCCTTGCTGCTGTGGCAGCTGATGCTGGCCGGCTGGACGCTGGCGGTGGCGCGCTTCAGCCGGCAGTTGCCGCCCGACGTGGTTGCCCGGGTGCTGGGCGTGCTGGGCCTGGTGGGCGTGGGCTTTTTGAGCTTCACGCTGCTGACGTCCAACCCCTTCGACCGCGGCCTGCCCGCACCCGCCGATGGCCGCGACCTCAACCCCTTGTTGCAAGACCCGGGCATGGTCTTCCACCCGCCCTTGCTCTACATGGGCTATGTGGGTTTCTCGGTGGCCTTTGCCTTCGCCATCGCGGCCTTGATCTCCGGCCGCTTGGACGCCACCTGGGCCCGCTGGACGCGACCCTGGACCTTGCTGGCCTGGGCCTTCCTCACCCTGGGCATCCTGCTGGGCAGCTTTTGGGCTTACTACGAGCTGGGTTGGGGCGGCTGGTGGTTCTGGGACGCGGTGGAAAACGCTTCCTTCATGCCCTGGTTGGTGGGCACGGCCCTGGTCCATTCGCTGTCGGTCAGCGAGCGGCGTGACAGCTTCAAACACTGGACGGTGTTGCTGGCCATCCTCGCGTTCTCGCTGTCGCTGCTGGGCACCTTCCTGGTCCGCTCGGGCGTGTTGTCGTCGGTGCATGCGTTTGCGTCCGACCCGCGCCGGGGCCTGTTCATCCTGGCCTTCCTGGTGGTGGTGATCGGCGGCTCTCTCGGGCTGTACGCCTGGCGCGCATCGGCCGTGGCGGCACCCCATGCTGCCCATGGCCCGCGCGTGCGTTTCGCGGCGTGGTCGCGCGAATCCCTGCTGCTGCTCAACAACGTCTTCCTGCTGGTCACGGCCGGCACGGTGCTGCTGGGCACGCTGTACCCGCTGGCACTGGACGCCTTCGGCCTGGGCAAGATCTCCGTGGGGCCGCCGTACTTCGAGGCGGTGTTCGTGCCCCTGATGGTGCCGGTGCTGGTGCTGATGGTGTTCGGGCCGGTGGTGGCCTGGCAGCGCGGTTCGTGGGCCCAGGCCTGGCAGACCTTGCGCGCACCGGCCCTGGCCGCCTTGGTGCTGGCGGGCGCGGTGGCCGTGGTGGCGCGTGCGTCCCTCGGCGTCGCCCTGGGCCTGCTCTTGAGCCTGTGGATCACACTGGGCACGCTGCAACTGCTGCGCCGTCGGTGGGTGGCCGTGCCCGGCCAGACCGCGTGGCTTGCGCGCGCCCGGGCCTTGCCGCTGGGCCTGTGGGGCATGGCCGCGGCCCACCTGGGCGTGGGCGTGTTCGTGGCGGGCGTCACCCTGGTCAAGGGTTTCGACCATGCGCAGGATGCCAGCCTGAAGGAGGGCGACCACGTCGTTGTGGCGGGCCACGATTTCCACTTCGCGTCGCTGGCCAAGGGCAAGGGCGCCAACTACATCTCGGCGCGGGCCACCTTCGAGGTCACCCGGGATGGGCGCCATGTGGCCACCCTGCACCCCGAGAAGCGCCTGTACATCGTGCAGCGCATGCCCATGACGGAGGCCGCCATCGACCGCGGCTTCACGCGGGACCTCTACGTCTCGCTCGGCGAAGCCTCGCCGGACGGCGCCTGGGGCGTGCGCGTGCAGGTCAAGCCCTTCATGGGCTGGGTCTGGGCCGGTTGCCTGTTGATGGCCTTGGGCGGTGGCTTGGCGGCGTCCGACCGCCGCTACCGGCAGCGGGTCCAGCAAGCGCAAGTGGGGACGGGGCCTGCCACGACCTTGTCCGACACCCCCTCCAGCCATGCCCCTGCTTGGGCCCCTTCTCCCCATCCCGTCCAGCCATGAGTGCGCCACGCCCCCGTCTTTCCCTCGGCCGCCTGCTGGGCTTCGGCCTGCCCTTGGCCTTGTTCGCCGCCTTGGCCTTCATGCTGGCCCGCGGGCTGCAACATGGCCACAGCGAAGCGCTGCCGTCGCCCCTGATCGGGCGTGCCTTGCCCACCTTCGTGCTGCCCCAGTTGGCCGCAGACGAGGCCTCGCGCTTTGCCCCGGCGCAGATGAAAGGCCAGGTGTGGCTGCTCAATGTCTGGGCGTCGTGGTGCACCTCTTGCAAGGAAGAACACCCTGTGCTGATGGGCCTGTCGCGCGAGGCCCAAGTGCCCTTGATCGGGTTCAACTACCAGGACCAGGCCGAGGCGGGGCGCGCCTGGCTGGCCCAGCAAGGCGACCCCTATCGCCTGACCGTGACCGACCCGGACGGCCGTGCGGGCCTGGACCTGGGCGTGGTCGGGGTGCCGGAGACATTCGTCATCGACAAGCAAGGCCGCGTGCGCCACAAGCTCTCCGGGCCCATCACCCCGGAGGTCTGGCGCAACACCCTGCAACCGCTGATCCAGGAGCTGCAAGGTGCGTGAACACCCTCGATGGATGCACGGGCTGTTCGCGGCCGTGCTGTGCAGCTGGCTGGTCAGCTGGGCACAGGCCGCCGATGCGCCAGCCGAGCCTCGGCCCGACAGCCTGGCCCCGCACGAAGCCCGTCTGGACGAGCGCGCCCAGCGCCTGAGCGCAGAACTGCGCTGCCTGGTGTGCCAGAACCAGACGATCGCCGACTCCCAGGCAGAGCTGGCCATGCAGCTCAAGCGCGAGGTGCGCCAGCAACTGGCCCGCGGCGCTTCGGACCAGCAGGTCCGCGACTTCATGGTGCAGCGCTATGGCGAGTTCGTGCTGTACCGGCCGCCACTCAACGACGCCACGGTCTGGCTGTGGGGTGGGCCCATGCTGCTGCTGGCGCTCGGGCTGGGCGCCTTGGTCTGGCAACTGCTGCGCCACCGACCAGAAGAAGGAGACCCCACATGACCGCGTTCTTGCTCGCAGCCCTGGCCTTGATGAGCCTGGCCGCTGTTTTCGTGGTGTGGCCTTTGTGGCGCACCGTGCCCGACGACCCTGCTGAAGCGGCGGTGGCGCCTCGGCGCGGCGTGGCCATCGGCCTGGGCACGGCCTTGGCCTTTTTCACCGCGTTCATGTACGCGATGGTGGGCACGCCAGCGGCCTTGCTGTCGCAGCCTGACCCGACGGCGGAAGTCCTGGCGTCCACCGCATCAGACAGCGCCGTGTCCAGTCCAGCGCCCAGCCAGGCGCCGCCCAGCACCGGGCAGGGCCCGGCAGGCAATGCCGCTGGTGGCATGACCCCCGCCCAGATCGAGGGCATGGTGTCACGCTTGGCGCAGCGCCTGCAGCAGCAGCCCGATGACGTGGCGGGTTGGCGCATGCTGGTGCGTTCTTACGAAACGCTGGGACGCTATCCCCAGGCCGTGGACGCCTGGCGTCGCCTGCTGGCCCTGACCCCCGATGACCCCGACCTGCTGACCGACTACGCCGTGACCTTGGGCATGAGCCAGGGGCAGAGCCTGGCGGGTGAGCCCGAAGAGGCGCTCAACCGGGCATTGCGCCTCAACCCCCAGCACGTGCAGGCCTTGGCCTTGTCCGGCAGCGCGGCCTACGAGCGCGCCGACTACCCGCGGGCCATCGCCCAATGGCGCCGCATCCTGGAGAACGTGCCTGCCGATGCCGAGGTGCGTGCCAGCATCGAAGGGCAGATCGCCAAGGCGCAGGCCCTGGCCGCCCGCGGCCAGAACGGGCGGGCTGGGCCATGAGCAGGCGGTGCACGACGGCGAGGGCGCTCAGACCCGGGCTGGGTTGGGGGTGCCTGCTCGCCATGGCGGCCTGCCTGGGCGATGCGAGCGCAGCGAGGATGGCGTGTGCGCCCTTGCCCGAACTGCCCTCGGGCTGGCCCCGCACGCCGCACGCGGGCCAGGTCCGTGTGCAGGGTGGGCGCTTCGCCATGGGCAGCGACGAGGGTTACCGCGACGAGCGCGTCCGACAGGCCCAGGTGGGCACCTTCTGGATCGACCGCACCGAGGTCACCAACGCGCAGTTCGCCGCCTTTGTGCAGGCCACCCGGCATGTCACCGACGCGGAGCGGCAGGGCGAGGCCGCGGTGTTCGCCATCCCGGATGCGGCCGAGCTGCGCCAGCGCCCGCTGGCCTGGTGGCGCATCGTCCCAGGGGCCGACTGGCGCCACCCGGACGGACCGGCCAGCGACATCCGGGGCCGAGAGCGCGAGCCCGTGCGCCTGGTGACCCAGGCCGATGCGCTGGCCTATGCGCGCTGGCTGGGCCGCGACCTGCCCACCGAAGCCGAGTGGGAGTTCGCCGCCAAAGGCGGCACCCTGCGCCAGGCTGAGGCCCGGCTGGACGGTGGCCCGCGCGATGCCAGCGGGCGCCCTTCGGCCAACTACTGGCAGGGCAGCTTCCCGCTCATGGACACCGCCGAAGACGGCCACGCCGGCATCGCGCCCGTGGCCTGCTACGCCCCCAATGCCTTGGGGCTGTACGACATGATCGGCAACGCCTGGGAGTGGACCCGCGATGCCGATGCCAGCCCCTCGGGCGATGGCGCTGTGCGCCCTCGGCAAAGCCACGCCAATGGCGACCCGGCCGTGCTGCGCCAGGCGCCTGCGCAGGCCCGCACCGTCATCAAGGGCGGTTCCTTCCTGTGTTCACCCGATTACTGCGTGCGCTACCGCGCCGCGGCCCGCGAGGTCCAGGACGCCACGCTGGCCACGTCCCATGTGGGCTTTCGCACGGTCTCACGGCGTTGAGGCCTCCATCCATCCTTGCAAAGACAGACACCCATGCCATCCACCGAATCCACCTTCACGCGCCTGGGCGCACAGTGGCTGACCGCCGTCGCGGCAGCGTCCCTGCTGGCCACCAGCGCGCATGCCGCCACCGCGCGCCCGAACATCCTGCTCATCGTGGCCGATGACCTGGGCTTCTCCGACATCGGCGCCTTTGGCGGAGAGATCGACACGCCGAACCTCGACGCCCTGGCGCGCGAGGGCCTGCGCCTGACCGACTTCCACAGCGGCGCCACCTGCTCGCCCACGCGCTCGATGTTGCTGTCTGGCGTGGACAACCACCTCGCGGGCATCGGCAGCATGGCCGAGCTGACCGTGCCCGAGCAGCAGGGCCAGCCCGGCTACGAGGGCTACCTCAACGACCGCGTCGTGCCTTTCCCGCAGCTGCTGCGCCAGGCGGGTTACCACACGCTGATGGCCGGCAAGTGGCACCTGGGCCTGACGGAGGAGCGCAGCCCGGCCGCCCGTGGCTTCGAAAAATCGTTCGCCTTGCTGCGTGGGGCCGATGACCACGTGGCCCAGCCCTGGAACACGCGCATCGACCCGGCGCAGCCGCTGTACCGGGAAGACGGCCGCCTGACGACGGTGCCGGCCGATTTCTATTCGAGCAACTTCTACGCCGACAAGCTGGTCTCCTACCTGCAAGCCACGCAAGGCGACGGCAAGCCCTTCTTCGCCTACCTGACCTTCACCGCGCCGCACTGGCCGCTGCAAGCGCCTGCCGATGCCATCGCCAAGTACGAGCACCGCTACGAGGCCGGCTACGACGCCTTGCGCGCCGAGCGCATCGCCCGCCAGAAGTTGCTGGGCATCTTGCCCAAGGACTTCCAGCCGGCCCCGGCGCTGAACGTCTTCCCGAACTGGGGCAAGCTCACCGTGGCGCAGCAAAAGCAGGAGGCGCGCCGCATGGCCGTTTATGCCGCCATGGTGGACGTGATGGACCAGAACATCGGCAAGGTCATCCGCCAGCTCAAGGCCTCGGGCCAGCACGACAACACACTCATCGTCTTCATCTCGGACAACGGCGCGGAGGGCGCCAACGTGGCCGATCGCGCCTCGGCCATCCCGCGCGACAACCGCCTGGCCAACATCGGCAAGGCCTCGTCCTACGTCTCGTATGGGCCGAACTGGGCGCAGATCGGTGCCTTGCCCTACAGCCTCTTCAAGGGCTACAGCCGCGAAGGTGGCACGACGGTGCCGACCATCGTGCGCTACCCGAGCGCGCTGGCCAAGGGCAAGCAGCCGCGTGGGGCCGTGGGTGGGGTCTCGCGCGTGCCGGGCCACGTCACCGACATCGCGCCCACGCTGCTGCAACTGGCCGGTGTGGCCTACCCGGAGAAGCTCGGCCAACAGCCTGCACCCGCGCTGCAAGGGCGATCGCTGCTGCCCGTGCTCAGTGGCCAGGTGACCGAGCTGAGCGAGCGCTTCGACAAGGGCTGGGAGCTGTTCGGCCAGAAGGCCTACCGGCAGGGAGATTGGAAGGTCGTGTACTCGGTGCCGCCGTTCGGCACGGGCGACTGGCAGCTCTACAACCTGAGGAACGACCGTGCCGAGCAGCGTGACCTGGCCGCCCAGCACCCCGAGAAGCTGGCCGAGTTGAAGGCCGCCTACGCCGCCTACGTGCACCGCAACGGCGTGCAGGAAGTGCCCCGCCTGGCCGAGCGCATCGCAGAGCGCTACAGCAGCCTGAACTATTTCCAGGCGCTGACGGCCGCTGACGCGGTCGCACCCTGATCAGGGACAAGTGCCGCAGGTGCGCGCCCTGGGCCCGCAAGGGGCACGGCGACCGTGCCCCTGCGGAGGGCGCTTCACGGCGGCCAGCTCGACAGTTCGCCGGCCGCTTTGGCGGTGAAGATCAGAGGCTGACGGTGCTGCCGTCGAAGCGCGTGAAGCGGAAGCCTTCGAAGGGTTCCTTGAAGCTCAGCTTCTCATCGCGCAGCAAGGCGATGGCCACGTCCTCGCCCAGTGCCAGGGACGCTGCGGCGTCCGACCGCCAGTGGATGCCCGCCCAGTTGCGGCCCACACCGAGGTTGGTGGCCAGCTTGTTGAGCTCGCCGCCAACCGTCAGCGTGGGGCCGCTGTAGGGGATGAGCCGTGTCGGGTCGGCGGGGTCCGGCTGCACCGGGTTGGCGATGACGGCGTTCTCATCGAAGAAAGCCTTCAGCAGCGTGGCCTGCACCGCCGCACTGACCGAGGCCCCGCCTGGGTAGGAGCCGTGCAGTGGCGCGCCTTCCGGGTAGGCGCTGGAAATCAGGTGCGTGCCGAACTTGCGCAGGTTGCGGGCCACGGCGTCGGACTGCAGCACATCGGCGTGCAGCGGGTAGTCCACCCCGGCGCTCAGGCGCTGGTGCACCAGACCGCCATAGGCCTCGGGCCGCAAGGTGCGGTGCACGAACCACTTCTGCCAGTAGGCGGCGCGGATGGCGCGCGAGACGGCCAGGGGCAGCAAGCCTTGCACATAGCCGGCCGCAAAGCTGCCCGCCGCGCCGGTCGATGTCCGCAGCTTGAGGTAGGGGTTGGTCGGGTTCAGGGGCGTGCCCAGGCCGCCCACGCGCGCCGGGTCGCTGCTGGTGGCCGTGCTCAGCAACTGGTAAGCCGAAGCGAAGCCCGGCGCGCCGCGTGCGACCTCGGCGAGGTCCCGCCCCGTGGCCAGGTAGCGCCGCACCGGGTCGAAGGTGATGCGCCGCGTCGGGGCCTTGCCATCCTGCACGGCCAGCCACTCGGCTGTTTGCGTGAGGAAGTCGTTGCCAGGCGCCTGGGTGCTCAACAGCGCAGGGATGAAGGAGGTGCCGAAGGGCGCGTCCAGCAGCAGGAACTGCGAGATGTAGGGCCCCACCGCCACGCCCGGTGGCACGGCATGGCGTGCGCTGCGGCCCGTGGGGTCGGCGCGGTCCACATAGCGGGCGGTGCCGCGGAACAGCAGGTCGGGCGTGACCACGCCGGACGCATCGCGTGGGCCGGTGTAGCCGCTCAGGCGGTTGATGTCAGCGGCTGCCGCACGCACCAGGGGGTGGTTGGTGTCCTTGCGGTACTCGTACAGCGGCACATCGCGCAGCAGCGATTGCCAGTACACCTCGACCGCATCGGCCGCGCGTTCGGCACTGGCCAGCGCGGGCGCAGACGGCACGGCGAACTGCACGGACGACAAGCCCGTGAGGTTGACGGCCAGCGTGCCCAGCGGGTTCACCAGCTTGCGCGTGCCACCCAGCTGAATCTTCTCGAAGTCGGCCACCTCGCGCGTCGTGACGGCTTGCTTGAGCAAGGCCCAGGCGGCCAGGTCCACCTCGCCGCGGGCGTTGTGCGGCAGGCCGCGCGTGTCGGTGCCGATCTTGTGGGGGTAGCGCTCTTCGTCGTCGTTGTCGGGGTGGCGGGGCACCGGCACGTTGTGGTTGACGATGGCGCGCTCGGTGCGCAGGCGGAAGGTCTTGTTGCGCAAGGCCTGGTCCAGATCGCCCTGGCGGCCGCTGGCACCGCGCAGGTCCAGGTCGGCCGCGTGGCTGGCGGTGCCGGCGCTGCCCAAGGTGCCACCCACCACACTGCCGACGATCACCGAGCCCGTGGACCCGATGAACCGACGGCGCGACGGACGCTCCCCGACTTGCTTGTCTTCTTGCTCTGCCTGTTTGGACATGTGTGTCACTCCTCAACCTAGGGTGTGAGGCCGATGTGGCCGGTGTGTGCCCGGTGTCGGCATGACGCCGGGTCCAGGCTCACACTGCAAACGGTGTTCCAAGGAACTTGTGGGGTCTTTCTGTGGGGGCTTTCCCAGGAGATGGGCCATGCAAGCCTCTGCGCACAGGCCTGCGAGCGGGCCACGTGGGGCCCGTGCCTGGTCAAAAGCCCGCAGCCTCGTGCTGCCGATGCGTCAGGGTCTGTGCACCGCATGCAACAGCGCAGCGTCGTGCGGCATCGACAGATGCCTGCGCTGAATCAGCAAGGGTGAAATGCGCATTTGCAAGCTGCTTCAGCGGTGGTTAGGCTGTCAGGCTTGATCCATTGGAGGCTGCACATGTCCGATAAAAACTGGAAGTTCGAAACCCTGTCTGTCCACGCTGGCTACTCGCCCGACCCGACCACCAAAGCGGTGGCCGTGCCCATCTACCAGACGGCGGCTTATGCCTTCGACAGCGCCCAGCATGGCGCCGACCTGTTCGACCTGAAGGTGCCGGGCAACATCTACACCCGCATCATGAACCCCACCACCGATGTGCTGGAGCAGCGCATCGCGGCACTGGAAGGCGGGGTGGGCGCGCTGGCTTTGGCATCGGGCCAAGCGGCGGTCACCTATGCCATCCTGACCATCGCCGAAGCGGGTGACAACTTCATCTCTTCGACGGCGCTGTACGGCGGCACCTACAACCTGTTCGCGCACACGCTGCCGCAGTACGGCATCACCGCGCGCTTCGCCGATCACCGCGACCCGGCCAGCTTCGAGGGCCTCATCGACGCGCGCACCAAGGCCATCTTCGTGGAGTCCCTGGGCAACCCCTCGGGCAACATCACCGACATCGCCCGCATCGCCGAGATCGCCCACCGCCATGGCGTGCCGCTGATCGTGGACAACACCGTGCCCAGCCCCTACCTGTGCCGCCCCATCGAGCATGGCGCCGACATCGTCGTGCACTCGCTGACCAAGTACCTGGGTGGCCATGGCACCAGCATTGGCGGGGCCATCGTGGACTCGGGCAAGTTCCCCTGGGCCCAGCACAAGGAACGCTTCAAGCGCCTCAACGAGCCCGATGTCAGCTACCACGGCGTGGTCTACGCCGAGGCCTTGGGCGCGGCAGCCTACATCGGCCGGGCGCGCGTGGTGCCCTTGCGCAACATGGGTGCGGCCCTCTCGCCCTTCAACGCCTTCCTGATCCTGCAGGGTGTGGAGACCCTGGGCCTGCGCATGGACCGCATCAGCGCCAACACGCTGAAGATCGCGCAGCACCTGCAGAAGCACCCGCGCGTGAAGTGGGTCAACTACGCCGGCCTGGCCGACCATCCGGAGAACCCGCTGGTGCAGAAGTACCTCTCGGGCCAGGCCTCGGGCGTGCTGACCTTCGGTGTGCCAGGCGGCCGCGAAGGGGGCGCGCGCTTCTTGGACGGCCTCCAGCTGTTCACGCGCCTCGTCAACATCGGCGACGTGCGTTCGCTGGCCACGCACCCGGCATCGACCACGCACCGCCAGCTCAACCCCGACGAGCTGGCCAAGGCGGGCGTGAGCGAGGACACGGTGCGCCTGTCGGTGGGCATCGAGCACATCGACGACCTGATCGCCGACCTGGACGCGGCGCTGGCGCAGGCCTGAGCCGACCCCAGGCCCCCGACGGGCCACCGGCCAAGCTGGCGCTCAGGTGGCCCAGCGGACGTCGGTGGCGGTGTCGGTTCCTGCCCCGGCCATGCCGGTTTCTGCGCTGGTCTCGCCCGGTGCCGTCCGTGCGGAGGCCGGGCGCAGCACACGCTGCAGCACCTGGTCTTCCAGCGCACCAAAAGCCGCATGGCTGCGCGCTCTGCTGCGCGGCAGTGCCACGTGCAGGTCGAGCGCCACGGCCTGGTCTTCGATCAGCAGCACGCGGTCGGCCAGTGCCACCGCTTCGGACACATCGTGCGTGACCAGCACGGCCGTGAAGCCGTGGGCCAGCCACAGCCGCTCGATGAGCTGCTGCATCTCGATGCGGGTCAGGGCGTCCAGCGCGCCCAGGGGCTCGTCCAGCAAGAGCAGGCGCGGGCGGTGCACCAGCGCACGCGCCAGGGCCACGCGCTGGCGTTGGCCACCCGAGAGCGCCGCGGGCCACTCGCCGGTGCGGTCGGCCAGGCCCACGGACTGCAAGGCCTCGCGCACCCGCTCGGGCACATCGGCCCCTGACAGGCCCAGCGCCACGTTGTCGCCCACCGACTTCCAGGGCAGCAAGCGCGCGTCCTGGAACATCAGGCGGATGCCCTGGTCTGCCGGGCGGCGGGTGTCCAGCGCCTGACCGTCGATGGTGATCTGGCCTTGCGAGGGCGCGTCCAGACCGGCCAGCAGGCGCAGCAGGGTGCTCTTGCCGCAACCGCTGCGGCCGACGATGGCGACGAAGGCCCCGGGGGCCACGTCGAGGTCGATGTCCTTGAGCACCTGGCGCGTGCCAAAGCGCTGGGCCAGGTGCCGGAGTTGCACGGCCACACCGGGTGATGCGCCCGTGTGGGCTGCCGTGTGGACGGGCGCGTTCGAACGCAGGGTGCTGGGCAGGGCGTGGATGTTGCTCATGGCGTGGTCCGGAGGCTGTGCTGGGGGTGTCCTGGGGGCGTCATGCCCGGGCGCTTTGGTAACCGGGGTGCCAGCGCAGCGCGCTGCGTTCCAGGGCGCGTGCCAGCACATCGGCCAGCTTGCCCAGCAGGGCGTACAGCAGGATGCCCACCAGCACGACATCGGTCTGCAGGAACTCGCGGGCGTTCATCGTCATGTAGCCGATGCCGGCCTGGGCCGAGATGGTTTCGGCCACGATCAGCAGCACCCACATCAGCCCAAGCGAGAAACGCAGCCCCACCAGGATGGACGGCAGGGCGCCGGGCAGGATGACCTGCCGGTAGAGCTGCCAGCCGCTCAGCCCGTAGCTGCGCGCCATCTCGATGAGGCCCGCGTCCACCGAGCGGATGCCGTGGAAGGTGTTGAGGTAGATGGGGAAGAACACGCCGACGGCGACCAGGAAGAGCTTGGCCGATTCGTCGATGCCGAACCACAGGATGACCAGCGGGATGAGCGCCAGCGGCGGGATGTTGCGCACCATCTGCAACGTGGTATCGAGCAGGGTCTCGGCCCAGCGCAGGCTGCCGGTGACCAGGCCCAGCAGCAGGCCCAGGCCACCGCCCAGCGCCAGGCCACTCAGGGCCCGCGCGGTGCTGACGCCCAGGTGCTGCCACAGCTCGCCGCTGTCGGCCAGGTGCCAGAAGGCCAGCACCACGGCCCAGGGCTCGGGCAGCACGCGGGTGGACAGCCAGCCGGCGCGGGCGCTGAGCTCCCACAGGGCCATCAGCCCGACCGGCAGCAGCCAGGGCAGCAGGCGCGGCAGAAGGTGGGGCAGAACCTGCGCGCGAAGGGTCTCAAGGCGTGCGGACATGGGGCCTCACTTTGCCGGGGGCACGTAGCTGTTGGCCACGATCTCGCCTTGCGGGCCGGCAGCCACGCGGGGCGCCGGGCGCTCCTGCAGCGTGCGCGGCAGCAGGGGGAAGACCAGCTCGGCGAAGCGGTAAGCCTCTTCCAGGTGCGGGTAGCCAGACAGGATGAAGTGGTCCAGGCCCAGGTCGGCGTAGGCCCGCAGGCGGTCGGCCACCTGCTGCGGGTTGCCCACCAGGGCCGTGCCCGCGCCCCCGCGCACCAGGCCCACGCCGGCCCACAGGTTGGGCGAGACCTCCAGGCCTTCGCGGATGTTGTGGCGGTTGAAGTGCCCCTTGTGCAGCTCGGCCATGCGGCGCTGGCCCACCGAGTCCATCTGCGCGAACTTCTGCTGGGCGGCGGCCACGGTGGCCTCGTCCAGGTGCGACAGCAGCTTGCTGGCGGCTTGCCAGGCCTCGTCCTCGGTCTCGCGCACGATGACGTGCAGGCGGATGCCGAAGCTCAGTGTGCGGCCGTGCTTCGCGGCGCGGCGGGTGATGTCGGCCACCTTGGCGGCCACGGCCTCGGGGGGCTCGCCCCAGGTCAGGTAGGTGTCGAGCTGCTCGGCGGCCAGCTCATGGGCCTCGTCCGACGAGCCACCGAAGAAGATCGGCGGGTAAGGCCGGTTCACCGGCGGGTACAGCAGCTTCGCGCCATGGACCTGCAGGTGCCGGCCGTCGAAGTCGAAGCTGCCGCCGTCGTGGCTGCGCGCCAGCACCTCGCGCCAGATGGTCAGGAACTCGCGCGAGAGCTTGTAGCGCTCGGCGTGGTCGTAGAACAGGCCGTCGCCTTCGAGCTCTTCGCGGTCGCCCCCGGTGACGAGGTTGACCAGCAGGCGCCCGCCGGAGATGCGGTCCAGCGTGGCGGCCATGCGGGCCGTCTGCGCCGGCTGCATCAGGCCCGGGCGCAAGGCCACCAGGAACTTCAACTGGCGCGTGGCGTCGATCAGGCTGGAGGCCAGCACCCAGGAGTCTTCGCAAGAGCGTCCGGTGGGCAGCAGCACGCCCTCGTAGCCCAGGCTGTCGGCGGCCACGGCCACCTGCTTGAAGTAATCGAAGGACGCGTTGCGCGCGCCATGGCTGGTGCCCAGGTAGCGGGAGTCACCGTGGGAAGGGATGAACCAGAAAATGCGCATGGGGGGCCTCACTTGCCCGCGCCGTCCGGCAGCGCGTCGGCGATGCGGATGGCCTTGGGGATCAGCTTGAGTTGGAAGAAGGCGTCGGCGATCTGCTGCTGTTGCGCGGCCACCGTGGTCGTGATGGGCTGGATGCCGTAGGCGAAGCGGCGCACCGACAGCTCGGTGATCTCCTGGTTCAGGCCGATCTCGGGGGCCAGCACCTTGGCCGCGGCGGCGAAGTCGTTGGCGGCCCACACGTCGAGCTTTTGCAGCTCGGACACGATGGCCTTGATCACGCCCGGGTTCTTGTTGGCGTAGGGGCGCGAGGCCAGGTAGAACTGGTGGTTGGCCACAACGCCTTTGCCATCGGCCAGCACGCGGGCGCCGATCTGTTTTTCAGCGGCGGCCAGGAAGGGGTCCCAGATGGCCCAGGCGTCCACGCTGCCGCGCTCGAAGGCGGCGCGGGCATCGGCGGGGGGCAGGAAAATGGTTTGCACATCGGTGTACTTCAGGCCGGCCTTCTCCAGGGCCTTGACCAGCAGGTAGTGCACGTTGGAGCCCTTGTTGAGCGCGATCTTCTTGCCCTTGAGCTCGGCCACGGACTTCACGGTCGAGCCCTTGGGCACGACGATGGCTTCTGCCGTGGGCGAAGGCGGCTGGTTGGCCACATAGACCAGGTCGGCGCCGGCGGCCTGCGCGAAGATGGGCGGGGCTTCGCCCACGTTGCCGAAGTCGATGGAGCCCACGTTCAGGCCTTCGAGCAGCTGCGGGCCGGCCGTGAACTCGACCCACTTCACCGACACGCCCAGCGGTGCCAGGCGCTTTTCGAGGTCGCCCTTGCCCTTGAGGATGGTGAGCGTGCCGTACTTCTGGTAGCCGATGCGCACGACGGCGTTCTCGGCCCAGGCGTTGCTGGCGCCCGCGGTGGCGAGGCCCAGGCCCAGGGCCACGTGCCCCAGGGACAGGATCAGTTGACGGCGAACAGAGCGGAGCGTGGAGCGCATGGTGGTGGGGTCCTGGTGGATGCTGGAACAGATGTCACGATAGGCAAAGCAGCGCCTGGGGTGAACGAAGGTTTGGTGTGCTGCAAAGAAGGTTTGGGCATGAAGGCCGGTGGCTCACAGGGCATGGGCCGCCTGCAGCCGCCGGAGCAAGGCCGTGCGGGCCTGCGTGATGGCGTCGTCGTCGCGCTGCCTGGGGTGGGGCAGGGGCACGCGCAAGGTGTCGAGCAAGGGCCCTGGTTGCTGGTCCAGCACCAGCACGCGGTCGCTGAGCACGACGGCCTCGTCGAGGTCGTGCGTGACCATCAGCACCGTCACGCCGTGCTCGTGCACCACCCGCGTCAGCAGGTCCTGCAGCTTCATGCGCGTGAAGGCATCGACGGCCGAGAAGGGCTCGTCCAGCAACAACAAGCGGGGTTGGCGGAACAGGCCGCGCGCGATGGCCACGCGCTGTGCCTGCCCACCCGAGAGCTGCTTGGGCAGGGCTTCGGAATGATCGGACAGGCCGACCTCTGCGAGCAGCGCGGCCACGCGCGCCTCGCTGTCGGGGCCGCGCGGGCTGCCAAAGGACACGTTCTCGGCCACGGTGAGCCAGGGAAAGAGGCGCGGCTCCTGGAAGATGAAGCCGATGTCCGCGGTGATGCCGTGCACCTCCTGGCCATCGAGCCGGATGCGGCCGGCGTGGTCCTCGTCGAGGCCGGCGATCAGGCGCAGCAAGGTGCTCTTGCCGCAACCGCTGGCGCCGACCAGGCTGACGAGTTCGCCGGCCTCCAGGCTCAAGGACAGGTCGCGCAGCACGGTGCGGTCGCCGTAGCGTTTGGTGTGGATGTGGACGTCCAGCAAGGCGGTCATGGCGGTCTTTGCGAAGGGGTCAGCGGTGGGACTGGAAGGTGTCGCGCCAGCGCAGCAGGTGGCGCTCCCACCACTGCAGCAGCGAGTCGCTGAGCTTGCCCAGCACGGCCAGCAGCACGATGGCCGACAGCACCAGGTCGGCGCGGCCGGTCTCGCGGCCATCGGTCAGCAGGTAGCCCAGCCCTTGCGTGGCGGCGATCAGCTCGGCCGCGACCATGAACATCCACGCCAGGCTCAGGCCCTGGCGGATGCCCGTCATCACCGCGGGCATGGCCGCCGGCAGCAGCACGCGCCGGGTCAATGCCAGCGGCGAGAGGCCGGCCATGTGCGCCACCTCGACCAGCTTGCGATCGACATCGCGCAGCCCCGACGACACCCCCAGGTACACCGGGAAGAAGGCGCCGATGGCGATCAGCACGATCTTGGGCGCCTCGTCGATGCCCAGCCACAGCAGCAGCAAGGGCACCCAGGCCAGCGAGGGGATGGCGCGCAGGGCCTGGAACGAGGGGTCGAGAAGGTCCTCCAGCGGCTTGCGCAAGCCCACGGCCGCCCCCACCAGCAAGGCCAGCAACGTTCCCAGCAGGAAGCCGGCCAGCACGCGCAAGCTGCTCACCAGCACGTGCTGCGTCACCGTGGCCTGGCCCAGCTGCGCGAAGGTCTGCACCAGGTCGGACGGGGCTGGCAGCAGGTGCCGGGGCACCCAGCCTTGGCGCACGGCGAACTCCAGGCCCAGCAGCAGCGCCAGCGGTGGCAGCAGGCCCAGCCAGACGGTGGAGTGGCGCGCACGCGGGCGCACAGCCGGCACCGCTGGGCGCCGGACGGAGGCTGGCGGCTGGGGCGAGGTCACGTCGGCGTCCAGCGTGCCGACCGAGGGGGGAGGGGACATGGTGCGGGCCTGGGGTGAGGGCAAGGGCACAAGCGGGGCAAGCGGTGCAAGAGGGATAAGGCGTCAGCCGCGGCGGATGACGGATTGCGCGAACTGGGTGTCCACCAGGTCGGTGATCACCTTCTGCACGTTGGTGCCGGGGCGCACCAGGCCTTCGTTCAGCAGGATGGGCGAGGCGGCCTGCAGGGCCTGGATGTGCTGCGTGCCGGGCTGCGGCTGGGTGAAGTCGGTGCGGACCTTCAACTGCAGCAGCGCGACCTCCAGCGAGACCTTGGCCTCTTCCGACAGGATCTGCGCCGCAGCGCGCGTGTTGCCTTGAATCCACTGGCGGGCGCGCTCATAGACGGCCAGCACACGGCGCACTTCGTTGGGGTGGCGCTGCAAGAAGTCCTCACGCACATTGAGGAAGCCGTAGGTGTTGAAGGCCACGTTGCGGTAGAGCAGGCGCGAGCCGGCGCCGAGTTCGCTGGCGGCCATCAGCGGGTCCAGGCCAGCCCAGGCGTCCACGCGGCCTTGCTCCAGCGCGGCCTTGCCGTCGGCGTGCTGCAGGGAGACGTGTTCGATGTCGCTGCGCTTGAGGCCCACGGTGTGCAGCGCACGCAGCAGGAAGAGGTAGGGGTCGGTGCCCTTGGTGGCGGCGATCTTTTTGCCCTTGAGGTCGGCCAGGGTTTGGATGGGCGAGTTCTTCGGCACCAGCAGGGCCGTCCACTCCGGGCGCGAGAAGATGTAGGGCGTGCGGATGGGGTTGCCGTTCGCCTTGGACAGCACCGCGGCCAGGCCCGCGCTGGAGCCGATGTCGATGCTGTTGCCGTTGAGGTATTCCAGCGCGCGGTTGCTGCCCGCGCTCAGCACCCAGTTGACGCCGATGCCGTCTTTCTTGAATTCCTCTTCCAGCCAGCCGAAGCGGCGGATGACCAGGCTGGAGGGGTTGTAGTAGGCGTAGTCCAGGCGGATGTCTTTCGGGGCCTCGGCGGCCTGTGCCAGCGAGGGCAGGGCGGAGACGGTGGCCAGGGCGCTGCTGCCTGCGGCCCACTGGATCAGGGTGCGACGTTTCATGTTCAGGACTCCTCAGGGTGTGATGACGGTGTGATGGCGATGTGATGCAGTCGAAGGCCTCAGGCCACCTTCTTGTGCGCTTCGGCCGCGCTCACCAGGGTGGACTTGTCGAAGGGGCCGCCGGTGACGGCTTCGCCGATCAGCGTCACGGGCTGCTTGCCCGGCAGCAGCGGGAAGACCAGCTCGGCGAAGCGGTAGGCCTCTTCCAGGTGCGGGTAGCCCGAGAGCACGAAGTGGTCGATGCCCAGGTCGGCGTATTCCTTGAGGCGCTCGGCAACGATGTGCGGGTCGCCCACCAGGGCCGTGCCCGCACCACCGCGCACCAGGCCCACGCCGGCCCACAGGTTGGGGCTGACTTCCAACTGGTCGCGCCGGCCGCCGTGCAGCGCGGCCATGCGTTGCTGACCGACCGAGTCCATGCTGGCGTAGCGCTTCTGGATGCTGGCGATGGTCTCGTCGTCCAGCGTGCTGATCAGGCGGTCGGCTTCGGCCCAGGCCTCTTCGGTGGTCTCGCGCACGATGACGTGCAGGCGCACGCCGAAGCGCACGGTGCGGCCCAGGGCCTCGGCGCGGCGGCGCACATCGGCGATCTTCTCGGCCACGGCGGCGGGCGGCTCGCCCCAGCTCAGGTAGACGTCCACGTGCTCGGCGGCCAGGTCGTGCGCGGCCGGCGAAGAGCCGCCGAAGAACAAGGGCGGGTGAGGCTGCTGCACGGGCGGGAAGTAGCTGCGCGCGCCTTCCACGCGGTGGTGCTTGCCGTGGAAGTCCACGGTCTTGCCGGCCAGCAGGTCTTTCCAGATGGTGAGGAACTCGTCGGCGGCTTCGTAGCGCTCGTCGTGGCTGAGGAAGACGCCATCGGCGGCCAGCTCGGCGGCATCGCCCCCGGGCACGACGTTGAGCAGCAGGCGGCCTTGGCTGGCCTGGTCCAGCGTCGCGGTGGCGCGCGCCAGGGCCGTGGGGCTGCCCAGCGAGGTGCGCAGGGCGACCAGGAACTTCAGGCGCTGCGTGTGCTGGATGGCGCTGGCGGCCACAGCCCAGGGGTCATGGCAGCCGCTGCCGGTGGGGATCAGCACGCCGTCGTAGCCGAGCTTGTCGGTGGCGATGGCGATCTGGTTGAGGTAGTCCATGGTCGGCGCCCGACCGGAGTTGGACTTGCCGAGGTAGCGCGTGTCGCCCGAGGTGGGCAGGAACCAGAAGATGTCCAGGCTCATGGGGGTGTTTCCAGGTGAGGTCAGCGGGTTCACGAATAGGCGGTGGGTTCGGGGTGGCGGCCTTCCAGCACGTAGCGGCCGATGTCGCGCAGCTTGTAGTCCACCGGGTCGTGCAGCGTGTGCACACGGGCGTTGCGCCAGAAGCGGTCAAGGCCGCGGCCCGTGGCCGTCGAGCGCGCGCCCGTCAGCTCGAAGAAGCGCGAGGTGACTTCCATGGCCGCGCGGTGCGACAGCACCTTGGCCTCGGCCACCGCGATGGCCACGTCGCCACGCGTGGCCGCGTCCAGGGACGGGCCTTGGGCAAAGGCCGCATCGATGGCCGCCGCCGCGGCGTCTGACACCGCGCTGGCCGCTTTCACCTGCAGCCACAGCTCGGCGTAGCGCAGCTGGGTGTAAGGGTCGTCCACCGCGCGCGACACGCCCGAGGCCGACCAGGGCCGTGCCAGCTCGCGGCTGAAGTCCAGGCCGGCGCGCAAGGCCCCGGCGGCCAAGCCTGCGTACAGGCTGCCCAGCACGTGCTGCGCCAATTGCGAGCGCAAGGTGACCCAGGGCGTGGCCGCTTCGCCGGGGTGGATCAGCACATCGTCGTCGGCGATGAAGACCTGCTCGAAGGTCACCGTGCCGCTGTCCGTCTGGCGCTGGCCGAAGGCGTCCCAGTCGGCCACCACGTGCACGCCGGGTGCGTCCGTGGCCACCACGCCGATCAGGAAGGACTGCGTCGCTTCGTGCCAGGCCGACACGGTCATGCGGTCCGAGCCCACCGAGCCCGAGCAGTAGATCTTGGGCCCGTTGACCAGGTAGCCGCCCGGCGTGGGCTGGGCCGTGGCGCGGCGGTCCGACGGGTTCAGCGCGTTGCCCCAGAACAGGCGGCGCGCTGCCGTGTCGCTCAGCAAGCGCGCCTGCTGCTCAGGCCGTCCGAAGATCAACACCGTGGCCACCTGCAGGTGGTGGAAGGCGAAGAGGTGGGCCAGGGCGCTGTCGGCCTCGGCCAGCTGGCGCACGGTGCGGTAGACGGTCTGCCAGTTCGCGCCATGGCCACCCAGGGCGGTGGGTGTGCTCAGGTTCAGCAAGCCGCTGGCGCGGATCAGTTCGCGCTCGTGCGCGGCATGCCCGCCCTGGCGATCGCGCTGGGCCGCTGTCGTTGCGAAGGTGGCGCACAGCGTGTCCAGCTGGGGCTGGATCCAGGCGTGCTCGCCACCGTGCTCGAACGGCAGCAGGGGTGGATGGGCAAGGAGCGACATCGCGCGCGCTCCCTGTCAGGCTGCCAGCAGGCGCGAGGCCTGTTGGGTGGCTTCGTGGATGCGGGTGAACAGCGCATCGTTTTGCACCTGGTAGCCGCCGGTGATGGCGCTGAAATCGGCGTCGGACGCGAACACGGCCGAGGGCACGGTGTGCGTGCGGAAGAAGCTGAACAGCGGGCGCAGTTCCTGGTCCACCACCAGCGCGTGGCGGTCGCTGCCGCCGGTGGCGGCCAACAGCGTGGGTTTGCCGACCAGGGCCTCGGGGTGCAGGAAGTCGATGAGGTGTTTGAACAGGCCGGTGTAGCTGCCCTTGTAGACCGGGCTGGCGGCGATCAGCAGGTCGGCGCTTTCGATGGCCTGCAGCGCGGCCTTGCCTTCCGGGGTGAGCGCATCGTGGCTGGTGGCAGCGCCGATGTGCGGCGCCAGCGTGGCCAGCTCGACCCATGTCACCTCGATGGTTTGCGTGGTCTGCAGGGATTGGACGATGGCATCGACGAGCACCCGCGTGCGGGAGGGGCTGCTGGTGCTGCCGACGATGGCGGTGACTTTGCGGATGTGGCTCATGGTGTGACCTCTGGAGGGGGCGCGTTGTGCGTCGATCTGCTCCTCATTCAGCAACCGATGTGCCAGCACCGCGCCGTTCATGCGGAACGCGCATGTCGATGTCTGCGCACTGCATGAGGCGCCCTGTTTTTGCGGCTGTGTCAGCAAAACACCTGTGTTCAGGGCCTGTGCGCGGTGCGCCTGCTGCCTCGCCAAGCGGCTCGATGCGGGGTGCGGGCGCGGCCTCACGGCGTGCCTGCGGGTCGGATGTCGCCGGTGCGCTCGCCAATTTGCTGATTTATCAACAAGCGAGGTGGTGATAAACAACCACGCAATGTTGATAAATCAACCTGCGTTGCGGATGTGGCGCCGGCCTGGGCTGGTTTGCTGCAGGATCAGCAGGCCAGCCTTGCCCTGGCATGGCGGCTGCTTGCGCAAGCCCCATGTCTTCCTTGCACGCCTTGACGATCGAACGTCCTGACCACGCCGCGGCCCCGGACCGCGCCAGCCACCTCGACCAGGTGCCGCAAGTCGCCGACCGGCTGACCCAGCACTTCGCCACCACCGCCGCCCTGCGCGATGCCGAGGGCGGTTGCCCCAAGGCACAGCGCGACGAACTGCGTGCCAGCGGCCTGCTCGCCTTGTCCATCCCGGTCGAGCTGGGCGGCCTGGGCGGCAGCTGGCGCGATGTGCTCGACGTCGTGCGGCAGTTCGCCCGCGTGGACAGCTCCATCGCACACCTGTACGCCTTCCACCACCTGATGCTGGCCACCGTGACCTTGTATGGCCAGCCTGAACAATGGCGGCCCTGGTTGGCGCACACGGCGCGGCACGATTGGTTCTGGGGCAACGCCCTCAACCCGCGTGACCAGCGCGCCCGCTGCAGCCCGGCATCGGGCGGCTGGTTGCTGTCTGGCCCCAAGAGCTTTTGCTCGGGCGCGCTGGACTCCGAGATGCTGGTGGTGTCCGGCGAGTGCGAAGGGCAGCTCATGGTGGCCGCCGTGCCCACCTCGCGCAGCGGCATCCACATCCGGCAGGATTGGGACAACATGGGCCAGCGACAGACCGACAGCGGCTCCGTCCAGTTCGACCGCCTGCGCATCGAGGACGGCGAAGTCCTGCGCGAGCCGGGCCCTTTGTCCACGCCTCGCTCGTGCCTGCGCTCGCTAGTGTCCCAGCTCATCCTGGTGAACATCTACGTGGGCATCGCCCAGGGTGCGTTCGAGGCCGCCCGCCGGTACACCCGCGAAGAGGCCCGCCCCTGGCCAGGCGCAGGCGTCGAGCGCATGGCAGACGACCCTTACGTGCTGGCCCATTTCGGCGACTTCCACGTCGGCCTGGACGGCGCGGTGCTCTTGGCCGACCGTGCCGGCATGGGCCTGGTGGCGGCGCTGGAGCGCGGCGAAGCCTTGACGTCCGAGGAGCGCGGCCAGCTGGCCATTCACATCGCCACCGCCAAGGTCGCCGCGGCCCGCTCGGGCCTGGACCTGTGCAACCGCCTGTTCGAAGTCACCGGGGCGCGGTCCACCCACGCCGCGTTGGGGCTGGACCGCTACTGGCGCAACCTGCGCACGCACACGCTGCACGACCCCATCGACCACAAGACCCGCGAGCTGGGCCTCTGGGCGCTGCAGGGCCGCTTGCCCGAACCTGGCTTCTACGCATGACACCCATGACACCAGCCACCGACCGCCCCACCTTTCGGGGCCCCGCTGCGCAGGCGCTGCAGGACAGCATCCAGGCTGCCGCGGTGAGCGACCACCACGTGCTGCTGCTGGGCGATGCCGGCACCGGCAAACGCCACATGGCGCGCCACCTCCACGCCTGCAGCCGCCGCGGCCCCTTCCTGGCGGTGGACTGCAGCGCGCACGACGCCGTCTCGCTGGGCATTGGCCTGCACGGGCACGAGGCCGGGGCCGTGCGTGGCGGCTTTGCGGCCACGCACGGCTGGTTCGAAGCCGCGCTGGATGGCACGGTCTTCCTCGACGAGGTGCACGCCCTCTCGCTGGACGTTCAGCAGGATTTGCTGTCGGTCATGCGCAGCGGGCAGGTGCGGCGAGTGGGCGGGCGGCACGCCACCCCCGTCAATGTGAGGCTGGTCTGCGCCACCTCGCAAGACCTGGCGCAAGCCGTGGCCGAGGGGCGCTTCCTGGCGGACTTGCTGCGCCTGGTGTCCACCGTGACGCTGGCGATGCCCGCGCTGCGCGACCGGCCCGATGACATCCTGCCCCTGGCCCGCAGCCTGCTTCAGGGCCAAAGCCGCCACCTCAAGCAAGCCGTGCCCGGGTTCTCGGCGTGTGCCGAACAGGCCTTGCTGCGCCACACCTGGCCCGGGCACCTGCGCGAACTGGAGGCGGTGCTCCATCGGGCCTTGCTGCGCGCACCGGCCGGGGTGATCCGGGCCGAGGATCTGTTGCTGCCGGTCGGCGATGACGGCGCATCGGCGGCCCACACCGGCGCGGCCACGCCATCGTCACCCGATGAGGCCTTGCTGGCCGACCTCGACGCCCTGCTGGGGCGCATGGGCGAACGCTTCGAGGGGCGACTGTTCGAGGTGGTGGAGCGCAGCCTCTTCAGCCACGCGCACCGACGTTGCGGTCAACACCAGATCCAGGCCGCGCGGCTGCTGGGTGTCAGCCGCAACGTCCTGCGGGGGCGCTTGATCGCGCTCGGTGAGATCGACGCGCGCAAGTGAGCCCCAGGCTCAGAACTTCCAGCCGTAGGCCACGCCCAGGATGTTCTGCTTCATGCGGATGTTCGCCTCACCGCCGCCCAGCAGGTTGGCAGGGATCGAGTTCTGGCCCGACACCGTTTTGCTGAAGGCGTGGGCGGCGTAGCCCGTCCACTCACCCTGGGCGCTGGTCTTCCAGGTGAAACCCAGGGTCACGTGGTCTTGCACCACGCCGGGGGCCAGCACGTTGAAAAAGGTCTGGTCGCTGGGGATGGGCTGCTTGGCGTGGCTGTAGCCGGCGCGCAGCGTCAGGGCATCGCTGTGGCGATGGATCACGGCCAGCTTGATGACGTCGATGTCCTTCCAGCCGAAGCCCGGGCCGGCGTCGTCGCCCAGTTTCTTGCCCGTCAGGAATGCGCCCAGCGGGTTGTTCACGGGCTTGACGTCGCTGTACTGGATGACCTGGTAGTCCGCGCCCAGTTGCCAGCGGGGCGTGAGCTGGTAGGACAGGCCCAGGCCATAGCTGGCCGGGATGTCGAAGTTGCCCTGGTCGGCGAACAGGCCCTTGTACTTGTCGAAGCGGCCCCGCACGCTGGACGCCCAAGAGAAGCCCAGCTTGAGCTCGGGCGTCAGCTCGCCCAGCCAGCCCAGGCGCAGGCCCACGCCGTTGCTGGTGTCGGTGCCGCGGTTGGTGACGTTGCCCGGTGATGACGAAAAGCCGCTCTGGTCAAAGCCTTGCAAACCTTCTGCCGAGAAGCGCTGGTGCACCAGGTTCAAGGCCGCGCCAAGGCTGTGCTGCGCGTTCAGCTTGTAGGACACCGCCGGCGAAATGAAGAGCTGCTCCAGGTTCACCCCGGCACGGCCCTGGCCACCGATCGCGGCATAGGGGTTGCGCTCGTAGCGGGTGTTCATGCCACCGTTGCCATACACGGCCAGGCCTGCGCTCAGGGTCGGGCTCAGTTGGCGCGTATAGCCGAATTCGGGGATCCAGAAATTCTTCTTGCCATTGCCATCGTACTGGCCGTTCAGACCGGGCACGGGGCTGCCCTGGATGCTGGCCTCGCGGCGCGGTGCAAAGTAGGTCAGGCCGGCATCGAGGCGACTGCCCAGGGCCGAGATGCCAGCGGGGTTGGACGCGATGACCAAGGCGTCTTGCGGCAGGGCGACGGCCACACCAGCGGCCCCCAGGGATTGGGCCCCGTAGCCATGGGCAAAGTAGCCGTTGGTGGCGTGCGCGCTCAGGGGCAGGGCGCTGGCGAGGAGGGCCACCAGCGCGGTGGCACGGGCCACAGGGGTGGCGTGGGTGCTGGTGGGGCGGTGGACGCCAGAGGCGGAAATGGCGAGGGGCATGGACTGCTCAGAGAAAGGTTGTTCAGGCCTCCCACTGTGTCCATGCCCCTTCGCGCTGTGAACTGCTTTTCTCGCAGTTGCTTATGTGTGGCTCATGTGTGGCGCAGCCGCTTGCCACCCGCCAGCTTGTGCAACATGCCGACCAGGGTGTCGATCTCGGCGCAGGTGTTGTAGAACGCCAGCGACGGACGCACGGTGGCCTCCAGCCCAAAGCGGCGCAGGATGGGCTGCGCGCAGTGGTGGCCCGAGCGCACAGCGATGCCTTCCTTGTTCAAGGCCGCACCGACCTCTTCGGTCTGGTAGCCCTGCAAGGTGAAGGACAGCACCGCCGCCTTGTCAGGCGCCGTGCCGATCAGCTTCAGTCCTGGTACGTCCTTGAGCAAGCGCGTGGCGTACAGCAGCAACTGGTGCTCGTAGGCGCCAATGTGGTCGATGCCCAGCTTCTGCACATAGTCGATGGCCGCACCCAGGCCCACCGCGTCCGCGATGTTGCCTGTGCCGGCTTCGAAGCGGCTCGGGGCATCGTGGTACTCGGTGTGCTCGAAGGTCACGTCCTTGATCATGTTGCCGCCACCTTGCCAGGGCGGGGTTTCGTTGAGGATGGCCTCCTTGCCATACAGCACGCCGATGCCGGTGGGCCCGAACACCTTGTGCCCCGAGAACACGAACCAGTCGCAGTCCAGGTCGATCACGTCGGCGCGCATGTGCGAGACCGACTGCGCCCCGTCCACCAGCACCTTGGCGCCCGCACTGTGCGCCATCGCCACGATCTGCTTGGCCGGCGTGACCGTGCCCAGCGCGTTCGACACCTGCGTGAACGACACCAGCTTCGTGCGCGGCCCCAGCAGCTTGGCGTACTCGTCGAGCAAGACCTGGCCATCGTCGTCCACCGGGATCACGCGCAGCTTCGCCCCCGTGGCCGCGCACAGCTGCTGCCAGGGCACGATGTTGGCGTGGTGCTCCAGGTGGCTGACGATGACCTCGTCGCCGGCACGCACGTTCGCTTGGCCCCAGCTCTTGGCCACCAGGTTGATGGCCTCGGTGGTGCCCCGCACGAACACGACCTCGTTCGTCGAGCGCGCGTTCAGGAAGCCGCGGCACTTCTCGCGCGCCGCCTCGTAGGCATCCGTGGCGCGGGCAGCGAGCTCATGCGCCGCGCGGTGGATGTTCGAGTTCTCGTGCGCATAGAAGTACGCGATGCGGTCGATCACCGATTGCGGCTTGTGCGTGGTCGCGGCGTTGTCCAGCCAGATCAGCGGGCGGCCGTTGACGCGCTCTTGCAGCACGGGGAAATCGCGCCGAACGAGGTTGACGTCAAAAGGCGGTGCAAAGCCCTGAGCCTGGGGCGACAGCGGGCGCGCCAATTGCCCGGACACCTGCCCTGGCACCTGCAGGCCCGGAGGCTGCCCGCCCGCACCGCCCAGCCCGTTGAAGCCCGCGTCCAGGAAGTAGAACGATGGGCCTGCGCCGGTGGTGGGCAGCGCCGCAGAGCGATCAGGCGAGCGCAGCGCGAGCACATCGCGCAAGGCCGTGTCCGAAGGCAGGCCCCAGTCCAAGGGGTTCAGCGTCAAGATGGGTTGCACGCCTGCCGTGCGCGACGCCGGGTTGGTGGCTTGCGCGTCCAGGGGCAGATCGCCCGAGAACGACGGCGGCACCTGGCCTGGCGATGTCACGGTGGGCACGCTGGGGACGCCTTCGTAGCCGGCTGCATGGGGCACGCCCGAAGGCAGGCCCTGCTGGCCGGACGCAACCGATGGCACGGCGAAGGGGTGAGCGGCCGTGGGCGAGCTCAGGTGCGACAGACCCGCTGGCAAGCCAGTTGGCGCCGCCAGCCCACTCGGTGCCGAGCCAGGCAGCGCCGAGAAGAACTGGTTGGCCAACTGGGCCAGGGCTTGCGCATCCGGCAGCCCCACGCCGGCGAGGTCACTTGTACTCATGGTACTTGTTGATTTCAACGTCTTCGAGCACCGCGATGGCATCGTCGGTCAGCACTGCCAGCGAGCAGTACAGCGACACCAGGTAGGAGGCGATGGCCTTGTGGTTGATGCCCATGAAGCGCACGGCCAGGCCGGGGCTTTGGGCGCCCGGCAGGTCAGGCTGGTACAGGCCCACCACGCCCTGGCGGCTTTCACCCGTGCGGAGCAGCAGGATCTTGGTCTTGTTGTCCTCGATCTGGATCTTGTCGCACGGGATCAGCGGGATGCCGCGCCAGGTGATGAACTGCGAGCCGAACAGCGACACCGTGGGCGGTGGCACGCCACGGCGGGTGCACTCGCGGCCAAAGGCGGTGATGGCCAGCGGGTGGGCCAGGAAGAAACCGGGCTCCTTCCACACCTTGCTCAGCAGCTCGTCGAGGTCGTCGGGCGTGGGCGCGCCGGTGCGGGTCTGGATGTGCTGGTGCGGCGCGATGCTGTTGAGCAGGCCGTATTCCTTGTTGTTGATCAGCTCGGCTTCCTGTCGCTCCTTGATGGTCTCGATGGTCAGGCGCAGCTGCTCGGCGATCTGGTTGTAGGGCTTGGAGTACAGGTCCGACACGCGGGTGTGCACGTCCAGCACCGTGTTCACGGCCGACAGCAGGTACTCGCGCGGGTCTTCGATGTAGTCCACGAAGGTCTGCGGCAGTTCGCGCTCGTCGCGGCCCGAACAGTCCACCGTCACGCTGGACGCGTCCTTGACCTTGTTGACGCGGTAGATGCCGGCCTCCACCGGGACCCACTGCAGCAGGTGGGTCAGCCAGCGCGGCGTGATCGTGCCCATCTGCGGCACGGTGCGGGTGGCGATGGCAAGTTGCCGCGCGGCGATGTCGCCCAGGGCGGTGCTGTTTTCGTGGTTGTTGGCCATGGGCCGTTTCTCCGTGGTGGTGGTGGAAAGTGGGGTGGGAAGGTGTCAGCTCTGGCGGCTCAGCGCCTGGCTGACGTTGCTGTGGGGCGGCACGCTCTGCGTGAGCCAGACGTTGCCGCCGATGGTCGAGCTGCGGCCGATCGTGATGCGGCCCAGCACCGTGGCTCCGGCATAGATCACCACGTCGTCCTCGACGATGGGGTGGCGCACCTGGCCCTTGAGCAGGTGGCCGTTCTCGTCGGTGGGGAAGCGTTTGGCACCCAGCGTCACGGCCTGGTAGAGGCGCACGTTCTCGCCGATCACGCAGGTCTCGCCGATGACCACGCCCGTGCCGTGGTCGATGAAGAAGCCACGGCCGATCTGCGCGCCCGGGTGGATGTCGATGCCCGTGCGGGCGTGGGCGATGTCGGCGATCAGCCGCGCCAGCAGCGGCGTGCCCAGGCGCAGCAAGGCGTGCGCGATGCGGTGGTGCACGATGGCCGTGATGCCCGGGTAGCACAGCAGGATCTCCGACATGCCCGTGGCCGCCGGGTCGCCTTGCCAGGCGGCCTGCAAGTCGCTGAACAGCGCACCGCGGATGTCGGGCAGTTGCTCGGCCAGCGCCCGCACGATGGCCACCGCGCGTGGCCCCAGGTCGGCGTCCTGGCTCGCATCGGCCGTGGCGTTGAACATCAGCGCGCGCCGCACCTGGTCGTTCAGCATGCCCAGGGTGTCGTGCAGGGTGTGGCCGACGAAGAAGTCGATGCTCTCGTCGTTGAGGTCCGGGCGGCCGTAGTGCGTGGGGAACAGGGCGGCCGACAGACCTTGCATGATGTGGGTCAGCACCTCGCGCGAGGGCAACTCGCGCAGGCGACCCTGGTGGCGCACGCGGTGTGACACCTCACGCGACTCGCGCAAGGCCTTCACCACATGGGGCAGGTTCCAGCCGGAGGCTTGGGTGGGGTCGGTGTCAGGGTGTGTCATGTCGAGAGGCTGGCGCATGTGCGCGTTGCTTCTCGGACTGTGCTGCTGCAGCGATCAGGCGTCCAATGCAGAGATCGCGCCTGCGCATCTCATGCATGACATTGGCATGAGCTCATGCGGAAATCGAGGATGCGCCGGTGCGGGGTCGCATGGCGGCCATGGGGCGGCGGGTGCCCTCAGGCGGCGCCTTGCGCGGCCAGCCCCTGCCGGGTGAGCTGTGCCTGCAGGAAGGGCACCACCGCCTGAGCCACCGCCTGCGGGTTGTCGGCAAAGGGGAAGTGGCCGCTGTCGGGCAGCATCACCACCTGGGCGCCAGGGAAGGTTTCCTTTTGCTGCTCGGCCAGGCGCGCGGGCAGGTAGGGGTCGGCGGCGCCCCACACCACCAGGGTCGGTGGGCGGATCGGCGCGAGCATGGCCGACAGCGTCTGGCTGCGCTGCTCCAGGTCGCCCGTGGCGCGGTAGAGCTTGAGGATGGCGCGCTTCGTGCCCCAGTCCATGTCGTCGTACATGCGGTTGACGAAGGCCGGTGGCAGGCCCCGCGGCGCACCCAGCGACATCACCCAGTGGAAGCCTCGGCGCGTGGTCGAGAGCTGTGCCAACTCGCCCAGCACCTGCGTGCGCCAGATGCGGGCCATCAGGTGCCAGCGGTAGCCGCGCATCACGCCGGTGTTGATCAGCGTGACGCTGGCCACGGCCATCGGGTTCAGCGCTGCCCACATCAGCCCCCAGGGGCCACCGAAATCGTGCAGCACCAGGTGCACGCGCAGCACGCCCAACTGGCGCAGGGCCTCGCCCAGGAAGGTGGCGCCGCCTTCCACCGAATACGGGTAGTTGGCCGGTTTGTCGGCCTGGCCGAAGCCGGGCATGTCGAAGGCGATGACGCGGCCCAATGGCGAGGCGGCCTGCATCAGCTCGCGCCAGTCTTCGCAACAGCCCGGGTTGCCGTGCACGAACACCACGGCCTCGGTGGCGCGCAGATCGGCCCCGCCTTGCAGCACGCGGGTGCGGATGCCGCAGGCCGTCAGTTCAGACTTCTGCAGCGGCCAGCCAGGTTGTGTCGGGATGGGCATGGTGTGCTTCCAGCGTGGTGAGGCTGTTGCACATCATGCATGCAATTCAGGGCCGATGGCATCCGGGCGGGTGCGCCATGTCTGGGGGATGACCCTGGGCCAGGTCGTCCAGGATGGGGCAGGGTGAGCGCGCGTTGCCCTGGCACTCTGCGGCCAGCCGGCTGAGCGTGCGTTTCATCGCTTCCAGCTCGTCGATGCGCTGCTGCAGGGCCGCCACGTGGGCCGTGGCCAGTTTTTTGACGGAGGCACTGGCGCGGCGGCGGTTGCGCCACAGGTCCAGCAACTGGGCGATGTCGGCCATGCCGAAACCCAGGTCGCGCGCACGGCGGATGAAGCGCAGTGTGTGCAGGGCCGCCTCGTCGTAGAGGCGGTAGCCCGAGTCGGTGCGCGGCGCGGGCGGCAGCAGGCCCAGGCCCTCGTAATGCCGGACCATCTTGGGCGACACCCCGGTGAGGCGCGCGGCCTCACCGATGTGCATGAGCGGCTCGCTCATGGGTTGAGCACCTCGTAACCCTCGTCGGCGATGGCGGCGGCCGTGGCTTCGCGGCTGAGCTGGGTTTGCACGCTGACCTGGCCCGATGGCAGGTCCACGCGGACCTGGGCTTGGGCATCCTGGGCCAGCACGGCCTGGGTGATGGCTTTCACGCAGTGCTGGCAGCTCATGCCCTTGACCTGGAGTGCGTGGGTGCTGGGGTTGGCGGGCGTGTTCATGGCAAGGTCCTTTTGGTGGCTGTTCATGTTCAGGTATCACACGGTAAACCTTGACACCATGTCAGAGTCAAGGGCCAGCATGCGCTTGACCCTCCCACTGTGTCAAGGTTGACACTGCCGACATCCCGTGTGCATCCTGACCCTCGCCACCATGAACACCACCGAACCTGCCTCGTCCGTTGCCGGCCACGATGACCCCGCCTTGCTGCTGGCTGTGCGCGGCATGACGTGCGCGGCCTGCGTCAACCGGGTCGAGCGCGCTTTGCGCAAAGTGCCTGGTGTGGCGCAGGCCCAGGTGAATTTCGCCACCGAAACCGCCAGCGTCGTGCTGGCTTCGGCGGCGGACGTCCCCGTGCCCGATGCGGCCCGGCTGATCGCCGCCATCGAGGCCGCGGGCTACCAAGCCCAGGTGCAGGAGGCCGACCACCCCCTGGCCGACGAGCATGCCTCCTGGTGGTCGGTCTGGGGCGCGGTCTGCCTGGGGGGCCTGGCCAGCGTGCCGCTGATGCTGCCCATGCTCTGGGGCGACCACCACTTCTGGCCCGCCTGGGTGCAGTTCGCCCTGGCCACCCCCGTGCAGTTCGGCCTGGGCGCGCGCTTTTACCGTGCCGGCTGGGCTGCCCTGCGCGACGGCAGCGGCAACATGGACCAGCTCGTCGCGCTCGGCACGTCCGCGGCCTGGGGCTTGTCGGTCTGGCTGTGGTGGCAGCATGGCCTGGCGCCGGCGGTGGGCGCTCACAGCCACGCGGCGGGCGCCATGCCGCCAGCGCTGTACTTTGAGTCCTCGGCCGTGGTGATCACGCTGGTGCTGCTGGGCAAGGCCCTGGAGGCCCGCGCCAAGCGCCAGACCACCTTGGCCATCCGCGCTTTGCAGTCGCTGCGACCCGACACCGTGCGGCGCCTGGGCCCGCAGGGCGAGGTCGAGGTGCCCCTGGCCCAGGTGCTGGTCGGCGATGTGTTGGTGGTGATGCCTGGCGCGCGCGTGCCCTCGGACGGCCTCGTTCAGGATGGCAGCAGCCATGTCGATGAGTCCCTGCTGACGGGCGAGCCCTTGCCCGTGGCCAAGCACGTCGGTGACCGCCTCACGGGCGGCGCCATCAACGCCGAGGGCCGCCTGCTGATGCGGGTGACGGCCGTGGGCGGCCAGACCATGCTGGCCCACATCATCCGGCGGGTGGTCGAGGCACAGGCCAGCAAGGCCCCCATCCAACGCGTGGTGGACCGTGTCTCGGCGGTGTTCGTGCCCACCGTGCTGGGGGTCGCGCTGCTGACCGGCGTGGGCTGGTGGCTGGCCGGTCAGGCGGTGGACGTGGCCTTGATCCGCGCCGTGGCGGTGCTGGTGATCGCCTGCCCTTGTGCCTTGGGCCTGGCCACCCCGGCAGCGATCATGGCGGGCACCGGTGCCGCCGCGCGCCAGGGCATCCTCATCCAGGACCCGCAAGCGCTGGAGGTGGCCCACCGGGTGCAACTCGTCGCTTTCGACAAGACCGGCACCCTCACGCAAGGCCAGCCGCGCTTGCTGGACTGGGCCGTGGCCTCGGGTACGGGCCTCAGCCGCGAGAAGGCCTTGCAGTTCGCCGCGGCCTTGCAGCGCGGCAGCGAGCACCCGCTGGCCCGCGCGGTGCTGGTGGCCGCCGATGGCTTGCCTGCCGAACCGCTGCACGCCGCACAGTTGCGTGCCGTGCCAGGCCGGGGCATTGAGGGTGTGTTGCTGGCGATGGGCGCCGATGCCGTCCCTGCGGCCTGGGCCGGATCCTGGTGCCTGGGCAGCCCCCGCTGGATGCAGGAGCTGGCCGCGCAGGGCGCACCCGCAGATGTGGCCGAGGTGGCGACCCGCTGGTCGGCCGATGGGGCCACCGTCTCGTGGCTGCTGCACGCGCCCGCGGTCACGCGCTCGGGTGATGCCAACGAGGCAGGCCGTGCCAGCGAGGCCCCTGCCTGGCAGGTCGTGGCCGCGCTGGCCTTTGGCGACGCCCTCAAGCCAGGCGCCGCGCAAGCCGTGGCCCGGTTGCACGCCCTGGGGGTGCGCACCGCCATCATCTCGGGCGACAGCCGTCAGGCTGCACAGGCCATCGCGCGGCAGGTCGGCATCCAGGAGGTCGTGGCCGAAGTGCTGCCCGGCGACAAGGCCGACCACATCCGGCGGCTGCAGCGCGATGCCCAGGGCCATGCCGTCACGGTGGCCATGGTGGGCGATGGCCTCAACGATGCCCCCGCGCTGGCCGCCGCCGACATCGGCATGGCCATGGCCAACCCGCAGGGCGGCACCGACGTGGCCATGCAGGCCGCGGGCATCACCCTGATGCGGGGCGACCCGATGCTCGTGCCGGCCGCGCTGGAGGTGTCGCGCCGCACCTCGCGCAAGATCTGGCAGAACCTGGGTTGGGCCTTCGGCTACAACGTCATCGGCATCCCGCTGGCCGCTTTGGGCGGGCTCAACCCCATGCTGGCCGGCGCGGCCATGGCGCTCAGCAGCGTCAGCGTGGTCAGCAATGCGCTGTGGCTGTCGCGCTGGCGGCCGCAAGCTGCGCCTGGGCAGGCAACTTGAGGCGCCCAGCGTGTGCCATGCCACAACGGCGATGTCCGGCCATGGCGTAAACTTTGGCCAGATGTCTGCCCGTAGCTCAACTGGATAGAGCAGCTGCCTTCTAAGCAGCAGGTCGGGGGTTCGAGTCCCTCCGGGCAGGCCAAAGCAGCAGGCTTTCACAAGGTGCCACCCACCCATGTTCGATGCGCTCAAGCGAATGATCGGCGGCTCAGCGGCTGCCAACGGGGATACCGACCAAGTCCTGGCGACCTGGGCCAAGGCCGAGGGCCACGCCTTCAAACGTGTCAAGGACAAGACCGGTGGCGGCTATGTCGTCGAGACCGCCGATGGCTGGCGCGTGGAGTGGGGCGAGTCCCAGCGCCCCTACATCATGGGCAAGGAGCTGCGCTTCCGCTGCGACACCGGCATGTCGCCCGACGTGCAGATGGTGATGGTGAGCAAGACGCTGGCCCAGGCCCTGGAATCCGACGTCTTCAGCCGTTTCACCAACGCGATGCAGACGCAGATCGACAACACCTTGCCCGACGAGATGCGTTGGCTGGCCATGCACCAGCGCGTGTCATTGAATGCATCGCCCGGCCTGGCCAAGCGTTTCATGCTGCTGAGCAACGCCGATGCGGTGGCCACGGCCTGGCTGGACGAGGGCGTGCTGTCCGCGCTGGACGACGCCGCCAGCGTCTGGTGGACCGACACCCTCGTGCTGGTGCTCACGCTCAACCGCGGCATCCTGACCATGCGCACCGCGGGCCAGCCCCTCGAGCCCGCCCGGCTGAAGCTGGTGGGCCAGTTGTTCGCGCGCCTGGCCTTGCGCCTGCGTGAACAGGCGAAAGCGGCCCAACACCCCAAGCCCTGACCCGTTCGGGTCAGCCCTTCGAGGCGCGCTTGTGCAGGAAGGCGTCGATGGCCGCGCCAGCCTCGGGCCGCCCGAGGTTCACCAGGAAGTGCTGTTTCTCGGCGTCCAGCTGCGTGCGCAAGGGCTGGGCCGCATCGTTGACCAGCTCTTTGATGCTGGCCACGACACCGGCAGGCACCTCGGCCAGTTGCTCGGCCAGGTCCAGCGCCTGCGCCAAGGCTTCGCCCGCCGGGCAGAGTTGGTGCACCAGGCCCTGAGCGGCCCATGCCTGCGCCGTTTGCGGCGTGCCCAGCCACAGCTGTGCCAAGGCCTTGGAGCGCCCCATGGCGCGCGCCAGGTGCCAGCTCGCGCCGCCATCGGGCGACAGGCCCACCTGGCTGTAGGCCGACAGGAAGCGGGCGTTGTCGGCCGCCACCACCAGGTCGCAGGCCAGCACCAAAGACATCCCGCCGCCCGCGGCCACGCCTTCCACCGCCGCGATCACCGGTTTGGGGAAGCTGTGCAGGGCTTCGATCCACTGGTGGAAGGCGTCGAGGTGGAGGCCCTGGCCAGCCAGGTCGTGCAGACGCTGCTGTGACAGGCGCTGCAGGTCACCCCCGCCGCAGAAATGGCCGCCATGGCCGGTCAGCACCACAGCGCGCACGTCGGGGTTCGATTCGGCCACATTGAGCAACTCGATGCCGGCGGCGTACACCTGGGGCGACAGCGCGTTGCGGGTGGCGGGGCCGTTCAGGCGCATCACCAGGGTGTGGCCCTGGCGCTCGGTTTGGAGTTCAGTGGTCATGGCAAAGGGGAGGGTGGCTCAACCGCGCAACAGCCGTGTGAATGCCTGGCTGGCAAAGGCTTGGTCGTGAATTGACTCATGCTAGAGTGAAAAGATCACGCCTGACGACGCACCGATATGAATTTTCCTGAGCGGGCAGTGGCCGCGATCTTCGCAGTTTCCATGCTCGCGCTTGTCCCGGCTGCTTCGTGGGCTTTGGGCCTGGGCAAGCCCTCGACCCGGGCTGTGTTGGGCGAGACCTTGCGCCTGACGGTGCCTGTGCGCCTGGAGCCGGGCGAGCAGGTCGCCAACGATTGCGTCTCGGCCGAAGTCTATTTCGGTGACGACAAGCTGGCGGGGACCGTGGTGTCTGCGCAGGTCTTGCCGGTGTCGGGTTCCGCGGCCGAGTCGGCGCGTGGTGGCGCTCGGACCTTGCTGGTCCGCACCACGGCCCTGATCAACGAGCCGGTGGTCACGGTGTACCTGAGCGCAGGCTGCCAGGCTCGCATCACGCGCAAGTTCATCGCGCTGGCCGATCCTCCCTCGGACATGACACCGCGGGCGCCTGTGGCTGAGCAGGCCCTGTCTCAGGCCGTGGCCGAAGTCGCCGAGCCAGGTCACGCGGTGGCTGCCAGCTCGGCGGTGTCCCGCAAACCTGCGCACGCGGCTTCTTCTCGCGCTGTGAGCCGCACCCGTGACGCCCAGCGCCGCCAGGCCAAGGGCCCACAGTCGGCCAAGCTGGCCAAGGCCACGTCACAGCCATCGCCCCAGCCCGCACTTGCAGCACCATCGACATCGCCCGTCAGCCGGCTGCAGGTGGACCCTGTCGAAGCCGATGCGCTGGTGTCGCCCGAGTTGCGCCCCAGTGCGGGCATGGACGCCGCGCAAGCTGCGAGCGCGCAAGGCGATGGCGCCGAGCTGCAAGCCCGCCGCGATGCCGCCGCCGCGCTGTGGCGCGCCCTGAACACCACGCCCGAACAACAGCTGCGCGAGCAGCAGCGCTTGCAGGAGCTTGAGAAGCAACTGACGCGGCTGAACGCAGAGGGCACGCAAACGCGTCAGAGCGTCACCGCGCTGCAGGGGCGGATGCGCGAGCTCGAATCAGACCGATCCTCCCTGGGTGCTTACGCGCTGGGCGGCCTGGCCTTGGCGGCCATGGGCGTGGCCCTGTATTTCTACAGCCAGTTGCGTCGCCAGGAGCGCCAACGCACCGAGTGGTGGCCGCCGCAAAGCGGTGCCGTGCCTTTGTCCGTGCCCCGCGAAGGTGAGCCTGACACGGCCTCTCCGCCCGAACCGCAAGACACCACGACGGCCTACGTCCATGCGCCGCCGCTGAAATCCACAGACGCGACCCTGAAGGCGCAGCCTGTGGCGCCAGCCGCCCCCACAGCGCCGCTGCCCGCGTCCACGCCGCCGTCGGTGCCGTTGTCCGATTGGGGCGTGGCGCCGCCTTCGTTCGCCCCGCCGCATGAGCAGGAGGCCATCGAGCACTTGCGCGCCGTCTCCGTCGAAGAGCTGATCGACCTGGAGCAGCAGGCCGAATTCTTCGTGGTGCTGGGACAGGACGAGGCCGCCATCGGCCTGCTCGAAGCCCATGTGCAGGGCACGGACGGCACCATCCCCTTGCCCTTCCTCAAGCTGCTGGAGCTTTACCAGCGCCTGGGCCGCCGTGCCGACTACGAACGCGTGCAAGCGGCTTTCAACGCCCACTTCAACGCGCACGCCCCGACCTGGGAGTCCGACCTGCAACAGGGCCAGAGCCTGGCAGACTACCCCGGTGTCATCGAGCGGCTGCAGGCCCTGTGGTCGGCGCCCGCCCGTGCCATGGACGTCCTGGAGAAGTCGCTGATCCGCCCCGGTTCGGAAGCCGAGACCTTCGCCTTGCCAGCCTACCGCGAGCTGCTGTTCCTCTACGCCATCGCCCGTGACCTGGCCGACAAGCCCGACGCGCACAGCGATGCGCCCATCACCTCGGTCATCCCGTTGACGGCCACACGGCCCTTCATCGCCGACCCGGACGTGCGCCCCACGCTCGATGTGGACCTCTGCCTGGACGAGCTGGCGCCGGAGCCGCCTGCTGCATCGTCATTGGCATCGGCATCGGTTTTTGCCTCGAAGGGCTTGCCCGGCAGCGAGGCCGGTGCCGAAGCCAAACCGCCCGAGCCGGGTTCAGACTACCGGCCCTGAGGCCCTGACATCACCGCGCACCCCAGGCCGCGCACCCACGGGCTGCGATTCACAAGCCGTAATCGCCTGTGCCTGCGGCCGATTGCCCCGGCGGCGCTTGCATCGCTTGCAAGATGAGCTGGCGCGTGAGGCGGTCCGAGATCAACTCGGCAAACGCCAGCACGAACTGACGCAGGTAGGCGCCGCGCTTGAACGCCAGGCGGGCCAGGTTGGGGCCGAACAGGTGGCCCACCGGGCGCCACACCAGCTCGCTGCCCGGCTTGCCCATCGTGGGGTCGTCCTTGACCGCCATCTCGGCCACCAGGCCCACGCCCAATCCCAGACGGGTGTAGGTCTTGATGACGTCGGCGTCGATGGCTTCGAGCACCACGTTCGGCGTCAGCCCGCGTTGCGCGAAGGCCTGGTCGATGCGCTTGCGCCCGGTGAACGACGGGTGGTAGGAGATCAGCGGCTCGGCCGCCAGCAGCTCCAGCGTCAGGCGTGGCACCTGCACCAGCGGGTGGCTGGCGGGCATCACCACCACGTGCTGCCATTCGTAGCAGGGCAGGGTGACCAGCTCGGGGAACTCGCTGAGGGATTCGGTGGCCAGGCCGATGTCGGCGACCTCGTCGAGCACCATGCGCGCCACCTGCTCGGGCGTGCCCTGGTGCAGGCTGACGGCCACCTTGGGGTACTTTTTGCGCAGCGCGGCCACGGGCTCGGGCAGCACATAGCGGGCTTGCGTGTGCGTGGTGGCGATCGACAGCGTGCCAGCGTCCTGCATGGCGTACTCGTCGCCGATGCGCTTGAGGTTGCCCAGCTCGCGCAGGATCACGTCGATCGACTTGAGCACCTCCAGCCCCGGCTCGGTGATGCGCTTGAGGCGCTTGCCGTGGCGCACGAAGATGTCCACGCCCAGCTCTTCTTCCAGCTCCATGATGGCTTTGGAGATGCCTGGCTGCGAGGTGTGCAGGGCCTTGGCGGTTTCCGTCAGGTTGAGGTTGCGGCGCGCGGCCTCGTGCACGAAGCGGAACTGGTGCAGGTTCATGGGGCGGGCCTCGGGGGTCGGTGCGCGTGGGCTTCAGGTGCCAGGCTGGGCCAGCGACCAGGCCGCATCGGCCATGCCCTGGATGAGGATGTCGGTTTCGCCCACGGCGGCGCTCAGGCGCCATTGCACGCTGGGGTGGGCATCGGCCAGTTCGCCCAGCAGCCGGGGCAGGTCCTTGCGCACATGGCCGCCGGCACCCAGGAACAGCGGTACCACGGCGACCTCGGTGCAGCCTTGGGCGGCCAGCGCCGCGCCTGCGGCCAGGATGTCGGGCGACATGAATTCCAGGAAGGCCAGGGTCACGGCATGGCCTTGCGCCGTGGCCCGCTCGCTCAGTCGGCGCGCCACGGCCTCGAAAGGCTGGGCCCAGGCTGGGTCGCGGGCGCCATGGGCGAAGAGGAGGATGCCGAGTCGGGTCATGCGGAAGGCCTGGTCAAAAGCGCACTGAAGCTCACTGGTAGCGCACCAGCCAGGCGAACACGCTCATGGAGAGCAGCAGGTAGAGCAGGCTGGGTGCCGCAGCCGCCAGCCAGGGTTGCCAGTTCTGCAGCAGGCCCAGGTGGCTGGAGATGTGGTTGATCAGCACGAAGCTGATGCCCAGCATGATGCCACCGAAGATCTTCAGGCTCATGCTGCCGCTGCGCGCGTGCAGGTAGGCGAAGGGCAAGGCCAGCGCGATCATCACCAGGCAGACCAGCGGGTAGAAGCTCTTTTTCCAGAACTGGATTTCGTAGCGCTGTGCGGCCTGGGCGTTGGACGCCAGGTGGCGCGTGTAACGCCACAGCGCGAAGGCCGACATGCTCTCGGGCGGCAGCACGGAAGCCGACACCACCAGCGGTGTCAGGCTGCTGGACCAGTCCAGGGCGGCGGCCTGGCGCTCATCGATCACTTTCAAGCCAGCCAGTGCGGCCTCCTGCGACAGCCGTTCGTGCGACAACCAGCGCGTGTCGGTCACGTCCTTGAGGCGCCACACCGAGCCCTCGGCCGGCAACACCGCGCCGGCTTCACCCGGTGCCTGCACCGCATCCACTTTGGCGCTGACCGCCGACAGACGGCGTGTGAGTTGCCCGCGGGCATCGAATTCGAAGATGCGCACCAGGCCGAACTCGCCTTCGCTGAGGGCGCTGCCCACGTTGACGGTGATGGTGTGCGTGCCCATGCCGGGCACCTCGCGCTTTTCGCGCAGCCAGGTGCCGCCGCGGCCCAGCGTGAGCTGCTGCTGGCTGCTGAATCGGGCGTGTTGCTGCGTCAGCATCTGTTCGGCCAAAGGCACGGCCCAGTTGCCAATGCCGGCCACGACCAGCGCCGACATCAAGCCCAGGCCGGCCAGCAGCTGCAGGGCGCGCCAAGGGCCGAGGCCGCCGGTGCGCAGGATGGTGAACTCCGAGGTCTGCGCCATGCGCGACAGCGCCAGGATGCCGCCGATCAGCAGCGCGATGGGCATGAGGTCGTAGATGTGGCGCACCTGCATCAGCGAGCAGGTCCACAGGGCGTCCAGCACCGTGTAGCTGTTCTTGCCCAGGTCTTGCGATTCTTCGACGAAGTCGATGAAGAAGGCCAGCGCGGCAAAGGCCAGGGCCACCAGCGTGGCGCTCGATGCCACGCTGCGGTAGATGAGGCGGCGGACGGTCCTCATGCGGACTCCTTGCGGCTGGGGCGGCGCACGGACTGGCCCGGCCACCGTGCACCATCGCGCCACCACACCACCAGCAAAGCGGCGAAGGTCAGCGTGCCGTGCACGGCGAGCAGGGCGCCATCCCAGGGCAGCTTGCCGCGGCTCACCCAGGTCTGGCTCAGGCTCAGCAGGTTGAAGTACACGACGAACACCAGCAAGGCATACACCAGGTTCCAGCTGCTGTGGCGCCGTGCGTTGCCGGCGGCCAGGCTCAGGCCGGCCAGCACCATGTTGAAGGCGGCCCATACCAGGCCGAAGCGCCAGACCAGCTCGCCGCGCGCTTCGTTGGAGCGCAAGGCCAGCAGGGCCAGGGTGGGCAGGGAGCGCATGTCCGGCGCGACATCGCTGGGGTCGATGGCCTCGCCCATCCGCACCTTCGCCGTTTCAAAGCGCGACAAGGCCTTCTCCCCGGTGCTCAGGTCGGTCTGGGTGCGCTCGCCATGGCTCAGCACCAGGAAGCGCTGGCCGTCGATCACCTGCACCTGGCCCTGGTTGGCCGTCACCACGGCTTCCTGGCCATCGGCGGTGGTCACCATGAACACGTTGCGGCCGGATTGCAGCCCGTCGCTGTGGCTGTCGATGAAAAACACGCGCTTGCCATCGGCCGAGACCTGGAACTGCCCCGGGGCCACGCGCGCCATGTCGGAGCGCTGTTCGTAGCGGTACTTCAGCACCTGCGTCTGGTTCTGTGCCCAGGGGCGGGCCATCAGCGCGGCGCCCGCCACCATCAGCAGCACGGGCCAGGCCATGCCCAGCAGCGGACGGATGAAGCTGGCCTGGCGCGCTCCGCTGGCCTGCCACACCACCATCTCGCTGTCACGCCAGATGCGGCTGAGCACGGACACCACCGACACGAACAAGGCCAGCGCCAGCAGCACCGGCAACTGGCCGATGACGGTGTAGCTCAGCACCAGGCCGACGTCGGTGGGGGCCAGCGCACCTTTGGTGGCCTGGCTGAGGATGCGGATGAGCACCATGGTCAACAGCACGGTCAGCAACACCACGAGGGTGCCGCTGAAGCTGCGCCAGAGTTCTTTGCGGACGGAGGAATCGAATAACATCGCTTGGGTCGATCAACCCGCGCATTATGGACTTGCACCGCATGGACTACCGTTCCGCCATCGCCCAAGGGCCCGCCCTGTCCCAGGTCAACGCCGACGCCCTCGTGCTGGTGCTGGCCCCCGAGCACAGCGCCGTTGCCAACCCCGAGCTGGACCGCCTGGTCAAGGAAGCGCTGGACAGTGGCGACTTCGCCCTCAAGGCCGGCCGCACCCTGTACCTGCACCGCCCCGCTGGCGTGAAGGCCCCGCGTCTGGTGCTGGTGGCCGCTGCCAACGCGCAAACCAAATCCCTCAAGGCCGCGGTGTCCAAGGGCGTGGCGGCACTGAAGGACAGCGCTGCCGCCCATGTGGCCGTGGCCCTGGCCGATGGCCTCCTGCCCGATGCCGACGCTGCCCAAGCCCTGGCCCAGGGCGTGGTGACCGCGGTGGCCGACACCACCTACGTTTTCCGCGACACCAAGCCCAGTGCGCCCAAGCCCGGCGCCCTCAAGAAGATCACGCTGTTGCATGCCGCCGATGTGGCTGCGACGGTGAAGGCCGGCCTGGCCCAAGGCGAAGCCGTGGCCGAGGGCGTGACCCTGGCCCGCCACCTGGGCAACCTGCCGGCCAACCACTGCACGCCCTCGCACCTGGCCGCCGAGGCCCGCCGCATCGGCAAGGCCCACAAGCACATCGGTGTGCAGGTGCTGGAGCGCCCCGCGCTGGAAAAGCTCGGCATGGGCTCTTTCCTGTCGGTCACCAACGGCTCCGCCGAGCCGCCGAAGTTCATCGTGCTGCGCTACGACGGCGCGGCGGCTTCGCACGCCCCCGTGGTGCTGGTGGGCAAGGGCATCACCTTCGACACCGGTGGCATCTCCCTCAAGCCCGGTGCGGGCATGGACGAGATGAAGTTCGACATGGGCGGTGCGGCCAGCGTGCTGGGCACCTTCCAGAGCCTGGCGCTGCTCAAGCCCAAGCTCAACGTGATCGGCCTCATCCCCACCTGCGAGAACATGCCCAGCGGCACGGCGACCAAGCCGGGTGACGTGGTCAAGAGCATGTCGGGCCAGACCATCGAGGTGCTCAACACCGACGCCGAAGGCCGTCTGATCTTGTGCGATGCCCTGACCTACGCCGAGCGCTTCAAGCCCGCGGCCGTGGTGGACATCGCCACGCTGACCGGCGCCTGTGTCATCGCCCTGGGCAACATCCACAGTGGTTTGTTCTCGACCGACGACGAGCTGGCCCAGGCCCTGCTGAACGCCGGCCAGTCCAGCCTGGACACGGCCTGGCGCATGCCCCTGGACGAAGAGTACGGCGAGTCCCTCAAGAGCAATTTCGCCGACCTGGGCAATGTGGGAGGCCGCGAAGGTGGTGCCATCACCGCGGCGGTGTTCCTGAGCAAGTTCACCCAGGCCTACCGCTGGGCCCACCTCGACATCGCTGGCACGGCCTGGAAGTCGGGTGGCGCCAAAGGTGGCACAGGCCGCCCTGTGGGCCTGCTGACCCAGTTCCTGCTGGACCAGGCCGCGGCGGGCAAGGGCGCTTTGCAGCGCAAGGCCGAGGCCAAAAAGCCAGAGGCCAAACCTGCCGCCAAGACAGCCGCAAAGAAGGCCGGGGTCCGTAAGGCCGCCGCCAAGTCGGTCGTCAAGCCTGCGGCTCAGGCTTGAGCCAAGGTTCACCACCATGCCCCAGGTCGAGTTCCACCACGGCATCGGCGACAAGCAGGCCTACGCCTGCCGCCTGTTGCGCAAAGCCAGCCGCGCGGGTGTGCAGTTGGTGGTGACGGGCGACGTCGCGGCGCTGCAGGCGCTGGACCGCCTGCTGTGGGTGTTCGACGACCAGGAGTTCCTGCCCCATGTGCTCAGCACCGGCGGTGCCAGCCTGCCTGAGCGCCTGCACGCCACGCCGGTCTGGTTGTCCGACGACCCGGCCTCGGTGCCGGGGGCGCGCAGCGTGCTGGTCAACCTGGGCCGCGAAGTGCCGCCGGGCGCAGAGCGGTTTGATCGGCTGTTCGATCTCGTCTCCAGCCAGCCAGACGACCGCCAGGAGGGCCGCGCCCGCTGGAAAGCCTATGCCGCGCGCGGCTGGGACGTGCGCCCGCACGAGGTCAAGGAAGGTGCCGCACCATGAACACATTGTCCCGACCCCACCCAGCGCAGGTGCCCACGCTGACCGAGGTCATCGAGGTGGACGAACTCGCCCCAACCGCCACGCCCGCCGCACCTCAGCCCATCCCGCTGGACAGCCTGCCCGTGCTGGAGGGGCAGCTCGCACAGCGCGTGCTCAACGACGTGCAGCGCCAGATCGACAGCATGCTGGAGTTCCGCCTGCGCGAAGCCCTGGCGCCCGTGCTCGCGCGGCACAGCGAGGCCATCGTCCGTGAGCTGAAAGACGAGCTGGCACGCACCATGCGTGACGTGGTGGCGCGGTCGGTGGCCCAGGAAGTCGCCAAACTGCGTCTGCGCTGAGCCGCCACGAAGGGCTGCGCCGGCCCGCTCCGTGATCCCTTGTCCCTGAATGTCAACGAGGTGAAGATGACCCAGAACCCCACCCTCAGCAAGCTCCTGCCACTGTCCGCCCTGCTGGCCCTCGGCCTGTCGTCGCTGCAGGTGCAGGCGCAGACCGTTGTGCAGACCATTGTGCGCATCGGCCACGTCGGCCCCGTGTCTGGCCCGCAGGCCCATTACGGCCGCGACAACGAGAACGGCGCCCGCATGGCCGTTGAAGAGCTCAACGCCCAGGGCTTGAGCATCGGCGGTAAGAAGGTCAAGTTCGAGCTGGTGGCCGAAGACGACGCTGCCGACCCGAAGCAGGGCACGGCGGCGGCGCAAAAGCTCTGTGACGCCAAGGTCAACGGCGTGGTCGGTCACCTCAACTCGGGCACGACCATCCCGGCGGCCAAGGTGTACAACCAATGCGGCCTGCCCATGATCTCGCCCTCGGCCACCAACCCGGAGCTCACGACCCTGGGCTACAAGCAGGTCTTCCGCCTGCTGGCCAATGACAACGCCCTGGGTGCCGGCCTGGCCAACCACGCAGCGCACACGCTCAAGCTCAAGAAGGTCGCCATCATCGACGACCGCACGGCTTACGGCAAAGGCGTGGCCGATGTGTTCGCCAAGACGGCGAAGGAGCTGGGCCTGGAGGTGGTCAGCCAGCAGTACACCAACGACAAGGCGGTGGACTTCATGGCCATCCTCACGGCCATCAAGAACAAGAAGCCGGATGGCATTTTCTTCGGTGGCATGGACCCGCAAGCCGGCCCCATGCTGCGCCAGATGCAGAACCTGGGCCTGACCAAGGCCTATGTGTTTGGCGGCGATGGCATCTGCACCGACAAGCTGATGGAGTTGTCCAGCGGTGCCAAGACCCTGGGCAATGTGGTGTGCGCCGTGGGCGGTGCGTCGCTCGACAAACTGCCCGCGGGCCAGGCCTGGCGCGCCAAGTACGAGGCGCGTTTCCCCAAGCAGTTCCAGGTGTACTCGCCTTACACCTACGACGCGACCATGGTGCTGGTCGATGCCATGAAGCGCGCCAATTCCACCGACCCCAAGGTGTACGGCCCCAAGCTGGTGGAGGCTGCTTACCAGGGCGTGACGGCCAAGGTGATGTTCGAGCCCAACGGCGAACTCAAGAACCCGGCCATGACGCTTTACACCTACAAAGATGGCAAGAAAGTCGCCCTCAACTGAGGGATCTGGCTCAAATCCTTGCTAGAATGCAGGGCTTCGGAGAGGTGGATGAGCGGTTTAAGTCGCACGCCTGGAAAGCGTGTGTAGGTTAATCCCTACCGCGGGTTCGAATCCCGCCCTCTCCGCCAAAAAAGATTCAAGCCCTTGATGATCGCTCATCAAGGGCTTTTTTCTTGGCCCGCAGGTTCCCCCGGTTCAGGCCTTGCGAACGAACTCGGACTTCAGCTTCATCGGTCCAATGCCATCGATCTTGCAGTCGATGTCGTGGTCACCGTCGATCAGGCGGATGTTCTTCACCTTGGTGCCGACCTTGACGACCGAGGACGAGCCCTTGATCTTCAGGTCCTTGATGACGGTGACGCTGTCGCCGTCCTGCAGCACTTGGCCGTTGGCATCTTTCCAGACGCGCGCGGCATCGTCTGCAGCACCCGTCGCTTCGGCCTGTTGAGGCCATTCGTGTGCGCACTCGGGGCACACGAACTGGCCTGCGTCTGCATAGACATACGCAGACGCACACTTCGGGCAGGCGGGGAGCGCCTGATCGCCGCTCAACGGTTGCTTTCCTTGACGATCACCCACTGCTGTGCTTCCTGGCGCCAGGTCAGCAGCTTGGCCGCCTGGTCCTTGAAGTTGGCCGAGGTGTAGGTCTGGGTGAAGGCGGTCTGGACGGCATCGCCCTGGGCGGAGGCTTTGATGCCGTCGAGCTTCAGGTCGATGGTGCCTTCCTTGCCCACCAGGCGGCGGCGCTCTTGCGTCCACTTGGCGTGCGTGCTGCGCGCGGGTGCGAACGCCTTGCTGTAGAAGCTCAGGTAGCGCTCAACGTCCTTGGCGCGCCAGGAAGCGGCCCAGTCGTCCAGGCGCTGGGAGACGGTCTGCACGGCGGCTGCATCTGCGACGATCGCGGTGGCCGGCGCGACTGCGGGGGCTGCCACAGGGACGGCCACCGGCGCCAGGCCAACTTGCTTGCGGGCACGGGCATCGAGCTCTTCGCGGGGCGTGACTGGCACGTCCACCGAGGTGGCGGGGCAGCGCTGGGCGGCATCGCTGGCGGCTTGCCAGTCCTTGACCAGGGCGGCTTGGTCGTCGTTGGTGCGCGACAGGCCCAGGTTGGCCACCAGCGTGTTGCGGGCGGCCTGGGTGCGCGCGTGGGCCAGTTGCAGATCGGCGTCGGCGTTGGCGAAGGCGCGCTTGGCGGTGTACAGCTCGTTTTCGGCGTTCAGCAGGTCCAGCAGGCTGCGCTGGCCGATGTCGAACTGCTGGCGGTAGGCGTCACGGGCCTTCTCGATGGCCAGGACGTTGCGGTCCAGGGCGGCCAGTTGCAGCTTGGCGCGGTTGATGTCGTTTTGGGCGATGGCGGCGGTCTGGCGCACATCGCGGCAGGCCTTGTCACGCTGGTCGGCGGCCTAGTTGATCAGGTCGGCGTATTGCTTGACGCGGGCGGTGTCGGAGCCACCTTTGTAGAGGTTCCAGTTCAGCAGGATTTCGGCGGACGTGGCGCTCTTGCGGTCGCGCAGGCCGTCGAAGTTCTTGCCGGCACCGGTACGCAGGCGGGCTTCGACGCGAGGCTGGAAGGGGCTTTCCTTGGTGCTGGCGTCGGCTTGCACTGCGCGCAGGTTCTCGATGGCGGCGCTGATGTTGGCGTTCTTGGCCAGCGCCTGGGCGATCAGCTCGGCGTTGTCGGCCTTGAGGCTGGTTTCCAGGTTGGGCGCGGCAGGCAGCTTGGCGGCAGGCACGTCGCCAACCAAGCGCAGGAAGCGCGCGCTGACGTCGTGCAGGTTGGCCACTTCGGTGGTCATGTTGGACTCGGCCAGGGCCAGGCGGGCGTTGGCCTGCTCGGAGTCCACGCCGCGGCCGACACCGGCTTTGAACTTGGATTGCAGCTGGTCGAACACGTACTTGTGCTGGGTGTAGTTGTCTTCGGCCAGTTGCACCAGCTTGCGGAAACGCAGCACGTCGAGGTAGGCGCGGGCGGCTTCCAGGGCGGTGTCTTCGGTGGTGGCCAGGAACTCGAAGTAGCGCACGGTGCGGGCATGGCCCAGGCGCTCGACTTCTTTGGCCGTGAGGCGACCATCCCACAGCACCTGGTTGGCCGTCAGGGCCACGCCGCTGCGGGTGAAGCTCAGCGAATCAGGGTTGCGGGTGGAGATCTTGTCCTTGTCGCGACCGACGTCGGCCGAGAGGTCCAGCGTGGGGTAGAAGCCACCGCGGGCCACGTCCACCTCGTTGGTGGCGGCGCGCAGGGCGTTCAGGCGCGCGGTGACCTCGGGGTTGGTGTCGATGGCTTTTTGCACGGCCGCTGCCATGCCGCTGACGCTGTTGCCCGCGTTGGCTGATTGGGCGTGGGCCACGCAGGACAGCGTTGCCAGGGCCAGGGCGGTCAGTCCGGAACTCAGGGCGGATGTCAGGGGCTGGTGTGTCACTGTGAACCTCGTCGTTGGATGCGGAATGGGAAAGGAAACAGCTTTTTCGGCCATTTCCGTCCCTAATTGAATGGGGGCCTGTTTCACAAATATTTTCGCATCAATCCCACAATGCGCATTTGGCCTTCCGCGCCCAAATGGGCGATGCGGTGCAAGAACGAGACAGGTGGGCGGGCAAACGGTGGGTGCGCATGGCCCGTTTGCCATGGTGCGTTGTGCAGTTTTCCGTCAAGTTTGCGGCTGTGAAGCCGATGTCAAACCGTGTCCCAAGACCTCCTGTTCCGACACCGCTGCTGGCAGTTCTGCGCCTGCGTGACGTCCCGTCGCGTGAGGGAGGGGTGGGCGCACGCGTGGCCCAGGGGGCTGATCGGTGCGCTGAGCCTGGTTTTGCTGCTGCTCAGCGGCTGGGGCCTGGCCTGGGATTCGCCAAAGCTGCTGGTGCAGGCCCAGAAAGTCAACCCGGCGGCCGTGCAGCGGGCGCAAGCCCTGGTGCAATTGATTGGTGAGGCGGCGGCGCAGGACGAAGAATCGCGCCTGAAATCGGTCAATGTCTTTTTCAACCGGCAAATCCTGTACCGCGACGACCGGGAGGTTTGGGGCGTGGTGGATTACTGGGCATCCCCCCTGGAAACCCTGGGCAAAGGGCAGGGTGACTGCGAAGATTTCGCCATTGGCAAGTATTTCTCCTTGCTGGCAGCGGGCGTGCCCAGTGTGAAGATGCGGCTGGTGTATGTGCGGGCCCAAATTGGCGCCATCATCCAGGCCCACATGGTGTTGGCCTATTACCCGGAACCCGATGCCGAGCCCCTCATCCTGGACAATCTGCTGACCGACATCCGACCGGCCTCGCGCCGCCCTGACCTGATCCCTGTTTTCAGCTTCAATGCCGAAGGCTTGTGGCAAGGTGTGGCTGGTGCGAGTGCCGGCGACCCTTCGGCGCGCTTGTCGCGCTGGCGCGAGGTGCTGGTGAAGGCCAAAGCCGAGGGGTGGTGGTGACGCGCGCCATGCACACCGACACAACAAAGAACCCAGAGAACCTCCCATGTCCTTGATCCGTCAGATTTGGCTGCTGCTGTTGGTGACGCTGCTGATGGCTTTCCTCGGCAGTTTTGCCGTCTGGATGATGTCGTCGCGGGGCTACCTGGAAACCCAGTTGCGCCTGAAGAACGCGGACAACGCGCAGTCGCTGGCCCTGAACCTGACCCAGCAACGTGGCGACACCATGGCCATGGACCTGGCCTTGTCGGCGATGTTCGACACGGGCTCCTACCAGCGCATCACCCTGAAAGATGCCGCCGGCCGGGTGCTGGCCAACCGCGCGGCCGACCCCAGCGTGACCCGAGAGCAGGCCCCCGCCTGGTTCGCGGAGCTGGTGCCGGTGGAGTCGGTGCCAGGCGTGGCGCAGGTCTCCGACGGCTGGCGCGCGGTGGGCTCGGTCGAGGTGGTCAGCCACTCGGCCTTCGCGCATGCGCAGCTGTGGCAGGGCTCGATGAAGACGGCGGGTTTGTTGACCCTGCTCGGCGCCCTGGCTTGCGTGGTCGCGACCTTTGGCGTTAACGGCATCCGCAAGCCCTTGAACGCCACGGTCAGCCAGGCGAAGGCCTTGATGGAGCGGCGCTTCGTGACCGTGGTCGAACCACGTGTGCCTGAGTTGGCGCAGCTGAGTCAGGCCATGAACGCCGTGGTGCTGCGCATGAAGTCGGTGTTCGAGGAGCAGGCCGGGCAGGTGGAGCTGCTGCGCCAGCAGGCCCATTGCGATCCGCTCACCGGACTGTCGCACCGCCGGCACTTCATGGCCCAGCTCGGCGCGGCGCTCAGCAGCGAAGAGGGCTCGGGCGATGGGGTCATTTACCTGATCCGCATCAGCGACCTGGCTGGCATCAACCGGCTGATGGGTCACCGCCAGACCGACGTTTTGCTGCAGCGTCTGGCGCGTGTGATCACCGAGGAGTCTGCCGGGGTGCCGGGGGCCGCCATGGGGCGCCTCAATGGCGGAGACTTCGCCGTGTGCCTGATGAGCAGCCATGTGCCCTTGCCCCAGGCCGAGCACTATGCCGATGCGCTCAAGCGCGCTTTCACCGAGCAGGCCGTGCCCGCGGCGGTGGTGGTGGGCGGGGTGCGCTGGAAGCGTGGCGTGACGATGCAGTCCGTGCTGGCTGCGGCCGATTCGGCCCTGGCGCGCGCCGAAAGCCGAGGCGCGTTCAGCGTCGAGTTGTCGGCCCTGGCCGACGCCCAGGCCGTGGTGCTGGGCGAAGACGAATGGCGCCGTCGCCTGGGCAATGCCCTGCAGACGGGGCGTGCCCAGTTGATGCGCTATCCCGTTGTGGACCGCCAGCTCAAGCTTTTGCACCACGAGTGCCCGATGCGCCTGCAACTGGAGGCCGATGGGCCGTTCGAGACGGCGGCCATGTGGTTGCCCATGGCCTTGCGCACGGGGCTGATTTCCCGGATCGACGAGGCGGCCGTGTCGCTGGCACTGGCCCAGATCGCGCAGGACCAGCAGCCGCGCGGGGTGAACATCGCGCCCAACTCCTTGCTGGACAGTGGCTTCGTGCCGCGCCTGCGCGCCATGCTGGCCGCCAAGCCCGAGGCCGCGCGCCTGCTGTGGCTGGAGGTGGCGGAGGCCGCTGCGGTGGAGCGCTTCGAGCTGGTGCGCGAGCTGTGCAAACAGTTGCGGCCGTTGGGCGCGCGCGTGGGCCTGGAGCACGCCGGTGACCGGCTGACGCGCATCGAGTCCTTGTTCGAGGCCGGGCTGGACTACGTCAAGCTGGACGCGTCCGTGGTGCAAGGCGTGGCCAACGACGCGGCCCGTGCGGCCTTCGTGTCGGGCACGGTGAACATGCTGCACGGCCTGGGCCTGCAGGTCTATGGCGAGGGCGTGAACGAGCCGGCCGACATCCTGGCGCTGCGCCAGTGCGGCATCGATGGCGTGACCGGGCCAGCTGTGCGGGTGGCTTGATGGGCGTGGACGGCGCCTGACAGGGTGCTGGGTGCGCTGACCGTGCGCTGACCCTGTGCTGAGCTGACAGGCAAAAAAACACCGCCCGAGGGCGGTGTTTTCCTTGGCGCAGTGCCTGATCAGCTGTGGTCCACCAGCAGCTTGCCGCGCTGCATCAGCTCGGCAATGATCTGGTGGTCGTTGGCCTGGGCGTCCAGGCCCAGCGAGCTGCGGATGTCCACACCGGACAGCACGATCTGCTGCTGGTCGGCGCAACCGGCCGAGTGGCTGTTGCCGGTGGCATCGGCCGAGAAGTTGCCGTTGGCGCTGATGTGGATGACGGTGCTGCCAGGCTGCGACTGGGTGTCGAAGTCCAGGTGGGTGAGCAGGTTGCCGACATCGACCTGACCGTTGGCGGTGCTGGCGTGCTCGCCGCTGAGCAGGTCGCGCAGGTCGAGCACGTCGCCGCCCGCGGTGCGTGCCGAGCCGTCGAAGCCGTGGATGGTGTCCACGCAGTGCTCGCCGCTGGCGGGGCGGTCGGCCAAGGTCCATTGGAAGACTTCGGTGCCGCATGCGCCGGTGTGCTCGCCATGGCCGGACAGCAGGCTTTCGCCCAGGGCCAGCACGGGTTGCACATCGACGCCCACCGAGAGCAGGCTGGTGTGCACGGTCTGGCTGGCGCTCAGGTTGCCGGCATCGGTCGCGGTGATGGTGATGAAGGGCAGCAGATCGACGTTGACGCCCAACACGTCGGCGGCATCGAAGTGCAGGGTGCCCAGCAGCTTGTTGATTTGCGCCACGTCGAGGGTGCCGCCGTTCGTCGCCGAGGTGATGACGAGGTCGTCCGTGCCATTGCCCGTGATGCGCAGGCCCTGGGTCAGGGCCGCGTCGGTGGACACGGTGAGCGCGTCGTGGCCGCCCAGGAGCGAGCCCAGCGAGATCAGCGCGGTCACGCGGACTTCCACCTTGGTGAGGTTGTTGTCCACGTCGTTGACGGCGAAGGTCTGCGTCTTCATCAGGTTGAGCAGCGGGTCGACGCTGACGTCCACCAGGCCCAGCAGGTTGCAGCCCGCTTGGTTGGCGAAGACTTCGGGGGCGTCGTTGACCGGCGTCACGTTGATCTGCAGGGCGTTCGGGCTGGTGTCGAAGGCGCCGTTGCTGTCCTGCACGCTGAAGCTGATCTGCGCGTAGTTGCTGCCGTTGGCATTGGCCTCTGGGCTGAACACCAGCTTGCCCAGGTCACTGGCCGAGATGAGCTGGCCTGGCACCACGGCCACGCCGTCCAGTGCGAGGCTGCCATGGGCGGGCAGGCCGTCGATGCGCACGGCGCGCAGGCTGTCGCCGGCGTCCTGGTCCTTGAAGCCGAAGTCGGTGGCCTTGAAGGCGTGGCTGCCATCTTCCTGCAGGGTGACGCTGCCCGAAGTGCCTTCTGGTGCGCGGTTGCTCACCGACAGGCTGACCGTGCCGGTGCCGCGGTCGCCGTCCTTGTCCAGCATGCTGTAGCTGAAGGATTCGGTTGTGGCGCCCTTGGGTTGGGTCAGGGTGAACTCGCCGGTCAGCATGTTGACCTTCATCTCGCCACCCGACTTGAGCTGGATGGTGAGGACTTGGGTCTTGCTGTCCAGGCTGCTGCCCAACTGGCCTGCGGCGCTGAAGGATTCGATCTTCTGCAGGCCGTCGGCACCGGCCAGGGAGGCGAGGGTGCCGGTCTTGACCACGGGCACGGTGTCCAGCAGGTACTTGCTGAGCTCGGCGTTGGTGGCCAGGGTGACGGCGGGTTGCTCTTTGCCAGTGATGCCGTTGTAGGCAATGGGCTCGATGTTGGACACGTACTGCGCTGTCAGCGTGCCCGTGCCAATGGCGTAGGAGTCGATGGCGTTGGTGGTGAGGAAGCTCTCCCACTTGGTTTCATCGCTGCTGCTCAGGCCCTTGCCATCGCTGGGCTGGCCATCGGTCACGAAGTACGACACGTTGACGCCACCGGCGATCTTGCCGTTGTAGGCGAAGGCTTTTTGCGCTTCTGCCAGGGCCGCGTCGTAGTTGGTGCCACCGTCGCCGGTGAGCTTGTCGATCAGCGTCTTGGCGTCGGACACGCTCATCCACAGCTTTTGGCCAGCGCCCTTGTCACTGAAGGTGATGATCTGCACCTTGACATCGCCCAAGCCGTCGTACTGGTCGATCAGGCCCTTGATGGCGGCCTTGATGCCGCTGGCGCTCTTGTCGTTGAGGCGGTCTTCCATGCTGCCCGACGTGTCGATGATCAGCATGAGGTTGGTGTTCTGCGCGCTGGTGACGGCGTTGACCTGCACGGTCTGGGCGCCGGACAGCGGGGCATCGTCTTCCACGTTGAGCGTCAGCGTGCCGGTGCCGATGGCCTTGCCATCGCTGGCCTTGACGGTCAGGTCGATGCTGCGCACGTCTTCGCCGGCACCTGTGTGGTCGATGGGCGCTTGCAGGGCGATTTTGTAGTCGCCGTTGGCATCGATGGTGGCGGTGAGCACCGTCTTGCCGCCAGCCGAGCCCACCAGCGGGTTGCTGGCGCTGCCGTCGCCCGACCAGGTGATGGCGGTGCCGCCCGAGGTGAGGCCGCTGGGGCCACCGAGGGTCAGCGTCAGCTGCGAATTGTCAACGTCGTTGACGGTGATGTGGCCGCTCGCCTCGCGGGCGTTGGTGGTGTCGTTGGTGCTGGTGGAGCCGTTGTTGTCGGCGCTGGCGCCGAGCAGGCCTTCCTCAGACACCGTGGCCGTGGCCTGGGTGACGATGGGTGCGTCGTTGATCGGGGTGATGCCGATGTCCACGGTGGCGGTGGCGCTGCCGCCCTTGCCGTCGGAGACGGTGATGGTGAACGAGTCCGAACCGTTGTAGTCCTTGTTCGGGGTGTAGGTCCAGTTGCCTTGGGCGTCGACGGTGACGGTGCCGTTGGCGGGGTTGGATCCCTTGGCGAAGGTCAGGGTGTCGCCATCCACGTCGGTGGCCGAGACCTTGCCGGACACCGGCTTGTCTTCGTCCGTCTTGGCCGTGTAGTGGCCGGTGACGGGGTCGATGTTTGGGTTGCCGCTGGTGGGATCTTCGAACTTGGGCGGGTCGTTGACGGGGGTGATACCGATGTCCACGGTGGCGGTGGCGGTGCCGCCCTTGCCGTCAGACACGGTGATGGTGAACGAGTCCGAGCCGTTGTAGTCCTTGTTCGGGGTGTAGGTCCAGTTGCCCTTGTCGTCGACCGTGACGGTGCCGTTGGCGGGGTTGGAGCCCTTGGCGAAGGTCAGGGTGTCGCCGTCCACGTCGGTGGCGGAAACCTTGCCGGACACCGGCTTGTCCTCGTCGGTGGTGGCTTTGTAGTGGCCGGTGGCAGGGTCGCCATTGGCCTCGGTGGGCGTGTCGAACTTGGGCGGGTCGTTGACGGGGGTGACGCCGATGTCCACGGTGGCCGTGGCGGTGCCACCCTTGCCGTCGCTCACCGTGATGGTGAAGCTGTCAGCGCCGTTGTAGTCCTTGTTCGGGGTGTAGGTCCAGTTGCCTTGGGCGTCGACGGTGACGGTGCCGTTGGCGGGGTTGGATCCTTTGGCAAAGGTCAGGGTGTCGCCGTCCACGTCGGTGGCCGAGACCTTGCCGGACACCGGCTTGTCTTCGTCGGTGGTGGCTTTGTAGTGACCCGTTTCCGGATCGCCATTGCCGGCTGTGGGCGTGTCGAACTTCGGCGGGTCGTTGACCGGATTGACGCCGATGTCGACCGTGGCGGTTGCGCTGCCACCCTTGCCGTCGGAAACGGTGATGGTAAACGAGTCCGAACCGTTGTAGTCCTTGTTGGGCGTGTAAGTCCAGTTGCCCTTGTCGTCGACGGTGACGGTGCCATGGGCGGGGTTAGAACCCTTGGCGAAGGTCAGGGTGTCGCCGTCCACGTCGGTGGCCGAGACCTTGCCGGAGACGGGCTTGTCCTCGTCGGTGGTGGCTTTGTAGTGACCGGTGGCAGGGTCGATGTTCGGGTTGCCGCTGGTGGGATCTTCGAACTTGGGC
>JAHFQM010000002.1 GCA_023266355.1 Aquabacterium sp.
AGGAAGACGCCGTCAAGATCACGCCTCCGATCGACCTGACGCTGGAATACGGCGTGGAATTCATCGAGGAAGACGAACTGGTCGAGATCACGCCCAAGAGCATCCGGGTGCGCAAGCGATTCCTGAAGGAACACGACCGCAAGCGTGCGAACAAGTCGGGCTGATGCCCACCATGAAAGGGCCGCACTGTCGGCCCTTTTTTTCGCCTGTTTGACCCAAACGAATGGCCCCGCAGGCCTGAATGCCAAGGTGCAGCATGACCCAAGTTGGTGTTTCGTCTCCGATCCTGACCGAAGTGATCGGGGGGCTGGGTGTCATCACCCTGAACCGACCTCAGGCGCTCAATGCGCTGTCACTGGAGATGGTCCGTGAGCTCACGGTGGTGCTGCGCGGCTGGGCGCAGGACAGGGCTGTCCATGGCGTGCTGCTGCGTGGCTCTGCCCGTGAGCCAGCGGCTGGCAAGCACCCGGCGACGCATTTCTGCGCAGGTGGCGACATCCGCTTCATGCTGGACGCTGCCCGGGCAGGCAACCCCGCGGTCGAGGATTTTTTCACCGAGGAATACGCGCTGGACCACCTCATCCACACCCACCCCAAACCCACCATCGCCTGGATGGAAGGTGTGACCATGGGAGGAGGCATGGGCCTGGCGCAAGGATGTCGCCTGCGCGTGGCCACCGAAACGCTGCGCATGGCCATGCCGGAGACCCGCATCGGCTTGTTCCCGGACGTGGGTGGCGGCTATTTTCTGTCGCGCTGTGCCGGCGCCCTGGGCGAGTACCTGGGGGTGGTAGGGCCGCACCTGCATGTGACCGATGCCCTGGCCGTCGGCCTGGCCGATGGGCATGCTCGGGGGGCGTCCTTGTCCGACTTGCTGCAGGGTTTGCGGGACACCCCGGTGGTGTCTGGCGATGCCTTGGTGGCGCGCGTGCAGGCGCATGTGGCCGCGCACGGACTTGACAGCCTGCCTGTGGCGAGCGTGGCGGAGCACCTGGACGCCATCGATCGGCATTTCAGCTTGCACACGCTGGCCGACATCCACGCGTCTTTGCAGGCTGATGACAGCGATTGGGCGCGCACCACCCTGAGCCACATGGCGGGCAGTTCACCGCTGATGATGGCGGTGACCTTGGAGCAGGTTCGCCGTGCCCGCAGCATGCCGCTGGCCGATGTGTTTCGCATGGAGCGCACGCTGGTGCGCAACGCCTTCAAGCCGCGTGGCACGGCTGGGCAGGTTCGGTGTGCCGAGGTGCTGGAAGGCGTGCAGGCCTTGGTCGTTGACAAAGGGCGTGCGGCGATGTGGCATCCCGCACTGATCGCGGATGTGGACGCCGCCGAGGTCGAGGGGTTCTTCCACCAGGTCTGGCCCCCTGCGGCGCACCCCTTGCGCGACCTCTGAGGCTTCACCCCCTGCTGACCCTTCAGGCTTGCACCCAGGCCAGGCACGCCGAGTGGGGTGTGGGCAGGGGCAGGGGCAGGTCGCACCAGTCAACGGTGTGGCCACCATCCTGGCGCCAACGGCCTTGCGAGGGAGCGGCCGCCATGCCGACCACGACCTGTTCCGGCGGCAAGCGCAAGCCGGTGCCCAGGGCTTTGAGGCAGGCTTCCTTGCGCGTCCAGGCGGCATGGAGGGCTTGGGCCTGTGTCGCCACGGGCAGTTGCTGCCACGCCGACGCCTCGTCTGGGTGAAGGATGCCGAGGGCGAGCCCGTCCATGTCTTGCCAGGGTTGGTGGATTTCCAGGTCCACCCCAAGGGCCAGCGTGGGGTGGGTGGCCACCAGGGCCCAGACATCGCTGTGGGAGAGGTTGAACTGCAGCGGGTGTTGCGGCAAGTGTGGCTTGCCATCGGCATCTGTCTGCCAAGCCAATGCGTGCGGAGCACAGTGGAGGGCTTCGGCCAGCAGCGTCCGCAGTGCCGCGTGGGCCGCCATGTAGCGCCAGGCGTGGCGAGGCTGCGTGAAGCGGCGCGCGCGCTGCACTTCCTCTTGGCTCAGGCAGGCTTGGGTCTCGGGACTGACGGCCTGGGTGTCGTCAGGCAGTCGGACAAGCCAGACCTGCGCCTGGGGCATGGGCGTCAGACGCGGCCAGTGGACGCGAGCGCGGTGGACGTCCCACATCAGTGCGTAGCACGGAAGTACAAGCCGCTGTAGACATCGAACGCATCTTCGTCAAAGCCCAGCGACTGGAAACTGCGCTCTGGCACGTCCCATGAGTCCACGAGTTCGTAGCCGAGGGCCTCGATGGCACCGATGAAGTTGCGGCGGTTGAACACATGGTGGGGCACGTAGGCGCCGAACCCGATGTTCTGGCTGGAGACAAACGCGGGGGACTCGCTCAGTGGCAGCTTGTTGAGGAGGATGTGACGTGGCTTGCGTGCACAGCGTGCCAGCAGGGAGGGGAGGTCCTGTGACTCCATGAATTCAAGCGCACCTGCGGCCAGCCAGACTTCGCTGTCCAGCCATTCGGCAGGCCAGGCATCCGAGAAGGACAGCGCAGTGGCACCCCGCTGTTGGGCCAGTTCGCGGCCTTGTGCGATGAAGGCGCTGAGCTCCTGGATGCGCCACTGCAGCGCCTCGGGGTAACGCAGGTAGCGCTGGTAAGCGTAGTACTGGTTGCCGATGGAGCCGCCGATGTCGAGCACCGTGCTGCTGCCACCTGCAAACGCCTCGCGCAGCCAGAAGAGCACCGGGTAGTCGAAGGCCCAGATGCGCTGCGAGCGTTCATGGACATACTCTTCGGTGAACCGGTCGTGGCTGAACTCAGGGGAGGGGGGCAGCCATGCGCGCGCTTGTGCGAATGAGCTGAAATGACCGCTGTGGCATCCGCTGCCGCGAGGCGAGAGGTACTTGCGGATGGCACGGCGGTGCAACCAGCCCCTGATCAGGGGCAGTCGTTTGATGAGGGCCAGTGGCATGGTGGATCAGGGGGCTCGCGGAGGGGCTTGGGCGGGAGATAAGATACACCCGAAACGCGCAGCTGCGCAGCCTGAGGGCGGGGCGCAACGGCACAGAATGCGGGGTCAGGACGTCGTGAAAAAGGTCTTCTTGCTGACGCTGGGGGCGCTCCTGCTCTCGGCTGTGTTCGTCCTCTTGCGCCTGGACGAGCGCCTGCGCTTGGCGATGCTGCCGTCTGCCAAAAGCCAGGCCGTGCGTTTTGCCGTGCTGGGCGATTCTGACAGCCACGCTTACCACGATGACCTGAGCTTCGGCCGTTGGCCCGAAGCCCGCGGCGGTGCATTGCGCCATCGAAGCTGGCAATGGACCGAGGTGTTGGCCCACCTGCGTGCAGAACAACTGGATCCGGGGCCTTGGGGCGTCTGGGGCACGCGCTACCGCCGCCTGTCTTCACTGCGCGATGCCCTGGGCCTGGACGGGCGCTTCCCTGCCAAGCAGGACCACCGCTTCAACCTGGCTTACTCCGGCTCGGTCTGCGCCAACCTCACTGAGCCGCCTCAGAACCAGACAGCGCGGCTGCTGACCCTGATGCAGGAGGCGCCCGAGCGCTGGCAGCGTGGCGTGGTGCTGATCCGCATCGGGACGAATGATTTCGGGAACCTGGAGAGCCTGGAGGCCTTGTCGCGCGACCCGCAGGATCCCCCGACCGTGGCACGCATCGACGCTTGTGTGCAGCACATCGGGCGGTCTGTGCAGGCTCTGCGCGCAGCCTGGCCCGGGCTGCGTGTGGTGCTGGTCGGCATCTTCAACAACGCGGAGTGGGAGAAGTTCCACGCGCGCTGGCGGTCTCCGCAGGCTCAGGCCAACATCCACCAGGGCATTGCGCGCTTTGACGCGGGTTTGAAGGCCATCGTGCAAGGGGATGAGAACATGGCCTTTTTCGACGATCAGGCCTGGTTTGCCGAACGCTGGGGGTCTCGCCGTGCCTCGGGGGTGCCCGACTACCGGAAGGTGCGCTTTGGCCGCCATTTCGAGGTCAGCAACACCGGCGGCGACGAGCCTCAGCACGCCACCTTGGGCGATGGCCATGCCGGCAGTGCATGGAACGCCTTGTGGGCGCAGGCGCTGGTGAATTTGCTCAACCAGCGTTGGGGCTTGAACATTCCGCCGCTGGAGACCGATGAGCTGGTGCGCTTCGTGGACCCGGACGGCCGTTTCGGCATGCAGTGAGCCAAGCGCCTCAGTCTTCGAAACCGCGGACCTTCAAATAGCCGTGCCACATGCGCGATTTGATGGCGTCCTGCCAAGCCGACTGGCCCACTTTGCCCGGCCCCATGCCCACGCGCTGCAGTTGCTTGCGCATCACGTGGTTGAACGACAGGGCATCTCGCCAGCGGATGCTCTCGCGGGTGTTGAAGATGATGGACATGGAAATCGACACGTCTTCGGGGCCGTTGCGCACATGGTGACCTGCCACGAAGGGGATGTGAAGCGCCTCGCCCGGGCTGAATTCGAAGGCGGTGGAGAGCTGGTCGGTCTGCTGCGACCACGGCAGCTTGGTGTTCTGACGAACGACGTAGGCCTCGCGGTCTGATTGCGAGACCACGTTGTCATCCCAGGGCTGGGCGACGGTCACCGTCTTGCTGCCGCGGAACTGCATCAGGAAGGTCGAGTAACGGTCGATGTGGAAGGGCGTCACGCTGTTCGGAGAGGCGATGAACAGGTAGAGCTGCGCGCCCACGGGCATGTCACCGACCCCGCGCGATTGCATCAGGGATGACACCTCGGCGCACAAGGACCTGTACAGGTCAAGGAAGGAAGGATCGGCCTCGGGGGAGCGCACCATGATGTAGGAGTCGCGGGTCCGGATGGACTCGATGGTTTCTTCCAGCGAGCGGTCTTTGGGCTTCTTGCGGAAGGTGGATTCGAAGTCCGCTTCCACATCGAGCAGGCCTTTCGAGTACATCACCTGCTGCGGTGGCAACGTGGGCAGCACGCGCGAGAGGTTGTCCAGCGACAAGGCGGGGTGCCCCAGCAGTTTGTGGTGGAACTTGAACGGCTGCCGGTCCAGCAGCGCGCTTTGGAGGTCGTCGGCGAAGCAGGGTGTCATGGTGGCTGTGCGTCAGGCGAGGAGGGTGGCAAACCGGGTCACGGACCCGATCAAGCGGCGTTGTGCATGCAGGGTGGTGGCGGTGTGGTCCATGTCGGGCAATAGGTCGCAGGGCACCTTGGCGACAGCGCCATGGTCCCGGAACGCATCCCGCCACTGGCTGCTGTGGTTGTAGCGCCAGAACATGTCGCCGGAGTACACCAGCTGCAGGCGAACCTGCCGGTCGATCAGCGCCTGGATGCGTTGCGCGAACTCGGCTTTGGGCGGTGTGGGGTACGCGTTGTCGGTGAGCGAGGCCTGCTCACGCGGGACCGCGAGGCCAGGGCGCAGACGCGAGGTGAGCATCTGCACAGCCTTGGTTGTCCAGCGTGTCACTGTGCCGGTGAAATCCAGCTGCAGCTGGCGGCGAGCTCGCACCCACAGTGTTCTGCGCGTCGGGTAGGCATGGGTGTCCATGAGCCACAGGGCCTTGAGGCGATCATCGGCGATGGCCGCGGCAATGCCGTGGTGGGCCCCAGAGCAAATGCCGGCCAGCGCAAACTGTTGGGCGGAGGTGAGGCGTTGAAGGTGGTCCATGGCGGCCTTCAGGTCGGACACAGCCTGTTGCTCGAACGTGAGCGCCGCATCGCTGCGCAGGCTGTCACCCAGACCCGACAGGTCCATGCGCAGCACGGTGAAGCCCTGGGATGCCAGTTCGCGAGCCAGCTTGACGTTGATGCGGTGCGGCCCCATGCGCGGGATCACGCCCGCATTGAGCAGCAGGATGGCCGTGGCGCGGGCCTTTCCGGGCGCTTGGGTGAGGGTGCCAACCAGGCGGTTGGCGGGACCGAAGGTCAGGATGTGCTCGGTCATGCCGCAGCTCCCGTGGCGGCAGAGACGAGCAGGCGCAGCAACTCAGGCGGCGCGACAGCGCTTCCCCTGGCTTCTTCCTGGAACCAGTCGATGCGGGTCTGTGTGTCCAGGTGATGCCACGCCACGCCTCGGGCTTGCAAGCGCTTGGCCAGGCCCAGGGTGTCCTGACCTTGCTGTGAGGCAAGGTGCACGCAGGCCTCGGCGCACGTCGGGTTCAGTTGCTCAGCTGTCACGGCTTGCAGTTGCCGGATCCATGCTTCGCTGACCTCGAACCCCAGGACCTCGTCTTTCACCTGCGCGGCAGGACGCTCGGTGTGGAGGAAGGGAGAGAAGCTGTGTTGGGCATGGGCCTGGCCCAGTTCTTGGAGGTAGCTGGTGCCATCCAGGATGGGCTCCCACAGCACGATGCGCTCTGGTGTGCCCTTGTCCTTTCCCTTGCTGGATGCCAGCATGGCCAGGGTGCCCCCGAGGCGGCAGCCCAGCCAGGTGGTGCTGTGCGCACGGGTGCGCCGGCTCAGTTCTTCGTGGGCGGTCAGGATGTCATCGCACCACCCGGTCAGGGTGGCATCGTTGTCGGCACCCGTTGACTCTCCCGTGCCGTGGTAGTCGAAGCGCATCACGTGGATGCCTTGGCGTGCGAGCTGGTCTGCCAGCAAGCGTTGCAGCAACTGGACCCGGACGGCCTCTTGCCCAAAGGGCGGGCACAGGAGCACCTGCTGTGCAGTGCGTTGGGCTGGGGCGGGCGGGTGGTAGACACCATAGAGCCGACGCTCCATGGGGCCGAAGAAAAAGGGTGTCATGGCAAAAAGCGGTCATCGACCCAGCCATCGGCTGAGCCAGCCTTCACGGGCGGCGCTCCGGGCTGGGCTGCTGGGTGTTTCGGGCTGGCGCACCGCAACCGAATCCGCCATGGTGGTGGGGGCATCGGTGGCTGCCAGTTGGCCGAGGGTTTCGAAGATCAATCGCCGCACGTTGATTGTCACGCCGGTGCGGTGCTTGATCTCGGTCACCGCCCGCATGGCCAGCAGCGAATGGCCACCCAGGTTGAAGAAGTTGTCGTCCAGGCCGACGTCTTCGGTGTCGAGCAGTTCCCGCCAGATGTCGGCCATGGCCTGGGCCTGCGGGGTGGCTGGATGGCGTTTGGACTCGGCGGTCGCCTTGGGATTGGCGGTGGCTGCCGTGGGGCGAGGCAACGCTGCGCGGTCCACCTTGCCATTGGGCAGCAGGGGCAGCGCGTCCAGCAGCACGATGTGCTGGGGCACCATGTGGTCCGGCAAGGTCAGGGCGAGTTGCGTTTTCAGGGCTTGCGCGTCTGCAGGGGCGGCCTGCCGTTCGCTGGGCACGGCGTAGGCCACCAGACGCACATCGCCCGGATGGTCCTCACGCGTCACCACCACGGCTTGTGACACGGTGGGGATGGCGAGCAGCGCGGCTTCGATTTCCCCGAGTTCGATGCGATGGCCTCGGACCTTGACCTGGTGGTCGAGGCGCCCCAAGTGTTCGAGTTCGCCCTCGGCACGCCAGCGGGCCAGGTCGCCCGTGCGGTAGAGGCGAGCGCCCGGTTTCAGCTGGAAAGGGTCTTGCACAAAGCGTTCGGCGGTGAGCTCTGGCCGGTAGAGGTAACCCAAGGTCACGCCATCGCCGCCGATGCAGAGTTCGCCGGGACAGCCAACCGGGCAAGGCAGGCCCAGTGCGTCGAGGATGTGGATTTGGGTGTTGGCGATGGGCCGGCCAATCCGCATGCCTTGCTCGGGGTGCGTGACCTGCCAGCAGGTGGACCACACCGTGGTTTCCGTGGGACCGTACATGTTCCAGACGGCCTGGCTGCGGGCCAGCAGGTCCGTTGCCAGCCGTGCGGACAGCGTCTCGCCCCCGACCAGGGCCGTGAAGCCGGCGTGGCCGCGCCACCCGGCATCGATCAAGGCATGCCAAGTGCTCGGGGTGGCCTGCATGACGTCGATGTGGTCTTCCAGCAGGGCTTTGAGCAAGAAGGGGTCCCGGGTGTCTTCGGTGCGGCACAGCACCACTTCGGCGCCCACCATCAAAGGCAGCAGCAGTTCCAGGGTAGAGATGTCGAAGCTCAGCGTGGTGACGGCCAGCAGGCGCTGGCGGGCCTGCAGCCCGGGCACACGCGCCATGCTGCGCAGGAAGTTCACCACGGCGCCATGGGGAACCACCACGCCCTTGGGCTTGCCGGTGGAGCCCGAGGTGTAGATCACATAGGCGGGATCGACCAGGGTGGCATCACGGTGAGCATCCGGTGCGGCAGCGGTGGTGGGATGCTGCTGGATGCGCAAGTCGTCGAGGTCGGTCAGCAGGGTCTTGTCGCGCGGCCAGGTCAGGGCATGCATGGCATCGGAGCGGCTGATGACCCAGGCCAGGCGGGCATCTTCGGCCATGTAGGCCAGGCGCTCGGCGGGGTAGTGCGGGTCCAGCGGCACATGGGCGGCCCCGGTCAGCAGCACACCCAGCAAGCTGGTCAGCAAGTCGGGGCATCGGGGCATGCAGATGCCAACGAGGTCGCCGCGGCCCAGGCCTTGGGCGCGCAGGTGGTGGGCGATCTGCTGGGCACGGTCCCAGACTTCGGCGTGCGAGAGCGGCCGCTCTCCTGCCTGGCTCAGGGCGATGTCGCTGCTGCGTGCGTGCGTTTGTTGCTGCAGCAGGTCCACCAGGTTGGTGGCCTCAGGCCAGGCGGTGGCGGTGTCGTTCCAGTGCCGCAGGGCTTGCAACTCGCGCTGGGATGACACCGACACGTGCAGCACGCGGGTGTCGGTCAGGCTGCCCAGGCGGTGCAGCAGGTCGGACAGGCGCTCGGCAAAGAGTTGGATGCTTGCTTCGCTGAAGAGGCCGGTGTCGTAGTTGAGCGTGAACTCGATGTCGTCCTGCGTTTCAACGCACCACAGGGCCAGGTCCTGTGCAGCACCGACCATGGGAACGTCGTGGCGCTGGTGGGTCAAGTTGCCCCATGTGGAACTGCGCTCGCGGGCGTCCTGGTACGAAAACAGTGCCTGGTACAGCGGCGAGCGGCTGGTGTCGCGGGGGGGGCGCAGTGTGCGGACCAGGTGGTCCAGGGGCACGTCCGGGTGCGACAGGGCGTCGATCACATGGCGCTGCACCTGTGCAAGCCAGTCGCCGACCGTCGAATCGGCGCGAGGACGCAGCCGCACGGGCAGGGTGTTGACGAAGAAGCCGATCAGCGACTCCAGTTCGGGGTGGTCGCGGCCACGCACCGGGGTGCCGATCACCAGGTCATCCTGCCCTGTGAGCTTGTGCAGGAGCAGCCCGAAGGCACCCAGCAGGGTGCTGAAGAGGGTGCGCCCTGTGCCTTGCGCTGAAGCCCTGAGTGTCTGGGTGGTTTGGGTGTCCAGGCGGAACACGAGCGAAGCTCCTTGGCCCGACATCACGGCGGGGCGCGCATGGTCGGTGGGCAGGGCCAGCGGCGCGGGCAGCGGGGTCAACTGCTCGCGCCAGAACGCGGTCTGGCGTTGCAGTTCTTCCCCGCTCATCCATTGCTGGTGCCACGCTGCGAAGTCGCCATGGCTGACAGGCAGGGCGGGCAGTTCGGCCGGGCTGCCAGCCAGCGCGGCGGCGTAGAGCTCGGAGAGTTCGTCGTTGAAGACCTGGAAAGACCAGCCGTCCCAGATCAGGTGGTGGACGAGCAGGAAGAGCACGTGGTCTTGCGCGTCCAGCTTGAAGAGCCGCAGCGTGAGCAGGGGGCCTTTTTCCAGGTCGAAGGGTTGTTGCGAGAGCGCCGCGATCCGTGCGTTCAGGGTGGCCTCGCGTTCATCCTTGGCGAGTGCGCTCAGGTCTTCCTGCGCGATGGGGGATGCGCCCGGTTCAGGCAGGACGCGTTGGCGGTCGCCGGTGGGGGTGTGCTCGATCACCGTGCGCAAGGCGGCTTGCCGCGTCTGCAGCTGTTGCCAGGACTGGTTCAGCGCATCGGTGTCCAGGGGGCCGATCAGTCGGTGGGCCGACGGGATGTGGTGGGCCACACCGTGGGGGCTCAGGTTCTCCAGGTACCACACGCGCTGCTGCATCTGCGACAGCGGGGCCGTGTCCTGCTCTGGCCGGTGCGGAATCACCTGGGCCGTGTCCGTCGGCGGGGTCGGCAAGGCGTCGGTGTGCCCGCCCAGAGCTTGTGCCAGCTTTCGGGGCGTGGGGTTGTCGAAGATGGTGTGGACCGTCACGGACCGGCCGGTGCGCGAGCGGATCTGGGTCACCGCCCTCATCACGAGCAGGGAGTGGCCGCCGCGGTCGAAGAAGTCGTCGTCCAGCAGGAACTGTGGCAAGCCAAGCAAGCCACGCCAAATATCGGCGATTGTTTCTTCAAGGCTGCTGCCATGGGCTGCGGGCGATGCCGTCGCTGTGGGTGGGGTCGGGGGGGCTGGCAGCGCTGGCGCAGGGTCGGTCTGCGCCGAGCCGGGTGAAAAGTCATAGCCTGACAGCGGGCGGTCAGGGTCGGTCACGAAGTCGCGCAGGAGCTGCTCCAGGCTCTTGGCGAAGCGACCGACCGAAGCGGTTTCCAGCACATCGGCGTTGAAGGTGAAGACGAATTCGATGTGGTTGCGCGTTTCGACGCACCACAGCGCCAGGTCCTGTGCGGCGCCCAGCATCGGGGTGGGCATGCGCTGGTGGTCGACATTGCCCCAGCGGGTGGTGCGCTCGCGCACATCTTGGTAGGAGAAGCTGACCTGGTGGATGGGGGGACGGCTGCGGTCGCGCGGCACCTGCATCACGTGCACCAGGTGATCGAAAGGCACGTCGGGGTAGGAGAACGCATCGACCACCTTGCGGTGCACCGCAGCGAGCCAGTCGGTCAGCGTCATGTCGGCACGCGGCTGCATGCGCAGCGGCAGCATGTTGACGAAGAAGCCCATCAGGTGCTCCAGGGCGGGCTGCTCACGGCCGCGCACCGGGGTGCCGATGACGAAGTCGTTCTGCTCGCTCACGCGGTGCAGGGCGAGGGCGTAGGCTGCCAGCAAGGTGATGTAGAGCGTGCGTCCGTGCTGCTGGGCTTGGGCGCGCAGCGCGTCGGTGATGTCCTTGGCCAGGTTGAACTGGAAGGACCCGCCCCGGCCGGACATCACGGGTGGCCGCGGGTGGTCGATCGGGAACGCCAGTGGCGGTGGCAGGGGCGTGAGCTGCTCGCGCCAGTAGCCGAGCTGGCGCTGCAGTTCGGGGCCGGCCATCCAGGCGTTGTGCCAGGCGGCGAAGTCCCCGTAACTCACGGTCAAGGTCGGCAGATGGGGCTCGCGGCCTTCCAGGCACGCGCTGTAGAGCTCGGGCAGGTCCACGTACAAGAGGTCGAAGGACCAGGCGTCCCAGACCAGGTGGTGCGCCTGGAACAGCAGGCCGTGCTCTTCGGGCGAGAGGCGGAACAGCCTGGCGGTGAAGAGGGGGCCTTTCTCCAGGTCGTAGGGTGTCTCCACCAACTGGGCGATGACCTTGTTCATCGCGGGCTTGCGCTCGTCTGGTGGCAGTTGGCTGAAATCGTCGAAGGGGATCAGGCTGAAGGGCAGCTCGGGCAGGATGCGCTGCACATCGCCCTCAGGCCCACGTTCGACCACGGTGCGCAACACGCTCTGGCGCTGCACCAGCAGCTGCCACGCCCGGTTGAAGGCATCCACGTTCAGCGGGCCCAGAAGGCGGTGTCCGGTGGGGATGCTGTGGACCACGGTGCCCGGCGTGAGGTTCTCAAGGAACCAAACGCGCTCTTGCATCTGCGACAGCGGTGCGGTGGACTGGTCTGCCCGGATGGGGATGGTGTCGGCTGCGTCAGGTCCGGTCGATGCGGCCGTGGGCTGGGACGCTGTCATCTGCCACAAGGCCTGACCCAGTTGGCGCGGGGTGGGGTTGTCGAAGATCATGCGCAGGCCGGGGCGTTGCCCCAATGCCTTGGCCAGCGAGGCCGACAGCTTGGCGGCCATCAGCGAGTGACCACCCTGCTCGAAGAAGTGGTCCGTGTCGCCCAGGCGCTCACGACCGAGCAACTGCCCCATCTCGCGGGCGACCGTGTCGATGGCCTGCGCAGCCGGGCCCGATGTCGAAGCCGGTGTGGCCGTGGCGCTTGTCGGGGCCGGCTCAGGGGCCACAGCGATCGCAAGGGGCAAAGGCAGCGCCTTGCGATCGACCTTGTTGTTGGGCAGCAGGGGCAAGGCTGGCAGGGCCAACACGGTGCGGGGCACCATGTAGTCGGGCAGCGTCTGGCGCAAAGCTGTGCGCAGCGCGGCCGTGTCCAGTGCCGCACCCGCCTGAGGCACCACGTAGCCCAGCAGGGCCATGTCGCCAGGCGTGACTTCACGGGCCACCACCACGGCGCGCGACACGCCTGTGAGCTGCTCCAGCTGGGCTTCGATTTCGCCCAATTCGATGCGGTAGCCGCGGATCTTGACCTGGAAGTCCATGCGGCCCAGGTGTTCGAGTTGCCCGTCCTCGCGCCAACGGCCCAGGTCACCTGTGCGGTAAACCGGGCGGCTCGCACCGGGGGCCCAGGGCAGCGCCACGAAGCGTTCGGCAGTGAGGTCCGGGCGCCCGTGGTAGCCCAGGGCGACGCCCTCGCCGCCAATGCAGATTTCGCCCTCGGCACCGATCGGCAAGGGCCGCAGCGCGTCGTCAAGGACCCAGACCTGGGTGTTGTCGATCGGGCGGCCGATGCAGATTTTGGCCGCCGGGTCGGTCACGTGCGACAGGGTGGACCACACGGTGGTCTCCGTCGGACCGTACATGTTCCAGACGTCACAGCCCTTGGCCAGCAAGGCCGCAGCCAGCGCAGCCGGCAAGGGTTCGCCGCCCACGAGGGCCCGGAAGCCGCGCGGTGGCTGCCAGCCTGCGTCCAGCAAGAGGTGCCAGGTGGTGGGGGTGGCTTGCATGACGGAGACGCCTTGCTGCGCCGCCAGGGCCATCAAGGCTTCGCCATCCATGGCCTGGTCGCGCGTGGCCAGCACCACGGTGCCACCGACATGCAGCGGCAGCAAGAGCTCCAGCACAGCGATGTCGAAGCTCAAGGTCGTGACGGCGAGCAGGCGGTCGGACGCCTGCAGGCCCGGCTCACGCGCCATCGACGCCAGGAAATTGCACACCGCCCGGTGGGGCACGGCCACGCCCTTGGGGCGGCCGGTCGAGCCGGAGGTGTAGATCACGTAGGCGGGCGCCTCCGCGTCGGTCTGGGGAGGCAGCGGGGCGTCGCTGAAGGCGTCCAGCAGCGCAGCGTCACGGTCGAGCTGCAGCTGCATGGCATCGGGCAATCCACTGGCGTGGGCGCAGGACGAGTGGGTGATGACCCGGCTCAGCGCGGCGTCTTGCGCCATCATCTGCAAACGTTCGGCCGGGAAGCCCGGGTCCATCGGGACGTAGGCCGCGCCGGATTTGAGCACGCCCAGCAGCGCAGGCAGCAGATGGCGACCGCGGGGCAGGCTGATGCCAACGCGATGGCCGGGCCCCACCCCGAGGCTCTGCAGCATGCGCCCGATGCGGTTGGACTGGGACGCCAGTTCCTGGTGGCTGAGCTTGCCTTCGTGGGTCACGACGGCGGTGGACGATGGCGAGCGCTGCGTCTGGTGTGACAGCCAGGCCTCGACCCTTGCCGGACTCGCCAGCGCACGGTCGGTCTGGTTCCTTGCGCGCAGGCGTGCATCCACCGCCATCGGCACGCTGGTGCTTGTCGGTGCCAGCAGGCCCACCAGGCGATCCACCAGTGCCTGGGCACGGGCTGGGCTCAGGTGCTCGGTGCTGTGGTGCAGGTCGAGCGTCAGCGCATCGGCCTGTTCATAGAAATTGAAGAAGACCTCGCTGAGCAGGCCACGCTTGCGGCCTTCGTGCATGGCCGCTTTCAGGGGCGTCCAGGCCGACAGATCGACCTTGGGGTTCAGGTTGAAGTAGATCGACGTGAGGGCAGGGCGGCTGCCTTCGGCTTGCAGTCCGAGGGCGCGGGCGGCTGTGCCTTGTGTCATGAGGGGATGCTCCATGGCGTCCATCAGTGCCCCCTTGGTGCGGCGCACGCGGTCGCCGACGGATTCGCCGTCGCGCGTTTGCAGGCGCACGGGCAGGTCCAGCACCCCATCGGCCAGCAGGGGGGCATGGCGCTCAAGGCTTTGGACGGCATACGGGATGCTGACCACGATGTCCCTCTGGCCGCTCTCCTGGGCGATGAAGTCCGCCACGGATTGCAGCAGCCACTGGAACAAGGTCGCGTCGTGGGCCTTGGCCTGCGCCTTGAGTTGTGCCAGGGCGGCACCGTCGATGCATGCGCGCACGGTGTCGGCCGCGAAGGTGCGCGGGCCGCTCGGTGCCTTGTCGCCAAGCGCCACGGGGGGCGGCAGGTCCTGGAGCACCTGCTTCCAGTAGGCCACACTGGCTTGGCCGTCGGCGCCGCCAAAGCGGGCGTGCTCGGCGTCGGCGAACTGCAAAGGCGATGCGGCGGGTGGCCATTGCGGGACTTGACCCTGGCTGCGGGCGCGGTAGGCCTGGGCCAGTTCAGCATTGAACACGCTGGAAGCCCAGCCATCGAAGACCAGGTGGCTGGCCACAACGTGCACCACCACGCGGCCATCGGCCAGGCTCAGGATGCTGGCGCGCGCCAGCGGTGCCTGGTCCAGGTGGAAGTCGGTGGCGCTGGCTTGCCAGGCGTGCTGGTCAAGGGCCTGGTCGCCGTCGGGCCATGCCCGCAAGTCGATCTCGGCGATGGGCACCTGGGTGTCCGCATGGCGGGTCTGGCGGGGCTGGTCCAGATCGAAGCTCAGCTTGAAGGCATCGTGGCGTTGCAGCACGTCCTGCAGTGCCAGCTTGAGCGCCGCGGCATCGACCTGACCCTTCAAAGTCACGCAGAACGATTCATTGAGGGCCAGGCGCGCGGCCGGGTCGTAAATGGCGGCCAGCCAGCGTTCGGTCTGGCCTGGCGCCAGGGCAGAGGACGCGGTTGATGCACTTGTCGCGCTGCGTGCCAGAGGGGCGTCACCCTCGCGGGCTGCGATGAGGCCCAGTCCCATGAGCTCGTCGAGCACACGGACGAAGGTGTCCGCGATGAGGTCGCAGTCCTGGTCCGACATGGCCTCGGTCACGAAGTGGCCGAATTGCTCGTACAGGTGCAGGCCGTAGAAACGCGCCAGGTAATAGAACAGGCTGATGTGGCGGGTGTTGTCGTCCCAGGACAGCCGCCACAGCGTGGCGCAGTGCACGGCCTTGACCGGTGCGTTGCGGGTAGCGAACGCGGCATTGAGTTTGTCGGCCAGGCGCTGGGTGCGGGCATTGAGCGTGCTGTACAGCGCGTGTCCGCCGCGCTTGAGGTGCTGCAATGTGGCGCGGGCCGCGGCCAGGGCCAGCGGGTGGCGCACGAAGGTGCCAGCGAAGTAGGTCACACCCGCTTCGGGGTAAGACTCGTCGCCGTACTGCCAGTGGCCGCCGTCCAGCGCGTCCATCCACAGGCTGCCACCGGCGATCGCGGCGAAGGGCAGACCACCACCGATGATCTTGCCGTAGGTGGCGATGTCGGCGCGCACGCCGTAGAACTCCTGGGCGCCGCCCGGGGCCACGCGGAAGCCGGTCACCACCTCGTCGAAAATGAGCGCGGCACCGCCTTGCGTGGCGATCTCGCGCAGTTGCTGCACAAAGGCTTTGGGCTGCAGCGTCGGGTATTTGTTCTGGATCGGCTCGATCATGATGGCCGCCAGCTCGTGCGCGCACTTGCGCAGCACCTCGAGCGACTCGGGGCTGTCGTAGTCCAGCACCAGGATGTTTTCCACCGCATTGGCCAGGATGCCGGGCGCGGCCGACAGCGAGCGCAGCTGCTTGGTGCCGCGCACGACGACCTCGTCGAAGATGCCGTGGTAGCTGTTGTTGAAGATGGCGATCTTCTTGCGGCCCGTGACCGTGCGCGCCATGCGCATGGCGCCCATGACCGCCTCAGAACCGGTGTTGCAGAAGGCCACGCGCTCCATGCCGGTCAGGTCGGAGATGAGCTGCGCCACCTCGGCGGCCATGGGGTGCTGCGGGCCCACTTCGATGCCGCGTTGCAGCTGCTCGATCATGGCCTGCGTGACTTCGGCGGGTTTGTAGCCCAGCAGGTTCGCGCCGAAGCACGACAGCAGGTCGATGTACGCGTTGCCATCGATGTCCCAGATGCGGGCACCCTCGGAGCGGTCGGCCACGATGGGGTAGACCAGGTCCTTCCACAGCGGGTTGAAGCCGGTCACCACGCGCGGGTCGGACATCACCTTGCGGTGCGCCTGGCTGAAGGCCTTGGAGCGGCCGGTGCGCGCGTTGTAGCGCTGGATGAAATCGTCGATCCATTGCTGCTGCGCGGGCGTGACGTCGTTCTGCGCGTTCAGCACGATGCGTGCGGATGCGCCGAAGGGCTTCTCCACCAGGGCGTTCTTGCCGGGCTGCTCAGCTGCTTGGGCTGGCGTGACAAGGGCTGGGGCGGCGGCCTGGGCCAGGGCGGCGGGCGCTGCGGCGGTGTGCGGCACAGCAGTTTGTCCCGACATCAAAGCCAGTTGCTGTGACATGAGCTGCATCTGCTGCTGGATCAGCTGCTGCAAGGTGCTGTCGCCACCGCCTGCGGGCATGAGCTGCGCCACATGCGAGGGTGCTGGGGGTGCTGCAGGGGCCGCCAAGGCTGGAGGCGGCGCGAACCTGTCGGCGGGCAACTGGCCATCGAAGAAGGCGGCCAGTTTGGCCAGGGTGTCGAGGTCTTCCAGCAGGCGGCGGAAGCGCAGCTTGATGCCGAATGCCTTTTCGATCTCCAGCGTCGCTTGTGTCAGCGACAGCGAATCCAGACCTTGGTCCACAAAGGTGGCATCACGCTGGGCGGACTCGGGGGGCAGGCCAGCCACATCGTTGAGGATGCGGTTGATTTCTTGCTCGATGCGGGGCAGTCTGTTCATGGTAGGCGACGAAAGCTGAGCAGGTTCAGATGCGGAAAGCCCTGTGTCGCCGGCTGGCGGCACGTTGGCCATGTGGATGTGGCTGGTGTTGCGAGTGCTGCGGGTGAACCAGTGCACGTCGCGTCGGAAAGGGTAGCTTGGCAAGGCCAGGCGCGGGCTGCGCGCAGGCACTGGCCAGGCGATGTCGGCGCCGATGGCCCACAGCTGTCCCAGTGCCTGCATGGCATGGCGCGCCGGTTCGCCCGTGCCTTGCAGGGCGGCCTGCGCCGAGCTCAGCAGCGGCACGGTGGGCGAGGGCGCCGCGTTGCCGTCGCGGTGCTGTCGCACCAGGGCGGTCAGGGCCTGGCCTGGGCCGACCTCGACGAACACGGTCTGGCCCTGCGCCTGTTCGGTCAGCACAGCACGGCTGAAGGCCACGGGTGCACGCACCTGGCGGGCCCAGTAGGCCGGATCGGTGGCTTCGTCGGCACGCAAAGGTGCGCCGCTGATGCACGAGTACAGCGTGGCCTGAGGCGCTTGCAAGCGCGCCTGGGCCAATGCGGCCTGCACGCGGGGCAGTGCGCCGTCCATGGCCGCGCTGTGGAAAGCGTGGGACACCTTCAGGCGCGTCACGCCGATGTCACGCGCTTCCAGCGTGGTGGCCAGTTGCGCGATGTCGTCATGCGGCCCGGCCACCACCGTGAGTTGCGGCGCGTTCAGCGCGGCGATGTCCACCCTGGCGGGCAGCCAAGGCCGCAGGGTGTCGGCGTCCGTGCGAACGGCCAGCATGGCGCCACCAGGCTGCGCGAACATGGCTTCCCCGCGAGCGATGACAGCCCGCATGGCATCGGCCACGTCCATCACGCCGGCATGGCAGGCCGCAGCATATTCGCCGATGCTGTGGCCGATCATGGCCTGCGGCTTCAAACCCAGGCTGTCCAGCCAGGCGCCCAGGGCGTGAGACACCGCGAACAGCGCAGGCTGTGCGTGCCGGGTCTCGGCCAGGGCCTCTGCCGCTTGGGCATCGTCCGGGGTGGCCTGCGTGAGCAAATGGCGCAGCGTCTGTGCCAGTGCATCGGGCGCGGCGGCCAGGCATTGCTCGAAAGCCTCGCGGAAGGCGGGGAAGGCTTCGCACAGGCCGCGGGCCATGCCGGGGTGCTGCGAGCCTTGGCCGGGGAACAGGAAGACCAGCCGTGGCGCGCGCAGGCTGGTACTGTGCCCCTGCACCTTTTGCAGGGCCTCGATGGCCTCGGCGACAGTTGATGCCACCACAGTGGTCCGCAAGGGCATGGCCTGACGACCGCGCATCAAGGTGGCCGCCACCGCGCTCAGGGGCACATCGGCTTGGCTTTGCTGCAAGCGTTGCAGGTGTCTGGCGAGGCCCTGGGCGCGCTGCAGCAAGGCCTCTGGATGCTTGGCCGACAAGGGCAGCAACTGCAGCGCAGCGGCCTCGTCGGGCACCTGCACCCTGGCCGATGTGGGCGCAGGCGCTTCTGCCACGATCACATGGGCGTTGGTGCCGCCGACGCCGAAGGAGCTCACGGCGGCCCGGCGCGGCGTCGCACCAGGAGCATCGCCAGCACCGGCCCGCGGCCAGGCCTGCGCCTGTGCGCTGACGTGGAAAGGCGTGCTGGCGAAGTCGATCTGCGGGTTGGGGTGTTCGAAGTGCAGGGTGCCCGGCACGCACTCGCGGTGCAGTGCCATCGTGGCCTTGATCAGGCCCAGCACGCCTGCGGCGGCCACCAGGTGGCCGACATGGCCTTTGACGGAGCCCAGCAGGCAAAAACCGGTGTCGGCCGTGTCCTCGGACCAGGCCCGCGTGAGCGCGGCCACCTCGATGGGGTCGCCCAAGGCCGTGCCCGTGCCATGCGCCTCGACGTAGCCGATGCTGCGCGCATCGACCTTGGCGTGCGCCAGCGCCATGCGGATGGCCTGGGCTTGTCCGCTCACGCTGGGCGCGGTGAAGCTGGCTTTGTCGCCTCCGTCGTTGTTGAGGCCCACGCCCTGGATGACGCCGTACACCGTGTCGCCATCGGCCAGGGCCTGGGACAGGCGCTTGAGCACCACCACGCCACCGCCACTGCCGAACACCGTGCCCGAGGCTTGCGCGTCGAACGGGCGGCAGCGGCCATCGGCCGATTCCATGCCACCTTCCACGTGGAGGTAGCCGCCGGCCTGCGGCACGATGACGGTGACGCCGCCCGCCAGGGCGACATCACATTGGCCCTGCGCCAGCGCGTGCCAGGCCTGGGTCACGGCCACCAGCGAGGTCGAGCAAGCGGCGTGCACGGCCACCGCCGGGCCGTTGAAGTTCAGCCGGTGCGCCACCCGCGTGGCCACGTAGTCCTTCTCGTTGGCCAGCATGGTGGTGAACTCGCCGGCCTGGGCGATCAGGCCCGGGTCCTCGGCGCGCATGGCCGGCAGGTAGCCGTTGTTGGCCACGCCGGCGTACACGCCGATGCGGTCCGCGGAGCGCGTGGGGTCGATGCCGGCGTGTTCCAGCCCGCTCCAGCACAGCTCCAGGAAGATGCGCTGCTGCGGGTCCAGCAAGCGGGCTTCGCGGGCCGAGATGCCGAAGAAGCCGGCGTCGAAGCAATCCGCATCGGACAGCACGCCGCGTGCAGCCACGAAATTCGGCTGGCTGCGCAGAGATTCGGGCACCGAGGGGTCGATCTCGTCCGGACCGAAGCGGCGAATGGCCTCCTTGCCATCCAGCAGGTGCTGCCAGAAGGTGTCGAGGTCGTGCGCATCGTCCACGCGCACGGCCATGCCGACGATGGCCATGCCTTCGCCGGGTTGATGCGCGCTTGGGGCTGTGGCTTGGGCCGACGGCCGTGCCTGGGCGCGGGATGCGGTGTTGGCGGATGCCTGACGGGCCAGCGCGGTCAGACCTGCCACGCTGGGGCGGTCATACACATCGGCCACGCTGAGCTTGATGCCGGCCTCTTTCATGCGGGCCACAAAACGCATCACCAGCAGGGAGCGCGCACCGAGGTCGAACAGCTGCGCGTCCTCGTCCAGCGTCGGCAAGCCCAGCAATTCCTGCCACGTGGCGCGGATCACGCCGGCGGGGTCGGCTGGCGCACCGCCGCTCTGCGGCAGCGGCGTGTGGGCCCGAGCGCCCAGCGCCACCGGCGGCAGGCCGCGGCGGTCTATCTTGCCGCTCGGTGTGGTGGGCAGGCGCGCCAGCACGGCGAAGCGCACCGGGATCATGTACTCCGGCACGCGGCTGCGCAGCCAGTTGCGCCACTCGGCCACGGGCGGCGCACTGGCATCGGCCTGTGTACCGGGACGGAGCACCACATGGGCGGTGAGGACGCGGCTGCCATCGGCATCCTGCGGTGCGGTGACCACGGCATCTTGCAGGGTCGGGTGGTCCATCAGGGCCAGTTCGATGTCGCCGGGCTCGATGCGGAAGCCATCCACCTTGAGCTGCTGGTCGGCACGCCCGAGGTAGCTCAGCACGCCCGATGCGTCCATGCGCACCAGGTCACCGGTGACGTACCAGCGGCCGGGGTGCTCGTCCACCGGGTCGAGGAAACGCTCGGCGCTGAGGTCGGCGCGGCCCAGGTAGCCGGCGGCCAGGCAGTCGCCGCCCAGCAGCAACTCGCCTGCCTGCGCGCCTTCACCGTGCGCTGCCGCGCTGTCGCTGTCCTGGCGGGCGCCGTCCTCATCGCGCACCGGGCGCAGCCACACCGCAACGTGCGGCAGGGCTTGCCCGATGGGGGGGATGTGTGGCCAAACCTGCGGATCGCCCGACAGCTCGTGGGCCGTGACGACATGGCTCTCGGTCGGGCCGTAGTGGTTGTGCAGCACGGCGTCGCGCTGTCGGGTGAACAGGGCGCGGATGTCCGGGGTGATCTGCAGCTGTTCACCTGCGCTCACCACGTCTTGCAAGTGCAGCGGCTCGGTGTGATCCGTGCCGCCCAAGGCTTCCGCATCGGCCTGCGCCAGCATCTGCAGGGCCACGTAGGGCAGGTACAGGCGCGACACCTGCATCTGAGCCAGCGCCTGGTGCAGCCTGGCTGGGTCGCGGCGTTCTTCGTCGGACACCAGCACCAGCGTGCCGCCGGTGGCCACGGTCGAGACGATCTCCTGGAAGTGGACGTCGAAGGACAGCGGTGCGAATTGCAAGGTCCGGGCGGCTTGGCCCAGGCGGGGGTGGGCCAGGTGCCAGCCGATCAGGTGCGCCAGCGGCGAGCAGCCCATGGCCACGCCCTTGGGACGCCCCGTGGAGCCCGAGGTGAACAGCACGTAGGCCAGATCGCCCGTGTCTGCATGGGGCAGGGGGCCCACCGGCGCGGGGGCGGCCAGGGTGGGCAGTTCGGGCACGAGCGCGCGCAAGGCCTGCAAGGCACTGGCCTCGCCCACCACAGCGCGCACCTGGGCGTCTTGCAGCATGGCTTGCAGGCGGTCTGCGGGGTAACTCAGGTCCAGCGGGACATAAGCCAGGCCCGCCTCGATGGCCGCCAGGATGGACACGATGGTGTCCGCACTGCGGGTGGCCGCGATGCCCAGGCGTTGCCCGGGGCGCAGGCCGGCGGCGAGCCAGGCGTCGTGCCGCTGCGAGACATGCTCTGCCAGGGTCTGGTAAGTCCAGCGCACCCCCAGCCCTTCCAGCGCGAGGGCGTCGGGCAGGCGTTCGGCAGTCTGTCGGAGTGCCTGGCGGATGTGACAAAACGGCAGAGGCGTCGTTGAATATGCAGTGGCTGACATGCCTGGCGGATGTTGAATGTGGCTCATTTCATTGCCCTCGCATCCGAATCGCCAGGGTGAATCGGGTGCGCTTTTGCGTGAGGCGCAAGTGGGGCAAGGTCTCCATGTCCATTTCGACCAGTTTGGGCGGCGCTTGAATGCCATGGGCGCAGGTGTGGCCACGGCGACAGGATGAAGCCCGCTTGTCATGCACTCCATTAATATGTGCAAATTGCACATCAATATGCCTGCAGGCCATTGACACCTCCCTTTTCTCCACATTGTGGGGGCAGTAACTGCGTGTATCAGTCCCCAGTTTGAAGGGGCCCGCATTTTCCAGCCGGGTGTTGTTGATTTGTCTTAAGCTCGGTTATCCGATATTCCCAAGTTCGTTTGCCCGTGTCTGTTGTTTCGACCCCTGAAGAAGCCTTGTCCCCCTGGCGCGCCTGCGTCGCGCCCATGCTGGACTGGACTGATAGACATTGCAGGTACTTCCACCGCCTGCTGAGCCCGCACGCCCGGCTTTACACCGAGATGCTGACCACCGGCGCCATCGTGCACGGTGGCATGCACCGTTTCCTGGATTACGACGAGCGCGAGCACCCCGTCGCTTTGCAGCTCGGTGGCAGCGAGCCGGCCGATCTGGCCCACTGCGCCAAGCTGGCCCAGCAATGGGGCTATGACGAGGTCAACCTCAATTGCGGTTGCCCCAGCGAGCGCGTGCAGCGCGGCGCTTTCGGCGCCTGTCTGATGAACGAGGCCACCTTGGTGGCCGACTGCGTCAAGGCCATGATCGATGCCGTCGGCGGTGACCCGAAGGTGCCCATCACCGTCAAGCACCGCATCGGCATCGACCAGGGCGAGTCCTATGACTTCGTGCGTGACTTCGTGGGCACCGTGGCCGACGTGGGTTGCCAAGTCTTCATCGTGCACGCGCGCAATGCCTGGCTCAAAGGCCTGAGCCCCAAGGAAAACCGCGAGATCCCGCCGCTGCGCTACGACGTGGTGCACCGCCTCAAGCAGGACTTCCCGCAGCTGACCATCGTGCTCAACGGCGGTCTGGCCGACAACGCCGCCAGCCTGGCGCAACTGCAGCCGGGCGCCGTGCTCGACGGCGTGGCGCTCGATGGCGTCATGGTGGGCCGTGCGGCGTACCACACGCCCTGGATCCTCTCGGAGTGGGACGAGCTCTTCTTCGGCCAGCCGGCCCGCAGCGAGGCGCTCACGCGCGAAGCCGTCGAGGCCGAGATGGTCGCCTACGTGGAGCGCGAGATGGCGCGCACCCAGGGCTGGGCGCACGGCGAGGTGCGCTGGCACCAGGTGATCCGCCACATCCTGGGGCTCTACAACGGCCTGCCCGGCGCGCGGCGCTGGCGCCAGGTGTGGTCCGACCACACGCTCAAGCACCACCTGCCGTCCGAGGTGATGCGCCTGGCGCACCAGCGGCCCGAGCGCGCGCCCGAGGCGGCCTGAGCCGGTTCCCGGTTCCTCACCCAACTGAGATTTGCCCATGACCGCACCTACCCCAGCGCCCACCCCGGCACAGCTCGCCGCCATCCCCGCCGAGCGCCTCCCGGCGCTGCTGCAGGCCATGCCCAAGGCCGAGCTGCACCTGCACATCGAGGGCTCGCTGGAGCCAGAGCGCATCTTCGCGCTGGCGCAACGCAACGGCGTCAGCCTGCCGTACGCCAGCGTCGAGGCCCTGCGTGCGGCCTACGCTTTCACCGATCTGCAAAGCTTCCTGGACATCTACTACGCCGGCGCGTCGGTGCTGCTCACCGAGCAGGACTTCCACGACATGGCCTGGGACTACCTGCTCAAGGCGCAGGCCGATCACGTGGTGCACGTGGAGATGTTCTTCGACCCGCAGACGCACACCGCGCGGGGCGTGCCCTTCGAGGTCGTCGTCCGCGGGCTGAAGTCGGCCTGTGACCGTGCCGAGCGCGAACTGGGTGTCAGCGCGGCGCTGATCATGTGCTTCCTGCGCCACCTCAGCGAAGACGAGGCCCTGCAGACGTTGGACGAGGCCTTGCCTTTCCGCGAACTCTTCATCGGCGTCGGGCTGGATTCCAGCGAGCGTGGCCACCCGCCCGAGAAATTCGCCCGGGTGTTCGCGCGTTGCCGCGACTTGGGCCTGCACCTGGTGGCGCACGCGGGCGAGGAGGGCCCTCCGGCTTACATCGAGAGCGCCCTGGACGTGCTCCGCGTCGAGCGCATCGACCACGGCGTGCGTTGTCTGGAAGATGCGGCCCTGGTGGCGCGCCTGGCCCGCGAGGGCGTGCCGCTGACGGTCTGCCCGCTGTCCAACGTCAAGCTGTGCGTGTTCCCCGACCTGGCCCAGCACAACCTCCCGGCGCTGCTGGCCGCCGGCCTGAAGGTGACGGTCAATTCCGACGACCCGGCCTACTTCGGGGGCTACGTCAACCAGAACTACCTGGCCATTTTCGCGGCGCTCCCGCTCGGAGCTGCCGCGGCCTACACCCTGGCGCGCAACAGCCTGGAAGCCAGCTTCGTCAGTGAGGCGCGCAAGGCCGAATGGGTGGAGGGCCTCAACCGGGTGTTCCGGGGGTTCGCTCAGGCTTCGGCCAGCTGACCGGCGCCTGCGCCAAACCCGTATGCGTCCATCGCCAGGTGGCCGTGGGTGACGCTGCCATGCAGGCGCGTGGCCAGGGGCCAGGGCTGATCTCCCTCGCTGGCGGCGCCTGCGGCGAAGTAGAAGGGCAGCCAGTGCTCGTCGGTCGGGTGCATGGCCACGGCGTGTGGCGCCAGGCGGCGGTAGTCCAGCAGTTCGGGCCACAGGCCGCCTTCGGCCGTGCGCTGCACCCAGGCGCGGAACTCGGCGCAATCAGGTTCTTCGGCCGCGCCTGCCGGGCTGGGACGCTGAAAGAAGCGCTGCAGGTTGTGGGTCAGGCTGCCCGAGCCGATGACCAGCACGCCCTCGTGGCGCAAGGAGGCCAGCGCCCGCCCCGTGTCGAACACCTGCTGAGGGCTGGCGTGCGGCGTCAGGGACACGGGCACCACCGGCACATCGGCCTGTGGGTAGAGGTGCATCAGGGGCGTCCAGATGCCGTGGTCCAGGCCACCTTGCTCCGTCCAGGTCGCGGCGATGCCCGCCTGCTGGAGCAGCTTGGCCACGTCCTTGGACAGCGCCGCATCGCCCGGCGCGTCGTAGCGCAGCGCGTACAAGGCTTCGGGGAAGCCGCCAAAGTCGTGGATGGCTTGGTGGGCCGGCGCGCCCAGCACGAAGGGCGTGCGGGTGGCGGTGTGCGGTGACATCGCCACGATGGCGCGCGGCCTGCCGTGGCGCGCGTCGATGCGCTGTCCCAGGCTTTGCATGAAGAGGCCCGCTTCCCGGGGCTCCACGGCGATCATGGGGGAGCCGTGGGACAGGAACAGCGTGGGCAGAGGGGTGGAAGGCACAGCAGCAGTCATGCGGCAAGTGTGCGCGAAAGCTGCCATCATGTGCCTCCCCTTTGCGCAAGTCCCCACGCCTTGGTCCACATGCCGGTCTCGCCCAGTTCCTCCTTGCCCGCCACCTCTGCCGCTGTCTCCGTGTCTGCCTGGCGCTGGGCCCTGATCCAGACCCGGCGCGACCTGCGGGCCGGCAGCATGCGCTTCCTCTTGCTGGCGGTGGTGCTGGCGGTGGCGGCGCTCACGGCGGTGGCCTTCTTCGCAGACCGCATCGAGCGGGGCCTGAGCCGGGATGCGGCCCAGTTGCTGGGCGGCGATGCCGTGGTGCTGGCCGACCAGCCCGTGCCGGACGAGTTCGCCAAACGCGCCACCGCGGTGGGCTTGCGCACGGCCCGCACGGCGGTGTTCGCCAGCATGGCCCGCGCGCCAGACGAGCAAGGCGGCGAGGCCAAGCTCGCGGCCATCAAGGCGGTCAGCCCCGGGCACCCGCTGCGCGGTCGGCTCACCCTGGGTCGCCTGTCTGCCGATGGCAGCGTGCAGCCCACAGGGCCTGGCGCCATCGGCGGGCCACCGTCTGGCCACGCCTGGGTGGACCCGGGCCTCTTGCTGGGGCTCAAGCTGAAGGTGGGCGACCGCGTCTGGCTGGGCGAGGCGAGCTTCGTGATCGACGCCGTCATCGCCTCCGAGCCCGACCGCGGCGCGGGCTTCATGAACTTCTCGCCGCGCGTGATGGTCCGCGAGGCCGACCTGCCGGCCACCCAGCTCGTCCAGCCGGCCAGCCGCGTGACCTACCGCCTGCTGGTGGCGGGTGCCGACCGTCCCTCGGGCGATGTGGCGCGCACCGAGGCACCGCTGCTGGCGCGCTTCGTGAGCGACAGCCAGACCCTGGCCCGCAGCGCGCGCGGGGTGCGCGTCGAGACCCTGGAGCAAGGCCGCCCAGAGATGCGCGCCACGCTCGACCGCGCCGGCCTGTTCCTGCGCCTGGTGGCGCTGCTGGCGGCCTTGCTGTCGGCCGTGGCGGTGGCGCTGGTGTCCCGCGATTTCGCCCAGCGCCGCCTGGACGATTGCGCCTTGCTGCGCGTCCTGGGCGTGCCCCAGCGCACCATGGCCTGGGCCTACACCTGGCAGTTCCTGTTCATGGGCGTGCTGGCCAGCGTGATGGGCCTGGGCCTGGGCTGGGCCTTCCACCTGGTGTTCGTGGACTTGCTGGCCGGCCTGGTGGGCGTGGACCTGCCCGCGGCCGGTCTGCAACCCGTGGCCTTGGGGCTGGGCGTGGGCGTCTTGCTGACCGTGGGCTTTGGCCTGCCGCCCGTGCTGCAGCTGGCGCGCGTGCCGCCGCTGCGGGTCTTGCGGCGCGAGCTGGGTGCGTTGCGGCCCTTGTCCCTGGGCATGGGCGTGCTCGGCGGGGCGGCCCTGCTGGGCCTGCTCATGGCCGTGGCGCGCGACATCCAGCTCGGTGGCATCGCCCTGGGCGGTTTCGCCGGTGCCATGCTGGCCTTCGCGGTGCTGGGCGGCCTGGCCGTGCAGGCCCTGCGCATGCTGGCCCAGCGCCTGGCCGGGCGCATGCCCACCTGGTGGACCTTGGGCACGCGCCAGCTCACGGCCCAGCCGGGGCACACCATCGTGCAGGTCTGTGCCCTGGGCGTGGGCCTGCTGGCGCTGATGCTGCTGGTGCTCATCCGCACCGACCTGATCGCCAGCTGGCGTTCGGCGACCCCGCCCGACGCGCCCAACCGCTTCGTCATCAACATCCAGCCCGACCAGGTCGATGCCTTCCAGCGTGCCCTGCGCGAAGCCGGTGTGGCGGATTTCGACTGGTACCCCATGGGCCGCGCCCGCCTGGTGGCCATCAATGGCAAGACCGTCCAGCCGAAAGACTACGCCGAGGAACGCGCCCAGCGCCTGCTGGACCGCGAGTTCAACCTCAGCCACGCCGCCAGCGCACCCGTTCACAACACGGTGGTGTCGGGCCGCTACCAGGCCGAAGAGCCCGGCGCCTACAGCGTCGAGGAGGGCCTGGCCAAGACCCTGGGCCTGAAGCTGGGCGACCGCCTGCGCTTCGACATGGCCGGCCACGTCGAAGAGGGCCGCATCACCAGCCTGCGCAAGGTGGACTGGTCGTCCATGCGCGTCAATTTCTTCGTGATGGCGCCGTCCCGCCAGATGCCCGAGTGGCCCGTGAGCTACATCACGGCCTTCCGCATGCCGCCTGGCGCCAAGCTGGACAGCCTGCTGGTGCAGCAGTTCCCCAACGTCACGGTGGTGGACGTCTCGGCCACGCTGGCGCAGCTGCAGTCGGTGCTGACGCAGGTGATCACGGCGGTCGAGTTCCTCTTCGTCTTCACCCTGGCCGCGGGCCTCATCGTGCTGATGGCCGGGCTGATGACTTCGCGCGAACGCCGCGCCCGGGAGTGGGCCATCCTGCGCTCATTGGGGGCGACGCAGAAGCTGCTGGCCCAGGTGCAGCGCTTCGAGCTGATCGGCCTGGGCGCGCTGGCGGGCACGCTGGCTTCGGTGGCGGCCTTGGGCGTGGGCTGGGCCCTGTCGTCCAAGGTCTTCGATTTCCCCTGGCAGCCCCCGCTGATGTGGCCCTTGATCGGGGCCGCGGTGGGTGCCGTGCTGGCCTGGATGGCCGGCTGGTGGACGCTGCGGGGCGTGCTGGGACGCCCGGTGGCGCAGACCTTGCGCCAACTGGACTGACGCCCAGGCCGCAAGGTCAATGCAATGTCACTGCTGGGTGGGCGTCAGGCTGTTGATCAGGCCCATCTCGGCGCTGCCCATCAGCGACTCGATGTCCATCAGGATCAGCAGGCGGTCGCTGACGTTGGCGATGCCGGTGATGTAGGTCGTGTCCACGATGGCGGCGCTCATCTCGGGCGCCGGCTGGATCATCTGCTCCGACAGCTGCATCACGTCGCTGACCGAGTCCACCACGGCACCGACCACGCGGCCCTTGACGTTCAGCACGATCACCACGGTGAAGCTGTTGATGTCGGTCTGGCCGTCGTCGTTGACGCAGTTGAACTTCACGCGCAGGTCCACGATCGGCACGATCACGCCGCGCAGGTTGACCACGCCCTTGAGGTAGGCGGGCGCGTTGGCGATCTTGGTGGGCGGCTCGTAGGAACGGATCTCCTGCACCTTCAGGATGTCGATGCCGTACTCTTCGGTGCCCAGGCGGAACGTGAGGTATTCACGGCCTGCGGGCACGTGGCGCACCTGGCGCGTGGTGTTCTGGCGCATCCCGAAGCCGGACGAGGCGGGGGCGCTCTCGGCGCGCGCTGGCGTGGCGGTCTGGGGGGCGACGGCTTGCAGGGTGTCCATGTCGGTCCTCTGTGGGGGAGTGAGGGGGGCCACAAAGTGGTCTCACGTGCCATATCGGCCAACCCGCCAGAAAACTGAAGGGGGCGACCCCGCTTGACGCGCAGCCGCCCCCCTGGTGTCGCCTGCACCCGGGTGGTGACCCTGGCGCAGACCTGCTTCAGACCTGAATCAGACGTTGAACAGGAAGTTCAGCACGTCGCCGTCCTTGACGATGTATTCCTTGCCTTCGGCGCGCATCTTGCCGGCATCCTTGGCGCCGGCTTCGCCTTTGTACTGGATGAAATCGTCGAAAGCGATGGTCTGGGCGCGGATGAAGCCCTTCTCGAAGTCGGTGTGGATCACGCCGGCCGCTTGCGGGGCGGTGGCGCCGATCGGCACGGTCCAGGCGCGCACTTCCTTGACGCCCGCGGTGAAGTAGGTCTGCAGGCCCAGCAGCTTGAAGCCGGCGCGGATCAGGCGGTTCAGGCCCGGTTCGGTCTGGCCCATTTCGGCCAGGAACATGGCGCGGTCTTCGTCTTCCATCTCGGACAGCTCGGCCTCGGTCTTGGCGCAAATCGCCACGACCTCGCCCTTTTGCGCTGCGGCGTACTCGCGCAGGCGGTCCAGGAAGGGGTTGTTCTCGAAGCCGGTCTCCGACACGTTGCCCACGAACATGGCGGGCTTGGCCGTGATCAGGCACAGCGGCTTGAGGATGACCAGCTCTTCCTTGCTGAAGTCGATGGAGCGCACCGGCTGGGCCTGGTCCAGGGCGGCCTGGCACTTCTCCAGCACCTTCACCAGGGCCGCGGCTTCCTTGTCGTTGCCCGAGCGCGCCGCCTTGTTGTAGCGGTGCAGGCTCTTTTCCACGGTGCCCAGGTCGGCCAGGCACAGCTCGGTCTGGATGACCTCGATGTCGGCGATCGGGTCCACCTTGCCGGCGACGTGGATGACGTTGTCGTCCTCGAAGCAGCGCACCACGTTGACGATGGCGTCGGTTTCGCGGATGTGGCTGAGGAACTGGTTGCCCAGGCCTTCGCCCTGCGAGGCGCCCGCCACCAGGCCGGCGATGTCCACGAACTCGACGATGGCCGGCACGATGCGCTCGGGGCTGATGATCTCGGCCAGCTGCTGCAGGCGGGGGTCGGGCACTTCCACCACGCCCACATTGGGCTCGATGGTGCAGAAGGGGTAGTTTTCAGCCGCGATGCCGGCCTTGGTCAGCGCGTTGAAGAGGGTGGACTTGCCGACGTTGGGCAGGCCCACGATGCCGCATTGGAGGCTCATGGAAATTTCCTTGTGGATCGGTCGCGGGCGGGGCCTGGGGGCCCTGCGTGGCAGACGTGCCTGATCCGGGTGTTGGGAGGCCGGGTGGACAAGGCGACGACGCGGTGTCGTGGCGACCCGTTGGGCCCCGGTTTGCAGATGGCGATTGTAATGACCCCGGCGACGCTGCGGCCGCGCGCTTCGCGTGCCAGGCTGCGCAAGGGGTGCGCCAGGCTGTGCGAGAGGTCCGCCAGCGGTGAACAGCGGTGCGCCGTCCAGTGGGGGTGGCGCGCCAGGCGTTCCGGGTGGCGCGTGCGCCACCGAGGTGCATGCGCGAGCCGAATCGGGCGGCGCGCCAGACTGTGGCACTGCAGGCGCGGGCCGATGGGGGCGGCGCGTGTCGCGGAATGACTCGGGCGCAAGCCGGTGTCGGTCGCGCGCCAGCCGATGTGGGCCGGGCGCAAGGGCGGTGAACTCGGCGTGTCACTGGAAACAGGTGGCAGGCGGTGCGCCATGGCTTGCGGGCGGCTCAGAACGGCCGATGGCCCCAGACATCCGCGCCAGCGGTGGCCGCGCTGGGGCGCCGCGCCGCCCTGACTTGAAAGCGCGTTAGATTAACGGCTGCACCCGAACACCGCGCTGCGTGGCCGCCAGAGCTTGTCGCTCGCCTTGCCCGCCCCGCCGTGACCCTGTTCGCCCCTGTTGCCTTGCCCGCCCCGCCCGCCGTGACCCCACCGACCCCGCCTGTGTCCACTTCCCCGCGTGCCATGACGTCCGCCATGTCCGCCATGTCCGCGACATCCGCGTCTGGCCGCGCCGATGTCTGCGTGAGCGGCTCCGGCGCCGTGGCCATGGCCCTCGCCCTGGCCTTGTCGGCCGAAGGCTTCTCGGTGGCCTGGGCCCGCGCCGAGGCCTTCGCCGCGCCGCATTCGGCCGATGTGCGCACCTACGCGCTCAACGCCCGGGCCATCGCGCTGCTGACCCACTTGCGCGTGTGGCCGGCCTTGCGCGAGTGGTCGGCACCGGTGTTCGACATGCAGATCCGCGGTGACGACGGCGGCGCGCTGGCCTTTTCCGCCTGGCAGCAGCACCTGACAGAGCTGGCCTGGATCGCCGATGCCGGCGCCTTGGAGCGCCTCTTGAGCGAGGCCCTGCGCTACGCCCCGCGCGTCACGGTGGTGCCGCCCTTGCAAGAGGGCCGTGCGCCCGTGCCCTGCGACCTGCTGGCCATCTGCGAAGGCAAGCACTCCGACACCCGCCGCGCGCTCGGCGTGTCGTTCGACCGCCAGGACTATGGCCACTGGGGCGTGGCCGCCCGCCTGCGCGCCAGCCGCCCGCACCAGGGCGTGGCGCGCCAGTGGTTCCGCGCGCCCGACGTGCTGGCCCTGCTGCCCTTCAACCAGCCCGAGCCCGAGGCGTCTTATGGCCTGGTCTGGTCCGTGCCCCAGGCCCGCGCCCGCGAGCTGCAGGAGCTGTCGCCCGCCGATTTCGAGGCCGCCTTGCGCGAGGCCATCGCGCAGTCCCAGCCCGAGGCCCTGGCGCAGGTGGGCGAACTGAGCCTGGCCTCCGAGGTGGCGTCGTGGCCGCTGGCCCTGGCCCAGGCCGACCGCTGGACGGGGCCGGGGTGGGTTTTGCTGGGCGATGCGGCCCACCAGATGCACCCGCTGGCCGGACAGGGCCTCAACTTGGGCCTGGCCGATGTCGATACCCTGGTGTCGGTGCTGCGCGATGCCCGCCTGCAAGAGCCCTGGCGCACGGCCGGCGACGAGCGCACCCTGCGCCGCTACGCCCGCCGCCGCGAATGGCCCACGCGCAGCATGGCCACCCTCACCGATGGCATGCTGCAGCTCTTCGCCGACGAGCGCGGGCCGCTCAAGGCGGTGCGCAACACCGGCATGCGCCTGGTCGAACAGCTGGGCCCCATCAAAACCTGGCTGGTGGGCCGGGCGCTGGGCGGCTGAGGCCACGCTGATTTCCCTTTCACTTTCCTTTCAGGATCCCGCATGAAACCGATTTTCCGAAGCCTGCTGGCCGCCGGGCTCTGCCTGAGCCTGCTGGGCGTGGCCGATGCCCAGTCGGGCGAGCTGTCTGCCGCGCAACTGGCCGCCATCAAGCAAAAGCTGGCCCAGCGCCTGCCCGATCTGCCGCCGGTCGATTCGGCCCGCACCTCGCCCATCAACGGCCTGATCGAGCTCAAGGCCGGCAGCAGCGTGTTCTACGCGGATGCCGCGGGCGAGTACCTGATCGAGGGCCACCTCATCGAGACGCGCAGCCAGCGCAACCTCACCGAGGAACGCCTCGACGAGATCAACCGCGTGGACGTGGCCAACCTGCCTGCCAAGGACGCCATCGTGTGGAAGTCGGGCACGGGCAAGCGCCGCCTGGTCATCTTCGCCGACCCGAACTGCGGCTATTGCAAGCAGCTGGAGCGCGATGTCCAGAAGCTCAAGGACGTGACCGTCCACACCTACCTGATCGGCATCCTGGGCGACGACTCGCGTGCCAAGGTGGACAACCTCTGGTGCTCGCGCGACCGCACCCAGGCCTGGCTGGACTGGATGCTGCAAGGCGTGACGCCGCCCAAGGCGCTGGGCGTGTGCGGCTCGCCGGGCCAGCGCAACCTGGCGCTGGCGCAGAAGCTGCGCGTCAATGGCACGCCGGCGATCTTCTTTGAAGATGGCAGCCGACTGCCCGGTGCGGCCAACGCGGCCACGCTGGAGCAGCGCATGGCCAAGGCGAGCGCCAAGGTCGGCGGCTGAAGCGGGTTGGCTGGTTCAGCGGTTCACTGGGCCGCTGGGGTGGCGCCTTCTCCCGGCGCCTGCTGGGGCGCGCGGTTCATCTGCATGTCCATGAACACGTCGTCGCTCATCTTGATGTAGATGCGCACCGGCAGGTACTGCAAGCCGGGTGCGAACCACACGTCGGCGGGCAGGGCGCCGCCATCGGTGACGGTCTTGCGCGGTCGCACATGCACCGTCGGCACGTCGCCGATGGGGGTGCGCACCACGTCGTCGCCCACCACGTCGAAGGTCAGTTGCTCCAGCTTGCGCAGCGTGACCACGCTGAGCTCGAAACTGCCGCCCGGCTTGAGCAGGTCGGGCCGGAGCGTGAACTGGTAGGCCAGCTGGATCATGAAGCTGGCCGGGTCCTGCACGGCCACCGGGCGGGGGTAGCGCTTGCCATCGGGGTGGGTGACCTCGTCTTCCTCCAGCTTGATGAGCCGCGGGGCAGACGATTTGATCAGCAGGCGGTTGACGTTCTCGTACAGCCTGGGGTGCAGGCCTTGCGGCTGGATCTCGCCTTCGCTGGTCAGGCGCCATGAGCCCAAGGGCGCGAAGCTGGGGCCGATGCTGGCGTCGATGTGGACCTGGTAGCGGCTGTCCTGGCGCACCCATTCCACCGAGGCCTGGCCCGACACGGGGCCGCGGAAGTAGCCCTCCAGCTTGTAGCTGACCTTGGTGGCCTGGGGCCAGACGAAGGCGCGGCCGCTGTTGGGGCCGCTGGCGCCCATGCTGGGGATGCTGGCGGCGGCCACGGCGCTGTTGGCTGCGGCCGCGCTGGCCGGCGCCGATGCAGCGGCGGCTGCGGATGCGGCAGGCTCGGGCGAGGGCTGCGCCGCGCTGGCGGCATCGGCCAGCACCTCGGGCTTGGAGGCGGCCTCGTCAGGCTGTGAGGCGGCCTTGGCCACCTTGGGGGGCTTGGGCTTGACCTTCTTCGGTGCGGCTGCGGCAGCCTGGGGTGCGGCTGCTTGCACCATGGCCGGCGCGGGCGGTGCGGCGGGCGGCTGGGTCAGGCGAACTTCGCTGACGTAGGTGGCGTCCATCCGCTTGATGGTGGCGTCGGAGGGCTTGAGGCCTTGCATCTCCTGCAGCACGGCGCCGGTCAGCAGCACGTGGGCCAGCACCACACCGGCGGCCAGCAGCGCGACCACGCCTGCGCGGCTGCTCAGCGGTCGCTTGCGGTCGTCGCTCATCGGCGGCCCAGCCAGGATTCACGGCGCGTGGCCGTGTCGGCCCCACCGCTGGCGGCAGAGACATCCGCCAGGGCCAGACCGACGACATCGGCCGCGCACAAGGGCGCGTCGGAGGCCTTCGCGGCCACGGGCGCGCCCAGCGCCTTCAAGGTCAAGGTCAGCAAGCGTTGGTCGCGGCAGACCAGCAGAGCTTGTGCGCGCGCGGCGTCGTGCCACTGGACCAGGTCGTCGATGCGGCGCAGGCGCCAGCCGTCCAGGGCCAGGCACTCGTCGCCCGCGCTCAGGCCCGCGGCTTCGGCCAGGCCGCCGCGCATCACGGCTTGCACCTTGAGCACACCTTGCGCTTCGGACAGGCGCACGCCCAAGCGCTGAGGCAGCGGTGCGGCCTTGCTCAGCCACTGCACGCCATGGGCGGCCAGCAAGCGGGGCAGGGGGAGCTCGTCGCAGCCTTCCGTCCAGCGGTGCAGCAGGGCCTGCCAGCTGTCGGCGGCGGCATCGGCGTTCTTCAAGGCGTCGGTGCTGGGGGGGCGGCCGGCCACGTCGCTCAAGGCCTGGGCCACATCGGCTTCGGTGATGGGGCGGCGCAGGGCCCACAAGGCCTTCATCACGCCGTCGAGCGAGGGCTGGCCCGCTTCGGTGACGGGCAGCAGGCGCAGGCTGAGGTCCAGCGCCAGGCCGACCAAGGCGCCCTTGGTGTAGTAGCTGACCGTGGCGTTGGCGGTGTTCTCGTCGGGGCGGTAGTAGCGCGTCCAGGCGTCGAAGCTGGCCTGGCCCACGCTGTGGCTGAAGCGCCCGGGCGTGGTCCGCACCTGGTTGATCGCCTTGGTGACCAGCTTCAGGTAGGTGGGCCCGTCGATCAGGCCGGTGCGCAGCAGGAACTGGTCGTCGTAATAGGACGTGAAGCCCTCGAAGAACCACAGCATGCGCGTGTGGTTCTCGGTGGTGAGGTCGTAGGGCGCGAAGGCCGTGGGCTTGAGCCGCTTGACGTTCCAGGTGTGGAAGTACTCGTGGCTGATGAGGCCCAGCAGCGTCGTGTAGGCCTCGGTGGGCACCGGGCGGCCTTGGCGGGGCAGGTCCTTGCGGGCGCAGATCAGCGCGGTGCTCTGGCGGTGCTCCAGGCCACCATAGCCATCTTCCACCGCGTTGAGCATGAAGACGTAGTGGTCGAAGTCGGGCTTGCGCCGGCCCTGCCAGAACAGGATCTGCGCTTCGCAGATGCGGCGGGTGTCGGCCAGCAGGCGCTCGCCATCCAGATCGGCGCTGGCGCCCGACACCACGAACTCGTGGCGCACGCCGCGCACGGTGAACTCGCCGCGCCAGAAGGTGCCCATCTCGACCGGGTGGTCGATGAGGGCGTCGTGGTCTGGCGCTTCGTACACGCCCACCCCTTGCGCATTCACCTTGATCGCCGGCAGCGCCGTGGCCACTTGCCAGCCGCGCGGCAGGCCTGCCAGCGTCACGCGCTGGGGCTGGTCTTCGAAGCCCTCGGCCTGCAGGAAGACGCTGGTGCCGTTGAAAAAGCCGCGTTGCGCATCGAGGAAGGCCGCGCGCACCGAGGTGTCGAAGGCATAGACCTCGTAGCGCACCGTGAGGGCGCCACGCCCCTCCGTGGCGATTTCCCAAGTGGCCTTGTCCATCTGCATCACCGGACGGGCTTGCCCGCCTTGTTCGGCGCTCAGCGGCGACAGGTGGCGGACAAATTCCCGGATCAGGTAGCTGCCGGGGATCCAGGCTGGCAGGCGCAGGCGCTGGTGTGCCGCGGGCTTGGCCACCCGCATCGTGACCAGGAAACGGTGGCTGTGGACATCGGCCACCTCGACGCGGAATTCGATCATGCGGTGCTTTTCGTGGGAAGGGCGCGTGGATCAGGCAGGGTTCGTGCGGGGATCAGATTTGCGCAGCGGCCAGGAAGCAGCTCAGGCTGGCCACCACCGTCAGGCGAAAGCGCAGCGTCAGCCAGCCCGACACGCCCAGCTCCAGGTAGTGCTTGCGGTCCAGCAGGTAGCAGGCGATGAGCAGGGCGCCCACCACCACCAGGCCCGCATGTGGCGGCATCTGCAAGGCCAGCCAGGCGGCCAGCGAGAACGCGATGCCCGTCCACAGGGCGCGGCGCTGGTAGCCCGGCGAGAGCGCACCGGCTTCGGAGCTGCCCATGACCAGGCCCCAGCGCATGCCACCCAGGAAGGCGACGATCAGCGCGCCATAGCTGGCCAGGGCGCGCACGACGAAGGCAAAGGGCTCGTCGTCGATGCGCCCGACCAGCAGCCACACGAACAGCGCACCGGCAACGAAGGGGATCAGCCCGGCGTAGCCCAGGCGCAGGGCCAGCTCGCTCGGTTCGGGATGGTGTGCCGCGGCGGGCACGGCGTGGTGGGCGGTCATGGACGTGTGGTGGATGGGGTCAGGGACATGGGCATGCGTGTGTGCATGCCGTGATTGTGTCAAGAAGTGGTGTCATTCACATGCTTCAAGTCCAGGGCCAGCGCATGCGCAGCCATCAGACGGCCAGCCAGGAAAACACGGCAGGCACGTCGGTGGGCAAATCCAGGGGGCGGCTGCGCCAATGCGCGACGGTGTCGGTGTGGCTGAAACCGCCGTCCAGCGTCAGGCCGCAGCTCACGCTCAACCAGGTCTGCGGCTGCAGGTGGGCCAGCAGGGCCTGCCACAGCGCGGGGTTGCGGTAGGGCGTCTCGATCACCAATTGCGTCTGCTGTGCCTTGCGCGAGGCCATCTCCAGCTCGCGGATGCGCTGCGCCCGCTGGCTGCCATCCACCGGCAGGTAGCCGACGAAGGCGAAGCTCTGGCCCTGCAAGCCGCTGGCCGCCAGCGCCAGCACCAGCGAGCTCGGTCCCGAGATCGGCACCACCTGCAGGCCCAGTTGGTGGGCAGCGCGCACCACGGCCGCGCCCGGATCGGCCACGCCCGGCAAGCCGGCCTCCGACATCAGCCCGATGTCATGGCCCTGCACGGCCGGTGCCAGCAGCGTCGCCAGCGCGCGCGCCGTGGTCGCAGCGTCTGGCTGGCAGTCGCCCTTGGCCCCAGCTTTGGCCCCGCCCTTGGTCGGCCTGGGCAATTCGGCGATGTGCATGGCTTGCAGCGGGGCGGCCAAGGCTTCGACCTCGCCCACCCGTTTGAGGAAGGCCCGCGTGCTTTTGGCGTTCTCGGCCACCCAGTGGGTCAGCCGGGCGGCGGCGCGGATCGCCCCCAGGGGCAGCACGTCGCGCAGGTCGGGCGGTGTGGCGTCGGGCGCGATGCAACCCAGGTCCAGCGTGTTGGGGATGAGCAGCAGGCGGCCAGGGCGTGCGGAGGCTGTGGACTCAGGGGTGTGGTCGGGCATGGTGCGGGGGTGTTCGGGGTGCAATCGATCGGGGTGATCAGGTCGGTCGGAGTGACCTGGTCGGTGGGGCATGCGGGTTCAGCGCGGCATCGCCCTGAGCGCCGCCAGCACGTCCAGCCCGGCCTCGCGCAGCAGCCGCGTCGTGAGGATGAGGGGCAGGCCGATCAGCGAGGTCGGGTCATCGGATGCGATGCGCGCCAGCAGGCCGATGCCCAGGCCTTCGCATTTCGCGCTGCCGGCGCAGTCGTACGGTTGCTCCAGCCGCAGGTAGGTCTCGATGTCTTCGTCGCTGAGGTCGCGGAAGGTCACGGCCACGCTGTCCAGTTCGCACACATCGAAGCCCGTGCGCGGTCGCAGCACGCACACGGCGGTGTGGAAATGCACGGTGCGGCCACGCATGGCGCGCAGTTGCGCCACGGCACGGTCGTGCGTGCCTGGCTTGCCCAGTGGCGTGCCGTCCAGGTCGGCCACCTGGTCCGAGCCGATGACCAAGGCATCTTCGGTGTTGCCTGGCAGATTGCTCACAGACCCAGCTTGTGCCATGGCCTGCGCAACCGCCCGAGCTTTGGCCCGCGCCAGCCGCAAGGCCAGATCGCGGGGGGCTTCGGCGGGCAGCGGCGACTCGTCGGTTTGGGGCGCGAGGGCCGAGAACGGCAAGCCCAGCCGGCCCAGCAACTCGCGGCGGTAGGCCGATGTCGAGGCCAGCACCAGCGTGGGCACTGGCCCTGGTACTGTCGCTTCGCCAGGAAGCGGATGCGGATGGAGGAGGGGGCGGTCGGAGGTCTGGCGGGTGTCGCGCATGCCGCATTGTCTCCGCGTTCTGGGGGCACGATGCTGCGCCTGCGGCACCGGTGGATGGGGCGCGCACGCCACGCCCACTACACTGGCGGCATGAAAACGCGCAGTTTTGCCCCTGAAAAGCTCGACATCCAGGCCTTCATCGAGGAGGGCGCCACCTTGAGTGGCGAGTTGCCCGTTGCCGCCTTACCGCGTGTGGCGGCTGGCTTGATGCCTGGCCTCGACCTCGCCAGCCTGCCCGCCGTGCGCTGGTCTGCGCAGGGCAGGGTGGTGCCTCAGCGTGTGGGCGGCCCGCAGCTCTGGCTCGATTTGCAGGCCGAAGCCGTGCTGGAGTGGGAGTGCCAGCGCTGCCTGCACGGCGTGCGCGAGCCCCTGGCCATCGACCTGCAGATCCGCTTTGCCCGCGATGAGGCCGAAGCCATCCGCCTGGACGCCGAATCCGACGACGATGTGCTGGCCCTGGAGCGCCACTTCCATCTGCTGGCGTTGCTGGAGGACGAGCTGATCATGGCGCAGCCGCTGGTGCCGCGCCACGATGTGTGCCCGACCGACGTCGAGGCACTCATGCACGACGAGAGCGAAACCCCGGTGCCGGGTGCGCCTGCGCAACCCGTCTCGCCCGCAGACGAGCCCGATGCGTCAGGCACAGCCGGGCAAAAGCCACATCCCTTCGCGGCGTTGGCCGCACTCAAGAAGCCGCCCAAAGCTTGACGGGCTGCAGAAATTGATATTCCGGCAGGGCTTGTGCTAGAATTGCGGGTTTTCCGGATGTAAGACAGTCAACTGTGGCTCTTGCAGGCTTTCAGATTGGCAAAATAGCCATCCGGTTCTTACTTTCATCGCAACCCTGATCGACGCTCACGGCAGCCTGCGGCTGGCGATGTGCGCAGCAGATCCCTGGCAAGATTGCCCCGGAGTCCAACATGGCCGTTCAGCAAAACAAGAAGTCGCCCTCCAAGCGTGGCATGCACCGCTCGCACAACGCTCTGGTCACCCCCGGCACCGCCGTGGAAGCCACCACGGGTGAAGTGCACCTGCGTCACCACATCAGCGCCACCGGTTTCTACCGTGGCCGCAAAGTGCTGAAGACGAAGGCCGACGCCTCCTGATCCAACACAACCACTGACCGTGGCACCCGCCTGCGACAGCAGGCGCGCTGCGCTCAGCCAAGGTGCAAGACACACTTGCCATTGGGGCTGGACAACCTGATCAAACAGGTTTGCCGGCCCTTGTCTTTTGCCGGCTGCCTTGTCGGCGCATCGTTGTTGCCCATCCATGACACTTGCAGTTTCCACCCAGCCCCATCCCTCCCAGGACGCGCCTTCGGTCGCGGGTGCCACTCGGGGGGCGGACCGCAGTGTCCTGTCGCCCGTGCGCATCTCGGTGGACTGCATGGGTGGCGACCACGGCCCCTCGGTGACGCTGCCGGCCTGCCAGGCCTTCCTGGCGGCACACCCCGAGGCTGAACTCCTGCTGGTGGGGCAGGCCGAGGCTCTGGCTGTGGCCCGTGACTGGCCGCGTTGCCGCATCGTCGAGGCCAGCGAAGTCGTCACGATGGACGACCCGGTGGAAGTCGCGCTGCGCCGCAAGAAGGATTCGTCCATGCGCGTGGCCATCGGCCAGGTCAAGTGCACGGCCGATCAGCCTGCTGCCGCGCACGCCTGCGTCTCTGCGGGCAACACCGGCGCCCTGATGGCCCTGGCGCGCTACCTGCTCAAGACCGTCGAAGGCATCGACCGCCCGGCACTGGCCACCGTCATGCCCAACCAGCACGACGGCTTCACCACCGTGCTGGACCTGGGTGCCAACGTCGATTGCACGGCCGAGCACTTGCTCCAGTTCGCCGTCATGGGCTCGGCCCTGGTGTCGGCCGTCGATGGCAAACCCTCGCCCAGCGTGGGTCTGCTCAACATCGGCGAAGAGGTCATCAAGGGCAGCGAAGTGATCAAGCGCGCTGGCGAATTGCTCCGCCAGGCGCATGAGCGCGGCCTCATCAACTTCCACGGCAACGTCGAAGGCAACGACATTTTCAAGGGCACCTCCGACATCGTGGTCTGCGATGGCTTCGTCGGCAACGTCGCTTTGAAGACCGCCGAGGGCCTGGCGGGCATGTTCGCGTCCTTCATCAAGCAAGAGTTCACGCGCAACATCCTCACCAAAATGGTGGCATTGGTCGCGATGCCGGTGCTAAATCGCTTCAAAAGGCGCGTTGACCACCGTCGCTACAGCGGTGCGGCCCTGCTGGGCCTGCGTGGGTTGGTGTTCAAGAGCCACGGCTCGTCGGATGCACTTGCTTTTGAAGTCGCCCTGAATCGCGCTTATGATGCGGCCCGTCACCGACTGCTGGAACGGGTCCACGACCAGATCGCAGCCACGCTTGTCAGCCTGCCCACCACGGCAGAGCCTGCAGCCGTGGCGGATGTGGGACAAGCGGCCTGATCCCCTTTTCAATGTCAGAACGACATACGGATCAACCATCCACCCCCAGCGAGGTCAACAAGCCACACCCGGCCCAAGACCCGCACCAAGCGCCCCACAAAGGCGCGACGCACAACAAGTTCTCTCGCATCGCCGGCACCGGCAGCTTCTTGCCACCCCATCGGGTGAGCAACCAGGAGCTGGTCGAACGGCTGGCGCGCGACGGCCTTCAGACGTCCGACGACTGGATCGTGGAACGCACGGGCATCCGCGCGCGCCACTTTGCGGCGCCCGATGTGACGTCCAGTCAGCTGGGCGTCCAGGCCTGCCAGCGTGCGCTTGACGCGGCTGGTTTGCTGCCTGCCGACATCGACCTCATCGTCTGCGCCACGTCCACGCCGGACATGGTCTTCCCGTCCACGGCCTGCCTGATCCAGCGCGAGCTCGGCATCCACGGTTGCCCGGCTTTCGACGTGCAGGCGGTGTGCTCCGGTTTCGTGTACGCACTGACCGTGGCCGACGCGCTGATCCGCACCGGTGCGGCCAAGCGTGCCCTGGTGGTTGGCGCCGAGGTCTTCTCCCGCTTGCTCGACTTCAAGGACCGCACCACCTGCGTGCTGTTCGGTGATGGCGCGGGCGCTGTGGTCCTCGAAGCCTCCGACACCCCGGGCATCGTCGCCTCGCGCTTGCATGCCGATGGCCAGTACGTGGGCCTGCTGAACGTGCCGGGTCATGTCTCGGGCGGGCAGGTGCTGGGCGATGTCACGCTGAAGATGGACGGTCAGTCCGTGTTCAAGCTGGCCGTCAGCGTGCTGGACAAAGCGGCCCATGAGGTGCTGGATGCGGCCGGGCGTGGCCCCGAATGCATCGACTGGCTGATCCCGCACCAGGCCAATTTGCGCATCATGCAGGGCACTGCCAAGAAATTGAAACTTCCGCATGACAAGATCGTGGTCACGGTGGACCAACACGGCAACACCTCGGCCGCGTCCATCCCGCTGGCGCTGGACCACAGCGTGCGTTCGGGCCAGGTCCAGCGCGGGCAGACCCTCCTGCTCGAAGGCGTGGGCGGCGGCTTCACCTGGGGCGCCGTGCTGGTGGATTACTGAGCGACACTGCGCCGGTCCCTCCCGCCATCTCCCACCTGACACCACAAGAACAACGGACGACAAGCCATGAGCACATCCTTGAACCACCTGGCCTTCGTGTTCCCTGGCCAAGGCTCGCAAGCCGTCGGCATGCTCGACGCCTGGGGCGATCACGCTGCCGTGCGCGAGACCCTGGCCGAGGCCTCCGAAGCCTTGGGCGAAGACATCGCCAAGTTGATCGCCGAAGGTCCCAAGGAATCCCTGGACCTGACCACCAACACCCAGCCCGTCATGCTGACGGCCGGTGTGGCGTGCTGGCGTGCCTGGCTGGCCGAGACAGGCCTGCGTCCCGTCGCCGTGGCAGGGCACTCCCTCGGTGAGTACACCGCCCTGGTCGCCGCGGGCGCCTTGACGCTGCAAGATGCCTTGCCCCTGGTGCGCTTCCGTGCGCAGGCCATGCAAGAAGCCGTGCCCGTGGGTGTGGGCGGCATGGCCGCGATCCTGGGTCTGGACGCCGATGCCGTGAAGGCGGGTTGCGCACAAGCCGCCGCCGAATCGGGTCAGGCTGTCGAGGCCGTGAATTTCAACGACCCCAAGCAGACGGTCATCGCCGGCAGCAAAGCGGGTGTTGAGAAGGCCTGCGAGGTGCTCAAGGCCGCGGGCGCTAAGCGCGCACTGTCGCTGCCCGTGTCGGCGCCTTTCCACAGCAGCCTGATGAAGCCCGCGGCAGAGCGTTTGCGTGAGAAACTCGCGGCCACCGCTTTCGCTGTGCCTCAGATCGCCGTGGTCAACAACATCGACGTGGCCGTGGTCAACGATGTGGACGCCATCCGCGATGCGTTGTACCGTCAGGCTTTCGGCCCTGTGCGCTGGGTGGAGAGCATCCATGCACTGAAGGCGCGCGGCTTGACCCATGTCATCGAATGCGGCCCCGGCAAGGTGCTGTCCGGCATGGTCAAGCGCATCGACGCCGAATTGACCAGCGCGACCGTTTACGATCCCGCCTCCCTGGCCGAAGCCCGGGCCCTGCTGGCCTGAGTGCTGACATCCACTGCATCCACAGAACATCGCCATGAGCACTGAACCTCAAGCAAGTCCCCACGCCAGCACACAAGGGCAGATCGCACTGGTCACCGGCGCCAGCCGCGGCATCGGTCGCGCCATCGCCGTGGCCCTGGCCCAGCGCGGCTTCAAGGTCATTGGCACGGCCACCAGCGAAGCCGGTGCGCAGGGCATTTCCGAAGGCCTGTCGGCCTACGCAGGCAGCAAGGGCATCGTGCTGAACGTCACCGATGCCGCAGCCTCTGACGCCGCCATCGACGCCATCGTCAAGGAGCACGGCGCGCTGCATGTGCTGGTCAACAACGCCGGCATCACCCGTGACAACCTGTCCATGCGCATGAAGGACGAGGACTGGGACGCCGTCATCGACACCAACCTCAAGTCGGTGTTCCGCCTGAGCCGCGCCGTCATGCGCCCCATGATGAAGCAACGCCACGGCCGCATCATCAACATCACCTCGGTGGTGGGTGCCAGTGGCAACCCGGGCCAGGCCAACTACGCGGCCGCCAAGGCCGGTGTGGCCGGCATGACCCGTGCCCTGGCGCGCGAACTGGGCAGCCGCAACGTCACCGTCAATTGCGTGGCGCCCGGTTTCATCGACACCGACATGACCAAGGCCCTGTCGGAAGAACAACAGGCCACGCTCAAGGCGCAGATCCCGCTGGGACGCCTGGGCAAGCCCGAGGACATCGCGGAGGCTGTGGCCTTTCTGGCCTCTCCGCAAGCCGCTTACATCACTGGCGTGGAATTGCACGTCAATGGCGGCATGTTCATGAACTGAGTTTGAGATCTTGCAGGGGAATCTCAATTTCGTTTGGCAGTCAGCATAATGACACGCTGAACCAGTAAAATCCCCGGTTTGTTTGCAACCCCTCCTGGAGGAGTCATGAGCGATATCGAAGCACGCGTCAAGAAGATCATTGCAGAGCAACTCGGTGTTGCCGAGTCTGAAGTCAGCCCCGAAAAGGCATTTGTGGCCGACCTGGGTGCCGACTCCCTGGACACCGTTGAGCTGGTGATGGCCCTCGAAGACGAGTTCGGCATCGAGATCCCCGACGAAGAGGCTGAAAAGATCACCACGGTGCAGCTGGCGATCGACTACGCCAAGGCCCACACCAAGGCCTGATCCCACTGCGCAATGCTCAAGGCCCTTCGGGGCCTTGTTTGCATGGAACTCCAATTTTTTGCATAGGCAAGCATGACCCGTCGTCGCGTCGTCATCACAGGCCTGGGGCTGGTCACGCCTCTGGGCAACCACGTTCAGGACTCCTGGGACAACCTCGTCGCAGGCCGCACTGGCATCCAGACCATCACGAAATTCGACGCCTCGTCGTTCGCCTGCCAGTTCGCAGGCGAAGTCAAGGGCTTCAACATCGAGGATTACATCCCCGCCAAAGAAGCCCGGCACATGGACACTTTCATCCATTACGGGCTGGCCGCGAGCATGCAGGCCATCCGCGATGCAGGCTTGCCCACGGGCGAGGCCCTGGCCCCTGAACTGGCAGACCGCATCGGTGTGCTGGTGGGCTCGGGCATCGGTGGCCTGCCCATGATCGAGCAGACCCACAAGGACTACACCGAGCGCGGCCCCCGCCGCATCTCGCCTTTCTTCGTGCCGGCATCGATCATCAACATGATCTCGGGCCACGTCTCGATCTACCACGGCTTCCGCGGCCCCAACCTGGGCGTCGTCACGGCCTGCACCACCGGCTTGCATGCCATCGGTCTGGCTGCGCGCCTGATCGAGGGCGGTGACGCCGACATCATGGTGGCCGGCGGTGCCGAAGCCACCGTGTCGCCGCTGGGTGTGGGCGGTTTTGCCGCCTCCCGCGCGCTGTCCACCCGCAACGACGATCCGGCCACGGCCTCGCGTCCGTTCGACAAGGACCGCGACGGCTTCGTGCTGGGCGAAGGTGCGGGCGTCATGGTGCTGGAGTCGCTGGAAAGCGCCCAGGCCCGCGGCGCCAAGATCTACGCCGAAGTCGTCGGCTTCGGCATGAGTGGCGACGCCCACCACATGACCGCGCCCGACGTCGATGGCCCCAAGCGCTCGATGCTCAACGCCCTGCGCAATGCGGGCCTGAACACCGACGAGGTCCAGTACCTCAATGCGCACGGCACGTCCACACCGCTGGGCGATGCCAACGAGACCAACGCCATCAAACTGGCCTTTGGCGACGATGCCAAGAAGCTGGTGGTGAACTCGACCAAGTCCATGACCGGCCACTTGTTGGGCGGCGCGGGCGGCATCGAGTCGGTCTTCACGGTGCTGGCCATCCACAACCAGATCTCGCCGCCCACCATCAACATCTTCAACCAGGACCCTGCTTGCGACCTGGACTACTGCGCCAACACGGCGCGCGAGATGAAGATCGATGCAGCGCTGAAGAACAACTTCGGCTTCGGCGGGACCAACGGCTCGCTGGTGTTCAAGCGCTTCTGAGTGACTTGAGCGGGTCAGGCGGCTGAGGGGCTCTGCACATGTCCAGCACCTCGGTCCGCCAGGCCACGCAAAAGCCCGCGCAACAAGCCTTGCGTGCGGCTTTCCTCGCGCCGGCAACGCGGACGGCACAGTGGCATCTGCCCATGGGGGCTGCGGCCGTTCCGCTCGTGCGGCGTGGTGCTCAGGCGCTGATGCTCCTCAGTGGCTTGATGGCCTGGGTCTGGGCCCTGGCTGCGGCAGCCGCCATCTGGCCCGTGGCCTTGGCGCTGGGCTGGACCTGGCACCTCGTGCGCTTGTGGCGCGCCTGGCGTGCGCCCTCACAAGCTTTGCGGCTGTGCTGGCAGGCGGCACCTGCGAGCGCCTGGCAGGTGGCCGAGTGGGGCGATGGGGCTGTCCATGTGCGCACCCTGTGGGACGGTCAAGCGGCCTTGCTCCTGCACCTGCGGGCTGCCGAAGGCCGCCGACAGGCTTGGTTGTGGGTCCGGGACGATGGCGGTCGTGACATCCACCGTTTGCGCACCCTGCTGGGCGTGCCACCAGCTGGGCCTCAGTCGCCCGTGGCATGATCTGGCCTGAATTGCCAAACATTGCACAGGGCCGCAGCCAATGTCACCGTTTTACCGCCTCCGCAGGGAGCCGTCGTGATGCCGCAGGATCAGGGCGATGACCCTGGCACGCAGCGTCCCGCGCTGTCTCCGGCACCTGGCGTGGGTGTGCCGCTGACGGGGCAGGATGCGGTGGGCGGCGTGCCTGACCCGCGCCAGCCTGTCTTGGGCGAGCCGCTGGTGGACGTGGATGCCGAACTGGTGGCCCGCGTGCAGCGCGGCGACCAGCGCGCCTTCGAGATGCTGGTGGTCAAGTACCAGCGCCGCATCGAGCGCCTGATCGCGCGCATGATCCGTGACGTTGACCTGGTCGAAGACATTGCCCAGGAAACCTTCATCCGCGCCTACCGCGCCTTGCCGGGTTTCCGTGGCGAAAGCGCTTTCTACACCTGGCTCTACCGCATCGCGGTCAACACGGCCAAGAAGGCGATGATCGGGCTCCGGCGTGACCCGCTGCTGACGGAAGCGGCGATGGGCGGCGGCGGTGACGACGATGACGACAACCCGGCCGTGGACCGCGATCTCACCGACGGTGAAACACCGGAATCGACCCTGGCGAGCCGCCAGATCGCCGAGACCGTCAATGCCGCGGTGGCTGCGCTGTCGGAGGACCTGCGCCAAGCCATCACCCTGCGGGAAATCGAAGGCCTGAGTTACGAGGAAATCGCCGAGATGATGGATTGCCCCATCGGCACGGTGCGTTCGCGCATTTACCGCGCCCGGGAAGCCATCGCGACGCGCTTGCGCCCCTTGCTGGACACCCGCGAGGGCGAGCGCTGGTGATTTTCCGCGGGCCGTGCACATCGGTGGAACTTTTGCCCGCTGGCCCGGTCCATGAAGGGCGATGCCATGGCGCTGCCCGTGGCCAACTTCAGTGACAGGAGTGTTGACGCATGTCTGAGATTCTTTCGGCCCTGAGCGACGGCCAGGCCACCCCGGAAGAAGCCGCCCGTGCGAGTGCGGCTTGGCGGGACGATCCTCAGGCGCGTGCCTCCTGGCACCGCTACCAGCTCATCGGCGATGCCTTGCGCTCGCCCGAATTGCTGCAGGCCAGCGGGGGCGCTGCCTTCCTGCAGGGCTTCCGTGCGCGCTTGGCGCAAGAGCCGGTGGTGCTCGCGCCGCAAGCCGCGCATGCTGTGCGCACCGAGCCACAAAACCTTGCGTCAGCTTTGCAGGTGACGCAACTCAAGCGCCGTCCCTGGGCAGGGCCTGCGGCCGTGGCTGCCAGCTTCGTGTTGCTGGTCGGCTTGATGGCCTCGAACTTGTCGGGCGTGGGCGAGGGCGGCGCACTGCGCCCCGACACGCTGGCGGCCGCGCAGAGCCCGGCCTGGCAGGTTCAGGATGCCCGCGTCGGCAACAGCCTGGTGGTGTCGTCTTTCAACGCGCCGACCAACGTGCCGAACAGCACGACAACTGGCACCCGCCTGCAGGCCGCCCAGTCCATGGGGGCCTCGTTCGACAGCACCGATCAGACCGAGGGCGTCCTGATCCGTGACCCCCGCGTCGAGCCCCTGCTCAGCCTGCAGCGCCCCATGGTCATCGACCCGCCCGCAGCGACGTTCGCCGAGCCCGGCTTGTCGCGCACGGTGGTTTACACCGCGCCCTGACGGGCCCCCTGCGCCGTCCCTTGAAATTCGGGTGCCTGGCACCCATCTCCGCCGCGGTGGGGCTGTTGGCCTGCCGCGGCGTTGTCGTCTCAGGTGACGGTGGCGATGGGCCTGGCGTGTTTACCGAGTTTTACCCGCGCAGGTTCCTGGGCGATTGAACTCTCGCCCGAAGATGCGGCTCAGACACCCCGTCGCCAAAAGCACAAGCATATGAGGATGCTGTCGTCGTGTTTTCATTGCGCTTGCTGCAACATCCCCGTTTTGACCTTGTCACTTCGCCAAAGAGGTTCATGCACATGTCGTCTCCCGTGACTGCCGCTTCCACGCCGTCTGTCATCCGTCGCACCCTGGTGGTGGGCGCCGTGGTGTCTGCCGTCGGGCTGGTGCTCAGTTCCAGCCTGTTCCCCCATGCCTCGCAAGCCCAGCAGCCCGCTGCGGCCTTGATGGCGCCTGCGTCGCCGCCTCCGGCCAACGCGGCCGCGCCGGTCATCGTCAAGGGCCTGCCAGATTTCACCGAGCTGGTCGAGAAGGTCGGCCCGTCCGTGGTCAGCATCCGCACCACGCAGCGTGTGGCGGAGGAGGGCGGCGATGGCGACGAGGCCGACGCCCAGATGCGCGAGTTCTTCAAGCGCTTTTTCGGCGTGCCCATGCCCGACCAGCGCCGCGGCACGCCCGGTGCCCCGAACAACACGCCCAACACTCCCAAGCGTGGCGCCGAGCAAGGCGAAGAGCGCCCGCGTGGCGTGGGCTCCGGCTTCATCCTCAGCCCCGATGGCTACGTGATGACCAACGCCCACGTGGTCGATGGTGCCGACGAGGTCTATGTCAACCTGACCGACAAGCGCGAGTTCAAGGCCAAGGTGGTCGGCGCTGACAAGCGCACCGACGTGGCCGTGCTCAAGATCGACGCCAAGCAGCTGCCGGCCGTGGCCGTGGGTGAGGTGAGCCGCGTGAAGGTGGGCGAGTGGGTCATGGCCATTGGCACGCCCTTCGGCCTGGAAAACACCGTGACCGCCGGCATCGTGAGCGCCAAGGCGCGCGACACGGGCGAGGAAATCCGCTTCATCCAGACCGACGTGGCCGTCAACCCCGGCAACTCGGGCGGTCCGCTGATCAACATGCGCGGCGAGGTCGTGGGCATCAACTCGCAAATCCTCAGCCGCTCGGGTGGTTTCATGGGCATCTCGCTGTCCATCCCCATCGACGATGCCATGAAGGTGGCCGACCAGCTGCGCTCGGGTGGCAAGGTCGTCCGCGGCCGCATCGGGGTGTCGATCGCGCCGGTCTCCAAGGACGTGGCCGAGTCCATCGGGCTGGGCAAGGCGCAGGGCGCGCTGGTGCAGGCCGTCGAGCCGGGCACCCCGGCCGACAAGGCGGGCGTCGAAGCCGGCGACATCATCACCAAGTTCAATGGCCAGACCATCGACAAGGCGCCCGACCTGCCTCGCCTGGTGGCCGCCACCAAGCCGGGCACCAAGAGCACGCTGCAGGTTTTCCGACGGGGCGCTTACAAAGAGCTGACCGTGACCGTGGGTGAGATGGACTCCCCGAAGGCCAAGGCCGAAGCGGGCAAGGAAGAAGCCGCGCCGCGCATGGCATCCGCCGCCGCGCTGGGGCTGAGCGTGTCTGACCTGAGCGCGGACCAGAAGCGCGAACTGCGCCAGAACGGTGGCGTGCTGGTGAGCGAGGCCCAGGGCCCAGCCGCGCGCGCGGGCCTGCGTGCGGGCGACATCATCCTCTCGGTGGCGAACGTGCAGATCGGCTCCGCCAAGGAGTTCGAAGCCGTGCTCGCCAAGCTGGAGAAGGGCCGTGCCGTCAACGTGCTGGTGCGCCGCGGCGAGTGGGCGCAGTACGCCGTGATCCGCCCTGGCAAGTGAGCCCCGGGGCAATCCCGAGCAATCTGAGGGGTTGTTGGGTGCGTTCGACAAGCCTTCGCCCACGCCGCACGCTGTTGATAACTCGGCCCGGGCGGCGAAAGCACCCGGGAACGCGGCTACAATCGCCGCTCTTGCTGCCTCTCGCGGGATGCGCTCCTGCGGCACGACGCCCGCCAAAGTTGCCCACATGGGCCTGTTGAAATGCTGTGGATAAGTCGTGTGGAGGTGGCGCAACGACCCCTTTGATCACCCGTGATCAGCCTGTCTTGAGGGCTCCTTCTGTACAATGGAGGTCCAACAAGCAGTTGCCATACGTTTTTGTTGGAAGGCGCGTCACTCCTTTTGACGTGCCTTTTTTTTATGAACCACATCCGTAATTTCTCGATCATTGCGCACATCGACCATGGCAAGTCCACGCTGGCCGATCGCATCATTCAGCGTTGTGGTGGCCTGAGCGACCGTGAGATGGAAGCCCAGGTGCTGGACTCGATGGACATCGAGAAAGAGCGCGGCATCACCATCAAGGCGCAGACTGCCGCCCTGAGCTACAAGGCCAAGGATGGTCAGGTCTACAACCTCAACCTGATCGACACACCCGGCCACGTGGACTTCTCTTACGAAGTCAGCCGCTCGCTGTCGGCCTGTGAGGGCGCGCTGCTGGTGGTGGACGCCTCGCAAGGTGTCGAAGCCCAGACCGTGGCGAACTGCTACACCGCGCTCGACCTGGGCGTCGAAGTCGTGGCCGTGCTCAACAAGATGGACTTGCCGTCTGCCGACCCCGAGCGCGCGAAGGAAGAGATCGAAGACGTCATCGGCATCGATGCCTCCAACGGCATCCCGTGCTCGGCCAAGACCGGCATGGGCATCGACGAGATCCTCGAAGCCGTGGTGGCCCGCATGCCGCCCCCGAAGGGCGATGCGGACGGCCCGCTGCGCGCCATGATCATCGACGCCTGGTTCGACAACTACGTCGGCGTGGTGATGCTGGTGCGCGTGGTGGACGGCGTGCTCAAGCGCGGTGAGCGCATCCGCATGATGGCCACCAACACGGTGTACCCGGCCGAGCATCTGGGGGTGTTCACGCCCAAGTCCACGCCGCGCGAAGAACTGCGTGCCGGCGAGGTGGGTTTCATCATCGCGGGCATCAAGGAGCTGGCGGCGGCCAAGGTCGGTGACACGGTCACGCTGGAAAAGAAGCTGCCCAACAACGCGGGCCCCGCGACCGAGGCGCTGCCAGGTTTCAAGGAAATCCAGCCGCAGGTGTTCGCGGGCCTCTACCCGACCGAAGCCAGCGAGTACGAGCAGCTGCGCGACGCGCTGGAAAAGCTCAAGCTCAACGACAGCTCGTTGCGCTACGAGCCCGAGGTGTCGCAGGCGCTGGGCTTCGGCTTCCGCTGCGGCTTCCTGGGCCTGCTGCACATGGAGATCGTGCAGGAGCGCCTGGAGCGCGAGTTCGACCAAGACCTCATCACCACCGCGCCCAGCGTGGTCTACGAGGTGGAGCTGAACGGTGGCGAGGTCATCGAGGTGGAGAACCCCTCGAAGATGCCGGAGGTGGCGCGCATCCACGAAATCCGCGAGCCCATCGTCACCGTGCACCTGTTCATGCCGCAAGACTATGTCGGCCCGGTGATGACGCTGGCCAACCTCAAGCGCGGCGTGCAGCTGAACATGGCCTACCACGGCCGCCAGGTCATGCTGACCTACGAGATGCCGCTGGCCGAGATCGTGCTGGACTTCTTCGACAAGCTCAAATCCGTGTCGCGCGGTTATGCCTCCATGGACTACGAGTTCAAGGAGTACCGCGCCTCCGACGTGGTGAAGGTGGACATCCTGATCAACGGTGACCGGGTGGATGCCTTGTCCCTGATCGTGCACCGTGCGCAGAGCGCGTACCGCGGTCGCGGTGTGGCGGCCAAGATGCGCGAGCACATCCCGCGCCAGATGTACGACGTGGCCATCCAGGCGGCCATCGGCGGCAACATCATCGCCCGCGAGAACATCAAGGCGCTGCGCAAGAACGTGCTGGCAAAATGCTACGGCGGCGACATCACCCGCAAGAAGAAGCTGCTCGAAAAGCAGAAAGCCGGCAAGAAGCGCATGAAGCAGGTGGGCTCGGTCGAGGTGCCTCAAGAAGCATTCCTGGCCATCCTGCAAGTTGACGACTGACACCCTGGAAGATTGATGAGTCTGATCACTGGTTTGTTCTACGCGGTCCTGGCCGTGTACCTGGGAGGCTGGTACACCGGTCGATGGCACGGCAACTTCTCGTTGTTGCTCTTTGTCATGTCGGTGATCACGCTGGGTTACTGGCTGGCCGAGCGCTACAAGTTCCGCCCGGCGCGTGAAGCCGCTGCGGCGCAACTGGTGCAGCAGGACCAGGCGCGCCGTGCGACGCTGGCCATGCAGGGCATCAACGAGGTGGACGGCAATGTGGCCGCCGCGCGCGACAAGCTGCTGATGCAGCCCTGGTGGCTGGACTGGACCGCGGGCCTGTTCCCGGTGATTTGCGCGGTCTTCCTGATGCGCTCCTTCCTGTTCGAGCCCTTCAAGATCCCCTCGGGTTCGATGATCCCGACGCTGCTGGTGGGCGACCTCATCCTGGTCAACAAATTCCACTACGGCATCCGCTTGCCCGTGATCAACAAGAAGATCATCGACAACAACGACCCGCAGCGGGGCGATGTGATGGTGTTCCGCTACCCGGTCAATCCGGACCTGGACTACATCAAGCGCGTGGTCGGCTTGCCGGGCGACACGGTGGCCTACCTCAACAAGCGCCTGACCATCAACGGCACGCCGATCGAGCAGACGCCGCTGGCCGAGTACTACGACGCCGACAGCCTGCGCTATTCCTTCCAGTTCAGCGAGCAGCTGATGGGCCGTGAGCACCGCATCCTGGTGGACAAGGACCGCCCGCCTTTCGTGCCGCCGCAGGCCGTGGAAGACTTCCCCTTCAAGGAAAACTGCCGCTACAGTGGCGAAGGCGTGGTCTGCAAGGTGCCGCCCGGCCATTACTTCGTGATGGGCGACAACCGCGACAATTCGCAGGATTCGCGCTTCTGGGGCTTTGTGCCTGACCGCAACCTGGTCGGCAAGGCCTTTGTCATCTGGATGAATTTCGGCGACATCAAGCGCTTTGGCACCTTCCACTGAGCCAGGACCGACACGATGAACCTGATGCCACGTCACGCCACCGCACCCGCCCGTGCTCAGCAGGGCTTCACCCTCATCGGCCTGATTTTCTGGGCGGTCGTCATCTCCATGCTGGCCCTGCTGGTGATGAAGGTGGCGCCGGCGCTGTCGGAGTTCCGCACCATCCAGAGCATGGTCAACAAGGCGGCCCGCGAGGGCGGCAGCACCGTGCCCGAGATCCGTGCGGCCTATGACCGCTACACCCAGATCGAGTACGGCGTCGAGGCGATCAAGTCCGGCCGTGACCTGGACGTCGCCAAGGAAGACGACAAGATCGTCATCCGCTTCGCGTACGACAAGGAAATCGCCCTGGTGGAGCCGGTGTACCTGGTCATCAAGTTCAAGGGTCAGTCGAAGTGAAGCAGCCCCCCGCCGAGGCGGTGGCTTCGGCGCTGGGCACGCCGGCCATGGATTTGAAAACACTGCAGCAGCGCTTGGGCCACACCTTTGCCCAGCCTGCCTTGCTGCAGCGTGCCGTGACCCACAAGAGTTTTGGGCAGGACCACTACGAGCGCCTGGAGTTCCTGGGCGATGCGGTGCTGGACCTGGGCATTTCGGACCTGCTGTACACGCGCTTCGAGCGCAGTGCCGAAGGCGACCTGACGCGCGTGCGGGCCCACCTCGTGCGCCAGGACATGTTGCATCACCTGGCCGTGCAGTTGGCTTTGCCCGGCGTGTTGCGCTTGAGCGAGGGCGAGGCCAAGGGCGGTGGCGCACAGCGGCCGTCCATCCTGGCCGACGCGCTGGAGGCCATCATCGGCGCGGTGTACCTCGATGCCGGCTTCGATGCCGCCCGTGCGCTGGTCGTGCGTTTGTTCGAGCCGGTGCTGGCCGAAACGCAGGAAGAGCGCTGGAGCAAGGACGCCAAGACGGCCTTGCAGGAATGGTTGCAGGCGCGCAAGATGCCGGTGCCCAGCTACCGCATCGAGGCCACCCGTGGCAAAGCCCATGAACAGGTGTTCGTGGTGGTGTGCGAGATGCCCGAGCTCCAGCTGTCTGCCAGCGGCGAAGGCCTGTCGCGTCGTGCCGCCGAGCAGGCCGCGGCCCAGGTGGCCCTGGAGCGCGTGATGGCGCTGCAGCCTGCTGATTTGAAAGTTGCCAAGGCTGGTGCTGCGGCGCCCCCTGTGGTGGTGCGCAAAGCGCCCAAACGCCACTTGGACGATGCCGGGCCTTGAGCCGGGTGCGTCTGGCGTGCGTCGATGCGACGTTTGTTGTCCGTGTTTGCTGTCTGTTTGTCCACCTGCTGAGCCATGCCCAAGTCCCCCGCCGATGATGTGAACCCCTCGCTGGACCAGATGCTGGCCAAGCTGACCATGGCCCGCCATGGCGATGCCGCTGGGGATGCGGCCGCGCCTGTCGCGCAGCAGCGCTGTGGCCTGATCGCCATCGTGGGGCGCCCGAACGTGGGCAAGTCCACGCTGCTCAATGCCCTGGTGGGACAGAAGGTGTCCATCACCTCGCGCAAGGCCCAGACCACGCGCCACCGCATCACGGGCATCTGCAGCCATGGCGACACCCAGTTCGTGTTCGTGGACACGCCGGGTTTCCAGACGCGCCACACGGTGCGCGGCACGGCTGCGCTCAACCGCAACCTGAACAAGACCGTGCAGGCCACGCTGTCCGACGTGGCGGTGGTGCTGTTCCTGGTGGAGGCTGGTCGATTCGGTCCGGACGATGCCCAGGTGCTGGCGTTGTTGCCGACCGACCGCCCGGTGCTGCTGGTGGCCAACAAGCTGGACCTCATCCACCGCCGCGAGGACCTCTTCCCCTGGCTGCAGGCCATGCAGGAGCGCCACCCGTTCACGCAGTTCGTGCCGCTGTCGGCCAAGAAGGAAGACGACACACGCCGCCTGCTGGACATCGTGCGCCCCTACCTGCCCGAGCAGGCCTGGTGGTACGACGCCGATGCCCTGACCGACCGCTCCGACCGTTTCCTGGCCAGCGAAATCGTCCGGGAAAAGCTTTTCCGCCTGACCGGCGACGAGTTGCCCTACACCTCGACCGTGGTCATCGACCAGTACACCGACGAGCCGCCTCAGCCGGGCAATGCCAAGTCCACTGGCATGGTGCGCATCGCGGCCACCATCATCGTGGAGCGCGAGCAGCACAAGGGCATGGTCATCGGTGACAAGGGCGAGCGCCTCAAGCGCATCGGCACCGAGGCCCGCACCGAGCTGGAGCGCCTGATGGGCCGCAAGGTCTTCCTGGAGATCTGGGTGAAGGTGCGTTCGGGCTGGGCCGACGACGACGCCCGCCTGCGCACCTACGGCTACGAGTGAGTCGCTGAGGGCAGGTGGCCAAGTTGGCTTCGCGGTCCACCACGGGGGCCCCTGCGCGGGCCGCGTCTGGGCGTGCGCCTGCTGCTCGTGCGCCGGCTGTGCGTGCGTCATCCGCGCGCGCGAGTTCGCTGGCCTATGTGCTGCACAGCCACGACTGGAGCGAATCCAGCCTGATCCTGGAGCTGTTCTGCCGCGAGCAGGGCAAGGTGATGGCCGTGGCCAAAGGTGCCAAGCGCCCGTACTCGCAACTGCGGCCGGTGCTGATGCCTTTCCAGCGCATCCACGTGGGCTTTGGCGCCAAGCGGGCCGATGAGGCCGAGGTCTGGCTGCTGCGCCAGGCCGAGTGGGCGGGCGGGCCGGCCTGGCCGGGTGGCGCCGCCTTGCTGCCGGGCTTCTACCTCAACGAACTGCTGATGCGCTTGCTGGCGCGCCACGACCCGCACCCCGAGTTGTTCGATGCCTATGCCGATGCCTTGCAAGGACTGACCCAGCCCAATCTGCTGACGGCGGCTTTGCGGGCCTTCGAGCTCGTGCTGCTGCGCCAGCTGGGCCTGTTGCCGGAGCTGTCGGTCGAGACCGTCGGGGCCGCGCCCGTGCAGGCGGGGCAGGGCCACACCTTGCACCCGGAGCTGGGTGTGCGGGCCACGCCCTGGCAGGTGGATGCCAGCGAGCCGGGCGTGCGTGGTGACGGCCCTGCGCAACTGGATGGCACCGTGCTGCTGGCCCTGGAGGCCGCCTTGGTGCGGCCGGTGTCGGCCGGCCAGTCGGTGGTGCCTGGGGTGATGGCCGCTTGCGTCACCGCGGGGGCCGGCGCGATGTCCGACCTCAAGGCGATCACGCGCACGCTCCTTCACTATCATCTGGGGTCGCACACCTTGCGAACACGCCAGCTCATGATCGAACTCCAGCAACCATGACCTTCTCCGGCCTGCACCTCACTGCCCACGACACCCCCTTGCTGGGCATCAACATCGACCACGTTGCCACGGTGCGCAATGCGCGCGGCGGGCGCTTCCCCGACCCGGTGGCCGCGGCGCTGCTGGCTGTGGAGGCTGGCGCGGACATCGTCACCTTCCACCTGCGCGAAGACCGCCGCCACATCCGCGATGACGATGTCGCCCGGCTGAAAGCGCTGGTGCACGCGCCGCTGAACTTCGAAGCCGCGGTGACCGACGAGATGCTGGACATCATCGAGCGCACGGCCCCTGCCCACGTTTGCCTGGTGCCAGAACGACGCCAAGAGGTCACGACGGAGGGCGGCCTGGACGTGGTCGGGCAGTTCGACCGCGTGAAAGACGCCTGTGTCCGGCTGGCCGAAGCGGGTTCGCGCGTGTCGCTGTTCATCGGGGCGGATTTCGCTCAGATCGATGCCGCGGCCAAGGCCGGCGCACCTTGCGTGGAACTGCACACCGGCGCCTTGGCCAATGCCTGGTGGGGCGGCGATGCCGCTGCCGTGCAGGCCGAACTGGCGCGCTTGAAAGCCGGCCTGCGCCATGCAGGCAGCCTGGGCTTGCGCACCCACGCGGGCCACGGCCTGGCCCTGTGCCAGCTCGAAGCGCAAGGCAGCGACGCGCCCAGCAGCACGGCCCTGGTGGCGGCCTTGCCCGAGGTGCAAGAGCTCCACATCGGCCATGCCTTGATTGGCCACGCCATCTTCGTGGGGCTGCGCCAGGCGATTGCCGATTTCCAGTCCGAGGCCGTCCGCGCCCGACGCGAGGTCCGAGCATGATCGTCGGCATCGGCACGGACCTCTGCGATGTGCGCCGCATCCGCGAGGCCCTGGACCGCCGCGGTGACCGCTTCGCCGAGAAGGTGCTGGGAGACCGCGAGCTGGTCGTCTGGCGCGCCCGCACGGCCCGTTCGCCGGTGCGTGGCTTGCGCTACCTGGCCACGCGGTTTTCGGCCAAGGAAGCCTTCTCCAAGGCCATCGGCCTGGGCATCCACATGCCGATGGCGTGGCGGCGCTGCGAAATCCTGAACGCCGAGAGCGGCCAGCCCCAGATCGTGCTCAACGGCGATCTGGCCGACTGGTTTGCCGCCCGCGGCTGGAAAGCCCATGTCACCGTCACCGACGAGGGCGATCTGGCCCAGGCCTTTGTCGTCGTTGAAACCGATCCTGCGCGCTCGTCCTGACGCATCCCCCAACCAGATTTCATCCACCACCATGCCTTCCAAGCGCACCGCCACCCCCATCGGCCACGCTGCCGACCCCATCCAGCACGCGCCCGTGGTGCTCGACATCGCCGGCCTGAGCCTCAGCGACGACGACCGCCGCCGCCTGGCCCACCCGCTCACCGGTGGCTTGATCCTGTTCGCGCGCAACTGGCAGGACCGCGCCCAGCTCACGACCCTGTGCACCGAGATCAAGGCCATCCGCCCGGACGTGTTGATTTGCGTGGACCACGAAGGCGGCCGCGTGCAGCGCTTCAAGACCGATGGCTTCACCCACGTGCCGCCGATGCGCCGCTTGGGCGAAATGTGGCTCAAAGATGGCAAGGGCGGTGAGGGCGCCGGTGCCATGGCCGCCACCGATGCCGCCACGGCCTGCGGCTACGTGCTGGCCAGCGAGCTGCGCGCCTGCGGCGTGGACCTGACCTTCACCCCGGTGCTGGACCTGGACTGGGGCGAGAGCGGCATCATCGGTGACCGCGCCTTCCACAGCGACGCCCGCGTCGCCACGGTGCTGGCCAAGAGCGTGATGCACGGCCTGCTGCTGGCCGGCATGGCCAATTGCGGCAAGCACTTCCCCGGTCACGGCTTCGTCAAGGCCGATTCGCACGTGGACATCCCCGTGGACAAGCGCAGCCTCAAGGCCATCCTGGCCGACGACGCCAAGCCCTACGAGTGGCTGAGCACCTCGCTGACCAGCGTCATGCCGGCCCACGTCATCTATCCGAAGGTCGATGCCGCACCGGCGGGCTTCTCATCGCGTTGGCTGCAAGACATCCTGCGTGGACAGCTCGGCTTCACCGGCGCCATCTTCAGCGACGACCTCAGCATGGAAGGCGCCAGCGTGGCCGGCAGCCACACCCAGGGCGCGGTCGCGGCATTGAACGCGGGTTGCGACATGGTGCTGCTGTGCAACCAATCGCTGGGCGATGGCGCGGCCGTGGATGGGCTGCTGGACGGCCTGCAGCAAGCCTTGCAGCGCGGTGAATGGCAAGCCAGCCCGGACAGCGAAGCCCGTCGCCTGGACCTGCTGCCGCAGACCGCGCCGCTGACCTGGGACGAACTGATGCACCAGCCTCAATACCAGCAGGCGTTGTCCCGCTTGCCAGGTTGAGCCGCGGGGTGCGCTCAGTGCGTGCCGTGGCGGTAGAGCAGTTCGATCAGCGCCTGGTTGCGCTCCAGCACAACCTTGCGCTTGACCTTCAGCGTGGGCGTGAGCTCACCGGAGGCCACGCTCAGCGATTGCGGCAGCACCGCGAACTTGCGCACCTGGGCCACGCGCGCCTGCGAGGCATTGACGTGGTCCACATCGGCCTGCAGCGCCTGCAGCACCAGCGGGTGTTCGTGCAAGTGCGGCTCTTCGAGCAGGCCATGCTGGCTGGCGAAGGACGCCAGGGCCACCGGGTCCAGCGTGAGCAAGGCGGCCAGGTAGTTGCGGCCATCGCCACACACCACGGCATGCTCGACCAGGTGCGCGTCCATCAGCGCCGTCTCGATGTTGGACGGCGAAATGTTCTTGCCACCCGACGTGATGATCAGGTCCTTCTTGCGCCCGGTGATGTAGACGTAGCCGTCTTCGTCGATGTGACCGAGGTCGCCGGTGAGCAGCCACTCGCCGGAGAAGCTCTCGGCCGTGGCCTGCGGCGAACCCATGTAGCACTGGAAGAGGTGCGGGCCGCGCACCCGCAGTTCGCCGTCCTCGGCCACCATGATGTCGGTGCCAGGCAGGGGTTTGCCGACCGAACCCACGCGCGTGCTGCCCGGCAGCGACAGCGTGGAAGGCCCCGTCACCTCGGACTGCCCATACAGCTCGCGCACCACCACGTCCAGCCCCGCGAAGAAGCGCAGCTTTTCCGGGGCGATGGGCGCGGCGCCTGAGCTCAGCAGGCGGGCCTGGTCCAGCCCCAGCGCTTCCTTGACCTTGCGGTGCACCAGCCTGTGCGCCAGATGCTTTTGCAGCGTCAACCAAGGGCCTGCGGGCTGCCCGGCATGGTCCAGCGCATGCCAGCGTTGCCCCACCGACATGGCCCAGCGCGCCAGTGCCGCCTTCACACCGCTGGCTTGCTCCAGTTTGGCCTCGATGCCCGACTGCATCTTCTCCCACACCCGTGGCACACCGAAGAAAATGGTGGGGCGAACCTCCTTGAGGTGCTCGCCCAGCGCTTCCATGCTGCGCGCGTAGTACACGGTGAAGCCCGAGTGCACCTGGTTGTGCATCGACCCCATCTGTTCGGCGATGTGCGCCAGTGGCAGGTAGGAAATGACGCGGTCGTGCTCGTCCACATCGAAGAGCTGGCGCATCGTGTGGCCCATCCACCAGAGGTTGCCCTGGCTGAGCGCCACGGCCTTGGCCGGGCCGGTCGTGCCCGAGGTGTAGATCAGGCTGCCGATGTCCTCGGCGCGCAGCGACGCCATGCGTTGTGCCAATTCCGCTTCCTGCGTCGCGTGGCCAAGGCCCAGGAAGGCGTCCCAGGACATCACCGGCTTGCGCGCCTGGACCGCATCGCTGTCGCGCACCATGACGATGTTGTGCAGGTGGGGCAAGTCTGCCTCACAGGCTTCCACGGCCTGCAGGCGCGAGGCCTCGTCCACCAGCAGCAGGGATGCCTTGCAGTGGTTGAGGATGTAGGCGATGTCCTGCGGCGAGCTGGTCCAGTAGATGCCTGCGGGCATGGCGCCAATGGCCATCGCGGCGAAAGCCAGGGTGACCCACTGCGGGTTGTTGAAACTCAGGATGGCGACGGCGTCACCGCGCTTCACCCCCAGCCCGATGAGCGCCTTGGCCGCATCGCGCACCTGCCGGCCGTGGTCTGCCCAGGATGTGGCTTGCCAACCCGATTCCGTGCGAACGCAGTAGGCCGGGTGGGCCCCCAGGCGCTGGGCGGTGTCCAGCAAGAGCTGCGGCGGTGGCACAAAGCCGGCGAAGGCCGCGAGAGGGCTGGCGGCGGTCGGTGCCGAAGGCAAGGCGTGGGCGTGGGCGTGTGCAGTGGCCAAGGTCACTCCTGAAGTTGTCAGGGATTACAGACCTTTGTGACGTTAACGTCAATCAGTCGCCGCTTAGGTTAAACCCTTGGCGATGGCCCCAGCGCTGTGGGTTTGAGCTGTGCCGCGGTCCGGTCGCGTGGGCCCGTCCAGTACCAATACATCACCTTGAAAAAGTAGCGCATCAGCTTCGGTGATGTCCGCGGCGCACCACGCCAGAATGCGGGTGACAGCAAGATCCGCAGCATCCTCAGGCCTTTGCGCTTGTAAGCCAACTGCAGCAAAGGCTTGGGAAAGACATGGGCTGCCCAATCGCGGTCATCTGTCTGCCATGGTTGAGGCACACGTCCTGCCAGGGTGTCGACCAGGGGTGAGAAAATCGGCGTGCCGGCGGCCTGAGCGGCGGTGATGGAGCCCCAAGGCCGAGGGTTGATCTCCAGGAACCAGAAGGTGCCATGGTCATCGCGGATGAAATCGGCCTGCATGTAGCCGGTCCATGCCATGGCGCTGCCTATCGCCTCCAGTGCCTGGACCATGGCGGGGGATTGCTCATGGCGAATGAAGGTGGCCGCGCCCAGGCCGGGTGGGTGCTGCTCAACGATTTCGTACCCATGGATGTGGGTGAGAACCCCTCGGTGGAAAAAGCCACCGCAGGCCCAGTTGCGTCCCGACACGTGACGCTGCAAAACGGTGTCGTGGTGTTTCAGCTTCTGGAGGCCATCCCGCAGCGCCTGGGCGTCGTCACAGATCACCACCTGGCTGCCGCCATTGCCTTGCTCGCCCTTGAGCACGACGGGGTAGCCCATGCCATCTGCGATGCGCAGTGCATCGCCGGGGTCCTGCACGTGAAACCAGTCAGGCACCGAGATGCCCAGGCTGAGCGCGAAGCGGGCCATGGCCGACTTCTTTTGCAGCATCGACAGGTCGGCGTCAGGGATGTGGGGCAGCAACTTGTCGCGGCACGTCAGGGTCCGGTGGCATGTGGCGATCGATGCCTCGTCCAGCGGCAGGATCCAGCGGACGTCTGGGTTCTGCTCCAGTTGCAAGAGCATGTCAGACAGCATCCGCTCATCACCCGCGTTGACGTGGTGAACCTCCAGCCAGCCTTGGAATTCCTTGGGTTGAACACCCTCCGTGAGGATCCTCACCTGCCAGCCAGCTTCGTGCAAAATTTCGGCAATGTAGAGATTTTGCGGCCAGTCAAGCTGCCCGATGAGGGCGACGCCTTGAGCTTGGTGAGGGTGAGGGGGCATGAGGACTCCGGGTTGCCGAGATGCATTTGCGTGCAGTCAACAGCGCGGACAGGCAAGGCGCTGAGTGACCACACCTGCATTACGGCAGGAAATCTCCCATGGATGAGGTTGAATTGCCGAGGATGCGCGGAAGTCGGCACGAATCCCGGCAGGGTGTGCGGAACGACACGATTCCTCACCCATGAAAAAGCCCGGCCAAGGCCGGGCTGTGTGTGGGACGCGCCGCCATGGGCGCGTCAGGGCCTATGGGCATCGGCCAGGCATCGGCCAGGCATCACCAGGTCATCAGGCCTTGTGCTCGAAGGGCAGGGTGACTTGGGCGAGGTCCTTGCGGGTCTCGACCAGCACCAGCGGGCCTTCGTCCACCACCACCACGGGCTTGCGCTCGCGCGGCACGTGCACAGGCTTGGGTTCCTGGGCGATGGCTTCTTTCACCTGGCGGATGCGCTCTGCGTCCGAGTTCACCCACTGCAGGCCAGCCGTCTGGGCAATGGCCGTCAGTTCGTCCATGGGCAGCACGAACGGTGCGGCCTTGACTGCGGCGACTGGCGTGGGCTCGGCCGCGGCAGGCACGGCAGGGGCCGCCGCTGCGACTGCCACGGTCGGCGTTGCCGGCACTTCGGCGGGGGCCTCGGTGCTGGCTTCGGCAGAAGCGCCCGTCAGCACATCAGACAGCACGTGGGCTTCGGCTTCGGACAGCGGGGAGGGCTGTGTCTCGGCGAAAGCCAGGGCTTCCGGTGCCGTGGCGTCGGCGTTCACGTCCGTGTGGGCGGTGCTGCTGTCTGCCGATGCCTCGTCGCGGCGTTCGCCACGGCGGTTGCGACCGCGACCACCACGGCGGCGGCCATCCTGGCCCTCGCCCTGACCATCTTGCACGTCTTGCGCATCGGCCGATGCAGCGGCTTCGGTGCCATCCTGGCGGTCCACTTGGCCATCGGCCTCGGCGGCGTCCACCAGCGATTGCTGGCCCGTGCCTTCTTCGCGCTCACCGCGACCACGGCCACCGCGACGGCGGCGGCGGCCACCTTCGCGTTCGCCTTCCGCTGCGGCGGACAGCTCCGGCGCACCGCCTTCGGCAGCGGCCAGGCCCAGGGCTTGTGCCTCTGCGGCAATGGCTTCACGGTTGATCACCGGGCGCTCGCCCTGATCGGCACCGCGGCCACCACGGCCACGGCCACCGCGGCCGCCTTCACGGCCACTGTCTCGGCCACCTTCACGCGCACCCTCGCGGCCCGCCTGAGCGGCATCGCCCTCCGGACGGTCTTCGCGCGGGCCCTGACGGCGACCCCGGGCTTCGCCACGGTCTTTGTCGGTGCCCTTGTCAGCGCGGTCCGATTTGTCGGCACGGTCACCGCGTTCCGAACGCTCGTTGCGCTCACCACGGCCCCCACGGCGCTGGCCGTCGCGGCGGCCACGGCCCTTGTCTTCCTTGGCGGGCTCGGCAGGCGTGGTCACGGCCGGCTCGGCCACCACCGGTGCCGGTGCAGAGGCGCTGTCGCCCGCACCGAACAGGCGCTTGATGAAGCCGAAGAAGCCGCCCGATTTGACCGGGGCTGCAGCCGCTGCACCGGCTTGCACGGGGGCAGGCAGGCTGGCGGCGGGCGCGGCGGTGATCACCGGCTCGTCCTTCGGGAGCGCCACGGGCGCCGGCTGGTCGGGCAGCACGCCCTTGATGATCGGCTCCTGCTTGGGCTTGGCGCTCTTCTCGCGGCGGGTGATGCCCACCTCGTCGTCCGGCTCCTCGATCATCGTGTAGCTGGCCTGGATGTTTTCCAGACGCGGGTCGTCGTGACGCAGACGCTCCAGCTTGTAGTTCGGGGTTTCGAGGTGCTTGTTGGGCACCAGCAGCACGGTCACGCGCTGCTTGAGCTCGATCTTGGTGATCTCGGTGCGCTTCTCATTGAGCAGGAAGGAGGTCACTTCCACCGGCACTTGCACGTGCACGGCCGAGGTGTTGTCCTTCATGGACTCTTCCTGGATGATGCGCAGGATCTGCAGCGCCGACGATTCGGTGTCGCGGATGTGGCCGGTGCCGTTGCAACGCGGGCAGGTGATGTGGCTGCCTTCGCTCAGCGCGGGGCGCAGGCGTTGGCGCGACATCTCCAGCAAACCGAACTTCGAGATGGAGCTGAACTGCACGCGAGCGCGGTCGAAGCGCAGGGCGTCACGCAGACGCTGCTCGACCTCGCGGCGGTTCTTGTTGTCCTCCATGTCGATGAAGTCCATGACGATCAGGCCACCCAGATCGCGCAGGCGCATCTGGCGGGCGATTTCGTCGGCCGCTTCCAGGTTGGTGCGGAAGGCGGTTTCCTCGATGTCGCTGCCACGTGTGGCGCGCGCCGAGTTCACGTCCACCGACACCAGGGCCTCGGTGTGGTCGATCACGATGGCGCCGCCGGAAGGCAGGTTCACCGTGCGGCTGAAGGCCGTCTCGATCTGGTGCTCGATCTGGAAGCGCGCGAACAGGGCGGCGTCGTCGCGGTAGCGCTTGACCCGGGTCGACTGGTCGGGCATGACGTGCAGCATGAACTGCTTGGCCTGCTCGTAGATGTCGTCCGTGTCGATCAGGATTTCGCCAATGTCGTTGGTGAAATAGTCGCGGATGGCGCGGATGACCAGCGACGACTCCTGGTAGATCAGGTAGGCGCCCTTGCCAGCACCGGAGGCCTCGTCGATGGCCGTCCACAGCTTGAGCATGTAGTTCAGGTCCCACTGCAGCTCGGCAGCGGTGCGGCCGATGCCAGCGGTGCGGGCGATCAGGCTCATGCCCTTCGGGTACTCCAGCTGGTCCATCGCCTCCTTGAGCTCTTCGCGCTCATCGCCCTCGATGCGGCGGCTCACGCCACCGCCACGCGGGTTGTTGGGCATCAGGACCAGGTAGCGGCCGGCGAGCGACACGAAGGTCGTCAGGGCCGCGCCTTTGTTGCCGCGCTCTTCCTTTTCGACCTGGACGAGCAGTTCCTGCCCTTCCTTGATCACGTCCTGGATGCGGGCAGAACGGACTTCGACGCCGTCCTTGAAATACTGGCGCGAAATTTCCTTGAACGGCAGGAAGCCGTGGCGTTCCTCGCCGTAATCGACGAAACAGGCTTCCAGGGAAGGCTCGACGCGGGTGACGACGGCCTTGTAAATGTTGCCCTTGCGTTGTTCGCGGCCTTCGATTTCGGTCTCGAAGTCGAGCAGTTTCTGCCCGTCAACGATGGCCAGGCGCCGTTCTTCCGGCTGCGTGGCATTGATCAGCATGCGCTTCATGGTGTCTCCTCGGTGCAATCAGAGGCACTCCGGGATGGCGCCGGAATGACCTCCAGTGGCCACCTGCCTTGCGGCGGGTGACTGCCTTCATGCACGAGCAACGACGCTGAACCGAGAAGGAATTGCCTGGGACGTCAGGCCCGCGAGAGGCGGGTTGAGGTCAGGGGCGCGCGTGTCGGGATGGGAACACGTGTGTTTCGCCAGGCGGACGCAGGCCCGCGGCGCGGTGCCCGATGGGCGTGCGTGCAGGGCAGGGTCAGGAAATTGGCGGGCCAGTCGCATGACGTCGCCGACAGCGATGCAGACAGGTCACCGATCGCCATCATGGGCGTGTCGGCCTGTGTGCAGGCGGTGTGGACGAAATGCGGAACAGGCCGGGACACGTGTGCTTCACTCGACACAGGTTTCAGCCGATGCGCCATCTGCGGGAAAAACAAAAGGCAGATCACACAAAACGCTGAAACCCATCAACCTTGAATCGTGGTTCGATCGACGTTGGCTCTGACAGGCGCGGTATCCAGCAAAGTCACGCCTTGGGCGACTTTCTCCGGACGCAGACGACTGCTGCATTGCCATCAATTTTGGCGGGGCTCCCCGCCTGACCACATCGTGTGCCCTCTCACAGGCAGTGCATCGCTAAAATGTGCACTGGTGCGGAATGGGGTTGCGGGCGACTTGCTCAGGCTTCTCTCTGAACGCTCAGAGCACTTCCGCACACAACCACACAAAAATACACACAACGTGGCTCAACCCATTATAGGTGCGAAAACCGCATCCCGCCGATCGGGCTTGCCCGCGAAAAAGACCGGTGCTTCGGTGCCGTCTTCCGCGACAGCGCCTTCGTCGTCCGTGACACCGCCCGCGGTGCAACGCCTGGTCATTGACGAGGGCAGCGTTGACCAACGCCTGGACAATTTCCTCATCAAGGTGCTCAAGGGGGCGCCCAAAACCTTGGTCTACCGCATCATCCGCAGCGGTGAAGTGCGGGTCAACAAGGGCAGGGCGTCGGCCGACACCCGCCTGGCCATGGGCGACGAGGTGCGCGTGCCCCCGTTGCGCCTGGCGGAAAAATCCGCCGAGAGCGAGGCCGCCGTGCCGGCGCGCGAGTTCCCGGTGATTTTCGAAGACGAGGTCATGCTCGTCATCAACAAGCCGGCCGGTGTGGCCGTGCACGGCGGCAGCGGCGTGAGCTTTGGCGTCATCGAACAATTGCGCCGCGCCCGACCCGAGGCGCGTTTCCTGGAGTTGGTGCACCGGCTGGACAAGGAAACCTCCGGCGTGCTGGTGATTGCCAAAAAGCGCAGCGCGCTCACCGCCTTGCAGGACGTGTTCCGCCACCGCCAGGCGCACAAGACCTACGCGGCCCTGGTCAGCGGGGCCTGGCCCGAGCGCAAGAAGGTCATCGACGTGGCCTTGCACAAATTCCTGACGGCAGAGGGCGAGCGGCGCGTCAAGGCCGTGCGGGGCGACGATGACGAGGGGCGGCGCTCCATTTCCCTGGTGCACGTGGTGCAGCACTACGCGGCCTTCAGCCTGCTGGACGTGACCATCAAGACCGGGCGCACCCACCAGATCCGGGTGCACCTCTCGCACGAGGGGCATGGCATCGTCGGTGACGACAAGTACGGCGACTTCGCCCTCAACAAGGCGCTGTCCCGGCCTTCGGGGGAGGGCGCCGTGCCGGGCCTGGACCGCCATCGCCTGCCCGACGGCCGCTTCGAGCGCATGTTCCTGCACGCGCGCTACCTGCGCATCCCGCACCCCGTCAGCGGGGCGGAGCTGACCTTCGAGGCGCCTCTGCCGCCGGAGTGCCAAGGCCTGCTGGCGGCGCTGGTGCCTGCGGCTGTATGAGCGGGGCCTGATGCCTGACGCTGACCGGCCCTGTGCGCACGCTGTCACGGCCCACCGATTAGAGTGGTGCCTGTGAACCGCTTTGCCGCGGCCCCGCACCCGCCACACCTCACCCGCCACCGCACCATGACCGACACCGGCCTGCGCCCCCGCGCCTACGACCTCATCGTCTTCGATTGGGACGGCACGCTCTACGACTCGACCGCGCTCATCGTGCGCTGCATCCAGGCGGCCTGCGCCGACCTGGGCCTGCCCGTGCCCGCGCGCGAGGCTGCGGCCTACGTGATCGGCCTGGGCCTGCACGACGCCCTGGCGCACGTGGCGCCGACGCTGCCGCCTGAGCGCGTGCCCGAACTGGGCCTGCGCTACCGTCACCACTACCTGCACCGCCAGCATGAGCTCAGCCTCTTTGAAGGAGTGCTGCCCATGCTGCAGACCTTGAAGGCGCGCCACCACTGGCTGGCCGTGGCCACGGGCAAGTCGCGTGCGGGCCTGAACGAGGCCTTGTCGCACATGGACCTCCATGGCGTGTTCGATGGCACCCGCACGGCCGATGAAACCGTTTCCAAGCCCCACCCGCGGATGCTGCTGGAGCTGATGCGCGAGTTCGGTGCCGACCCCGAGCGCACGCTGATGATCGGCGACACCACCCACGACTTGCAACTGGCCGTCAACGCCGGTGCGCACAGCGTGGCCGTCAGCTACGGCGCCCACGAGCCCGAGGCCTTTGGCGACTTCCCCACGCGCTTCGTGGCGCACTCGACGCCCGAATTGCACGATTGGTTGTCCCGCCATGCCTGAGCCGACGCGGCCAGCCCAGGCCCTGTGCGCCTCGTCCGACCTGCAGGAGGGCGGCGACGCCGTCACCTTCGACGTGATCGAGTTTGGTCGCACCGTGCAAGCCTTTGCGTTGCGTTTTGACCAGGTGGCCGTGGCTTACCTCAACCGCTGCGCCCACGTGCCCACCGAGATGGACTGGCAGCCGGGCAAATTCTGGGACCTGGACAAGCGCCACATCATCTGCTCGGTGCATGGCGCGCTTTACGATCCGTCCAGTGGGCAGTGTGTGGGTGGCCCGTGCTGGGGCGCCCGCCTGCACCGCATTGAACTGAAAGAGGAGGGCGGCCAGGTGTATTGGTATCCTTCCGAACGCTTCCACCCCGTGTTCTGACCTGATGAAAGCCGTGCATGAGCGCCGTTGACCTTTCTTCGCCCGACCCCACCCAGCAGGCCCAGGCGGCCTTGATGCAGGAGATGGCCCGCGTCTACCTGGACGAGCAGCGCCGCCAGCGCCGCTGGCGCACGTTCTGGCGCCTGGTTTGGCTGGGCGTGGCCCTCAGTTTCATGTGGGCGGCCTGGAAGTCGGTGCCAGCCACCCACACGCCGGTGACGCCCCACACCGCGCTGGTCGAGGTGCGCGGCGAAATCGGCGCCGAGACCGCCGCCAGTGCCGACAACCTCATGACGGCCTTGCGCTCGGCCTTCGAGGATGCCGGCGCGCAGGCCGTGGTCTTGCGCATCAATTCGCCGGGTGGCAGCCCGGTGCAGGCTGGCCTGGTCAACGACGAGGTGCGCCGCCTGAAGGCCTTGCACAAGAAGAAGGTCTACGCGGTCTGCGAGGAAATGTGCGCCTCGGCGGCGTACTACATCGCGGTGTCGGCCGACCAGGTTTATGTGGACAAGGCCTCCATCGTCGGCTCCATCGGCGTCCTGATGGACGGGTTTGGTTTCGTCGGCACCATGGAGAAGTTCGGTGTGGAGCGCCGCCTGCTGACGGCCGGCACCAACAAGGCCATGCTCGACCCCTTCTCTCCGCTGAACCCACAGCACGAGGCCTATGCCCACGCCATGCTCGACCAGATCCACCAGCAGTTCATCGCGGTGGTGCGTCAGGGCCGTGGCAAGGCGCTGAAGGAGGCGCCGGAGACCTTCTCCGGGCTGTTCTGGAACGGTGAGCAGGCCATCAAGCTGGGCCTGGCCGATCACCTGGGCAGCCTGGACCAGATCGCGCGCGACGTGGTCAAGGCCGAAGACATCGTGGACTACACCGAGAAGGAAAACCTGGCCGAGCGCCTGGCCAAGCGTTTCGGTGCCGCCATCGGCGGTGGTGCGGTGCAGGCGATGCGCAGCGTGGTCAGCGTGCGCTGATCGGCTTCGTCGGTTTCCTCAGTTCCCTCAGTTTCGTCGGCGCGCATGTCGCGGCGACATCACTGGGGCATCACTGGTCCATCCCCTGGATGAGCCGCAGGGCGGCGTCTGGCGAGATGGTCAGCAGCTTGCCCACGTCGGCGGCATCGTCGGGCAGGGCGGCCAGGGCGTGGGGCACGTCCCAGCCGTGTTGGGTGTGACGCGCGATGCGCACGCCCAGCATGGTGGTGCGCACCTTGGGGTCTTGCGCCTTGCGGTCATCGGTGCAGCGGATCAGAAGATCGGGCAGTTGCCACCGGTGCATCAATTCCTGGGCCAGATCGCCCAGTTGGACGCCGAGCACCTTGCGTTGGGCCTCCACCGAGCGCAGTGTGTGGTCGGCGTGCAGGCGTTGCGCGATGTCCAGCGCGAGCGCGGGCGCATGGCACCACAACAGCATCTCTGCGAAGTCGTGCAGCAGGGCGGCTTCCTGGATGACGACGGCGTCCTGGTCCTGTCGCTTCAGGGCGAAGCCCATGGCGAAGTTCGCAGAGCGCCGCGCGCGGGTCATGACGCGGTGCAGGCCTTCCAGCGCACCTGGCGCATCCGACAAGTGGGTCTCGACATCGCGCAGCGCCGTGTGCGCCGCAAAGAACGGGCCGATGCCCTGCATGACGATGGCACCCACCAGGGTTTCCGGGGGCTCCACGCTGAGCTGGGTGCAGTAGCGCGAGACATGCACCAGCACCTTGAGCGTCATCAGCGGGTCGGGCGCGACAGCTTCGGCCAGGGTGTGGGCGTCCATCGTGCCGCGCGCTTCTTCGATGGCCAGCAACTGGGCCACATCGGCCACAGTGGTGGCCAGCACAGGGATCTCAGCATCGCAGAATGCGTCGGCCCAGGCGTTCAGCGATGGCAAGGGCTGTTGGATCATGGCGCACGGGCACGGCGGCAGCGGAAGATGCGCTCAGGGTACACCTGGGCTGCCGCACCCATGCGCTGGAAAGCACGGGGTTGGCGGTGCAATTCCTCGGCCGAGGACCCGAATCAGGTCAGGGCGCACCGCCCAGCAGGTCTTCCTTGAGGCTGGTGTCCACCGGGTGGTTGCCCAGCCAGATCTTGAGCAGCGCGGCGTAGAAGTCTTCGCCCGGGATGTCGTTGCCTTTTTGCACGCCACCGATCAAGGCGCGCGTGCCGGCGCCAGGGACGAAATCGATGTGGATGGACGTGCCCTTCTTGACGCTGCCGAAGGTGAGCATCGTGTCGCGGATGGCTTCGATGCGGGGCAGGTACTTGGCGTTGTCGCTGTCGGAGTTGTTCTTGCGGAAGCCCTTGACCATGGCGTCGGCGAAGTCCTCGCCGGTCAGGTCGCGCAGCAGCACGATGTGCATGCTTTTGGGGCCGTGCATGTCGAAAATGTTGGCCGCTGACGTGTCTTTGCGGGGCAGGTAGAGGCCTGCGGCATAAACGTCCACGATGACCTTGACCCGAACGCCCACGCCGTTGAGCTGCAGGACCTGGCCTGCCAACGGGCTGCTGTCGGCGAACTTGACGCCGCGCACCTCGCGCACGGCCCATGCCGGGGTGGCTGCCAGGCATGCCAAGGCCAGCAGCAGGCCGGCGAGGCGAGGGAACAAGGGCAGGCGGGGGAACCAGGGCATCGTGACCACTCCGTGAAAGGTGCTGTGCGAGGCGCACCATATCGTGAAAGCCGTGGTGTGGCAGTCCCGCGTTCGGGGAGTGCTGGACCCGATCGCCCGTGCTTTCTCCCGTGGCTCGCCGCACCGTTGCCGAAGCGCATCACCGGCGGCAAGCGGTTCTTGCAGCAAAATGACAAGCCTTGCGGTTCCGTGGGTGGCGACACACCCGACTCAGACATGCCCTTCCTGGTCATTGACATTGGCAACACCCGACTGAAGTGGGGCCTGTACGCGGAGCCGACACCCGATGCCCAACTGCTGGCCCATGGCGCCGTGGTGCTGGAGGACATCGATGGGCTCTGGCAACGCCATTGGCGCGCCTTGCCGACCCGCCCCTCCGCCATGCTGGGTTGCGTGGTGGCCGGTGAGGCGATCAAGCACCGCGTCGAGGAGCAGCTCATGCAGGGCTGGGGGCTGCAGGCACGGTGGGTGTCGTCCAGCGCCCAGGCAGGCGGGGTGGTGAATGGCTACGAGCACCCGCAGCGGCTGGGTTCGGACCGTTGGGCGGCCATCATCGGTGCGCGCAGGCGTGCGGTGCAGCACGATGCGGCGAACCCCCCGCCGGTGCTGGCCGTGATGGTGGGCACGGCCGTGACAGTCGATGCCGTGGACGCCAGTGGGCGCTTCCTTGGCGGGCTGATCCTGCCGGGCTTCGGTTTGATGTACCGGGCCCTGGAGAGTGGCACCGCGGGCTTGAAGGTGCCCACCGGTGAGGTGAGCGACTTCCCGACCAACACCAGCGACGCCTTGATGAGCGGTGGCACCGATGCGATCGCTGGCGCCATCGAGCGCAGCCTGCGCCGTTTGCGCGTGCAAACGGGGCGCGAGCCCTTGCTGATCATGTCGGGAGGGGCCGTCTCACGCCTGGGCCATGTGACCGAGTTCGAGGCCACGGTGGCCGAAAACCTCATCTTCGAAGGCCTGCTGACGCTGGCCTCGGAGCCTGCTGTCAGACGGTCTGCAGCTTGACGGTGGCGTGTTCGTTGATGCCCATGGCCCCGAAGAACAGGGCCACGAGGCGGTGCGGGTTGATGAACTGAACCTGGCGCTCCTCGGCGCGGCGCGCCAGCACCCAGTTGAGCAGGTCACCCGCAGCGATGAAGTCCACCCGCAGCAGGTGGCGACAGTCGATGTCCAGCGAGATGCTGGCGCCGAGCTGGTCATCGAGGTGCTGGAGGATGCGGCCGATGTCGCCCACCAACTGGCCGGAGAGGTCCAGGTTGGCGATCTGCACGAACTCCACTTCCTGGTGCACCTGCGACTCCACGAAACTGGTCGTCACCTCGCTGATGTGCGACAAGGGCCCCGCGTGCGCGCTCACGGCACCGTCCTGCTGCTTGATGAGGCAGGCGCTGGGCTCCCACGATGGGGGGGAGCGCTCGTACGTGACGCAGTAGTCGATGGCCACTTCGTCGAAGGCCACAGGCTGGTTGACCAGGCGCAGCACGTCGAGGCGGAGCATCCAGAACGCCGGGTCGGCATCGCGGTTGCCCGCCGGGGTGGATTCTTCCAGCAGCGCCAGCAGGCGGGCCGCACCCGCCCAGGTCAAGGCCATGGGCTCGCGGGCCCACGCTTGCAGCAAGCCGCTGAAATGGTGCGCACCCTCGGGCGTGATCAGTTGCAGCGCCGAGAAATCCATGCGCCAGGGGCGGGGCAGCTGCAGGATGGCCACGCGCAATTGCGCCACGGCATCCTGGTCCAGCACCGTGGGTGCGACCCAGCCGGGCAGGGCCGGTGGCGCTTCGCCAGGCTCGGTGGCAGGGCCGTGGTCGGGGTCGACGCCGTTGGCATCGGCCCCGGCATCTGGTGATGCAGCGGTCGGCGCGGCTGCGGAGCCCTTGCGCTCCAGGAATTCCGCCACGCGGCGTGGCAGGGAGTACCACTGGGGTGCCGACACGCCGAACTGCTGCGCGAACGAGATGGCCAGCTGGTCGAACTTGTGCGGCATGTCCAGCGCGCGGAACAGGTCGAACAAGACCAGCCAGGTCTCCATGTGATGGTGGCGGCTGGCGCCCGGGTGCACCAAGGCCATCAGGCAGGCCTCGCACTGGTCGAAGTCGGCGTTCGCAAAGGCGATCACGGCCTCGTCCAGTTCGGGGTCGTGGGCCATCTCCACCACTTGCACGCCGGCCTGCACGCCGGAGGCAGGGCTTGGCGAGGGCTGGGCGTCTTGCCCAGGCATGCGCGGTGCCGAACTGCGCGCGGCTTGCACCACCGCTTGGGAAACCTCCGGCACGTCGTCGAGCGTGGGCGCCAGGGCCAGCGTCGCAGGGGCCGTGGGTGGCAGGTCCGAGAGGGGGCCTGGCAGGGTGGACAACTGCCCCGTCTGGGATGGCTGTGCGGCAGGCCGCATGCCCTGGCCGACCATTTGCAGCTCGATCTCGTCGATCTTGGCCTTGACGGTGCTGTCCGAGCGCGCACCGCTTTGCGGGCGGGAGTCGGGGTCCAGGTTGGACGCGCTGCCCAGCAGCAAGGCCTGGTCGGGTGTCAGCCCCTCGCGGCGGATCTTGCGCAGCATGTCGAGTTCGCGCTTGCGCACGAAGTCGTTGCGCCGCTTGCGCTCGATCATCGCCTTGATCTCGGTCTTGGCGTACTCGCTCTCACCGGCGTCCGAGTTGGGCGCGTCCAGCTCCGACCAATCCGTGGTGGGATTGGCGACGAAGCGCACAACCTTGCGCAGGAAGCTGCTGGAGTCCTTGCTCATGCCTTGCTCGTGGCTTGGGGGCTCAGTCCCCGAACATCTTTTGCTTGAGCTCGCGGCGCTGCTGGGCTTCCAGCGACAGCGTGGCGGTCGGGCGGGCCAGCAGGCGGCCCAGGCCGATGGGTTCGCCGGTTTCGTCGCAGAAGCCGTACTCGCCCGAGTCGATGCGGACCAGGGCTTGCGAGATTTTCTTCAGCAGCTTGCGTTCGCGGTCGCGGGTGCGCAGCTCCAGCGCGTGCTCTTCCTCGATGGTGGCGCGGTCGGCCGGGTCGGGGACGATGGAGGTGTCTTCGCGCAGGTGCTCGGTCGTTTCGCCGGCGTTGGACAGCAAATCTTCCTTCTGAACTTCCAGAATGTGGCGGAAGAAGTCCAGTTGCTTGTCGCTCATGTACTCCGCTTCGGGCATGGCCAGGAGCTCGGCTTCGGTCAGTTCACGACCGGTTTTGTTTTTCCAGGCGTTGGCGAGTTTGGAGTCAACCTTGGTGGCAGGAGAGGGCATGTTGTCGGGTGCGGTACTGGAAGTCTTGGAGGGCGAACGTCCCGAGGGTGCCGAGGCGCCCTTGGCGTCAGCTTCGGCCTTGGCGGCCTTGGCTTGAGCGGGAAGAGGAGAAGGCACTGTCTTGCCGGCAGATTTCGCGACAGGTTCAGCGTCGATGTTGGCGACCGGTTTGGCCGGTTTGGCGGCCGGTTTGGCGGATTTGGCTGCGACCGACTTGGACGACGCGGCGGTGGATTTCGTCACAGGATCTTCCTTCCCTCATTGCGTGATCCAAGCACTTGGACGCGATCAGCAAGGCGGACGACCTGTTCTGGCCACCGCCCCGCTCACATTCGAAGCCACTCCCCGGCCAGTTTCCGGGCCGGCCAGGAAGCGCGCGGATTGTAGCCATGCTTCGAGGCGGTTCTCATCAGAATATCCCTTGGATCAGGCCAAGCACTGATCCAGGCCAGCCTGGAAGAGGTCTTGCGGGAGCTCGATGCCAATGAACACCAGCTTGCTGACCTTGGTCTCGCCAGCGGCCCATTTGGGGCCCATGTCGCTGCCCATGAGCTGGTGCACGCCCTGGAAAACCACTTTGCGGTCCATGCCCTTGACGTGCAGCACGCCCTTGTAGCGCAGCATGCGCGGACCATAAATTTGCACCATCGAGCCCAGGAAATCTTCCAGCTTGGTGGCGTCAAACGGTTTGGCCGACTTGTACACGAAGGACTTCACGTCGTCGTCGTGCGCATGGTGGTGCGGGTGATCGCAGTGCTCGCCGTGGGCGTGGCCGTGGTCATGTCCGCAATCGGGGCCATGCTGGTGACCGTGGTCGTGCCCATGGCCATGCTTGTGGCCGTGGTTGTCGTCCTTGAGGAACTCGGGGTCGATGTCGAGCTTGGCGTTCAGGTTGAAGCCCTTGAGGTCGAACACCTCCTTGAGCGGCACCTCGCCGAAATGCACGCGCTTTTGCGGTGCCCGCGGGTTCATGTGCTTGATGCGGTGGGCCAGGGCGTCGGCTTCGTCGCCCGAGACCAGGTCGGTCTTGCTCATGAAGATCAGGTCGGCGAAACCGACCTGGCGGCGCGCTTCCTGGCGGGCGTCGAGCTGCTGGTTGCCATGCTTGGCGTCCACCAGGGTGACGATGGCGTCGAGCAGGTAGCTTTCGGCGATCTCGTCGTCCATGAAGAAGGTCTGGGCGACGGGGCCCGGATCGGCCACGCCGGTGGTCTCGATGACGACGCGCTCGAAATTCAGCGTGCCGGCCTTCTTTTGCTTGACCAGGTCGGCCAGGGTCTCGCGCAGGTCCTCGCGGATGGTGCAGCAGACGCAGCCGTTGCTCATCTGGACGATGTGCTCTTCGGTGTCGGCGACGAGGATCTCGTTGTCGATGTTTTCTTCACCGAATTCGTTTTCGATGACGGCGATTTTCTGGCCGTGTGCTTCGGTGAGCAGGCGCTTGAGCAGCGTGGTCTTGCCGCTGCCGAGAAAACCGGTGAGGATGGTGACAGGAATCAGGCTCATGGCGCGAGTGTAGCCCCCTCGGCGCCCCTTGCCCTGTGCTGGCGCAGAGGAACTGTCGCAGGCATGGGGTATTCTTGCAGTTCATCCACAAAGACACCCCTGCCGTGTCCGACACCGCCCCCAGTCGATCTTCCAAGACCGACAACCCCCGGGAGCGTTCGCAAGAGCGCTCCCATGACCGTTCGCACGACCGTTCACATGACCGCACCCATGGCGGGCATCCACGCCGTGAGCGCGACCCGCGCAGCATGTTCGTCCGCTTGGTCGAGTTCCTTTCGCCGGGCCCCGATTCCACCGCCGAGCTGATCCAGACGCTGGCCGATGCCGAGCACCGCGAGCTCATCGAGCCCGAATCCCGGGTGATGCTCGAAGGCGTGATCCGCATGGCCGGCATGAGCGCCGGCGACGTCATGGTCGCAGTGCGGCGCATGGACATGCTCGACATCGGCTCCCCCTACGAGGAATTGCTGGCCACGGTGATCAACACAGGTCACTCGCGCTTTCCCGTGTTCGAGGACAGCCGCGACAACATCATCGGCATCCTGCTGGCCAAGGACCTGCTGAAGCTGCAGCGGTCGCCGGACCTGAACCTGCGCACCTTGCTGCGCGCGCCTTTCTTCGTGCCCGAGTCCAAGGGCCTCAACGAATTGCTGCGCGAGTTCCGCGCCCACCGCAGCCACCTGGCCATCGCGATCGATGAATTCGGCAAAACCGCCGGCCTCATCACCATCGAGGATGTGCTGGAGGAGATCGTGGGCGAGATCGAGGACGAGTTCGACGACGACGATGGCCAGTCCAGCATCTTCACCCTGGCCGATGGCAGCCAGCGCGTGGCGGGCGACACCTTGATTTCCGACGTGAACGAGGCTTTCCAGGTGCAGTTGCCCGAGGAGGACTTCGACACCATCGGCGGCCTGGTGGCCCACGAACTGGGCCGTGTGCCGCGCCGGGGCGAAGCCCTGGAGTTGGGCGGCTTGCGCTTTGCGGTGATGCTGGCGCGCGGCGGGTCCGTGCGCTGGTTCAAGGTCACGGCGGTGCGCCACGCGGCCGATGGCGCTGAGCAGGGATGAGCCTGGCATGAGCGTTCGGGTGGGTGGGTCTCCGCGCGCTGCGGACAGTTGCGCACTGCTGGCCGGGGCGGTGCACGCGCTGGCCTTGTCGCCTTGGGCTTCTGGCTTGCACGCCATGCTGCCAGCGCTCATGCAGACGCTGGCCTTGTGGGCGCTGTTGCGGCTGCTGCTGGGGGCCGCGTCGCCCAGGCAGGGCGCGCGGCTTGCCTGGCTGTATGGCACCGCCTGGCTGATCGGTGCCACGGGCTGGATTTACGTCAGCTTGCACCATTTCGGCGGGATGCCAGCCCCGATCGCCGGCGCAGCGGTGCTGCTGCTCAGCGCGGCCCTGTCGGGTTACCTGGCGGCTGTGGGCTGGGCCTGGGTGCGCTGGCGCAGCGGCTGGTGGTGGCGCGATGCCGGCATGTTCGCGGGCTTGTGGCTGCTCGCCGAGTTGGCGCGGGCGCTGATCTTCACCGGCTTTCCCTGGGGCGTGAGCGGCTACGGCCTGATCGACAGCCCGCTGGACCGCCTGGCGCCCTGGCTGGGTGTGTATGGCCTGGGGGCGGTGTGGGCCTTGAGTGTGGCCTGTCTGGCCTGTGGCGGGCGGTGCTGGGCCGCGCCTGTGCCCTTGCTGGCCTTGGTGCTGGCCTTGGCCTGGCTGCCCTCGGCGCGGTTCACGCAGGCACACGGCCAGCCCTTGCGCGTGGCGCTGCTGCAGGGCAATGTGCCGCAAGACGAAAAATTCGCCAACGAGCGCATCGTGCGCATGCTGGTCTGGCACGCGGCGCAACTCAAGGCCGCCGATGCCGATCTGGTCATGGCCCCGGAAACGGCCATCCCGCTGCTGCCGGCGCAACTGCCCGAGGGTTACTGGGATGCTCTGGTGGCGATGTTCGGCGAGGGCTCAGGGCGGGCTGCGCTGATCGGCGTGCCGCTGGGCAGTTTCGAGCAGGGCTACAGCAACTCGGTGGTGGGGCTGCAGGCCGGTCAGACCGATCCCTACCGTTATGACAAGCACCACCTGGTGCCCTTCGGGGAGTTCATTCCCACCGGCTTCCACTGGTTCGTGGCCTTGATGAACATGCCCCTGGGGGACTTCGGTCGCGGGCCGCTGGATGCGCCGTCTTTCGCGGTGCGGGGCCAGCGCATCGCGCCCAACATCTGCTACGAAGACTTGTTCGGCGAAGAACTGGCCTCGCGTTTTGCCGATCCTGCCAAGGCGCCCACCGTGCTGGCCAACGTCAGCAACCTCGCGTGGTTCGGTGACACGGTGGCCATTTCGCAGCACCTGCAGATCGCACGCATGCGCTCGCTGGAGTTCCAGGTGCCCAGCATCCGCGCCACCAACACGGGGGCCACCGTGGTGATCGACGCTTTCGGGCGGGTCACCGACCGCATGCCCACGCAGACGCGCGGCGTGCTGAACACCCAGGTGCAAGGTTTTGCCGGGCAGACGCCATTCGCGTGGTGGGCCAGCCGCTTCGGGCTGTGGCCGCTGGTCGCGGTGGGCCTGTTGCTGGCGGTGGCCGGGGCAGGGCGCCAGAGACTTTCCGCCGCAGCGCCACCGACATCGGCCGGCTGAGGCCACCGCCTTTCACTAGAATCCAGGGTTTGCCGCCCCTCTTGCGCGGCCCTCCCGTCCAACCAGGTTTGACCATGCTGACCTTCCAGCAACTGATCCTCCGACTGCAAAGCTACTGGGACGCCCAAGGCTGCGCGCTGCTGCAACCCTACGACATGGAAGTCGGTGCCGGCACAAGCCACACGGGCACCTTCCTGCGCGCCCTGGGCCCGGAGCCCTGGAAAGCCGCTTATGTGCAGCCCAGCCGCCGCCCCAAGGACGGCCGCTATGGCGAGAACCCCAACCGCCTGCAGCACTACTACCAGTACCAGGTCGTGCTCAAGCCGGCGCCGGCCAACATCCTGGAGCTCTACCTGGGTTCGCTGGAAGCCCTGGGCTTCGACCTCAAGAAGAACGACATCCGCTTTGTCGAAGACGACTGGGAGAACCCCACGCTGGGCGCATGGGGCCTGGGTTGGGAGGTCTGGCTCAATGGCATGGAGGTGACGCAGTTCACCTACTTCCAGCAGGTCGGCGGCATCGACTGCAAGCCCATCACCGGCGAAATCACCTACGGCCTGGAACGCCTGGCCATGTACCTGCAAGGCGTGGAAAGCGTCTATGACCTGGTGTATGCGCCGGGGGTGAAGTACGGCGATGTGTTCCACCAGAACGAGGTCGAGCAGTCCACCTACAACTTCGAGCACAGCAACGTCGAGTTCTTGTTGGGCGCCTTCACGAACTACGAAACCCAGGCTCAGTACCTGATGCAGCAGCAACTGGCCCTGCCGGCCTACGAGCAGATCCTCAAGGCCGCGCACACCTTCAACCTGCTGGACGCCCGCGGCGCGATTTCCGTGACGGAACGCGCCGGCTACATCGGCCGCATCCGCAACCTGGCGCGCGCTGTGGCGGCCTCCTACCTCGACAGCCGAGCCCGCCTGGGCTTCCCCATGGCGCCGAAGGACTGGGCCGACGAAGTGATCGAACAACTGAACAACAAGAAGGCGGCCTGAAGCATGTCCACGTCCCGCACCGCCAACCTGCTGGTTGAACTGTTCGTTGAAGAGCTGCCCCCGAAGGCGCTGAAAAAGCTGGGCGAGTCTTTCGCCAACGTGCTGGCCGACAGCCTCAAGGCCCAGGGCCTGGCCGCAGCCGATGCCGCCGTCACGCCCTATGCCTCGCCGCGACGCCTGGCCGTGCACGTGAGCGCCGTGGCCGACAAGGCCGCCGACCAGCCCGTGCAGCACAAGCTGATGCCCGTGAGCGTGGGCCTGAACGCCGAGGGCCAGGCCACGCCAGCGCTGCTCAAGAAGCTGGGTTCGCTGGGCCTGGGCGCCGAGGTGGTGGCTTCGCTCAAGAAGCTGCCCGACGGCAAGGCCGAGGCCTTGTTCATCGACACCGTCAAGCCCGGCGCCACGCTGGCCGATGGCCTGCAAAAAGCCCTGGAAGAGTCCCTGGCCAAGCTGCCCATCCCCAAGGTGATGACCTACCAGCTGCAAGAAGGCGAGGGCGAAGGCTTCCAGCCGGGCTGGACCAGCGTCAACTTCGTGCGCCCGGCCCATGGCCTGGTGGCCTTGCACGGTGAGTTGGTCGTGCCTGTGGCCACGCTGGGCCTGAAGGCTGGCCGCGACACCCAGGGCCACCGCTTCGAGGCCAGGGTCTCGCCGGTGGTGCTGCGCGATGCCGACAGCTATGCCGCACAGCTGCGCGAAGAGGGGGCCGTGATCGCCAGCTTCGCCGAGCGCCGCGCCGAGATCGCCTCGCAGCTCGCGGCTGCCGCTGGCCGTGCGGGGCAGCACCTGAAGCCCATCGAGGACGAGGCTTTGCTGGACGAAGTCTGCGCCCTGGTGGAGCGCCCGAATGTGCTGATCGGCCGCTTCGAGGAGGCCTTCCTGTCCGTGCCCCAGGAGTGCCTGATCCTGACCATGAAGGCCAACCAGAAGTACTTCCCGCTGCTGGACACCGAAGGCAAGCTGACCCACCAGTTCCTGGTGGTGAGCAACATCTCGCCGTCTGACGCGAGCGCCATCATCGGCGGCAACGAGCGCGTGGTGCGTCCGCGCCTGGCCGATGCCAAGTTCTTCTTCGACCAGGACCGCAAGAAAACGCTGGCGTCCCGCGTGCCGGGCCTGGCCAAGGTCGTGTACCACAACAAGCTGGGCACCCAGGGCGAGCGTTCCGAGCGCGTGCGCGCCATCGCGCATGCCATCGTCAACCAGTTGCGCATGGCCACGCTGCCCTTCGCGGTCGATGACAAGGACCACTTCGACGTGCTCGACAGCAAGGCCCAGCAGGCCGCGCTGCTGGCCAAGACCGACCTGCTGACCGACATGGTCGGCGAGTTCCCCGAGCTGCAGGGCATCATGGGCGGCTACTACGCCCGCCACGAAGGCCTGCGCGACGGCGTGGCCATCGCCATCGAAGACCACTACAAGCCGCGTTTCGCGGGTGACGCGCTGCCGCGCAACCACACCGGCACCGTCGTGGCCCTGGCCGACAAGCTCGAAACCCTGGTTGGCCTGTTCGGCATCGGCCAACTGCCCACCGGCGACCGCGACCCCTTCGCGCTGCGCCGCCACGCCTTGGGCGTGATCCGCATCCTCATCGAGAAGAACCTGCCGCTGGCGCTGCCCGAGCTCTTCGACGCTGCGGCCGCGCCCTTCGGTGAGCTCATCGAGCGCCCGACCGAGGCCTTGCTGGGCTTCTTCGGCGACCGCCTGGCCGTGTCCCTGCGCGAGCAGGGCTACAGCGCGCAGGAAGTCGATGCGGTGCTGGCCCTGCAGCCGCCGCGCCTGGGCGACATCCCGCGCCGTCTGGCGGCGGTGCGCGCCTTCGCGGCCCTGCCCGAGGCCGAAGCGCTGGCGGCCGCCAACAAGCGCGTCAGCAACATCCTCAAGAAGGCCGAAACCGCGGTCGAGGCCCAGGTGGACGCCGCGCTGTTCAAGGAGCCCGCCGAGGGCGCCCTGTACGAGGCTTTGCAGGCGGTCGTGCCAAAAGCACAGGCCGCGTTCGAGCAGGGCGACTACACTGCGTCCTTGCAGGCCTTGGCCGTGCTGCGGGCCCCGGTGGATGCGTTCTTCGATGGCGTCATGGTCAATGCCGACGACGCCGCGCTGAAGGCGAATCGCCTGGGGCTGCTGGCGACGCTCCACGCGGCGATGAACCGCGTGGCCGACATCTCCCGACTGGCAGCCTGACGTGTTCTCCAGACCCCACCACCCCGGAGAGGCGATGAAGCTCGTCATCCTCGACCGCGACGGCACCATCAACCACGAACGCGAGGACTACATCAAGTCCAGCGACGAGTGGGTGCCGCTGCCCGGGGCGCTGGAGGCCATCGCCCGGCTCAACCACGCCGGCTGGCACGTGGTGGTGGCGACCAACCAATCGGGCATCGGCCGCGGCCTGTTCGACATGGTCGCGCTCAATGCCATGCACGCCAAGATGAACCAGATGCTGGCGCGCGTCGGTGGCCGCATCGAGGCGGTGTTTTTCTGCCCGCACACGCCTGAGGACAACTGCACCTGCCGCAAACCGCTGCCGGGCCTGTTCCAGACGATCGGCCAGCGCTTCGGCTGCAGCCTGGAGGGCGTGCCGATGGTGGGTGACCTGCCGCGCGATGTGCTGGCCGCGCAGTCGGTGGGCTGCGAGCCCCACTTGGTGCGCACCGGCCAGGCGGCCACGATGACCGAGGCCGAGCTGCTCGATTTGCGCCAGCGTGTGCCCGACCTGACCATCCACCCCGATCTGTCGGCCTTCGCCGATTTCATCGTGCTGCGCGAACGTCGCAGCCATGGCGAAGACGAACCCGTGGCCACCCACATGGGAGAGCTGGGTTGAGCCTGCCGCCCGCCGACCAGCTCAGCCTGTGGACCGACGAGGGGCAAGCCTCGGCCGGTGCCAGCGAAGAGGGTCGTGCAGGAGCCGGCGCTGCGCCGTCGGCGGGCACCCTGGCCGCAGCCCAGCTCGCCGAGGCCCGCACCACGGTGCCCGAGGCGGCCTTGCTGGGCAGCATGCCGGTGTTCCGCCACCCGCGTGCGGAGCGTGAAATCCGCCTGGGCAAGGCCCTGGTGGGCTACGAATGCAAGCGCGTGCGCCGCCGCAGCATCGGCATGGTGGTCAGCGACGAAGGCCTGTCGGTGCGCGCGCCGACGTGGGTGTCCTGGTCTGACATCGAGGTGGCCCTGCGCGCCAAGGAGCGCTGGATCTGCGCCAAGTTGCTGGACCAGCGCGAGCGCGCCCGCAAGCGGGTGTCGGCCCAGATCGACTGGCGCGCTGGATGCCAGTTTCCCTACCTGGGCGAGCCGGTCACCGTCGTGCTCGACCCCATGATCTCCGGCGCCCGCTTCCAGCCCGCCTCTCTGGACGCTGCACCTTGCCGCCACACCCTGCGCCTGGGCCTGCCGCACCAGGCCGACCCCGACCAGATCCGCGATGCCGTCCAGGCCTGGGTGCAGCGCCAGGCCCGCGAGCTGTTCGCGCAGCGTGTGCAGCACTTCGCCGTGCAACTGGGCGTGCAGGTCACGCGCATCGCTCTGTCATCGGCGCGCACCCGCTGGGGCAGTGCCAGCGCCGACGGCTCCATCCGCCTGCACTGGCGCCTCATGCACTTCAGCCACAGCGTCATCGACTACGTGGTCGCGCATGAACTGGCCCACCTGCGCGAGATGAACCACAGTCCGCGCTTTTGGGACGTGGTCCGCTCGGTCATGCCCGAGTTCGATGCCGCGCGCGATCAGCTGCGCCGCGTCGTCATCCCGGACTGAAGCGCCAGACGCCTTCTCCGTCCATCTCCCGCTTCAGCGCGCCCTGGTGCCACAGGTGGTTCAGGTGCGCCACCGACTCGCCCATGGCGAATGTCGTCTGGTGCAGGTCGAGCTGGCGCTTGAACAGCACCGGCAGCATCTCGGCGGCCGATGACGGCTGGAGCGCGCAGGCGGCCAGCACCTCGTCGAGGCGCTCGGCATGGTGGTCGTGCAACTGCTGGATGCGGGTGTGGATGCCGGTGAAAGGCAGACCGTGCGAGGGCAGGGCGAGCGTGTCATCGGGCAGGGCACGCATGCGGTCCAGCGAGGCCAGGAACAGGCCCAGTGCGTCGGCTTCAGGCTCCAGGTCGAGCACGCTGACGTTGGTCGAAATCTTGGGCAGCAGCATGTCGCCCGAAATCAGCAGGCCGTCGCGCTCGTTGAACAGAGCGATGTGCTCGGGGCTGTGGCCGTGGCCGGCCATGCAATGCCAGTCACGCTCACCGATGTGCACGGTCATGCCGTCCATCAGGCGGCGGTAGGCATAGGGGACCTCGGGCACCAGCGAGGAGAAATAACCGGTGCGCGCGCGGATCTTGGCCACGTCATCGGGCTGGCGCAGGCCGTGGCTCATGAAGAAGGCGGCCGCGCGCTCGCCGCCAAAGCCGGTGGTGGACTGGCAGGCGAGTTGTGCCGCGAAGTGGTCGGTGGCGCTCATCCACAGGCGAGCGGGCTGCTGCGGCGCGCTGAAGTGATCGATCAGCCATTGCGCATTGCCCACGTGGTCCGGGTGCATGTGCGTGACCAGCATGCGCGACAGCGGCCGCTCCGCCAGCGGGCCCGCGAACAGCGTTTGCCAGGCCGAACGGATGGTCTCCGTGGCCACGCCAGCGTCCACGATCGTCCAGGTGGGCTGCGTGCCGGCGCCATCTGCATCGTGGTCGTCCAGCACCCACAGGTTGATGTGGTTGAGCGCGAAGGGCATGGGCATGCGCACCCAGTGCAGGCCGCGGCGCAGGTCCAGGCGCTCGCCGGTGGCGGGCATGGCCTCGCCCCAGGGGTAGGTGATGGCGGGAGGCGCGGCCGTGACGGTGGGGGCGAGCTGGGTCATGCGAAAGAGGAACCGATCGGCACAAAAGTCAAGACAGGCCATTGTGCCTGCGGGATGAATTCCTGTTGGCAGCCTCAGCCTTGTCTACACTGGTGCCATGACGACGCTACACCACCTCTTCGACAGCAACCGTGCCTGGGCGCGCGACATCGAGCAACGCACCCCGGGCTTCTTCACCCGCCTGCAAAAGCAGCAAACGCCAGACTACCTCTGGATTGGTTGCAGCGACAGCCGCGTGCCTGCCAACGAAATCTGCGGGGTTTTGCCTGGCGAAATGTTCGTGCACCGCAACGTGGCCAACGTGGTCGTCCACACCGACCTGAATTGCCTGTCGGTGATGGAATTCGCCATCGATTCGCTCAAGGTCAAACACATCATGGTGGTGGGGCACTATGGTTGCAGTGGCGTGCATGCCGCGATGAACGACGTGCGCATCGGCTTGGCCGACAACTGGCTGCGCCATGTCAAGGATGTGCGCAACCAGCACCGCGACTGGCTCCAGACCCTGCCCGACGGGCCCGTGCGCCACGATGCCTTGTGCGAGCTCAATGTGCTCGTCCAGTGCAGCCATGTGTGCGAGACGACGGTGGTGCACGACGCCTGGGCGCGCGGCCAGGAGGTGGTGGTGCACGGCTGGGTGTACGGCCTCAACAACGGCCTGATCAAGGACCTGAAGATGACCGTGTCTGCATCGCAGCAGGTGCAACCCTCCTTCGAGCAGGCGCTGAGCGAGCTGAAGCAGCGCTATGCCCACCACGACCAGATCAACGCCGGGCCCACCCCATGACGATGTTCCCCCAGCAGCTCACCGACCCGCGGATCTTCGACATCGCCCGGGCGCTGCTCGATGGTTTTGACCGCCATTACAAGATCTTCTCGGAGACCAGCGCGGACGCCAAAAAGCGCTTCGAAAAGGCGGACTGGCACGGTCAGCAACTCGCCCAGCGCGCGCGCATCGAGTTCTACGACCTGCGCGTGGAAGAGGCGGTGGAGCGGCTGGAGCACGACTACGAGGCCAGTTCCCTGCCGATGGAAGTCTGGCACCAGATCAAGCTGTTCTACATCGGCTTGCTGACGGGCCACAAGCAGCCCGAGCTGGCCGAGACCTTCTTCAACTCGGTCACCATCAAGATCCTGCACCGCAAGTACTACCGCAACGATTTCATCTTCGTGCGCCCGGCGGTGTCCACCGAGTACATCGACGACGAAGACGAGGCCACCGGCGCCACCTTCCGCGCCTACTACCCCGTGCGCGAGAACCTGCGCGAGATGCTCAAGGCGGTGGTGCAAGGCTACGAGCTGAAGCAGCCGTTCGACGACCTGGACCGCGACATCGACTTCGTGTACGAGGCCTTGCTGGAGCAGGTTGGCAATGTGCGCCTGCGCACCAATTTCCAGATCCAGGTGCTGTCGTCGCTGTTCTTCCGCAACAAGGGCGCTTACATCGTCGGCAAGGTGATCAATGGCTTCCGCAGCCTGCCGTTTGCCATCCCCATCCTGCACAACTCCAAGAGCCGGCTCTACATCGACGCGGCCCTGTTCGGCGAAGACGACCTGCTGGCCCTGTTCAGCTTTGCGCGCGCCTACTTCATGGTGGACATGCGCGTGCCATCGGCCTACGTGCAGTTCCTGCGCACGCTGATGCCGCGCAAGCCGCGGGGCGAAATCTACAGCGCCATCGGCCTGCAGAAGCACGGCAAGAACCTGTTCTACCGCGACTTCCTTTTCCACCTGCGCCACTCCAGCGACAAGTTCCGCATCGCGCCCGGCATCAAGGGCATGGTCATGCTGGTGTTCGACCTGCCGTCCTACCCCTTCGTGTTCAAGGTCATCAAGGACTACTTCCCGCCGCAGAAGGAAACCACGCGCGAGATGATCATGGGCAAGTACCAGCTCGTGAAGCAGCACGACCGCGTGGGCCGCATGGCCGACTCGCTCGAGTTCACCAACGTCGCCTTCCCGCGCCACCGCTTTGACGAGGAACTGATCGCCGAGCTGAAGAAGTTCGCTCCCAGCGTGATGGAAGAGGACGACGAGGACCCCAGCGTGCTCATCCTCAAGCACCTCTACATCGAGCGCCGCATGGTGCCCCTGAACATCTACATCCAGGAGGCGCAGGGCGAGTCGCTGGAGCATGCCGTCATCGAGTACGGCAATGCCCTGAAAGACCTGGTGGCCGCCAACATCTTCCCCGGCGACATGCTGTGGAAGAACTTCGGCGTGACGCGCAACGGCAAGGTCGTGTTCTACGACTACGACGAGATCGAGTACATCACCGATTGCAATTTCCGCAAGGTGCCCGAGCCGCGCAACGAGGAAGAGGAGATGTCAGGCGAGGTCTGGTACACCGTGGGCAAGCACGATGTCTTCCCCGAGACCTTCGGGCCCTTCCTGCTGGGCGATCTGCGCGTGCGCGCCATCTTCATGCAGCACCATGCCGACCTGCTGGAGCCCGAGTACTGGCAACAGCACAAGGAGCGCATCAAGGCCGGCTATGTGCACGACGTCTTCCCCTACGACAGGGGCCGTCGTTTCGTGCACAAGATCCAGTCTGGCGCGCCGCTGGCATCGCCCGAGGATGCGCCAGTGGAAGTGCCGGTGGACATCCAGCCCCTGGGGCCGGCCGTCCACGATCAGGGCGTGCTGTCAGGTTTCAGCACGGGCTCGGCGGGCAGCGGGGACTGAGCGTCTGGGAGCGTCCTGGCTGCTGCTGCGAGCCGATGAGCGTGTTGGCAGGGGCTCTGTGTGAGCCCCTCACCTCACCGGTGGCTCACCAGAACTGGTACCAGGGCTTCTTGGTCGGCTGCGTGCCACTGGCCGCGACATTGCCTTCGAGAAAGCGGCTGCTGGGGAAGCTTTGCTTGAGGATGCGCAGGGCGTCGTCCCGCAGCGGCTCCAGGCCCAGCTTGTCGTAGCTTTGCGCCAGGATGTAGAGGCCTTCCTCGATGGCCGGTGACTGGCGGAACTCTGTCACGGCGGCCTGGGCGCGGTTGGCTGCTGCCACGTAGGCGCCACGGCGCAGGTAGTAGCGCGCCACGTGCACTTCGCCAGCGGCCAGCGAATTGACGATGTGGTTCATGCGCAAGCGCGCGTCTTCGGCGTACTTCGAGGTGGGAAAGCGGTCCACCACCTGCTTGAACGACTCGTAGGCATCGCGCGAAGCCTGCTGGTCACGTTCGGAGAGGTCCTGGTTGGCCACGCGCCCGAACAAACCCAGGTTTTCGTTGAAGTTGATCAGGCCCTGCAGGTAGTAGACGTAGTCCATCGCAGGGCTGGTCGGGTGCAGGCGGATGAAGCGGTCCAGCTTGGCCAGCGCCTGGGCTTTTTCGCCGGTGCGGAAGTAGGCGTAGGCCAAGTCGATTTGGGCTTGCTGCGACAGCAAGGTGCCGGAAGCGCGTGCTTCGACCTTCTCCAGCTTCTTCAGGGCCGTCTCGTAATTGCCTTCGGCCGCGTCATCCTTGGCGTCTGCGTACAATTTGTCCGGCGGGATGTTGGCGAACTCGTCTTTGGGCGTGGAGCCGCAAGCCGCCAGCGCGACGCTCAGGAACAGGGCCAGCCAGCCGGCATGCATGCCGGACCGCGAGCCACGGAAGGTGGTCTTCACAAATTTCACGTTGGGTTGGGGCGGTCAGGCCACGGAGGATTCCGCATGCCGTGCCGCCTGCAGCGTCAGAGCCCACAGTATAGAAGCGAGATCGTCCGATTCGATGCCCCCACGCAAGCCAGCCAAATCCATTCGCCAGTCGCCCCACCACGAGGTGGCTCCGGTGGTGCCAGACCAGCCCTCGTTGGGCATGCCCGGCGATGTCCTCGACGACCTTGCGGAGGACCTGAGCGAGGACTTCGCCGATGACATCGGCGCCGAGTCGGTGGCCGCGCCACCCGCCGAGGAGCGCACGGAGTCGCTGACCGTGCCGGCCTCGTCGCATGGCCAGCGGCTGGACGCTTTCCTGGGCGCGCAGATCACGGCGTTCTCGCGCAACCACCTCAAGGCATTGATCGAAGATGGCTGTGTGGCGGTGGATGGGCAGGCCCTCACCACGCCCTCGCGCAAGGTGGCGCAGGGGCAGCGCGTGGTGGTCCGTTTGCGGCCCACGGCGCAGAGCCTGGCTTTCGTGGCCGAGCCCATGGACCTGGCCATCGTGTTCGAGGATGCCCACCTCCTGGTGATCAACAAGCCTGCCGGTCTGGTCGTGCACCCGGCGGCCGGCAACTGGCAGGGCACATTGATGAACGGGCTGCTGGCGCACCACGCTGGCGCTGTGGCGCTGCCGCGTGCCGGCATCGTGCACCGGCTGGACAAGGACACCAGTGGGCTGATGGTGGTGGGCAAGACGCTGGAGGCCGTCACGGCCTTGAGCCGCGCCATCGCGGCGCGCGAGGTCAGCCGCCAGTACCTGGCCCTGGCCCAAGGCGCGGTGGACGAGGCCTTCTCGGTGATGTCGTCCATCGGGCGCGACCCCGTCACCCGCGTCAAGATGGCCGTGGTGCCTGCGGGCAAGGCGGCCCGCACCGATGTGCAGCGGCTGCTGTGTGGGCAGTGGCAAGACCCCGCCGCCGATTTGCCGCCACGGGCCTACAGCGGTGTGCTGTGCACCCTGCACACGGGCCGCACCCACCAGATCCGCGTGCACCTGAGCAGCCGCAAGCACCCGCTGGTGGCCGATGCGCTCTACGGTGGCGCGCAGGCCTTGGGCATGCGTCGCCAGGCGCTGCACGCCGCGAAGCTGTCTTTCAAGCACCCCATCACGGGCGAGGCGCTGGCGTTCGAGGCCCCGCTGCCCGACGACATGGCGCAAGCCTGGGCGGCCTTGGCTTTGGCAGTCACAGCAGATTCACAATCTGGTGTATAGTGGGTTTGTGATTTGGCATTGAGCCCCGGGCGTGAACCCACGCCCCACCGGCCGGCCCGTGAAGAAGATGGCGTGGAACGCCATCTGAATGTCGCCTCCGCAGTGAGGCCCCTCCACACAGTCCAGTTTGAACGCCCGTTGGCTGCCTCGCGGTTGAGCACGACGTCGGTGCGCCCGCACAGCGTGTTGCTGTGCCACGCTGTGGTTTTTGCCGACCGGTGCTGCCGCCCCGCTCACGATCGACGCGATGGAAGTCCTCCAATCCCAGGATGCCGAGCGCATCCTTGAAGCCGCTTTGCTGTGCGCGCCTCACCCCATGCCGGTGCGAGAGATGCGTGCCTTGTTCGACGACACCGTCTCGGCCGACACGGTGCGCGGCATGCTCGCGCGCATCCAGGCGCAATGGCAGGGCAAGGGCGTGATGCTGTGCGAAGTGGCTTCCGGCTGGCGCTTCCAGACCCGGGCGGATGTGCAAGTCCACCTGGACCGCCTCCACCCGGAAAAGCCGCCCAAGTACTCCCGCGCCACGATGGAAACACTGGCCATCATTGCCTACAAGCAGCCCGTCACGCGGGGTGACATCGAAGACATCCGCGGCGTGACCGTGAGCTCCAACATCGTCAAGCAGCTCGAAGACCGCGGCTGGGTCGAGGTGATCGGCCACCGCGACGCGCCGGGCCGCCCCGCCTTGTTCGCCACCACCCGGCAGTTCCTCGACGACCTCGGTCTGGCCTCTTTGTCCCAGTTGCCCACGCTGGAAGGTTTGCCCGTGGGTCAGGCCCTTTTGCCTGGGCTGGAGGATGAGCCGCCCGCCGATGTGGTCGGTGAAGCCGACGCCCTGCCTGCCCCCGACGCCCCCCACGCCCCCCACGCCCCCGATTCCGCACCACACGCCCCATGACCACCGATTCCGCGCCCATGCAAGATCCTCAGGACAACCAGCCCCCCGTCGAGGCCGCCACCGAAGCGGCGGTCAAGCCCAAGCGCACGCGACGCCCCAAGGCGGCCGATGTGAGCGAGGCCTCCGGCGTGCCAGCGGCGACCGAGGCCGTTGTGCCGGCCGCGGCTGCCGAGGCTGAGGCGCCTGTGGCGGCCAAGCGGGCGCCGCGTCGCCGCAAGACCGTGGAAGATGCGCCCGCGCCGGAAGCGGCAGAGGTGACGGAGGTGGTGGCTGTCGAACTTGCCGCCCCCGCCGCTGCGGCCGAGGTCGACGCACCGGTGGTTGCTGCCCCAAAGCGTGCGCCGCGCCGCAAGCCTGCGGCTGTGGCCCAGACAGAAGCCGTCGCACCCGAAGCGACGGGCGAGGTCGACGTGGTGGTCGAGGCTGCTGTGACCGCTGTGGCGCCCAAGGCATCCGCAGGCCGGGCTGCACCGATCGTGGAAGACGGCGACCTGTCGGAGGCATCGGCCAGCGAGGGCGCTCCGGGCGCCCAGTCGCAGGGCGAGGATCCCACCGAGTTCCGTGGCGCCCGCCGCGCCGCGATGGCCCAGCAGCAAGCTGCCGAGGTCTTCGCGGAGCTGTTGTCGGGTGATTTCGACAAGGTCCATGAAGAAGAATCCGAAGAGGCCGCGAGCGCAGAGCCAGCCGGCCCCTACAAGCGTGTCTTGCGCCCCGAACCTGATGCGCCCAAGCTGCAGAAGGTGCTGGCCCAGGCGGGCGTCGGTTCGCGCCGCGACATCGAGCAGATGATCGAAGAAGGCCGCATCGAGGTGAACGACCATGTGGCCCACATCGGCCAGCGCATCTCGCACGGTGACCGCGTCAAGGTCGCCGGCAAGCCGATCCGGATCCGCATCGCGCCGCCTGCCGCGCGCATCCTGGCCTACCACAAGCCGGTGGGCGAAGTCGTCACCCACGACGACCCGCAGGGCCGCCCCACCGTGTTCCGCCGCTTGCCGCGTTTGCAGAATGGCAAGTGGATGTCGGTGGGTCGCCTGGACCTGAACACAGAAGGCCTGCTGCTGTTCACCAACTCCGGTGAATTGGCCAACCAGCTCATGCACCCGCGCTTTGGCGTGGAGCGTGAATACGCTGTGCGTGTGCTGGGCAGCCTGGACGAGGCCTCGCGCGAGCGCCTGCTGACCGGCGTGGACATCGAAGGCCAAGCCGCTTCGTTCGTGTCCATCAGCAATGGCCTGGGCGAAGGCGTCAACCAGTGGTACCGCGTGGTCATCACCGAAGGCCGCAACCGCGAAGTGCGCAAGCTGTTTGACGCCGTGGGCTTGACCGTCAACCGCCTCATCCGTGTGCGTTATGGCGCCATCGTGCTGCCGCGCGGCCTGCGCCGTGGCGTGTGGGCCGAGCTGGGCGAATCCGACGTTCGCGCCGTGAAGTCGCTGGCCGGCATGGACCGCCAGGAAGCCGACCAGCAGCAGGGGCGCGGCAAGGGCGGCAAGCCGCAGCGCGGTCAGCAGGCCGAAGGTCAGCGTGGTGGCCAACAAGGCGGCCAGCAGGGTGGTCAACAGGGTGGTCAGCGCGCAGGGCAGGGTGCAGGACAGGGCGCCAACGGGCAACAGCCCGGTCAGCGTGGCCAACAAGGTCAGCGCGGCCAAGGCCAGCAAGGGCGTGACGGGCGCGACGGACGTGGTGGCCAGGGTGGCCGCCCACAGCAAGGCGGTCAGTTTGGCCAAGGTGGCGGGCAGGGTGGTCAGCGCGGCCAAGGCCCGCGTGGCCAGGGTCAGCAGGGCAACCATGAGCGCGCCCAGATGTCGGGCCAGGCACCTCAAGGCGCCCGCGACTCGGACGATGATTTCGACCACATCGGCCCCATCCCCAACCCGCTGGAGCAGACCTTCGACAAGCGCTTCGTCAAGGGCTCCAAGCGCATCACGTCCGGTTTCGGTCGTCCCGACCAGGACCATGGCCGTGACGGCGGTGCCAAGGCCAAGGGCCCCAAACAACCTGACCCCTTGCAGACCGCGGTGGGCTACATCGGCGCCGATGCCTACTTTGGCGGCGGCCGCTCTGGCGGCAACCGCCGTGGTGGCAGTGGCGGCGGAGGTGGCGGCGGTGGTCGTGGTCGCCGTTGAGCGACAGGCACTTGCCACATTCGAACGATACAATCCCAGGTTTTGTCCATTTCGCTGATTCAGGAGATCCATTCATGACCGTCGAACGCACCCTCTCGATCATCAAGCCCGACGCCGTTGCCAAGAACGTCATCGGCCAAATCGTCGCCCGCTTTGAAGGCGCTGGCCTGAAGGTCGCCGCTGCCAAGCTGGTGCAACTGTCGCGCGCCGAGGCCGAGCAGTTCTACGCTGTGCACGCCGCCCGTCCTTTCTTCAAGGACCTGGTGGACTTCATGGTCTCCGGCCCCGTGTTCATCCAGGTGCTGGAAGGCGAAGGCGCCATCGTCAAGAACCGTGACCTGATGGGCGCCACCGACCCCAAGAAGGCCGCTGCCGGCACCATCCGCGCCGACTTCGCCGAATCGATCGACGCCAACGCCGTGCACGGCTCTGACGCCCCCGAAACCGCCGCTGTGGAAATCTCTTTCTTCTTCCCCGGTCTGAACGTTTACAGCCGCTGATCGGCTGCTGCCTGTTGCCGTCTGGCCTGAAGTCCCATGAGCGCTCTTGTCAATCTGCTGGATTTCGACCTCGACGGCTTGGCGGCCTACTGCGAGCAACTGGGTGAAAAGCGATTCCGCGCCACCCAGCTGTTCCGCTGGATCCATCAAAAAGGCGCGTCTGATTTCGATCAGATGACCGACCTGGCCAAGTCCCTGCGCAGCAAGCTGCAAGGCGTGGCCCACATCCAGCCGCTGAGCATCATCAGCGAGCATGTGTCTTCCGATGGCACCATCAAGTGGCTGTTCGATGTCGGACAGGGCAATGCCGTCGAAACCGTGTTCATCCCCGAAGACGACCGCGGCACGCTGTGCGTGTCCTCGCAAGCGGGTTGTGCCGTGGGCTGCCGCTTCTGCTCGACCGGGCACCAGGGTTTCAGTCGCAATCTGAGCACGGGCGAAATCATCGCGCAGCTCTGGCATGCCGAGCACGCCTTGCGCAAGCGCCAGAACACGTCCGAGCGGGTCATCAGCAACGTGGTGATGATGGGCATGGGCGAGCCGCTGCAGAACTACGGCGCCTTGGTGCCGGCCCTGCGCACCATGCTCGACGACCACGGCTATGGCCTCTCGCGCCGCCGCGTGACGGTGTCCACCTCGGGTGTCGTGCCCATGATCGAGCGCCTGCAGCAGGATTGTCCTGTGGCGCTGGCCGTGTCGCTGCACGCCCCGAACGACGCATTGCGCGACCAGCTCGTGCCGCTGAACCGCAAATACCCCATCGATGAGTTGCTGAGCGCTTGTCAGGCGTACCTGCAGGCCGCACCGCGCGACTTCATCACGTTCGAGTACTGCATGCTCGATGGCGTCAATGACACCGACGAGCACGCCCATCAGCTGATTGCCTTGGTGCGCAACCGCATCCATTGCAAGTTCAACCTGATCCCCTTCAATCCTTTCCCGGCCTCGGGGCTGCACCGTTCTCAGAACGAGCGCGTGCAGGCCTTTGCGCGCATCCTGGCCGATGCCGGCATCGTCACCACCGTGCGCAAGACGCGGGGTGATGACATCGATGCCGCTTGCGGTCAACTCGCTGGCGAGGTGCAGGACCGCACCCGGGCCGACGAGCGCATGTTGCGCCAGCCCATCGTCATCCACGCGGTGAGCAGCCAGAAGACGCATGGGCATTGAGTGCCCGGCATCGGCGGGCGCCTCAAGCCCCTACACTCTGTGCCCGAACAAGGAGATAGCTGCATGAGGATGCGATCCGTGATCCGCCTGGCCGAGCGTCGCCACCCGTGGGGGTGGTCACGCGGCTGTGTTGCGGCTGTGCTGGGGCTGACTTTGGTGCTGGCCGGTTGTGCCGGTCTGCCTTCGCCGCAGCGCGCGCAGGGTGGCAATGCCGCAGATGCCCGCGCTGACATCGTCACGGCCTCGGACGAAGGCGATGTGCGTCGCCGTGCCCGCATCCGCCTGGAGCTGGCCACGACCTACTACGCCCAAGGGCAGTACAACACCGCGCTGGACGAGCTCAAGCAGGCGGTCTCCATCGACCCCAGCCTGCCCGCTGCGCACGAGATGCGCGGCCTGATCTACGACGCCATGGGCGACACCGACCGCGCCGATGCGAGCTTCCGCCAGGCCCTGTCGCTGGACCCGGCGAACGTCAGCGTGCTGCACAACCATGCCTGGTCGCTGTGCCGCCGCGGGCAGTACGCCGAGGCGGACGCCTTGTTCGCCCGTGCCGTGACGCTGCCGCCGTCGCAGGCCATCCCGGTGTCCAAGACCCACCTGGCCCGAGGTGTCTGCCAGGTGCGCGCGGGCTTGTACGCCGAGGGCGAGAAGTCGCTGATCAAGGCTTACGAAATCGACCCCGCCAGCCCGGCCACAGGCTACAACCTGGCCTCGGTGCTGATGCGCAGGGGTGAGCTGGAACGTGCGCGTTTTTACGTGCGCCGCATCAACAACACGCCCGATCAAACGACCGCCGAATCCCTCTGGCTGGCGATCCGCATCGAGCACCGCCTGGGCAACTTCTCTGGCCGCGATGAGCTGGCCGCGCAGTTGCGCAGGCGCTTCATTGGCAGCCGCGAGGCCACTGCACTGGAACTGGGTCGCTACGATGAGTGACACGCCACCGATCCAACTCAACACGCCCGATGCGGGCAACCGTGGCGCGGGCGAGATGCTGCGCCTGGCGCGCGAGGCCCAGGGCTTGAGCCTGGACGCCTTGGCCATGGTGCTCAAGGTGACGCCGGCCAAGCTGGCGGCGCTGGAAGAAGGGCGCCTGGAGCAGCTGCCCGATGCCAACTTCGCGCGCGCCCTGGCGCAGACGGTGTGCCGCTACCTCAAGGTGGATGCGGCGCCGGTGCTGGCCGCCTTGCCTGCTGCGCGTCCCGCACCTCTGGGCAGCGACAAGCCGCCGCTCAACCAGCCCTTCAAGGAAACCCGGCTGGCGCCCCACATGTTCGACCGCGATGGCGGCATGGACCTGTCTGCGGTGCTCAGCCTCAAGTGGTTGGCGCCGCTGGCTTTGCTGCTGGCGGCTGCCGTGGTGTACCTCCTGCCCGAATCCGTGACCTTGCCTGGCTGGATGCAGCGCGCAGGCGCTTTGAGCGGTGCCGATGCGGCGTCTGCGGCCTCCTCGGTCGATGCCGCGGCCTCCGAGCCCGAAGCGGCGGTGGGTGTGGCGCTGGGCGAGGCCTCGGTGGCACAGGCCGCCTCGGAGCCTTTGTTCGGCGCTTCAGGTGCCTTGGGCATCCCGGATGCCGCGGCCCTGGCGTCATCGGCGTCGGCTGTGCCGTCGCAGCCGGTGGTGGTGCCTGTGGCCGTGCCGCCCGCCATGCCCGCGCCGACATCGCCATCGGCGACTGCAGCTGCCTCGGTGCCTGACGCAGCCTCTGGCGCGGTCGTGCTGCGCGCGACCGAAGACGCATGGATGGAAGTGACCGATGGCACGGGCACCAAGCGCCTGTCTCGCCTGGTCAAGGCCGGAGAGACGCTGTCCATGGGAGGTGTGCCGCCCTGGAATGTGCGCATCGGCAATGTCAGCGGCGTGCAGGTCACGCTGCGTGGGCAGCCCGTGGACCTCACGCCCTACAACCGCAACAACATCGCGCGGCTGGAGTTGAAATGACGCTGGCGAACTGCACCCTCATCCCGCCGGCCCTGCCTGCTGCCCGTCGCTCGCGCCAGGCCCGCGTGGTCTGGGGCTCTCGCGTTGTCACGATCGGTGGCGACGCCCCGGTGCGCGTGCAGTCCATGACCAACACCGACACGGTGGACGTCATCGGCACCGCCATCCAGGTCAAGGAGCTGGCCCTGGCCGGTTCCGAGATGGTGCGCATCACCGTCAACACGCCCGAAGCCGCCGAGGCTGTGCCGCACATCCGCGAGCAGCTCGACCGCATGGGCATCGACGTGCCGCTGGTGGGCGATTTCCACTACAACGGCCACCGCCTGCTGACCGACCACCCGGCCTGCGCCGAAGCGCTGTCCAAGTACCGCATCAACCCCGGCAACGTGGGCAAGGGCGATAAGAAGGACCGCCAGTTCGCGCAAATGATCGAGGCCGCCATGCGCTTCGACAAGCCCGTGCGCATCGGCGTCAACTGGGGCAGCCTGGACCAGGAACTGCTCGCGTCGATGATGGACGAGAACGCCCGCAGCGCCGCCCCTTGGGACGCCCAGCAGGTGATGTACCAGGCGCTCATCAGCTCCGCCTTGCAATCGGCTGAGTTCGCGCGCGAGCTGGGCATGGCGCCCGAGCAGATCATCCTGTCGTGCAAGGTCAGCGGCGTGCAGGACCTCATCAGCGTCTACCGCGGCCTGGCCGCGCGTTGCGACTACCCGCTGCACCTGGGCCTGACCGAAGCCGGCATGGGGACCAAGGGCACGGTGGCTTCGGCCGCCGCCCTGTCCATCCTGCTGCAAGAAGGCATTGGCGACACCATCCGCGTTTCGCTCACGCCGCAGCCGGGCGAAGCCCGCACGCAGGAAGTCGTGGTGGCGCTGGAGATCCTGCAGGCACTGGGCTTGCGCCATTTCGTGCCGAGTGTCACCGCTTGCCCCGGTTGTGGCCGCACCACCAGCACCACCTTCCAAGAACTGGCCAAGCAGATCGACGACCACCTGCGCGCGCAGATGCCCGTCTGGCGTGAGCAGTACCCCGGCGTCGAGAACATGAAGGTGGCCGTCATGGGTTGCATCGTCAACGGCCCGGGCGAGAGCAAGCACGCCGACATCGGCATCAGCCTGCCGGGCAATGGCGAGGCGCCTGCCGCGCCCGTGTTCATCGACGGCGAAAAGGCCCTGACCCTGCGCGGCGAGCGCATCGCCGAAGAGTTCCAGCAGCTCGTGCAGGACTACATCGAGCGGCGCTATGGCGCGGCTGCGGCAGCGTCTGGCGTCTGAGCCATCGGCACGCACGCAACACGAACGCAGCACGCACACGCACCTTCCACAAGAACAACATTTCCTGATTTCCCCATGGCCGAACAGCTCAAAGCCATCAAAGGCATGAACGACATCCTGCCGCCGGACTCGGCGCGCTGGGAATGGCTCGAAGACAAGGTCCGTGCGCTGATGCGCCGCTACGGCTACCTCAACATGCGCACGCCCATCGTCGAGCCCACGGCCCTGTTCGTGCGTGGCCTGGGCGAGGTCACCGACATCGTCGAGAAGGAGATGTACTCCTTCGAAGACAGCCTCAACGGCGACAAGCTCACGCTGCGCCCCGAAGGCACGGCCGGTGCGGTGCGCGCCATCAACGAGCACAGCTTCCTGTACGAAGGCGGCAAGCGCCTGTACTACATCGGCCCGATGTTCCGCCACGAGCGCCCGCAAAAGGGCCGCTACCGCCAGTTCCATCAAGTGGGCGCCGAGGTGCTGGGCTTTGCCGGCCCGGACGTCGATGCCGAGCTGATCCTGATGACGGCTTCGCTGTGGTGCGACCTCGGTCTGAGCGTGGGCGAAGACGTCCAGTTGCAGCTCAACAGCCTCGGCCAGCCCGAAGAGCGCCAGGCCCACCGCGAGGCCTTGATCGCCCACCTGGAAGCCCACGCCGAGCTGCTGGACGACGAGGCCAAGCGCCGCCTGCACAGCAACCCGCTGCGCATCCTGGACACCAAGAACCCGGCCATGCAGCCGGTGGTCGAAGCCGCGCCCAAGCTCATCGACTTCCTCGGCGAGGCCTCGCTGGCGCACTTCAACGCCGTGCGCGCCGTGCTGGACGCTGCGGGCCTGCCTTATGAGGTCAACCCGCGCCTGGTGCGCGGCATGGACTACTACAACCTGACCGTGTTCGAGTGGGTCACCACGCGCCTGGGCTCCCAGGGCACGGTGTGCGGTGGTGGCCGCTACGACGGCCTGATCGAGCAACTGGGCGGCAAGCCCAACCCGGCTGTCGGCTGGGGCCTGGGCATGGAGCGCCTCCTGCTCTTGCTGGAGGAAGTCGGTCAGTTGCCTGGCCCGGCGCAGCCCGATGCCTTCGCCGTGGTCTTCCCCGGCGTGCCCTTGCCCACGGTCATGGTGGCGCTCGAAGCCTTGCGCGCCCAGGGCGTCAGCGTCGTGCTGAACCCGGCCGGCAAGGACGGTCCGGCCAGCCCCAAGTCCCAGTTCAAGAAGGCCGATGCCAGTGGCGCGCGTTTCGCCCTGGTGTTCGGGCCGGACGAGGTCGCTCGCGGTGAAGTGGCCGTCAAGCCGCTCCGTGAGGGCGGCGAACAGCAGATCCGCCAGATGGTCCACATCGCCCAATGGGCGGCCACCTTGCTGCCCCGCTGAACAAGTCCGTTGGCCCAGTCATAATCCGCAGATCCACCACCCCGAGACACCATGGCGACCTACGACCTCGAACAGCAGGAGCAACTTGACCAGGTCAAGCACTTCTGGAAGCAATACGGCAACCTGATCACCTGGGTGCTGGTGCTGGCCCTGGGCGCTTACGCCGCCTGGACGGGTTACCTGTACTGGCAGCAAAAGCGCGCCATCGCTGCCACCGGCCTGTACGAAGAGCTCGACCGTGCTGCTGCCTCGGGCAATGCCGACCGCGTGCTGCAGATTTTCTCCGACCTCAAGGGCAACTACGCCGGCACCGCGTTGGCGGAGCAGGGCGCTTTGATGGCCGCCAAGGTCGCCGCCGACACCAAGCCCGACCAGGCCCGTGCCTCGCTGCAGTGGCTGGCCGAGAACGGCAAGAACACCAGCCTGGTGGGCGTGGCCCGCCTGCGCTTGGCCGGCATGCAGATGGACGCCAAGCAGTACGACGAGGCCCTCAAGACCCTCGATGCCGGATTGACCGACGAATTCAAGCCCCTGGCCGATGACCGCCGCGGCGACATCTACATGGCCCAAGGCAAGAAGGACGAAGCCGCCAAGGCGTACAAGGCGGCCTGGGACAAGCTCGATGCCACCGTGGACTACCGCCGCTTCATCGAAGGCAAGCTGACCGCGCTGGGTGAAGCTCCCGCCGCGCCTCCTCAGGCACCGAAGGCCCAGGCCACCGCCTCGGCCCCGTGATGGGCCTGCGCGCACCGAGCATCCCAGCCACGTTCTGAGCCCCACGAGCCGCCATGACCTTCTCACCTGTTTCCCGCACGACCCGCCTGTCCGCTTTGGGCCTGGGCCTCGCCTTGGCCCTCGGCCTGTCGGCATGCGGCTCCAGCAAGCCCAAGCCCGCGCCGCTGGAATCCCTGAGCAACGCCACCCGGCTGGCCCCGGCCTGGTCGGTGCGCGTGGGTGAAGTGGCCCCGACTTTCGCCTTGGCGGTGTCTGCCGACGCCGTGGCCGTGGCCAACGTCGATGGCAGCATCGTCTCGCTGGACCTGCAAACGGGCCGCGAACGTTGGCGCGCCCAGGCCAAGACCGAGCTGTCGGCCGCCGTGGGTTCGGACGGCCGCTATGCCGCCGTGGTCGGTGCCAACAACGACCTGATGCTGTTCGACCAGGGCAAGCTGCTCTGGAGCGAGCGCCAACCCGGCCGCGTGCTCACCGCCCCCGTGGTGGCCGGCGAACGCGTGTTCGTGCAAGCCGTGGACCGCAGCGTGCGTGCCTACGACGCCCTGGACGGCCGCTACCTGTGGCTGTACCAACGCCCAGGCGCCGAGCCCCTGGCCCTGGCCACGCGCAGCGTCATCGAACCTTTCCGCGACACCCTCCTGGTCGGGCAGGGCAACCGCATGGTCGGCCTGGACCCGCTCAAGGGCACGCCTCGCTTCGACGTCAGCGTGGGCACCCCGCGTGGCACCAACGAGGTCGAGCGCCTGGCCGATCTGATCGGCCCGCTGGCCCGCGTCGATGACGAAGCCTGCGTGCGCGCCTTCCAGTTCTCCGTCGCCTGCCTGGAACTCAACCGCGGCAGCGTGCGCTGGAGTCGTCCGCAAGCCGGCACCCAGGCTGTGGCCGCCAACCTGCAGCTCGTGGTGGGCGCGGACAGCACCGACCGCCTGAGCGCCTGGAAGGTCGAGAACGGCGACAGCGTCTGGCGCATCGACCGCTTCGTCAACCGCGGCCTGAGCGCACCCGTGCTCTGGGGCGATCGCATCGCCGTGGCCGACGCCCAGGGCTACCTGCACATCCTGTCCCAGGCCGATGGCCGCACCCTGACCCGCACCGAACTCGATGCGCCCGTGGCCGGCGCCCCGCTGGTCGTGCAGGGCAAACTGCTGCTCGTCACCCGCAAGGGCACCGTCTACGCCTTCCCCGGCAACTGAGCGTCACCTGGTTGATGCAAAGCCTTTCCACGATCACCCGCTGATCTCTCGCACCTGATTCCATGAAACCTGTCATTGCACTGGTCGGACGACCCAACGTCGGCAAGTCGACCTTGTTCAATCGACTCACGAAGTCCCGCGACGCCATCGTCGCCGACTTCGCCGGCCTGACGCGCGACCGCCACTACGGCGAAGGCCGCCTGGGTCCGCACGCCTTCATCGCCATCGACACCGGCGGCTTCGAGCCCGAGTGCAAGTCTGGCATCTTCAAGGAGATGGCCAAGCAGACCCGCCAGGCCGTCGCCGAGGCCGACGCCGTGATCTTCGTGGTCGATGCCCGCAACGGCCTGTCCGCCCAAGACCACGACATCGCCAAGTTCCTGCGCACCGCCAACAAGAAGGTGCTGCTCGTGGCCAACAAGGCCGAAGGCATGCAGACCGCGCCCCAGCTGGCCGAGTTCTACGAGCTGGGCCTGGGCGAGCCGATGCCGGTGTCGGCCGCGCACGGCCAGGGCATGCGCGACATGATCGACCTCGCGCTCGAAGACTTCATCGACCCCGATGCCGACGAAGACGACACGCCCGCCGAAGACCGCCCCATTCGCCTGACCGTGGCCGGTCGCCCCAATGTGGGCAAGTCCACGCTGATCAACACCTGGCTTGGCGAAGAGCGCCTGGTGGCCTTCGACATGCCCGGCACCACGCGCGACGCCATCAGCGTGCCCTTCGAGCGCAACGGCCAGAAGTTCGAACTCATCGACACTGCCGGCTTGCGCCGCAAGGGCAAGGTGTTCGAGGCCATCGAGAAGTTCTCGGTGGTCAAGACGCTGCAGGCCATCTCGGACGCCAACGTCGTGCTGCTGCTGGTGGACGCCACCCAGGGCGTGACCGAGCAGGACGCCCACATCGCGGGCTTCGTGCTCGAATCGGGTCGCGCCGTGGTCATCGCCGTCAACAAGTGGGACGCCATCGACAGCTACCAGCGCGAGATGCTGCAGCGCTCCATCGAGCACCGCCTGGCATTCCTGAAGTTCGCGCCGGTGCTCTACATCTCGGCCATCAAGCGCCAGGGCCTGGGCCCGGTCTGGAAGGCCATCGCCGACGCCCACGCCTCGGCCAACCGCAAGATGCCCACGCCGGTGCTCACGCGCCTGCTGGGCGAAGCGGTGCAGTTCCAGCAGCCCAAGCGGGCAGGGGCCTTCCGCCCGAAGCTGCGCTACGCCCACCAGGGCGGCATGAATCCGCCGGTCATCGTCATCCACGGCAATTCGCTGGAGCACGTCACCGACGTCTACAAGCGCTTCCTGGAAAGCCGCTTCCGCGAGCATTTCAAGCTGACCGGCACGCCGTTGCGCATCGAGATGAAGTCCTCGCAAAACCCCTTCAACGACAAAGATTGAAGCGGCTTGACCCTGTGCGCCATTTCGCGCCATGCCGTCACACGCCTGAAAGACACCCGCTTTACGTCAGGTGCCAAGGACTGTGTTAAGGTAATCACTCAGACATCATCGTCGTACATCGTTTTAACACGGAGCATATCGTGAGCAACAAAGGGCAACTCCTACAAGACCCCTTCCTGAACCTGCTGCGTCGTGAGCACGTGCCAGTGTCCATTTACCTGGTCAACGGCATCAAGCTCCAAGGCCACATCGAATCTTTCGATCAGTACGTGGTCCTGCTGCGCAACACGGTCACGCAAATGGTTTACAAGCACGCCATTTCCACGGTCGTGCCTGGCCGCGCAGTGAACTTCAGCGCCAATGAGGGCGAAGAAGGTTGATCAGCCTGTTTCGCCGCCGCCTGACGCATCGCCCTTGACACCCGCTTCTCCCACCCTGACCGACGCCCCCTTTGACGCCTTCCAAGGCGCCAATCCCAAGCTGTTCGCATCGGGAGACCCGCGGGTTGTCCTCGTCGGGGTCGATTTCGGCCCCGGCTCTTCTTTCGATCCCACGCTGGACGAACTCGCCTTGCTGGCCGAGTCGGCGGGGGATGCGCCCGTGGCCAAGGTCACGGCCAAGCGCAAAGCGCCCGATGCGGCGCTGTTCGTCGGCTCTGGCAAGGCCGACGAAATCAAATCCATCGTCACCCTCTACCAGGCCCAGGCCGTGATCTTCGATCAGGCCTTGTCGCCCGCCCAGCAGCGCAACCTCGAGCGCCACCTGGGTGTGGAGGTGCTCGACCGCATTGGCCTCATCCTCGAAATTTTCGGTGCCCGCGCGCGCAGCCACGAGGGCAAGCTGCAAGTCGAGCTCGCGCGACTGCAGTACCTCTCGACGCGCCTGGTGCGTCGCTGGTCCCACCTGGAGCGCCAGCGCGGCGGTGTGGGTCACCGAGGTGGCCCTGGCGAAACCCAGATCGAGCTGGACCGCCGCATGATCGACCAGAAGATCAAGTCGCTCAAGGAGCGTCTGGCCAAGGTCAAGAAGCAGCGCAACACCCAGCGCCGCTCGCGCGAGCGCGCCGAGACCTTCCGCGTCTCGCTGGTGGGTTACACCAACGCGGGCAAGTCCACGCTGTTCAACGCCTTCACCAAGGCCGGCACCTACGCGGCCAACCAGCTGTTCGCCACGCTGGACACCACCACGCGCCAGATGTACCTGGCCCAGGCCGAGCGCAGCGTGACGTTGTCCGACACCGTGGGTTTCATCCGCGACCTGCCTCACAGCCTCGTGAAGTCCTTCGAAGCCACCTTGCAGGAGGCTGCCGAAGCAGACGTGCTGCTGCACGTGGTGGACGCCGCCAGCCCGGCCGTGCACGAGCAGATCGACGAGGTCTTGCGCGTGCTGGACAGCATCGGTGCGGGGCAGTTGCCCCAAGTGCTGGTCTTCAACAAATGCGATTGCCTGCCCGAGCACCAGCAGCCGCACCACAGCCGCGACATCTACGAGCTGCCATCGGGGCGCCGTTGCACCCGCGTCTTCGTCAGTGCGCTGACGGGGCAAGGTCTGGATGTGTTGCGTGACGTGCTCGCTGAAGCGGCCTTGAATGGCCTGGATGCGGATTCGGCCGCTCATCGCCCCGTCGATCCCCGTTTCGACATGCACAATGCGCCTGACGCCCCGCCGTCTTTGGACGTCGAAGCCTCTCCCCGTACTGGTCCTACCGTCCGATCATGAACATGCCTTCTCTGGATGCGGGCCCTGCGCCCGATGCCCGTGTGTCCACGGTCCCTCACAAGCTCAGCCGCATGGCTGTGGCGTCTGCGGCCCTGCTGCATGGCGCTGGCCTGCGCGGTGCCTGGCGCGTTGCGCGCGCCCTGCAACTGCCCGTCATGCACAACGGCCGCCATGAAGGCCCGCCGGACCTTGACGAGCTCTGGCGCGACTTCAACCGCAAGCTCAGCGGCCTGTTCGCAGGCAAGGGCGGCGGTGGCGACGGTCCTGGCGGCAACATCACGCCCGACCCCACGGGTGCTGGCATCGGTGCCGGCCTGATCCTGGGCCTGGTGGCCCTGGTCTGGCTGGGCAGCGGCTTCTTCATCGTGCAAGAAGGCCAGCAGGCCGTCGTGATGTCGTTTGGCCGCTTCAGCCACACGGTGGACGCTGGCTTCCAGTGGCGCGGCCCGTACCCCTTCCAGAGCCACGAAATCGTCAACCTGACGCAGCTGCGTTCGGTCGATGTGGGCAGCAATTCGGTCATGCAAGCCACCGGCCTGCGCGACTCGTCCATGCTCACGCGCGACGAGAACATCGTGGACATCCGCTTCACGGTGCAGTACCGCCTGTCGGATGCGCGCCAGTACCTGTTCGAGAACCGCAACTCCGACGAGGCCGTGCAACAGGCCGCCGAATCGGCTGTGCGCGAAATCGTCGGCAGCAGCACCATGGACTCGGTGCTCTACGAGCAGCGCGACGCCATCGCCGAGAAGCTGATCGGCTCCATCCAGTCGCAGATCAAGAAGGTCAAGGCTGGCGTGGTGGTCACCAATGTCAACGTGCAAAGCGTGCAGGCCCCCGAGCAGGTGCAGGCGGCGTTCGACGATGCCTTCAAGGCAGGCGCCGACCGCGAACGCCTGAAGAACGAAGGCCAGGCCTACGCCAACGACGTCATCCCCAAGGCCCAGGGCACTGCGGCCCGTTTGCGCGAAGAAGCCGCCGGTTACTCCGCCCGTGTGGTGGCCCAGGCCGAAGGTGACGCCCAGCGCTTCAAGTCCGTGCTGACCGAGTACCAGAAGGCGCCGGCCGTCACGCGCGACCGCCTCTACATCGACACCATGCAGCAGGTGTACAGCAACGTCACCAAGGTGATGGTGGATTCGCGCCAAGGCTCGAACCTGCTGTACCTGCCGCTGGACAAGCTCCTGCAGCAAAGCGGTGGCAACGGCCTGCCTGCCGCGGCCGCCTCGCCCGCTGCCAGCAGCAGCCAGCCCGCCGAACCGTCCGCCCCCCTGGCCAGTGGCAACGCCGTGGACCCGCGCTCGCGCGATGGCCTGCGCACCCGTGACCGCGACGCCCGCTGAAGGACCTGACACATGAACCGCATTGGCACCATCCTGGTCGGCGTCTTGCTGGCCTTCATCCTGGCTTCGTCCACCCTGTTCGTCGTCGATCAGCGCCAGTTCGCTGTCGTGTACGCGCTGGGCGAGATCAAGGAAGTCATCAACGAGCCCGGCCTGAAATTCAAGCTGCCCGCACCGCTGCAGAACGTGGTCTTCCTGGACCGCCGCATCCAGACACTGGACAGCCCTGAGTCGCGCCCCATCTTCACCGCCGAGAAGAAGAGCCTGGTCATCGACTGGCTGGTCAAATGGCGCGTGAGCGATCCCAAGCAGTTCATCCGCAACAGCGGCGTGGACACGCGCAACCTCGAAAACAAGCTTTCGCCCATCGTGCAGGCGGCGGTCAACGAGGAAGTCACCAAGCGCACCGTGGCCTCGATGCTGTCGGCCGAGCGTGAGAAGGTGGTGCAGGGCGTGATCAAGCGCTTGTCGGATGACGCGCAGTCCTTCGGCATCGAGGTGGTGGACGTGCGCATCAAGCGCGTGGACTTCTCCGCCAACATCACCGAGTCGGTCTATCGCCGCATGGAGTCCGAGCGCAAGCGCGTGGCCAACGAGTTGCGCTCCACCGGCGGTGCCGACAGCGAAAAGATCCGTGCCGATGCCGACCGCCAGCGTGAAATCATCGTGGCCGAAGCCTACCGTGATGCCCAGAAAATCAAGGGTGAGGGCGATGCCAAGGCCTCTGCCCTGTACGCTGAATCGTTCGGCCGCGACCCCCAATTCGCCCAGTTCTACCGCAGCCTGGAAGCCTACCGCGCCACCTTCCGCAGCAAGTCGGACGTGATGGTGTTGGACCCCAGCAGCGACTTTTTCAAGACCATGCGCGGCAGTGGTTCGGCCGCTGCCCCCGCTGGCAAAAAGTGATCAGGCCCTGCACGCATGTCTGATGCGCTGTGGCTCGCACTGGCCTTGCTGCTGGTGCTGGAAGGCCTGATGCCGGCCATCAACCCGGGTGGCTGGCGGCGCATGTTCGAGCAGATCCTGGGCCTGCAGGACCACCAGATCCGCGCGGTCGGGCTGGCCAGCATGGTGGCTGGCCTGGTGTTGCTCTGGCTGCTGCAGAGCACCTGAGCCAAGCCACCGCCCGACTTGATTCGGACTGCGGCTTGCAAATCCACCCGGACAAACGTTTCGGGTGTGTTTCTGCCGCCATGAGCCGGTAGAATCTTCGTTTTAATCCCCTCACGGTTTTCTATGTCGTCTGCTTGGCTGTTGCCAGAGCACATTGCCGATGTCTTGCCTTCTCAGGCCCGTCGGCTGGAAGAGTTGCGCCGCGTCTGGTTGGACGTTGCCCGCACCTACGGCTTCGAGCTGGTGATGCCACCGCTGCTGGAGCACCTGGAGTCCCTGCTGTCTGGCACGGGGCACGCGCTCGACCTCAAAACCTTCAAGCTGGTGGACCAGCTCAGCGGTCGCACCCTCGGCGTGCGTGCCGACAGCACGCCCCAGGTGGCGCGCATCGACGCCCATTTGCTCAACCGCCAGGGCGTGACGCGCCTGTGCTACTGCGGCCCCGTGCTGCACACGCGCCCCGCCAGCCCGCACGCCAGCCGCGAGCCCATGCAGCTCGGCGCGGAAATCTACGGCCACGCGGGTCTGGAAGCCGACCTGGAAGCGGCCGAGCTGGCCCTGGACGGTCTGCAAGCCTGTGGGTTCGCCGGCGATGCCAGTGGCCTCGTCATGGACCTGGCCGATGTGCGCTTGGTGCGAGGCCTGTTCCTCGGCCTGGGTTTGCCGGCCCTGCTGACGCCCGAGCACCAGTCTGAGCACGACGCGGTGGTGGCGGCTTTGTCTGCCAAGGACGTGGGCACGCTGCGCCAACTGGCGGGGCAGGGCTGCCTGTCTGCGGTGTCGGGTGCCGCGGCGGCGCTGGTCGGCCTGACCCGCTGCTACGGTGGCGATGAGGCCCTGGCGCAAGCCCGCGAGGTGCTGCCTGCCCATCCCCTGATCGAACAAGCGCTGTCCGACCTGGCCTGGCTGGCGGGGCACCTGCGCCGCAGCCGTCCTGGCGTGCAGCTGGGCTTCGATCTGTCCGACCTCAGTGGCTACGCCTATTACAGCGGCACGCGGTTCGCGGTGTATGGCACAGGCCATGCCGATGCGCTCGTCCGTGGCGGCCGTTACGACGAGGTCGGCGCCGTGTTCGGCCGCCGCCGTCCGGCCGTGGGCTTCAGCCTGGACCTCAAGGTGCTGGGCGATGTGCTGGCTGGCCGCGATGACACACAGGCGCGTGCGGCCATCCTCGCGCCCTGGGGCGACGACATCGCCTTGCGCCAGGCTGTGCGCGATTTGAGAGGGCAGGGCCACACCGTGGTGTGCATGCTGCCCGGACACGAACACGACGTTCAGGAATTCGACTGCGACCGCGAACTGACGCTGGTCGATGGACGTTGGTCGGTGCGCTCGCTCTGAGCGGGCCCATCCCATTTGAGACACAGGAATCTGCCATGCAAAGCATTTCCGCGTCGGCGCGTGCCGACTCTGCCGCTGACACTGCGGCCCGCAACGTCGTCGTCGTCGGCACCCAATGGGGTGACGAGGGCAAGGGCAAGGTCGTCGACTGGTTGACCGACCATGCGGCCGCCGTCGTGCGTTTCCAGGGCGGCCACAACGCCGGCCACACCCTGGTCATCAACGGCAAGAAGACGGCCCTGCAGCTGATCCCCTCCGGCATCATGCGCGAAGGCGTGGCTTGCTACATCGGCAACGGCGTGGTGGTGGACCCGACCCACCTGCTGAGCGAAATCGAGCGACTGGAAGCCGCCGGACTGAACGTGCGTTCGCGCTTGTTCATCAGCGAATCCTGCCCGCTGATCCTGCCTTTCCACGTCGAGGTGGACAAGGCCCGCGAAGCCCTGCGCGAGACCAGCGGCTCCGGCAAGATCGGCACCACTGGCAAGGGCATCGGCCCCGCTTACGAAGACAAGGTGGCCCGCCGCGCCCTGCGCGTGCAGGACCTCAAGCACCCCGAGCGTTTCGCCAAGAAACTGGCCGAACTGCTGGAGCTGCACAACTTCGCCCTGTCGGGCTACCTCCAGGGGCAGCCCCTTGAATTCCAGCCGATCTACGACGCCGCCATGAAGGCTGCTGAACAGATCCTGCCCATGCTGGCCGACGTCGGTGTGCGCATCCACGCCCACACCGTGGCCGGTGGCTCGGTGCTGTTCGAAGGCGCGCAAGGCACGCTGCTGGACATCGACCACGGCACCTATCCCTACGTCACCTCGTCGAACTGCGTGGCCGGCAATGCCGCAGCAGGCTCGGGCGTGGGCCCCGACAAGCTGCACTACATCCTGGGCATCACCAAGGCCTACACCACCCGCGTGGGCAGCGGCCCGTTCCCCACAGAGCTGGATTGGGAAGCGCCGGGCACCGTGGGCTACCACCTGTCCACCGTGGGCCAGGAGCGCGGCACCGTCACCGGCCGTGCACGCCGTTGTGGCTGGCTGGATGCGGCAGCGCTCAAGCGCTCGGTGCTGATCAACGGCATCTCCGGCATCTGCCTGACCAAGCTGGACGTGCTCGACGGCCTGAGCGAAATCAAGGTCTGCACCGGTTACAAGCTGCGTGGCGAAACCATCGACATCCTGCCCCTGGACGCCGATGACATCGTGGCCTGCGAGCCCATCTACGAAACTTTCCCTGGCTGGGAGGGCACGACCTTCGGCCTCACCACCTGGGAACAACTGCCTGCCAATGCCCGCGCCTACCTGGAGTGCGTGCAGAAGCTGATCGGTGCGCCCATCGACATGGTGTCCACCGGACCCGACCGTGACCACACCATCCTGCTGCGCCACCCCTACAAGGGCTGAGCGTGCGCATTCTTGACAAGGAAGTACCCATGCTCACCGACGATGGCAAGCACCTGTATGTCTCCTGGGATGACTACCACCATCTCATCGAGCGACTGGCGCTGAAGGTGCACGCTTCTGGTTGGGAGTTCGACCAGATCCTGTGCCTGGCCCGCGGGGGCATGCGTCCTGGCGACATGCTGTCGCGCATTTTCGACCGGCCGCTGGGCATCATGTCCACCTCGTCCTACCGCGACGATGGTGGCACCCTGCAGGGCCGTCTGGACATGGCGCAGTACATCACCATGCCCAAGGGTGAGTTGGCTGGCCGCGTGCTGCTGGTCGATGACCTGGCCGATTCCGGTGTGACCTTGCGTGCCGTGGTGGACCGCTTGCGTGCGATGCCGGCGATCGTGGAGTTGCGCTCTGCGGTGATCTGGGTGAAGGGCGCGTCGAGCTATGCGCCCGACTACCACGTGGAAACCTTGCCCACGAGCCCCTGGATCCACCAGCCTTTCGAGGCCTATGACACCCTGCGCCCGGAGGCTTTGCTCAAGCGCCACAAGGGCTGAGCCGGGCGCCATCGCTCGGGATTGTCTCCAAAGGGAAAGAAAGGGCCTTCGGGCCCTTTTTGCTGCGCCGCTCTCAGCGAGGAGGTGACGGAGCAAGCCATGCAAAAGGCGATTCGGAAAAGTGGCTCAGAAAAGCGAAAAGCCGTCTGATTGCTCAGACGGCTTCTTGCATTTGGTGCCCAGGAGAGGACTCGAACCTCCACGGAGTTACCCGCTAGTACCTGAAACTAGTGCGTCTACCAATTCCGCCACCTGGGCAGGTACTTTTCTGATTTGCTGCAACTGACGCTGCAACGAATCAAGACTGATAGTCTAGCATGGAAAATCTGTCGTTGTCGAGTCTTGGCGCCCGTGCCAAGCGAATTCTGTGGTGTGTGACAAGTACGCGACACCCTCAGGGCGCGCTGCATGGTGCAAGGAGGGCATGCGGTGTCTGCGCGCATGAGCGCGCCTGGGCATGGTGTACTCTGGACGCAGTGAAGCCATTTGCCATGACCGTTCCGCCCATGCCAGCAAGGGCGCCCGCGCGAGCGATCGCGATGGGAGGCGCGCCGGTGATCGGGGCCTTCGGGGTTTTTGTGGCTTTCGTGGCGTCTGAGTTGCGCGCGGCAAGTGCAGCAAGTTCGAGGAGCCCAGGCTTGGCCCAAAGAAAAAGCCGCTTGGCGATGAACCAAGCGGCTTCTCAAATGGTGCCCAGGAGAGGACTCGAACCTCCACGGAGTTACCCGCTAGTACCTGAAACTAGTGCGTCTACCAATTCCGCCACCTGGGCAGGTACTTGTTTGCTTCCACCGACAACACGGTTTGTTTGTTCAACAAATTTGTTGTCTGCATCAGCGAAGACATAAATTCTAGCATCAAAATTCAGTACATGACAACACCCACCCCCACTTTTGTGAATCTGATGAGCGAAGTCACCGGCACGGTGCAAGGCCACCGAGATGGCCACGGCTTCGTTCTGGCGGAGGAGGGCGACGCCAGCATCTACCTGCCGCCGCAGGAAATGCGCGCCGTGATGCACCGTGACCGCGTCAAGGTGCGCGTCGTTCGTTTCGATCGCAAAGGGCGCCCCGAGGGCCTGGTGCTGGAGATCGTCGAGCGGCGCAAGACGCCCATCATCGGTCGGCTGCTGCACGAGGGCGGTGCCTGGCTGGTGGCACCGGAAGACCGCCGCTTCGGGCAAGACATCCTCATCCCGGCCAAGGCCACTGCGGGCGCCGAGCCTGGCCAGGTGGTGTCGGTCGAGCTGACCGAGGCCCCGTCGCTGACCGCGCAACCCATCGGCAAGGTCGTGGAAGTGCTGGGCGGCATCGACGATCCGGGCATGGAGATCGAGATCGCCGTGCGCAAGTACGAGGTGCCGCACCGTTTCCACGACGATGTGCTGGCGCAGGCCGCCAAGCTGCCGGAGAAGGTGCGCGCCACGGACAAGAAGGGCCGCATCGACCTGACCGATGTGCCGCTCGTCACCATCGACGGCGAAGACGCCCGCGACTTCGACGATGCGGTGTATTGCCAGCCCGACACCATCGGGCGCAGCAAGGCGCCGAATGCCTGGCGCCTGATCGTGGCCATTGCCGACGTGAGCCATTACGTCAAACCGGGCGAGCCGCTGGACAGCGATGCCTACGAGCGCGCCACCTCGGTTTACTTCCCGCGCCGCGTCATCCCGATGCTGCCGGAGAAGCTTTCCAACGGCCTGTGCTCACTCAACCCCGAGGTCGAGCGCCTGTCGATGGTGTGCGACATGCTGGTCACGGCCGAAGGTGAATTGCACGCTTACCAGTTCTATCCCGCGGTCATCAATTCGCACGCGCGCCTGACCTACACCGAGGTTGCGGCCGTCCTGGGCAACACGCGCGGTCCGGAGGCGCTGCGCCGCGCCGAACTCGTGCCCCACCTGCTGCACCTGCACGAGGTCTACCGTGCGCTGCTGAAGGCCCGCGCCACCCGCGGCGCCGTGGACTTCGAAACCACCGAAACGCAGATCGTGTGCGATGACAACGGGCGCATTGCCAAGATCGTGCCGCGTGTGCGCACCGATGCGCACCGTCTGATCGAGGAGTGCATGCTGGCGGCCAATGTGTGCTCGGCCGATTTCATCATGCGCGCCAAGCACCCGTCGCTGTACCGCGTGCACGAGGGCCCGACTCCTGAAAAGCGCAGCCTGCTGAAAAATTACCTGAAGGCGCTGGGGCTGGGCCTGAGCATCGGCGACGAGCCCAAGCCGGGCGATTTCCAGGCCATCGCGCAAGCCACCAAAGACCGCCCGGACGCGATGCAGATCCACACCATGCTGCTGCGTTCGATGCAGCAGGCGATTTACACGCCGGCCAACAGCGGTCACTTCGGCCTGGCTTACGAGGCTTACACGCACTTCACCAGCCCGATCCGCCGTTACCCTGACTTGCTGGTGCACCGCGTCATCAAGTCTCTGCTGGGCAGTGGCCGATACGGCCTGGTGCTGCCGGCGAACGTCGTGTCTTCGGTGAGCAACTTCAAGCGCAAGCCGGGTGGCAAGGGCATGCCGCAAAAAGGGCTGCCCGCGGCGCCGGTGAAAACGTCGGCACGCATCAAGCTGCCGCCGGCCGAGTTGGCGGCCTGGGAAACCGCAGGCATCCATTGCAGCGCCAACGAGCGCCGTGCGGACGAGGCTTCGCGGGACGTCGAAGCTTGGTTGAAGTGCATGTTCATGCGCGAGCGCCTGGGCGAGGAGTACGGCGGCACGGTGAGTGCGGCCACCTCCTTCGGCTTGTTCGTGCAGCTCGATGGTTTGTACGTCGAGGGCCTCATCCACATCACCGAGCTGGGCGGCGAGTACTACCGGTTTGACGAGGCCCGCCAGGAGTTGCGCGGCGAGCGCAGCGGCGTGCGCTACGGCGTGGGCACCCGCGTCCGTGTGCAGGTCAGCCGCGTGGACCTGGATTCCCGCAAGATCGATTTCCGCATGGTGCGCGAAGGTGCCGAGCCGCGCCAGCCGTCCGCGGCTGGGACGCGCCGCAAGGGACGCACGGCCGATGCCGGTGTCGAGGTGTCGGCGCAGGAAGAGTTGGCGGAGATCCGCGAACTGGACCGCGAGGTCAAGCGCGGTGGCAAGGCTGCCAAGGGCGGTGGGGGCAAGCCGGCCTCCAAGGGGCGTGATCGCGTGTCTGTGGCGGCCACCGTGGCGGATGCGCGAGGGGGCAAGGCGGCCAGCAAGAAGGCGGCAGGGCGTCCGCGCACCAGCGGCAAACGCTGAGCTTGCGGGAGGCGGGCTCGCGGGAGGTGAGCCTGCCCACCTCGCCTTGTGTCGAGGGTTTGTCTGGGGTGCATGTTCCATGCTATAATCCCAGAGTTTTCCTGGTTTTGCCAGGGAAACACCGATGCGGCGGCGCTGAAGCCGCCTTTGTTTGATCGAGAAACGCGAATCGCGGCATTCCAAGGTGCTGCCCGGGCTGTTTTGGTGCCAGGGCGGTTTCAGCCGGATTCAAGACTCAACCTCTGGAGCTACACAATGACTGTGTCCATGCGCGACATGCTGGAAGCCGGTGTCCATTTCGGCCACCAAACCCGCTTCTGGAACCCCAAGATGGCCCCGTACATCTTCGGCCATCGCAACAAGATTCACATCATCAACCTTGAGAAGACTCAGCCTGCGTTCGAAGACGCCCTGAAGTTCATCAAGCAGCTGTCGGCCCGCCGCGGCACCGTGATGATGATCGGCACCAAGCGCCAAGCCCGCGACGTGATCGCCCTGGAAGCCGAACGCGCTGGCGTTCCCTTCGTGAACCAGCGCTGGCTGGGCGGCATGCTGACCAACTTCAAGACCGTCAAGGGTTCGCTGAAGAAGCTCAAGGACATGCAAGTTCAAGTCGAAGCCGGCCTGGACAACCTGAAGAAGAAGGAAGGCCTGCTGTTCCAACGCGAGCTGAACAAGCTGGAAAAAGACATCGGCGGCATCCAGGACATGGGCGCACTGCCTGACGCCCTGTTCGTCATCGACGTCGGTTACCACAAGATCGCCATCCTGGAAGCCAAGAAGCTGGGCATTCCCGTGATCGGCGTCGTGGACACCAACCACTCGCCCGAAGGCATCGACTACGTCATCCCCGGCAACGACGACTCCTCCAAGGCTGTCGCCCTGTACGCCAAGGCTGTCGCTGACGCCATCCTGGACGGCAAGGCCAACGCGATCAATGAAGTGGTGGCTGCCGTCGCTTCCGCTGGCGACGACGAGTTCGTGGAAGTCAACGAAGAAGCCGTCTGACGCGACTTCACCCAGACCAAAGGGGCTGATTCAGCCCCTTTTTTTCAGCAAGATTTTGTGTGAGGCGGTGATGACACCGCCCCTGAACCAAACGGAGAAAGATATGGCTGCAATCACCGCCAGCATGGTCGCCGAACTGCGCGCCAAGACCGACGCCCCGATGATGGAGTGCAAGAAGGCCCTGACCGAGGCCGAGGGCGACTTCGCCAAGGCCGAAGAAATCCTGCGCGTCAAGCTGGGCAGCAAGGCTTCGAAGGCCGCCACCCGCGTGACCGCCGAAGGCATCGTTTCTGCCTTCATCGACGGCACCACCGGCGCCCTGGTCGAGATCAACTGCGAAACCGACTTCGTGTCGAAGAACGACGACTTCCTGGGCTTCGGCAAGGCCGTGGCCGAGCTGATCGCCAAGCAGAACCCCGCTGACGTGGAAGCCCTGTCGGCCCTGGAGCTGAACGGCGCCACCGTGGAAGCCACCCGTTCCGCCCTGATCGGCAAGATCGGCGAGAACATGACGATCCGCCGCTTTAAGCGCTTCTCGGGCGCCAACCAGCTGGCCGCCTACCTGCACGGTTCGCGCATCGGCGTGGTGGTCGAGTTCACCGGCAGCGACGTGGCCGCCAAGGACGTCGCCATGCACGTGGCCGCCATGAAGCCTGTGTCGCTGTCGTCGAACGATGTGCCCGCCGCCCTGATCGAGATCGAGCGCAGCGTGGCCACCGCCAAGGCCGCCGAGTCCGGCAAGCCTGCCGACATCGCTGCCAAGATGATCGAAGGTGCTGTGCAGAAGTACCTGAAGGAAGTCTCCCTGTTCAACCAGGTCTTCGTGAAGGCCGCTGATGGCAAGCAGACCGTCGAGGCTTACCTGAAGTCGGCCAACACTGAAGTCAAGGGCTTCACGATGTTCACCGTGGGTGAAGGCATCGAGAAGAAGCAAGAAGACTTCGCTGCCGAAGTGGCCGCGACGCTGGCCGCTGCCAAGGCTCAGTAAAGTCAGGCAAACATCCAAGGGGGCTTCGGCCCCCTTCTGGATGGTGCCGTGCACAGGGCTGGACTTGCGTTACAGTCCTTGCGCTTGGCACCCTTCCACGCCATACAAAATCGAACACGTCCAGGACACCCGCCCATGCCCGCTTACAAGCGCATCCTTCTGAAACTCTCCGGTGAGGCCCTGATGGGCGAAGATGCCTATGGCATCAACCGTGCCACCATCGTGCGCATGGTCCGCGAGATCCAGGAAGTGACGGAGCTGGGCACGCAGGTGGCCGTGGTCATCGGCGGCGGCAACATCTTCCGCGGTGTCGCGGGAGGCTCCGTCGGCATGGACCGCGCCACCGCCGACTACATGGGCATGCTGGCCACCGTGATGAACTCGCTGGCCTTGGCCGACACCATGCGCCAGGAAGGCATGACCGCCCGCGTCATGTCGGCCATCAGCATCGACCAGGTGGTCGAGCCTTATGTGCGCCCCAAGGCGCTGCAATACCTCGAAGAAGGCAAGGTGGTGGTGTTCGCCGCCGGCACCGGCAACCCCTTCTTCACGACCGACACGGCCGCCGCCCTGCGTGGCGCCGAAATCGGTGCCGAGATCATGCTCAAGGCCACGAAGGTGGATGGCGTGTACACGGCCGACCCCAAGAAGGACCCGTCGGCCACCCGTTACGCCAGCATCACCTTCGACGAGGCCTTGATCAAGAATTTGCAGGTGCTGGACGCCACGGCCTTCGCGCTGTGCCGCGATCAGAACCTGCCCTTGAAGGTGTTCTCCATCTTCAAGCCGGGCGCGCTCAAGCGCGTTGTGCAAGGCGAGGATGAGGGCACGCTGGTGCACGTCTGAGCACCTGGCAGCTCCTGTCCTCCTGTTTACTGTCTCACGCGTTGGTGAGAGCGCATCGCACCACGCACGGAGCTTCCCATGAGCATCGCTGACATCAAGAAAAACGCCGAGCAGAAAATGCTCAAGTCCATCGAGGCTTTCAAGAGCGAACTGGCCAAGGTCCGCACCGGCCGCGCTCACCCTGGCATCCTCGACCAGGTGCAGATCGACTATTACGGCTCGATGGTGCCCATCAGCCAGGTCGCCAACCTGACCCTGATCGACGCGCGCACCATCGGTGTGCAGCCTTGGGAAAAAGGCATGGGCGCCAAGATCGAGAAGGCCATCCGCGAATCCGACCTGGGCCTGAACCCCGCCGCGCAGGGTGACCTGATCCGCGTGCCGATGCCCGCCCTGACGGAAGAGCGCCGCCGCGAACTGACCAAGCTCGTCAAGGGCGAAGGCGAAGATGCCAAGGTGGCCGTGCGCAACCTGCGCCGTGACGCCAACGACCACGCCAAGCGCCTGCTCAAGGACAAGGAAATCACCGAAGACGATGACCGCCGTTCGCAGGACGACATCCAGAAGCTGACGGACAAGACCATTGCCGACATCGACAAGCTGGTCCAGGTCAAGGAAGCCGAGATCATGGCCGTCTGACGCGGCCGGTCTCTCAGACTCTCGGGGCGGCATGACCGCCTCGCTGTTTTTCTGGGCCGCCCTCAGGGTGACCCTTGCACGCACCGACATCTTGTAAGCCGATGGCAGACGCACGCACGCCGGACCCGATCCCTCGCCACATCGCCATCGTCATGGACGGCAATGGCCGCTGGGCGCGCAAGCGCTTCATGCCCCGCGGGGTGGGGCACAAGGCGGGCGTGGATGCGCTGGTCAAGGTGGTGCAGGCGGCGGCCGACCGGGGCGTGGGCTTTCTCACGGTGTTCGCGTTCTCATCGGAGAACTGGAAGCGGCCCGAGGAAGAGGTGTCTGGCCTGATGGGGCTCTTGCTGGTGGCGCTGTCCAAGCACCTCACGCGACTGAAGGCCGATGGTGTGCGCATCCGCATCGTGGGTGATCTGGACAATGTGTCCGAGAAGGTTCGCAATGCTTTGCTGGACGCCCAGTCGAACACGGTGGACAACAGCCGCCTGGTCCTGACGGTGGCCTTCAATTACGGTGGGCGCTGGGACATCGTCCAAGCCTGCCAGAAGGCGGTGGCGGCGGGTTTGACGCCAGCGCAACTGACGGAAGAGGCCTTGTCTCGCCACATGGCCATGGCCTACGCGCCGGACCCCGATCTGTTCATCCGCACGGGCGGCGAGGTTCGCCTGTCCAACTTCCTGCTGTGGCAGAGTGCTTATGCCGAGCTGGTCTTCACCGACTGCCTCTGGCCCGATTTCGATGCGGCCGAGCTGGACCGCGCCATCGCCGCATTTGCCCGCCGTGAGCGCCGTTTTGGCGATGTGGGCAGTTCGGGCGAAGGTGTGGGTGCCATCGGCGCCGACCTCATCCCCAAGGAGTGAAATGCTCAAGCAACGCGTGATCACGGGCCTGATCCTGTTGGCCATCCTCCTGCCGACCTTGCTGGCGGAGGCCGCCTGGCCCTTTGCGCTGCTGACCCTGGTGTTCATCTCCGCGGCAGGCTGGGAGTGGTCGCGCTTGAACGAGGCGCCAGGCGCCCGTGCGTGGCTGCTGGGGGCCGCTGTGGCCGGTGCCTGCGTGTACGTGGCCCATGCTTTCCACCTGCCGCTGTGGGGCAACGTTGCCCAAGGCGTGACGCCACACGTCCATGCGGCCGGCCATGCGCTGGTGGGCTTCATTGCCCCGGCCGAGGTGTGGCTGGGTTCGACCTTGTTGTGGGTGGTGGGTGGTGCGCTGGCCTTGCGCTGGGGCCCGACGCACTGGCTGCAGGTGCCGCAAGGCGTGCGCCGCTTGCTGGGCCTGGCCTTGCTGGTGTTGGCCTGGATGGCGCTGGTCGAAAGCAGAGCGCAGGGCCTGAACTACCTGCTGTCGGTGTTCTGCCTGGTGTGGGGCGCCGACATCGGTGCCTACTTTGGTGGCCGCGCTTTCGGCAAGCACAAGCTGGCGCCCAGCATCAGCCCGGGCAAGAGCTGGGAGGGTGTGGCGGCCGGCATGGTCGCCGTGCTGCTGCTGGCCGCCGGCTGGCTGGTGGTCGACCAGCAATGGGCCGTCGATTCCCCGAGCCTTTACAGCCGGTTGCAATGGGGCCTGGGCGTGCCGGGCATGGTGCTGGCCTTGCTGGCCCTGGCTGGCTTGAGCGTGGTCGGCGACCTGTTCGAATCCTTGATCAAACGGCAGGCTGGGGCCAAGGACAGCAGCCAGTTGCTGCCAGGCCATGGCGGTGTGCTGGACCGCATCGATGCGCTCTTGCCGGTGTTGCCCGTTTCCCTTGCCCTGATGACGCTGTGCCATGGTTGATGCTGTGCCAATGACTGTGCCCATGAACGCCCGCCGCCAGCGCGTGTGCATCCTCGGGGCCACGGGCTCCATCGGGGTCAACACGCTGGACGTGATCTCGCGCCACCCCGACCGCTTCGAGGTCTGGGCGATCAGCGGGGCCAGCCGGGTGCCGGAGTTGTTCGCGCAGTGCCTGCAGTGGCGCCCGCGCTTCGCCGTCATGCCCGATGTGGCCAAGGCCGCCGAGTTGCGCCAGCAGGTGAGGGCGGCCGGTCTGCCCACCGAGGTGCTGGAGGGCGAACAGGCTCTGTGCGACGTGGCTTCGCACGCCGATGTGGACGTCGTCATGGGCGCCATCGTGGGTGCTGCCGGTCTGGCCCCATGCCTGGCGGCAGCCCGTGCGGGCAAGCGCCTGCTGCTGGCCAACAAGGAAGCCTTGGTGGTGGGCGGTGGCCTGTTCATGCAGGCCGTCGCCGAGGGCGGCGCCACCCTGGTGCCCATCGACAGCGAGCACTCGGCCATCTTCCAGTGCCTGCCGGAAGACCCGGCGACCTGGGCGCAGCGCGTCGACCACATCGTGCTGACCGCCTCGGGCGGCCCGTTCCGCGACCGCGATCCGGCCACGTTCGCCATCATCACGCCCGACCAGGCCTGCGCCCATCCCAACTGGGTCATGGGCCGCAAGATTTCGGTGGATTCGGCCACGATGATGAACAAGGCGCTGGAGGTCATCGAGGCGCGCTGGCTGTTCGGCTTGACGCCGCAGCAAATCAAGGTCGTGCTGCACCCGCAAAGCATCGTCCACTCCATGGTGGTGTGCCGCGACCGTTCCGTGCTGGCGCAACTGGGCACGCCCGACATGCGGGTGCCGATCGCGTATGGCCTGTCCTGGCCACAGCGCATCGAGTCGGGCGCCGACCTGCTCGACTTCACCCAGCTCAAGGCCTTGACCTTCGACACGCCCGATGCCCGCCGCTATCCCGGTCTGCAACTGGCCTGGGAGACGCTGCTGGCTGCGCCGGGTCACACCTGTGTGTTGAACGCGGCCAACGAAGTTGCGGTCGAGGCCTTCCTGCAAGGTCGCATCCGTTTCGATCAGATCCACCAGGTCAATGCCCAGACCCTGTCAGACTGTCGGGTGCCGACAGGCGCGGCAGAATCGGTGGCGAACCTGCTGGCGCTGGACGCCGATGCCCGGCGCGTGGCGCAAGGCGTGGCCACAGGGTGTGGTCGGGCCTGATGGCGACCCGCACTGGCGCAGCGTGAGCATTCCCCGCCCCTTGGGCTGGCCTGAAGGAGTAACCCCATGACCGTGATCGCTTTCCTCGTGACCATCGGCGTGCTTGTGCTGATCCACGAGTACGGGCACTACCGCGCCGCGGTGGCCTGCGACGTGAAGGTGCTGCGGTTTTCGCTGGGCTTTGGCCGCGTGCTGTGGTCGCACACCCGTGGCGAGACCGAATTCGTGCTCTCGGCCCTGCCGCTGGGAGGCTACGTGAAGATGCTCGACGAGCGCGAAGGCACCGTGGACCCGGCAGAGCGCCACCGCGCCTTCAACCAGAAGCCGCTGCGTCAGCGCGCTTTCGTGGTGGCGGCCGGACCGCTGGCCAACCTCGCGTTGGCGGTGGTGCTGTACGCCTGCGTCAACTGGGCGGGGGTGCAGGAAGTGCGTCCCTGGATGGCCCAGCCGCGTGCCGACAGCATGATCGCGCGTGCGGGCCTGGCTTCGCGCGACGAGGTCGTGGCGCTGCGTGCCGCCCAGTCCGACGACTGGACCCCCGTGCGCTCGATGACCGAATTGCAGTGGCTGTTCACGCGCGCCGCCGTCAAGGGGCAGGACGTGCAGCTGAGGGTGGCCGCTCGCGCCACCGACAGCGCGGCTTTGGGCGCGCAGCGCACGGTGTCGCTGGCGCTGTCCTCGGTGCCCGCGTCCGAGGTGGACAACGGCTTGCTGGAGCGCCTCGGTTTCAGCGGCCCCTATGCCGACCCCGTCGTGGCCCAGGTGGTGCCTGGCGGCCCGGCCGAGAAGGGCGGTCTGCGTCAAGGTGACCGCGTCTTGCTGCTCAATGGCCAGATCGTCTATGACGCCGGCCAGTTGCGCCAGGCCATCCGCGACAGCGCCGTGCAGGGCAAGCCCCAGCCCCTGCTGGTGCGCATCGAGCGCGCGGGTCGGGTCCAGGAAGTGACCTTGCAGCCTGTGATGAAGGACGTGCAGGGCAAGTTGCTGCCCCGCATCGAGGCAGGCCTGGGTGGTCCCGTGGCCATGACCGAGGTGCACTACGGCGCCATCGAAGGCTTCACCCGTGCGGTCGCCAAAACTTGGGACGTCGCCACGCTCAGCCTGGACATGCTGGGCAAGATGCTCGTGGGCGAGGCCTCCATCAAGAACCTCAGCGGCCCGATCACCATCGCGGACTACGCGGGCAAGTCGGCGCAATTGGGCTGGGTCTATTACGTGGGCTTCCTGGCCCTGGTCAGCGTCAGCCTGGGTGTGTTGAACCTGCTGCCGCTGCCCGTCCTCGATGGCGGGCACCTCATGTATTATCTTTTTGAAAGTGTCACGGGCCGGCCTGTTTCCGATCGCTGGCTTGAACGTCTGCAGCGGGGTGGGGTTGCCATCATGTTGTTGATGATGTCCCTGGCCCTGTACAACGACTTCGCGCGCCTGCTGGGCGCGCCATGATCTTTCACATGCACATCCCCTCCATGACCGTCCGCCTCAAGCCGACCCTGCTCGCCGCCTTGCTGGCGTCTTCCGTGTTCCAGGCCGCTTGGGCGGTCGAGCCCTTCGTCCTGCGAGACATCCGCGTGGAGGGCTTGCAGCGTGCCGATGCCGGCACGGTGTTCGCCTCGCTGCCTTTCCGTGTGGGCGACACCTACACCGATGACAAAGGCTCCGCAGGCCTGCGCGCGCTGTTCGCCACGGGCCTGTTCAAGGACGTGCGCATCGAGGTCGATGGCAACGTCATCGTGGTGGTCGTGGAGGAACGCCCTGCGATCGCCCGCGTCGAATTCGTCGGCACCAAGGAGTTCGACAAGGACGCCCTCGTCAAGGCCCTGAAGGATGTGGGCATCGCCGAAGGCCAGCCCTTCGACCGCGCCCTGGCCGACCGTGCGGAGCAGGAGCTCAAGCGGCAGTACCTCACGCGCAGCCTGTACGGCGCCGAGGTGGTCACCACGATCACCCCGGCCGAGCGCAACCGCGTCAACGTGACCTTCACCGTCACCGAAGGCGAGGTCACCAAGATCAAGAACATCCGCATCACGGGCAGCAAGGCCTTCTCGGAGAGCACGCTGCTGTCGCAGCTGGACCTGACCTCTGGCGGCTGGCTGAGCTGGTACACCAAGTCCGACCAGTACGCGCGCTCCAAGCTCAATGCCGACCTGGAAACGCTGAAGTCCTACTACCTCAACCGCGGCTACCTCGAGTTCCGGATCGAGTCCGCCCAGGTGGCCATCTCGCCGGACAAGCAAGACATCTCCCTGGTCATCAACGTCATCGAAGGCCCGCTCTACACCGTCACCGGCGTCAAGCTCGAAGGCGAGTACCTGGGCAAGGAGGCGACCTTCCGCAAGCTGATCGGCATCAAGGTGGGCGAGCCCTACCAGGCCGATGCCGTGGCGGCCACCAACAAGGCCTTCACCGACCGCTTCGCGACCTATGGCTACGCGTTCGCGCGGGTGGACGTCCGCCCTGAGCTCGACCGCGAGAAGGGCCAGGCGGTCATCACCCTGGTGGCCCAGCCGCAGCGCCGCGTGTACGTGCGCCGCGTCAACGTGGCCGGCAACTCGCGCACCCGCGATGAGGTGATTCGCCGCGAATTCCGCCAGTTCGAATCGGCCTGGTACGACGGCCAGAAGATCAAGCTTTCACGCGACCGTGTGGACCGCCTGGGCTACTTCAAGAACGTCGGCGTGGACACGGCCGAAGTGCCGGGTACCGTGGACCAGGTGGACCTGACCGTCGCGGTCGAGGAAAAGCCCACCGGCAACCTGATGCTGGGCGCGGGCTTCTCGTCGGCCGAAAAGCTCACCCTGTCGGCGTCCATCAAGCAGGACAACGTCTTTGGCACCGGCAACTACCTGGGCGTGGAAGTCAACACCGGCAAGTACAACCGGACCCTGGTGCTCAGCACCGTGGACCCGTACTTCACCGACTCGGGCGTGTCGCGTTCGTATGACGTGTTCTTCCGCACCTCGCGCCCGCTGAACACGCAGGGCGGCAATTACCGCATCGAGACGGCCGGTGGCGCCATCCGCTTCGGCGTGCCCTTCACCGAGTTCGACACGGTGTTCTTTGGTCTGGGCGCGGAGTCCACCGCCATCAAGGGCACGACCGGTCTGCCCGTCAGTTACCGCCTGTTCCGCGAGAACTTCGGCGACCGGGTGGTCTCGATCCCCCTGACGGCAGGCTGGGCCCGCGACTCCCGCGACAGCACCATCGCGCCCAGCAATGGTCGCTACATGCGTGTGAACCTGGAAAACGGCCTCCTGGGCGACACCCGTTACCTGCGCAGCGACTTCCAGGTCCAGCAGTACTTCCCGATCACCAAGGGCTACACCTTGGGGCTGAACAGCGAGTTTGGCTACGGTCGAGGCCTGCAAGGCAAGCCGTACCCGGTGTTCAAGAACTTCTATGGCGGTGGCCTGGGTTCGGTGCGCGGCTTCGAGCAGAATTCCTTGGGCCCGGTGGACATCGAAGGCGCCTACATCGGCGGCAACAAACGCGTGAATTTGAACGCCGAGATGTACGTGCCTTTCCCTGGGGCGGGCAACGACCGCACCCTGCGCCTGTTCGGCTACATGGATGTCGGCAACGTGTGGGGCGAGCAGCAAACCATGAAATTCCGCGAACTCCGCGCCTCGGTGGGCGTGGGCGTGAGCTGGGTTTCGCCCGTGGGGCCGCTCAAGCTGAGCTATGGCAAGCCGGTGAAGTCCTTCGATCAAGATAAAATCCAGTCACTTCAGTTCCAGATTGGCACGGCTTTCTGACCATGACCTCGATGCACAAGACCCTGGTGGCCGTGGCCTTGCTGGCAAGCGCGCTTGCCGCACAAGCCCAGGAAATCAAAATCGGCTTTGTCAATCTGGACCGCGTGCTGCGTGACGCGGCCGCGGCGAAGACGGCGCAGGCCAAGCTGGAGAGCGAGTTCACCCGCCGCGAGAAAGACCTCAGCGACGGCGAGAGCCGCCTGAAGACGGCCTCTGACCGCCTTGAAAAAGACGCCGCCACCCTGGGCGAGACCGAACGCCTGCGCCGCCAGCGCGAACTGGTCGAACAAGACCGCGACCTGCAGCGCAAGCGCCGCGAGTTCCAGGAAGACCTGAACCAGCGCAAGAACGAAGAGCTGTCGGCGGTGCTCGACCGGGCCAACCGCGTGGTCAAGCAGATCTTCGACCAGGAAAAATTCGACCTGATCGTTCAGGAAGCCGTGTTCGCGGGCCCCAAGGTGGACATCACGGACAAGGTCATCAAGGCGATGAACACCGGATCCGGTAAGTGACGGCACGTGACCGCAAGTGACCGCCCAGTGACCACCGGACATGCACATCCCGCCACTCCCACCGCACCGACGCTGAGCGTCACGCTGGGGCAGGTGGTCGCCGCCCTGGCACTGCCCGAGCATGGCGGCTTGAGCGCCGAGTTGCGCGGCGATGCGGGTGCCACCGTCCAGCGCATCGGGCCGCTGGAAACAGCGCAGCCGGGCACCCTGGCCTTCCTGGCCAACCCCAAGTACCGCAGCCAGCTGGCTGGCACGCAGGCCTCCTGCGTGATCCTGAGTCCGGCGGTGCTGGACGATGCCGCGCGCCTGCCGGCCTGCATCGTCACCGCCGATCCATACCGCTATTTCGCTGCGCTCACGCGCTGGTGGGGCGCACAGGTGCGACCTCGACTGGCGGCGGGCGTCCACCCGAGCGCGGTGGTCTCGCCCGATGTGGTCATCGGCCAGGGCGTGAGCATCGGCCCGCTGGCCGTGGTGGAGGCCGGCGCCGTCATCGGCGACCACGCCACCATCGGCGCGCAGTGCAGCATCGGCGAGCGCGCCCGCATCGGCGCCCACACTCGCCTGGCGCCCCAGGTGGTGGTCGGCTTCGATTGCGTGATTGGCGAGCGCTGCATTTTCCACAGCGGCGTGGTGATCGGTGCCGACGGTTTCGGCTTTGCGCCTCACCAGGGCCGCTGGGAAAAAATCGAACAACTGGGCGCCGTTCGCATCGGTGATGACGTCGAGCTGGGCGCCAACACCTGTGTGGACCGCGGCGCCCTCGACGACACGGTCATCGACAACGGCGTCAAGCTGGACAACCTCGTGCAGATCGCGCACAACGTGCACATCGGCGAGCACACGGCCATGGCCGGCTGCGTCGGCGTGGCCGGCAGCGCCCGCATCGGCAAGCACTGCACGGTGGGCGGCGCCGGCATGATCCTCGGACACCTCACGCTGGCGGACAATGTGCACGTGTCCTCCGGCACCCTGATATCGCGGTCCATCCACCAACCGGGCCAGTACAGCGGCGTTTTTCCGTTCGACGAGAACGCCAGCTGGGAGAAGAACGCCGCCACCCTGCGGCAGCTTCACGCCCTGCGCGACCGCATCCGCACCCTCGAAAAGCAAGTGAAAAGCTGATGGACATCCACAAGATCCTGGAAAAACTCCCGCACCGCTACCCCTTCCTCCTGGTGGACCGCGTGCTGGAGCTGGAGTTGAACAAGCGCATCCGTGCGCTGAAGAACGTTTCCATCAACGAGCCCTATTTCCAGGGCCACTTCCCCCACCGCCCGGTCATGCCGGGCGTGCTGATGCTGGAAGCCCTGGCCCAGGCCGCGGCGCTGCTGGCGTTTGAGAGCACCGGCGACGGCGTGGACGAGAACATGGTGATCTACTTCGCCGGCATCGACGGTGCGCGTTTCAAGCGCCCGGTCGAGCCCGGTGACCAGCTCATCCTGGAAGTGACGCTGGACCGCGTCAAGAGCGGCATCTACAAGTTCACGGCGCAAGGCTCTGTGGACGGCGAGCTGGCCGTGTCGGCCGAGCTGATGTGCACCAAGCGCAAGGTGAGCTGAGCGACGATGGCGAGCATCCACCCGACGGCCCTCGTTGACCCGCAAGCCCGCCTGGCCGATGGCGTGAGCGTGGGCCCCTACACCGTGATCGGCCCGAACGTCGAGATCGGCGAGGGCACGACGATCGGCGCGCACGCGGTCATCGAAGGCCACACGACGATTGGCCGCGACAACCGCATCTTCCAGTTCGCCTCGCTGGGTGCCGACCCGCAGGACAAGAAGTACGCGGGTGAGCCCACACGGCTCATCATCGGCAACGGCAACACCATCCGCGAGTTCACGACCTTCAACACCGGCACGGTGCAGGACAAGGGCATCACGCAGATCGGTGACGACAACTGGATCATGGCCTATGTGCACGTGGCGCACGACTGCGTCATTGGCAGCCACAACGTGATCGCCAACTCGGTGCAGTTCGCCGGCCACGTCACGGTGGGTGACTTCACCCTGATCGGCGGCATCAGCGGCATCCACCAGTTCGTGCGCATCGGCGACTTCGCCATGCTGGGCTTCCAGACGCGCCTGTCGCAGGACCTGCCGCCTTTCGTGGTGGCCGCGGGCAACCCCGCCGAAGCCCAGAACGTGCACCAGGAAGGCCCGCGCCGCCGTGGTTACAGCCCGGAGCGCCTGAGCCTGCTCAAGCAGATGTACAAGTTGCTCTACCGCAAGGGCCTGACGCTGGCCGCTTCGGTCGATGAGATCACCGCGCTGAAGGCCACGCCCGAGGCACAGGCGGACGGCGCGCTGGGCGACATCGACAAGATGCTGGCCTTCCTGGCCGGTGCCCAGCGCGGCATCGTCCGCTGAGCTCGGCCCAGACGCTGGATGCACACCGCATGAGCACCTCTGCGCCTCGGCTGGCGATGGTCGCTGGCGAGACTTCGGGCGACTTGCTGGCCGGGCTGCTGCTCGGCGGCATGAAGTCGCGCTGGCCCGAGCTCACGGCCCAGGGCATCGGCGGGCCGAAGATGGCAGCCCAGGGCTTCGAGGCCTGGTGGCCGCACGACAAGCTCGCGGTGCACGGGTTCAACATGGAGGTGCTGCGGCGCTTCCGTGAGATCTGGACCATCCGCCGGCGCCTGGGCGACCGCCTGCTGGCCGAGCGGCCGGACCTGTTCATTGGCGTCGATGCGCCCGACTTCAACCTCGGCCTCGAAGCCCGCTTGAAGGCCGAAGGCGTCAAGACCGTGCACTTCGTCAGCCCCTCGATCTGGGCTTGGCGGGGAGGGCGCATCCACAAAATCCACCGATCGGTGGACCACATGCTCTGCCTCTTCCCCTTCGAGCCGCAGATCTACCACGACGCTGGCATCGCCGCGAGCTACGTGGGCCACCCCTTGGCCGACACCATCCCGCTGGAGGTGCCACGTGCGGCCGCCCGCCAGAAGCTGGGCCTGGCCGACGGCGTGCCCCTGCTGGCCGTGCTGCCCGGCAGCCGCCGCGGTGAGATCAGCCACATCGCGCCCGTTTTCCTGCAAACCGTGGCCAGCTTGGCCCGGCAGCGCCCCGACCTGCGCTTCGTGCTGCCCGTGGTGCCTGGCCTGCGCGAGCTGGTGGAGCCCCTGGTGCGCGCGCATGCGCCTGACGCGCCACTGACCTTGCTCGATGGCCAATCCCACGAGGCCCTGGCCGCCTGCGACGTCACCCTGATCGCCAGCGGCACCGCCACGCTGGAAGCCGCCCTGTTCAAGCGCCCCATGGTCATCGCCTACCAGCTCAGTCCCATGAGCTGGCAGATCATGAAGCGCATGGGCTACCTGCCCTGGGTGGGGCTGCCCAACATCCTGGCGCGCGATTTCGTCGTGCCCGAGCGCCTGCAGCACGACGCCAACCCGACGCAGCTGGCCGCCGATGTGCTGGCCTGGCTGGACGACCCTGCGCGCTGCGCCTCGGTGCAGCAGCGTTTCCTCGACATGCACCACCTGCTGCGGCGTGACACCGCCCGCGCGGCCTCCGATGCCATCGCCCAAGTCCTCGAAGCGCGCTGAACGCGTCCAAGTGGCCGTGGTGCCGCCCTTGGCCGCCGAGCAACAGCTGGACTTGCTCTGCCCCGTCTCGCCCATGGGCTTGTTGGCCGGGGTGGACGAGGCCGGTCGCGGCCCGCTGGCCGGCCCGGTGGTGGCGGCGGCGGTCATCCTCGATGAGCTCAACCCCATCGCCGGCTTGGCCGACTCCAAGAAGCTCAGCGCCCGCCAGCGCGAGCACCTGTTCGATGAGATCCGTGCCAAGGCCCTGTGCTGCAGCATCGCGCTTGCCTCGGTCGAGGAAATCGACCAGCTCAACATCCTGCACGCCACCATGCTGGCCATGCGCCGGGCCGTGGAAGGGCTCCGCCTGAAGCCCTCCCTGGTCCAGGTCGATGGCAACCGCGTGCCGCCGCTGGCGGTGCCTGCCCAGGCCATCGTCAAGGGCGATGCCAAGGTGCAGGCCATCTCGGCGGCGTCCATCCTGGCCAAGGTGCACCGCGACCGCCTGTGCGACGAGCTGCACCAGGCCTTCCCGCAGTACGGCTTCGACGGCCACAAGGGCTATCCCACGGCCGACCACATCGCCGCGCTGCGCCAGCATGGCGCCACGCCCCACCATCGGCGCAGCTTCGGCCCGGTGAAGGTGGTGCTGGGGCTGGTGCCCGACCCGAGCCTGCCGGTGCCCGCCGTGCGCCGCTGAACGCCTTGCCGACCCCTGCGCCATGCCCCTCATCCAGTCGATCACCTCCCGCGAGAACGCGCTGATCCAGCGCCTGCGCCGCCTGGCCCAGGAGCCCCTTGCCTACCGCAAGCAGGGCGAGGTCTGGCTGGAGGGCGACCACCTCTGTTCGGCCTGCTTGGCGCGCGGTGTGGCGGTGCCGGTGGCCATCGTGGCCGACACCGCCTGGATCGGCGAGCACGGCACGGCCACGGGCGATGACGAGCGCGCCGCCCTGGCCAGCCGCCTGGCGCGTGCCGCCGACAAGGTCGTCGTGGTGCCCGAGGCGCTGTGGAAGGCCTTCACCGGCCTGGAGTCGCCTGCGCGCATCGGCTACCTGCTGCCGCTGGCGGCTCATGCCGGCAGCGCTGAATGCAGTGCACAAGGCATCCAGGCGACGGCACGCACGGTCGTGCTGGACCGCCTGCAGGACGCCGGCAACGTCGGCAGCATCTTGCGCAGCGCAGCGGCCCTGGGCGTGCAGCAGTTGCTGGCGCTCAAGGGCACGGCCGGCCTGTGGAGCCCCAAGGTGCTGCGCGCCGGCATGGGCGCGCATTTCGCGCTGAACTTGGTCGAGCAGCTGGACGCCGACGACCTGGCCGCGCTGCATGTGCCCTTGGTGGCCACCAGCTCGCACACCGAGCACGTGGTGTCCAAGGTGCAGCTGCCCGACCCGTGCGCCTGGGTGATGGGGCACGAAGGGCAGGGCGTCAGCGCAGCCCTGCAGGCCCGCTGCGCCCTCACCGTGACGATTCCCCAGCCGGGGGGCGAAGAGTCCTTGAATGTCGCGGCGGCCACCGCCATCTGCCTCTACGAATCGCTGCGGCAGCGCGGCTGAGACCGCCACAGCAGGGCCAACCCACACCCACCCGCGGTTTTGTCCTAATATACGGGCTGTTGTGCTGCGGGTTCTCCCGCGACATTTTTCCCTTGGAGGATGCATGGACCGTTCCCTCAAACCCCTGGACGTGGTTTACGGCGGCTCGCTGGGCGTGGACCGCTCGCGCGTGCTGCGCAACACCTACGCGCTGCTGGCGCTGTCCATGGTCCCCACCGTGCTCGGCGCCTGGGTGGGCGTGGCCTTCGGCTTCAGCCTGCTGCCTGGCAGCCCGCTGATCAGCGCCTTGCTCTTCCTGGGCATCGCCTTTGCTTTCTTCTACGGCATCGAGAAAACCAAGCACACCGGCACGGGCGTGCTCCTGCTGCTGGGCTTCACCTTCTTCATGGGCCTGATGCTGTCGCGCCTGCTGGGCTTTGCGCTGGGCCTGTCCAATGGCGTGCAGCTCATCTCGCTGGCCTTTGGTGGCACGGCAACGGTGTTCGTGGGCATGGCCACCCTGGCCAGCACCGTCAAGCGCGATGTCTCCAGCATGGGCAAGTGGCTGTTCATGGGCGTGATGGTCATGATCGTGGCCAGCCTGGCCAACATCTGGCTGCAAATGCCCGCGCTGATGCTGGCGGTCTCCACGATGTCCGTGCTGATCTTCTCCGCCTTCATCCTCTACGACCTCAAGCGCATCATCGACGGTGGCGAAACCAACTACGTTTCGGCCACGCTGGCGGTGTACCTCGACGTCTACAACGTCTTCACCTCGCTGCTGCAGCTGCTGATGGCGCTGGGCGGTGCCAGCGACGACTGAGGTCGATTCCGCTGGCCACACATGGCAGCGCAGTCAAAACAAAGGGAGCCCTCGGGCTCCCTTTTTGTTGCGCCCCATCCTGCAGGGCGCTGAGGATGGGCTGCTGGGGTCAGTATTCGTCGCCGCCGTAACTGCCCGGTGCGAGGTTCTCGAAGCGGGTGTTGGACTTGATGAAGCCCAGGTGCACACTGCCCACCGGGCCGTTACGCTGCTTGCCGATGATGATTTCGGCCACACCCGGGATCTTCGATTCCTTGTTGTAGTACTCGTCGCGGTAGATGAACATGATGACGTCGGCGTCCTGCTCGATGGCGCCGGACTCGCGCAGGTCGGACATCATGGGGCGCTTGTCGGGCCGCGTTTCCACCGAGCGGTTGAGCTGCGACAGCGCGATCACCGGGCACTGCAGTTCCTTGGCCAAGGCCTTCAGGCCCCGCGAGATTTCACCGATCACGGTGGCGCGGTTTTCCTCGTTGCTGCCCGAGCCGCTCATCAGCTGCAGGTAGTCCACGATGATCAGGCCGAGCGTGCCACCGAACTGGCGGGCCAGGCGGCGCGAACGGGCGCGCAACTCGTTGGGGGAGAGGCCCGGCGTTTCGTCGATGAAGACGTTGGCGTGGCGCAGCTTTTCCACCGTCTCGCTGAGGCGGCCCCATTCGTCGTCGGACAGGCGCCCGGTGCGCAGGTTCTGCTGGTTGATGCGGCCGATCGAGCCGACCATCCGCAAGGCCAGCTGAGAGGCGCCCATTTCCATGGAGAACACCGCCACCGGCAGGCCCTCGTTGACGGCCACGTTCTCGCCGATGTTCAGCGCGAAGGCGGTTTTGCCCATCGAGGGGCGCGCGGCCAGGATGATGAGGTCGCCCTTTTGCAGGCCGGCGGTCATCTTGTCCATGTCGATGAAGCCGGTGCGCACGCCGGTGACATCCTCGGCGCCGTTGTCGGCCAGCTCCTGCACGCGGTCCAGCAGGTCCACCACCAGGCCGTCCATGGCGAAGAAGCCCTGTTTGTTGCGGCTGCCTTCCTCGCCGATCTTCATGATCTTGGCTTCGGCCTCGTCGAGGATGTCCGACACCGACTTGCCCTGCGGGCTGAAGGCGTTGGTGGCGATCTCGTCGGAGGCCGTCACCAGCTTGCGCAGCACCGCGCGCTCTCGCACGATTTCAGCGTAGCGGCGCATGTTGGCCGCGCTCGGCACCGACTGGGCCAAGGCGTTGAGGTAGGTCAGGCCGCCCACGTCCTGTGCCTTGCCTTGCATTTGCAACTGCTCGAACACCGTGATGACGTCGGCCGGCTTGGAGCCGGACACCAACTGCTGGATGGCCGCGAAAATGAGCTGGTGCTCGTAGCGGTAGAAGTCGCTCTCGTTGAGCAGGTCGGCGGCGCGGTCCCAGGCGCTGTTGTCCAGCAGGAGGCCGCCCAGCACGCTTTGCTCGCCCTCGATGGAGTGCGGCGGCACGCGCAGGCGCGCGATCTCATCGCTGCTTGGCGCATCGCCAGGGTTCCTGAAAGACGAGGGGGTGGGGAAGACTGCGGCCATGGGTCGATGATACGGTCGTGTGCTGTGTCAGCCTGTGGATAAAGCTGTGGGCAGCCTTGGGAAATGCAGGGGACTTCCTGGGGACGGCGGTGGACAAGTCTGCCGCCCTTCATCGGGGACACCCGGAAACGACAAAGCCGGCTTGCGCCGGCTTTGTGAGACTGCCTGCATGGGGCGCGTGCGCACCCCTTGCAGATGACCGATCTGGAAGGATCAGTCGTTGGCAGCGACGACAGCGATGGTGACGTCCACCACCACGTCGGTGTGCAGGGACACCGACACGGCGTGCTCGCCCACGGTCTTCAGCGGGCCGTTGGGCAGGCGAACCTGCTGCTTGGCCACGTCGAAGCCAGCAGCCTTCAGGCCGTCGGCGATGTCGTGGTTGGTGACCGAACCGAACAGGCGGCCGTCCACGCCAGCCTTCTGGCTGACGGTGATGGTCTTGCCGGTGAGCTTGTCGCCCACGGCTTGTGCGGCGGCCAGCTTCTCGGCGGAAGCCTTTTCAAGCTCGGCGCGGCGAGCTTCGAATTCGGCGACGGCCTTTTCGGTGGCGCGGCGGGCTTGACCGGTCGGGATCAGGAAGTTACGGGCGTAGCCGTCCTTGACCTTGACCACATCACCCAGGTTGCCCAGGTTGGCGACTTTTTCGAGGAGGATGATTTGCATGACAGGGACTCCTTAGACGCGGTGCTGGTCGCTGTAAGGCAGCAGGGCCAGGAAGCGAGCGCGCTTGATGGCGGTGGTCAGCTGACGCTGGTAGATCGCGCGGGTGCCGGTCAGGCGTGCGGGGATGATCTTGCCGTTTTCAGCGATGAAATCGCGCAGGGTGTCAACGTCCTTGTAGTCGATCTGTTCGACGTTGGCGACGGTGAAGCGGCAGAAGCGCTTGCGGCGGAACAGCAGGGACTGCGTGTTGCGCTTGCCCTTGCGGTCTTTGGAGAACTTGCCGTTCTTGGAGCGGGGAGCAACCATGTTGACCTCTCAATTATCCGTTGAATGTGTTTGAACGATGTCGGTGAGTTCGGTGATGTGCAGCAGCACGCCCCGTCCGTGACGCGGAGCCCCCAGGAAACCAGCGAGCCCGAAAGCTTCGCCGATGGCCTGCTTGTTCAGCCGATCTGCGATCGGACCGATGGCCACAGCCTTGATGTCCAGCTTGACCTTGCGGCTTTGCTGGTTCTCGCTCACCGTGGATTCGTGCTGAAGCACGAGGTCCAGGGCGGGCAGGCCGGCGGGGGTGTATCTCAGCGCCTTGCGCTCGATGATCTGGGCGGACAGCAGAACTTGGTTCATGCTGGGGTGACCGCGTTCAGTTCAGCGTGCGCTGACGGGTGCAGCCTGGCAGCCTTGCGGCTGGCATCAGGCAGCGGCGGGCTCCTGCTGGGCCTTGCGGGCCTCTTCACGCTCAACCTGCTTCATCATCACGGAAGGAGCGGTCTCGGCCTTGTCCTTCAGCACGGTCAGGTGACGCAGCACGGCGTCGTTGAACTTGAAGCCGGTTTCGATTTCAGCCAGGGTTTCCTTGCTGATTTCGACGTTCAGGCACAGGTAGTGGGCCTTGGCCAGCTTGTTGATCTGGTAAGCCAGTTGACGGCGGCCCCAGTCTTCGAAGCGGTGCACCTGGCCACCATTGGTGGTGATCAGGGTCTTGTAGCGCTCCAGCATGGCCGGAACTTGTTCGCTTTGATCCGGGTGGATCAGCACGATGATTTCATAGTGACGCATGAAAGCTCCTTGTGGATTCCCGCTCCAGCTGATGGCGATCGTCAGGATCGCCAGCAAATGGCCCGGGTGGGAAGCCGCAGCGAAGCGTCAAACCCGCGTGCGGCAAGGCCTGTTTGCCCAAAACCCCTGAAGCACGCTTGTGAGCGGTCCATCTGGGCTTGCGCAAATCAGGAAAACGGAAAACCTGCGACTCTATCAGAAAAGCGGCGCTGACGCCACTGTCATTGCCAACCGTCCTGCACGGCCCGTGACCAGGCCTTGAGGAAATCCGACTGGGTGATGATGCCGACGAGTTTGCGCCCTTCACCGACGATGGGGATGTGGTGGTGTCCGCTGTCGGTGAACAGGGGCACGAGCTCCAGGAGCGAACGCTGTGCGCTGGCCACCCGGACCTGCCGCGTCATGATCTGGCCCACGACCTCGGCCTTGTCCGAGGTCAGGCCCGGTGTGGCGCGCAACAACTGGCGCAGGCGTGAGGCCACGGCCTCGTGCGCATCGAGCCCCGCGTGGCGCAGGAAGTCCGCCCGGGTGACGATGCCCATCAGGTGCTGGTACTGGTCCACCACAGGCAGGGCCTTGATGCTGTGGCGGTTGAGGAGCTCCCAGGCGTCTTGCAAGGGCGTGCCGAACTGCACGGTGACGGGCTGGCGCGACATGATCTGGTCGCAGCGCAATTCGCCCAGGCGCCGCCGGTAGGCCAGGCGTTCGGTTTCGTGCATCAGCGCTTCGAGGTCGTCGCGGCTGACGTCCAGCACCTGGTTGTACCGACGCAGCACCTCGCCCAGGGCATCGGGCGTGCTTGCCTCACCCCGCTTGGGGGATGCGGAGGGCTTGGCCTTGCCTTGTGGATGGGGGTAGGGGCGGCCCGTGAGGGTGTTGTAGGCCATGCCGGCGAGCACCAGCAGCAAGGAATTCACCATCACAGGGAACAGCGGGAAGCGCCAGGCCGCGGCATGGGTGAGCACGGCGGTCAGGGCCACGGCGCCGCCGGGTGGGTGCAGGCTGCGCGTGCCCAACATGGCGGCGATCGCCAGGCAGACCGCCGCGGGGCCGGCGACGAGCGGGTCCAGGCCGGTCATGGCGAGCGCCGTGCCCACCAGGGCAGACAAGGTGTTGCCGCCCACCACGGCCCAGGGTTGGGCCATCGGGCCTGCAGGCACGGCGAAAACCAGCACGGCCGAGGCGCCCAGTGGCGCGATCATCCAGGGGCTGCCAGGCCAGAAACCAGCCAGTCGCTGGCAGAGCGCGGCCATGAACAGCAAGCCCAGGCCGGCGCCGCAAGCCGAGCGCAGGCGCTCCTTGCCATCGGCCATGACGGGCGCGGGCCAGAGCAGGGCACGCCAGCGTTCCAGCCAGGTCGGCTGATCGACGGCGTCGGGCGGGAAGTCGGGGTGAGGTGTGGGCCGGTTCATGGGCATGCCGTGGCGATGGTGCCTCAGAAATGACGCAGGGGGCCGAAGCCCCCTGTGGTGTCATGTGGCGTCAGGCGCCGTGGGGCACCCTGAAGCTCAGCCGCGAGCGGCCAGGCGCTGCCAGGTGTCCACGACCGTGTCCGGGTTCAGCGAGATGGACACGATGCCTTCGTCGGCCAGCCACTCGGCGAAATCCGGGTGGTCGGACGGGCCTTGACCGCAGATGCCGATGTACTTGCCCTGTGCGCGGCAAGCGGCGATGGCGCGCGAGATCATGGCCTTCACCGCCGGATCGCGCTCGTCGAAGTCGTGGGCCAGCAACTCCAGGCCGGAGTCGCGGTCCAGGCCCAGCGTCAGCTGCGTCAGGTCGTTGGAGCCGATCGACATGCCGTCGAAGAACTCCAGGAACTGCTCGGCCAGGATGGCGTTGGAGGGCACTTCGCACATCATGATGACGCGCAGACCATCCTTGCCACCCTGGGACTCGCGCACCAGGCCGTGGTCGGCCAGCATGCCGGTCACGCGCTCGGCCTGCTTCAGGGTGCGCACGAAGGGCACCATGATCTCGATGTTGGTCAGGCCCATGTCGTTGCGCACGCGCTTGAGGGCTTCGCACTCCATGGCGAAGGCCTCGCCGAACTCGGCGCTGATGTAGCGCGAGGCGCCGCGGAAGCCCAGCATCGGGTTTTCTTCTTCCGGCTCGTAGCGCGAACCGCCGATGAGTTTCTTGTACTCGTTGGACTTGAAGTCCGACAGGCGCACGATGACGGGCTTGGGCCAGAAGGCCGCGGCGATGGTGGCGATGCCTTCGGCGAGCTTGTCCACGTAGAAAGCGCGGGGCGAGGCGTGACCACGGGCCACCGATTCCACGGCCTTTTTCAGGTCGGAGTCGATGTTCGGGTAGTCCAGGATCGCCTTGGGGTGGACGCCGATGTTGTTGTTGATGATGAACTCAAGGCGGGCCAGGCCGACGCCGCTGTTGGGCATCTGGCAGAAGTCGAAGGCCAGCTGCGGGTTGCCCACGTTCATCATGACCTTCAGGTCGATGTGGGGCATCTCACCACGGGTCACTTCGGTGACTTCGGTCTCCAGCAGGCCTTCGTAGATGTAGCCGGTGTCGCCTTCAGAGCAGGCCACGGTCACCAGGGTGCCGTCGGTCAGGCGTTCGGTGGCGTTGCCGCAACCGACCACGGCCGGGATGCCCAGCTCACGCGCGATGATGGCGGCGTGGCAGGTGCGGCCGCCGCGGTTGGTCACGATGGCGCTGGCGCGCTTCATCACCGGCTCCCAGTTGGGGTCGGTCATGTCGGTGACGAGGATGTCGCCCGGCTTGACGGTGTCCATCTCGGAGATGTTGTGCACGATGCGCACGGGGCCGGTGCCGATCTTCTGACCGATGGCGCGGCCTTCGGCCAGCACGGTGCCAGTGCCCTTGAGCTTGTAGCGCTGCTCGGCCTTGCCTTGCTGCTGGCTCTTCACGGTTTCAGGGCGGGCCTGCAGGATATACAGGTGGCCGTCGGTGCCGTCCTTGCCCCATTCGATGTCCATCGGGCGGCCATAGTGCTCTTCGATGATGACGGCGTAGCGGGCCAGCTCGGTCACGTCCTCGTTGGTCAGGCTGTAGCGGTTGCGGGCCTCGACGGTGGTGTCCACGGTGCGCACCAGCTTGCCGCTGGCGGCCTTTTCCTCGGCCGAGGCGAACTCCATCTTGATCAGCTTGGAGCCCAGGTTGCGGCGGATGACAGCCTGCTTGCCAGCCTTGAGCGCCGGCTTGTGCACGTAGAACTCGTCGGGGTTGACAGCGCCTTGCACCACGGTTTCACCCAGGCCGTAGCTGGAGGTGACGAAGACGACGTCGGAGAAGCCGGATTCGGTGTCGATGGTGAACATCACGCCGGCGGCACCCAGGTCGGAGCGCACCATGCGTTGCACGCCGGCCGACAGGGCCACGACGTCGTGGGCGAAGCCCTTGTGGACGCGGTAGGAGATGGCGCGGTCGTTGTAGAGCGAGGCGAACACTTCCTTCATCTTGTGCAGGACGTCTTCGATGCCCACCACGTTCAGGAAGGTTTCCTGCTGGCCGGCAAACGATGCGTCGGGCAGGTCTTCGGCGGTGGCCGAGGAGCGCACGGCGAACGAGGCCTGCAGGTTGTCGCCCGCCAGCGTGGCAAAGGCGCCACGGATGGCCTGTTCCAGGTCGGCGGGGAAGGGTTGGGCTTCGAGCCAGCCGCGGATTTCAGCGCCGGCGACGGCCAAGGCGCGCACGTCTTCGGTGTCCAGCGTGGCCAGGCGTTGGCTGATGCGGTCGGCCAAGCCGTCGTGCTTGAGGAACTCGCGGAAGGCGTGGGCGGTGGTGGCGAAGCCGGTGGGCACGCGCACGCCGTTGGGCAGCTGGGAGATCATCTCTCCCAGCGAAGCGTTCTTGCCGCCGACGACTTCGACGTCGGACATGCGCAGTTGCTCGAAGGGCACAACCAGATCGGTTGGCTCAAAGCGGTTGGTCATACAAACTCCAGGATGGTGAAAAAAACCTTGGGCGCCCGGTGTGTGGGCCCGGCCTGGCTGTCTTGTGGTTGTTATGGAGCCAAGCTAGCGCAACACACCTGTCATGGACGGCATTTGGCCAGATTGTAGGGTCAGGCCTATGATCCGGTTTGCTTCCCCGCGGATTCCCCTTGTCACACGGGCTTTGTGGCGTGAACAACGCACAGAGTCCCCCACCCCAGCCGTCCTCTATGTCTGATCGCAGCGTCTTCTTCGTGTCCGATGGCACGGGCATCACCGCCGAAACCATGGGCAACTCCATCCTGGCGCAGTTCGCCATCAAGCCCAGGCACATCCGCCGGCCCTTCATCGACACGGTGGACAAAGCCTTCCAGGTGGTGCGCGAAATCAACACAGCGGGCGAGCGCGAGGGCAAAAAACCCATCGTGTTCACCACGCTGGCCAACGACGACGTGCTGGACATCCTGAAAACCTGCCAGGGCAAGGTCTTTGACGTGATCAAGACCTTCGTGGAGCCGCTGGAGGAGGAGTTCAACATGAAGTCCAACCACCGGGTGGGCCGCTTCAGCGACCCCAGCGTGGACGGCGAGTACAACAACCGCATCGACGCCATCCACTTTTCGCTGGAGCACGACGACGGGCAATCCTCCCGCAACCTGGAGTCGGCCGACGTGGTGCTGGTGGGCGTGAGCCGCAGCGGCAAGACGCCGACATCGCTGTACCTGGCGATGCAGCACGGCATCAAGGCGGCCAATGTGCCGCTGATCCCGGAGGACTTCGACCGCGGCTTCCTGCCCTCGATGCTCAAGCCGTACAAGAAGAAGTGCTTCGGCCTGACGATCGACCCGGAGCGCCTCAGCCAGATCCGCAACGAGCGCCGCCCGAACAGCCGCTACGCGAGTCTGGACAACTGCCGTGCCGAGGTCAGTTCCGCCGAGGCGATGATGCGCCGCGAGGGCATCGCGTGGCTGTCATCGACGCACAAGTCGATTGAGGAGATCGCCACGACCATCCTGCGCGACCTCCGCCCGGACCGCCTGATTTACTGAGGCCAGGGCATCGAGCGTGCCAGGTTGGGTTTCCTGCGAGCTGCCATGGCCGTGGCCGCGCAGGTCTTCCAGGAAGGCTTGCAGCCCGGCTGAGAGTTCGCTGGCGCTGGCGTGGCAGCTGGGCAGGCCCTCGCGGGCCTGATCCTGCGTGGTGGCACCGAGCCCAGCCAGGCGGGAGGCCCTCAGGTTCAAGGCCGTGCCCTTGATTTCGTGGGCAATTTTGGCCAGCGCGGACATGTCGCCCAGCGCGCGGGCGCGGTCGAGTTCACAGAGCACCCCGGGCAAGGACTGCAGGGCCACGTCCACCAGCCGGTCGAACAGCGCCGGCTGGGCCTGGAAATGGTGCTGCATGGACGCCCAGTCCGAGGTGGGTTCTGGCGGATGCGATGGAGGCGTGTGTGCGTCGTTCACGAGAGGGGCCGAATGGCGTGCGTGGCGGCGGATGACGTCGGTGAGTGTATCCAGCAGATAGGGTTTGGTCACGTAGTCGCGCATGCCCGCTTCCTGGGCTTGCTGGCGCGCCTGGTTGAAGGCGTGCGCGGTCAGGCCGATGATGGGCAGGGCGGGGTCCAGGCGCAGGAGTTGGCGCGTGGCCTCGTAGCCGTCCATCACGGGCATCTGGATGTCGCACAGCACCAGGTCGATGGCATCGGTGCCCAGACGCTGGGCCAGGGCCACAGCTTGGGCGCCATCGAAAGCGAACTGCACGCTGGCGCCTTCGCCTTCCAGCATCTGCGCCAGGATGAGGCGGTTCACCGGGTTGTCTTCGGCGGCGAGGATGCGCAGGCCTTGCAGGCGGTTGCGGGCATTGCGCTTGACGGCGGGCGGGCGGTGCTGGAGCGCGTGCAGCAGGCGCAGCGGGCTGAGCGGGCCGGCCACGACCAGGGCCGCATCCCGCAAAGAGATGCCGGCGGGGCACAGCGGCGTGGAGGGCGCCACCCGCACGGAAATCACCACGGTGCGCCCCTCGTCCAGCCAGCGGTTGAGGGTGGCGGTGTCCAGGTGGGCCAGCAGCTGCTCGTGCACGACCAGCACCTGGCCGTGGCGCAGCTTGGCGGGGAGGTCGTCGGCCACCTGGCAGCGGCTGTGTCGCGCGGCCAGGTCCCGGACCAGGCACGCTTGCGCGGCGGAGGGAAAGCCCACGAGCAACACGTCGGACAGGGCGGTGAAGTCGCCCGCCTCTGACTGCGCCAAGGGGACGCGCAGGGTGAAGCAACTGCCCTTGCCGGGCTCGCTGCGCGCGTCGATGTGCCCCTGCATGAGCTGCGTCAGGCGCTTGCAGATGGCCAGGCCCAGCCCGGTGCCACCCTGGCCGCGCACACCATCGTGGGCTTGCACGAAGGGCTGGAAGAGCTGGTCCATGTGCTGCGGCTCGATGCCGATGCCAGTGTCGGTGACTTGGACCACGAGGGCCCCGTCATCGACGTCGAAGCGCATGCGCACCTCGCCCTGGTCGGTGAATTTGATGGCGTTGGCCACCAGGTTGACGAGGATCTGCGCCAGCCGGGTGGCGTCGCCCACGGCGCCCTGGGGCACGCGCGGGCTTTCCTCCAGCAGCAGGGGCAGGCCTTTGGCCTCGGCACGCAGGGCGGTCATGGCCACGACGTGTTCCATCACCTGGGCCAGGGCCATGGGCTGGGGTTGCAGCAGGAGCTTGCCGGCCTCGATCTTGGAGAAGTCCAGCACGTCGTTGATGAGGCCCAGCAGGTGCTGCCCTGAGGCCAGGATCTGCTGGAAGGTGCGTGCGCTGGGCGTGCCGGCGGTGTCTCGGGCGCCGATCTGGGCCAACCCGAACATCGCATTGAGCGGTGTGCGCAGTTCGTGGCTGACGTTGGCCAGGAACTCGGATTTGGCCTGGCTGGCCGCTCGGGCTTGGCGCTCGGCCTGCGTCACCTGGGTGACGTCGAACACCATGACGAGGAAGCCGCGCACCTCGCCGTGGTCGATGTCCGGCAGGTAGTGCGCTTCGCTGATGCGCACTTTGCCAGGCTGTCCGGGCATGGGGATGTCACGGATGAAGCACTGCCGCTCACCGCGCAGGGCGCGTTCCATGTAGCCGCGGTTGAGTTCGTAGAGATGGGGCCCCAGCAGGTCCAGGATGTGCCGGCCCTGGATTTCTTCGGGCGTGACGCCAAACCATTCGCGGTAAGCGCGGTTGGCGAAGCGGTTGCGCAATTGGGTGTCCCAGTAGCCCACCAGGCCAGGCACACCGTCCAGGATGGTTTGCAGCAAGCGCTGTTGGTCGTCGAGGGCCTGGGTGCGCTCCTGGACCCGCTGCGCCAGGGCTTCGTTGAGCGTTTTGAGGGATTCTTCTGCCTGCTTGCGTTGGCTGATGTCCATGACGATGCCGACATAGGTCTGCACCTGGTCGTCATGGCAGACGCCAGGTTGTCCCCGGCTGAGCAGCCAGCGCACCGGCCCTTGCGCCGGGTTGGTGCGCCATTCGATTTCGAAAGGTTGCCGGTGTTCAACCGCGTGGGTGATGAGCGCACAGGTGCGCTCGCGGTCGTCGGCATGCACGCTCAGCAGCCAGTGCTCGTAGCTGGGGGTGTGCTGCAGCGGGTCGAGGCCATAGAGCGGCCAGAGCTCTTCGGACCAGCGGTTCTCGTTGTTCTGGATGTCCCATTCCCAGAGCCCGGCGCGTGCCGCGCTCAAGGCCAAGGACACGCCCTCCGGCGACGGCAAGAACCGTCGGGGACCCACACCCTGAGCGTCCGCTGAACCCATGCTGACTCCCGCAGTGACGGGGCCTGGGCGCACGCTCAGACCCTCGGCAAAAAAGGGGCCCGCGATCAATCCAGCGCATGCGGACGACTGAGCCCGATCGACGACTGCATCACAGGATCGAAACCCTGTGCTTGGCAAGGATATCTGATTTCGCCTGCGGACGGGTGTTTTTCAGGGCTCAGCGCCAGGCGTCGGCCGGCAGGCAGCTGCAGAACAGGTTGCGGTCGCCGTGCACGTTGTCCACGCGGCCCACGGGCGACCAGTACTTCTGCTGGCGCAGGCTGGCCACGGGGTAGGCAGCGGCCTCGCGGCTGTAGGCGTGCGCCCACTCGGTGGCCAGCAGGATGGCGGCGGTGTGCGGCGCGTTTTTCAGCGGGTTGTCGTCCTGCGGCAGACGGCCTTGCTCCACGGCGCGGATTTCTTCGCGGATGGCGATCATGGCGTCGCAGAAGCGGTCCAGCTCGGCCTGCGATTCGCTCTCGGTGGGCTCGACCATCAGCGTGCCGGCCACAGGGAAGCTCAGCGTGGGCGCGTGGAAGCCGAAGTCGATGAGGCGCTTGGCCACGTCTTCGGCGGAGACCCCACTGCTGTCCTTCAAGGGGCGCAGGTCGAGGATGCACTCGTGGGCCACGCCGCCGCCCTTGACGGTGCTGCTGCCGCCGCTGAAGTGGATGTCGTAGTGGTCGGCCAGGCGGGCGGCCACGTAGTTGGCGTTGAGGATGGCCACCTCGGTGGCGGCCTTCAGGCCCTCGGCGCCCATCATGCGGATGTACATCCAGCTGATCGGCAGCACGGCGGCATTGCCCAACGGTGCGGCCGACACGGCACCCACTTGCGCCTCGCTGCCGATGCCGGCGGAACGGTGCGCGGGCAGGAAGGGCACGAGGTCATCGACCACGCAGACGGGGCCGACGCCCGGGCCGCCACCGCCGTGGGGGATGCAGAAGGTTTTGTGCAGGTTGAGGTGGCTGACGTCGCCGCCGAACTGGCCCGGTGCGGCCAGGCCAACCAGGGCGTTCATGTTGGCGCCGTCCACGTAGACGCGGCCGCCGTGCTGGTGCACCAGGGCGCACAGCTCGGTGACGCGCGTCTCGAACACGCCGTAGGTGGACGGGTAGGTGATCATCACCGCGGCCAGGTTGGCGCTGTGCTGCTCGCACTTGGCGCGCAGGTCGTCGAGGTCCACGTTGCCGCTGGCATCGCACTTCGTGACCACGACCTTCATGCCGACCATGTGGGCGCTGGCCGGGTTGGTGCCGTGGGCGCTCTCGGGGATCAGGCAGATGTCGCGGTGGCCTTCGCCGCGCGAGGCGTGCCAGGCCTTGATGACCAGCAGGCCGGCGTACTCGCCTTGCGAGCCGGCGTTGGGCTGCAGGCTGATGCCGGCGTAGCCCGTGGCCTGCGACAGCCAGGCGCACAGTTGCTGGTCGAGCAGTTCGTAGCCCTTGAGCTGCGCACGCGGCGCGAAGGGGTGGATGTGGGCGAACTCCGGCCAGGTGATGGGGATCATCTCGCTGGTCGCGTTGAGCTTCATGGTGCACGAGCCCAGCGGGATCATGGTGCGGTCCAGGGCCAGGTCCTTGTCGGACAGGGCGCGGATGTAGCGCAGCATGTTCGTCTCGGAGTGGTGGCTGTTGAAGACCGGGTGCGTCATGAAGGCGCTGGTGCGGCGCAGGTTCTCGGGCAGGCCGAGGGTGGCCGTGGCGGCCAGGGCGTCGGTGTCGGGCAGGGGCTGGCCGTTGGCGAACACGCCCAGCAGATCGCTCAGGTCGGCGCGGGTGGTGGTTTCGTCCAGGGCGATGCTGACGCTGTCGTCGCTGGCCACGCGCAGGTTGATGCCCTTGGCCACGGCAGCGGCCAGCACGGCATCACGGCCGGCGGTGTCACCGCACAGCACTTGCACGGTGTCGAACCAGGTGGTGTGCACGGTCTGGCGGCCCAGCTGCTTCAGCCCGGCGGTGAGGATGCTGGCGTAGGCGGCCACGCGCTGAGCGATGCGCTGCAGGCCTGCAGGGCCGTGATAGACGGCGTACATGCTGGCGATGACCGCCGGCAGCACCTGGGCCGTGCAGATGTTGGAGGTGGCCTTTTCGCGGCGGATGTGCTGCTCGCGGGTTTGCAGGGCCAGGCGGTAGGCGGGGTTGCCGTGGCTGTCGATGCTGACGCCCACGAGGCGGCCGGGCAGGGAGCGCTTGAAGGCATCCTGCGTGGCCAGGTAGGCGGCGTGGGGGCCGCCGTTGCCCATGGGCATGCCGAAGCGCTGGGTGGTGCCGCAGGCGATGTCGGCGCCCATCTCGCCGGGCGACTTCAGCAGCGTCAGCGCCAGCAGGTCGGCGGCCACGATGGCCATGGCGCCTTGGGCGTGCAGGGCCTGGATCAGCGGTTGCAGGTCGCGCACCTGGCCGTTGACGCCGGGGTACTGCATCAGCGCGGCGAAGCAGTCGTTGGTTTGCAGGTGCTCGGCCAGTTGCGCGGCATGGACCACATCGACGGTGATGCCCAGCGGCAGGGCGCGGGTCTGCACCACTTCCAGCGTCTGCGGGAACACGTCGTGGCAGACCACGAAGCGCTGCGACTTGGATTTGCCCACGCGGGCGGCCAGGGTCATGGCTTCGGCGGCGGCGGTGGCCTCGTCGAGCATCGAGGCGTTGGCGATCGCCATGCCGGTCAGGTCGGTGACCATGGTCTGGAAGTTGACCAGGGCTTCCATGCGGCCTTGCGAGATCTCGGCCTGGTAGGGCGTGTAGGCCGTGTACCAGGCGGGGTTCTCCAGGATGTTGCGCAGGATGACGCCGGGGGTGAGCGTGCCGTAATAGCCTTGGCCGATGCAGTTGCGCATCACCTTGTTCTGCTGCGCGATGGCCTTGAGCTCGGCCAGGGCCTGGGCCTCGGTGAGCGGTGCGGGCAGGTCCATCGGCGCGTTGCGGCGGATGCTGTCGGGCACGATGGCCTGCATCAGCGCCTCGCGCGAAGCCGCCCCGATGACGTTCAGCATGTGCGCCTGCTCATCGTCCCATGGCCCCAGGTGGCGGGCCTGGAATTCGGTCGCGTTTTCCAGTTGCGACAGGGGGGCGAGGGAGGTCAGTGCAGCGTGTGTCATGGTGTTCGGCATCGGTGGGCGGTCAGGGGCGGCGGGCTCAGGGCCGCCCCGGTGAACGGTGGCGCGTCTGCGCTCAGGCGTTCTTGAGCAGGTCGTCGTAGGCGGTCTTGTCCAGCAGGGCATCGAGCTCGGCCGGGTTGGACAGCTTGACCTTGAAGAACCAGCCAGCGCCGGTCGGGTCGGTGTTGGCCAGGGCCGGGTCGTCGCGCAGGGCTTCGTTGACTTCGACGATCTCGCCGGTGACGGGCATGTAGACGTCGGCGGCGGCCTTGACGGACTCGACCACGCCGGCCACGTCCTTGGGCGCGAAGGTGGTGCCCACGGCGGGCAGGTCCACGAAGACCACGTCGCCCAGGGCGTCTTGCGCGTGGTGGGTGATGCCGACGGTGGCGGTGCCGTCAGCGTCGATGAGCAGCCATTCGTGGTCGGGCGTGTACTTGATGGTCATGGTGACGTCCTTGGGAGTTTGGGATTCGAGTGAGCCGAACGGGCGTGATTCTCGCAGTGTCTGGGGCGCAGGCTTGCGACTTAACCGCGGAAGTAACCGTTGGGAACGAAGGGCAGGGCGGCGACGGTCATGGCCACGCGCTTGTCGCGCACCACGGCGAACACCTCGGTGCCGATGGCGGTGTGTGACGTGGCCAGGTAGGCCAGTGCCACCGGCTGGTTGATGCTGGGGCCGAGCGAGCCGCTGGTGACGCGACCGATGGGGGCGCCGGCGGCGTCCACCACCTGCGCGCCTTCGCGCACGGGCATGCGCTCGGTGCTGATCAGGCCGACGCGTTTGCGGGACACGCCACCCTGTGCGCCGTTTGCGCCTTGGGCGAGTTGCGCACCGATGACGTCGGCGCCTGGATAGCCGCCGGCACGCGCACCGCCCGCGCGGCGCACCTTCTGGATCGCCCAGGTCAGCGCGCCTTCGACCGGTGTGGTCGTGGTGTCGATGTCGTGGCCGTAGAGGCACAGACCAGCTTCCAGGCGCAGGGTGTCGCGCGCACCCAGGCCGATGGGCAGGACCTCGGGCTGGGCCAGCAGGGCGCGGGCCAACTGCTCGGCCTGGCCGCTTGGCACGGAGATCTCGAAGCCGTCTTCGCCGGTGTAGCCCGAGCGGGTCACGAAGCAGCCGATGCCGGCCAGCGTGAAGTGGCCGCCGGTCATGAACACCAGTTTTTGCACCTCGGGGTTGAGGCGGGCCAGCGCGGTCACGGCCTGCGGGCCTTGCAGCGCCAGCAGGGCCTGTTCGGGCAGCGGCTGGACGGTGCAGCGTGTGCCGATGTGCTGTTGCAGGTGGGCGATGTCTTGCTGCTTGCAGGCGGCATTGACCACCACGAAGAGGTCATCGGCACGCCGCGTGACCATCAGGTCGTCGAGGATGCCGCCCTGGGCGTTGGTGAACAGGGCGTAGCGCTGCTTGAACGGCCCCAGGTCGACGATGTCCACGGGCACCAGGGTTTCGAGCGCAGCAGCGGCATCGTCGCCTGTCAGCAGCACCTGGCCCATGTGGGAGACGTCGAACAGGCCGGCGGCCGTGCGGGTGTGGCGGTGCTCGGCCAGGATGCCCGTGGCGTACTGCACGGGCATGTCGTAGCCACCGAAAGGCACCATCTTGGCGCCGAGTTCGATGTGCAGGGCGTGCAGCGGGGTGGTCAGCAGGGGCGCTGCGGGTGCGGCGGGCGTGGATGCGGCAGAGGTGTCGGACATGACGAAAGCCAGCCTGAGGCCGGGAGGGCAGGGTGTAGATGCGCCCACCTGGTGCCACGACGGCACCCGATGAACGTCCGCTTGCCCTCGCTGTCCGCTTTACCTGAGAGATTGACCCCTCGCCGCGTGTGTGACGCGGCGGATGAGGCTTGCCCCTTCGGTGGCCCGGCTCGCGCTGCTTGCAACGCCTCCGGACTCTCTCCAGTGAGGATCACGGCCCATCACAGGCCGTGTTTGCCAGTCCTTTTGCCTGAGCGTTCGGACCTGGGCTGCGTGTGCAGCCCGGCCCTGCGCCTTCGGCGGCCAGTGTGTCGCGCTTGCGCACGAAACACCGACTCTCTCCTGGCAGAGGCTGCAGTATATGCGAGCCTCTGTCGCTTCAGTCCTCTTCTGTGAAGGCCTCCTGGCGCTTGTTGCGGATCGCCGGCAGCAGGACCATCGCCAGGGCGCCGGCCGCCAGCAGCAGCATGGTCAGGCTGATGGGGCGCTCCAGGAACACCATGGCGTCACCCCGCGACAGCAGCAGCGCGCGGCGCAGGTACTCCTCCATCATCGAACCCAGGACGTAGGCCATCAGCATGGGCGCGGGCTCGCACTCCAGTTTGGAGAACAGGTAACCCATCACGCCAAAGAGCGCCATCAGGTAGACGTCGAAGGTGGCGTTGTTCACGCTGAAGACACCGATCCCGCAGAAGGCCAGGATGATGGGGTAGAGCACCCGGTAGGGGATCGAGATCATCTTCACCCACAAGCCGATCATCGGCAGGTTGAGGATGACCAGGAACACATTGCCGATCCACATCGATGTGATCATTCCCCAGAACAGCGCGGGCTGCTCGGTCATGACGCTGGGGCCGGGCTGGATGCCCTGGATGATCATGGCGCCGATCATCAGCGCCATCACCGGGTTGGACGGGATGCCCAGTGTCAGCATCGGGATGAACGATGTCTGCGCGCCAGCGTTGTTGGCCGACTCCGGCGCGGCGACACCCTCGATGGCGCCCTTGCCGAATTCGGCGCCGTTCTTGGAGATTTTCTTCTCCAGGGAGTAGGCCGAGAACGAGGCCAGCATGGCGCCGCCGCCCGGCAGGATGCCCAGCAGCGAGCCCAGGGCCGTGCCACGCAAGATGGGGCCGGTCATCCGCTTGAAGTCATCCTTCGTCGGCATCAGTCCGGTGACCTTGGTCATCAGCACGCTGCGGGTGGACTCGTTCTCCAGTTCGCGGATGATTTCACCGAGGCCGAACATGCCCATGGCGATGACCACGAAGCTGATGCCGTCGGCCATCTCGGGGATGTCGAAGGTGTAGCGCTGTGTGCCGGAGTTCACGTCCGTGCCGATGGTGCTGACCAGCAGGCCGAGCAGGATCATGCCGATGGCCTTGAGCAGGGACCCGTGCGCCAGCACCACCGAGGCCACCAGGCCCAGCACCATCAGCGAGAAGTACTCGGCCGGGCCGAACTTCAGCGCCAGGTCGGCCAGCGGCGGGGCGAACAGCGCGATGATCACCGTCGCGATGGTGCCCGCCACGAACGAGCCGATCGCTGCGGTGGCCAGGGCCACGCCGGCGCGTCCACGCCTCGCCATCTGATAGCCATCGAGGGCCGTCACCACCGATGACGATTCGCCCGGCAGGTTCACCAAAATGGCCGTGGTTGACCCGCCGTACTGCGCACCGTAGTAGATGCCGGACAGCATGATCAGGGATGCCGTGGCGTCCAGGCCGAACGTGATCGGCAACAGCATGGCGATGGTGGCGATGGGCCCCAGGCCAGGCAGCACGCCAATCGCCGTGCCCAGGAACACACCCAGCAGGCAGTAGAGCAGGTTGTGCAGGCTGAGGGCCGTTTGCAGGCCCAGGCCGATGTCTCCGAATATTTCCATCATGACTCCAATTGCAGGTCAACCGCCCAGCCAGGGCCCCAGGATGGGGATGGGCAAGCCGAGTCCTTTGAGGAAGACCAGGTAGCAGAACAAGGACAGGCCCACGATCGTCAGCACCGTGGCCTTCGACGAGAACTTGCTGCTGGCCAGCGCGCTCAGGAGGATCGAGACCGACAAGGCCGCGATCAGCCCCGCGTTGCGCAGCAGCAGGCCGAACACCAGGGTGGACACCACCACCAGCAGCAGCGGCTTGAAGGCCAGGCGGCCCACCGGCTCACCGGGCCGCACGAGGGCGCGCAAGACGCAGGCTGCGCCCACCAGGCACAACAGGCCGCCCAGCAGCACGGGGAAGTAGCCCGGGCCCATGCGGATCGCCTTGCCCATTTCGTAGTCCTGTCCCAGGAAGATGGCGCTGCCGCCAAAGCCGAGGAACATGAGCCCGGAGAGGAAATCCTTCGGATCTCGGATGAAACTGACCATCGTGTCCTCCTGCCTCAGTCAGCGTAGACGCCGGCCTGTTTGATGATGCGCATCCACTTGACGATCTCGGAGCGCAGGAACTGGTCCAGGGCCGCAGGCGTCGCACGGGCGGGCGAGGCTGGCTCGGTGCCCAGGTCGGCGAGCTTTTGCTTGACCATCGGGTCTTTGACGGCGTGCTGCAGCGCTGCCACCAGCTTGTCGGCGATCGGCTTGGGCAGGTTCTTCGGCGCATACAGGCCGTGCCACACCGCGATCTCAAAGCCAGGCAGGCCATTGGCGCTGGCCACCGGCAGGTCGGGCAGGGATGGCACCTTGTTGGGCGTCGTCACGGCATAGGCCTTGATCTTGCCGGCCTTGATCTGACCCGTGGTGTTGGTGGTCTGGTCGCACATGAAGTCCACCTGGCCGCCCAGCAGGTCGTTCATGGCGGGGCCGGTGCCCTTGTACGGCACGGTGGTCAGGTCGGCCTTGATGGCCGACATCAGCAGCATGCCGCACAGGTGGGAGGCCGAGCCCACGCCCGCATTGGCGTAGGTGACCTTGTCCTTGTGGGTCTGCACGTAGGCGATCAGCTCCTTGAGGTCTTTGGCGGGGAAGTCCTTGCGGGCCACCAGGGTCATGGGCACGTCGGCGACCAGTCCGATCGGGGTGAAGTCGTCGGCGGCGTTGTAGCTCAGCTTGCGGTAGAGCGCCGGTGCGGTGGACTGGCCGATGTGGTGCAGGAAGATGGTGTAGCCATTGGGCTCGGCGCGGGCCACCCGGGCAGCGCCGAGGGTGCCGCCGGCGCCGCCGACGTTTTCGATGATGACCTGCTGCTTGAGGAAGCCGGTCATGGATTGCGCCAGGATGCGGCCGACGGTGTCGGTCGGGCCGCCCGCCGAGAAGGGCACGATCATGGTGATCGGCTTGTCGGGATAGCTCTGGGCCAGCGCCGGCTGGCTGGACAGGGCGCCGAGGGCCAGGGCGGCGACGGCGGAGAACATGGCACGTTTGCTGACTTGGATGGTCATGGTTCTGTCTCTTTCTTTTGTCAGGGGGCGGGAATCGGCTTCTGGCCTGTGGCTCTGTAAATGTCCTGGAGGGTCTGTGCGCCAATGCGTTCAGCCATCTGCGTCTGGACCGGCAGCAGGGCCCTGCGCAGCTGGACGCGCTCTTCCAGCGTGGGCTGGTAGATGGTTGTCTTGCCGGCGGACTTGATCTTTTCCAAGGCTTGCTGGTTGTCCTGCAGCGCGATGTCGTTGCCCACCTGGGTGGACTCGGCAACGGCCTTGCTCAAGGCCGACTGCAGTGGCGCAGGCAAGCCATCCCAGAAGCGCTTGTTCACCACGAGGGCATAGCCCAGGTAGCCGTGGTGGGTCACGCTGAGGTGCTTTTGCACCAGGTGCATGTTCTGCGTGTAGAGGTTGGAGGGTGGGTTTTCCGTGCCATCGACGACGTGGGTCTGCAAGGCTTGCTGGGTCTCCGAAAAGGCCAGCACCATCGGCACCGCACCGAGGGCTTGCATCTGGGCGTCCAGCACCTTGGAGGGCTGGATGCGCATCCGCAAGCCCTTGTAGTCTTCGACGGACTTCAAGGGCCTGTTGGCCGACATCACCTTGAAGCCGTTGTCCCAGTAGGCCAGCCCCGTGATGCCCCGTGAGTCCAGCTTTTGCAGCAGCCGCTTGCCCACCGGGCCGTTGGTCACGGCATGCAGGCTTTTCTCGTCGTTGAAGAGGAAGGGCAGGTCGAAGGCCTCAAATTCCCGCACGCCCAACTGGGCGAACTTCGACAGGGATGGGGCCAGCATTTGCACCGAGCCGAGCTGCAAGGCTTCGATTTCTTCCTTGTCCTTGTAGAGCTGGCTGTTGGGGTAGACCTCGACCTTGACCTTGCCATGGGTGAGCTCTGCGACACGCTTGGCGAAATAGTCTGCCGCCTTGCCTTTGGGGGTGTTGGCGGCCACGACGTGGCTGAACTTGACCACGATGGGGCTGTCTGCCGCGGCAACCGGGCCACTGGCACTGGCCGCCAGGAGCGCCAGCAGGCCACCGCACAGTGCTTTGACATGGGAGCAAACGCGCATCGAAGGAGTCCGTTTTCTGTTGAGGAAATTGTTTTTCCATGAGGTGTTCGCGGACATTGTGGAGTTCCACATGCGCGGTCATCCCGAGGGACTTTCTGCACGTGACGGCCTAGACTGGGGCGGTTTTCTGTGCGCGTTAACCCCTGGTGCCGTGAGTCCTCCTGTCAGCGTCCCTCCCCGTCCCGTTCTCTTTGTGCCGCCTCAGCTGCGCCTGAAGCTGTTCGGCACACCTGTTCGCCTGCCGGCCTCCCTGTGGGCCTGGCCGCTCATCCTGTCCTTGATGGTCGTGGTCGGGGTGATGCTCTGGCTGCGCAGCCATGAACAAGCCAGCCTGACGGCGCAACGCGAGGAAATGATCTCGGACGCGCTGTCCCTGGAGGCCCAGCTCAACGGTCGCCTGGAGGGCGAGCTCGCGCAGCTGGGCATGCTGGCAGGCCTCATCAATGGCCAGCGCCTGTCATCCGATGCGTTCTCGACACACCCCGTGGTGCTGGACGGCTTGCGCCGCTTCTGGGTCAGCGTGACCTGGTTGAGCGAGGCAGGCCGCATCCGTGCCCACCAGCCGCCCGAGGTGAATCCGGTGGACGGCACGCGCCGCCAGCTCAGCGACGACGGTGGGCTGACCGGGCATTTGTCGGTGCCGCTCAAGGGCCAGCTTGACAGGCCGGGTGGCCTGCTGGTGGCCCGTTTTTCTGCCGCGGCCTTGCTGCGTCAGAAAGTGCCATGGTGGCTGGCCAGCAAGTACGACATCCGCCTGGTCGATGTGTCAGACACGGTGATTGCGGCCACGGTGGAAGGCCCGCGCGATGCGCGCCAGGCCTGGTACCGCGTGGGCCTGGGCCCCAGCCTGCCCGATGCCTGGCTGGAGCTGTCGGCGCGCGACCGCGTCACGCCCTGGTGGCGCACCTTGCCGATGGCCCTGATGGGCGGCTTCCTGTGCCTGATCGGCCTGGCCTCGGTCATGCTGCGCAAGCAAATGCGCAGCGTCACGCGGGCCGAAGAGGCCTGGCGCACCGAAGCGGCCTGGCGCACCGCGATGGAAGACTCCCTGGCCGTGGGCATCCGCGCCCGCGACCTCGAAGGCCGCCTGGTCTATGTCAACAAAACCATGGCCGACATGGTGGGGCGCCAGCCGGAGGAACTCGTCGGCCTGCTGCCGCCCATGCCCTACTGGGTGCCCGAGGAGATGGACCAGAGCATGACCCGCCACCTGCGCAACATGGCCGGCCAGGCCCCGCGCGGGGGTTACGAGTCGCGCTGGCAGCACGCCGATGGCCGCATCGTCGAGGTGATGGTCTATGAGGCGCCGCTGGTCGATGCCCAGGGCGCGCAGATCGGCTGGATGGCCTCGGTGGTGAACATCACCGAGCGCAAGCACCTCGAAGAACGCGAGCGCCGCCAGATGGAGGCCATGGCCCACCACGCGCGCCTGACCATGCTGGGCGAGGTGGCCTCGACCCTGGCGCACGAACTCAACCAGCCGCTGTCGGCCATCACCAGCTACAACGCCGGCGTGCTCAATGCCCTGGCGGGCCGCACAGACGTGCCCGAGCCGGTCATCAAGGCCCTGCAGCGCCAGGGCGAGCAGGCCGGGGCGGCGGCCCGCATCGTCAAGCGCATCCGCGATTTCCTGACGCGGCGCGAGCCCCAACGCGAGCTGTGCGACCTGCACGCCGTGATCGCCTCGGCGCTCAGCCTGCTCAAGCGCGACATCGAGCGCCACCAGGTCGAGATCGTCCACGTGAGCGGCGACGCGCTGCCGCCCGTGGTGGCCGACGCCGTGCTCATCGAGCAGGTGGTGGCCAACCTCGTGCGCAACGCCTGTGATGCGCTGTCGCTGCAGCCTCAGCCGCGGCGCGTGCGCATCGCGGTGGGGCCGGGCGAGCCGGGCACCGTGCGCGTGGAGGTCGCGGACAACGGGCCGGGCCTGGGCGGGCAGAGCGCGGCCAGCCTGTGCGAGCCCTTTTTCACGACCAAGAGCGAAGGCATGGGCATGGGCTTGGCGATTTGCCGCTCCATCGTCGAGTTGCATTACGGCGCGCTGGAGGCCCACGATGCGCCCGAGGGCGGCGCGGTGTTTTCGTTCACCTTGCCGACGCGCAGGGAGGGCGACGAAGCCTGCGACGACACCTGCGATCACACAGGAGAGGAATCGGCATGACGACGGTCTATCTGGTGGACGACGAGGCCGTGGTGCGCGACGCGCTGGCCTTCCTGCTGGGCTCGCGCGGCCTGCTGGTGCAGACCTACGACAGCGGCCAGGCCTTGCTGGACGCGCTGGCGCACCAACGCCAGCAGCTGCGCCGGCCCGTGCGCGGCGTGTTCGTGCTGGACGTGCGCATGCCGCAGATGTCCGGCTTGCAGTTGCACGAAGCGCTGATCGAGCTCGGCCTGCGCAACCCGGTGCTGTTTTTGAGCGGCCACGGCGACATCCCCATGGTGGTCGAGGCGCTCAAAAAAGGCGCGTTCGATTTCCTGGAAAAGCCCTACAGCGACAACACCCTGGTGGACCGCATCGCCCAGGCCCTGGCCGTGGAAGCCGCTTCGGTGGCCGACAACGCCGCGGCGCTGGAGCGCCAGGCCCGCCTGGACAGCCTGAGCGAGCGCGAGCGCGAGGTCATGCAGCGCGTGGCAGCGGGCAAGCTCAACAAGGTCATCGCCGACGAGCTGCACATCGCGGTGCGCACGGTGGAAGTGCACCGCGCGCGTGTGTTTGCCAAGCTGGGCGTGAAGTCGGCAGCCGAGCTGGCGGGCTGGTTGGCGGCGGCCTGAGGCCTGGTTGCTTCGCGGTCGTTTCTCAGTCGCTGACCCGCCCGCGCAGGGTCTTGACCTCGCTGCGCTGACGCTTGCCCTCGACGCGGCGGCGCTGCGAGGCGCGCGTCGGCTTGGTGGCGCGGCGCTCGGGCGGCACGGTGGCCACGCTGTCGATCAACTCCTGCAGGCGGGCCAAGGCCTCGCTGCGGTTCATGTCCTGGCTGCGCTGCGTCTGCGCTTTCAGCACCACCACGCCGTTGGCGGTGATGCGGCGGTCGTTCAGGCAGAGCAAGCGCGCCTTGATGTCCTCGGGCAAAGAGGAAGCGGCGATGTCGAAGCGCAGGTGGATGGCGCTGGACACCTTGTTGACGTTCTGGCCCCCCGCGCCCTGGGCACGCACGGCGGTGATCTCGACCTCGTCTTCGCGGAGGGTGGGGCTGAAAGGGGCGGTGGCCATGGTGCGCGCATTGTGCATGGGTCGGCTGGGCGCGGTTTTTGGACGGGCCGAGGGCGCGTTGGCACTTGGGGTGCGGAGCGTCGCACACGCCGAGTCATCTTTTGTGTCACGGTGTGGCACCGACGGCACTTGGCGCGGCAGGGCTGTCGCGGAAAGCGCGGACGCTGGCACTTTGCGCGCCGAGCTTGTCGCCAAAAGCGCGGAGGCTGGCATTGCGCGATGTGTCGGCATGAGATCAGCCGTGCCATGCCTGGCGCTTTTTGCGCCGAGCGCCGCACTGTGAGTGGCACGCGTGGCACTTTGTGGGCGGAAGGCCGCGGTTTTTGGGCGGCGGGCGGCGGTTTGCGTGCGGTGCCGTGTCGGTGCCGTGTCGGTGCCGTGTCGGTGCGTTAGCATGCGCCGCTCCCCCAATGCATTGGCGCCACCTGCCCCCGGATGAAAACACCCCCCAGATTGCAGTCCCTTGTGGAAGAAGGCTTGATCGACACCGTCGTGCGTCAGCTGATGAGCGGCAAGGAGGCCATGGTGTACGTGGTCCGGCGTGGGGACGAAACGCTGTGCGCCAAGATCTACAAAGAGGCGAGCAACCGCAGCTTCCGGCAGGCGGTCGATTACACCGAGAACCGCAAGACCAAGAACACGCGACAAGCCCGTGCGATGGCCAAAGGCACCCGTTTTGGACGGCAGGCGCAGGAAGCCGCGTGGCAGAGCGCCGAAGTCGATGCGCTCTATCGCTTGGCCGCGGCAGGCGTGCGCGTGCCGCAGCCCCACAACTTCCTGGATGGCGTCTTGCTGATGGAGTTGGTGGCCAACGCCGACGGCGATGCGGCGCCACGGCTCAATGACGTGTGCTTCACGGCCGAGGAAGCGCGCGCCCACCATGCGACCTTGCTGACCGAGGTGGTGCGCATGCTGTGTGCCGGGGTTGTGCACGGTGACCTCTCGGAATTCAACATCCTGCTGGCGCAAGACGGCCCGGTCATCATCGACCTGCCGCAGGCCGTGGATGCGGCTGGCAACAACCACGCCAAGCGCATGCTGCTGCGCGACGTGGGGAACCTGCGCGACTTTTTCGGCGGCTTCGCCCCGGACCTGCTGTCCACGGACTTCGGCCCCGAGATCTGGGCGCTGTACGAGCAAGGTGCCTTGACGCCCGACACCCCGCTGACGGGCCAGTTCAAGCAAGCCGATGGGCCGGTCGACTTGGGTGCGGTGATCCGCGAAATCGACGATGCCCAGGACGAAGAGGCGATGCGGCGCTTGCGCATGCAGCAGTGAAGGGCGCACACACTGGAGCACACACCCCATGACCCGCCACACAGCCAGCGCTCCGCGCCTGATCCGTTTCAACAAACCTCACGGTGTCCTCAGCCAGTTCACGGCGGAGGGGGCTTGGCGTGGTCTGAAGGACTTCATTGACCTGCCCGATGTGTACGTGGCCGGACGGCTGGATGCCGACAGCGAGGGCCTGTTGCTGCTCACGAACGACGGCCAGCTCCAGGCGCGCATCGCCGATCCACGCTTCAAGATGGACAAGACCTATTGGGTCCAAGTCGAAGGCGTGCCGGACGAGACCGCCTTGGCCGCCTTGCGACAGGGCGTCATGCTCAAAGATGGCATGACCCGGCCCGCGCGCGTCAGACCGCTGGCAGCACCGCCGAACCTGTGGGACCGCGACCCGCCCGTGCGCATGCGCAAGTCCATTCCCACGGCCTGGATCGAGCTGGTGATCAAAGAGGGGCGCAACCGACAGGTGCGGCGCATGACGGCCGCCGTGGGCTTTCCGACCTTGCGCTTGGTCCGTGTGGCGATTGGGCCGTATGGCTTGGAGGGATTGGGGCTGGGGGAGTGGGGGGATGTGGGGGTGGGTGGTTTGGGCTGACAGCAGCCGGTGGCTGTAGATCAGCACAACGACTGCTTTCGACCCATCGGCCGGCAGCCCCAGCCGGCTCAGGCCGCCAACTGCACCTGGTTGCGGCCTTTGGCCTTGGCCGCGTAGAGGGCGGCGTCGGCGCGGCTGAAGAGTTCGGGCAGCGAGGCCTGGAGGCCGGCCGGCCGCGCCGCCAGACCGAAGCTGGCGCTCAGGTTCAGCGTGCTGCCATCGGGCAGGCGTGGCGGCTGCTGCTGTATGGCCTGACGCAGGCGCTCGGCCAGGGCCAGCGCCGCCTGGTCATCGCAATCGGGCAGCAGCGCGATGAACTCCTCGCCGCCATAGCGGGCCAGCAGATCGCCGCTGCGCAGCTGGGCCTGAGCGAGTTGCGCCACATGCTGCAGCACCTGGTCGCCGATTTCGTGGCCATGCTGGTCGTTGATGCGCTTGAAATGGTCCAGATCGAACAGCAGCAGCGCCAGCGGCCAACGGTGGCGTTCGGCCTGGGCCAGCTGGGCCGGCCCCAGATCGTCGAAGGCGCGGCGGTTCATCAGCCCGGTCAGGTGGTCGCGGTGGCTGAGCTGGCGCAGCTCGGTGATCAGGGTCTCGCGCTCGGCCTCCAGCTCCTGGGTGCGGTGCAGGCTGGCCTGCAATGCATGCATCGCGGCCTGCAGCTCGCCGATTTCGTCGCTGCGCTGGACCGCTGGCAGCTGCTGGTTCAGCCGGCCGCGCATCAGCGCCACCATGTGCCGGGTGCTGAGCAGCAGCGGCGACAGCACACGGCGGCGCAGCGTGATGAACACGCCGACCTCCAGCGCCAAGATGCAGCAGCCGATCAGCGCGTTGACGCGCAGCCGCCGCCAGGCTGCCGCCACCTCCGCCAGGGCCTGTTCGCGGCCGATCTCGTGCAGCGTGTCGCGCAGCTCGACGATGCTGCGCATCGCAGGGACATAGCGGGAGATGAATTGGGCCGAGTCCATGCCATAGGGCTGGCCGGCCAGGCCGCGGGCGGTCACCTCGGCGATGAAGGGCAGGCTCTGACCGAAATAGCGTTCCTGCTGGGCCTGCAGCGCGGCGTCGATGCGCGGATCGGACAGGCTGGTGCGCGCCTTCACGTCCAGCAGGGCCTTGAGCTGCTCGATGCGGCCGAGCAGGCGAGGGATGCCGTCGCGCTCTTGCGGGCCGAGCGGCGCGCCGCTGGCCAGCGGCGCGGTGAATTGCGAGCCCAGGCGGCCGGCATGCTCGCGCAGCTCGGCCGCGTAGCGCGCGCCGACCAGCGGCAGCGACAGACTGGGGTGGATGCGCTCGGCGCTGGCCGACAGCATGGTGACCGCCTCCAGCACCGTGTCGACGACCTCGAACATCTGGTCGATGACCTGCCGGGTGCTGCGCTTGTCGACGGCCACGCGCTCGGCCTGCGGCAGCGCCGCCACCCGTTCGAGCTCCCGCCGGGCTGCCTGCATCTGCGCGCGCGCCCGCTCCAGCACCGGCAGTGCGGTCAGCAGCTCAGCCTCCTCGCGTTGGCGCAGCCGCTTCAGCGCCGTGTCGAAGGCCGCATCGGTCGCCTGCTGGAACTGCGTCAGGCGCTTGCGCAACGCGTCCGAGGGTGGGTCGTTGAGCACCGGGATGGCCGGGCCGCGCTCTGCCGAGGCGTGTTCGGCGACCTGCATGGTCGCAAAGGCCAGTTCCATCGCATCCAGACCGGATTCAGCGCGGCGCACGCCCTGCCAGTCGGTCCACATCGTGCGCACCAGCATCAAGGAGACCAGACTGAGCAGCAGTACGGTGGTGCTAAGGAATAGACGGCTCAGGCGCATGGTGGCCAACATTGTCGGCGCTGCCGCTGTGCCTATTCCAGCGCATACCGACTGTTTTCCCCGCCTTTCACGCCTTTCGCGCTTTTCGCACCGTTCTCCTGCCATGGGCCGCCCTGTGAGTCGCCGCCTGGCCGTGGTTCTGGGGCATTTCCTCAAGCGGCCCACTCCACGGACCCGGTGAGCGGTGTTGCGCCGCGAGGACACGGGTGCCACCGCGGCAAAGCCGCCCAGCCCCCGGCCGCACGCCCCAAACGCCCCGAACCATCGCCACCTCTGGCGGTGTGCCCGCCACCTCGCACCCGATTTGCCGGACAATCCCACCCCATGAGCAGCGAACACACCCCCACCAGCGGCACCGCAGCGGCCGCCGGCCCCGTCCCGAAGATTGGTTTTGTTTCCCTCGGGTGCCCCAAGGCCTTGACGGACTCCGAACTGATCCTGACCCAGCTCCGCGCCGAGGGCTACGAGACCAGCAAGACCTTCGCGGGCGCCGACCTTGTCATCGTCAACACCTGCGGCTTCATCGACGACGCCGTCAAGGAGAGCCTGGACACCATCGGCGAGGCCCTGGCCGAAAACGGCAAGGTCATCGTCACGGGTTGCCTGGGCGCCAAGGCCGGCACGGGCGAGGGCAGCAACCTGGTGAAGGACGTGCACCCCAGCGTGCTGGCCGTCACCGGTCCCCACGCCACGCAAGAGGTGATGGACGCGGTGCACCTGCACGTGCCCAAGCCCCACGACCCCTTCATCGACCTCGTGCCAGAAGCGCGTGGCATCGCGGGCATCAAGCTCACGCCCAGGCACTTCGCCTACCTGAAGATTTCCGAGGGCTGCAACCACCGCTGCAGCTTCTGCATCATCCCCAGCATGCGCGGCGACCTGGTCTCGCGTCCGATTGGCGAGGTGCTCAACGAGGCCCGCGCGCTGTTCGAATCCGGCGTGAAAGAGCTGCTGGTCATCAGCCAGGACACCAGCGCCTACGGCGTGGACGTCAAGTACGTGACGGGCTTCTGGGACGGCAAGCCGGTCAAGACGCGCATGCTCGACCTGGTGGCCCAGTTGGGCGAACTGGCCAAGGCCCACGGCGCCTGGGTGCGCCTGCACTACGTGTACCCCTACCCGCACGTCGATGACGTCATCCCGCTGATGGCCGAAGGCCTGGTGCTGCCTTACCTGGACGTGCCTTTCCAGCACTCGCACCCCGATGTGCTCAAGCGCATGAAGCGCCCGGCCAATGGCGAGAAGAACCTCGACCGCCTGCGCCGCTGGCGCGAGATTTGCCCGGAGATCGTGGTGCGCTCGACCTTCATCGCCGGCTTCCCCGGTGAGACCGAGACCGAGTTCGCCCACCTGCTGGACTTCCTGAAAGAAGCCGAGATCGACCGCGCTGGCTGCTTCGCCTACTCGCCCATCGATGGCGCGCCGGCCAATGCGCTGGAGGGTGCCTTGCCCGACGAGGTCCGCGAAGAGCGCCGCGCCCGCTTCATGGAGGTGGCCGAGGCCGTGTCGGTCGCCAAGCTGCAGCGCCGTGTGGGCGCGACCATGCAGGTGCTGGTGGACAGCGCCCCGGCCCTGGGCCGCAAGGGCGGCGTGGGCCGCACCTACGCCGATGCGCCCGAGATCGACGGCACCGTGCGCCTGCTGCCGCCCGAGAAGGCCAGCAAGACGCTGAAGGTGGGCGAATTCACCCGCGCCCGCATCGTGGCCGTGGAAGGCCACGACCTCATCGGCCTGCCGATCTGACGGGGAGGGTGGGGATGACGTCGCGCACCCAGCCTCGCAGCTTGAGCGAGGCCGCCACCGAACTCATCCATCACCCCTACGAGGCCCCCGGGGGCTTCCAGTCGGTGCAGCCGGGCGTGTTCAAGGCCTCCACCGTGGTCTTCGAGGACACGGCCGCCTTGCGCAGCCGCGAGTGGAAGGACAAGACCGGCTACACCTACGGCCTGCATGGCACGCCCACCACCTTCGTGCTGGAAGAGCGCCTGGCCACGCTGGAAGGCGGCCGGCAAGTGCTGCTGGCGCCTTCGGGCCTGGCGGCCATCGCGCTGGTGGGGCAGTCCTTGCTGAAGGCGGGCGATCACCTGCTGCTGCCCGACAACGTCTATGGCCCCAGCCGCGACTTCGCCCGCCACGAGCTGGCGCAGTGGGGCATCGCAACTGGCTTCTATGACCCGATGGACCCGGCCTCGCTGGCCGCGGCGCTGACGCCCGACACGCGACTGGTGTGGCTGGAAGCGGCGGGCTCGGTCACGCTGGAGTTCCCGGACTTGGCCGGCTTGCTGGGGGTGATCCGTCGGCACTCAGCGCAGCATGGCGAGGTGCTGGCCGCGCTGGACAACACCTGGGGCGCGGGCCTGGCCTTCAACCCCTTCGATTTGGGTGCACAGGGTGAACATGGTGTGGACCTGACCGTCCATGCGCTGACCAAGTACCCCTCGGGCGGCGGCGATGTGCTCATGGGCGCGGTCGTCACGCGCGACGAGGCCCTGCACCTGCGCTTGAAACTCACCCACATGCGCCTGGGCCTGGGCGTGGGCCTCAACGACGTCGAGCTGGTGCTGCGCGGCCTGCCCAGCATGGCGCTGCGCTATGCCGCGCACGACGCCTCGACCCGCCAGATCGCGGCCTGGCTGCAGGGGCGGCCGGAAGTCGCGCAGGTGCTGCACCCGGCGTTGCCCGGCTCGCCCGGCCACGCGCACTGGCAAGCCAGCTGCAGCGGCGCGGCGGGGTTGGTGTCCATGGTGTTCGATGGCGCGCGCTTCACGTCGGCGCAAGTGGACGCTTTCGTGGACGCGCTGCGTCTGTTCAAGATCGGCTACTCCTGGGGCGGCCCGCTCAGCCTGGTCATGCCGTATGGCCTGCAGGGCATGCGGCGCTTTGGCCCTTTGGCGGGTCAGCCCGGCACGCTGGTGCGCCTGGCCGTGGGCCTGGAAGACACGGGCGCCTTGCTCGCCGACCTGGGACAGGCCTTCGAGGCTTTGGTTTGACGACGCTGGGCTGAGCGCCCGTCAGTCCTTGCCGGGAGACGAGACCTTGTGCCGCATCAGGCGGCCCTTCTCCCGCTCCCAATCGCGGTCCTTGATGGTGTTGCGCTTGTCGTGCTCGGCCTTGCCCTTGGCCAGCGCGATGTCCGCTTTCACGCGGCCGCCTTTCCAATGCAGGTTCAGCGGCACGATGGTGTAGCCCTTTTGCTCCGTCTTGCCCACCAGGCGGCGGATCTGCTCACGGTGCATCAGCAGCTTCTTGGTGCGGTCGGCGTCCGGCGTGACGTGGGTGGAGGCCGAGCGCAGCGCGTTGATGCGCAGGCCGATGAGGTACATCTCGCCGTCCTTGATGACCACGTAGCCGTCGGTCATCTGCACCTGGCCGTCGCGGATGGCCTTGACCTCCCAGCCTTCCAGCACGACGCCCGCTTCGAAGCGTTCCTCGATGTGGTAGTTGAAGAGGGCTTTGCGATTTTCTGCGATGGACATGGGCTGCGGGAACGAAGGAACTGGACAAAGGAAACAAGGCATCGCCCGCAGGCGTCCTTAAAATACCGACATTCTATGAAGCACGTGCACAAGTCCGTCTTGCTCTGGTACTCACCCCGTGAAATGTACGGGCTGGTGACCGCGATCCAAGACTACCCCCAATTCCTGCCCTGGTGCGACCGCGCCGAAGTTTTGCAAACGCACGACGACGGCGTCACCGCGCGCCTGCACATCGCGTTCGCCGGTGTGCACCAGGCTTTCACCACGCGCAATGTGCAGGTCGATGGGCTCAGCGTGGTCATGAACCTCATCGACGGGCCGTTCTCCAAGCTCGAAGGCACCTGGCGCTTCCTGCCGCTGCAAAAGCCGGGCGAGCCCGCGGTGGAGGGGCGCTCGCCCCTCGATGCGCCGGCTTGCAAGGTCGAGTTCTCGCTGCACTACGCCTTTGCCAGCAAGACGCTGTCGCTGGTGGTCAGCCCGGTGTTCGACCGCATCGCCAACACCTTCGTCGAGGCCTTCGTGAAGCGGGCGGAGCAGGTCCATGGCCCCCGTTGAGGGCGGCGATGTCCGTGAGCTCATCTGCGTGCAGGTGGCTGTGGGCGTGGCGCCGCGCGAAGTCCGCGTCGTGACCCTGAGCGTGCCCGAGGGCAGCACCGTGCGCGATGCCTTGCGCTTGAGCGGTTTCCTGGGCGCCGGGGCGGTCGCGGCGGTGAACCCCGTGATCGGCCTCAACGAAGACGCGCTGGCCTCAGGGCTGTGGACGGTGGGCGTCTGGGGCCGCAGGGAGCGCCCCGGGCACGTGCTGCGTGACCGCGACCGCGTCGAGGTGGTGCGCGGCCTCCGGGTGGACCCGAAAGAGGCCCGGCGCGTGCGCTACCGGGCACAGGGCAGGGCGGCGCGGGGCTGAACCCCGCTGGCGCGGAGCCCCTGCCGGCTCACTTGCCGCAGTTCGACTGGATGGTCTCTTGCGTGCGCTGCAGCTCCTCGCTGCGCGCCTTATCGTCGAGGATTTCGCGCTCGCCCTTGTCGTTGGTGCGCGCAATGCGCATGCCGTCTTTCAGCGAGCGTTCATAGCCACGGGCACGTTCGCAGTTGTCGGCACGCACCTTGGCCTGTTTGTCGTCCTCGGCCTTCTGGCGCGCCACGCGCTCTTCCTCGGACTTCTTGCGCCGCGCTTCCAGTTCCGGGTCGGCGGTCTTGGTTGCCGCAGGGGCGTTGCCGGCCGCCGCCGCACTGGCGCCCGAGGCCGGTTCCGCCACACGCACCTGGCGGGACGATGGGGACGGGCGTGCCAGGATGGCGCTGTCCGGCGTGCCGGGCGGGGGCGGGCGGTCGCTGTACTGGGTCGCACCGCTGGCGTCGCGCCATTTCCACTGCATGCCGGCCTGCGCGGGGGATGCCGCCAGGGCCAGCATCAGCAGACCGGCGCAGGCCAGGCCAGAAGCTGCAGGTGTCGGGAATTTCATGCTGTGCAGTGTAGCGGCGGGCTTGCGTTGCGCGGGTGTGGAAATCGCGCAATCCTCCTCGGGATGCCCTGGGCTGAACAGGGTCGCCGCTGCGCGTATAATCCGCTTTTGCGTCTGGAGCCCGTTCATGCGCCTGCTTGGTAAAGCCCTCACGTTCGACGACGTGTTGCTCGTGCCCGCATATTCCCAGGTGTTGCCCCGCGACACCTCGCTGGCCACCCGTCTGTCCCGCAACATCCAACTGAATCTGCCGCTCGTGTCCGCCGCCATGGACACCGTGACAGAAGCGCGCCTGGCCATCGCCATCGCGCAAGAAGGTGGCATCGGGATCATCCACAAAAACCTCAGCCCGAAGCAGCAGGCCGCCGAAGTGGCGCGCGTCAAGCGCTACGAATCGGGCGTGCTGCGTGACCCGATCACGATCTCGTCGGACGTCAAAGTCCGCGACGTGATGGCGCTGTCTCAGCAGCACGGCATCTCCGGCTTCCCCGTCGTGGACGGCGGCAAGGTCGTGGGCATCGTCACCGGCCGTGACCTGCGCTTCGAGACCCGCCTGGACGCCCCGGTGCGCGAGATCATGACCCCGCGCGAGCGCCTGATCACCGTCAAGGACGGCGCCAGCCAGGCCGAAGCCAAGGCCCTGATGCACCAGCACAAGCTGGAACGCGTGCTGATGATCAACGACAGCAACGAGCTGCGTGGCGTCTTCACCGTCAAGGACATCACCAAGCAAAACACCTTCCCCAACGCCGCCCGCGATGCCCACGGCAAGCTGCGCGTCGGTGCGGCGGTGGGTGTGGGCGATGGCACCGAAGAGCGCGTCGAGCTGCTGGTCAAGGCCGGCGTCGATGCCCTGGTGGTGGACACCGCCCACGGCCACAGCCATGGCGTGATCGAGCGCGTGCGCTGGGTCAAGAAGAACTTCCCGCAGGTCGATGTCATCGGCGGCAACATCGCCACCGGTGCGGCTGCACTGGCCCTGGTCGAGGCCGGCGCCGACGGCGTCAAGGTCGGCATCGGCCCTGGCTCCATCTGCACCACGCGCATCGTCGCCGGTGTGGGCGTGCCCCAGATCATGGCCATCGACAACGTGGCCACCGCGCTGCAAGGCACGGGCGTGCCCCTGATCGCCGACGGCGGCATCCGCTACTCGGGCGACATCGCCAAGGCCGTGGCCGCCGGTGCCAGCACCGTGATGATGGGCGGCATGTTCGCCGGCACCGAAGAAGCACCTGGCGAAGTCATCCTGTTCCAGGGCCGCAGCTACAAGAGCTACCGCGGCATGGGCTCGATCGGCGCCATGAAGGACGGTTCGGCCGACCGCTACTTCCAGGAAAACGACGAGACCACCAACCCGAACGCCGACAAGCTCGTGCCCGAGGGCATCGAAGGTCGCGTGCCTTACAAGGGCTCGGTCATCACGATCCTGTACCAGATGGCCGGTGGCTTGAAGGCTTCGATGGGTTACTGCGGTTGCGCCACCATCGATGAGATGCACAGCAAGGCCGAGTTCGTCGAGATCACGTCCGCGGGCATCCGCGAGAGCCACGTGCACGACGTGCAGATCACCAAGGAAGCGCCGAACTACCGCATGGAGTGACGCGCAGCAGGTCGGGGCGCCGTTCGATGACCACGGTGGTCCGCCCCGCCTGACCCTTTTGCACATCCCGCGACACCGGCTTCGGCCGGTGCCGTTTTTTCTGACCACCGACCCGGATTCCTTCCGATGGCTTCGACCCGCGGCCGCCAGGCGGCCATGCCGTTCATCATGATCACGGTGCTGCTCGACATGATGTCGATCGGCATCATCGCGCCCGTGCTGCCCAAGCTGATCGGGACCTTCATGGATTCCGGCGCGGGCACCTCGGTGGCATATGGCCTGGCGCAGGCGGCCTTCGCCATCACCCAGTTTTTCAGCGCGCCCCTGCTGGGTGGCCTGTCTGACAAGCATGGGCGCCGCCCCGTGCTGCTGCTGGGCCTGCTGGGCATGGCCGTCAACTTCTTCGTCACGGCCCTGGCCACCGAGTTCTGGATGCTGCTGGCCGTGCGCGTGATGGGCGGCGCGGTTTGCGCCAACATCGCCGTGGCCAATGCCTATGTGGCCGACATCACCGAACCGAAAGACCGCGCCAAGAACTACGGCCTGCTGGGCGCGATGTTCGGTGTGGGCTTCATCCTGGGCCCGGTCATGGGCGGCATCCTGGGCGACCACAACGTCCATTGGCCTTTCCTGCTGGCCGGCACGCTCACGCTGTTGAACTGCGTGTACGGCTACTTCGTGCTGCCCGAGTCGCTGCCGCTGGAGAGCCGCCGCGAGTTCACGCTGGCCCGCGCCAATCCCTTCACCGCGCTGGCCAAGCTGCGCCAGCTCAAGGGCGTCGAGATGCTGCTGTGGGTGATGGGCCTGTCCATCCTGGCGCAGTTCTGCCTGCACACCAGCTGGTTCCTCTACACCGAGTTCAAGTTCGGCTGGACGCCCAAGGACAACGGCCTGTCGCTGTTCGCCGTGGGCATGATGGCGGTGCTGGTGCAAGGCGGTTTGCTGCGCCAGTTCCAGAAGATCATGCCCACCGACAAGCTGGTGCGCATCGGCCTGGTGTCGTCCACCATCGCCTTTGCCGCCTGGGGCCTGGTGCCCGAGGGCTGGATGATGTACGTGGTCATCGCGGCCAATGTGTTTGGCTACATGGTGCAGCCCGGCCTGCAAAGCCTGGTGGCCAATGCGGTGGACCCGACCCGCCAGGGCGAGAGCATGGGCGCCGTGTCGTCCATCAACAGCGTGGCCGCGGTGATGGGGCCCTTGATGGGCTCGCCACTGCTGGCCACGGTCAGCCACTTCCCGCAAGGTGACTGGCGCATCGGCGCGCCGTTCTACCTGTGTGCCGCCATCCAGGCCGTGGCCGCCTGGCTGGGCTTGCGTTACCTGAGCCGCGCTGGCAACCTGCGCGCCAGTGCGCCGGCCGCCTGAGTCCCCCAGGTTTCATTCAGATTTCGAACCTCCATCGAGACACCCACATGCACGACAAGATCCTCATCCTCGATTTCGGCTCCCAGGTCACCCAGCTGATCGCCCGTCGCGTGCGTGAGGCCCATGTCTACTGTGAGATCCACCCCAACGACGTGTCTGACGACTTCATCAAGTCGTTCAAGCCCAAGGGCATCATCCTGTCGGGCAGCCACGCCTCCACCTACGAAGACCACCAGCTGCGCGCACCCCAGGCCGTGTGGGACGCCGGCGTGCCCGTGCTGGGCATCTGCTACGGCATGCAGACCATGGCCGTGCAACTGGGCGGCGAAGTGAGCTGGTCCGACCACCGCGAGTTCGGCTATGCCGAGGTGCGTGCCCACGGTCACACGAAGTTGTTGGACGGCATCGCCGACTTCACCACGCCCGAAGGCCACGGCATGCTCAAGGTCTGGATGAGCCATGGCGACAAGGTCACGAAGCTGCCCGAGGGCTTCAAGCTGATGGCCTCCACGCCCAGCTGCCCGATCGCCGGCATGGCCAACGAAGAAAAGCACTATTACGCCGTGCAGTTCCACCCCGAGGTCACGCACACCGTGCAGGGCCACGCCATGCTGACGCGTTTCGTGCGCGACATCAGCGGCTGCGCCGGCGACTGGATCATGGGCGACTACATCGCCGAGGCCGTGGCCAAGATCCGCGAGCAGGTGGGCGACGAGGAGGTCATCCTGGGCCTGTCGGGCGGCGTGGACTCGTCGGTGGCCGCGGCCCTCATCCACCGCGCCATCGGCGACCAGCTGACCTGCGTGTTCGTGGACCACGGCCTGCTGCGCCTCAACGAAGGCCAGATGGTGATGGACATGTTCGCTGGCCGCTTGCACGCCAAGGTCGTGCACGTGCAGGCGCAAGACCAGTTCATGGGCCACCTCCAGGGCGTGACCGACCCCGAGCAGAAGCGCAAGATCATCGGGCGCGAGTTCGTCGAGGTGTTCCAGGCCGAGGCCCAGAAGCTCAAGGGCGACGGCAACAAGGGCGCCAAGTGGCTGGCCCAGGGCACCATCTACCCCGACGTGGTTGAAAGCGGCGGCACCAAGGGCAAGAAGGCGACCATCAAGAGCCACCACAACGTCGGCGGCCTGCCCGAGACGCTGGGACTGAAGCTGCTGGAGCCCCTGCGCGAGCTGTTCAAGGACGAGGTCCGCGAGCTGGGCGTGGCCCTGGGCCTGCCTGCCGACATGGTCTACCGCCACCCCTTCCCGGGCCCGGGCCTGGGCGTGCGCGTGCTGGGCGAGGTCAAGCCCGAGTACGTGTCGCTGCTGCAGCGCGCCGACGCCATCTTCATCGAAGAGCTGCGCAAGACCATCGACCCCGCCACCGGCAAGAGCTGGTACGACCTGACCTCCCAAGCCTTCACCGTGTTCCTGCCCGTGAAGAGCGTGGGCGTGATGGGCGACGGCCGCACCTACGAGTACGTGGTCTCGCTGCGCGCCGTCGAGACCTCCGACTTCATGACCGCCGATTCGGCCGAGCTGCCTTACAGCCTGCTGAAAAAAGTGTCGAGCCGCATCATCAACGAAGTGCGCGGCATCAACCGCGTCGCCTATGACGTGAGCTCCAAACCACCTGCCACGATCGAGTGGGAGTGATTCAGTGCTGTCTCACGAAGTTTCAGGTGATCCATCTGGCGTCTAAAAAACATTGAAATACAAAGACTTAGTGGATCGTCTTGTCTCAACCAGCTTCGCTGCAGCGCATCTCAAACAGCGGCAAGTTTGTCGGTAGAAGATCACGGCGCCTAGGGCGCCGTTCTTGCTACCGCAGTAGGGTCTGACGGTAAAATTTCCTCTCGACTGAAGAGGGGCGTACCGTGCTTACCAACATCGAATTGAAGTCCCTGAAGCCCAGGGAGAATGCCTACAAGGTCTCAGACCGCGACGGTATGTATGTGACCGTTTCACCTGCCGGCACGGTGGCCTTTCGCTACGACTACCGACTGAACGGACGCCGCGAGACCCTGACGATCGGTCGCTATGACCCGACCATCAAAGAGACCAGGCAGCCCTCGGAACTTGCTTATGGCATGTCCCTCTCTCTGTCTGAGGCCCGTGCGCTGCTGGTGGAGGCCCGGCGCAGCGTCGAGGCGGGGGTGTCCCCCTCTCGCGCAAAAGTAGAGAAGCGCACCGAGGCGGCGGCTGCGCCGACGTTCGGAGCGTGGACGCAAAAGTACTTCGAGTTCAAGGCTGACCCAAAGAGCGGTGAAGAGCGCCTGGCCGAAAGCACCTTGGCCATGCGCAAGTCCATCTACAAGCGAGCGCTCGAAGCCAAGTTCGGGAAACTCAAACTCGAGGAAATCACGGCCGCTCGGCTCAAAGCCTTGTGTGATGACCTGAAGCAAAACCGCGGCCCCGCGGTTGCGGTCCAGACCCGAGATCTGGTCCTCAACGTCTTTCGCTATGCGCAGGGCAGTGGGGTGGCGGTGTTGAATCCAGCAGAATCGGTGCGCCCAAACACCATCGCCACCTTCAAGCCCAGGGACCGCGCACTCGACCCCAGCGAGATCCGCTTGTTCTTAACCGCCCTGGAAAAGGTCGCAACAACGCCCACGCTGCGGTTGGCTGTGAAGTTTGTTTTGCTGACAGGTGTTCGCAAAAGCGAGTTCATCGATGCCATGTGGGACGAGGTGGATTTCGAAGGTGCGAAGTGGGTCATTCCGGCCTCTCGCATGAAGGCTGGCAAGGAGCACGTTGTTTTCCTGTGTGAACAGGCGCTGGACATCCTCACGGCTCTGCGAGCTTGTTTTGGCGCCAGCCGTTACTTGCACCCTGGTCGCTACGATTCGGAAGTGCCGATCAGCAACGCGACCCTCAACCGAGTCATCGATGCTGGGGTGCAGGTCATCCGCAAAGATGACCCTGACTTCGACTCGTTTGGCGTCCATGACCTGCGGCGCACCTTCTCAACTGGGTTGAACCGGGCGAAGTTCGACGAGCGCTGGATTGAGATGGCCTTGGCGCATGCTCCTCGCAACGAGATTGCCGCGACCTATAACGTGGCTAGGTACACCGCCGAGCGCCGCATCATGATGCAATGCTGGGCAGACATGATCGATTGTTGGGTGCGTGGAGAGTCTGCGCGTGATGTGATCTTGACTGCGAAGAAGCAGGCTGCCGAAGTCCTCGATCTGGAGATTGATGAGGACATGTGATCAAGCAGAGTGAAGGAGAGCTGTCATGGTGCAAGTGCTTGTGGATGAATTCGTTGCCGGCTTTCGTGACGGCTGGAAACGGTTCTGGGCTGTAAGCGCTTGGCCGTTGCGACTGCTCAAGTACGTCACGTCCAGCGTGAGTCGGGCTCGCCATTGATCTGTGACGTTGTCGATGGGGACGCCTGTGCCAGGATCCAGTCCGTGTCTTGATCTGAGTGCGGCCTCGGGAGATCACCACGTTCACCTTGGACTGCATGCCTGCAAGTTGACCGGCGTACGCCCTCCGATGTCCATGCGCCAGGACGGCTTCAAGGATGGGCGACATCGAAATGATGACTGCCAATCCGGTAATTTTTTGCTGATATCGCATGCATCGCCATGATGCGTTTTGTGCTGGCTTGAGATAACCTGAACGCAGTTGGGTGTCCTTTGGCACCACCACAAATGCTCCGGCCTCCTCGGGGGCTCGAGAAACAGGCGGCGCAATGCCGCTCTGTCAGCGACATGCAGTGCATGTCCGACGCAGTTGGATTGGGGAAGAAAGTCTCCCTACGCCAACGCGAGCAACCATTCCGTTGAGTTAACGCTCCTCGCTTCGCCTGTGCGAATGAGTGCGTGTTGTTCATCGGTTCATGAGCAAAAACGGCGAATTCAGACAAGTTCACTGCTGGTTCATGCAGTGGTGTCGCCGCCTGCGCCCGTCAGGGACTGGATCGTCCGAATCTTTCTCTTTTGAAAACTTTTGGAGTCCACGATGAAAAAGCGTGAGAAGCTGAAAATTGCAATTCCCTTCGATAGCCTCCCGGATGACGCATACCTTCGCGTCAAGCAGTTGATCATCGATGCTGGATCAAATTCCAGCACGGCATTGCTGCCGTTCTCTCGCGCCACCCTGTGGCGAATGGTCAAGGCACGAACATTTCCTGCTCCGAAGAAAATATCTTCGGGCGTGACTGCATGGAGTGTTCGGGCAATCCGCCAGTGGTTGAAAGACCAAAACGCCAAGTCCGAGAATGATGCGGTCGTCAAATCACAGGAGGGGTGTAATGCTTAATTCATTAGAGTTCGATAATTCTTGCTTGGCCATGCGAAAGGTATCTGTGCGTTTGCGAGGCGAGCGAGATTTCATGAGTCCGATGTTCATGGTGGTGAGTGATTTAAGCCAAGGCGTGAATTGTGTTGGCCCATTCATAAGTGAAAGATTAATTTTTATTGGAAACATCCTTGGTCAGAGTGTGATCCGAGGGAGTCACCAGTTTATGGCTGGCGCGCAAAACCGAGGCAAGCATACTCAGACCACTGCCGCAGGACAGTGGGGCGAGGGCGTTCAGCCTGAGCCTCCCGAGCCCTCGGCGAGGGATGGGGGAGCCGACACAAAGAAGCCTGCCAACGATCCCGCAGGGGTGGCCGCGTCCAGCGGCCAGGTCGAAGACCTCGGGCTGGATTCAGGGTCGCCCAAGCGGCCCGGTTTGGGTTGGGGGGCGCTTGCCGCCCCGTCCCCAAGCAGCTTGCTGCGGGGCAAGGCTCTCGCAGGAGGGGAGGCCCCCGACGGAGAGAGACTTGCCCCGCAGACAGCGGGGGACCCCAAGGGCCCAAGGCCCGCTGGAGACGCGCAGCGTCGAAAGGGCTCAGGGAGGCATCGACCCAGGGCGTCCAGCCCTGGGAACACGGGCATCCCACGACAGTGGGGCGGCAGAGCCGCCGTGCGATCGATGTCTCACCCGCAGAGGTCGTGAGCGACCTCGGAGCAGCCAATCAACTGTTTAACCAGCTTTAACACTGCCATGACCAATCAAGATCATCTTATTTCGCTCGACTTCACCACTGATCCACAGCCCAGCACGCAAGCGGTGCGCAAGCAGAACCGCGTCCTCGGCCTGACCGCCATCGCCAAGTTTGGATGGCTCCGACCACATGAGATTGGCAATGTGCTTTGGCCAAAAAATGAAACGCGTCGCATCGCGGCTGACAGAATCACACGTCAGTGGCTACATGAGGGACTTGTGATTCAGCGAGTGCTTCCTTACGGATTCGGCCATGCATATGTGCTTAGTCACCTTGGTGCTGAGTTTGTCGAATACGAGACAGAATACGGCCTGACGCATGAGGTTCGGAGTGGCAAGAAGATCGGCGATCATGTTCGTCAAGTCGGTTCTTCATGGGTGCCATCGTATAGCTGGCGGCATGACCTGCTTTCCAATGGATTCTTGACCCTCGTGATGGGTTTTGGTGGCCGAGTCGTCAGTGAGCTTGAATTGAGGCGCGAGTCAGGTGGAGAAGGGAAAATTCCCGACGGTCTTTACTCCACTGATACGTTACGAAATGATTGGGTGGCTATAGAAACGGAGCGAACTGGGAAGTGGTCAATCAGCGCCCAAGCTGTTGCCAAATCAATTGTGAATACGGCGCTCTATGAAACGCAAGTCTGTGATCGGCGTGTCCGCGGGACTGTCGTTTTGTACGAGGACCCCTCGGGTCGGCATTGGGATGGTGAGTATCGCCCCATCATCAATCACCTTGATCGGATTGCTCGACGTTGCAAATCTATCATTCCAGATGGCGATCATTTCAAAATCATCGGTATTCCCCTTTTGACTTCCGGAGGGTCTGTTGTCGATATCGGAGATCCGGTTTGGAGGCTTGTTGGCCCCAGTGACGAGGAAGTCATTGAGAAATCAATCTACACGTTCCGGTGGGATGAGTATCGTGGCGAGCACCGACTGCAGATTCCCGAGGGCTCGAAGATGTATGTGACCATCTTCATTGAGGCTAACCAGTGGCTCATGAAGGTTCTGCCGATCGGCCAAGGTGAAGAAATCAAGGTGAGTTTGAAGGCCGTTCAAAGTGTGCAGGCTGCGCGACAGATGGCAATCAAGGCCTTGCTGAGCATTCCGATGTACAGGGACTGGGCGGCACTCAACATCCAAGATCTTCGCGCGCGGCTGCAGGGCTGAGCTGTCCCGGTGCCTCTTGGTTACCTTCTGAAGTATGCATCACCCCGGCACAAGCGAGTCGGTGGTGATGCTTTATCCGAGGATCATTTCACTTCAGCAGTTGTTCGTCCCAAAGTAAGCGCTTTCGCAGCCCAATTGAAGAGGGCAGGCGTGTCAGCTAATTGGCCGAATCAATCAACTTGCCGCCTCTTGTCGTAGCGTTTGTGGTTGCATCGTTTGGCCTCGTTGGTCCTCACTGCCAAGGCGATCAGATATGTGGGGCCCGCATCAACTCATCCAACTTCGTGTTGAGCCGGGCTCGTTTTCTTCTCCGTTTTTGCGCGCCTCGCGATCGAGGCAGTTAGCTCAGCGATGTCTGCGGACAGCGCATCCGCCAGTCTGAACAACACGGCCAGGGATGGCTGTGTTTGGCCCAGTTCCAGTCGGGCAACGAACGATCGGTGGACATCCGCACGGTGAGCGAACTCCTCCTGGCTGATGCTCAGTTGCGTGCGTCTCGCTCTTACCTCCGCCGCAACAGCTCTAACGACCGCTTCATCTTGCGTCTTTCTCATGCCATGAAATATGACCATGTGGGCGCATTTATGCACCTGCATTTATGGTACAAAATGTCCGCCTGCTGATAGCAGTAGGCAGCTCAACAGGAAGACGTCATGGCACTCAACACCCTTGCACCAAACAAACGAATTTCGCTCACTGAACTCCAGCAGGCCTTTGCGGGCAAAGGCTGGGAGTCGATTATTCCAACGGGGCTGAGTGATGACCTGCTCGTCAAGCTCGCATACGAGTTCCGGGCCCTCGAGCGCTACATGCTTTCAGATGATGAGGGCGAGCCGCCATCACTTACCATTCCGACCTACGTGGTGGCTGCCTTCCTGGCTGCCCGCCGACCTGCTGGATCGCTGAGGCGCCAAGTGCAGTTTTCCGAGCCTGGGTTGGAGCAGGCGATTAGGGCCTACTTACAGGAGATGGAGCGTGTCATCGTTGGCCGCATCACAGGAGTGGGTGGGACAGTGAGCAGTGAAGAGTTCGCGCATGAGATGGAGGCTGCAGCAAAAGCCATCTGAAGTGGCTGTCGCACCTGGGCTGCCTTACCGGTTCATCGCCCACTCCATGGCGTTCCGCTCCGCGCCCGTGCTGGCGACATGGACCGTGTTTCGCCCGAACCGCTCGTTGAGCATATCCATCGCACACATCAACCGTTCCTGCCCTTGCGAGCACACGTTGGCTCCAGGCTCGGCAAAAGCCAACTCCGCTTGCAGCTGGTTGTCAGGGATCAAGTCCAGCAGCATGACCCCGGCCTTCGCAAGCTGGAAACCAGGCTTGTAGATGTGCCGCAAGCCCTGCAGCGCTGCCTTGGTCAGCTCTGGGGTGTTGGCCGTGGGGCGCACCAGGGGCACGACGATGCTTCGGTTGTACTGAGGCACATCCCTGAACGGCGAGGTCCGCACGAACACCAGGACATCGCTGGCCAGGCTGCGCTGCTTGCGCAGCTTGAACGCCGCCCGTGACGCAAACTCGCTGACCGCTTCGATCAGGGGCAACTCCTCGGTGACGGCTTGACCAAAGCTGCGCGTGCAGGCGATCTGCTTCTTGGCTGACGGCGCATCGTCCAGGCCGATACAGGGCTGCCCCTGCAGTTCGCGCACCGTTCGCTCCAGCACCACGCTCCAATTGGCCCGCACTGTGCTGGCGCTGAGTTGCCTGAGGTCGAGCACGCTGTTGATGCCTGCGGCCTTGAGCTGCTGCGCCTGCAACAGCAGAACCCCAGCCGATTTCCTGACTCGGATTGCCGGATTTTTCGTACCTCCTCCGGGAGGCCAGTTTGGACTAGCGACCGCCTATTTCTGAGCCTGGGGCGGAGCACGGCAGGACGAACTTACCCGCTCCAGCTTCCCCTTCAAGAGGACACAGAAATCAAGCCGATGCTGTACCCGGGAATGCTCATCGCGCTAGGACGTCATGCAGGCCGGTCGATGTTCAGTGTGTACGGACGGTCGCCTGAGTCGAAGTTGATGTCAATCAAGCCGCACAGTCTTCGGCATCTCATGAACACAGAGATGTTCCGTAAGAATGTGCCTGACACCATCATTACGCACCAGTTCGGTCGACGGACCGTCGCTCAGAGCTACGAGTATGACCATCGCAACCTCGCAGAGAAGTTGAGCTTCGTCAAACTGCCGCCTGCAGCGTCCAAGGTCCTTCCCGCAGGAAGCGCCAAGGAATTGGTGGGCAAGATGGTCGTCAGTGGTATGGCGCTGCAAAGCCATTTGGGGCAATCGTTTAAGCGCATCCAGCACGAGAGCGGTGATGAAGCAGCCTTCATCTACTTGGCGGCCAACGCAGATGGCTTCCACGTCACGCCGTACGGTTTCTGCACCAACAGCTTCTCTGTCAATCCCTGCACTCGACACCTCAAGTGCTTCGACCAGTGCAAGCACTTTACGGCCAGCGGGGTCGCTGAGCACCGGGTGACTCTTGAAGACCTTCGCTCGAAGCTCGTGGCGATGCGGGACGCGGCTCGTTGCAAGCCGGCCACCACCGTGGGGCGCAAGAACCAGATTGCCCATGCCGAGCGGCTGATTGCTGGTGTGTCGGCTGCGCTTCACGCCCAACCGAACCAATCCGTCTTCGCAGACGGCATCGACCATTCCACCCTGAAAGAGGACATCTTCAAATGAGGCTGCTCTTAGACCCCAAGAACGAGGAGCTGGCCGACATCCTCAACACGCTACTCACCGACAACATCGACATCACAGCGCGGGAGGTGGCACGGCGCCACAGCACGTTGAAGAACCCTTCAGCGTTCACGCGCAATGAGGCTAGAAGCGCGCTCATCGCTGCGGCCCAGGCACAGCAGCAAGGAGTACGCAAAATCGTCGCCGGAGGTGGAGGCGCCGGCAGTCTGCAAGACCAGGCCGCAGGCTACCGGCAGGACATCAAGCGGCTGGAAGCCCAGCTCACGCATATGGTGGCAGCCCACGCCGGCCTCATCCGCGCGGTTCAAATGGCCGGAGGCGGGCCTGCACTTGAGCGGTTCTGGCGAGACTACAAGGCGGTGGGCGACGCGGTACACAGCCTTTCAGCAGCCAACGCCGAGCGTCCAGTAACGCATCTGCCCTTGCGCGTCGTCAAGATGTCAGACGGAACGGCAGATTGAAAGGTCGGAGCCGACCTGCCTGGGTTGAGTTTTTGCAGCAAATCCACAATGCGTTCGCATAACAAAACCTCCACTGATTCGCGTCGCCAATCCACCACCTAATCGCGCAGTGGCAACAGCAATGAGCGCTGATGTAGCCGAAGAAAGCTAGCGCCAGCGCAACTGTGTTGGTGTTCCTGTGATGGCAGCTATCGGCCAGAAGCAGACATTCGTTTTGCTATTTATATTCTATTGAGCCTAAATCCGGAGAATGGAGAATCAAATCTGCAAGGCTTGCCACCGGACCGCTTAACGAAGTTTCTGAGCGATGTACGAGATAAAGATCTTTGTAAACATCTTCTTCAATCGGAATTGCATGTAACCATCCGCTTGCCTGTTCATGCTTGACCGCGCTTTCCATCACAAGCGAGATTCCTAGCCCTGCGTGGACCGCGTGTTTGACCGCCTCGGTGCTACCTAACTGCATACCCACTGTGAACTCTGCCGAGTCGGCACCGGCATATTGTTGTAGTAGGCGCCCAGTTCCGGTAGCCGCTTCGCCTCCAAGCAAGTTCTGGGATTTTAACCACTTAAGTGGAATGGTCGACTCGGCAGCCCAAGGATGGCCGGGGCGAACAATGACAACCATCCTCTCGCGCCGCCATACTGTTGAGACGAACCCAGGACGTGAGTCCCACCACTCCATTACCGCTACATCCACTTCAAGCGTTTCCAGCAAAGCGGCAATCTCGATATTTTTGCCGATCCTCACATCGATCTTGTTTGCTAATTTATCTTGGAGCGCCTTGATATAGGGTTGTAAAAGATAAATGCCGATATTGGAGCTTGCACCAACGACCAGGCTTTTATTGTGGAGGGCTGCCGTAGCCTTATGGCTAGTACGGAGCAATTGTTCCGCATAGGGGAAAAAAATCTTTCCCTCCAATGTCAGGCTTTGCGGCATTGTTGCGCGGTCAATCAGCCGGGCCTGCAAAGACTGCTCCAGCCGCTTGATATGCTGCGTTACTGTTGGCTGGGACAATCCAGTTTGCTTCGCCGCTTCGCGAAAGCCCCCGCATTTGACGACGGCAATGAACGTCGCCACACGCTCCAGATCTATCACGCCGCCTTTACTCCCGGATACGGCTGATTAATCGCGCCCATCGGTTTTTCACCAGCGAGTGCCTGGATGATGTTCATCGCTGCCTGCCGCTCGATTTCAAGCCGAACTTCCTTGACCGCCGATCCCAAATGCGGCGTAAAAAACGTTTGTGCCGTATTGTCGAGCAGCGCCTTGGGGATAGCCTGCGGGCGATCAGCGCGTATCCATTCTTCCATCTCGAAGACATCGGCTGCATATCCAGCTAGTTTTCCAGACGCCAGTGCTGCTATCACCGCATTCTCATCCACGACCGAGCCGCGACATGCATTGATCAGGTAGCTACCGGTTTTCATCTTGGCCAACGCGGTGGCATCGATTAGATGCAGTGTCTCTGCGGCCATCGGAACCATCGGCACGACATAATCACATTTTTCGAGCAGTTCATCGAGCGTGACGCGCTGTACGTGCCAAGCCTTTTCTTGTTCGGCATTGAGCGGAATCGGATCGCAATACAAGAGATTCATTTCAAAGCCAGCCAAGCGCTGGGCGATTGCACGGCCGACCGCCCCCATACCAATGATGCCAAGCGTTTTTCCTGTCAAACCAGAGCCATATAGTGTCGGCCGCCAGCCTTGGAAGTGTCCGCTACGGATTTGCCTATCGCCTTCCAGCATATGCCTTGTCAAACCGAGAAGAAGGCCGATAGTCAGTTCAGCGGTCGGGATCGTAAGCAAATCCGGCACAATCGTAAGCCATACACCGTGGCGTGTGCAGGCGTTGACATCGAAGTTATCATAGCCTTTAAGCGCGGCGCCGATGACACGCAGCTTTGGACATTCCTCGAGAAACGCGCTGTCGATGCTGTCCGGCATGAAAGCCATGAGTGCATCCGCATCTTTGGCTCGCGCAATTACCTCAGAACGCGGCAAGGTTTCCCGTGTGGTGTTGGGGATAACATCGGCGCTAGCGGACAACAATTCGATGATTTCCGGGTGCACCCAGTGGGTGAGGACGACTTTGGGCTTCATAAAAACCTTTGTAAGCTTTGGGAGTTATTTGAACTTGCGACGCAGGAAGGAGCTGAAGGCGTCGACGAGGGTAACCATGCCTAAAATAACCAGCAAAATAGCCGAGACATCCTGGTATTGCATGATGCGCAGAGAGCCCATCAGCTCGAACCCGATTCCACCGGCGCCGACCATGCCCATCACGGTCGAAGCACGGAAGTTGTATTCCCATCGATAGATCGCGGTATCGGCCATTTGCGGAAGCACTTGGGGAAAGATCCCATGAAAAATCACCTGCAATGGCGTGCAGCCCGCTGCATGCGCGGCTTCTACCGGTGCCGGATCGGCATGTTCGATCGATTCCGAAAAAAATTTGGCGATCATGCCAACCGAATGTAAGCCTAGGGCTAAAACACCCGGCAATGCGCCGAAGCCAACGGCTGCCACGAACAGGATGCCCATGATCAGTTCGGGTATCGATCGCAAAGCGTTTAACAGGCCGCGTGTGGCTTGATACACGAGTGGATGAGGGCTAGTATTCCGCGCGGCGAGCACTCCTAAGGGAATGGATAGCAATACCGCGATTGCCGTGCCGGCGATACTCATGGCCAAGGTATCCAGTACCGGTTTGACCCAGGTGCCAGCCTGCGAGAAGTTCGGTGGGAACATCTCGCCGGCAATTTTTACCAGGCTTGGCATGCCATCCTTCAATCGCTCGGCATCAAATAGGCCGACGTAATACCAGCAACCGATCACAATCGCCAGCACAACGGCAAACTGCAGTATCGTGCGGTTCCATACGCGCTGGCGCTCGGCCAGAATCAAACCAAAATCAGCTTGCATGCTGTCGCTCACTTAGAACTTCGACAGATCGAGCTTGAGCAGTGTGCCAAGGCTGCGCACCACGTCATAGTCTTTGTCGCTGATCGGGCCGAAACCATCGGCTTTGAAAGGTTTCAGGACTTCCGGATCTTTGAGATTCAAGAAGGCTGCACGGATCTTTTCCTTCAGTTCCGGCTTCAGATTGCTGCGCATGGTCCACGGGTATTGCGGATATGGCTTCGATTCGGCAAGAACTTTTACTTTGTTGGGATCGACCAGTCCGCGCTGAACCAGGGATTCAAAAATCGGCTTACTCAAGCCGCCAGCCTGCGCGTGACCGTTTTGCACGGCCATGGCCACCGCGTCATGCGCACCGGCAAAGTGTTCGCGATAGTTTTCGCCGGCTTTCAAACCGTTTTCCGCCAATATCGACTTCGGAATCAAATGGCTGGAGGTGGATGCCTTATCACCGTAAGCGACATTCTTGTTGACGATATCACTGATTTTGGCGATGCCGGCGCCAGTATTGGCGATCAATACGGACTGGTAGGTAGTGCTACCCTTTTGCTTCATCGCTGCGAATGGCTCGATGTCGCTCTTTTGCTTAGCCAGCACATACGACAAGGGGCCAAAATATGCCATGTCGATACGGCCGTGACGCATGGCTTCGATCATTGACGAGTAATCAGTGGTAACCACCAGCTCAATTTTCTTTCCCAGCTCTTTTTCCAGATAGATTTCGAGCGGCTTGTTGTTTTTAATTACGGTCGATGCGTTTTCGTCCGGCAGCAGCGCAACTTTGAGCGTTTCTGGATCGGGATTGGATGATGCATGGCCAATGCTGCAGACGGCGGCAAGCAAGACAGACATTAATGCGGATGCGAGTTTTTTCATAATCAATCCTTTACGGTAGCAAGTTGCATGGGAAATGAAGTATCGATAAGCCGTTCCTCTCGAGCGTCTTGTGGAACGCTCAAAGAAGAACGGGGTACTTGTTCATACAGCGTGTCGTAACTGGCTTGATCCAAAGTCTGCGGGGCGGCATCAAAAATGACTCGGCCATGGGACAGGCCAATAATACGGTCGGCATAACGTTGAGCGAGGTCTACCTGATGCAGGCTGACGACCGCCGAAATCCCGTCCTCTTTACAAATGCGGTGCAGCAGACTTAGCACTCGCTCTGCAGTAGCAGGATCGAGGCTGGCTACCGGTTCATCAGCCAACACCAGTTTAGGTTGCTGAGCCAGAGCCCGGGCAATACCGATGCGTTGCTGCTGGCCGCCGCTCAATGCGTCGACACGGCTTAAGGCTTTGTGCAATAAGCCGACTCGGTCCAGACTTTGCAAGCATATGGATTGATCCTTCGCCGGGAGGGGGAATAGACTGCGTAATGCCGTGTGGTAGCCCATTCGGCCCATCGAAACGTTTTGCAAAGCCGTCAGTCGGCCAATCAATTGATGCTGTTGAAACACCATGCCAGTCTGTCGGCGATGCATGCGCAATGCACGCGAGTTCGCCAAATTTCCTAAGCCGGCGACAATGGTGGTGCCGCGCTGCGACGCATGCAGCGAATTAATACAGCGAAGTAGCGTGGATTTTCCAGCGCCGGAAGATCCGAGCAATACGGTGAACTGTCCCTGATGGAGTTTGAGAGTGGTGGGATACAGTGCAATCGCATCACCATAACTGACTGAGACATTCTGTAGTTCGATCATGACACCTCCGGCAGATTTGAATTCGTAATCAAAAATGATGACCTGATTACGAATCTGAATTGCAGCGATGGTAATGTCGTGATATGACACCCTGATGACTCGTTGATGTCATTTTTGTGGCATGGTCGCGGGTGCCTGTGAGGGAAATAAGTTGTGCTATCTATGCCAAATATAGACGTCTGCTATGGGTCGGGAGCGGCAAGCCATCAATACCAAGACCGGTCGTTCGCGTGACTCCATCTCGGGGGCATGAATCGAACGACTGGTGTTGAGGGTCAAGCGGTCAATCAAGTCGATGCCCGCCGAATGACTTCTTGCGGCAAACGCAGTCGGTCAGATCGCAAACATCAATGACCGAGTACAGCCTGAAGCTGTCCATGCCTGGTGAGCGGCAGTTCTGCAGCGTTGGGTGCCGGTCACACCCATGGGGCGCACTTGCGCAGACCAGCATCAAGCCGACCTTCAGTTCAGCGGCCGGTGCTCCCATGTGCCTCGGCGAATGGTGGGGCGGCGGCCAATCGCACTGGCACCCTGGCGTGTCGCGCAGCAAACGACCTGCTCTGCCAAAGCTGAACACTCCGATCGCTGCAAATCCAATGAAAAGTATGATCAGGCCAATCCAGGCGCCCTGGATAATTAAGGATGGTCTGCACAACCACCGCTGACGCGGCGACTGGCGGCTGTTATTTCAGATGACGACACTTTTTTGCGTTCAAAGGGCAGATTCAGGGCGAATTGAACCCCAGTCGCGACCCCTTGGCCGTTTTTGGGCGCACTCATCCCTGCGCCCCCATATTCAAGAGTCGTTTGCGCACCATCCACAGGTTGGACAGTGCAAACAGCGTCATCAGATTGGCCGTGTTCTTGGCCAGCCCCCGGTACTTGACCTTGACGTAGCCGAACTGCCGCTTGATGACACGAAACGGGTGCTCTACCTTGGCGCGGATGCTGGCTTTGGTATTTTCCAACTGCTCCAGGATGCTGCCCATGGGCGTGTTCTTGTCCATGGCCTTTCGCTTGCCAGGCATCATGGCGATGTGCCATTTCACATCCGGGTGCTTGGCCTGAATTTCTGCGCGCTTTTCAACACCCCGGTAGCCCGAATCGGCAAAGACGTCGGTTTCTTGCCCATGCAACAGCGCGTGTGCCTGGGTGATGTCGTGCGCGTTGGCCGCCGTGGTGGTCACGCTGTGCACCAACCCCAAATCGGCATCCGAGCCGATGTGCGCCTTCATGCCGTGGTGCCACTGGTTGCCCTTTTTGGTCTGGTGCATCTCAGGGTCGCGCGTGCCTGTGCCGTTCTTGGTCGAACTCGGCGCGGCAATCAACGTCGCATCCACGACCGTGCCTTGCTTGAGCAGCAAACCCTTGGCGGTGAGGGTGGCGTTGACGGTTGCCAAGATTTGCAAGCTCAGATCGTGAGCTTCGAGCAGATGGCGAAACCGCAAGATGGTGCTTTCGTCGGGAAGATGGTCCTCCCCCATGTCCAGCCGGACAAACTCACGGAACATCGGCGTGTCGTACAGCGCCTCTTCCATCGCCGGGTCAGACAAGTTGAACCACTGCTGCAAAAAGTGGATGCGCAGCATCGTTTCCACAGCAAACGGTGGACATACATGTAGCTCGAATGGTGGCACCAGACGCAAAAAAGGCGCTCAAAGCGCCTTTTTTGTTGTCCGCGATAAGTAGCGTTATCGCGAGTTGAGCATTCACAAGTACTGGCGGGAATCCCGAAAAGGTGTCAAGCATGACTGTGTCGATGTCTGCTTTGCAGCGTGGCTTGGTTGGGACTGATAGAGGGCTTCCACCATCGCGTGCGCAGGCACACGTCCATCGGATCCATGGCCCCCGTCACAAAGGAAAGCAGCTGCTGGCGGCATGGATGGATGTCCGTGGAAACCTGGCAGGGTCCACCGTCTGTTCACTCAGGTGGCACAAATTGTGCTTAACAACAACGGGCGCCATTGAGTTGGAGCGTTCCATGCACCGCGGCAGGGCTGCCGCCCCATTTTGGCTACGTAGCCTTCGTTTCACTGCCTGACGGCGGAGCTAGGGCTTTTTGTTTTTGGACCACAGGTATTCTGCAATGCGCCTTTTTCCTCGTGAGATTGATCGCCTTCTGCTGCACCAGGCGGCAAGCCTAGCGCAGGCTCGCCGCAAGAAGGGCTTGCAGCTGACCGAACCGGAGGCGCGGGCGCTGATCGCGGACGCCATCTGCGAGGGGGCGCGCCAGGGAGGGACTGTGGCGGATATGGTGTCCATGGCCAGCGCGCTTCTGAACGAGGACGACCTGATGGCAGGCGTGGCCGAGCGCATCGACGTGGTCATGGTCGAAGCCTTCTTCCCTGACGGGCAGAAGCTGGTATGCGTTCGCGATCCAATAGGGCCAGCCAAGGCAAAAGGGCCGTCGAATGCGGCACCGCAAGTCGAGCCACGCTGGCGCCTGGTCGAAGAACCGTTAGTGGTCAATCAGAACCGGCCTACGCTGCGCCTTCGAGTGGAAAGCACCAGTGACCGGCCGATACAGATCGGCTCGCACTATCACTTTTTCGAAGTCAATCCGGCACTTCGGTTCGATCGCGCCGCCGCGTACGGCATGCGCTTGGATATACCAGCGGCAACCACACTACGTTTCGAACCCGGCGATGCGCGAGATGTTGATCTTGTGGCCATCGGAGGTGCGCGTCGCGTGTTCGGCTTGGCGGGCCTGATCAATGGAGCACTCGACGACCCGGCGGTGCGCTGCGCAGCAATGACCCGGCTTGTCGCGTTTATCCAGGACTAGGCATGGCATTCACCATTGAACGTTCACGCTACGTGCAACTGTACGGCCCCAGCTCAGGCGACAGCGTCCGCCTCGGCGACACAGGGCTATGGGCCCGGGTCGAGCGTGACTACTGTCATGGCGGCGACGAACTTGTTTTTGGTGCCGGCAAGACGATCCGTGCAGGGACTGGCTGCGACGGCGCGATGACAGCGGCGGACGGCGTTCTCGACCTTGTCGTCACCAACGCACTGATCATCGACGCGGTGGCCGGCATCATCAAGGCGGACATCGGCATAAAGCAAGGGCGGATTGTTGGTATTGGCAAGGCCGGGGATCCCAACATCATGGATGGCGTGAGCCCTCAGCTTATCGTCGGGGTCAATACCGACATCAGAGCCGCCGAAGGATTGATCGTCACGACCGGAGGCATCGATTGCCATGTCCACTTCATCGACCCGGGTCAGGTGGATGAGGCCCTGTGCGCAGGCATCACGACCTTGATGGGCGGGGGACTCGGTCCCACCACGGTTCCGATCGCCTCAACCGGCACAACCAACCTAGGTCTGATGCTACAGGCGGCTGAGGCGTTCCCAGTGAACTTCGGCTTCATCGGCAAGGCTGCGTCACACACCGTGGCGCCCCTGATTGAACAACTCGCCTCTGGGGCCGCCGGCCTCAAAGTCCATGAAGACTGGGGCGCCAGTTCGGCCGTCATCGACGCCGCACTCCAGGCTGCTGACATTGGCGGTGGCCAGATCCAACTGCACACCGACACCCTAAACGAATCGGGCTTCATCGAGCATACTTTGCGCGCGATCGGTGACCGATGCATCCATGCATACCACGTCGAGGGCGCGGGCGGCGGGCATGCGCCCGACATCATCCGCATTTGCGGCAAGGCGAATGTGTTGCCGTCTTCGACCAATCCAACCAATCCGTTCACGGTCAACACCTTTGACGAGCACTTCGACATGGCGATGACAAGCCATCATCTGAATCCTCGATTACCGGAGGACGTTGCCTTCGCGGAGAGTCGTATCCGCCGCGAGACGATCGGCGCCGAAGATGTATTGCACGACCTAGGAGCAATCAGCGCTATCGGCTCTGACAGCCAGGGTATGGGGCGCATTGGCGAGACGATCGCAAGGACCTGGCAGCTGGCTGAGCACATGCGTGATCTGCGCGGCAGTCTTTCTGAGGACCTCGGCACGGGCGCCGATAACCACCGAATCCTGAGGTACATCGCCAAGTACACGATCAACCCTGCAAAGATGTTCGGCATCGATCACGAGGTCGGATCCATTGCTCCGGGAAAGTTGGCCGACCTGGTTTTCTGGCGTCCCGACAGTTTCGGCATCAAACCGGAGTTGGTCATGAAATCGGGTTTCCCTGTATGGGCACCGCTTGGGGAAGCCAATGCATCTCTGATGACCTGCGAGCCGTTGCGCTACCGGCCCATGTGGGGCTGCTTCGGTCGTGCGCCACAGGCGCTGGGCGTGCGCTTTGTCGCGCCGCCTTCCATCGCTGCAGACATCGGCCGCAGGCTCGACCTTAAATCCGCTCTGGTGGCCGTAACGGACACACGGGGACTGACCAAGCGCAATATGCTCTACAACGATCTGTTGGCCGATATCAGGGTTGATCCAGAAACCTTCCGCGTCTACATCGATGGCCAAACGCTGATCAGCGCTCCAGCCACGCGAGTGACGCTGGGGGCCTCCTACATGCTCAAGTGAACAAAGGGATCTGAAATGTCTGTGGTGCGATTAGGCATCGGCGGTCCGGTTGGCAGCGGCAAGACGCGCATCGTGGAGCGCCTGCTCCCCATTTTTGCCGAGGAGGGTATTTCCACGGCAGTTATTACCAATGACTTGGTTACGCGAGAGGATGCGGAGCGTGTACGTCGATCCGGCTTGATCGATCCCGATAGGGTGTTGGGCGTCGAGAGTGGGGCCTGTCCGCACACCGCCATTCGCGAAGACCCGTCCGTCAACATCGAGGCCGTTGAATGGCTCGAACGGCGCTTTCAGCCAGACGTCATCCTCATCGAGAGTGGCGGCGACAATCTGGCCGCTACTTTTTCAAGTGAACTGGTGGATTGGTGGATGTTTGTCATCGACGTGGCTGGCGGGGACGACATACCGCGCAAGCGTGGACTAGGCGTTTTGCGAGCCGACCTGTTGGTGGTCAACAAGATCGACCTAGCTCCCCACGTTGACGCGGACCTCGACCGCATCCGCGCCGATGTGGCAATAGCTCGACCCAATCGTCCCTCGCTGTTCACGGATCTGCGTCGCGGTGAGGGTGTACGCGCAGTCTTCGAGGAGCTAAGGCGCTCGGCACTGTTCGGGCATGGCCGTACATGACCGACGGCCTGCTTCAACTTCGTCTGGCCTGCGACCGCCAAGGCCGTACCCGATTGGTGGAGCGTAAGCAGCGCTACCCGTTGACCACCACCGCTGTGCTGCCGCTCGACGCCGGTCCGGGCGCTCTCATATATGTACAAAACGCGGCTGGATCGGTATTTGGCGGCGACCGTTTGCACCTCGACGTGGCGTTGGGTGACGGCGCTGAGCTTTGTCTGTCGACACCGTCCGCCACGCGACTGCAAGGGGATACCCTGTCGGTGCAGACCTCGCACATTTCAGTGGGGAAAGGGGCCTTTCTCGAATCCATTCCCGACATGCTGATACCGCATGCGCGCTCGATGCATAGACAGCACACCCTGGTCGAGCTTGCATCCGGTGGGCGGGCGATCATCGCCGACGCGCTGGCTCCAGGCCGTGTCGCGAGCGGCGAGCGTCACGCATATCAGTTGCTCGCGCTGCGCTTGCGGGTCTGCGTCGAAGGGTCTTCGATCCTCCATGACGCCGCAACCTTTTGCCCTGATGAGGCGGATCCGTGGCTGGAGGGAGCACTTGGCAGGCAAGGCTATGTCGGGACGCTGTTCGCATTGACGCAGGAAGGTTGTGCGGCAGAACTCGCGGACAGGGTCCACGCCGGTATCGCAAGTGTGCAAGGAGTTTACGGTGGGGCCTCCCCATTGGCTTCTGGATATGGCGTCGTTGCCCGCTTGCTGGCCGACGACTCACCGCTATTGCGCCACGCAATGCAGCTCACGTGGGATCTCATGCGCCGCTGCCTGCTTGGCCGTCCAGCACCTCAACTGCGAAAGTAACTCCAATGATTGAACAACACTTTGACCCACCTATTGCAGCGCGAATCCTCGGCCGGGTGGGTGCGCCAGAGTTCGCTGGACGCTGGATCGAGCGGGTACCGGTACCCGCCGCGGATGCGGCACGCCGGCGCGTGCTGCTTCGCGGAGAGCACGGTACGGCCATCGCTGTGGATCTCCCCAAGCCAGCTTGGTTGTTTGATGGCGCGGTACTCCACGACAATGGCTGTCGCTTGCTTGTTGTCACCCGCCCACCGGAACCGGTCATGGTCATTGGGTTGGCACAACTCACACCCGCCGATACGCTCCGCATCGGCCATGCGCTGGGCAATCGGCACAGCCCTTGCGAACTGTCTGAGGGCGAGATCATCGTCCCGGTCACTGACACGCCGGAACTTGCCTCCCGACCCGTGTTGGCGCTGGGATTGGCCGGACTTCAGCTGCGTTTCGACCATCTGCCGTTTGCTGCCCAATGTCCACCGGCTTGCGGCGCAGCCGCACACGATCACCCGCCCCAACGATTGGATCACGGTTCGCATTTGCATCCGCATTCGACACATGCACGCCACGATGGATGAGACTGCTGCAATGCGCATGCTGACACTGATGCAGCTGTCGGACTCGGCACTACCCATTGGCCGTCATGCACATGCGATGGGCCTGGAAAGGCTCATTCGAGACGGACGCGTGCAGACCCGCGAAACGCTGCGTGAGATGGTGGTCTCTGCGTTGATCCACGGGGCGGCTCGCTCCGATGGCACTGCGACCGCTCTCGCGCATGGCGCGGTGATGGCGCAGGACCTCGCCGCACTGCGCGGGGTAGACGCCAGGCTCGACCTGCTAAAGCAGACGCCCTCAGCGCAAGCCGCGTCCCGCCGCTGCGGCAGCCGCCTCGCGGCCATGGCTACCACCTTTGGAGCGCAGGCCCTGTTGACCGAATACGCCGCAGAGATCGCCGCCCAAAAGTCGCCTGGCCATCTCTCGGTAGTTTCCGGCGCTATTGCGGCCACTGCAGGTATCGATCGTGAACACGCAGTGCTGTGCGAAATGCGCGGAGTGGCATCCATGATTCTGTCGGCCGCGGTTCGTCTGGACCTCCTCGCGTCTGCAGCCTGCCAGGGCATGCTGGCAGAACTGTCCCAGCACATCGTCAAAGCTACGCGAATCGCCTTGCGCACAGGTCTTGAGGAGATGTCGTGCAGCGCGGCCGCTGGGATTGAGGTTGCCGCCATGCGACATGCCCGCGACGACGCTCGGCTTTTTGCCAGCTGATTCCTACAAACCCCCTTGAAGGCATTTCATAGATGCAAAATGACCGGATGTTGCGCGTGGCTCTGGACTGGGCCGTGGACGAAATCGACCCACCCCGTTCTTTCGGCGGCTGGAACACTGGCCGCGTCGTGCAGCAAACGCACGAAAGCCTCGTCGAGGATGATTTCCATATGCCCCCCGGTTCAACCGGTGCGCCGACCCAAGTGGTGCCCAGGCTGGCCGAATCGGTGCAGCAATCGCCCGATGCCCGCCACTTCATCTTCAAACTTCGCAGAGACGTACGCTTTCACGACGGCGCCGAGCTGGATGCGGATGCCGTCGTCCTCAATTACCAGAGGATGTGCGATCCGGCCTCTCCCTATTACTCACATGTCGCTGCTGACTTCAATCGCGAAGGGGTAGGGCTCATCGACCACGTTCACGCGCGGGACTCGATGACAGTCGAGTTTCGCTTGAGCGAACCATTCCCGGAATTTCTGCGTTACATGACGCAGGAAGACGCGCCCGGCTCGCAGGCACTTATCAGCCCTAAGGCGATCCGAGAATTCGGACCGGATGGCTGCGCAGATCGCGCCCCAGGCACCGGGGCTTTTCGGTTCCATCGTCGATTTGAGACCGCGGGCGGATCGGCCGTGGAACTTCGACGCAACGCGGCGTATTGGGATGGCCCGCCGGCGATCGATGCCATCCAGTTCCTTCCAATTCCCGATCTGCAGGATCGCGTGCGGGCCCTGATGGAAGGCCAGGTGGACGTAGCCTACAGCCTCGAGGGCACCGATGTGGAGAACCTGCTGGCGCGCGGTTTTAACGTGCCTGCGTTTTCCCCTCCGTACCTTTGGTACTTGGTGTTCAACCAACGTGACCCATGGGTATCCGATGGCCGGGTACGCCAGGCCATTGCACATGCCATTGATCGGAAGTCGCTTTGTGACGCGCTCTTTCCAGGAACTGTACGCCCTGCAACCTCGGCGATTCCACCGGGTGCGCCAGCGCATGATGCGCATGCATTGGAACGCTATCCCTACGACCCTGATCTGGCGCGCGCCTTACTGGCAGCGGCTGGTGTTCCACAGGGCTTGGTCCTGCATGTCATTGGCGCACGCGCGGGCTCGGCGCAACTCGATCCTGGAGCGATCTTCCAACGAATCGCACACGACCTCGCTGCGGTCGGGGTCCGACTGGAAGTCAGCTTGCAAGATGAATGGGTTGCCTATTGCAATCAATGGCGGCAAGGCGCACCGATGGGCGTCGCAATGAGCGAGATGAGCTGGGCCATGTCGTGCGACGTGTGGTTATCTCAGGTCCTGCACAGCCGCAACATGTCCCCACGCGGGTTCAATGCCGGGTACCACCACGATCCTGTACTCGACACGATGCTGGATCAGGCGCGGAGTACCCTGTCATTTGAAGAGCGAAAATCGCTTTACCGCGCCGCTGATGCGCGCGTCATGGAGACCCTCCCCATCCTGCCCCTGGTCACCTCGGCAAGAGGGATGATCGCATGCTCGCCCCGTGTCACTGGCCTGACTACAGTGAACCAGTGCTGGCAAGACTTTCGGCGCGTACGGTTCACTTAAATGACCGAAAGCATGCCGACCATGTCCCCTATCACGCACAACCCGGAGCCCTGGATCCTCGGCGTGCTCTATTCCCTCGATGGGCCGACTGCGATTTCCTCGCGCCAGCATGTGCAGGGAATCACGCTTGCTCTCCAAGAGATCAACGCCCGCGGCGGTGTGCGTGGGCGCCTGCTGAATACCAAGGCCTATGACCCGGGATGCGATCTTGCCCTCTATCGTCAGTGCGTGGACCGACTGTTCACCGAAGATGGCGTGGACGTGGTAATCGGATGCTGCACCTCACTGAGCCGCAAGGCTGTGCTGCCCACTTTCGAGCGGCGCAATGGTCTGCTCCTGTACCCGGACCTATATGAGGGATTCGAATATTCTCCCAACGTGATCTACGCCGGCGCTACCACCAACCAAAACACCCTTCCACTTGCTCGCTATCTGCTGCGAAGCGGGGCCCGCCGCTTCGTGCTTGTCGGCAGCGACTACATCTACCCGCGCGAGTCAAATCGCGTAATGCGCGATCTGGTCGAGCGCCAAGGGGGGGCCGTGCTCGACGAACTGTACCTCCCTCTACAGCCCGATGCGGCGCGCATGGCGCAGTTAGTGGAGCGTGTGGTTGAATTGAAGCCCGACATATTATTCAGTGCGCTGGTGGGCCAGTCGATCTGCGATCTTCTGCAGGCCTGCGCCAATGCAGGCATTGATGGCTCCATCCCGATTGCCAGCCACAACATCACCGAGGCGGAGATGCTCGCCTTGCCGAAGCCCCCAGTCGCCGGCCATATAACGTCGGCACCCTTCTTCGCAAGCCTCGACACTGCACCAAGTCAGCGCTTTGTGAACGGCTTCAGGCGCGCATTTGGTGCGCAGGCGCCGGTTTCCCAGATTGCCGCCGCAGCCTACAGCGTCGTCCATCTTTTTGCACGTGCTCTCGAGAAGTCTGGAGAGATGGATACCCAGTCCATCATCGACGCGATGCGAGGTGTGCCATTTGAGGCACCGCAGGGTCAGATGGTGGTCGACTACGACAACAATCACACCTGGATGACGCCGCGCATTGGCCGCTGGAATGGCCGCGACCAGTTCGACATACTCTGGCAGGCGAGCGAAGCCGCCCAACCCGACCCGTGGTTGGTGAGCTATGGTGGTGCCGAGACGCTTGCCGAAGCTCCGGGTCCGTGAACTCTGCTTCTTTAAATACATCGACATGAGCAATGATCCGATGCGCGAACTGCGCGGCTTGAATGTGACGGTTTTGCATCCGCTGGACCGTGAGATCGAAGAATTGTTGCGCCATCTCAAGCGCATCGGGTGCCAGATCGACGCCTGCTGGCCGCCTCCGGCCAGTATTTCGGTATCGACCAGCGTTGTGTTCTTTGCAATCACCGCCGAAGGACCGCGTGTGACACTGCCACGATTCGTCAACCCCGCCCCGTGCTTGGTGGCCGTCGTCGACTACGAAAGCCCCAGTGCAGTCAAGAGCCTTCTCGAATCGGAAGCGCACTGCTTCATTACCAAACCCATCCGCCCCTCGGGCATTGTTTCCAGTCTGCTGCTGGCACGTTCGCTACACGGCTACCAATCCCGCCTACTCGCTAAGGTCAACAAGCTCGAAGAAACGCTGCGCAGTCGGCGCGAGATAGAGCGCGCGACGCAAATTTTGATGGAGATGAAGCGCCTCGACGAAGATGCCGCATACCAGTTGATTCGAAGCCAGGCCACCTCGCAGCGCCTAGGGATGGGCGCTGTGGCACGCTCCATCATTACCGCACACAGGGTATTTGACAGCACGTCCACGGCAACCTCAGGCCCGAAGTTGGCACGGAAGGTGCTTGGACTAACACGGCGCTAGCTTAGAGAGCGCTTTCATGCACCGCGGCAGGGCTGCCGCACTTCAGTTGGCTAGGAAGCCTTCGTTCAATTGCCATGCGGCAGGACGAAGGCTTTTTTGTTTTTGACTTTCAAATCTCGATCGTGAGCCCTATGCGCAAATCAACTCAATTGTTTACCGCGACGAGCATCCTCGCCGCATTTGCATTCGCGTCCGTGTCCCTGCTCGCCAGTCCCATCGCTGCGGCACAGCAAATGCCGCCTGTCGTGATTGGTACGGCGGTGGGCTTGAGCGGCGCAAACAGCGTCGTCGCTCCTTCTGTCGTACAGGCCACACAGCTCGCAATCGACGAAATCAACGCGGCAGGGGGAATTCTCGGACGCAAGGTGGTGCTTGAGGTTGCAGACGATGGCAGCGGTGCTGCAGGTGCCCAGAAAGCCTACGACTCGTTGCTGTTTCAAAAGAAGGTTGACGCTGTCATCTCCATGGAGACGAGTGCCGCACGCAACGCGGCACTCCCCATCGTCACCCGCGCCAAGAAGCCCTTTATCTACACCTCTTTCTACGAAGGCCGCTCCTGCAATAAGCACCTGTTCATCAACGCCTGGGTGCCGGAGCAGCAGGTTGCTTCAGTGGTCGACTACTTCAGCACAAAACTCAATACCAAGAGCTACTTCCTGATCGGAAGTGACTACGCCTTTGGCCGCGGCATGCTGGAGTTCACGCGCAAATACATTGCGTCGAAAGGACACAAGGTGGTTGGTGAAGAGTACTTGCCCATAGACGGCTCGGACTGGACAGCCATCATCAGTAAGCTCAAGGCCTCAGGCGCCGATGCCCTGATTAGCTCTACCTCAGGCGGGGCGCCCAACGTGACGCTCACCAAGCAGCTTCGGGCTGCCGGCGTCAGTCTTCCCTTCGGCAATCTGGCGGTGGATGAAGGCACCGCCAAGAGCATGGGCAGCGATGCCAAGGGTGTCTATACCGCGGGCTCCTACTACACCAGCATCGGCACGCCGCGCAACAAGAAATTTCTGTCCGCGATGAGCAAGCGCTTCGGACCGGATATGAAGACACCTAACGATCTCTCCACGCCTCAGTACGAAGCTGTTTGGGCGTACAAACTCGCGGTTGAAAAGGCAGGCACTCTCGAGACCGACAAGGTCCTCAAGGCGCTCGGGGAAGTATCCGTCAACGGCCCACGCGGCGAGATCAAGATGGACCAGCAACACCACGCAGCGCTGACCATGTACATAGGCCAGGTGCAGGCTGACGGCAGCGTCAAGATCCTAGAGACCTTCCAGAACGTCGCTCCCGGTGCGCAGTGCCCGCAGCTGAAATAGCGCCAACTAGACGAACCAGGAACTGATGCTATGACCTTGGTGCTCGACATTCTGACCACCGCCGCCATCCTGTACGGCGTTTCGGCCGGCCTTCTGATCGTCTTCGGCGTCATGAAGATCATCAATTTCGCGCACGGTGCCTTCCTCACCGTGGGGGGATACGCCGCACTTCTGGTGACCAATTTAGGATGGAACCCCTGGTGGTCCTTGCCGGTAGCATTCGCCATCGGGGGCTTCCTTGGAGCGTTGGTCGAGCGCCTGGTGATGAAGCCGCTTTACCAACGCCCACTCGACGCCATCCTGGCGACCTGGGGATTGGCGATTGTTATGGGTCAATGCATCACCCTGGTCTTCGATCGTGGCGTGCAGTTCGTACAAAGTCCTCTCAGCGGCGCTTTTGACTTCGCCGGCGCTTCCTACTCGAGCTATAGGCTCTTGATGATTCCACTCTCGCTGGCAGTCGTCGGCGTGCTTGGCTGGATGATGAACGGATCTCGCCTGGGGCTCGTGACACGCGCAGTGATCATGAACGAAGACCTGGCCCGGGGACTTGGCATTAATACCAGCCTGGTGCGTCTGGCGACGTTCTCACTCGGTGCCGGACTCGCCGGTCTGGCTGGTTCCCTGATCACCCCGCTTTCCAGCGTCGACCCCAACATGGGCGTGCCTTGGCTTGTCAACGCCTTCATGATCGTGATGGTCTCTGGCGTTTCTCTGGTCAGTCTCGGCATCGCCTGTCTGGTACTCGGTGGCGCCCAAGTCTTGGTCAGCACCTGGGCCAATCCTATCTTGGGCGGGTTGACCATCGTAGTGCTTGCAGCGCTGATCCTTCGCGTGCGTCCGGAAGGCTTTGCACGAGGTTGAAACACACATGAACATTAGCACCCAACCCGTAGTCGCAAACCCCGCAGTGACCAGGCGTCGATTGGCCTTGCCCGTCGGTCTGGCAGCCGCAGGCATTGTTTTGCTTTTCATAGCGCCCGACGTATTGCCGACCTATCTGGTCAATACGCTCATCCGCGCCTTCCTCTATGCAGCGGTCGCCATCACAGTCGACATCCTTTGGGGCTACACAGGCATCCTGACTTTCGGCCAGTCAGCGTTCTTCGGCTTCGGCGCCTATGCGGCAGCGTTGACTTTTACGCACGTCGGCTTTGGACCAGGAACGGCCCTGATGGCCTTCGGCATCGCCATCGCCGGCGCCATGCTGGTCGCTCTAGTCGTGGGCTGGTTCGCTTTCCATCCCGGTGCCTCGGCGCTTTACGGCTCTGTCATCACCCTGGTACTGCCCATCGTTGTGAGTCAGTTGCTGTATTCCGGCGGCAGCTTCACCGGCTCAAGCAGCGGACTCGCTGGGTTCGAGAGCTTTGACCTGTCCCTCGAGGCCTGGTTCCGTATCACCGCTGGCTTCCTGCTCGTGATCACCGCGGGCGCATGGGTCTTTGTTCGCAGCGACGCAGGCCGCATTCTCGAGGCCATTCGAGATAATGAACAGCGCTGCGCGTATCTTGGGATCAATGTCTCGCGCGTAAAGATTCTGCTCATGGTCGCCTGTGGGGCGGTCGCCTCCTGCGCCGGCTTTCTCTTCGCCTGCGTGCAAATGGTGGTGGCACCGGAATACGCTGGCTTCGCGTTCGGCACCGAACTGCTGATGTGGGTCGCTCTCGGGGGGCGCGGCACTCTGCTCGGACCGGTGATTGGTACCGTGCTGCTCGACAGCAGCACCTCCTACTTGAGTGGCAGCCTTCCGTTCCTGTGGAAACTACTGAGTGGTGTGGCTTTCGTCATCGTCATCGTTGCTATGCCACAGGGGCTGCTGCCAGCGCTGCTGAACGCTGTGCGTCGATGGTGTCGGCTCGGCACCCGGGGGAGCGCTTCGCGCGCAAAGGAGGTGGCACTGCGCGTTGCCGAACCACGGCCTCTCGCTGGCTTGGCCTCGGTCGGCCGGTTTGCGCTCAGCGTCGAAGACGTCCACAAGCGCTTCGGGAGTCTTCAGGTACTGCGCGGCATCGACTTCAAGGTGCGGCCCAACGAGCTGCTGAGCTTGATCGGCCCGAACGGTGCGGGCAAAACCACCTTGATGAAATGCATCGCCGATGGCGCTGAGCGGACATCGGGAACCATCAGGCTCAATGACCATGACATCCTTCGGTCCCCGCCAGCGACTTGTGTCGCACTGGGAGCAGGTCGCAAGTTCCAGAATGCCAACGTGTTCGAGTCACTGACGGTCGCGCAGGCCATGCGGGTGTCCCGCACGCGGCTCGAGCCGCCGTCACTCTTGCGGCGTGCCTCGGTTCTCGCATTGCCGGATGCTGCGCTCGAGGTGCTGCGAGCCACTGGGCTGGAAAGGCAATTGGATGTCGCTTCGCGCGATCTCTCGCACGGTATGAAGCAAGCCCTCGAGTTGGCGATGGTGCTGGCGCTGGAACCTAACGTGCTACTCCTTGACGAACCCACGGCCGGGCTTACCAAGGCAGAACGTACGCAGATCGGAGCCATTCTGCTTGACCTGACTCGGAACTACGCTCTGTGCGTACTGCTGGTCGAGCACGACTTGGACTTCGTGCACGAGATCAGCAGCCGGATCATCGTCTTGCATCAAGGCCAGATCGTCCTCGACGGCAGCGTCGAAGAGGTTGTCAACTCCGAACTCGTTCGCGAGGTCTATGCCGGTGCTGGCGCACCTGGAGAACATGCATGAGTGCCGCACTTGAGGTCAGTGAGCTCACCGCCGGCTACGGCGGTGCAATGGTTCTGCACGGCGTGAGCCTATCGGTTGCACCGGGGGAGATCGTTGCGCTGTTGGGAAAGAACGGCATGGGCAAGAGCACGCTCTTGAAAACCATCATGGGCCTGGTTGCGGCGCAACGTGGCACGGTGTCCATCTTTGGTGAAAATGTGAGTAAGCTGCGCGCGCACCAGGTGGCTCGGCGTGCACTGGCCTACGCCCCCCAGGAGAAGCCTCTGTTCCACGACCTCAGCGTCGAGCAGAACCTGCAGCTGGGGCTGCGCGAATCGAAATCGTTCAATAGGCAATTTGAGCGCGTCGCCGACGTCTTCCCGGTTCTGGCCACGCGCCTGAAGCAGCGTGCAGGAACGCTTTCGGGGGGCGAACAGAAGATGCTGCTGATTGCGCGCGCGCTCCTTTCCGCTCCGGCGCTCATCCTGATCGACGAGATCACCGAAGGCCTGCAACCCTCGGTGATCGAACGCTTGGCGGCAATTCTCAGGAGCGAGCGCGAGCGCTCGGGAACCGCCATGTTGCTGGTAGAGCAGAACGTCAGCTTCGCGCTATCGGTGGCCGACCGCTATCTGCTGCTCAAGCGCGGCGAGATCGTCAATGCAGCCAGGGTGGATTCCAATCAAGCAGCGCAGCATATCGCGGCCGATTTGGGGCTGTGACAGCGTAATTTGCAATTTCTTCCCATTTATACGCTCATGACAGCCAACCAAACTCCGATCTCGCTGCGGATCGCCTGCGTTCAGATGGAACCTCGTGTAGGCCAGAAGGCGGACAACCTCAGGCGTAGCCTGGAGTACATCGAAGCGGCAGCGGCCGCGGGCGCACGTCTTGTGGTGTTGCCCGAGCTGTGCAACACAGGCTACGTTTTCAATTCCCGAGAGGAGGCATTCGAGGCGGCGGAGCCGGTGCCCGGTGGTCCCAGCTGCGAGGCTTGGATACGCACTGCTGCAAAGCTTGGCCTTGTGATCGTCGCTGGCGTCTCTGAACGCGTTGGCGACCGGCTCTATAACTCCGCTGCGGTCATTGGTCCCGACGGGTACTTGGGCACCTACCGAAAGAACCACCTTTGGGACGCCGAGCAGCTGTTCTTCGAGCCGGGCGACCTGGGCGTGCCGGTGTTCGAATTCGAAGGGGGGCGCTTTGCCTGCGCTATCTGCTACGACATGTGGTTTAGTGAGATCTACCGAATGGCCGCAGTCGGCGGCGCCGAACTCTTGTGTGTGCCAACAAACTGGGTTCCCATGCGACACCAGCCGTCCGACCTTCCTACCATGGCAAATCTTCTCGCGATGGGCGGCGCGCACACCAACGCGCTGTTTGTCGCCGCAGCGGATCGCATCGGCATCGAACGCGGGCAGCCCTTCCTCGGCCGCAGCCTGATCGTGGGCCCCGACGGTTGGCCACTGGCCGGACCGGCATCACCCGACAGGGAAGAAATGCTGTTGGCGGAGATTGACTTCAACACTGCTCGCCAGCTGCGCGCCCTCAACGCTAACAATCACGTGCTGAACGACCGCCGTCCGCAGGTGTATGCACAGGTTTTGCAACCTCCTCTTGCATGACCTGGCCGCTGAGCGCGTCGAGCCTCAATACCGCTTGCCTGCGCGAGCTCCTGAGGCGATCCGTGTCGATGACACTGGATCAGTACGTCGAGCCAGTGTATAGGCGTGCTGGTACCGAGAGGGCGCTGGGCCAGGACCCGGATGCGCTGTTCGACCTGCGCGCCATCTTCCAGGAGCCGTACCAGGACATCGAGCTGCACGCCTTGCCGGCCCTGCTGCATCCGCAAAAGGACCGGCACGGACTCCATAACCTGGAAAAGGTGTTTGCCCCGGATCCCAGGAGCGGCCAGGACATCTTCGCGCTGCGCGACATCGACCGCAGGCGGGGCACGCTGGTGGTGGTGCGTTCCGACCAGTATGTGGCCCAGTTCAAAGGGAAGCAACTGAACAGCACGCAGGTTTTTGGTTCGACGGTAGATGAGCGTCGCCTTCGTCCTGCGCATCGAGTGCGTACCGTAATCGGCGCGGTCTAGTCCAAGCTCATCGACCCAGTGCCCGAGGATGCGGGCGTACTGCCGGGTGCCTAAATGTGGCGAGGCGTGCAGGCGGCTGGGAAACAGGAAGTCCTCGGGCTTGAGCTTAGCCTGCTTGATCCAAGCCTGAAGCGCCTCCCGGGCCGCCAGTGTGATTTCGAACTGCACCGGGCGCTGGGTCTTGTGCTGCATGACGATGGCACGCGTTGCCATCTGATCACCGTGACACACATCCCTGACCTTCAGGGCGACCAGATCGCAGCCCCGAAGCTTGCTATCGATGCCCAGGTTGAAGAGGGCCAGTTCGCGCACTCGATGCTCCATCTGTAGACGCACCCGGAGCGCCCAAATGTCTTTCAGCTTGAAAGGAGCTTTCTGCCCGACGATCTTGCCTTTGTTCCATGGCTCGCGATGAGCCGTGTTGGTAGCGGATCCCATGATGGTCTCCCATCGAGTTGAGGGCCAACCAAGATGCGCCTACAGGCGAAATGGGCGCTTGCTCTGAGTCAAGAGGCTGTCGTACCGGCCCACCACGCCGAACGGCTGCTCTCGGGCGCGGTTCGAGACTGACACTCCCGGCCAAAAGCGGTCTCTGGTCCCCCGTGTCCGGTCTTGACGACGAGGCACCGTAGTAGTTTAGAACCGGAGGGTTTCGCCATCCTCGGGAATCAGCACCCGTTGCTCAATTTTATGGTCTTGCACAAACTCACGCAGGGCCTTGCGGGTGAGTGACATGTGGTTCACCGCATCCATGTGCACGGCCACGATGGCCGCATGGGGCGCTGCCTTGGTGGCCTGGAGTGTGTCCTGCTTGCCCATGATGATGGGATGCTCCTCAAAGCCACTCACGAGCGCGCTCCCTGTGTTGAGGATCACCACGTCGGGCTTGTGCAGCTTCAGTGCCTGATCCACTTCCGGACGCCACACCGTGTCCCCCGCCACGTAGACCGTCTTTGCCTGCGGCGCCGCAAACACGACCCCCATGACCGGGCCCATGAACGCCGCACGCGCGGGGTCGGCAAACCACAAATCCGTGCCGTGCTGACCGCCGGTCCTGCTCAGCTTCACACCCTTGAAGGTGGTGGAGCCGGTGAGCACGCGGACGTCCTGGAAGCCTTGGCTGCGAATGAGCTTGGCATCCGCTTCGTTCTGCGTGAAGACCGGCAGGCTCTTGGGGATCGCCTTTTGAGCGGCCTCATCCCAATGGTCTGTATGGGTGTGGGTCACGACCACTGCTTCCACGCTGTCCAGCACATCCTTCACTGAAAAGGGCAGCGCGACCAAGGGGTTTCTCAGTTCGCTGCGGTAAGTGCCCGGGAAGCCGGGGAACGCCCCTTGGTCCGACAGCATCGGGTCGACCAGGAAGGTCGTGCCAGCAAAGTCGATCTTCACCGTGGCGTTACGGATCTGCTGCACTTTGACCGAGGTGCCGGTGACGGTTGCCGGTGCAGACCAGGCGGTTGCCGCAAAGGCGCCCAGCGACAGCGAGACCAGCAGGGGAGTGAAAGCTTTCATCGAGAACATGGGGGACACCCGCGTTGAGTTGAAGAGGCCTCCATGGTCGTGTCTCTCGCCCCTTTGTAGAATTGACCCAAGCGTCAATATTCGAAAGAATTGGGCCACTTCACCCAGGAGCTCCATGTCAAAGCGACTTCCCCTCGTGGCCCTCGTGAGCTACCCGCACTTCAGCCCGTTTCACTTTGGCGTGCCGTTCTTGATCTTCAGTGCGCAGTTGCCCGAGCAGGCGCTGTTCGATCTGAAGATCGTCACGCCAGGCGGCACCGCGCTGGCGGCCGAGCGGGCCTTGTTCGTCCAACCCGATGGCGGGCTGGAGTTGCTGGCCAAGGCTGACATCGTCGTGATCCCCGGTTGGCATGATCTGGCCGAGCGTCCTGAGCCCGAGCTGATGGCCGCCTTGCGCCAGGCCCGCCAGCGGGGTGCCCATGTGGTGGGGCTGTGCTACGGCGCGTATGTCCTCGCCTATGCGGGCTTGCTGGATGGCAAACGCGCATCCACACACTGGATGGCGGAGCAGGATTTCAAGCTGCGCTTTCCGCAAGTGCAACTGGACATGAATGCGCTGTATGTCGATGACGATGGCCTGATCACATCGGCGGGAACAGGGGCGGGCCTGGACTGCTGCCTCTACATCGTGCGCAAGTTCTACGGCCAGAAAACGGCCAACAAAGTCGCCCGGATGATGGTGGTGCCGCCTCACCGCGAAGGAGGACAGGCTCAGTTCATTGAACAGCCGCTTGCCCCTTCCACGCAAGATGCCAGGATCAATCAGTTGCTGGACCATTTGCGCCAGCACCTGAACCAGGTCCACTCGGTCGATGCGCTGGCCCAACGCGCCGCCATGAGCCGGCGCACGTTCACGCGCCACTTCAGCAAGGCGACCGGCATGTCGTTGGGAGACTGGCTCATCAACGAACGCCTGCAGCGGACCCGAGAGCTGCTGGAAAGCACCACCTTGCCGGTGGAAGCCATCTCTGACCTGGTCGGATTTCAGAACCCGACCTCGCTGCGTCAGCACTTCAAGCGCAGAAACCAGGTCAGTCCCAGTGAATGGCGAAGAACCTTTGGGCGCGCGTGAGCTTTGTCTGCTCCGGGTCGATTTGCGACATTGAGCCCCTTTAGCTTTGACCTGTTAGATAAGTTCTGCGTGGTGAAGGTGGCGGGATTGAATGCAAATCGTTGATGAGTTTGGGATGGAAATCGGTGGAGGGCTTGTTGTGCGAACGCCTAGTGGGTTTGCTCCAAAATACTCATCCGGGTGCCCACTTGGCTTCCGGGCAATGGTCGCCACTGCCAATGAAACGCAACAGCCCTACTCGGTTAATCGCAACACCAGTCAACGACTTCCTTCTCAAAGGAAACGCAACAGTAGCCTGGTGCACTTAGGTCGATGCTGTAGATCTCCTGAGTGGGGCCTAGGCCTGCGGCCAGGCTCATCATCCGGTCGCTCATGTCGCCATACAGCGTGAAGTTGGCCGACAGCGCGACCAAGCCCGCCTCGTCCTCCAGGTGCTTGATCTGGAACCAGGGGGCGCCCATCTTGATGCCCAGATCCTTGGCCTCGTTTGACCTGGCGATCGCACAGCCGTCGTTGTTCGAGAGCACGACCACTGGACGACCTTGCAGGCTGGGCCTGAAGACCCGTTCGCAACTCACGTAGAAGTTGTTGCCATCCACCAAAGCGTACACAGGCCGTCTCCGGTACTGCCTTGGATGTCAGCAGACGAAGCGCTTGATCGCGCTGGTCACAACGCCCCACACTTCCAGCGTCTGGCCCTCTTTGGGCAAGATCTCCGGGAAGGTGACGTTGGCGGGCTTGAGCTTGACGCGGCCTGCGCGCATGTGGAGGTACTTCACAGTGAACTCACCATCCACCACCGCCACCACGATGTGCCCATGGCAAGGCTTGATGGCCTTGTCCACCACCAGCATGTCGCCGTCGAAGATGCCCGCGTCCTTCATGGACTCGCCGCTGACCCGCAGCAGGAAGGTGGCTTGGGGATGGGTGATCAGGACCTCGGTCAGGTCGATGCGCTTGACTGCAAAGTCCTCCGCAGGCGAGGGGAACCCGGCCTGCACCCGGTCGCCCGCCAGGGGCAGCAGCGCCTGTGCGTGGGAGAGTGGCACCGGCTGATCGAATGCATTTTTACTGTACATTCATCCAGTATATGAACTTGCCCACCTCCTTGTCGAGTCTCTGAGGGGCTCGTAAGCTCGCCGATATGTGCGCCCATTTCGAAGGGGTTGTGGACCCCACCCGCCTCCGCGAGCACTTCCGTGCGACCGTGCCTGCGACAACGCCAAGCGGGGGCGCGCTGAGCCCCAGGGCGGATCTGTGGCCGGGTTACGCCGGCTTGTTCATCCGCACCCCGGCCGAGGCTGACAGTGGCGACGAGGCAGTCCCCGAACGCGAGGCCGTCCCAGGCATCTTCGGGCTGGTGCCCCACTGGGCGACTGACCTCAAATTGGCTCGGAATACCTACAACGCCCGCACAGAGACGGTGGCCAGCAAGCCCAGCTTCCGGGATGCCTGGCGCCACACCCGCCACTGCATCATCCCTGCCGACGCGATCTACGAGCCCGACTGGCGAAGTGGCAGGCCCATCCCCACCCGCATCTCCAGAGCCGATGGCCACCCCATGGGCATCGCCGGCCTGTGGGATCGCTGGAAGCAAGCCGATGGCATGGTGGTGCACAGCTTCACCATGCTGACCATCAACGCGCAGACGCATGAGTTGATGAATCGCTTCCACCAGCCCACCGACGAGAAGCGCATGGTGGTGATCCTGCCCGAGGCCGCCTACGCGGAATGGCTGGCGGCTCCCTTGCAGCGCAGCATGGACTTCATGCACCCGTACCCGGCAGATCGATTGGTGGGCAGCGCTGCGCCCGCCACCTCGACTCGCAGTGAGAAGGTCAAGCCAAAGGCCAAGCCCGGACCGAGTCAAAACCCCATGGACGACACGCAGGGATCTCTGCTGTGAGCCTCAAGCCGACGCGCTCGCACCTGTCGCGCCTGATGAAGATCTGGCGCTCGGCGGGCTGGCCCAGCCGCGACCCCATCGACATCGACCTGTTGGCCGCAGGCTGGGTGAGCCTGGTGGGCGACCACCCTGCGCAGGAGTGCCTGCGGCTGACGGATGCGGGCATCGCTGTGCTGGCGCAAAGCCGACAGGCCCAGCGCCGGGCGGAGAGCGACCACGACAAGCTGGCGCTGCGCATGTCGGACCTGCTCACAGCGTCCGGGCGACTGGTCTGGCGGGAGCTGTCGCTGCGGGCCCAGGTTGAGGCGGATGCACCGCCGCAGCAAGGCAACCTTGTCGCAGTCCCAGGCGAACCGAGCACGCTGTGGGGTGACGATGCCCTGGACACGGACAGCGAGGACATCGAGGTCAGCCTGGACGGGGCTCAACCCAGTGCCGCCAAAGCCTACCGCTGGCGCATGACCCGCCCGGACCTGTTCTCTGTGCGCCGCACCAGCAACCCCGCTTACCTGCAGCCCATGGTGCACGAGGTCAAGGTCAGCCGCGCCGACTTGCTCTCGGACCTGCGCCACACGGCCAAGCGCACGTCGTACCAGTGGCTGTGCAGCGAGTGCCACTACGTCTTCCCGCACGGCATGGCCGAGCCCCAGGAGCTGCCCGAGGAATTGGGCGTGTGGGTGATCCATGGCGACATCGACATCGGCCAGCTGGAGTTGCTGCGACCCGCTCGCCACGCGCCATGCACCATCCCCTTCGACGTGTGGATGGCCATGGCCAAGGCCTCGCCGGTGCGCAGGCCACTGGAGCGCTCGCAGGGCGAGCTGGCCAACGCAGACGAGCCTGACGACACCGAGTCCCATGCAGAACCCGACTGAGCCTGCCCGCTACCAGGTGGCCGTGCGGGCCCTGTGCGAGTTCGTGGCCAAACAAGGTGACCTGGATCTGCGCTTCACCCCCACACCCACCGCGCAGGAAGGCATCGCCGGACACACGCTGGTGGCCTCTCGGCGCCCCGAGTGGTACCAAAGCGAGCTCAAGCTCAGCGGGCAACATGGCCTGCTGACGGTCACCCGAGCAGTCTATCGACATGTGAGGCCAGAGAAAGACGCTCACCATGAAAGCGTCTATTCGCCGGACTCACGCGACAACGCGGAAAACGGTCGACGCTATGTATTCGATGCACTGATCCAGGCCACAGGCGCAGATGCCTTCCAAGCGAAATTGGAACTTGCCTCCGATCCGATGTTCGCCCATGCAAAGGATCGCATCGCGGCACTGGCACAGGAGCGACTCGCTGAGGAAACCGACGCCAGCGTGGCGACGATGGCAGAGCTTGCAGGGCTGTACCACGGCCGAGAGCTTGCTCCAGTGACCAGCACCGACATGGCGCACCTGCTGAGCGATAGACTGGACGATCTGCAGGGTCTGATGCTTCAAGACACAGCCCCCAGGGCGGCATGGGCGATGGTGACCGACGAAAATTCGTTGCGGCCGGCCATCGCGCGCGAGTTGGATCTGATGTCCAGGGGCGCCTACACGGTCGATCAGGAATCCGTCACCGTTGATGGCAAGGAAACTGACATCAAGTTCCGGGCGCTGTCGGGCTACCAGGCCACGATCGAGCTCAAGATCGGCGAGAAACCGCGTTCCGGCAAGGAGCTGCGCGACACGATTGAAGAACAGCTAGTCAACAAGTACATGGCTGCCGGCAATGCCAGGACCGGGTGTCTTCTGGTGACGGTCGCTGACGCAAAGAAGCGCTGGCAACACCCCGACACAGGCCTGCTGATCGACAGGCATCAGCTCGAGCGGATGCTGGGTGAGGCAGCCCAACTTGCGCAGCAGCGTCTTGGCGGAGACGCGCGCGTCATGGCACGCGTGTTGGATCTCACGCCCCGGCTTGGGAAGGAGGCTGGCAGCGCGAAGGTGGCTGAACCAAGAACGCCGGGCGCACTGGGAGCGAAGGGAAAGGCAACCAGCAAAGCGAATGACAAAGTAGCCGGCAAGGCTGCCGGCAACGCGAAAGGGGGGAAGACGAATTGACAGCACGGGGAGCGACCTCTCTTCGGCGGCAGGATCAGCGATGCCGTGGTCCGCAGCGGGTCGATAGTCGACCCCCGTAGACGGGCTGAGAACGGCCGCAATCGCTGCTCAGCGGCCTGCCGAAAAGCGCGTCAAGGCTGCGCACCTATCTGCTTTCCCCGGATCAGGTGTCGCGCGTTCGATGCAGGTTATTTCGTCCCGCACCATAAAAGCTAGCCATACAAGTTGCAGCGCCCCAAAGGAGAGGTCCCTAATGTCAACCAAAGCGATCACAAAACTAGATATTCCTAAAATTGCCGCCTGCGCCTTGGAGGGGCAACTGGAACAAAGCGGCGCTTTCCTTTACAGCAGCCACGACACGATTAGACCGGGCGAGATCTACCTTCTCGGATTGAATCCCGGGGGCCAGGGAGGGCCATCGCTCGGGGAGCGCTTGGGCACACTGCTCAGCCGTGAGGAAAACGCCTACCTTGACGAGGCCTGGGACAACGGAGGCGGCTCCTACAAGCCTGGCGAGGCCCCACTTCAAAAGCGGGTGGACTGGCTTCTGAGCCAGCTGGGCGTGGAGACCCGTAACGTGCTGTCCACCAATCTCATCTTCATGCAAAGCAGGGATGCGAGTGGCGTGTCCATTGAGCAAGCCAAGCTGTGCTGGCCTGTGCACGAAGCACTTATGAGCATCGTACGCCCCCGCGTCATTCTCACGTTTGGTAATTCCAGCTTCTCGCCCTATCGCTACCTTCATACCCTGTTTGGCGGCAGTCAACGATACGCACCTTCTGGCCACGGCGACTGGTCCCTCAAGGGATTCAACGCTCGCATGCCGTGGGGCGAGGTGTTCGTAGCGGGCCTTCCTCACCTGAGCCGGTACGAACCGATCGGGAAGCAGCACGTGGTGGACTGGCTCAAGAGCGGCGGCCACGAGTAACGGTGCGGGGAACGTCCGTTTGGATGGTCCCCCATTTGCGCAAGCTTATCGAAACCGCCTTGAGGGGCGAGCACTGCCTCGACGTGGCAGACCTCCCGCAACCCAGGCAGCAGATCGCCTGCACCCGTAGCTTTGGGCGGGCGGTCACCGAGCTGGCGCATCTTCAAGAAGCGATCAGCTAATTCACCATCCGTGCGGCTGAGAAGCTGCGCCGACAGCATCACAGGGCAGGGCAGGTGTTCCCCAGGACCTCCCCGTTCAGAGAGGGGCCAGGCTCCCCAAAAGCGCGGTGATGCCTTTGGTTCGCCCTTCAGCAGACACCACAGAGCTGACCTCGGCGTCGTTGAAAGGCTTGAAGTCGTTTTACCAGCCAGGCTACCACCTGGCAAAGGCCGGGGTCATGCTGCGCGACCTGGTGCCAGACGGCCGGTCGCAGGGGAAGCTGCTTCTAGATGAGCCACCGTCGGATCAGCGCGACAGTTCGCGCCTCATGGAGGCGTTGGACCAAGTCAATGGCCAAAGCGAGAGGGTGTCAGCTGTGCTGAGTCTTGAGCGCCTCGACTCGCGCCAACACCTCTTGCTGTTGTGCTCTTTGACGCTGACGGTGAGCAACGTAGTTGAGGATCTGCTGGTCGCGCGGGAGGTCGATGCCACCCATGACGAGATCGCTTGCGGTTCCGATCAAGTTGCGAATTTCTCCCCGCTTTGCTTTGGCCGCTTGAGCCAAACGAGAGTCAACGGCCTTGATAGCCTCCTCATGGATCTGCTCGTCGCTGAGATCCGAATCCGAGAGGTCCGCCCCAGGAAAACTGCGAATGTGCTCCCAGACATGCAGGGGAAGCTTGACCATCACGCTGTCAGGCGTGGCTTCAAAGGCGGCCTTGTCCAGTTGCAGAAAGACATGCTCGTCGTCGAACACTTCGTTGTACAGATGAAAGCCCGTGCCATGGGCGATGGAACACTTGGTGGACATGGACGCCTCGCTTGTCTGCAGCATTCGACATGAATCTGGCTGCAAGGCACCATTGTGCAATCGGCACTTTTCTTGTGTCGACCGAACCCGATACCCTCGACGTTTCAACCACTGTCCGCTGACACCGTGTTCACCTTCCGTTGGACCCAAAAGCTCCTGGAGAGGCTCCACGTGGCGCCTACGCCAGAGCCCGACCTATCGGACACGGTCCTCGGTGACTGGTACGCCAACTTGATTCGTGTTAGGCGGATGCAACTGGTGCTTGCTGTTAGCGAGCGAAACTTGCTCCCTGTGGTGTTGGAGGCCAAAGATAGCGGCACGCTCGTTCGCCGCTTTGCCGATGCCTTGGGGACCATGCTCATCGAAATCGGAGTTTCCGACGAGGCCGTGGCGGCAGAGCGAGCGCCCATGACGGCCTGGATCGTTGGAAAGACGTCGAGTCGGCGAGTTCTTGGCTCGCTCAACGACCTGGCTTTTCAATTGAAAGTCGGACTGTCGCATCGCCCACAGCGGACGTTGATGGAGCATTCACTCTGGCTGGCCAAGACGCCGTTGAAAGTGATCGAGTACGGTGCGCCAGACAACGCAACCGTTGCTGCGTTTGCCACTCAGCGTGTGCTTGCCTTTGCCAGAAGTGCTTCGGGCACTCCCCGTGAGCCGGATGCGTCCTTACCATGACCACGTCAGGCCCATCGTGAATAGACGGGTATCGAAGCACTCGCCATCGCATGAGGCCTGCAATATCAGCGCGTCCCGAAAGCCGCAACGCCAGCCGACCGACTCCCATCCTGAACCAGCACGATCAACTGCTGCTGCCCGCCACTTGTCGGGTAGGTCAAGCCGATGCCCGTGGCGGTCTGGCCATTCAGCGCACACTGCGCTGAGGTGAACGTCAAGCTCACGTTGAAAACGTTCTTGCCCGAGGATCGAGGGGACACCTGGCCAGTGAAGTTGCAACCCGACGACGCAACACCGCCCACCACACCAGTGTTCGAGATGGTCAGCGACGCGGTCTCACCCGTGGTCAATCTGGTGCTCCAGTTTCCGGTGATGGCAGAAAGCTGTGCTGGCGCCTGGTAGTTGTAGGTGCTCGCAGCGATGCCTGTCGCAGAGAACGTGACCGTGCCGGATGTGTAGGTGATCTGGCCCGAGACGGCGGGAGACGAGTTGTAGTTGCCTGCGAGCCTGCCCGAAAGTGCTGGGAAGAACCCATGGTCCCGGATGTCGTTGGAGCTCACCTGCCCCCCATTGAAGCTGCCCTGGCCTTGGACGAACCCATCGACAAAGAACGTCCCGCCGGATTGGGTTCCATAGATGGCCCAGACGGCACCATCCTCCAGCACCAGCATCTGAAAGCTAGGCGCGCTTCCATTGCTGGTGGTGCCCTCATAGCCCCCTTGGTTCGCGATCGGAGGCGGTGTGATGGGGGGAGCATCGCCATCGCCTCCTCCGCCGCCGCACGCACTCAGCGTGAGGCCAGCGATGAGGGCCAGCGAGAAAGATGAAACCCGAAGCTGGGCAGAGGCAGGCGAAAAACGGGCGAACATGAAGAATCCTCCTGGGGTTTTGTAGAACGGAGGCAAACCTCCCTGGTTTGCTATCGATGTGGCAGCTCGAGTCAGTCTGCGGCGACCGCAACTCCTGCCTCGGCATGGATGTGAAGCTTGACCAGACACAGGCTCACCACGTGATCCAGCTGATCCAGGCGCGGCCATCTGATCGGCCCCGAGTCGATGGCGCTGAGGATGTTCAGATGCACAAGCTCGCGTGATGAGCCAGTGCGTGGGCATGCTGGGAGGACGTATCCAACATCGAAGGAGTTACGCATGTCCTCATCTGCCCCTCAGTCTGTCGCTCGTGTGGTGATCACGCCATTGCGGGCTGCGCTTGCCGCGCAGCAGGTCAATGTGATTGACGTCCTTGTGCGCGTTCAGGCCCCTGACATGGACGCAGCACCAGTGGGTGCGATTCATGCACAGCGTGCTCTTGCCCTGGTCATCGATTCTTCGGGCTCCATGCAAGGCCGACCGCTGGAGGAGGCCAAGCGTTGCGCGCTGACCGTGGTCAAGCGGCTCAGGCCCAACGATCACTTGGCGGTGGTGCAGTTCGATCAGGACGTGCGACTCTTGTGGCCTGCCACTGAGGTGCGTGACGGCCTGGCGGCGTCTGAGGCCATCCATCGCATCCGGTCGGGTGGATCTACCGCCCTGCATGCCGGGTGGTTGCAGGGCGCGCAGGCGTTGGCAACATGTCCTGAGTCGATGGGTTTGAAGCGTGTCATCCTTTTGTCTGATGGCGAGGCCAATCAGGGCGAGCGTGACCCGGAGGTCATCGCAAAGGCTTGCGCCGAATGGGCTTCCCAGGGCATCACGACCAGCACCTACGGCCTGGGCGAGAGCTTCAACGAGGAACTCATGGTTACCATGGCGAGTCGTGGAGGCGGTAACCAGTATTACGGGCAGACGGCCGACGACCTCATGGCGCCATTCGAGGAGGAGCTGTCGTTCATTGACATGCGCTGCCTTGCGAGCCTTCAACTGAGCTGTCGGGTCATGCCTGGCGTCAAGTTGGATGTGCTCAACGACTTGGCAGCAGAGGGAGGCGGCTACCGGCTCGCTGATCTGGCATTCGGGGCGGAGAGCTGGGCGTTGCTCAGGCTCACTGTGCCCGCCTGGGCGTTGGAGTCTGTGAGACATGGCAATCCCTTGATGCACGCCACTCTTGAGGCTCTCGACATGGCGGGGCAGGGGGTGCGCTTGGAGGCTGAGCCGTTGAACCTGCCGGTGCTCGAGCAGGACGCTTGGTTGGCCAGCCCTGTGAGCGATTTGGTACAGCGACGCGTGACAGAGGTCGCTGCAGCGCAAGCTATGGACACCATGCGCGCAGCCCTTCGGAGGGGCGATACCGCTGCTGTTCAGGAGCTGCTTTCCGCCGCAAAACGTGAGTTTGGGGACAGCCCGTGGGTTCAGTCCATTCTGAATTCAATGGAGCGGCTGGCCGCTGATCAGGATGGCATTCGCTTTCTTGCCAAAGAGATGCTGTATTCATCCACAACTCTGAGAAGCAAGATTCGCTCCGTTCAGGAGGAAAAACTGCAAGCGGCCGACGATGCTGAGGTGCCAGCGTTCCTGCGCCGCAATGGTTTGCAGGGAAGCAAGCGGCCTTGAGCTGAGCGATTTTCTGGCGGTCGCTGGGCCGCCATGATCTAAGAGCAGAGCCTTGCTGCCACAGACGAGTGATCGGACAAACGCACAGTGGCGCAATGACTTGTTACCAGTGGATACTGTCGTTGAATACATCGGGAGGCCTTCGAGCCCGAAAGCTCAGTCGACCCCCAAAAGGGAGTGTTTGGTGATGCATGTGGTGTTGGGCGTGAGCCTGGACGCGCTTCAGGGGCCTTCGGCTGGCAGCCGATTCAATGCGCCCGCCTTGGGCCCGTCAGGATTTCTTGATCTGCTGGAAACCCACCTGGGGCTTTCGTTGCCCGAGGTGCCTCGCGCTCAGCGGGTCGCGGTTTACCTCTCCTGCCTGCAATCCGTCGGAGCAGGGCGGTTTTACACGGACTCTCTGGCGGCCGATGCCATGGGCACGGCAGCTCGACTCCTGGCTTGGCGCGATGAATGGCGCATGGGGGGCTGGTTGGGGCAGCTTGGTCGTGAGCCGCGCATCCGTGATCTGGCTGCGGTTGAAGAGGTCGCTGCGCGCGAGTTGCCGCCTGGGGAAGCCGAGCGTCTGGAGGCGGTGTTGCGTGCCTTGCGAGCTGGCGCTCGGGTTCCGGTCGCATCTGTGTCGCTGGTTGATGAGCTCGCCCTGTTTCCGTGCCTTTGGCAGCAGGTGCTTGCCTTGTTGCCCTGCGTCCGCAACGCCACTTCTGCCGCCTACTTGAACGCCCAGGGCACGGGCGAACTCCGGCGCGTGCAGGATGCAGTCCTGAAACTCTGTCAGGGTGACGCACCGCCAGATGCTTTGTCCCCGGTTGCCGACGGCAGTCTGCTGGTGGTGCGCTCTCTGTCAGCCAGCACAGCCGAGCATTGGCTCAGCCAACGCCTGCAGCGCGCACCCACAGACCGGCTGATCTTGGCCGAGTCCCAGGGTGATCGGCTCGATGGCACCTTGGCAGCCACTGGGGCCGCGCGTTGTGGCTTCACCTCACCCAGCCCTTTGCGACCTGCCCTGCAGTGTCTGTCGCTGGCCATGGCTCTGTGCTGGGAGCCGCTGGACATCCACGCCCTGGTGGAGCTCCTCGCTCACCCGGTGGGCCCCATCGCACGAGCCGTGCGCAAGCAGCTGCTCAGGGTGGTCGCGCAAAAGCCTGGCATCGGCGGTGACGACTGGCAAGCCGCCAAGCTGGCGCTTGACGCAGACCCAGCCGCCGAGCAGGCAGAGGCGAAGGATGAAGTGCCCGGTCGTTGGAGCGAGCTGATCACCTACTGGCTGGAGTGCCCCCGCTGGCCCCAGCAAGAAGGCGCCCCCGTCGATCAGCTTGCCGAGCGCGCCAATCGCCTAGCTGACGTCATGCAACAGCGCCTGGCCTTGGCGATGCAAAACGCATCCAGCGACGCCACTGTGTTTGCCGCCGCCGCGCGCCAATGTGTCGACGTGGCGCAAGCCTTGAACGCGTTGCGCGTGCGTGGCGTCGAGCGCGTGAACCCTCGAACGCTCGAGCAGGTCATTGCCTTCGCCACCCCGGCGGGTGCGTCGGACCCGGCATCGGTGGCCCAGGTGAGCTGTGTGCGCTCCAGCTCGTCCCCAGCGGCTTGCATCGAGCCGGCCGACGAGGTGATCTGGTGGATGCCTGCAGCGCCCAACCTGGTGTCCTCCCTGCCTTGGCGAGAAGATGAGCTGAGTTGCCTGCGCGATCTGAACGTGCAGCTGCGCGACCCGGATCTCGAGCTCAAAGCGGTCTTCACCCAATGGATGCGCCCCCTGTTGGCGGCCCGCAAGCGCTTCGTGCTGGTGCTTCCCACGGGCGACGCCGAGGTGCACCCCATCCGCCAGGTGCTGGCGCTGCTGGTCCAAGGCTTTGGCACGCAGGTGCTCGACCTGGACTCGCCTGAGGTTCAACAACAGATGGCAGATGAAGTGTCCGCCCAGCCCCTGCCTAGCGTGCCTGAAGTCCTTCACGTGGGCCGGTCCGTGCCGTTGGACCAGCCCACCCAGTCCTTCACATCCTTGGGTGATCTGTTCCATTCTCCGGCCCAGTTTGCGCTGCGTCGGTCGGCCCGACTCAAGGGCATGGACTTGCCCAGCGTCGATGAAGATCGTCGCCTGCTGGGAACGCTGGCGCATCGCCTGATCGAAAAGCTGTTTGGCCAAGACGGTGTCCTGACCTGGTCGGTGGAGCAGGTGCTGTCATGGCTCAAGCCCGCACTGAGTCAGCTCGTGAAAGAGGAGGGCGCTGTGCTGTTGATGCCAGGTGCCAGCGTCAGCCTGGCGCGCTTCCAGGCCCGTTGCGAGCAGGCCCTGCCGACCCTTGTGATCTTGCTGCGTGAGGCCAACGCCGTTCGCGTGCAGACAGAATTCGAAGTCCAAGGCAGCCTGTTCGATGTGCCCATGGTGGGCTCTGTGGACCTGCTCGTTCACCTGGCAGATGGGCGCACGGTGGCGCTGGACACCAAGTGGGGCGGAGACAAACGATACGCCGCGAGCCTGATATCGGGCGATTACTTGCAGCTCGCCATCTACGCCAAGCTGCTCGAACAGCAGACGGGCCAAGAGCCCTGCGCCTTGGGTTACTTCGTTTTTGACACCGGCAACCTCTACATCAGTGCTCCTGACGTTGTGCCTGGCGCCAACGTCAGGGTGCCTCCTCCCGAGGTGTCTGTGGGGGCATTGCTGACCCATGCAAAAGCAACCTGGGAGTGGCGTGCTGAGCAATTCAAAGCTGGCCAATTGGACGTGCCGCCGCCCAAACCTGGCACGGAGTGGAGTGGACCCGATGGCACCCTGGCTGTGCAAGGCCCCAAGCCCTGGGACCAGGAATACCTTGTCACGCTCGGAGGCTGGCAATGAACGGGCGCATCGAATTCGTCAGCGCTGGTGCGGGCTGCGGCAAAACTCACCGCCTGACCCAGACCGTGGCCGAGGCGCTGCAAAGCCAGCAGGCTCGCCCGCAGGGCGTGCTGGCCACCACTTTCACGGTCAAGGCTGCGGCCGAGCTGCGCGAGCGCGTTCGCTCCTGGCTCTTGTCCAATCGGCGGGTCGACCTGGCCACGGCCATCGGCTTGGCTCGCATCGGTACGGTCAACAGCGTGTGTGGGCAGATGCTCAAGCGCTTCTGTTTCGAGCTGGGCCTGTCGCCCGACCAGGCCGTGCTCAGCGAGGTGCAGGCTACCCGTCTGCTCAAGGCGACCGTGGCCGATGCGCTCGACGATGAACGGCGAGAACGCCTGGTGACGCTGTCCGATCGCCTGGGGCTGGATGCCGACCACTGGAGCAAAACCATCCACCAACTGGTGCAGGCTGCGCTGAGCAACGGCATCGGCGAGCAAGTGCTCAGGCAAATGGGGCAGCGCAACGCCGACCTGATGCTGGCCAACTGGCCCCAACCCAGTGGAGACGTCAGCGAGACTGCGCTGACGCATGCGCTCAGGCAGGCCGAGCGGGCCGTGGCCAGCTTCGTCGAGGCGCAGATCGCAGTTGGCCGTGACATCGCCAAAAACCTGGCTGTCGGACTGGAAGACCTGCAAGCGCTCGCGCGTCAGTTTGAGTCGGGGCGCTGGGTCTGGAATGACTGGTACAAGGCCTCCAAGCTGGATGCTGGGGCAAAGGTCAGGGATCATCTGGCCGCCGTGCTGCACGTGGCTCAGGCCTTCGAGGCCCACCCGGCATACCAGGCTGACATCCGTGAGCAGCTCGACCTGCTGTTCCAGTGCGCGGCCGACGCGCTCCATGCCTACGCCGCAGCCAAGCGTACCTTGGGTGTGGTCGACTTCACCGACCAGGAGGCCTTGCTGCTTCAGGCCGTTCGCCACTCAGATGCTGTGCGACAAGCGCTGTCGCAAGAGCTCGATCTCATCGTGGTGGACGAGTTCCAGGACACCAGCCCACTCCAGCTGGCATTGTTCATCGAGCTGGCCCAGCTTGCCAAGCGTTCGGTCTGGGTGGGTGACCCCAAGCAAGCCATTTACGGCTTTCGCGGCACCGACGCCAGCCTCATTGCAGGCGTCATCCAGGCTTTGCCCCAATGGGGCGGTGTGTTGGGCGAGCCCTTGAGCACCTCTCGGCGCAGCACGCCCGAGCTGGTGTCGCTCACCAACGCCGTTTTCGGCCACGCTTTCGAGCCTGACATGTCCGCTCGGGACGTCGAGCTGACGGCCCACCGTGAGAGCTTGCCTGCACAACCCACGCTCATCGCCTGGCAGTTCGAGAGCACCAACAAAGCCAACGATTTCAAAGGCATGGGGCAGGCGGTTCAGCACCTGCTCGCCCATGGTCTGAAGGTTCAAGACCGAGAAACCAAGGCCTTGCGAGCCATGGAGCCGCGCGACATCGGCATCTTGTGCCCATACAACGACCAGGTGCATGACACGGTCGAGTCCCTCAGCGCCTGGAGCATCGCTTCGTCCAGCCCCCGTCCAGGGCTGCTGCTCACCGCCGAGGCCGCCCTGGTGGTGGCAGCCCTGCGCCGCCTTCACGATGGCGCCGACACGGTGGCCACCGCCCTGATCTTGAGCTTGGCCAGGGGTGAGTCAGCTGAATCGTGGCTGGCTGACCGTTTGAATCACGTCGAACCCGAGGGCGCAAGCCGGTCTGCCTGGCGCACGGAAGGCGAGGGCGCCGACGCACTGCTGGCTCGCTTGGAAGTGCTGCGCCCCAGTGTTCAGAACCTCACCCCTGCCGAAGCCATGCGCCTGGCTGCGGTGGAAAGCGACGTGGCAGGTTTGTGTGCGAGGTGGTCCAACTCTCCGCTGGAGACGCGCACTCGCCAGGCCAACGTCGAGGCCTTGCTTGCCATGGCGAAATCCTATGAAGACGAGTGTGTCTCCGCCAAACGCGCGGCCACGGTGGCCGGGCTTCTGCGATGGCTGGACGAGCAGGCTGGCACAGATGCCGATGGCCGTGCCGTCACGGCCGACAACGCCGTGTCGGTGCTGACTTATCACCGCGCCAAGGGCCTGGAGTGGCCTGTGGTCGTGCTCGCCGGGCTGGACGCCCAGACCAAAACCACCATCTGGAGCGTGCGCGCCCGCACCGAGGGCGTCTTCAACCCTGATGCGCCGCTGGAGAACCGCTTCGTGCACTGCTGGCTCAAGCCCCTGGGCCCCAACGCCAAGCCGCCTGCGGTTCAAGCCGTCGAGGCCTCGGAGTTGGCACAAGGCATGCACAAACAAGCCTTGGCCGAACACAAGCGCCTGCTGTACGTGGGCCTCACCCGTGCGCGAGACATCAACGTGCTGGCCATCCGCCAACACCCCAAGAAGGGGCTGCAGACGGGCTGGCTTGATGAGATCCCCGGCGCCAGCCAAGCCTTGCTCAACACAGGTCTGCAAGCACCGCTTCCAGATGGCGGTGCCATCGTGCGCACAGTCGAAATCTGGGATGCCGCGCAAATCGACCTCGCGCCCCCGTCAGCGGTGCGAGAGCCTTCGCGCTGGTTCCGACACGCGGGGCGGCGAGACCTTGCCGAACTGTGGACACGGCCGAGCTCAGCCAAGGGTGGAGATCACCGGGTCGTTGAGGTCCAGCCTGTTGGTCAACGGTTGAACCTCACCGGCAGCGTGAACATGGCTGACCTGGGTCAGGCCTTGCACCTGTGCATGGCCAAGGCAGCAGCGCAAGGGCATCTCACCGATTCGGATGTTCTGCTGGCGCTTGCCAACTGGGGTGTCGATCGGGCTGTGCAAGCCGCAGATGTCGTTGCACAGGTGCATGCGTTCGATGCCTGGTGGGCAGGGCGCTGGCCAGGAGCTCAGGTCATGGCCGAGGTCCCCATCGAGGCCGAGGGCAGCCAAGTCAAGCCGAGTCAGGAGCCAACCCGCATTCGAGGCCGCATCGACTGCCTCCTGAAAACCAATGCGGGTTGGGTTCTCATCGACCACAAAGCCAACCCGAGGGGTGCCGCAGGAGACGCTGAGCTGGCAGCCACCTACGGCCCCCAACTTGCTACCTACACGCAGGCCATCTTGGCCGCAACTGGTGAGCCAGTGGTCGAGGCCTGGTTGTTCCAACCCGTGGCAGGCCGCGCCGTTCGCATCACCGGAGACCAATTGCCATGAACTGGTTCGAACGACTCACGGGCTTCCCGGAAAAAGGCTACCAGCCGGCACACCAACCGCTGTAAGTCAACGATGGGCACCTGCACTCCAAGGTGAACAGCCAATCTTTGCCGATTCAGCATCTCTCCACGCCATTTCTGGCTGATTCATGCCAACGGGCGGCACAGGCCAAGCGTGAAATAGGCGGCGCGTTGAAGTTTCGCAACGTGTTCGAAGACGACCACGAGCTGCACGTTCGCAGTGCAGCGAACGGCTCGGTGGTGCAAGGGGGCATCGCCGTTCAACCTGCTGGAGGTGGGCCCCCCTGGCATCTCGGCGGAAGATGGCGAGGCCGGCTAGAAGTACGCTCTCTACACAGGGTCCCGCATGCGCTCGCGTGGCCGGAGCGGGAAGCAATTACCGTAAGGATGATCAGTTCGGCCAGACCGACGCGCGGCAGATGAACACATTTGCCGACCTGTGTGCGGCGCTCCCAGGTTCCGCGCGTGGCCAGAGAAACAACTGTTCCACAGTGAATGCAGGAAGCACATCGAGCGAGAGACGGCCACCAGCCCACCGATGACCTATGAAGTGCGCTGCATCGACGCTGATGTCCTTTCGCCCCTGATGGCGCGACGAGGGCCAAGCGCAAGCACTACGTGCACACGCCCAATGACGAGAAGGTGCTGCAAGCCAGCATCTTGGGTGTCGAGAAAAAGCCGCTGCCCCACCTGCTGGCCACCACCAACATGATCTTGCACGGCATCGAGGTGCCGAGCCAGATCAGGCACGACAACACGCTGTCACGCCCGCTCATCAGCTGGGGCCCGAAAGAGCGTGTGGACTGCATCGTGGCCAAGCCGGCCCGTCGCCTTCAGCCTGGTCAGCAGGGACTGCACCCAATCGGCGTGCAGGTCTTGCATCTCATCGATGACCAAGAGGTCCAAGTCAGCAGCTTGCTGGCAGGCATCAGCGAGATATGTAGATGTCACCTGCTTGAAGTCAAGGCTGCCTGCCGCAGGGCGCCCAGCATGTTCCCAACAGATCTGATGAAAGGTCGCTACCTCAACGCCGTGCTTCCGGCTGGGGGCGATCTCTGCCAGGTGATCTGCAAGGGGGCGGTTGAAGCAAACGTAGGCGGCACGCTGCCGCATTTCTACCGCTTCTTCGAGCAGGCCCAAGGCCAGCTGGGTTTTGCCGGACCCAGCTGTTGCGCGCACCCTGACAACGCCCGAAGGTGCATGGATGCGTGGCACCCAAGTTGCCAAGCCACCTGAAATGGCGCGCACCTGCTGACCCAGCCTCTGGCTCAATGCGGTCACGTCCAGGCTCAGGCCCAACCAGTTCAGCATGAAGCGCTGAATATCTTCGCGCAGTCGTGGGTCGTCCATCCCCGAGCCCAGCTTGCGTTGGATCTCGCCTGGCAGGTCTCGACATTCCTCTGAGTCGATGATGCGCTCACGTGGATAGCTCAATGATTCATCGTCGGCAGCTACGCGCTGGTGTGGCAGGGTGAGGTAGTGGTGCAGGCGGATCCGCCAGCCGCGCTGACGGATGCGCTCCAGCAGTTGCCCAAACTGCCGACGCGATTGATGCGCCACGTCCTTTAATGCGTTTCCGTAGCGTTTGAAGGCGCCGGCTTGGTCAAAAGTCAGCTCGCCGGCTTTGATCTCCAGGGCAGCCAGGTCTCCTGCGCGATTCATCACCACCACGTCTAGCTCACCGTGCTGATCGCTGACCGCACGCGCCATGGTCACATGCAGGTGATGGAAAACCGTGTAGGTGTCAGGCAGGCCTTGTTGAAGCTGCAGCAAGAGCTCCCTCTCTGTGTGCTCACCCGCGGTGAGCGGCTTGAAGTTGACGATGTCCGGCAGCAGCTTGGCCATGGTCGCTCCGACTCAGCTGTAAACCGCGAGGGCCTCTCGCAGTTGCTGTGCCACCAACTGACTCAGCTCAGTCGGCTCAGTGACCTTCACCTCCGGACCGTGGCGCAGCACGTCCATGCTCAGCTCGGTGAGGTCGGTGAAGGGCAGCTTCATTTCCACGGACCCGTCGTCGAGCGTGCGGAGTTGCTGTTCTGGATGCCACTGCTCGTGGGATACCCACTGTGCTGCGCGTTGGGTGAACACCAGCGTTGCCCAGCGCACGTGATTGCCCGCATAGATGCCGTATCCACCGTCCAAAGCTTTGGCTACCTCTTTGATCGAGACTTCTTTAGCCGCCTGGTCTTGTACCTGAACCTGGTCCATGGCGTCCAAGGCAAAGCGACGCAGATCTTGGTTCAGGTGACACCAGGCGTCGAGGTACCAAGTGTTGCGGTAGTGGATCAGCCGCTGTGGCGACACCTCGCGATCAGACTTCGTGTTGCGTGAGCGCGTGTGGTAGGTGAAGCGCAGCCGTTTGCGGCCAAGCAAGGCGTTGCTCACGGCCTCAAAGCATGGCGCTTCAACAGGCCGAATGCCAGCGCTGACGACGCGCACACGCTGCATCACGTCGATCTTGTCGCGATCGTTCTGGCCGACCAGGTTGTGCAGTCGCTCGAGCAGCGGTGTCACGTGTCTGTTGAGGGCCCCGTTCGGGTCCAGGCCACTGAGCAGTTGGTGGGCAGTCAGCAGGGCATGGAGTTCTTTGCCGTTGAACCACAAGCCCGGGATCTCTCGCCGTTCGCCAACCTGGGGCGACTCGTCGATGCGGTAGGTGTTATCCCCGCGGTCATAGAGGATAGGGCAGCCCAAGCGGTCTCGCAAGTAGGCCAAGTCACGCTTGACCGTGGCAGGGGAGGCCTCAAGTTCGTTGAGCAAGTCCTGGAAGGTGACCTGCCGCTTCCTCCGCAGCAAGCTCTCGATCCTGACCAAGCGATCGGTCTGTGCACCCATGATTTGTCAGATTTTGTTTCAGCCTATTCTGGCTTCAATGTGTGGTCGCTGACATGTCGTGTCGACACGAACACCCCACCCAAGGGGGGGGGGCGCAGAAGCGTGTGCTGGATGATGCTCACTGGATGAGCTCATGCTGGGCTACTGCTACGGCAGGTGATTCATGGCATCTTGGAAAAGTTAAGAGAATGACGACGCATCGCGCGAGTCATCGATTTGTTCGGACTGGAGTTTCAAGATCAGTTCGCTCTGATCCCTGTCACTGAGAAGGATGGCCCTGTATCCGTCTTCCTTGATGTCTTGGCTCAGGATGTTGTCGCGCACCATGGCACCCATCAAGCCCAGTGCTCTCGAGTAGCCAATCTTCAGATGCCGCTGGATGAGCGAGATGCTTGCTTGGCGATGTGTCAACACCACGATGGTGGCTCGTTGAAGTAGCGCGTCTGTGTACGCTGTGGACGGGGCTTTGACGGGTGCACATTGTGGATCTGGATGAGTCATTTGCAGGTGTTTCCTTGAGGTGTGTGGCACCTGTGCGGCTGGCTGAAGACGGGCAGACGCGCAAGAAGTGCGTGAAATGAGACCGAGCAGTCAGGAGGCTCTGCGCTTACCTGATGCCGTACGTTCTGTCGGCGTAACAGCCAAAGCATCAATGCACGGGTGTGTTCGTCGTTCCGCTTGGGGTGCTTGCAAAGAGGGGGGGGGGCGTATCCGCGCCTCTGAAGGCAAGTGGCAATCTGCCTTTGAGAGAAGGTTAGTCACGCACAAGCTCGCATGATGAGCCTGTGAATCAATACCTTGACACCCTTGAAACGGAGGATGTCCCATGGTCATGTTGGTTGATTATTTGGATGCCATTGCACGCCGAAAAAAGCGAGATGTGTTGTATGTGGATTTCGGGCTAGCACTTGGCTCTTGCCCAGATCGTTCAGCATGGAAGATGCTGCCTGCTCGAACGCAACTGATTGAATGGTTTTGCGAGCAGGAAATTGAACTGGAAATCGCTGTTTTTGTGGCAAATGATGAAATTCTGATCACGCCACCATACCGTGGGGAGTTTTACATTGACATACCGTATGACAAAGATGATCCTAAGTGTCAGCTTGTTTTGCAGCACATGGAGACAAACGATGGCTTCAGCAAGCTGCATGGAGTCAGGCTGTGCTTGTTAGAATTGAGCGTTGCGGAAAAGTATGCATACAGGGACTTGCCAGGCTTTCTTGAAAGCCTGCTATGAAATATATGCGTAAGCGAGATTTTTTGCCGTGCACGGATGATTTTTGGTAGGCTTATGGTGGCTTCACAAAAGCCCTGAAGTGATTTATAATGCCCCGCCTTGCGGCGGCAGTATTCGGTGCCAGGGTTTGTTATTATTTTGAGTTCAGGAGGAATCATGGGTGAGGATGGTGAATTTCGTTTGGCGGCCTGTGTTTTTGAACACATGAAGCAGTTGCAAAGCGATGTCCAGGATGCGGGGCATTGGCCCGAGGGCGTTGCTGAGTTTGATTTTAATCAATTGGGTGGCGTTGGTTTCTTTCCCGGCGCTAAAGGTGCCTATGTTGGCAAGGGAGAGCAAGTGAAGGACATCCCTGTGGGCGGGGTGATGGTCCTCGGGCATGATTGGGGTACCGTCAAAGACTACACAGATTGCTTGGAGCGTGATGCTGAGAATGTCGGCGGCAATCGCACGTGGGATGGCATGAGAAAATTTTTCAACAATCTGAAGATTGATTTGAGTGAAATTTACTTCACGAATTTTTTCATGGGCTTGAGGGAAGGCGCTGTGTCGGTTGGTGAGTTTCCAGGGGGCGGTCATCCTGCTGCGAAAAACAAAACAACCTACGTAGATGCGTGCCGAGAACTCGTGCGAATGCAAATCGTCACTCAAAAGCCAAAGGTGCTGATCGTTTACGGCGCTCACCTGCCGAGGCTCATATCACCACTCTTGGAGAATTCTGGCGCGATTGGATGGAAACAATTCCAAGGCTTTAAAGATATGGACAAGAAAGGGACGCCACTTGTCGCAGAGGTGGGGTTTGAATTTGGTCGTGAAACCCATATAACGACTGTCGTATCCTTGGTTCACCCCTGTTATCGGAATCGCACGGCGGAACACAGATCATGGAAAAACGATCAAGGGGAGTTGCTCCATGGGGATGTCGCCGAAAAGGAGATGGTGCTGGAGGCGATGCGCATCGCTGATCGGCGGTTGGCTTTGAGATCACCTACTATGGCTTCTTGAGCCCCATTGAGCCGAATGGGACTGACATGGCCCAGCGACGAATGCTGGTGTATCGGTACATGATCGCCCGTCCCACATGTGCGCCACTTGCCCAGCTTTAGAGCCTTGCGCGATGATTAAAGGTTGACGCATGGTTCAGAGGAACGCTATCAGTGAACAACACACAACCCACGCCAGATGCAGAGTTGCAGTCTCTTGCTGCAGAGGTTTTCACTGGGCCCGAGACTGCAACGCAGTGGCTCTCGAGACCGCATGAACTGTTTGGTGGCTTGTCACCGCGTGAAGTCGCACGCGCTTCGGATGAGGGAGCCGAGCGCGTACGTGACATGTTGGTGGCGATTAAATACGGGGGTGCCGTGTGATGTCCCAGTAGACCGCGGTGGGATCAGTACCGTCACCTCTGATGCGATTCGAGCAAAGGTCATAGCGCCTGCCCTTGCTACGTTTCACTTAGCTCAGACATGATGGTGACCTCTGGCTCAGTTGCGTGAGAAGCGACAGCATTCATTCACAAAGAGCGCATCGGTATTGGGAGCTGGCCGGTTCGCTCGAGTGACCATAACGGTCCTGCTCCGCTCCGGTACTGAGATGAGAATCAACAGGTCCACGGCGGAACGACACATACGGCCGATGACTGCGAAGATGTAAGATGTATTGACATAGGCCAATGCCGAACCCACCCCGGCAAGGAGCGACCTGGCACAGACCTTGTGGCCAGAGAGCTGAGTGCACTGCAGGAGATCGCGCACGTCGTCATCAAAGAGATGATTCAGCGTCTTCAATGAGAGCAACGCTCGAGTGGTGTGGTTAGACAGCAGGCGGTAAGGCAGACGGTAACGATTGAATCGGCGGCGATGAAAGGCCATCGGTTCGAAGGGGAAATTTGTTTGAAGTTGCTCTCGTTGATGATCGAGTGGGAATGACTTTGCCTCGCCCATGAAAAAGGGGCGGCCCCTGAGGAGCCGCCCCGGCACGCTGCGGCCCTTCAACGGACCGACTGCGCAGAGATCAATGTCAGTGGAAGCAGCAATCCATCATCTGCTGGAGGCAGCAGGCGATGTCACCGCAGCAAACGCTGGACGCCAATGCCGTGGCTGATGCGCTGAACAGGGCCAGAGCAACGGTGATCTTGGTGAATCTGGATGTCATGGGGTTTCTCCAATGCTGGTGTTCATGTGGGCGAGATCACGAGAGCGTTTTGGCTCGGTGGTGGGCGCCAGATCGCTGAGCCGACAACGCCAGCGAGTTGAATCTGAGGCCCCAGGTCGGGTCGGGCACCGGGCACTTTGACAGCGCGCTCGCCGTTGTCATCCAAAACAGCTTGGTTTTCACCTGGATGGCAGCCTGCGCTCAGGCACATGGCCGTGTCCGGGCAAGCTGCGCCGTCACAGCACGTGTGGACCGGTCGCGCTGCGGCCCATGCCGTGTGCAAGGCGAGCAACAGTGCAACAGCGATGGCCAACACACGGGACATGGCCGCAATTTACCTCAGACCGACCTGAATGTGCCGCGCCAGCAGGTGGTCCAGCGACAGCACACCCGGGCCACGCACGATCAGGCCCAGCAACACCGCGGCCCAGGTGCCGTGGGTCGCGTAGGCGCCGGGGTACACGAAGAGCTGGATCACCGCCGTCATGCCCAGCAGCCCCAGGGCCGAGAAGCGCGTGCCCAGGCCGATCAGGATGAGGGCGGGCAACAGGTGCTCGGCCGTCGCGGCCATCGGTGCGGCGATCTCCGGCGGCACGAAGGGCAGGCGGTACTCCTCCTGGAACAGCGCCAGCGCGCTGTCCGACAGCTTCGGCCAGCCCCACACGGATTCGCCACTCACGAGGTTGAGCACGAAGCCCTCGACCTTGGTCTGGCCTGAACTCCAGAACACCGCGGCGATCGAGAAGCGCGCGAGCAAGGCCAGCAGGCTGTGCGGGAAGCGTTCGCATGCGCCGATGAAGGATCGGGTCGCTTTGACGGGCCAAGCCAGCGAGGTGGTCGACATCTCGGTGTGTGGCAAGGATGGTGGGTTCATGGTGGGCTCCCTGAGTGTTGGCCGAAGGATGAAAGGACGCCTTGCGCCAGCAACAGGCGGAAGGTCGTGGTGAGGTCGAAGTGCGGGTCGGCCGCCGCGGCGTGTGCCGTGGCCATTGCCAGACACTGTTGCGCCAGCAGGGCCTGCGTGAACTGGGCGGTGCCATGCGGCACGGGCAGCACCACCACGTCGAGCGCTTGGCGCAGAACCAGCGCCGACTCGGGCTGTGCCAGGTCCAGCGTCGCCAGTTGGTCGAGCAAGGCAGCGTCCTGGTGGGCGGCCCACAGCGAGACCACGGCGTGCGGTGCGTGCACCACCTGGACCGAGGGCTGGCACACGATCTGCATCTCCCCCAGATGGTGGGCGCTGGAGAGGGCGAGGTAGATGTCGGCCTGGGTCATCAAAGGCGCGTCGGCCGCGTGGCACGCCCGCACCCTGGCCATTTCCAGCCGGGCCATCTCTGGCAGGTAAGGCAGCGCCTGTGCTGGCCCGAAGCCTGCGATGAAGTCGGGCAAGCCCTCGCCATAGAACACCATGACCGGCGAGGTCGGCGGCGAGTGCTGCACGAAGGTGCGTGCCATGGCGCGGAAGAAGTCTTCGCCCACCAGTTGCTGCGTGACCGGGAAGGTGTCGGCGAGGGCATTGACCAGCGACACCACGACGTTGTTGCGGTGCACCGCCAGGCGGCGGTTGGGGTCCGACCCATTCCAGGCCATGAGGCCTGCGGGGCAGGGCAGGGTGGGGCCCAGCAGGGCGGCGGCGAACAAGGCTTGGCTCATGCGGTGCCCCATCGCGCCAAGGTGCGCTCTGCCCGGCTGGCTTCGGTCAGCAGGGTGGCCAGGCTGGGCACGTCGTTGTCGCGCTCCAGCAGGGTGGGCAGGGGCCCCAGGCGTGCGATGAGGCGCTCGTGCAGGCGCCACACGGCCTCGTCCACCGGGCTGCCGTGGTGGTCGATCAGCAAAGGCGCGCCGGCAGCGTCTTCGTCAACGGCATGGCCGGCCAGGTGGACTTCACCCACCGCGTGCAGCGGCAGGGCGTCGATGTAGGTGTCGGCATCGAGCCCATGGTTGGTGCAGGACACATGGACGTTGTTGAGGTCCAGCAGCAGGCCGCACCCGGTGTGGCGCACCACCTCGCGGAGGAAGTCGGCTTCGCTGAAGGTGGACGATGCGAAGGCCAGGTAGGTGGCCGGGTTCTCCAGCAGGATCTGGCGCCGCAGGCAGGACTGCACCTGGTCGATGTGGCCGCAGACGCGGGCCAGCGTGTCGCCGTCATAAGGCAAGGGCAGCAGGTCGTTGAGGAAATGCCCGCCGTGGCTGGACCAGGCCAGGTGTTCCGAAAACACCGCGGGCTCGCAGCGCTCGATCAAATCGCTGAGGCGCTGCAGGTGGTCCTCGTCCAGCGGTGCTTCGCCGCCGATCGACAGGCCCACGCCGTGCAGGGACAGCGGGTAGCGCTCCCGGATGCGCGCCAGGAAGTGCGGCAAGGGCCCGCCTGCGACCATGTGGTTCTCGGCGTGCACCTCGAAGAAGCCGATGTCAGGGCCTTGCGCCAGCACTTCCTTGAAGTGCTGAGGCTTGAGCCCCAGCCCCGCACGCGCAGGCAAGGGCGCAGGGCGCGCTGAGCGCACCAATGAATGCGCCAAGGAGGGCGCCACGGGTGGCGTGAGCGTTGTCATGGCTGCTGCCTGGAGCCCTTGGCGCGGCCTGCTCAGGACTTCTTGCCCGGCTTGAACCCGGCCAGTTGCCCGAAGCCACTGGGCGACGTCTTCGAGGCCAGCTTCTCGCACGTGCCCTTGGGCACGAACGTCCAGGCATCGCCCTGGTGGTCGGTTTTGGAGGTGCCAGCGCAGCTGGTGCCGGGGCCGGCGGCGCAGTCGTTCTTGCCCTTGAGGGCCACGCCGTAGCACTTCTCTCTGGCGCCGGCTTCGGCTGCAGCGGCCGGCAGGGTCGCGAAGGCGGTGCCGAGCGCGACCGTCAGTGCGAGGGTGGACAAGGGGATGTGGTTGCGGGTCATGGGGTTCTCTCTCACGGTGAAGCTGTGGCACACCCGGCGCGCTGGCGCCACCGGGGCTGGATGTCGTGCAGCTTCGTCGGGCGAGACCCGCGGGTGTTTACAGTTTTCGGCGATTTTTTTGCATGCCCACCGGTCGGCCAGGTTTGGGCCCCAGGCCATGCACACCGCGGGCGAGCGCATCGGCCTCGGCATTGCGGTGCCTGGGCACCCACAGCCACTGGACATGGTCGAAGCCAGCCAGTGCGTCCAGCGCTTCTCGCAACAAGGGCAGCAGGCGCTGGATGGTGGGCGCGCGGCCATCCGCCAACTGGTCCACGAGCACGCTGCTGTCGGTCTGGATGCGCAGTTGCCTCGCGCCATGTGCTTGCGCCATCGTCAGGCCCAGCATCAAGGCGCGCAGTTCCGCCTCGTTGTTGCAACCGCTGCTGGGCCAGGCCATGGCGCGCACGTGGCGCGCTCCGTCGGGCGAACGCAGCACCGCTGCCAGGCCTTGGCGCCCCGGGTTGGGCACGGCGCTGCCATCGCAAGCCAGTTGCCAGAGAGACACATCGGACATGGGAGCGAACGGAGGCGGTGCCGGGGCGTGGATACCCAAAGATAATAAGGCCGTCCCTGCCCGTGCCTTCTCACCTGTGAGTCCCATGACCGAATCGTTCGACGAACACGCCATGCGCATCGCGCTCGACCAGGCCCACAACGCCTGGCTGGCGGGCGAGGTGCCTGTGGGCGCCGTCATCGTGCGGGCAGGGCAGGTGATCGCCACCGGCTACAACCGGCCCATCACCACGCACGACCCGACCGCGCACGCCGAGATCGTGGCCCTGCGCCATGCGGCCTTGCTGCAGGCCAACTACCGCCTGCCCGAGTGCGAGCTCTACGTGACGCTGGAGCCCTGCGCCATGTGCGCGATGGCCTTGATGCATGCGCGCTTCAAGCGGGTGGTGTTTGCCGCGACCGACCCCAAAACGGGCGTGGCCGGCTCGGTCATGGACCTGTTCGCCAACCGGCAACTCAACCACCACACCCAGATCGTCGGTGGCGTGCTGGCCGAGCCTGCCAGCGCCTTGCTCAAGCAGTTCTTCGCCGAGCGCCGCGCGCAAATCAAGGCGCAGCGCGATGCCCGCCAAGCGGCCATGTCGCGCCAGGCCTTGCACGGGCTGGAGGTGATCGAGCCGGACCCTCAGCATGAGCCCATGCCGCTGCCTCAGGTGATCGACGGGGATGATCCCCCGCAGCAGCCCTGAGCCTGTCGCTGCGCTGCCACTGACGGCGCTTTGAACGTGGGGGGCTTGCGTTGCGCCCCTTGCCGCCGGATGAAAAGCCTTCCAACATGGTGCATGCATCACGCATCACCAAGGGAGGCCACGTGAACGCACTTCTTTTCCAGCAAGGCAGCCAGGGCGACATGGTGCGCCGCATCCGCAAGGCCCTGCTCAGTGAGCTGGGCCCCTTGGCGGCGCTCTACCCGGGCCTGGCCACGGGCGGTGACACCTTCGATGCGTCCATGGATGCCGCCTTGCGGCAGTGGCAGTCCGGCTCAGGGCTCATGGCCGATGGCATCGTGGGGCCTTGCAACCTGCTGGCCTTGGGCCTGGCAGATTGGCCAGCGCTGGACGTGTCCCTGAACTCGACCAACGTCCAGCCCCTGTTCCCTGACACCAAGCCCGTCAACATTTCGCGCTACTTGCAGTACGTGGTCGCATCGCTGCAGGCTTTCGGCTTGCGCCGCCGCGAACTGCTGCTGACGGCGCTGGGCACCATCCGTGCCGAGACCGAAGGCTTCGTGCCGATTTCGGAGTGCCCGTCCAAGTACAACACCGCGCCGGGTGGCGCGCCTTTCGCGCTCTACGACGGCAAACTCGGCAATGGCAAGGGGGAAGGCGCGCGCTTCCGAGGGCGTGGCTTCGTGCAACTGACCGGGCGTGCCAACTACGAAACCTACCGGGATGCACTGGGCATCGACGTGGTGTCACAGCCCGATCTGGCCAATGCACCCGAGGTGGCTGCCGCCTTGTTGGCCGCGTTCCTGCATGACCACCTGGACCGCCTGGACACGGCGCTGGATGCGCAAGACCTGCGCGCCGCACGCAAGGTCGTCAACGGTGGCGCCCATGGCCTCGACCGTTTCAGCAGCGTGTTCGCATTGGCCGAGTCCGCCTGTCCAGCCGCGGCGCCCAAGCCTGCCACCACGAAGCCAGGCAAGCTGCGCAAAGCCAAGGCCAAGGCTGCCGCAGCGCTGACGCGGGCAACCCCTCGCGTGCTCAACACCCGCAAGGATGCGCCCGACTTGCGCGACCGCGACTACCAACCGCCCCCCGTGAGCCTGCACCCGGAATGGCCGCTGACCGAGCACCTCAAACAGTGGCTGCCCAACTACGCCAAGGCGGGGCTCATCCTGGACCAGGGGCAAGAAGGCGCCTGCACGGGCTTTGGCCTGGCTGGCGTGGTGAACTACCTGCGCTGGGTGCAGCAGGGCATGCCTGCCGTCATCCCGTCGGTCAGCCCCCGCATGCTCTACAACATGGCCCGCCGCCACGATGAGTACGGTGGCGAGAACTACGAGGGCTCCAGTTGCCGAGGCGCCATCAAGGGCTGGTTCTCCCATGGTGTCTGCCTGGAGGAGGACTGGCCTTACAGCAGCGACACCCGCCGGCAGCCTCGCTTTGGTTACGCAGAACGGGCGCGGGCGCACACCCTTGGCGTGTACTACCGCATCAAGCCCCAGGCCATCACCGACCTGCAAGCGGCGATCCAGGCGGTCGGTGCGGTCTATGTGTCCAGCTACGTTCACCCGGGCTGGGACGGCGTGCCGCTGGTGCGCAAACTGCCTGGTGGTCACGCAGACCTGCCCGTCATCGATTTCGATGGCACGGTTCGCCAGGAGGCGGGCCATGCCTACGCCCTGGTGGGCTTCAACACCCAGGGCTTCATCCTGCAGAACTCCTGGGGCCCAGATTGGGGCGCCCACGGCTTTGCGGTGATCACCTACGAAGACTGGCTGGCCCATGCCATGGACGCTTGGGTGGTGGCCATGGGGGTGCCGGGCATCCTGGCCGGTCGCGCCAGCAGCACCGTCGCAGCGGCGCGCGCCAAGGCCGGCGCCAAAGGGCGCTGGTGGTCCGAGACGCAGGCCCGCGAGCACAGCGTCATCCTGGGCAACGACGGGCGCGTGCACAGCTACCTCACGGAAGACGAGCGCACCCGAACCCTGTCGCACCAGGTGACCGTGCTGCCCGATCGGTGGTTCCGCAGCCGCCCGGCCGATGAGAAAAAGCGTTTGCTGCTGTACGTGCACGGCGGCCTCAACAGCGAAGATGCGGGGCTCAAGCGGGCCCAGGCACTGGGGCGCGTTTTCGACGCCAACGGCTGCTACCCCTTGTTCGTCGTCTGGAAGACGGGCTTGCTGGAGAGCCTTGGCGACATCCTCAGCGACTGGCGGCGCAAGCAGCCTGCGGCCACGGGCCTGAGCGACTGGTTGACCGAGCGCAGCGACGCGCTCATCGAGTCCACCGTGGGGCGCAAACTGGCCAAGCCCATCTGGTCAGAGATGAAGGAGAACGCCGAACTGGCGCACGGCCCCAGCCGCGCGGGCGACCTGCTGGTGCGCGCCCTCAGTGACCTCGTCCGCCTGTGGGGAGATCAGCTGGAGATCCACCTGGTCGGCCACTCGGCGGGCAGCATCTGGCTGGGCCACCTCATTGGCCGTTTGCAGCGCACCCAGGCCGATGGCAACAAGCCCGTGCTGGACTGGGTGCCCGGGGTGCACCTGTACGCGCCTGCCTGCACGGTGCAGTTCGCCAACGAGCACTATGCCGCCTCGGGCGTGTTGCCGCGCACGCACATCGCGCTGCTGAGCGACAAGCTGGAGCTCGACGACAACACCGCGCAGATGTACCGCAAATCGTTGCTGTACCTGGTGTCCAACGCCCTGGAGCCCGACCCCCGCACGCCCATCCTGGGCCTGCACAAGGTCTTTGACGAGCGCGAAAGCGCCCGCGCCTGGGACGGGGCCTCGTCCACCGGCGAGACCCTGAGGGCCTGGCGCCGTGCGGCCGCAGAAGCCAAGCTGGACAAGCGTCTGAACGTGATCCAGAACGACAAGGTGCGCACCGCCCTGGACGCCACCATCCCGGCGGCGCACGGCAGTTTCGACAACGACATCGATGTGCTGACGGCCACCCTCCAACTCATCCGGGGTGGCGATTTGCTGGAGCCCGTGACCGACCTCCGGGGATTCTGAGTTCTGCCGATGGCATGAAAAAAGGAGCCCCTCGGGGCTCCTTGTCGCGTCGGCTGGGGGCTGTCTGGTGAGACTGCCCCCCGGGCCAATCACATGCCGGCGTAGTTCGGGCCACCGCCGCCTTCGGGCGTGATCCAGACGATGTTCTGGGTCGGGTCCTTGATGTCGCAGGTCTTGCAGTGCACGCAGTTCTGCGCGTTGATCACCAGCTTGTCCTGGTTGTCGTCGGTCTTGACGAACTCGTACACGCCGGCCGGGCAGTAGCGCGACTCGGGGCCTGCGAACTTGGCCAGGTTGACCTGCACGGGCACCGACGCGTTCTTCAGCGTCAGGTGGGCCGGCTGGTGCTCGGTGTGGTTGGTGTTCGAGACGAACACCGAGCTCAGGCGGTCGAAGGTGATCTTGCCGTCCGGCTTCGGGTAGTCGATCTTGGCGCACTGTGCGGCGGGCAGCAGGCGGGTGTGATCGGCTTCCGTGCGGTGGATGGTCCAGGGCGCGACCTTCATGCCCAGGCGGGGCAGCAGCCACTGCTCGATGCCGGTCATCAGCATGCCCACGTACATGCCCTTCTTGAACCACTGCTTGAAGTTCTTGGACGAGTCCAGCTCTTCCTTCAGCCAGCTCTTCTCGAAGGACGCAGGGTAGGCGCTCAGCTCGTCGTGCTGGCGGTCGGCACCCAGGGCGTCGAAGATGGCTTCGGCGCACAGCATGCCGGTCTTCATGGCGGCGTGCGAGCCCTTGATGCGGGCCGCGTTCAGGAAGCCGGCGTCACAGCCGACCAGGGCGCCACCCGGGAACACGAACTTGGGCAGCGACAGGATGCCGCCGGCCGTGATGGCGCGGGCACCGTAGCTCAGGCGCTTGGCGCCTTCCAGGTACTGCTTGATGCTGGGGTGGGTCTTCCAGCGCTGCATCTCTTCGAACGGGCTCAGCCAGGGGTTCTGGTAGTCCAGGCCCGTCACGAAGCCGAGCGTGACCTTGTTGTCTTCCAGGTGGTAGAGGAAGCCACCGCCGTAGGTGGCGGTGTCCATGGGCCAGCCGGCGGTGTGCACCACCAGGCCGGGCTTGGCCTTGGCGGGGTCGATTTCCCACAGTTCCTTGATGCCGATGGCGTAGCTCTGCGGGTCCTTGCCCTCGTCGAGCTTGAACTTGGCGATCAGCTGCTTGCCCAGGTGGCCGCGCGCGCCTTCGGCGAAGATGGTGTATTTGCCCAGCAGCTCCATGCCCAGCTGGAAGTCACCGGTGGGCTCGCCCGACTTGTCGATGCCCATGTTGCCGGTGGCCACTCCCTTGACGGAGCCGTCGTCGTTGTAGAGCACTTCGGCGGCTGCGAAGCCGGGGAAGATTTCCACACCCAGGGCCTCGGCCTGCTGGCCCAGCCAGCGGGTCACATTGCCCAGGCTGATGACGTAGTTGCCGTGGTTGTGGAAGTTGTTGGGGATCAGGGCTTGCGGCGTGGCGGTGGCGCCGGTCTCGCTCAGCACCAGCACTTCGTCGGCGGTGACGGGCTGGTTCAGCGGCGCGCCGAGTTCCTTCCAGTTGGGAAAGAGCTCGGTCATCGAGATCGGGTCCATCACGGCGCCCGACAGGATGTGCGCGCCAGGCTCGGAGCCCTTTTCCAGCACGACGACGTTGACTTCCTTGCCAGCCTTCTCGGCCAGTTGCTTGAGGCGGATGGCGGTGGACAAACCAGCGGGGCCCGCGCCGACGATGACGACGTCGTACTCCATCGATTCGCGGGGACCAAACTGCTCAAGGATTTCCTGGGGCGTCATCGTGCTTCCTTCTGTTCGGACAAAACAGGCCGGGTTGTTCTTGGATCAAGCCCGCGATTCTAATTGCAGACACGCGCATCATTTTGCATAAAAAAGCACGGTCGTTCGAAAATCTCCCCCGCATGGGTGGGGCGATGTCCGCAGGGCTGTGCCGACGGCAACTTCGGCGGGTGCCGCGCCGGTGTGAAGTCGCGACCGTGCTATGGTTTGTGGCCTGTTTGAGGAGCATTCCGCATGAGTTACACCCTGGACCTTTCCGGCCGCGTGGCCCTGATCACCGGCGCTTCCAGCGGCCTGGGCAAGCAGTTCGCGCTGACGTTGGCGCAGGCTGGCGCGGCCGTCGTGCTGGCCGGTCGCCGCGTCGAGTTGCTCAAGACCTTGCGCTCCGAGATCGAGGCCGAAGGCGGTGACGCCCACGTGGTGGGCCTGGACGTGACGGACCTGGCCAGCATCCGCTCGGCCGTGGCCCATGCCGAGACCGAAGTCGGCCCCATCGACATCCTGATCAACAACTCGGGCGTGAGCACCACCGAGCGCCTGATCGATGTCACCGAGGACAGCTACGACTTCGTCTTCGACACCAACACGCGCGGTTCGTTTTTCGTCGCCCAGGAAGTGGCCAAGCGCATGCTGGCGCGCGCCAAGGGTTCGGCGCCTGGCACGTACACGGGGGGCCGCATCGTCAACATCGCCTCGGCCGCGGGCCTGCGCACGCTGCCGCAAATTGGCGTGTACTGCATGAGCAAGGCCGCCGTCATCCACATGACCAAGGTGATGGCCGCCGAGTGGGGGCGCTTCGGCATCACCACCAACGCCGTGTGCCCGGGTTACATCGACACGGAAATCAACCACCACCACTGGTCCACCGAATCGGGCCAGAAGCTGGTGAACATGTTGCCGCGCAAGCGCGTGGGAAGCCCCAAGGACCTGGACGCCCTGGTGGTGATGCTGTGCTCGGCGCAGAGCGACTTCATCAATGGCGCCGTCATTTCGGCCGACGATGGCATGGCCGCGGCCTGACGGTGGCTGTGCGCGGGTCCCGCCTTGAAATGGCGGGGTGAGCCCGCACCTGTATGGCATCGCGCGCCCCGCGCTTCCATCGTTTGTCACGCCCATGCGCCTCGAGATCCCTGAGCACAAAATCCTGGTCCACCAGCTGGAGTTGCCCATCTTGTGGGGCGACATGGACGCCCTGGGCCACATCAACAACACCGTCTATTTCCGCTACATGGAGCAGGCGCGTGTCAGCTGGATCCAGGCGATCAGCGGCTCGGTGGGCGGGGAGGGCGAAGGCCCGGTCATCGCCAACGCCTTCTTCAACTTTTACCGCCCGGTGGTGTTTCCGGGCACGGTGACGATCAAACTGTACGTGGCCGACCCTGGCCGCACCAGCATCGACACCTTCGTGACGGTCGAGCGCAGCGACGAACCCGGTGCACCTTACGCCGCGGGCGGCGCCACGCTGGTCTGGGTCAACCAGGACACCGGCCGGCCCACGCCTTTGCCCGAGGCCTTTCGCGCGCTCAAGGCGCCCACGCCGGCACTGCCCGGTGGCGACGTGCCGCCGGCCTTGCCGGGCAAGTGAGCCATCGGTGACCGCGCGGGGCCACCGGTTTGGCGGCCTTGCAACACAGCGCGCGTCTGTCGCCACAGGCGCGCTTTTTTTCGCCCTGAGGTCCCTGGGCATCTGGATTTTCCACAGGGGCTGGGTGTACGCTGTGCCACGCTGCACTGCAACACGCGTGAGGCTTCCATCGAGATTCCCCTGAGCCAAGGAGTGATTGGATGAACAAGGTCTATCCCGACGCCGCCAGCGCGTTGGCAGGGATTGTGAAGGACGGGCAATTGCTCGCCGTGGGCGGCTTCGGCCTGTGTGGGATCCCTGAGGCGCTGATCGACGCGCTGCAGGCCAGCGGGGTCAAGGACCTCACGGTGATCTCCAACAACGCCGGTGTCGATGGTTTCGGCCTGGGCAAGCTGCTCAACACGCGCCAGATCCAGAAGATGATCTCCAGCTACGTGGGCGAGAACAAAGAGTTCGAGCGCCAGTACCTGGCCGGCGAGTTGCAGCTGGAGTTCACGCCGCAAGGCACGCTGGCCGAGAAGCTGCGTGCCGGTGGCGCGGGCATCCCGGCCTTCTTCACCAAGACGGGCGTGGGCACCATCGTGGCCGAGGGCAAGGAAACCCGCGAGTTCGATGGCGAGGTCTACGTCATGGAGCGCGCGCTGGTGCCCGACGTGGCCCTGGTCAAGGCCTGGAAGGCCGACAAGAGCGGCAATCTGGTGTTCCGCCGCACCGCACGCAACTTCAACCCGGCCGCTGCCATGGCCGGCAAGCTCACGGTGGTCGAGGTCGAGGAGATCGTCGAGACCGGCAGCCTGGACCCGGACGCCGTTCACCTGCCCGGCATCTACGTGCACCGCATCGTGCTGAACGCCACGCCCGAGAAGCGCATCGAGAAGCGCACCACCCAACAGAATCCGAAGGGAGCCTGACCCATGCCCTGGACCCATGACGAAATGGCGGCGCGTGCCGCCCAGGAGCTGCAGGACGGCTTCTACGTGAACCTCGGCATCGGCCTGCCCACCCTGGTGGCCAACCACGTCAGCCCGGACATCGACGTCTGGCTGCAGTCCGAGAACGGCATGCTGGGCATCGGCCCTTTCCCCAACGAGAACGAGGTCGATGCCGACCTGATCAACGCGGGCAAGCAGACGGTGACGGTGCTGCCGGGCTCGTCCATCTTCGGCAGCCACGACAGCTTCGCCATGATCCGTGGCGGCAAGATCAACCTGTCCATCCTGGGCGCCATGCAGGTGTCCGAGCACGGCGACTTGGCCAACTGGATGATCCCGGGCAAGATGGTCAAGGGCATGGGCGGCGCCATGGACCTGGTGGCGGGCGTCAAGCGCGTGGTCGTGCTGATGGAGCACGCGGCCAAGAACGGCGAGCACAAGCTGCTGCAATCGTGTTCGCTGCCCTTGACCGGCCTGGGCGTGGTGGACCGCGTCATCACCGAGCTGTGCGTGCTGGACGTGACGTCCGACGGCTTCAAGTGCGTCGAGATCGCCCCGGGTGTGACCCAGGACGAAGTCCGCACCAAAACCGGGGCTCACGTCGAGTTCGCCTGAGGCGGATCGGTCGGATCAAAAGCCGGGCAGGGGCCTGGTTTGCGCTGCGGTTGACGATGCCATGGGTGCATCGGCCCGCAGCGCTTTTTCGTGCTGCAGCAGCCATTGCTTGCGTGCCAGTCCGCCGCCATAGCCCGTCAGCGAGCGGTTGCTGCCAATGACGCGGTGGCAGGGCAGCACGATGCTGATGGGGTTGGCGCCATTGGCCAGGCCCACGGCGCGCACCGCGGCCGGGTTGCCGATGTGCCGGGCCAGCTCGCCATAGCTGATCGTCTCCCCGTCAGGGATGCCGCGCAGGGCGGTCCAGACCTGGCGTTGAAAGTGTGTGCCACCCGTGGCCACCGCCAGCCGGTGGACGATGGCGATGTCGCCATCGAAGTAGGCCTGCATCGCCTGCGTGGCGGTGGACGGGCGTGTGGTGTCCCGCAGTTGCGCTGACTCACCAGGGTACTGGCGGCGCATCAGTTCGTGCATGCGCGCTTCGTGGTCGTGCCAGTCGAGTGCGCGCAACAGGCCTTGTTCGTCGGTGACGACCAGCATCTCGCCCAAGGGGGTGGGCACGCGTTCGAGCAGGAAGGTGAGGGCGGGCATGGCGCCAGTCTACGTGGGCCCAAGGTGACACGGTGGTCTGCGAGAATCGCCCGATGAACTGGATCCTGCTAGGCCTGTTGGCCGTCAATCTTTTGCTGCTGGTGTGGTTGCTGCTGCGCCCCGCTCCCTCGCCCGATGCCGCGCTCGCCCAACTCGCGCAAGACCTCAAAGGCCATGGCGATGGCCGACAAGCCCAGCTCGAACGCGAGCTGCGCGACGAGCTGCAACGCAGCGCCAGTGGCACCCGCCAGGAGTTGACGCAGTCATTGAGCCAGGCCATCGGCCTTTTTCAGCAGACCGTGCTGGCCCAGCAGGGCGATGCCACGCGCACGCAGAACGAGCAGCTCGACAGCTTCCGTGTCCAGCTGGCAGGCATGCAGCAAAGCCTGGCCGATGCCTTGCGAGACAGCAGCCACCAGGCCGGCCTGCAAGCCTCCTCCCAGCGCGAGGCCCAGGCCCAGGCCTTGGCGCGCTTCACCGAGGCGCAGGAGGCCTCGCTCAAGCGCCTGGCCGACGCCATGGGCGAGCAATTGCGAGCGCTCTCCGAGTCCAACGACCGCCGCCTGGGCGAGGTCCGCACCACGGTGGAGACCCGCCTGCAAGCCCTGCAGGCCGACAACGAGAAAAAGCTGGAGCAGATGCGCCAGACCGTCGATGAGAAGCTGCACGCCACGCTGGAAGCGCGCCTGGGCGAGAGCTTCAAGCAGGTGGCCGACCGCCTGGAGCAGGTCCACAAGGGCCTGGGCGAGATGCAGCGCCTGGCCAGCGATGTGGGCTCGCTGAACCGTGTGCTCAGCAACGTCAAGACGCGCGGCATCTTCGGCGAAGTGCAGCTGGCAGGGCTGCTGGAGCAGGTCTTCACGCCCGAGCAGTACGCCGTCAACGTCGAGACCGTGCCGGGCAGCGGTGCGCGCGTGGAGTTCGCCATCCGCCTGCCGGGCCGTGGCGAGCCTGACCAGCCGCTGTGGCTGCCCATCGACGCCAAGTTCCCGCGGGAAGATTACGAGCGCCTGCTCGAAGCGCAAGACCGCGCCGATGTGGCGGGCGTGGAGACGGCGTCCAAAGCCATCGAGCAGCGTTTCCGCCTGGAGGCCAAAACCATCCGCGACAAGTACCTGGCACCGCCGCACACGGCCGACTTCGCCATCCTGTTCGTGCCCACGGAAGGGCTGTACGCCGAAGCCCTGCGCCGCCCGGGCTTGGTCGAAGCCCTGCAGCGCGAATGCCGCGTGATGCTGGCCGGCCCGACCACCTTGCTGGCCACGCTCAACAGCTTGCAGATGGGCTTTCGCACGCTGGCGCTGGAGAAGCGCTCGTCCGAGGTCTGGCAGGTGCTGGGCGCCGTCAAGAACGAGTTCAGCAAGTTCGGTGACGTGCTGGCCAGAACGCGCAAGAAGCTCGACGAGGCCAGCAACACCATCGGCCAGGCCGAGACGCGCACCCGCGTCATGGGCCGTGCACTCAAGCAGGTCGAGGCGCTGACCGACACACAGGCCCAGGCCTTGCTGCCTGGTGCCGATCTGCCCACCGACGATGTGGACGAGGCCCCTGCCGCCTGATTGCGCAGCGGGCGCGCGCGCGAGGATCAGGCCTTCGCGCCCAGCTCCTTGGCGCGTTGCTGGCGTGCGCGCAGCGCCTCTGCCGAGGGCTGCTGCTCGGCCAGGGTGGGCCAGCCTTGCAGGTACTGCGTGACGATCTGGCTGAGGGCGCGCACCCAGTCCAGGCGGTCGTTCAGGCAGGGGATGTAGTGGAGGGTCTGGCCGCCGCTTTCCACGAAGGCCTGCTTGCCCTCCATGGCGATTTCTTCCAGCGTCTCGATGCAGTCGGCCACGAAGGCCGGGCAGACCACGTCCACGCGCTTCGTGCCGGCCTTGCCCAAGGCGCGCAGCGTGGGTTCGGTGTAGGGCTCCAGCCATTTGGCCTTGCCGAAGCGGCTCTGGAAGGTCACCACGTACTGGTCTTTCGTCAGCGCCAGGGCTTCGGCCAGCAGGCGCCCGGTTTTCAGGCACTCGCAGTGGTAGGGGTCGCCCAGCAGCAGGGTGCGGTGCGGCATGCCGTGGAAGCTCATCACCAGCTTGTCGGGGCGGCCTTCGCGCGCCCAGTGCTCGCGCACGCTGGCGGCCAGGGCGGCGATGTAGCCTGCGTCGTCGTGGAAGTGGTTGATGTGGCGCAGCTCGGGCAGCAGGCGGGTGTTCTGGCCCCAGGCGAAGACCTCGTCCATCACGCTGGCCGTGGTCGCGCCCGAGTACTGCGGGTACAGGGGCACCACCAGCACGCGCGTCACGCCCTCGGCCTTGAAGGCGTCGAGCTGGCTGGCCACGCTGGGCTGACCGTAGCGCATGGCATGGCGCACACGCACCTGGTGGCCTTGCTCGCCCAGGAAGCCTTGCAGCAGGGTGGTGAGTTTTTCCGTCCAGACGCGCAGCGGCGAGCCTTGCGGCGTCCAGATGCTGGCGTACTTCGCCGCCGACTTGGCCGGACGCACCCGCAGGATGATGCCGTGCAGGATGGGCCACCAGACCGCCCGCGGAATCTCGACCACGCGCGGGTCCCAGAGGAACTGTCCAAGGTAGCGGCGCAGGGCCGGCGCCGTGGGCGCCTCAGGGGTGCCGAGGTTGACGAGGAGGATGCCGGTGCGGGGCACCTGGCCGTGCTGGAAGGATGGTTCTTTGGCGACGCTCATGGCGTGGCATTGTGGGCCACCCGGGGCAAGGTTTGCGCCAGGCGACACAGCTCTGTCGTCACTGCCACGATGTCGATGGGCTTGGTCCAGTAACCAGTGAAGCCCGCCTGCTTGGCGCGGGCCAGGTCTTCGGGCATGGCATCGGCCGAGCACATGAAGGCTGGCGCATCGGCCAGGGGCGGCAGCTCTCGCATGGCTTGCAGCACCTCGAAGCCCGACATGCCGGGCAGGTGGGCGTCCAGCACCAGGACGTGCGGCGGGTTCTCGCGGGCCATGCTCAGGGCGATGTCACCGTCTTCGGCGATGTCGAGCTCGATCTCTGCGTAAGGGCGCAAAGCTTCGGCAAAGAGGAGGGCATTGATGCGGTTGTCTTCGACGTAGAGAACACGCAAGGCGGGCAGATCGGCAGGGGCCGATGTCGGGGTGGCAGGCACAGAAATCCAGTCGGGGCTGCTGCCTTCCGGGGTGGCGGCAGCCGGTGTTTCGCAACGCTCGGGCACCTCTGTTTGCGGCCCAAGGGCTTGGGCACCAGGCAAGGTGACGCTGACCCGGGTCCCGGCCCCGGGTTGACTGACGATGTCCATGTGGCCTCCCATGGATTCCACGAGCGATCGGGTGATGATAAGGCCCAGCCCCGTGCCTGCGACGTTCGAGGTTTCCCGCCCAAGGCGCTCGAAGGGCTGGTAGAGCCTGGCCAGTTGCTCGGCCGTCATGCCCGTGCCGGTGTCCTGCAGGCTCAGCAGCACGGTGCCATCGGCCTGACGCTCGGCCCGCACCACGACCGACCCGCCATCGCGGTTGTACTTGATGGCGTTGGAGCCGATGTTCATCAGCACCTGGCGCAGGCGCTGTCGATCGGCCAGCACCGCGGCTTCGGGCTCGATGTAGGAGCTCATCGAGATCTCGCGCTGCTCGGCCATGGGCAGCAGCATGGACAGGCACTGCACCAGCTCGTCTTCCAGCGTGATGGCTTCCGGTTTCAGCTTGACCACGCCTGCTTCCACCTGCTGCAGGTCCAGCACGTCGTTGACCAGGCCCGAGAGGTGACGGCCCGCATGCAGGATTTGCTCGATGTAGTTGCGCAGCGGGTTGTCGCCGCTGCCTTGCCCCAGCTGAAGGCGCATGAGCTGCGCAAAGCCCGTGATGGCGTTGAGCGGCGTGCGGATTTCGTGGCTCATGCGCGAGAGGAACTCGCTCTTGGCCGCGCTGGCCGCCTCGGCGAATTCGCGTTGGCGCTCGGCCTGCTCGGCCTGCTTGAGCACGGAGATGTCGGAGTGTGTGCCGACCACGCGCAGCGGCTTGCCATTGCGCGAGTGGCTCACCACCTTGCCGCGCGAGAGGATGTGCAGGTAGTGGCCCTGGCGGTGGCGCAGGCGGAACTCCACCTGCTGCACGCCGACGCCCTCGGTGACGAAGCGCATGGTGCTGTGGGCCACGGCATCGCGGTCCTCGGGGTGCACGCGCAGGAAATACTCTTCGGGCGTGTCGGTGATTTCGTGGTCCTCGTAGCCCAGCATCTGCTTCCAGCGGGTCGAGTAGTACATGCAGCCGCTGGGCATGTCCCAGTCCCACACACCATCGCCCGCACCTTCCAGCGCAAACTTCCAGCGCTCTTCGCTGAGGGCCAGGTCTTGCACGGTCAGGCGCTCGCGGGTGATGTCGCGGAAGGTCGCCATGGCCGCGAAAGGCGGGGTGTCGCGGTCCACGCGGATGAGGTTGGCCGACATCTGCAGCCAGACGATTTCGTGGTCGGCACGGCGGGCTGGCACCACGCGGTCGGTCACGCGCTGGCCTGTGCGCATCGTTTCGGTCAAGGGCCAGCGTTCGCGGGGCAGGGGCGTGACGAGGTCGTCTTCCAGCAGGTCGAAGGCACTGCCCGCCGCCTCTTGCAGGGATGGCAGCCCGGCAGGCAGCCCCAGGATGCGACAGGCCGCGGGGTTCAGCGCCACCACACGGCCATCGAGGTCGATGATGATCAGGCCATCGCTGATGGTGGCAGCCACCGAGCGGTAGAGCTCTTCGCTGACGCGGAGCTTCTCTGCGGCATTCTTGCGCTCGGTGATGTCCGCGGTCAGGTAGAGCACCTGGCCGGCGGGCATGGGGGTGATCCGGGCTTCGAAATGCCGCAACACCTGATCGTGGCCGCGCAGGTCGTAGTTCAGTGTCTGAGGTTGACCGCTGGTGCGCGCCAGGGCCACGGCATCGCGCTGGCGTTGGCCGATGTCGCTCGGCAGGTGCGCGCCCATGAGCTGCCCGATCATCTTCGGCATCTCACCAAGCAGCTGTGGGTGGTCCATGTGGCCGTCCACATAGCGGTCGTCGGCATCGATGACGAACCACAGGTCGGGCAGGGCGCGCAGCACGGCGCTCAGGCGGGCTTCGCTGTCATGCAAGGCCTGTCCCTGGGCTCTGAGCAACTCTGCGTTCTCGCGCGTCTGCGTGACGTCCATGGCGAAGTGCACTGTGCTGCCATCGTCCAGGGTTTCGTCACGCACCAGCAGCCAACGGTCGCGGAAGCGGATCTCGTGGGCGCGGTCCTGGTGACGCAGGCCAAGGCGCCAGCCCAGGAACGCTTCTTCGCACCCCACGGCATCGGGGTAGCTGCCGCTGTGGGCCAGCTGCCGCAGGATGCTGGGCCAGTGCTTCTGGCCGGGTTCATACGCCGCACCCATGGACTCCCGCCAGTGGCGGTTGGCCAGCACGATCATGCCGTTGCTGTCGGTGATGACCACGCTCATGTGGAAGGTCTCGATGGCCTTGCGCAGCAGCTGGTCGGCGCGTCGCGCGGCCAACTCGGCGGTCAGCTGGCGCGTGATGTCGCGACTGGCTCCGCGGTAGCCTTGGAAGTCGCCTTGCGGGCCCAAGATGGGCGTGCCGCTGATGCTCACGGTGATGCGGCCGCGCGGGGTGTCGCGGTCGGCGATCATGTCCTGGAACGGCTCGTGGCGGGCGCGGGCCTGCAGGTAGCGATCCCAGCTGGCGCGGGTCTCATCGTCGCGCGGCACGATGACATGGGTGACTTTCATGCCGACTTCGGAAGCCGGCGTCATGCCCGTGTGTTGCAGCAGCCCTTCGGACACCCAGGTCAGTTGCCCGTTGACATCGGTTTCCCACAGCCAGTCGCTGCCCGCCAGGCTGGCGGTGCGCACGCGCTCTTCCGCGTGCTGTGCGCGGTGGGTGATCACGGCCGCACGCAGCATCTCGGAGGCCGCCGTCGCCACATCCTGCAGATGCGCCAGCGCTTCGTCGCTCCAGTCGCGGGGCTGGGTGTCGAAAGCGCAGACGGTGCCCAGCACCTGGCCTTCGACCCACAGCGGCACGCCGGCATAAGCCACTGCGCCCTGCTCGGCCGCATGGGCGTCGAGGTGCTGGAATCGGGCGTCCTCACGCAGGTCACGCACACGCAAGGGCTGCTGGGTTTGCAGCACGTGAGGGCAAAGGGCATCGCCACGCGGAAGCTGTGGCAAATCCAGGCCCGTGCGCGCCAGCGAGCGCACCTGGTGGCTGTCGATCAGGTTGATCGCGGTGGCTGGCACCTGCAGGAGCCGGGTCAGCATCCTGGCCAGTGACTGGAAGGCTGGCGAGCCTTCGTTGCCCTCGGATTGGAGCAAATGTGTGCTTTGGAGCAGCGCCAGGCGCTCCGCTTCATCCGGGTGGACTGCGCTGAAGGTCATGCAGAAAGACTTCTCGGCAACTGGCCGTGTCGTCGAATGTAGCGCAGTCAACGTCGGGCGTCGCTCCCGATCAACACTGAGGCAGCGTGTCCGAGAAGCTCAGCACATCGAAGCGGATTTGCGTGCTGGTGGGGTCCGTCGAGGGGGCGCCCAGGCTGATGACGCCGCTGCCGTGCAGGGTGCAGGTGCCGCGGCGCAGGGTCAGGGCCTGATCGTCCCCATCGAAGCGAACGTGTGTGCCGTTGTAGCTCAAGTCGCTGAGGTAGATGTGACCGCTGTGTGACTCGATGCGGGCGTGCGAGCGCGACACCCGCGAATCGCTCACGCAAAACGAAGCCTGCGGGCTGCGACCCAGGACCAGGGGCATGCTGGCCGTGGAGAACACTCGCTCGGTGCCCAGCCAGTTCAGGCGGATGCCGTCGGGCATGTCGGTTTCCTGCGCGTCCATGATGACGGTGGAGAGCGTGTCCCCGAAGCGGCGGGCCTCCATGCGCAGCACGGGCACCGGCTCCTTGCGACCGCGCAGGTGGAGTTTGTCGATGCTGCGAAAGCGCTCCTGCTGGTCGGACGGCAACTCGCGCAGCAGCGGGCCGGTGGTGAGCGTTTCGTGGTCACCGGCCAGGTCGAGCAAACGCGCGGCCACGTTGACGGCATCGCCGAAGCAATCGCCATCGACCTCGACCATCTCGCCCCAGGCGATGGCCACTTTCAGGCGGATGGCACCGTGGCGGGCCGCCTGGTGTTGGGTGATGGGCGCCAGGCGCTCCAGGGAGTCGTGCAGGCTGACGGCCACCTCGACAGCAGGATCGGCCTGATCGAACACCGCCATCAGGCCATCGCCGAGCGTTTTGACCACACGGCCACCGCCCTTGGCCACGATCTGGCCGAGCAATGACAGGCTTTGCGTGACGACCGTGGCCGCCTCCGTGTTGCCGAGTTTGAGATACAGCGCCGTGCTGCCGCGCAAGTCGGCAAACAGGATGGCGCGTTCCTTCGTGGTCCCCATGGCGCGTGATCTTGACCGGATTCGGGCTCGGGCAGCGTGATGAATTGCACGCAGTTTGCGGGCAATTCGCAGGCCTGGCCTGTCGCGGGCAAGAAAAAACCCGGCGCATGGCCGGGTTTGATCTGTGCCGTCGTCTGGCCAATCAGAGATTGTCCAGATACGTGCGCAGCTTGTCCGAACGGCTCGGGTGCTTGAGCTTGCGGATGGCCTTGGCCTCGATCTGGCGGATGCGCTCGCGGGTGACGTCGAACTGCTTGCCGACTTCTTCCAGCGTGTGGTCGGTCGACATCTCGATGCCGAAGCGCATGCGCAGCACCTTGGCCTCCCTCGGGGTGAGGCTGTCGAGGATGTCCTTGACCACATCGCGCAGACCGGCCTGCATGGCAGCCTCGATCGGAGCGGTGTTGTTGGTGTCCTCGATGAAGTCGCCCAGGTGGCTGTCGTCGTCGTCACCGATCGGCGTTTCCATGGAGATCGGCTCTTTGGCGATCTTCATGATCTTGCGGACCTTGTCCTCCGGCATTTCCATCTTGGCGGCCAGCGTCGGGGCATCGGGCTCGAAGCCGAATTCCTGCAAGTGCTGGCGCGAGATGCGGTTCATCTTGTTGATCGTTTCGATCATGTGAACCGGGATGCGGATGGTGCGGGCCTGGTCGGCGATCGAGCGTGTGATGGCCTGGCGGATCCACCACGTCGCGTAGGTCGAGAACTTGTAGCCGCGGCGGTATTCGAACTTGTCCACCGCCTTCATCAGGCCGATGTTGCCTTCCTGGATCAGGTCCAGGAACTGCAGGCCGCGGTTGGTGTACTTCTTGGCGATCGAGATGACCAGGCGCAGGTTGGCCTCGATCATTTCCTTCTTCGCATCGCGCGAGGCTTTTTCACCCTCGTTCATGCGCTTGTTGATCTTCTTGAGGTCGTCGATGGGCACCACCGCCTTGGCCTGCAGGTCGATCAGCTTTTGCTGCAGTTCCTGGATGGAGGGCAGGCTGCGGGTCATCACGGCGCTGTAGGGCTTGCCGGACTGCGCTTCCTTGACGGCCCATTCCAGGTTCAGGATGTTGGGCGGGAAGGTCTTGATGAACTGGTCCTGCGGCATGCCGCAGCGGTCCACCACGATCTTGCGCAGTTCGCGCTCATAGCGGCGCACGTCATCGACCTGCGAGCGCAGCACGTCGCACAGGCGTTCGATGGTCTTGACGGTGAAGCGGATGGTCATCAGCTCGTGGCTGATGGCTTCCTGGGCCTTGTTGTAAGGCGCGGACTTGTAGCCGTCCTTCTCGAAGGACTTGGCCATCTTGTCGAAGTTCGAGCGCAGGGCGTCGAACTTCTCCATGGCCTGGGCCTTCATCTCTTCGAGCTTCTTGGTCAGGGCCTTGGAGCCACCGTTGCCGTCGTCGTCTTCCTCTTCGTCGAACTCGTCGAAGTCTTCTTCGGCCACGTAGTCGTCGGCCTCGTTGGCAGCGACGAAGCCATCGACCACCTCGGAGATGGTCATCTCACCAGCGCGGATCTTGTCGGACAGCGACAGGATTTCGGCGATGGTGGTGGGCGAGGCCGAAATGGCCAGCATCATGGCCTGCAGGCCACCTTCGATGCGCTTGGCGATTTCGATTTCGCCTTCGCGCGTCAGCAGCTCGACCGTGCCCATTTCGCGCATGTACATGCGGACCGGGTCGGTGGTGCGGCCGAATTCCGAGTCCACGGTGGAGAGGGCGGCTTCGGCGGCTTCTTCTGCTTCTTCTTCGGTGGCTTGCGTCTGCGCGCTGCCGGAGATCAGCAGGGTGGCGGCATCGGGCGCCTGCTCGTACACCGCCACGCCCATGTCGTTCAACATGGAGATGATGGCTTCGAGGATTTCGGCTTCAACCAGCTTTTCGGGCAAGTGGTCGTTGATTTCCTGGTGCGTCAGGAAACCACGGGTCTTGCCCATCTTGATGAGGGTCTTGAGCTCCTGGCGGCGCTTGGCGACTTCCTCTTCGGACAGGGCGGTTTCGTCGATGCCGAATTCGCGCATCAGCGCGCGCTCTTTGGCGCGCGAGACCTTCATGCGCAGGGGCTTGGCCTTGGGCTTGTCGCTGCCGGCGTCTTCGACTTCGGCCTCACTGCCTTCGACCGGCTCGCCTTCGAGGTCGGCTTCGATGTCGGCGACGTCGTCTTCGTCAAAAGAGGCTTTGGCAGCGGCTTTGGGGGCAGCAGCAGGGCTGGCGGCGGTGGCAGCCTTGGGCTTGCGGCCGCGCTTTTTGGGCTCGGCTGCGGCTTCAGCGACGGTGGATTCGACTTCCGCGGCCTGCGTGGCGCGCGCCTTGGAGGCTTTCTTCTCGTTGGCGTCGGCTGCGTCGGCAGCTGCGGCGGTCTTCACACCGGGCTTGGCGGCTTTTTTCGCGGTCATGCACTTCCTCTGTTGGGTGCGGGGTCGGGTGCGGAAATCATCCGGATGGCTCGCTGTGCCGTGCGCTGCGCGCGATGCGGGGCCCCTGGTGTGGTGTGCGTGGTGTGCATGGTGCACGGTGCGCGATCTGGCGCGGGTGTCGCAACGACCTGACTCAGGGACATGCCGCAAGATGGCAAATGAACCTCGGAGAACCTTCCATTATCGCGCAAGTGTTGGCGCGTGAGGGAAAGGCGGCGCCAAATTCATGAAATGAACGCGCCGCGTGGCATTTTGCCCGTCATCTGCCAGAGATGGGGCGCCCTTGGCTGATTTCAAGCTTCAGGTCCCGGGTCAGGCGCAGAAGTTCCAGTTTGCGGGCCTCGGCGGCATCGGACAGCTCGCCGGATTGCAGCAGCAGGTCGAGCTCCTCCCGCAGGGCGTCCAGCGCCAGAGGGCGCACCAGCTGGACCAGGTCGGCGACCGGGTCGGGCAGGGTGTCGATGTCGTGCAGGCGCTGGATGCGCTGCGCCAGGTCGGCCAGGGCGGCGTCGCTGTCGTCGCCCGGGTGATGCGCTGCGCCGGCCTGGGTCTGGGCATCGGCGGCGGTGGCGCGCATCTGGACCAGCACTTCGTCCCCGGCCAGGGCGCCCTGGTCGTGCAGGAGGCGGTCCAGCCAGCGGAAAAAGGGGCCGTAGGGCGCGGGCTGATCGCACAGCAGGTCGTGGTCGGTCGCCGGCAGTTGCTCCCAGGCGGCGCTGTGGGCAATCAGCACCCAGACGATGCGGTCCAGCGGCGTGGCCGTGCGCGGCAGGGGGCGGCGTTCGGGCACGCGACCGCGGCTTTGCCAGCGCCCGCCTGCGCCGCCTTTGCCTTGCCACTTGCCTTCGCCCTTGTCCTGCCACTTGCCTTGCCATTTGCCTTTGCTTTTCCAGTCGGTGCTCTGGCCGGCGTAGGGGTCGGCGCCATAGGCGCTTTCGGGCTCCCAGAAGGGCTCGGACGACGTGCCTGCGGCGTCGTGGCCATCGGGCTCGAAGGCGGGGATGCCGTCCGGGCCCTGGAAGCCGCCGTCACCGGACGTCGCCTGCGCTGTCGGGGGGCCTGGGCGGCGACCTTGGCCGCGTTCGGTGCCGCGCTCGGCGGCGTGTTGGCGCTCGGTCAGGCGCTCGTCGAGCCGCCGCCGCACTTCGTCGGCCGCTGTCCGCGCGGTCTGGGCCAGGTCGTCGGCGATCAGGCCGCGCAGCGCGCCTTCGGGCAGTTGCGCGATCAGCGGGATGGCCTGGGTGAGCAGCCGGGCGCGGCCCTCGGCGCTGTCGAGGTCGCAGTCGGCACTGGCGTGTTCGATGAGCTGGCGCGACAGGGGCACGGCCTTTTTCACGCAGGCCTCGAAGCCTTCGGCGCCATGCTCGCGGATGTAGCTGTCCGGGTCGTGCTCGGCCGGCAGGAACAGGAAGCTCAGGCGGCGCGTGTCGGTGGCGAAGGGCAGGGCGGCTTCCAGGGCGCGGCCTGCCGCCCGGCGGCCAGCGGCATCGCCATCGAAGCTGAACACGATGTGCTCGGTGAAGCGGAAGAGCTTTTGCACGTGCTCGTGTGAGCAGGCCGTGCCCAGCGTGGCCACCGCGTTGCCAAAGCCCCATTGCGCCAGCGCGACCACGTCCATGTAGCCTTCGGTGACGATGGCGTAGCCCTTGTTGCGCAGGGCCGCGCGGCCTTCGTACAGGCCGTAGAGTTCGCGACCTTTGACGAACACCGGCGTTTCCGGCGAGTTCAGGTACTTGGGCTCGCCCTTGTCCAGCACCCGCCCGCCGAAGCCGATGACCTCGCCTTGCGGGTTGCGGATGGGGAACATGATGCGATCGCGGAAGCGGTCGTAGCGCTTGCCTTCGGTTTCGCCTTCGCCTGGTTCGTGTGCGATCACCAGGCCCGACTCGACCAGAAGCGGTTCGTTGTAGTCGGGGAAAGCGCTGGCCAGGCCGCGCCAGCTGTCAGGGGCGTACCCCAGGGCGAAGTGCGCTGCGATTTCGCCTGTCAGGCCGCGGCCCTTGAGGTAAGCCACCGCGCGGGGCGATTTTTTGAGCTGCTGCTTCCAGTGCTTGGTCGCCTGCGCCATCACGTCGGTCAGGGCGAGTTGCCGGGCCTTGACCTGCTTCTGCCGTTCGCGCTCTTCGGGGCGGAGGTTGTCGTCGGGCACCGGCATGCCCTGCATCTGCGCCAGGTCCTTGACGGCATCGACAAAGCCCATGCCACCGAACTCCATGATGAAGCCGACCGCATTGCCGTGCACGCCGCAGCCGAAGCAGTGGTAGGTCTGGCGCGAGGGGCTGACGATGAAGGACGGCGACTTTTCCCCGTGGAAGGGGCACAGGCCCTTGTAGTTGATGCCTGCCTTCTTCAGCGTGACGTACTTGCCCACGACATCGGCGATGTCGGTGCGGGCAAGCAGGTCCTGGATGAACGACGGTGGGATCACGGCGGGCTCGGACGGCGCGGTCGAAAGACGTGGCGAAGGATGTGACGGGAAAGACGCGGTGCTGGAACGAAACAGCCCCGGCGCGCGAGGGCGGCGGGGCCGTGTGGGTCGCTCCAGCGAGTGTCGGCTGGGCGGTGCGCTCAGGCAAGTGCCTGACGCGCCTCAGTGCGTGTCTCGCTTCAGGCCAGGGCAGCCAGGGCGGCGGCGGTGATGTCGTCCACCGAGCCCACGCCGCTGATCTTGCGGCACTTGGGCGCGGCGGCGTCGCCGGTGGCGGACCACTGGCTGTAGTAGTCCACCAGCGGGCGGGTCTGCTGGTGGTAGACCTCCAGGCGCTTGCGCACGGTTTCTTCCTTGTCGTCTTCGCGCTGGATCAGGTCTTCGCCCGTGGCGTCGTCTTTGCCAGCCACCTTGGGCGGGTTGAAGGCGACGTGGTAGGTGCGGCCCGAAGCCACGTGCACGCGGCGGCCGCTCATGCGCTCGATGATGGCGCTGTCAGGCACGTCGATTTCCAGCACGACGTCGATCTTCACGGCAGCGGCCTTCATGGCTTCTGCCTGGGGGATGGTGCGGGGGAAGCCGTCGAACAGGAAACCGTTGGCGCAATCGGCTTGGGTGATGCGTTCCTTGACCAGGCCGATGATGATGTCGTCGCTGACCAGGCCGCCTGCGTCCATGACCTTCTTGGCCGCCAGACCCAGCTCGGTGCCAGCCTTGACTGCAGCGCGCAACATGTCGCCGGTCGAGATCTGGGGGATGCCAAACTTCTGGCAGAGGAATGCGGCTTGCGTGCCCTTGCCGGCGCCAGGTGCGCCCAACAGGATGAGTCTCATGGTTGTCCTTGGTGTCCGGGTGGTGCCGGGCATGTCACCCGGCTACAACTGCGGGAGGATAGCATGTCACCCCCCTGATCCGAGCATGGGTATGTCCCAGCTTCGCGGCGTTCATGTGACGTCGCAACAATTCGATACAAGCCTCGAGGAAGGCTTCAGACAGGCCTTAGACAGGCCTCAAACGGCGCCCAGCAGGCGGCGCACGCGCGCCAGGTCCTCGGGGGTGTCCACGCCTGCGCCGGGCGCTTGTGTGGCCAGGTGGACAGCGATGCGCTCGCCATGCCACAGCACGCGCAGTTGCTCCAGCGACTCGACCGTCTCCAGTGGGCTGACCGCGAGTTGCGGGAAGCGGCGCAGGAAGCCGGCGCGGTAGCCGTAGATGCCGATGTGGCGCAGCGGTGTGCCTGCACCCGTGGCCGGCGTGGCTGGCGCGGGGGCATCGCGCCACCAGGGGATCGGTGCGCGGGAGAAATACAGGGCGCGTCCTTGCGCGTCGGTCACGACCTTCACCACGTTCGGGTTGGCGAAGTCAGCAGCGCTGTCGATGGCGTGGGCGGCGGTGCTCATGACGCAGTCGCTGCTGGCGTCCAGGACGTCGGCGCAGGCGTTGATCAGGGCGGGGTCGATCAGCGGCTCATCGCCCTGCACGTTGACGATGCGGTCCTGCCCATCCAGGCCCAGCAAGGCGCAGGTTTCGGCCAGGCGGTCGCTGCCCGTGGGGTGGTCGGCGCGTGTCAGCACGGCCTGCACGCCATGTTGCTGGCAGGTTTGCAGGATGCGCTCGCTGTCCGTGGCCACGACCACGCGCGACGCCTGGCTCAAGGCCGCACGCTGCGCCACGCGCACCACCATGGGCAGGCCGGCGATGTCGGCCAGGGGCTTGTCGGGCAGGCGCGTGGACGCCAGCCGCGCCGGGATCAGCACGGTGAACCCCATGGCTCAAGCTCCGGCCGCCGGGGGCTGGCTCAGCGGGTTCACGGGCTCTTCGGGGAAGGCATCGAGTGCCACGGCCTCGTTTTCCAGCATCACGGGGATGCCGTCGCGGATGGGGTAGCCCAGGCGGTCGGCCGTGCACACGAGCAGGTCACCCTGAGCGTGGTGGGGCGCGCGTTGCAGCGGGCCTTTGCAGACGGGGCAGACCAGCAGTTCGATCAGTCGGGTGTCCATGGCAATGGGGCTCAAGGGTGAGCTGGGTTGGGGCTTCGAGGGGGCTGCGCGGCACACACGGCCGCGTCGATGGCCGCGTCCAGGGCTGTCCAGAACGCAGGCTCAGGGCGGAAGTCTAAGACCGAGACCCAGACCCGCGTGTTCGGGCGCTCCAGCGCGAGCCGTTGCGGGTCCAGCTTGACCGCGTCTTTTTCGGTGACGATGAGGTCGCGCACCTCGGCAGGCCAGGGCAGGGTGGCGAAGTCGTGGTGGTCGGGCAAAGGGCAAGTCTGCAGCTGCCAGCCTTGGGTGCGCAAGGCTTCGAAAAACCGGTCCGGGTGGGCGATGCCGGCCAAGGCCCAAGCGCCCGGTGTGGCCTGGGGCGAGGGCGCCGGGGTGGTCTGGGCGCCTGTCCACCAGTCGGCCAGGGCGCGCAAGTCGCCGAGCGCGCGCGCACCGACATGGCCGGGCAGGGGTGTGCTGGGCGCCCCAGCGTTGTAGAGCACCAAGGGCGCAGCGCGCACGCCAGGGCCTGGTGCTGTGCGCAAGGGTTCGCGCAAGGGGCCCGCAGGCAGCAGCCAGCCGTTGCCTGCGCCACGCTCGTCGAACACCACGACCTCGATGTCGCGCCGCAGCGCCAGGTGCTGCAGGCCGTCGTCGCAGACCAGGATGTTGGTGTCGGGGTGCGCCTGCAGCAGTGCGCGGCCACCGAGGGCGCGCTTGGGGCCGACCATGGTGGGCACGCCCGTGCGCCGGAAGATCAACCAGGGCTCATCGCCGGTGTCGCGCGCGCTCAAGGTGTTGACGCTGTCGCGGTCCAGCAAGCGCGGCTGGGCGGGGTCGATCGCAGCACCGTAGCCTCGGCTGAGCACGCCGGGCGTCATGCCGCGCGCCTGCAGGTGCTGGAGGATGGCGATGGTGACCGGCGTCTTGCCCGCACCACCCACGATGCGGTTGCCGACCACGAGCACGGGAACGGGCAGTTTGTCCGCGCGGAGCCAGCCTTGCGCGCTGGCCAGGCGACGCAGCGCGACGACCCCGCCCATCAGGCAGGACAGCGGCCACAGCGCACAGGCCAGCGGCCCGCGACGCAACCAGGCGCGCTGCAGGGTGCTGGCCAGGGCGCTCACTGTGCGGTGGGGGCTGTCGGTGCGGCGGGGGCCGCCGTGGTCGGCGATGCGCCGCTTTGCCCTTGCGTGGCAAACGTCAGCTGGGTCAGGCCCACCCGGCGTGCTGCGTCCATCACATTGATCACGCTCTGGTGCGTGGCGGCCGCATCGGCCTTCACCACGACCACCACGTCCCGCGAGGTGCCCGCTTCGGCGTTCAGGCCAGCCGCCAGGGCTTCCACGTTGCGGCCTTCCAGCATCCGCTGGTTGACCATGTAGCGCCCGTCGGAGGCCACCAGCACCTGCAGCTCCTTGGGCCGCACCGAAGCCGCCTGCGCATTGGCCGCGGGCAGGTTGATCTTCAACTCGGTCATGCGCGAGTAGGTGGTGGTGAGCATCAGGAAAATCAGCACCACCAGCAGCACGTCGATGAACGGGATCAGGTTGATCTCGGGCTCTTCGGGCGCGTGTCGCTTGCGAAAATTCATCGGCATGGCGGTGTCCGTCCGGGCGTCAGCGTCGCGGTGCGCTCAGGCGCAAGATGTGCGGCACCATGCGGTCGGCCGACTGCTCCAGCGCCAGGGTGTAACCCTCGATGCGGGCGCGGAAGTGCCGGTAGGCGATCAGCGAGGGGATGGCCACGATCAGGCCGAACGCCGTGTTGTACAGCGCCACCGAAATGCCGTGCGCCAGATCGGCGGGGTTGGCGCCCGCGCTGGCTTGCGGCCCGGAGGCTCCGAAGATTTCGATCATGCCGATCACGGTGCCCAGCAGGCCCAGCAGCGGCGCCGCGCTGGCGATGGTGCCCAGCGCGCTAAGGTTGCGTTCCAGGCGGTGCACCGCGTCGCGGCCGGCCGACTCGAACGCGCCGCGCAGGTTCGCTTCGGTGATGCGTTGCTCGGCCGCGGCAGCGCGCAGGCCTTGGGCCAGCACCAGACCCAGGATGGAGTTCTCGGCCAGCTTGGTGAGCGTGTCGGCCGGGGGCAGGGCGGTGCGCGTCACCGACATCACCTCATCGACCAGGCGCGCTGGCGCCACGCGGCTTTCCCGCAGGCTCAGGAAACGCTCGATGACCAGGGCAAGGGCCACGATGGAACACAGCACCAGCGGCACGATGGGCCAGCCTGCGGCTTGTAAGATGGACAGCAAATCGGACTCCCCGGAAAGGCGCGATGCCCTGGCCGCATGGGGCGGCGCAAGGCCTGAACAGCGCATGATTATGGGGCTGATCCTGGCCCGATCTTGGCGAGGAGCGCCACAGGTGCTGCGCCAACTGGTGTCCATCTGCAACGCTCGGCGGCTTGGGTCAATGCGCCCCGTGCAACGCGGCCAAGTCGTCCACCGATCCTGTGGATAACTTTGTGGGTAAGCCTTGCGCATGGGCCCGCAAGCCGCATCAACATTGACTTTCTCTCACATTGCTGAATTTTTAAGCAAGCGTTTTTCCTTGAAAATCAATCACTTATGACGTCATTAAGGCTTCGTGACAGCTTGCGGCGGCGTTTGAGCCACGCTGGCGCGAATTGTGGACTTGTCTCGTGGGGTGGGGCATGGTAGGCATGGCGAATGACGCTGCTGGGCGGGCCAGGGTCTGGGGCGTCGGCGCCTTGGTGCAGGCGGTGGGCGACACGCTGGCCGCGCGTTTCGGCAGTTGCGTGGTGCGTGGCGAGATCAGCGGTTTCACGCGGGCGTCCAGCGGACATGGCTACTTCACCCTCAAGGACGAGCATGGCCAAGCCGCCATCCGCTGTGCCATGTTCCGGCGGGCCTTGTCGCAGGTTGAGTTCGCGCCGGGCGAGGGCATGCTGGTCGAGGCGCGCGGGCAGTTGGCGGTGTACGAGGCCCGTGGCGAGTTGCAGTTGGTGGTCGAGGGCTTGCAGCGTGCAGGCGCAGGCGCGCTGTACGAGCAGTTCCTGCGCCTGAAAGCGAAGCTGGAAGCCGAAGGCCTGTTCGACGCAGGCCGCAAGCGCCTGTTGCCGGCCTTCCCCAGGCGTGTGGCGGTGGTCACGTCCATGCAGGCCGCGGCCTTGCGCGACGTGCTCACGGCCTTGGCGCGTCGGGCGCCGCACGTCGAGGTGGTGCTGTTGCCGTGTGCGGTCCAGGGCGTGGAGGCGCCCGCCCAGATCGTGCAGTCTCTGGCCCAGCTGGCGATGGCGCACCACGGCGGATGTCGGTTCGATGCGGCCATCGTCTGCCGCGGTGGTGGTTCGCTGGAAGACTTGTGGGCCTTCAACGACGAGCGCGTGGTCCGCGCCATCGCAGCCTGCCCCGTGCCCGTGGTCAGTGGCGTCGGGCACGAAACCGATGTGACCTTGGCCGATTTCGCTGCCGACCTGCGCGCACCCACACCGACGGCAGCGGCCGAGCTGGTGGCGCGCGATCGGGCCTCGGCGCTGGCGGAACTTGCCGCCCATGCCCGGCACTTGCACCACCGTGTCCACCAGAAACTGGACACGCTGAGCCAGCGCCAGGACAGCGCCGCCTTGCGCCTGGCCCGCCCGTCGCAACTGCTGGCGCAGCACAGGCAGCAGCTCGCACTGCTCGACCACCGTCTGCCGGCTGCGTGCGGCATGCAGGCGCAGCGCGCGGGGCAACACCTGCCAGCGCTGCAGGCCCGCCTCCTGCGCGCAGCGCAAACGCAAGCCTGGCGCCACCACCAGTCGCTGGCCCACCTGGAAACGCGCCTCCAGGCGCTCGACCCCCAGCGGGTGCTGGAGCGCGGCTATGCCTGGCTGAGCAACACCGAAGGCCAGCCCGTGCTCAGCGCGGCAGCCGTTCAGCCAGAGCAAGCCGTTCAGGCGGTGCTGGCCGACGGGGTGTTGCGCATGCGCGTCACCGACATCCTGCCCCGCGGGCCGGTGTCCTGAGCCGTGGCCCGCCTGCTGCTGGCACAAGCCCCGCGCCGCGGCCGGTCATCTGGCTGAAAGCGTGGGGGCTGTGCGCGGCATGCCTACAATCGCGCCGACAGATCCATTCCCCCTCAACGGACCTCCAAGGAAAGCACCATGGCACACACCCTTCCCGCACTGCCGTACGCCCAGGACGCACTGGCTCCGCACCTGTCGAAGGAAACCTTCGAGTACCACTATGGCAAGCACCATCAGGCTTACGTCACCAACCTGAACAACCTGATCCCCGGCACCGAGTTCGAGAGCCTGTCGCTCGAAGACACGGTCAAGAAGTCCAGCGGTGGCATCTACAACAACGCCGCCCAGATCTGGAACCACACCTTCTTCTGGAACTGCATGAAGCCCAATGGCGGCGGTGCCCCGACCGGCGCGCTGGCCGACGCCATCAACGCCAAGTTCGGCAGCTACGACGCCTTCAAGGAAGCCTTCACCAAGTCGGCCGTGGGCAACTTCGGTTCGGGCTGGACCTTCCTGGTCAAGAAGGCCGATGGCTCCGTGGACATCGCCAACTTCGGCCCGGCCGGCACCCCGCTGACCACTGGCGACAAGGCCCTGCTGACGATCGACGTCTGGGAACACGCCTACTACATCGACTACCGCAACGCCCGTCCCAAGTTCGTCGAGGTCTTCCTGAACTCGCTGGTCAACTGGGACTTCGCCGCTGCGAACTTCGCTTGATCTCTGCCTGAGCGGCTCACCCCGCATCGCGCACCAAAAGCCGGGCCTGTCCCGGCTTTTTTCATGCCCGCCTGTGTCCTGTTGTGCCCTTGCATGCCTTTCCATGTCTTTTCCGAGGACCCGACCAGAACGCTTCCCGTCCAATGCTCAGACGTCTTCCGCACAAGGCGGCCGCAAAAGGGGCAAAAGGGTTTACGCGCGTTTTGCACAAGCGCCAGCACAAAGCAACTTCAACAGTGCTACAGTGACGACGGTTTCAAAATAAGCCCTTCCCGTCGCCCTTGCTGGATCTCTGTTTCTCGGCAGTCAGCAAGGCGGGTCGCAATCCGCCAACCGGTCAAGCCGTGTCGCGGAAGGTTGTCCAACCAGCCAACGTCTCAGGAAACCTGAGAGTAAGGTGAGCGAAAATGATGCAGCAGTTCAGGTCGAACTCGTACCTGTTCGGGGGCAATGCCCCATACGTTGAAGAGTTGTACGAGGCCTACCTCGACAATCCAGGGTCTGTCCCAGACAACTGGCGCTCCTACTTCGACGCCCTCCAGAACGTTCCTGCTGTGGATGGCTCCGACCATCGCGATGTGGCGCATGCCCCCGTGGTCGAGTCTTTCGCTCAACGTGCGAAGGCCAATGCCTTCATGGTCAAGACCAGCTCGGCCGACCTCGCTGTCGCCCGCAAGCAAGTCCATGTCCAGTCCCTGATCGCCGCTTACCGCTTCCTGGGCTCCCGCTGGGCCGACCTGGACCCGCTCAAGCGCCAGGAACGCGCCAAGATCCCCGAGCTAGAGCCGTCCTTCTACGACTTCACCGAGTCGGACATGGACATCACCTTCTCGGCGACGAACACCTACTTCACCAAGGCCGAGCACATGACCCTGCGCGAAATCGTGCAGGCCTTGCGTGAGACGTACTGCGGCAGCATCGGCGCCGAGTACATGCACATCACCGACCCCACCGAAAAACGCTGGTGGCAGGAAAGCCTGGAGAGCACCCGCTCCAAGCCGACCTTCAGCGCCGAGAAGAAGAAGCACATTCTCGAGCGACTGACTGCAGCCGAAGGTCTGGAGCGATTCCTCCACACCAAGTACGTTGGCCAAAAGCGCTTTTCGCTGGAAGGCGGTGAGTCCTTCATCGCCTCGATGGACGAACTCATCCAGCGCGCCGGCGAAAAAGGCGTGCAGGAAATCGTCATCGGCATGGCCCACCGCGGCCGCCTGAACGTCCTGGTCAACACCCTGGGCAAGCAGCCCGCCGAGCTGTTCTCCGAGTTCGAGCACACCGCTCCCGAGAACCTGCCGGCCGGCGACGTGAAGTACCACCAGGGCTTCTCCAGCGATGTCTCCACCGCTGGCGGCCCGGTCCACCTCTCGCTGTCCTTCAACCCCTCGCACCTGGAAATCGTCAACCCGGTGATCGAAGGCTCGGTCAAGGCCCGCATGGACCGCCGTGGCGACGCCAAGGGCACGCAAGTGCTGCCGGTGCAGGTGCACGGTGACGCCGCCTTCGCAGGCCAGGGCGTCGTGATGGAAACGCTGGCGCTGGCCCAGACCCGTGGTTACTACACGGGCGGCACGGTGCACATCGTCATCAACAACCAGATCGGCTTCACCACCTCCGACCCGCGCGACACCCGCTCGACGCTGTACTGCTCCGACGTCGTCAAGATGATCGAAGCCCCGGTGCTACACGTCAATGGCGACGATCCGGAAGCCGTGGTGTTCGCCACCCAGCTGGCCCTGGACTACCGCCAGCAGTTCAGCAAGGACGTGGTGGTGGACATCGTGTGTTTCCGCAAGCTCGGCCACAACGAGCAGGACACGCCGTCGATGACCCAGCCGCTGATGTACAAGAAGATCGGCCAACACCCCGGCACCCGCAAGGTGTACGGTGACCGCCTGGTCGGTGGCGGCACGCTGCCCACGACCGGTCCTGACGACATGGTCAAGGGCTACCGCGCCGCCATGGAAGCCGGCAAGCACACGGTGGACCCGGTGCTGACGAACTTCAAGAGCAAGTATGCGGTTGACTGGACCCCCTTCCTGAACAAGAAGTGGACCGACTCCGCCGACACGGCCCTGCCGTTGGCCGAGTTCCGCCGCCTGGCCGAGCGCATCACCACCGTCCCCGCCAACTTCAAGCCTCACCCGCTGGTGCAGAAGGTCATCGACGACCGCGCCGCCATGGGCCGTGGCGAAGTCAACGTGGACTGGGGCATGGGCGAGCACATGGCGTTTGCCTCGCTGGTGGCCTCGGGCTACCCGGTGCGTCTGTCCGGTGAGGACTGCGGCCGTGGCACCTTCACGCACCGCCACTCGGTGCTGCACGACCAGAACCGTGAGAAGTTCGACGAGGGCACCTACATCCCCCTGCAGCACGTGGCCGACAACCAGGCTCCGTACGTCGTCATCGACTCCATCCTGTCCGAAGAGGCCGTGCTGGGCTTCGAGTACGGCTATGCCGGCTCCGACCCCAACAGCCTGGTCATCTGGGAAGCCCAGTTCGGCGACTTCGCCAATGGCGCCCAGGTGGTGATCGACCAGTTCATCGCTTCCGGCGAAGTGAAGTGGGGCCGTGCCAATGGCCTGACCCTGATGCTGCCGCACGGCTACGAAGGCCAGGGCCCCGAGCACAGCTCGGCCCGCCTGGAGCGCTTCATGCAGCTGGCTGCCGACAACAACATGCAGATCGTGCAGCCGACCTCGGCTTCGCAGATCTTCCACGTGTTGCGTCGCCAGATGGTGCGCATGTTCCGCAAGCCGCTGGTCATCATGACGCCGAAGTCGCTGCTGCGTAACAAGGACGCGACCTCGCCGCTGACCGAGTTCACCCGCGGCGAGTTCCGCACCGTGATCGGTGAGGTGGACGAGACCATCGACAACAGCAAGGTCAAGCGCCTGATCGCCTGCTCGGGCAAGGTCTATTACGACCTGGTCAAGAAGCGTGCCGAGAAGAAGGCGACCGACGTGGCCATCATCCGCGTCGAGCAGCTCTATCCCTTCCCGCACAAGGCTTTCGCGGCCGAGGCCAAGAAGTACCCGAACCTGACCGAAATGGTCTGGTGTCAGGACGAGCCTCAGAACCAGGGCTCCTGGTTCTTCGTGCAGCACTACATCCACGAGAACATGGCCGACGGTCAGAAGCTGGGTTATGCGGGCCGTCCCGCCTCGGCTTCGCCGGCAGTGGGTTACGCCCACCTGCACCAGGAACAGCAAAAGGCTTTGCTGGACCAGGCTTTCGCCAAGCTCAAGGGCTTCGTTCTCACCAAGTAAGGTCATGGCAGGCGCTTTGCGTCGCCCCGACCGGTCCGGCCCGGACAGGCTCAGCCTGACGGTCCGGACGGTGGCGAGCAAGGCGACTGCCGCAGGAGATACACATCATGGCAATCGTTGACGTCAAGGTTCCCCAACTCTCTGAATCCGTGGCCGAAGCCACGCTGCTGCAATGGAAGAAGCGCCCCGGCGAAGCTGTCGCTGCGGACGAAATCATCATTGAAATCGAGACCGACAAGGTCGTGCTCGAAGTGCCCGCGCCCGCCGCTGGCGTGATCGCCCAACTCGTCCGCAATGACGGCGACACCGTCGCCAGCGACGAGGTCATCGCCCGCATCGACACCGAGGGCTCTGCCGCGGTCAGCCCGCTGGAAATCAAGCCAGTGGCCGCCGTTGCTTCGGCCCCTGCGGCTGCCGCACCTGCCGCCGCCGGTGGCAACAAGGGCGATGTGGCCATGCCCGCCGCCGCCAAGCTGCTGGCCGACAACGGCCTGAGCACCGCGCAAGTCGCGGGTTCCGGCAAGGACGGCCGCGTGACCAAGGGCGACGTGCTGGCCGCCGTCGCTGGTGGCGCCAAGCCTGCCGCAGCGCCTGCAGCTGCCGCGATCCCGACCGGTGTGCCCACCAAGGCCCTGCCGGCCGTGAGCATCCCCACCGGCCCGAACACCCTGGGCGAACGTCCTGAGCAGCGCGTGCCGATGAGCCGCCTGCGTGCCCGTGTGGCCGAGCGCCTGCTGCAGTCGCAAGCCACCAACGCCATCCTGACCACGTTCAACGAAGTGAACATGGCCCCGGTGATGGAGATGCGCAAGAAGTTCCAGGAAAAGTTCGAGAAGGAACACGGCGTCAAGCTGGGCTTCATGAGCTTCTTCGTCAAGGCGGCAGTGCATGCCCTGAAGAAGTACCCGGTGATCAATGCGTCGGTCGATGGCAACGACGTGGTCTACCACGGCTACTTCGACATCGGCGTGGCCGTCGGTTCGCCGCGTGGCCTGGTGGTGCCGGTGCTGCGCAATGCGGACCAGATGACCTTCGCTGAAATCGAGAAGAAGATCGCCGAATTCGGTGCCAAGGCCCGTGACGGCAAGCTGGGTCTGGACGACCTGACCGGCGGCACCTTCTCCATCTCCAACGGCGGCACCTTCGGTTCGATGCTGTCCACGCCGATCATCAACCCGCCGCAGTCGGCCATCCTGGGCGTGCACGCCACCAAGGACCGCGCCGTGGTGGAAAACGGCCAAGTGGTGGTCCGTCCGATCAACTACCTGGCGATGTCCTACGACCACCGCATCATCGACGGCCGCGAAGCCGTGCTGGGCCTGGTGGCCATGAAGGAAGCGCTGGAAGATCCGGCCCGCCTGCTGTTCGACATCTGATGAGTTTTGCGGCCGGGCGGTCCTCACGAGGGACCGCTCGGACCTGCATTCCCGACCTCCAAGGATCGCCGCCGAGCCATGTCCATCGCCGATGAACTCGACAAGCTGAGCACGCTGCAAGAGCGCGGTGTGATCACGCACGAGGAGTTCCTCAAACTCAAGGCGCGCCTGGTGGATGGCCTTGAGTCCACGGCGCCTGTTGCCGCGACACCGCCATCGCCGCCCGATCTGGCGCTGCGCCGCGTGCGCGACGACCGCTGGCTGGGTGGCGTGTGCGGCGGCCTCGCGCGCATGCTGGGCGTCGAGTCCTGGCTGGTTCGCCTGGCCTTCACCTTGCTGTTCCTGCTGTGGGGCACGGGCCTCATCTTCTACATCCTGCTGTGGATCTTCGTGCCCGAAGAGTGACCATGGCCTGAAAGACACACAACCATGTCCAATCAATTCGACGTCATCGTCATCGGCGCCGGCCCCGGCGGCTACATCGCGGCCATCCGCGCGGCCCAGCTGGGCTTCAAGGTCGCTTGCATCGACGAGTGGAAGAATGCCAAGGGTGGCGCGGCCCCCGGTGGCACCTGCACCAACGTGGGTTGCATCCCGTCCAAGGCGCTGCTGCAGTCGTCCGAGCACTACGAGCACGCGGCCCACCATTTCGCCGACCACGGCATCTCGATGGACAACCTGTCCATCGACGTGGCCAAGATGATTGGTCGCAAAGACACCGTCGTGAAGCAGAACAACGACGGCATCCTTTATCTGTTCAAGAAGAACAAGGTCAGCTTCTTCCACGGACGTGGCTCTTTCGTGAAGGCCGCCGATGGCCAGTACGAAGTGGCCGTGGCCGGTGACAAGCCGGACACCCTGACGGCCAAGCACGTCGTCATCGCCACGGGCTCCAACGCCCGCCAGCTGGCCGGTGTGCCCTTCGACGAAAAGCTCATCCTGTCCAACGACGGCGCGCTGGCCATTGGCGAGGCACCGAAGAAGCTGGGCGTGATCGGTTCGGGCGTCATTGGCCTGGAAATGGGCTCGGTCTGGCGCCGCCTGGGTGCCGATGTCACCGTGCTCGAAGCCATGCCGGCCTTCCTGGCCGCGGTCGATGAGCAGGTGGCCAAGGAAGCCCAGAAGCTGTTCACCAAGCAAGGCCTGAAGCTGCAGCTGGGCGTGAAGATCGGCGAAATCAAGACGACCAAGAAGGGCAAGGCCACTGGCGTGAGCGTGGCTTACACCGACGCTGCCGGCGCAGAACAAGTCCTGGAGTGCGACAAGCTGATCGTCTCCATCGGCCGCGTGCCCAACACCATCGGCCTGAATGCCGACGGCGTGGGCCTGCAGCTGGACGAACGTGGCGCCATCGTGGTGAACGCCGACTGCCAGACCAACCTGCCCAATGTGTGGGCGGTGGGTGACGTGGTTCGCGGCCCGATGCTGGCGCACAAGGCAGAAGAAGAGGGTGTGGCCGTGGCCGAGCGGATCGCCGGTCAGCATGGCCACGTGGACTTCGACATCATTCCCTGTGTGATCTACACCAGCCCGGAGATCGCCTGGGTCGGCAAAACCGAACAGGCGCTGAAAGCGGAGGGCCGGTCCTACAAGGCCGGTTCCTTCCCCTTCATTGCGAACGGCCGCGCCCGCGCTTTAGGTGACACCAATGGCTTCGTCAAGTTCCTGGCCGATGCCAACACCGACGAAATCCTGGGCGTGCACATCATCGGCCCGTATGCCAGCGAGCTGATCTCGGAAGCGGTGGTGGCGATGGCCTTCAAGGCCAGCGCCGAAGACATCGCCCGCATCTGCCACGCGCACCCCAGCCTGAGCGAAGCCACCAAGGAAGCCGCGCTGGCCGTGGACAAGCGCACCCTGAACTTCTGAGTTTTCCTCAGCTAAAGTCACGAGGGGCGGCGCAGGCTGCCCCTTTGCTTTTCCAGCTCACCTGCGTGGGTTCAAAGCCGCTTCACCATGCCCGCCTACACACAATCCGTCACCGACCTCTACGAACAGAGCCTGGCCGAACGCGGCTACCAGGCCGATGAGGCTCAGCGCAAGGGCATAGCGGCCTTGCAGCGCTGCCAGGACGAGTGGGCCAACTACAAGGCCAAGCGCAGCAATGCCCTGACGAAGATGCTGCGCTACCCGGAGCTGCCCAAGGGCGTCTACATGTATGGCGGGGTGGGGCGTGGCAAGAGCTTCATCATGGACTGCTTCTACAACGCCGTCCCGCTGGAGCGCAAAACGCGCTTGCACTTCCACGAGTTCATGCGCGAGGTGCACCGCCAGTTGCACGAGCTCAAGGGCGTGCAGGACCCGCTGGACGTGCTGGCCAAGAAGATGTCGCGCAAGCACCGCCTGATCTGCTTCGATGAGTTCCACGTGGCCGACGTGACCGACGCGATGATCCTGCACCGCCTGCTGGACGCCATGTTCCGCAACCGCATGAGCATCGTCACGACCTCGAACTTCCACCCGGACGGGCTCTACCCCAATGGCTTGCACCGCGACCGCATCCTGCCGGCCATCGAGCTGCTGAAAAGCCAGCTGGAGATCATCAACGTCGATGCGGGCAACGACTACCGCCGCCGCACGCTGGAGCTGGCGCGCCTGTACCTGACGCCGCTCAACGACGACACGACCCGAGAGATGGACGCCATCTTCAGCAACCTGGCAGAGCAGGCCGACGAAGACCCGAGCCTGAACATCGAGCACCGCGTGCTCAAGGCCAAGCGCCGTGCCGGTGGCGTGGTCTGGTTCGACTTCAACACGCTGTGCGGCGGGCCGCGTTCGCAGAACGACTACCTGGAGCTGGCCTCGCGCTTCCACACCATCTTGCTCAGCGATGTGCCAGAGATGCCGGTGCGCCTGGCCTCGGAAGCGCGGCGTTTCACCTGGCTGGTGGACGTGCTCTACGACCGCCGCTGCAAGCTGGTGATCTCGGCGGCGGTGCCCCCGGAGCGGCTGTACGTGGAAGGCCCGATGTCGCACGAATTCCCGCGCACGGTCTCGCGCCTCAACGAGATGCAGTCCAAGGAGTACTTGGGCGAAGAGCGCCGCATCGTGGACACCTCCATCACCTGAGGACGGCCAGCGCTGGCCCGGTCCGTCAGCCCAGGGCTTCCACCCGCACCAGTGCCAGCGAGAGGTTGTCGCCGCCCTGGCGGGCCCGGTAGCGTGCCTTGCCCACCAGCATTTCCGCCGCTTCGCGCGGAGGCAGGGTGTGGACGATGGCGCCGAGCTCCTTGGGCGTGAAGTAGTGCCACAGGCCGTCCGAGCAGGCCATCAGCGTGTCGCCGATTTCCAGCCGCGTGATGCGCTTGATGGCCAGCGGTGGGTCGGTCTGGGTGCCCAGGCAGCCCGTCAGCAGGTTGGACTGTGGGTGCACATTGGCCTCTTCCTCGGTGATCTGGCCTTCGTTGACCAGGCGTTGCACGAAGGAGTGGTCCTCGGTGCGGTAGACCATCTCGGGCCCGTGGAAGTGGTAGATGCGGGTGTCTCCCGCGTGCGCCAGGCAGGCGGAGAGGTCCGGGTTGACGATGAAGGCACTCACGGTGCTGTGGGGCTCTTCCTCGAAGGCCAGGGCCGTCAGCTTGATCATCAGGTGCGCTTCGTGCACCGTCTGGCGCAGTGCCTGCTCCGAGCTTTCCTGCGAGGGGATGTAGCGGTCGAAGACCTGGCGGGCGGTCATCACGACCTGGTCGGCGGCTTTGCGACCTCCGCTTTTGCCACCCATGCCATCGGCCACCACGCCCAGCAGGCAACCCGCCACGCGGGGGTGAGGGATGACTTCGACCTGGTCCTGCTGGTACGGTCGGTCTCCGCGGTGGAGGCCCGTGGCTGCCACCAGACGGAAACGGGAGGGTGCTGCGATCATGGAGAAAACTATAATGCCTGGGAGCCCGGTTCTGACCACGCGCAAGCAGATGAACTGCCGGGGTTTGCCCCTTGGCTCACGCTCCAGAACCACCATGACATGGGCCCCAGGCGTCCCCGATGACAGAAAACCTGCATTCCCCGCACCGCCGGCTGATCGAACTGCGGATGGAGCACGCAGACCTTGACAGTCTGATCGACCACGCTGCCGAGCAAAGCCCCCTCGACGAGCTGGCGGTGCGCCGCCTCAAGAAGCGCCGCCTGGCCTTGCGCGATCAGATCGCGACGCTGGAGCTTTTGCTGGACCCCAAAGAACCTGCTTGAGCGCTGGCCTCAGGCCGCCAGCACGTCCAGCAACTCCGTCTCGATGGCGAGCTGTCGCTTGTCCTGGCGCAGGGCGTCGCCTGTCACCAGGAAGGTGTCTTCCACGCGTTCGCCCAGGGTGCTGACCTTGGCCAGTTGCACGCCCACGCCATGGCGGGCCAGGGTGCGCGCGATCACGTAGAGCAGGCCGGATCGGTCCGAGGCCGACACCGTCAACAGCCAGCGCTGGGCGCGCTCGTCGGGGCGCAGGGTGACGCGTGGCGCGATCGGGAACGAGCGCACGCGGCGCGACTGCCGCCCCTTGGCGGGTTCGTGCAGCGGTTTGTCAGAGGCCACGGCTTCCGCCAGCTGGTTCTCCACCAGGGCGATCATGTCGCGGTAGTGCACGCCTTCGAAGCGCAGCGGGTCGGAGGCCAGGATCTGGAAGGTGTCCAGCGCATAGCCCGAGACCGAGGTGTGGATGCGCGCGTCCTGGATGCTGAAGCTGGCGCGGTCGAAGTAGCCGCAGATGCGGGCGAACAGGTCAGGGCGGTCGGGCGCGTACACCAGCACCTGCAGGCCTTCGCCCACAGGCGACAGGCGCGCGGCCACCACGGGCTTCTCGGTTTGCACATGGCGCCACAGCATGCGGGTGTGCCAGGCGATGTCGGGGGCGTCGTGGCGCGCGAAGTAGCTGATGTCCAGCGTCCTCCACAGCGGCACCTCGATGTTCGGCGGCATGTAGTACAGCGCCAGGCTCTGGCGGGCCTGCTGCTTGCGCGACTCGATCTCGGCGTCCATGTGCGGGCGGGCGCCGCCCAGGGCCCGCAGCGTGAGCCGGTAGAGGTCTTCGAGCAGCTTGCCCTTCCAGGCGTTCCAGACCTTGGGGCTGGTGCCGCGGATGTCGGCCACGGTCAGCAGGTAGAGCGCGGTCAGCGTGCGTTCGTTGCCGACGCGCTTGGCGAAGGCCTGGATGACGTCCGGGTCGGACAGGTCTTCCTTTTGCGCCACGCGCGACATGGTCAGGTGCTCGCCGACCAGGAACTCGGCCAGGCGGGTGTCCTCGCTGTCGATGCCATGGTCCTTGCAGAAGCGGCGCACCTCGACCTTGCCCAGGTCGGAGTGGTCGCCGCCGCGGCCTTTGGCCACGTCGTGGAAGAGGGCGGCGATGTAGAGCAACCAGGGCTTGTCGAACTGCGCGGCCAGCTGCGTGCAGAAGGGGTATTCGTGCGCGTGTTCCGGGATGAAGAAACGCCGCACATTGCGCACGACCATCAGGATGTGCTGGTCCACGGTGTAGACGTGGAAGAGGTCGTGCTGCATCTGCCCGACGATGCGGCGGAACACCCAGAGGTAGCGGCCCAGCACCGAGGTCTGGTTGAGCAGGCGCATCACGCGGGTCTGGCCGGCCGGCTGCTGCAGGATGGCCATGAAGGTGGCGCGGTTGACCGGGTCGCGGCGGAAGGCGCCGTCCATCAGGTCGCGGGCGTTGTAGAGCGCGCGCAGGGTGCGGGCCGACAGGCCCTTGAGCGCACCGTCTTGTTCCTGCAGCGTCAGGAAGGTGGCCAGGATGGCGTGCGGGTCGCGCTGGTAGAGGTCGTCGCTGGCGACTTCGAGGTAGCCGCCGCGGTCGAAGAAGCGCGCATCGATGGGGCGCATGGGCGCGTCGGTGCTGCCCTGCACGCGCTCTTCGATGTTGAGGATGAGGATCTGGTTGAGCTGGGTCACCGCCTTGGCGGCCCAGTAGTAGCGCCGCATCAGCACCTCGGAGGCGCGCAGGGCCGGCGTGTTGGCGTAGCCGAAGCTCTCGGCCACGGCGGTCTGCAGGTCGAACACCAGGCGGTCTTCGCGGCGGCCGGCGATCTGGTGCAGGCGGGCGCGGATGAGCTTGAGCGTGCCCTCGTTGCGCTGCAGCTGGCGGGCTTCGAAGGCGGTGATGAGGCCATTGCGGGCCAGCTCGTGCCAGCTGCGGCCCAGCTTGGCGGCGCGCGCCAGCCAGATCACCACCTGCAGGTCGCGCAGGCCGCCGGGGCTTTCCTTGCAGTTCGGTTCCAGGGCGTAGGGCGTGTCTTCGTGCTTGGTGTGGCGCTGGCGCATTTCCAGCATCTTCGCGGTGACGAAGGCCGGCACGTCGAGGTGCTCTCGGGTGGCGCGCTCCAGCTCATCGAAGCGGGCGCGCGAGCCGCACAGGAAGCGGGACTCCAGCAGCGAGGTCTGCACCGTGACGTCGCGGGCGGCTTCTTCGCTGCACTCCTCGACGGTGCGCACGCTGGAGCCGATCTCCAGGCCGATGTCCCAGCAGGCGCTGATGAAGCTTTCCAGCGCCGGCGCGAGGCTCTCATCGCCCGCCACCGAGGGCGACAGCGGCATCAGCAGCAGCACGTCGATGTCGGAGGAGGGAAAGAGTTCACCGCGGCCGTAGCCGCCGACCGCCACCAGGGCCGCGCCGCGGGGCATGGTGTGGGCGTCCCACAGGGTGTGCAGGGTGCGGTCCACCAGGCGCGCCAGGTGCGTGAGCAGGCGCGTGGCCGAGGAGGTGCTCGGGCGGCTGTGCTGGAACTGCGCGACCAGCTCGGCCTTGTCTGCGCGGAACTGCGCGCGCAGGGCGGGAACGTCCACGGCCATCGGGCGATGCTCCTCGGGGCTTGGGGTCAGGCGGGGGTGGCGGCAGCGGCCACGAAGGCCGGTTGCGCCGGGCTGCCGGCCGACAGCGTCAGCACCTCGTAGCCGGTGTCGGTGACCAGCACGGTGTGCTCCCATTGGGCTGACAGCGAGCGGTCCTTGGTGACGATGGTCCAGCCGTCGTAGGGGACGCCGCCCTTGCGGCCTTCCTTGATGTCGCGCTTGCCCAGGTTGATCATGGGCTCGATCGTGAAGATCATGCCGGGCACCAGCGCCAGGCCCGTGCCGGGGCGGCCGTAGTGCAGGATCTGCGGGTCTTCGTGGAACTTCTGGCCGATGCCGTGGCCGCAGTACTCGCGCACCACCGAGAAGCCCGCGCTTTCGGCGAAGGTCTGGATGGCGTGGCCGATGTCGCCCAGGCGCGCGCCCGGCTTCACCTTGACGATGCCCTTCCACATGGCCTCAAAAGTGACCTGGCACAGGCGGGCCGCCGCGATCGAGGGCTTGCCGATCAGGTACATGCGGCTGTTGTCGCCGTACCAGCCGTCCTTGATGACGGTGACGTCGATGTTGACGATGTCGCCGGACTTCAGCGGGACCTCGTTGGGCACGCCGTGGCAGACGACCTCGTTGACCGAGGTGCACAGCGAAGCGGGGTAGGGCACGTGGCCGGGCGGCTGGTAGTTCAGCGTGGCCGACACGGTGCCTTGCACGTTGACCATGTAGTCGTGCGCGAGGCGGTCGATCTCTTGGGTGGTGATGCCGGGCTGGATCAGGGGCTCAAGGTAGTCCAGCACTTCGGACGCCAGGCGGCAGGCCACGCGCATGGCGTCGATCTCGGCGCCGGATTTGATGGTGAAGCTCATGCAGAGGATTATCCGTAATTCATGCGCCACCTGACGCGCTTGTGGACATGCCATTGGCCGGGAGTTTGTCGTTTCGGTGACAAGCCCCGGTAAAATCCCTGTTTTTCCGACGCAGGCTCCCGCCCCTCCGCCGTGACCGCACGCTCCACAACCGGCACCCCCTCCGCGATGTCCACCCTGATGCACTTCGAGGGCGGCAACGCCCTGGCCCCCCACCAAGTCCAAGCCCTGTTGCCCAAGCTGCAGGCCGTCAACCCCCGGATCAGCGGCGTGCAAGCCCGTTTTGTCCACTGGGTGGCGCTGGACCAGGCCCTGCCGCCTGGCGAGCTGGACAAGCTGGCGGCCCTGCTGACCTATGGCGATGCCTGCGACGGCAGCAGCGAAGGTGAGCTGATCGTGGTGGCGCCCCGCCTGGGCACGGTCTCGCCCTGGGCCTCCAAGGCCACCGACATCGCCCACAACTGTGGCCTGGCCATCCGCCGCGTCGAGCGCGTCACCGAGTACCGCATCACGGTCAAGGCCGGCGTCATGGGCGCCTTGATGGGCAGCTTCGGCGGCGGTGCCAAGCCCCTGGCCGAGCAGGACCTCCAGGCCATCGCGGCCTTGCTGCACGACCGCATGACCGAAAGCGTGCTGGCCAGCCGCGAAGACGCCCGCCACCTGTTCGACGAGAAGCAGGGCGCGCCCATGGCCCACGTCGATGTGCTGGGCCAGGGCCGCAAAGCACTGGACGAGGCCAATGTCACCTTCGGTCTGGCCTTGTCGGACGACGAAATCGAGTACCTGGTCACCGCCTTCATGGGCTTGAAGCGCAACCCGACCGACGTCGAGCTGACCATGTTTGCGCAGGCCAACTCCGAGCACTGCCGCCACAAGATCTTCAACGCGCAGTTCACCATCGACGGCCAGGCGCAAGAGCTCTCGATGTTCGGCATGATCCGCAACACCGAGAAGCTGAACCCCCAGCACACGGTGGTGGCCTACAGCGACAACGCCTCCGTGATGGAAGGCCACCCCATCGAGCGCTGGATGCCCGCCGGCTACACCAACGCGCCGCAGTACCAGGCCCGCGACGAGCTGGCCCATGTGCTGATGAAGGTGGAAACGCACAACCACCCGACCGCGATTTCGCCTTTCCCAGGTGCCTCGACCGGCGCGGGCGGTGAGATCCGCGACGAAGGCGCCACCGGCCGGGGTTCGCGCCCCAAATCGGGCCTGACGGGCTTCTCGGTGTCCAACCTGCACCTGCCCGGCACGAACGAACCGTGGGAGCAACACCCCGTCGGCAAGCCCGAGCACATCGCCAGCCCGCTGCAGATCATGGTCGAGGGCCCGCTGGGCGGCGCGGCCTTCAACAACGAGTTCGGCCGCGCCAACCTGGGCGGCTACTTCCGCGTGTTCGAGCAAACGGTGGGCGAAGGTCAGGGCGCCATCCGCCGCGGCTACCACAAGCCCATCATGATCGCCGGGGGCATCGGCACCATCAGCGCCGAGCAGACGCAGAAGATCGTGTTCGACGCCGGCACGCTGCTGATCCAGCTGGGCGGCCCGGGCATGCGCATCGGCATGGCCGGCGCGGCCGCCTCGTCGATGGCGGCTGGCACCAACTCCGCCGCGCTGGACTTCGACTCCGTGCAGCGCGGCAACCCTGAAATCGAGCGCCGTGCGCAAGAGGTCATCAACCACTGCTGGGGCCTGGGCGCGAACAACCCCATCCTCGCCATCCACGATGTGGGCGCGGGCGGCATCTCCAACGCCTTCCCCGAGCTGGTGGACGGCGCGGGCAAGGGCGCGCGCTTCGACCTGAGCCAGGTGCCGCTGGAAGAGTCGGGCATGGCCCCGAAGGAAATCTGGTGCAACGAGAGCCAGGAGCGCTACGTCCTGGCCATTGCGCCCGAGAGCCTGCCCATCTTCACCGCCATGGCCGAGCGCGAGCGCTGCCCCTTCGGCGTGATCGGCGTGGCCACCGAGGCCCTGGCCCTGGTGCTGGAAGACACGACCCAGCCGGATGCCGACAAGCCTGTTGACATGCCCATGGACGTGCTGCTGGGCAAGCCGCCCAAGATGCACCGCGACGTCAAGCGCGTGGCCTGGGACGGCGGCAAGCTGGATTTGACCGGCGTGGCCCTGGACAAGGTCGCCTTCGACGTGCTGCGCCACCCGACCGTGGCCAGCAAGCGTTTCCTGATCACCATCGGTGACCGCACCGTGGGTGGCCTGAACAGCCGCGATCAGATGGTCGGCCCCTGGCAGGTGCCCGTGGCCGACGTGGCCGTGACCCTGGCCGACTTCAAGGGCTTTGCCGGCGAAGCCATGGCCATGGGCGAGCGCACGCCGCTGGCCTCGGTCAACGCGCCTGCATCCGGCCGCATGGCCGTGGGCGAGGCCATCACCAACCTGCTGGCCGCGCCCATCGAGCTCTCCCGCGTGAAGCTGTCGGCCAACTGGATGGCCGCTTGCGGCGAAGCCGGTGAAGACGCCGCGCTGTACGAGACGGTGCGCGCCGTGGGCATGGAACTGTGCCCGGCCTTGGGCGTGTCGATTCCCGTGGGCAAGGACTCGTTGTCCATGCGCACGAAATGGAAAGAAGGTGGGCAAGACAACGGCGCCACGAAGCAGGTCACGGCCCCCGTGTCCCTGATCGTGACGGCCTTTGCGTCCATCGCCGATGTGCGCCCCACGCTGACGCCGCAGCTCGTCACCACCGAGCACGGCCAGCCGCTGGACACCAGCCTGATCCTGATCGACCTGGGCGAAGGCCAGCGCCGCATGGCCGGCTCGATGCTGGCCCAGGTGCTCGGCCAGTTCGGCAACGAGGTGCCGGACGTGGACAACCCCGCCATGCTCAGGGCCACGGTCGAGGCCGTGAACGCCCTGCGCGCCCAAGGCAAGCTGCTGGCCTACCACGACCGGGGTGACGGCGGCCTGTGGGCCACGGTGTGCGAAATGGCCTTTGCCGGCCACACGGGTGTGAGCCTGAACGTGGACATGCTGGTCACCGAGGGCGATGGCATCAGCGACAGCCGCGCCGACACCGGCGACTCCAAGAACTGGGCCGGCCAGGTGGGCGAGCGCCGCAACGAGCTGACGCTCAAGGCCCTGTTCAACGAAGAGCTGGGCGTGGTGCTGCAGGTGCGCACCGCCGAGCGCGATGCCGTCATGCAGACCCTGCGCGAGCACGGCCTGAGCAAGCACAGCCACGTCATCGGCAAGCCGAACAACCGTGGTGAAGTGCAGGTCTGGCGCGACGCCAAGGACATCTTCAAGGCCCCGCTGCAGCAGCTGCACCAGGTCTGGGACGAAGTGAGCTGGCGCATCGCCCAGTTGCGCGACAACCCGGCCTGCGCCGACAGCGAACACGCCACCATTGGTCAACCCGAGAACACCGGCCTGCACGTGCAGCTGGGCTTCGACCCGCTGGAAGATGTGGCCGCGCCCTTCATCGGCAAGGCACGTCCGAAGGTCGCCATCCTGCGCGAGCAGGGCGTGAACTCGCACGTGGAAATGGCCTATGCGATGAGCCTGGGCGGCTTCGACACCTTCGACGTGCACATGAGCGACCTGATCGCCGGCCGCGCGCGCCTGGACCAGTTCCAGGGCTTCGTGGCCTGCGGTGGCTTCTCCTACGGCGACACCCTGGGTGCCGGCGAGGGCTGGGCGCGCTCCATCCTGTTCAACCCGCAGCTGGCCGAGCAGTTCGCCGCCTTCATGCAGCGCCAGGACACCTTTGGCCTGGGCGTGTGCAATGGCTGCCAGATGCTGGCCGCGCTCAGCCCCATCATCCCGGGCGCGCAGGACTGGCCGAAGTTCACCACCAACCAGAGCACGCGCTTCGAGGCCCGCCTCAGCCAGGTCGAGGTGCTGGAGAGCCCCTCCATCTTCTTCCAGGGGATGGCCGGCAGCCGCATGCCGATCGCCGTGTCGCACGGTGAGGGCTTCGCCAACTTCTCGCAGCGTGGCGATGCCGCCAAGGTGCACCGCGCGGTCCGCTTCGTGGACCACACCGGCGCGCCCACCGAGGTCTATCCGCTCAACCCGAACGGCTCGCCCGAGGGCCTGACCGGCGTGACCACGGCCGACGGCCGCTTCACGGCCATGATGCCGCACCCCGAGCGCGTGTTCCGCAACGTCCAGATGAGCTGGACCAGCGGCAACGCCAGCGATGCCAGCCCCTGGCTGCGCATGTTCCGCAACGCGCGCAAGTGGGTGGGCTGACGTGGGTGGGTTGGCCCCCATCTGAGGCCCGCAAGCCCGGCTGAGCGGCGTGTCAGCCAACTTGGGCGGCATGCCGCTGAAAATCAGTGGCGCGCAAGGTCGGTGAACACGGCGTGCCGCCCGGATCGGCTCGGCCACCAGGCTTTTCGGGCGACGTGCAAGCCGTTTGGCTTGGCGCGCCAGCCAGACCGGTGTCAGCGGCAACCCAGAACGAGGCAGGCGCCAGCCGGATCGGGTCGCGCGCCAGCCCGTGTGGGCGGCGTGCCGATGGCAACGTTTGGCACGCCAGACAAGCTCAGCGGCGCGCGCAGCCAAACGGCTTGCGCGCAAAGCAAAAAGCCCCGCATGCGGGGCTTTTTCATTGAACGATGGGCTGCAGCCGCAGCGCGATCACCTCTGCGGTGCCGCCGCCGGGGCGATGGCCTGGGCCGGCGAGGGCATCGGCATGGCGGGCGACAGGGGCGCGTCTGCGGCCGGGGCTTCGACGGGCGGCGCCTGGGCCACCTCGTCGGCGTCGGGCATCGCGAACGGTGCCGTGGCTTCCTCGCGGGCGACGCGCTGCGGGCGCTCGTCGTTGATGTAGGCCATCACGGCCACGTCCATCGCGGCCAGGACGTTCTGCACGCCGGTGGCGTCGATGGTCTTGCCGTTCACCTTGAACAGGCCCTTCTCGAACACGGCGCTGGACTGCAGGCCCTTGGCCACCTCGCGGGCGAAGCCGCTGTTGATGGCCATCTGGCGGGGCATCGGGGGCAGCAGCTCGCCTTGCACGTTCAGTTCGCCCGCGGCGCTGAGCTGCCGCGCGAAGCTGATGGCCTGGCCCGCGCCCACGGCGGCCAGCTCCAGCGTGAACTTGCCGTCGATGGCGCCTTGCTTGCCCTTGCCACTGAGCTTGGTGATGCCACCGCTCATGCCGGAGGCCAGCAGCGTCTGCACGGCCTGGCGCACCTTGGCCGATTCGTCGCGGGTCAGCGTCTCCAGGCCACACGAGGCGCCCATCACCGTGGTCAGCGTCTCCACGCTCTGCGCGTGCAGGCCTTTGAACGAGGCCTCCAGCACCATGTCCTTGAGCTCCTGGTCGCCGAACTGCGCGCGCGTCAGGGTCTGCGAGACGACCGAGTCCAGCTTGTCGCCGCGCTCGCTTGTCACCGACTTCAGCACATAGCCTTCGGCCGTGGCTTCGGGTGTGCTGAAGGCGCCCATGCGCAAGGCGACCTCGCCGATGCCCTTCTGGCGGTTGCTGAGGTTCAGGTTGACGCCCAGTTGCTTGAGCTCCATGGCGTGGCTGGCGCCGCGCAGCACGGCGCGCTCCAGCAGCCAGTCGAACTGCAGGGCCTTGCCGCCCATGGCGATGCGGCCTTGCGAGGGGTCGGCTTCCAGTCGGCCACCGGGCGTGGCGTAGGCCATGGCGGGCAGCTTCAAATCGGAGCTCACCAGGCCCGACCAGTTGACCTGACCCTGGCCGCTGAGGGCCGTGTCGCTGCCGAACAGCTTCTTGAACACGGGGGCGGTGTCGCCGGTGGGCTGCAGGCGCCAGTCGAAGCGGTTGGCCGCGCTCGGCGTGGGGAAGTGCTGGGCCTCGTAGGTGACGTGGAAGGTGGTGTCGGCAGACTCACCGCCGCCCTGGCCACCCGTTTGGCAGCGGTCGCGCAGCACGACATCGACGCTGCCCTTGGACGTGAGGTAGCCCGCCTGGTGCTGCAGGTTGCGCAGCATGACGTCCTCGTGCGGTGAGGATTGCTGGGCCATCTCGGCCAGGCGCTGGTCCATGGCGCGCGAGCTGTACCAAGGCAAGGCGCCGACCCCGGCGATGGCGATGACTCCCAGCGCGATGGCGCTGTATTTGACGGCCGCTGACATCTTCACACTCCGAAACAATGGATCCGGCGGCAAGGCTAGGGCCCGCGCGCCCGGGAATCAATCGGCCAAAGGGTCAGACTCGGGCAGAGCGATGCAAATGCACGGACTCCATGCATTGCCGCCCGGTTTGCGTCAGGACAAAGCACCGAACCTGTCGTCTTCGCGCAGGAAGTGGGAACGCGGCATCACGCGGAGGTCGGCCGCCAGCCGGGGCGCAAAGCCCATCTGGTCGAGCACATCGCGCTGCAGGTCCACGCCCGGGGCGATTTCGAACAGCTCGATGCCTTCGGGCGTCAGGCGGAAGCTCGCGCGCTCGGTCAGGTACAGCGCCTGCTGGCCGCGCACCAGGGCCTGCGGGCCGCTGAAGGTGATCTGCTCGACCCCGGGCACCAGCTTGCGCACGCTGCCTTGCTGGGCCACGCGCATCTCGCCATCGCCCGTGTGCAGCTGCACGCCCTTGGCCGCGAAGGTGCCGCAGAACACCACCTTGCGCGCGTTCTGGGCGATGTCGATGAAGCCGCCCGGGCCCACGGTCAGGCCGCCCAGCCGGGAGACGTTGACATTGCCTTGGGCGTCGAACTCGCCGAAGCCGAGGAAGGCGATGTCCAGGCCACCGCCGGCGTAGAAGTCGAACTGGGTGGGCGCGTCCAGCATGGCCGTGGCATTGCGGGCGTAGCCGAACAGCACGCCGTCCAGCAGGCTGCCGCCGTAGGTGCCGTGCTCGATGGTCTGGTGGATGCGGTCCAGCTCGCCGCGGCGCACCACCAGCTTGGCCACCGCGTCGGGCACGCCCACGCCGTAGTTCACCACCGCGCCTTCGAAGAGCTCGCAGGCGGCGCGGCGGGCCACGGCCTGGCGTTCGTTGAACGGCTCGCTGATGGGCTCGCTGATGGGCTCGTCGGGGGTGGCCCGAACCTCCAGAGCGTCGATGGCCAGGCGCTCCGGCCCCGTCAGCTCGCCCGACAGGCTGGCGTCGAAAGGGATGTCGTAGCTGGTGCTTTGCGCCGGGTCCACCACGATGGCGCTGACCCAGGCCGCGGGGATGCGCACCTCGCGGGCCTTGAGCGCACCGCGCGGCAGGCGTTCTTTGACCTGCACGATGACCTGGCCACCGCTGCTGCGCGCCGCCAGGGCGATGGCCGCGGCGTCCAGGTTGGCGGCCTCGTGCTCGAAGCTGATGTTGCCGTCCTCGTCGGCGGCCGAGGCCCGCACCAGGGCGACGTGCACGGGGTAGGGCTTGTAGCGCAGGTACTCGCGGCCATCCAGCGTGATGACTTCGGCGAGGTCTTCGGTGGCGCTGGCGTTCATGCGCCCGCCGCCGTGGCGCGGGTCGCAGACGGTGCCCAGGCCCACGTGCGTGATCAGGCCGGGGCGGGCGCCACCGATTTCGCGCAGCAGCTGCGAGGACACCCCGCCGGGCAGGATGTAGGCCGCGATCTTTTCCTCGCGCGCCAGCTGCTGCATGCGCGGTGACCACACCCAGTGCCCGCCCACCACCTTGCGCACCAGGCCCTCGTGGGCGAAGCAGTTCATGCCGCGGTGGCCCTTGTCGCCAATGCCCAGGGCGTGCACCACGGTCAGGTCGCGCGGCGCCTGGGTGGTCAGGAAGCGGCGCTCCACGGCCTGGAACAGGCAGGTGGCCTCCATCAGGCCGCCGCCGCCGCCCATCAGGGCCACGGTGTCGCCATCGCGGACGAGGGCCGCGGCTTCATCGGCCGACATGAACTTGGTCTTCATGGAGGGTGTCATGGCCTCTCCCTTAGCGGTTCACGTCGAACAGGGCCGCGCCGCGCTTGAGCACGCTGCGCGCGATCACCGTGCGGTGGATCTCCGAGGTGCCGTCGAAGATGCGGTAGATGCGCGCGTCGCGGTAGTAGCGCTCGATGGGCAGCTCCTTGCAAAAGCCCATGCCACCGAAAACCTGCACGCCGCGGTCCACAACGCGGCCCAGCATTTCCGAGGCGTGCACCTTGACCATGGCGATCCAGTCGCGGGCGTCCTGGCCGGCGTCGATCATCTCGGCCGCGTGCAGCACCATCAAGCGGGAGGCATTCACTTCGATGACGCTGTCGGCCAGCATCTGCTGGACCATCTGGAAGTCACCGATGGGCTGGCCGAACTGCTGGCGCTCGGCCGCGTAGGCCGTCATCCGCTCCAGCACGTGGCAGGCCTTGCCCACCGCGCGCGCGCCCACCTGGGCCAGGCGCACCACGTTGAGCGCGCCCATGGCCAGCTTGAAGCCCTGGCCTGCCTGACCGAGCAGGGCGATGGGCTCCAGCACCACGTTGTCGAAGAACAACTCGACATGGGGCGTGCCGCGCAGCCCCATCATGGCCTGGTCCTTGCCCACGGTCAGGCCGGGCAGGGCCTTGTCCACCAGGAACATCGAGATCTCTTTGCTGCCGGGCTGGTCGCCTGTTTTGGCCGACACCAGGAAGAAATCGCTCCACAGGCCATCGCTGATGAAGTGCTTGCCGCCGTTGAGCACCCAGCTGCCGTCGGCCTGCTGGCGCGCCGTGGTGCGGATGCCCTGGGCGTCCGAGCCCGCGCCGGGTTCGGTGATGGCGATGGAGCAGGTGCGCTCGCCCCGCACCGTGGGGCGCAGCCAGCGTTCGACCTGTGCGCCGCGGCACTCCAGCAGCGGCTCGTAGACGTTGCCGAAGGCGCGGCGGATGAGGATGTCGCTGGTGTGGCCGAACTGCTCTTCGCAGAGGATGCGGTCCACCGCGCTGAGGCCGCCGCCGCCGTGCTCGGCGGGCATGTTCAGGGCGTAGAGGCCGAGGGCGCTGGATTTGGCGAAGACGGTGCGGGCCGTGTCGGTGTCGAGCTGGCCATCCGTCTCGATGCGCTCCTCCAGCGGCTGCAGCTCGGTCTTGATGAAGCGACGCACGGTCTCGATCATCATCTTTTGTTCGTCGTTCAGGGCGATGGCCATGGGCATGTCTCCAGAGGGAATGCCGGCAATTTAGGGATGAACGAAACGGAGATCAACGGCCTGTCTGTGGTCTTATGATTCACGAATCATGAAGCTCAAATTCCAGCTCGACGACCTCCAGGTGTTCTGCATGGCGGCGCGCAAGGCCAGTTTCGTGGCCACGGCGGCCGAGTTGGGCATGTCGCCGGCCTACGTCAGCAAGCGCATCGCGGTGCTGGAGGGCGCGCTGGGCGTGACGCTGTTCCACCGCACGGCGCGGCGCGTCACCATCACGGCCGAGGGCGAGCGGGTCTATGCCTCGGCGCAGCAGATCTTCCAGGGCGTGGACGACATGGCCGACACCGTCACCGACGGCCGCGCCGAGCCGCGCGGTGCCCTGCGCGTGACGACCAGTTTCCGCCTGGGGCGCAAGCACATCGGGCCCATCCTGTCGCTGCTGGCCCAGCGCCATCCCGGCCTGGACATCACCCTGGACGTGGTGGACCGGCGGGTGGATTTGCTCGACGAGAACATCGACCTGGACGTGCGCATCGGCGAGGTCCACGAGCCCCATCTGGTGGCCCACCCGATCGCGGCCAGCCCGCGCGTGCTGTGCGCCGCGCCGGCCTACCTGGCGCATGCCGGCACACCCGCGACGGTGGCCGAGCTCAGCCGCCACGAGTGCCTGGTGCTGCGAGACCGCTACCAGCCCTTTGGCGTGTGGACGCTCAGTGGCCCGGCGGGCCCGGAGAAGGTCAAGGTGACCGGGCGGCTGTCGTCGAACAACTCGGAAATCGTGCGGGGCTGGGCCATGGACGGCCACGGCATCCTGCTGACAGCGCGCTGGGACGTCGAGGCCGACCTGCAGGCCGGGCGCTTGTGCACGCTGATGCCGGCCTGGTCACAGCCGGCCGACATCTGGGCCGTCAGCACGGTGCGCCTGAGCCAGTCGGCCAAGGTGCGCGTGGCCGTGCGCTTCCTGCAGGAGCAACTGGCCGAGGGGCCATTTGCCTTGCTTCAGCCGGTCTGACGCCGGCCTGAAACCTTGGGAAGGTGCGCGATCAGGCCGCGATCAGGCGGACGCTGAGCGCCTGCGCCGGCGTGGTGATGCCGATCAGGCGGTCGATGTTGGGGTGCTTGCCCGGGTGGGCCTGCGCGTCGGCCGTGTGCTCGGCGTAGATCGCCAGGCCTTCGGCAGCGGCGGCCGGGTTGATGCTGCCGTGCTTGGCGGCCAGGGCGGCGTACACGGCCAGCGAGCCTGCCTGGCCCGGTTTGTTCTCGATGCGCGCGGTCAGCTCGCCCGCGGCGTTGCTCAACTCCAGGGCGGCCAGGTGGGCCACAGTGGGCAGGGCTTTGAGGTTGTCGGCGAAGGCCATGCGGCGGGCTCCAGAGGGGTGATGCAGGGGCCGCATTGTGCTCCAGCCGCTGCCTTAGCCGATCAGACCGGCTGCACGTTCATGGGCACGTCGGTGGGCACTTCCATCGGGACATCCATCGGCGCATCGAAGGGCATGTCCTGACCGGCCATGACCTGGCCCCAGTCCACGATGGCCAGGCGGCCGTCGGCGTGCTCGACCAGGGCCGTGAGGCTCTCCACCCAGTCGCCGTCGTTGCAGTACAGGATGTCTTCCACCATGCGCATCTCGGCGTGGTGGATGTGGCCGCAGACCAGGCCATCGACGCCGCGCTTGCGGGCCTCGCGGGCCAGGGCGGATTCGAAATCGCCCATGTAGCTCACGGCGCGCTTGACCTTGAGCTTGAGGTACTTGGAGAGCGACCAGTAAGGCAGCCCGGCGCGGGCGCGGAAAGAGTTCAGGTGGCGGTTGAGCTTGAGCGTGAACTCGTAGAGCGAGTCGCCTAGCAGGGCCAGCCAGCGCGCGCACTGGATGACGCCGTCGTAGAGGTCGCCGTGGGTGATCCACAGGCGCTTGCCGTCGGCGGTGGTGTGGATCCATTCCTCGGCCACCTCGATGCCACCGAAGGAGTGGTCGAGGAACTTGCGGCCGAACTCGTCGTGGTTGCCCGGGATGAAGATGACGCGCGTGCCCTTGCGCGCCTTGCGCAGCAGCTTCTGGACGACGTCGTTGTGGGCCTGCGGCCAGTACCAGCTGCGGCGCAGCTGCCAGCCGTCGATGATGTCGCCGACGAGGTAGAGGGTGTCGCACTCGACGCGCTTGAGGAAGTCCAGCAAGGCGTCGGCCTGGCAGCCCGGCGTGCCCAGGTGGACGTCGGAGATCCAGACCGTTCGGACCTTGAAGCTGCTGTCGCGGTCTTCGCGGTCATGGGCGTTGGAGGCGCCTGGTTCGCGCCCCAGGCCGGCACCGAAGCCGGCGGGCGAGGTCAAGGCCTTGAGCAGTGGGGCGTTGATCCAGTTCCGCATGCGCTGATGGTCGCCAGCGCGTGTGACAGTGCCGCGACGGTGGGGTGACGGTTTCGCTCACCCCCGGGAAAGCGTGTGATCGGGCGCACCCGCGTGGGGCGTCGGCGTCAAACCGTCGGTCGCGTCTTGTAGAACTGCACCGGCGCGTCCGGCACCTGGTTGAGCACCGACTTCTTCATCTTGCCCACCACGTGCATTTCGCAGGGCTTGCAGTCGAAGCGCAGGGTCAGCTTTTCCTTGCCGTTGATGAGCTGCAGCGGCTCGGCTTTGACCTGGCCCTGCACGCCTTGCACGCCCTTGGCCTGCTTGGGGCACAGGCTCAGGGAGAAGCGCACGCAGTGCTTGGTGATCATCAGGCTGACCTCGCCGAGCTCCTCGTGGCTCTCGTAGGCCGGCTCGATCACCTTCACGCCGTGCTTGGCGTAGAAATCGCGGGCCTTGTGGTTGAAGACGTTGGCCAGGTAGCTCAAGGCATCTTCCGGGTAGGGCGCTGGCGGCTCGACCGCGGCGGCGCGTTGCAGGCGCTCCCGGCCGGCCTCGCGGGCGGCTTCCAGGGCGACCACGGCGTCGCGGCGCAGGGCCTTGAGCGCCGAGGCCGGCACGAACCAGGGCTGGGCCAGGCTCAGCGTGACCTCGTGGGGCTCGAAAATGGTCGTGCCCAGCTTGCCAACCTGCTCACGCAGCGTGGCTTCGGCGCGTTCGGCGTCTTGCGGGGCCTGCTTGTCGCACACCACCTGGGCCTCGCCCACGAAGCCGTCGTCGTCGGACAGTTGCAGCGCCAGGCCGTCGGGCGTGTCGCTCAGGGCCGCCCACAGGCCGATGCGGCGGTCGGACGACTTCTTGCCCAGCAGGTTTTCCCAGGCGCGGTCGCGGTTGCGGTTGATGGCCAGGCCGGGTTGCAGGTCCTTGAGCGCCTCGACGCCCTCGTTGGGGTGCACGCGCCAGATGCGGCCGGACTTGCCGATGGGCTCGGCCGTGTTGACCTGCACGCCGACCACGTCCTTGGTCAGGGTCAGGTAGTTGAGGCCGTCGCCGTTGTGGATGCCACCGGCCTCGCGCGTGGCCACGTCGTCGATGGCGACGTCGAACCAGGTGTCACCGACCTTGGCCACCTCGCCCAGCGGCAGGCCCAGGTGCTTCGGGCTTTCGAAGGCGCCGATGTCGTCCTTGCGGCCGTTGACGAAGTAGTCGGTGCTGCCGCGGTTGAAGTTGCGGTCCGGCTCGGGCTGGAAATAGAAAGTGCACTCGCCGGACGAGGCACGCGCCAGCTCGGGGCGCTGCTCCAGGACCTCGTCGAGCAGCAGGCGGTAGTGGGCGGTGAGGTTCTTCACATAGCCCATGTCCTTGTAGCGACCTTCGATCTTGAAGGAGCGCACGCCGGCGTCGATCAGGGCGTTGAGGTTGGCGCTCTGGTCGTTGTCCTTCATCGACAGCACGTGCTGTTCGAAGGCCACGACCTGGCCGCTGCCGTCCAGCACGTTGTAGGGCAGGCGGCAGGCTTGCGAGCAGTCGCCGCGGTTGGCGCTGCGGCCGGTGTGGGCGTGGCTGATGAAGCACTGGCCGCTGTAGGCCACGCACAGGGCGCCGTGCACGAAGAATTCGATGGCCACGTCGGTGGCGTCCGAGATGGCCTGGATCTGCTCCAGCGTCAGCTCGCGCGCCAGCACGATTTGGCTGAAGCCGACGTCTTGCAGGAATTTGGCTTTCTCGACGGTGCGGATGTCGGTCTGGGTGGAGGCGTGCAGCTGGATGGGGGGCAGGTCCATCTCCAGCAAGGCCATGTCCTGCACGATGAGGGCGTCGGCGCCGGCGTCGTAGAGCTCCCAGATCATCTTGCGGGCGGGCTCCAGCTCGTCGTCACGCAAGATGGTGTTGAGCGTGGGGAAGACCTTGGCGTGGTAGCGGTGGGCGTGCTGGATCAGCCGCGCGATGTCTGACACCTCGTTGCTGGCGTTGCTGCGCGCGCCGAAAGACGGCCCGCCGATGTAGACGGCATCGGCCCCGTGGTTGACCGCTTCGATGCCGATGTCGGCGGTGCGGGCGGGCGCGAGCAGTTCGATGTGGGGGCGGGGCAGGGTCATGGCAGCAGAGGTCAAGAGCGATGGCAGACGGCTTGGGCGCGGCAAGGATGCGCGAGCGAGCCGGCAAAGCGCCGATACTATCGCCATGCGACCCGGAAAAGGCAAGGCAATTTCTCCCAGCGGTGACTTTGGCGTGGCCCGGCAAGTGCGCCAGGTGCCCCCCACATCGCCCACACCCCGGTCGCCCCAGGCACGTCTGGACCGGCTCGACGCCCTGCGCGGCTTCGCCCTGGTCTGGATGGCCACCTTCCATTTCTGCTTCGACCTGGCCAACGAGCGCCTGATCGACGCGAATTTTTACACCGACCCGCTGTGGACCACGCAGCGCACCTGCATCCTCTCGCTGTTCTTGCTGTGCGCAGGGGCCGGTCAGGCCGTGGCCACCGACCAGGGCCAGAGTTGGGCGCGCTTTTGGCGGCGCTGGGCGCAGATCGTGGGCTGTGCCGCGCTGGTGAGCGCCGGCAGCGCCTTCATGTTCCCGCAGAGCTGGATTTCCTTCGGCGTGCTGCATGGCATGGCGGTGATGCTCATCGTGGCGCGGCTGTCGGCCGGCTGGGACGCGTGGCTGTGGCCGCTGGGCGGGCTGGCGCTGTTGCTGCCGCAGCTCGTGGCGGACCCGCTGTTCGACACGCGGCTCACCAACTGGGTGGGCCTGGTCACGCACAAACCCATCACCGAAGATTTCGTGCCCGTGCTGCCCTGGCTGGGCGTGATGTGGTGGGGCCTGGCCGGCACGCGCTGGCTGCTGGCGCACCGCAGGCACTGGCTGAGCAGCGGCACGTTGGCGCCCACCGTGGGCGGCACTTCAGGCCACAATGGCGCCCGTGCGGTGACGCCATGCCCTCGGGTTTGGCGGCTGCTGACCACCCTGGGCCGCTGGAGCCTGACGTTTTACATGGTGCACCAGCCGGTGCTGATCGGCGGCCTGATGGCCTGGATGCAGCTCAGTGGCCATGCCCGTCCCTAGCACCCTCACCACACCGCAAGCCTTCCTGCCCGAACCCCCATCTTCCTGACGACCATGACCCAAGACGAACTCAAAACCCTGGTGGGCCAAGCCGCCCTGCAATATGTGCCCGAGGGCAGCATCGTGGGCGTGGGCACCGGCTCCACGGTGGACAAGTTCATCGACGCCCTGGGCGAGGCCCTGGAGGCCAACCCGCAGCGCGTGGCCGGGGCGGTCTCCAGCTCGGTGCGCAGCACGCAGCGCCTGCAGGCCCTGGGCGTGCCGGTGCTGGAAGCCGAGGCCGTGAGCGGCCTGGGTGTGTACATCGACGGTGCCGACGAGATCGATCACGCCGGGAACATGGTCAAGGGCGGCGGCGCAGCGCTGACGCGCGAGAAAATCGTGGCCGAACTGGCCGAGCGCTTCGTCTGCATCGCCGACGACTCCAAGCTGGTTGAGACGCTGGGCCGTTTCCCGCTGCCGGTGGAGGTCATCCCCATGGCCTCGGCCCAGGTCATCCGCGCCTTCGCCGCACAAGGCGGTCAGGCCCAGGTCCGCGCAGGTGTCACGACCGACAACGGCAATGTCATCGTCGATGTGACGGGCCTGCAGATCACGCAGCCGGCCCAGTTCGAGGCCGACGTCAACCAGTGGCCGGGCGTCGTCACCGTGGGTGTGTTCGCCCGCAACAAGGCCGATGTCTGCCTGCTGGGCACGGCCCAGGGCGTCAAAGCCCTGAGTTTCTGATCACGGCTTGGCGGTGATCGCCTTCAGCCAGGCGCTGCCCAGGCGGCGGTTGGCCTCGGCGGTGGGGTGGTTGTCGTCCCAGAACAGGTAATTGTCCGGGTCGGCGCACACGGGGCGGGTTTCGAACTGCGTCAGGTTCAGCCCGCCGGGGTGGCAGGCTTCCGTGAGGTTCTTGCCTTCGGCGCGGCCCTTGTCCATCTCTGTTTTCAGGAAGGTCAGGGTGTCGAAGCTCATGATGCGCGCCTGCGGGTAACGCCGCGCCGAGGCTTGCAGGGCCTTGCTCAGCACGTCCGAGAACTGGACACTGTACTTGCTGGCGTTGGCGATGTAGCCGGGCCGTGATTTCTCCAGCTGGAGGGCCCGTGGCGTGATGCCCAGGTCCGGCATGGTCGGCACGAAAAAGTAGCGCGCGCCGGTGTTGTAGAGGCTGGTGATGGCCTGCTGGATGTTGGCCGCGGCCTTGTACGCGGTCAGGGCGTTCATGCCTCCGGGGAAGTAGTAGTCGTCCGGGCCGGTCCAGATCACGTACAGCGCCTTGGGGTCGGCACGGCCCGTGCCCGGCAGCACGCTGAAGATGCCACCGACCACTGGCACGGTGGGCAGGGAGGGCACCAGGGACTTGCGGTTGAGGTGCTCGGTGACCTGGCTCAGCACGCCCAGCGGGATGCCGGGGATGAGCGTGAGGTAGCCGCTGAGTGCGCCCGAGAACGCGTAATTTTCGATCTCCACACCCATGCCCTTGGCCAGCACCTCGACGGCCACGGGGCCGTTGCAGAAGCGGCCGTCGAAGGCGGGAGGGCGCGGGTCGCCGGTGCCGAAGAGGGCTTTGGTGAAGTCGTAGTAGCGGTGCGTGTCCGACATGCTGTCGCTGAGCACGACCATCTTCGAGTACTGGGCGGATGCGGCGCTGGCGACGAACAGGCTCAGGCAGGCGGCGAGCAGCGGCAGGCGCCGCACGGCGTGGCGGTAGGTCATGGAACTCTCCTGATTTGATGTGATTGAGTGGCAACCTTAGAACGTTGCCAAGACAGCTGCAATCGTCAGGAGGGGGTTCCAGCCCCCTTGTTCAGGTGTGCTTCAAGTGGACCGGTTCAGGTGACCGAGTGCGCCCAGCGCCGCTTGCCGGCCGGTGGCCAGGCTGGCCGTGAGCAGGTAGCCGCCGGTGGGGGCTTCCCAGTCGAGCATTTCGCCAGCGCAGAACACTCCGGGCAGGGCACGCAGCATGAGGTGTGGGTCCAGCGCCTCGAAGCGCACGCCGCCGGCGGTGCTGATGGCCTCGTCCATGGGGCGGGCGGCCGACAGCGTGATCGGCAAGGCCTGCAGGGCCAGCGCCAGCCCATGCGGGTCGTTGAGCTGCTCGGGCGTCAGCAGCTCGTGCAGCAGCGCCATCTTCAGGCCTTGCAGGCCCAGGCGGCTCTTGAGGTGGGTGCTCAGGCTGCGCGGGCCACGGGCGCGGCGGGTTTCGGTCAGCACCGCCTCGGCGCTGTGCGAGGGCAGCAGGTTGAGGTGCACGGTGGCGCTGCCTTCGGCGGCGATGCGGTCGCGGATGGCCGCCGAGAAGGCGTAGATCAGGCTGCCTTCGACGCCGGTGTCCGTCAGGACGAACTCGCCTTGCTGCTGCCGGGTGTGACCTTGCAGGTCGGTGAAGCTCAGGCTGACGGGTTTGACCGGCTGTCCGGCAAAGCGGCTGCGCAGGTGTTCGCTCCAGTGCGCACGGTCGGGGCCGGTGGCGGCCACGTCGAAACCGCAATTGGCCGCGCGCAAAGGCGCCACATCGACGCCCTTGGCCTGCAGCCAGGGCAGCCAGGCGCCGTCGGAGCCCAGCCGCGACCAGCTGCCGCCGCCCAGGGCCAGCACCGTGGCCCGGGCATGGACGAGGCGCTCGCCGTCTGGCGTGGCCATGCGCAGCGCGGGGCTGTGACCTTCGGCGGCCGCATCGGCCCAGCCCAGCCAGCGGTGGCGCATGTGGAAGCGCACGCCTTGCTGGCGCAGGCGGTGCAGCCAGGCACGCAGCAGCGGCGCGGCTTTCAGGTCTGTGGGGAAGACGCGGCCGGAGCTGCCCACGAAGGTCTCGATGCCCAGGCCTTGGGCCCATGCGCGCAAGGCGTCGGGGCCGAATGCTTCCAGCAGCGGCGACAGCCACTCGCTGCGCTCGGCGAAACGCGCCTGGAAGCGCGGCAGGGGCTCGGAGTGGGTCAGGTTGAGGCCGCCACGGCCGGCCAGCAGGAATTTGCGGCCCACCGAGGGCTTGGTGTCGAACAGGTCCACCTGGACGCCGGACTGGGACAGCAACTCGGCGGCCATCAGGCCGGCGGGACCGCCACCGACGATGGCGACCTGGGTGGACAAGGGTGCAGAGGGGGAGGGCAGGGGGAGGCTCACTTCAGAAACGGATGCCGGCCGGCGTGTTGCCGGCGGGGGCCACGGGCGTGGTCGGGGTGCCAGGCGCGGCATCGGAGGCGCCGGACGCGCTGCCGGGCTTCGGTTCGATGGGCACCAGCGGTGTGGCCGGGCTGTGCTGGTAGCCCGGCGGCAAGGCCGAGGTCGCAGGGTAGCCCGCGGCATCGAGGTAGGCGTTCCAGTCGCTGTGTTGCAGGCCGGAGAGCTGCTTTTGGCCGATGCGCACGGTGGGCAGCTGGTCCGTGGCCTCCTGGCTGCGGAACTGACGGATGTCTTCCGAGCTGGTCACGGTTTTTTCGGTGAAGGGCACACCGCGTGTCTTGAGCAACTGGCGCGCGGTGTCGCAGGGCGTGCAGTTGTTGCCCGTGTAGAGCGTGACCGGGAAGCGGCTGACGACCTTCTGCAGATCGTAGGGCAGGGCGTCGGCCGGGGTGCTGGCGCCATTGGCCTTGATCGCCTTGGCGGGCTTGTCCACCGGCGCGCGGTCGGTGTAGGTGACGCGGCCATCGGGGCCCACGACCTTGTACAGCGCCCAGGCCGGGCCGCTCAGCGAGGCCAGCAACCCGGCCAACAACGCAGGCAGGGCCAGCAGCGCGCCCGCGCCGACGCGGCGTGCTTTGACGGTTTCAGGGCGAAACAGGGGCAGGCGCATGGTCGGGCTCCGGTGGTGTCGTGTGCTCAAGCCATGCCCTGGTGGCGCAGCAGGGCGTCGATGCTGGGTTCGCGGCCGCGGAAGGCCTTGAAGTTCTCCATGGCCGAGCGGCTGCCACCGGCTTCCAGGATGGCTTCGCGGTAGCGCCGGCCGACCTCGGCGTTGAGCACGCCCGCCTGCGGTGTGGCGGCTTCTTCGAAGGCCGCGTAGGCATCGGCCGACAGCACCTCGGCCCACTTGTAGCTGTAGTAGCCGGCCGCGTAGCCGCCCGCGAAGATGTGCGAGAAGCTGTGCTGGAAGCGGTTGAAGGCCGGCGGGATGTTCACGGCCACTTCCTGGCGGACGGCATCGACCAGGGCCTGGATGTCGGCCTCGGCACCCGGCTCGGCGTGCAGGCGCATGTCGAACAGCGAGAACTCGATCTGGCGCAGCGTCTGCATGCCGCTCTGGAAGTTCTTGGCCGCGACCATCTTGTCGAACAAGGCGCGCGGCAGGTGGGCGCTGGTGTCGACGTGCGAGGTCAGCTTCTGCACCACGTCCCATTCCCAGCAGAAGTTCTCCATGAACTGGCTGGGCAGCTCGACCGCGTCCCATTCGACACCGCTGATGCCGGCCACGCCGATGTCATCGACCTGCGTGAGCATGTGGTGCAGGCCGTGGCCGAACTCGTGGAAGAGCGTGGTGACGTCGTCGTGCGTGAGCAGGGCGGGCTTGTCGCCCACGCCCTTGGCGTAGTTGCACACGAGGTGGGCCACGGGCGTTTGCGTCTGGCCGTTGTCAGGGCGGGCCCAGCGGCCGCGCACGTCGTCCATCCAGGCGCCGGGGCGCTTGCCGGCGCGGGCGTAGGGGTCCAGGTAGAACTGGCCCACCAGCTTGCCGGCGCGCTCGATGCGGAAGAAGCGCACCGACGCGTGCCACACGGGCGCCGAGTCGGGCGAGATGGCGACGTCGAACAGCTTTTCGATCAGGCCGAACAGGCCCTGGAGCACGGTCGGCTCGGTGAAATACTGTTTGACCTCCTGGTCGCTGAAGGCGTAGCGGGCTTCCTTGAGCTTCTCGCTCACGAAAGCCACGTCCCAGGCTTGCAGGTCGGCCAGGCCGCATTCCGTGCGGGCGAAGTCGCGCAGCTCGGCCATGTCTTTTTCGGCGTAGGGGCGAGCGCGCTTGGCCAGGTCACGCAGGAAGTCGGTGACCTGCTGGTGCGATTGGGCCATCTTGGGCACCAGGGAGACGTCGGCGAAGTTGGCGTAGCCCAGCAGGCGGGCCTCTTCCTGGCGCAGCGCGACGATTTCCTGCATCAGCACGGTGTTGTCGCGCTCGGGGGCGCCCAACTCGCTGGCGCGGGTGGCGTAGGCGCGGTACATCGCCTCGCGCAGCGCGCGGTTCGTGGCGTACTGCATGACCGGCAGGTAGCACGGCATGTGCAGGGTGAGCTTGTGGCCGTCTTTGCCGTCAGCTTCGGCCGCGGCGCGGGTGGCGGCTTGCACATCGTCCGGCACACCGACCAGCTCTTCGGTGCTGGCGAAGTGCGAGAAGGCGTCGGTGGCGTCCATCACGTGCTCGGAGAAGGCCTGCGACTTGGCCGCCTGCAGCTCCTGGATCTCGGCGAAGCGCTGCTTGGCCTCGCCTTGCAACTCGGCGCCACCCAGCACGAAGCCGCGCAGGGCGTTGTCCAGGGCGCGGCGGCGGGCCGCAGGCAGCTTGCGCCCGGCATCTGCCGCTTGGTCTGCCAGGTTCAAGGCCTTGTACTTGGCGTAGAGGTGCTCGTCGGCGCCCAGGCGGGTGTAGAACTCGGTCAGGCGCGGGATGTTCTCGTTGAAGGCGGCGCGCAACTCGGGCGTGTCGGCCACGGCGTTGAGGTGCCCGACGGCGCCCCAGGCACGGCCCAGGCGCTCGGTGGGCACGTCCAGCAGCAGGGACAGCGCATCGTAGTCGGCCGCCACGTCGGGCGAGGTGACTTTGGCCAGGGCGGCTTCCGATTCGGCCAGCAGCGCGTCCATGGCCGGGCTGACGTGCGCCGGCTGGATCTGGTCGAACAGGGGCAAGCCGGCGGTGTCGAGGAGGGGGTTGGTGCTCATGCTGCGGCAGCGGCACGTTCGGCCGCTTCCATGGTGTTGACCAGCAACATGGTAATCGTCATCGGGCCGACCCCGCCCGGCACGGGGGTGATGTGGCCTGCCACTTCCTTCACGCCAGCGAAGTCCACGTCGCCGCAGAGCTTGCCTTCGTCGTCGCGGTTCATGCCCACGTCGATGACCACGGCACCCGGCTTGACCATGTCAGCCGTCAGCACATTGCGCTTGCCCACGGCGGCGACCACGATGTCGGCCTGGCGGGTGTGGAAGGCCAGGTCGGCCGTGCCGCTGTGGGTGACGGTGACGGTGGCGTTGGCGGCCAGCAGCATCATCGCCATCGGTTTGCCGACGATGTTGGAGCGTCCGATCACCACCGCGTGCTTGCCACGCAGGTCCTTCATGCCGATGGATTCGAGCATCTTCATGCAACCGTAGGGCGTGCAGGCCTTGAAGCCGACTTCACCGACCATCAAGGCGCCAGCGCTGGCCACGTGGAAACCATCCACGTCCTTCAGCGGCGAGATGGCTTCGATGACCTTGTGGTCGTCGATGTGCTTGGGCAGGGGCAGTTGCACCAGGATGCCGTGGATGCTCGGGTCGTTGTTGAGCGCCTCGACGCGTGCCAGCAGCTCGGCCTCGCTCAGCGTGGCCTCGTACTTCTCCAGCACCGACTTGAAGCCGGCGTCCTCGCACGCCTTGACCTTGTTGCGCACATAGACCTGGCTGGCCGGGTTGTCGCCCACCAGGACGACGGCCAGACCAGGCTTCGTGCCCTTGGCCGTGAGCGCGGCGGCGCGCTGGGCGACTTCGCCACGCAGTTGCTTGGACAGGGCGTTGCCGTCGATGAGTTGGGCGGTCATGGGGTGGGCTCCGAGGGGATTGAGGTTCAGGAATGGAAAAAGGCCGCGGTCGGCGGCCTTCCATCGTGCGCAGCGCCGGGGCGCTGACCCAGATTTACTTGGTGGCGCCGGCCGCAGGGGCGTTGGCGCCGAGGGCGATTTTCAGCAGGTCGGCCACGGTGTTGGCGTTGAGCTTTTCCATCACGTTGGCGCGGTGGGCTTCCACCGTCTTGATGGAGATGCCCAGGTCATCCGCGATCTGCTTGTTCAGGCGGCCGGCGACGATGCGTTCCAGCACCTGGGCCTCGCGGGTGGTCAGGCGCGACAGCAGGGCTTCGCGGCTGGCGGCTTCCTGCGATTGCGAGAAGGCGCTGCGGGCCTGGTCCAGCATGCGCTCGACCAGGGCGACCAGGGCGTCTTCCTTGAAAGGCTTCTCGATGAAGTCCATCGCGCCCTTCTTCATGGTGTTCACGGCCATGGGCACGTCGCCGTGACCCGTGATGAAGACGATGGGCAGCGGGGACTTGCGCTCCAGCAGCTTGTCTTGCAGCTCCAGGCCGCTCATGCCGTCCATGCGGATGTCGGCGATCAGGCAGGCGACTTCGCGGGGGTCGAAGCGGGCAAGGAAGGACTCGGCCGATTCGAAGCAGCGCACGCGGTAGTCCTTGCCCTCCAGCAGCCATTGCAACGAGTCGCGCACGGCCTCGTCGTCATCCACCACGTACACAGTGCCTTTTTTGGGGATCAAGCTCATGGGTTGTCGGCAAGCAAATCGTTGGAGGGAGGCAGGCCCGAGTCGGCGAAGTCGGCCACGGCGCCGTTGTCAACGGGCAGGGTGAATGTGAAACGACACCCTGTCACCGATGGTCCATTGTAGATGTTCTCTGCCTTGATTCGGCCATGGTGGGACTCGATGATGGACCGGCAAAGACTCAGGCCTATCCCTAATCCCTCGGCCTTGGTCGAGTGGAAAGCCTCGAACAGGCGGGCCAGCATGTCTTCTTTCATGCCCGGGCCGCCGTCGGTCACGGAGAACTCGACGACCTGGCCTTGCTCTTCGGTTTTGCGCAGCTGCACGCGGAGGTCGATCAGGCGACGCGACTGTGGCATCTGTGCCGAATCGATGGCTTCTGCTGCATTTTTCAGCAAGTTCAGCAGCACCTGCTCGATCAGGATGGGGTCGGCCATCAGCGGCGGCAGGCGGTTGGCCACGGCGGTGTTGAGCGTGACGCGGCGGCGCTTCATCTCGAAGACGGCGAGTTCCAGCACGGCGTCGGTGATGTCGCGCACGCGGCAGGGCTGGCGTTGCGGCTCGGAGCGCTTCACGAACTGGCGGATGCGGTGGATGATCTGCCCAGCCCGCTGCGCCTGGCGCGAGGTCTTTTCCAGCGCGCCGACGAGTTGTTCGTTGTCGATGCTGCCGGCCTGCACGCGGCTGATCATGCCGCTGCAGTAGTTGGAGATGGCCGCCAGCGGCTGGTTGAGCTCGTGGGCCACGGTCGAGGCCATTTCGCCCATGGTGATGAGGCGGCTGGTGAACTGGGACTTCTCGGCCTGGCGGGCGGCGGCTTCTTCGCTCTGGCGGCGCACGGTGACGTCGGTGGCGATCAGCATTTGCGCGAGGTTGCCGTCGGTCCATTGCACGTAGCGCGCGCGCACATCGAACCACTTCTGCACGCCTTCCATGAAGACTTCGCGGGTGTCGCTGCCGGCATTGGTCAAGGAGTGGGCTGGCAGACCGCCGAAGTCATCGACCGACTCGTCGCCGTCGATCACCTCGTCGGGCATGACCTGGCCGCCGGTGAGCTGCACGTGGGCGTCGGGGTTGGCGCCGAACCACAGGCGGTAGGAACGGTTGGCGAACAGCAGCTCGCCGCGCTGCACCGACACCACGGACACGGCCGCGTCCAGCCCTTCCAGCACCGTCGTGAAGCGTTCATGCGCTGCCGTGAGCTGGTCGCGCACGCGCTTGGCTTCGGTGATGTTGGTGACCGAGGTCATCCAGCCGGTCTGGTCGCCCTGGGCGTCGATCAGGGGCGAAACGTACATGCGGGCGTCGAACTGGCTGCCGTCGCGGCGCTGCATGACGACTTCGATGCCGCCCATGGGGCTGCGGCCCAGCAATTCCTGCTGGAACATGCGGTTGAATTCTTCGAGGCGGTCTTTCGGCCAATAAGGGTAGGGCGGCACGCAGCCGATCAACTCTTCCTCCGAGAAGCCTGACATCGCACAGAAGGCCGGGTTCACGTAGGTGATGCGGCCTTCGAGGTCGATGGTGCGCATGCCGGTGAGCATGGAGTTTTCCATGGCGCGGCGGAAGTTGGTTTCCTGCACCAGTGTTTTCTGGATCTGCGAGCGGCGGCGCATGTGCCGCAGCGTGCCCATGAGCGTCCACAGCGTGAAGCCCGACAAAGCCACCACCATCCAGAACAGGGTGTTGCCGATCAGGTTGGACGAGGTGCGGAACCCCATGCCGCGCAGGATCAGGCCGTTGCCCACCGGGGTGACGACGACGTCGTGCACGAAGGTGGGTTTGGCCGAGCGTTCGTTGGCGCCACCCACCGTGCTGGTGAGCACCACACCGCTGACTTCGACCAGGCTCATGGCGTGGCGGCTGACGATCTCGCGGGGCACCAGGTAGCGCATCAGCGATTCCAGCGCGTACTCGGTCACCAGGGTACCTGCGAAACCGTTGCGATCTACCAGGGGCATGTGCAGCTGGATGGTCCGCGCGCCCTGGGCGTTGAGGTAGGGGCGCGAGTACACGGGCGAACCGCGCTCACGGGTCAGCTGGAAGGCCTGCATGGGCTCGCCGCCGGGGAACTGCTCGCGCCAGTCCAGCCGGGTGTCTGCGGTGGTGTCGTCGGCAGGCGCGTCCGGGTCCATGGACAAACTCAGGGCGCTGCGGTAAGCCCGCACGCGGGCATCGGCCTGCACCCAGGTCACGCTGGTGACTTCTGGGCGGGCCCGCACAAAATCACCGGCTTGTCGGGTGAAAGCCTCGGTGCTGGCCGGTTTCATGGCAATTTCGCGGGCCATGCGCAGCAATTGCTCCTGGTTTTCCACCAGCCGCATCCGAATTTGCTGCTGCACGACCTCGGTGTCGCGTTTGACAGATTCCTGCTCGCGTTCGATTTCCTCGTTGCGCAGGTACCAAAAGGCCGCAATGATGGCCACGAGGAACAGCAGCACGGACACCAGCGGGCCCAGCGTGGCGTAGCGGTCCTGCTGGCTGGGCGTTTGTTTGCGCCACCAGCGCCAGAACAAGCGGCTGGTTTGCCCAGGAGGAGGTGGCGGCACCGGGCTGGGTGTTGGCGTGGAAGCGGAAAAAGACATCCTCGGATTATCGGTGCGGGATCCCACATCTGGAGGCCCCATTGATTTGGGTATAGTGCGCGGGTGCCGCAGCGCCACCCTGTTGCGCGCACACCTCGTTGCAACCGAAATCGCCCCGTTTATCCACGGCAAGCGATTGGCGGCTGTGGTCACACTCAGACCACATGCCAAATTCACTGGAGACTGAACCCATGTCTGCAAACGATCCCGTGCTGTCCTCTCTGCAGGACCAGGATCCCCAGGAAACCCGCGAATGGCTTGACGCCTTGTCCGGGGTCATCGAGACCGAGGGCCGCGGACGCGCCCACGATCTGCTGGAAACGCTGCTCGACCACGCCCGCCAATCGGGCATCGACATGCCCTTCTCGGCCACCACGGCCTACGTCAACACCATCGCGGTTGAAGACGAAGCGCACTGTCCGGGCAACCTCGAAATCGAAGAGCGCCTGCGCACCTACATGCGCTGGAACGCCATGGCCATGGTGGTCAAGGCCAACCGCCACAACCCCGCTGACGGCGGTGACCTGGGCGGCCACATCAGTTCGTTTGCCTCGCTGGCCACCATGCTGGGCATCGGCTTCAACCATTTCTGGCACGGTGATTCGCCCGACCACGGCGGTGACCTGCTTTACATCCAGGGCCACTCGGCGCCCGGCATCTACGCCCGCGCCTTCCTGGAAGGCCGCATCACCGAAGAACAGCTCGACAACTTCCGCCAGGAAGTCGGTGGCAAGGGCCTGTCCAGCTACCCGCATCCCAAGCTGATGCCCGAGTTCTGGCAGTTCCCGACCGTGTCGATGGGCCTGGGCCCCATCATGGCCATCTACCAGGCCCGCTTCCTGAAGTACCTGCACGCCCGTGGCCTGGCCGACACCTCCAAGCGCAAGGTCTGGGTGTTCTGCGGCGACGGCGAGATGGACGAGCCCGAATCGCTGGGCGCCATCGGTCTGGCCGCGCGCGAGAAGCTCGACAACCTGATCTTCGTGGTGAACTGCAACCTGCAGCGCCTGGACGGCCCGGTGCGTGGCAACGGCAAGATCGTGCAGGAGCTCGAAGGCGAGTTCCGCGGCTCGGGCTGGAACGTGATCAAGCTGCTGTGGGGCTCTTACTGGGACCCGCTGCTGGCGCGCGACAAGGACGGCATCCTGCGCAAGATCATGATGGAAATGGTCGATGGCGACTACCAGGCCTGCAAGGCCAACGACGGCGCCTTCGTGCGCCAGCATTTCTTCGGCCGTGACCCGCGCACGCTGGAGATGGTGGCCCGCCTGTCCGACGACGACATCTGGCGCCTGCAACGTGGCGGCCACGACCCCCAGAAGGTCTATGCCGCGTACAACGAGGCCGTGAACCACACCGGCCAGCCCACCGTGCTGTTGATCAAGACGGTCAAGGGCTTCGGCATGGGCAAGAGCGGCGAAGGCAAGAACACCGCCCACCAGACCAAGAAGCTGACGGACGAGGACATCAAGCTCTTCCGCGACCGCTTCAACATCCCCGTCACGGACGAGGACCTGCCGAACCTGCCCTTCATCAAACCGGCCGAAAACACGCCGGAAATGAAGTACCTGCACGAGCGCCGCCAGGCCCTGGGCGGTTACCTGCCCCAGCGCCGCCCGAAGGCCGAAGAGACGCTGACCGTGCCCGGCCTGGACGCCTTCCAGAGCGTGCTGGAGCCGACCGCCGAAGGCCGTGAGATCTCGACGACGCAAGCCTTCGTGCGCTGCCTGACCCCGCTGCTGCGCGACGCCAACCTGGGTCCGCGCGTGGTGCCCATCCTGGTGGACGAGGCCCGCACCTTCGGCATGGAAGGTCTGTTCCGCCAGATCGGCATTTACGCGCCGGAAGGCCAGAAGTACACCCCGGTCGACAAGGACCAGGTCATGTACTACCGCGAGGACAAGGCCGGCCAGATCCTGCAGGAAGGCATCAACGAAGCGGGCGGCATGAGCTCGTGGATCGCCGCGGCAACGTCGTATTCGACGAACAACCGCGTGATGATCCCGTTCTACATCTACTACTCGATGTTCGGGCTGCAGCGCATTGGCGATCTGGCCTGGGCGGCCGGTGACATGCAGGCGCGCGGCTTCCTGCTGGGCGGCACCTCGGGCCGGACCACGCTGAACGGCGAAGGTCTGCAGCACGAAGACGGCCACAGCCAGCTGGTGGCGGGCACCATCCCGAACTGCCTGAGCTACGACCCGAGCTTCGCGCACGAAGTGGGCGTCATCATCCAGGATGGCCTCAAGCGCATGGTCGAGAAGCAGGAAAACGTCTTCTACTACCTGACGCTGCTCAACGAGAACTACGCACAGCCCGGCCTCAAGCAAGGCACCGAGGCCGAGATCATCCGGGGCATGTACCTGCTGCAGGATGCAGATTCCGGCGTGGTGGCCAAGCACAAGCACCAGGTCAACCTGCTGGGTTCGGGCTCCATCCTGCGCGAGTCGATGGCCGCCAAGGAACTGCTGGAAGCCGAGTGGGGCGTGGGCGCCAACGTCTGGAGCTGCCCGAGCTTCAACCTGCTGGCCCGCGATGGCCAGGATGTCGAGCGCTGGAACCTGCTGCACCCGACCGACGCACCGCGCGTGTCTTTCGTCACCCAACAGCTGGACCGCACCAGCGGCCCGGTCGTGGCGTCCACCGACTATGTCAAAGCCTTGCCCGAGCAGATCCGGGCGTACATCCCCAGGGGCAGGAGCTTCAAGGTGCTGGGCACCGACGGCTTTGGCCGCAGCGACTTCCGCTTCCGTCTGCGCGAGCACTTCGAGATCAACCGCCACTACATCGTGGTGGCGGCCTTGAAGTCGCTGGCAGACGAGGGCGCGGTGCCTGTGTCCAAGGTCGCCGAAGCGATCAAGAAGTACGGCATCGACGCCGACAAGATCAACCCCCTGTACGCCTGAGGACCTGGCCATGGCATTGATTGAACTGACCGTCCCGGACATCGGGGACGTGAGCGACGCTGCGGTCATCGAACTGCTCGTCAAGCCGGGCGACACCATCCGCCCCGAACAAAGCCTCATCACCATCGAGTCCGACAAGGCCTCGATGGAGGTGCCCGCCTCGGTGGGCGGTGTGCTGAAAGAGCTGCGCCTGAAGCTGGGCGACAAGGTGAGCCAGGGCAGCATCGTGGGCGTGCTGGAGACGGCCGACGGTGCCACGACGGCATCCCCAGCCGCCGTGCCTGCTGCACCTGCTGCATCGGTGAGCCCTGCGCCTGCTGCCGCCGCGCCCGCTGCGGCACCGGCTGCCGCAGCTGTGGCAGCCACGGTGGCCGACCAGCCTCGCACCAGCCCGACCGCGGCCCTGCCGCCGGCCGAGCCCGCTGTCACTGGCACGCTGGCCCATGCCTCGCCCTCGGTGCGCCGTTTCGCGCGCGAGTTGGGCGTGGACGTGGCCAAGGTGCCCGGCACCGGCCCCAAGGGCCGCATCACCCAGGGCGATGTGCAGAACTTTGTCAAGGGCGTGATCGCCAAGGCCTCTCTGGCTGCGCCCGCCGCGGCTGGGTCGTCTGGCGCTGGCAGCGCTGATCTGGGTGGCATGACCCTGCTGCCCTGGCCCTCGGTGGACTTCACCAAGTTCGGCCCGGTGGAGCGCCAGCCGCTGTCGCGCATCAAGAAGATCTCGGGTGCGAACCTGCACCGCAACTGGGTGCGCATCCCGCACGTCACCAACAACGAGGAAGCCGACATCACCGAGCTGGAGGCCTTCCGCGTGCAGCTCAATGGCGAGCACGCCAAGGCCGGCACCAAGTTCACGCTGCTGGCCTTCCTGCTGAAGGCCTGTGCCGTGGCGCTGCGCAAGTTCCCGCAGTTCAATGCCTCGCTGGATGGCGATGACCTGGTGCTGAAGAACTACGTGCACATCGGCTTCGCGGCCGACACGCCCAATGGCCTGGTGGTGCCCGTCATCCGCGACGTGGACCAAAAGAGCCTGTCGCAGCTGGCGCTCGACACCGCTGCGCTGGCCGCCAAGGCCCGTGACGGCAAGCTCTCGCCGGCCGACATGCAGGGTGGGTGCTTCTCGATCAGCTCGCTGGGTGGCTTCGGAGGCACGACCTTCACGCCCATCATCAACGCGCCGGAAGTGGCCATCCTGGGCGTGTGCCGCTCGGCCATGAAGCCGGTGTGGGACGGCAAGGCCTTCCAGCCGCGCCTGATGGTGCCGCTGAGCTTGAGCTACGACCACCGCGTCATCGATGGGGCGTCTGCGGCCAAGTTCAACGCGTATCTCGCCAGCTTGCTGGCCGATTTCCGCCGTGCGCTGGTCTGAGGGGACGACATGACGACCACCAACACCCGCACAGTGAACATCCCCGTGCCCGACCTGGGCGACATCGCCGACGCGGCCATCATCGAGATCCTGGTCAAGCCAGGACAGTCGGTGACGGCCGAGCAAAGCCTGATCACGCTGGAGTCCGACAAGGCCTCGATGGAAGTGCCCACGCCGCAAGCCGGTGTGGTCAAGGACATCCTGGTCAAGCTGGGCGACCGCGTGGGGCAGGGGCACCTGATCCTGACGCTGGACGTGGCAGGTGAGGGCGCTGCGGTGGCTGCCCCTGCGGCAACCGCCTCCGCGCCCTCCGCGCCGGCCCCGGCCGCTGCGGCATCGCCGGCCCCGATGGCAGCGGCACCCATGGCTGCTGTCGCCGCTGGCCCGATCCCCACCGACACCGACTGCGACGTCCTCGTGCTCGGCGGTGGCCCCGGTGGCTACAGCGCGGCCTTCCGCGCTGCCGACCTGGGGCTCAAGGTCATCCTGGTGGAGCGCTATGCCGAGCTGGGTGGCGTGTGCCTGAACGTGGGCTGCATCCCGTCGAAGGCGCTGCTGCATGTGGCCGCCGTGATGGACGAGGTCAAGCACTTCGACGCGCTGGGCGTGAGCTTTGGCGCACCGGCGCTGGACCTGGCCAAGCTGCGCGCCCACAAATCGGGCGTGACGGGCAAGCTCACGCAAGGCCTGGCCGGCATGGCCAAGGCCCGCAAGGTCGAGGTGGTGCGTGGCTACGGCAGCCTGGTCGATGCGCACACGCTGCAGGTCGAACTGACCACTGGCTCCGCGCAGGACAAGTCTGGCGAAACCCGCACCTTGAAGTTCAAGCGCGCCATCCTGGCCGCGGGTTCGCAAGCTGTGCACCTGCCTTTCCTGCCCGATGACCCGCGCGTGGTGGACTCCACCGGCGCGCTGCAACTGCCACATGTGCCGAAGAAGATGCTGGTGATCGGCGGCGGCATCATCGGCCTGGAGATGGGCACGGTGTACTCGACGCTGGGTGCGCGCATCGACGTCGTCGAGATGAGCGACACGCTCATGCCCGGCGCCGACCGCGACCTCGTCAAGGTCTGGGACAAGCTCAACGCGCCGCGCTTCGACCGCGTCATGCTGGGTACCAAGACCGTGGGCGCCGAAGCCACGCCCCAGGGCATCAAGGTGTCCTTCGCGTCGGCCAAGGAAGGTCAGCCTGCGCCAGAGCCGGGCGTCTACGACCTGGTCTTGCAAGCCGTGGGCCGCAGCCCCAACGGGCGCAAGTTCGGCGGGGACAAGGCGGGTCTGAACGTCAACGAGCGCGGCTTCGTGCCGGTGGACCGACAGATGCGCACCAACGTGCCCAGCCTGTTCGCCATCGGTGACCTGGTCGGCCAGCCCATGCTGGCGCACAAGGCCGTGCACGAGGGCCATGTGGCCGCGGAAGTGGTGGCCGGCGAGTTGCTGGGCGATGCCAAATTAGCGTCTGCCTCGTTCGACGCGCAGGTCATTCCCAGCGTGGCTTACACCGACCCGGAAATCGCCTGGGTGGGCCTGACCGAAGAGCAGGCCAAGGCGCAGGGCAAGGCCATCACCAAGGGCTTGTTCCCCTGGGCGGCCTCGGGCCGTGCGCTGGCCAACGGCCGCTCGGAAGGCTTCACCAAGCTGCTGTTCGACGCTGAAACCGGTCGCATCGTCGGCGGTGGCATCGTGGGGACGCACGCGGGTGACCTGATCGGCGAAGTCGTGCTGGCCATCGAGATGGGCGCCGACGAGATCGACATCGGCAAGTCCATCCACCCGCACCCGACGCTGGGTGAGAGCGTGGGCCTGGCTGCCGAAGCCGCCCACGGCAGTTGCACCGACCTGCCGCCCGTGCGCAAGCGCTGAGGCCCACGCACGGCAACGCCCGACGCTGCGGTGGTGACACCGCGGGTCGGGCGTTGTGCTGTCTGGCTGTCGCTGGCGTCAGAAAGGCAGGTTCAGCGTTGGCGAGAACATGGCGATGGCGCAACCCAGGCCCACGGCCCAGACCACGCTGCGCAAAGCGGCGATGTTGGCCAGGTACAGGCCGGTGTAGACCAGGCGGGAGGCGATGAACGCCATGGCGAGTTGGTCGATGCGGCCTTGCTCCAGGCCGGCGCTTTGGGCGGCCAGCACGGCGAAAACGAAGATCGGCAGGATCTCGAAGCCGTTGCTGTGGGCGGCGGCGGCGCGCCCCTTCCAGCCTTCCTGGCGGGCGGCCCAATCGCGGGGGTTGTTGTTGTCGTAGCCACCGTCGCTGCGGCGCTTGCCGGCGGTGGCGCCCTTGGCCAGGCCCATGGTCACGATGGGCAGGACGGCGGCGATCAGGACGCAGGTGTTGGCGATGCTCATGGAGGTCTCCTTGGTGTGGGCCGCACGCAGAGGACGTGTCAGCATCGGGGCATTCTAAGTTTGACAATGCACATTGTCGAATTGAATCCTGTTGCTGGACGCCGCCTGGCGTTGCGTGGACGCCATGACCCGCCCCGGGCAAACCCGGCTTCCCAGGCGGGATGCGTGTTTTCAATGGAAGTCGCGGCTGGCCGTGTTGAGGCGCCCAAGCAGGGGGCTGAGGTCGCGCAAATGGTGGGCGATGAGGTGGCGAACCTCGCCTTCTTTTTGCCACACGCCGTACACCGCCAGCAGGCGCGCGTGCACGAGTTCGCGCCGTTGGCGCTCCTTGAGGGCCGCCCACACGATGACGTTGACCGTGCCGGTTTCGTCTTCCAGGGTGACGAAGACCACGCCCGAGGCCGTGCTCGGTTGCTGCCGCACGGTGACGATGCCGCAGGCGCGGGCCAGACGGCCGTTGGGGAATTCGTGCAGTTCCATGGCGCTCAGCAGGCGTTGGGCGGCCAACTGCGGCCGAAGCAGCGCGAGGGGGTGGCGGCGCAAGGTCAGGCCCAGCGAGGCGTGGTCGAAGACGATGTCCTCGCCCTCCGGTGCGGCAGCCAGCGTGAGCACAGGCTCGTCGGTGGGCGCATCGCGCAGCAGGGCAGGGGCGCGGTGGCGGGCGGCGGCTTCCCAGACCTGCTGGCGGCGGTGGCCCGCCAGGCTGCGCAGGGCATCGCCCGCGGCCAGGACGCGCAGCTCGTCTTGCGCCAGGTGCGCACGGCGGGCCAGGTCATCGACATCGGCGAAAGGCCGCTGGGCCAGCGCGGCTTCGATGCGCAACACCGCGTCGCGGCCCAAACCCGCGACGAGCCGCAAGCCCAGGCGCACCGCCGGCTGGGGGCTGTCTGCCGGTGGCCGGTGCGGCGAGAGGCGCCCGGCGATGGGCGCGAGCGCATCTGCCGGGTCGGTGGGGGGGGGCACCAGGCGGCAATCCCAGCCGCTGTGCGTCACATCGGGGGGCAGCACCACCACGCCGTGGCGGCGGGCGTCTTGCACGAGCTGGCTGGGCGAGTAAAAGCCCAAGGGCTGGGCGTTGAGCAGACCCGCCAGGAAAGCCGCTGGCTCGTGGCGCTTGACCCAGGCGCTGGCATAGACGAGCAAGGCGAAGCTGGCCGCGTGGGATTCAGGGAAACCGTATTCGCCAAAGCCTTCGATCTGCTGGAAGATCTGCTCGGCAAAGGCGAGGTCGTACCCGTTGGCCGTCATGCCATCGATCACCTTGCGCTTGAACTTGTGCACACCTCCTTTGCGGCGCCAGGCGGCCATGGAGCGGCGCAGCTCGTCGGCCTCGCCTGCCGTGAAGCCGGCGGCGAGCACCACGATCTGCATCACCTGCTCCTGGAAGATGGGCACGCCCAGGGTGCGCTTGAGCGCCGCTTCCAGCCGCGGTGGGTAGGTGATGGCGTCCGGGTCGGTGAGATGCAGCTCGCGCCGCTGCAGGTAGGGGTGGACCATGCCGCCCTGGATGGGCCCAGGCCGCACCAGCGCCACCTCGACGACCAGGTCGTAGAAGCACCGGGGCCGCAAGCGCGGCAGCATGCTCATCTGCGCGCGGCTTTCGATCTGGAAGACGCCAATGGTGTCGGCGTCGCAGGCCATGTCGTAGGTGGCGGGGTCTTCGCGCGGGATGTCCTGCAGGCGGAAAGGCCGCTCAGGTGGGAGACCACGGCGCAGGCTGATGAACGCCATGGCTTTGCGCAAGGCCGTGAGCATGCCCAGGGCCAGCACATCGACCTTGAGCAGGCCGAGGGCATCGAGGTCGTCCTTGTCCCACTGGATGATGCTGCGCTCGGGCATGGCGGCGTTCTCGATGGGCACCATGCGGCACAGCGCACCCTTGGCGATGACGAAGCCGCCGGTGTGCTGGCTGAGGTGCCGCGGGAAGCCCATCAGCGTCAGGCTGAGCTCCTGCCACAGGCGCATGCGGCGCTCATCGGGGTCCAGGCCGAGTTCGATCAGCCGCTCGCGGCGGATGCCCTGGCCGTCCCACCACTGGTGGTTGCCGCTGACCTGCGCGATGCAGTCGGCTGAAAACCCGAGCGCCTTGCCAACATCGCGCAGGGCGCTGCGGGTGCGGTAGCTGATGACGGTGGCCGTGAGCGCGGTGCGGTCGCGCCCGTACTTGGCGTACAGGTACTGGATGACCTCTTCGCGGCGCTCGTGTTCGAAGTCCACGTCGATGTCGGGCGGCTCCTTGCGCTCGCGCGAGATGAAGCGCTCGAACAGCAAGGTGCTTTGCGACGGGTCCACCTCGGTGATGCCCAGGCAGTAGCACACGGTCGAGTTGGCCGCGCTGCCGCGCCCCTGGCAGAGGATGTTGCGCGAGCGGGCGAAGCGGACGATGTCGTGGACGGTGAGGAAGTACTTGGCGTAATCCAGCTCCCCGATGAGCGCCAGCTCCTTGTCGATCTGCGCCTGGACCTCGGGGGGCACGCCCAGGGGGAAGCGATCCACCGCGCCCTGCAGGGTCAGCTGGCGCAGGTGGTCGATCGGGGTGTGGCCCGCGGGCACGATTTCTTCAGGGTATTCGTAGCGCAGCTCGCTCAGGCTGAAGTGACAGTGCGATGCCACGCGCAGGGTTTCGGCCAGCAGATCGGCGGGGTAGCGTTGGGCCAGGCGCAAGCGGCTGCGCAGGTGGCGCTCGGCGTGGCGGGCCAGGTCCAGGCCGCATTCGGCCAGGGGGCGCCCCAGGCGGATGGCCGTGAGCACGTCCTGCAAGGGCTGGCGCGAACGCACGTGCATGTGCACATCGCCCGCGGCCACGAGGGGCACTTGGGTGGCGTCGCTGAGCGCGCGCAAGGTGCGCAGCCAGATGGCATCGTCCAGGCTGTGGTGCAGCTCGACCACGAGCCAGCTGCGTCCCGGAAAGCGCCGCCTGAGCCACCGAGCCTGGGCCAGCAAGCTGCCCCAGGAGGTGCCACGCCGGGGCCTCAGCAGGAGCACGCAATCGCCCAGCGCGGCGGGGTGGATCTCGGCGCGTTGCAGCCGCGCCTGGCCTTTGCCCACCACCCCACGGCGCAAGCGCGTGATGAACTCGCACAACAGGCCGTAGCCCAGGCGGTGGCAGGCCAGCACGATGAGGTCGAAAGCGGGAGGTGCGTGCGCATCGGGCCCCTCGTGCACAGCGAATTCGCTGCCGATGATGAGTTTGAACGTGTCGGCGCCAGGCACACCCGCCTGCTTGGCTTGCGTCAAGGCCAGGTGAGCGCGCACCACGCCAGCGAGGCTGCAGTCGTCCGTCAGGGCCAGGCCGCTGTAGCCCAGGGTCAAGGCGCGTTGCACCAGCTCCTCCGGGTGCGAGGCACCGCGCAGGAAGCTGAAGTTGGACACGGCATGCAGCTCGACCACATCGGGCAGTGGCCATCGCTCGGTGGTGGACATGGCCCTGGCACTCAGGCAAAAAAGCCCAGCAGGAACCAGGCGCTGCGAGCGTCTGGCGGGGCATGGCGGGTGCGAAACACCCACAACAGGCCGGCGCCCGGACTGCTGGCCAGGTAGTGGTCGCGCGCTTCGGCGGCGGCGCTGTCGCGGGTGTCCCACCAGCCGGCTTCGATGCGGTGCGGGCCGGCCAGCAACTGCAGCGGCCCCTGGTAAAGCGGTTGCTCGCGCGGGCCACTGCGGGTGTCCAGCGCCAGGGGCAAGGGCTCGGGCAGCAGCCAGGTGGGCTGAGGGATGTCGCCTGGCATGGTCGCCACCGGATCAAGACCTGGCCGACGGGCAGCGCTCACAACCGACAGCGCAGGCACCCAACGTTGAGACTGCGACAGGCGGTGGTCAGCGCAACGTCGGGCTTGTTGCACGCGCTCCGGCCCCAGGCGCACGCTGAGGCGCTCCAGCAGGGTCAGCCAGGCTTCGTGCTGGGCGCGCTGCGCAGCGGGAGACCCAGCCGAGCTGGGGTTGTCCAGTGCTGTGGTCGGGTCAGATGGGAACAGCTCAGCGCTGTCGGGCAAGCGTGGCACCAGCGTGTGGACCTGCAAGCCGATGTCGGTCACGGGCGCCGCCAAGGTGATGCGTTGCAGGTGCTCGCCCACCAGGCGATCCAGCCGGGTGACATCGCACACCGGGCTGGCCAGGCGCACGGGCCAGCCCTGCCAGCGCGCTTGGCCCTGGCGGGACCACTCATGGCACCAGCGCAGCACCAGCTCTTCGGTGCCGGCTTGGTGCCCGCCCATCCAGGCGCACAAGGCGCGCAGCAGGTGGGCGAACGCCGGCTGCAGCCTCGCGGTGGTGTCGGTGCGCGCAGGCAACTCCAGCTGCACATCGAACGTGGGGGGCAAGGTGAGCCACTCGAAGGCTTCGGGCTGCTCGCCCCAGGCCTGGTCCAGCGCCTGCAGCAGGGCCGCCCCGAAACGCCGGCTCAGGCCGCCACGCGGCAAGGCCCGCACATCGCCCAGCGTGCGGCAGCCCAATTGCGCCAGGGTGCTGGCGTGCCGGGCCACCGCGCTCAAAGTCTGCAAAGGCAGGCGGTCCAGCGTGCAAGGCGCCTCATGGTCAACCGCGCGTGCCAGTGCCAGCGCGCCCAAGGCCGTCGGTGCGTGCGCGCTGCGCAAATCCACCTCGCCCTGCGCGGATGCCATCTGGCGAGCCCCTTGCTGGATGCGTTTGCGCAGAGCTTGCGCCCCGCCAAACAGGCGCTCGCTGGCCGCCACCTCCAGCACCACGGCATTTTCCAGGCAGGCCACGCGCGGCGTGAATTGCAAAGCCCACCACCCCAGTTGCCATTGCAGCGAGGGCAGGTCGGTTGCAGCGGCCTCCGGCTCAGGCGCCGAGTGGGGCAGCAGTGCGATCCAGTGCCACATGGCGATCGACCTCTGACAGACCAGGATGGGCAGAATGAGTGGCCGGCAGCGCAGGCGCAGGCAGCAAGGTGGCCAGGCCCACAGGCCAGTGGGGCAGCACGATGGGCAGCCCATGCTGCGGGCCGCGCCGTTTGAGCAAGCGCACCTGCAGCGGGTGGGGGCAGGGCCCCAGGCCCAGGTGCAGGCGCAAAGGCGCGGGCGACGCCCCTTGCCCCGCATGCTCCGGGCGAAAGATGAACACCGGCCCTGCATGCCGGGCCGCACAAGCTTGCAGGCGCCGCAAGGCCTCGGCGCGCACCTGCGGCAACCAGGCGAGCACGGCCGACAGGCACCCGGCTTTCAAGGCCTGCTCGGTCGCCCACAAGCGCTCCAGTGGGCTGCGGGCGTCGATGCAGACCAGGCGGTCTTCGGGCAAGCCCTCGCGCGCAAGGGCTGTGAGCTGCGGATGCCAGGGCGCACCCACCAGCAGCACCTGACCGCCCCGCTGAACCAGGCTCACCAGGGCCGGTAGCAGCAAGCGCCACTCCGCCAGGCCCGCCTGGGCTTGCAGCACTTCGGTCAGGGCCTGGCACGGCCAGCCACCGCCGGGCAGATGGGTGTCCAGTGCGGCGTGGCCGCTGGGCAGCACAGGGCCCTGCCCGCCGCCCAGAGCGCGCCCTGACCACACGGCCTGCGCCAGGTGCGGCGGCAAGGTCAGGGGCGGCACTTTGGGTTGCGAGCTTGACGGGAAAGGGCTGGTGGCAGGCATGATAACTGTATTTATATACAGCATCATAGTGCGCGCGGCGCCCCATGTCCATGAGCTGCGTCCCCATCTTTGGCCTTGCGGCGGCCTGAGCCTGTGCTCTTTGGCAAAATAGACCCTCTAAGGAAATTGAATGTCCAGCCCAGACACCGCCCTCCCACCTGCCGCCGAGCAACCCGCCGAGCCCCTGACCCCCGTGGCCCACGCCCTGGTCGAGTTCCTGGCCGAAGCCCGGGTGCCCACCGAGCACGGCAGCTTCACCATGAAGCTGTTCCGCGAAAAAGCCACGGGCCTGGAGCACGTGGCCATGGTCATGGGCGACGTCCGCGGCAGCGCCCTGGTGCGCGTGCATTCCGAATGCATGACCGGCGACGTCTTCGGCTCGCTGCGCTGCGACTGCGGCCCGCAACTCCATTTCGCGATGAACGAAATCGGCAAGCGCGGCAGCGGCGTGGTGGTTTACTTGCGCCAGGAAGGGCGGGGCATTGGCCTGGCCAACAAGCTGCGCGCCTACCAACTGCAAGACCAGGGCATGGACACCGTCGAGGCCAACCAGCACCTGGGCTTTGCCGCTGACCTGCGCAAGTTCGACGCCGCGGTCGAGATCCTCTCCGCGCTGGGCATTTCCTCGGTCAAGCTCATGACCAACAACCCGCGCAAGGTGGACACCCTGCGCGAGCACGGCGTGGCCGTCGAAGAACGGGTGCCTGTGCGCAGCGACGTTCAGCCCGAAAACGAGCGCTATCTGGACACCAAAGCCCGCAAGCTCGGCCACCACATCGACTGGCTGGGTTGAGGCATGGCCATCGACCTCGATCCCCGCGACGACCCCGAGCAGGATTCGCCCGAACGCCACCAGGTGGCCCAGCGCAGCACCCTGGTCAGCGTCGTGGTGAACCTGGTGCTGACCGCCGTGCAGGTGACGGTGGGCGTGATCGCGCACTCCCAGGCCCTGATCGCCGACGGCATCCACTCGCTGTCCGACCTGATCGCCGATTTCGTCGTGCTGCTGGCCAACCGGCACAGCCACAAGGAGGCCGACGAAGACCACCACTACGGCCACCAGCGCTACGAAACGGCGGCCTCCCTGGTGCTGGGCATGCTGTTGCTCAGCGTGGGCGTGGGCATGCTCTGGAGCGCCGTGCACAAGCTCAGCGACCCGGACACCATCCCCAAGGTGCAGGTGATGGCGCTGTACGTGGCCCTGGGCGCACTCGCTGCCAAAGAGCTGCTGTTCCGCTACATGCTGGCCGCGGCCGAGCGCGTGCGCTCCAGCATGCTCGTCGCCAACGCCTGGCATGCACGCTCTGATGCCGCCTCATCCCTGGTGGTGGCGCTGGGCATCGTCGGCAACCTCGCGGGCTACCCGCTGCTGGACCCCGTGGCCGCGCTCATCGTCGGCTTCATGGTCAGCAAGATGGGCTGGGAGTTCGGCTGGGAGGCCTTGCACGACCTGATGGACCGTTCCGCCTCGCAAGACCAGATCGAGCAGATCGGCACCCTCATCCGCGAAACCCCCGGCGTGCAAGGACTGCACGACCTGCGCACCCGCAAAATGGGCGACATGATCCTGGTGGACGCCCACCTGGAGGTCGATGGCCAGCTCACCGTGCAGCAAGGCCATGACATCGCCGTGCAGGCCCGTCAGCGGGTCATGCAGGCCTTGCCGGTGCTGGACGTGCTCACGCACCTGGACCCGGTCGAGGCCAAGCCCAAGCACAAGCCCAAGCCTTGATCGCCTGAACCTCAGCTTCAGCCTGAGCCCAAGCCTCAAGCGCTCAGGCCGCACACCCGGTTGCGGCCTTCGAGCTTGGCCTGTTGCAGCGCCTGCTCCGCCACCACCATGACCTGCGCCACCGTCAGCTGTGGTCCCGCCTGGCAGGAGACCACGCCCACGCTGACCGTCAGGTGCAAGGCCGTGGTTGAGCTCTCGTGGCGGACCTGCAGGGCCTCCACGGCCTGGCGGATGCGCTCGGCAGCGCCCACGGCGAACGAGGCATCGGTGCGCGGCAGCACCACGATGAACTCCTCGCCGCCGTAACGCGCCACGGCGTCGCCTGTGCGGCGTTGACCATCCTGCAGCAAGCGCGCCACCTTCTGCAAACAGGCGTCACCGGCCGGGTTGCCGTAGCGCTCGTTGAATTTCTTGAAGTGGTCGATGTCCACCAGCAACACGCTGAGGGGGTCACCATCGCGCCTGGCGCGCTCCCACAGCAGGGACAGGTGCTCCTGGATGTGGCTGCGGTTGTGCAAGCCCGTGAGCGCATCGATGTCAGAGACTTCGCGCAAGCGCGTGTGCGCCAAGCTGAGCTCACTGACCAGGCCGCGCTCGCGCAGGGTCAGGAGGTAACGCCGCCGTTCATCGCGCTCCAGGAAGTAGTTGGCACTGAGGGTGAACAGGGCCACGGACAGCACCATCGAGCTGATGGGCCACAGCAGGCGGGCAGGGAAGTCAGGGGTGGCCATCACGCCCACGACAAAGGTGCCCAGCAAAACCAGTGTGAACACCGCCGCGAACCAGAACCTCAGGCGCTGCACCACGTTGCCGTAGGTGATGACCACCATGAAACCCACCGGGTAGAAATACACAAGCGGGCTGCGCGACATCAGCAGGATGATGGCCAAGCTGACGGCCGCACCGATGCCGCCCAGCAAAGCCAGCACATCCACGATGCTCGGCGGAGCCTGGCGCAACCAGGGCAGGGTGCCTTTGTGGAAGGCATACAGCACCAGCAATGAAATGGGCGTGAACACCAGCAAGCGCAACTCCACGGCCAGCCAGAAGACATCGCCGGCCATCATGTAATCTGCCAGCAGGAAGCCGTTGTAGATGAACAGCGAGATCAGGCCACTGATCAGGAAATGCTGGGCACGCGCCGCTGCGCCATCCTGCTGGAACTGCTGCTCCATGTCGGAGGGAAATGACATCCATGGGAAGCCATGCTCCAGCAGCTCGTGGATGCGGTCCATGGACGTGCGCTGGCGGAAGGCGCCGAAATCGCTTTCAGGGAAGGCTTGGGCAGAGATGGGCGCCGCGGTGTTCATGGCTCAGTCCTGGGTCCCGAAGGCAATGACGCGGTTGCGGCCACGTTTTTTGGCCAGGTGCAAGGCCTCGTCGGCCGCGGCCAGCAGCTGCGCCATGTTCGCGTGCGGCGAGTTGGGCCGCATGCAGGACACGCCCACGCTCACGGTGACATCGCCCAGCGCTTCCACGCCCTTGCGCACGCGCTCGGCCGCACCCACGGCCGTCTGCAACGAGGTGTCGCTCATGGCCACGATGAACTCTTCGCCGCCAAAGCGGGCCACCATGTCTTCCGGGCGACGCAGGCGGTGCTTGAGGATGCCCGCCACCGCCTTGAGGCAGGCATCGCCCCGCAGGTGGCCTTGCTGTCCGTTGTAGGACTTGAAATCGTCGATGTCGATGAGCATCAGTGACATCTCGCTGCCATCTTCGCGGGCCTGGGCCCACATCGCCAGCAAGGATGCGTCGAAGTGCCGCCGGCTGGCCAGCTCGGTCAGCAAGTCACTGCGCGATGCGGCTTCCAATCGGGCGTTGGCCTGGCGCAGCTCGTCTTGCAGCACGCGGTCGCGCATCAGGCGCAGCCAGTTTTCGCGGACATCGTGCTCCTGGGAATACGCGCCATACAAGGTGAACACCACGGCCGAGATCAGCGTCAGCGCTGCCGGCGCCATGATGGTGACGGGTGCGTCGGGCACCTGCCACCAGCCGTAGAAATAGATCGCCACGACCAGGCTGTCGAGCACCAGCGCAGGGCGAAACCGCAGGCGCGCCACCGTGTTGCAGTACACCACGATGACCGTGAGGCTGACCAGGTAGGGCCCGGCCAAGGCGTCCTGGCTGCGCACGCACAGCCAGGTGTTGAGCGCGGCAGCGCAGCAGCCTGCCACCACGATCATGGCTTCGCGCAGCCGCGGGCTGGGCATGCGCATCAGGACAAACAGCCCCGCCAAGGTGGCCGGCGTGTAAACGAACAAGCGCCATTGCAGGGCCGTGTCAAACACGTCCGGGATCATCATCCAGTCGGACAGCAACAGCCAGTTGAACAGCACGCTGACCAGCGCACTGCTGACCAGCAAGGTGCGCAGGCGCTGCGGGCCGGTTTCTTCCTGGAAGCGGGTTTCCAGCTCGGGTGGAAAGCGCAGGCCACGCAGGCCCGTGCGCAAGACTTCGTCCAGCACTTGTGACTCGACCGGGTCTGCCATCAACGGGCGCAATTCACGTGCGGACGCCACCGGGCGACCCCATGACGCAGGCGGTGGCGCCATGGGCGATGAGGAGGATGCTTCGAACTTTCTCACGCCTGGCCTTAACGGGTCACCTTTAACGCAGCACTCAATGTCGCACCGATCCATCGTAAAGGAAAGACTCTAACTGCTCGGAGAGCGGGGCCCATGGCTTACCCTGAAGTCGCGGGGCCCAGATTCGATGTCTTCCTTGGTTCATTGGTTAACATAATATACAGACTCCGTTCAACGACCGACGTTTCGGCGTTTGCAGGGGTAGGTGACAGGCTACTTGTCGCCACCACGGCCGCTGTCACTCCCGCGGCTGTCAGTTTTCCCAGCGCCTCACGCCAGATCGAGGCGTAGCGTTCGTCGAGCTTTGCCTCGATCTCGGCCACGGTCTGCAGCACCGGCAGGCCTGCTTTTGTAGCGAAGTAAGCGATCTCGTTTGCGTCTGGTTTGACGCGGCCTGACCGCCATTCGCTGATCCGCGATTGGCTTCTGTCCAGGTCTTTCGCCATCTCACCGAAAGACATCCCGCTTTTTTGTCGTGCCAGGTCGATTAGCAGGCGCACGTCCAGTTCGATTTGCATTTTGCGTTTCTCCGGAAAAATGCAGTACATTTCGGAAACCGTAAGTTGTTTCGGCTTTCCGTAAAGACAAACTGTACACCGCATGTCAGCACCGTCGATTACCAGTCAGACCACCGCCAGGCGCTTTGCCTTCGGCTACCAGGCACAACAGCACGCGAACCCCTCGGAGGTCGAAGGGAATCAACCTGCACGGGTGCAGGCCAATCCGCGTGCACGTGATCTGCACCAGCGCGCAGACCAGATGTTTGCCCTTGGCTACATCGCCAGTGGCTGGAAGCTGCGTGAACAGGCCTGGAAGGCGGAGGGCACTGCATGACCAGGAAGAGTTTTTCAGACCTGGTAGAGCAGGGCGCGAAGGCTCGGCGCAACGCGGCGGCGGCCGAGGGCGCGCAGCGCACGCGAACGCCGCCGCGGGGCGGCCTCGTTTCCCCCCCCTCTCTAACAGGGGGGGAAACTTCCGCAATGCGCGGTGGTGCCAAGGTCGATTGGATGACCTGCACGTGGCTCCCCGACCCTGACGAATGGGTGCCGGGCTCAGTCCGGGACCTGTTGACAGCGGTCATCGGTCCTGTGACCGGCGTGGAAGCTCCCGGGATGTTCGGTTACGAGCAGGGCTTGAAGTTTTTCGTCACCTTGGCCGACGGTGTCCAGCACCACGTGGCTCGCCTTGATTGGGGCGGCAACCATCACAAGTGCCGTGCCCGACTGGATATGTCCGGCTCGGCGTGCGGCAAGGTCATGGATTGGTCGCCTGTGGCCGACTGGATCGGGCAGCTCTGGGACTACACCTTGACGCGTGTTGACCTGGCCGTGGACTGCTTGGCTGGTGAGTTCGACGTTGAAGACGCCCGTGACTGGTACTTGTCCGGCGAGTTCCACGCAGGGGGGCGGAGGCCACGCCATAGCCTCGTCGGAGATTGGTTGGACCCTGCCTATGGGCGCACCATGGAGATCGGCAGGCGCGGCAACGGGAAGATGCTCCGCGCTTATGAGAAGGGCCGACAGCTCGGCGACACGTCCAGCCCCTGGACCCGCTGGGAGGTCGAGCTGCGAAACATCGACCGTGACCTCCCCCTCGATGTCCTGACCCGCTGCGATGAGTACTTCGTCGGCGCGTATCGATGCCTCGAACGCATCCTGGATGCGTCAGCAGAGCGCATCCTCACCGCACAGGCTGAAGGTGAGATCGCCCTCGGCAAGCTCGTACACCACGCACGTGAGGCCTATGGGCGCGTCGTGCACACCTTGCGGCTCAACCTCGATGCGTCCGAGCTGCTCGACTTCATTTCTCGGCCAGGTATTCCCAAGCGACTCGAAAAGGCGAGTCTGGCCGGGTTCACTGCTGCGGTGTCGCCTGCCGCTTATCTCCGAGAGGAAACGAGTCATGAAAGTCCAAGTCGTGGGTTTTGAGATCACCGAGGGTGTCTCCAAGAAGACCGGCCAACCGTACGCCATCGGCAAGCTGCACTGCACGCTTCCCCTGGCCCCAGCACAAGGCCAGAGCAACAAGGCCAAGGGCTCGATGGGCGCGAGCTATCAGTGTGACGTCAGCGTGTTGCGCAAAGTCGAACACCTCGCGCCGCCCTTCGTTGCCGAGCTCGAGCAGCAAGACATCATGCGTTACGGCGAACGCAAGACCGAGATCGTCTCCGTCGTTCCTACCCAGTTGACGCCTGCACCGAAGGCTGCGTGATGTTTCTGCTTGGGCTCATCGCTGGTTTTGGCGCTGGTGCCCTTGTGGCGCTTTGCTGGGCTGCGTCTGTGCCTCCGCGGAGGGTGCATGGCCGTTGACTATACGTATGTTTGGTGTGTCTCCTTTGGTGAGGCCAACGATTATTGGCTGTCGAGTCTTGGCACATTTGAGCAGTACATGAGTCAGGGCTATTCTTGCGGCAGGACGTGGACTGTCATCAAAACCACTGATTTCCAGGCCATTTTGTCTGCGCAGGGCGGTCCCGTTGTTTCTTCGTTCACGGCTGAGGAAGTTGCCGCGCTCAAATTTCAGGCGAACAACCCTTCGCCTTTCAATCTGTCCATTTCGGACGGTGCTCTCGTGTCTGGTGCCATCGTGGGCACGTGGGCGGTTGCCTGGGCTGCGCGTCAATTCGTGCGCGCCCTGGGCTCAGATGGTGAGGAGTGATTTTCATGCAATTCAACAAGTTCGCACGCGCTGGCGCGCTCGTCTCTGGCTTGGCTCTGTCTGCCGGTGCCGCCATGGCTCAGTCCACCGGTGCCACCGATGTGACCGCCGCCATCACCGAGATCAGCAATGCCAAGTCCAATGTGTTGCAGATCGGCCTGGCCGTCTTCGGCGTGGCCGTGGGCGTCAAGCTGTACAAGTGGCTGAAGTCTGCCCTGTGATTCGACCAGGTCGATGAACGCAGGGGTCGGCTAAACACCGGCCCCTTTTTCAATTGAGGTGCAAGATGGGCATTTACGTACTAATTGCGATATTGGGGGCGGCATGGCTTATTTTTCGCCTTTGATTTCTCTAGTTTTCTTTCTGTTATCAGTTCTTCCCATTTCTTCTATTGCTCAGGCCACCTATACCGTTACGTTTGCTGGCGTTACATCCACCAACTCCACGGTGGCCGAAGCCGCTGATGCTATTGCCGTTGTGCTAACGTCACGGCAAATTGTTGCCTGTACTACTGCTAACGGCGTCCCTACTGGCTATTCCTATTTTGCTGTCCAGTCAGTTAATGGTTTGTCCGTTCAATTTGTTGTCACCTATGGTGCGAATTGTGGTATTGCTCCTTTTCATCCTGCGCCAGTACTCGCCACCACTAATGCGGCACCGGTTACGTGCGCTCCCGGTCAGAGTCGTGATCCTGAAACAAACACCTGTGACTGTGATTCAAACTATCAAGTCGGCGGGCAAATGGTTAACGGCGATTCCATTGACGGTTGTAAGGGTGGCTGTAAGATCTTGCTTAAATCGGGCTGGTATGACAAGACGGCTAATGTCACATGGGGGCGGGATTGGGTTCAAACTGGCAGTAAATGCGTCGTGAGTGACCAAGAGGTTTTGGCGCCTACTGACCCTAAGGCGACTGAGGCTCAAAAGTGTGGTGCGGGTCTGTGTCCTGGTACGGTCAACGGTCAGGCGGTTTGCGTTGCGTGCACCTCTCCACGTGAGACCACCACCAACAAGGACGCGTCCACTGAGGTCAGCACGCCTGCCAGCGGTGCATCCTCGGCCACATCATCCACCTCGTCGGGTTCGTCCACGACCAAGTGCGAAGGAGACAAGTGCACCACGACCACCACCACCACCACCACGAACCCTGACGGCTCCAAGACCGACAAGACCAGCACGAAGGAACAGCCCAAAAGCGATTTCTGCACTGACAACCCACGCTCGTCGATTTGCAAAGAGGGCGGCACGTGGGGCGGTTCTTGCGGCTCCTTCAGTTGCGACGGGGACGCGGTGACGTGTGCCATTGCGCAGGCTTCTTGGAAGAGTGCATGCGCCCTCGACATCGAGCCCACTGACTCCAAGGTCCAGGCCGGCAACACCGCATTGAGTGGTGGTGATCGTCCAGCCGGTCACCCTGGCAACAATCCGAGTTCGTCACTGTTCACCGCGAACCTTGATCAAACGAACCCGTATGGCTCCACCTGTCCGGCTGACATCCCTCTCAACGTGATGGGCAACGTTGTGTCCATCCCTCTCAGTTCTGCCTGCGACACGTTCAGGCTCATGGGTCAAGTTGCCGTCGCCTTCACGCTGCTGGCGGCTGCATTCGTCATTTTCGGCGGCGTCAAGGGGTAAGTCATGAACATGTTCATCGCCGCGTTGCTCGGTGGTTTGGTGCAGGTTGCCGGGTCATTGGTGGGCAGGGTGTTGCTGTCGCTTGGCATCGGCTTCGTGGTCTTCAACGGCGTGGACGCTGCGTTGTCGTCTGTCAAAACTGCCGCCTTTGCGCAGCTTGCGTCTGCGTCGTCTGTCGTGCCTCAGATCGAGCGATTCTTGGGCGTGTTCCAAGTCGGAACGTGCTTCAATATCCTGTTCAGCGCCTGGGCTTCTCGACTGGTGCTGGCCGGTATCAGCGGCGGTGCACTCAAGCGGATGGTGCTCAAATGATCGAGCTGCAGACCGGCCTTCCTGGCAACGGCAAGACCCTCTACACCCTCGACCGAATCGAGGCTTTGCGCAAACGCACCGGTCGCCCGGTGTTCTATTCGGGCATCCCTATTCACCGAGACAAGCTGCCTGACTGGCATCAACTGGATGACCCTGCGCGGTGGTTTGATTGCCCGCCTGAGTCCATCGTGGTGATTGACGAGGCTCAGCGCCTGTTCAGGCCTCGGGCGTCTGGCTCTGCTGTCCCTGAGTACGAATCGCGTCTTGAGACTCACCGCCATGGCGGCATCGACCTGGTGCTGTTGACTCAGCAGCCGCGCCTTATTGCGCTCAACGTTCGCGAGCTGTGCGGTCGTCACCTGCACATCGTGCGCAGCTTTGGCATGTCTCGCGCCACGGTGCATGAATGGCCCGAGTGCCACATGAACACGCAGACCCGCAAGGACTCGATCAAGCACATCTACAGCTACAACAAGGCGGTTTACACCTGGTACAAGTCCAGCGAGGCCCACACGTACAAGGCCAGCATCCCGGCCAAGCTGTGGCTGTTGGGTGGCATCGTGGTGGGCTTGCCTATCCTGGGCTATCTGGCGTATGCGCAGATGTCGGGTAAGGCTGACGCGCCATCGTCTGCGCCGTCGCTCTCCCGTGCGTTCTCGCCGGCTGTTGCTGCATCAGGTCCCAAGCAGCAGACCACTGCAGAGTGGCTTGCAAAGCATCAGCCACGCGTCAACGGCCTGGCCTACACCGCGCCGGCCTATGACGAGGTCACGAAGCCCACGCGCGCCCCGTACCCCGCCGCGTGTGTCCAGTCGCGCACCCGGTGTCAGTGCTATACCCAGCAAGGCACGCGGCTCGATGTGCCGAAGGACCTGTGCGTTTCCATCAGCGAGGGCGGCTTCTTCATGGCGTGGGACGAAAAAAATCAGGCCATGCAACCGGTTGCCAATCCGCGGTCAGAGGTCAAGCTCGATGGCGGCAACCCCGAGGCCATCGGCATCAACGTGGGTTATCAGCCTCAGCGCGTGCCGTTCTCGCAGTCGCAGTCTCCACAGGTTGACCAGGCCCCGACAACGCCACGCGCAAACCGTCAGCGGGCCACGCCGTGACCTGGCCAGCCTTCTACCTGGTCGTTTTTGGCTACGTCTTGGGCCAACTGGTGAACGTTCACGGCTGGTGGTGGTTCATCGGTCGCATGTGTTTTTGAGTCACCTGCAGGCCCCCTATGGTTTGTATGTCGCCTCGAACTGCGTTTTTGCTCGCAGGTGCTCGTTTGCACATCGAGTGAACGTCTCCGTGCTTGGGTTGTCGTCACAAGCAGGATCGCGCTTGTAGTAGGCCTTCCAAGTAGCCTCTCGTTTTTCGGTCGCGCGCTGTCGCTCTATCTCAGCCTTGGCTGCGCTTTCATCAGCCGCCATCTGCGCTGCAACTTGCTGGTGCCTGAATTTTTCAGCCCTTGCCGCATCTTGACGATCACGCTCGCGGGCTTCTGCTTGTGCTTGCTTCGTGTTCTTCTCGAACTCCATCGCAGCCCATTGCAGTGTCACGCGCGCTGCTGCTGCAGCCACGATCAACTCTACTGTGTGCGCGATCAATACGCCGACGCACACGGCTCCTGCAATGGTCCAAAAACCAATTGGTGACGCTTTCCGGTATGGGTCGAACAGACTCATTTGGTACCTCCCTTTGCTGCAAATTCTATTTGCTAGACATCAGGCGGCAGGGCCCCATCAATCAAGACATGCGGTCTTGATTCGCAGCCTGGCGGTGGTGTGGTGGGCCGCAGGCCCGAAGTGGCAGGTTAGGGCGGTACTGCCTCAAACCTTCTGACTGCCAATGCGCACAGATGGCTCATTGGCTGCACCAAACTGGCCTATGACCATCAGGTGCTCTACCAGGCTGTTTAGCCGCTCGACCTCAGAGCCCAGCGCCCTGGCCAGGCCGTATTGCACCAACATCTCGTTGTGCAGATCTACCTCGATGTCCGCGCGGCCTGCGTGCGTCAGCCAGTAGATTGCGAGCTCTGCGGCTCGCGGTGTCCTCCCGGACTTGATCCACCGGCGCACGGTGGTTGGGCTCACGTGCAGAGCTTTGGCAACGACTTCGGGCGATGGTCGCCCGAGCTGCAACAGCATTTCCTCGATGCTCGGCAGTCTTTTGGGTAGTCTCAGAAACATGTGACCATCGTCGCCACATGGCGACCAGGTCGAAGCCACGAAAAGCGCTGCAACAGCCTGCGCAAGTGAGTTGACATAATATACATCAGAGCAAGTGTGTGACCAGCGCAACGCATCCCTCGACGCCTTTACGCGAGGCACATCAGAGCAAGTGTGTGCAGCCCGAAACTCCCCCGAGTTTTCGGCCCTGGCCTCCGCTTTGATCGCCCCCGGTCTCTGGATCACCGGCCGCAGAAACCTGCTCATGCGCGGACCGGCCGAAACCGCCCGCCGCTGAAATGCACCAATGATGAGCATTTACAAAATCCCAGGGAGCCGCGATCTGCCCACGCTGGCCGTCATGCTGGACGACCTCGGCCGGCCGCAAGCCACGTCGTCACCGCTGGACTGGCGGAACATCACGAACTCCGAAGCGTTGCCGAACGCGGTTTTGTCGGCCTCGGCCCACCGCTGGCTGATGGCGTAGATGCTGATGCCGCGCTTGAGCCCGCGCCGCACCAGCACGCCCCACCCGTCCGGCGCCTTCGCTGGCGTCGTCACGTCGGCCAGTTCCTCTGCGATGCACGCCAGCGGCCCCACGAAGCGGCCCGCCCACATGACGGCCTGCGCCCAGAAGTCAAACGATGCTTTGAGGTCCGCGCCCACCACGAAGGCCAGCTTCAGCGGCCCAGGGCTTTGCAAGGCCTCGACCAGCCCGCGCCGTGTCGTCACCTTTCGCCACCCTGGCAACTCGCACCACTGCGCCTCCGGGTCCCAGGCCACGACGCGCCGCGCCTTGGCCAGCCGCTTGCGGGTGTAGGCGGTCTTGCCTGAGCGTGACGCCCCGGCGATGACCACCAGCACGCCGTCCACCGTGGCCATGCTCACGCTTGCTCCACCGTGCCCATGGTGACGGTGGCTGCACCTGGCTGCATGTCCGGCACCTTGCCCTTTTCCTGGCCGGCCTCACGCCCGCCACCGAACCAGCCGCGCACGCGCTGCACCCATGACAGCCACGGCTTCTCCGCCACCTTGGCCGCGATCAGATCAGCTTTGACCGCTGCCCAGGTGGACAGCGCCACCGGCACCAGCACGGCCGCCAGCATCAGTTCCTCACTCTGGCCGCCGAACAGGCCGTTTTGCAGCCAGCCCCGCTTGATGCACACGCGCTCTGTGGCGATGCCGATTCGCTCGACCGTGGCCGGTGTGTACACCTTGCCCAGCGTCGGGAAAATCGGCTCCAACACCGTGACGGCCGTGGTGATGGCGTCGGCAAACTCGACCGACAGGGGCACGCGCTGCGGCTCCTGCTCGCCCTGCTGCTGGCCATCCTGGCCGGCGCCCTGGCCATCGGCCGTGCCCTCGGTGGCCTCGATCTGGGTCATGAGCGCCGCCATGCCTGCGGCCTTTTCGTCTGCGGCCTGCTCGATGGCTTGCCCCATGCTCAGGCCCTCGGCCTGCTCGGTGTTCGTGTTCATGCTTGCGTCACTTTCTTGGCCATCTGCCCTGCGATCACGGCTTGCGCCCGTTGGAGTTCGATCTGTGCCAACTGGCACCAGTGCGTGCACACGCCGGCCGGGGCTTGACCCTCGGCCTGCTGCATGTGCTCGCTCGCTTTCATGAGCGCGGTTTGCGCCTCGACAAGCGCCCACGTCACGGCTTACCGCCGCTCATCAGTTGCTCAAAAAACGAGGTAGCCGTTTCGCTCGCACGCGCATGGCGCGGCCGGACAGGCTCAGGTGCCGGCGCCGCCTTCGGTACGGCTGCGGGTGCTGGTGCTGGTGCTGCACCCGGTACAGGTACAGATACAGGCGCGGCCGTGGGCTGCGCCAGCCCGTGGTTGGCCAGGAATCGCCCCACCCGGTTCCGGTCGCCACCGACGCGCAGTTGCTGCGCGCAGTCGACGCAGTACCCGAACGGCTCGCCGTTCTTGTCAGGTGTGACGCGCATCCCCTTAGGGGTGCCGCATGTCGGGCAGTCGATGTGCCCGAGGATGGTTTTCGTGCTGCTCATCGCTCAGTTCTTTTGGTTGCGATCCCCCGCCACCCCGAACCTTTGCCCACTTGAAGACCTCGCCCCGCTTCGGGGTCCGGTGCACGCTGTACCCGATGGGCTCGGGCGTACAGTTATTGACACGAGTCCAAGGGCGCGCGGCTTCGCCACGCGCAGCGCGCTCCTGCTGCCGCTGCTCAATCTGGCCCTGGCGCTGCTGCATGACCGCCGTCAGGCGTTGCACCACGCGCGGGATTGATCCCTTGTCCTCAGGCTGCACGCTGGCCGTGACCCATGCCGATCGTTCCGACTCGACCTCATCACGGCGTGGCCGTGCGAATGTGCAGATGCCCACCGTGACCCGTTCAAAGGTCGTGGCTTGCACACCAGCTGCACGCGGCGCACCCAATTCACCATAGCGATTCGCCTCCCCGTGTTGGTCGCGCAGCATGCGCAGCGTGTGGGCCTTGCGCTTGGCCGTTGGGCCGCCCTGCGCCATCGTGTAGGCCGCCCAGCCGGCGCGGATGCGCTGCGCTTCGTCCTGCTCAGACTCAGGGCCGCCCATGACGGCATCCACGCCCGCGACGTTGACCATCATCAAGGCGTCGTGCAGCTGCTGCGCCGCGTCCATTGGCACGGCCCCAGGGTGCACCCGGCGCAGTTCGCGCCACACCGTTACCGGCGCCCCGCCGATCTGCTGGAACTGGCGGATGCGCCATGTGCTTGCCCAGGCCTCGACCCTGGCCGACGACTCCAAAGCCGGGTTTCCGTACAGGTCAGCCCCGACGTGCATGCCGTCAATGTTCTTCGCCACGTACTTTGCGACGTAGGCCACGGCCGACCCCTTGCGCGGGTCGATGGCTTCCACCTTGATGCGGTAGGTGTCCGCGCCCGGCTCATCGGGCGAATCGTTGGAGAGGAAGTAGCGCCCCAGCAGCAGCCCTAAGGCCAGCGATGAATCGGCTTGCTTGGTGGTCTGCGGCTTGAACCACATCAGCATGTGCCAGTGCGGGCACCCGTCGTGATGAGGCTCGGCGATGCGGAAGCCATAGAGCCCCAGGCCGGCCCGCGCTGCAGCCGTGCGAAAGCGCGCCCACTGCTTTGCAAGGTAGGCCTGCGCTTGGTTTGGCAGGGTGCCGTCATAGGCCGGATTGGGGGTGTCCAGCACCTTGCCGCGCCGCCACTTGTGCATGCGCGATGGGCACGTCACCGTGACCATCGTTGCCCGATGCCCCAGGTCGTTGGCGATGAGTTCAAACCCGCTGATGCGCGTCATGAGTTCGGCCCGGCGCACCGCGCCATTTGCCACCCCGCGCGCCGCCAGATTGGCGATGGTTTCCGCCTCGCCCCGCTCGTTCACAGCCACGGTGCGGGCGAGGGCCTCGGCGTTGCGCGCACGCTGGCCGCGCCGCCGCTTGAGCGACTGAGCCGACACGTAGCACCCGCCGCGGCGGCCGGCGTGCACCAGCCCCAGTCCGATGGCCGCGCCTTCCATGACCTTGGCATGGATGCCCCGCAGGATGCGCCGCCAGAAGATCGGATCACGGGCACGCGACACGATGCCGCCCGCCGTGTTGTGCTTCGCCTTCGGGATGTGGTCTTCCAGGCCCCTGCGCCTCAGGTCGTTGCGCACCGTCCAGGCCTGCGCCCGCACTGTCAGGCGCTTGACCCACTCGGCCGGCTTGCTGGCCCTGGCACGCGCCACGCGCACGCTCACGGCGTCCAGCAGGCCCGCCATCTGGCGCGCTTCGGCCTCAGCCTTTCGGCACAGGTCCGCATCGGTGTCGCCATGCACCACGCCCGCCCTCTCGGCCGCGCGCAGCTGGCCCACCAGCCCGAATCCCCAGGCGGCCGAGGCCTGCGCGTTGACCGTGCGGCGCTTCGCCCACTCGCGGTGGATCACATCGACCCACTCGGCCGGCCAGCCCTGGCAGAGCTTTTCGACGTGCAGGCGCAAGGCTTCGGCCTCTCTCACCCACGCCGGCCGGGCCTTGATCTGAGAGTGCGTCAGGCTCACAGGATGAGCCCCTGCCCTGCCTTGCGCACCACGGCCGCGCGCTGCAGCAGCACCAAGCGCAGCGCGCCCAGGCGCTCACGCACCGCAGGCGGGCAGGGAGCCGGCGCCCCCTGCTCTGCTGCATTGAACCGGCGAAAACTGCCGTTGTGGCCGGATGTCTCGCCCATGCCCGTCAGGTCTTCGGGGCCGTCCTCGTTGGTGAAGTGGCGCACGTCAGTCCCTTTTTGCTTCGAGGATTGCACCAATGAGCGCCAGCGCCGCCGCGTCACGCGGCTCCAACTGGCTGAATGGCACCTCTGGCACACAGGTTTCGTTCTCCACCCACGACTGCGCCCACTCAGCCATCCTCATCAAGCCCATGCGCATGCTTGCTTCGCTTTTCGTCATGTCAGCAGCCCTTGACCAGCGGCAGGACGGCGCACGCCGCCCAGGTGACGAAGCAGGCCACGGTCCAGGCCCAATCGGTTGCGGTGCGTGGCATTGGCGCCCCTTACACTTTCTCGCCCATGGCCGCCCGAGCGACGGCCGACGTGAGCACCTGAATGGCTTCGGCCGCCGTTGACAGATCACCATGAGAAATGACGCCATGCCCCAAAAGTTCATCCAGGGTGAAAGCCCAATTCCAGTTGAGGGGTCTCGATTCATCGACCGCCACGGCGCTGTCTGGCTTGCTGAATACGTCACCGACGTCACAGACGATCCGGAGTTCCAGGTTGGAGACGACCGCTTTGTCATCGACCTTGTGGAAGATGCCGACGACCCGGATGCCGCCAGCCTCAACCTTCTCGAAAGCGAGTTCGTCCAGTGGCTTGACGACGAAGGCGCCCGGCTCGCTTAGGGCGCGCAACTCAGGGCAGGCTTCGACCAATCGGCCGAACTCGTTGCCCTCGCCCGCCAGCAGCTTTCGCGCCGCCCTGCGCAGCCACGAACCTTGCGTGAGCCGGAGCACAACGCCGGCCGGCTTGATCTTTGCCGGGCGAACCTTCACGCGTTGCCACCCCTCCGACACCATGCTGTTTTGCAGATGGCCGGATGCGCGATTCGGCCCGCACACCTGTGCGTCCTGGCATCCGTAGGCCATGCAGTCCCGTTTGTCTTTGCACCCAAGTGCCATGTGATCCCCCGATCAGATCCCCGCCAGCCCTTGAAGCAAAGGCGCCGGGTTCGGGTGATGGGGGATCAGATGAAGGAACCCGGCGCAGGGCGAAGACTACCCTACCAGCCTGTACAGGTGAATGGCCCGTACATCTCCCAACCTATTGGGCTTTCACGTCTTGACACTAACGGGCAAGATGTGCATTCAACTTGATCGGGGGATCAAATGCTGACCACAACAGCACTACTCGATGCCGCCAAACTTGGGCAAGGCATCACATCCGACTACCGGCTTTGCCGGGTGCTCGGCGTCACAGACCACACGCTCTACAACTACAGGCGCGGTCGCACTCCAAACGACGAACAAGCCGCCAAATTGGCGCAGATGGCCGGACTTGAGCCCGGTTTCGTGCTTGTTTCGCTCGCCGCTGAACGCGCAAAGGATGCCGCCTTGCGCGCTGCTTTGGAGTCTGCAGCCACAGTCCTGGCCGCCGCTCAACCGGCGCGGACAGTGGACATTTTGTCCAGGCTGAAAGGGGAGGTTGAACTCCCAAAATCTGAGAGCGTCAACGGCTCGAAAGGGCCGTTCATGGCCCCCGTTGGCGCTGGTTCCACACGCTATACATCTTGGAAAGTATACTGGTGCCTGGCAGGCTTGGTCGCGTTGCCCGGACACCCCCAGGCAGCGCCCCCTCGGCATCGGCCGAGGCCGCTCAACGCAGGGTCACCGATGTTCAGCGATGAGGCTCAAGGGCTCTGGTGCGTACAGTGCGCTTTGGAACGATGGCACGTACTCGTACTTGACCATCCGCCCCAGATTCAAGGACTTGATGAACGCCGACAGGCTGCCGTCGCTCAATTGGAGGCTCACCGCGTCAGAGCGCGAACTCGAAGCGTGTCGCAACTGCCGGGAAAGCGCGTGGCCAGACATCAGACGTCCCGTTGCGTCGAGGTTCGTGAAGCTGTTCTTGACCATTTCCACCTTGTCAGAGAGTTCGCTCAGCTTCTGGCCCTCGAGCACGACATCGGTTTTGCCCGTCGCACCATCGATGATTTCAAACGCGAGCGATTTCTCATGCGCCTTGACGTGGATGCCGGTCAGCCATTTCGGGAGGTTGTATCCCACCACGCCACGCACCCGCGCCAGCTCCGTGTTGACCGGCAGCTTGAGCACATACCCCCAGTAGTCCTTGGACATGGCCTGTCCCAGCAAGGTCAATGGCCCCCAGTTCCCGCCACCGGGGCGGTTGGTCACGATGGAGATCGCCACCTCGTTGTAGCTGTCGTTGTCGCACAGCTGGTAGGCGTAGGCGGTGATGGCCACCAGCCCCCTACCCGGCCAAACTTGCAGCGGCTGCACCTCCTTCAGCACGGCCTCTGGCATCAGCGTTTTCAGCCGCTGCAGGTCGGCCGTGAAGATGGCGGTCACCCGGCTGTTCTGGTAATAGAAGTTGGGCGAATGGGACTCGAAGCCCATGTTCACTTTGGTTTTCTTGAGCTCCTTGAACCAGCTGAGGTCGGTGTCGGGTGCTTCTGCCTGGATGACGGCCAGGGGCGGGTTGGAGCGAAAGCGGTCGTACAAGCCCCCCTTGGGCACCGGCACGGTGTGCCCTGCGATGTCGATGAGGGTGTTGCCCTGTGGGGATTCTGTTGGCGCCTGTGCCCAGGAAGGCGTTGCCAGGAAGCTCAGGAGCAAGCCGGCGGACGCGGCGATGGTTCGGATGTTCATGTGTGCACCATGGATGCTGGGGTTGCGGTGATGTTCGGGTTCCGGGTCTTGCCAAGAACCTGAAATCATCGTAACTTTCAACTTGACTTTAAGGTCAAGCTTTCATGCTGCCTTTTTGAACGCCCCCTGACCCAGGCGCCGTCATGGTGCCGATTTGCCCGCCGCAATCCCCATGTGGTCCATGACCCTGAGCGCGTTGTCCTTGCACGCCATGCCTTCCGGCTTGGTGTCGATCAACTGGATGAGTGCGCGCAATTGCGCTTTGTTTTGCGCCAGGCGCACTTCCATCGATTCGATGTCAGCCAGTTTCTTCGTCAGCGCGATGAGGAGGTCGTCGTGCCGCCAATCGGTGAAGTCTTCAGGCAGCACCTGCTTGATCTCGTCCAGGCTGAAACCGGTTTGCTGGGCATTGGCGATGATGGAGAGCACCATGACCGCCTCCAGCGGGTACTCGCGGTAGCCGTTCGACTGTCGGCTGACAGCGTTCAGCAGACCCTTCGATTCGTAGAAGCGGATCGTGGACGTTGCCAGCCCGCTGCGTTTGGCCAGTTCGCCGATTTTCATGGAACCCTCTCAGGCAATTTCCTCTGCTTCACTTTAACCTCGCGCAGGAAAACTGGCACGTGGCCAAGGCCTTGTCCTGCAGGTGACGTGGGCTTGACATTCAACATGACTTGAAAGTTAAGGTGTGCGCATCGCAAATTTGGAGCCCACGATGAACGCGTTCACACCACTGACCCTGCCCAACGGTGCCGTCATCCCCAACCGCTTTGCCAAAGCTGCCATGGAGGAAAACATGGCGGACCAGGACCACGCTCCCTCCGAGGCACTGATCCGGCTCTACCGCACTTGGGCAGACGGTGAAGTCGGTTTGATGATCACGGGCAATGTCATGGTGGATCGGCGGGCCATGACCGGCCCAGGTGGTGTGGTGCTCGAATCTGATGCCCACGGGGAGCGCTTCAAGGCCTGGTCGGCGGCCGCGAAGTCCAAGGGCGGCCATGTGTGGATGCAGCTCAACCACCCCGGGCGCCAGATGCCCGCAGCCCTGAAGCAGGACACCATGGCGCCATCCGAGGTGCCCATGGACCTGGGCAATTTCTCCAAGCAATTCATGCCGCCTCGGGCCATGACCGCAGCAGACATCGCCGATGTCACTCAGCGGTTTGTCCGTGCGTCTGTTCTGGCGGAGACCTTCGGTTTCACCGGTGTGCAGATCCATGCCGCGCACGGCTACTTGCTGAGCCAGTTCCTGTCACCCATCACGAACAAGCGGACCGATCGCTGGGGCGGCAGCATCGACAACCGGGCTCGGCTCCTGGTCGATGTGGTCAAGGCGGTGCGCGCAGCGGTGGGCCCGGACTTCGCCGTGGCGGTCAAGGTCAATTCGGCGGACTTCCAGCGGGGCGGTTTCAGCTCGGAAGACGCCAAGCAGGTGGTGGCCATGCTCAACCCCCTGGGGGTGGATTTGATCGAGTTGTCGGGCGGCAGCTACGAGGCGCCCGCCATGCATGGGCAAGCGCGCGACGGCCGCACCCTCGCCCGCGAGGCCTACTTCCTGGAGTTCGCCAAGGACATCTCGTCCGTGGCCGAGATACCCGTCATGGTGACGGGTGGCATCCGGCGACAACCCGTCGCAGAGCAGGTGCTGGACAGTGGCATCGACATGGTGGGCATGGCGACGGCTTTGGCCATCAACCCTCATTTGCCGAAAGAATGGCGCCATGGAACCCCCAGCGCACCTGTCCTCAGGCCGATCACCTGGCGCAACAAGGTCCTGGCGTCGGTGGCTTACATGGCGATGGTGAAGCACCAGCTCCGCCGCCTCAGCCTTGGCAAGCGCAGCCATCCGAACGTGCACCCTGCCTTCGCCTTGGCACAAGAGCAGCTGGGCACCACCGTGAGGACCTGCCAATACCGGCGGTGGCTCCAGCGCCAGGCCGCTTGATGCACTTGCCCCGCATCGGCCCCGCACGGGGTGCTTGGGGGGCTGGCGTGCAGACCGCAGCAGGATTTCATATACTCCCCAGGGTATAAAGTCGCAACACAAGCGAGGTCTGTGATGAACTTCCAAGCGTTTCTGCCGCCGTTGCTCGGCGGGCTCATGATCGGGGCCGCCAGCGTGCTGCTGCTGATCGGGCTCGGTCGCATCGCCGGCATCAGCGGCATCACTTTCGGCTTGATGGACCGGCCCAACTGGAACGCGGCCAACCTCTGGCGCGTGGGTTTTGTGCTCGGACTCGTGCTGGCGGGTTGGCTCTGGACGCAGGCGGCGCACCAAGCGCTGGCACCGGCGCGCGCCAGCCATGTCCCGCTGCTGGTGATCAGCGGGCTGCTTGTTGGCTGGGGCACGTCTTTGGGCAGCGGCTGCACCAGCGGCCATGGCGTGTGCGGGCTGGGGCGGCTGTCGCTGCGTTCGCTCGCGGCGGTCATCACCTTCATGCTCACAGGGGCCATCACGGTCTATGTGAGCCGGCACCTGCTGTCACTTTGAGCGAGGTCCCCCATGCCACACACACACAACACGAGCACCCCAGGCACCCAGAACACCGGCCCAGCCTGGCATGGCTTTGTCATTGCCCTGGGATGCGGCCTCCTCTTTGGCCTGGGCTTGACGCTGTCAGGCATGAGCGATCCGCTGACCGTGCAAGCCTTCCTCGACGTGGCTGGCGACTGGAACCCCAGCCTGGCTTTCGTCATGGGCGGTGCCGTGGTGGTCAGCTTGCTGGGCTTCCAGTGGCTGCTCAAACGTCGCCAAGCACCGGTGTGCGGCACGGTTTTCCACGTGCCACAAAACAAGGCGATCGATGCGCGCCTGCTGCTGGGTGCCGCGTTGTTCGGCATCGGCTGGGGGCTGTCGGGCTATTGCCCGGGACCAGCCTTGACGTCCCTGCTGGCAGGCAATGCCGAGGTCTGGGTGTTCGTGCCTGCGATGCTGGCGGGCGCCTGGCTGCAGCGCCAGACGAACCGGCACTGACATCCACCAGCGCTGACACGCAAGGCCAGCTCAGCGCCAGCGGGCACGCCAGACGTGGTCGGTCTCGTCCACCCGGACGAAGTCGAAGGCATCGAGCTCGTCCACCAGGCAGTGCTGCAGCCGCTCGATGAGGGCGCGGTGCTCGGCATCCTGGATGGGGGCGCCCACGGGGCTGGCCACATGGCGCTCTTCGACCTGGTGTGACCAGAACGGCAGCAGCACGTGCAGCACCGGCGTGCCTGAGCGGCCGAACTTCCACGCCCTCACCTCGCCTCGGAAGCGGTCCAGGCTGCCGGCCACCTGAACACCCACGAAGGTGTTGATGCGGGGCAGGACGCTCATGGCGGCCTGGACTTCGGTGGTCGTGAGCTCCTGGGTGAGGAAATCACCTGAATAAAAAGGCGCGTCGGGATCGAGGTGGTCGGCGAACCCCAGGCGAACGAATTGCTGAACGACGTTGATGCGTCGCGTGGAGGTGATGGGCATGGGGCGGTTGCGGCCAAGAGGCTGCGTGTTTTGCTGCAGAGCAACATTGTCCGCCATGAACTCAATGCCCTCAGTATGAGGGGGGGCATTCTGAGGATCCTGCCGCTCGCTTGTCATGGCCGGGCTTTTACACTCAGGCCATGCGCGAGGCCACCACATGGTGGGACCAGCGAGATCACACACAGGGCGGGATGGATGTGCGGCATTGCAGGGCGGTTGAATCGGACAAAGCGGGTTGACCCAGCGTCGTTGGCCGCCATGGTCCAGCGCCTGGCCCACCGTGGCCCCGATGGACAGGGCGTCTGGACCGGCGGACCCGATGGCCGCATCGGCCTGGCCCACAGCCGCTTGAGCATCATCGACCTGGCCGGTGGCCACCAGCCCATGGGCAACGAAGACGGCGCCATCCAGGTCGTTTTCAATGGCGAAATCTTCAACCACATCGAGCTGCGCGCCGAGCTGATCGCCCAAGGCCACACCTTCCGCACGCACTCCGACACCGAGGTCATCGTCCACCTGTACGAACAGGTCGGCGAGGCCTTCGTGGACCACCTCAACGGCCAGTTCGCCATCGCCCTGTGGGACGGCCGCCAGCGCAGGCTGGTGCTGGCGCGCGACCGCACCGGCATCCGACCTTTGTTTTTCACCTGGACACCGGACGGCCTGGCCTTCGCCTCCGAGGTCAAGGCGCTGTTCGCCCTGCCCGAGGTGCCGCGCGCGCTGGACGTGGGCGCCCTGGGCGAAACCTTCACCTACTGGGCCCCCCTGCCCGGCCACACCGTGTTCCAGGGCATCGACGCCCTGCCGCCTGGCACCCTGATGGTGGTGGACGCACAAGCGCCTGATGTGCGCGCCAGTGCCCGCCTGCACCGCTACTGGGATTGGGATTTTGGCGATGGCGACTTTTCGGCCGACACCCATGACCGCAGCGGTGGCACACACCAAGGCGAGGATTTGGCCGAAGAACTGCGCGCGCTGCTGATCGATGCCGTGCGCCTGCAGCTGCGGGCCGACGTGCCCGTGGGCGCCTACCTCAGCGGCGGGCTGGACTCGTCCATCGTCACCACGCTGATCAAGCATTTCACCGACACGCCGCTGCGCACCTTCTCGCTGACCTTCGACGACGCCGAATTCGACGAAAGCGCGCAGCAGGCCGAGCTGGTCGCGCACCTGGGCACTTCGCACAGCAGCCTGCGTTGCAGCCGTGCCGACATCGCCCAAGCTTTTGCCGACACCATCTGGCACACCGAGGCCCCGGTGCTGCGCACGGCCCCCACCCCGATGATGCTGCTGGCCCGCCATGTGCGCGAATCTGGCTTCAAGGTCGTGCTGACGGGCGAAGGCGCCGACGAGGTCTTCGGCGGCTACGACATCTTCAAGGAAGCGCGCATCCGCCGCTTCATGGCACGACAGCCGCAATCAAAGGTTCGGCCGCAGCTCATCGACAGGCTCTACCCCTACCTGCGCCATTCGCCCGCCGCGGCCCGGGTGCTGGCCCAACGCTTTTTCGCCGAGGGCGCCGAGCACGCGCACCAGCCGCACTTCGGCCACCACCCGCGCTGGCAGACCACCCAGCGCATCTGGCAGTTTTTCTCGCCCGATGTGCGCGCGCAGCTGGCGGGCTGGAACCACCTGGCCGCGCTCGAAGCCCACCTGCCTGCCTCGCACGCGGGCTGGCAGCCGCTTCAACGCGACCAGTACATCGAGGCCCACACGCTGATGTCGGGCTACTTGCTGAGCTCACAAGGCGATCGCATGGCCATGGCCGCGTCCATCGAAGGGCGCTTCCCTTTCCTGGACCACCGCGTCATCGAGTTCGGCAACCGCCTCCCGCCGCGCTACAAGCTCATGGGCTTGACCGAAAAATACCTGCTCAAGCGTTCGGTCCATGGCCTGCTGCCAGAAGGCATCCGCACCCGCACCAAGCAGCCTTACCGCGCACCCGACAGCGCCTGCTTCTTCGAACAAGGCCGTGCGCTGGACTGGGTGGCCGAGTTGCTCAGCCCGGCGCGCCTGGCCGATGCCGGCTTGTTCGATGCACAGGCCGTGGGCAAGCTGATGGCCAAGTGCGCGCAAGGTCGGGCGATTGGTTTCGGCGACAACATGGCCTTCGTGGGCGTGTTGTCCACCATGCTGCTGCACGAGCGTTTTGTGCGCGCACACTGACCGACACCCCGAGCAGCCACCCCCAGGTCACACCCCATGCTCCTCCACGATTTCTTCCAGCGCAGCGCCACGCACAGCCCCGACCACATCGCCTTGGTCAGCGACGGGCAGCGCCACAGCTTCGGCGAGCTGTTGCAGCGGTCGAAGCAACTGGCCGCGGCACTGCAAGGCCTCGGGTTGCAGCGCGGTGACCGGGTGGCCCTGTTCCTGGACAACCGCGTCGAGATGGCCGTGGCCGTGTGGGCCGTGCTGCAGGCCGGCGGCGCGTTCATGCCCATCAACCCGCTGACCAAGGCCGACAAACTGGCCTACATGCTCAACGATGCGCGCGCCCGCGTGCTGATCACGCAAGACAACCTGCGTGGCGTGTGGCATGCGGCGTTGGCGCAGAACACCTTGGTCGATGTGGCCTGGGTGTGCGGGTTGCAAGTTGCCGATGGCCAGGGCGTTGGCAGCAGTAACGGCCGTGAACGCGCCCTGCCCGCTTTCATGCCCAACTCCGACACAGGCGTGACCGACGTCGGTCTGATCGACCAGGACCTCGCCGCCATCATCTACACCTCGGGCTCCACCGGCGACCCGAAGGGCGTGATGCTCAGCCACCTCAACATGGTCTCGGCCTGCACCTCGGTGAGCACCTACCTCGGCCTGCGCGCCGACGACACCGTGCTGTGCGCCCTGCCCCTGGCCTTCGACTACGGCCTCTACCAACTGCTGATGTGCGCCCGCGTGGGCGCCACCCTGGTGCTGGAGCGCAGCTTCACCTTCCCCGTCAAGGTGCTGGAGGTGATGGTGCGGGAGCGCGTCACCGTTTTCCCCGGTGTGCCGACCATGTTCGCCATGCTGATGAACCTGCAGACCCTGCCCAGCTTCGACCTGGGCAGCCTGCGCATGATCACCAACACCGCGGCGGCCTTGTCGGAGGCCCACATCCAGCGCCTGCGCGCCCTGTTCCCGCAGGCCACGCTGTTTTCCATGTACGGCCTGACCGAGTGCAAGCGCGTGACCTACCTGCCGCCCGAGCAGCTCGACGTGCGCCCCACCAGCGTCGGCCGCGGCATGCCCAATGAGGAAGTCTGGCTGGTCGATGAGGCGGGGCAACGCCTGCCGAATGGCAGCACGGGCGAGCTGGTCGTGCGCGGCAGCAACGTCATGCTGGGTTACTGGGACAAGCCCGAGGCCACGGCCCAGCGCCTCCAGCCAGGCCCGGCCATCGGTGGCCAGGCAGGTGCGCCCGTGCTTCACACCGGCGACCTCTTCCGCACCGACAGCGAGGGCTACCTCTATTTCGTGGCCCGCAAGGACGACATCATCAAAAGCCGTGGCGAGAAGGTCAGCCCCAAGGAGGTCGAGAACGCGCTGTACGCCATCGAGGGCGTGTTCGAAGCCGCTGTCATCGGCGTGCCCGATGAGCTGCTGGGCCAGGCCGTCAAGGCCTTCGTCGTCTGCCAGCCCGGGGTGACGCTCACCGAGCGCGAGGTCATCCGACAATGCCTGGCGCGCCTGGAAAGCTTCATGGCGCCCAAGCACGTCGAGTTCGTCGAGGCCCTGCCCAAAACCGACACGGGCAAGATCAAGAAAACCGGCCTGGCCTGAACACCCCGGCCTCGCACAAAGCTCACAAGAGACCCCACAAAAAACCTCACGGACCCACCATGACCGCAGCCATCAAAGACACCGTCCGCGCCTTCATCACCGACAGCTTCCTCATGGGCGGCGATCAGGCCGGCTTCGCCGATGGCGACTCCTTTCTGGAGCACCACATCGTCGATTCCACCGGCTTCCTGGAGCTGATCATGTTCCTGGAAGAAACCTATGGCATCGAGGTCACGGAAGACGAAATGGTGCCCGACAACCTCGACTGCCTGAGCGCCATCGAGGCCTACGTCCAGCGCAAGAAGGCGGCCTGAGATGAGCACCGCGCCCGCCGCCACGCGCCCGCTCACGCCCGACGTCTTCGCACTCGACTGCGAAGCCGAGGTGCAACGCATCGGCCAGCACATGGTGGCTGCCCTGCGGCGCTTCAACAAACGTGGCGTGGTGCTGGGCATGTCGGGCGGTGTGGACAGCTCCGTGTGCGCCGCGCTGGCCGTGCGCGCGCTGGGTGCCGACAAGGTGCTGGGCCTGCTCATGCCCGAGAAGGATTCCAGCCTGTCCAGCGAGGACAAGGGCCGCGAAGTGGCCGAGCAACTCGGCGTCCAAGCGCTGCTGGAGCCCATCGGTGCGACGGTCGAGGCCATCGGCTGCTACCGCTGGCGCGACGAGGCCATGCGCAGCGTCTTCCCCGACTACGGCCCGGCATGGAAAAGCAAGATCGCCATCGCCCAGGCCGGTGAGCCGGGAGCGGCGGGCCGCATCAGCTACTTCAAGCTCATCGTCCAGTCGCCCGATGGCGAGATGCACGAGGCGCGCCTGCCGCTGAAGGCCTACCTGCAGATCGTGGCCGCCACCAACCACAAGCAGCGCATCCGCAAGACGGTCGAGTACTTCCACGCCGACCGCCTCAACCGCGCCGTGATCGGCACGCCCAACCGCCTGGAGTACGACCAGGGCTTCTTCGTGAAGAACGGCGACGGCGCGGCCGACATCAAGCCCATCGCCCACCTCTACAAGACGCAGGTCTACCTGCTGGCGCGCCACCTGGGCCTGCCCGAATCGGTTTGCAGCGCACCGCCCACGACCGACACCTACAGCCTGCCGCAAGGCCAGGACGAGTTCTACTTCAGCCTGCCCCACCAGCAGATGGACCTGGCGCTGTGGGCCCACAACCAGGGGCGCCCGGTGGCCGAGCTCGCGCAGGCCCTGGGCATCACCGAGGCCCACGCCCAGGCGGTGTACCAGGACATCGAGGCCAAGCGCCGCGCCACCGCCTACCTGCACGCCCGACCTGCGCTGGTCGATGAGGTCGCCGAGGTGAAAGCATGAGCGTGGCCGGCTTCCCCGAGCGCCTGACCGTGCTGCGCTCGGCCATGCAGACCCTGCCCGACAAACCCGAGGAGACGCCCGAAGCCACCTTGCGCGCGCTGTGGTGCCTGGCCGCCGGACGGCCCATGTCGGCCGAGGCCGCCAGCCACCTGGCCGATGACGCCCTGCCCGTGCTGGATGCCGCGCAGGACGCCCAGCTCGGTGCGCTCACCGCCCAACGCCTGGCGGGCATCCCCCTGGCCCACCTCACCGGCCGACAAACCTTCATGGGCATGGAGATGCTGGCCGGCCCGCAAGCCCTGATCCCCCGCCGCGAGACCGAGCTGCTGGCCCGCGCCGCCCTGGTGCACTTGCGCGCCATGGCCCAGCCCCGCGTCATCGACGTGTGCACCGGCTCGGGCAACCTGGCGCTGGCCATGGCCCAGGGCGTGCCCACGGCGCGCGTCTGGGGCGCCGACCTCTCGCCCGAGGCCGTGGCACTGGCCGAGGCCAATGCCCGCCACCTGGGCCTGAGCGAGCGCGTGCAATGGCGCTGTGGCGACCTGCTCGCGCCTTTCGACGCCAGCGAGGCCAACGCGGCCCATGGCGATTCGGCGGATTTCCTCGGCCGCACCGACCTGCTGCTGTGCAACCCGCCCTACATCTCCAGCGGCAAGCTCGACAGCATGCCCGCCGAGATCGTCCAGCACGAGCCCAGCCTGGCGTTTGACGGCGGCCCTTTCGGCATCCGCATCCTGCAAAGGCTGATGAAGGACGCGCCCCGCTTCCTGCGCTCGGGCGGCTGGCTGGGGCTGGAGGTCGGCCTGGGCCAGGGCCCGGCGGTGCAACAGTGGCTGGCGCGCACGGGCCAGTTCGACACGCCTCAGGCCGTGCCCGACGACCACGGCCAGGTGCGGTCTTTGCTGGCACAGCGCCTGTGACACCCGTGCTTTGACCCACAATGGCGGCGCGTGGCCCGCTGGGGCCCCGCAGCCCTTGCCGCCAACCCCGTGACCTGCGCCATGCCCACCCTGCCCGACCTGCTCCGTCTGCGCCACATGCCCAGCCCCCTGCCTGCCTGGCGCGCTGTCCTGGCCGTGCTGCTGGTGGCCGCCTCCTGCCAGGCCCATGCCGGCAAGACCCTTGATGGCATCCGTCAGCGCGGCCAAATCAACTGCGGCGTCAGCACCGGCGTGGCGGGCTTCTCGGCGCCCGATGCCAAAGGCCGCTGGACGGGGCTGGACGTGGACATCTGCCGCGCCGTGGCCGCCGCCGTGCTGGGCGATGGCGACAAGGTCAACTTCGTGCCGCTGAATTCGCAACAGCGCTTTGCGGCGCTGCAGTCCGGCCAGATCGACGTGCTCTCGCGCAACACCTCCTGGACGCTGACCCGCGACGCCTCGCTGGGCTTCCACTTCACCGCCATCACCTACATCGACGGCCAGGCCTTCCTCGTGCCCACCAAGCTCAAGGTGACGCGGGCGACCCAGCTCAAGGGCGCGCAGGTCTGCGTGCAGTCGGGCACCACCACCGAGAAGAACCTCGCGGACTTCTCCCGCTCCCGCAAGCTGGGCATCAAGCCCATCGTGTTCGACACCTACGAGGCCGGCTTCAAAGCCCTGTTCGCCGGCCGTTGCCAGGCTTACTCGGCCGATGCGTCGGCACTGGCCAGCATCCGCAGCAAAGAGTCGCCCAACCCCGCGGACTACACCGTGCTGCCTGACCTGATCTCCAAAGAGCCGCTGGGCCCCGTGGTGCGCCGTGACGACGACGAGTGGTTCGCCATCGTCAAATGGACGGTGTTCGCGCTGCAGGAAGCCGAAGAGCTGGGCATCACCCAGGCCCAGGCCGATGCCATGAAGTCGTCTGACGATCCGGCCATCCAACGCCTGGTGGGCAGTGGCGAGGACATGGGCAAGCTGCTGGGCCTGGACAAGGCCTGGTCGCTGCGCACGCTCAAGGCGGTGGGCCACTACGGCGAAATCTTCGAGCGCAACGTCGGTGCGCAGTCGCCGCTCAAGCTGCCACGCGGCGTCAACCGGCCCTGGAACCAGGGCGGCCTGATCTACGCGCCGCCGGTGCGCTGATCCCACTGCCAGCCGCCGCCAACGTGTCCACCTGGGACTTCCTCCTCCAGCCCGCGGGCTTTGACATCGGCGAAACCGGGCTGTTCGCCTTCGAGGCCACGCAGCCCGTGTGGCGCGCCCTGCTCGTCGGCCTGGGCAACACCCTGCGCGTGAGCCTGCCCGCCCTGCTGCTGGCCACCGTGCTGGGCTTGTTGCTGGCGTTGGGGCGTGGCTCGTCCTCGCGCAGCTGGCGCCTGCTGAGCAGCGGCATCGTGGACGCGGTGCGCCTCGTGCCCCTGCTGCTGCAACTGCTGATCTGGTACCTGCTGCTGGTGGAGTGGTTGCCGGACGCCAACGCGGCGCTGTCCCTGCTGCCCGGCGTGTGGCTGAGCAAGGGCGGCCTCGCCTTTCCCTGGCCCGCCATGGCCGATGGGGGATGGGCGTGGTCCTGGCCGATGCAGGAGGCCTTCAACGTGCAGGGTGGCGGCGCGGTCACGCCCGAGTTCCTGGCCGTCATGCTCGCCCTGAGCGTCTACACGGGCGCCTTCCTGGCCGAGGTGTTCCGCAGCGGCATCGAGGCCGTGTCGGCCAGCCTGCTCGAAGCCGCCGAGACCCTGGGCGCCACGCGCTGGCAAGTCATCCGCCGGGTGCTGCTGCCGCAGGCGCTGCGCACCATCCTGCCGGCCACCACCAACCAGTACCTCAACCTGGTGAAGAACTCCTCCCTGGCCGTGGCGGTGGGCTACCCGGACCTCGTCTCGGTGGGCAACACCACGCTCAACCAGACCGGGCGAGCGGTGGAGTGCGTGGCGGTGATGATGGCCCTGTACCTGGCGATGTCGCTGCTGACGTCGGCCGCCATGAACGCCTTCAACGCACGACAGGCCTTGCAAGGAGGCCAGGCTTGAAGTCCGTCGCACCTGCGCTGAAAGCCGTCTTCAGCGGCCTGGGCTTGCTTCTGGTCGCATGGCTGCTGTGGCAGGGGTTGGGCTGGGCCGTGTGGCGAGCCGAGTTCCGCGCCGATGCCGCCGCCTGCCAGGCCTTGCAGCACCACGGCGCATGCTGGGGCGTGGTGGCCGAAAAAGGGCCGCAGTGGCTGCTGGGCCGCGTCACCGAGTCGGCACCGGGGCAGCCTTGGCAGCCAGCGGGCCTGCCTTTGACGCTGATGCTGTTCGGCCTGAGCTGGCTGCTGTCCTGGCCCTTGGCCATCGGCCTGGCGCTCGCGCGTCGGTCGTCCTGGCCTTGGCTGCACTGGCCTGCCGTGGCCTTCATCGAAGGCGTGCGCGGCGTGCCGGTCGTCACCCTGCTCTTCATGGCGGCGTTTTTGTTGCCGCTGCTGTGGCCGCAGGGCGAAGCGCCCGCGCTGCTGTGGCGGGCCACGGCCGTGCTCAGCGTGTTTTCGGCGGTCTACCTTGCGGAAATCGTCAGAGGCGGCCTGCAGACGGTGCCGAGAGAACAGAGCGAAGCCGCTCACACGCTGGGCTTGGGGTGGTGGGCGACACAAGGTCGCATCGTGCTGCCACAGGCCCTGAGGGCCGTGTTGCCGGCGCTGACCAGCCATGCCATCGGGCTGCTCAAGGACAGCTCGCTGGTGATGGTGATCGGCCTGCACGAGCTGACCGGCGGCCTCTCGCTCAGCCTGAGCGGGGACCCGGTCTGGCGAGCCTTCTACTTCGAGGCCTACCTGTTCGTGGGGCTGGTCTATGCCCTCATGTGCCTGGCGCTCGCACGCCTGGGGCGACATCTGGAGGCCCGCTGGCCTCAGGCGCTGTGAGCCGCGCCGGCGTCGTGTGTCCGACGCGCTGTCTGGCTCACTGAGCCGAAACGCCTTCTTCCGCCAACTCGATGTCGCTGGCGTCGATCTCTTGATCGTCCGAACCGACCATCGGGATCAGCGGCTTGTCCAGCGGACGGCACACGCGGCTTTGCAGGCGGTTCAGGCGCTCCGAACGCTCCATGGCTTCCAGCACAGCCTGAGGGTCCATCATCAGGGCGAAGGGATTGGCGTACAAGCTTTGCTTTTGCATGGGGGGCCTCTGCTGTGAAATATGTCCGATTGCGATGGGACTCACTGTAGGGATCAGAGGCGGTTGGTGGTAGTCGCCAAACAACCATACCGCCTGTCAGAAATTGTCTGACAGGCCGTCAGGCAAACAGCGTGGCCAAACCCTCAGCTGCGGCGCACCAACGAGAACAAATCCTCGAAATTCTCGCTGGTGACGCGCCCCACCTCGGCTTCGTCACAGCCTTTGATGGCGGCGAGCTGGCGGGCCACCAGGGCCACGTAGGCGGGCGAGTTGGTCTTGCCGCGGTGCGGCGTGGGCGCCAGGTAGGGGCTGTCGGTTTCGATCAGGCAGCGGCTGAGCGGCACGAAGCTGGCCACCTCGCGCAGTTCGACGGCGTTCTTGAAGGTCAGGATGCCGGAGAACGAGATGTAGAAGCCCAGGTCCAGGGCGGCACGGGCCGTGGCCTCGTTCTCGGTGAAGCAATGGAATACGCCGCGCACCTGGCCTTCGCCCTCCTCGCGCAGGATGGCCAGGGTGTCGGCGCTGGCTTCGCGGGTGTGGATCACCAGCGGCAGGCCGGTCTGGCGCGCCGCGCGGATGTGCACGCGGAAGCGCTCACGCTGCCAGGCCATGTCGGCCACGGTGCGCTCGCCCAGGCGGTAGTAGTCGAGGCCGGTTTCGCCGATGCCGACCACGCGCGGCAGGCGGCTGCGCTCGACCAGGTCTTCGAGCGTGGGCTCTTGCACGCCTTCGTTGTCGGGGTGAACGCCCACCGTGGCCCAGAAGTTGTCGAAGCGCGCGGCCAGGGCCTGCACCTGCGGGAACTCTTCCAGGGTGGTGCTGATGCACAGCGCACGGTCCACGCGGGCCTCGGCCATGTCGGCGCGGACCTGGTCCAGGGTCTGGGCGTAATCGGGGAAGTTGAGGTGGCAGTGCGAGTCAACGAACATGATGCAAAGCAGGTGTGATGCGCCAGATGCGCAACCTGCGATCATGCCTCAGATGGTCATGCGATGGCCATCAGATGGTCTGGGTCGGTTTGCTCGACGAGATGTTGGTGCCCAGGATCTGTTCGATCTTGACGCGCAGCAGGCGGGTTTTGTCGTCTGCGGGAAAGCGCACGCCGACGCCCTGGGTGCGACCGCCGGAGGCGTTGGCGGGGGTGATCCAGGCGATCTTGCCGGCCACGGGGTAGCGCTGGGGGTCTTCGGGCAGGGACAGCAGCAGGTAGATGTCGTCGCCCAGGGTGTAGTCGCGCGTGGTGGGCACGAACAAACCGCCATCGGTGAACGCTGGCATGTACGCAGCGTAGAGCGCACCCTTCTCGCGGAACACCAACTGGATGACGCTGGGGCGTGCCATCGCACCCGTGGCGGGCGCACCGCCGCCAGTTGCCAAGCCGGCACCCGTGCTGCTGGAGGCCTTGCCGATCATGGGCGCGAACGCCGAAGGCATGGCTGTGGTCTGAAACTCGCTCATCGGTCGAAGTGTAGCGCCGCGGTCGGCGGCTCACCCGTGAAATCCGCCCGGGACGCGACTGGCTTTACCTTCTGACACAGCTTGCGCCGGCTCAGGCCTGAGGGCTTCCCCGCACGGGTTTGACGCGCATGACGGCCCGCGCTTGCAGCACCAGGGTTTCGACCTTCAGGGGCAGGTTCCAGGGGTGGTCGGCATGGCGGGCCAGGCGCGACAGCTCCTGCGACCACTGCTGCAGGCGCGACATCTCGGGCGGCGGCGGCAAGCAGTCGGCGGGGAAATAGCGCGGCGCGGCGCCCACGGCCGTGCGGGCGAGGTCATGGCAGAGCTTCTGCAGGCTTTCGACCATCCAGGGCAAGGGCCACTGCGACAAGGTGCTGGCCTGGCCTTGCTGCAGTTCGCGGGGCAGGCTCACCCAGCTGCGGGCGTCCAGGCCTTGGGCAAAGCGGTCGCGGGCGTTGAGGGCTTGTCCGCCGGCGGCGGCCAGCAGCACGCGGGCGTCGTCCGGACTCAGCTTCAATTGCTGTGCGAGCCAATCGGCGGCCACATCGGCATCGGGCAAGCTCAGGCGCCAGGCCTGGCAACGGCTGCGCACCGTGGGCAACAGCTGCTCCAGGGCCGAGCCCGACAGCACGAAGCGCACCCGACCCGGTGGCTCTTCCAGCGTTTTGAGCAAGGTGTTGGCCGCGACCATGTTCATGCGCTCGACCGGGTGGACCATCACGACCTTGGCCCGACCGCGCGAAGCCGTGCTCTGCGAGAACTGCACCACCGCGCGGATGGCATCGACCTTGATCTCCTGGCTGGGCTTGCGGGACTTGCTGCCCTTCTCGCCACTTTTCTCGCTGCCGCCATCGCCCGCACCGTCGGCGCCATCGTCGGCCCCGCCCTCGCTGCCGCCCAGGCCCAGGCTGGGCTGCAAGGCCTCGGGCAGCACCAGGTGGAAGTCAGGGTGGGAGCCGGCGTTCATCAGTTTGCAGGACACACACTGGCCGCAAGCCGGCTTCAAAGCGGCGGGAACGCCATGGTCATCGCCGATAGGCTGCTCGCATAGCCAGGCGCGTGACAGCGCCAGCGAGAACTCGAACTGCCCGACGCCTTCCGGACCGTGCAGGAGCACCGCATGGCTGTGCAGCTGCTGCAAGGCCTGCGCCAGCGGCTCGCGCAGCCAGGGCCAGAGCGTGTCTGACTCACCCCTTGCGCCTTTCAGGCCCCCCGTCATGCCAGGCCTCGTGACTGCAAGGCGGCCTGCACCTGCGCGGCCACGGCAGGTGGCGGGGCATCGGCCTGGATCAGCGCAAAACGCTGCGTGTCAGCGGCCTGTCGGGCCAGGTAGCCACCCCGCACGCGCTCGAAGAACGCCTCGTCCAGGGACTCGAAGCGGTCGGGCTGGCGGGCATCGCGCAAGCGGGCCGCGGCCACGGCGGGCGAGAGGTCGAACAGCAGGGTCAGTTCGGGCTGCAAACCTTGCTGCACCCAGCCTTCCAGCTGCGCCAGCACCTGCAGGTCAAAGCCCCGGCCGGCGCCCTGGTAGGCGAAGGTGGCGTCGGTGAAGCGGTCGCACAGCACCCACGCGCCACGGGCCAGCGCTGGCGCGATCACCTGCTGGATGTGGTCGCGCCGTGCGGCGAACACCAGCAAGGCTTCGGTCAGGGCGTCCATGGGCTGGTGCAGCACGAGTTCGCGCAGCGACTCGGCCAGGGCCGTGCCACCGGGCTCGCGCGTGCGCACGACCTCGTGACCGGCCGCGCGCCAGGCCTGCTCGACGGCGTCGATGTGGGTGGTCTTGCCCGCCCCGTCGATGCCCTCGAAGGAGATGAATCGGCCTGTGCTCATGGACCCTTTCTGGCGCGTTGGTACTGGTTCACTGCGCGATTATGCTCAGCCAGTGTCGCGCTGAAGACACTGCTGCCGTCGCCACGCGCCACGAAATACAAAGCCTTGGAGCTGGCGGGCTGCACCGCGGCCATCAAGGCGGCCTTGCCCGGCATGGCGATGGGCGTGGGCGGCAGGCCGGGGCGGGTGTAGGTGTTGAAGGGCGTGTCGGTCTGCAGGTGGATGCGCCGCAGGTTGCCGTCGAAGGCATCGCCCAGACCGTAGATGACGGTGGGGTCGGTCTGCAAGGGCATGCGGATGCGCAAGCGGTTGTGGAACACCGACGAGATCATCGGACGGTCGGACTCGCGGCCGGTTTCCTTCTCGACGATGGACGCCAGGACAAGCGCATCCTGCGGCGACGCCAGCATGCTGCCTGCGGCACGCTGCGTCCAGACGGCATCCAGCTGCTTGCGCAGGGCCCGGTGGGCCCGCTGCAACACGGCCAGATCGGTGCTGCCCTTGGCGTAGGCATAGGTGTCGGGGAAGAACTGGCCTTCGGCGGGCACGCCTGGGGCGCCCAGCTGGGCCATCAACTCCGCCTCGCCCATGCCCTGGGTCAGGGGCTTGAGGCCCTCGGCTTGGGCCAACTCGGCGCGGAAGCGCTTGAACGTCCAGCCCTCGATGAGTTTGACCGTGGCCAGGCGCTCGTCGCCCCGCACCATCATGCGCAGCAGGTCGCGCGGCGTGGCGCCCGTTTCCAGCTCGTAGCTCCCAGCGCGGATCTGGCGTGACTGCCCCGACCAGCGGAACCACTCATAGAGCATCCAGGCAGGCGCTTCGACCCCGGCGGCAGCCCAGGCACGGGCCACATCGCGCGGCGTGCTGCCCGCCTCGACCGAGAGCTCCACCGTGGGCGCGTTCAAGCGCAGGGGCTGGTTGAGCCACCACCAGACACCCGCTGACACCGCCAGGGCCAAGGCCGCCAGCAGCATCAAGGCGGACGCGAAGAAGCCGCCGCGCACGTGGGCAGGCGATGGCGTGGCGTGGGCGCCGAGAAGGACGCCTGGGCGGAGGGTCGTCCTCCGTGTGTTTTGCGGGTGCATCAGGGCGTGATCATAATGACCCGCATGACATCGCCCCTCACGACCTCGCCCACCCCTGATTTGCACCTGCCCTCCCCCGCCGCATGGCACGGTGCCCTGCCCTTGCCCGACCTGGCCGTGTTGCAGGCCACGGGCCCCGACACCGCCAGCTTCCTGCACGGCCAGCTCAGCCAGGACATCGAGCACCTGGACGCCACCCAGGCCCGCCTGGCGGCCTACTGCTCTGCCAAGGGCCGCATGCTGGCCAGCGCCATCGCCCTGCGCCCCGATGCCGACAACGTCTGGTTGCTGTGCGATGCCAGCGTGTTGCCGCCGCTGCTCAAGCGCCTGTCGATGTTCGTGCTGCGCGCCAAGACCCGCCTGAGCGATGGCCAAGCCATCCTGCGCGTGCTGGGCCTGGTCGGCGCTGAGGTGCAAGCCCTGCTGTCCGAGGGCGCACAAGCCCCATCCACCACGGCCATCGCCACCGCCACAACGCCCTCTGCCGATGCCCCCTGGCCCGTTCGCGCCTGCCAGGGCGGCCAGTTGGTGAGCCTGCCCGCTGTGCTGGGCGTGCCGCGCTGGCTGTGGGTGGGGCCTCAGGCCGAAGCCGACGCCCTGCAGGCGCGCTTGCCCGTGCTGCCCGCCCCCGCCTGGGCCTGGCTGGACGTGATGAGCGCGGTGCCCCGCATCCAGGCCGCCACGGCCGACCAGTTCGTGCCGCAGATGGTCAACTTCGAGCTGCTGGGTGGCGTCAACTTCCAGAAGGGCTGCTACCCCGGCCAGGAAATCGTGGCGCGCAGCCAGTACCGCGGCACCATCAAGCGCCGGGCGGTGCTGGTCCACAGCGACGCGGCCTTGCAGCCCGGCCAGGAGCTGTTCGCCGAGAGCGACCCGGGCCAGCCCGCGGGCCTGGTGGTCCAGTCCGCTGCGATCCCGTCCAGCGACGGCAGTGCGCCCAGCGCGGCGCACTCGGCCTTGGTGGAGATCAAGCTCGCGGCCTGGCGAACGCCCGTGCGTGCCGGCTCGGCCGAAGGCCCCCTGCTGCGCTGGGCTGCCCTGCCCTACGAACTGCCGCTGGAGCCGCCGTCTGCATGAATGCGCGCGCCCTGTCAAATCCTTAACGGCATTCGACCGCGCTTGCTTCCAGGGGCTGCCGCGGTCGGCGGCCAAGCAGAGCGGCATGGGGTACGCTGTGCGCAGTCTGATCGACATGTCTGACATGCCGGACACCCCGCCCCCATGACCTGCCACACCGCCTCGCTCGCCCAATTCGTGTACTACCGGGTGCCCCATGCGAACCGCCCTGCCGCGGCCCTGGCCGTCCAGCAGATGCAAGCCGTGCTGACGCAGCAGTGGCCTGGTCTGCAAACCCAGTTGATGCGCCGCGCCGATGTCGCAGGGCTGGCCGAGGTGGCCGAAGAGACCTGGATGGAAATTTACGCGCACCCGGAAGGGGTCTCCCCGTTGATCGCACAGGCCATCGCGGCCCAGGCCAGTGCGCTGCCGACAGGGCTGATCGGCGTCCGTCATGTCGAAACCTTCGAGCCGCTGACCACGCCGTTGACCACGCACACCGCGTGAGGAATCTGTATGTGCCTCATTGCCTTCGCCCTTGACCAAAGCAGCCGCTTCCCCTTCGTGATGGCGGCCAACCGAGACGAGTTCTTCGACCGCCCCGCCGCGCGCCTGGGCTGGTGGGAGCCCGAAGCCGGCGGCCCGGCCATCCTGGGTGGCCGCGACCTGCATGCCGGCGGCACCTGGCTGGGCCTGACCGCCCTGGGGCGCCTGGGCATGGTCACCAACATCCGCGATCCCAACGACATGGACCCGCAAGCCCCCTCGCGCGGCCAGATCGTGCCGCAGTGGCTCCAGGGCGACCTGCACATGTCCATGCTCTGGCCGCGCCTGGCCATGTCGGGCCACAACGGCTTCAACATGATCGCGCTGGATTTCGCCCAGGGCGAGTGCTACTGGATCAACAACCGCCGCGTCTATCCGGAACGGCTGCAGCGCGGCATCTTTGGCTTGTCGAACGCCGCGCTCAACACGCCCTGGCCCAAGGTGCAGACGCTCAAGGGCAGGCTCAAGAGCGCCATCCCCGAGAGCCAGGATGCCGACGAGCTGGCGCACAGCCTCTTCGAAGCCCTGGCCGACCCCGCCCAGCCCCCCGACGAGCAACTGCCGCGCACCGGTGTCTCGCCCGAATGGGAAAAGATGCTGTCCTCGGCCTTCATCCGCTCGGGCAATGGCCTGTACGGCACGCGCTGCTCGACGGTCATCATCACCGAGCGCGTCAACAAGCGCCTGGTGACCCACGTGATGGAACGCACCTTCGCAGCGCAATCCAGCCTGGCCTTGCTGCGCCGCGTGACTTTGAAAAACTGGCCGCCGCGCCACACCATGGCGCAAGCCGAGGTGGCGCGTCTGGACGCCACCCTGCCGCCGCCCAGCATGCGCAGCGACGACGCTTTCGAAGCCAGCGACATCTCGGAGCACGATGACCAGCAGGTCATGGCCGAGGTTCAGGCCCGGCGCCAACGCGCGCGCAGCCTGATCAAGGCCGCACCGGGCTTCATCCTGAAGGCCTGAGCCTGTTGGGTTGATCCCTCACAGCGCCAGCGTCATGCGCTGGTGCGGGATGCCCACCTCGTCGAACACCTCGCCCACCGGCAGGAAGCCCGCCTGGGCGTACAGCGGCATGGCGCTCAACTGCGCGTGGATGCCGATGTGCGGCACACCCCGCTGACGCGCCTGGGCGATCAGCGCCTGCAGCACCGCACGCCCCAGACCGATGCCACGCGCACTGCGCAGCACCGCCATGCGCCCGATGCGGGCGTGGCCAGCTTCGCCCGACAAAATCAAGCGCCCCGTGGCCAGCGGCAGGCCCGCCAGGGTGCGGACCACGGCGTGCACCGCGGTGGCATCGTCGGCATCCCACTCCTCGGACTCGGGGATGCCCTGCTCGCCGACGAACACGGCCAGGCGCACCGCCCTCGCCGCCTCGGCCAGCGCCTCCCACGGGCCACACACCAGCTGGGTGACGGGCGTGCCCTGCTCGTGGGCGTCCAGTTGGTGGCGCACCGCCTCGGGCACCGGGGCTGAGCGCCCCGAGGCCAGGTCGGTGAACACATAGACCACCTCGCCCGTGACGAGCAAGCGGCCCTGCGACCACACCGCCCAGTTCAAGGTGATGGACGAGGTGCCAATGCGCTCACAGCGCATGCCGATGTCCAGCCAGTCGTCCAGGCGCGCCGGCGCGTGGTACTCCAGCGTGTTGCGGCGCACGAAGATGTCGCCACCCACGTGCCGCATCGCGTCCGGGTATGGCAGGCCGACCGTCCGCCAGAACTCGGTGACGGCCACGTCCAGGTAGGTCAGGTAGTGGCCGTTGAAGACCACCTGCTGGGCGTCCACCTCCACCCAGCGCACGCGCAGGCGGTGGTGGAAACGGAAGTCGGCGGGCTGGGTCATGCGGCTGGGGCCATGGACCTGGTCAGCGCAGTTCGCGGCGCAGGATCTTGCCCACCGGCGTCTTGGGCAGCTCTTCGTTGCGGAACTCGACGATGCGCGGCATCTTGTAGCCCGTCAGGTTCTTGCGGCAGTGCTCAAGCAAGGCTTCCTTGGTCAGGCCCGGGTTGCGCGGCACCACGATGATCTTGACGCGTTCACCGGCCACTTCGTCGGGCACGCCCACGGCCGCCACCTCCTTGACGTCGGGGTGCATGGCCACCACGTCCTCGATCTCGTTCGGGTAGACGTTGAAGCCCGAGACCAGGATCATGTCCTTCTTGCGGTCCACGATCTTGAGGAAGCCCAGCTCGTCCATCACGGCGATGTCGCCCGTGGCCAGCCAGCCTTCAGCGTCGATGACCTTCTCGGTTTCTTCGGGGCGGTTCCAGTAGCCCTTCATGACCTGCGGGCCGCGCACGCACAGCTCGCCGGGCTCGCCGATGTCGGCCCAGGAGCCATCTTCACGGCGGCAGCGCACCTCGGTGGAGGGCACGGGCACGCCGATGGAGCCGGTGAAGGTCGGGCGCGGCTTGCTGATGTCCACCGGGGCTTGCGACACGATGGGCGAGCACTCGGTCAGGCCATAGCCCTCGACGATGGCCTGGCCGGTGACCTCTTTCCAGCGCTCGGCCACGCTGCGTTGCAGGGCCATGCCGCCGGCGATGGGCAACTTCAGCTTGGAGAAGTCCAGCTTGCGGAAGGCCGGGTCGTCCAGGAAGGAGGCGAACAGCGTGTTGACGCCGCTGATGCCGGAGAACTTCTCGTTCTTGAGCATCATCATCACGCGCTTGGTGTCGCGCGGGTTGGCGATCAGGATGTTGCGTCCGCCCAGGCCCATGAAGATCAGGCCGTTCACCGTCAGCGAGAAGATGTGGTACATCGGGATGAGCGTGACCACGGTCTCGGTTTCGCCGGTCAGCTGGCCCTCGGCAAAGGCCAGTGCCTGCTGGCAGTTGGCCAGCACGTTGCGGTGCGTCAGCATGGCGCCCTTGGCCACGCCGGTGGTGCCGCCGGTGTACTGCAGGAAGGCCAGCTCGTCGGGCTGCACCTTCACCGGTTGCAGCTTGTGGGCGGCACCGGCCTTGATCGCATCGCGCATCCACACGGCGCCGGGCAGGCTGTAGGCCGGCACCATCTTCTGCACCTTGCGCAGCACGAAGTTCAGCAGACGCCCCTTGAGGTTGACGAAGCCGTCGGAGAGCAAGTCCCCGATCTGCGTCAGCACCACGCGCTTGACCTGGGTGCCGGCCATCGCGTCTTGCAAGGTCTTGGCGAAGGTCTCCATCACGATGATGGTTTCGGCGCCAGAGTCCTTGAGCTGGTGGTTCAGCTCGCGCGCCGTGTACAAGGGGTTGACGTTGACCACGATGGCACCGATGCGCAGCACCGCGAACAGGCACACGGGGTACTGGAAGGTGTTGGGCAGCATGATGGCCACCCGGTCGCCCTTCTTCACGCCCTGGCTTTGCAGGTGAGCCGCGAAGGACTTGACCAGGCGGTCCAGGCGAGCGAAGGACATCTCCGTGCCGATGCTCACGAAGCCCGGGCGGTCGCGGAACTTGGCCACGCACTCGTCGAAGTACTGCGTCAGCGACTGGTACTTGTTGACGTCGATGTCGTGGGCCACGCCCTTCACGTACGACGACAACCAGATGCGATTGGTGGAACCGTCCGGGTTGACGATGGACTGCCCAAGCTGGGCGGCGGCTGCGGTTTGGCTCATCGGTGTCTCCTCGTGCCGTCACCTCGGTGGGCGCGGCTTGTCTTGGTTTTGAAAGCCCAGTTTAAGGGCTCTGGGTCAGCGCTCCAAGATGGCAACGACGCCCTGGCCGCCGGCGGCGCAGATCGAGATCAGGCCACGGCCCGAACCCTTTTGCGCCAGCATCTTGGCCAGAGAGGCCACGATGCGGCCACCGGTGGCGGCGAAGGGGTGGCCCGCGGCCAGCGAGGAGCCGTTGATGTTGAGCTTGCTGCGGTCGATGCTGCCCAGGGGCTGGTCCAGGCCCAGGCGCTCCTTGCAGTACTTGCCGTCTTCCCAGGCCTTCAATGTGCACAGCACCTGCGCGGCGAAGGCTTCGTGGATTTCATAGAAATCGAAGTCCTGCAGCTTGATGCCGGCGCGGTCCAGCATGCGCGGCACGGCATAGGCCGGGGCCATCAGCAGGCCTTCCTTCTTGTTGAAGAAGTCCACGGCGGCCACTTCGCTGAAGGTGATGTAGGCCAGCACGGGCAGGTTGTTCGCCTTGGCCCATTCCTCGCTGCCCAGCAGCACGGCCGAGGCACCGTCGGTCAGGGGCGTGGAGTTGCCCGGGGTCAGCGTGCCCTGGCCGGGCGCGACCTTCTTGTCGAAGCACGGCTTGAGCGAGCGCAGCTTCTCGATGCTCAGGCCTTCGCGCAGGTTGTTGTCCTTGCTCACGCCCTTGAAGGGGGTGATGAGGTCGGCGAAGAAACCTTCCTTGTAGGCACGCGCCAGGTTGGCGTGGCTGGCCACGGCGAGTTGGTCCTGCTCTTCGCGGGGGATGCCCCACTCGCGCGCCATCAGCTCGGCGTGCTCGCCCATGGAGAAGCCGGTGCGCGGCTCACCGTTCTTCGGGATGGCCGGCTTCATCAGCATGCTCGGGCGGATCTGGGACATCACCTTGAGCTGGGCCATCGTGCCCTTGGCGCGGTTGGCTTCCATCAGGATCTTGCGCATCTTTTCGTTGATGCCGATGGGCGCGTCAGAGGTGGTGTCCACACCGCCACCGATGCCGCACTCGATGTGGCCCAGGGCGATCTTGTTGGCCACCAGCATGATGGCCTCCAGACCGGTGCCGCAAGCCTGTTGCAGGTCGTAGGCCGGGGTTTCGGGGGCCAGGGTCGTGGACAGCACCGACTCGCGCACCAGGTTGAAGTCACGGCTGTGCTTCATCACGGCACCGGCGGCGACATCGCCCAGGCGCTGGCCGTGCAGGTTGAAGCGGTCGGCCAGGCCCTGCAGGGTGGCGGTCAGCATCTCCTGGTTGGAGACGTTGGAGTAGACGGTGTTGGAGCGGGCAAACGGGATGCGGTTGCCACCGATGATGGCGACGCGGCGGACGGTGGTGTTCATGGGCAGGTGCCTTTCAGGGATTCAGGGGTGTTCAGTAGGTGACACGGCCGCGCAGGTGCGGCTTGTCGCCCTTGGCGTTGCGGACTTCGAACAGGGCGCTGTCTTCGCTGCGGATGGCCCACAAGGAAGCGCGCGCGGGCAGGAACAGCGGGGTCTTGAACTCGACGACGACCTCGGCCTGCGCCACCGCCTCGCGCGGCATCAGCGTGGCCAGGGCACGGGCCTTGGTCCACATGCCGTGGGCAATCGCCTTGCGAAAGCCCAGGAACTTGGCGGTGAGCGCCGAGAGGTGGATGGGGTTGATGTCGCCCGAAACGCGGCCGTAGCTGCGGCCGATGCTGGCGCCGGCGTAGAAGTCGGCCTGGTGAGACAGCGGGCGCTCGTCGATCAGCTGGCTGGTGTAGGGCTCGCCCTTGGGCTGGCGCACGCCCAGGCGCAGCAGCGTCCAGGTGCTCTCCCACACCACCTCGCCATCGCGCAGGGCGCGGGCGTGCAGCGTGAAGGCCTGGCCCTTGTCATGTGCGATCAGCTCGCCGGTGCGCACCTCGATGCGCAACACGTCTTCCACGTGGATGCGCTGCAGCAGCCTGGCGCTGTTGGCCAGGTGCACCAGGCCCATCGCCGGAAAGGGGAAGCGCCGCGAGCCGAACAGCATCATGGCCAGCGGGAAGGCGTCCAGGTGCGGGAACAGCATGGGCACGCCGTGGGCCTTGCCGAAGCCGCACACCTTGGCGTAGGCCGCCACGCGCTTGGCATCGACGACCACGCGCGGGCGCACATAGGTCACCTCGGGCAGGGCTTCGACCACGCCGGGGCGCTTGCTGCTGGAGCGCAAAGCGCCCAGGTTGAGCGCCAGCGCGCTGGGCAGCTTGTTGACTTCGATGATTTTCATGGGCGGTTTGCCGGTGAGGTCGGGGTGCAACTCAGGCGCCGATCAGGCTCTGGCCGCACACGCGGATCACGTTGCCCGTGATGCCGGCCGATGCGGGGCTGGCGAACCAGCCGATGGCCTCGGCCACGTCCACAGGCTGGCCGCCCTGGCTCATGGAGTTCATGCGGCGACCGGCTTCGCGGATGGCGAAGGGGATGGCCGCCGTCATGGCCGTTTCGATGAAGCCCGGGGCCACGGCGTTGATGGTGATGCCCTTCTTTGCGAAGATCGGCGCGCTGGCCTGCACCATGCCGACCACACCGGCCTTGGAGACGGCGTAGTTGGTCTGGCCCATGTTGCCCGAGATGCCCGAGATGGACGACACGCAGACGATGCGGCCACCCGCCTTCAGCGCACCACTCTCGACCAGCGCCTCGTTGATGCGCTCTTGCGTGGACAGGTTGACGTTCATGACGAGCTGCCAGAGGTGCTCCTTCATGTTGGCGATGGTCTTGTCGCGGGTGATGCCGGCGTTGTGCACGACCACGTCCCAGCCGCCGTCGGCCTTGGCGGCGTCCACCAGCTTTTGAGGCGCTTCGGGCGCGCCGATGTCCAGCGCCAGCGCCGTGCCACCGATCTTCTTGGCGACCTCGTCGAGGCCTTCCTGGGCCTGGGGCACGTCCAGGGCGATGACGTGGGCGCCGTCGCGGGCCATGCACTCAGCGATCGCCGCACCGATGCCGCGCGAAGCGCCGGTCACCAGCACCTTCTTGCCGGCCAGGGGCTGGTCCCAGTTGGCGGGCGTGACGTTGTCACCCACCGGTGCGCCGATGCGGATGACCTGCGCCGACACATAGGCCGAGCGCGGCGACAGCAGGAAGCGCAGCGTGGACTCGACCTGGCTTTCAGCGCCTTCGGCCACGTAGACCAGCTGGGCGTTGCTGCCCTTCTTGAGCTCCTTGCCCAGCGAGCGCGTCAGACCTTCCAGGCCACGCTGGATGGTGGCCTGGCGCGGCGAGGTGCAGGCCTCAGGCGGACGGCCCAGCACGACCACGCGGCCGCAAGGCAGCAGCGAACGGGCGGCATCGTGGAAGAACCAGTACAGCGCATCGGACTGGGTGGAATCGGTCAGGCCGGTGGCGTCGAACACCAGGGCCTTGACCTTCTCGCCGGGCTGGCCGTTGCTGCCCCAGCGGCCCGTGGTCAGGCCGGCCTTGTTGGCCACGGCCACCCACTGCGGCAGGCGCTCGTGGGCCAGGGTCTGCACACCGATGCGCTGGAACACGCCGGCCAAGGCCTCCAGCAATTGCGGCTCACCGCCGCCGCCCACCAGCACCGTGCCCTTGACCACGGGCTGACCGGCCTGGTAGCGCTCCAGAGGCATCGGCTTGGGCAGGCCCAGGGCATTGACCAGCTTGGCCCCGACGTTGGAGTTGGCGAAATCGATGTAACCGTCTTTCATGGAAAGGCTCGCAGTGCTGAAGGCCGGTGGACGTGCACAGTCCGGTGTGGCCAGGTTGTCAAAACGGCCTGCCCCATCGGCAGGCCACGTCGGGGAAATCAGGGGGCTGTGGCGGGCGTGGCGATGCCGATCTGCGCCACGCCGGGGATGCTGGCCATGGCGCCGAACAAGGTGGCGTCTTCCGGGCCTGGCAAAGGGGCTTTCAAGGCGGCCACCATCAGGGAGGCCAGGCGCGACAGGATCACGGCCTCGTGGTCGCCCTGTTGCTGGGTGAACTCGCGGATCAGGCGCTGGGTGTTGCCGCCGGCCAGGATGCCGGACAGCGCCCCCATGGCGAAGTTGAGGCGGAAGCCCAGGTCTTCGCGGCTGAGCTCGGGCAAGGTGCGCTGGAAGGCGAAGAAGAAGCGGCCCAGCGTCTGGATGTAGTTGGCCTGGATGAAGTCGCGCACCACGGGCGATGGGTCGGTGTAGGCCCGGCCGATGAAGTGCAAGAAGCTGTCGGCCATGGGCGCCTCGCTGCGGAAAATCCGCACCGCGGGCAGGAACAGCGCCACCAGCACGTGCTCGCAGCTCATGCGCTCGCCGTAGGCCGCCTCGAAGGCGTCCAGCATGGCCAGGCGCTGGCCGTCCAGCGGGTCCAGGCGGCGCGCCAGCACGGCGTGGATGAGCGCGTCCTTGGTGCCGAAGTGGTAGTTCACCGCGGCCAGGTTGACGCCGGCCGCGCTGGTGATCTGGCGCATCGACATCGAATCGAAGCCGCCGCCGATGAACAAGGCCTCGGCCGCGTCCAGGATGCGGGTCTTGGTGTCTGCCGGGGAAAGGCGGGGCGTGGCCGTGGCCATGGGGGGTCTCCAGGTGTCTGTCGGTGAGCCAACAGTACAGACGTTTCAAACGTCCGTTTTATCGTCAGGGGCGTATGGTAGTCGAGCCAACCGCGATTGACACGGCTTTGACCCCACAAAATGGGTCACTCCCCCAAAGTCCGGGGTGAACGGGGGCCGTGCAAGGCGGATCTTCCTGAGGGGCGGGCCGGCGCAGCGCTCGCTATGATCCCGGGCATCCAGAGCGAGGCCCCCATGTCCACCATCCTGTACCTGACCCAGATCCAGTTCGAGTTCGGCGCCGTGCGCCTGCTGGCCAGCGAGTGCGAGCGCGTCGGCATCCGCCGTCCGCTGGTTGTGACCGATGCGGGCGTGCGCGCCGCCGGCGTCTTGCAAAAGGCGCTGGATGCGCTGGCCGACCTGCCCGTCACCGTCTTCGACCAGACACCGCCCAACCCGACCGAGGCCTCGGTGCGCGCCGCGCACGAGGTCTGGAAGGCCTCGGGCTGCGACGGCCTGATCGCCGTGGGCGGCGGCTCCAGCATCGACCTGGCCAAGGGCCTGGCCATCATGGCCAGGCACCCGGGCCCGCTGACCACCTACGCCACCATCGAGGGCGGCTCGCCCAAGATCACGCCGCAGGCCGCCCCGCTGATTGCCGTGCCAACCACCGCGGGCACCGGCTCGGAGGTGGCGCGTGGCGCCATCGTCATCGTCGATGACGGCCGCAAGCTGGGCTTCCACTCCTGGAACCTGATGCCCAAGGCCGCCATCCTCGACCCGGAACTCACGCTCGGCCTGCCCCCGATGCTGACCGCCGCCACCGGCATGGACGCCATCGCCCACTGCATGGAAACCTTCATGTCGGCGGCGTTCAACCCACCGGCCGATGGCATCGCGCTGGACGGCCTGGAGCGCGCCTGGGCCCACATCGCGCGGGCCACGCAAGACGGCAGCGACCGCGAGGCCCGCCTGAACATGATGAGCGCCTCCATGCAGGGCGCCATGGCCTTCCAGAAAGGGCTGGGCGCGGTGCACAGCCTCAGCCACAGCCTGGGCGGCGTGAACCCCAAGCTGCACCACGGCACCTTGAACGCCATGTTCCTGCCCGCCGTGGTTGCCTTCAACGCCGAGGCCGAATCCATGCAGAAGGACCGTCGCCTGGCCCGCATGGCCCACGCCATGGGCCTGGGCTCGCAGGGCGACATCCCCGCGGCCATCAAAGACATGAACGCCCGCCTGGGCCTGCCCACCGGCCTGGCCGCGCTGGGTGTGGAGCGCGCCTGGTTCGACAAGGTCATCACCGGCGCGATGGCCGACCACTGCCACAAGACCAACCCGCGCGTGGCCACGCCAGAGGAATACCGCGCGCTGCTCGAAGCCTCGATGTGAGTTGATTGTGAGCTGACGGGGGCTTGCCGGCCAGATCAGGTCGGTGAGGCCTCGCTCGGCGCCTCCCGCGTGACCATCACCTGGTCGATGCGGTAGCTGTCCACGTCGAGCACCTCGAAGCGCCAGCCGCCCCAGCTGACCTTGTCGGTCTTGCGCGGGATGCGGCGCAGCATCACCATCATGAAGCCGGCCAGGGTCTCGTACTCGTCCTGCTGCGGCAGGTGGTCGAGGTCGAGCGCGCGCAGCACGTCCGGGATGGGCGTGGCGCCGTCGATGAGCCAGGAGTCGGCATCGCGCTGCACGATCTGGTCGTCGTCCATGGGCGCCACCAGGCTGCCCATCACCGTGCTCATCACGTCGTTGATGGTGATGATGCCCACCACCAGGCTGTACTCGTTGAGGATGACAGCGAAGTCCTCGAAGGCCTGGCGGAACTGCTGCAGCACCTCCGAGAGGCTGATGCGCTCCGGCACGATCAGCACCTTCTTGATCAGGCCGGGCGCTTGCAGCGAGATGGGCTGGCCGTTGAAAACGCGGCTGAGCAGGTCTTTCGAATCGACGTAGCCGACCACGTGGTCGATGTCGCCGTCGCAGACCAGGTAGGTCGAGTGCGGGAACTGCTCGATGCGGGCGCGGATCAGGGCCTCGCTGTCGTCGAGCAGCAGGTGGACGATGCGGTCGCGCGAGGTCATGGCGCTGGTGACCAGGCGGGTGTCGAGCTCGAACACGTTCTCGATGACCTGCTGGCCGGTGAGCGCCAGCACGCCGGCATCGGCGCCGGCCTGGGCCATGGCCAGGATGTCGTCGGAGGTGACGGCCTCGTCTCGGCGATCGGGCAGGCCCAGCAGCTTGAACAGCAGGTCGGTCAGGCGCTTGAAGCACCACACCAGCGGGCGGAACGCCGCCAGCACCAGCAGCATGGGCCCGACGACGCGCACGGCCACCTGCTCGGGCGCGACCATGCCCAGGCGCTTGGGGAAGAGGTCGGCCAGCAGGATGAAGAGGCTGGTGACCAGCACGAAGGACAGCACCGAAGCGCTGGTCTCGATGTAGCCCGCGTCGAGCTGCAAGGCCCGCAGCAGGCGCGTGGCCATGGGCGAAAAAGCGCCCTCGCCCACCACGCCACCCAGGATGGCCACGGCGTTCATGCCGATCTGCAAGGCGGTGAAGAAGTCGCCGGGTTCGTCCTGCACGGCCAGCACGCGCTGGGCGCGCCAGTCACCGTGGTCGGCCATCTGGCGCAGGCGCACGCGGCGCGACGCGGCCACGGCCAGTTCGGTGAGGGAGAAGAAAGCGCTGGCGGCGATCAGGGCCGCGATCAGCAGCAGGGCGACGATCGGGTCTGAGGACATGGCTGACAGTGTAGCCAACCCCCAGAGCCAATCTTCCCATCCTCAAGGGCAATCCGGCTGCGCAAGCTCGTAGCCCATCGAGAGGTACAGGTGCGTTCGCTCGCTCCCGCCATCACGCTCGATCAGGTGCACGCCCTCGTGGCTCACGCAGGTGCTCGCAGACCTGCGCACGCCCAGGCCATCGCGCATGGCCAAGCCACCGCTTCGGCTGCGAACCCGCGTGGGCTGGCCGATCACAGCAGCGCCAATGAACGGCGACACCGCCCACAGCTTTGGGATCCGTGCGGCGTAGACACGAGGTGCCTCGCCCGTGACTTCGTCGGTGGCGAGCACCGCTGCTGAAGCGTCCAGTTGGAAGTCTTCCGCACGCAATCGCTTGCAACACACTGCGCGGCCGTTCGGACCCTCGAACTGGAACTCAACCTTGGCCCCTGAGGGCAAGGGCTGGCCCATGACCAAGGTGGCGTGACCCGCGCCATCCAGCCTCATCAGGCCGAACGCTGCCGACTGGGCTGTCGGCACCAGGAGGACGCACACCCAGAAGATGAAGAATTTTTCAATGCCCATCGTCAGACCAATGTGGAGGATCGGAAACCAGCTTGTGGACACCATAGGACGCACCCACCGCGTGAAGATCGGACATTTTCTTGATGGCCAGATTCCGGCCGGACGCATCCTGGATTGTTTTGCCGTTCATGCCTGTGATGGTCATGTCAATCGCGGCACGCTCGGTGTGCCTGGACGTCAATGCGGGCGGAAAAACAATGCCGTATGCCACGACCATCGCACGCGCAGCCGCCTTCGATGCCGCTGGCGTGTCGTGCACCCAATCGATGTTCACGCCTGTCATCCGAGGGACCTCGCCTGGCGCCAGGTCACCTCTGTCGATCCTGGCGCTGTAGTGCATCAAGTAGGCGCGCTCTCGCGGCCTGTAGGTGGCAACGACGTTCACGCGCCCTCCCGCTGCCTGGATGGCACCGATGAATGCCGTGGCGCCCGCGCGGAACCCAGCCGCCAGATCGTCCAGGCTGGCACTGCCCGGGAACCGCACAACCCAATGTGCGCCACTCTTGTCGCGTGCCGGGACGTCAGCAACAGCAGGCGTCGTATCGGTTGTTGGCGTCAGTTCTGCCGTCACGGTCCTCGTCATGGTGGTGCACCTCCAATGTGGCTTTCTGTTTGATTCGAGAGCTGATTTTCTCGGTCAACCCGTTGTCGTCCGTGATCCCCGTGGTGGTCGTGCCATCCTCCAGCGTGATCCTGTAGAACACCTGGGGCAGTGGTCGCTTTGTCACCTCGTCCCGCACCAGGAAGTGAATGTCATGATCATGGTTCCGCGGCAACAAAGAAGAGATCAGCCCCCCAGGCCTGGCTGGCGATGCAGGGACTGGCGCCTGGTGCATGGCCTCCAGGCCACCCTCAGCCCCAACGCGGGACACCACCTGGCTGGAAATCAGCGTCGCGCCACAAGCGCACTTGTCGCCATGCCGCGCCACTGGCGCGCCATCGACGATCATGGTCGGGTCTCCCGTGACGATGACCGTGGTGCCATGCCCCTTCTTGGGACACGTGACCTGATCGCCAACCCGTGCCAGGCGTTTGCCATGGGTGTCTGTGGTCATGGTGGAACCCACGACCACGCCCCCGTGATCGGTGCGGTCACCGACGACGATGAAAGGCCTCATGAACATCCCTCGTTTTGATTTGCGGAGGAATGTAGCAGCGGCGCCATGGCATGCGCCACCGTGCCAGGTGGCAATTCGTTTCCAAAGGTTGGCGACAGCCTCACCGCGCCATCACGGCACCCTTCACAGGGGCCTGAGCACATCCGCCGGGCAGCCCGCGTCCAGCCATTCCTGCCACTCCTGCGCCAGTTGCTCGGAACGCAACACGGCCTCGGTCCAGACCTTCATGCGCTGCGGGGGCGGCAGGCTTTTGAAGTCGGTGCGGTCGGGCAGCTTGCCGCCGGGCAGCGTGCGCACCCACTCGGGGTTGGGGCACAGCAGCACCATGTTGCTCAGGGCGGGCGTGGCGCGGTGGCGCCAGCGCAGGCCCTTGTCCAGCCAGCCGGGCACGACCTGCTGCTGGAAGTGCGGGTAGAGCACCAGGCCGGGCTTCATCTGGTTGTAGGGCCAGTGCACGTGGTAGTCCACCAGGCCGCCGTCCCAATGGGCGCCAGGCCGCGCGCCGGGGATGTGCGGCACGCCTTCCAGCATGAAGGGGATGCTGCAGGACGCCAGCATGGCCGGGAGGAAGTTGGCTTCGGTCAAGGCCACGTGCTGCGTGGGCAGGTCGCGCAGGGGCACGGGCAGCGGCTCGCCGGGCGAGGAGAACACGTTGCGCTCCAGGAACAGGCCCACGGCCTTGCGCGAGAGCGCGTTCGTCAGCGCCAGGCCGGCGAAGCCCGCCGCCGTGCGCGCCGGGGTGTTCTGCCGCAGGATCTGCCGGCCCTTGGAGGTCAGCACGTGCAGGCGCCAGCGCGGGTGGTTCAGCAAGGCGGCGGTGTCGCGGCCGAAGAAGTCCTGCAGGGTCTGCGTGAAGCCGGCGGTGATGCGCGCGGCGCTGGGAAACTGGCGCCCCGCCTCGGGCTCGATGTGCTGGTGGATGTAGCCGTGCGACAGGTCAGCGAAGGCGCGGATGGGGTCGGGCATGGCGGCCGTGGCCATGCGCCAGGCGCCGATGGACGCGCCCACGAGGTGCACCGTGTGGCCGCCCATGGGCAGCCAGCGGCCGAAGATCTGCTGGTCGAGGTGGGTGAGCATCAGCCCCTTGGGGCCACCGGCGGCGGCGGGCACCACGCGGATGTCCTGCGGGCGCAGGCCCTGGGTGGCGATGTGCTGGCGGGCGCGCTCGCCGACGTGGATGTGCAGTGCTTTCATGAGGCCGTTGAGGATAGCGCAGTGGCTGGCGCACCTTGGAGGTTCGCACGCCGAGCTTTTTGCTGCGTCGTCCGAGCAAATCACGACACGCGCGGAGCTCTGAGCTCGGCATGCGCACCCAATAGGTGCATGCGCGGAGCTTTGTGCTCGGCGTGCCGAGCTATTTGCTCGGTGCACGCAGCAAAAAGGTGCGCCACTGCAGTTCAGAGCTCGGCACACGCACCTCATTGCTGCATGGGCCGAGCTCGGAACTCGGCGTGTGCGGCTCGGCGCTCCGTCATGGCGGCTCGGCGCGGCATCGCTGCGGTTCGCCACGCCCCTGTCGCCGCTGCGAAGCCCCCACTCGCCGCCGGGAAGGCCTCAAGCGCGGGACAATGCATCCCATGAGCACCCCGCCCCGCCGTCACCCCGTCATCCCCATCCGCGTGGCGAGCGCGCCGGTCGCCGAGCCGAGCGCCGATCACGGCCATGCGCATGGCGATCACCACGGCCACAGCCACGACCACGGCGACTGCTGCACCCCGACACTGACACCGCCGCCCGCCGCCGCGGACGCGCCCCCTGGCACCCACCCCGTGCGCTTTCGCATCGAGCAGATGGACTGCCCGACCGAAGAGCGCCTGATCCGCCAGAAGCTGGAGCCCATGGCCGGTGTGGCGCGCCTGGATTTCAACCTGCTGTCGCGCGAATTGACCGTGCACCACACGCTGGACGCGAGCACCCCGCTGGAGGCCGCCCTGGCCGACATCGGCATGGCGCCGCGCGTGCTGGCCGCCGGGCAAACGGTGCAGCCTCTGCCGCCGGCCGTGCCCACGCGCCAGCGCTGGCTGCTGGCCGCCTCGGGCCTGGCCGCGGTCGGTGCGGAGGCCGCGGCCTGGGCGAGCGGCGTGGAGGCGTCGGTCCCGGTGATCGCGCTGGCCGTGTTGTCGATGGCCCTGGCCGGTGGGCCGACCGCCAAGAAGGGCTGGATCGCGCTGCGCCATGCCACGCTGAACATCTACTTCTTGATGTCGCTGGCGGTGCTGGGCGCCTTGCTGATTGGCAAATGGTCCGAAGCGGCGATGGTGCTGTTCCTGTTCGCCGTGGCCGAAGCCATCGAGGCGCTGTCGCTGGAGCGCGCGCGCAAGGCGGTGCAGGCGCTGTCGGCGCTGGCGCCCGAGGTGGCCTGGGTGTGGGGTGCGGGCACAGGCGGCGCAGGTGATTGGGCCGAGCGCCCCGTCGCCGAGGTCGCCGTGGGCAGCCGCATCCGCGTGCGCGCCGGCGAGCGTGTGCCGCTGGACGCCGAGCTCACGCAGGGCCAGGGTGCGCTCAACGAGGCCGCCATCACCGGCGAGGCCCTGCCCGTGGACAAGGCCGTGGGCGATGCCCTGTTCGCCGGCAGCGTGCTGGCCGATGGCCTGATCGAAGCGCGCACCACGGCCACGGCCAGTGGCGGCACGCTGGCGCGCATGGCGGCGGCCATCCAGCAGGCCCAGGCGCAGCGCGCGCCCACGCAGCGCTTCGTCGATGCCTTCGCGCGCTGGTACACGCCTGCCGTGGTGCTGCTGGCCCTGGGTGTGGCGCTGCTGGGGCCGTGGTTGAGCGATACGCCATGGCAGCCCTGGGCCTACCAGGCCTTGGTGCTGCTGGTGATCGCCTGCCCCTGCGCGCTGGTGGTGTCCACCCCGGTGACGGTGGTCAGCGGCCTGGCCGCGGCGGCACGCCTGGGCATCCTCGTCAAGGGCGGCGTGCACCTGGAAGCTGGCCGCCACCTGCGCGCCATCGCGCTGGACAAAACCGGCACGCTCACCGAAGGCCGCCCTGCCCTGACCGATTGCGAGGCCCTGCCCGGCGTGACGCTGCAAGGCGTGGCCCTGAGCGACGCCGAAGCCCTGCGCATCGCCGCCAGCCTGGACGCGGCCAGCACCCACCCGGTGGCCCGCGCCGTGGTGGCCGGCTGGCGCGAACAGGTGGCCACGGCCGGTGAGCCCCTCAGCCCGACACTGAGCCCCGTGAGCGACTTCGCCCTGCTGCCCGGCCAAGGCGTGCAAGGCACGGTCGATGGCCAAGCCTGGTGGCTGGGCCACGCGCGCTGGCTGCAGGAGAAAACCGCCGAGCAAACCGGTGTCGCGCACCTGGGCAAGCTGGGCCAGGCCCTGGCCCGCCTGCAGGCGCTGGAAGCGCAAGGCCGCACGGCCTTCGTGCTGTTCAACGCGCAAGGCCCGGCCGCCGTGCTGGGCGTGGCCGACACGCTGCGGCCCACCTCCGCCCAGGCCATCCAGGAGCTGCAGGCGCTGGGTGTGCACACCGCCGTGCTGAGCGGCGACAACGCCCAGGCCGTGCAGCACGCGGCCGCGCGGCTCGGCATCGAAGACGCCCGCGGTGGCCTGCTGCCGCACGACAAGCTCAGCGCCATCGAGGCCCTGAAAGCCGAGCATGGCCGCGTCGCCATGGTGGGCGATGGCGTCAACGACGCCCCTGCCCTGGCCCGCGCCGACATCGGCCTGGCCATGGGCGCGGCCGGCACCGCCACCGCGCTGGAAACCGCCGACGTGGCCATCATGGACGACGACCCGCGCAAGCTCGCCACCTTCATCCGCTTGAGCCAGGCCACCGGCGCCGTCCTCTGGCAGAACATCGCGCTGGCCCTGGGCATCAAGGTGGTCTTCTTCGCCCTGGCCTTCACCGGTCAGGCCACGCTGTGGATGGCGGTGTTCGCCGACATGGGCGCCAGCCTGCTGGTCGTCTTCAATGGGCTGAGGCTGCTGCGATGGCGGGCTTGACCTTGGACATGCCGATGGCATGAGCGTGGTGCGGATCATTTAGGATCAGCCCATGCCCATGGACCACCCCGCCCCCACCGACACCACCGCCCACAGCCCTGCCGCGCCCACCCACTGGCTGCGCAACCCCGCCCTGCCCCCCTGGTCCCTGGCCGTGCCGGTGCTGGCCTTGGGCCTGCTGGCCGCCGCCTGGGGCCGGCCGCTGGGCCTGGGGCTGGGGGCCGTGCTGACCGCGGCCCTGTTCGCCGCCGTGATGGCCGCCATCCACCACGCCGAGGTCGTGGCCCACCGCGTCGGTGAGCCCTTCGGCACGCTGGTGCTGGCCGTGGCCGTCACCATCATCGAGGTGGCGCTGATCGTCTCGCTGATGCTGGCCGGTGGCGAAAGCGCCAACTCGCTGGCGCGTGACACGGTGTTCGCCGCCATCATGATCGCCAGCAACGGCATCGTCGGCCTGTGCCTGGTGCTGGGCGGCCTGCGCCACGGCGTGCTGGCCTACCGCGTCGAGGGCACGAGCCCGGCGCTGGCCGCGCTCGGCGCCATGGCCGGCCTCTCGCTGGTGCTGCCCAGCTTCACTCAGACCACACCGGGCCCGACCTACAGCGGCTCGCAACTGGCCTTTGCGGGCGTGGCCTCGCTGGCCTTGTACGGCGTGTTCGTGTTCGTGCAGACGGTGCGCCACCGCGACTACTTCCTGCCGGTGGGCGGCCAAGGCGGTGGCCCCACGGACGAAGACCACCACGCCGAACCGCCCTCCAACGCCGTGGCCTGGACCAGCCTGGGCCTGCTGATGCTGTCGCTGGTCGGTGTGGTCGGCCTGGCCAAGGCGCTGGCGCCGGCCCTGGAAGCCGGGGTGGACGCCGCCGGCCTGCCGCACGCCGTGGCCGGGGTGGTGATCGCCCTGATCGTGCTGTTGCCCGAAACCGGCGCCGCGCTGCGGGCGGCCAAGGGTAACCGCATGCAAAGCAGCCTGAACCTGGCGCTCGGCTCGGGCCTGGCCAGCATCGGCCTGACCATCCCGGTGGTGGCCGGCCTGTCGCCCTGGTTCCCGTTTGCCATCGTGCTGGGCCTGCCGCCCATGCAGATCGTGCTGCTGACGCTGACCCTCATCACCGCCACCCTGACCCTGGGCAGCGGCCGCGCCACCGTCATGCAGGGCGCGGTGCACCTGGTGCTGTTCGCGGCTTTTGTCTTCTTGACCGTGGTGCCTTGATCAGCGCTTGAGCTTGGCGAACGCCGCGGCCATGGCGGAGTTGGCCGGGCTGGCCGGTGCAGGTGCGCCCCTGCCACCCTGGCCACCGCCCATGCGCTCGTTGCGCGCCGCGGGGCGGAAGCTGTTGTCTTTTCCTGCGCCAGCACCGGAACCTCTGGGCGCCGGTGCGCTGTCCAGCTTCATGGTCAGCGAGATGCGCTTGCGGGCCATGTCCACCTCCAGCACCCGCACCTTGACGATGTCGCCGGTCTTGACCACCTCGCGCGCGTCGCTGACGAACTTGTTGGCCAGCTGGCTGACGTGGACCAGGCCGTCCTGGTGCACGCCCAGGTCGACGAAGGCGCCGAACTGCGCCACGTTGGAGACCGTGCCCTCCAGCACCATGCCTTCCTGCAGGTCCTTGATGTCGTCGACGCCGTCGTTGAAGCGGGCCACCTTGAAGTCGGGGCGTGGGTCGCGGCCCGGCTTTTCCAGCTCGACGAGGATGTCCTTGACCGTGATGACGCCGAACTTCTCGTCGGCAAACAGCTCGGGCTTGAGCGTGCGCAGCACGTCGCTTTTCCCCACCAGCTCGACCGCGGCCTTGCCCGTGTGGGCCAGCATCTTCTGCACCACGGGGTAGGTCTCGGGGTGCACGCCCGACACATCGAGCGGGTTGTCACCGTCGCGGATGCGCAGGAAGCCCGCGGCCTGCTCGAAGGTCTTGGCGCCCAGGCCGGCCACGTCCATCAGCTGCTTGCGGTTGCGGAAGGCACCGTTGGCGTCGCGCCAGCGCACGATGCTGTTGGCCACGGTCGCGCTCAGGCCCGACACGCGCGACAGCAGCGGCGCCGAGGCCGTGTTGAGGTCCACGCCCACGCCGTTCACGCAGTCTTCCACCACGGCGTCCAGCGTCTTGGCCAGCTCGCTCTGGTTGACGTCGTGCTGGTACTGGCCGACGCCGATGCTCTTGGGGTCGATCTTCACGAGCTCGGCCAGCGGGTCTTGCAGGCGGCGGGCGATGGACACCGCACCCCGGATGCTCACGTCCAGATCGGGCAGTTCCTTGCTGGCGAACTCGGACGCCGAGTACACCGAGGCACCCGCCTCCGACACCACCACCTTGTCGATGACGGCCTCGGGCGCGAGCTGTTGCAGGCGCTTGATGAGGTCGGCGGCCAGCTTGTCGGTTTCGCGGCTGGCCGTGCCGTTGCCGATGGCGATCAGGTTCACGCCGTGCGTGGCGCAGAGCTTGGCCAGGGTGTGGATGCTGCCCTCCCAGTCCTTGCGCGGTTCGTGCGGGTAGACCGTGCTGGTGTCGAGCACCTTGCCGGTGTCGGACACCACGGCCACCTTCACGCCGGTGCGGATGCCCGGGTCCAGGCCCATGACCACGCGCTTGCCGGCCGGCGCGGCCAGCAGCAGGTCGCGCAGGTTCTCGGCGAAGACCTTGATGGCGGTGGCTTCGGCCGATTCGCGCAGGCGGGTGAAGAGGTCGCGCTCCAGGCTGAGCGAGAGCTTGACCTTCCAGGTCCAGGCCACGGTCTTGCGCAGCAGGTCGTCGCCCGGGCGCTTCTTGTGCGACCAGCCCAGGTGCATGGCGATGCGGGCTTCGGCGGCGGACACGGGGCGTGGCGCCTTGGGGTCTTTCACAACTTCGGCAGCCTGTGCCGCGTCCAGGTCTTCGGCCAGCACCAGCTTGGCGTCCAAGATCTCGTTGGCGCGGCCACGGAACACGGCCAGGGCGCGGTGCGAGGGCACGGTGCGGATGGGCTCGTCGTAGTCGAAGTAGTCGCGGAACTTGGCGACGTCGGCGTTGAGCTCGTCCTTGCCCGACATCAGCTTGGACTGGAACAGGCCTTCGGCCCAGAGCCAGTCGCGCAGCTTGCCGATGAGTTCGGCGTCTTCGGCCCAGCGCTCGGAGAGGATGTCGCGCACGCCGTCGAGCACGGCAAAGGCATCGGCGAAGGCGTCGGTGAAGGTCGCACCGGCTTCGGCAGACTGCGCCGTGAAGAAGGCGGTGGCCTCGGCCAGCGGGTCGAGCGAGGGGTCGGCGAAGAGCCGTTCAGCCAGCGGCGCGATGCCGGCTTCGCGGGCGATCATGCCCTTGGTGCGGCGCTTTTGCTTGTAGGGCAGGTAGAGGTCTTCCAGCTCCTGCTTCGTGGGCGCGGCTTCGATGGCGGCGCGCAATTCGGGCGTGAGCTTGCCCTGTTCGTCGATGCTCTTGAGCACGGCGGCGCGGCGGTCTTCCAGCTCGCGCAGGTAGGCCAGGCGGGCTTCGAGCTCACGCAACTGGATGTCGTCGAGGCCGTCGGTGGCCTCCTTGCGGTAACGCGCGATGAAGGGCACGGTGGCGCCGCCATCCAGCAGGTCCACGGCAGATTTGACTTGGGACGGGCGAACCTTCAGTTCGGCGGCCAGTTGCAGCAGGATCTTGTCCAAGGTGGGTCTCGGTCAGTGCGTCAGGAAGCGGGGCAGTTTGCCACAGCCCCTCGCCCCGACGCCCTGCGCGCCACCCCACGGACATCGGCGACAATCCACCCCTTGTTTTGCATGTCGCAGGCCTGCCCCAGGGCGCGCCCGCCTCACCGTCCATGGCCCTGATCCCCTATTTCCTGCCGAAGTCCGTCTTGTTCCAGATGGACCCCGAAGTCGCCCACGACCTGACCATCGGTGCGCTGGCCCGCTTCCAGAACACGCCCCTGGCCTGCCTGTGGGCCGAGCAACGGGTGCAGGACCCGGTCACCCTGGCCGGCATCACCTTCCCCAACCGCGTGGGCATGGCCGCCGGCCTGGACAAGAACGGCCGCGTGATCGACGGCCTGGGCGCCATGGGCTTCGGCTTCGTGGAGGTGGGCACCGTGACCCCGAAGGGCCAGCCGGGCAACCCCAAGCCGCGCATGTTCCGCCTGCCCGAGGCCAACGCGCTCATCAACCGCCTGGGCTTCAACAACGAGGGCCTCGACAGCTTCCTGGCCAACGTCCAGCGCGCCAGCTTCCGGCGCAACGGCGGCATCCTGGGCCTGAACATCGGCAAGAACGCCGTCACGCCCATTGAAAACGCCGTGGACGACTACCTGATCGGTCTGGACGGCGTCTACCCGCACGCCGACTACGTGACCGTCAACATCTCCAGCCCGAACACGCAGAACCTGCGCGCGCTGCAAAGCGACGAGGCCCTGGACGCCCTGCTCGGCCGCCTGCAGGAGCGCCGCCAGCAGCTGGTCGCCCAGCACGGCCGCACGGTGCCGATGTTCGTGAAGATCGCGCCCGATCTGGACGAAACCCAGGTGGGCGTGATCGCGGCAACGCTGCAGAAAAACGGCATCGACGGCGTGATCGCCACGAACACGACGGTGTCGCGCGAGGCCGTTCAGGGCCTGCCGCATGCCACAGAGACCGGTGGTCTGAGCGGTGCGCCGGTGCTGGAAGCCAGCAACCAGGTGATCCGCCAGCTGCGTGCGGCGCTCGGCCCTCGCTACCCGATCATCGGGGTGGGTGGCGTCATGAGCGCGGCCGATGCCCGTGCCAAGCGCGATGCGGGTGCCGACCTGGTGCAGATCTACACCGGCCTCATCTACGAAGGCCCGGGCCTGGTGAAGGCCTGCGCCGAGGCGCTGCGCCACGCTTGATGGCGGCGAGCGCGGTGGGCGCGCCGGTGGGTGCGCTGTGCGTCAGCCCAGCGACATCATCCCGCTGACCGTCGCTTCGACCGGCGGCAGGTTGTCCACCAGGCGGATGGCGCGTTCCAGGGCCTGGCCGCATTCCTTGGGGCCGAGCTCCAACGGACGGGCGTAACGCACGTGCACCTGCTGCATGGCCGCCAGGAACTTGGGGCCTTGCAGCGCGGTGGCGTTGACCACCTCGTTGGCCATGCTGGCCACGGTGCGCAGGATGTCGTCGGGGTTGGCCGGGTGGCGCACACCGCGCTGCAAGCCCAGCGGACGTGCCGCTTGCACCAGGCGCTCGTGCAGGCCCCAGTGGCGCATGACGGCGGCAGAGAGATCATCGAGGTTGATGCCGAGCACGGCACCGGCAGCCGCTTCCAGGCTCATGCCTTGCGTGGCCTGGCCACCGGGTTCGCTGGCAGGTGCGGCCTGCATCAGGCGCTGGATCTGCAGGGCCTCATCGGGGAAGTGGTAGAGCACCAGCAACCAGCTCAAGCGCTGCGACATGGCCGCGATGCTGGCTTCTTCGTCATGGATGGAGAACGGTGCCATCAGCCGGGCGATGTGGCCGGCCAGGCAGGTGTTGCGCAGCTCGTCTTCCAGGGCCTTCATGGCCGCCTGACCCGCTTCGTCCGACATGCTGGCCATGGCCGCCAGCACACCGGGCCAGCTGCGCACCGCGGCCTGTACCTGGCGCAGTCCCTTTTGGCCGAGCAGCAGCACGGCGCGCGACAGCGTGGTGACGCCATCGTCGCTCGATGTGCCGGTGTAGCCCGCGGTGTTGACCGCGCGCATCAGCTCCCAGACCAGGGCGGGGTTCTTCACCATCACATCGACGAAATCGTCCACGCGCAGGGAATCGGCCGACAAAGCCGCGATGAAGCCGCGCTCGGTGTCGGGCCGCCCAGGCAGGGAGCCGACGCTGTTGAGGCGGTCGAGCAGCAAGGCCAGCGGCCCGCCGGAGTCGGTGGCGTTGGTCTTGACCCAGCCCTGCAAGGCGCTCAGCAGCGTGCGGGCGTTGAGGTAGCGCTGGCGGTGCTGGCGGTCGGTGGCGCGGTTGACGATGGACCGCAGCGTTTCTGGCACCGGGTGGGGCGTGGTCCAGGGCAGGCGCACGATTTCAGCGCCCACGCGGTTGGCCGCGCTGTAGAGGTCGGCGTCGTCGAGTGCCGGGTGGTTGGCCAGCAGGCGGTGCAGCAAGAGGCCGGCCATGAGCACGTCGCGCTCGGTGGTTTTGCGGATTTCCTGGCGGCCGCGCGGCGTGCGTTGCGCCTGGCCCGGCTGCAGCGGCACGAGGCCGGCGCCCAGACCGACCAGCGAGGCGTGGCCTGCCTTGTCGATGAGCACGGTGTGCAGGCCGATGTCCTGATGGGCCACGCCGGCTTCGTGGGCGTAGGCCAGGCCTTCGAGCAACTCGCAGCTCCAGTTGGCCACTTCCAGCGGGGTCGGCGGCGGGCTGGTCTGCAGGCGTTCCAGCAAGGTCATGCCGCCTTGGCGGGCCACGGTCAGGAAGGGCCAGCCGTCGTGGCTGCCGACTTCCAGCGCTTCGGCCAGGTGGGGGTGTTTGAGGCGGGCCGCCGACAGCACGTCCTGCGTCCACTCCTCCCGCTCGGCCGCGTTGGCAGGCTGGGCGCGGGGCACGCACAAGAGCATGTCCTGCTGGGCGCGCGGGTCCCAGGCCAGCCAGGTGCTGGAGGCCATGCTGCGGCCCAGCATCTGTCGCAGCTCGAATCGACCGAACAGGCGAGGCGCTGCGGTGGGAGGGGGCGTGACGGCGGCCATGGTGGACGGGGGCAAGGCGGGTCCTTGGAGGGAGGGCTGTGTCCCTTTGTTACCAACGATTGCACTACACCCGGCCGTCCGGCAAAACCCTGTAAAGCCACGGATTCAGCGCCTTGTTCCGCGCCTCGTGAATTTGTCACGGTCTGACGCGAATTCAAGGGCGCTCAGCTCAGCTCAGGGCGCTCACCCCATGTCGCCCACCGGCAGCCATTGCCCCTTGCCGGAGATGAAGGCCGCCCTCACCGGCTCGCCCGGCTGCAAATGGCTGACCGCCGCGATGTAGCGCCGCAGCTGCTGCCGGTAAGACAGCAAGGCATCGGGCTGGGCGTTGAGTTTGTAGTCGATCACCCACCACTCGCGGCCGGCGGCCGTCTGGCGGGCCACCAGGCGGTCCAGGCGCAGGGTCTGCCCCTCGTGGGACAAGGCCACCTCGTTGCCGGCCCAGAGCAGGTGCTGCGGGTCCAGCCAGGGCTGGAGTTCGGGCGCGAACAGGATGGCGCGGGTGCGTGCCTCGGCGTCTCCTTGCCAGTGGGCGGGCAGGCCGACGCTGCGCAGCGCCGACAGCACCGCTTGCTGCACCAGGGCCGCGTTGCGCGCCGGCACCGGTTGCGTGGTGAGCACTTCCAGCGCGCGGTGCACGGCCTGGCCCAGCAGGCGGGTGTGGGGATCCGCGGCATCAGTGGCGTCGGGGTCATCCATGGGAACGTCCACGCGGGCATCGGCGCCCACATTGGCACCCACACCGCTCAAGGGCTTCGCCCGCAAGGTCGGCAGGACGGCCAGCTCGGCCCGTGCCGCAGCCTGTCCCGCCGCCTGTGCAAGCTGCGCCGCGCCCTGGCCGGCTGTGGCCTCGGTGTGCGAGAGGGGCTCCGGGCGCCAGGCAGCGTCCGGGTGCTCGGCTTGGGGGTTGATGGCCTCGGACGCCACCAGGCGCTGCCACCAGCTCATCGCCCCCGACGACGACGCCCGGCTGGGCACGCTGCGGCTGAAGACGAGCTGCTCGCGCGCCCGGGTGAGGGCCACGTAGAGGGCGTTGAGCTCTTCGCGCTGGGCGGCCAGGCGCTCGGCTTCCAGGGATGCGGCCAGGCTGGGCGGCGGGTCGCTTTCGGCCTGAACGAAGGCCACCCGGGCGGGGTGCGGCGCGTTGTCGGGCCAGTCCACCAGCAGGGCATAGCTGGCGCGCTTCGGCGGCAGCGGGTCGGTGTCGAGCATGAACACGACTTGGGCCTCCAGGCCCTTGGCGCCGTGGATGGTCAGCAGTTGCACCGCACCGGCCTGGGCGCGTGCGGGCAAGGTCGGCGACTGCTGGCGCAGCGCGCGGATCCAGCGGTAGGGCGTGGCGTCACGGCCAGCGTCCATCTCCAGGGTGTGGGCCAGCAAGGCGTCGATGTGCCACAGCGCCTGGGCACGCTGGCTGGGCGGCACGCAGGCCAGCACGCGCTCGCGCACCTCGCCCTGGGTGACGATGCGCGTGAGCAGGTCGTGCGGGGGCAGTTGCGCGGCCAGGCCACGCCAGGCCGACAGCAGTTGCGCGGCACGCGACAGCGCCGGCGGCAAGGCCTCGCCCGAAGCGGCCCAGGCCTGCAGGGCGTCCCACCAGGGCGTGGCTTGGGGCTTGCGCGGATGGGGTGTGTCTGCCAGTGGCAGCGTGTGTGAGGCGGGATGGGCTGCCCGCGCGGCCAGGGCCATCAGACCGACATCGTCCACGCCGAACACCGGGCTCTTGAGCGCGTGCGCCAGCGCCAGGTTCTGACGGGGCGACACCAGCGCCTCGACCACGGCGACCAGGTCGCGCACCTCGGGTGTGTCGATCAAGGGGGTGTTGTCGGGCGCCACGTGGGGCACGCCCAGCGCGTCGAGCGATTCGGCCACCAAGGCCAGCGTCGCCCGGGTGCGGCTGAGCACGAAAACCTCATCGGCCGGCACGCCTTCGTGGCGCACGGCGTGGGCCACGGCCTGGGCCAGCTGCGCCGCTTCCACGGCCTTGACGGTGGTGCGGGCTTGCAGGCGCGGGGTGCTCAGGGTGTCGCGCCAGGCGGTGGCATGGGTGCCGTCTTGCGGGTCGGCACCGTTGTCATCGGACGGGCTGTCATCGACCGTGCTGTCTTTTGACACGCTGGGCAGCACGCGGATGCGCGCGGCGTCCTGCGAGGTCGTGGTGTGCGTGCGGTAGCCGGGAAAGACGCCCTCGGCGTGGGCCTGGCCCATGACGCGGTTGAGACAGTCCAGCACGCCAGGGGCGTTGCGGCGGGTGTGGTCGCAGGCCAGCAGGTGGCCGCCCAGCCCTTCGATGACAAAGGCTTTGGCCGCCTCGAAGACGCGCGGGTCGGCCCGGCGGAAGCGGTAGATGCTTTGCTTGGGATCGCCCACCAGGAAGACCTGCAAAGGTTCGCGGCCGCTGCCACCACCGCCCGCGCCGGCATAGGCCGACAGCCAGGCGCGCAGGGCTTGCCATTGCAAGGGGCTGGTGTCCTGGAGCTCGTCCATCAGCACCTGGCGCACCTGGCTGTCCAGGCGTTGCTGCACCCAGCCGGCGAGGGCCTCGTCGCTGAGCAGGCGGGCCGCGGCCAGCTCCAGGTCGGCCATGTCGGCCAAGCCGCGTTCGCACTTGAAAGCGGCGTACTCGTCCATCATCAGCCGGCTGAGCGTGACCATCTGGCGGTGCAGGACGTGGGCGTCTTGCTGGGCGCAGGCCTGGCGCAGGTCGTGGAGCCAGGCTTGGGCCCAGGCCAGCTCGGGCGCATCGCCGAGTTGCTTGCGCGCGTCGCCCTTGCCGTCTTTGGTGAACAGGGCTTGCAGGAGGGCGTCCATGCGCCGCTTCACATCGGTCTCGGCCAGCGCCAGTGCCACGGCTTCGCCGGCCTTGGCCGCCTTGCTGCCCGGCTTGGCCGTGGCCTGGGCTCGTGCCAGCGCCCAGAAGCCGTCGTTCACCGATGTGAGGGCCAGCGCCTGGTGAGGGTGGTCCAAGCCTGCCCACTGTGCGTCCCACTCGGCGGCAGAAGGCACGCTGGCGGCGAGCGCACCGCCCTGCTCTGCCAGGAAGACCTCCAGCCGGTTGTGCAAGGCTTGCAGCAACCAGGCCTGGGTGTTGTGGCGGCCGGCTGCGCGGATGACGGCGTGGAAGGCCAGCCAGGCGTCGTCGAGGGGGTCATCGGGGGTGGCGCCCTGCGGCCCATCTTGCTTGGGTGCCGACGCCTCGGGCTGGCGCCCGCCCGCCAGCGCGTCGATGCGGCGCAGGCAACGCGCCCACAGCTCGGGCCAGATGGCTTCGGTGTCTTCCAGCAATTGCAGCTCGGGCGGCAGGTTCAGCTCGGCGAGCAGGTCCAGCGGCGCGGCCTTGACCAGGCGCGAGAACCAACCGTGGATGGTGTGGATTTCCACGCCGCGGCCACCGGCCAGCCACTCGCCATGCAATGCCCCCAGGCGCGGCAAGAGCTCGGCCAGGCGCGCTTCGGGCACGCCGCGCAGGCGCAATTCGGTCTCGCGCTGCGCCGGTGAGACCTGGGCGAAATCGGCCAGCCAGCGGTGCAGGCGCTCGCGCATTTCGCCTGCGGCCTTGCGCGTGAACGTGATGGCCAGCACCTGCTGCGGCGGCACACCATCGAGCATGGCCCGCAGGATGCGCGACACCAGCATCCACGTCTTGCCTGCGCCAGCGCAGGCTTCCACGACCACGCTGCGCTGCGGGTCGCAGGCCACCGCGTAGAAGCGGGCGGGGTCCACCCATTGGCCGTCGAGTTGATAGGCTTCATTGGCCATCGCGGGCCTCCTCGGGTGTCCAGTGGTCGCGCCGGCACAGGCCGCGCGCATGGCAGTGGCCGCACACCGGGCCTTCGCCCAGGGCCGGCAAGGGACTGCCTTCTCGCAGGCGCTGCCAGTCGCTGGCCAGGCCTTGCAGCAGGGCCTCGGCGCTGTCGGCCACATCGGGGTGCTCCAGCACCTTCACGGCCTTGGGGTCCAGGTGGACGTAGCCCGCGCGGACCTGATCGCCTGTGTGACCCTGTGCATCGGCGCCCAGGGCCGCGTAGAAAGCGAGTTGGGTGTCTTCGCTGCCCGACTGGGCGCGCAGGCGCAGGCTCTCGGCGTTGCCGGTTTTGTAATCGAGCACCCAGCGCACTTCGCGCCGGGCCTGGCCATCACCGGCTGGCTCGTGGCGCACGTCGATGCGGTCCAGCTGCCCGTAGAGCTGCAACGCGCTGCCATCGTGCAAGGCCAAGGCCCGGGTGATGGACTGCTCGGTGGCGCGCACGGCCCAACCGTCGGCCTCGTGCGTGCGCAACCATCCCACGTAGGCCCGGGCCAGGGCCGGCAATGCCGCGGCGAAAGGCAGGAAATGGGCGCGCTGGCCTTCGCCACCCATGCCCAGATCGACCGACACCTCGCGCGCCACGGCCAGCCACTGGGCCACGTCCTCGTCAGCCTGACTGAAGGCCAGCGCCTGCGAGCGCGCCTCGTGGAAGCGCCTGAGCACCTCGTGCAGCCAGATGCCGTAGTCGGACGCCTCCAGCCCTTCTTCCAGCTCGTCCGCCTGGCGCAAACCCAGCACCGTGGCGGCAAAGAAGCGGTAGGGACACTGGCGCAATTGCTCGTAGCTGGTGGCCGATACCCGCGCCGGCAAACCCACGGGCGCCCCCACTAGGCTGGGTGCGGGCACGGTCACGGGCGCGGCCGCCACGGCCAGGGCTTCGCGGGGGTCGGTGCCGTGCAGCACGGCGTCGGGGCGGCCTTGTGCCCAGCGGGTCAGCCAGGGGCTGGGCTCCAGCGTCTCGCTGCCTTGCGCCCGCCGGTGCAGGCAAGTCACCTCCGGCTGGGTCAGCAGCAACCCCAGGGCCTCCCACTGGGCTTCGCGCAACTGCACCGCGGTGGACAAACCCATGGCCTCGCGCAAGCGCTGGCCCAGCCAGCCCGGGCTGTTGGGCAAAGCGCCCAGCTGGCGCTCGTCGGCACCGGGCATGACCACGGCCGAGAACGGCCGCAGCACCGCACGTGCCAGGGTCGTGATGACCACATCGGGCGCGCCTTCAGGCGGTGCGGGCCGAAAGGTCACCTCTTCCAGCACCTCGCGGACCCAGCGCTGCAGCGCGGCGCCATCCATGCGCGTGCGCTGGCACACGGCCAGCCACCCCGACGCGGGGGCCCTGCCCTGCGCAGCCTCTGCCGACGCATCGCCCGTCGATGCTGGTGCGGCTTCGAACTCGCCGAGGCGCAGCGCCTCCCAGACCAGCAAGCCCGCCGCGTCTTCGCACAACGACGCCTGTGCACCACAGGCGGCCATGGTCGCGTGCAAGGCCTGCAGCCAGCCCGCCAGGTTGCCGCGGCGGTCGCGCCACATGGCCTGCAAAGGAGCCACAGCAGCCTGCGCCCAACGCCACACGGCCGCACCTTCCACCGGCAGCGAGCGCGCCAGGCCCGAAGGCGACGCCATGACAGCACCCAGCCCCCAGGCCTGCACCAGCCCGTGCTGACGGCACCAGGCTTCCAGCTGCCCGACGGCATCGTCCAGGTGGGTGTGAGGGCCGCACTGCGTGGCATCTTGTGCAGCATCCCAGCGCAACCAGCCCGACTTCAACCAGTCCAACACCTCGTCGGTCGATGCCCGAGGGTTCGATGCCGCCAGCAGGCGCGAACACACGGTGGCCGCGCGCGTCGTGGAGAGCCGCCAGCCGGTCTCATCGGCCAGGGACACGCCCATCTCTTCCAGCAAGGCCCGCGCGTGGCGCACCACGCCGCGGTCCAGCGCGATCAAAGCCACCGGATGCGCCGCGCAGTTCCAGGCGTTCGCGCGCACCGCGTTGACGGCCTGCAAAGCAGCCGCGGCGGCCTGGCGGGCCTCGTCCAGCGTGTCTGCGCAAGCCAGCAGGGTCACGCTCGGGCTGGGCGGCTTGCCGGATGAGCGATCGGACGAGTGATCAAACGAGCTGTCCGCCAAGGCCCCGTCCACGGCATCGGCCGGCGCCAACGCAGACGGCCGCGCCACGACCCGCCTCACCGGCTTGCCATGCGCCGCGGCATGGGCCAGCACGGCCAGGGTCAAGGCGCCCTCGCTGCCAGGCGCCACCGTGTCGCCGGCATTCACCGCCACCCAGGCCGCCGGGCCCGCACGGTCCACCGCGCAGGCAAACACCGCGTCCGAGGCAAAGCCCTGTTGCGCCGATGCGGCCGACCATTCCAGGGCCCAGGCCAGCAACAAGGCCTCGCGGTGGCCAGGCCCGTGGGACGCACCGCCCTGCCCCTGGGCCTCAGACATCAGCGCCCGCCAGGCCTCCACCCGCGCCGATCGGGCTTCGGGCGCACAGCCTTGCAAAGCGCGCGTCCAGGCTTGGGCGGCGTCCACCACCTGGTCCAGCGCGAACTCGAAACCCCGCGGATCGCGCCGGGACCACTGCTTGGCCCATGCCTGCGCCTGCAGACTGTGGCGTGCGTGCAACCGATCCCACACGCTGTCCAGCGTCACCGGCCCCGCGAACACCTCGGCCAAGGCCCCGCCCCAGACCGGCGGCGTGTGCGACCAGGCCAGACCGTCGATCAGCCCCGCGATGGTGTCGATGCGCGGCAACCAGCCGCCCACGGCCTGTGCCCAAGCCTGGCGTGCCTGCGACAGCACCGCGCCCACGGGCAGCACCACACAGGCATCGCGCGCCTCAACGCCCTGCCCCTGCAACCAGGCCGACGTTTGCAAAGCCCAATCGCGCCACACCTGCTGCGGCGCCACACCCGGGCCCCAAACCCAGGGCTGCGTCAAGCCGGGCAGCAGATTGGCCACATCCACGTGAGAACCTCCGGACACAGGATCGCCCAAGGCGCTGACTATCGGCATGATTGAGTTTGATGATTTCCGGCTGGCCTGAGCGCCCGCACCTTCTGTGTCAGAATCACGACAACCTGGCTGGCGTGGTTCCGCAATCCCTGGATTCCCCAGCCCTCACGAGGACAGTTTCATGAGCAGCGACCTGATCAAACACATCACCGATGCATCTTTCGATGCCGACGTCCTGAAGGCCACACAGCCGGTGCTGGTGGATTATTGGGCCGAATGGTGCGGCCCTTGCAAAATGATCGCCCCGATTCTCGACGAAGTGGCCAAGGACTACGACGGTCGCCTGAACGTCGCCAAGATGAACGTGGACCAGAACCGCGAAGTCCCGGCCAAGTTCGGCATCCGTGGCATCCCCACGCTGATGATCTTCAAGGGCGGCCAACTGGCGGCCACCAAGGTCGGCGCGCTGTCCAAGGCCCAACTCACGGCCTTCGTCAACGAGAACCTCTGACCCATCCAACCAGGTCGCACAACGGACATCCGTGTGCGACCTGAGCGCCTCCTTGCCACGCAGCGTCAACCGCTGTCGCAAACAGGCCGATAATCAGGCCCACAAACAGGCCTATAATGATTTTCGTGGTGGCTGCCGTCGGTTGACGTCGCCACACGCTCGCACCGATCTGGCGTGTCTGCCAGAACGCGCAGGCTCGATGACCTGCTTCGCTGCAGGTTTCGCTCCCCCACCCCCTTTGCCCACGACTATCCTGTCTGCCTGACGGCATGCCCTTGAGCATGTCCTGCCCGGGCGGCCTCGTTCAGGGTCACCATCCATGCACCTTTCCGAATTGAAGGCACTGCACATCTCCAAACTGGTGGAGATGGCCGAAGGCCTCGAGATCGAAAACGTCTCTCGCATGCGCAAGCAGGAGTTGATGTTCGCCATCATGAAGAAGCGCGCCAAAGCCGGCGAGCAAGTCTTCGGCGACGGCGTCCTCGAAGTGCTGCCAGACGGCTTCGGCTTCCTGCGCGCCCTCGACATGAGCTTCCTGGCCAGCACGGACGACATCTACCTGTCGCCCAGCCAGGTGCGCCGCTTCAACCTGCACACCGGCGACCTGGTCGAAGGTGAAGTGCGCGTGCCGAAAGACGGCGAACGCTACTTCGCGCTGGTCAAGGTGGACCGCGTCAACGGCTTGTCGCCCGAAGTCAACAAGAACAAGTTGATGTTCGAGAACCTGACGCCCCTGTTCCCTGACGAGCAATTCAAGCTCGAAAGCGACGGCGTGCGCAGCGACGACAACGTCAGCAGCCGCATCATCGACCTCGTCGCCCCCATCGGCAAAGGCCAGCGCGCCCTGATCGTCGCCCCGCCCAAGAGCGGCAAGACGGTGCTGATGAAGAACCTGGCCCACGCCCTGGTCGCCAACCACCCCGACGTGCACCTCATCGTGCTGCTGGTGGACGAGCGCCCCGAGGAAGTGACCGAGATGCAGCGCACCGTGCGCGGCGAAGTCATCAGTTCCACCTTCGACGAGCCGGCCCAGCGCCACGTGCAGGTCGCCGAAATGGTGATCGAGCGCGCCAAGCGCCTGGTCGAACTCAAGAAGGACGTGGTCATCCTGCTGGACTCCATCACCCGACTGGCCCGCGCGTACAACAACGTGCTACCCAGCTCCGGCAAGGTGCTGTCCGGCGGTGTGGATGCCAACGCCCTGCAACGCCCCAAGCGCTTCTTTGGTGCTGCGCGCAACATCGAAGAAGGCGGCTCGCTGACCATCATCGGCACCGCGCTGGTCGACACCGGCAGCCGCATGGACGAAGTCATCTACGAAGAGTTCAAGGGCACCGGCAACTGCGAAATCCACCTGGACCGCCGCATGGCCGAAAAGCGCGTCTACCCGTCCATCCTGATCAACAAATCGGGCACGCGCCGCGAAGAGCTGCTGTTGAAGGCGGAAATCCTGCAAAAGAGCTGGATCCTGCGCAAGCTGCTCTACCCCATGGACGAGATCGAGGCGATGGAGTTCGTGCTCGACAAGATGAAGTCCACGAAGAACAACCACGATTTCTTCGACATGATGCGCCGCGGCGGCTGATCACAGCACCCGCGAACGCGTCCTGACGCCCAAGGCAGCAGGACTTCACACGGCCCCACGCCCTGCGTTGGGGCCGTTGTCATTTTCGGTGCTATAATCTGCGGTTTTCCAGCTGTCGGAAAGTGCTTGACATGGTGTCAGGTGGCTCCCGAACATGCAATTTGCAAACAGCAAGAGGTTTCCCATGCCCAAGCAAGGTATCCATCCCAACTATCGCGAAGTCGTGTTCCTGGACCAGTCCAACGGCTTCCAGTTCGTCACCCGCTCCTGCGCGCCCACCAAAGACAAGGTCACGCTGGAAGACGGCCGTGAACTGCCCCTGTTCAAGCTGGAAACCTCCTCTGAGTCGCACGCTTTCTACACCGGCACGCAGAAGTCTGTGGACTCGCTGGGCGGCCGCGTCGAGAAGTTCCGCAACAAGTTCGCTCAGTTCCGCAAGTGATGCCCGCCTCCGGATGCGCCTGTGCGCCGTCCGGACGTGTTCATCGCGCGCGATGCAACGCAGCGTTGAAAGGGCAGCACTGGCTGCCCTTTTTCATTGCACAGCCACGCAAGGCCTTCGCCGCCTTGACGACCGTGGCACCTGTCGGTCCGCCTCATCCGCTGTGACGCGCCCATGAAGCCAGCCTCTCACCTGCCCCCGGCCTCCCCCGCCCTCGTCACCCAAAGGGCCGCACAGCGCCTGCCACGCGTGGCACTGCTGCTGTTTTGCGCGGCTTACGTCCTGCCCGGGCTGCTGGGACGCGACCCCTGGAAGAACGAAGACATCGCCGCGTTCGGCCACATGTGGAGCCTGGCGCTTGGACAGGCTTCGTGGTGGCATCCGCACGTGGGTGGCGTGGTCCCGCAATCGGGCGGCATCCTGCCTTACTGGCTGGGCGGCGGCGCCATCGCCCTGCTGAGCCCTTGGGTGGACCCGGCCGTGGCGGCGCGGCTGCCCTTTGCAGCTCTGCTCACCGGCATCCTGGCCCTGACTTGGTACGCCACCTACGAGTTGGCCCGCACGGACGCGGCCCAGCCCTTGCCCCTGGCGTTCGGGGGCGAAGCCCGCCCGCAGGATTACGCCAGGGCGGTGGCCGACGGGGCCCTGCTGGCGCTGATCGCCTCCCTGGGGCTGCTGCAACTGGGGCACGAAACCACACCAGAGTTGCTGCAACTCAGCGGCAGCGTCTTGTTGCTGTTCGGCTTGTCTGCCGTGGGTCACCGCCGTAGCGCGGCCCGTGCTGCCACGCTGCTCAGCCTTCCCATCCTGGCCGCCAGTGGCAGCCCCGCGGTGGCCATGCTCCTGGGTGCTGCGGCCGTGCTGGTCTGCCTGCGCTCCCAGCAAGGCGACATGCGCGAGCACCTGCGCTGGGTGCTGGTCAGCACGGCCTTGGCCGCAGCCATGGCCGGCGCTTTGAGCGCTGCCGGCCTGCCCGGTTGGGGCTGGCGCATCGCCCAGGAGTGGCGCCCATCGGCCATCCTGCAGTTGATGGTCTGGTTCACCTGGCCCACCTTGCCACTGGCCGCATTGACCTGCTGGCACTGGCGCCAGCACCTGCGTCGCCGGCACATCGCCGTGCCCCTGCTGCTGGCCAGCGTCGGCGTGGCATCGGCCATCGCCATGGGTGGCAACGACCGCGCCCTGCTGATCGCCCTGCCCCCCCTGGCCGTGCTGGCGGCGTTCTGCCTGCCCATCCTGCAACGCAGCCTGGGGGCGGCCATCGACTGGTTCTCGGTTTGCTTCTTCACGGTGTGCGCCGCGGCCATCTGGCTGGGCTACATCGCCGTGCAAACGGGTGAGCCTGCACGAACGGCTGCCAACGTGCTCAAACTGGTGCCTGGCGCACAAGTGAGTTTCTCGTGGGTGACCTTGGGCATCGGCGCCGTGGGCACGCTGCTGTGGCTGTGGCTGGTGCGCTGGCGCACCGCCCGCCGCAGCCATGCTTTGTGGAAAAGCCTGGTGCTGCCTGCCGGTGGCGTCGCCCTGTGCTGGCTGCTGCTGATGAGCTTGTGGCTGCCTTTGCTCGACCAAGCCCGCAGTTACCGCTTGCTGATGAGCCGCATCGCGCCCCACATGCCGCGCAACGAACTGGTGTGCGCACCTGGCGCCTCGGTGGGCTTGTTGACCGGGATGGAGTACTTCGGCGACTACCGCGTCGATGGCCGCAACGGCGCATCTTCCGCGCGTTGTGGCTCGCTCGTGCTGCGCATCCAGCCCAAATCACGCGCACCCCGCGTGGAAGGCTGGCACACGGTGGCGCAGTACAACCAGCGCACGCGCAATTCGGAACTCATCGTCGTGTACCGCCGCAACACCGCGACACGCTGAACGCTCGCCCCGGGCCTCGGAACCGCGTTGCGCCGCCTGTCGCCCTCAGGCCTTGCGGACCCGCACCGCCGGGATCTGCAGCGTGAAGACCGAGCCCTTGCCCTTTTCGCTGGTGATCTTCAACTCGCCGCCGTGTCGCTGCACCACGTGCTTGACGATGGACAGGCCCAAGCCCGTGCCGCCCGTGTCGCGCGAACGGCTGCCGTCCACGCGGTAGAAGCGCTCGGTGAGGCGCGGGATGTGCTCCGCGTCGATGCCGGCACCATGGTCGCGCACGCTGAATTCGCCGGTGCCGTCAGCCAAGGTCTGCCAACGCACCTCGATGGGCTGGCCTTGCGGCGTGTAGCGCACGGCGTTCGACACCAGGTTGCCCATCGCACTCAGCCACTCGCTTTCGATGCCTGAGACCTCCACCGCCTGGTCGCTCGGGTCCAGGAACACGGTGATGGGATGGCGCTCACGCGACAAGCCACGCGCGTCGCTCTCGATGCGCTGCATCAACGCCGAAGCCTTGATCCAGCGGTCAGAGGCCGGACGTGGGCTGCCCTCGATCTGGGCCAGCGTCAGCAAATCGGCCACCAGGCTCTGCATGCGATCGGCCTGTTGCGCCATCAAGGCGATCACGCGCTTGCGCTCGACTTCGGTCAACGGCAAAGAGCCCAGGGTCTCGATGAAGCCATTGAGCACCGTCAGCGGCGTGCGGATCTCGTGCGAAACGTTGGCCACGAAATCCCGACGCATGGTGTCGGCGCGCTCGCGCTCGGTGATGTCCTGGGACAGCACCAGCTTCAAACCCTCGCCATATTCCTGGATCTGGATTTGCAGCCAGGTCAGCGAACCACGGCTCACCGGCACCTTGACCGGCACGCGGAAATCCCCAAGCGCCAGATACTGCACAAAGGCAGGCTGACGGATGAGGTTGGTGACGCGTTGCTGCAGGTCGCGCTGGCGGTTGAGGCCGAAGTGATCGGCCGCGGCGGCGCTCACCCAGGTGATGTGGTCGGTCTCGTCCAGCAGCAGCACGCCATTGGGCGAGGCCTCGATGGCTGACAGAAACTGGTCCAGGCGAGCACGCTCGGCCTCGACCTCGTCCCGGTGGGTGCGCACCAAGCGCTGCACGCGGTGCGCCACTTCGGCCCAAACGCCTGCCAGGTGCGGTGACGCCTGCTCGGGCGTGCGCAACCAGTCCAGCAACTCGCTGCCTTTGAGCGTGTCACTGACCGACAAGGCCAGCACCGAAGCGGCACCGAAAGAGATGCCCAAAGCCACCGGGTAACCCAGGTGGAACCCCAGCCAATAGCCGACCACGCCACCCAGCGCACCGGCCACGACACGGACCAGGATGCGCGACAGCAGCCAAGAGTTGCTTGAATCCACAGGACTCCGTCAGGCTGCGGCGTCAACCACCTGTTGCGTCAACCGATAGCCCGCGCCACGCACGGTTTCGATCAACTGGGAGCGGTGCACAGGCGACAGGGCCTCTCGCAAACGCTTCACGTGCACGTCCACCGTGCGCTCTTCGATGAAGACGTGGTCACCCCAGACGCGGTCCAGCAGCTGCGCACGGCTGTGCACGCGCTCCGGGTGGGTCATGAAAAAGTGCAGCAGCTTGAATTCGGTCGGGCCGATCTTCACCTCCTGCTCGCCGCGGCAGACACGGCGGGTGGCCGGGTCCAGGCGCAGGCCGGCGATTTCCACGGCCGAATCCAGGGCCTGAGGAGCCTTGCGACGCAACACAGCGCGCACGCGGGCCATCAGCTCGTGGGTTGAGAAGGGCTTGGTCAGGTAGTCGTCGGCACCCGCATCCAAGCCAGCGACCTTGTCCACCTCTTCCGCGCGGGCGGTCAGCATGATGATGGGCAGGTCGCGCGTGCGCGCCACACCGCGCCAGCGCTTGGCCAGCGACAGCCCAGACTGGCCTGGCAGCATCCAGTCCAGCAGCACGAGGTCGGGCAGCACCTTGTCGATCTCCAGCTGTGCTTCGTCGCCATCGCGGGCCAGCACCACTTCGAAACCGGAATGACGCAAGTTCAATGCGATCAACTCCGCGATCGCCAACTCGTCTTCAACCACCAGCACACGGCTCATCGCGCTGCTCCTCTGTTATTTGATGATGGACTCAACGGCTTCCGGCGTGTTGTGACGCACGTCCGTGCCCTTGACGATGTAGATCACCTGCTCGGCCAGGTTCTTGGCGTGGTCGCCCACGCGCTCAATGGCCTTGGCCACGAACACCAGGTCGATCGAGGCCGAGATGGTGCGCGGGTCTTCCATCATGTAGGTGATCAGCTTGCGCATCAGGCCATCGAACTCAGCGTCGATTTCGTTGTCGGCCTTGATGACTTCCAACGCGGTCGTGGTGTCCAGGCGGGCGAACGCGTCCAGGGCCTTGCGCAGCGAAGCCGTGGCCAGGCCAGCTTCGAACGACACATCGCTCACCGGCAGGCGCAGGCGGCTGGAAACGCCGGTGTTGATCAGGCGCTGCACCGTGCGGGCCACGCGAGCGGCTTCGTCACCGACGCGCTCCAGGTTGCCGATTGTCTTGGAGATGGCGATCAGCAGGCGCAGGTCGCGGGCGGTCGGCTGACGGCGCGCGATGATGGCCGACAGGTCCGCGTCGATGGCCATTTCCATGGCATTGACGCGCTCTTCGTGGGTCAGCACCTGGCTGGCGATTTCGCCATTGAAATGCGTGAGGGCATCGATGGCCATGGCCACCTGGGACTCGACCAGGCCGCCCATTTCCAGCACGCGCGTGGAAATGCCGCTGAGCTCGTTGTCAAACTGGCTGGAGAGGTGTTTTTCCGTCATGAGACGACTCCTTGTGTGTATCTGGTAAGCGCGAAAGGGAGTGACGACGCATCAACCGAAACGGCCGGTGATGTAGTCCTCGGTTTCCGTGCGCTTGGGCTTCATGAAGATGTCGGTGGTGGCACCGAATTCAATCAGCTCGCCCAGGTACATGTAGGCGGTGAAGTCAGAGCAACGTGCAGCCTGCTGCATGTTGTGCGTCACGATCAGGACGGTGTAGTCGTCCTTGAGCTCATGGATCAGCTCTTCGATCTTGCCGGTGGAGATCGGGTCCAGGGCCGAGCAAGGCTCGTCCAGCAGCAGAACTTCGGGCTTGATGGCAATGCCGCGGGCGATGCACAGACGTTGCTGCTGACCACCCGACAGGCCGGAACCGCTTTGGTTCAGCTTGTCCTTGACCTCGTTCCACAGCGCGGCCTTCTTCAGGGCCCACTCCACGCGCTCGTCCATCTCGGAGCGCGACAGATTTTCGAACAGCTTGACGCCGAACGAGATGTTCTCGTAGATCGACATCGGGAACGGCGTCGGCTTCTGGAACACCATGCCGACCTTGGCGCGGATCAGCGACACGTCTTCCTTGGTGGTCAGGATGTCCTGGCCGTCCAGCAGGATCTGGCCTTCGGCGCGCTGCTCGGGGTAGAGCTCGAACATGCGGTTGAAAGTGCGCAGCAGCGTGGACTTGCCGCAGCCCGACGGGCCGATGAAAGCGGTGACCTTGTTCTCCGGCAACTCCATGTTCACGTTCTTCAACGCGTGGAACTTGCCGTAGTAGAAGTTCAGGTTCTTGACGGCCAGCTTGGCCTTCGCGGGAGATTGGGTTTGCACCTTGGCATCCATGATCAGGTTCTCCGAAATTCAGTGGGCCAAGCGATCAACGCTGGCGGAACAAGGTTCGAGCGATGATGTTGAGCACCAGCACACCGATGGTGATGATGAAGACGCCTGCCCAGGCGAGCTTCTGCCAGTTTTCGTAAGGGCTCATCGCGAATTTGAAGATGGTCACCGGCAGGCTGGCCATGGGCGAGCCCAGGTCCGTCGTCCAGAACTGGTTGGACAAGGCCGTGAACAGCAGCGGTGCCGTTTCACCGGACACACGGGCAATCGCCAGCAGGATGCCGGTGATGACGCCAGCGCGTGCCGACTTCAGCGTGATCGTCATGATGACGCGCCACTTCGGCGTGCCCAGGGCGTAGGCCGCTTCACGCAACGCACCCGGCACCAGCGACAGCATGTTCTCGGTGGTGCGGATGACCACCGGCACCACGATCAGCGCCAGCGCCAGCACACCGGCACCGCCCGAGAAAGTCTTGGTGGGCGCCACCACGGCCGAGTAGATGAACAGGCCGACCACGATGGAAGGCGCCGACAACAAGATGTCGTTGATGAAGCGGGTCACACTGCCCAGCCAGGTGCTCTGACCGTACTCGGCCAGGTAGATGCCCGCCAGGATGCCGACCGGCGTGCCGATCAGCGTGGCCAGACCCACCATCAAGAGCGAGCCCATCAAGGCGTTGGCCAAGCCACCGGCCTCCATCGGAGGCGGCGTCATCTCGGTGAACGTTGCCAGGGCCAGGCCACCCAGGCCCAGGTGCACCGTCTCGACCAGGATCCAGACCAGCCAGACCAGGCCGAACAGCATGGCGCTCAGCGACAGCGTCAGGGCGATGAAATTGGTGCGCTTGCGACCCGCATGCCTGCGGGCACGGATGGCGTGCAGTTCTGCGCTCATGAACGCGCTCCTTCAGACTTCTTCAGACGGGCCAGCAACACCTTGGAGAAGGCCAGCACCACGAAGGTGATGAAAAACAGGATCAGACCCAGGTAGATCAGCGAGGCTTGGTGCAGGCCTTCGCCGGCTTCCGCAAATTCATTGGCCAGGGCCGAGGTGATGCTGTTGGCAGCCTCGAACACCGACAGCGAATTCAGCTGGTTCATGTTGCCAATGACGAAGGTCACGGCCATGGTTTCACCGAGCGCACGGCCCAGACCCAGCATGACGCCGCCGACCACACCGGTCTTGGTGTAAGGCAACACCACCTTGGAGACGACCTCCCAGGTGGTCGAACCCAGGCCGTAGGCCGATTCCTTCAGCATGGGCGGAGTGACCTCGAAGACGTCACGCATCACCGAAGCGATGAAGGGGATGATCATGATGGCCAGGATGATGCCGGCCGACAGGATGCCGATGCCCACCGGGGGGCCCGAGAAAAAGGCGCCCACGTAAGGGATGCCTTGCGTGAGGGATTGCAGCGGCTGTTGCACGTACTCGGCCAGGATCGGCCCGAACACCAGCAGGCCCCACATGCCGTACACGATCGACGGCACCGCGGCCAGCAGCTCGATGGCGATGCCCAGCGGGCGTTTCAGCCACGACGGCGAGAGCTCGGTCAGGAACACGGCGATGCCGAAGCTCACGGGCACGGCGATCAACAGCGCGATGAACGAGGTCATCAGCGTGCCGTAGATCATCACCAGGCCACCGAATTTGTTTTGCACCGGGTCCCAGTCCGTGCTGACCAGGAAGCCCAGACCGTATTCCTGGATGGCAGGCCAAGCGCCCACGATCAGCGAACCGATGATGCCCAGCAGCAAACTCAGGGTCAGGACAGCGGCGGCGCGCGCGGCCCATTCGAAAACGGCATCTGCCCACGGGGCATTGACACGCCGAGAAGGCGGATTGGTCATGGGGTGGCGCTTTTCTTGACGGGATGGCTGGGCGTCAGCGTCATCCATGTCAGTGGGCAAAATGGCGGTCATGCGAACTCCATCGCAGAGACAGCAGAAGCGAAGTCTCTTCAACAACAAACCGGGCGCTTGCTCTGCGCACGCGCCCGGCCTTTTCAGACAAGGATCAAACGATCACTTGTACGACACGGTCTTGCCAGCGGTGTCCACCACGGAACCCCACTGCTTGCGAACCAGGTCCTTGACGCTGGCGGGCAGCGGCACGTATTCCAGCTCAGCGGCAGCCTTGTCACCACCGGTGTAGGCCCAATCGAAGAACTTCAGGGCGGCAGCGCCTTGAACGGGCTTGTCCTGCGACTTGTGGATCAGGATGAAGGTGGCGCCCGTCAGGGGCCAGGCATCCTTGCCAGCCTGGTTGGTCAGCACCTGGTAGAACGACTTGTTCCACTCGGCAGCGGCGGCGGCAGCCTTGAAGGTCAGATCGTCAGGCTCGACGAAGTTGCCGGCAGCGTTCTTCAGGGCAACGTGCGACATCTTGTTCTGCTTGGCGTAGGCGTACTCGACGTAGCCGATCGAGTTCGGCAGGCGCTGCACGAAAGACGACACGCCTTCGTTGCCCTTGCCGCCCGCACCGGTGGGCCAGTTCACAGCGGTGCCTTCACCGACCTTGGACTTCCACTCGGCGTTCACCTTCGACAGGTAGTTCGTGAAGATGAAGCTGGTGCCGGAACCGTCAGCGCGGCGCACAGGCGCGATGGCTGCGTCAGGCAGGGGAACGCCCGGGTTCAGGGCGGCGATGGCGGGGTCGTTCCACTTGGTGATCTTGCCCAGGTAGATGTTGCCCAGCAGTTCGCCGGTCAGCTTCAGCTGGCCAGGGTTGATGCCCTTGATGTTGACCACGGGCACGACGCCACCGATCACGGTGGGGAACTGCAGCAGGCCGTCCTTGGCCAGTTCTTCGTCGGTCAGGGGCATGTCGGAGGCACCGAAGTCCACCGTCTTGGCCTTGATCTGCTTGATGCCGGCGCCGGAGCCGACGGACTGGTAGTTGACCTGCACCTTGGTGGCGGTGCTGTAGGCAGCAGCCCACTTGGAGTACAGCGGTGCCGGGAAGCTGGCACCCGCGCCAGTCACGTCATTGGCCAGCACGCTGCCCGAAATCAGGGCCAGCGAAACAGCCACAGCGGTCCGAATCATCTTGAAGCTCATGTGTGTGCCTTTCCTTGTCATATGACAAACGAATTTTTACCTTGCGCACTCTACCGAGCTTGTGTGACGCAACCGTGACACATCCACTCACGATTGTCATGAAACGAATGGATCGAATGCCCTATGTCACAAGGCAATGTGTTCACATTGAATTCATGCATTTGTCACATTTGACACCTATCTTGCCGGCAGCGCCATTGTTGCGGCGCACACCTACCGTTGGAGATTTTTCATGACTTTTCGCCCCACCCGTCGCCTGGTGTTGACCGCTGTCACCCTGGGTGCCCTCCTCCAGTTCGCTGGCTGCGCCTCGACAGGCAACACGGGCCCGGCAACGGTGCAATCCGTGGTGGGCAAAACGGCCGAGCTGAGCACGTTCAACAAGCTCGTGGCCACCGCCGGCCTGGGCGATGTCCTGTCTGGCAGCAACCCGGTCACCGTCTTCGCCCCCAGTGACGAGGCCTTCAAGGCCGTGCCCGCCGCCACGCTGGACAAGCTGGCCAAGGACCCCGCCGCGCTGAAGGCGCTGCTGCAACACCACATCCTGGCTGGCACCACCCCCTCGTCGGCCATTCAGGTGAGCAGCGCGCCGGTCGCCACCCTGGCCGGCACCAAGCTCGCCGTGTCCAAGGCTGGTGATTTCGTCACTGTGGACGACGCCCTGGTCGTCAAGGCCGATCTGGGCGCCGGCAATGGCGTGGTCCACGTCATCGACCGGGTCCTGACCCCGCCCAAGAAGTGACACGCCGACGGCGCCTCGGGTGCCGTCGCTGCCGCCAACAAAAAGGGCGCCCCAGGGCGCCCTTTTTCACGATGCGAATGCGAGCTTCACGCCAGTGGCGTGGCTCAGGCGCTCACGGCATCCGCCAGACGTTGTGCGCAACGGTCGGCCAGGGCTTGGTCCTTGGCCTCCACCATGACGCGCAACAGGGGCTCGGTGCCTGAGGCCCTGATCAGCACGCGGCCGCGCCCGACCAGCTCGGCCTCCACCTCCTGCTGGACAGCCTGCAAAGTCGCATTGCCCTTCCAGTCCTGCCCCGCTTGCAGGCGCACGTTGATGAGCCGCTGCGGGAACAATTCAACACCCTCCAGCCAGTGCCCGACGGTGCAGGCGCTGCGCACCACGGCCTGCAACACCTGCAGCGCACTGACGATGCCGTCGCCGGTGGTGTGGCGGTCCAGCGCAATCAGGTGGCCAGAACCTTCGCCGCCCAGGTGCCAGCCTCGGCGCACCAGGTCTTCCAGCACGTAACGGTCACCCACCTTGGCGCGCACGAACTCGATGCCCCGCTTTTGCAGGGCCAGCTCGACGGCCATGTTGGTCATGAGCGTGCCGACCGCGCCCTGGATGTCCTCGCCCTGGTCCAGGCGGTCGGCAACCATCACGTACAGCAACTCATCGCCGTTGAACAGGCGGCCGGTGGCGTCCACGAACTGCAATCGGTCGGCATCGCCATCCAGGGCAATGCCATAGTCGGCGCGGTGGGCCTTGACAGCCTCGACCAGCGCCTCGGGGTGTGTGGCCCCCACGCCGTCGTTGATGTTCAGGCCGTCCGGCGCGCAACCGATCGAGATCACCTCGGCACCGAGCTCGTGGAACACTTCCGGTGCCACCTGGTAGGCCGCGCCATGCGCAGCGTCGATCACCAGCTTGAGACCCTTGAGCGACAGGTTGGACGAGAAGGTGCTCTTGCAGAACTCGATGTAGCGACCGCGCGCGTCTTCCAGGCGGCGGGCCTTGCCCAGATTGGGCGAATCCACCCACTGCGGCGGCTCGCGCAGGGCGGCTTCCACGGCCAGCTCCCACTCGTCGGGCAGTTTTTCGCCACGGGCCGAGAAGAACTTGATGCCGTTGTCGGCGAAGGGGTTGTGCGAGGCGCTGATCACCACGCCCAGGCTCAGGCGCAAGGCGCGCGTCAGGTAGGCCACACCGGGCGTGGGCAAAGGGCCGGTCAGCAGCACGTCCACACCCGCCGAGGCGAAGCCGGCCTCCAGGGCCGACTCCAGCATGTAGCCGGAGATGCGGGTGTCCTTGCCGATCAGCACCGTCGGGCGACGGCCCAGGGTGTGGCGTCGCAAAACCTGCCCCACGGCATGTCCCAGGCGGAGCACGAAATCGGGGGTGATGGGGTCCTGGCCAACCGTGCCGCGGATGCCGTCTGTGCCGAAGTATTGTCGTGACATGGCTGCGATGCTGAATGAAGGGCGCTCAGATTGTGACCGAGTTTCGTGCGGCGTCCAGCAATCCTGCCGCTTCCCACACCCTCAGCGCATCGGCTGTTGCGCCGACGTCATGGACACGCACGATGCGCGCACCGTGCTGCACCGCGGCGAGGGCGGCTGTCACGCTGGCCACCAGGCGTTGCTCCACAGGGCGCCCCGTCAACTGCCCCAAGGTGGACTTGCGCGACCAGCCCAGCAACAACGGCAGATCCAAGTCCAGCAACTCTCGCTGACGGCGCAGCAGCGCGAGGTTGTGCTCTGGCGTCTTGCCAAAGCCGATGCCCGGGTCCAGCGTGATGCGTGCGTCGGCCACACCCGCCTGGCGCACCGCGGCCAGCCGTCCCAGCAGGAAGTGCCTTACCTCGTCCATCACATCGGCATAGGCCGGCGCTTGCTGCATGGTGTCGGGGTCGCCCTGCATGTGCATGAGGCAGACACCGCAGCGCCCATGATCGCGCACCACGTCCAGCGCACCCGGGGCCAGCAAGGCACGGATGTCGTTGACGATGTCCACGCCAGCGTCCAGCGCACGCTGCATGACCTCGGTCTTGCACGTGTCCACAGACACAGGCACGCCCAGCGTCAGTGCGCCCTTGACCGTGCCTTCGATGCGGGCCCATTCCTGGGCTGGTGGCACCGTGGGCGCCCCTGGGCGCGTGGACTCACCGCCAATGTCCAGGATGTGTGCGCCCTCGGCCACCAGCTGCTCCGCGTGGCGAAGCGCCGACGCCGTGCTGTCATGCTGCCCGCCATCGGAAAACGAGTCGGGCGTGACGTTGACGATGCCCATGATCTGCGGGCGGCTGAGGTCGATGTTGAATCGGGTGGTCTGCCAGTGCTGCATGGGGCTGTGGGGGGCGGTGTTGGCTGGCCCGTGATGGGCTGAAAAAGCAAACGGGGCCGAAGCCCCGTTGTGTGTGAGCGCAAGGCCCGCGGATCAGACCGCGGCCGGCGCACCGTCGGTGCTCACCGGCGGCTTGGTGCCACCGCTGGGCTTGTTGGTCGGCGGCGTCCAGTCTTTCGGAGGACGGGGCTCGCGGCCTTCCATGATGTCGTTGATCTGCTCTGCGTCGATGGTTTCCCAATCCAGCAGGGCCTTGGCCATGGCGTGCATCTTGTCCTGGTTGTCTTCGATGAGCTTGCGCGCGGTGGCGTACTGCTCGTCGATGATCTTGCGGATCTGCTTGTCCACCTTCTGCATGGTCTCTTCGGACATGTTGGTGGTCTTGGTGATCGAGCGGCCCAGGAAGACTTCGCCTTCGTTGTCGGCATACACCATGGGGCCCAGCTCGTCGGTCATGCCGTAGCGGGTGACCATGTCGCGGGCGATGGCCGTGGCGCGCTCGAAGTCGTTCGACGCGCCCGTGGTCATCTGGTTCATGAAGACTTCTTCGGCGATGCGGCCACCGAACAGCACCGAGATGGTGTCCAGCATGCGCAGCTTGTCCATGCTGTAGCGGTCACCTTCGGGCAACTGCATGGTCACACCCAGCGCACGGCCGCGCGGGATGATGGTGACCTTGTGGACAGGGTCGGTCTTGGGCAGCATGCGCGCCACCAGGGCATGGCCGGCCTCGTGGTAGGCGGTGTTCTTGCGCTCTTCCTCGGGCATGACCATGGACTTGCGCTCGGGGCCCATCATGATCTTGTCTTTGGCCTTCTCGAAGTCCTGCATCTCGACGACTCGACCACTGCGGCGGGCGGCGAACAGCGCGGCTTCGTTGACCAGGTTGGCCAGATCGGCACCGGAGAAACCGGGGGTGCCGCGGGCCAGGATGTCGGCGCGGATGTCCTGGCTCACGGGCACCTTGCGGATGTGCACGTTCAGGATTTGCTCGCGACCACGGACGTCGGGCAGCGTGACATAAACCTGGCGGTCGAAACGGCCGGGACGCAGCAGCGCCGGGTCCAGGATGTCCGGACGGTTGGTCGCAGCGATCACGATCACACCCAGGTTGGTCTCGAAACCGTCCATCTCGACCAGCATCTGGTTGAGGGTCTGCTCGCGCTCGTCGTTGCCACCACCCAGGCCAGCGCCACGGTGGCGACCGACGGCGTCGATTTCGTCCACGAAGATGATGCAGGGGGCGTTCTTCTTGGCCTGGTCGAACATGTCGCGCACGCGGGCCGCGCCCACGCCGACGAACATCTCCACGAAGTCAGAGCCGGAAATGGTGAAGAACGGCACCTTGGCTTCGCCCGCGATGGACTTGGCCAACAGCGTCTTGCCGGTGCCCGGGGGGCCGACCAGCAGCACGCCACGTGGGATGCGGCCGCCGAGTTTCTGGAACTTCTGCGGGTCGCGCAGGAAATCCACCAACTCTTTGACTTCTTCCTTGGCCTCGTCGCAACCGGCGACATCGGCGAAAGTGACGTTGTTGTTGGCTTCGTCCAGCATGCGGGCCTTGCTCTTGCCGAAGCTGAACGCCCCGCCCTTGCCGCCGCCCTGCATCTGGCGCATGAAGTAGATCCAGACGCCGATCAGCAGCAGCATCGGGCCCCAGGACAGCAAGAGGCTGACGATGAGCGACTGCTCTTCGCGCGGCTTGACGTCGAACTTGATGCCGTTGTTGATCAGGTCGCCCACCAGGCCGCGGTCCATGATGGTGGCGGTGGAGCGGATGCGCTTGTCGTCGGTGCTGACGGCCAGGATCTCCGTGCCGCCCATGCCTTCTTGCAGGGTGACGCTGCGGATGCGCTTGGCGCGGACTTCCTCCAGGAACTCCGAGTAAGCCATCTGGCTGCCCACACTGCTGGCGCGGTCGAACTGCTTGAACACGGTGAACAACACCATGGCGACAACCAGCCAAACTGCAATCTTAGAGAACCATTGATTGTTCACCGCGGCTCCTTCAACCCTTACACGCCACCTTCAGCGGATGCTGGATGCACCCACACACTGAAAGCAGTCCAAAAACAGCGCCGATTTCAACGTCGTGAAACATTGGCGCGGTCTTCGCGGTACTTGGGGACGATTCTAGACGAGTCAAGCCCCCTGTGCCGGCGCCCAATCGCACTTGGAAGCCCGGAAATCGGTGTTTGCTGTCGCGTCAGGGCTGCGTCAGCTCCGCTTCACGCCTGTTTCAGACCGATGCCCACCAGGAAAGTCTCGGAGGATTTGTCCCGGGAGGCCTTGGGCTTGATGGGTTTGCACACCCTGAAATGCGCTTTGAACAATTCCACCAGTTGGCTGTAGCCGGCGCCGTGAAAAACTTTGCAAACCAGGGCGCCGTCTTTTTTCAGGTGATTTTGCGAAAAATCGATGGCCAGCTCAATGAGGTGGGCAATGCGGGCGCTGTCGGTGACGTCGATGCCGCTGAGGTTGGGCGCCATGTCGGAGATCACGACGTCCACCGGCCGGCCGCCCACGGCCTCCTGCAGCTTGGCCAGGACCTCGTCTTCGCGGAAGTCCCCCTGGATGTACTGCACGCCCTCGATCGGCTCGAACTCCAGCAGGTCCAGCGCGATGATGGTGCCATTGAGCTCACCCACGGCCGCGCCGCCGGCGCCGGTGTCCTTGGGCGCGAACTTGCGGCGCACGTACTGGCTCCAGGCACCGGGCGCTGCGCCCAGGTCCACCACCAGCTGGCCAGGGCGGATCAGGTTCAAGGCTTCGTCGATTTCCTTGAGCTTGTAGGCCGCACGGGAGCGAAACCCATCTTTTTGGGCCTGGCGCACGTAGGGATCGTGCACATGTTCGTTCAACCAGGCCTTGTTGATCTTTTTGCTTTTGGTTTTGAGTTTCATGGCTCGATAATAGAGGGATGCCTGCAATTGAACTGAACACTGCCGAGCGTCGCGCCCTGCGCGCCGACGCACACCACCTGGATCCCGTCGTGATGATCGGTGGCGATGGCCTGACCGAACCCGTCCTGAAGGAAACCGACTCCGCCCTCAAGGCCCATGGCCTGATCAAGGTGCGCGTGCTGGGCGACGACCGCGCCGCGCGCGAAGCCATCCTCGCTCAGATTTGCGAGCAACTCAACGCCGCGCCAATCCAGCACATCGGCAAGTTGCTGGTGATCTGGCGCCCGATCCCGGAGAAAGTCTCCGAGCGCGTGGACGACGACAAGCGTGGCGCCGCGCCGCGCGAAGTCAAGATCCTGAAGTTCTCCAAGAGTGGCACGCGCCGCCCCGAAGTGAAGAAGGTCATGGTGATGGGCAACCAGCGCGTGACCGCCGGCGGCCTGATCAAGCGCGCCAAGAAGCGCGTGGCCAGCAAAAAACCAGACTGATTGCCGGACTGATCTCCGGGCTGATCCAGCCTTCGGCGCATCAGCGCTCCCTGCTCCATGACGGCACCTTCGGGTGCCGTTTTCCATGGCGCAGCGTGCAAGTTCAGCGCGCGGAAAGGCGCCAGGCCAGGACCAGCACCAGCAGCGTCTTGGCCCAATACAGCCCTGCGGAAATGCCATGCAAGGCCCCGAAAGACAGCGCCGTGGGCTGGCCGGCCTTGGCCGCCTGGATCATCGGGTGCAGCACGAAGCCGCCAAACACCGTCAGGAACAGCGCACCCAGAGCCATCAGCAAGGTGGCGCTCATGGCCGAGGTGCTCTGGCCTTCTTCGACCAGGTCACGCACACGGCGGCGCTCCAGCACGAACAGCAGGATGGCCACGCCCAAGCTGATGCGGGCTTCCATCTGGAAGATCTGCCCTGCCCCGGTGCCCGCAGCCTGGCGCTCCAGCACCGTGAACAGGCTGGGCGCAGCCACGCCGCCCACAGCGAGCAACAGACCGGCCCACAGCCCCGAGAGCAGCGATTGCACACGCACGACGTTCATGCCACGGCCCCTGACGCTCAGATGTAGCGGACTTCGATGATTTCGTAGTTGCGCGCGCCACCCGGCGCTTGCACCGTGACGACGTCACCGGCCTCTTTGCCAATGAGTGCGCGGGAAATGGGCGAACCGATCGAGATCTTGCCGTCCTTGAGGTCGGCCTCATCGTCGCCGACGATCTGGTAGGTCACGACATCGCCGGTGGCTTCGATCTCCATTTCGACCGTGGCGCCGAACACCACGCGACCACCCGCGTCCAGCGAGGACGGGTCGATGATCTGGGCGGCCGACAGCTTGCCTTCGATTTCCTGGATGCGGCCTTCGATGAAGCCTTGCTTGTCCTTGGCGGCGTCGTATTCGGCGTTTTCCGACAGGTCGCCCTGGGCGCGCGCCTCGGCGATGGCAACCACGACGGCAGGACGCTCAACGTGCTTGAGGCGGTGCAGCTCTTCTTTGAGTTTTTCTGCGCCGTTCTTCGTGATGGGGATGGTGGACATGGCTGTGTGTCTTCCGAAATGAACGTGAGCCGCATCCCATGACCATCCCCTGAGGGTGGCCGGGTGCGGCCCACGTGTGTGTAGCGAGCCAGGGCGGTTGGATGCGCCCCGGTTGTCGTCAGTTTAGTGCAGTTTCGCGTGCAGCTCTTGCACCGAGTACACCACCAGATCGTCCTGGTGCTTCATGGCTTCCACGGCAGCTTCGCAGCCGGCCATGGTGGTGTAGTAGGTGATGCGGTTGGCCAGGGCGGCCGTGCGGATGCTGCGCGAGTCGGCGATCGCCGTGCGGGTTTCGTCCACCGTGGTGAACACCAGCTGGATTTCACCGGCCTTGATGGCGTCCGCGATGTGCGGGCGACCGTCCTTGACCTTGTTCACCGGCTTGACCGGCACGCCGGCTGCCGCGATGGCCGCTGCAGTGCCCTTGGTGGCCACCACGCCGAAGCCCAGCGCCACCAGTTCCCGGGCCACGGCCACGGCGCGGTCCTTGTCACCGTCCTTGACCGAGATGCACACGGTGCCCTTGGTCGGCAGACGCGAACCGGCGCCCAGCTGCGACTTCAGCATGGCTTCGCCGAAGGTCTCGCCCACGCCCATGACTTCGCCGGTCGAACGCATTTCAGGGCCGAGGACGGGGTCCACACCCGGGAACTTGTTGAACGGGAAGACGGCTTCCTTGACGGTGAAGTAAGGCGGCACGACTTCGCGCGGAGCCTTGCCGTCCGGCGACTTCTGCGTGCTCAGCTTCTGGCCGGCCATGCAGCGCGCGGCGATCTTGGCCAGGGGCTGGCCGGTCGCCTTCGACACGTAGGGCACGGTGCGCGAGGCACGCGGGTTCACTTCGAGCACGTACACCGTGGCGTCAGACAGACCCTTGGTCACGTCGCCCTGGATGGCGAACTGCACGTTCATCAGGCCGACCACGTTGAGGGCTTTGGCCATCAGGGCGGTCTGGCGACGCAGCTCTTCCTGGATCTCTTGCGACAGCGTGTAAGGCGGCAGCGAACAGGCCGAGTCACCGGAGTGCACGCCGGCTTGCTCGATGTGCTCCATGATGCCGCCGATCATGACGTCGGTGCCATCGCTGATGCAGTCCACGTCCACTTCAACAGCGTCGTTGAGGAAGCGGTCCAGCAGCACGGGCGACTTGTCGGAGACGCGCACGGCTTCGCGCATGTAGCGCTCCAGGTCCTTGTCGCCGTGCACGATTTCCATGGCGCGGCCGCCCAGCACGTAGCTGGGGCGCACGACCAGGGGGTAGCCGATCTCTTGCGCCAATTGCAAGGCCGCTTCTTCGGTGCGGGCTGTGCGGTTGGGCGGCTGCTTCAAGCCCAGCTTGTGCAGCAGGGCCTGGAAGCGCTCGCGGTCTTCGGCAACGTCGATGCTGTCGGGCGAGGTGCCGATGATGGGCACGCCGTTGGCTTCGAGGTCCAGCGCGAGCTTCAAAGGTGTTTGACCGCCGTACTGCACGATCACGCCGACCGGCTTTTCCTTGTCCACGATTTCCAGCACGTCTTCCAGCGTCACGGGCTCGAAGTACAGGCGGTCGGAGGTGTCGTAGTCGGTGGAGACGGTTTCGGGGTTGCAGTTGACCATGATGGTCTCATAGCCGTCTTCGCGCATGGCGAGGGCGGCGTGGACGCAACAGTAGTCGAACTCGATGCCCTGACCGATGCGGTTCGGGCCACCGCCCAGCACCATGATCTTCTTCTTCGTGGTGGGTTCGGCCTCGCACTCACCGCCTTCGGTCTCGTAGCACGAGTACATGTAGGCGGTTTCCGTGGAGAACTCGGCGGCGCAAGTGTCCACACGCTTGTAGACCGGGCGCACCTTGAGGGCGTGACGGGCGCGACGCACATCGTGCTGGTTGGTGCCCATCAGCTTGGCCAGGCGGCGGTCCGAGAAGCCCTTTTGCTTCAGGTAACGCATCTCGGCGGCCGTCAGGGATTCCAGCTTGCGGGCCTTGACCTGGCTTTCGGTGGTGATGATGTCTTCGATCTGGGCCAGGAACCAGGGGTCGATCTTGGTTTCTTCGAAGACCTCGTCCAGGCTCAGGCCGATGCGGAAGGCGTCGCCCAAGAAGCGGATGCGCTCAGGGCCGGCTTCGCCGATTTCCTGCAGGATCTCTTCGCGGTCGTTGCTGATCTCGGTCAGGCCGTCGATGCCGGTTTCCAGGCCACGCAGGGCCTTCTGGAAGGATTCCTGGAAGGTGCGGCCCATGGCCATCACTTCGCCCACCGACTTCATCTGCGTGGTCAGGCGGCTGTCGGCTGCAGGGAACTTCTCGAAGGCGAAACGCGGGATCTTGGTGACCACGTAGTCGATCGAAGGCTCGAAGGACGCCGGGGTCGCGCCACCGGTGATGTCGTTCTTGAGCTCGTCCAGCGTGTAGCCCACGGACAGCTTGGCCGCGATCTTGGCGATCGGGAAGCCGGTGGCCTTGGAGGCCAGTGCCGAGGAGCGCGACACGCGCGGGTTCATCTCGATCACAACCATGCGGCCATCGACCGGGTTGATCGAGAACTGCACGTTGGAGCCGCCGGTCTCGACGCCGATCTCGCGCAGGATGGCGATCGAGGCGTTGCGCAGCAGCTGGTACTCGCGGTCGGTCAGCGTTTGGGCAGGCGCCACGGTGATCGAGTCACCGGTGTGGATGCCCATCGGGTCCAGGTTCTCGATCGAGCACACGATGATGCAGTTGTCCGCCTTGTCGCGGACCACTTCCATCTCGTATTCCTTCCAGCCGATGAGCGATTCTTCGATCAGCAGCTCGCTGGTGGGCGACAGGTCGATGCCTCGCTTGCAGATCTCTTCGAACTCTTCGGGGTTGTAGGCGATGCCACCGCCGGTGCCGCCCAGCGTGAAGCTGGGGCGGATCACCATCGGGAAGCCCGAGCCGCCGATTTCGGCCTGGATGCTCTTTTGCACCGCCCAGGCCTCTTCCAGCGAGTGGGCGATGCCCGACTTGGCCGAGCCCAGACCAATGGAGGTCATCGCGTCCTTGAACTTCAGGCGGTCTTCGGCCTTCTCGATCGCGTGCTCGTTGGCACCGATCATCTCGACCTTGTACTTGTCGAGCACGCCGTGCTTGTGCAGGTCGAGCGCGCAGTTCAGCGCGGTCTGGCCGCCCATGGTCGGCAGGATCGCGTCAGGGCGTTCCTTGGCGATGATGCGCTCGACCACTTGCCAGGTGATGGGCTCGATGTAGGTGACGTCCGCCGTGTTCGGGTCCGTCATGATGGTCGCAGGGTTGCTGTTGACCAGGATGACCTTGTAGCCCTCTTCGCGCAGGGCCTTGCAGGCCTGGGCGCCGGAGTAGTCGAATTCGCAGGCCTGACCGATGATGATCGGGCCGGCGCCGATGATGAGGATGCTCTTGATGTCTGTGCGCTTAGGCATTGTTCTTCTCCATCAGCGCAGTGAAACGATCAAACAGGTAGCTGATGTCATGCGGACCGGGCGAGGCTTCCGGGTGTCCCTGGAAGCAGAAAGCGGGTTTGTCGGTGCGGGCCAGGCCTTGCAGCGTGCCGTCGAACAACGAGACGTGCGTGGCGCGCAGGTTGGCCGGCAGCGTCTTCTCATCGACCGCGAAACCGTGGTTCTGGCTGGTGATGCTGACGCGGCCCGTGTCCAGGTCCTTCACGGGGTGGTTGCCGCCGTGGTGACCGAACTTCATCTTGAAGGTCTTGGCGCCGGAGGCCAGCGCCATGATCTGGTGACCCAGGCAGATGCCGAAGGTCGGGATGCCGGTTTCGATCAGTTCCTTGGCCGCGGCGATGGCGTAATCGCAAGGCTCCGGGTCGCCAGGGCCGTTGGACAGGAAGATGCCGTCGGGCTTGTGCTTGAGCACGTCCGCAGCGGACGTTTTGGCGGGCACCACGGTGACCTTGCAGCCGCGCTCGGCCAGCATGCGCAGGATGTTGCGCTTGACGCCGAAGTCGTAGGCCACGACGTGGAACTTGGGGGACGTCTGCTTGCCGAAGCCGGGTTTGCCATCCAACTCGGGGTTGGCCAGCTTCCACTCGGTCTCGGTCCATTCGGCCACGTCAGTGCGGGTGACGACCTGGGCCAGGTCCTGGCCAGCCATGCTCGGCGCGGCCTTGGCACGGGCCACGGCATCGGCGATCACGGTATCGGTGATGGCTTCGCCCACCGGCAGCGCCACGATGCAACCGTTTTGCGCGCCCTTGCTGCGCAGCAGGCGGGTCAGCTTGCGGGTGTCGATGTTGGCGATGCCGACCGTGCCTTCGTCTTGCAGGTACTGGGACAGCGTGCGGGTCTGACGGAAATTGGAAGTGCGGATGGGCAGATCCTTGATGATCAGACCAGCGGCATGGACTTTCGAGGCTTCGACGTCTTCACCATTGACACCGTAATTGCCGATGTGCGGATACGTGAGGGTCACGATCTGACGGCAGTAGCTCGGGTCGGTGAGGATTTCCTGGTAGCCGGTGAGCGATGTGTTGAACACCACTTCGCCGACGGTGTGACCGGCAGCGCCGATCGAGGTGCCTGGAAAGACCGTGCCGTCTGCGAGGGCCAGAAGAGCTTGGGGCAGGACGGGCAGCACGGGTTCATTCTCCGTTTGTTGTGCGCGCCCGGCTCTTTGCCATCAGCCTGAACCGCGACGCACAAAGGCGTGGCAGGGGCGTGACAGGATCGACTCCAGTGAAGGAAACGAGGGGTGTGACCGGGCGGGGGGTGGTTGCGGGTAAACCTTAGGAGTATAGCCGATGTGGCCTACACCCGTGTGTCCTGTCACTGTCATGGTGTTCACAATCGGGTCACGCTGGTCCACAATCGTTGGCAGTTTCACCGCACAAAAAGGATCCCCATGCAAGGCGACGCCAAGGTCATCGAGCTGCTCAATGCCCAGTTGAAGAACGAGCTGACCGCCACCAACCAGTACTTCCTGCACTACCGCATGCTCAAGCACTGGGGTTTCGACAAGCTGGCCAAGAAGGAGTACGAAGAGTCCATCGGCGAGATGAAGCACGCCGACAAGCTCATGGAGCGCATCTTCACTCTCGACGGCCTGCCCAACCTGCAGGCGCTGGGCAAGCTGCTGATCGGCGAGAGCGTGCCCGAGATCCTGAAGTGCGACCTGCAACTGGAAACCGCCGCCCAAGCCACCGTCAAGGACGGCATCGCCCATTGCGAATCGGTGCGCGATTACGTCTCGCGCGACCTGCTGCAGCACATCCTCGATGACACCGAAGAGCACATCGACTTCCTCGAAACCCAGATCGACCTGCTGGGCAAGGTCGGCGAGGCGAACTACCTGCAATCCATCATGGGCGACGTGGCGAGCTGATGCGCGCCGGCCCTGCCCCTGTTGACGGGGCGGGGATTGCGCGGCACTTGCATGCGAATCATTCTCATTACATAATGCGCAGCATGTGAGTTCCACGGGCGCCCCGCCGCCCCGCGTGCCGCCATGATCGTGTGTGTTTGCCACGGCGTTTCTGATCGCGCCATCGTTGCCGAAGTCCAGGGGGGCTGCACCTCTTTCGAGGCCCTGCAGAGCACCACCCGCGTGGCCACATGCTGCGGCTGCTGCGAGGACTGCGCCCGCCAGGTCATGGCAGCGGCCCAGGTTGTCGCCGACGCCCGCGCCGCCAGCAGCACCAAGACCGAAGCCCAGCCAGTGCGCTGGCACCCTGCCCTGACCGCCTGACGCGGCTCAGGCAGCCGGTCTCCGCTGGTTTCCCCCCTCTCTTCGCCAGATCACGCCCTCAAGCTCGGCCTAGGATGGCCGATGTCCACAAGACAGAGCTGAAAGCGCGGGCATCACCGCGCAGCGAGGGCGACATGGCTTCCTTCTTTTTTTCCAACGACGAATCCGCGCACATCGACACCCATGCCCACAAGCGTGCGGTGCTGACGTCCGTCAAGCCGGGCGCCGCAGAAGCGGTGTCCGCCCATGGCGCGCTCGATGCCACGCCCCGCCGACACGAAGTTGCGCCGCCCTCCCGGTTCGCGCGCAATGCACCGGTCGGCGTGGTCTGGGCGCAGCGCTTCTGGCGCTGGCTGTGGGACATGGACGAAGCCCCACGTGCGCTGGCGCCCGCCTCGGGCCTGCGCGGCATCCAGTCCGAATTCATCGCCTCGCTGTGGGATTTGCAATCCCTGCGGGCCAACCATGTGCGCGACCAGATCAGCACCGCCCGATCGCTGCGGGAGCTCTGGCACCTGCGCGCCGATGTCTTCAAGGTCATCTCGGTGCACCGCGGGCAAATGGAAGCCCAGTTGCGCCTGGACGCCCTGGACAGCCACTTCCCGGTGCGCGCATCGCGCCGCAGCGACGACAGCCGCGGCAAAGTCACGACCTGGTGAGCGCCTGAGCCGAGCTCGCACGACACCGATGCTCACATCGCGCAACACCGCGCACACGTTCGGCAGCGCAAGCGTTGCACAATGGGAAGCTGGATCGCACACAGCCCCATGAACATCATCATTTTGGACGACTACCAGGACGCGGTGCGCAAGTTGCGCTGCGCCGCCAAGCTCGACGGCCTGTCCGCCAAAGTCTTCACCAACACCGTCAAGGGCACGGGACAACTGGCCGTTCGCCTGCGCGACGCCGAAGTGCTGGTCGCCATCCGCGAACGCACGCAGTTTCCCAAGGCCTTGCTGGAGAAACTCCCCAAGCTGCGCCTGATCTGCCAGATCGGCCCGCTGGGCCCGCACATCGACATCGACACCTGCACCCGCCTGGGCATCGCTGTCGCGCATTGCGAAGGTCCGCCCGTGGCCCCGGCCGAGCTGACCTGGGCCCTCGTGATGGCCGCCATGCGGCGCCTGCCGCAGTACATCGGCAACCTCAAGCACGGGGCCTGGCAGCAGTCCGGGCTGAAATCGGCGTCCATGCCCAGCAACTTTGGCTTGGGCGTGCAGTTGCGCGGCAAAACCCTGGGCATCTGGGGCTACGGTCAGGTGGGGCAACTGGTGGCCAACTATGGCAAGGCCTTTGGCATGCACGTGACGGTGTGGGGCAGCGAAGCCTCGCGCGCCAAGGCACAGGCCGAGGGTTGCGTCCCTGCCCCTTCGCGGGAGGCCTTTTTCGAGGCCTGTGACGTGCTGAGCCTGCACCTGCGGCTCAGCGACACCACGCGCGGCATGATCACCCTGGAAGACCTCAGCCGCATGAAGCCGACCGCGCTGTTCGTCAACACCTCCCGCGCAGAGCTCCTGCAAGACAACGCCCTGGTGATGGCGCTCAACCGCGGTCGCCCGGGCCTGGCGGCCATCGACGTGTTCGAGAGCGAACCCATCCTGCAGGGGCACCCGCTGCTGCGCCTGGAGAACGCCGTGTGCACACCGCACATCGGCTTCGTCGAACAAGACAGCTACGAGCAGAACTTCAGCATCGCTTTCGATAACCTGCTGAACTTCATGGCGGGTCAGCCCACCCACATCGTCAACCCCGAAGCCCTGCGCGTGCAGCACTGAGCCAGGCGCGCGATGGAGTTGGAACGCGCGCTGTCACGCCAGAACCTCAGATCGGCCAACTGGGCGCTGCTGTTCGGCAATTTCATCATTGGCTGCGGCGTGATGGTCATGGCCGGCACGCTGAACGACATCACCCACGACCTGCAAGTGAGCGTCACCGAAGGTGGCCGCCTGATTGCCGTGGCCGCCGTGATGATGGGCGTGGGCGCCCCCATACTGGCTTGGCGCGTGGCCCAGATGGACCGGCGCAAGCTGCTGACCTGGGCGATGCTCTGGTACGCGCTGGGCCACCTGCTGTCGGCCCTGGCGCCCGACTACCACTGGCTGATGCCCATCCGCGCGCTGACCGTGCTGTCGGCCGCGGTGTTCACGCCCCAGGCGGCCGCCACCGCCGCGTTCATGAGCACGCCTGCGCGACGCGGGCGCGCCATCACCTTCGTGTTCATGGGTTGGTCCATCGCCTCGGTGGCCGGCATGCCCCTGTCCGCCTGGATCGGTGAGCGCATGGGTTGGCGCGTGGCCATGGCTTGCGTGGCGGCGGGCGCCTTGCTGGCCGCCGTGCTGGTGAACCGGTCGCTGCCCCATGGCATCCGCCCGCCAGCGTTGTCGCTGCGCCTGTGGGGCAAGGTGTTCCGCTCGCCGCTGTTGATGGCGCTGGTGCTGGTCACGGCCTGCCAGAGTGCCGGGCAGTTCACCTTGCTGGCGTATGCCGCGCCCTACTACCGCCAGGTGTTTGGCGCCAGCCCTGAACAGATCAGCCTGATGTTCGGCTGGTTCGGCGCCCTGGCCCTGACGGGCAATGTGGTGCTCAACCGCATGGTGGACCGCGTCGGCGCCGCGCCCGCCGTGACGCTCACCTTGGGCTTGATGGCACTGAGCCTGCTGCTGTGGCCATTGGCTGGCGGCCTGCCCGCACTGGCCCTGGTGATGTTGCCCTGGGCGCTCAGCGGCTTTGCCACGAACTCAGGCCAACAGGCCAGATTGGGTGGACTGTCTCCACGGCTGGCCCCCGCCTTGATGGCCCTGAACACCTCGGCCATCTACATCGGGCACGCGCTGGGCGCATCGGGCGGCGGCTGGGTGATTGCACACCAGGGCTTCGCGTCGCTGCACTGGCCAGGCCTGGCGTGGATGCTGCTGGCCCTGGCGCTGAGTTTGTGGGCCCAGCGGGTGCAGCGCCGCCAGGAGGCTCGCCGAGAAAAGGTGCTTGGCCTGGGCTGAGTTGGGGCGAGCGCAGGCCGCCTCGCTCAGGCGATGCGCTGACGACGCGCTTCGTACAGGCAAACGCCGCTGGCCACCGACACGTTGAGGCTGGACACCCCGCCCAACATCGGGATGCTGACCAGCTCGTCGCAATGCTTGCGCGTCAGCTGGCGCATGCCGCTGCCTTCGGCGCCCAGCACCAGCGCGCTGGCCACCTTGAAATCGGCTTGGTAAAGGCTGCGGGGCGCATCGTCGGAGGTGCCGATGACCCAGATGTCGCGCTCCTTGAGCTCGGTGAGCGTGCGCGCCAGATTGGTCACCATGAAATAAGGCATGGTCTCGGCCGCGCCGCTGGCCACCTTGGCCACCGTGGCGTTGATGCCGACCGCGTGGTCCTTCGGGGCGATGACGGCGTGTGCGCCAGCACCATCGGCCACGCGCAGACAGGCGCCCAGGTTGTGGGGGTCGGTCACGCCATCAAGCACGAGCAGCAGGGGCGGCTCGGCGAGGCTGTCGAGCAGGTCATCGAGCGAGCGCGCCAGTTGCACGGCGTCCACGCGGGCCACGACGCCCTGGTGGCGGTGCGTGCCGGCCATCTGCTGCAAGCGCTCGTCGTCGCTGTCGATGGCGCGCATGCCGGCTTCCTCGACCTTGGCCAGGAACTGCTTCATGCGCTGGTCGCGCCGGGTGGCGTCCACGTGGATCTCGCGGACCGAATTGGGCGCCACTTTCAGGCGGATGGACACGGCATGGAAGCCGAACAGCAGTTTCTGACTCATGCCGGCATCGTAACCGCTGGCGGTGCCTGCACGCGCTCCGCAGCGCCGTGAGCAGCGTTGTCAGGCGGCGTGGTCAGGCAGCGATTTGACCGGCCTGGATGCGCACGCTGTGGGCGCAGCGCTGGGCAATCTGCGCGTCGTGGGTGACGAGGATGAGCGTCGTGCCGATTTCGCGGTTGAGCTCGAACATCAGGTCCATGACGGCCTGGCCGGTGGCGTGGTCGAGGCTGCCCGTGGGTTCGTCGGCCATGAGGATGTCAGGACGCACAACAAAGGCCCGTGCCAGCGCCACGCGCTGCTGCTCACCACCAGACAGCAGCACCGGCTTGTGGTTCAGGCGCGCACCCAGGCCCACGCGCTCCAGCATGGCCGTGGCGCGGTCGCGGGCATCGCGGACACCTCGCAGCTCCAGCGGCAGCATGACGTTCTCCAGCGCGCTGAGATGGGCAATCAACTGGAAGCTCTGGAAGACGAAGCCGACGTGGCGGGCGCGGTGGGCGGCGCGCGCGTCCTCGCCCATCTCGAACAGGCCCTGCCCGCAGAGCCACACCTCGCCGGAGGTCGGCACGTCCAGGCCCGCCAGCAGCGACAGCAAGGTGCTCTTGCCCGAACCCGAGGCCCCGACGATGGCCAGGGTGTCCCCAGCCGCAACGCTGAGGTTGATGTGGTTCAGAATGGTCAAGGGGCCGGACGCATCGTCCACCAACTTGCTGAGGCCCCGCACGACGATGGCGGGAGCAGCGACCACAGAGGCCGATGCGGGCGAGGCCGCAGGCACAGAGATAGGCACAGAAACAGGCAATTCAGACGACATGGCAGACAGCATGACAGAAGTTTTCCACAACACTCGGCGCGATGTTTTGCGATGGGCTTTGAGCGGATGCGCCATCGGCTTGAGCGGCTCAGCCCATGGTGCACCGGCCACAGCCCGGCGACCTGCCACCCTGCTGGTGCTGGGCGACAGCCTCTCGGCCGAGTACGGCTTGGCGCGCGGCACGGGCTGGGTGGCTTTACTGGAAGCCCGGCTGGCCCAGCAGGACCGCAAGGTCCAGGTGTTCAACGCCAGCATCAGCGGCGAGACCACGGCGGGTGGCCGCAGCCGACTGCCCGCCTTGCTGCAAAGCCAGAAGCCCACGCACGTGGTGATCGAACTCGGCGCCAACGATGCCTTGCGCGGCTTCCCGCTGCGCAACACCGAAGACAACCTGCGCGCGATGGTCAAGGCCTGCCAGGATGGCGGTGCCAAGGTCCTGGTGGTGGGCATGCGCGTGCCACCCAACTACGGCCGCAAGTACACGGAAGACTTCGCCCAGTTGTTTGCCACGGTCGCGCGCGACACGCGCAGTGGCCTGGTGCCCTTCCTGCTGAAAGACGTGGCCGATCGCCCCGATGCCGTGGACTGGTTCCAAGCCGACCGCATCCACCCACTGGCCAAGGCCCACCCGCTCATGCTGGAGCACGTCTGGGCAGGGCTCAAGCCGATGCTGTGAGCGCCGCGGGCACACCCGCGGCCCACAGCGTCACTTCTTGGGTGTGAGGCCGGCGCCGAGGTTGCCCATCAGGGTCTCGGTCTGCTTGGCCATCTGCTCCTGCATCTGCGAGAACATCTGGCGCGACTGCTCCATGTAGCCACCCATGAAGTTCTGCATGAGCGGCTGCTGCATCTTCAGCACGGAGTTTTCGGTCAGGCTGGCTTGCAGGTCGATGAAGGACTGGATGTTCTTTTCCAGGTAGTTCCCCATCAAGCCCTGCATGGTGTGGCCGTAGAAACGGATGATCTGGGCCAACGCCTGGGTGGTGAACATCGGCATGCCCGCCGACTCTTCTTCCAGGATGATCTGCAGGAGGATGCTGCGCGTGATGTCGTCGCCGGTTTTGGCGTCCACCACCGCGAAGGGCTCGCAGGACATGACCATGTCCTTCACGTCAGACAGCGTGATGTAGCTGCTGGTGCGCGTGTCGTACAGACGTCGGTTGGGGTATTTTTTGATGGCGCGCACACCGGGCGGCACCTTGGCCGGCGCTTCCGCGTCAGGCGCGGCGGCCTGCATGGCGTCTTCTGCACCGTCTGCTTCTTCGGTGTGGTCGCTGGCGGCGTGGGCGGCGGGCTTGCGGGGGGCTGCACTCATCCTGGACTCTCCTGTTGCTCAGACCATTGTAGGAGCAGCCAGCGGGATGTGGGCGCGCCTTGATTCACCAACGAGAAAAGCCCCAGGCTCGTGAGAACCTGGGGCTTCGTATTTGGTAGGCGCTATTGGATTCGAACCAACGACCCCCACCATGTCAAGGTGGTGCTCTAACCAACTGAGCTAAGCGCCTGCAAGACCAAGACTATAGCACTATTTTCGGCGAACGCGCAAGATGCCGCTGATTTGCGACACCCTCGACAACAAGCCGCCCAGCTTGCCGGTGTCGGACGTCTGCAGGGTCAGGACGATGTGCAACTGGTCGCGCGTAGTCTGGTTGTGCATGGACAGCACGGCCGTCTTGCCCTGGGCCAGCACGTCGAAGACATCGCGCAGCAAGCCCGGACGGTCGTGGGCATCGATGCAGATGTCCACCGCGTAATGCGCCGATTCGGCCGTGGCCTGGCGCCCCCAGGTGACGGGGATGACACGTTCGCGGTGCGCGGTCGCCATGTGGCGGAAGTTGCTGCAGTCGGCACGGTGCACGGCCACGCCTTTGCCGCGCGTCACGTAGCCGCCGATGGCATCGGGCGGTGCGGGCTTGCAGCAACGCGCCAGTTGCGTGAGCAGCGAGTCCATGCCGACCACGAGCACGCCTTTGCCCTCGCCCGCGCGGTCATCGGGTTCGCCGCGCAGCATCTTCTGGACGATGACCTCGTCGGGATCGGGTGCGGGCTCGGCCGGCCGCAGCACCTGCTCGATGGTGCGCAGCGAGAACTCGTCCTTGCCGACCACGTCGAAAAGGTTGTCGGCGCTGCGAAAGCCCAACTGCGCGGCCAGGTCATCGAGCTTGACGGCGGTTTTGCCCTCGCGCTGCAGCAGCTTTTCCACGGCTTCGCGACCGCGGGCGATGGTGGCTTGCTGTGCCAGTGCGTTGAACCAGGCGCGCACCTTGGCGCGGGCACGCGGGCTTTGCAGATAGCCCAGTTCGGGGTTGAGCCAATCCATCGACGGGCCGCCCTCTTTGGCCGAGACGATGTCCACCGTCTGGCCGCTTTGCAGCGGTGTCTGCAGCGGCACCATGGCGCCATCCACCCGGGCACCACGGCAGCGGTGGCCGAGGTTGGTGTGCAGGGTGTAGGCCAGGTCCACGGCGGTGGCGCCGGTGGGCAGGTCGATGATGTCGCCACCCGGGGTGAACACATAGATGCGGTCGTCGAACAGGCCGCGCGCGCCCGCGCTGCCCTCCCCTTGCGCGCCATCGGCGAGGTCGCGCTCCCAGGCCAGCAGCTGGCGCAGCACGGTTTTGCGGGCCTCGGCCACGCGGCTTTCGAAGTCGCCCGCGGCCTGCACGCCGGCGTAGCCCTTGGTGCCCGCCTCCTTGTAGGCCCAGTGGGCCGCCACGCCGCTTTCGGCGTGTTCGTGCATGGCCTGGGTGCGGATCTGGATCTCGATGGAGCGGCCTTGCGCGTCCACCACCACCGTGTGCAAGGACTGGTAGCCGTTGGGCTTGGGCCGCGCGATGTAGTCGGAGAACTCGTCCGGCAGCGGCTGCCACAGCTCGTGCACGCAGCTCAGTGCGGCGTAGCAGGCATGGACATCGGCCACGATGATGCGCAGCGCGCGCAGGTCGAACACCTTGTCGATGGACAAGGCCTTGCCCTGCATCTTTTTCCAGATGCTGTAGAGGTGTTTCGGGCGGCCTTGCACCTGGGCGGCGATGCCGGCGTCGCGCAAGGCGTCGGCCAGTTGCTGGCGCACTTGCTCGATGTGGCGCTCGCGCTCCAGGCGCTTCTCGTCGAGCGACTTGGCGATGCTGCGGTAGGTGTCGGGCATCAGGAAGCGGAAGGACAGGTCCTCCAGCTCCCACTTGATCTGCCAGATGCCCAGGCGGTTGGCCAGCGGGGCGAAGATCTGCAGGGACTCGCGGGCCAGCGTGCGCGGGCACGGCTGCTTGGTTTCTGCGTAAAAGCGCAGGGTCTGCAGGCGCGAGGCCAGGCGCAGCAGCACGACGCGCAAATCGCGCGAGAAGGCCAGCAGCATCTTGCGGATGCGCTCGACCTGTTGCGCGTCCAGCGGCGCATCGGCTTCGTGTGCCAGGGTGTCGCGCGCATTGCGCTGGACCTGCACGAGCTTGACGGTGTGTGCAGCCAAGGCCGCCGCATCGGACCCGAAGGCGCGGGTCAGCACGTCCTGGGGCTGCGCCAGGTAGTCGCTGGCATAGACGAGGTAGGCCGCGGCACGCAGCGAGGGCGACGCCCCCACGCCCTGCAGGATGGCGCTGACGCCGTCGGCATGGGCCAGGGCGTCTTCGCCCGTGTCGAAACGCTGGGCGGTGAGCAGGGGCTCGGCGAACGCACGTGCGCGCTGCAGCATGCTGTGCTGGCTGGCCAAGGCGCCGGCGGCAGCGTCGTCCTCTGCCATCGGGCTGACCGCAGCCAGATCGACGATGGCCGCGTGCGCGGCGCTGCGGGCCTCGGGGGCCTGGACGTCCAGGGAAGCGGTCTTCATGCCAGCAGGAACTCCTTGACCACGTTCACCTGGTCGGGCGCCATCAAAGTGGGCGCATGGCCCACGCCCGCGAACTCGACCAGGCGCGCTCTCGGGCCGCGCTGGGACATCTCGCGGGCCGTGTCGGCGTCAAGCAGGTCGGAGTTGGCGCCGCGCATGAGCAGGACCTCGCACTTGAGCGCGTCATAGACCTGCCAGACGGCGGCTTCGCCACTGGCCGCGCTTTCGGCGCTGAAGCCTTTGAAGGGTTCGGCGATGGCAGGGTCGTAGTGCAGCACCAGACCGTCGCCGTCGGGCGCGGGACGCAGCAGCGGCCGCGACAAGGCCAGCCACTGCTCGGGCGTGTGCGGGCCGAAGCCTGCAGAGATGCTCCAGAGGTAATCGGCCGCTTCCTGCTCGCTGGCAAAACGCAGCGGACGGCCCAGGTAATCGCCGATGCGCTGCAGGGCTTCGACGCGCAGGCGCGGCCCCACGTCGTTGAGCACAAAGCGGCGCAGACGCACACCCGACACTTGGGGCGGCACCGACGAGAAACCCAGGCCGATCAGGCCGCCCATGGAGGTGCCGACCCAGTCGATGTCCAGCACCTGCTCTGGCGCCAGCCCAAGCGAGGCACGCAGGTGTTGCAGCAGCACGACCATGTCGGACGCGTAGGTGAAGATCTGGTAGCCCTTGGCATCGGCCAGCCAGTCGGAATGGCCGCGGCCGACCACATCGGGGCAGATGACCTGGTAGTGCTGGCTGAGTTCACGCGCCAGGGTGTCGAAGTCACGGCCTTGGCGGCTGAGGCCATGCACGCACATCAGCACGCGCGGGTTGGCGGCATCGCCCCAGCGCCAGTAGGCCATGCGGTGGGCCTGCGCATCGGTGCGGCTGGCACCCGGGCAGCTCACGTGGTGCAGCGATGGGCTCGGGGTCAAGTTTTCAGCACTTTGCATCGTCGTCCTCAGGCATCGTCAGATAATGGTTCCAGTCACCATTGTGTTTCTTCACGTTGTTTCTTCAAGCGAACCGGAGGTCCAGATGTTGAACGGAAAAACTGCCCTTGTGACCGGATCCACCAGCGGGATCGGCCTGGGCATTGCGGAAAAGCTCGCAGCCCAAGGCGCGAACATCATTTTGAACGGCTTTGGCGATGTCGATGCGCCCAAGGCTTCTGTGGCCGAGGCGGGCAAGGCCCACGGCATCAAGGTGGGCTACCACGGCGCGGACATGAGCAAGCCCGCGGAGATTGAAGCCTTGTTCGCCTACGCCCAGGCCAACTTCGGCGGCGTGGACATCGTGGTCAACAACGCGGGCATCCAGCACGTGGCCAACGTCGAGGACTTCCCCGTCGAGAAGTGGGACAGCATCCTGGCCATCAACCTGAGCTCGGCCTTCCACACCATGCGGCTGGCCCTGCCCGGCATGCGCGCCAAGAACTGGGGCCGCATCGTCAACATCGCCTCGGCCCATGGCCTGGTGGCCTCGGCCGGCAAGTCGGCCTATGTGGCGGCCAAGCACGGCCTGGTCGGTCTGACCAAATCGGCCGCGCTGGAAACCGCCACCACCGGCATCACCGCCAACGCGGTGTGCCCGGGCTGGGTGCTGACGCCGCTGGTGCAAAAGCAGATCGATGCCAAGGCCGAGCGCGAAGGCGTGTCCGTGGCCGAAGCGCAAAAAGGCCTGCTGGGCGAGAAGCAGCCCTCGCTGCAGTTCGTCACGCCGGCCCAGCTGGGCGACCTGACCGTGTTCCTGTGCTCGCCCGGCGCCGACCAGGTGCGTGGTGCCGCCTGGAACATGGACGGCGGCTGGCTGGCGCAGTGAGCGCTGCCTGATGCCGTGGCGATGGGGACGGGTTCGGGGACGATGTCAGGCGTGACGGAGGGGGTGCCAGCCCAAATCCCAAGTGACGCGTTCTTGGCTGGCAACGGCCTGCCTGAGCGCTGGCAAGGCCGCGAGCACTTCGTCATCCTGACGACCGGCTTCGGGCACGGCGAGGATGTGTTGGCGGTGTGGGCCGCCTGGCGGGCCGACCCGCGGCGCTGCGACCGGCTCACGGTCATCGCGATCGACCCCCAGCCCCATGCACCGCGGGGCGAGGACGGTGGCCGCCACCCATGGGCCCCATGGGCATCTCGGTTGGCGGACCTCTGGCCGCCCATGACGCCCGGATGGCATCACCTGTGGCTGGACGATGCCCCTGCAGCGGCCAGCGATGGCGAGCCTCCAGAGCAACGCCGCCCCCAACACCTCCGGCTGATGCTGGGCGTGGGCGAGGTCGACGACCTGCTGCCCAGCCTGGTCGCGTCGGTGGACGCGTTCTGCCTGCACGCCTGTCGCGATGCAAGCGGCGCCACAGCCCAGGCAGCGCGCTGGGTTGCCCGTTTGAACCGGCTGGCGGCAACGGGTGCGACAGCCGTGGTCGCATCGCCGTCACAAGAGGTGCTCAGCGCCTTGCAAAGCGCCCAGTTTGAGCTGCAAGCAGCGGTCATCGCGGCCCACACCCACACGCGCGCCAAGTTCGCACCCAGGTTCGTGCCGCCGCTTTCTCCCGGTGGTTTGTGGCCCGCTGCCGCGCCAGAACACCGCCACGCCCTGGTCATCGGGGCCGGCCTGGCGGGTTGCAGCGCGACCTGGTCGCTGGCTCGGCAGGGCTGGCGTGTGACCCTGCTGGACGCCGCCGAGGGCCCGGCACAAGGCGCCTCGGGCAACCCCGGCGGGCTCTTCCACAGCATCGTCCATGGGGAAGATGGCATCCACGCGCGGGCGCACCGTGCCGCGGCACTGGCCACCTGGGCGCGTGTGCACGAAGCGCTGGCGCGTGGCGACCTGCCAGGGCAATGCCAAGGCCTGCTGCGCCTCGACGCACGCATGGACGAGGCCGGCGCCCAGGCGCTGCTTGCGCGCCAACCCTGGCTGGCCGAGCAGGCGCATTGGCTGAACCAGGCCGAGGCCCAGGCGCTGTCCGGCTTGCCCGTGCCCAGCGGCGGCTGGCACTTCCTGCAAGCAGGCTGGCTGCAACCGGGCGCCTACGCCGAATGGCTGCTGGCGGAGGCCGCCAACCGGGCCGGCGCCGCCTTGCAGACACGCTGGTCGTGCCAGGTGGCCCGCATCCAACGCGACGAGGCCCGAGGGCTCTGGCAAGCACTGGACGCGCAAGGCCAAACCCTGGCAGAAGCGCCCTCCCTTGTGCTGGCCAACGCCTGGCAGGCCCAGGCCCTACTGGACACCCTGCCGCCCGCCCAGGCCACGGCCCCCTTGCCGATGAGCGCGGTGCGGGGGCAAATCACCGTGCTGCCGCCGGTGACCGACGCCAGCGCAGCGCCCCACATCGCCCTGCCCCGCCTGCCGGTGGCCGGTGGCGGCTACGCGCTCTCTTTGCCGGGTGGCCGCCTGCTGTGCGGCGCCACCACCCAGCACCACGACCCGCATCCCGACGTGCGGGAAACCGATCACCGGCACAACCTGCGGCAGGCCGAACGGCTGGGCGCCTGGCGTGGCGGTGAGCATGGCGATGACAGCGGCGATGGCAACTCACCATCGCCCATCGACACCCAAAGCCTGGCCGGTCGCGTCGGCTGGCGCGCCACCACGCCCGACCGCCTGCCCCTGGTCGGCGCCCTGCCCTGGCACGCCGACCGCCTGACCGCATCGCAGCACACACGGCGCGAACAAGCGCGCATGCTGCCCCGCGAGCGCCACAGCCTGGACGGCCAAACCCAAGGCAGCCTCTGCGTGATCAGCGGGCTGGGCTCGCGCGGCATCACCTGGGCGGCGCTGGCCGGGGAGCTTCTCGCGCACTGGGTGACTGGCTCTGCCTGCCCGGTCGAAGCAGAATTGCGGGACGCGCTGGACCCGGCACGCTTCCTGGCCCGACAGCACCGACAGTGACATCCCCAGCCCCAACCCCATGACGACCGACGACGACCGCCCCCTCCCCGGCCTGACCGAGCGCCTGCGCCTGGACAAATGGCTGTGGGCGGCACGCTTCTACAAAACCCGCAGCCTCGCCGCCGACGACATCGACAAAGGCCGCGTGCAGGTCAATGCGCAGGTGGCCAAGGCCTCGCGCGAACTCAAGGCCGGCGACGTGCTCTGTGTGCGCCAGGGCAGCGGCCAGGCCGTCGTGGTGCGCACCGTCGTCGTCCAGGCCCTGAGCACCGTGCGCGGTCCCGCGCCCCAGGCGCAGCGGCTCTACACCGAAACGCCCGAAAGCACCGCCGCACGGGCCGAAGCGGCCGAACGCCGGCGGATGTCGTCCGAGCCCGCGGATGCCATCGAGCACGGCCGCCCCACCAAGCGCGACCGCCGCCAGCTGGCCGACTGGGACCGCTGGTCCGCCAGCGCGGACGAGTGAGGGGCCGACGGCCCCACGCTTCGGTTACATTTTCGCCCTTCGGCGGGACTTGCATTCCGTCCCCGCACCCCCATTTGCCGCCGCAGACCCGCGCAAGGCGCGCCCCACGACAACCTGTCTGACACACCTGCCACCATGAGCGAGACCACCCCCACGCCCGAACACGCCGACGCAGGCGCTGAAGCCAGCCCGCTGACGCTGGAGCAACAGCTCGCCGAGCTGCAAGCCAAGCACACCGAGGTGTCCGACGCCTACCTGCGCGCCAAGGCCGAAGCCGAGAACATCCGCCGCCGTGCCGAAGAGGAAATCAGCAAGGCCCGCAAGTTCGCCGTGGAATCCTTCGCCGAAAGCCTGCTGCCCGTGCGCGACAGCCTCGAAGCCGCCTTGGCCACCCACACCGCCAAGCCCGAGACCCCGGTCGAAACCGTCATGGAAGGCGTGAGCGCCACCCTGCGCCAGCTGGCCTCGGCCCTGGAGCGCAACAAGGTCATCGAGCTGAACCCGGCCGCCGGCACCAAGTTCGACCCCAACATCCACCAGGCCATCAGCATGGTCCCGGCCGAGCAGGAAGCCAACACCGTGGTCGGCGTGCTGCAAAAGGGCTACCTGATCGCAGACCGCGTGCTGCGCCCCGCCCTGGTCACGGTTGCCGCGCCCAAGTGAGCGAGGCTGGAAGCCCTTTTTTTGACAAGGCTTTCACAAACGCCTCTTGAAATCGCTGCAGTCGTTCGCACATCCACATCAAGCACCGCCCGGTCAATCCGCCAGACAGCGTCAAACGCTGAAGGCCGCCGGGCACACCACAGATTCACAGATTCCTTAGGAGCACCCTCATGGGCAAGATCATCGGCATCGACCTGGGCACCACCAACTCGTGCGTGGCCATCATGGAAGGCAACACCACCAAGGTGATTGAGAACTCGGAAGGTGCACGCACCACGCCGTCCATCATCGCCTACCAGGAAGACGGCGAGATCCTCGTCGGCGCCTCGGCCAAGCGCCAGGCCGTGACCAACCCGCGCAACACGCTGTACGCGGTGAAGCGCCTGATCGGCCGCAAGTTCACCGAGAAGGAAGTGCAAAAGGACATCGACCTGATGCCCTTCACCATCGCCGCCGCCGACAACGGTGACGCCTGGGTGGAAGTGCGCGGCAAGAAGTACGCGCCGCCCCAAGTGTCGGCCGAAGTGCTGCGCAAGATGAAGAAGACCGCCGAAGACTACCTGGGTGAGGAAGTCACCGAGGCCGTCATCACCGTGCCCGCCTACTTCAACGACGCCCAGCGCCAGGCCACCAAGGACGCCGGCCGCATCGCCGGTCTGGACGTCAAGCGCATCATCAACGAGCCCACCGCCGCAGCCCTGGCCTTCGGTCTGGACAAGCACGGCGCCGGTGACCGCAAGATCGCCGTGTACGACCTGGGCGGTGGCACCTTCGACGTGTCCATCATCGAGATCGCCGACGTCGATGGCGAAAAGCAGTTCGAAGTGCTGTCCACCAACGGCGACACCTTCCTGGGCGGCGAAGACTTCGACCAGCGCATCATCGACTTCATCATCTCCGAGTTCAAGAAGGAACAAGGCGTTGACCTGTCCAAGGACGTGCTGGCCCTGCAGCGCCTGAAGGAAGCCGCGGAAAAGGCCAAGATCGAGCTGTCGAGCAACTCGCAGACCGATGTCAACCTGCCCTACATCACGGCAGACGCCACCGGCCCCAAGCACCTGAACGTCAAGCTGACCCGCGCCAAGCTGGAAAGCCTGGTTGAAGAGCTGATCGAGCGCACCATCGCACCCTGCCGCACCGCCATCAAGGACGCTGGCGTGGCCGTGGGCGACATCCAGGACGTGATCCTGGTCGGCGGCATGACCCGCATGCCCAAGGTGCAAGAGAAGGTCAAGGAGTTCTTCGGCAAGGAGCCCCGCAAGGACGTGAACCCTGACGAGGCCGTGGCCGTGGGCGCCGCCGTGCAAGGCCAGGTCCTGGCCGGCGACCGCACCGACGTGCTGCTGCTGGACGTGACCCCGCTGTCCCTGGGCATCGAAACCCTGGGCGGCGTCATGACCAAGATGATCGGCAAGAACACGACCATCCCGACCAAGTTCGCACAGACCTTCTCCACCGCCGACGACAGCCAGCCGGCCGTGACCATCAAGGTCTTCCAGGGCGAGCGCGAGATGGCTTCGGGCAACAAGATGCTGGGCGAGTTCAACCTCGAAGGCATCCCACCCGCACCGCGTGGCACGCCGCAGATCGAAGTCTCCTTCGACATCGACGCCAACGGCATCCTGCACGTGGGCGCCAAGGACAAGGCCACCGGCAAGGAAAACAAGATCACCATCAAGGCGAACTCCGGCCTCACCGAGGACGAGATCCAGAACATGGTGAAGGACGCCGAGCTCAACGCCGCCGAAGACAAGAAGAAGCTGGAACTGGTGCAGGCCAAGAACCAGGGCGATGGCCTGGTGCACAGCGTGCGCAAGTCCCTGACCGAGTACGGCGACAAGCTGGACGCCGGTGAGAAGGAGAAGATCGAAGCCGCGATCAAGGACGTCGAGGAATCGCTCAAGGGCGAGGACAAGGACGACATCGAGGCCAAGACCAACGCCCTGATGACCGCCAGCCAGAAGCTGGGCGAAAAGATGTACGCCGACATGCAGGCGGCCCAAGGTGCCGCCGGTGCCGAAGGCGCTGCGGCTGGCGCACAAGGTGCCGGCGCCGAGCAGGCCAAGCCCGCCGACGACAACGTCGTGGACGCCGAGTTCAAGGAAGTCAAGAAGGACTGACCACCGGGGCTCGCCCCCACTCTGACAGGGCACAGGCCGTGTGAGCACCTCGCTCACGCCCTGTGCCTTTGTCGGGTCTGGACACCAACACCATGGCAAAACGCGATTTTTACGAAGTCCTCGGCGTCGCCAAAAGCGCGTCCGACGAAGAGATCAAGAAGGCCTACCGCAAGCTGGCCATGAAGCACCACCCTGACCGCAACCAGGGTGAGAAGGCCAAGGAGGCCGAAGAGCAATTCAAGGAGGTCAAAGAGGCCTACGAGATGCTCTCCGACCCCAAGAAGAAGGCCGCCTACGACCAGTACGGCCACGCCGGCGTCGATCCCAACATGGGCGGCGGACGCGGTGGTGCGGAGGGTTTCGGTGGTTTCGCCGATGCCTTTGGCGACATCTTCGGTGACATCTTCGGCCAACAGGGCGGCGGTGGACGGCGCAGCGGGGGCCCGCAGGTTTACCGTGGCAGCGACCTGTCGTACGCCATGGAAATCAGCCTGGAGGAAGCCGCGGCCGGCAAGGACACGCAGATCCGCATCCCCGCCTGGGACGAATGCGGCATCTGCCACGGCTCCGGCGCCAAGCCCGGCACCAGTGCGAAAACCTGCCCGACCTGCAACGGCTCGGGCACGGTGCACATGCGCCAGGGCTTCTTCAGCGTGCAGCAGTCCTGCCCGCACTGCCAGGGCACCGGCAAGGTCATCCCTGAGCCCTGCACCGCCTGCCATGGCCAGGGCAAGGTCAAGAAGACCAAGACGCTGGAGGTCAAGATCCCGGCCGGCATCAACGAAGGCATGCGCATCCGCTCGGCCGGCAACGGCGAGCCGGGCACCAATGGCGGCCCCGCGGGCGACCTCTACATCGAGATCCGCATCAAGCAGCACGACATCTTCGAGCGCGACAGCGACGACCTGCACTGCTCCGTGCCGGTGCCGCTGACCACGGCGGCCCTGGGCGGCAGCATCGAGGTGCCGACGCTGGGCGGCAAGGCCGAGATCGACATCCCTGAAGGCACCCAGCACGGCAAGACCTTCCGCCTGCGCGGCAAGGGCATCAAGGGCATCCGCTCCAGCTACCCCGGTGACCTCTACTGCCACATCGTGGTGGAAACGCCGGTCAAGCTCACCGAGCACCAGCGCAAGCTGCTCAAGGAACTGGACGAATCCTTCAAGAAGGGTGGGGAGAAGCACTCGCCCAACTCCAAAAGTTGGACGGACCGGGTGAAGAACATCTTCAAGTGATGCACGGCTCGCACCCGTGAAACGAACAACGGCGCCCCAGTGGCGCCGTTGTCACGTCTGGGCGGCTGGATGCGGCAAAAACACACCCTGGCCATGCTTCGGCGCAGGGATATCGAAAAAATGAAAAATTCACTCAAGTTTTCGAATTTGCGCTCCGATACACGCTCCATGAATCGGCTTCGCCCATGGTTGGTGCATGCCGCTGTGACCGAGACAAGGACGCCCCATGAGCCAGCAAGCCGAGTGCCACCCCATCGACAACGAGGCGCGCTACCAGGCCATCAGCAACAGCCAGCTGCTCATCGAGTTCGACATCGATGGCAACATCCTGTGGGCCAATGAGAACTACTTGCGCTGCTTTGGCTACACAGAAGCCCAAGTGGTGGGTCAACCGCGCACCTTCCTTTGTAGCGCCGCAGTCGCTGCACAGCCTGAGTACGCTCAGACATGGCATCGTTTGCAGGCGGGCGAATCGGTGTCGGGCGAGTTCCTGCGCAAGGGGGCGAACGACCGTGACATCTACCTGCGCGGCAGCTTCAACCCCGTCCTGGGCCACGGTGGCCAGGTGGTCAGCATCATCCTGGTCTCGTCCGATGTGACCGAAGCCAAGCTCCGCGCGCTGGAAGACCACGGCAAGATCAAGGCCATCTCCCGCTCGCAGGGCATGATCGAATTCGACCTGCAAGGCAAGGTGCTGGACGTCAACGACAACTTCCTGCACATGCTGGGCTACGCACGGGACGAGGTCCTGGGCAAGCACCACCGCTTGTTCATCGACGAGGACGAGGCCAACAGCCCGGCCTACCGTGCCTTCTGGCAGAAGCTGGGCCGCGGCGAGTTCGACGAGGGCGAGTACCTCCGGGTCGGCAAGGGAGGCAAACGCGTCTGGCTGCATGCCACCTGCAACCCCATCCTCGACCTGGAAGGCAAGCCGATCAAGGTGGTGAAGTTCTGCATGGACATCACCGAGCGCAAAGAGCTCGACTTGCTGAACCGGGGGCGCCACCAGGCCTTGCTCGACAGCACCTGCTACATGGAGGTGGATGCCGAGGGCACCATCATCGAAATCAACGAGCGCATGTGCAAAGCGGTGGGCTACAGCCGCGCCGATCTGCTGGGGCGCAACGGCAGCATCCTGGCGTTCGAGGAAGACCTGCAACAAACGGGCAGCACCCCCGAGTGGCAGCGGCTGCGCGAAGGGCAGGCCCAGTCGGGCGAATTCCGCCGCAAGGGCGCGGGCAACCGCGAGGTGTGGTTCAACGCCGCAGGCAGTGGCGTCAGGGGCGTGGACGGCAAGCTGAGCCGCTTCTTCATGGTGGGCACGGACATCACGCAAGAGCGCCTGGCCAAGCAGGACCTGGATGGCAAGCTGGGTGCCATCAGCCGTTCGCAGGCGGTCATCGAGTTCGACATGGAAGGCCGTGTGCTCGACGCCAACGCCAATTTCCTCAAGCTGATGAACTACACGCTGGACGACATCCGGGGCCGTCACCACCGCATGTTTGCCGATCCTGTGCACGCTGCCAGCATCCATTACCAGGCCTTCTGGGAGCGGCTGGGACGCGGCGAGTTCGAGAGCGGCGAGTACAAGCGCCTGGGCCGTGAAGGGCGCGAGGTCTGGATCCAGGCGACCTACAACCCCATCCTGGACCGCTCGGGCCGGCCCTTCAAGGTGGTGAAGTTCGCCACCGACGTCACCGAACTCAAGCTGCGCAACGCGGAGTACAAGGCCAAGGTCGATGCCATCGACAAGGGCCAGGCCGTCATCGAGTTCGACCTGGACGGCCAGGTGCTGAACGCCAACCGCAACTTCCTCTCGGCCATGGGCTACACGAACCGGGAAATCCACGGGCAGCACCACAGCATCTTCTGCACGCCCGAGTACACCCACAGCCCCGAGTACCGCGATTTCTGGCTGCGCCTCAGCGAAGGTGAGTTCGTGACCGGCCGCTTCCAGCGGGTGGGCAAGTTCGGCCGCGAAGTCTGGATCCAGGCCACCTACAACCCTTTGCTCGACCTCAACGGCAAGGTCGTGAAGGTGATCAAGTACGCCTATGACGTGACCAAGGAAGTGCTGCTGGAGAAGTACGTCACGCAGCGCTCACGCGAGATGAGCGAGAGCGTGCAGCACCTCATCGACAGCATCACCCAGATCGCCGCGAACTCTGGCGTGGCCGCCGAGTTGGCACAGGAGACCAATGTGGCGGCCCGCTCGGGCTATGACTCGCTGCAGAAGTCCATCGAGGCCATCGACAACATCCAGGCCAGCTCGGTGAAGATGTCGGAAATCGTGCGGGTGATCGGCGAGATCGCCGGGCAGACCAACCTGCTGGCCTTCAACGCGGCCATCGAGGCGGCCCGTGCCGGGCAGCATGGCGTGGGCTTCTCGGTGGTGGCCGGTGAGGTGCGCAAGCTGGCCGAGCGCAGTTCGCAGGCGGCACGGGAGATCTCCAAGCTCATCGAAGAAGCGGCGCTGCACGTCAACCAGGGCGCGCAGGTCAGCAAGTCGGCCGCCACCAGTTTCGAAGGCATCCTCGCCGCGGTCATGCGCACGGGCAACAGCGTGTCGGCCATCGCTTCGGCCACCGACGCCCAGCGCGACATGGCGAACGCCGTGACATCCACCATCCAGCAGCTTGAGCAGTTGAAGGTGCGTTGATGACATCCGCGCAGGCCGCTCACGCAGCGCTGGGTTACGGCGGCTTCATGCTGGGTGGCATGGCGCTCGCCCTGCCCATGGCGGCGCTGCGCGAGGTCGTGCCGATGGTGTCGCTGTGCCCCCTGCCCACGCCCAACCCCGCGGTCGTCGGCGGCTTGAACCTGCGGGGCGTGGCGGTGCCCGTGCTGGACCTGCGCCTGCTGCTGGGCCAGACCGCCGAGCCCCTGGCAGCGCCTTGCGTGGTCGTCATGGTGCACGAGGGCCACATCCTGGGCTTGCTGGCCAGTGCCGTCACCGGCATCTTCCAGACCGCCGATGGCGAGGTCAAGCACGTGCGCAGCGATGCCGGCGCCATGGCCATTTGCCAGGGCACCCTCGTTCGGGCTGACGACGGCGCGATGGTCGGCATCTTGTCGCCAGCAGCGATCGCCGCCCAGCCACACGTGCCGCTCACCGAAGACCCCGAGCCGCAACGCAGCCGACCCTTGGCCGAGGCTGTCGCTGGCAGCGACCCGGACGGCGACAGCCTGAGCGACATCGAGGCGCACTTTCCCGTGATGCTGCTGCGCTGTGGCGGCATCGCCCTGTCCATCGACGCCCTGAGCGTGGCCGCCACGCTGACCGCCCCGAGCGTGACGCCTTCCGCGCTGGCCCAGGGCCACTGCAAGGGTGTCATCGCGCATGCCGGCATGTCGGTGCCCGCGGTGGACTTGCAAGCCATGCTGAACCTCGGCGCCCTGCCCTGCGACGATGCCCAACAGGCGTTCGTGCTGAACACGGCCGAGGGCGCCGTGGCCTTCCTGATCAGCGAAGTGCTGGACGTGGTGCGCTGCCGCCGCGACGCGGTGATCCCGGTGCCGGCCTTCGCCCTGCCCCACCCGGCGCTGTTCGCGGGCGCACTGCCTGCCAGCGCCCTGCCCGCCGATGCGACCGAGCGTGGCGACGTGATCCGCTCGCAATGCCTGCTGATCAACGGCGAAGCCCTGCGCGCGCAGGAGCAGGTGCACAACCTGGCCAGCGTCGCGCAAAGGCGCCAGGGAGCGCAGACCGCCCAAGCAGGCCAAGGCGGCGATGCCCGCAGCTTCGCCAAGGCCATGCACGACGGGCAAGGCGCGCAGCCGCTGCTGACTTACATGCTGGCAGGCGAAACCGCCACACCGCTGAACCAGATCCAGGAAATCGTTTCCTGGCGGCCGGACATGGCCGTTCTCGAACCCCGCGGCAAGCTCCTTGGCATGCTGGTGCAACGCGGGGTGTCCGTCCCGGTGCTGTGCCTCAACGGCCTGCTGGGTTTGCCGGCACCGGCCATGACCGCCACCATGAGCGTCTTGCTGGTGGCGTCCGACGGGGAATGCGTGGGCTTTGCCGTGACACAGCTGCGCAGCATCGAAACCAGCAGTTGGGAGCCCAGCCTCCAGGGCGGCCCATCCCCCCACAGCCATGCCGGGCAAGGCCTGCGCACACGGCAGCTGGCCAAGGTCGGCCCACCTGGCGAAGAACGCATGCTGCCGGTGCTGGACCTGCAAGCCATGGCGCGCCAGCTGCAAAGCGGCGCCCTGGTCGCCACGCCAGCCTGAGCCTCGGCGCGCCAAACAGCGCCGCTGCCCCTCCTCACCGCGCCGCCTGCCCCTGGCCCTCGGTGGCATCCTCGGACGTGCGCCTTGTCACGGCCGGGCTTGTGTGCTCAAGTTCACGCCACCACATGCCGAAAACGGCAGACAGCCTGTCCCGATGGCCGTGCAATCCGCACGCCACAGGGCCAGGGCTTTGGCCCCAGAGGGTGACGCGCATGGCGTATCAAGGTTCGCTGTCTCACATACAAGCATTGATCATCGAAGACATGGCCGTGCAGCAAACGACGCTGCGTGGCCAGTTGGCGCTGCTCGGCATCACCCGTGTGGACGTGGCCTCGAACGCGAACGACGCCTACCGCCTGATCCGCGCCAACAAGTACGGCCTGATCATGTGCGACTTCAACCTGAACCACCGCACCGACGGCCAGCAACTGTTCGAACACGTGCGTGAGCAAGGCCTGCTGCCGGCCGATTGCCTGTTCTTCATGATCACGGCCGAGAGCAGCTATGCCTCGGTGGCCGCCACCACCGAGCACCACCCCGACGCCTACCTGCTCAAGCCCGTCACGGCCAGCGACATCGAAGACCGCCTCAAAGCCATGCTGGAAAAGCGCCAGGCCCTGCTGCCGGTGAGCTCGCGCCTGGCCAAAAGCGACCTGAACGGCGCACTGCAGGCCAGCGACGAACTGATTTCACAGCGCAACCGCTGGTTCATGTCCGCCTTGCAACTCAAGGGGCAGACGCTGCTCAAGCTCGGTCGCCATGAAGACGCCAAGGCGGTGTACGAGCAGGCCCTGGAGGTGCGCCCCGACCTGCTGTGGGCCCGCCTCGGTGTGGCCCGCGCCCACAAGGCCGCAGGCCGCTTCAACGAAGCGCACCGGCTGGCGCAAGACATCATCGACTCGCCCGAAGGCGAGAAAATGGTCGCGGCCTACGACGTCGTCGCCGAATCGCAGGAAGCCAGCGGCGACCCGCTGGGCGCCTTGTGGACACTGCGCGATGCGTCCCTGGTCGTGCCCTCCACGCGCCGACACCGCATGGTGGGCGAGTCGGCCTACCGCAATGGCGACCTCGACATGGCCAAGCAGGCCCTGGGCAAGGCCGCCAAAGCCAGCCGGGGCACCATCGTGGCCCAGGCCCAGGACGACCTGCTGCTGGCCCAGACCCTGGTGGACATCGGCGAACCCAGCGAGGCCCTGCGCGTGCTGCAGGACGCGAAGAACCACTACAAAGACCACCCGGGCTTCGGCGCCACGTCCCTGTCGCTGCAGGCCCAGGTGGAGATGGCCAACGGACAGCCCGAGCAGGCCGAAGCCACCTTGGAAAAGGCCCGCGCCAGCCTGGGCAAAGGCAAGGCCGACTTCGCCACCGTGGCCCTGGCCAAGGCCGAGCTGATGGCCGGCAACGAAGAAGCCGGCCTGGCCTTGCTGGGCAGCGCCATCAGCGCCGACCACGAAAACCTGCGGGTCAAGCAGATGATCGCCAAGGCGCTGCAAGACACCGGCCACGAGGACAAGGTCTCGGCCGTCATCGAGTCGGCCACGGCCAGCATGCAGAACATGGTCACCGACGCCCGCAAGCTGCTGCGCGACAGCCGCATCGACGACGCCGTGAGCATCATCGAGAACGCCGCGCACGAGTACCCCGAAAACACCGGCGTGCTGCTGCAGGCCGCGCAGATCCAGTGCATGGCCCTGCGCCTGAAGAAGACGCTGGACGAGCCCCGCATCGGCACCATCCGCGACTACCTTGACCGCCTCGACAAGCTGCTGCCCGGCCACGACCGCGTCACCATGATGCGCCGCTACTTCCGCGAAACGCTGGGCACGCTGGACGCGTCCAGTCCACAAAGCTGAGCCCCATGAGCGACGCCCTCGCGCTCATCGCGCACGACCTCAAGAACGCACTGGGTGGCCTGGAAGGCGAACTCGCGGAACTGATCGACCACCCCACCCCCGTGATGGCGCAACGCGCCCACCTGCACTGCGCCGAACTGCGCCGGCAGTTCATCCAGTTCCTGACGCTGTACGGCGCCCGCACCGACGGCCTGTGCGCCCTGTGCGAGGACGAATCCCCGCTGGACCTGCTGCAGGCCTTGCAACGCGTCTGGTCGGTCAAGCTGCAGATGGAGGGCAGCCCCATCCAGGTCGTCGCGCAGACCGCCTGCGTGGACACCGCCCCCGCGTTCTGGTACTTTGACCACCGTTTGGTGCAACTGGCGCTCGACGCGGCCATCCACAACGCCGTGCGCTTTGCCCGCACGCGGGTGGAGATCAACGTGACGCAGTCCGACGGCTGGTTGGTGTGGAGCGTGCACGACGATGGCCCCGGCCTCGATGCCGACGACCCCGGCCAGGCCAACGCCACCGGTCTGGGCACGGCCCTGGCAGAAGCCGTGGCGGCCGCCCATGCCCACAGCGGTCGCAGCGGTCGCATCCACCTTGGCAGCAGCCCAGGCCAAGGCACCACCTTCACCATGGCGCTGCCCTGAAATCGCCATGACATCGCCATGAACCGCACCTGCAGTCCCCAGAGGAGCGCCCATGCATGAGGTCTTCTCGTCCAGCAGCACAGCCAAAACCGGGCTGGGCGACGCCATGCACGACATGCGCAGCGCCCGCGCCCTCGTCATCGACAGCAACCTCACCTCGCGCAGCATCCTGCGCACGATGATGTCCGACCTCGGCGTGCCCGGCGACCGCATCAAGCAAGTGGGCCGCTACAACGACGCCCGCGCCGAACTGGAGCGCACCCGCTACGACATCGTCCTGTGCGACTACCACTTCGGTGACACCCGCCAGACCGGCACCGACCTGCTCGACGAACTGCGCGCTGGCAACCACCTGCCCTTCTCCACCATCTTCGTGATGGTCACGTCGGAGGCCTCTTACGCCAAGGTGGCCGAAGCCGCCGAAGCCGCGCTGGACTGCTACCTGCTCAAGCCGCACACGCACAACGAGCTGGCCGGGCGCATCCGGGTGGCGCGCCTGCGCAAACAGGCCATGGCCGACATCTTCAAGGCGCTGGAAACCGAGCAATACGAAGAAGCCACCAAGCTCTGCCTGGCCCGTGTAGAGGCCAAATCGGAATACTGGATCTACGCCGCCCGCATCGGCAGCGAACTGCTGCTGCGCCTGAACCGGCACGACGAGGCCCGCGCGCTCTTCGAAGTCATCGACGCCACCAAGGCCATGCCCTGGGCGCGGCTGGGCATCGCGCGCGCCCACGTGGAGGCCGGCCAGATCCCACCGGCGCTGCGCGTGCTCGACGCCCTCATCCTCGACAGCCCGGGCTACGCCGATGCCTACGACGTGATGGGCCGCGCCCACCTGCAAGTGGGCGACTTCGAACGCGCCTACCAGACCTACCAGAAGGCCGTCAGCCTCACGCCCAACGCCGTGGGCCGTCTGCAGAAGATGGGGCTGCTGGCCTTCCACCTGGGCCACACCGACGAGGCCGCCGAAGTGCTGGAACGCGCCATCGCCATGGGCCTGGGTTCGCGCTCCTTCGACTTCCAGAGCGTGGTCATGCTGGCCCTGACCCACTTCGCCAAAGACGATGGCGTCGCGCTGCACAAATGCGTCAACCAGCTGCTGCGCGCCCACGAGCGCAAGGCCCGCAGTGCGCGGCTGCGCCGGATGTACGAGCTGGTGCAGGTGCTGTCACTGGTCCAGCAAAACCAGGGCACCGAAGCCTCGCGGCGGCTCAAGACCATGGCCCGCGAATTCGGGCAACCGGACTACGACTACGAAACCGCCGGCAACATGATGACCGCGCTCACGCGCCTGCGCGAGCGCAGCCTCGACCTGCCCGACGCCGATGCCTGGATGCAGCGCCTGGCCAGCCGTTTCTGCACGAACAAGCCGCTCACCGGCATGCTGTGCATGATGGTGGCCAGCCACGAGCCCTATGGCGACATGCTGCGCGAAAGCTACCGCCAGCTCAGCGCCCTGGCCGAAAGCTGCCTGGCCCAGGCCAAGAACGGCGCACCGGCCAAGGCCGTGGAAACGCTGCTGCAACGCGGCGCCGACACCGGCAACGCCCGCACCGTCGAGCTGGCCGACATGATCTGGCAGCGCTACCTGACGCAGCTGGAGTCACACACCGAGATGGCCGCGCGCCTGCAGGACCTGCTGACGCGCTACGGCCGCCGGCCCGCGAGCGAAACCGACGGCTGAGCCTCCGCTCAGAGGACGGCGTCCGCCTTGACGCAATCCACGTAGTAGCGCTTGCCGCCGCCAGGCAGGTCCTCGGCCACCAGGCCGTGCACGTCGGTGGCGAAGCCCGGGAAGGCCGTGCTGAAGGTCTGCGTGAACTTCAGGAAGTCGCAGATCTTCTTGTTGAAACGCTCGCCCGGGATCAGCAGCGGGATGCCCGGCGGGTACGGCGTCAGCAGGGCCGTGGTGATGCGGCCTTCCAGCTGGTCGATGTCCACACGCTCGGTCTGCTTGCGCGCGATGCAGGCATAGGCGTCGGACGGCTTCATCGCCGGCTCCAGGCCCGACAGGTAGACCTCGGTGGTCAGGCGGGCGATGTCGCCCTTGGCATAGGCCTCGTGCACGCTCTGGCACAGGTCGCGCAGGCCCATGCGCTCGTACATCGGGTGCTTCTGGCAGAACTCCGGCAGCACGCGCCACATCGGCTGGTTCTTGTCGTAGTCGTCCTTGAACTGCTGCAGCGCCGTCAGCATCGTGTTCCAGCGGCCCTTGGTGATGCCGATGGTGAACATGATGAAGAAGCTGTACAGGCCCGTCTTCTCGACCACCACGCCGTGCTCGGCCAGGTACTTGGTGACGATGGACGCCGGGATGCCCGAGGTCGCGAACTTGCCCGACACGTCCAGGCCCGGCGTGATGATGGTGGACTTGATCGGGTCCAGCATGTTGAAGCCATCGGCCAGGTTGCCGAAGCCGTGCCACTCTTCGTTGGCCTGCAGCACCCAGTCTTCCGGCTGGCCGACCGCATGGTCGATCCCATGTTCAAGGCGGGCATCGGGGCCCCAGACCTTGAACCACCAGTCCTCGCCGTACTCCTTGTCCACCTTGCGCATGGCGCGGCGGAAGTCCAGCGCCTCCTTGATGCTTTCTTCCACCAGCGCGGTGCCGCCGGGAGGCTCCATCATGGCCGCGGCCACGTCGCACGACGCGATGATCGCGTACTGCGGCGAGGTCGAGGTGTGCATCAGGTAGGCCTCGTTGAAGAGGTTGCGGTCCAGCGGCACGGTCTGCGAATCCTGCACCAGCACGTGCGAGGCCTGCGAGATGCCTGCAAGCAGCTTGTGCGTGGACTGCGTGGCATAGACCACCGCCTCTTTCGGACGCGCGCGGCCCTTGCCCATGGCGTGGTACATGCCGTAGAACTTGTGGAAGGCGGCGTGCGGCAACCAGGCTTCGTCGAAGTGCAGGTTGTCGATCCAGCCGTCCAGCATGCCCTTGATGGTCTCTGTGTTGTAGAGCACGCCGTCGTAGGTGCTCTGCGTGATCGTCAGGATGCGCGGCTTGACCTGGGACGCGTCCACGCCCTTGAGCAGCGGGTTGGCCGCGACCTTGGCGCGGATGGTGTCCGGCTCGAACTCGCTTTTCGGGATCGGGCCGATGATGCCGTAGTGGTTGCGCGTGGGCGTCAGGAACACCGGCACCGCGCCCGTCATGATGATGCTGTGCAGGATGGACTTGTGGCAGTTGCGGTCCACCACGACGATGTCGTCCGGGGCCACGGTGTGGTGCCACACCATCTTGTTGGAGGTGGACGTGCCGTTGGTGACGAAGAAGCAGTGGTCGGCATTGAAGATGCGCGCGGCGTTCTTCTCGGACTCGTAGATCGGGCCGGTGTGGTCCAGCAGCTGGCCAAGTTCTTCCACGGCATTGCACACGTCGGCGCGCAGCATGTTCTCGCCGAAGAACTGGTGGAACATCTGGCCCACCGGGCTCTTCAGGAAGGCCACGCCACCGGAGTGACCGGGGCAGTGCCAGGAGTAGGAACCGTCCTGGGCGTAGTCCATCAGCGCCTTGAAGAACGGCGGGGCCAGGCCGTCGAGGTAGCTGCGCGCTTCGCGGATGATGTGACGCGCCACGAACTCGGGCGTGTCCTCGAACATGTGGATGAAGCCGTGCAGCTCGCGCAGGATGTCGTTCGGGATGTGCTCCGAGGTGCGCGTCTCGCCGTACAGGTAGATGGGAATCTCTGCGTTCTTGAAGCGAATTTCGCTGACGAAATTGCGCAGGGCCTTCAAGGCCACATCGACCTCGTCCTTGGAGCCGGCGCCAAATTCCTCGTCGTCGATGGACAGGATGAAGGCGCTGGCCCGGCTTTGCTGCTGCGCAAACTGAGACAAATCGCCATAACTGGTCACGCCCAGCACCTCGCAACCTTCCTTCTGGATGGCGTCGGCCAGGGCGCGGATGCCCAGGCCGGAGGTGTTTTCGGAGCGGAAGTCTTCGTCGATGATGACGATGGGGAAATGAAAGCGCAGCATGACCTGTTCCTGTGCACAAAAACGGAGCAATGGCGAAAGCCAGAACGGAGAAATCCCGAAGACGGCGAAGTGTAGGCGGCAAGCCTGCGGATTTGTTTGACACGGCCGCGTTTTTGCATCGCCGCTCAGAAAAATGTCCCCACAGTGTCTGCAGTGAAATTCCCGCCTAAACTTCGCACTTGACAGCGGCGTGACACCTCATTCCAGGTGCCGCGCCACACATCCAAAGGGCAGTGCAGCAAGGAGTTGCGGCGGATGAGCGAATCGACGCTGTGGTGGATCGTGGCAGGGTTCTTCGTGAGCCTGGAGTTGCTGACGGGCTCCTTTTACTTGCTGATGCTGGCGCTGGGTGCGGCCACGGCGGCTGCGATCGCGATCCTGGGCGGCGACCAGGCTTCGCAGATGCTCGCTGCGGCCCTGGTGGGTGGCGGCGCCGTGTACCTGTGGCACCGCAAATTGCTGCGGCGCGGCATGCTGCCGGTGGACGACTACACCTCCACTGGCCTGGGCAGCCTGGACGTGGGTGAGCAGGTCACCGTGTCGAACTGGCACCCCGATGGCACGGCCCGGGTGCATTACCGCGGCAGCGACTGGATGGCCCGTTACCACGGTGCCCATGTGCCGGCCTCGGGGCCCCACCGCATCCGCGCCATCGAAAGCAATTACCTGGTGCTGGAGCGCCTCTGAGCCATGGAAGTCGCACTGGTTTTGCTCATCGTTGCGGCGATCTTCGTCGTCCGCGCCATCAAGGTCGTGCCCCAGCAAAGCGCCTGGGTCGTGGAGCGCCTGGGCAAGTACAGCACCACGCTCAAGCCCGGTCTGAATGTGCTCGTGCCTTTCGTGGACAAGGTCGCCTACGAGCACTCGCTCAAGGAGATCCCGCTGGACGTGCCCAGCCAGGTCTGCATCACCAAGGACAACACCCAGCTCCACGTGGACGGCATCCTGTATTTCCAGGTGACCGACCCGATGCGGGCCAGCTACGGCTCGTCGAATTACATCGTCGCCATCACCCAGCTGGCGCAGACGACGCTGCGCTCCATCGTGGGCCGCATGGAACTGGACAAGACCTTCGAGGAGCGCGACGCCATCAACACTTCGGTGGTGGCCGCCCTCGATGAGGCCGCGCTGAACTGGGGCGTGAAGGTCTTGCGCTACGAGATCAAGGACCTGACGCCGCCCGCCGAGATCCTGCGCTCCATGCAGCAACAGATCACCGCCGAGCGCGACAAGCGCGGTCGCATCGCCGAATCCGAAGGCCGCAAGCTGGAGCAGATCAACCTGGCCACGGGCGAGCGCGAATCCTTCATCGCCAGGTCCGAGGGCGAGAAGCAGGCCGAGATCAACCGCGCCGAGGGCCAGGCGGCGGCCATCACAGCCGTGGCCGACGCCACCGCCGCGGCCATCGCGAAAATCGCCGCCGCCATCCAGTTGCCCGGGGGACAGGACGCGGTCAACCTGAAGGTGGCAGAGAAGGCCGTCGAGGCCTATGCCCAGCTCGCGCAAAAGAACAACACCATGATCGTGCCGGGCAACATGAGCGAAGTCTCGGCCCTGATCGGCACGGCCATGACGTTGCTGCGCCAGGCGCCACAGGCTTCCCAGTCGCCCCACTCGCCGCCCCCAGGCAACACCCGATGAGCGTGCACCTCGTGCCCGGACGCAACGTGCTGGGCGGCCCCCTGCGCGCCTGCTCCTATGACCCGGTCACGGGCTATTTCCGCGATGGCTGCTGCCGCACCCGCGAGGACGACACCGGCCTGCACGTGGTCTGTGTGCGCGTGACGGCCGACTTCCTGGCGTTCTCGATGCACCAGGGCAACGACCTCTCCACACCGCGGCCCGAATGGCGCTTCCCCGGCCTGCAGCCGGGCGACCGTTGGTGCCTGTGTGCCGAACGCTGGCTGGAAGCCTGGCGCGCCGGTGTGGCGCCCCCGGTGGCGCTGGACGCCACGCACGAGGCGGCGCTGCAAGTCATCCCGCTGGAAGTGCTGCAAGCCCATGCGCTGCAGCCCGTGCGGCCAGACCCAGCCTGAAAAGCCGGCCTGAGAACAGGCGGCGTCAGGCCAGTTCCGGGAACAGCACCGAGGTGTAGCCGAAGCGGCTGAAATCGCGCACCCGCATGGGGTAGAGCTGGCCGATGAGGTGGTCGCACTCGTGCTGCACCACGCGCGCATGGAAGCCCTCGGCCTCGCGCTCGATGGGCTGGCCCTGCACATCGAAGCCCGAGTAGCGGATGCGCGCCCAGCGGGGCACCACGCCGCGCAGCCCTGGCACCGACAGGCAGCCCTCCCAGCCCTCCTCTTCCACGTCCGACAGCGGCGTGATCAGGGGGTTGATGAGCACCGTCTCGGGCACGGGCGGGGCGTCCGGGTAGCGCTGGCTGCGCCCGAAGCCGAAGATGACGACGGCCAGGTCCACGCCGATTTGCGGGGCGGCCAGGCCAGCCCCTTGCGCGGCGGCCATGGTGTCTTTCAGGTCGGTGATGAGCGCCAGCAGTTCGGGCGAACCGAAGGCCTCGGGCTCGACCTGCTCGGCGGGCTTGAGCAGGCGCGGGTCGCCCATTTTCAGGATGTCGCGCACGGCCATCAGGGGACTCCGGTGTCGTGATGGGGGGCGCTGGGCGCCGTGTCGCCAGGCTCAGGGGCTGCAGTGGCAGCAGGGCCGGAGGCCAGCAAGGCTTGCAGTCCGGCTTCGTCCAGCACGGCCAGGCCCAGCTCGCGGGCCTTGTCCAGCTTGCTGCCGGCTTCCTCGCCGGCCACCACATAGCTGGTCTTCTTCGACACCGAGCCCGCCACCTTGCCGCCCGCGGCTTCGATCAAGGCCTTGGCCTCGTCGCGCGACAGGGTGGGCAGCGTGCCGGTCAGCACCAGTGTTTTGCCGTTCAAGGGCAGCGTGGCCGGGTCGATGCTGGACGCGCCATCGTGCTCGGGCCAGCTCAGGCCGCAGGCGCGCAACTGCTCGACCACCTCGCGGTTGTGGGGCTGGTCGAAAAAAGTGCGGATGCTGTGCGCCACCACGGGGCCGACGTCGCGCACCGTCAGCAGGTGTTCCTCGCTGGCGTCCATGATGCGGTCGAGCTGGCCGAAGTGCTTGGCCAGGTCCTTGGCCGTGGCCTCGCCGACATGGCGGATGCCCAGGCCGAAGAGGAAGCGCGGCAAGGTCGTCTGCTTGCTCTTTTCCAGCGCGGTGACGATGTTCTGCGCGCTCTTGTCGGCCATGCGGTCGAGCGCAGCCAGCTTGAGCAGTCCCAGCTTGTAGAGCTCAGGCAGGGTGCGCACCAGGCCGGCATCGACGAGCTGGTCCACCAGCTTGTCGCCCAGGCCTTCGATGTCCATGGCGCGGCGCTGGGCGAAGTGCAGCAAGGCCTGCTTGCGCTGGGCCGCGCAGAACAGCCCGCCCGTGCAGCGGTGGTTGACCTCGCCGGGCTCGCGCAGCACGGTGCTGTCGCAGACCGGGCAGGTGCGCGGCATGCGGAAGTTCGGCACGTAGGTCGCACGCGGCAAGGGCAGGCCATCGGCGCCGGCCGCGGCAGGCACCACGCCCACCACCTCGGGGATGACGTCGCCCGCGCGGCGCACGATGACGGTGTCGCCCACGCGCACGCGCTTGCGGCGCAGCTCGAAAAGGTTGTGCAAGGTCGCATTGGTGACGGTGACGCCGCCCACGAACACGGGCTTGAGGCGCGCCACGGGCGTGAGCTTGCCCGTGCGGCCAACCTGGATGTCGATGCCCTCGACCACGGTCATCTGCTCTTGCGCAGGGTATTTGTGGGCCACGGCCCAGCGCGGTTCGCGGGTGACGAAGCCCAGGCGCTCTTGCAGGTCGCGGCGGTTGACCTTGTAGACGACGCCGTCGATGTCGAAGGGCAGTTGGTCGCGCTTGGCGCCGATGGCCTGGTGGAAGGCGACCAGGCCACGCGGCCCCGTCGCCCCCTCGGCCACGGTGCGCTCGGCGCAGACAGGCAGGCCCAGCGCGGCCAGGGCGTCGAGCAAGGCGCTGTGGGTGTCGGGCACGGCCCAGCCCTGCACCTCGCCCAGGCCGTAGGCGAAGAAGCTCAAGGGGCGTTGCCTGGCGATGGCCGGGTCGAGCTGTCGCACGGCACCGGCGGCGGCGTTGCGCGGGTTGACGAAGGTCTTGCCGCCCTGCTCGCGCTGGCGCTCGTTGAGGGCTTCGAAGTCGTCGCGGCGCATGTAGACCTCGCCACGCACTTCCAGCACCGGCGGGGCCTCCCCTTGAAGGCGCAGCGGGATCTGGCCCACCGTGCGGATGTTCTGGGTGACGTCTTCGCCGGTTTCGCCATCGCCACGGGTGGCGGCGCGCACCAACACGCCCGCCTCAAACCGCAGGTTGATGGCCAGGCCATCGAACTTCAGCTCGGCGGCGTACTGCACGGGCGGGGCGTCTTCGGGCAGTTCCAGCTCGCGGCGCACGCGGGCGTCGAAGGCCTCGGCGCCGCTGGCCTCGGTGTCCGTCTCGGTGCGGATGGACAGCATGGGCACCGCGTGGCGCACCGGCTGGAAGCCATCAAGCACCTGGCCCAGCACGCGCTGCGTGGGCGAGTCGGGCGTGCGCAGCGCGGGGTGCTCGGCTTCCAGCGTCTGCAGCGCCTGGAAGAGGCGGTCGTATTCGGCGTCAGGGATGCTGGGTTCGTCCAGCACGTAGTAGCGGTGGGCGTGCGCGTTGAGTTGCGCGCGCAGGGCCGCGGCCATTTGCGCCGGATTGGGCGCCGGAGTATGCGCCGGGGTGGGGGTCGCTGCGTCACCGGCCTCAGCCGGTGCGCCAAACAGGTCCGACTGCGGCATGGTGTGGCTCCGCTCCGGTCAGCTGAACAGGCGGCGCGTGGACGGCGCCCCCGCGGCCAGGTCGCGGGCGGCCAGGGCCTCGTAGAGCTTGACCAGCTCGCCTTCGATCGATTCGAAGGCCGCGGGCGAGAAGGGCCGGCCCGAGTCGTCCAGCATCAGGCCGTCCATCGCCATGGACAGGGCCTCGCCAGCCGCGCACCAGGCCTTGAAAGGAGCTTGCTCGGCGGCGGTCTGCGGCACGTCGAAGCACAGCAGCAGCTCGCGCAGGGTGGCCTGGTCTTCGTCTTCGGCGAAGGCGGCCTGGGCGTCGAATTGCAGCGTCAGCACGGGCGGCGCGCCCTCGTCCGGCGAGGGCAGCACGAAGCGGCCGGGCAAGGCGCCGGGCACGAAGCCGTGGCGCTGGGCCTGCTGCTGCACATAGCCCAGCGACCAGGCGCTGCCCTTGCCCGCCAGGCGCATGGCCAGCTGGGCGTCGTGGGCACCGGCGAAGGCGTCGAGCTCGCGGGCACGCGCGACGATGTCCAGCATGTCGGGGAACTCGGGCGAGGCAGGCAAGGCGTCGGCCATGGCCTGCACCTTCTGCACGAACTCGGAATACTCGATCTCGTTGAGGCCACCGGTGCGGTTGGCCATCAGCACGCCGGCTTGCAGCTCGGTGTAGAGCACGCCGGCCTGCGGCATTTCCCACTCACCGCAGTCGCTGCGCAGGCCTTCGACCAGCACGGGCTTGCTGCCGGCACGGCGCGAGGGCGGCAGGTGCATGAGGATGTGGTCGCCGCTCATGGGCGCGTCGATGGTCAGGGTGGCGATGGCGTCCACCAGGGCGTCCAGACGGGGGCCGGTGCGGCGCAGGGGCGGCAGGCTGGCCGCGGGCGATGCGGTCACCAGGCCCTCGCCGTCGTCCATCGGGATGGTCGGGATCTCGTCGAGCGGCACGGCCGTGGTCGCCGATGGCGCGGCACTGCCATCGACCGGCTCCACCGATGCCCGGCGCGGTTGGTTGGCCGCGGCGCGGCGGGCGGTCCAGGCGCCATGGGCGACGACCACGGCGAGCACAACGCCGCCCAGGATGGCCAGGTACAGGGTCAGGGAATGGTTCATTGCGAAGTGTCTTTCTCAAGCGGCGTGGGCCATGCCCAGCGCCACTTCCATGTCCACCGCCACGATGCGGGACACGCCTTGTTCTTGCATGGTCACGCCCACCAGCTGCTCGGCCATCTCCATCGCGATCTTGTTGTGCGAGATGAAGAGGAACTGCGTGCCGGCGGACATGGTTTTCACCAGGCGCGCGTAGCGCTCGGTGTTGGCGTCGTCCAGCGGGGCATCGACCTCGTCGAGCAGGCAGAACGGCGCGGGGTTGAGCTGGAAGATGGCGAACACCAGCGCGATGGCGGTGAGCGCTTTCTCGCCACCCGAGAGCAGGTGGATGGTGCTGTTTTTCTTGCCCGGCGGGTGGGCCATGACCTGCACGCCGGCGTCGAGGATTTCGTCGCCCGTCATCACCAGCTTGGCGCTGCCACCGCCGAACAGGCTGGGGAACATGCGCCCGAAGTGCTCGTTGACGGTGTTGAAGGTGGCGCCCAGCAGGTCGCGGGTTTCCAGGTCGATCTTGTGGATGGCGTCTTCCAGGGTGCCGATGGCGTCCAGCAGGTCGGTCATCTGCGCATCGAGGAAGCCCTTGCGCTCGCGAGCGGCGGTGAGCTCGTCGAGCGCGGCCAGGTTGACGGCGCCCAGCGCATTGATCTCGCGCTGGATGCGGTCGATCTCGGCCTGCAGGCCGAAGAGCTTGATGCCATCGCGCTCGATGGTCTCGGCCAGCAGGCCCAAGTCCACCGCGGCGGCGGTGAGCTGCTCCATGAACTGCGCGCCGCCCAGCGAGGCGGCTTGCTGCTCCAGCTGCAGCTTGGTGATCTGGTCGCGCAAGGGCTGCACGCTGTGCTCGAAGCCCATGCGCTGCTCGTCGAAACGGCGCAGCTGGGCGGAGAGGTCGTCGTAGCGCTGGCGGGCTTGGGCCAACAGGCCTTCACGCTGCACGCGCAGGGCCAGGGCTTCGTCCAGGCCGGTGTGGGCCGTGGCCTCGCTCAGGCGGGCTTGTTCTTCGTGCAACTGCGCCACGGTGGCCTCGTTGGCCTGCACCTGTTGCGAAGCGGTTTCGATGCTGCGCTGCAGCTCACCCCGGCGGGCGGCCATGCTGCGCACGCCGAAGGTGGCCTCCTGAGCCTGGCGCTCCAGGGCGCGGCTTTGCTCGCGGGCCTGGTTGAGCTTGCGCTCGGCCTCGATGACGTGCTCTTCCAGCGTGGCGTGCTTTTCCTGGGCCTCGCCCAGCGAGATGTCGAGTTCCTCGAAACGGGCCTCGCCCATGGCGCGGCGCTCTTGCAGGCCTTCGAGCTGCGCGTCGATCTCGGCCAGCTCTTCGCTGATCTGGCTGCGGCGGCTGTGGGCCTGCTCGGCCTGCTGGCTCAGGCGCAGCACCTCGACCTGTTGCTGGTGCACGCGCTGCTGGGCCTCGGCGGCTTCGCGGCGGGATGTGGCCAGGCGCTGCGAGCCATCGGTGTAGGCGGCCTCGGCGCGGATCAAGGCGGCGCGGGCCTCGTCGGCGATCAGGCTCTGCGCCCTCACCTCCTTGTCCAGGCCCTCGATTTCCTGGGCACGGGCCAGCATGCCGGCCTGCTCCGAATCGGGGGCGTAGAAGCTGACGGCGAACTGGCTGACCGTGTGGCCGGCCGGGGTCATGATGACCTCGCCGTGGGTGAGCTTGCCGCGCTGGGCCAGGGCCTCTTCCAGGTGGGCGGCGGTGTAGACGCCTTCCAGCCAGTCGTTCATCAGCGCTTGCAGGCCGGCGTCGTTCAGGCGCAGCAGGTCCGACAGGCGCGGCAAGGTGTGGTGCGTGTTCTGGATGCCGGACGCGGGCGGGCTGTAGAAGGCCAGCTTGGCCGGCGGCGCGTCGCTCTCGAAGGCGCGCACGGTTTCCACGCGGCCCACTTCCAGAGCAGACAGGCGCTCGCGCAGCGCGGATTCGAGCGCGTTTTCCCAACCCGCTTCGATGTGCACGCGCGTCCACAGGCCTTGCAGGCTGTCGAGGCCATGCTTGGCCAGCCAGGGCTTGAGCTTGCCCTCGGTCTGCACCTTGTCTTGCAGGGCGCGCAGGGCGTCCAGGCGGGCGCTGCGCTCGGACAGGCGGGCCGCCTGCTGCTGGCTGTCGGCCTGGGCGGCCTTGCGGGCGTCGTCCAGGGCGGGCACGGTCTCGGACAGCTCGCCCAGGCGCGCTTCCAGCACGGCCTGGTCTTCCTCGCCGGCTTCGAGCTGGGCTTTCAGCTCGGCCAGGCGGGCCTCGTCGGGCGTGGCCAGGCCTTGCACCTCAGTGCGCAGGCGCTCGCGGCGCTGCTGGACCTGGCGGGCCTGGTCATCGACGTTGCGCGACTCGGCGGCCAGCAACTGGATCTGCTGCTGCACCTGACCTGCCACGCCGCGCTGCTCGTTGGCCTTTTGCGTGGCGGCGCGCACGGCATCTTCCAGCGTGGGCACGTTCATGGCGAGCTCTTCGGCCTGGGCGGCCAGGATCTCGGCGTGCTCCTCGCCCATCGCCATCTTGGCGGCCAGCTCTTCCAGCTCGGTCTGGGCCTCGTCGCTGCGGGCGCGCCACTGGTCGTTCTGGGCCTGGATCTCGGCCAGGCGCTGCTCGACCTTCTGGCGCCCCTCCACCACGTAGCGGATGCGCTCTTCCAGGCGGCTGACTTCGAGGTTGGCCTCGGCCAGCGAGCCCTGCGCCTCGTGCAGCGCGTCGCTGGCGGCGTAGTGGTCCTGGCGCACGTGCTCCAGCTCGGCTTCCACGCTGCGCAGCTCGGCCATGCGGGCTTCCAGCGCGTTGGTGGCCTCGTTCACGGCGGCATGGATGCGGGTTTCTTCAGACGACGCGTCGCGGTGCTTCAAGAACCACAGCTGGTGCAGCTTGGCCGTGCCCTGCTCCTGCAGCGCGTGGTAGCGGCTGGCCACCTCGGCCTGCTTTTCCAGCTTGTCGAGGTTGCTGTTGAGCTCGCGCAGGATGTCGTCCACGCGGGTCAGGTTCTCGCGGGTGTCTTTCAGGCGGTTCTCGGTCTCGCGGCGGCGCTCTTTGTACTTGGAGACGCCCGCGGCCTCTTCCAGGAACAGGCGCAGCTCTTCCGGCTTGGACTCGATGATCCGGCTGATGGTGCCCTGGCCGATGATGGCGTAGGCGCGCGGCCCCAGGCCCGTGCCCAGGAAAACGTCCTGCACGTCGCGGCGGCGCACCGGCTGGTTGTTGATGAAGTAGCTGGAGGTGCCGTCGCGGGTCAGCACGCGCTTGACGGCGATCTCGGCGAACTGGTTCCACTGGCCGCCGGCCCGGGCGTCTTCGTTGCTGAAGACGAGCTCCACGCTGGAGCGGCTGGCCGGCTTGCGGTTGCCCGAGCCGTTGAAGATCACGTCCTGCATGGACTCGCCGCGCAGCTCGGAGGCTTTCGACTCGCCCAGCACCCAGCGCACGGCGTCCATGATGTTGGACTTGCCACAGCCGTTCGGGCCCACCACGCCGACGAGCTGCCCCGGCAGCTGGAAGTGGGTGGGCTCGGCGAAGGACTTGAAGCCCGACAGCTTGATCGAATTCAGACGCATCTAAGTCGTTGATTTGCCTGATGAATCTCAGAAAAACACAGGCCTTTGAGGAGCGGCGATGATACCATCCGGGGTTTTCGAGTTCCCCCCCACGTTCGACACCATGGCCAAGCCTATTTCTGTCAGCACCCGCGCCAAGCCCGCCACGCCGCCTTCGGCGCCTTCGCGCCACCTCGACGTCTTCCCCAACCCGGCGCCCGAGCGTGACTACGTCATCCAGTTCCAGGTGCCCGAGTTCACCTGCTTCTGCCCGCTGACCGGCCAGCCCGACTTCGCGCACTTCACCATCGACTGCATCGCCGACAAGCTCTGCATCGAGCTCAAGAGCCTGAAGATGTACATGTGGAGCTACCGCAACGACGGCGCCTTCCACGAGAAGGTCACCAACGACATCCTCACGGACATGGTCAAGGCCATCAACCCGCGCTACATCCGCATCACGGCCAAGTGGTACGTGCGCGGCGGCATCTACACCAATGTGGTGGTCGATCACCGCAAGAAGGGCTGGAAGCCGGCTCCGAAGGTGGACCTGCCGCAACTGGGCAGCGAAACCGGCATGCTGGGCTGAATGGCGTGAACCTGCCCGAGCTCGGTGACGCCCCCTGGGTGGACTGGGCCGTGCTCTGCGGGGTGCTGCTCGGCGCCCTGCCCTTCAAGCCCTGGCTGCCGCTGCGCCACGGGCCGCTGCAAAGCCCCTGGCTGGGCGCGCTGGTGCTGCTGCCCTTCCTCTGGAGCGCCGAGCGCCTGCTGCCTTCCGGTCTGGCGCTGCACGTGTCATCCGCTTGCCTGCTCGCGCTGATGTTCGGCTGGCCCCTGGCCATGTGGACGCTGCTGCCCGTGGTCGCCCTGGCCAGCCTGGTCGGGCGCCAGCACCTGCCCGACGTGGGCAGCATGGTCTCCCACCTGGTGTGGCTGGGCCTGGTGCCCGGCACCTTGTCGCTGGGGTTCGGGCTCGCCATCCGCCGCTGGCTGCCCCACCACCTCTTCGTCTTCATCCTGGGGCGCGCCTTCATCGCCACGGCGCTGGCCGTCAGCCTGACGGGCTACCTCGCCTACCTGGCCGGCCGCAAGCCCGACACCCTCGACCTCGAAGAATGGCTGCTGGGCTACTGGCTGATGGGCTGGGGTGAGGCCTTCAGCACCGGCATGCTGGTGGCCATCTTCGTGGCCTTCAAGCCGGAATGGCTGCTGACCTACTCCGACGCGCGCTACCTGCCGGGCAAACCGCCCGAACCGCCTCACGACCCCCAGGGTTGACCCGAGGCTTCTGGGGGTTTGTCGCGGAAGCGCCCGCAGAAAGGGCCACACACCCCATCCAACGGGTTCCGCGCACCGGATGGCGTGTCAAGCCCTGGACGTTTTCGGCCGATATGGGGTGACACCCACGCCATCCGACGATGAACCTCCCCCCCTGGCTCCAAACCCCTGCCCGATGGCTGCTGGGGACGCACGCGCCCATGAGAAGGCACATCGTCTTCCTGCTCGCCTCGTCCCAGCTCTACATCGTCAACCTGGGCATCTTCTGGCACTCGGTGCACCTGGGGCTGCTGGAGCCCCCCTTCGCCGCCGCCCTGACCTGGGCCAGCGTGCTGACCTACCTGGGCGTGTTCGCGCTGGTGCGCAGCGGCTGGACGCAGCGCCTGCCCGACCCGGTGCTCACCATGCCGCACGCGCTGGTGTCGATCGGGCTGTGCATCCTGGCTTACACGCAGCTGGGCGAACACCGTGCCAGCGTGCTCATCCTGGTGGCCGAGGCCCTGGTGATGTGCATGTTCCGCCTGCGCCCCACGCAGATGCTCAGCCTGGGCCTGGCCTCGGTGGCGATGCTGCTGGGCGCCGTGATCTGGCTGAGCTGGCATGACCCGGTCAGCTACCCGGCCTCCACCGGGCTGATGCACTTCGTGATCGGTGGCTCGACGCTGCTGATCCTGTCGCTGGTGGCCAAGTGGGTGACCGACATCCGCATGCGCATTGGCAGCCAGGCGCGCGAGCTGTCGCGGGCGCTCGACACCCTGCAGCACATGGCCACGCAAGACACCCTGACCGGCCTGCTCAACCGCCGCACCATGACCGACCTGGCCGAGGCCGAACTCAAGCTGATGGACCGCAACGGCAGCGCGATGAGCGTGGCCCTGCTCGACCTCGACCACTTCAAGCACATCAACGACCACGCCGGCCACGCCGCGGGCGATGCCGTGCTCTGCGGCTTTGCGGCCCACGCCCAAAGCGTGCTGCGCCAGGTGGACAAGGTGGCCCGCTGGGGCGGCGAGGAATTCCTCGTGCTGCTGCCCCAGGTGTCGCAGCACGATGCGCAATCGGCCATCGAGCGGCTGCGCATCGGCACCGAGCGCCTGGCTTACGCCGGCCACCCGGGCCTGCGCGCCACCTTCTCGGCCGGCATTGCCCAGGCACGCCCCGGTGACACGCTGGAACAACTGGTGGAGCGCGCCGACCGCGCCCTCTACGAAGCCAAGCGCAAGGGCCGCAACCGCAGCGAATGCGCCGATGCCGAGGAAGCCCCGCCTGAGCAGACACCCGAGGCTGCACCTGACCTGGCCCCGCTCCTGGCCCCACCGCACGCTTTGGAGGGCAGCACCCCATGACCCCCGCCGTGGACACCCTGCCCGACGCCCCCGGACAGAGCAACGCCCCCGACCCCATCATCGACGCCATGGGGCGCCTGGTGAAGTGTGTTTTCGGGCCCGACCGCGCCACCCGCGCACGCACCGGCGTGATCCTGCTGTGCGCCATCATGTACGCCATCTGCTGCAGCGCGGCCTTCTACGCCGCCGAGATGGGCCTGATGCGCAGCTTCGCGCCGCGCCTGCTGCTGGCCACCGCCCTGCCCACCTACGCGCTGTTCTATGTGCTGGTGCGCTTTGGCAAGACACGCCGCCTGCGCGACCCCAACCTGATGATCCCGCAGCAGAGCTTTTCGCTGCTGGCCATCGCCTTCGCGTACACCGCCATCGGCCCGCACGACCGCGGCCTGGTGCTCATCCTCATCGCCTTGGTGATGGTGTTCGGCATGTACACCCACCAGCCGCGGCAGTCGGTGTTCACCGGCGTGCTGGCCATGGCGATGCTGGGCGTGTGCATGGGCGTGCTCTCGCGCATGGACCCGGACTACTACCCGCCCACGCTGGAGCTGCTGCGCTTCGAGCTGCTGCTGGGCACCCTGCCCCCGCTGGTGCTGGCGGCCTACCAGATCTCGGCCTGGCGCAACCGCCTGTCGCAGCAGCGCCGCGAGCTGCGCGCCACCCTCGACAAGGTGCAAGCCCTGGCCAGCCGCGACGCGCTGACCGGCCTCTACAACCGCCGCCACATCCAGGACAAGCTGCAGGACTGCGTGCGCCGCTTCGAACGCTATGGCGAGCGCTTCACCATCGTGCTGGTGGACCTCGACCACTTCAAGCGCATCAACGACCAGCACGGCCACCGCGTGGGCGACGAGGCCCTGGTGGCCTTCTCGGCCGGCGCCACCATGGTGCTGCGCGAGTCCGACACGGTGGGCCGCTGGGGCGGTGAAGAGTTCCTTTTCGTGCTGCCCAACACCAGCCCGCGCAAGGCCGACATCGCCCTGCAGCGCCTGCGCGAGGCCCTGGCCCGCTCGCAGATCAGCACCGCGGCACCGACGCTGCGCGTGGCCTTCTCGGCCGGCGTGGCGCAGCACGAGCCCGGCGCGCCCCTGCACCGCACCCTGGAACGCGCCGACCGCGCGCTCTACCAGGCCAAGCACGAAGGCCGTGGCCGCAACGTGATGGCGCCGCCCAGCCCGGTGCCCAGCGACTGACCCCCTAGAACACAGACCCCGCTTTCCTTGCCAGAACCCCTGAGCGCCGCCAGAATTTTCCGACTGGCAGCGCCGGGGGTTCGCGCTTTCCGGTGGCAGCACACCATGCCATCAGGGAAGCCCATGAACACCGAACTCCTCAAGTTCATCCTCGACTTCATCGCCCGCAGCTTCTACCCGGCCATGGCCGCTGTGCTGCTGTATGCCGTCTACCCCAAGATCCAGGAGGTGGATGTGCGCGCACTGACCAACCGCCTGACCTCGGCCACAGTGGCCGGCGCCGCCTTCACCTTCGGCGACGCCGAGAAAGTGGGCGCAGAAACCGCCCCCCTGAATCGCCAGATGGTCGCACTGGAGCGCCAGGTCCAGTCGCTGCAGACCCAGCTGTCGCAAGCCCTGCCCCCCACCGCCGCGGTCAGCCCGAAGCCCGCACCGGACACGGCCAAGGCCAAGGCCGAGCAGGACAAGCTCTGGAGGGCCAATGCGGCCTACACGACCCTGGTGTTCCACAGCGCCAGCAGCCGCGCGCCCTCGGCCAAGGTCACCCAAGCCTTGCTGAACGCGGGCTTCACCGCCTCGGACACCGAGACAGATTTCAACGAGCTGCAAAAGGTCGAGCCCAAGCCCGGCACGGCCTTCATCACCTACACCACCAGCGGAGCACAGGTGCTCGACGACATCCGCGCCAAGATCATGGCGCTGGGCGTGGTCAAGGAAGTCAACGTGAACCCGCGCACCATTGCCCTCAAGCGGGGCGATGTGCAGGTGCTGGTGTTCTGAACCACCTTCAACCGGGAGCAAACCATGAACGAACCCATCAAACCCCTGTCCTCCATCCGGGTCTGGCTGGCGCTGCTGGCCACCGCGGGGGCTGCCGTTGGCATCGTGCCGCCGGCCATCACGGCGCTGAAGTCCAAGCCCACGGTCAGCCAGCAGGGCAACGGCAACGTGGCGATCGGTGAGATCAAGACGGACTCGCATGACGTGATCAACACCGACGCCCACACCGAAAGCCACACCACCTACCTGTCGATGTACCAGTCGATGTGGATGGCGGGCGTGCGGACGCTGGTAGGCGCCGACACCGGCAAGGCCCGCACGGCCGACATCGCCATGACGCCCCCTGCGGCTGGCCTGCCGCCAAACGCCCAGGCACAGGCACAGGCACAGGCACAGGCACAGGCGCTGGCGCCCGAACGCGGCGCCCTGGGCCGCTTGCTGACCCACGGCTCTTTGATGAACGAATCGTCGTGGAGCCCCGAGCCCTCCCAAGTGCGGCGCCTGCTGAGCTTCGCGCTGCGCGTGGAGGCCACCGCGCCCGACGACAAGCAAGGCACGCTGGACGCCACCCTGTACCGTGACGGCCACGATGTGTGCACCCTCTCGCTGAACACCCGCACGTCGCCCCTGGGCTCGGGCGTGCGCTGGGCCGATGCCGCCTGCACCGACACCTTGGCACCCCACGCCAGCGTGACCTACAAGGCCAAAGTGCGCGCCAGCGAGATGACACCCGTCACCGTTCGGCTGGACCATGTGGACGCTGCGCTGAAGTGAGTGGGGCAGCAAACTCCCACAGCCCAATGCAGGAGATCCAATGAGCGACAGCTTCGAGAGAGACGAGTACTTCGCCCTGGTGAAATCGGTGGCTGACTTCGATCAGCGGCTCCTGACCGTGAAAGGCTGGGGCGTGACCTTGAGCCTGGCGGCGCTCGGCCTGGGCTTCCAGTACCGGGCCTATGGCTTCTTCCTCATCGCCGCCGCCAGCAGCCTGGCGTTCTGGGTCATCGAGCACGCGGGCAAAAGGCACCAGATGCGCCACTACGTGCGCATCCGGGAGATCGAAGTCAACCAGTACCGGCGGGCGGTGGGCGATGAGGACAAGCAGATGTCCAGCCCCCGCATCGACTGGTCCTGGCAAACCGCCATGCACACCCTCGCTGGGGAGGGCGACACCCGCGGCAAGCCGGTTGAGCCCCGTGGCAAAAACCAGTGGTACGGGCGGGCCGGCCTGCTGCCATACGTCGCACTGCCGCACGCCATCACCCTGGCCATCGGGCTGGGCCTGTTCGGGATGGGCGTGACAGGCACCTTGCCAAACTTCACGCTGGGCAACCCACCAGCGGCCGCGACCAAATGAAGCACAGCCCTGCGGTTCGCATACCGACCCTCGCGCGCAGGACGCCAGGCGAAACCCATGCACACAGCGTTTGTCATCAAGTCCCGACCGATGCGATCAGGGTTTGAACTCACGGACGCTCGTGCGTGACACCACCATCCACGACACTGCTGATCTTCATTCACACAAGCAGGCCAAGCCATCAACCGCTTGCAGATCTCCTTTGCCATGCCGGCTTCGCGCTTCGTGTTCGACAACCTGAGCTTCACCCCGGCCGCCAGCCCCGTGCCTGAACCTGCCACCCACCTGATGTGGATGGCAGGCCTGATGGTCCTGGCCGGCCTGGCCAAGTGCTCGCAGCGCCAGGTCTGATCCAGCGAGGCGCATGGGCTGTGGACCCATGCGCGCTCACCCTCAGTTGGGGTAGGTCTCGGTGTACACCGACAGGGTCTGCTCGATGAGGCCACGCAGGCCAGCGTCGGTGAACTCCGTGGAGCCCGCAGCAGGCGTGAAGCTGGCCATGGCCTGCACCAACACATCGACGTCGCCGGCTTCCACCGTGCCACCGGTGTACCCGTTGTAGTCGCTGTCGTTCTTGCCAATTGAGATGGTGTCCAGCTGTTGGCGCTCGCCAAGGAACCAGTCCTGCACGGTCAGGCGGCTGGCAGACCCCATGGACGACAGCACCAGGTCATTGCCTTCGCGGCGGAACAAGGTGCCATACACATTGGCTTCCAATGACAGCGAGTTCACATCGCTGGCCGGCCCCTCTTCGACGATGCGGGTCTGGTCGGCACCCAGCAGCGATGCACCCCAGTAGGTGTCAGAGCCCGTGCCGCCCATCAGCGTGTCGTTGCCCGTGCCACCCCAGAGTTGGTCGTTGCCCGCACCGCCCATCAGCAGGTCATGGCCGGCACTTGCCGAGAGGTAGTCGTTGCCATCGCCACCTGACAGGGTGTTGTTGCCTTGCCAGTCGGTGATGTAGTCGTTGCCTGCACCACCCTCCAGGAGGTCGTTGCCCGCACCGTCGGAAAGCCCATCGTCGCCGGCATCGCCTCGCAGGGCGTCGTCGCCAGCGCCGCCCAGGAGTTGGTCGTTGCCCTCGCCACCATGCAGGCTGTCGTTGCCAGCACCGCCGTTGAGGGTGTCATTGCCCAGCCCGCCGTCCAAGGCGTTGTTCCCCGCATCGCCCATGAGCTGGTTGTTGAGGTCATTGCCGATGCTGGTCAGCTGCTGCAGCGTGCTCGCGTCCAGCGCAACGTAGCCCGTGCCGGCATCGTTGAGCACTTCGATGCGACCCTGCACCAGCGAGAGGTTCTGGTTCCCGCCGTAGCTTTGACCGTAGAAGCCTTCGATGACAAGCTGGTTCTGTTCGACTTGGCCGTTCACCGCGATGGTCAGGCTGCTGTTGCCGTAGTAGACAGCCGCCTGACGTCCGAACTGCACGTCCGACAGCTTCAGGCCCTCCAGTCGGAACGTGTTGCTGCTGTCAGCGCCCGAGACGTGGTCAATGCCGTCACCCGCACGGAACAAGACGGTGTCTTGCTTTGCCAGGTAGATCTGGTCATTGCCAGCCCCCCCATCGATCAGGGCGCCCACGGTGTTGTACCCACCCCAGAAACGCTGGATGACGTCGTTCCCAGCGCCACCCCGCACCGTGGACGCAACCGAGCCCACAGCGGCTTGGATGTAGTCATTGCCAGCCCCCCCGTCGAGCAAGCCGGCACCCCGCACATCGTCGTTGCCCTCACCGCCCAGCAGCGTGTCGTTGCCACCCGCGCCGTCGATGTAGTCGTTGCCCAAGCCACCGTCGAACTGCTCGTTGGTGGAGAAGCCGAACAGGGTGTCATTGCCCATGGTGCCTTGGGTCTGCAGCATGGCCTTGATGGCCTCGAAGCTGAGGGTCTCGCCATTGAGCCGGATTTCCGAAATGCCACCCGCCTGCGTGCCATCCTCGTTGAAGAGGTTGATGTAAACCGAGCCGCTGTTGTATGGGTCACTCTGCCCCTGCAAGTGCAAGGCCACGGTGGTGCCGGCGCCCAGGCCGTAGTAATTTCGGTGGTCCATGTCGTACCACTGGTCCGCCTGCACGCGCTCGACCTTCAACTCGCTGAGTTGGACATTGCCCTGGTCGCCCCAGGCCCACAGGCTGATGAAATCTTGACTGCCGCCCCAGTTGTAGGTGGCCACGTCGGCTTCCATGCCGTTGGTCAGGTACAGGTCATAGAAATCGTTGCCCTCGCCGCCGTCCATGACGTTGTAACCATTGTCGGCGTACAACCAGTCATCGCCAGCACCGCCCACCAGCGTGTCCTCGCCTCCGTTGCCGTAGAGGGCATCGCTGCCTTCGCGGCCATCGAGGAAGTTCGAGCCGGAATTGCCTTGCAGGTAGTTGTCGGCCGCATTGCCAGCCCCGAAGGATGCGTAGGCATAACGCGGCGCGGTGGCGCCCTCTTCCAAGTAGAGATTTTCGACGTTGTCTTGCAGGGTGTAACTCACCTTGGCAAACACTTCGTCGTAGCCACCGTCAGCGTCTTCGATGACCACATCGTTGACGCTGTCCACCACGTACGTGTCCTCGCCGCCCCCGCCATCCAGGGTGTCATTGCCGGAGCCGCCATCCAGGGTGTCATTGCCGGTGCCGCCCAACAGCCGGTCGCCACCACCATTGCCCAGCAAGCGGTCGTTGCCACCATTGCCCTCAAGCGTGTTGCTGGCCTCGTTGCCATTGATCTGGTTGGCCAGGTCGTTGCCAGACCCTGTGATGGCCTGGCTGCCAGTGAGCGTCAGGTTTTCGATGTGATTGCCGAGGGTGTAACTGGCCGACGCTTCCACGGTGTCGGCCCCTTCGTTGATGAACTCGGTCACCACGTCCTGCGCGTTGTCCACGACATAGGTGTCGTTGCCTGCGCCACCGACCAGGGTGTCCACGCCTGCCTGGCCGTCAAGCCGGTTGCTGGCACTGTTGCCCTGGATCAGGTTGGCCACGGCGGAGCCAGTGCCGTTGAGTGCCGCCGTGCCAATGAGGGTCAGGTTTTCGAGCTCGCCACTCAGGGTGTAGCTCAAGCTGCTTTGAACCGTGTCCACCCCTTCGTTGGCGAGCTCGGTGATCACGTCTGTCAGGCTGTCGACACCATAGGTGTCATTGCCCTTGCCGCCCACCAGGGTGTCTGCGCCGGCGCCGCCACGCAGGGTGTCATCCCAGACGCTGCCTTGGAACAGGTCGTTGCCTGCGCCGCCGGTCAGGTCAAAGCGCAAGCGCTCCAAATTGGCACCCAGCGTGTAGCCAAGCACCTTCGTGATCACGGTGTCGGTGCCCTCGCGGGCTCGCTCCACGATGATGTCGCTGAGGCTGTCAACAATGTAGGTGTCATCGCCCACTCCGCCCGCCATGGAGTCACTGCCTGCGCCCCCATCCAGCGTGTCTTGGCCGAAGCCACCTTCCAGGGTGTCGTTGCCGTCCAGGCCCGACAGCTTGTCGCTGTTGAGGCTCCCCATCAGGCGGTTGTTCAGCCCGTTACCGACCAGCGTGGAAACCGCAGTGGTTTTCATGCCCGTCATGCTTCGAATGCCATTCTCCACATTGGCCGCCAGCACGTAGGTGCCGCCGTCGGTAAAGTTGTTGCTATCGCCCCCCACGAAGTACACGGTGTCGACGCCCTCGTTGGCCAGCTCAACCACTTGGGGCGGGCGACCGGATGTGACCACGATTTGGTAGAAGTCATCGCCAGCACCGCCAAACAGCGACTGGTGATCGGTGGCGTAGGAGCCAGCGCTGATCAGGGTGTCGTTCCCATCCAGGCCATAAAGTTGTGTGCCTGCACCAGCTTCGGTGTTGCCCTCGTTGCTGATGAGCACGTTGTCCTGGGCATTGCCGCGGCCGATGACAATCGCCTTGCCGGTCAGTTGCAGGTTCTCCAGCCCATCGGCCAAGGTGTGGCTGAGTTCCGTGACCACCGTGTCGATGCCGGCCGTCGATGCATCCTCCACGATCACATCGCTCAAGGAGTCGAGCACATAGGTGTCGCTGCCGGCGCCGCCGACCAAGGTGTCTGCGCCTGCGCCACCGTTCAAGACATCGTCACCCGCCAATCCCATCAGGACGTTGTTCTGGGCATTGCCCGTCAGGGTGTTGTCTGACGCATTGCCTGTCGCGGCAATGGCCACACCGGTCAGAGTCAGGTTTTCAACGTTGTCACCCAGGGTGTAGTCGATCTGAGAGAGCACCTGGTCAATGCCACTGAAATGGAAGAGTCCATTCGGCCCCAAGTCTCCATCCTCTACGACGACGTCCGTCGTGCTGGTCACGATGTAAGTGTCGCTGCCATCGCCGCCCACCAAGGTGTCGGCACCTTCGCCACCATCCAAGACGTTGTCTGCCTCGTTGCCGGTGATGACATTGTCCAAACCGTTGCCGGTGCCATTGATGTTGTCAACGCCGACCAAAGTCAGGTCTTCCACCTGATCCATGAGGGACAAGCTGATGGCCGACTTGACCAAGTCGCGCCCGCCACCGATTTCCTCGACAACCACGTCCCCCAGGTTGTCCACCCAGTACACATCGTCGCCCGCGCCGCCGATCAGGGTGTCTTTGCCCTGCCCACCGTCCAGCGTGTTGTTGAATTCGTTGCCCGAGATGAGGTTTTCCTGCGCATTGCCCGTGGCATTGAGGGCGCCCGGGCCTTGCAGGAACAACTGCTCGACGTTCGAACCCATGGTCCAGCTGACCGTGCTGAACACCTTGTCCGTGCCCATGTCGGTTGCTTCCAGAACCACATCGCCGGCATCGTCAACCCAATAGGTGTCATTGCCCCCTCCTCCGCTCATGGTGTCGGCCCCGACGCCACCATCCAAGGTGTCATCGCCAGCAGCAGCAGGGGCGGTCTGGACGACGAAACGAACGAAGCCACCGTAGGGCATGGCACCATTGCCGCCTTCAGAGAACTTGATGATCTGGCCGCCGTTTTGCGCGGGGGAGAGGTCGTAGGCGTAATAGCTCTTGCTGCCGTCCGGGTTGATGATTTGGAAAGGCAGTCGCAAATCGACGCTGTTGCCAATGATCGAGTTCAGGTAGACCTCTTTGTCACCCGTGATCACACTGCCGTTGTAATAGCGCGTGTCGTTGGTGTAGAGCACATCGATGACGGTGTCCGACGCCGCCAGAAAGTCGGCAGAGACGTAGTAATCGGTGCCACCGCTCGACTGCTGTGCCACGTCAAAGGTGCCCATCACCGACCCGTTGATGCGGATCGCCAGGGTGGTGGGTGTGTTAACGGTGCCCCAGATGTTGGAGCGCGCATTGATGGCCAGCACGTCGTCGCCGAACAGTTGGTCATTGCCGGCGCCTCCGGCGACAAGGTCATTGCCCGACCTGCCGATGAGGGTGTCGCCTGCTTGCGTGCCCTGCATGCTGTCGTTGGTGATTTGTCCGTTGATGAGTTGCCCGATGGTCATGAATTTCTCCGCCTCGCTGAATGGTTGGTTTTTGGGTCAGTCACAGGAAACCAAGGTTGATGCCCAGACTGCTTGAGCGGAAGTTGTCGATGTAAGGTGCCACGGAGGGCAGATCCTGCTCTGGCACACCCATCCATGTGGCCAAGGTCGCGGCGACTTGGTCCACGGCCATGGTCGGCACCAGGCGGCCTGAGCCATAGTCATCGGGCGTGTCGATGCCCACCTTGGGCGCCTGTCCGTAGAACTGCCCCCCCTTGACTGCACCGCCAAGGACGAAATGCATGCTGCCCCAACCGTGGTCGGTTCCGTCCCCGTTGCTCTTGAGCGTGCGACCGAAATCAGATGCTGTGAACAGGGTCACCTTCTCGGCGCATCCCATGTCGCGGGTGACCTTGTGAAACTCGACCATGCACTCTGCGACTTGCTGAAGCAAGACGGAGTGGTTTTTCGCCATGTCAGAGTGGTTGTCGAACCCCCCCAAAGAGACGAAAAAGACCTGGCGACGCGCGCCCGTCACACGACGGGCAGCGATGATCCTGGCAACCATGGCCAGTTGCTTGCCCAAGGTCTCGCCACTGGGGCCCGTCTTGTTGAGCGCGGGGTACTTCAGACTCCCCAGCGCATCGCGGGAGGCCAGGATGGCGTTGGTCTGTGCCGCTTCTGGCGTGAGTGAGGCATCCAGGCCCACCGACAAGACATCGCCTGCATCGATGGCGCGGCGCATCACGGCGGTGTGCGCATCTTCGAACAGGCCAGACCCAGTGCCAGTGACGATCTGTGCGAGCGCATCGGCCGCAGCCGATGATCCCCAAATCCCGTTTCTGAGCGTGTCAAACCGGTCGGGCCCACCGGTGCCAACCTGGTACTGAACCACATTGTTGCCGGTCAAAAAGGCGCTGTTGCCCGCCAAGCTGATGGTCGTGAACGTGCTTTGCTCGTTCAGGACCTGCAGGTCATCCAGTGCGCGCCCCCCCCAGCCCGTGGCTGCGCTGTCCACGCCATGCGAGGTCAGCCAGTAGGAGGTCTGGTAATCGTGGGCAAACAGCGAAGTGGGCAATGTGCCCATGGCACCGCTGCGGTACTGGGCATACGTCGGGCTGTTGGGCTGCAGCAGGGGGCCGACATTGAGCAACACGGCAAGGCGCCGCTCCGATGCCACATCGCTGTTGAACAAAGGTGCCAGGCTGCTCAGCGCCGGTGCCAGGGCGTACTGTCGCGGGGTCACGCCGTCTCGCTCCAGCGCGGGGCGGCTGACGTTTCGGATGTCGCGGGGGTTGAGCACCAGCTGAGACAGGGGCTTCATCGGCACGTTGGGGTAGGCCGAAGGAATGTCCACCGCGCTGCCATCGGGGCCCATCCGAAGCTGATCCTTCTGATAGGCCAAATCGCTTCGGTAAGTTCGGTAGGCGTTGTAGCTGGGCTCGTCGTAAGGAACGAGCGTGTTGGCGTAGTCGTTCCCCCCACCCAGGTACAAACAGACGATGGCTTTGTAGTCGTCGCCTGAGGCAGAGGCAGTTTGGGCACTGACCTTGCCGATTTGTGCAAGGCTCAAACCCAGGGCGGCTCGCCCGCCCATGGACATGGCCGATGCAGCGCGCAGGAAATGGCGGCGTGTCGTTGACATGGAGATCCTCCTCTTTACTTTTGTGTGATGTACTCAGGCGCAGACATGACCAGCAACGCAGCCGTTTTGATGCGGTTCTCCCGCTGATCGCTGGTGGCCATGGGCATGGTGTTGATCGCTCGGGTCATCAACGCCATGGTTGACGGCGAGAGTCGTCCTGCAGCCAGAAGGACATTGAGCTCGTTCACCAGCGCCGTGGCGTCGCTGGCTTTGGGCAGCCAGCCTGAGTAATCGGCGGCACATTCCAGGTTCGGGTCACGGAGGGACCAGCCAATGATGGTCGCCATGGCCCTCACGTAGCCGATCACGCTGGATTCGGTCGTGATCTGAAACTCTGGCCCCAACAACCGCTCTTGCGAGGGCAGGCTGAAGTCGGTGCCGGGTGGCGAATAGTCAGGACGGTAGAAGTTGAAGACGGAAGGCGACTTCATGGGCTCTTGCCCGACGTTTCTGAAGTACTCCCAAACGCGGTGCCTGTCTGTCCACCAGTTGCCCGTTTTGGACTTCATGTTGAAGGCCTTGGCAAACTGGACCAAACGCGTGGCAGGTTCCCTCAATTTCCCGAACTGCTCCGGATGGGGGCCCATGCCATTGCGCCGCCCTTCCGCATCCAGCAAGTCTGGGTCCATCAAAATCGCTTTGATGACGGCCTTCATGTCACCACGCACGCCATGACCGTCGTTGTTGAACGCGGCAGCCACGCGGCGGACATAATCCGGGCTGGGGTTGCTGGTCACCAGCTTCTGGATGAGTTGCTTGCCGATGAAGGGACCCACGTTGGGATGCTGAAAAATTGCATCCAGTGCGAGGCGCATGTTGTCCTGCGGCGATGCACCGGCAGGGATGGTGATGCCCGGCGCGAAGCTGAAAGACTTGGCACCGCTGTCAAAGTTGACAGGCGAATTGACCATCGGTCGCTTCCAGCGAGCGTATGCGCCTGGCCAATCGGGAATGTCGGCATCCCAGCCGGTGAACACGCGTGCCAGTGCTTCGACGTCGGCTTGGGTGTAGGCCTGCTGAAAGCTGTTATCAACCGCCACCGGGTTGCCCGCATCGTCCAGAACGAACAGTCCGATGGTGAAGAGTTGCAGCAACTCCCGCGCGTAGTTTTCGTCCGGTTGCTGCGTGCCTTGGGCGTCCGCCTTGCGGCTGCCGCGGAAGGTCAGGTAGTACGCCATGAACAGCGAACTGGAGATGCCCTGCAGGATGTCCCTGAAGTTTCCGAAGGCGCGCTCTTCCAGCATGTCCAGGTAGCTGGCACCGCCGTAGCCGGTGAAACCGGCGATGTTGTTGCGAACCGATGTCACCAGAATCTCGCTCAAGGCGAAAGTGATTTTCTGGCGAAGGAGGTCACGCCCTTCAATGAAGCGACGCCAGACGGATGTGCCCAAGTCACCGTCCGTGACGCCCGGCGTTGTCGGCGAATAGCGTTGCGATAGCCAATCCCAGTGACTGGTCTGACGCCAGGCGGTGAACTGCCGATCCATCCAGGCATCGAAGCCGGCTTGCCGCACGGCTTCGATGTCGCTGCTGTTGTAGCCCAGGGCTGCGTGGCCCAGGAAGCGCGCAGCCTCCGCACGCGTGGGGGTCAAGGCCATGAAAGGTCCTCCTGTTCGTTTGTGGTGCGCCTGGCTTCATTGGCTCAGGCCGATCTCTGTCCAATGCAATTCTGGACAGATGACGTGACCCTCTTGCATCGCTTTGCACGATGCGGAAAGGCAATCAGGGCCATGCGCTGTGACCGTGATGGCATCACACTGGGCTGAACGGGAGGGGGCCCGGCCGTTCGGTGGATGCCGTGCTGATGCTGGCGTTGCTGCGTGCGCCGCGTCTTGTCCGCGCCATGTGCCTGTCGGAGTGGCGCCCGGACCTGCGACTTGCCTGATTTCACGCTGGGCAACCCACCGCCAGCGGCCACCAAGTGAGGCACCAGCGCGGTGCTTCACAGCCGCGTCACATGCAAAGCCGATACCCGGGGCTTCACCACCCAGAGGAGCGCTTCATGTTGTTCAGGTCATCGATCAACAGGTCCTTGTTCCGCACGCTGCGCGACGAGTTCGACCGCTACCCCAACCTCCACCTCGACGAGCCCGTCGCGCTTGGCCAGGTCGGCGTCATCGACAACGCCGCGGGCAACTTCGAGTGGCGCACCAGCCTGGACACCCTGGGCGTGAAAGCGCCCCTCTTGCCCGGTGGCCCGACCCCGGCCATCGTCAACACGGCCTACACCACCGGTTCCAACACCCGCTGCGACTTCACCCTGGACGCGGCCGGCCTCGGTGCCGCCGACTTCGACTTCCAAAGCCAGCGCTCGCTGGCCACACAGGCCCTGGGCATGCGCACCGAGCGCTACGACATCGGCCTGCTGGAAGCCGCGCTGAACGCCCACATCCAGGCGGGCAACACGTGGAACCGCGACTGGGTCATCGTCACCCAGATCCACCCGGCCGAGGCCTACACCCTGCTGTTCAGCCGCAGCACGGACGTCGAGGCCCGCATCGCCACCCAGGTGCCGGTGTCGTCACCGGCCTTCAACATCGCCGACCCCCAACTCGGGCTGGCCTTGACGCGTTCCAGCGGCGCGCTCTACAGCGTGCTGGCACAGGCTGACGTGGTGCCCTACTTCCGCATCCACAAGCTCAAAGGCTGGCGCGGCGCGGGCGAAGGCCAGAAGTTGACGCTGGAGCCGTATGGGCGCGGGTGAGCGGCGCGGCATGCCCCCACAGGGGCGGGCCGGGGTGATGGCGCTGGCCCTGTGTTTGGCTATGGCGCTGGGGGCCTGCGCCACGCCCGATGCCCCTGTCACCCCAGCCCACCTCCATTGGGACTACGAGCGCGACGGACTGGGCATCAGCGAGATCGATCGGAAGGGGCGCATGTGGAGCGATCTCCCGATGGGGCGTTTGCTCGGTCGCTTGCAAGGTTCCGCCCCCCTGGACAACCTCGAACTGAGCGCCGGCGAACTGCATGCGGCCATCGTGTCGGCCTTGGCGCCACCGCGGCGTTTCCTGGCGGCGATGCCCAGGTCCGGCACATCGCGGGCCTCGCTGGCGCCGGAAGGCACGACAGCGGCGCCCGCCGACAGCACCACCGATGGCAGCGAACGCGGCTGGGGCATCGCGTCGTCGAACGAGGGGCAAATCACCACCGACTGGCAACGCATCCCGGGCCGCGAGGCCGGCTTCCTGTGGTGGAAGAAGCGCTACGACACCGAGGTGCGCCACGTCATCACCGTCAAGCAGGCGTTCCGCTCCAGCAGCCTCAGCAGCTACAGCATCGAGACCGAAGTGCGCGAGCGCCCCAACGCCAACTACGACTGGGCGCCCGCCAACCCGGAGCTGGGCCGCGCCTCCTTCGAGCGCATCAAGGACCAGCTGTGGGCGTCCATCCAAGTGCAATCGAACCGAAAGAAGGCGCGCAAATGAAGGTCAGCACCCTCCAGGCCATCCTCAGCATCCTGATCGTGGCCGTGTTCCTGGCCGTCACCGCCATCGTCGCCCTCACGCCGGTGCTGGGCGGCTATCCGCCCGAACCCTTCACCGAGCACCTCAAAACCTTCTCCACCCTGTACTCGGGCGTGATCGGCATCGTCATCGGCTACTACTTTGGCCGACGCAGCGACAGCCCCCACGAGGGCTGAGTCGAGAACGACAAAACAAAGCGCGTCGCTTGTTTTGAGCGGCACGCCAAACCAACCATTCGGCGTGAGAGCGCGCGCGCAACATCGCAGCGTCAAAAAACGCCATGGTTCATGCCCGCATGGTCGCGCCTGTCATCAAGCACCGACCGATGCGACCAGGGTTTGCGTCTGCAAGCTCCCGCGCATGACACCGCCATCCGCGAAACTGTTTGTTTCCATTCACCAATGGCGGGCCTAGCCTGCCTCACTCAGGGAGATCGCGATGTTGTTGTCAAAACAAATGGGCTTGGCCATGTGGCTGGCCATGGGCCTGTGCTTGAGCGGCGCCCAAGCCACCACCTTGACCATGGACCTGCCAGAACCTCAGGCGGTGGATGACCTGCTGCTGGAAGGCGTTCACTTCAACTACACCCTGAACGGTGCGGCCTCGACCGATGCCACCGTGCCTGTGTACGCCGTGGGCGATCTGCTGCACGTGCAGGACCCCGTGCTGGAAGGCAGCACCGATGGCACGCTGGTGCTGGACTTCGACACCCCCGTGAACGATGTGAGTTTTGGCGTCGCGCTGCAGGCAGAAACCGCGCAACCCGATGCGGTGTGGGTGCAAGCCTGGCTGGGCAACACCGTGCAGGACCAGCGCTGGCTGAGCCTGGTGCCTGAAGTGCTGTTCGCTGAGGCGCGCTATGCATTGTCGGGGCTGGCCATCAACCGCTTGCAGCTTTCCTTTGCCATGCCAGCTTCGCGCTTCGTGTTCGACAACCTGAGCTTCACCCCGGCCGTCAGCTCGGTGCCTGAACCTGCCACCCACCTGATGTGGATGGCAGGCCTGATGGTCCTGGCCGGCCTGGCCAAGCGCTCGCAGCGCCAAGGCTGATGCTCACGCAGTGAAGCGGCATGGGCCTCGCGCCCATGCCGCCCTCAACCTCCCCATCAGTTGGGGTAGTACTCGCTGTACACCGACAGGGTCTGCTCGATGAGGCCACGCAGGCCAGCGTCGGTGAACTCCGTGGAGCCCGCAGCAGGCGTGAAGCTGGCCATGGCCTGCACCAGCACGTCCACATCTCCGGCCTCCACCATCCCACCGGTGTATCCGTTGTAGTCGCTGTGCGTGCTGCCAATCGAGAAATGGTCCATCTGCTGGCTCGCGCCAACGAACCAGTCCTGCACCGTCAGTCGTCCGCCGGACGCCATCGACTTCAGCACCAGGTCGTTGCCTTCCCGGCTGAACAGGGTGCTGTACACATTGGCTTCCAATGACAGCGAGTTCACATCGCTGGCCGGGCCTTCTTCGACGATGCGGCTCTGGTCGGCGCCCAGAATCGACGTCCCGCTGTAAGTGTCCGAGCCCGTGCCGCCCATCAGGGTGTCGTTGCCCGTGCCGCCCGAGAGCATGTCGTTGCCTGCACCGCCCAGCAGCAGGTCGCTGCCTGCGCCGGCCGTGATGTAGTCGCTGCCATCGCCTCCTGACAGGGTGTTGTTGCCTTGCCAGTCGGTCATGTAGTCGTTGCCTGCGCCACCAAACAACTGGTCGTTGCCCGCGCCATCCGACAGCCAGTCGTTGCCTTCATCGCCCTGGAGCAGGTCATTGTCAGCCCCGCCCTGCAGCCAGTCGTCCCCCGCGCCACCCACCAGGCTGTCGTTGCCTGCGCCACCGTTGACGGTGTCATTGCCAAGGCCTGCCTGGATGGCGTTGTGCCCCGCATCGCCGGTGAGTTGGTTGCTGAGGTCGTTGCCAATGTTGGTCAACTGCTGCAGGGTGCTTGCGTCCAGCGCAACGTAGCCGGTGCCTGCATCGTTGAGCACTTCGATGCGCCCTTGCACCAGTGAGAGGTTCTGGTTGCTGCTGTAGCTGTGTCCGTAGTAGCCCTCAATGACGATCTGGTTCTGTTCGGCTTGCCCGTTGACGCCAATGACCAGGTTGTTGCTGTAGCTGTAGTAGTTGCTGTTTTGGCGCCCGAACTGCAGGTCCGACAGCTTCAGGCCCTCCAAGCGCAGGGTGTTGCTGCTGTTGGCCCCAGAGACGCGGTCGATGCCGTCACCCGCACGGAACAGGACGGTGTCTTGCTTTGCCAGGTAGATCTGGTCATTGCCAGCCCCCCCATCGATCAGGGCGCCCACGGTGTTGTACTGCCCCCAAGCGCGCTCGATGACGTCGTTGCCCGCCCCGCCCTGCACCGTCGAGGCCACTGTGCCAACGGTGGCAAGGATGTGGTCATTCCCCGCTCCGCCTTCCAGCCAGCCACTGCCCTGGACCTGGTCGTCTCCATCCCCTCCCCGCAGGGTGTCCATGCCACCCGCGCCGTCGATGTAGTCGTTGCCCAAGCCACCGTCGAACTGCTCGTTGGTGGAGAAGCCGAACAGGGTGTCATTGCCCATGGTGCCTTGGGTCTGCAGCATGGCCTTGATGGCCTCGAAGCTGAGGGTCTCGCCATTGAGCCGGATTTCCGAAATGCCACCCGCCTGCGTGCCATCCTCGTTGAAGAGGTTGATGTAAACCGAGCCGCTGTTGTATGGGTCACTCTGCCCCTGCAAGTGCAAGGCCACGGTGGTGCCGGCGCCCAGGCCGTAGTAATTTCGGTGGTCCATGTCGTACCACTGGTCCGCCTGCACGCGCTCGACCTTCAACTCGCTGAGTTGGACATTGCCCTGGTCGCCCCAGGCCCACAGGCTGATGAAATCTTGACTGCCGCCCCAGTTGTAGGTGGCCACGTCGGCTTCCATGCCGTTGGTCAGGTACAGGTCATAGAAATCGTTGCCCTCGCCGCCGTCCATGACGTTGTAACCATTGTCGGCGTACAACCAGTCATCGCCAGCACCGCCCACCAGCGTGTCCTCGCCTCCGTTGCCGTAGAGGGCATCGCTGCCTTCGCGGCCATCGAGGAAGTTCGAGCCGGAATTGCCTTGCAGGTAGTTGTCGGCCGCATTGCCAGCCCCGAAGGATGCGTAGGCATAACGCGGCGCGGTGGCGCCCTCTTCCAAGTAGAGATTTTCGACGTTGTCTTGCAGGGTGTAGCTCACCTTGGCAAACACTTCGTCATTGCCGCCGTCGGCGGCTTCGATGATCACGTCGTTGACGTTGTCCACCACATAGGTGTTATCGCCTGCACCACCGTCCATCGTGTCGGCGCCCACGCCGCCATCCAGGGTGTCATTGCCGGTACCGCCCAGCAGCCGGTCATTGCCACCGTTGCCCAGCAAGCGATCGTTGCCACCATTGCCCTCAAGCGTGTTGCTGGCCTCGTTGCCATTGATCTGGTTGGCCAGGTCGTTGCCAGAGCCTGTGATGGCCTGGCTGCCAGTGAGCGTCAGGTTTTCAATGTGATCGCTGAGGCTGTAGCTGGCCGACGCTTCCACGGTGTCGGCCCCTTCGTTGATGAACTCGGACACCACGTCCTGCGAGTTGTCCACAACATAAGTGTCGTTGCCTGCGCCGCCGATCAGGGTGTCCGCACCGCCCTGGCCGTCAAGCCGGTTGCTGGCACTGTTGCCCTGGATCAGGTTGGCCACGGCGGAGCCAGTGCCGTTGAGTGCAGCCGTGCCAATGAGGGTCAGGTTTTCGAGCTCGCCACTCAGGGTGTAGCTCAAGCTGCTTTGAACCGTGTCCACCCCTTCGTTGGCGAGCTCGGTGATCACGTCTGTCAGGCTGTCGATCACGTAGGTGTCGTTGCCCGCGCCGCCCAGCAGGGAATCGACGCCAGCGCCACCGTCCAGGGTGTCGGCGCCATCCTGGCCATCCAGTCGGTTGTTGCCACTGTTGCCTTTCAGCAGGTTGGCAGCGCTGTTGCCTGTGCCATTGAGCGCAATGCTGCCAGTCAGCGTCAGGTTTTCCAGACCCTGGCCCAGCGTGTAGCTCACGCTGCTTTGAGCGGTGTCGATGCCTTCGTCGGCAAGTTCGGTGATGGCATCGTCTTGGCTGTCGATCACATAAGTATCGTTGCCCTTGCCGCCCACCAGGGTGTCCGCACCGGCGCCGCCGGTCAGTGTGTCTTCCAGCGTGCCGCCCAGCAGCAGGTCATTGCCCGCGGTACCCGTCAAGTCGAACAACAAGCGTTCCACATTGGCGCCGAGGGTGTAGCCGGTCAACTTCGAAATGACCGTGTCGGTGCCCTCGCGGCTGCGTTCCACCACGACGTCGCTCAAGCTGTCGACGACATAGGTGTCATCACCCAAACCGCCCACCATCGAATCGTTGCCACTGCCACCATTCAGGGTGTCATTACCGAGGCCTCCTTTGAGGGTATCGTCCCCCGCGCCGCCCTGCAGCGAGTCACGGTTGAAGCTGCCGGTGATTTGGTTGGCCAGCCCGTTGCCGATCACGCTGAGCACGTCGAAGCCACGTCCGTCGGCCGAGACAAAGGCGTTCTCGACGTTGTCGGCCAGGGCGTAGTCGCCGAAGAAGCGGCTGACCCAGACCGTGTCGGTGCCTTCGCCTGCCAACTCCACGATGGACTGGGTGTTACCGATCACGAAATAGGTGTCATTCCCCTGGCCACCATAGAGCTTGTTGCTCGAAGTTCCGCCGCCCACCAGGGTGTCGTCACCGGCCAGGCCATAGAGGGCCGTGTTGTTCAGCCCAAAGCTGGAGCCGTTGCTGTCCACATTGACTGCTGACATCCAGTTGCCGCCCGCATTGCCTTGGCCCGTGGTGTTTTCCTTGGTCAGGGTCAGGTCTTCCACCGCAGCCAAATCCTGAAGGCTGAAAGAAACCGAAGAGACCACCGCATCACGCCCGCCACCGATCGCTTCAATGACCTGGTCTGCAGCGCTGTCCACGTGGTAGGTGTCGTTGCCGTTGCCACCGTCCAGCGTGTCGGCGCCCGCTTGGCCGTCCAGCACGTCGTCACCTTCGTCACCGCGCAGCACATTGGCCTGGGCATTGCCGGTCAGGACGTTGTCGAGTGCATTGCCCTGGCCCGTGATGGCTGTGCCGATCAGCCTCAGGTTCTCCACGTTGTTGCCCAGGGTGTACCCATCCAGTTGGGTGACCACGGTGTCCGCCCCACCAGTGACCAGGTCTTGCGAGTCCGCAGCGCCCAGCTCCACCACGACATCGTCCAGGCTGTCCACCAAGTAGGTGTCGTTGCCTGCACCGCCGACCAGCGTGTCCGCCCCGCCGGCACCGTCCAGCTGGTTGTCGCCGCGGTTGCCGACCAACTGGTTGCCTTGGGCATTGCCCTTGATCGTCAAATTGCGGTCACCCAGCAACTCGCCTGATTCCACATTGGCCAGTGTGCCAAGGTCAAGGTTCACATGGCTGCGCACCGTGTCCTGGCCTTCATTGGCCAGCTCGACGACGATGTCGCGCACGCTGTCGATCACATAGATGTCGTCACCCTGGCCACCCTCCAGCCTGTCGCCAGCCAGCACACCGTCGCTGACGGTGCCCAGCACGCTGTCGTGCTGAGGGCTGTATTCAATGACGCTGCCGTTCAGCACGTCGTTGCCGTTGCCGCCCAGCAGCGTGTCGATGCCCTGACCACCGTCCAGGCTGTCATGGCCTTCGCCGCCGCGAAGTTCGTCCCTGCCGTCCAGGCCCAGCAAGGTGTCGTTGCCATCCAGTCCTGAGACCGTGTCGTTGAACGCGCCGGCCGTGATGCGGTTGCCAAGGGAGTTGCCGCTGAGGTTGGCAGGGCCAGACGCAACGGCGGTTTCGAGGTTTTCAATGTTGTCAGCCAGGGTGTGTTGCAGCACGTTGTGCAACACAACCGTGTCCGTGCCTTCCGCTGCCAACTCGACCACAGTGTCGGCATTGGAGAACAGCATGTAGCGGTCGTCACCAGTGCCACCGCGCAAGGTGTCGATGGAACCATCGTCCTCGATCAGGGCCGTGGGGTGATTGCCGAAGGAGATGTCTGTCTTGGCGCCACCGCTCAGTTGGTAGTACCAACCGGCGTTCAGCGTGTCATCGCCGCTGCCACCGATGAGCTCGTCCTGGCCACGGCCGCCATACAGTGAGTCATTGCCGCCTTGACCGTCGATGACGTTGGCCGTGGTGAAGCCGTGGATCAGGTCGGCTTGTTGCGTGCCATTGGCGTTGACCTGACGTTGAGCGTTGAGGATGTAGAGACGCTCGATGTTGTCTTGCAACTGAATGTTGAGCGCCCCGGAACCACCTTCCTTGTTGTAGTAGCCCTCAATTTGATCGGCATCGCCCTCACCTGCCAGTTCGACGAGGATGTCAGTGGCGTTGTCGATGCTGTAGGTGTCGCTGCCCATGCCGCCATAAAGTGTGTCCACAAGCCCGGAGGCACCCCTTCTCCCATGGATCTTGTCGTTGCCACCGTTGCCATAGATGACGTCAGCATCGTATTCGCGGCCGTAGATGTCATGGCCCGTGTCACTGTCGTTGAGGGTGAGGACCTGGCCGCGTTGTGCACTGTTGTTCAGCGCCACCACCTCGATGTTGTCGGTGACGTCTGACTTCTGATTGCTGTAGCCGAAGGAGATGGTGTCTCGACCACCACCTGCAGCTTCCATGACAATGCTGCCGGCTTCAAACAAGTTGTAGGTGTCGTTGCCAAGGCCACCTTCCAGTTGGTCGCCCATGTCACCCATTTGCACGTTCAGGGTGTCATTGCCGGCACCGCCGAGCACCGTGTCACGGCCCTTGCCCCCTTCCAGCACATCGTCGCCACCCAGCCCCTCCACCAAGTCATCGCCTGCAAGGGCTTGCAGGGTGTCGGCCCATTCGCCACCCACGAAGGTTTCGGCGTTGTCCGTGCCGCGCACGTTGTAGCGCACCATCTCGATGGACAGACCGTCGAACGCACGGCTGCGGACGGTGGTGATCACGGCGTCGTTGCCTTCGTTGGCTGCTTCAACGATCACATCGTTCAGGTCATCAACGTAGTACACATCGTCACCCTGCCCACCTTGCATCAGGTCGGCGCCGGTGCCACCGTCCAGCGTGTCATTGCCCGCGTTGCCGTTCAGCGTGTCGTTGCCGGCATTGCCGCGCAGGGTGTCGTGGGAAAAACCGCCGTTCAGCACATCCGCGCCGCTGCCGCCCGACAGGTCGAAGCGAACCTCTTCCACGTTGGCCACGGTCAAGGCGTAGCCAGCCACGGTGGCGATGACCGTGTCATTGCCTTCGCCATCCAGTTCCGTGACCACATCGCTGAGGTGGTCCACGTAGTAAACATCGTTGCCCAGGCCGCCTTGCAGGCTGTCGATGTCACGCCCACCAATGAGCCGGTCGTCACCAGCTCCGCCCAGCAGCGTGTCATTGCCATCGCCGCCTTCCAAAGAGTCGTTGCCTTCGCCACCATCGAGCACATCGGTGCCCCCCAGGCCACGCAGGGTGTCATTGCCCCCCAGGCCCATGAAGGTGTCGTCGTTGTTGGTCAGGGTGGTGGTGTCGGCGCCCGGGGTGCCGCTGTCGTTGATGCCGATGGCCATGGGGTTCTCTCCTGAGTATTTGGGTGCACGGCCCCCGCCTGTGAACTGGCAGGCCGTGTCGATGAACATGGGTGCGTTGCTCCCGTGCGCGCAGCAAGGCTGCACGGGAGCAGGTGCGCAGATCAGCCCTGCAGAAGGCTTCGCAGAGGGTCAGGCCGAGCGGAGAAGTTGGCAAGGTTGGGCAGCATGTCTGCCGCGTTCTCCACGCCCATCCACGTCGCCAACTGAGCTGCCAGTTGTTCCACCGGGGTGGTGGGGATCATCACGCCCGAGCTGAAGAGATGGTCACTGTTGTCGAAGCGGGTGGCCTGCGTCGAGACAAACGAAGGCGCGATGCCGTACACATGCCCGCCATTCACTGCCCCGCCCAGGACCAGTTGATGCGATCCCCAACCATGGTCCGAGCCGTTGCCGTTGCTGACGATTTGCCGGCCAAATTCCGAGCCCGTGAAGGTCGTCACGTTGTTGCCCAGTCCTGCATACACAGACCAGTCGTGGAAGGCGCTCATGGCATCCGCGACGGTCTGAGTCTGGCCGGGGTGTACACCCGCCAGGCCTGAGTGGTTGTCGAAATTGCCAATGGACACGAAGAACACCTGCCGCTTGAGGCCCAGGTGCTTGCGGGCATGGATCACGCGCGCGACCATGGCCAGCTGACGCCCCAATCCGCCGGTGCTGTTTTTCAGTCCGGCCGTGAACGGCTGCGAGGGCGGGAACATGTCTGATTCAGGCGTGAGGGCCAGCGCTTCACGCAACTGGTCGCCACTGTCGATGGCGCGGGTGGTGATGCGGGCGTGCTCTCGCCCCATCATCTGCTGCGGCGTCAACTCCGTGTCCGTGATCAACTGCCCGAGCGCGTTGCCAACGGTGTCTGAACCAAAGGCCGAGCGCAGAGGCGTGAAGTTGATCGGGCCGCTTTCCTTGACCTGGTACTGCAGCACCTCGCGGCCAGCGAGCATCACGGTGTTGCCCGAGACGCTGACGCAGGTGAACGCGGGCCTGCCGTTCTGTGCGGCAATGAGGTCGCCAATGCGCCCACCCCAGCCCACCGAGAAGCCCTCAATGCCACCGGATTGCCAGTACGCCGTCTGGTCATTGTGGGAACCGATTTGCGGTGGCCTTTTGACCTGGCGGTTGTAGAACTCGGACTTGACCATCGGCTGGACCAGGGTGCCGATGTTCAAGAGGACCGCCAACTTGCCATCCTGGTACTTGCTGTGCAAGGAGGACAAGGTCGGCGAGAGCGAAAACTGGCGTCCGTCCAGCGAGGCGTTGCGGGCGACCTGGCCTGCGCCCACCAACGGCAGCTGGCTCAGTGGCCGTGCCGGCCCTCCGTACACGTTGGTGAGGAGTTGGTTGTTGCCGACTCGGATGTCATTGCCACCGATCTTCAACTCGTTGGCGTGGTAGGCCAGGCTGCCCCGGTAAAGCTGGTAGCTGGCGAAGTTGGCCGAGTCCATCGGAACGATGGTGTTGTCGTGGTCATTGCCCCCATGCATGAAGACGCACACGATGGCGCGGTAGTCCTCGGTGTCGGCGGGGCTGGCAGCCAGGGCCTGGCCTGCCAGTGGCAGGCTGACGCCATAGGCGATCGGGAGTGCGGCAGAGTGGCCTAGGAAGCCACGGCGGGTCGTTTTCATGGTGCGTGTCTCCTGTTTCACTTCTGGGCAAGGAATTCGGGCGCTGACAGCACCAGCAAGGCGGCAGCCTTGATGCGTCGGGCGCGCTCGTCGGTGGTGGCCATGCGCATGGCACCCACGGCTTGGGCAATGAGGCCCTCTGTGGTCGGGCTCAATTGGCCGGCAGCCAGCAGCACATTCAGCTCTGCCACCAAAGCACGGGCATCGGTGACTTTCGGCAGCCAGGCGGTGTAGTCGGCCACGATGTCGAGGGTGCTCGCGCCATTCACCACACCGCGGTCGATCAGGTCGCGCATCACGCTGATGTACTCGAGCGTGGTGACCTCGTTGGTGATCTGGAATTCAGGCGCGACCATGGTGTGGCCGTGCAACTGCGTGTCGGCCATCTCGGTACCAGGCGGCACATACCCAGGTCGGAAGAAATTGAAGACCGACGGCGCGTGCATGGGCGCCTGCCCCAGCAGCCAGAGGCTGGTGCCCCCATTGTTGCCACCCACCAACCAACGCCCTGACAAAGAGCGCACATTGAAGGCTTTCGCCCACTGCACCACGCGCTGAACTGGCTCGCGCAGCTTGCCAAACGTGGGGTCGTCCATGCCTTGGAGGCGGCGCCCCTCGGCGTCAAACAGCGAAGGGTCCAGCAACACGGCTTTGATCACCGCCTTCAAGTCACCACGCACGCCCAAGCCGTTGTTGTTGAAGGCCTGGGCCACGCGAGCAACGTACTCGGGAGAGGGGTTGCTGGTGACCATGCGCTGGATCAGCTGGCGACCAAGGAAAGGGCCGACGTTGCTGTGCGCAAAGATGCCATCCAGTGCGGCCTTCATGTTGCCTGCGGCCCCCAGGCTGTGGGCAATGGTCGGGATGCGCAACTGCGTGAACGTTTTCTCGCCGTTGTCCACATAGTGTGGGGTCACGGCCATGGGCCGCTTCCAGCGGCCATCGTCGCTGCCGTTGGAACCCCAGCCGGTGAAAGCCCGCGCCAGGCTGGCCACGTCCGTGGCCACGTAAGTGGGCTTCGGCTCGGTGCCGATGTCGGTGGTTTCCATCACCACCGAACCGTCGGTGTTCAATTCGAACAGACCGATCGTGAACAGCTGGAGGATCTCGCGGGCGAAGTTTTCATCGGGTTTGTTGGCCCCCAGCGCACCGGCCACGGCACTGCCCTCGAACGTCAGGAAGGAACCCATGAACAGCGAGGTGGCCACTTCACCCAACAGATCGCGGTAATTGCCAAAGGCGTGCTTTTCCAGGATGTCGAGGTGGTTGCCTGCCCCGAGGTCCTGCATGCGACCCATCTCGGAGGTGTTCGAAGCCACCACCACCTGGCTCAGGGAGAAGACCATCTTCTGGCGCAGCAGGTCACGGCCCTCGATGAAGCGCCGATAAGACGTGGCCAGCGCCATGCCGTAGTGGGTGGCGGGCAACAGGTCAACGGCCTCTTTGGTCGCGCCACGGTTGGCCACCAGCCAGTCCCAGTGGCTGGTCTGGCGCCAGGCGGTGAATTGCCGATCAATCCAGGTCTCGAAGCCGGCTTGCCGCACGGCTTCGATGTCGCTGCTGGTGTAGCCCAGGGCTGCGTGGCCCAGGAAGCGCGCAGCCTCCGCACGCGTGGGGATCAAGGCCATGAAAGGTCCTCCGGTTTGTGGGTGGTGCACCCGGCTTCGTTGGCGCGGGTGGATCTCTGTCCGTGGAAATTCTGAACAGTTGCTGTGACGCCCCTGCACGGCTTTGCACGATGCGGAAAAGGAATCCGCACCATGCGCTGTGACCAAGGTGGCGCGGCGCTGATCTGAACGGGAGGGAGCTCGGCCGTTCGGTGGATGCCGTTCTGACGCAGGGACTGCGCCCTGTTTGAGCGGGCCGCCGCACGTTCAAAGCGGCGCGTCGCTGGTTGAGAGCGGCGTGCCGAGTTCAGCAAGCTCGCGCGCAACACGATTTGAGCGACCGATGCCCCGATGTGCTCGGCGTGCAGTCCCCAAAGCCCCGCGCACCGCACCTTTTGCCCTGAACGCCCGAGCCTTTGACAGCGGCGCACCGCTCACAACAGCTGACGCGCGACTTGCTGCGGGCGGCACACCGAGCTTTGTCGCTGACAGCCCGCTCAAACTGAGCGGCGCATGGATGCCACCGAGCGGTGCGCGACACAAGGCGGCTTGCGCGCGAGCTTCGGCGGCGCTGCAGCCGCAGGCCGAATGCGGCGGACCAGGCAAAAGAGGCGGCCCGCAAAGCGTTTGGCTCGGCGCGCAAGGCTTTTTGCTCGGCACGCCGAGTTCAGGAACTTCGCGCGCAAAGCCCATGGGCTTGCGCACCGCCTTCTGAGCCTTGCGTGCGAGCCTTTGAACCTTGAACGCCAAGCTGAAAGCTTTGCGCACCGAGTTGCCACACATCGCGCGCAAAGCAAAAAGCCTTGCGCACCGAGTTGCGGTGCTTTACGCGCAAGGCTTTTTGGCTTGCGCGCGAGGTTCAGAGGCTTGCGCACGGTGCTTTTTGGCTTGCGCTCCGAGCGAACGGGCTGACGCGAGAGCGCCCGTGCGTGACTTGGAAGTGTCAACGGCTCTCGTTATAGTGCGGGCGATACAAATACAAACAATTGGGGGCGGGGCATGGGAGCGTGTGCTTGGGTGCTGGGGCGGAGCGAGCGGCTGTCGGGGCGGGATGCTTGGGCTGCGGTGGGCGGAGAGGGGCGGCGCTGGGCGGCGAGATGCTGTTGGGCCGGGGTGCTGTGGATACGACAAGTCTCAGGGCGGGACCAAACTCCAGCGACTGGCAAGTCTGCGCTAGAAAGCCATTGCAAATCAAATACGAGCGTCCACGGACACCCGTGAGCGTAAATGGATTAGACCAACACACGTCGATGTGACCTGTTGGTCTAATCGTAGTTAGAGCGCTTACTCAAATGGCCACTGAAAGTTCATTCGTCACACTCGCGCAGTCCGTTGCAGAGCAAGTTCTGTCCGATCCGCTCCACATAAAGCGAGGAGCCTCATTGCTCTATCAAGTGGCTGTAGACAACCAGCTTTCTCTCACCGTCAACCCTAAGCGGCCCGTTCGAGGAAGTTCTGCCTTCCAAACCGATCTCTGCGTGTTCGAGAAAAAATATGAGGATGTCATCATTCCTCGCGTCGTGCTGGAATTCAAAACAAGCATTACCACCCACGACGTCCTGACCTACAGCGCCAAAGCCTCAAAACACAAGCAAGTTTACCCATATTTGCGATATGGAATTGTCGCGTCAAAAAATTCAGCCGTTCCAGGCCGGTTATTCACGCACAACGAATCGCTTGATTTCTGCGCCGCCCTTGATGGCCTCAGTGATAAAGCCTTACGTGAATTCTTCTCGTCACTTCTCGCTGCTGAAGTCCAATCCTCTCGCCGCCTCGAAGCCATTGCTTTCGGCTCCATACGAACGCGCCTCTTTCGTACTGAGGTACTCATAGATACGCTCTAACCCGTCTTTAAACGGGACTGCCTGCAGCAGCCTTTAACTCTTCGTTCGGCTCCTCGAATACCCCTCATGCGCAACATCGTCTCATTTGCCACCAGCGTACTTCTGGTCTTTACGGGAGAGGCACTTGCTCAGTCACCTGACTCGGCACTGCAATCCATCTCGCCGGATCAGCAGGCCTGGGTAAACCAATCCTGCCCTCGAACCTTGGGCCCTAGCCTTTGGTCCTCATGCATCAATCGAGAAGTCCGTGCTCTCAAAGGAGGGCTACCGGATCTCTCGAAATTCAGCGAGTCAGATCGAAACTGGGCTCACAGGATTTGCCCCTCATCGCTGGGTCCAAGTCTCGCAATATCATGTCTCCGCAGGGAGTCGAACGCAGTTAACGCTGGCATGCCAAATCTTACGCAATTGTCGAGCGAGAAACGAGCGTGGATTCAACAGTCATGTCCCCGGAGCTTAGGTCCAAGTCTTTACAAGTCGTGTGCCGAACGCGAAGTCCGAGCTTTGGTCTCTGGTGCCACACCACCAAGACGTCAAGCGAGCCCACCAATGGAACAAACAGCGCCACGAGCAACACCTCGCGCGCGCAACGGCAGACGCGCGGATGTGTTCCTCATCGAAACATCGCACAACGACGAACTGTTCATAATCAACGGAGAAAAATTTGAAGCCAAGACCTACTGCTTCAATATGGAAGAGGATGATGAAGTCATGTTCTTGGACGGAAGTCCATTCGGTGCGTGTGCAAGCGCAACATTGCTGAATCTTCGAACCCGAGAGAAGTGTGAAGTGTGGTGCGAGTAGCGCAGATTGACACCTGAAGCGCAATACCCCACATGGCTGATGCCACGCCCAGTGTTGGTGTTTTCCGCCCGTCCCGCTCCGGCACCTGCTATCCAGGGGCATCAATTGTTCAATTGAATCCTCCGAACGCATAACCTAAATAGCAGCCTCGCCATGAAACCCATCGCCACATCACTCCTGGTATGCGTGTCGCTGATGCTCGGCACCAGCGCGCTCGCCCAAACCTGGGCCACAGCCCAATCCAGGAACCCAGGCAACGGTCGCGTCATCGTTTTCCGGTACGTCCAGGCATTCGCCCCAGGTTTCAGCAAGGCCCAGCAAACCACCAGGGTCATCGTGACCTGGCCTTACGCATCTGAAAACGGCATGCCATCACCCGCAGAGCGCAAACGGATGGACGAATTGGAAGACCTGCTGGCGCCGGCCGTTGAGGCAACAGGCGTGGCCACGCTCGCGCTGGTGAGCACCGGCGAAGGGCTGCGCGAGTGGACTTACTACGCCAAGTCAGAGCAGGCGTTCCTCGGCAAGGCCAACCAGGCGCTCCAACGCCATCCCCAGTTCCCCATCGACATCCATGTGGCCGAGGACAAGGCATGGCGCACCTACGAGCAGTTCGTCCAGCAAGTCCAGAAGCCCTAGCCGCATGCACCCACAACCACCGTCAAACAAACCACCCATGACCTCCCACCTGCTCCGCACCCTCGCCCTCACCTGCACGCTGGCCATGGCCGGCTGTGCCGCCACCGTCACCCGCAGCGGCCCGGCACCCGCGCCCTTGTCGGTCAGCCCGGCCGCCACGCGGGCCGTGTTCGTGCGGGTGGAAGCCGCGCCTGGCATGCAGCCCGGTGGCAACTGGGAGACTTTCAAAACCGATTGGCGTGACGGCATGGCCATCGCGGCCGGACGCTCGGGCATGCAGGTGACGTGGTCTGACACCGAAGAAGCGCGCAGCGCCGACCCCGCCGTGCTCGTCGTCGTCAAGGTGCGCAACTACCAGTACATGACGCCCGAAACGCGCATTGGCCTGGGCATCCTGGCCGGCAACGCCTATGTGAACACCGAGGTCGAGTTCTACGAACTGCCCGCCAGGAAGCTGTTGGGCAGCCGCCTGTATGGCACCACCACCAGCCCGGCCGAGGGCATCCTCTCGGCCACCACGCGCAAGCAGGTGCTGGCCATCAGCGACGAAGTCATCGCCGACATCCGCCGTTGAGGCGCGCACACGCCAGGCCCGCCCCATGAGCGCCCACTCGTCCGCTTTCGCCATCGCTTTCACCGCCCTGCTCGGTGCGCCCGTCGCCGCGCCGGTCATGGCCCGGCTCGCCATGCGGCTGCCGAAGGCGCTGCAAACGCGCGCTTACCTGGCGCTGGCCGGCTTGCCGGTCGCTGTGATGGCCATGTCCTGGAGCGGGTTGTCGAGCCCGACTTACCAAGTCAACGCGGTGGCCGTGCTGGCCGCGTTCTGGGCGTTTTTGGCCCTCGCGGTGTCGGCCTTCCGCTTCGAGTCGCGCTGGTTGCGCTACACCCTGGGGCCGCTGTCCATTTTGCTGCTGGCACTGAGCCTGTTCGCCGGCACCCTGGGTGGCCTGGGCACGGTGTTCATCGTCGGTGACACGGTGCCGGTGTTCACGGCCACCCAAGCCCAGGGCCGGCACTGCCAGGTCACGTCCTATGGCAACGCCACGACGGACTTCGGCGGCCACCGCGTCGTGGTCACCGCGCCCGTGCCGCTGCTGCCCTTCCTGGAGCGCACGGTCACCGACCAGTCCTTCGAAAAGCCCCGACAGACGCCAGCCGAGTTGTGCCAAGGCTTGGCCACATCCCCCAAACCAGGCAAGGCCCCCACATGAGCCCCCACCTTCGCACAACCTTTCGCCCACACATCGGCTGGATCGGCCTGGGCCTGGCCCTCACCTGTGCCATGCAGTCACCCGCCCAGGCCGCGCCAGAGGCGGTGCCCGCAGCAGGCCTCACCGCCGCACAGGTGCAAACCTACCGCGCGGGCCCCGGGCGCCAGCGTTGGCGCGACGCCGCCGCGCAGATGGCGCAGTTGCGCCAGGCACCGCCCAACCCGGCCATGGCAGACCTTTGGCGGGCGCTGGACGCTGGCGTGAACCGGCCCTCAGGCACCCACCCGCTGGCATGGGCCACCACGGCCCAGTCCCTGCCCGAACTGGAGGGCAAGACCGCCTGGCTGCGCGGCCAAGTGTTGGGCGGCCAGGCCGACGGGCGCTACAGCTACTCCTACGCCTTCAACCTGGCCAGGCTGGGCCGCTTTGGCGACCACCTGATGGAGGCCGCCATCTTCCTGGCGCATGGGCGTTTGGCGATGCAGATCGACACCGACCGTTGCACCGACCCGAACGTGGCCATGGACACCATGGCCGAGCAAGAGAGGCAGGCCCTGATGCGTGGCATGGACAGCGCCATCCAGACGCTCACACCGCGCCAGCAGGCCACCGCCTTGCTGGAAGCCGTGGTGCTGGAAGACACCCTGGGCGAACGCCCGCCGCAGGCTTGGCTGTGCGCCGTGCGCTTGGCGCCCTCGCACCTCACCGAGGTGCAGACGCCCCAGGGCGATGTGGGCCGCACCTTCGTGCTGAACCCGCCCCAGGCCAGCACGCTGTTCGTGGACGAGGCCACGTGGCGCGCCGCGAGGCGCCTGCGGCTCGACAAGATGGCGCAAAGCCTGCTGCCCAATTTGTGAACACCCCACGGTGACGCTGCGCCAAGCGCCCGCCGCACCCTCAGACCCACCATGCGCCAACACATCTGCATCGCCTTGATCCTCTTCGCACCCGCCATAGTTCACGCACGCGAACCCGCGATCGGCGATGCCTGCGGGTTGCTCACAGAGCGTCAATGGTCCGAGCTGGGCCTGAGCGATGCGCGCAAGAGCAACGTGCCCGCCGCCCTGGACGAAGACGTTCGCCAAGCGCAAAGCGAGCCCCCGGCCAAGGAACACAGACTTTTGCCCATGCCGCAGGGCCTCTGCCTGGCCTTGTCCATCGACATGCTGCAGGCCGCCACGGCGTGGTGTGCGGGCGCGCGCCATGGGGGCGTCCTCATCGTGTCCACGCCGGAGCGTTACGACCCCAGCGGCGCCTACCTGCCCATGAAAGCCAAAGCCTTGTTCGAAACGGTCGAGCGCAAGCTCGCTCAAGACGCCGCAGCCACCAGGCCGTGACGCCACCCCAACCCCACCCAACCTCACCCAACCTCACCATGACACACGCCGTCCACCGCACCGCCCTGGCCCTCGCCCTCAGCGTCGGGGCCCTGACCGCCCACGCCGGCCCGGCCATCGACCAGTTCAAGCAAGACATCGCGGCCTTCACGGCGGCCCAGGCCGCCACCCCCGGCAAAACCATCCAGTACACCGGCCCGCAAGGCGCGCTGGCCCGCGCGGTGCTGAACCCCGGGCGCATCCCCAGCGTGGTGGACGAGGCCTTCGCCGAGCCCGACGGACACCAGCAGATCAAGGCCGCGCTGGAGGCCTACAAGCCCATTTCCGTCAGGTACGCAGGGGCCTTCGATCGGTTGCCCGGCCAGTACGACGCCGAGTACCTGGATTCCTTCGAGGCCATGTGCCAGATCACCCTGGCCGGGCTGAAGCCGCTGAAGGACATCAAGCCGCAAGACATCCCGGACGAAACCATGCGGCCCTTGTTGGAAGCCGCCGTGAAGATGGCGTTGGCGATGCCCGCCATCCTGCTGAAGGTGCTGGAAAATCAGGTGGACGAGGGCAAGTTCTCGGCAGACTTCACGCCGGTGGCACGGGCGCGCCTCGAAGCGCTGCGGGCCGGCCTGGCCAAGCCCTGACAAAGTGCGCCCCTGGCGGCGGGGGGCTCCCCTTCGCTGGGATAATGCGGCCCCATGAACCCTCTGCTGCAGCGCCTCCAGCCCTACCCCTTCGAACGCCTGCGCGGCCTGACCGCCGGCATCACGCCCAGCGCCGCCCACCGGGCCATCAGCCTGGGCATTGGCGAGCCCAAGCACCCCACGCCGGCTTTCATCAAGCAAGCCCTGACCGACGCCCTCGACGGCCTGGCCGCCTACCCGGCCACCGCCGGTGAGCCCGCCCTGCGCGAGGCCTGCGCCGCCTGGGTGAAGCGCCGCTACGGCCTGACGCTGGACGCCGCCACGCAGATCCTGCCCGTGAATGGCTCGCGCGAAGCCCTGTTCGCCCTGGCGCAAACCGTCATCGACCCGAACCAGCACCGCGACGCGGGCGGCCCCGCCGTGGTCTGCCCCAACCCCTTCTACCAAATCTACGAAGGCGCGGCCCTGCTGGCCGGGGCCCGCGTGGTGTTCGCCAATTCCGACCCGGCGCGCAATTTCGCGGCCGACTGGGGCAGCATCTCGGACGATGTCTGGGCCACGACGCAGCTGCTGTACGTGTGCTCGCCGGGCAACCCCACCGGCGCCGTGATGCCGCTGGACGAGTGGCAGCGCCTGTTCGCCTTGAGCGACAAGCACGGCTTCGTGATCGCCTCGGACGAGTGCTACTCGGAAATCTATTTCCGCGAAGGCAGCGCGAACGGCCAAAGCGCAGCCCCCCTGGGTGGCCTGGAAGCCGCCGCCAAACTGGGCCGCCACGACTTCAAAAACCTGATCGCCCTGACCAGCCTGTCCAAGCGCTCCAACGTGCCCGGCCTGCGCTCGGGCTTCGTGATGGGCGACGCGGCCCTGATGAAGGCCTTCCTGCTCTACCGCACCTACCACGGCAGCGCCATGAGCCCGGCCGTGCAGCGCGCCAGCGTGGCGGCCTGGAACGACGAGGCCCACGTGGTGGAAAACCGGGCGCTCTACCGCCAGAAGTTCGAGCGCGTCACGCCCCTGCTGGCCGAGGTCATGAACGTGGCCCTGCCCGACGCTGGTTTCTACCTGTGGGCGGAGGTGCCGGCGCACATGCCCGTGACGGGCGGGTTGTCACCCGACGAATGGTTCACCCGCGAGCTGCTGGCTCAATACAATGTCGCGGTGCTGCCCGGCAGCTACCTGGCCCGCGAGGCGCATGGCGTCAACCCGGGTCGCGGCCGCATCCGCATGGCCCTGGTCGCCGGGGTGGACGAGTGCGTGGAGGCCGCAGAACGCATCCGCGCATTTATCCAGTCCTTCCCGCGCTGACCTTCCGCGCTCAAGCCTTCAGCTTCAGCCCCTATTTTTTGCCTCCGAAGAACACACCATGAGCAACGCACTGCAAACCACCATCGACCAAGCCTGGGAACAACGCGCCGAGCTGTCTGCCGCCAGCGCCCCCGCCGAAGTCCGTGACGCCGTCAACCACATCATCGACCAGCTCGACACCGGCAAGATCCGCGTGGCCGAGAAGATCAACGGCGCCTGGGAAGTGCACCAGTGGGTCAAGAAGGCCGTGCTGCTGAGCTTCCGCCTGAACGACAACGTGCCCATGGGCGATGGCGCCCTGCAGTTCTACGACAAGGTGCCCACCAAGTACGCCGGCATGTCGGCCGAACAGCTCAAGGCCACCGGCGTGCGCGTGGTGCCGCCGGCTGTGGCCCGCCGCGGTTCCTTCCAGGCCAAGAACGTGATCCTGATGCCGTCCTACGTGAACATCGGCGCCTACGTGGACGAAGGCACCATGGTGGACACCTGGGCCACCGTCGGCTCCTGCGCCCAGATCGGCAAGAACGTCCACCTGTCGGGCGGCGTGGGCATCGGCGGCGTGCTGGAACCCCTGCAGGCCAACCCCACCATCATCGAAGACAACTGCTTCATCGGCGCCCGCTCGGAAGTCGTCGAAGGCGTGATCGTCGAAGAAAACTCGGTGATCTCGATGGGCGTGTACATCGGCCAGTCCACCAAGATCTACGACCGCGCCACCGGCGAAGTCTCTTATGGCCGCATCCCCGCTGGTTCGGTGGTCGTGTCGGGCAACCTGCCTTCGGCCGATGGCAAGTACTCGCTGTACTGCGCCGTGATCGTCAAGCGCGTCGATGCGCAAACGCGTTCCAAGACCAGCATCAACGACCTGCTGCGCGGCGCCTGATCGGCCCTTGCAGGCGATCTGCCCGTCTGAACCACATCCCAGGAGACCTTGATGAGCGGTGGCAACCTCGAACGCGTGTTGCGCCTGATGGCCGAAAAAAAGGCCTCGGACGTTTTCCTGTCGGCACGCACGCCCATCCTCATCAAGATCAACGGGCAGATCATGCAGTTGACCGACCAGGTGCTGACGCCATCTCAGCCCCGGCAGCTGCTGGCCGAGATGGTGTCGCCCAGCCAGATGGAAGAGCTGGACGAAACCGGTGAGCTCAACCTCGGCCTGACCATCCCTGGCGTGGCCATCTTCCGCCTGAGCGCATTCAAGCAGCGCGGCTCGGTGGCGGCGGTGTTCCGCCACATCCCTTCTGACATCCCGGCACTCGACACGCTCAATGTGCCGCCGGTGCTCAAGGACCTCATCCTGCAAAAGCGCGGGCTGATCTTGCTGGCCGGCGCCACCGGCACGGGCAAGAGCACCACGCTGGCCTCCATGCTGGAGTACCGCAACCAGAACATGACGGGGCACATCCTCACCATCGAGGACCCGCTGGAATTCCTGTTCGTCAACAAGAAGTCCATCGTCAACCAGCGCGAAGTGGGCCGCGACACGCAGTCGCTGCAGGTCGGCCTGAAGAACGCGCTGCGCCAGGCGCCGGACTGCATCCTGATCGGTGAAATCCGCGACCGCGAAACCATGACGGCGGCGCTGTCGTATGCGCTGTCGGGCCACTTGGTGCTGTCCACCCTGCACGCCAACAACAGCTACCACGCGCTGGGCCGCATCCTGTCCTTCTACACGCCGGAAGCCCGCCCCGCCCTGCTCAACGACCTGGCCTCGGGCCTCAAGGCCATCGTCTCGCAGCGCCTGCTCAAGGCCCAGACGGGCCCCAATGCCGGCGGCCGCATCCCCGCTGTGGAGGTGCTGCTGAACACGCAGCTGGTGTCGGAAATGATCGAGCGTGGCGACATCTCGGCCGTCAAGGAAGCGCTTGAAAAATCCATGGCCGAGGGCTCGCAGAGCTACGAGCAGGACATCGCCCGCCTCATCAACGAGGGCATCGTCAGCCGCGACGAAGGCTTGCTGCATGCCGACTCGCCGACCAACCTGATGTGGCGCCTGCAGAACGACAACAGCCAGCAGACGAAGCTGATCCAGAAGCCGGAAGAGCAGGACCACGGCCCCTCCTTCACCGAGATCACGCTGGACGTGACCCCGGACGAGCCCGCCACAGGCTTCGGTGCCACGCGCTTCTGACCTCCGCTCCTTCCAGTTTTCCCGGAACCGCCATGACCGCCACCCTGCGCCTCACCGAGGCGCTGATCGCCCGCCCCTCCGTCACGCCCGAAGACCAAGGCTGCCAAGCCCTCATGACCGAGCGCCTGAAGGCCCTGGGCTTCGCGTGCCACACGCTGAGCTTCGGCCCGACCGACGCCCCCGTGACCAACCTCTGGGCCATCAAGCGCGGCAGCGACGAAGCAGCGCCCGTGCTGGCCTTCGCCGGCCACACCGACGTCGTGCCCACCGGCCCGCTCGACCAGTGGGGCAGCCCGCCCTTCGTGCCCAGCCACCGCGACGGCCTGCTCTATGGCCGCGGTGCCGCCGACATGAAGACCTCGCTGGCCGCCATGGTCGTGGCCTCGGAAGAGTTCCTCGCCGCCCACCCGCAGCACAAGGGCAGCATCGCCTTCCTCATCACCAGCGACGAAGAAGGCCCCTCGGTCGATGGCACCGTGAAGGTATGCGAGTGGCTGCAGCAGCAAGGCCAGCGCCTGGACGCCTGCATCGTCGGTGAGCCCACCTCGGTGCAGCAGGTCGGCGACATGATCAAGAACGGCCGCCGTGGTTCGCTGTCGGGCAAGTTGCGCGTCAAAGGCGTGCAAGGCCACATCGCCTACCCGCACCTGGCCAAGAACCCCATCCACCTGGCGGCACCGGCCCTGGCCGAGCTGGTCGGCATCGTCTGGGACCAGGGCAACGAGCATTTCCCGCCCACCAGCTGGCAGATGTCGAACGTCCACGCGGGCACCGGCGCCAACAACGTCATCCCCGGCGAGGTCGTCATCGACTTCAACTTCCGCTTCTCGACCGAGTCCACGCCCGAATCGCTGCAGCAGCGCCTCGAAGACGTGCTGCGCCAGCACGGACTGGACTTCCACATCGACTGGACGCTGGGCGGCCGCCCCTTCCTGACCCGCAAGGGCCCGCTGGTGGAAGCCATGGCCGCGGCCATCGCGCAGGTCACCGGCGTCACGACCGAGCTGTCCACCACGGGCGGCACCTCGGACGGTCGCTTCATCGCGCAGATCTGTCCGCAGGTCGTGGAGTTCGGCCCCGTGAACGCCAGCATCCACAAGATCGACGAGCACGTGCGCGTCGCCGACATCGAGCCGCTCAAGGACATCTACCGCGGCACCCTGGAAAGGCTGCTCGCGTGAACGTCATCACATTGATCGAAGCCAGCGCCAAGCGCCTGAGCGACGCCGGCGTGGCCTTCGGGCACGGCACCACCAACGCTTTCGACGAGGCCGCCTGGCTGGTGCTGTGGCGCCTGAACCTGCCCATCGATGGCCTCGACGAGGTCGCGGACCTGCCGGTCGGCACCGACCAGACCGACGCGGTCCATGAGCTCATCGGCGAGCGCATCGCCACGCGCAAGCCCGCCGCCTACCTGACGAAGCAAGCCTGGCTGCAGGGCGTGCCCTTCTATGTCGATGAGCGCGCCATCGTGCCGCGCTCCTTCATCGCCGAGGTCCTGGCAGACGGCAGCATCGACGCCTGGCTGGGCGAGCACACCCGCCGCGTGCTGGACCTGTGCACCGGCAACGGCAGCCTGGCCGTGCTGGCCGCCATGGCCTTCCCCGAGGTCACGGTGGACGCTGCCGACATCAGCGACGACGCCCTGGCCGTGGCCCGCATCAACGTCGATGCGCACGGGCTGCAAGACCGCATCACCTTGCTGAAAAGCGATGGCGTGTCTGGTGTGCGCGGGCCGTATGACCTGGTCCTGTGCAACCCGCCCTACGTCAACGCGGCGTCCATGCAAGCCCTGCCCGCCGAGTACCGCGCCGAGCCCGAACTCGCGCTGGCCTCGGGTGAAGACGGCATGGACTTCACCCGCGCCCTGTTCGCGGCCCTGCGCGCCGAGCCCGACCGCTTCCTGAGCGAAGACGCCGTGCTGGTGCTGGAGATCGGCAACGAGCGCCCGAACTTCGAGCGCGCCTTCCCCGAACTCGCCCCCGCCGTCACCTGGCTGCCCACGACGTCCGGCGACGACCAGCTCCTGCTCGTCACCCGCGACGCCCTGCTCCTTCCTACCTGAGTCCTTCATGATCGTTCTGAAAAACGTCTCCCTGCTGCGAGGCGTGAAACCCGTCCTGGACCAGGCCAGCGCCACCCTCCATCCCGGCGAGAAAGTCGGCCTGATCGGGCGCAACGGCGCGGGCAAATCCTCGCTGTTCTCGCTGCTGGCCGGACGGCTGCACCCGGACGCCGGTGACGTCGAGATCCCGCCCGCCTGGCTGCAACCGGGCGGCATGGCCGAGGTCGCGCAGAACATGCCCGAGACCGACGAGCCCGCCACCGACTTCGTGCTGCAAGGCGACGCCCGCCTGATGCAGGCCAAGGCCGACCTGGCCGCCGCCGAGGAAGCCGACGACGGCAACGCCATCGGCGAGGCCCACGCCAACCTGGCCGAAGCCGGCGTGTTCGACGCGCCGGCCCGCGCGCAAGCCCTGCTGCTGGGCCTGGGCTTCACGCTGGAGCAGGCCATGGCGCCGGTCAACAGCTTCTCGGGCGGCTGGCGGATGCGCCTGCAACTGGCCCGCGCGCTGATGTGCCCGGCCAAGCTGCTGCTGCTCGACGAACCCACCAACCACTTGGACCTCGACGCCCTGGTCTGGCTGGAAGCCTGGTTGCAGCGCTACGAAGGCACGCTGCTCATCATCAGCCACGACCGCGAGTTCCTCGACGCCATCACCAAGGTCACCCTGCACCTCGACGACGGCAAGCTGACCCGCTACACCGGCGGCTACACGGCCTTCGAGTCGATGCGCGCCGAGCGCATGAGCCAGCAACAAGCGGCCTTCAGCAAGCAGCAGGACAAGATCGCCCACCTGAGCAAGTTCATCGCACGCTTCAAGGCCCAGGCCAGCAAGGCACGCCAGGCGCAAAGCCGCGTCAAGGCCCTGGAGCGCATGGAAAAGCTCGCGCCGGTGCTCACCGCCAGCGACTTCCAGTTCAACTTCCCCGAGCCGCTCAGCCTGCCCAACCCCATGCTCTCGCTGAAAGAGCTGGCCTGCGGCTACCACCGAGACGGCGCCGAGCCGCTCACCATCGTCTCCGGCATCAACCGCTCGGTGCTGCCGGGCCAGCGCATCGGCATCCTGGGTGCCAACGGCCAGGGCAAATCGACCGTGGTGAAGACGCTGTCGCGCATGAACAAGCTGGTCAGCGGCGAGATCACCGAAGGCAAGGGCCTGAGCATCGGCTACTTCGCCCAGCAAGAGCTCGACGTGCTGCGCATGGACGAAGGCCCGATGCAGCACATGCTGCGCCTGGCCCGCGAGGTCGGCCCCAATGCCCGCGAGCAGGAACTGCGCGACTTCCTCGGCCGCTTCCAGTTCACTGGCGACATGGTCAACCAGCCCGTGCACCAGTTCAGCGGCGGCGAAAAGGCCCGCCTGGTGCTGGCGCTGGTCGTGTGGCAGCGCCCCAACCTGCTGCTGCTCGACGAACCCACCAACCACCTGGACCTGACCACCCGCGAAGCGCTGAGCATGGCGCTCAACGAATTCGAAGGCACGGTGATGCTGGTCAGCCACGACCGCGCCCTGCTGCGCGAGGTCTGCGACGAGTTCTGGCTGGTGGCCAAGGGCGAGGTCAGCACCTTCGACGGCGACCTCGACGACTACCAGAAGTACCTGGCCGACGTGGCACGCGAAACGGCCCTGGCCGCCCGGGCTGCGCGCGATGGCTCCAAAGCCATGGCGACACAAACAGGACAGGCGGCAACCCAGGCCGCTGCCAGCCACGCCGAGCCCGCCGCCAGCGCCGAGCCCACCGTGTTCAACAGCAAGGGCAAGGAAGACCGCAAGGCGCAAGCCCAGGCCCGTGCCCGCCTGAACGACCAGCTGCGCCCCCTGAAGGCCGAGCTGAAGAAGGTGGACGAACGCATGGCTAGGGCCGGCGAGGAGCGCGACAAGCTCATGCAGTCGCTGGGCTCCATCAGCATCGGCCCCTCTGAGCGCGCCGACGGCGGCAAGCGACTCAAGGCGCTGGAAGAAGAGATCGCGCAACTCGAAGCGCGCTGGCTTGAACTGGGCGAAGCGATCGAACAGGTCGGCAGCTGAGGGAGCGTGCTCGGCGCCACTGACGCTACGGGCGCTACCATGGCGCATGCCCCGCTCCGCCCTCCCCACCAGCCCCCACGCCACCGACACGGCAGACAAGCTGCGCCTGGACACCCAGCTGTGCTTTGCGCTCTACGCCACCTCGTTGGCCATGACCAAGCTCTACAAACCGCTGCTGGCGCCCCTGGGCCTGACCTACCCGCAGTACCTCGTGATGCTCGTGCTCTGGGAGCGCGACGACCACACCGTGCAGGAACTCGGCGAGCTCCTCCAGCTCGACTCCGGCACCCTCACGCCGCTGCTCAAGCGCATGGAGGCGGCCGGTCTGGTGTCCCGCCAGCGCGATGCCGCCGATGAACGCCGCGTGCGCATCCTCCTGACTCCCGAAGGTGCCGCACTGCGCCAACGCGCCGAGGGCGTGCCCGATGCCATCTTTTGCCAGGCCGGCATGGCCGTGAACGAGATGTCGGCCCTGCGTGCGCAGCTGCACGCGCTGCGTGAGCAACTCCAGGCCTGAGCCTCAGCCCCACACGCTGTGAGGGATTGGCGCGCGCGCTGCGGGCAGCGTCACATCATCTGGCCTAAACTGGCACACATTCAATTGCACACAATTGAATTTCCAGGACCCCACCCACCGAAAGGACACACCATGGCCTCCCCGACCCAGATCGTTTACACCGCCCACGCCACCGCCACCGGCGGCCGCGACGGCCGCGCCACCAGTTCCGACAACGCCCTGGACGTGGCACTGGCCCGCCCGGTGGAAATGGGCGGCAAGGGCAATGGCACCAACCCCGAACAGCTGTTCGCCGCCGGCTACAGCGCCTGCTTCCTGGGCGCCATGGGTTTCGTCGCCGGCCAGAGCAAGAAACTGCTGCCCAGCGGCACGCAGATCGCCGGCGCCGTCGGCATCGGCCCCATCCCGGCCGGCTTCGGCATCACCGTCAAGCTGAGCATCACCCTGCCCGGCATGGACCGCGCCGAGGCACAAGCCCTGATCGACGCCGCCCACCAGGTCTGCCCCTATTCCAACGCCACCCGCGGCAACATCGACGTCGTGCTCGAACTGGTCTGATCCCCGGTTTGCCTGGGGCGCTTGGGGCACCGGATGTCTGCCACAAACACATCCTGTTGCACCCGCTGCCGGTGGGCGGAATGCCAGAAAAAGGGTGTTAATCTCACGTTATCCCTGAGCATCCGAGATTGACGGGCGGCATCCCACCGCCTAACCTTGCGACCCATGCCTTTCACGACCCGACACTCCGGCCAGGCGGCGATTGCCCCCGGTCACACTGCCGGGCCTGGATCGCAGCGCATCGCTTCTTTGGCAACCTTGCTTTTCTGTGTCGCGCTGATTTCCGGCCTCCTCGTCCAGCCTGTCCACGCACAGTCCGTGGCGCAGCCTGCGACCGCGTCCGGCTCAACGTCGTCAAGCAACGCCACAGAATCCGACGATCCCGTCGCGCGCTTCCTCGCCGACAAGGGCCTGATGCCCTCCAAGCGCCCCGTGGCCGAACTGGCCCAGCAGATGCGCGACACGGCCTCCGACATCGCCTCCGAACTCGTGCTGTCGGCCATGAACTTCCTGGGCGTGCCCTACCGCCGCGGCGGCAGCTCCAAAGAAACTGGCTTCGACTGCAGCGGCTTCACCCGCCACGTGTTCGAAAACAGCATCGGCCTGATCCTGCCGCGACGCGCCATCGAGCAGGCCAACTCGCCCGCCCTGATGCCGGTGCAGCAGGCCGAACTCAAGCCGGGCGACCTTGTGTTCTTCAACACCTTGCGCCACACCTTCTCGCACGTTGGCATCTACATCGGTGACAACAAATTCATCCACTCGCCCCGCGCGGGTGGCCAAGTGCGTGTCGAAGACATGCGCCAGGCCTACTGGCAGCAGCGTTTCGATGGCGCACGGCGCGCGCCGGCCGTGTCGGCGCAAAACGCACCGACCTCACGGAACAACTGAGTTGCGATCAGGCCCAAGGCTTGCGCGGCACAATCAGCGTCCATGAGCCTGCCTGCAGTACCGCGCCCTCACGGGGTCATCCCCATCCAGCCAGATGCCAGCCTGAAGCCTGAGGCGCCTGTTCGCGTGGCCGGCGGTGAGGCTTTGCCCATGCCCGCCGCACTGGCATCCCAGGCTCAGCCCACGGCGACATCGCCACGGGACCAGCGCGGCCGGGCCTTGCGCGACCTGCGCATCTCCGTGACCGACCGCTGCAATTTCCGCTGCGGCTACTGCATGCCGCGCGCTGCCTTTGGCCGCGACCACGTGTTCCTGCCGCACGAAGCCCTGCTGAGCTTCGAGGAAATCACGCGCGCCGCAGCCGCTGCCTTGCGCCTGGGCGTGCGCAAACTGCGCCTGACCGGCGGTGAACCGCTGATGCGCCGCGACCTGGAGCGGCTGATCGCCCAACTGGCGGCCCTGCGCACATTGGACGGCACCCCGCCCGAACTCACCTTGACCACCAATGGCGTGCTGCTGACCCGCAAGGCCCAAGCCTTGAAAGACGCCGGCCTGCAGCGCCTGACCGTGAGCCTGGACGCCCTGTCCCCCGACATGTTCCAGCGCATGAGCGACAGCCAGACCGAGGTCGGCGAGGTGCTGGCCGGCATCGAGGTCGCCCAGCGCGTGGGCCTGGCGCCGCTGAAGGTCAATATGGTGGTGCAAAAGGGCGTGAACGATGGCGAGATCCTGCCCATGGCGCGCCACTTCCGCGGCACGGGCATCGAGCTGCGCTTCATCGAGTTCATGGACGTGGGCCAGACCAACCGCTGGGACATGGCCCACATGCTGCCCTCCAGCGACGTCCGTGCGCTCATCCACGCACAGCACCCGCTGCAAGCCGCCGATGTCCCGCGCCACAGCGACACCGCCGAACGCTGGGCCTATGCCGACGGCGCCGGACACGTCGGCTTCATCTCCAGCGTGACCCAAGCCTTTTGCGGCGACTGCACGCGCCTGCGCCTGTCCACCGACGGGCGCCTCTACACCTGCCTGTTCGCCTCGCAAGGCCATGACCTGCGCAGCCTGCTGCGCGACGGCCACACCGACGACGCCACGCTGACCGGACGCATCGCCGCGCTCTGGCAGGGACGCACGGACCGCTATTCCGAGCTACGCGGCCTGGACCAGCCCGGCGACCTTCTCGATGCCCCGCGCGTCGAGATGAGCTACATCGGCGGCTGAACCCATGGCCGCCCCTGGCCCCATCCCGGCATCGCCCCAGCCACCGCACACGGTCAGCGCCTGGCTGCTGGCCGGCGGCGAAGGCCGGCGCATGCAGGGCCAGGACAAGGGGCTGGTGAGCTGGCAAGGCCGCCCGCTGGCCGCCTGGGTGCTGGACAGCCTCACCGCAGAGGCACCGGCCCAACTGAGCGCCATCGGCATCACCGCCAACCGCCACCCTGAGGGCTACCGCGACCTGCTGGCCCAATGCGATCCCGTGCGGCAGCAAGGTGTGCCACTGGCCGTGCCTGGCGGCGTGCTGCCCGACGACACCGACCTGCCCGAGCGCAGCGGCCCGATGGCCGGCATCCTCACGGCGCTGCGCCACAGCCACTCGGAGTGGGTGCTGGTGCTGCCATGCGACACCCCCCACTTGCCACACGACCTGTGGCCCAAGCTCCTGCAAGCCGCTGTGCAAGCCAAGGCCGACATCGCCGTCCCCGTCACACAGGACATGGCCCCGGCAGCAGGCAGCGATGGCACGCGGCACCACTGGGTCTGCGCCCTGATGCGGCGGCGGGTGCTCGGGGAGATGCACGAGGCGTTCGTGAACGGTGAACGCAAAATCGGCCGCTGGACACAGACCCGGCCATGGGTCGGCGTATGCTTCGCCCCGGAGACCGATTTTCAAAACATGAACACCCTGGAGACACTGCATGGCCGGGACTGAGCCCACCGGGCAAGCACCCGCCGTGCGCATTTCGCGCGTGGCGCCAGCTCAGCTGAGCGCCTACAAAAGCCTGCGCGACGAGGCCCTGCGCCTGCACCCCGACGCTTTCGATGCCGACATCGAGAGCGAACAGGCGCGTCCGCCCGAAAGCTACCTGGGACGGCTCGGCCTGGGTGAAACGCGCGGCGGTTCTTTCCTGCTGGGCGCTTGGTTGGGCCAGGACCTCATCGGCATGATCGGCCTGGAGCGCCAGACGCAGGCCAAGCTGCGCCACAGCGCCGAGCTCAACAGCATGATGGTCCACCCTGCCCACACCGGCCGTGGCGTGGGCCTGATGCTGATCGAAGCCGCGATCGCCGAAGCCCGCCAGGCCTTGGGCCTGGAGCAGATCGTGTTGCGCGTCAGCACCTCCAGCCAATCGGCCATCCGCCTTTACGAGCGCGCAGGTTTCCAGGGCTGCGGCGTCTTGCCGCATGCCCTCAAGCTCACCGACAAAGCCGGCCAGGTGCGCTACTTCGACAAGCTCACCATGGTGCTCATCCTCTGAGCCCCAGCTGAAGCCGGCTCAGCGCGCTTCGGCCGCCCCTCGGTTGGCCAGGCCATCGGCCCGTTCGTTGCCCGGGTCGCCCGCGTGGCCCTTCACCCAGTGCCAATCCACCTGGTGCTGACGCGCCAGGTCCTCCAGGCGCATCCAGAGCTCGACATTCTTGACCGGCTTGCCGTCGGCCGTCTTCCAACCACGGCGCTTCCAGCCCGTGATCCACTCGGTGATGCCTTTGCGCACGTACTCGCTGTCGGTGTAGACCGCCACGTGGCAATGCCGCTTGAGCACCTGCAGCGCCTCGATGACGGCGGTGAGCTCCATGCGGTTGTTCGTGGTCAGCATCTCGCCGCCCCACATCTCTTTCTCGTGGGGCCCGCTGACCATCCACACACCCCAGCCGCCACGGCCCGGGTTGCCCTTGCAGGCGCCATCGGTGTAGACGACCACCGAGGGCTTGCTTGCCTCACTCATGCTTGCTCACGTTCCTTGTTGTGCCGCGCTGCGCGACCACGGCGGGTGCCGCGGCCGCGTGCATGCGGGCTTTCTTGACCTTGCCCACCAGGTGCATGCCGCGCACCCGCTTGACGGCCACCACGAAATACACCGCGCCCAGGACGGGCCACCAGCGGTCACCCGCGTGCTCCATCCAGCGCAGCCGATCCCAGGATGATGCCTGACGCACCATGGGCCGGTAGCAACCGAAGCATCCGCCCTCCACCTCCAGATCGAGCAGACGCAACCAGTCGCGCAGCCGCCAGTAGGCGATGAACTCGCCCTGCGGCAAGACCAAGGCGGGCTTGACACCCCAACGCCCCATGCGCTGCCACAGGCCCCACAGGCTGGCCGGGTTGAAGCCGGCAATCACCACCCGCCCTTCAGGCACCAGCACGCGCTCGACCTCGCGCAGCGTGTGGTGCGGGTCGCGCGCCAGCTCCAGCGCGTGCGGCAAAACCACCAGGTCCAGGCTGTTCGATGGGAAAGGCAGCGACTCGAAGTCACAACGCAGGCTGAACGGCGCGCCACACAAAAGGCTGCTGTCGATCTCCACAGGCCCATGCACCAGGGGCGCCAGCTCGGCCGGCGGGCTCCAATGCTGGTAGGCTGTGTCCAGCGCCAGCCATCGGTGCTGCATGCGGTTGGCCCGCAAGGCGTCCAGCTCGGGCAGGCCCAGTTGCAGCGCATGGAAGCCGAAGATGTCGGCCACCAGCCTGTCCATCTGCTGCTGCTCCCACTCCAGCAAGGCCTGACCTGGCGTCAAGGCCAACCAGGGGTGCAATTCAACGATGGGATCGACTTTGCTCATGGATCTGCTTGCCCTGCCCGCCTTCACCGACAACTACATCTGGATGCTTCACAACGGCCGCGAGGCACTGGTGGTCGATCCGGGCGACGCCGCACCCGTGAAGCAGGCGCTCAGCGATGTCGGACTGACCTTGTCTGCCATTCTAGTGACCCATCATCACATGGACCATGTGGGTGGGCTGGCCGCACTGCAGCGCGAAGGCCTGCCAGTGTACGGACCCCGCCACGAAGACATCGCCGGGATCACCCACCCCCTGAGCGAAGGCGATGCCGTGCCATGGTGCGGGCTGAGCCTGCAGGTGCTGGACGTGCCTGGCCACACCCGCGGCCACATCGCCTACTTCCTGCCCGATGGGCTGGGGTCGCTGGACCCAGATCCGGTGCTCTTCGCAGGTGACACACTTTTTTCAGCTGGATGCGGTCGCGTCTTCGATGGCACCATTGAACAGCTGTACGATAGTCTGTTGAAGCTGTCGCGCCTGCCGGATGCCACCCGCATCTGCTGCACGCACGAATACACGCTCGGCAACCTGCGGTTTGCGCAGGCGGTCGAACCCCACAACCCAGCGTTGGTCAGCCACACGGCCCACTGCGAAGCCTTGCGCGCGCAGCTGTTGCCCACACTGCCCAGCACCTTGCGCGTCGAAAAGGGCATCAACCCGTTTCTGCGCTGCACCCAATCCGACGTGGTGGCCAGTGCCCTGGAGCATGGCGCCGAGGATGCCCACCCACAGGCCATCTTTGCCGCACTGCGTCAATGGAAAAACCGTTTCTGACGATGAACGCCTCTCGCCCGATTCACCCGATTCAACGTGCACTGCTGCTTAGCCTGACCACCGTTTCCGCCTTCGTGCTGTCCGCCTGCGGCAGCGTGGTGGAGAACCGTGCCGCCGATGCAGGAAGCTCAGCCCGTGACACCCGCGATGTCCGTGAAGCCCGCGAGGCGCGTCCGCTTCGCAACTTCGACCCCGACGCCCTGATCCGCCAATCGCCCACAGCCGCTCGGGGCCCTGACCGCAACCTGACCCGCCAGGACCCGACCTCCGGCCTGCGCGTGGACATCAACACCCCGATGGCCAACGCCAACCGCCAGGACAGCGCCGCTTCCGCGGAAGCGCTGGACGCCATCGGCACCCCGACGGACCCGTTGCGCCCCGACGCCACGCTGAACCTCTCGGACGCCACCGCCACGCAAGACCTCTGGGGCCGCATCCGCAAGGGCTACGCCTTGCCCGAGTTGCAGTCCGACCTGGTCGCCGACCACGAGCGCTGGTACGCCAGCCGCCCCGATTACGTGCAGCGCATGACCGACCGCGGCAGCCGCTACCTCTTCCACGTGGTCGAGGAAATCAACCGCCGCAACATGCCCACCGAGCTGGCCTTGCTGCCCTTCATCGAAAGCGCGTTCAACCCGCAGGCCATGTCTTCGGCGCGCGCCTCGGGCATGTGGCAGTTCATGCCCGCCACCGGCAAGGACTTCGAACTCAAGCAGAACCTCTTCCGCGACGACCGCCGCGACGTGCTGGCCTCCACCCGCGCGGCGCTGGACTACCTGCAGCGCCTCAACCGCATGTTCGGCGACTGGCACCTCGCCCTGGCCGCCTACAACTGGGGCGAAGGCAATGTGCAGAAGGCGATTGCGCGCAACCAGCGCCAGGGCCTGCCCACCGACTACCTCAGCCTCAACATGCCGCCCGAGACGCGCAATTACGTGCCCAAGCTGCACGCCGTGCGCAACATCGTGATGCAGCCCGAGCGCTTTGGCCTGAGCCTGCCGCCGGTGGAGAACCACCCCTACTTCGTGAGCGTGCCCATCCAGCGCGACATGGACCTGGCCCTGGCCGCCCGCCTGGCCGGCCTGCCGCAAGACGAGTTCAAAGCGCTCAACCCCTCGCAGAACAAGCCCGTCATCCTGGCCGCAGGCACACCGCAAGTGCTGCTGCCTTACGACAACGCCAACCTCTTCGTGCAAAGCCTGGGCAAGCACAAAGGCCCGCTGGCGTCCTGGACGGCCTGGCAGGTGCCCAGCACCATGCGCCCGGGCGATGCCGCCAAACGGGTCGGCATGAGCGAGACCGGCTTGCGCGAGCTCAACCACATCCCGCCGAAGATGCTGGTCAAGGCGGGCTCGACACTGCTGGTGCCCCGCCCCGAACACCGTGAGCAGGACGTCTCCGAGGCCCTGGCCGACAACGCCATGATGGCCCTGGCCCCCGACCTGCCGCCCCTGCGCCGCGTGAGCTTCAAGGCAGGCAAGCGCGACTCTGTGGCCAGCGTGGCCAAGCGTTACCGCGTGTCGGCCCAACAGGTCGCGCAGTGGAACCGCACCTCGACTTCGGCCAGCTTTGGCAAGGGCCAGAGCGTGACCGTGTTCGTGCCTGCGGGCAATGCCGTGGCCGCCAAGTCGGGTGCCCAGACTGGCACCCAGGCGCGCCGCGCAGAGCCTGCGAACAGCAAGACTGCTTCTGCAGCGGTATCACGCCGCAGTGCCGTTCGTGTGGCCAGTGCCGCACCGGCAGCACGGTCGGCCTCGGTGTCCCGCAGCAATGGCAACGCCAAGCTGCGCACCGCGCCGGCCCGCAACACGCGCATCCGCGTGGCCAGCGCGCGCTGAGCTCAGCGGCGGTCCATGAACGCATGGGCGATGGTGCCCAGGTCCACGTACTCCAACTCACTGCCCACCGGCACACCGCGCGCCAAGCGCGTGACCTTGAGCCCACGGGCACGGAGTTGCTCGCTCAGCACATGGGCGGTGGCTTCGCCCTCGGCATGGAAGCTCGTGGCCAGGATGACCTCCTGCACCACGCCATCGCTGGCGCGCTCCAGCAGCGCCGACATGCCAATGTCGCGCGGGCCCACGCCGTCCAGCGGGCTGATGCGCCCCATCAAAACGAAATACAAACCGCGGTAGCTGCCGGTGCGCTCCAGCGCCGCCTGGTCGGCTGGGCTCTCGACCACGCACAGCAACTGTCGCTCACGCGTTTCATCCAGGCAAACCTCGCAGACCGGTTCATGGCTGAAGGTGTAGCAGCGTGCGCAATGCTTGACCTCCGACACCGCCGTCTCCAGGGCCTGGGCCAGGCGCAGGGCCGAAGGCCGGTCGTGCTGCAACAGGTGGTAGGCCATGCGCTGCGCCGACTTCTGCCCCACGCCAGGCAGGCAGCGCAGGCTGTCGATGAGGGCGTCGAGTGCGGCGTCGGCCATGGTCGTCGGTGTCGTCAGTCGTTCAATCGTGCCAGACGGCGTCAGAACGGCAGCTTCATGCCCGGGGGCATGGGCATGCCGGCGGTCAGGCGGCCCAGCTTCTCCTGGCTGGTCGTCTCGGCGCGGCGGGCTGCGTCGTTGAAGGCGGCAGCCACCAGGTCTTCCAACATGTCCTTGTCATCGGCCAGCAGGCTGGGGTCGATGGTCACGCGGCGCACCTCGTGCTTGCAGGTCATCAGCACCTTGACCAAACCCGAACCCGATTGACCCTCGACCTCGATGTGGGCCAGCTCGTCCTGGGCCTTCTTGAGGTTGTCCTGCATCTGCTGGGCCTGTTTCATCAGGCCGGCAAGTTGTCCTTTGAGCATGGCTCGTCCTTTCTTGTCTGACTTTGGAAGCTGGGCGCGCACTCAGGCGCGCCACTGGGGTGGATTGTCGCCGGGAACGCTCGCCAGATGCGGCAAGCGCGGGGTGTGTGGCGAGAAGGGGCAAGCAGGGATCAGATCGGCGTCACCGAGCCCGGCACGATCCGCGCGCCCGGGTACTGGGCCAACAGACCACGCACCAAGGCATCACCCTCGATCAGGGCCTCGGCCGCGTGCTGCCTGGCCTCGCGCGCAGCCAGGTCGCGCTGCGCAGGTGTGTTGACCGCGGCACCCTGCGCCACATGGAGCTGCGCCTCGCAGCCCAGAACCTGGGCCAGGGCCTGGGTCAGGCGATCTTTGTGCATGTCGCCACAGAGGCTGGCGCGCGGCACCTGCAAATGCCAGATGCTCAGTGCACCTTCTTGCCGCTGTGCCACGCACTGCGACTGCACGGCCAGCTCACGCACCAAGGCCGTGATCAAGCCCTGGGCCTGCATCTGCACCACGAGCTCAGCCCAGCGGTCGGACAAGGGGTCCGGTGGCAGTTCGGCCAGCTGGCGCGACAGCGACAGGGTCGGCGCGCTGCCAGCAGCAGGGCCCGAGCCGGTGCCCACAGCAGCGGCCGGTACAGGTGCCGAGGGCGTGGGTGCATTGAGCGGCGCTGCCGCGGCCCCATCGCCCCAGCCATCGTCAAAGCCGGGCGGCGGCCCATTCTCCCAAGCCTCGACATGCGCCATGCCAGAAGACGCCGATGCCTCGTCGTCCATGTCGGGCGGAGGCACATCCAGGTGCTCTGGCGGGGCGTCGTCCCAAGGGGCCGAAGCGGCTGAACGTGCGCCCTGAGCCGCCACGGACACCACAGCGGCCGTGGCAGCTTGAGGCACAGCCGGTGTTGCCGCGACGCGCGCACCAAGCCCCGAGCGCGGCAGCTCCGACGGTGCAGGCAATGGCACCGAGGCCGGAGTCAGCGATGCCCCCGACGGACTCGGCGATCGCGTTTGAGCGGACATGGGCATGGCAGCCCTGCCAGCCTGGGCTGCCCCCGTCACCACACTGCGAGGCTCGGTGGCTGTGGGGCGTGCCACCGAGCCCTCAGATTTTGGGCTGGCGCCTCCGCCTCCTGGCTTGAAAGCCAACAAGCGCAACAGCAGCATCAACAGGCCACTGTATTCATCGGGGGCCAGTGCCAACTCGGCCCGCCCTTGCAGGCAGAGACTGTAGAAGAGCTGGGTTTCGTCCTGGGCCAGCAGCGGCGCCAGTTGCGTCCAGGTCTGTGCGTCAGGGTCGGTCTCATCGACAGCCTGTGCCATGGCGGGCACGGCTTGCACCACGGCCATGCGCTGCAGGCCCGCGGCCAGATCCTCCAGCGTGCCGGAGGCCGACAGGCCCAACGCGCGCAAGGCATCGACCGCAGCAACCAGGCCGGCACCATCGCCCGCCGCCACCGCTTCGATGATGCGCTGCACGTGCTGGCGGTCCACCGAACCCAGCATGTGCCGCACGGCGTCCTCCTGCAAAGCACCGCCACCGAAGGCGATGGCCTGATCGGCCAGCGACATGGCATCGCGCATGGACCCGCGCGCCGCACGGGACAGCAGGCGCAAAGCGCCCGGATCGTGGGCGATGCCCTCGTGGTCCAGCACCTGCGCGAGGTGAAGCTGAACGGTCTGCGCCGCCATGGGCCGCAGGTTGAACTGCAGGCACCGCGACAGCACCGTCACCGGCACCTTCTGCGGGTCGGTCGTGGCCAGCACGAACTTCAGGTACTCGGGTGGCTCCTCCAGCGTCTTGAGCATGGCGTTGAAAGCCGTGTTCGAGAGCATGTGCACTTCGTCGATCATGTAGACCTTGAAGCGCCCCACCACCGGCTTGTACACCGCTTGCTCCAGCAACTGGGAGATCTCATCGACCCCACGGTTGGACGCGGCATCCAGCTCGACGTAGTCCACGAAGCGGCCTGCGTCGATGTCGCGGCAAGGCTGGCATTGGCCGCACGGCGTGGCGGTGATGCCGCCCTGCCCGTCGGGCCCGGTGCAATTCAAGGACTTCGCCAGGATGCGCGACACCGTGGTCTTGCCCACGCCACGGGTGCCCGTGAACAGGTAAGCATGGTGAAGGCGCTGCTGCGTGAGCGCGTTGGACAAGGCCTGCACCACATGCCCCTGGCCCACCATGGCCTCGAAGCTGGCCGGCCGGTATTTCCGCGCGAGAACGGTTGTCGTCATGGTGCGATTCTAGGGGCTGGCAGCCCGCATCCCATCCGGTGCTCAGCGACATGACAGGGCCCGTTCGCGCGATCTCGCACCCCGTTTGATACAATCCGTAGCACCAGGGCTCGGAAAGTCACCCCCCATTTACCCATAAGTACTACCAGGGTTCGATGCTGGGGCATACAATTTCATTAACGCGGCCAATCCAATACCACGCAATGCAAATCTCTGCACCGTGTCGGACAAAGAGGCCGCATACCTTGACAGCCGGTTGACTCGCGCCGTTCCAGGCCCGGAACCCCGAGTGCAGTCTCCGCTTCATTTAACGTGGGCCAGTTGTATGTCGTTTGAAAATTTGGGTTTGGTTGAGCCTTTGCTGCGTGCTGTGCATGAGGCTGGCTACCACACCCCCACCCCGATTCAGACGCAGGCCATCCCTGCCGTTTTGACTGGCGGGGATCTGCTCGCTGGCGCCCAGACAGGCACTGGCAAAACCGCTGGCTTCACCCTGCCCTTGCTGCACCAATTGGCCACCAAGCCAGTGCCAGCTGGACGCCGTGTGGTGCGCGCCTTGATTTTGACACCCACCCGTGAATTGGCGGCTCAGGTGGAAGAATCTGTTAGGGTGTATGGCAAATATCTGCCACTGAAATCCATGGTGATGTTCGGTGGCGTGGGTATGAATCCCCAAATTGACGCATTGCGCCGCGGCATCGATATCCTGGTGGCCACGCCAGGCCGCCTGCTGGACCACCACCAGCAAGGCACGCTGGACCTCAGCCATGTTGAGTTTTTCGTGCTGGACGAAGCCGACCGCATGCTGGACATGGGTTTCATCCACGATATCAAGCGCGTGCTGGGCATACTGCCGGCCAAAAAACAAAGCCTGTTGTTTTCTGCCACGTTCTCTGACGAGATCAAAGTGCTGGCAGAGCGCCTGCTGAATTCGCCCAAGGTCATCGAGGTCGCGCGGCGCAATGCCACGGCTGACACGGTGGCACAGCGGGTCCACCCGGTGGACCGCGAGCGCAAGAAGGACCTGCTCGCCCACCTGATCCAGACGCAGAACTGGCACCAGGTGCTGGTGTTCACGCGCATGAAGCATGGCGCCAACCGCTTGGTCGAGTTCCTGGAGAAGCAAGGCATCACGGCCATGGCCATCCACGGCAACAAGAGCCAGAGCGCCCGCACCCGGGCCCTGGCCGATTTCAAATCGGGCGACCTGCAGGTGCTGGTGGCCACCGACATCGCGGCACGGGGCATCGACATCGACCAACTGCCGCACGTGGTGAACTTCGAACTGCCCAACGTGCCCGAGGACTACGTGCACCGCATCGGTCGCACGGGCCGGGCGGGCGCTGAGGGCGAGGCACTGTCCCTGGTCTGCATCGACGAGGAAGGCTTCCTCGCCGACATCGAGAAGCTCATCAAGCGCCCCATTCCCCGCGAGGTGGTGCCTGGGTTCGAGCCGGACCCGAACGCGCGTCCTGAGCCCATCCAGCTGGGACGCCGCGTGCTGCATGGCAGCGCAGGCGGCCAGCGGCCTTCGTCTTCGCGAGGCGGCGGCCAAGGCAGTGGTGGCCGCTCAGGTGGCTCAGGTGGTGGTGGTGGCCGTCAAGGTCAGGGGCAGCGACAAGACGACCGCTCCCGCCAGGCTCAGCCCATCTCCAATGCGCCCCGCCGCGCACGCAGCGGCTGAGCGCCCTCGGTGCGCACATGAAAAAACCCGGCCTAGGCCGGGTTTTTTGTTTCAGGCAGCGCGAGCTCAGCCCGCACAACCTGCACCCATCACTTGGATGCGGCGCTGGCAGCGGCAGCGGCCTTCTTGGCCTTCTTGTGGTGGTGCTTCTTGACAGCCTTCTTGGCGGGGGCCGAGGCGGCCACGGGGGCCGAGGCAGCGGCGGGCGCGTCAGCAGCGAAAGCGCCAACGGCGAACAGCGAAGTCATCAGGGCTGCGATCAGTTTTTTCATGGTTCTCTCCAAATGGGACGGGTGGTTGCCGTTGAAAGGATTGCATGCCAGGCCTGGTTTCGCAAGCCCGTGTGCCCGTAACGCCAAGGCACAGATGCGGGTTGACAACACCTCGGCGCTTTCAATTCACCCAGTTCAAATGAACAGCCCTTCCCTCAACCATTTGGTGGCCACCCATTTCTCACCTTCTGTGACGGGTGCGCCACCATGCAGGGTTTTCGTCTGGGGCGTGGGCAAGGGATAAGCAAAAAACACCGCCGAGCCGGCCACCGCGTGCACGGTGACGCCGGCATCGGGGAATGTGGTGGCGCCGCCGGCCGCGGGCGTGTTGAGGTACATCAGCAAGGTGCCCACACGCTGCCCGCCGCGCTGCAATATCGTCGGCGTGCCAGCGTGGTTCGGGTCGAAATAATCGTAGTGCGGGCGGTATTCGGCACCGGGTGCATAGCGCAGTATCTGGATGCCCTCGCCGTTCTCGACGGGCCAGTGCAACAGGGCCGCGATGCGCGCTTCGATGCGCGCGCACAACCCGCTCTCGCCGCGGGCGAAAAACATGCCCTGGCTCGTGCGGGCCGCGTTCACCTCGCTGCCTCCGGTGGCGTTGACCACGGTTTCCGAGCGCGCCAGGCGAGGCTGGGCCTGCGCCATCAACTCGGTGCATTCCTCGGAGGAGAGGAAATCGCTGAACACCACGATGCGCGGGTGCTGGATCTGCAGCAACACGGTGACATCGCGGTCATGGGCCCGGACCACGTTGGGGTGGCCTGTGGTGACGTCGGGCATGGGCTTGGCCGCCAGCTTCACGGCGCTGGCGCGGCCCTGTAGCACCTCTTCCATCGCGCCGAGCGCCACGTCTTCTTCCCAGCCGCTGGCGCGCATGGCCGTCAACACGGACTGGGGGCTGTGGCCCGCTTCCGCCTGGGCGATGATCCAGGCGCGCAATTCGGGGGTGATGTCCTGGGTGCCCATGGCCGTCAGGTTGCCGAGCTCAGCCGGCGGCGGAACACCAGGCGATCGGGCTCTGACGCCGCCGCGTCATGGGCATAGCCCTCGGCATCGAAACTCAGCAGGGCCTTGAGCGTCTTGGCGCGGTGCTGGATGGCGTGGCGGGCCATCAGGCCGCGCGCACGCTTGGCATGGAAGCTGATGATCTTCCACTGGCCGTTCTTCCAGTCTTCGAAAACACACTCGACCACCCGGGCCTTCAGGGCCTTGCGCTTGACGGACTTGAAGTACTCCTGCGAGGCCAGGTTGACGACGAGGTCGCTGCCCTGCTCGGCCAGGCGCTGGTTCAGGTGCTCGGCCAGGCGGTCGCCCCACCAGGCGTAGAGGTCCTTGCCGCGCGGGTTGGCCAGCTTGGTGCCCATCTCCAGGCGGTAGGGCTGCATCCAGTCCAGCGGCCGCAGGAGGCCGTACAGGCCGCTGAGGATGCCGACGTGCTCTTGCGCCCAGTCCAGGTCGGATGGCTTGAGGCTGGCTGCGTCCAGGCCTTCATACACATCTCCGTTGAAGGCCAGCACCGCCTGCTTGCTGTTGGCTGCCGTGAATGTCGGCTGCCAGGCGGCGTAGCGGGCCACGTTGAGGGTGGACAGCGCATCGCTGAGGTCCATGAGCGAGGCCAATTGCGCCGGCGTGTAGGGCTTGAGGACCTCGATGAGCGCGGCCGATTCGCCGATGAACTGCGGCAGGGTGTGGTGGTCGGTCGTGGCGGGGGTGTCGTAGTCCAGGCTCTTGGCCGGGGACAGCAGGATCAGCATGGGCGCTCTCAGAAACGTTGGCGGGTTCAGGCGGGAGGTTCAGAGCGTCGGGCCACCCACGTCACGCCGGCAGGCACACGGCGCATCGGTTTGCAAGGCATCGAGCACGCGCAGGACTTCGTCCGGGTTGCGCCCGACCAGCAGGCTGTTGGCGGACACGTGGCGGATGACGTTGTCGGGATCGACGATGAAGGTGGCGCGCAGGGCGATGCCAGTGGCGCGGTCGCGCACGCCGAGCTGGTCGACCAAGGCGCCGGCCTCATCGGCGAACGCATGGTGGCCGGGCTGGTCCAGCGCGGGCGTCTCGCGGCGCCAGCCGAGCTTGGAGTGTTCGTTGTCGGTGGAGCCGCCCAGCAGCACGGCGTTGTGGTCAGAAAAGGCCTTGGCCAGGGCGGCGAAGGCCTCGACCTCGCTGCCGCACACCGAGGTGAAATCCTTGGGGTAGAAGTAAATCACCTTCCACTTGCCGGGAAAGCTGGCCTCGGTGAGGTCCTCGAAGGCCGACTGGCCATGTTCTTCGGGGTGCTTGAAACCTGGCTTGACGCCCACAACTTTGAACGGTTCCAGCTTGTCACCAACGGTTTTCATCTGCGCCTCCGGCCCGGGGTATTTTCCATACCCCTTCATCATAGATGTCTGCCCCCTAGAATTCACCCCTCCACCGCTCAAGCACCGCATTCGCGGCCCACGACCATGGCGCTCTACCGCATCAAGGACCAGGCTCCGGCCGTCCACCCCACGGCTTATGTGGCCGAATCGGCCGACGTCATCGGCAACGTGACGCTGGCGGAACACAGCAGCGTGTGGTCGCATGTGACTTTGCGCGGCGACAACGAGCCCATCGTGATCGGTGCGCGCTCCAACGTGCAGGAATCCGCCGTGCTGCACACCGACATCGGCTTTCCGCTGACCCTCGCCGAGGACGTGACCGTGGGCCACCAGGCCATGCTGCACGGCTGCACGGTGGGCGCAGGCGCCCTGATCGGCATCCAGGCCGTGGTGCTCAATGGCGCCGTGATCGGCAAGAACTGCCTGGTGGCAGCCGGTGCGCTGGTCACCGAAGGCAAGGTGTTCGAAGACGGCATGCTGATCATGGGTTCGCCTGCGAAAGCCGTGCGCCCGCTGAGCGAAACCGACCTGGCCCGCATGCACATGGGCACGGCCCTGTACGTGGCCAAATCTGCCGACTACAAGACCGAGATGGTGCGCATCGACACCCCGTCGAAGTGACGCGCCATCGGTCTCCCCGAAAGAACCTCCATGAGTGAACTGCACAAATTCCTGTTCGAAGGCATGCCGGTGCGCGGCGTGCTGGTGCGACTGACCGATTCCTGGCAGGAGTTGCTGCGCCGGCGCGCCTCGGCAGAGGGCTACGACGCACCGGTGCGCCGCTTGCTGGGCGAGATGAGCGCCGCGGGGGTGCTGCTGCAGTCCAACATCAAGTTCAATGGCGCGGTGATTTTGCAGGTGTTCGGCGAAGGCCCGATCAAGCTGGCCGTCACCGAGGTGCAGCCTGACCTGAGCTTTCGCAGCACGGCCAAGGTCGTCGGTGAACTGCCGGCCAGCGACACCGGCCGCCTGCCACTGGACGTGATGGTGAACGTCAACGGCCACGGCCGCTGCGCCATCACCCTGGACCCGAAAGACCGCCAACCCGGCCAGCAGCCCTACCAGGGCGTGGTGCCGCTCAATGGCGCAGACGGCGAAGCGCTGCAAGACCTGAGCGCGGTGCTGGAGCAGTACATGCGCCAGTCCGAGCAATTGGACGCCAAGCTCATTCTGGCGGCGAATGACGAGATCGCGGCGGGCCTGCTCATCCAGCGCATGCCCGTCGAGGGCGAAGCGAACCTGGCCGGCACAGACCGCGCGGCGGCTGCCGAGATGGACGTTGCCGAGCAGTACAACCGCATCGCCCACCTGGCCGCCACGCTGACGGCCGAGGAACTGCTGACGCTGGACGCACCGACCATCCTGCACCGGCTGTTCTGGGAAGAAACACTGCGCTATTTCGAGCCGGCCACCGGCGCATCCGGGCCGCAGTTTGCGTGCTCCTGCTCGCGTGAGCGCGTGGCCAGCATGCTGCGCAGCCTGGGCAAGGCAGAGATCGACAGCATCGTGGCCGAACAAGGCCAGGTCGAGATCGGCTGTGACTTCTGCGGCGAGCGTTACCACTTCGACCCGATCGATGCGGCCGAGCTGTTCCGCGATGGGGCCGATGTGCCGCCGGGATCGCCGCGGCTGCAGTGAACGTGCAGTGAAAGGATGGGGCCTGCGCTCAGGCTGCGGTGCGCGCGTCGCGCTCCCAGACCCAGGGCTGCGCCAGCAAAGCACACCAGTCGGGGTTGAGCGCCGCGTCACGCGGGTCTGAGCGCAGCAGCAGCTCGCGCCCATCGGCAGGATGCTGCAGGCGCAGCTCGGTGGCGTGCAGCCACAGGCGCTGCAGCCCCAGGTGCTGCGCCCACCAGCGGTTGTGCGCGCCTTTGCCATGGGTGGCGTCGCCGATGATGGGGTGGGCGATGTGCTTGAGGTGGCGGCGGATCTGGTGCCGCCGGCCCGTCTCAGGCTGGGCTTCGACCAGGGCGACGCGGGTGTGCGGGTAGCGGTCCACCGGGACGTCGAGCTGCCAGGTGGCCAGGCGCCGCACATGCGTGAGCGCGTCTTGCGGCGGTGTCTCGGGCGGGGTGTCGTCCGGCCGCAAGGGGTGGTCCACGCTGAGCGACGCACCAGGCCAACCACGCACCATGGCCAGGTAGCGTTTGTGCACCAGGCGTTGCGCGAACTGCTGGGCCATCGCGCGCGCAGCCTCCGGGCTCAGCCCCATCAGCAAGACGCCGGACGTGCCTTTGTCCAGACGGTGCACCGGGAAGACATGCTGACCGAGCTGGTCGCGCAAGGTTTGCACGACGAAGCGGGTTTCGCCCGCGTCCAGCCCGGTGCGGTGGACCAACCAGCCCGCCGGCTTGTGGATGGCCAGCCAGTCGCCCTCCTGCCAAAGCACCGTCAGCGCCGAGCCGTTCGTCCCCTGCGCAAGCTCGGTCATGCGGCTCAACCGCCGTTGCGCAACCCGCGCGTCAGCCAGTGCTGCTCGCAGGCCGCATCGTCGTCGCAATGGGCGCAGACCGCACGCCAGCGCGGGGTGGTGCCAGCAGTGCCAGCCACGCCGGTCGCGCCAGTCGCGCTGTTGCGGCGCACGCGCGCGGGGGCGTCCAGCATGTGATCGACCATGGCCAGGGCGTGGCGCAGGCGCTGATCGCCCTGCCCGGCCACGATGCCAAAGGGCTGACCGGCATCGATCAGGGCCTGGCGCACCAGGCGGTCCACCGGCTCGCGCACTTGCGGGCCATCGCGCTGCAGGCCATCGGCCACCCAGGCCAGGTCCAGCGAGGTCAAGAGCGTGAGCTCGCAGCGCGCGTGCTCGGCCATGGCCTCGGCATACAGGCTGCGGTCATCGAACAACAGCTCGCTGTACACCGCCGTCATCAAGGCCGTGGTGTCGGCCAGGACCAGGGTGTGGCGCCCGGCGGCCTCGCGGATGCGGCGGCTGTGCTCGGCGGCCAAGGCGGCTTGCTCGTCGGCCCGGGGCGTGCGGCCCTGGGTGTCGCAGAACTCGCGCAGGGTCTCGGGCACGATGACGGCATCGTGGCCTCGGACCAACAAGGCGCGGAACAGGTCGTGTGCCAGCGTGGTCTTGCCGGTGCTCTCGGCGCCCACGAGCGCGACGATGCGGCCCTGGCGTGGCGAGGACATTTTCATGCGAGGGCCTCACGACGGCGGGGCTTCGGCAAGTGCGCGCGCGCCTCGCTCAGCCAGGCACGCCAACCCACCACCGACAGCAACGCGAACAGCGCGTACAGCCACACCGTCAGCCACAGCGCCTTGTGTGCGAACAAGGCCATGCTGACGAGGTTGACCGCCAGCCAGCAGGGCCAGTTGTCCACGTACTTGCGGCCCAGCAGCCATTGCCCGATCAGGCTGCCGGTGGTGGGCAGGGCGTCCCAGTAAGGCACGTCGGAATCGGTGGCATGGGCCAGCAAGGTGCCCACGAGCGGCCACAGCACGGCCAGGCTCAGACAGGCCAGCCACACGCCGCGCGGGCGCAAGGAGCGCACCTGCAAAGGCTGGGCATCTTGAGGGCTGTCCGCAACCGCATCTCGCAGGGCGTCATGGCCACTGCCATCGCCCATGCCGCGCAACCACTGCCACCAGCCCCAGGCCGACATGGCCACGAACACCAGCTGCAGCGCCGCCTCGCCATACAAGCGGCTGCGCGCAAACAAGAGGCCATACAGCACGGAACTGGCCATGGCCAGCGGCCAGCCGGCCGGGTGCACACGCAGGTTGAAGCCCACCATGGCCAGCGACAGCACACAGGCCACCAACTCCAGCCAGCTGAAGGGCACGCCCCACGCCGTCCAGGCGGGCAGCAGCCAGGGATCGACCCAGGCCAGGTGAGCGGCCAGCGCCTCCATGCTCGAACTCAAGGGGCTGCGGACGCGGAGGACGAGGCCTGCGCAGACGGCACGCGGGGGGCGCTTTGCGAGGTCAGCTGCACGTAGATTTCGTCGGGCTTGACCATGCCCAGCTCGGTGCGGGCCTTTTCCTCGACCATCTCCAGGCCTTCCTGCAGGTCACGGACCTCGGCGGCCAGGCGCTCGTTGCGGGCCAGGGCCTGGGCATTGACCTTCTGCTGGGCTTCCACCTGGGCGCGCAGCGACATCACGCGCGGCAACCCGCCCTTGCCGATCCAGAGCTCGACCTGGACCGCCGCCAACAGCGCCACGATGATGAAAAAGGCCACACGCATGGCGGCATTATCCACGACGCGCGCGCATGAAAAAGGGGCCCGAAGGCCCCTTTGCTGGCGTCAGCCCCGCGATCAACGCAGGTTGTAGAAGGCGCTGCGGCCGGGGTACACGGCCACGTTGCCCAGGTCCTCTTCGATGCGCAGGAGCTGGTTGTACTTGCTCATGCGGTCGGAGCGGCTCATGGAGCCGGTCTTGATCTGGCCGGCGTTCAGGCCCACGGCGATGTCGGCGATCGTGTTGTCTTCGGTTTCGCCCGAGCGGTGGCTGATGACGGCGGTGTAGCCGGCGCGCTTGGCCATCTCGATGGCGGCGAAGGTCTCGGTCAGGGTGCCGATCTGGTTGATTTTGATGAGGATCGAGTTGGCGATGCCCTTGTCGATGCCTTCCTTCAGGATCTTGGTGTTGGTCACGAACAGGTCGTCACCCACCAGCTGCACCTTCTTGCCCAGGCGCTCGGTCAGGTGGGCCCAACCGGCCCAGTCGCCTTCGTGCATGCCGTCTTCGATGCTGATGATCGGGTACTTGTCCACCCAGGTGGCCAGCATGTCGGTCCACTGCTCGGCCGTCAGCTCCAGGCCTTCGCCTTCGAGGTGGTACTTGCCGTCCTTGTAGAACTCGGAAGCGGCGCAGTCCAGGCCCAGGGCGATCTGCTCGCCGGCCACGTAGCCTGCGGCCTCGATGGCTTGCAGGATCAGCTGGATGGCTTCTTCGTGGCTGGCCACGGAAGGCGCGAAACCGCCCTCGTCGCCCACGGCGGTGCTGATGTGCTTGTCGTGCAGGATCTTCTTGAGGGCGTGGAAGACCTCGGCGCCATAGCGCAGGGCTTCGCGGAAGGTCGGGGCGCCCACCGGCAGGATCATGAATTCCTGGATGTCCAGGTTGTTGTTGGCGTGCGCGCCGCCGTTGATGACGTTCATCATCGGCACGGGCAACTGCACCGCGCCCATGCCACCGAAGTAGCGGTACAGGGGCAGGCCAGCTTCTTCGGCAGCGGCGCGGGCCACGGCCATCGACACGGCCAGCATGGCGTTGGCGCCCAGGCGGGCCTTGTTCTCGGTGCCGTCCAGGTCGATCAGGGTCTTGTCCAGGAAGGCTTGCTCGGAAGCGTCCAGGCCCAGCACGGCTTCGGCGATTTCGGTGTTGATGTGCTCAACGGCCTTCAGAACGCCCTTGCCCAGGTAACGCGACTTGTCGCCATCGCGCAGCTCGATGGCTTCGCGCGAACCCGTCGAAGCGCCAGACGGCACGGCAGCACGGCCCATGACGCCGCTTTCCAGCAGCACGTCGCATTCCACGGTGGGGTTGCCGCGGCTGTCGATCACTTCACGGCCGATGATGTCAACGATGGCGCTCATCTCAGGTTCCTCAAGCAGATTGAAAATGTGTGGATGGGAAAAAAGGGTTCGGGCGAAGGCTCAGTTGAAGTTCGACTCCAGGAAGCCGTTCTTCTTGGTGACGCGGTCGAGCTCCAGCAGCGTTTCCAGCAGCGCCTTCATGTGCTTGAGCGGCACGGCGTTGGGGCCGTCCGACATCGCGCAAGCCGGGTCCGGGTGGGTCTCCATGAAGAGGCCGGCCACGCCCACGGCCACGCCGGCACGCGCCAGCACGGGCACGAACTCGCGTTGGCCACCGGATGAGGTGCCCTGCCCGCCCGGCAACTGCACCGAGTGGGTCACGTCGAACACCACCGGCGCGCCGGTCTCGCGCATGATCGCCAGCGAGCGCATGTCGGAGACAAGGTTGTTGTAGCCGAAGCTGGCACCTCGTTCGCAGGCCATGAAGTTGTCGTCGTTCAAGCCTTTTTCGCGCGCGGCGGCACGGGCTTTGTCGATGACGTTCTTCATGTCGCCAGGCGCCAGGAACTGGCCCTTCTTGATGTTCACCGGCTTGCCGCACTGGGCGACCGCGTGGATGAAATCGGTCTGGCGGCACAGGAAGGCCGGCGTCTGCAAGACATCGACCACGGCCGCCACGGCCGGGATCTCGGCCTCGGAGTGCACGTCCGTCAGGATGGGCACGTTCAGTTCGTGCTTGACCTTGGCCAGGATCTCCAGGCCCTTCTCCATGCCCGGGCCACGGAAGGACGTGCCGCTGGAGCGGTTGGCCTTGTCGTAGCTGGACTTGAAGATGAAGGGGATGCCGAGCGCCGAAGTGATTTCCTTCAGGTGCCCTGCCGTGTCCATCTGCAGCTGCTCGGACTCGACCACGCAGGGGCCGGCGATCAGGAAGAAAGGATGGTCCAGGCCAACGTCAAATCCGCACAACTTCATGGCATCGGTCCTTCTTCAAACCTTCGGGTGGGTGGCCTGGTGGGCCAGCGCAGCCTGGATGTAGGCGGTGAACAGCGGGTGCCCGCCCCAGGGGGTGGACTTGAATTCCGGGTGGAACTGCACGCCCACGTACCAGGGGTGCACCGACTTGGGCAACTCGACCATTTCGGTCAGCTTCTCGCGCTGGGTGATGGCCGAGATGACCAGGCCCGCGGCTTGCAGCTTGTCGAGGTAGCGCTCGTTGGCCTCGTAGCGGTGGCGGTGGCGCTCGGTGACCACGTCGCCGTAGATTTCGTGCGCGATGGTGCCGGGCTTGACGTCCGAGCTCTGCGCGCCCAGGCGCATGGTGCCGCCCAAATCGGATGACGCATCGCGCTTTTGCACGGTGCCATCGGCGTCCAGCCACTCGTCGATCAGGGCGATGACGGGGTGTGGGCCATGGGGATCGAACTCGGTGGAGTTGGCGCCTTCGAGGCCCGCCTTGTGACGGGCGTACTCGATGGTGGCCACCTGCATGCCGAGGCAGATGCCCAGGTAGGGGATGCCGTTTTCGCGGGCGAACTGGGCCGCGCAGATCTTGCCTTCCACGCCGCGCTTGCCGAAGCCGCCGGGCACCAGGATGGCGTCGAACTGCGCCAGCTGGGAGACGGTCTCGGGCGTGAGCGTTTCGGAGTCCACGTACTCGATGCGCACGCGCGCATGGTTGTGGATGCCGGCGTGGCGCAGGGCCTCGTTGAGCGACTTGTACGAGTCCGACAGGTCGGTGTACTTGCCGCACATGGCGATGGTGACGTCGCCCTTGGGGTTCTCGACCTCGAAGACCAGGCTGTCCCACCGGGACAGGTCGGCCGGCTTGGTCTGCAGCTGCAGCTTGTTGCAGATGAGGTCGTCGAGGTGCTGCTCATGCAGCATGCGCGGCACCTTGTAGATGGTGTCGGCATCCCAGACCGAGATCACGCCGGACTCGGGCACGTTGGTGAACAGCGAGATCTTCTCGCGCTCGTCAGCGGGAATGGCCCGATCGGCACGGCACAGCAAGGCATCGGGCTGGATGCCGATTTCGCGCATCTTCTGCACGGTGTGCTGGGTGGGCTTGGTTTTCAGCTCGCCAGCGGCCGCGATGAAGGGCACGTAGGTCAGGTGCACGAAGGCCGTGTTGTTCGCACCGCCGCGCAGGCTCATCTGACGTGCCGCTTCCATGAAGGGCAGCGATTCGATGTCGCCCACGGTGCCGCCGATTTCCACGATGGCCACGTCCACGGCCTCGGGCGTGCCGACGCCAGCGCCGCGGCGCACGAAGTCCTGGATTTCGTTGGTGATGTGGGGGATGACCTGGACGGTTTTGCCCAGGTAATCACCTCGGCGTTCCTTTTCGAGAACGCTCTTGTAGATCTGGCCGGTCGTGAAATTGTTGGCCTTTTTCATGCGCGTCGTGATGAAGCGCTCATAGTGGCCCAGATCGAGGTCGGTCTCAGCGCCGTCGTCGGTCACGAAGACCTCGCCGTGCTGGAACGGCGACATCGTGCCGGGATCCACGTTGATGTAGGGATCCAGCTTGATCAGTGTGACCTTGAGGCCGCGAGATTCAAGGATGGCGGCCAAAGACGCAGCGGCGATGCCCTTACCGAGGGAGGACACCACACCGCCGGTGACGAAGACAAACTTGGTCATTGCGCAGGGGCGATCGACAAACAGGATCGCTGCGGTGGTAAAGCGGCATTATAGGCGGAGTGCCGCACGGCCCGCGGAGATCCTTGCTGACGGCACCACCAGGCCCGCTGTGCGCGGCGTATCATCGGCCGCTTCGCACCACCCTCGCAGGAGCCGTCTTGCTGTTTGTCCTCCGCGTCCCGCTGCTGGCCGTTCACTTCGTGATCGCCAGCGTGATCGGCCTGCTCATCGGCCTGTGCCGCCCCTTCAACCCCGACAACAGCCGCCTGTGTGCCCGGGTGTATTCGCTGCCGGCCTTGCGCATCATGGGCATCCGCGTGAAGCTGGAAATCGGTGATTTGATCGAGCACGCCCGACCCGCGGTGCTCGCGGCCAACCACCTCTCCAACCACGACCTGTTCGTCTTTGGACGCGTGGTGCCCCAACGCACGGTCAGCCTGGGCAAGAAGAGCCTGAAATGGATCCCGCTGTTCGGGCAGCTGTACTGGCTGGCCGGCAATGTGCTGGTGGACCGCGGCAATGCCGCCCAGGCCAAGAAGGCCATGCTCACCACCACCGACACCCTGCAGCACAAAGACATGTCGCTGTGGGTGTTCGTGGAAGGCACGCGCAGCCATGGCAAAGGCCTGGGGCCCTTCAAGAAAGGCGCCTTCCAGATGGCCATCAACGCCCAGGTGCCCATCCTGCCGGTGTGCGCCAACAACTACACCCGCACGATGAACCTGAACCGCTGGCATGGCGGCACCGTCATCCTGCGGGCCTTGCCGCCCATCGCCACCACCGGGCTGACGCTGGACGACCTGCCCGCGCTGATGGCCACTTGCCACGCGCAGATGGCCGCGTGCATCGAAGAACTCGACCGCGAGGCCGCTGCGCTGGCCTGACTGGCGTGGCGCCGCTGCGGCACCGACACCTCAGCCGTTGGGCGCGTGGATCTTGCTCAGCGGGTTCATGGCCTGGGCCTGGGACGCCGCCGGCAGGTTGCCCGCATCGGCCTGATCGCCCTGCCACACCGGGTCCGGGATGGAGTCAAACACCTGGCGCAGGCGCTGCCCCCAGGTGTTGCGGATCATGCGGAAGTAGGCGTCCGATTCGTCGATGTGGATGAGGCGCTCGACCTTCAAGGCGTTGGCCTCGTAGACCAGCAAATCCAGCGGCAGGCCCACCGAGAGGTTGGACTTCAGCGTCGAGTCCATCGAGATCAACGCGCACTTGGCGGCCTCTTCCAGCGGCGTGGTCGGCGTGATGACGCGGTCGATGACGGGCTTGCCGTACTTGGACTCGCCAATCTGGAAGTAGCAGACGCCGTCGATGCCGGCCTCGACGAAATTGCCCGCGGCATAGACATTGAACAGGCGCATCGTCTCGCCCTTGATCTGGCCGCCGACGATGAGGCTGCAGTTGAAGTCGATGCCGTGCTGCTTGAGCGCCTCGGCGTCGCGGGCGTGGACCTTGCGCACGGCACTGCCCACGATGCGGGCCACATCGAACAGGCTCTTGGCCGTCCAGATCGTGCAGGGTTCGCCGTCCGAGCCTTCGATGGTCTCGCTGCCCAAGAGCTGCTTGACCGCCTGGGTGATGGCCAGGTTGCCGGCCGACAGCACGACCAGGGTGCGGTCACCGGGCTGCTCGAACACCGTCATCTTGCGGAAGGTGCTGATCTGGTCCATGCCCGCGTTGGTGCGCGAGTCCGACAGGAAGACCAGGCCGGCGTTGAGGCGCATGGCGACACAGTAGGTCATGATGAGATCACCGATTTGAGTTTGTACAGGGCGTCCAGCGCTTCGCGCGGCGTGAGCGTGTCGGGGTCGATGGCCACAAGCAGGTTCAGTGCCTGGGCTTCGGCGGGCGTCAGGGCATCGGCGGCGGTCTGGCCGATGGCTGGGTGCGTGGCACGGGCGGCGTCGGCCAACTCGTCGAGGTTCACACCTGCAGCCATGCCCGCCCCGGAGGCGTCCGCGAACAGGTCGATCTGCTGGTCGGAGGCGCGCTGCTGAGACTCCAGCGACTCCAGTGTGGCACGCGCCTGGCGGATCAGGGTGTGCGGCATGCCGGCCAGGCGCGCCACCTGCACGCCGTAGCTGCGGCTGGCCGGACCGTGCTGCAGCTCATGCAGGAAGACGATGTCGTCGCCCGCTTCGGCCACGCCCACGTGCACGTTGAGCGCGCGCGGGTGCTTCTCCGGCAGGCGGGTGAGCTCGAAATAGTGCGTGGCGAACAGCGTGAAGGACTGGTTGCGGTCGTGCAGGTGGCCCGCGATGGCGCCGGCCAGGGCCAGGCCGTCGAAGGTCGAGGTGCCACGGCCGATCTCGTCCATCAGCACCAGGGAGTGCTCGGTGGCGGTGTGCACGATGGCGGCGGCCTCGGTCATCTCCAGCATGAAGGTGGACTGGGCGTTGGCCAGGTCGTCGGCCGCGCCGATGCGGGTGTGGATGGCGTCCATCGGCCCCAGGCGGCACGATGACGCCGGCACGTAGGAGCCCACGGCCGCCATCAGCGCGATCAGGGCCACCTGGCGCATGAAGGTCGATTTACCGCCCATGTTCGGACCGGTGACGATCATCATGCGGCGCTTGGCGTCCAGGCGGCAGTCGTTGGGGATGAAGGCCGCGCCGGTGGTCTCCATCAGGCGCGCTTCGACCACCGGATGGCGACCTTGCTCGATCTCGATGCAGGGCTGCGAAACGAACTCCGGGCGCGTCCAGCGCAGCGTGGCGGCGCGCTCGGCCAGCGCGGCCAAGGCGTCCAGCGTGGACAGCGCCCGCGCCAGAGCGCCCAGGGTGCCGATGTGGGCCTGCAGGAAATCGATGAGCTGCTCGAACAGGAACTTCTCGCGCGCCAGCGAACGGTCTTGCGCCGACAGGGCCTTGTCTTCGAAGGCCTTGAGCTCGGGCGTGATGTAGCGCTCGGCGTTTTTCAGGGTCTGGCGGCGCTGGTAGTCCAGCGGCACCTTGTCGGCGTGCGATTGCGTGACCTCGATGTAGAAGCCATGCACCTTGTTGAACTGCACGCGCAGGTTGGGGATGTTGGTGCGGGCGCGCTCGCGGGCTTCGAGGTCGAGCAGGAAGGCGTCGCAGTTCTGCGAGATGGCGCGCAGCTCGTCGAGGTCGGCATCGAAGCCGGTGGCGATGACACCGCCGTCGCGCAACAGCACGGCGGGCGTCTCCATGAGCGTGGCCTGCAGGCGTGCGGCCACGGCCGGGTCGGGCGAGAGCGCCGAGCGGACCTGCTGCAGCAAACCGGGCGATGCCCCGTCCTCCTGTGGCAGCTCGGGCACGCGGGCCAGCAAATCGGGCAGGCCCAGCAGCGTGTCGCGCAGGCCGGCCAGCTCGCGCGGGCGCACCTGGCGCAAGGCCACGCGGGCGTTGATGCGCTCGACGTCGCTCATTTGGCGCAAGGCCTCGCGGATGGCATCGAAGCCCTGGGCGTGGCTGGGCGGCGCCAGCAGGGTGGCCACCGCGTCGTGGCGGGCGCGGGCCACGCTGCGGTCGCGCAGGGGCTGGGTCAGCCATTGGCGCAAGGCGCGGCTGCCCATGCCGGTGCGGCAGGTGTCGAGCAGGGACAGCAGCGTGGGCGCGTCCTCGCCGCGCAGGGTCTGCACCAGTTCCAGGTTGCGCAGGGTGGACGGCGGCAAATCGAGCAGCTCCGACACCCGCGGCACCTCCATCGAGGCCACGTGCGCCAGCGCCCTGCCCTGCGTGTGCTCGGCATAGCTGAGCAGCGCGGCGGCGGCGGCATGCGCCAGGGGCATCTCCTGGGCGCCCCAGCTTTGCAGGTGCTGCACCTGCAGTTGCTCGCACAGCTTGCGCAGGCCCAGGCCGGCGTCGAACTGCCAGGTGGGGCGGCTGGTCAGGGCCACGCCACGCGGGCCCCCCCCGCTGGCACTGCCCGCGCTCAGCAAAGGCAGCAAGGCGGGCGGCACACGCTCGCGGTCGTAGAGGATTTCAGCAGGCTGCAAGCGGGCCAGCCAGCCCACCAGCTCGCGCGCGGTGCATTCCGTCAGGCACAGCTTTCCGCTGGACAGGCCCACCCAGGCCAGGGCGCAGGGCGTGGTGTCGGAGGGCTTGTCCTTGCCGCGCTCTTTGCCCATGACGACCGCCAGCAGCAGCGCATCGGCGCGCTCGGACAGCAACTCGGTGTCGATCAGCGTGCCGGGCGTCACCACCCGCACCACCTTGCGCTCCACCGGGCCCTTGCTGGCGCCCACCTCGCCGACCTGTTCGCAAATCGCCACCGACTCGCCCAGGCGGATCAGCTTGGCCAGGTAGGTCTCGACCGCGCTCACCGGCACACCGGCCATCACCACGGGCTCGCCGCCCGACTGGCCACGCACCGTCAAGGTGATGTCGATGAGGCGGTTGGCCTTGCGCGCGTCGTCGTAGAAGACCTCGTAGAAGTCGCCCATGCGGTAGAACACGAGGGTGTCCGGGAACTCGCTTTTGATGCGCAGGTACTGCTGCATCATGGGCGTGTGCCCGGAGAAATCGGCCGTGGCGCTGGAGGGTGTGAGGGTGCTGGGCGTGTCCATGGGAGAGGGCATGGCGGTCGGAGGCCTGAGCAGCGCAGGCGCACATGGCGACGCACAGAGGCGGCGTCTCAGGGCCGTGAGTGTATGCGCTTTGCCCAGGCGCCCTGCCCCCGCGCTTTCAGGGCGCCCATGAAAAAAGCCGACCCATGCGAGTCGGCTTCTTTGGAGGCCTGAATCAGGCCGCGCTGCGTTCCGAACCCTCAGATCACCGAAGGTTCAGGATGCGACAGGCGCTGGCGATCAGTAACCGCCACGGCCACCGCCGTAGCCGCCGCCGCTGCCGTAGCCGCCACGCGAGCCGCCGCCACCGAAACCACCGCTCGGACGGTCTTCCTTGGGACGGGCCAGGTTGACGGTCAGGTCACGGCCTTCCAGTTGTTGGCCGTGCAGGGCGCGGATGGCAGCTTGCGCTTCTTCGGCAGTGCCCATTTCCACGAAGCCGAAGCCCTTGGAGCGGCCGCTGTCACGGTCCATCATGACCTTGGCGGATTGGACCGAACCGAATTCGGAGAAGGCGTGCTGCAGGCTTTCGTCGCGCACGGAGTAGGCCAGGTTGCCAACGTAGAGTTTGTTGTTCATGGTGTGTCTTTCAAAAATGAAAAGGGATGTTGAGCGGGTGCTCAGCGGAATTTGCGACGCATGGGTGCAGGTGCACCACCAGCGCGCGGTTCGAGGTGGCGGAAGGTGATGCGGCCTTTGCTCAAGTCATACGGCGAGAGCTCCAGCGACACCTTGTCGCCCGCCAGGATGCGGATGCGGTTTTTGCGCATCTTGCCGCCCGAATAGGCGACAAGGGTGTGACCGTTTTCGAGGGTCACGCGGAAGCGGGCATCGGGCAGAACTTCGTCCACCTGGCCACGCATTTCGATGAGGTCTTCCTTGGACACAGGTCTCCTAAGGTGAGGAAGCTGGCTGCGCGGCGATCAGGCCGAACAGTTGGACTGACGCACGAAGCGGCGGCCCTGGTCCGCGGCATAGCGGATGGCCTCGTCGTGGGTGGGAAAGCAAGGGATGAAGCGGAAGACCCGGTCATGGGTGCCGCGGCCGCGTCCACTGCGGATGGAAATCGAGGCAGCGTACTGGCCCGATTCATTGAGTTTGGCGAACGGTGACAGGCAGAACTTGTCAACCGAAAACGAGGAGGCAGGGAAAGGATTCAAAAGATTCACTGAGGGCCGAAAGGCCTGGGAGAAAATCCGCACGGCACAAGGTGCATCGAACGGAGAAGCTTGCCTGGGAAACAACCCGGTGCCGGTTCGCGGCGGAGGTCAGGTGCCTTGGGTGGCACGTTCAGCAGACTCAACCCGGAACTGTGTGTCAGGATTGGTGCTGGCGTTTCAAGCTCAGGCAGATGGCGCTGAGCAGGCAAGCAGCCTGCAGCGCTGCTCCGCACTCTAACAGCATCTTGTGAAATGTGCTCACTTATTTTTGCCGCAGCGCGAAAAGGCGCCTGGAACGCACATGAAACGCGCATGAAACGCGCATTGAGTCCGGTCGCGACAGGCGCCAAGGTGCCGCGCTAAAGTCTCAGGCAGATCTTCTCACACCCCACGCACACAGCCGCGTCCCACACCCGACCATGCGCAAGCCCTGCACCCCTCGGATTTCAGCCGCCACCCCACGCCCCTGGCAACGTGCCGCAGCGACGCTGGCGCTCTCGGCCTTCTGCTCGGCGCTGTTGAGCGCCTGCGGCAGCACCGTCGTCAACCCTGTGACCGGCGAGGCCGAGCGCTCCGTGATGGACGAGCCTGCCGAGATCGCCCAAGGCCAAAAAGCCCACCAGCAGGTGCTCAAGGAGCAGCGCGCCTACGCCAACCCGAAGGTGCAGGCCTACGTCAACACGCTGGGCCAGAAACTGGCGGCGCAGTCGCACCGCGCCAACCTGGCGTGGACCTTCACCGTGCTGGACAGCCCCGAGGTCAATGCCTTCGCCCTGCCCGGCGGCTACGTGTACGTGACCCGCGGCATCATGGCCTACCTGGACAGCGAGGCCGAACTGGCCGGCGTGATGGGCCACGAGATCGGCCACGTCACTGCGCGCCACGGCGCACAGCGCGCGACACGGCAGCAAAACGCCGGGCTGGGTGTGCTGGCGGCGACGGTGCTGGGCGTGGTGCTGGAGGGTGCCGGCGTGCGCGGCGCCACCGACCTCGCGGGCCAAGTCTCGCAGACCGCCGCGGCAGGCTACGTCGCTTCCTACAGCCGCGAGCAGGAGTCCCAGGCCGACGAGCTCGGCGCCGAGTACCTGGCGCGCAACCACTACAACCCGCGCAACATGGTGGACGTCATCCAGGTGCTCAAAAGCCAGGAGCAGTTCGCCGCCGACACCGCCCGCGCCGAGGGCCGCCAGGCGCCATCGGGCAACAACTGGCTGGCGTCCCACCCCAGCAACGCGCAACGCCTCGCGGACATCCGCACCATCGCGCTGCAATACCAGACACCGCCAACGCGCTACGACGACGATGGCCGCGCCCGCTACCTGCAAACGGTCGAGGGCATGGTGTTTGGCGACAGCCGCGAGGAAGGCGTGGTGCGCGGCTCGCAATTCGTGCACCAAGGCCTGGGCATGGCCCTGACCGCGCCTTCGGGCTGGCGGGTGCGCAATGGCAGCGATGCCATCACCCTCGTCAATGCCGCGGGTGATGCGGGCCTGGTCGTGACGGTGTTGCCGCCCAACACCCAGGGCTCGCACGAAGACCTGCTGCGCCAACTGCTCAAGGCCAACCAGAACCGCGTCGAAGGCAACCTGGACAAGCGCAGCCTGCACGGGCTGCCGGCCACGCATTTCGATGGCGTGGTGCGCAATGCGCAAGGTGCCGCGACCGCCGTGCACCTGACTTTGGTCGATGGGCCCCTGTCACGCCGCTACCTGATGCGCCACGTGGGCCGCGACGCCGCTGCCTTGCAAAGGGCCGACACGCCGCTGCGCGAGGCCGAGGCCTCGTTCCGGGCGATCACACCGGCCGACCGCGAGGCCGCCAAGCCCTGGGTGATCAAGGCCGTGCCCTTCCCCAAGGGGGGCTTTGCGGAACTTGCACGCGGCTCTGTTTTGGCCGCTTTCATGCCGGCAGCCCAGGCCGAGGGGCAGCTGCGCCTGATGAACAGCGCCTACGGCCAGGACAGCGCAGATGGCACAGGCCACATCGCCGAGCCCAAGGTGGGGCAGATGGTCAAGACCCTGGTGCACTGACGCGCGACCGACCCGGCCAGCGCGTTGGCCTGCGGCAAGGGCCACCAAGATCACCACCAGGATCGCAAGAGTCGGGAGGCCAGCACCCCGTGATCGGGCTAGAGTCACCGCCATGCCCGCCCGATTGCCCTCCGCCTCGACGCACGCTCCGCCGCCTGCCTCGTCCGCCGACCTGGCACCTGCGCACCGTCACGCCTCGCTCGTGGCCGCACTGTGCCGGCACATCGAGGCCGCCGAGCAACCGCCCTCGCTGGACGAGCTGGCTGCGCAGGCGCAAATGAGCCCGCACCACCTCCACCGCATCTTCAAGGCCGTCACGGGCGTGACGCCCAAGGCCTATGCCGACGCCCACCGCGCCCGCAAGGTGCGCGAGGCCCTGGACGCCGGCCAGCGCGTCACCGAAGCCTTGCACGACGCCGGCTTCCAGGCGCCCAGCCGCTTCTACGAAGGCGCCCGCCAGCGCCTGGGCATGACGCCCACGGCCTTCCGTGGCGGCGGCAAGGACGCGGTCATCCACTTCGCGGTGGCGCAGTGCTCGCTGGGCGCGGTGCTGGTGGCGGCCAGCGCCCTGGGCGTGTGCGCCATCTCTTTGGGCGACGATGCCGATGCCCTCACCCGCGCGCTGCAGGACCGCTTCCCGCAGGCCGAGCTCATTGGCGCAGACGCCGACTTCGAGCGCCTGGTGGCCCAGGTGATCGGGCTGGTGGAGATGCCCGCGCAGTCGCACAGCCTGCCCCTGGACGTGCGCGGCACGGCCTTCCAGCAACGCGTGTGGCAGGCGCTGCGCGACATCCCGCCCGGTCAGACCGTGAGCTACACCGAGCTGGCCGAACGCATCGGCTCGCCCACATCGGTGCGGGCCGTGGCGCGGGCCTGTGCCTCGAACACCCTGGCCGTGGCCATCCCCTGTCACCGCGTGGTGCGGCTCAACGGTGACCTGTCCGGCTACCGGTGGGGCGTGGCGCGCAAGCAGGCGCTGCTGGTGCGGGAAGCCGATCAGGCCACGGCCATGGCGGACACCCCGCGCCCATGACGATGGCCGTGCACCACATCAGCCTGCCCGCGAACTTCCGCCGCCAAGACGTGCTGGCCTTCCACGGGCGCGATCCGCACGCCCTGGCCGAGCGGGTCACGGCATCGCGCCTGGACAAAGGCCTGGTCTGGCAAGGCGCGCCCGCGCTGCTCAGCCTGAGCTTCGAGGAGGGCGGCGTGGACGCGACGCTCGATGTGGATGTGGATGTGGATGAAGGTGCCGCTCAGCCGCGCTTCGAGGCCATGGTGCAGCGCATGCTGGGCCTGGACCAGGACGTCGATGGCTTCGAGCAGACGCACCGGCATCACCCAGAGCTCGGCCCCGTGCTGGCGCGCCAAAGCGGCCTGCGCGTGCCGGTCACGGCCACGCCCTTCGAAGCCCTGAGCTGGGCCATCACCGGCCAGCAGATCAGCGTGCAGGCCGCGGTGGCCATCCGCCGCCGCATGATCGAGGCCTGCGGCATCCGCCACCGCAGCGGCAGCCTGTGTCACCCGCAGGCCGCCCAGTTGCTGGCCTTGGGCGAGGTGGCCCTGCGTGCAGCGGGCTTCACCGCCAGCAAGGCGCGCACCTTGTTGGCGGTGTCAGAGGCCGTGCAAGGCGGCGCACTGCCGCTGGACGACGGACTGGGCGGCGGTCTGGGCAGCGAGCGGCGCGATGGCCCCAGCGGCATCGCCGCCCAACTGCTGGCCATCAAAGGCATCGGCCCCTGGACGGTGAGCTACGCCCTGATGCGCGGCTTCGGCTGGCTGGACGGCTCCCTGCATGGCGACGTGGCCGTGCGGCGGGCGCTGGGGGCGTTGCTTGCGCGAGATCCAGGCTCGTCCGACACACCATGGCAGCCTCTGACGGTCACACCGCAGGCGGCAGAAGCCTGGCTCGCGCCCTTGTCGCCCTGGCGTGCCCTGGCCGCGGCCCACCTGTGGGCCTCGCTGTCGGTGTCCGCTTGACGCACATCACCCGGGCAAGCCAGGTGCATCGGCATGTGCGCGCGCCTGGGCTTCGTACCAAGGCAAGCATTGCGGGTTGGCCATCGCGTCGCGGTTGACGACGCGCTCCAGCGGCTGCCCCAGGAAGAGCTTCTTGATGGGCACCTCCTGCTTTTTGCCCGACAGCGTGCGCGGGACCTCGTCCGCCTGCAGCGTCACGTCCGGCACGAAGCGCGGCGACAGCGTCTGCTGGATGGCACCGTGGATGCGCGCCCGCAGGGGCTCGTCCAGCGTCAGGCCGGAGCGCAGCACCACGAACATGACCATGCGGCTGTCGCGGCCCAGGTACTCGAGGTCAATCACCATGCTGTCGAGCACCTCGGGCAGGGCCTCCACGGCGTTGTAGATCTCGCTCGTGCCCATGCGCAGGCCATGGCGGTTGATGGTGGCGTCGCTGCGGCCGTAGATGATGCAGCTCTCGTCGCCGTGCACCTTCAGCCAGTCGCCATGGCGCCAGACGCCGGGATAGGTGTCGAAGTAGCTCGACAGGTAACGCGCGTTGCCCTCGTCGCCCCAGAAATACAGCGGCATGGACGGCAGCGGCTGGGTGCAGACGAGTTCACCCACCTCGTTTTCAACCGCCTGGCCATCGGCATTCCAGGCCTCCACCGCACAGCCCAGCAGGCGGCACTGCATGCGCCCGGGCTGCAACGGCAGCTCGCGGTGGCCGCCCACGAACGCACCGCAGAAATCGGTGCCGCCGGAGATGTTGTTCCACCAGATGCCAGGCGTGCCGATGGCGTCGAACTGCGCCGTGCCCCAGCGCTGCACCTCCTCGGCCAACGGTGAGCCGGTGGAGCCCAGCGCCCGGACCAGGCCCAGGTCACCGCACTGCGACAGGTCCACACCCGCCTTCATGCAGTTGGCATAGAAGGCTGCGCCCGCGCCGAAATAAGTGACGCGGTGGCGCGCGGCGAAACGCCACAGCACCGTCCAGTCGGGGTGTTCCTTGCTGCCGCCGGGGCTGCCGTCGAAGATCACCACGGTGGCGCCATCGCACAGACCCGAGACCTGCGAATTCCACATCACCCAACCGGTGGAGCTGTACCAGTGGAAGCGCTCGCCGAAGCTGTTGGGCAGGTAGCTGGCGCCCACGTCACCGAGCTTGCGGCCCGCCGCACCCATCATGAGGATGCCGCCGTGCCCGTGCACCAGGGGCTTGGGCAGGCCGGTGGTGCCGCTGGAATAGACCACCCAGAGCGGGTGATCGAAGGGCAGCCATTCGGGCTCGAAGGCCGCCACGGCCGCGTCATCGCGGCCGGTGGCCTGGGCGAAATCCGCGTCGGCAGGCAGATGGCGGCTGGCAAACGGGGTGCGCAGCACGATGAGCTTGTCCACGCTGGGCAGGCTGTCGCGCAGGCCGGCCACCACCTCGCTGCGGTCCAGGCGCTTGCCGGCGTAGTGCACGCCATCGGCCGCGATCAAGAGCTTGGGCGCGATCTGCTTGAAGCGGTCGGTCACGGCCTGCACGCCCATGTCGGGGGCGCAGACGCTCCAGATGGCGCCCACGCTGGCACAGGCCAGGAAGGCCACGATGGCCTCGGGCACGTTGGGCAGGTAAGCGGCCACGCGGTCACCGCGTTGCACGCCCATCTCGCGCAGGGTCAAAGCCAGCGAGGCCACCTGGCGACGCAGCTCGGGCCACGACACCTCGCGCACCTCGCCCAGTTCGTTCTCGCTGACGATGGCCGGCACGCCCGCCGCATGGGCCGCGTCCACGTGCCGCAACACGCGTTGGGCGTAGTTCACCTGCGCACCTTCGAACCACTGCGTGCCGGGCATGGGGTCGGCGCTGCGCACCGCCGTGCAGGGGGTGGGCGAACGCATGTCGTCGTAGTCCCACAGGCTCTGCCAGAAGGCGTCGGGCTCGTCCACCGACCAGCGCCACAGCGCGCGGTAATCGGCAAACCGCAGACCGCGGGTCTGGTGCAACCAGTCCTGGTACAGGCGGACGATCGGAACGTAAGGCGGGCGGACAGCACTCATGGGGCGAACGTCAAGGCACAAGGAGTGGCCATCATCCTTGGCGCGACATCGGCTGACAACGGGGGCTGGCCCTGTGTCGCGAAATGTCACAATGCGGGCTTGTTCCTGGCTGAGCCGCCTGCGGCACCCACCCCGTGATCGTCCGTCCCCGCCCCAACTGGCTGCGCATGCTCGTCGTGCGGCGCGGCTCCCTGCTCTTGCAGATCCTGCCCCAGCTGCTGGTGATTTTCGCCGTGTCGATCGGGGTGGTGACCTTCCACGGCGAGCTGCTCAACCGCAAGATCACGCTGACGGCCGTGCCGTTCTCGCTGGTGGGCGTGGCCCTGGCCATCTTCCTCGGCTTTCGCAACAGCGCCAGCTACGACCGCTACTGGGAGGCCCGCAAGCTCTGGGGCAAGCTGCTGACCGACGGCCGCAACGCCGCGCGGCAGTACGTGTCCTTCACGCGCGAAGACCCGCGCGCCTTCGTGCAAGGCCTGGCCGCCTTCGTGCACGCCACCCGCCACCAATTGCGTAACACCGACCCCTGGCCCGACCTCCGGCGCCTGTTGCCACCCGAGCTGCTGCCGCGGCTGGTCGAGCGGCGCACGCCGGCCCTGCAGATCCTGATGTGGCTGGCCGAGCGACTGCGCGACGACCGCGAGGCCGGGCGCATCGAGCCCATCCTCGCCGCAGAGCTGGACCGCTCGCTCGGTGGCCTCAACGACGCCCTGGGAGGCTGCGAGCGCATCGCCTACACGCCCCTGCCCTTCACCTACTCGGTGATCCTGCACCGCACGGTCTACATCTACTGCCTGATGCTGCCCTTCGGCCTGCTCGACGCCATCGGCGTGATGACGCCGTTGATGGTGACCTTCGTGGCCTACACCTTCTTCGCCATCGAGGCCCTCAGCGACGAAATCGAAGAGCCCTTCGGCACCATGCCCAACGACCTGGCGCTCAACGCCATGGCCATCACCATCGAGGCTGCGCTGCTGGAGATGCTGGGCGAGCGCAACCTGCCGCCCAAGCCCCAGCCGGTGAACTGCTTCCTGGATTGAGGCACGCCACAGCGCAAGCAACGGGATGCGTCCGTCGCGGCGCCGCGCCACAGTGGGGCACCCCCACCCCGCGGCCACACGCTGACAAGCCGCCGACAGGAAGCCTCCCATGCACGCACCCACGCACCTCGACATCGAACCCGCCATCCACTACTGGGGCACGCCCGTGGTGCTCGTTGGCACCCGCAACCCCGACGGCTCGGCCAACCTCGCGCCGATGTCGTCGGCTTGGTGGCTGGGCTGGAGCTGCATGCTGGGCCTGGACGCCAGCTCACAGACCACCGAGAACTTGCGGCGCACCGGCCAGTGCGTGCTGAACCTCGCCGACGCCGGCATGGTGGCAGCGGTGGACCGGCTCGCCCTGCTGACCGGCTCGGCCGCAGTGCCCATCCACAAGCAGATGCTGGGTTATCGCCACGAGGCCGACAAATTCTCGACAGCCGGACTGACTGCCCAGGCTGCCGTCGATGTGGACGCCCCGCGCGTGCGCGAATGCCAGGTGCAGCTGGAGGCCAGCGTGGTGGACATGCGCCCCTTCGCCGCCCAAGACCCGCGGATGCCCGTGGCAGCATGCATGGTGGAGTTGCGCCTGAGCCGCGTGCACGTGGCGCCCGAGCTGCTGCACCCCAGCGACGGCCAGCGCATCGACCCCGACCGCTGGCGTCCTTTGATCATGAGCTTCCGGCAATTCCACAGCGTGGGGCCGCGCCTGCAAGCGTCCAAGCTGGCGGAAGCGCCCGAAGCGTTTTATGCGCCCTGGCGCCGCACCCGTCGCAGTGCCGCTGCCGGCACCTGCGTCTGATGCCAGCGCCAGGCCAACAGGCTCAGAACGGCGCGTCGTCCCTGCCGCGGGAAGCCTGGTTCGGCGTGCTGCTGCCATCGCCCAGGCCACTGGCCAGTTCGGCCGCCTTGGCGGAAGCGGTGATGCGGGTGCGCTTGGGCGCCGCAGGCTCGGCCTCGGGCTGAGGCGCCGCGGTGGCGGCCTTCAGCGCTTCCAGGGCGGCGTCGTGCGCGTCCACATCGGTCGCATCCACCGCACCACCTGCCTGCACCGCGTCACGGCCCGCGCGCCCCCCACGAGGCGCCTTGCCCGACTCGCCCGGCTCGCCTTCCGCTGCAGCCGCCGTCTCGGCGATCACGCGGGTGTAAGGCGCCAGGGTCTTGACCAGCTGGCCGTAGATGCGGGGCGAACCCGCCAGGATCTCGCGCTGGTAGAGGAAGTCGGGCTCACCCGTGAAGTTGCCCACCAGGCCACCGGCTTCGGTGATCATCAGCGAGCCTGCGGCCACGTCCCAGGGGCTCAGGCCGGTCTCGAAGAAGCCGTCGAGGTAGCCGGCAGCCACGTAGCACAGGTCCAGCGAGGCGGCACCCGGGCGGCGCAGGCCGGCACACTGCACCATGACCTCTTCGAACATCTTCATGTAGCGCTGGAAGTTGTCGCCCTTGCGGAAGGGGAAGCCCGTGCCGATCAGCGACTCCAGCATGCGCGTGCGCTTGGAGACGCGGATGCGGCGATCGTTCAGGTAAGCGCCCTTGCCCTTCGATGCGTAGAACAGGTCGTTGCGGGTCGGGTCATAGACCACGGCCTGCTGCACCTGGCCGCGGTAGGCCAGCGCGATGGACACGGCGTACACGGGGAAGCCGTGGATGAAGTTGGTGGTGCCGTCCAGGGGATCGATGATCCAGACGTACTCGGAGTGTTTGGCGCCCTGCGAACGGCCCGACTCTTCGGCCAGGATGCCGTGGCCGGGGTAGGCCTCGAGGATGGTGTCGATGATCGCCTGCTCTGCCGCCTGGTCCACCTCGGTGACGAAGTCGTTGTGCGACTTGGCGGTCACTTGCAGCCGCTCGATGTCGAGCGACGCCCGGTTGATGATCGCCCCGGCTGCGCGTGCAGCTTTGATGGCGATGTTGAGCATGGGGTGCAAGGCTTGGGACATGGTGTGACCAGCAAAAAATCGAACAAACGACGGCATAGCTCGTCGAGCCCGTGGCGACCATGTGAGAAGCGACTCTCAACGGCAGCGAACGAGGGGTGGGGGCGCAGCGGTGACCAAAGAACGGGGGAGAATCGCGCATTCTATCGAACTGCGCCGTTTTTTGCACCCCCTTCTTTGGCGCTCTCGTTTGGCGCCCTGCCCCTCACCCATGTCCATTGCCGCACAGCCTGACCCCACCCGCTTCGTCCTGATCGGCACCAGCCACCCCGGCAATGTGGGCGCCACCGCCCGCGCGATGAAGGTCATGGGCTTCTCCGAGCTGGTGCTGGTGCGCCCGCGTTTCGCCGACGTGCTGGTGCAAGAGGACACCGTGGCCATGGCCAGCGGCGCCGCCGACATCCTGGTGCGCGCGCGCATCGTGAACACCGTGGCCGAAGCGCTGGATGGCGTCACCTACGCCATCGGCACGGCCATGACCCCGCGCGACTTCGGCCCGCCCACGATCACGCCGCGCGAAGGCTTGACCGCGCTGGCGGGCACCCATGCTGCGGCCGGACACAAGGTTGGTTTCGTGTTCGGCAGCGAACGCCACGGCATGGCCAACGAAGACGTGTACCGCTGCCACGCCGTCATCAGCATCCCCACCGATCCGGGCTATGGCTCGCTGAACCTCTCGCAGGCGGTGCAGGTGCTGGCCTATGAATGGCGCATGGCCCTCGGTGGCTTCCCGGTCACGGCCCGCACGCCGGATGCCGACCTGGCCGGTGGCGAGGCCGTGCAAGGCATGCTGACGCACCTGGAGCAAGCCCTCGTTCAGCTGGGTTTCCTCGATCCGGCCGCACCGAAAAAGCTCATGCCGCGCCTCAACCAGCTCTTCAACCGCGCCGAGTTGCGCCAGGAAGACATCCACATCCTGCGCGGCATCGCGAAAGCCATCCTGGAGCGCACCCCGCGCTGACCGTCGGGCTGCCACTGGGCGCGCACGCCAAGCCTGGCGCCGTCCCGGGTCTTTGCCTCAGGGCTACACTTCCCAGCCTTATTCGAAAAACGCACAAGCTCATTCATGCTGTTTGCCCGCCTGCGCGAAGACATCGCCTGCATCCTGGAGCGTGACCCCGCCGCCCGCACGGCCTGGGAGGTCCTGACCTGCTACCCCGGTCTCCACGCCCTGGCCATGCACCGCTGCGCGCACTGGTGCTGGACGCACGGGCTGAAGTGGCTGGGACGCTGGGTCTCGCACTGGTCGCGCTTTTTCACGGGCATCGAGATCCACCCCGGCGCCCAAGTCGGCCGGCGCGTCTTCATCGACCACGGCATGGGCGTGGTGGTGGGCGAAACCGCCGAGATCGGCGACGACTGCACCATCTACCAGGGCGTGACCCTGGGCGGCACCTCGCTGTCCAAAGGCGCCAAGCGCCACCCCACGCTCGGCAAGGGCGTGATCGTGGGCGCCAACGCGCAGGTGCTGGGTGGCTTCACCGTGGGCGATGGCGCGCGCGTGGGCTCCAACGCCGTCGTCACCAAACCCGTGCCGGCCAATGCCACGGCCGTGGGCAACCCGGCGCGCATCATCGTGGCCAAGGCCCAGGTGCTGGACCCCAAGCAGGCCGAGCGCGAGGCCCTGGCCGCGCGCATGGGTTTCTCCGCTTACGGCGTGACCGAGGGCGACGACCCGCTGTCGCAGGCCCTCAAAGGCTTGATCGACCACTCATCGGGCCACGAGCACCAGATCGCGCTGCTGTGGCAAGCGGTCGAGAAGCTCGCCGCCTGCGCGCAAAGCGAGCAGGGCCGCGACTGCATGCCCACCGACGCCCAGATCACCGAAGCCTTCAACGCCGACGAGCTCAACCGGCTGGTGAAGTGAGCTTGCGCGGGGCGGCCGAACATGCAAGATGACCTGTTCGGCGAGCCGCCCACACCACCCCTCACATCGCCCCTCACACCGCGGCAACAGGCCAAGGCAGCCTCCGCAGGGACACCCGCACGGCCCTCTCGTCCCTCCCGGCCAGCCGCCCAGATCGCCGCAGCCCCCACGCTGCCCGAGCACGCCGACCTGGCTGCGCGCCTGCCTGCCCTGGTGCGCCTGGGCACATCGTCCTGGACCTACCCGGGCTGGCAGGGCCTGGTGTGGGCCGAGGAGCTCAGCGAACGCCGCTTGTCCAAAGACGGGCTGACCGCCTACAGCCGGCACCCTTTGCTGCGCACGGTCAGCGTCGACCGCTCGTTCTACCAGCCGCTCACCGTGGCCCAGTACGCCAGCCATGCGGCGCAGGTGCCCGATGATTTCCGCTTCATCGTCAAGGCGCCAGCCTCGGTCAGCGACGCCCTGATCCGCGATGACGCAGGCCGGGGCAAAGGTCACAACCCACTGTTCCTGGACCCCGACCTGGCGCTGAGAGAATTCATCGAGCCCGCCATGCGGGGTCTGGGCCACAAGGTGGGTGCGCTGGTGTTCCAGATCAGCCCCCTGCCCCCGGACTGGCTGCGCCAACCGCGGTCCTTGATGGCTCACCTGGCGCGCTTGCTCGACCAGATGCCCCGCATCCAGGACGCCATCCCGGGCGCCACCATCGCCGTGGAGTTGCGCGACCACGCCGTGCTCGGCCCAGACCTGGCCCAGGTGCTCCGCCAGAGCGGCCATGCTTACTGCCTGGGCCTGCACGCACGCATGCCGCCCATCGAAGACCAGCTGCCCATGCTGCGCAGCCTGTGGCCCAGCCCGCTGGTGTGCCGCTGGAACCTGCACCGCAAGCACGGCGCGCAGGGCTACGAAACGGCGCGCACCCTGTATGCGCCCTTCGACCACATCCAGGACGCCGACCCGCAGACGCGGCACACCCTGGCGCGTGTCATCGTGGCCACGGCCCGGGCCGGCCTGTCGGCGCACGTGTCCATCAGCAACAAGGCCGAGGGCTGCGCGCCGCTGTCGGTGGCCGCGCTGGCGCAAGAGGTCGTCTCACAGTGGGAAGGTCGGAGGCCATGAGCCACCACCACCCCACCCACCGCTTCGGTCGCGCCCCAGGACTTCAGGCCAGCAGGTAGCCGCCGTCCACGTTCAGGCAGGTGCCCGTGGTGTAGCTGGCCGCGTCCGACGCCAGGTACAGCACCGCGCCGGCCATCTCGGACGGCTCGGCCACGCGGTCCATCGGCACATGGGCCAGCACCGTCTTCATGATCATGTCGTTGGAGGTCAGGGCCGCCGCGAACTTCGTGTCGGTGAAGCCCGGCAGGATGGCGTTGACGCGCACCTTCTGCGTCGCGCACTCCTTGGCGAAGGCGTGCGTCATCGAGATCACGGCCGCCTTGGTGATGGAGTAGATGCCCTGGGCCATGCCCGGGATCACGCCATTGACCGAAGCGATGTTGATGATCGAGCCGCCGCCCTGCTGGGCCATCACCTTCGCACCCCGCGCGCACATGAAGAAGTAGCCGCGAATGTTGACGTCCACGGTCTTCTGGAAGGCGCCCAGGTCGGTGTCGGTGATGTGACCGAAGTAGGGGTTGGTGGCGGCGTTGTTGACCAGGATGTCGAGGCGGCCGAACTGCTGCTCGATGGCGGCAAACGTCGCGTCGATCTGGTCGATCTCGCCGATGTGGCAGGCCAGCACCGAGGCCTTGCCGCCGGCTTCGCGGATGGAGGCGGCCACGGCCTCGCAGGGTTCGGCCTTGCGGCTGGAGACGATGACATGGGCGCCATGGGCGGCCAGCAGGCGGGCGATGGCCTCGCCGATGCCACGGCTGGAGCCGGTGACAAGGGCGACCTTGCCGGTCAGGTCGAAGGTGTTGGCGAGCGGGTTGGGGTTCGTCATGGCGATCAGAGGTTCAGAGGGTTCAGGGTGAGCTCAGCGTCCAGGTCACAGGCTGGATTGGGCGATGATGCCCAGGCAGCGCTGCTCCAGGTAGCAAGCAAACGGGCCGAACTGCGCGAAGGCCGGGTTGCGTGCGTTGCCTTCCTTGAAGCGCTTGTAGATCTGCTGCGCGATGCCGGCCAGGCGGAACAGGCCATACACCGTGTAGAAGTCGAAATTGGCCACGCTGAAGCCGGTTTTCTCGGCGTAGTAGCGCACCACCTCGTCGCGGGTCAGCATGCCCGGCGCGTTGGTGGGCTGGCGGCGCGAGCCCTTCATGAACGGGTCATCGTCGGCTTGCACCCAATAAGCCAGGGCACTGCCCAGGTCCATCAGGGGGTCGCCCAGCGTGGCCATTTCCCAGTCCAGCACGCCGATGATCTTCAGCGGGTCGTTCACGTCCAGCACGACGTTGTCGAAGCGGAAATCGTTGTGGATGAGGCGGATGGCCACTTCCTGCTGGGGCTGCTTCGCGGCCAGCCAGGCCATGACGGCTTCGAAATCGCCCACGTCGTCGGTGCGGGCGGCGCGGAAGCGTTTGGTCCAGCCCTCGACCTGGCGCGCCACATAGCCCTCGCCCTTGCCCAGGGTGTCCAGGCCGGCCTGGGTCGGGTCCAGTTGGTGCAACTGGATGAGCGCGTCCAGCACGTTCAGGCAGAGCTGGCGCGTCTTGGCCTGGTCCAGGCCCAGTTCAGGCGACAGGTTCTGGCGCGGGATGTTGCCCACCAGGCGCTCCATCACGTAGAACGGTGCGCCAATGACTTCGGCGTCCTCGCAGATGGCGTGGATGACCGGCACCTGCGGGTAGACCGGCTTGAGCTTTTGCATGATGACCGCCTCGCGCACCACGTCGTGGGCCGACTTGGCGATGTGGCCGAACGGTGGGCGGCGCAGGATCAGGTCCACGTTGGCGTAACGCAGCAGGTAGGTCAGGTTGGAGGCCCCGCCGGGAAACTGTTGCAGTTCGGGCGTGCCTTCCAAGGCGAGGCCCTTGGATTGCAGGTAGGCCGTGACCTTGGCCACGTCCACTTCTTCACCGGCACGGACTTGCCCGGCCTGGTCCACCAGGGTGTTGTTGCTGCTGTCGCTCATTCGCTGCGTCTCCTCGGCGACCGCCCCCATCGGGCACGCGGGTGCGCCGACAAAACACGGTCAATGTGTGAATCGAAGCAGTGTAGGAAGCCAGCAGTGATGAATCAAATGAATTGTTTGAATCCGCACCCATTCGTTGCACGGATGACCTGACGCCGCCTGCAGGGCGCGTCGGCTGCCGTCAACCCTGGGTCGGGCGTTGCGCCGACTTCGGCCGGAAGGCCGCGCACACCTCGGGCACCGCCTCGATGTACGGCCCGCCCATGAGGTCGATGCAGTACGGCACCGCGGCAAAAATGCCCGGCACCACCGACTTGCCCTCGGCATCGCGCAGGCCTTCCAGCGTTTCGGCGATGGATTTGGGCTGCCCCGGCAAGTTGAGGATGAGCGCCCTGCCCCGGATCACGGCCGTCTGCCGCGACAAAATGGCCGTGGGCACGAAGCGCAGGCTGATCTGGCGCATCTGCTCGCCAAAACCCGGCATCTCCTTGTCGGCCACATCCAGCGTGGCTTCGGGCGTGACGTCACGCGGCGCTGGGCCGGTGCCGCCGGTGGTCAGCACGAGGTCGCAGGCCTCGGCATCGACCAGCTCGCGCAGGGTCTGGGCGATCAGGGCGCGTTCGTCGGCGATCAGGCGTGGCACCCAGGTGATGGGGTTGCGCACGGCGCGGCCCAGCCAGTCTTGCAGCGCAGGCAGGCCCTTGTCTTCGTAGACGCCCGTGCTGGCGCGGTCGCTGACGGACACCACGCCGATGCGGACAGGGTCCAGCGCCACGTGGGTGCCGGTGTGCGCATGGACGGGAGCGCTGACGGGAGCACCGATGGGAACGCTGTTCGGCGTGCTCACGCGCCGTCCCCGCTGTGCTCGCCTCCAGAGGCCGGCACATCGCCGTCGCTCGCCTGGGCCTCGTGCGCCTCCATGGCCTGCTTGATGTACTGGAACAGCTCGCGGTAAGCCCGGCCGCTGCGCTTTTCAGGCACCTCGGCCGCGTCCTTGCGGGCGCTGCGCACCAGGGCACGCAGTTGCTGCAGGTCGGCGCCGGGGAACGCTTCGGCCCAGCGGGTCAGCACGTCCTTGTCGTCAGAGAGCAACTCCACGCGCCAGCGCTCGGCCTGGTGCAGCGCCAGCGCATTGCGGGCATGGCCCATCTGGAACTGGGCCGCCGCTTCACGCAGGGGCTCGGCGTCCACCTCGCGCATCACCTTGCCGATGAATTGCAGCTGGCGGCGCTTGCCTTCGAAGGACTTGGTCTTCTTGTAGGCGTCCAGGGCGTCGCGCAGGCGCTCGGGCATGCCGATGTCGTCAAGGCGGTTGTCGGGCATCTCCAGCAGCTGTTTGCCCAGGGCTTGCAGCTCGTGGCTCTCGCGCTTGAGCGCACTTTTGCTGGGGCGGCTGTAGCCGCCTGCGGAGCCGCCGAAGTCTTCGTCGGCGTCGTCGGGGTCAAATTGGTTCGGATTCATGTCATCGCTATGATACGGGTGGCCCGCGCTTGCGGGTCGTTGTCCATCACCCAGACGCCTCCAGGCGCTCCTCCATGCCCAAGTCCAAAGCAGCCAAAGCCACCCACGCAGCGCCCTCGACCGGCTTCGCCTACAGCCGCGAACAGTTCCAGCAGATCATCGACGACACGCTGGGCATGGCCCGCACGCTGGGTGCTTCGGATGCAGCGGCCGAAGTCTCCGAAGGCGCGGGCCTGTCGGTCTCTGTGCGCAAGGGCAAGCTGGAAAACGTCGAGCGCAACCGCGACAAAACGGTGGGCATCACCGTGTACCTGGGCCAGCGCCGCGGCAACGCGACCACCTCGGACTTCTCCCGCGAGGCGCTGCAGCGCACCGTGCAGGCTGCCTACGACATCGCCCGCCACACGGCCGAGGACCCCGCCGCCGGCCTGCCCGATGCCGATGACCTCGCCCTGGGCAAGGCCGCCCGCCGCGACCTCGACCTCTTCCACCCGTGGGCCATCGATGCCGAAGGCGCTGCCGAGATCGCCCACCGCTGCGAAGACGCGGCCATGGGCGTGGATGCACGCATCACCAACTCCGAAGGCGCTGGCGTGTCGGCCCAGCAATCGCACTTCTGGGCGGCCAACAGCCGTGGCTTCCAGGGCGGCTATGCCAGCTCGCGCCACTCGCTGTCGGTCTCCCCGATCGCTGGTCGCGGCCGCGACATGCAGCGCGACTTCTGGTACACCTCCGAGCGCGATGCCCGTGACATGGCCAAAGCCGAGGTCGTGGGTCGCTACGCGGCCGAACGCGCGCTGGCCCGCCTGAAAGCCCGCCGCATCCCCACCTGCGAAGCGCCGGTGCTGTTCGAAAACACCCTGGCCGCCGGCCTGCTGGGCGCCTACGTGCAAGCCACCAGTGGCGGTGCGCTGTACCGCCGCGCCACCTTCCTGCTCGACAGCCTGGGCCAGCCCATCTTCCCCAAGCACATCGACATCGCCGAAGACCCGCACATCCTCAAGGGCAAGGGCAGCGCCCCCTTCGACGACGAAGGCGTGCTGACGCGCAAGCGCAAGATCGTCAAGAACGGTGTGGTGCAAACCTATTTCCTGTCCAGCTACTCGGCACGCAAGCTGGGCCTGAAGACCACAGGCCACGCTGGCGGCTCGCAGAACCTGGTGCTGACGCACAAGAAAACCGACAAGAAAGACAACCTCAAGGCCATGCTCAAAAAGCTGGGCACCGGCTTGTTCGTGACCGAGCTCATGGGCCAGGGCGTCAACTACGTCACGGGCGACTACTCCCGCGGTGCGGCCGGCTACTGGGTCGAAAACGGCGTCATCCAGTACCCGGTGCAGGAAATCACCATCGCTGGTCACCTCGGCGAGATGTTCCAGCAGATCGTGGCCGTGGGCGCCGACGCCTACACCTACGGCAGCAAGACCATCGGCTCGGTGCTCATCGAAAAGATGAAGATTGCCGGCCAGGGCAGCTGATCGGCCTCAGCCGCACCACATCCGCGGGTAAGCCCTGTCCAGATGGGCCGCTGACAGACGCGCGGCGCTCCTAGAATTTTCGGGAGTCACAACCCGAGGAGACCCCCGCCATGCAACGTCGTGCCTTCATCAACCATGCCGGCCTCGCCGGCGTGCTGGCCGCAGGAGCCGCCCCCGCCATCGTCCACGCGCAAACGCAATTGCGCTGGCGCCTGGCCTCCAGCTTCCCCAAATCGCTGGACACCATCTTCGGCGCGGCCGACGTCTTCGCCAAGAAGGTCGGCGAGATGTCAGGCGGCAAGTTCCAGATCTCGGTGCATGCTGGCGGCGAGCTGATGCCTGCCTTCGGCGTGGTGGACGGCGTGCAAAACGGCACCGTCGAGATGGCCCACACGGCGCCCTACTACTTCGTCGGCAAGGACGAAACCTTCGCCATCGGTTGCGCCATCCCCTTCGGCATGAACTCCCGCCAGATGTCGGCGTGGATGTACGAGGGCAATGGCCTCAAGCTGATGCGCGAGTTCTACGCCAAGTACAACATCATCAACTTCCCCGGCGGCAACACGGGCGCGCAAATGGGCGGCTGGTACCGCAAGCCCATCAAGTCCCTGGCCGACATGAAGGGCCTGAAGATGCGCGTGGCAGGCTTTGCAGGCCGCGTCATGGAGCGCATGGGCGTGGTGCCGCAGAACCTGCCCGGTGGCGAGATCTACCAGGCGCTGGAAAAAGGCATCATCGATGCCGCCGAGTGGGTGGGCCCCTACGACGACCAGAAGCTGGGCTTCTACAAGGTCGCGCCCCACTACCACTTCCCCGGCTGGTGGGAGGGTGGCCCGCAGCTGGACTTCTTCATCAACCAGAAGGCGTACGACAGCCTGCCGGCCGAGTACAAAGCCATGGTGGAGACCGCTGCCTCGCACGCCCACGTCGAAATGCAGGCCCGCTATGACGCCCGCAACCCGCTGGCGCTCAAACAACTGGTGGCCGCGAAGACCGAGCTGGTGCAATTCCCCAAGCCCGTGCTGGACGCCGCCTTCAAGCACGCCATGGACATCTACAGCGAGCTCAACGAGAAGAACCCGGCCTGGCGCAAGGTGTACGCGGACTACGCCAAGTTCCGCGCCGACCAGAACCTGTGGTTCCGCTTCACCGAGGCCACGTTCGACCGCTACATGCAGTCCGCGAAACTCTGAGCCACCCCACCCACTCAGGCCCCATCGGGCCTGACCATGATGCAGCATTGCTTGTCCGAGGATGCCCGGGGCTTGACCCGCAGCGCTTTGCAGTGGGTCTGTGGCCTGCTGCTGGCGGTGCTGGCTGCCCTGGCTGTCTCGGGGGCGCTGACCCAGGCGCGCGCCGCCACGCCTGAAGCCAGCACAGGGCCGCGGGCAGCGCTGGGGCTGCCCGCGCAGACCCGCCACATGGACCTGGTCGGCGCGCTGTCCATGGTCCTGTTGCCGGCGGATGGCGCCAGGGTGCCACCGCAACTGAGCAGCCAGGCCTTCGAGCCCGTGCAAGGCAACCCGCGCGCAGGCTTTGGCAAGGACGTGATGTGGCTGCGCTTCACGGTGCGGGCCGAGCACACCAGGTCGGCAGGCACCTGGTGGCTGGAAGTGGGCCCGGCCTTCACGGACGACCTGGCTTTGTACGTGGACACGCCCGAAGGCCTGCAGTTGCTGGGCCAAGCCGGCACCGAACACCCCTTCGAGCAACGGCCCCTGGCCTACCGCCACGGCCTGTTCGCCTTGCAGTTGCCCACCGACCTCAGCGCGACCACCTACTACCTGCGCCTGGAAAGCCGGACCACCCGCACGGCGAGGCTGACGCTGTGGCGCCCGATGGCCTTCGCCGAACACCTGCAACGCGACACCGCCACACAGGGCTTGTTCTTCGGCTGCCTGTTGTTCGCGGGCGTGATGAGCCTGATCCTCGGCAGCTGGCTGCGCGAGCCCGCCAACCTGATCTACGCCGCCTACATCGGCATCTCTGGGCTCAACCAGTTGCTGTCCCAGGGTTACGCCCAGCAGTGGCTGTTCCCGCAGAGCATCGGCCTTTTCAACCCCCTGCTGGGCACGGCCATGCTGCTGCAGGCCGGCCTGGGCTGCGAAATGGTGCGCGTCATGCGCATCGACCTGCACCTGCCTGCCCTGGCCAAGGTGTACCGCCGCAGTGTGTGGGCCCTGGTGGTCGCGCTGATGCCTCTGGCCTGGCTGGGGCAGTTCCACATCGTGTCACCGGTGATCCAGGCCTGCTACGCCGCGCAATCGGTGCTGATGACGGGCATTGCCATCGTGCTGTGGCGGCGTGGCGAGCAAACCGCGCCGTATTTCCTGGCTTCGTTCGCGACGCTGCTGCTGGCCGTGCTGCTCTTCCTGCCGCGCAACCTGGGCCTGCTGCCCCTGAATTTCTGGACCGAGAACATGCTGCAGGTCAGCATGTTCGTGCACCTGCTGCTGATGAACCTGGCCGTGGCCCGCCACGTCAAAAGCTTGCGCGACGAAACGGACAGCGCCCGCAACGCCCTGCTGAACGCCGCCATCCATTCGGCCGCCGAGCTGGACACCAAGGTCAAGGAGCGCACCACCGAGCTCCAGCAGGCCCTGCTCCAGGCCAACGAAGCCAGCCGGGCCAAAACGGAATTCCTGGCGCGCGTCACCCACGACCTGCGCTCACCGCTCACGGCCGTGCTCGGTTTCGCGCAGCTGCTGCCCACCGCCGACCCCACGACCACGCGCTACGCGGGCAACATCCGCCTGGGCGCACAGCACATGCTCACCCTGGTCAACGACCTCATCGAGTACGCGCGCGGCGCTTCCAGCGATCAACTGGAACTGAGCCCCACCTACCTGCACGGTGTGCTCGACGCCGTGGCGCAGGAAGCCACCGTCCTGGCACAGGCACGGCACAACCGCTTCGTGCTCGACCTCTGCCCCGAGCTGCCCAACGTGGTCATGGCCGACGGCAAGCGCCTGCGCCAAGTGCTCATCAACCTGCTGCAAAACGCGGCCAAGTTCACGCACGACGGCGTCATCACGCTGCGCGTCGGTGCAGACACACAAGGCGGCCGCACACCGGCCATCACCCCCGTCCTCTTCGAGGTTCAGGACACGGGCTGTGGCATCCCGCCAGACGACATCGCCCGGGTGCTCTCGCCCTTCTTCCGTTCGGACGCGACCGCATCGACGGAGCACGGATCACAGGGCTTGGGCCTCGGCCTGGCCATCACCGACACCTGGGTCCAACGCATGGGCGGCAACATCGCGGTGCTCAGCCAGCTCGGCCAAGGCAGCACCTTCCGTTTGCGGATCCCGATGCGCCACGCGTCCGAGCAGGACATGAGCCCACCGCAGATGCTCGCCAGCTCACCGGAACTGCCCGCGCTGGATGGCCAAGGCCGACGCGTCTGGCTGGTCGAAGACAACCGGGAGATCCGCGCCCTGCTCGCGGAAGAACTGCGGCGCACCGGCTTCGAGGTCGTCCACCTGTCGACCGCCGAGGAGGTCAAACAACGCATGGCCTTGATCGGCGCCACGGCGCCCAGCCTGGTGCTGACGGACTACCAGATGCCCGGCGGCAATGGCGACGTCGTGCTGGCATCGGTGCGCCAGCAATGGCCCGGCGTGCCCGTGGTGCTGCTGTCGGCCACACAGATGTCCATGGACCCGCCGTCCGGCCACGCCCATGGCGCACACCCCTTCGATGCCAGCCTGATGAAGCCCATCGACCTGGCCTCACTGCGCAGCGTCATCCGGCGGGTGCTCGGTCTGCAGGCGGACACGGACAGCACGCCCCACACGCCCATTCCGTGAAGGAAGTGCCAATCGGCAAGGTCAAGGCACGATCAGGGCCTGGTCCGGGCATGCCCGCCCTCAAGTTGGCGCGAGCACGACCGAAGCACAGTCATGGTGCGGGATGCCCCCAAGCCGCTGCTCGCCACGCCCATGCATCACCCTCGACAGCCCATGCGCCCCCTGAGCCACAGCCAGGACTGGAGCCAGCCCGCCCTGACGCGCACCTGGCGCACCCTCAGCCTGATGGCCTGGTCTGGCGGAGCGCTCTGCGCCTTCGCGCACTGGCCTCTGCCCGCGGCCGGCCTGTGCATGCTGGGCCTGTGGGCCCACGCCAAGCGACAGGCCTGCCAGGGCTGAACGAAGGCTGAAGGCCTCGGCTTCAGCCTCAGCGCACCTTCAGCGCGTACTCAGCGCGTCCTCAACGCGTCCTTGAGGGCCTGCGCCGGGTCGCTGTCGCCCTGCGCATCCGGCATGGAAGGCACCTCGGCCGGCACCTCCGCCGGCACATCGTCAGGCGCACCGGTGTCATCGATCTTCATCTCGATGTGCACCTCGTCGGTGTTCACCACCGCCTCCTTGTCGAGCCAGTAGGTCACCGACTCCGGCCAGAAGATCACCACCGCCACCAGGCCCAGCTGCATCAGCACCCAGGGAATGGCGCCCAGGTAGATGTCGCGCGACTGGATGGGCTTGGCAATCGCACCGCTCTTGTGGATCTGGTCGGCCACGCCACGCAGGTAGAACAGCGCAAAACCAAAGGGCGGGTGCATGAAGCTGGTTTGCATGTTCACGCACAGCAGCACGCCGAACCACACCAGGTCGATGCCCAGCTTCTGCGCCACCGGGACCAACAAGGGCACCACGATGAAAGCGATCTCGAAGAAATCGAGGAAGAAGGCCAGGACGAAAACGAACAGGTTGACGACGATGAGGAAACCCAGCGGGCCGCCCGGCAGGTTGGACAGCAGGTGCTCGATCCATTTGTTGCCATCCACGCCTTGGAAAACCAGCGAAAACACGCTCGAGCCCAGCAGGATGAAGATCACCATGGCGGTGACGCGCATGGTCGAATCCATGGCCTGCCACACCAGCGACCAGCTCAGGCGCTTGTGCAAGGCGGCCAGCACCATGCCGCCGATGGCACCCAAGGCGCCCGCTTCGGTCGGCGTCGCCAGGCCCATGAACAGCGTGCCCAGCACCAGGAAAATCAGCACGATGGACGGCAGCATGCCCCACATCACGCGCTTGACCAACGGCCAGCCGCGCACGGTGCGGGCCTCTTCGGGCAGCGGCGGTACCCATTGCGGGCGCAGCAAGGCCACGCCCAGCGTGAACAGCAGGAAGATGGCCGTCTGCAGGATGGAGGGGCCGATGGCGCCCAGGTACATGTCGCCCACCGAACGGCCAAGCTGGTCGGCCAGCACCACCAGCACCAGCGAGGGCGGGATGAGCTGGGTGATCGTGCCGGACGCGGCGATCACGCCCGTGGCGTAGCGCATGTCGTAGCCATAGCGCACCATGATGGGCAGCGAAATCACGCCCATGGCGATGACGCTGGCCGCCACCGTGCCCGTGATGGCGCCCAGGATGGCACCCACGATGATGACGGCGAAACCGAGGCCACCGGGCTTGCTGCCGAACAGCTGACCCGTGCCTTCCAGCAGGTCTTCGGCCAGACCGCAGCGCTCCAGGATGGCGCCCATGAAGGTGAAGAAAGGGATGGACAGCAGCAGCTCGTTGGAGACGATGCCGAACAGGCGCAAGGGCAGGTTGCCCATGAAGGCCTCGTTGAACAGCCCCTGCGACATCGCGTAGTAGCCAAAGCCCAGCCCCAAGCCACCCAGGGTGAAGGCCACCGGGAAGCCCAGCAGCATGGCGAGCACCAGCGAGCCGAACATGATCGGCGCGAGGTTGGAAATCTCCGTCACTGCAGCGGCCTTTCGTAATGGATGTCCAGCTCGGTGCGACCGCGCAGGAAGTCGATGCGGCGCAAGAGCTCGGCCAGGCCCTGCAGGCCCAGCAAGGCAAACCCGATCGGCATGGCCGCCTTGATCGGCCAGCGGATGAGGCCGCCCGCGCTGGGCGAATGTTCCTGCTGCTGGAAGGACTCGACCACGAAAGGCCAGGACAGCCAGGCCACGATGCCACACAGCGGCAGCAGCACCACCAGGAGACCGATGACGTCGATCCAGGCCTTGGTGCGCGGCGAACGACCGCCGTAAATCACGTCCACCCGCACATGCTCATTGAGCTTGAGCAACATGGGCGCGCCGGCGAACACCGCGATGCCGAACAGGTACCACTGCACCTCCAGCCAGGCGTTGGAGCCGATGCCGAAGGCGTAGCGCAGCACGGCATTGCCCGCGCTGATCATGCAGGCGGCGAACAAGGCACAGGACGCCAGCACGCCAAACCAGCGCGACAGGGCGTCCACACAGCGGATGTAGGTCTGCATGGGCGGGAGGGCCTCAGTCGGCGTCGCCCAGCGCGATCGCCTGACGGTACAGGTTGGTGGAGCGCGCACCACTGCGGCAGAACATCAGCAGCGGACGCGGCAAGGTCTGGAGCAACTCGGCGCAGCGCGCGATTTCCTCGGGCGACTGGAACCCTCCCTGCACCGGCAGGTGGGCGTATTGCAAGCCCGCAGCCTTGGCCGCCGCCTCCACCGCAGCGCTGGTGGGCTGGTCGGGGCCGCCTTCCATGTCGGGGCGGTTGTTCAGCACGGCCTTGAAGCCTGCTTCGGCCGCCGCGGCCATGGCCTCCGGGGTCAACTGGGGGGCGACGTACACGTCTTCGGCAATGGCCTGGATCTGCACGGATTGGCTCATGGTGCGGTGCTTCGTTTCAAAAACGCCATCGTACGACGGCGAACTCAAGGTGCCAGTGCGGTTTTCACTGCCGCCGACACCAGGCCCATGTCAGCCTGGCCTGCCAGTCGCTGTTTGACCACACCCATGACCTTGCCCATGTCGCCAGGGCCCGAAGCGCCCAGCTCGACCACGATGGCCTTCACCGCCGCGTTCACCTCGTCGGCGCTCAGGCGCTGCGGCAGGTAGGCCTCCAGCACCACGATCTCGGACTTTTCCTTGTCGGCCAGGTCCTGGCGATTGCCGGCTTCGTACTGCTGGGCCGCGTCCTTGCGCTGCTTGATGAGTTTGTCCACGATGCCCACGATCATGGCGTCGTCCAGCGTGACGCGCTCATCGACTTCCTTTTGCTTCATCGCGGCCATCAGCATGCGGATGGTGCCCAGGCGCTCGGCGTCCTTGGCGCGCATGGCGGTCTTCATGTCGTCGGTGATGCGTTGTTGCAGGCTCATGGTGTGTCCTTGTGCGGTGAAGGTGAAAAGGCTCGCCAGAATGACAAAGACCCGCATGGGCGTCCCCGCGCGGGTCTGAGTGAGCAGGTCGTGCAGCCGAGGCTGCATCGACACCGTCAAAAAGCGTTCAGATCAGGAGATCAGTACAGCTTCTTGGGCAGCTGCATGCTGCGCACGCGCTTGTAGTGGCGCTTGACGGCGGCTGCCTTCTTGCGCTTGCGCTCGGCGGTCGGCTTTTCGTAGAACTCGCGGGCGCGCAGGTCGGTCAGCAAGCCCAGCTTTTCGATGGTGCGCTTGAAACGGCGCAGAGCGACGTCGAAGGGTTCGTTTTCCTTGACACGGATGGTCGTCATCAGAGATTCGCTTTCAATGTGAATGCATTCATCGGACTGGCGGCATGGCCTCTCGGCGCGCTGTGATTTACCGAACTCAAGCTGAATTCGACCATCCGGTGGGCCCACCGGACGAATTCGAGCCTTTGACAGGCACCAACTCGATAGTGAATCCAACGCGCATCTCAAGAGGACTTCTTTGCAAACATGCAGCGAGCCCACCAATTAAGCCCGCGATTATATCCCGAAATTCACCGGGAAGCCACATTGACGTGCGATGCCTTGTGTACGGGCCATTTTCGCCTCTTCGGCATCGCCAGGCAAGGTCGGCAGGCAAACCCCGGCCACGGTCGGCGATGCAGGCAGGCCGGACAGGGCCTCGCGCAAAGGCAGCAGCACGAAGGCGCGCTCGCCCATGCGCGGGTGCGGCAGGGTCAGCGTCGGGGTGTTCAGCAGCGCGTCACCGTGGCACAGCAGGTCGAGGTCCAGGGTGCGGGGGGCGTTGCGGTAGGGGCGCTCGCGGCCGTGCGCCAGCTCCAGCGCTTGCAAGGCGCGCAGCAACTCGTGCGGGCCCAGAGAGGTGGCCAACACGGCCACGGCGTTGAGGTAGTTCGGGCCGCTGGCATCGACCGGCGCCGTTTCGTACACCGAGGACACGCTCACCACCCGGGTGCCGGGCAGCGTGTGCACCGCGCTCAGGGCGGCGACCATGCTGGACAGCACATCGCCCTGGTTGCCCCCCAGGCCGATGCAGGCCTGCCAGCAGGGCACCGCCAGGAGCGCATGGGCCTCGGTGGCCCACGGCGCCAAAGGCTGGGTGGGCTGGGTGGGTTGGGTCAATCGGCGGTCCCGCCGGAGCCACCGGCAGAGCTCTCGCGGGCAGCGCCCTCGCCTGCCGGCTTGCGGCGGCGACGGCGGCGCTTGCGGGCGGGCGCGTCACCGCCGATGCCTGCTTCACCAGCGGCATCACCCGCGGTGTCACCACCCGCGTCTGCATCGCCGTCATCGTCGGTCAAGCCGGGCGCATGCGAGGCGGTACTGCGGCTGGCCGCGGACGCCGAGCGTCCACCGCCCCTGCGGCCACCGCCTGCCGCGCCTTGCTGGCGAACTTCGTCGAGCATTTGGCGGCGCTCGGTGGCGTCGGCCAGGGAGAAGCTCTCCCACCAGATCGCCAGGGACGGCTCGGCCTCGCCCACCTGGCCGCGCAGGCGCAGGAAGTCGAAGCCGGCGCGGAAACGCGGTTGCTCGACCAGCGTGGCCGGGCCGTTGCCGGTGCGGCGCTCGAAGCGCGGCTGCATGGTCCAGATTTCGCGCATGTCGGTGGCCAGCTTGCCGCGGCCGGAGATGTCGCCGATGCGCGCGTCGAACACCGCGTCGGTGGCCGATTGCAGCGCCGGGAAGTTCGGCTCGCCCTGGGCCACATTGCGCTCCCAGTGGGCCAGCACGTCGTGCCACAGCAGGCAGGCCAGCAAGAAGCTGGGCGCCACGGGCTTGCCCTCGGACACGCGGCGGTCGGTGTCGGCCAGGGCCAGTTGCACGAACTGCTCGCGGCCCGGGTGGCGGCGCGCCTCGTCGAACACGGCGTCCAGGATGGGGAAGACGCCGCGGTCCAGGCCCTGCTTGCGCAGCTGCTCGATGGACGCCCGCGCGTGGCCCGTCTGCAGCAGCTTGATCATTTCGTCGAACAGGCGCGACTGCGGCACATTGCTCAGCAGCTCGGACATCTCCTGCACGGGCTCGCGCGTTTTCGGCTCGATCTCGAAACCCAGCTTGGCCGCGAAACGCACCACGCGGACGATGCGCACCGGGTCTTCGCGGTAGCGCGTTTCGGGGTGACCGATCATGCGCAGCACGCGCTTTTTCGCATCGCCGATGCCGCCGTGGTAGTCCACCACGATCTCCGTGCGGGGGTCGTAGTACATGGCGTTGACGGTGAAGTCGCGGCGCGCGGCGTCCTGGTCCTGCGGGCCCCAGACGTTGTCGCGCAGCACGCGGCCGCTGGCGTCCACCACGTGGGACTTGTCGGCCAGTTCCTTGCGCGAGGTCTTCTCGTTGCCCGCGACCTGCTCGGCCGCATCGGCATCGAGGTAGGCGCGGAAGGTGGAGACCTCGATCACCTCGTGCTCGCGGCCACGGCCATAGACGACGTGGACGATGCGGAAGCGCCGCCCGATGATGAAGGCGCGGCGGAACAGGCCCTTGACCTGCTCGGGCGTGGCGTTGGTGGCAACGTCGAAATCCTTGGGGCGGTGCCCGAGGATGAGGTCGCGCACGGCACCGCCGACGATGTAGGCCTCGTAGCCGGCGTCCTGCAGCGTCTCGACGACCTTGCGGGCGCGCTCATCGACCAACTTCGGGTCGATGCCGTGCTCGGAGGCGGGCACGTCCACGCGCTTGCCCACGGGGATGCGCGGCGGCTTGCCAGATTTCGGCGCGGCGTGCGCGTGGCCGGGCGCATGCGCCGCGTGGGGGGCGTGGGCCGTGCGCTTGGCAGCGGCCGGCTTGCCGAGGATCTTGTGAATCAGGCTTTTGATCATGCAAACAGTCGAAGGATGCGCCAGCCCCGTTCCTGGGCCACGGCTTCCAGCTCGGCGCTGGGGTTGGTGGCCACCGGGTGGGTGGCTTTCTCCAGCAAAGGCAGGTCGTTGGGGGAGTCGCTGTAAAAGCTCACGCGCTCGAACTGGCCCAGGTGGCGACCCTGGTCAGCCAGCCATTGTTCCACACGTGTGATCTTGCCGTCGCGGAAAGATGGCACCCCGTCGATCCGGCCGGTCACACGGCCTTGCGCGTCACGCACCAGGCGCACGGCGATGAGGTCGTCGACGTTGAAGGCCTGCGCGATGGGGCGGGTCACGAATTCGTTGGTGGCCGTGACGATGGCGAGCAGGTCGCCCTGGGCGCGGTGCTGCTCGACCAGCTCGATGGCCTGGGGCTGCATGGCCGGCAGGATCACCGCCTCCATGAAGGCCTGTTGCAGCGCCTTTTGGGCTTGCTCGTCCATCTGGCGCCAGACGCTGGTGGAGAAGGCGATGTAGTCGTCCAGCACCAGGATGCCTTCGCGGTACTGCTGGTAGAAGTTGTCGTTGCGGCGGCGGTAGTCCTCGGCATCGACCAGGCCCTGGCGGATGATGAACTCGCCGAACTCGTGGTCGGAGTCCAGCGGCAGCAGGGTGTGGTCGAGGTCGAAGAGCGCGAGGTTCTGGGGTGCGGTCATGGCGGGAGGTTTCAAGCCGGCTCTGCAGCCAGCATTTCCTTGATCAAGGGCACGGTGACGACCCGGTGGGCCGACAGGGCGTAACGGTCCAGGCGGTCGAGCATGCCCATCAGGGAGCCCAAGTCGCGCTGGTGGCGGGTCAGCAGGTGCGCCAGCACATCTTCGCTCAAGGCCATGCCTCGGCGCTCGGCCTCCTGCTGAAGGGCGTGGCGCAGGCCGGCATCGTCCAGCGGCTGCAACGCAAAACTCAGGCCCCAACCCAGGCGGGTGCGCAGGTCGTCGCGCACGGGCAGGTCCACCGAAGGCACCTGGCCGGCGGCAAAGATGAACAGCGGCGGGGCCTCGGCAGAAGCCGCAGCGGCCGATTCGATGAAGAGTTTGAAGGCCAGGTGCTGGGCTTCGGTGTCGAGGCGTTCGCAGTCGTCGATCAGCGCCAGGGTGGGCGACTCGGGCTGCGGCCCATCCCACATCTGGCAGGTCTGGGCATTGAGCCAGACCACACCGAAGCCCAGGGCCAGCGCACGCTCGACCATGGCCCTCAGCAAATGGGTTTTGCCCACGCCGCACGGCCCCCACAGGTAGAGCGGCGACAGCGGTCCGTCATGGGCCGGCCAGGCCTGCAGCCAGGCCAGGGCCTCGGCGTTGGCACCGGGCAGAAAGGCGTCGAGGTCGGGCACAGCTTCGTGGCCAAGGTCCAGCAAGAGCTGGCGCATGGCCGGGGCGCGCAAGGGCCTGGGGGATGCGCTCTGGGCGCTCTGGGCGCTCAGGGTGCTCTCGGCAATATCGGCGTGCAAGGTCATGGGCACCCCTCACACCGACGTGAAAAACGCGCTGTCGCGGTAATGCTTCAGCAGGTGGCGGCCCAGCACGGTCACGCAGGCGGCACAGGGCAACGCGATCAGGATGCCCCAGAAGCCCAACCACTGCCCGAACAGCATCAGGGCCAGGATGACGCCCAGCGGGTGCAGGCCGATGCGCTCGCCCACCAGGCGCGGCGTGAGCACGAAGCTTTCGATGACCTGCCCGATGCCATACACCAGGGCCGCAGACACCAAGGGGTAAGACACACCCGCCGCGCCGAACTGCAACAGGCCCGCCAGCAAGGCCAGCAAGAGACCGATGCCAAACCCCAGGTAGGGAATGCACACGGCCAGCCCGGTGAACACGCCGATCGGCAAGGCCAGGCGGAAGCCCGCCAGGCTCAGGCCCACGCTGTAATAGACCGCCAGGATCAGCATCACCAGCAACTGCCCGCGCAGGTACTGGCCCATCAGGGCGTCCATCTCGTCGCGCAAGGCGTGCACATGCAGGCGCCAGCGCGGGGGCAGGAGCGCATCGGCTTGACCCATCAGCCGCGCCCAATCGAGCAACCAATAGAACGCCAGCATGGGCACCAGCAGGGCCAGGCCGGCCAGCGTCATCAGGCCGCTGCCCCCCGCCAGGACGGACTGCCACAGCGCGCTGCCCCAATCTGCGGCGTGGGTTTGCAACAGGTTGGCCACCTCGGCCTTGAGCTCATCGACGCTGCTCGGCGGCTCCAGGCCGTATTGCTGCAGCGTGGGCACCACGCCCTTCCACAGCGACACCAGCAGGTCGGGCAACTGCGCACGCACCATGGGCACCAACTGCGACACGATGGGCACCAGCAGCACCAGCAGCACCGACACCAGCAAGAGCAGCAAGGTCAGGCACAGGCCAACGGCCAGCGCGTGCGGCACGCGGGCACGCACCAGGCGCGCCACGGCAGGCTCCAGCACGTAGGCCAGCACCAGGCTGATCACGAAGGGCAAGAGCACGGCGGCATGCCACCACACCGCGGCAGCGGCCAGGGCCGCCAGGAGCCAGGGCAGGAAGGAGCGTGGAACGCGTGGGGGTGTCGCAGTCATGTCACCCGCATTTTACGGGCCTTGGGCGGCCCGCCATCGGCATGTCGACCCGGCAAGGGGCCCAGCCAGGGTTCGTCAGTTGGCGCCGTACACCGCCCGGCGTGCCGTGTCCAGCTGCCCTTCCAGCCAGGCTTGGTCCCGCTGGGACTCTGGCCGCGACTGGTACTCCAGCACGATGGCGGCCTCGCGGCGCTTGTACTCGGCCTGTTGGGCGGCCTCGCGGGCTTGCTGTGCGGCATCGGGCTGCGGGACGGCGCTGGCCAGCACGGCCTGGACTTCCTCCAGGCGCACCTTGCGCTTGTCCTCGTTGGGCTCCAGGTCGGTCCACAGGGCCGAGGCCAGCATCAGGGCTTCGCCCATGGTCACCTCGCCCTGGCGCAGCCGCTCCGGCAACTGGTCCACCAGGGACGCGGCCAGTTGCTGGCGGCGCGCCAGATCGCTGGATTCGCGCAGGTTCTGCCATTGCTCGAAGCTTTTCTGGAAGCGCAGGTAAGCCACCACGCGCTTGAGCTCGGACTCGGGGTTGGCCGTCTTGGCCATGGCGCTTTTGAGCGCCGCCCAGTCTTCCGGGGAGAAATCAGACGGCCGGCCATCGGGTAAGACCGTCGGCGCGACCCAGGTGCTCACCGCGCCACCGGGGCCGAACTGCACGGCCGAAGCACCACCCGCGCCCGCCCCCAGCCTGGCCCCCTGCCCTGAGGCTGCGGCCTGCTCGCGCGTGTCGGCATCAGGGCGCGACGACCACCACAGCCCTGCCAACAGCACGGCGACCAGGCCCAGGCCAGACGCCCACCAGACGCTGCGGCTGGAGAAGAAGGAACGCTCGGTGGTGATCATGCGGGCGAAATCATGTTGAACATTCATCAGGATGCGGCGATTGTCATCGCGCCCCAGCCACGCCACCGTGGGGCAAACCCCGCTTCCACCACAGACATCCGCCACCCGAGGAACAGCCTGCGCCACACTGCCACCGTGAGCCACTACACTGCGCGCACTTCCCAGCCATGTCTGAGACCGCATGAACCTGTCTGAATTCGACCCTCGCGCCATGCTCGCCCTGGGCACCGTGGCCGCCTACCTCATCGGCTCCCTGTCGTTCGCCGTGATCGTCAGCCGCCTGTTCGGCCTGGCCGACCCGCGCAGCTATGGCTCGGGCAACCCCGGCGCCACCAATGTGCTGCGCTCCGGCAACAAGGGTGCGGCCGTGCTGACGCTGCTGTTCGATGCGCTCAAGGGCTATGTGCCCGTGGCCATCGCACAAAGCTGGGGGCTGGACGCCCTCACCGTGACCGCCATCGGCCTGGGCGCCTTCATCGGCCACCTCTGGCCGGTGTTCTTCAAGTTCGAAGGCGGCAAGGGCGTGGCCACGGCCGCGGGCGTGCTGTTCGGCTTCGCGCCGGCCCTCGGTGGCTTGGTGCTGCTGGTGTGGCTGGGCATGGCGGTGGTGTTCCGCTATTCCTCGCTGGCCGCGCTGTCGGCCGCGCTGTCGGCACCGCTGATCCAGTACCTGGGCTGGGGCTGGGGCCCCGCCACGGTCGGTTGTGGGGTGATGAGCGCCCTGCTCATCTGGCGCCACGAAGCCAACATCCGCAAGCTCCTGGCCGGCCAGGAAAGCAAGCTCGGGCAGAAGGCCTGAGGGCCTGAGGCGCCGCGCGTGATCAACTGGGCCTCCCTGCGCAGCCTCGCCATTGTCTTGCTGCTGGTGTGGGGCGGCAGCCAGGCCTTGTCGTGGTGGCAGGACCGCCGCTTCGCCGAGGCCGTGCGCCTGGGCAGCCAGCAACACGAACTCGTCGTCTACAGCACGGACACCTGCCCTTACTGCGCCCGTGCCCGCGCCTGGCTGAACGCACAGGGCGCGCGCTGGCGCGAATGCGATGTCGAGCACGATGCCGCTTGCCAGCAGGCCTACCAGGCCCAGGGTGCGCCGGGCGTGCCGCTGGTGCGTGTGGGGTCGGCGCAGTCAGGCGCAGGCGCGCTGTGGAACCTGGGCTTCAGCCCGGCCTGGGTGGCCTCGGCCATGGCCAAGCTGGGCGAGCAAAGCCCCGCTCAACGCCCCAATCAAAGCCCCAGTGCGGCCAGCTCTCCGCGGCCCTGACGCAGCACTTCCGCGCCGCCGCCGCTGAGGTCGATCACGGTGGTGGGCTCCAGCGGGCAGGCGCCGGCATCGACCACCGCCTGGACGCGCTTTTGCAGCACCTCGCGGATGGTGTGGGCGTCGTTCAGGGCCTCGTCGTGGTCCGGCAAGATCAGCGTGGTGGCCAGCAAAGGCTGTCCCATCACCTCCAGCAGCGCCTGGGTGACGCGGTGGTCCGGCACGCGCAAGCCAATGGTGCGGCGCGAGGGGTGCGACACGCGGCGCGGCACTTCCTTGGTCGCTTCCAGGATGAAGGTGTACGGCCCCGGCGTGCCCAGCTTGAGCAGGCGGTATTGCTGGTTGTCCACGCGGGCGTAGCTGGCCAGCTCGGACAGGTCGCGGCACAGCAAGGTGAGGTGGTGGCGCTCATCGACACCGCGGATGCGGCGCAGCGCATCGACCGCGGCCTTGTCGTCCAGGTGGCAGACCAGGGCGTAGCTGGAATCGGTCGGCACGGCCACCACGCCGCCCTTGTGGAGCAGGTCGGCGGCCTGCTTGAGCAACCTCACCTGGGGCTGCTCGGGATGGACTTCGAAATATTGGGCCATGGGTGTGGGTCAGGCGACATCAAGGCGAGCTCAAGCCCTCAGCACCCGCTCCGTCAGGGCCTCCCACACGGGCGTCAGGCGCGCGGGCAGCTCGGGCAAGGTGCCCAGGTCGGTGTGGCTCTCGGTGGGGTCGTGGAAATCGGAGCCGCGCGAGGCCAGCAGGTCGAACTCGCGGGCCATGTCGGCGTACTCCTGGTACTCGGGCACGGTGTGGCTGCCCGTGACCACCTCGACGCCCCGCCCACCGTGGTTCTTGAACTCGGAGAACAACGCGTACTCCTCGTTCGGCGTGAAGTCGTAGCGACCCGGGTGGGCGATGACGGCGATGCCGCCGGCCTCGGTGATCCAGCGCACGGCGTCTTTCAGGCTGGCCCAGCGGTGGGGCACGAAGCCCGGCTTGCCTTCGGCCAGGTAGCGGCGGAACACCTCGTGCGGGTCGGCGCAGCGGCCGGTTTCGACGATGTAGCGGGCGAAATGCGTGCGCGAGATCAGGTCGGGGTTGCCGACGTACTTCAGCGCGCCCTCGAAGGCATCGGGGATGCCAGCCTTGGCCAGCTCGTCGGCCATGTCGCGGGCGCGGCGCTCGCGGCCGCCGCGGGTGTCGGCCAAGCCTTGCTGCAGCTGGGCATTGTCGGCGTCGAAACCCAGGCCGACGATGTGCACGGTCTTGTGCAGGAAAGTCACCGAGATCTCGGTGCCCGTGAGGTAGTCCATGCCCAGGGCCGCAGCAGCCGCACGGGCGCGTTGCTGTCCGCCGATCTCGTCGTGGTCGGTCAGCGACCAGAGGGTCACGCCATTGCGGTGCGCACGCGCGGCCACATCCTCGGGCGACAGGGTGCCGTCAGAGATGTTGGAGTGGCAGTGGAGGTCTGCGTTGGGTGCGACGTTGGACATGGGCATGGTCAGATGCTAACAAGTCCCGTGCCATGTGGGGCAGCGAACTGCCTTAACCCCAGCGGGCAGCATGGCGGGCCTGCTGCACGGCATGGGCCTGCAGGCTGGCCAGGGCCAGTTCACGCACGAGTTGTTCGTTGACGGGCTGGCGGTAGCGCGACTTGATGTGGCGCATGCCCTTGCCCGAGCCTTCGAGCTCGGGGAACTCGCCGACCAGCATGATGCCGTTGAAGACCTGCAGGTGCGCATTGGCCTTGAAGAGCACGATGGCCATCAGGTTGTCGTTCTCGTTCATGAAGCACAGGTTGCCCCATTTGACTTCCGGACGGAGATGGGGCGCCGCGGCCAGGATGGCACGGTGCATGGCCTGGGCGGTTTCGCGCTGCTCGGGGCGCAGGCTGTCGTAGAACGCGTTGACCAACGCGGGAGATTGAAGCGGACGGCGCATGGGGTGGGCCCAAAGAAAGAGGTACAACAACGACACCGTCGCCACCACACCCCCTCCCTGAAACCTGCGCTTCTGTGTGATGACATTGCCTGAGCGGCATATCGGCTGCACGCACGCCAACGGTGGCCGTGTGGTCTCTTCCCGTTTGAGTGGTGTGCAGCATCCGGCTTTCGCCCGGTGTCGGCCCGTATTGTAACGGTCCGTGACGGCGTGCGCAGATACCCTGGGGTGGTATCCGTGCAGGATGCCCCGCCCGGCTCAGGTCTTGGGCAAGGTCACGCCGGTCTGGCCTTGGTACTTGCCCCCGCGGTCCTTGTACGAGGTCTCGCAGACATCGTCGGCATCGCTCTCGAAGAACAGCACCTGCGCGCAGCCTTCGCCCGCGTAGATCTTGGCCGGCAGCGGCGTGGTGTTGGAGAACTCCAGCGTGACGTAGCCTTCCCACTCGGGCTCGAAGGGCGTGACGTTGACGATGATGCCGCAGCGCGCGTAGGTGCTTTTGCCCAGACAAATGGTCAGCACATTGCGCGGGATGCGGAAGTACTCGACGGTGCGCGCCAGCGCGAAGCTGTTGGGCGGGATGATGCAGACATCGCTTTCGATGTCCACGAAGCTCTTTTCGTCGAAGTTCTTCGGGTCCACCACGGTCGAGTAGATGTTGGTGAAGACCTTGAACTCGGGGGCGCAGCGGATGTCGTAGCCGTAGCTGCTGGTGCCGTAGCTGACGATTTTCTGGCCGTCTGCGGCGTGGCGGACCTGGCCGGGCTCGAAGGGTTCGATCATGCCGTGCTCTTCGGCCATGCGGCGGATCCAGCGGTCGGACTTGATGCTCATGCGTGCTCCTGTGACAAGGACGTGATTGTGAGCCATGACCAGCGCGCCAGCCCGCCATGCGGCAAACGGCACCGGATCACCGACATCCAGGTTGCACACTTTGCGCATACATATATTACATAAGCTGATGCACCGATGGCATCGGCACATGCAAAGGTCTCCGATGAACTCCTTCCAAACATTCCTGAAAGCCGGGCACTCACCCACGCTGTTCGCGTCCTTCCTGTACTTCGCTTTTTCCTGCTGCATCTGGGTGCTCAACGGCGCCATGGCGCCGTTCATCGCCGAAGACCTGCACCTGTCGGCCACGGAAAAGGGCCTGATGCTGTCCTTGCCCATCTTTGCCGGCGCGCTCATGCGATTTCCCCTGGGCATCCTCGCGCAGTACATCGGCCGCAAGTCGGCCACGCTGGTCGAGATGGGCATGATCATCGTGGCCATGCTGTTTGGCTATGTGTTCGTGAACACCTTCAGCCACCTGCTCGCCATGAGCGTGTTGCTGGGCATCGCCGGCGCCAGCTTTGGCGTGGCGCTGTCACTGGGCTCTGGCTGGTTCCCTCCGAAGCACAAGGGCTTGGCCATGGGCCTGGTCGGCGCAGGCAACGTGGGCACGGCCGTGTCGGTGCTGATCGCACCGCCGCTGGCGCAGGCCTATGGGTGGCAAACGGTGTACGGCATGGCGGCCGTGGCCATCTGCATCCCGATGGTGGTGATGGTCCTGTATGCCAAAGAACCTCCTGACCGCGAGGCGCACACGTCGTTTCGCGGGCACATCGCATGCCTGTTCGAGAAGGACGGCTGGGCCTTCAGCATCATCTATGGCGTGACCTTCGGCGGCTTCATTGGCCTGACGTCGTTCCTGCCAACCTATTACCACGATCAATTCCATGTCTCCAAAGTGGAGGCAGGTCAGCTGACCATGCTGGCAGCCTTCATGGGCGCAGCCCTGCGCATCTTCGGCGGCTGGATTTCTGACCGCTGGGGCGGCATCAACACGCTGACCGTTGTCATCGTCACCGTGGCCATCACCCTGGTGCCTTGCGGCATGGCATCGGCCTCGCTGGCGGCCACCACGGTGCTGATGATGGTCTGCTTTGCCGCCCTGGGTGCTGGCAATGGCGCGGTGTTCCAGCTGGTGCCGCTGCGCTGGCCCTTGAGCACGGCCGTGGCGGGCTCGATGATCGGTGAAATCGGTGCACTGGCCGGCGGCCTGGTGCCCACCATGATGGGCATGTCCAAGCAGTACGGTGGCACCTACCTGTGGGGCTTCATCGGCATCGCCATGCTGGCCATCGTGGCGCTGGCCATGATGCGTGTGATGCAGGTGCGCTGGACACGGACCTGGTCTGAGAAGGGCGGGCGCGCACGCGTCACCCCCCACTACGCTGCGACCAGCACAGCCAGCACCGCAACGACAAGCTGAACCCGCGCTGCCTTGCAGCCCCTTCGATTCCGTTGATGGAGCCTCCCCATGCCCCAGAGAAAACTGGTGGTGATCGGCAACGGCATGGCTGGCGTCCGGGCACTGGAAGAGCTGTTCAAGCTCACACCGGACCTGTACGACGTCACCGTGTTCGGCGCCGAACCGCATCCGAACTACAACCGCATCCTGCTGTCGCCTGTGCTCGCAGGCGAGCAGACACTCGATGACATCATCCTCCATCCGCTGCAGTGGTACGAGGATCACGGCATCAAGCTGCACCTCGACAAGCATGTCGTCAGCGTGGACCGCAGGCTTCGCCGGGTCGTGGCCAAGGACGGCACCGAAGCATCGTATGACCGACTGCTGATCGCCACCGGCTCCAAGCCCTTCATCCTGCCGGTGCCAGGCAAGGCGCTGTCTGGCGTCATCACCTACCGTGACATCGCCGACACCCAGCACATGATCGACGCAGCCAAGTCGCACAAGCACGCGGTGGTGATCGGCGGCGGCCTGCTGGGCCTGGAGGCCGCCAACGGCCTGATGTTGCGTGGGATGGACGTCACGGTGGTGCACATCGCTGCATGGCTGATGGAGCGCCAGCTGGACGGCGTGGCCGCGCAGTTGCTGCAACGCTCGCTGGAGGCCCGTGGCCTGAAGTTCAGGATCGGGGCACATACGCAGGCGCTGGTGGGCGACGCCGACGGCGGCAACGGCGGTCACGTTCAGTCCATCCGGTTCGCTGACGGCACCGAATTGCCTGCTGACCTGGTCGTGATGGCCGCTGGCGTCCACCCCAACACGGAGCTGGCCGAGAAGACCGGCATCCATTGCAAGCGCGGCATCGTGGTGACCGACACCATGCAAACCGTGACCGACCCACGCGTCTACGCTGTGGGCGAATGCGCTTCACACCGCGGCATCGCCTATGGCCTGGTGGCGCCGCTGTTCGAGCAAGGCAAGGTCGTGGCCAACCACCTGGCCGAGGTCGGCATCGAGCGCTACCTGGGCTCACAGTTGTCCACCAAGCTGAAGGTGACGGGCATCGACCTGTTCTCTGCCGGGGAGTTCATGGGCGGTGAGGGCTGCGAAGACATTGTCCTGTCCGATCCCTTTGGCGGCATCTACAAAAAACTGGTGCTGCGCGGTGACAAGCTGGTGGGCGCCTGCCTGTATGGCGACACCGTGGACGGCAGCCACTACTTCCAGCTCATCCGCGAAGGCCACAGCGTCACCGACAGGCGCGATCGCCTCATGTTCGGGCCGGCCTGCACAGCTGAAGTGGGCCAGGTGCTCGCCCAGACACAGGGCGGTGCACCATGAACACGGCGATGGCAAACCAGACCACCCGGGCCACGTGCCCGTACTGCGGCACGGGCTGCGGCGTCTTGATCGAAACCCAAGCCACGCCCCAGGGCCGCAAAATCATCCACGTGCGGGGCGACCCGGACCACCCGGCCAACTTCGGCCGCCTGTGCACCAAGGGCAGCACCCTGCACCTGACGGCCAGCGACACCGTCACCCAGCAGGCGCGCTTGCTGCAACCCATGAAGCGCACGCAGCGTGGCCAGGACCCGCAACCCATGCCCTGGGATGCCGCCCTGGACGAAGCCGCCGACCGCCTGGCCGACATCGTGCGCCGCCATGGGCCGCAGGCCGTGGGCTTTTACGGCTCGGGCCAGTTGCTGACCGAGGACTACTACGTGCTCAACAAGCTGGTCAAAGGCCTGCTGGGCACCAACAACCTGGACACCAACTCGCGCCTGTGCATGAGCAGTGCCGTGGCCGGCTACAAGGCCACGCTGGGCAGCGACGCCCCACCGACCTGCTACGAAGACGTCGACCACGCACGCACGCTGTTCATCACGGGCTCGAACACGGCCTGGGCCCACCCCATCCTGTTCCGCCGCATCGAGGACGCCAAACGCGCGCGCCCCGAGATGAAGCTCATCGTGGTGGACCCGCGCCGTACCGAGACGGCCGAGATGGCCGACCTGCACCTGGCCATCCTGCCGGGCACCGATGTGGCCCTGTACAACGGCATGCTGCACATCCTGGCCCGCGATGGCCTGCTGGACATGGCCTTCGTGCAGCGCCACACCCACGGCTTCGAGGACCTGATGGCCTTGTTGCACGACTTCACGCCCGAGGCCGTGGCCCGGACCTGCGGCATCGCGCAAACCGATCTGGCAACCGCCGCGCGCTGGTTCGGCGACCACACGCCCACCTTGTCGCTGTACTGCCAGGGCCTCAACCAGAGCAGCAGTGGCACCGACAAGAACGCGGCCCTCATCAACCTGCACCTGGCCACCGGCCAGATCGGCCAGCCCGGTGCCGGCCCCTTCTCGCTGACCGGCCAGCCCAATGCCATGGGCGGTCGCGAAGTCGGCGGCATGGCCAACCTGCTGAGCGCCCACCGTGACCTGGGCAAGCCCGAAGACCGCGCCGAGGTTGCCGCCTTCTGGGGGCTGCCCGAGGTGCCCGCACAGCCCGGCCTGACCGCGGTGGAAATGTTCGAGGCCGCCGCGCGCGGCGAGATCAAGGCGCTGTGGATTGCCTGCACCAACCCGGCGCAGTCCCTGCCCGACCAGGCCACCGTGCGCAAGGCCCTGGCGATGGCCGAGTTCGTCGTTGTGCAGGAAGCCTTTGCCACCACCGCCACCTGCCAGCACGCCGACCTGCTGCTGCCAGCCAGCACCTGGGGTGAAAAAGACGGCACCGTGACGAACAGTGAACGCCGCATCAGCCGGGTGCGCGCGGCCGTGGCCCCCGCCGGCGAGGCGCGCCACGACTGGGCCATCTTCACCGCGCTGGGCCGCCGCCTGGAAGCCCGCTTGCCCGAGCGCACGGCCGGCTACCTGCCCGGCACCGCAACCTTGTTCCCCTACACCTCGCCCGAATCCATCTGGAACGAACACCGCGACAGCACCCGTGGCCGCGACCTCGACATCACCGGCCTGAGCTATGCCTTGCTCGACACCGCCGGACCGCAACAGTGGCCGATGCCGCAGGGTGCCAGCCAGGGCACCGCCCGCCTTTACACCGATGGCCGCTTCCCCACGCCGGACGGTCGCGCACGCTTTGCCGCGCTGCGCTGCCAACCCGTCCACGAACCCCGCGACCAGCGCTTCCCCTTCAGCCTCAACACCGGCCGCCTGCGCGACCAATGGCATGGCATGAGCCGCACCGGCACGCTGGGCCGCCTGTTCGGTCACGTGGCCGAACCCACGCTCGACATGCACCCCGCGGACATGGCGCGCATGGGTGTGCAAAACGGCGATCTGGTGCAAGTGCAATCGCGCCGCGGCCAGCTCATCGCCCCAGTCCAGGCCGACGATGGCTTGGCGCCCATGCAGACCTACATGGCCATGCACTGGGGGCAGGAAGCCCTCAGCGGGCTGGACAGCCATGGCCGGCCGGTGCCCGGTGTCAACAGCCTGACAGACCCCACTTTCTGCCCCAAGTCCAAGCAGCCCGAACTCAAGCACGCCGCCGTGCGCATCCAGCCCGCCGCCCTGCCCTGGCGACTGGTCGGTGTGGCCTCGCTGCCGGCCGACCAGGCCTTGGCCGTGCGCGAACAGCTCAAACCCTGGATGGCTGCGTTCGCCTTCGCCAGCTGTGTGCTGTTTGGCCGCGAAGGTGAAGGCGATGCCAACGCGGCGGCGGCGCAGGTCGGCGTGCTGTTGCGCACCGGGCACAGCGAAGCGCCCGGGGCCAGCGCCGTCCGCCAGATCGAGGACATGCTGACCATGGGCGGCATGGGTGGCACCGATGTGCTGCGTTACGACGACCCCTCGCGCGGCCAGCACCGTGCCATGCGCCTGCAACGCGGCAGCGACGGCACGCGGCTGCGCGCCTTCGTGCTGGCCGGCAACATCGCGGCCGAAACCTGGCTCCGGCCACTGTTGCAAGACGCGTTGCGGGTCGACGCACTCGGACACGCCCTGCTCCAGCCAGACCGCGAGCCGCAGGGGGGCACGAAGCCGCGCGGCAAGCAGGTCTGCACCTGCTTCAACGTCAGCGAAACCGACATCGCGGGTGCCATGGGTGCTTGCCCGATGGATGCCGACATCGGCATGCGCCTGGCCCTCGTGCAAGGTGCGCTCAAGTGCGGCACCAACTGCGGCTCTTGCCTGCCGGCGGTGCGCAAGCTCGTGCAACAGCCACTTTGAGGACTCGCCACCTCGCATCGCGCAGGCTGGCGCAGATAATCGCGATCAGCACACAGCGCAGCAAGGAAGCAGCACATGGCGATCGCGGCATACATCAAGGAGATCGGCCGGGGCAAGGACGGCGCACGCGCCCTGAGCTCCGCGCAGGCCCACGACCTGATGTCGCAGGTGCTGGACGGCCGGGTCAGCGACCTGGAGCTGGGCGCCTTCTGCCTGGCCATGCGCATCAAAGGCGAAACCGCCGAAGAGCTGGCCGGCTTCGTGCAGGCCACCCACGAACGTTGCCTGGACCTGCGCCCGGCCCTGGCACAGGCGCAGGCACATGCCCAGGCGACCATGCACATGCCCCTGCTGGGCCCGGTGCTGCTGCCCTCCTACAACGGCTCACGCAAGCTGCCCAACCTCACGCCCCTGCTGGCCTGGGCCCTGGCGCAGCGCGGTGTGGCCGTGCTGGTGCATGGCCCGCGCCAGGACCCGACGCGCATCACCAGCGCCCAGGTCTTCGCCGCCGGTGGATGGCCGGTGGCCGAGGGCGATGCCGATGTGGCCAGCGCCTGGGCCGCCCGCCAGCCCGCCTTCATGCCCACCGAGGTGCTGTGCCCGGGGCTGGCGCGCCTGCTGGCCGTGCGCTGGGTCATCGGCCTGCGCAACCCTGGCCACACCGTGGCCAAGCTGCTCAACCCGCTGGGCCTGGGCATGCAGGTCGTCAACCACACGCACCCGGAGTACGCGGTGTCGCTGTCGAACTACCTGGCACTGGTCAGCGCCAACGCCCTGCTGATGCGCGGCACCGAAGGCGAACCCGTCGCCGATGCCCGCCGCCAGCCGCGCTTTGATGTCTTCCTGGACGGCCAGCGGCAAGAGGCCCTGTGCCGCGCGCCCGTCGAGGGCGTGCTGGTCAGCCTGCCCGAACTGCCCGAAGGCCGCGAGGCCGATGTCACCGCCACGTGGATTCAGTCGGTGGTCGATGGCCTGGCGCCCTTGCCCGAGGCCATCGCGGCCCAGGCCGATTGCCTCGTGTCGGCGCTGGCGGTGCTGCGCGCACGGCAGAGCACCGACACCGAGGCCAACACTGGAAGCAGCACCGCCACCAACACCTGAGGCCTGTCGCGCTCCTCCGCTGTTCAGCGCCCGCCGCTCTCGGCCTCGTCCGATGACGGAGGTGGGCGCGACGCCCGAGACAGCACCACGATGCCCGCCAGCACCGCGACCGTGCCCAGCATCAGGCGCCAGGTCACCGGTTCGTCCAGCCACCAGGCGGCCATCCAGATCGTGGACAGCGGCCCGACCATGCCCACCTGCGAGGCCAGCGACGCCCCCAACAGCTGCACACCGCGCATGACCAGCCACACCGGCAGCACCGTGCAGGCCGTGGCGTTCAGGGCCGACAAGGCCCAGGCTTGCCAGGGCAGTTGCGCCACGGCACCCAGGCGCCCATCGGTGACAGCGTGCACCAGCCCCCACTGCAACACGCACATCACGCAGGCCGCGCAAGAAGCCCAGCCCACCAGGCGCAGCGAGCCCAGCGACTGCACCAACTGCCCGCTGACCATCAGGTAAATGGCATAAGACAAGGCACTCAGGAACACCAGCACGCTGCCCGTCACCACCGCGGCCACCGGGTCCTGCCCTTGCGCCGCGCCCGACACCACCGTGGCCACGTCCCAGTCGTGCAGGAAGACGACCAGCACGCCGCCGTAGGACAGCGCCATCGCGCCCAGCTGGGCCAGCCGCAGGCGCTGGCCCAGCAGCAAGACCGACAGCAGCAGCACGATGCTGGGGTTGAGGTAGAGGATGGCGCGCTCCAGGCTGGCGCTGATGTACTGCAGGCCCAGGAAATCCAGGGTGCTGGCCAGGTAGTAACCGCAAAACCCCAGGCCCAGGATCTGCCACACCTGCTTGCGGCTCAGGGGGCTGTGCGCGCCCGGCCCGGTCGGACGTCCGCGGCTGGACCACCAGGCCATCAGCAGGAACAAGGGGAAGGCCATGGCCATGCGCAGGCCCACCACGGCGAAGGCGTCGGCACCCTGGCGGTACAGCAGCTTGGCCACGATGGCCTTGCCCGAGAAAGCCACGGCACCCGCCAAGGCGCACATCAGGCCTTGCCAGCGGCGTTGTTCAAGGGAAGAAGAGGCGGCAGAGATCGACATGCACCCGACCTTACCCGAAGTGCCATGCCCTCCATGCCCATGAGGATGCGGGTGTGTCCGGAGGCAGGCCCCCGCGGCAAGGCCCTGAAATTGCCGCACACTCTGAGCCAGCTCTGAACCAGATCTGGCCTCAACCCACCCCGTCTGCCCCATGCGCATTTCACACACGCTCGCCGCCACCTTCGCCCTGCTCATCGCGCCGTCGCTCACGGCCTGGGCCCCCCTTGCCCAAGCCGCCGATGCGGTCGCCACGTCGCCTGCGGGCAGCGCAGCACCTGCTGCCAAGGCGGCTGCGCCTCAGGCATCCTCGGCCAATGCCGCCACCAGCGCCGCCATCCAGATCCTGGTCGAGCGCCAGAAAAAGGTCCGCGAGGAAGCCGCCAAGCGCCAGGAAGCCGTGCTCGAGATCAACGAGCGCGACCCGGCCATGCGCGCCGCCTTCCAGCAGGCCCAAGCCACCCTGGACGATTTCCTGAAGGTCGCCGCCAGTGGCGACGCGAAGTACACCCACCTGTCGATGCGGGTGGCCATCCGCGAAGGCAAGCGCAAGGAATTCATCTGGGTCACGCCCTTCGAGGCCGATGGCAAGGGCTTCAAAGGCCGCATCGACAACGCCCCGACAAAACTCAAGCGCGTGCAGGAAGGCCAGGAGTGGCGTTTCCAGCGCAAGGACGTGGTGGACTGGATGTACGTCGATGCGTCCAAGCGCACCATGCACGGCAACCGCACGACCTGCGTGCAGCTGTCCAAGGCCCCGCCCGCCGAGGTCGAACAGATCAAGCGGGCTTACGGCCTGGACTGCCAGACACGCTGAGCCCGCTACCCCCGCTGAAACCCGCCGAAGGCCTGCCAGCGCGCCAGCACCGGCGCGGCATGCGCCTGGCGCACCACGCCGAAGCCCTTGATGGCCTCGGCAGATTCGGCCAGTTCACAGGCCTCGGTCAGCGTGTCGGCGCGCAGCCCGGCCAGCAGGCGTTTGAGCAAGGCCTCGTAGGCCGCCAGCGTGGCCAGCTCCTCGCGGCGGGTGTGGCTGAAACGCAGCGGGTCCAACCAGCTGTTGCGCACGCGCCGGGCCCAGGCCAGGCCGTGCAACAGCGGCGCCCAAGCGGGGCCGAAGGCGCGCTTGGCAGGCCGGGCGCCCGGCTGGCCTTGCACTGCGTCCGCGCCTTCGCCCAGCGCGGGCGGCGCCAGGTGCCAGACCATCCGCCAGTCACCCTCGAACTGGGCCGCCACCTGCTGGCGGAAAGTGTCCGAGCTCAACAAGCGCGCCACCTCGTACTCGTCCTTGATGGCCATGAGGCGGAACAGCTGCTGGGCCACCGCACGGGTCAGGCGCTGGCTGCCCAGCATGGCCTCGGCCTCGCCCACCCGCGTCACCCAGGCTTCGTAGCGCGCCGCATAGGCCGCGCTTTGGTAATCGGTGAGGTGGGCCTTGCGGCGCTCGACGAACGCGTCAAGGCTGTCTGAGTCACCGGGACCCGAAGCCCCTTGACCGCCCGCCCGCGGGAACCACTGCACCGGCTGGGCCGGCAGCAGCAGCCTGGCCATGCGGGCCGGGTCGTGGGCCGCGTGGCGCCCCCAGGCGAAGGCCTGCAGGTTGCGCTCCACCTGCACGGCGTTGAGCTCGATGGCGCGCGTCAGCGCCTGCAGGCTCAGGGGCACCCAGCCCTTTTGCCAGGCAAAGCCCAGCATCATCGGGTTGGCGTAAATCGCATCGCCCAGCAGTTTCTCCGCCAGGGCCACGGTGTCCAGGCGGGCGATGGCGTCGGCATCGTGGCCCACAGCATCGGCGAGCACGTGGTCGCACTGCGCGCCGGGGTAGTGCCAGTCGGGCTGGGTCATGGCCGCGGCGGTGGGCGTGTGGTGGGTGTTGAGGGCGATGTGCGTGCGCCCGGCCCGCATCACCGCCAGCGTGGTCGGCAAGGCCGTGACGATGGGGTCGCAGCCCATCACCAGGTCGGCCTCGGCCGTGCCCACCTTGGTGGTGAAGATGGCCTCGGGCCGGTCGGCGATCTGCACATGGCTCCAGGTGGCGCCGCCCTTTTGGGCCAGGCCGGCCGCTTCCTGCGTGACCACACCCCGGCCTTCCAGGTGGGCCGCCATGCCCAGCAGCTGCCCGATGGTGATGACGCCCGTGCCGCCAATGCCAGCCACCACGATGCCCCAGGCGCGGCTGGCATCGGGCAAGCGGGGCTCGGGCAGCGGCGGCAGGTGGGCCAGTTCGGGCAAGCCGGTGGCGGCTTTGGGCTGGCGCAGGCGCCCGCCTTCGATGCTCACCAGGCTGGGGCACATGCCCTTGAGGCAGGACAGGTCCTGGTTGCAGCTGCTCTGGTTGATGCGGCGCTTGCGGCCCAGAGGGGTGTCCACCGGCTCGACGCTCAGGCAGTTGGACTGCACAGTGCAGTCGCCACAGCCCTCGCACACCAGCTCGTTGATGACGACGCGCGCGGGCGCTGCGGCCATGGTGCCGCGCTTGCGGCGGCGGCGCTTCTCGGTCGCGCAGGTCTGGTCGTAGATCAGCACGGTGCAGCCGGGCGTTTCGCGCAGCGCGCGCTGCACGTCATCGAGGTCGTCGCGGTGGCGCAACTCGACGCCCGCGGCCAGGTCATGCACCTGGGCGTAACGGCTGCGGTACTCGGTCACCACCACGATGCGGCGTACCCCTTCCGCGTCCAGCTCGCGCGTCATCGCCGCCACGCTCAGGTTGCCGTCGATGGGCTGGCCGCCCGTCATGGCCACCGCGTCGTTGTAAAGGACCTTGTAGGTGATGTTGACCTTCGCCGCGATGGCCTGGCGGATGGCCAAGAGGCCCGAGTGGAAGTAGGTGCCATCGCCCAGGTTGACGAAGACGTGCGGCTCGTCGGTGAAGGGCGCCTGCCCCACCCAGGCCACGCCCTCGCCACCCATCTGCGTGACCATGCCGGTGTTGCGGTCCATCCACTGCGCCATGTAGTGGCAGCCAATGCCGGCCATGGCGCGCGAGCCTTCGGGCACGCGGGTGGAGGTGTTGTGCGGGCAGCCGCTGCAGAACCAGGGCGCGCGCTCAGGGCTGGCGCCGGCGGCGTTGCCCTGGGCCAGCGCAGCCTCCTTGGCGTCGATCACGCGCAGGCGCTCGGCGATGCGTTCGCGCAGGTGCGAGGGCGCATCGCGCAGCAGGCCCAGGCGGTCCAGGCGCAGGGCCAGGGCCTTGGCGATCAACGCCGGGTTCAGGTCGGCCTGGGCGCGCAGCAGCCAGCGGCTGGCCGGGTGTGGGTGCGACCACTCGCCACCTGTCAGGTCGCCCTCGCCTTCGCTGAACTTGCCCAGCACATTGGGGCGCACGTCCTCGCGCCAGTTGTAGAGCTCCTCCTTGAGCTGGTACTCGATCATCTGGCGCTTTTCTTCCACCACCAGGATCTCTTGCAGGCCTTGGGCGAATTCGCGCGTCAGGCTGGCCTCCAGCGGCCACACCACGGCCACCTTGTGCAGGCGCAGCTTGAGCGCCCGGCAAGCGTCGTCGTCCAGCCCCAGGTCGTGCAGGGCCTGGCGCAGGTCGTTCCAGGCCTTGCCGCTGGCCATCACGCCCAGCCGCGCGCCTTCGCTGTCCAGGACCGTGTGGTTGAGGCGGTTGGCGCGCACATAGGCCAGGGCCGCGTACCACTTGTGGTCCATCAGGCGGGCTTCCTGGGCCAGCGGCGCGTCCGGCCAGCGGATGTGCACGCCGCCTTCGGGCATGTCGAAGTCGCCGGGCAGCACGATGCGCACGCGGTCGGGGTCCACCGACACCGTCGTGGCCGACTCCACCACCTCCTGGATGGTCTTGAGCGCCGTCCACACACCGGCAAAGCGGCTCATGGCGAAGGCGTGCAAGCCCAGGTCCAGGATCTCCTGCACATTGCTGGGGAAGAACACCGGCAGGCCACAGGCCTTGAAGATGTGGTCGCTCTGGTGCGCGATGGACGAGCTCTTGGCCGTGTGGTCGTCGCCCGCCACGGCCACCACGCCCCCGTGCCGGGAGGTGCCCGCCATGTTGGCGTGCTTGAAGACGTCGCCACAGCGGTCCACGCCCGGCCCCTTGCCGTACCACAGGCCGAAGACCCCATCGAAGCGCTGCGGCCCCGGCGTCAGGGCCAGCTGCTGCGTGCCCCACACGGCCGTGGCCCCGAGCTCTTCGTTGACGCCCGGCTGGAAGACGATGTGGTGCTTGCCCAGGTGCTCGCGGGCCTTCCACAAGGCCTGGTCGTAGCTGCCCAGGGGCGAGCCACGGTAGCCGCTGATGAAGCCGGCGGTGTTCAGCCCGGCCAGGGCATCGCGGGTGTGCTGCAGGATGGGCAGGCGCACCAGCGCCTGGATCCCGCTCATGAAGGCCTGGCCGCGCTCCAGCGTGTATTTGTCTTCCAAAGACAGCGAAGACAAGGCGCGGAGCACCTCGGCGGGCAGTGGCGCGTTCATGACGACCTCCTGAGTCGGTCGCACGACGGCATCCCGCAAAACAGGACGGGCCATCGTGCGGCCGGAACCCTGTGACGGACCCAGTGTAGGCCGCCCAGATCAGCCCTGCTTGCGAGGTTTCACGGGGTGAACATGCCCTTGTTCATGGCCTTGTTCACGCCTTGTTCACGTTTTGCGCGCGAACACCTGGCGCCCGGCCACCCAGGTGCCCACCAGGTTGCGCTCGTCGCCCAGGGTCATCCAGGCGAAAGCGCGCGGGTGCAAGGTCGCCACCGAGCCATCCCCGGCCTGGCAGGCCAGGCCATCGCGGTGCTGGGCCACCTCGCCCACGGCCCAGTCCCACACGGCGATGTCGGCCATGCAGCCGGGCTCGATGCGGCCGATTTCACTGCTCAGGCCCAGCGCCTCGGCCGCGCCCAGGGTGGCCGCGTGCAAGGCCTTCCAGGCGCTCAGGCGGGTGCCTTGCAAGGCTTGAACCTTGTAGGCGTCGCCCATGTTGCGCAGCAGGCACAGGCTGGTGCCCCCACCCACGTCGCTGGCCAGGCTGACGCGCAGGCCCTCGCGCTGCGCCTGGGCCCAGTCGAACAGGCCGCTGCCCAGGAAGAGGTTGGAGCTGGGGCAATGGGCGATCTGTGCACCGTGCGCGCGCAGCACCGCGCGGTCTTCGGCGTCCAGCCAGATGCCATGGGCCAGCACGGCGCGGGGCCCCAACAGGCCGGCGCGCTCGTACACACCGAGGTAGCTGCGCGCCTCTGGGAACAGCGACATCACCCAATCGACCTCGGCTCGGTTCTCGGCCACATGGGTCTGCATGAAGACACCGGGGGCGCCGAGGCCATCGGGCTGCCCCGCATGCGCATGGCACAGCCGCCCGGCCATGGCCAGTTGCGCCGGCGTGCTGGTGGCCGCGAAGCGCACCGTCACCGCGTACGACAGACGCCCCCGGCCATGCCAGCGGGCGATGAGGTCGGTGCAGTCGCGCTCGGCCTGGGCCACGTCACGGGCATCGTCCAGCAGGCCCTCGGGGGCGAAACGGTCCATCAGCACCTTGCCGGTGACCAGGCGCATGTGCTGGGCGTGGGCCGCCTCGAACAGGGCCTCGGCGCTGACCTTGTGCACCGTGGGGAAGACCACGGCGCTGGTCGTGCCGTGCGCCCACAGGGCCCTCAGGAAGCGCTCGGCACCGTCGCGCGAAACCGCTGGGTCGGCGTAACGCCGCTCGGCCGGGAAGGTGTAGGTGTTGAGCCAGTCCAGCAGCTCGGCACCGTGGCTGGCAATGACGTCGAGCTGCGGGCAGTGCACATGGGTGTCGATGAAACCCGGCAGCAACAGGCGGCCGCGGTGGTCCTGCTCGGGCACGCTGGCCCAGCCCTCGGGCAGGGCCAGCGCGGCAGGCTGCACGGCGACGATGCGCCCGGCCTCGACGCACACGCGGTGGTCGGGGCGCCAGCGCACGCCGGGGGCTTCGGCAGGCGGGGCAAAGCCCGGGTCGGCGATGAAGTCCAGCACATCGGCGCGCAGCACCAGGCGCTCGGTGGCTTCAAGAGCGGGGTGGGCGGTGAGGGCAGACGGCATGGGGTTCGGGCATGGGGTTTACAGGCACCGGGCGAGGTGACCACCTCCGTATGATGAGGCCGTGACGATGCCCAGCCTCTCCCCCGGCCTTGCTGCCAGCCCCACACCACGCCCGCGTACGCCCCTCGTCCCGCACGACAGCGACGAAGACCGGCCCGCCCCGCGCTTCCACCTGGAGCTGCACGGCGCCGGGCCGGTGGGCCGGGCCATCGTGCGGCTGCTGGCCGATGTGGATTGCACCGTGCGCTGGATCGACGAGCGCAGCGACAGCGCCGAGCTCTCGCTGCCAGCCACCGACGGCCTGCCCGCACACATCCAGCACCTGCCCACCGACCACGCGGTGGCCGAAGTGGCCGGGGCGCCCCCTGGGGCCTGCCACCTGGTGCTGACCCACCGCCACGCGCTGGACCTGCCCATCGTGCAGGCCATCCTGGCACGCGGTGATTTCGCCTTCCTGGGAATGCTGGGCTCGCCGGCCAAGCGCGCGCGCTTCGTTGAACAGATCGGTGCGCAGCTTGGCGAAGCAGGCGCCAGCGACGCCGACGTGCAGGCCGCGCTTCAGCGCCTGGTCTGCCCCATCGGCCTGCCCGGCATCGTGGGCAAGGCGCCCGCGGTCATCGCCATCGCCGCCGTGGCCCAGCTGCTGCAGGGCAGGCGCTGAAACCAGGCATCACGCCGGACGCCACCCCGCCACCGCGGCACCGTGCTGCGACAGCCGGAACACCGCCACCGCCTCCACCAACTGGTGCGCCTGGTTCTTCAGGCTCTCGGCCGCGGCAGCGCTTTGCTCCACCAGGGCGGCGTTCTGCTGGGTGGCCTGGTCCATCTGGTTGACGGCATCGCCCACCTGCTGCACGCCCGAGCTTTGCTCCACGCTGGCCGCGGAAATCTCGCCGACGATGTCGCTGACCTTGCGGATGGCGACCACGATCTCGTCCATGGTCTTACCGGCCTCGTCCACCAGAACACTGCCCTGCTCGACCTGCGCAACGCTGTGGCCGATGAGGGACTTGATCTCTCGGGCCGCCTCGGCGCTGCGCTGGGCCAAGGTGCGCACCTCGCCGGCCACCACGGCAAAGCCACGGCCTTGCTCGCCGGCACGGGCAGCTTCCACGGCAGCGTTCAGCGCCAGGATGTTGGTCTGGAAGGCGATGCCATCGATCACGCCGATGATGTCGCCGATCTTGCGGCTGCTGTCGCTGATGCCCTGCATGGTGCTAACCACCTTGCCGACCACCTCACCACCCTGAACCGCCACGGACGAGGCCCCCTGGGCCATCTGGTTGGCCTGGCGGGCGCTGTCGGCGTTGGTGCGCACGGTCGCGCCCAGCTGCTCCATGGTGGCCGCGGTTTCTTCCAGCGCGCTGGCCTGCTCTTCGGTGCGCTGGCTCAGGTCGGCATTGCCTTGCGAAATCTGCGCGCTGGCCGTGGCCACGCTCTCGGAGTTCTCGCGCACATGGGCCACGACCTTGGACAGGCTGGCCTGCATGCGCGCCACATTGGCCAGCACGCTGCGGGTGTCACCCGGGATGGCGCGCAGCGCCTGGCCGAGGTCGCCATCGGCCACGCGGGCCACGGCCTCGCTCAACTCATCGGGCTCGGCGCCCAGCGAAGCGCGCAGGTTGCGGCCGATCATCCAGGCCACGGCCGCACCCACCGCCGCCATCAGCAGGGCCAGGCCACTCATCAGCCAGACGCCGAACCTGGCCGAAGCCTTGCTGCGCCTGACCAGGTCGTCGGCAATGGCCTGCTGCATGTCGCGCGACCCGTCCACCGCCTTGAACACCAGGTCCTGCAGTGGGCGCGTTTCCTGGAACAGCACCTTGCCGGCACCTTCTTTGTCACCCTGGATGGCCAGGGCCATCGCGCGGTCCAGGCTGGCGTTGTAGGGGCCGCGGTTGTCTTTGATCACCGTGAACAGCTCACGCCCCTTGGGCAGCACGATCTGCTTGTCGAGCACGGTCAGCAACTCGGAGTTCTTGGCACGCAGCTCGGCGATCTTCTTTTGCTCTTCGGCCACGAAGGCCGGGTCGGTGTGGATAATGACGTTGCGGGTGTAGCGACCGATGCTCTGCATGTTGTCGCGCACCTCGCCGAATTCCGCCACCTTGACCATGCGGTTTTGGGCCAACTCGTCCACGTGCTGGTCCAGGTCGTAGAGGGCGTAAGCGGCATAGGCCACCATGCCCACGCCCAGCGCGATCACGGCGCCGAAACCCAGCGCAAGTCGGGTGGCAATCTTCAGGGCTCCACGGGGGGTGCTCATCACAGGCTTTCGTTGGCGGCAAAGAAGGCCCCGCTGTCGCGCTCGCGGACACACCGCAGCACACTTCCGGGGCAGAAGCAAAAGTCGAACAACCGTCGTCGTTTCGACACTTCGCGCCACAACTTGAGCCCAAGACAGGCCTCAAACGGCGTCAAACCATGGACAACCAAGGTCCCACCACCGCCGCGCCCAAAGTGCCGCTCACGCCCGGAAAAGGGGCGCAGGAGGCGCTTCAAGCGTCAACGCTGCCGCTTGAAGCGGCAAGCGAGGTGGATCAGGCCCCGCGGCGCGCCCGTCCCACGCCGCTGCACAGGGCGCGGATGGACGCCGTCACGATGTTGGCGTCCATGCCCACGCCGTGCGTCGCACGCCCGCCGCAGCCCACCTCGACGATGGCACAGGCCCGCGCGCTGCCACCGCTGTCGTCCTGGCCCTGCGGGGACGCCATCGAGCGCTCCTCGTAGTGGTGCACCTCCACCACGATGCCCGCCGAGGCGAACGCCTGCACCGCCGCGTGGATGGGGCCGTTGCCGTGCCCGGTCAGCACCCGCTCCTGCCCGTCGATGGCCACGGTCAGCACCACCGTCTGCCCGCCGTCTTGCTCGGCCAGGTGGTGGCCCAGGTAGGCGATGTCAGGGGCGCCCGCTGCCGCCGGGGTCCGAGGCGCCACGTAGGTGTCCGAGAAAATGTCCCAGATGTCGGCCGAACTCAGCTCGCCGCCTTGCGTGTCGGTGACCTGCTGCACCACGGCCGAGAACTCGATCTGCATGCGCCGCGGCATCACCACGCCGAAGTCGGTCTCCAGCAGGTAGGCCACGCCGCCCTTGCCGGACTGGCTGTTGACGCGGATGACCGAGTCGTAGCTGCGGCCGAGGTCGGCCGGGTCGATGGGCAGGTAGGGCACGTTCCACCGCTCGCCGGCCTCGGAACCTTGTGAGTTCCGGGCGGCGAAGCCCTTCTTGATGGCGTCCTGGTGGGAGCCGGAGAAGGCGGTGAAGACCAAATCGCCCGCGTAAGGGTGACGTGGGTGAACGGGCAGTTGGGTGCAATGCTCGGCCGTGCGCACCACGGCGTTGATGTCGGAGAAGTCCAGGCCCGGGTGCACGCCCTGGGTGTACAGGTTCAGGGCCAGGGTCACGATGTCCACGTTGCCCGTGCGCTCGCCATTGCCGAAGAGGCAACCTTCCACCCGGTCGGCGCCGGCCATCAGGCCCTGCTCGGCGGCGGCCACGGCCGTGCCGCGGTCGTTGTGCGGGTGCAGGCTGAGGATGACGCTGTCGCGGCGGGCCAGGTGGCGGTGCATCCACTCGATCTGGTCGGCGTAGACGTTGGGCGTGGTCAGCTCCACCGTGGTCGGCAGGTTGAGGATGACCTTGCGCTGCGGCGTCGCGCCCCAGGCGGCAGTGACGGCATCGCACACCTCCAAAGCGAAATCGAGTTCCGTGCCGGTGAAGGTCTCTGGGCTGTACTCCAGCTGAATCTCGGTCTCGGGCATGGTGGCCGCGATCTCGCGCACCAGCTTGACGCCGGCCACGGCCATCTCGCGCACCTCGTCGCGGCTCATGTTGAACACGATGTCGCGGAAGGGCTTGGAGGTCGCGTTGTAGACGTGGACGATGGCCTTCTTCGCGCCCCGCACCGAGTCCATCGTGCGGCGGATGAGGTGCTCGCGCGCCTGGGTCAGCACCTCGATGGTCACGCCCTCGGGGATGAGGTCCTCGTCGATGAGCTTGCGCACGAAGCCGAAATCGGTGTCCGAGGCCGAGGGGAAGGCCACCTCGATTTCCTTGAAGCCGATGGCGCACAGCGTCTGGAACATGCGCAGCTTCTTCTCGCCATTCATGGGCTCGAAGAGCGACTGGTTGCCGTCGCGCAGGTCGGTGCTCATCCAGATGGGGGCTTGGCCGATGACCTGGTCGGGCCAGGTGCGGTCTTTCAAGCCCACGGGCGGGAAGGCGGTGTATTTCTGGGCGGGGTTGGCGAGCATGGTGGGCCTCGGGGTTGCTTTGGGCTGTGACGTCGGTCTGTGGCTGCGGTCATGGGTTCATGGCCACCTGCCCGTCGATGTGAGAAATTGTGCCCGCCATGCCGCCGCAGATGCTGCCAATGTTGTGCCTGATTCGGGTCATTTGCAGCAGATCATTGCGCGCGGATGCACAATATCGGCATGGACCACGAGCTCGACCGCCACGACAAGCAGATCCTCGCCGTGCTGCAGGCAGACGGCCGCATCAGCAACCAGGACCTGGCCGAGCGCATCGGCCTGTCGCCCTCGCCCTGCCTGCGCCGCGTGCGCACGCTGGAGGAGGCCGGCATCATCGCCGGCTACCGCGCCCTGCTGGACGCGCGCAAGCTGGGCCTGTCGCTGATGGCGCTGATCGGCATCTCCATGGACAAGCACACGCCCGACCGCTTCGCCGCGCTGGAAGCCGTCATCCGCGACATCCCCGAGGTGCTGGAGTGCCTGCTCATCACCGGGCAGTCGGCCGACTACCAGCTCAAGGTGGTGGTGCGCGACATGGACGCCTACCAGCACCTGCTGCTCAACCAGATCACCCAGATCAAGGGCGTGACCGGCGTGCACACCAGCTTCGTGCTGCGCCGCGTGGTGGACCGCACCGCCCTGCCCGTCTGAGCCCGGCGGCCGGACACGGGCGCTCACGGCTTGTGAATTTTTTTCACAGAATGTGCGCCTGCCGTGTCATCCAGGAGGCGAAGCGCCGCGTTGAACCCTCAGCCCGGGCTCATCCGGCCGGGCCTTCGAAGGATCGCACCATGCGCCAGATTGCCCCCCTGCCCCGAGTTACCGCCCCCCTGCCCCCGGCTCGCCCCGTCGTCGATGCCGGCAACCTGCGCAGCTCGACCACCCCAGCCCACAAGGCACCCGCCGTCAACCAGCCCTGGTTCGGCCGCGACGACTGCCACTGCGACGATGGCCCCGAGCGCATGAGCAAGCGCAGCGTCCACGGCCGCTGGTGAGTGCGGCATGGCAGGCACAGTGCCTGCCAGAGCCCGCCCATGAAAAAATCCCCTGAAAGGCCCAGCCCTGCAGGGGATTTTTCATGGGTCAAAAACCCCAAAAGGCTCACAGCCTGAACACACCCACCTCGCCCGACAGGCGCACGGACTGGTCCTTCAGGCTCTCGGCGGCAGACGCGGCCTCTTCCACCAAGGCGGCGTTCTGTTGGGTCATCTGGTCCAGGTGCGTGACGGCCACGTTGATCTGGTCGATGCCCTCGCGCTGCTCCTGGGTCGCCGCCGTGATCTCGCCAATGATGTCGGTGACGCGCTGCACGCTCGCCACGATCTCGCCCATGGTGCTGCCCGCGTCCTGCACCAGGCGGGAGCCCGACTCGACGCGCTCCACGCTGGCCCCGATCAGGCCCTTGATCTCCCGGGCGGCTTCGGCCGAGCGCTGCGCCAGGGAGCGCACCTCGCCCGCCACCACGGCGAAACCGCGGCCTTGCTCGCCGGCACGGGCCGCTTCCACGGCCGCGTTCAGGGCCAGGATGTTGGTCTGGAAAGCGATGCCGTCGATGGTGCCGATGATGTCGCTGATGCGGCGCGAGCTGGCGCTGATCTCGTCCATCGTGGCCACCACCTGAGACACCACCTGCCCGCCGCGCTGGGCCACGGCCGCCGCAGAGGTGGCCAGTTGGTTGGCCGTGGCGGCCGAGTCGGCCGTCTGGCGCACGGTGCCGGTCAGCTGCATCATGGACGCGGCGGCCTGTTGCAGGTTCGAGGCGGTCTGCTCGGTGCGTGACGACAGGTCCATGTTGCCCGACGCGATTTCGGAACTCGCCGTGCCGATGCTGTCGGTCGATTGCTGCACCGAGGTGATCAGGCGGGTCAACGAGGTCTGCATGGACTGCAAGGCCCGCAGCAGCTGACCGGTTTCGTCATCCGACTGCGGCGTGATCTTGCTGCTCAGGTCGAAACGGGCAATGGCCTCGGCCACATTGGCCGCCTCGCGCAGCGGGCGGGTGATGGAGCGTTGCAACCAGACCGACAAGGTGCCGCCCACGATCAGCGCACAGACACCGAACACGACCAGCGCCCACTGGGCCTGGTGGTTCGTCGCATCCACGCGCTGGGCGGCGGCGTCCAGCTTGTCGCGCTGGTCCTGCACCACGTTCTTGATGGCCTCCTGGAAAGCCGCGGCGGCCGGTGTGAATTCGGCATCGAAGGTCTGGCGCGCCTTGTCGTTGTCGCCAGCCTTCTTGGCCTGGGTGACGGCGTCGCGGGTGCTGAGGTAGGCCTTGCGGGCCTGGGAGAGCTTGTCGAACAAAGCGCGCTCATCGGGCGCCGCCATCAGCACTTCCAGGCGTTTTTGCAGCTCGCTGGACTGCTTGGTCGATTCGGCCGCGTTGGCCGCGAAGAACTGCGCCAGTTGCGGATCGGCGCTGACAGCGATGGCGCTGGTGCGGTTCACGCCGTTGGTGATGTTGCGGTACCAGTCGGTGGCGATGCGCTCGCTGACCAGGGACTTTTCGAACATGTCCTTGGTCTCGGCGGCCACCCGGTGCAAGGCCCAGTAGCCGATGCCGGAGCCCAGGAAGGCGATCAGCAACACCAAGCCCAGCACCACGGCCAGGCGCTGGCCAATCGATCGGCCCATCATGGCAACACGCGACATCTCAATTCCTTTGGCAACAGGGTTCACGGGTTCACCGCGAACCACTGCCGGCATTTCGGCCGAAATGCACCAACATTGAGCGCGCAAAGAAAAATCCCCTGAGAGGCGAACCTGTCAGGGGATCTCTTATACGGTGGGGTGGCTGATGGGAAACGCCGTCGGCACCATCAGAAACCTTATGAATCAATTACTTAGGCGACTGCCTGCCGCCTCTGCGTCCGGGTGTCTGTCCGGGGCATTGTGGCCATGATACAGCGCACATTGCCCCGCGCCAAGTCATCCCACCGCAGAGTGCGTGCCACACCATGCAGGCGACCATAGGGCTGGAATGGGCCATAAGCTGTGGCAAAAATCGTCACCTGAATCACGCGAGGGAGTTACGTTTGACTGACTTACCGGAAGACTTGGTATCTCGTTTGAACTGTCTTGAAGCAATGTTGGCTGCTTCTCACACCTGCCGAACTCGTCTGCGGCCACCCTTGGGGGCACCCAAACGGTCACGACCATCAATGAACCCGGTCTCTATGCCCTGATCTTCCGCAGCCACAAGGCAGAGGCCAAAGCCTTTCAACGATGGGTCACGCATCACGTGCTCCCGGCCATCAGGCAGGACGGGCTTTACATCAGGGGCGAAGAACGCCTGTTGTCTGCGGCGACACAGGAAGAACTCCAGGCACAGCTTGACCGACTCAAGGCGGCAGCAACCCAAGCCATCGAAGCCAAGGCGATACGGGGCCTCTCTGCCTTGGAAGAACGGGATGCAAGGTATGACGCCTTCAAGTTCTTTGGCAAGGACAGCAAGCGCAAGCCTCGCCCTCGCCTTCCTCGGTAATCAGCCCAGCCCCAGCAGCCCCAGCAAGGCCCCTCCCGCCCCCGCTATGGGCCTCGGGAAGGTTGCCAAGGGAGGCCTCAGCAGTTGCCTTGCAACCTCTGCGGGATGCTCAGGGGGTAGGCGATCCGCTCCAGGTCAGCCTTGACCAGTTCCAAGCCTGCGGGGCTGGAGTGGTAGCTCTGCCACTGCAACAGCGTCAGATGCTCAGGCTTGTGCCCCGTGAGGCCCCAAGTGGGAATCCCACGGTTGCCCGCATAGGTGATGAGCGTCTTGCGGAAGACGTACAACCCCTTTACCTGACGCCCCGGGGGCGCTGTGTCGTCATACAGGCCGATGGTCCGCAGGAAGTCCGTGAAGGCCTGCCCAGCGACTTCGTAGGGGTTGCCTTTCTTGACCCTGACACCAGGGAACAGACGATCAGACCCGGCTTTCTTCATGCGCTCAAGGTAGGCGGGGAGACCCAGCCGCACCAGTTCAGAATGAAGGGGCAAGCGCCGCGTCTCGCCTGTCTTCACGGTCTTGGTGACACCCTTCCCCGCGGGGGTGTGTTCATCGACAAGCAGGAAGAAGGTGTCGCCCTCCTTGCCCCAGTCACACTGCGGGTTCAACTGGCAAAGCTCCCGCGGGCGGGCACCAGTGAACAAGCTGATGACAGGCAACCAGTAAGCGGCATCCGCCCCGATGTCTTGGGCAATGGCTGCGAACTCCGGCCCCTCAAACAGACGCTTAAGCTCAGGCATGGTCAAGTCACGCTGTGTGTCCTCACCAGCTTTGCGCCCGCCCGTGTATTCGATGCCATCCACGATCAGGGCCGGGAAGCCCTCGTCCCCATAGTCCCGTCGGGCATCTCTCAGAAACGCCTTGAGAGGCGCACGGTAGTTGTCATTGAAGGTGCGGGGGCCCATGACCTCCTCGGCTTCCTCCTCCAGCATCTTGGCAACTGCTTCGCCCTGATCGAAGCGCGTGGCCCAATCCGAGGGCAAGCCGCAGATGTCGTGCAGGAAAGCCGTCACCTGACGCTGGCGCAACTCCGCTACCGGGGTCTGAGCCCCGACCATCTCCCGGAACAACTCCAGGCACCGGACCACCTTGCGCGTGTAGCCCGTGGGGGCCTTCTGCTTGACCTGAATGTAGGCCTTGATGATGGCCCCAATGGTCAACACAGTGGCCAACTTCGCGGGGGCCTTGATGGGCTCAGGGAGGGGCGGCGGAGGCACGGCCTTGCGCTCATACAGGCGCTTGGTGCTGGGGTCAATGAACTCTAGGGACAGAGCCTCAGCAAAGGCGAAGACCAGGGCGCGGAAGTGCCCATCATCCTTGACGTATGGGATGGAATCTCGGCTCAGCTTGGCCTCAACGATCAACCCCAGGGTGACCGCGCTGTAGCCGCTGAGAACATCGCCCGCCGCGCCGTCGAAGACTTCATGGTGGGCCTCCAACTCATCGCGGCCTTCAAACCTGCGCAGCATCTCGTACTGCCTGCGGTTCTGATCCTGAGCCCAGCGCACAGCAAGGGCCTTGATGGCCTCGGCGGTCCACATGCTGAGCATCAAAGGGCGCCCCCGGAAGATGCCCCCTGCGATCTCTTGGCGAACCTCATCCAGCATCCCAGTGAAGGCGATGTAGTGCATAAGCGACAAACGCTCAGCGGCACGGCCCGCCTTGAGGCCCAGGTTCACAGATGGATAGCTGCCAAGGTGTGGCGCAAGGTCTTTGGGGACCGAAGGCCGAAAGTAAGCACGGCCATCCGTCTTGACGTGATAGCCGTACTTGTCTTTTCTTGTACTTGGGGACGACAAGCTGAGTTTCCCTTGATCGAACAACTGGAGCAGTTGCCCGAGGTCTTTCTCAAGGGAACTGTCCGGGTTTGTGTCCGGACAGGCTTGCCTAAGTGATTGATGTGCTTGGTTCTTTTTTGAATTCAAGGACTTAGCACATCACAAAGAAGCGGTGGGGTGGCTGATGGGACTCGAACCCACGACAACCAGAATCACAATCTGGGACTCTACCAACTGAGCTACAGCCACCGCAGCAAAGACAGAAATTATAGCGTGCTTTTCAAGGCTGTCACGATGCTGACGCAGATTTTTGCGCGCTCATCACTTTCTTGCCTTCATTCAGGTACTCGACCTTGTACTTGTGCTTGAGGGCTTGATAGTAGGCATCGGCTTCGGCACGGCCCCAGTACGAACCGAACTGGTTCTGGGTTTCCTTGAGCTCCTGGGGCGAGATCTCCAGCGGCAGCACCTTGTTGACCTTGAGCACGGCCACGCCGTCGGCGCCCAGGTCCACCAGCGTGAAGGCAGGCAACTGCTTCTCGGGCACGCGCAGCGCGGCGTCCAGCACCAGCGGTGGCTGCGAGAACATGGTCTTGCGCGACATCTTCACCGCGGCAGGCAGTTCGGCCTTGTCGGGTGCGGCCTTCCAGTCGGCCAGCTTCTTGTCGGCATCGGCACGGGCGGCCTTGGTGGCGGCATCGGCCACCCAGCGGGCGCGCAGTTCGTCCTTGACCTCGTCGAAGGCACGCAGCGCGGACGGGCTGTACTTGATGATGCGCGCCGACACCAGCTTGTTGGTGCTGACCTCGACCGCCTCGGTGTTGCGGCCCTTCGCGCGGTTGTTGGCGTCGAACAGGGCGTCCAGCACGCGTCGGTTGCCCAGCGGACCCTGGTCCTTGTTGCCCGGCACGTGCAGCACGCCGTTCATGGTCAACAACGGCAGTTTGAGCTCATCGGCCACGGGCTTGAGGCTGTCGGACTGCTCGTACACCGAGTTGGTGAAGCGTTCAGCGGCTTCGGCGAACTGGCGCTGGGCCAGTTGCTTGCGGGCCTCGTCTTCGATCTGGGCACGCACGGCCTCGAAGGGTTGGGCCGTGCCGCCGCGCACGTCGTTGAGCTGGACGATGTGGAAGCCGTACTCGGTTTCCACCAGGCCGCTGACCTCGCCCTTCTTGAGCTTGAAGGCGGCTTCGTCGAAGGCCTTGACCATGGCGCCGCGGCCGAAGAACTCCAGGTCACCACCGTTGGCGGCAGAGCCGGGATCGTCCGAATTCTTGCGTGCCAACTCGGCGAACTGGGCAGGGTTTTGTTTGATCTGGGCCAGCAGGCCTTCGGCCTTGGCGCGGGCGGCCTTCTTCTGGTCGGCGGTGGCGCTGGCGTCCACCTTGATCAGGATGTGGCTGGCGCGGCGCTCTTCGGGCGTGCTGTAGCGGGCTTCGTTTTCCTTGTACGAGCGGCGCAGGTCGTCTTCGCTGACGGTCACGCGCTGCTTGAGGGTGTCCAGGTCCAGCACCACGTACTGCACGTCGGCCTTCTCAGCGGCGGTCAGCCAGGTGGCGTTGGCGGGGTCTTTGTAGAAAGCCTGCAGTTGCTCGGGCGTCGGGTTGAGCTGGGCCAGGTACTGCTTGGGCTCGAACTTGGTCCATTGCACTTCGCGCACCTGGAACAGGGCGTCCACCGCCTGGCGGTTGGACAGCAGCGAGGTCTGGCCGGTGGCCTGCACGCCGCCCAGCACCTGGCCCAGCACCAGCTCCTGGCGCACCATGGCGACGAACTGGTTGGGCGTCATGCCGCGCGCTTCCAGCAGGCCCTTGTTGAAAGAGCCGTCCGGGTTGAACAGACCGGCAAAGCGCGGGTCGGTGGTGAACTGGCGCAGCAGGCGGTTGTCGCTGACGCTCAGGCTCTGGTCGGCGGCGGCTTCGGCCAGCACGTACTGGCGAACAAGCGCATCGAGCGACTGGCGGCGGGCTTCGGGGGTGTCGAACTGGCTGGCATCGACATTGGGCTGCTGCGAACGCACGCGCTCCATGAAGTTGCGGTGGGCGTTGTCCCACTCGGCCTGGGTGATGCTTTGCTTGCCGACCTTGGCCACCACGCCATCGTCGCCAGAGAACTTCGAATACCCCTGGAGGCCGAAGACGACGAAAGACGGCAGGATCAGGATCAGCAGCAGGAGCTGCAGGAGGCGCGTGTGCTTGCGGACGAAATCAAACATGTCGGAGGGGGGTCAATGAAGCCAGTCAGGAACATCTGGACGGGTAAGGCGGTCACCGACTGCGAAGGCCCAGACAGGACAAAGGCGAACCGGGGTTCGCCTTGGTGCAAGGTGCGGGCCTCACCGTCAGATCACCATCGGGCTTGGTGGGTGCTGAGGGACTCGAACCCCCGACATCCTGCGTGTAAGGCAAGCGCTCTACCAACTGAGCTAAGCACCCGATGATCGGGGGCTATCTTAATGCATTACAAAAGGCCGTCCTTGAGGGCCTTGCCAGCGCGGAACTTGGCCACCTTGGCCTTTTTGATCTTGATTTCCTCGCCCGTGCGCGGGTTGCGGCCCGTGCGCGCGGGGCGCGTGCTCACGGCGAAAGTGCCGAAGCCCACCAGGGTCACGGCATCGCCCTTGCGCAGGGCGCTTTGCACACCCTGGATGAAGGCCTCCAGGGCACGCCCGGCCGACGCCTTGGACAGGTCGGCCTGCTGGGCGATGTGCTCGATCATCTCGGTCTTGTTCACGGAAAGATCCCCTCGGGTGTGCCTGGCGTTGTCAGCGCACCTTGGCACGGATGGCCGGCAGCGCCTTCTGAAGGTAGTACACCATGGACCAGATCGTCAGCGCCGCAGCGATGTAGATCAGCCAGGTGCCGGCCATCCGGGTGTGGATGAGGCCGAACAGCTCGCCATCGTAGAACAGCAACACGATGGCGCCCATTTGCGCGGCAGTTTTGAGCTTGCCCAGCATGTGGACGGCGACACTGCGCGAGGCACCGATCTGGGCCATCCATTCGCGCAACGCGGAGATCGCAATTTCGCGGCCGATGATGATCAGGGCCACCAGGGCATTGACGCGGTGCAGTTGCAGCAGGATGAGCAGCGAGGCGCACACCAGGATCTTGTCGGCCACCGGGTCCAGGAAGGCGCCGAAGGCCGAGGTCTGGTTCAGGCGACGCGCCAGCCAGCCATCGGCCCAGTCGGTGATGGCCATGGCGATGAACAGGCAGCTGGCAGCGAGGTTCACCTGCGCCATGGGCCAGGGCAGGTAGAACATGCCCACGATGATCGGGATCGAGACGATCCGCGCCCAGGTGAGCATGGTGGGCAGGTTCAAAAACATGTCGCCATTGTGCCCCGCATTCGCGGCCCGGCTGGCGTCAGGGCTGGTCCAGCGTCATGGGCTTGAACTTGCGGTCACCATTGAACAGGAAAGTTTCGTTGAAACGCCAGGGCTTGGGCAGGCGGGAGACGTCGCCATACGGGGCTGCGCGGTGGATGGCGGCGATGGCCAGGTTGACCGTGTCGCGGGCCTGGCTGGGGTAGCGCATGACGCTGACGTTGCGCACGCTGCCGTCGCCGTTGAGGTCCACCGTCATCACGGGGATGGCCAACAGCATGGCGGGCGGTTTGTCCATGTAGGTGCTGTCGGGGTTGGCGGCCACCAGGCGCCGGGCGGCCTGCTGGCGGGCCTCGCCCCAGCTGCGCGGCGATTGCGGTGCAGGCAGGCGCACCTCGGTGCGGCGGTTGCCCGGCGCGGGCGTGCCCTGGGCGGCGTCGGGGCGGGCATCGGGTGTGGATGGGGTGCCCGCAGGCGCCTGTCCGGTTCGCCCGCCGGGCGGGGGCGTCTGGCAGGCTGACAGCACCAGGGCCGCGCCCAGCACGGTGGCCAGCAGGACGGCTCCGGCCTGGGCTGACCGGGTTGAGGCGGTGGGAGGGGTGTTTTCAACGCAGGGCACGGTAGATCTCCTCGGCGAGTTCACGCGAAATGCCATCGACGCCGGCCAGGTCGTCCACGCTGGCGGCGGCCACACCACGCACGCCACCGAAGCGCTGCAGCAGGCGGGCGCGGCGCTTGGGGCCCACGCCCGGGATGTCTTCCAGGCTGCTGCTGCCGGTGCGCACGCTGGCACGCTTGGCGCGCATGCCGGTGATGGCGAAACGGTGGGCCTCGTCGCGGATCTGCGCCACCAGCATCAACGCGGCCGAGCTGGGCGAGAGCTGCAATTTGGGCCGGCCGTCGGCAAACACCAGCTCTTCCAGCCCGACTTTACGGCCTTCGCCCTTCTCCACGCCCACGATGATGGACAAGGGCAGCCTCAGTTGCGTGAAGACTTCGCGCGCCATGCTCACCTGGCCTTTGCCGCCGTCGATGAGGACGATGTCGGGCACGCGGGCGGGCTTGCGCTTCTTGCCCTCTTTGGCGGCGCCCTCGGCCGTGACCTCGGCTGCAAGGTCGGCATCGCGGTAGCGGCGCTCCAGGGCCTGCTTCATGGCCGCGTAGTCGTCGCCCGGGGTGATGCCGGTGATGTTGTAGCGGCGGTACTGCGCGGCCTGCATCTTGTGGCCTTCGTACACCACGCAAGATGCCTGGGTGGCCTCGCCCGCGGTGTGGCTGATGTCGAAGCACTCGATGCGCAGGCCGGCGAGCGGGTCGTGGCGCTGCCCCGAGGCGCTCGCTGGCGCTGGCGAACCTTCTGTCCCGGCATCGGCGGCCGTGGCGGTCGTGGCAGGCCCCGCGTCGGCTGGGCCCTCGCCTGCCTCGGCGGCATCTTCCAGACCCGCTTCGCGCGCATCGAGGTCCAGGTCGAGGTTGAGCGCTTCGACCAGCGCCCGCGTGCGCGCTTGCTGCGAGCCTTCCTCGCTGAGCAGCCGCGCCAGCGAGAGCTCGGCGCCCTTGATGGCCATGTCGAGCCAGCCGCGCCGCTGCTCGCGTGGCTGCAGCACCACCGTCACCTTGCGGCCGGACTGCGCGCCCAGGGCCTCCACGAGCTCCGGGTCCACCGGGTGGCTGAGGATGAGCAAGCTGGGCACCGCCCCGCCGATGTAGTGCTGCGCCAGGAAGGCCTCCAGCACAGCGACTTCGGCGGACTGCGACCAGGCCTCGGCGGAGCGCTCCTCGGTCAACGGAAGCGCCGCCGGCGACGTTGGCGCGCTGCCCGGCACCAGGTCTGCCTCGGCCGCTGACGCCAAGGCGACGTGGTCCTGCACGTGCACGGGGAAATGCGCCCGGTCGCCCAGGTGGCGCCCGCCGCGCACCATGGCCAGGTTGACGCAGGCGCGCCCACCGTGGACCTTCACGGCCAGCACATCGACGTCCTTGTCCATGACCGTGTCCACCGACTGCTGGTGCAACACGCGCGACAAGGCGCTGATCTGGTTGCGCACCTCGGCGGCCTTCTCGTAGGCCATCTCTTCGGCGAAGGCCATCATGCGCGTCTGCAGGTCGGCCAGCACGGCTTCGGGCTCGCCCAGCAGGAAGCGCTCGGCCTGGCCCACCGCGCTGCGGTAATCCTCCTGGCTGACCATGCCGACGCAGGGCCCGCTGCAGCGCTTGATCTGGTAGAGCAGGCAGGGCCGCGAGCGGTTGTTGTAGACAGCGTCTTCGCAGGTGCGCAGCTGGAAGACCTTCTGCATGAGCTGGATGGTGCCCTTCACCGCCCAGGCGTTGGGGTACGGCCCGTAGTAGCGGTGCTTGCGGTCCACCGCGCCGCGGTAGTAGGACATGCGAGGGAAGTCCTGCGACGAGATCTTCAGGTAGGGGTAGCTCTTGTCGTCGCGGAACAGGATGTTGAATCGCGGGTTGAGCGTCTTGATGAGGTTGTTTTCCAGCAGCAGCGCTTCTGCCTCGCTGCGCACCACCGTGGTTTCCATGCGGTCGATGCGCGACACCATGTGCCCGATGCGGGTGCCACCGTGGTTCTTCTGGAAATAGCTGGAGACACGCTTTTTGAGGTCGCGCGCCTTGCCCACGTACAGCACGCCGTTCTGGGCATCGAAGTAGCGGTACACGCCGGGCAAGGCCGGCAGGCGGCTGACCTCGGCCAGCAGGCGTTGCCAGGTCTGCTCGCGCTCGGAGGTGGCCGTGGCGCCCGCGGCGTCGCTGTCGTTCGGAAGATCGCTCATGGCGCGATTGTCCGACAGGCGCGCCAGGCGCCGCGGCGGGGCTTGCCATAATCCGCCGCATGCTGTGGGATGTGTTCTGTCGGGTCATCGACAACTTTGGCGACATCGGCGTGTGCTGGCGCCTGTGCACCGACCTGGGCGCGCGCGGACACACCGCCCGGCTCTGGGTGGACGACGCCTCGGCGCTGGCCTGGATGGCGCCGCAGGGCGCACGGGGTGTCGAGGTCCGGGCCTGGGCCGAGGCCGAAAGCCCCGAAGCTGCGGCGGCCATCACCCCAGGCGATGTCGTCATCGAGGCCTTTGGCTGCAACCCGCCCGACGCCTTCCTGGCCCGCATGCAGCGCCCGCAGCCACCGGCCTGGGTCAACCTCGAGTACCTCAGCGCCGAAGATTACGTGGAGCGCAGCCACGGCCTGACCTCGCCCGTGTTCAGTGGCCCCGCTGCCGGCCTGCGCAAGCGCTTTTTCTACCCCGGCTTCACGCCCGCGACGGGCGGCCTGCTGCGCGAGCCCGGCCTGATGGCCCGCCAGGCCGACTTCGCGGCACACCAGCGCGTGCCCTGGCTGCACCGCCTGGGCGTGCCCGCCTCGGAGGCCGACCGGCTGGTGTCGGTGTTTTGCTACGCCGGCGCGCCACTGGGCGATTGGCTGGACGCACTGCAGGCCGAGGCCCTTCAAGCCGCCTGCGATGCCCCCGCAGACACAGGCACAGGCACAGCCACATCCCCCGCGGGCATGACCCGTGTGCTGCTGACGCCCGGCCATGCCACGTCGCTGGCGCAGGCCTGGGCCGCACAAGGCCGCCACACGGCGCCGCAGGCCCTCGCCTTGCACCCCTTGCCAGCGCTGCCCCAGACCGAGTTCGACCTCCTGCTGTGGGCCTGCCACCTCAACATCGTGCGGGGCGAGGATTCGGCCGTGCGCGCGCTGTGGGCGGGGCGCCCGCACGTCTGGCATATCTACCAGCAAGACGATGGCGTGCACGCCGACAAGCTGGACGCCTTCATTGCACGCTGGATGCAGGGCTGGCCGGCCGCACTGCGCGACGAGGTGCAGCGCTGCTGGCGGCACTTCAACCAGATCCCGGCTGAATTTGGCGCAGCGTTGGCGGCCACGGCCATGGCCACACCCGCACCCTGCCCTCGCCTGGCGGATTGGCGCAACGCCAACGGTGCCTGGGCCCAGGCCAGCCGGGATGCGCGGGCGGCATGGCTGGCACAAACCGACCTGGTCACGCAATTGACGCATTTCGTCGCCGGCTCAGGGTAAAATCCAAGGCTTTGCTTCGCGCAGCTTGTTCGTCCTTGATCACGGCTGCCCCAGAAGCCCCCTTTTCAGCATCTGACCGATTCAGACACACTTCATCGGGAATCCACCATGAAAACCGCACAAGAAATCCGCGCTGGCAACGTGATCATGCAGGGCAAGGACCCGATGGTCGTCCTGAAGACCGAATACAGCCGCGGTGGCCGCGGCGCCGCCACGGTCCGCATCAAGATGAAGAGCCTGCTGAGCGGTTTCGGTCAAGAAACCGTCTTCAAGGCCGACGACAAGATGGACCAGATCATCCTCGACAAGAAGGAGTGCACCTACTCCTACTTCGCCGACCCGATGTACGCCTTCATGGACGCCGAGTACAACCAGTTCGAGATCGAAGCCGAGAACATGGGCGACGCGATCAACTACCTGCAAGACGGCATGGAAGCCGAAGTCGTGTTCTACGACGGCAAGGCCATCTCGGTCGAACTGCCCACCACCATCGTGCGCGAAATCGAGACCGAGCCCGCCGTCAAGGGCGACACCTCCGGCAAGGTCATGAAGCCTGCCCGCGTGGTCGGCACCGGTTTCGAGATCCCCGTGCCTTCCTTCGTGGAAAGCGGCGACAAGATCGAAATCGACACCCGCACCCACGAGTACAAGAAGCGCGTCTGATCACGCACGGTTGATCTCCGGATCCAACCTGCACAAGGACATTCCAAAAGGACACCCGCGGGTGTCCTTTTTTTCTGCCCAAGCGCCACGATGTCCCGCCCAGCCCGCATCCCCTTGCCCACCCGCGATGGCGTCAGCGCCAGCACGGTGGCTGCGCCGGACGGCCCCTGGGCCACGGTGCTGGCCTTCCTGTCTGAGCGCATCCCTGCCGTCAGCCGCGAAGACTGGGCGCAACGCATGGCCCGAGGCGACGTGCTGGACGCACAAGGCCAGCCCGTGCCACCCGACGCACCCTACCGTGCGCAAACGCGGCTGCACTACTGGCGCAGCCTGCCTTTCGAGCACCACATCCCTTTCGAGGAAACCATCGTCTTCCAGGACGATTTCCTCGTGGTGGCCGACAAGCCCCACTTCTTGCCAGTGACGCCCAAAGGCCGCTACCTGCACGAGACCCTGCTGGTGCGGCTGAAAAAACGCACAGGCATCGACACCCTGGTGCCCATGCACCGCATCGACCGCGAAACCGCGGGCCTGGTCGTGTTCACGGTGCAGCCGCACACGCGCAACGCCTACCAGGGCCTGCTGCGTGACCTGCAGGTGCACAAGACCTACGAGGCCATTGCGCCATGGCGCGAAGGGCTGACATGGCCGCATCGCCGCATCAGCCGGCTGGCGGAAAGCCCGCACTTCATGGCCATGCACGAGGTGGACGGACCGCCCAATGCGGACACCTTGATCGAGGTGATGGCGGTGTCTGACGTGCCTGCTGGCCCACGCCTGGCACGGTACCGGCTCACGCCCCGCACCGGCCAGAAGCACCAGCTGCGGGCGCACATGAACGCGCTCGGCCTGCCCATCCTGGGCGACCAGATCTACCCGGAGCTGCTGCCGGCCTTGCCGCCTGAGCAAGCGCCCGACCTCAGCCGACCGCTGCAGCTGCTGGCCAAATCATTGCGCTTCACCGACCCGCTCACCGGAGAGGCCCGGTTCTTCGAGAGCTCGCGCAGCCTGAATCTGCCCGATGGGCTTCCGGCTTGCCCTCAAGCCTGCGCCTTGGGCCTGCCGACCACACCCAGGTAAACGACGCCCAGGCCCGCGGCCAGGGCCACGGCCAGTGCGCCCCAGGCGGCCAGGGGCACGCTGTCGCGCAAGAGGTTGGCGCTCGTGGCCACAGGCAGCTTCACGCTGATCAGGCCCACGGGCTGACCCGCCTTGTAGCCAAAACCACCGCCACCATTGAATTGCTGGTTCGCCCGCAGGAACTCCGGGGCTTTCTCCGGCGTGTCGTGGCAGCGCAGGCAAGACGACTGCGCCACAACGGCACGGGCGTACAGCAAGTGGCCGCCCTCGACCTTCCAGTACTCCTGGCCGGCCTTGGGCTGGGCCAGGGGCAAGGCTGCGGCCGTGGGTGTGGGCTGCGCGCCTGTGCCACCCGTGCGCTGGAAAGCCGATTGCAGGGCGTCCAGCGCTTCGATCTCGAACGCATTGGGCGCATTGTTGCGGTTGAGCACCGTGCGCGCCGTCAGGCGGTACTGCGCACGGCTGCCAGAGGCCAACAGCGTGTCGGCCACCTCGCGCTGGATCAAGGCCGGGTTCTTCCAGTGGTAGGCCTCGACGCGCTCCATGGCACCGCGCTCGTCCTGGCGGTGCTCGCTGCGCGAACCCTGCAAAACACCGGCGTCATCGCCCGTGCCGGCATACACCGAGCGGGTCAGGAAGCTGCCCGGCAAGCCCGCCGATGCGCCCTGCGTGCGAGCGTGCACGCCACCGTACTGCGAGGCCCAACGCCCCACCGTTTCGGCCATGTCGGCCACGATGCGGCCTTCGTTCACCGAGCGCGACAGCAGCAGCGCATCGCCGGTCAGCCACGCGGCCGTGCCGAGCGCGCCCACCAGCAGCGCCACCAGCGCCCCCATGAGGACGGCACGTCCTCCGCTTGTTTCTTGATCAGCCATGATGGATCGGCCCTGAGGCCTTGCAGTTGGAATCGGTTGTGTCCGGGTCAGACGCCGTCGGCATTGCGCACGGCCATGACCTCGCCCATGCGGATGCCTCGACCAGCACACCACGCTGCAGGCCAGATCATGGGCCCGGCAGGCCACAGCATGACGACCGTAGAACCAAGCAAAAACCGGCCCATTTCTTCGCCTTGGCGCAGGGCGATGTCCTGGCCGTCGTAGCGCCACTCGCGCACCTCGCCGGGGCGCGGCGGGTTGACCTGGCCGTGCCAGACGGTGGCCATGCTGCCCACGATGGTGGCCCCCACCAAGGTCAGGATCATCGGGCCCTGCGGCGTCTCGAACAGGCAGACGACCCGCTCGTTGCGCGCGAACAGGCCGGGCACGCCGCGGGCCGTGGCCGGGTTCACCGAGAACAACTCGCCCGGCACATGCACCATGCGCAGCAGGCGGCCATCGCAGGGCATGTGGATGCGGTGGTAGTCCTTCGGGCTGAGGTAGAGCGTGGCGAAATGGCCATTCTCGAACTGCGCAGCCAGGTCGCGGTCACCGCCGACCAGCGCGGTGGTGGCATAGCTGTGGCCCTTGGCCTGGAAGACCTGGTCACGCTCGATGCGGCCAAACTGGCTGATGGCCCCATCGACGGGCGAGACCCAATCGGCCTGCGCCAGCGGGCGCGCACCGGCCTTCAAAGGCCGCGTGAAGAATTCGTTGAAGCTGGCATACGCGGCCGGGTCAGGCTGGGCCGCTTCGGCCATGTTGACGCCATAGCGCCCGATGAACCAGCGGATGAACGCGGTGGTCAAGGCACCGCCCCGCGCCGAGGCGCCCCATCCGGCCAGCTCGGTCAAAGCCCGCTTGGGCAAGACGTGTTGCAAGCCCACGAACAGGCGCTCGGACAGCGGCACGGCCGCGGCGACATCAGGAGTAATACGATCTGACACAAGGCCTTCCAGCAATGCCACAGCACAACGCCATGGCCTTCGTGCACGATGCACTCGGGCGGCACGTCGCACAACCCACACACCATCCGAACACCATCTGCACACAGCCCGCGATTGTAGGGTGCCCCCCTGGGCTGTCATCAGGCGAAAATGGCGCTCAGATGCGGGATGCCAGACGCACATCCACCCCACCTTTGCACACGACAGCCACCTCGGAGCCTTGCATGCGCCCTGCCCCATGTTCACCGTCCCGCCGGCCCCTCGCACACGCTGCGGTGCTGGCGTCACTGCTGGCGTTCGTCGCGTCTGCCCATGCCGCCGAGAAGTTCACCTTCCTGACCGACTGGTACGCCCAGGCCGAGCACGGCGGCTACTACCAGGCACAAGCCACCGGCCTGTACGCCAAGGCCGGCCTGGACGTGACGCTGAAGATGGGCGGACCGCAGGTCAACCTGATGCAGTTGCTCGTGGCCGGCCAGGCCGACTGCATCATGGGCTTCGACAACCAGACCCTCAAGGCCTGGGAGCAAGGCATCCAGGCGGTCAGCGTGGCCGCGGCTTTCCAGAAAGACCCCGCCGTCCTCATCGCCCACCCCCAGGTTCAACGCATCGAAGACCTCAAGGGCCACACCATCCTCGTGGGCCAGGTCGGACAGGTCACCTACTGGCCCTGGCTGAAATCGCGCTACGGCTTCACCGATGCGCAACTGCGCCCCTACACCTTCAACCTCCAGCCCTTCCTGGCAGACAAGTCGCTGGCGCAGCAGGGCTACCTGGCCTCCGAGCCCTACAGCATCGAAAAAACGGCCGGCTTCAAGCCCACGGTTTTCCTGTTGGCCGACCTGGGCTGGCCGCCGTATGCCAACGCCGTGGTCTGCATGGCCGACACCCTGCAGCGCAAGCCCCAGCAAGTCAGCGCCTTCCTCAAGGCCTCCATGCAAGGCTGGAAAAGCTACCTGCAGGGCGACCCGTCGCCCGCCAATGCCTTGATCAAGAAGGACAACCCCAACATGCGGGATGACGTCATCGCCCAGGCCATCGCCAAGCTCAAGTCCGAAGGCGTGGTGCTGGGTGGCGATGCGGCCAAGCTGGGCATCGGCACCATCACCGATGCGCGCATGCAGAAAACCTACGACGTGATGGTCCAGCACAAGCTGCTCGATCCTGCCAAGGTCGACCTGAAGAAGGCCTACACCACCCGCTTCGTGCAAGACCTGAAGGTGATGCCCTGATCCAGCTCGACGCCGCCGGGCAGGTCTACCCCAACGGCCTGCGCGCCCTCCTGCCCATCGACCTGCGCATCCGCGAGGGCGAGTTCGTCTCGCTGCTGGGCCCTTCCGGCTGCGGCAAAAGCACCTTGCTGCGCATGATGGCCGGGCTGCTGAGGCCCACCTCTGGCGAGGTGCGCGTGCAAGGCCAGCCGCCGGCGTCTGCAGCGGCCCGGCAGAACCTGTCTTTCGTGTTCCAGGAACCCACCCTGATGCCCTGGGCCACGGTGGCCGCCAACGTGCGCCTGCCGCTGGACCTCGCTGGCGTGGCGCGCGCCGAAGCCGATGCGCGCGTCGCACAGGCCCTTGCCCAGGTCGGGCTGGACGGCTTCGGTGCGCAACGTCCGCGCGAGCTGTCGGGCGGCATGCAGATGCGGGTGTCGATCGCGCGGGGCCTGGTCACCCGCCCTCGCCTGCTGCTGATGGACGAACCCTTCGGCGCGCTCGACGAAATCACCCGCCACCGCCTCGATGCCGACCTGCTGGCGCTGTGGCGCGCGCAGGGCCTCACCGTGGTCTTCGTCACGCACAGCCTGAGCGAGGCGGCCTACCTGTCGTCGCGCGTGGTCGTCATGGCGCCGCGCCCCGGCCGCATCGTCGGTGACATCGCCCTGAGCACGCCGTGGCCGCGCGAAGCCCACCACCGCACCAGCCCTGGCTTCAACGACGTGGTGCGGCGCCTGGAAGACGCCTTGGCCGCCACCGGCGATGGCACCGCGCCCCTGGCATCGCCACAGCCGTCTTGAGCAGCACTGAGACCGCCCCCCATGCCCCACGACGCCATCGCCGCCCATGCACCCCGCCCAGCCCATGCCAGCACCCTGGGCGCCAGGCTGATCCGCCTGCCCTGGCTGCTGCCCCTGTGCGTGGCCGCGCTGCTGCTGGGCGGCTGGCAAGCCTGGGTCACGGTGGCCGACATCCCGCCCTACCTGCTGCCCTCGCCCTGGCGCATCGCCCAGACCCTGGTGAGCGACTGGGGCCTGTTGAGTGCCGCCTGGTGGGTGACGGTGAAGATCACGCTGTGGGCCTTTGCCTGCGCGGCGCTGCTGGGCATGGGCGTGGCCTTCGCCTTCGTGCAAAGCCGCTGGATCGAGGCGGCCTTCTTCCCCTACGCCGTGCTGCTGCAGGTCACGCCCATCGTGGCCATCGCGCCGCTCATCATCATCTGGGTGAAAGACCCGACCTGGTCGCTGGTGCTGTGCGCCACGCTGGTCGCACTCTTCCCCATCATCGCCAACACCACGCAAGGGCTGCGCAGCGTCTCGCCCGGCCTGGCGGCGTATTTCGAGCTGCAAGGCGCCAGCCGGTGGCAGATGCTGTGGCGGCTGCGGCTGCCCTCGGCCCTGCCCTACGTGCTCACGGGCTGGCGCATTTCCGGCGGGCTGGCGCTCATTGGCGCGGTGGTGGCAGAGTTCGTGGCGGGCACGGGCGGCACGGCCACCGGCCTGGCGTACCAGATCCTGCAATCGGGCTACCAGCTCGACATCCCGCGGATGTTCGCCGCGCTCACCCTGGTCACCCTGACAGGGGTGGCGCAGTTCGCCCTGCTGTCGGCCCTGTCACGCCGGGTGCTGGCCGGCTGGCACGACAGCGAGGTGCTGGGCTGATGCGGGGCTGAACGCCGGGCTCAACCCACCCAGAGCTTGCGCCAGCCCTCGTGGCCCAGCTTGTTCAGCGTCTCGATGTTGGTCTCAAAGATGGATTCGGCCTCGGGGAAGGCCGCCACCGCCTTGTCCAGGCTGTCCTCGCGGATGATGTGCAGCGTGGGGTAAGGCGAGCGGTTGGTGAAGTTGCCGATGTCGTCGGCAGCGGCATCCGCGAACTGGTAGTCCGGGTGAAAGCTGGCGACTTGCAAGACGCCATCGAGTTCCAGGGCTTCCAGCGCCGCATCGGCCAGGTCCAGGAAATCGTTGAAGTCCAGGAAGTCCTGCAGGGCTTCGGGGTGGATCAGCAAGGTGGTGTCCACCGCCTCGGGGTCGGCCTCGGCCAGGAACTGCAATTCCGCCACCAGGTCGTCCAGCAGGGCTTCGGGCGTGGTCGCCTCGGAGACCGTCCAGCGGATCTGCTCTTTGACGTGCACGGCCTTGGCGAACGGGCACAGGTTGAGGCCAATCACGGCGCGCTCCATCCAGCGGCGGGTGTCGGCGATGATGGCATCTTGGTCGAGGTTCATGCCCGCATTGTCGCTGGGAACATGCGCCCTTTCGCTCTCTTTCACGCCCTTGCGCGCCCTCACGCCCATGTCGGAGACACACCCGCTTTTCCCCGCGGCTTCCGCCCTGCCCACCAGCCCCACGATGCGCGCGCTGTCCCGCCACGCGCCGCACATCGGCCGGCTCGATGCCATCCACCTGCGTCCCGCCAGGCTGCAGGCCGTTCGGTCGGTGGATTCGGCCATCGCGCTGGTGGACCAAGGCCTGCAAGGCGACCGCTCGGCCGCACGCGCGCCCAGCCGGCCAGGCGGCAGCAAGCGGCAAGTCACGCTGATGCAGGCCGAGCACCTCGGTGTGATCGCCGCGCTCGCGCACCGGGACCGCGTGGACGCCGCCGCCTTGCGCCGCAACCTGCTGGTCTCCGGCCTCAACCTCGTGGCCTGCAAAGCCTTGTTCAAAGACACGCCCTTGCTGCTGTGCATCGGCGCCGAGGTGCAACTGGAACTCACCGGCCCCTGTGACCCCTGCTCGCGCATGGAGACCGTGCTGGGCCCCGGCGGCTACCACGCCATGCGCGGCCACGGTGGCATGACGGCGCGCGTGCTGCGCGGGGGTGTCTTGCGGGTGGGCGATGCCGTGCGCTGCCTGCCCGGCTGAGCACCGCTGGCCTGGACAACATGGCATGGCCCTTGCATCAAGTTGGTGCATCAGCCACCCGCTGGCCTCCACCCCATCCCGACAACCATCCCGCACACCAAGGGCCCATGACCTGGCACGGCCAACTGCACCTGAACTACACCCACGACGGCACGCGCACCACCGCGCTGGACCGCCACACTGGCCCCTTGCGCGTGCTGCAGCGCCTCTACCCGGAAGGCCCCGGCGTCTGCCACCACGTGCTGGTGCACCCCCCTGGCGGCATCGCCGGCGGTGACATGCTCGATGTGCACGTGGACATGGCAGAGGGCAGCCACGCCCTGATCACCACCCCCGGCGCCACCCGCTTCTACAAAAGCCAGGGGGACGAGGCCGTGCAAAGCCTGCATGCCCGCCTGTCGCCCGGCACCCGCCTGGAATGGCTGCCCCTGGAGACCCTGGCCTACCGCGGCTGCCGCGCGGTGAACCGCATGCGCTTCGACCTGCCCCCCGGCGCCGAGATGATGGGCTGGGACGTGCTGGCCTTGGGGCTGCCCGCAGCCGGTGAGCACTTCGACGACCCCGCCTTCGCGCACGGGCGGTTCACCCAGGAGATCCACCTGCCAGGCAGCTGGCTGGAGCGCGGCACCGTGGCCGCCGACGACGCCACGCTGCTCGACAGCCCACTGGGATGGGACGGCCGCCGCGTCATGGCCACGCTGTGGTGGGCCAGCGGCACCCCTGCCTCGCTGGCGCAGCGCGAGGCCTTGCTCCAGGCCGCCCGCGAACTGCAGGCCGACAGCCCCCTGGCCACCCACAGCGGCAGTACCAGCCCGAACGCCCAGGTGGTGGTCCTGCGCGTGCTGGCCGAGCGGGTCGAGCCGGCCATGGCCTTGCTGACGGCCGTCTGGGCCCGTTGGCGCCACATCGCCTGGGGGCTGACGCCCTGCCCGCCGCGGGTGTGGCGAACCTGACACCCCCTCTGTGGGGTATTCGCCGTGCGCCGTGGGGAAGCCCACTATCATCCTGCTCAAACAAAGAGGATCGCTGCGGGAGGCCCGCGCGCCGCGGTGGTCCTGTCAATGCAGGAGCCCCGTCATGAAAGTTTTGCTGATCGATGATCATCCCTTGATCCTGTCTGCCTTGCAGACGGTGATCCTGAGCATGGGAGACCACGTCAGCGTGTCCACCGCCGACAGTGGCCGCACAGCCCGGGACACCCTGCGCCAGGACCTGAGCTACGACCTGGTGCTGCTGGACCTGCAACTGGGCGACGTGGACGGCTTTGACCTCCTCGCCGACCTGCGCAGCCGCTACCCAGCCTTGCCCGTGGTCGTGGTGTCCGCCTCGGACCGCACCAGCGACGTCATCCGCGCCATCGACATGGGCGCCATGGGCTTCGTGCCCAAGCGCGCCAGCAACGACACCCTGCTCGACGCCCTGCAGCAGGTCATCTCCGGCGGCGTGTACGTGCCCCCCATGAGCATGGGCGCCGACTTCCAGCCCACCCTGGCCCACTCGCCCGCCCTGCGCCAGGTCCAGCAGCAGGCCCAGGTGTCCGACTTCCAGAGCGTGCCCAGCCTGCGCGACCTGGGCCTGACCTACCGCCAGGCCCAGGTGCTGCACCTGCTGCTCAAGGGCCAGCCCAACAAAATGATCGCCCGGGAACTCGGCCTGTCCGTCGAAACCATCAAGGACCACGTGGCCTCCGTGCTGCGCCTGCTGAGCGTGAGCTCGCGCACCCAGGCGGTCATCGCCGTCAGCCAGATGCTGCAGCGTCAGGCAGGCGCCCTGCCGGCTGGCCCACGCTGAGCCGGAGCCACCGCATGTCCCTCGCCACCGCCACCGAACACCCGCTGCCAACGCCCTCCGATGCCATCCTGCTGGAAGACAGCACCCGCCTCGTTTACCGCCAGCACAGCGCAGCCCTGATCGGTCAATTCCTGGGCGTGCTGGCCGTGACCATGGCCTTCTGGCAGCACGCACCGCACCTGACCCTGCTGGGCTGGACAGGCAGCTTCACCTTGCTGTGGGCCCTGCGCTTCGTCAACCTCCTGAGCTACGAACGGGCCCTCCTGCAAAACCGGGTGGACCCAGGCCCCTGGTACCGACGCTGGAAAATCGGCGCCATCCTCAGCGCGGCGCTGTGGGGCGTGGTGCCCCTGCTGCTGTACCGCCACGGCGGCCACTTCGAGCGCCTGGTGGTGATGCTGGCGGTGTACTCCTACGCCATCGGCTCGGTGCCCTACATGGCGGCCCACACGCGGCTGTTCATCGGCTGCATGGCCATGTACTTCGTGCCCATGATCGCCATGACCGCCATCCATGACGCCCAAGGCCTGCAAATCGCGGGCGTCTGGGGCCTGATGTGCCTGTGCGTGCTGACGCTGGGACACGCCTTCCGCAACATGTTCGGTGAAATGGTGGGCCTGCGCATGCACACCCAGGAGCTCGCCCACAAGCTGCGCGGCGAGATGAAAGCCGCCGAGGCCGCCCAGCGCGATGCCGAAGCCGCCAACCGCGCCAAGACCCAGTTCTTTGCCGCCGCCAGCCACGACCTGCGCCAGCCGCTGCACGCCCTGGGCCTGTTCGCCGAAGCCTTGCGCAACCGCAGCAAGGACGTCGAAGTCGCCCACCTGGTCAACAGCATCAACAGCTCGGTCGATGCCCTGGAGGGCCTGTTCAGCGAATTGCTCGACATCACCAAGATCGACACCGGCGGCGTGGACATCGAACCCGAGCACTTCGCCATGCGCGACCTGTTCACCCGCATCCAGCTGCACTTCGAGCCCATCGCGTTTGAGAAAGGCCTGATGCTGAGCTTCCATGGTGAGCAACACCACTGCTACGCCGACCCGCTGGTGGTCGAGCGCATCCTGCGCAACCTGGTCTCCAACGCCATCCGCTACACCGAGGACGGCGGCGTGCTCGTGTCCTGCCGCAAGCGCGGCGACCAACTCTGCCTGCAGGTCTGGGACACCGGCATCGGCATCGCCGACAAGGAACAGGGCCGCATCTTCGAAGAGTTCTACCAGACGCAGAGCAACCGCCCGCTGCAGCCCCACCACCGCAAGGGCCTGGGGCTGGGTCTGGCCATCGTCAAGCGCCTGGCCGACCTGATGAGCGCGCCGCTCACCCTGCGCTCCCGCGTGGGGCGCGGCACCGTGTTCACCTTGATGCTGCCCATCGGGCGCGCACCGCGCATGCAGCCTGTCAGCACATCGCCCAAGCCCTCGCTGGGCGTCACGCTCGACCGCCGCCACATCGTCGTGGTCGAAGACGAACTGGCCGTGCTGGAAGGCTTGCAAGTGCTGCTCAAGGGCTGGGGGGCCACCGTCAGCGCCTTTGACTCCGTGGCCGCCGTGAGCGCATGGGCCGAGGGCTTCGACCCCGACACCACACCGCGTCCCGACCTGCTGATGGTGGACTACCGCCTGCCCGATCAACGCACCGGCATCGACGCCATCAAGGCCCTGCGCGACACCTTCGGCCCCGGACTGCCCGCCATCCTCGTGACCGGCAGCACCATGACCCAGCACGAAGAAGAAGCGCGACAGCACCAGTTCCACGTGCTGCTCAAACCCGTGGTGCCGACCAAGCTGAGGGCGATGATCGCCTTCAAGCTCGGTCTGCGCTGAGCACGCTGAACTCGGTCAGCACCCGCCTCAAGCGCGGCAGAGCTGCTCGCGCGCCGCGGCGTACTCCGCCTTCAGGCGGGCCACCAGCTCGGCCGTGGGCACGACCTGCTTGATGGCGCCAATGCCCTGGCCACAGCCCCAGATGTCCTTCCAGACCTTGGCATCGCTGCCGTCCTTGCTGCCAAAGCTCATCTGGCTGGGGTCGCCGTCGCCCAGGGTGTCGGGGTCCAGGCCAGCCTTCACGATGGACGGGCGCAGGTAGTTGCCGTGCACGCCGGTGAACTTGCTGGAGTAGAGGATGTCGGCGCTGCTGCTGTCCACGATCATCTGCTTGTAGGCATCGACCGCGCGGGCCTCTTCGGTCGCGATGAAGGCCGAGCCGATGTAAGCGAAATCCGCCCCCATGGCACGCGCCGCCAGGATGGATCGGCCATTGGCGATCGAGCCCGACAGCGCCACCGGGCCGTCGAACCATTCGCGGATTTCCTGCACCAGCGCGAACGCACTGGTCGTGCCCGCATGGCCACCCGCGCCGGCCGCCACGGCGATCAGGCCATCGGCGCCCTTCTCGATGGCCTTGCGCGCGAACTTGTTGTTGATGATGTCGTGCATGACCACGCCACCGTAGCTGTGCACGGCCTGGTTCACATCCTCACGCGCGCCCAGCGAGGTGATGATCAGCGGCACCTTGTACTTGACGCACATCTCCAGGTCGTGGTCGAGCCGGTCGTTGCTCTTGTGCACGATCTGGTTGATGGCGAACGGCGCGGCCGGGTTGTCCGGGTTGGCGCGGTTGTGGGCGTCCAGCGACTCGGTGATCTCGGCCAACCACTCGTCGAGCTGGGCCGCAGGGCGGGCGTTCAGCGCAGGCATGGAGCCCACCACGCCGGCCTTGCACTGGGCGATCACCAGCTTGGGCGTGCTGATGATGAACATCGGCGAAGCGATGACGGGGAACGGGACGCGCTTGAGCACTTCGGGCAGGGCCATGGGGTCTCCTCGGTGTGGGTTCTCGGAACTCAAAAGAAAAAGGACACCCCAGCCGGCAGGCGCCAGCCCGAGGTGTCCTTGCGGTCAGATGCCATCCTGACAGATCAGGGCGTGGCGATCAGGTCCGGGTTCGCGCTCAGAAAGCGTCCAGCGGCATGGCCGAAACGCTGTCGCCGCCGTCCAGGATCGTGTCGCGCAGCGAAGCGATGCGGGCCAGGATGTGGTCGCCGTAGAAACGCGCGGTGGCGATCTTGGCGGCCATGAACTCGGCGTCTTCGCCGGCGGCCAGCTTGTCTTCGGCCACGATCAGGGCACGGGCCATCTGCCAGCCAGAGACCAGGTTGCCGGCCAGCATCAGGTAAGGCACGGAGCCAGCGAACACGGCGTTCGGGTTCGACTTGACGTTGCTCACGACGAAGTCCACCACCTGCAGGAAGGACTCGCGCGCGGCCTTCAGCTGCTTGGCCAGCTTCTTGCCGGCTTCGCTGCTGCGGGCGTTCAACTGACCTTCCGTGTCGGCGATCTGGGCCGCGATGGCCTTGGCCAGGGCACCGCCGTCGCGCGAGGTCTTGCGGCCGACCAGGTCGTTGGCCTGGATGGCCGTCGTGCCTTCGTAGATCGGCAGGATGCGCGCATCACGGTAGTACTGCGCCGCACCGGTTTCCTCGATGAAGCCCATGCCGCCGTGCACCTGCACGCCCAGCGAGGTCACCTCCACCGAGTTCTCGGTGCTGAAACCCTTGATCAACGGCACCAGGAATTCGTAGAAAGCCTGGGCCTGCTTGGCCACGGCCGCGTCGGGGTGGTTGTGGGCGGTGTCGTAGGCGGCAGCGCCGACCAGGGCCATGGCGCGCTCACCCTCGATCAGGGCGCGCATCGTCAGCAGCATGCGCTTGACGTCCGGGTGGTGGATGATCGCCACCGACTCCTTGGCCGAACCGTCCACCGGACGCGACTGGACGCGGTCACGGGCATAGGCCACGGCATGCTGGTAAGCGCGCTCGGACACGCCCAGGCCTTGCAGGCCCACGTCGTAGCGCGCGGCGTTCATCATGATGAACATGTATTCCAGGCCGCGGTTCTCTTCGCCAACCAGGTAGCCGATGGCGCCAGCACCCACGTCACCCTTGTCGTCGCCATAGACCAGCACGGCGGTCGGCGAGGCCTTGATGCCCAGCTTTTCTTCGATGGACGCGCAGTACACGTCGTTGCGCTTGCCCAGCGAACCGTCGGCATTGACCAGGAACTTCGGCACCACGAACAGCGAGATGCCCTTGACGCCTTCGGGCGCGTCGGGCGTGCGGGCCAGCACGAGGTGAACGATGTTCTCGGTCATGTCGTGCTCACCGTAGGTGATGAAGATCTTCTGACCCGAGATGCGGTAGCTGCCATCGTCCTGCTGGACCGCCTTGGAACGCACCAGGGCCAGGTCGGAGCCGGCTTGCGGCTCGGTCAGGTTCATGGTGCCAGTCCACTTGCCGGAGACCATGTTGGGGATGTAGCGGGTCTTGAGCTCGTCGCTGCCTGCGGTCAGCAGGGCCTCGATGGCGCCACCGGTCAGGATGGAGCACAGCGAGAAGCTCAGGTTGGCGGCCATGGTCTGCTCGACACAGGCTGCACCGATGATCTTGGGCAGGCCCTGACCACCGTACTCGGCGGGCTGACCCAGGCCTTGCCAGCCACCTTCGGCCAGCGCGGCGTAGGCTTCCTTGAAGCCCTTGGAGGCGCGCACCACGCCGTTGTCCCACGAACCGTGGTCCTGGTCACCCGACCAGTTCAGCGGCGCAACCACGCCCTCGTTGAACTTGGCCGACTCTTCCAGCACGGCCTGGGCGGTTTCATAACCGGCGTCTTCGAAACCGGGGATCTCGGCGATCTTGTCGATGCCTGCCAGCTCCTTCATGCAGAACAGCTGGTCCTTGACGGGTGCTTTGAATGCCATGGTGTCTCTCCAGGTGTCTCCGTTTCAAACGCCGGAGACTTCAAACGGAAAAAAGGGGCGCCTCGCAAGACGCCCCGTTCAAGGTGTTCAGGCCGACACAGTGATCTGCCTGAAGACCTGTGCGGTGTCAGATCACAGCGCCTTGACCAGTTCCGGCACGGCCGTGAACAGATCGGCTTCCAGACCGAAGTCGGCCACCTGGAAGATCGGGGCTTCCGGATCCTTGTTGATGGCCACGATGACCTTGGAGTCCTTCATGCCGGCCAAGTGCTGGATCGCGCCGGAGATGCCCACGGCCACGTACAGCTGAGGCGCCACGATCTTGCCGGTCTGGCCCACTTGCCAGTCGTTCGGCGCGTAGCCTGCGTCCACCGCAGCGCGCGAGGCGCCGAGCGCGGCGCCCAGCTTGTCGGCCAGCGGGGGCAGCACTTCGTTGAACTTCTCGGCAGAACCCAGGGCACGGCCACCCGACACCACGATCTTGGCGCCAGCCAGCTCAGGACGCTCGGACTTGGTCACTTCGCGGCCCACGAAGGCCGACTTGCCCGAGTCCGCGACAGCGGCCAGCGATTCCACAGCGGCAGAACCACCGGTGGCTGCTGCGCCGTCGAAGGCGGTGCCACGCACGGTCAGCACCTTGGTGGCGTCGGCCGATTGCACGGTGGCGATGGCGTTGCCAGCGTAGATGGGGCGCTCGAAGGTGTCGGGCGAGACCACCTTGGTGATTTCCGACACCTGGGCGACGTCCAGCTTGGCGGCGACGCGGGGGGCCACATTCTTGCCCGAAGCGGTCGCGGGGAACAGGATGTGGCTGTAGCTGGAGGCCACGGCCAGGACCTGGGCGGCCACGTTTTCAGCGAGGGAGTCGGCAAAAGCGGCCGAGTCAGCGTGCAGCACCTTGGCCACGCCAGCGATTTGCGCGGCAGCAGCGGCAGCGGCACCAGCGTTGGCACCGGCCACCAGCACGTGCACATCGCCACCGATGGCTTTGGCGGCCGTGACGACGTTCAGGGTCGCGCCCTTGATGCTGTGGTTGTCGTGTTCAGCAATGACGAGAACGGTCATGGGTTATCTCCTCAGATCACTTTGGCGACGTTCTTGAGCTTGTCCACCAGGGTGGCCACGTCGGCCACCTTGATGCCAGCCGAGCGCTTGGCAGGCTCGGCGACGCTCAGCGTCTTGATGCGCGGGGCCACGTCCACACCCAGGTCGGCCGGCTTGACCGTGTCCAGGGGCTTCTTCTTGGCCTTCATGATGTTGGGCAGCGTGACGTAGCGCGGCTCGTTGAGGCGCAGGTCGGTCGTGATCACGGCCGGCAGGCTCAGCGAGACGGTCTCCAGACCGCCGTCGACTTCACGCGTGACCTTGACCTTGCCGTCAGCAACTTCCACCTTGGAGGCGAAGGTGCCCTGGGGCAGGTCGGCCAGCGCAGCCAGCATCTGGCCTGTCTGGTTGCTGTCGTCGTCGATGGCTTGCTTGCCCAGGATGATCAGCTGGGGCTGTTCCTTGTCGATCAGCGCCTTGAGCACCTTGGCCACGGCCAGGGGCTGGATGTCGGCGTCGGTCTCGACCAGGATGCCGCGGTCGGCACCGATGGCCATGGCCGTGCGCAGGGTTTCCTGGCACTGGGCCGGGCCGATGGAGACGGCGATGATCTCGGTGACAACGCCCTTTTCCTTCAGACGGGTGGCCTCCTCGACGGCGATTTCGTCGAAGGGGTTCATGGACATCTTGACGTTGGCGATGTCGACACCAGAGCCGTCGGACTTCACGCGAACTTTCACGTTGTAGTCCACAACCCGCTTGACCGGAACGAGAGCCTTCATGCGTTGTTCTCCTGCGTCATGAGGAAGGTGATAGAAAGGGCCGCGCCTTAAAAAGCACGATCGTTCGATTCTAACGCGAACTTCTGTGATTTTGAAACCTGCGGCGTGCGCGAACGCGGGACAATTGTGCGTCGGCGGGGCACACATTCCGCCAGCCGTCGGCCAGTCTTTCATCACACATCCGACCGATTCTTCTCTTGCGCATGCCCGTCGCCTTCGAAACCGATCACACGAGCGCCCTTGCGCCCCACGCCGAGGCTGGCACACCCGCCGCCTGCGCCGCCGGAGAAGGCCTGCGCATCGGCGTGTTCGACTCCGGCCTGGGCGGGCTGTCCGTGTTGCGCGCCTTGCGGGCGCAAATGCCCTCAGCCGCCCTGCTGTACGTGGCCGACTCGGGGCATGCACCTTACGGCGAACGGGACGATGCCTTCATCCAGGCGCGGTCCGAACACATCAGCGACTTCCTCGTCCACCAGGACGTGGATGCCATCGTCGTGGCCTGCAACACGGCCACGGCAGCGGCCATCCACCGACTGCGCACGCGCTGCGGCGACCTGCCCGTGATCGGCGTGGAGCCCGGCGTCAAGCCCGCGGTCGCCATGTCCGCATCCAAGCGGGTCGGCGTGCTGGCCACACCCGGCACATTGGGAAGCCTGAAATTTCGCCACTTGGTGGAACAGCATGGTCAGGGCGCACACCTGGTGTTGCAGGCCTGCCCAGGCCTGGCCCGCGAGATCGAATCCGGCGAACTCGACACCCCTGTGCTGCGAGAGATGGTCGCGCGCTTCTGCGCCCCCCTGCGCGAGGCCCAGGTGGACACCGTCGTGCTGGGATGCACCCATTACCCCTTCGTGGCGCCGCTGATCCAGACAGAACTGGGCCCGGGCGTGCACATCGTGGACACGGCGCACGCGGTGGCCCAACACACCCAGCGGGTGTGCGCGAGACGCGGGGGCTCCGTGGGGCCGAGGCATGACGCACACGAGCCCACGCAGGCACCCGTGCCGCCAGCGCCACCCGTGTTGTCGGGAGACACCCGCTTGTGGAGCAGCGCCAACCCGCAGCACCTGCAGCGCGTGGCTCAAGCCTGGCTGGGGCTGAACGCTGTGGCGACGGCCCTGCCCTGAGCAGGCCGAGCCCGCATCAGGCTGCAGCCCGCGTGGCACTGTGGCCAACCCAAAAGAAAAAAGCCCCTCGCGGTGACGCGAAGGGCTTTTTCTTGGAGGCGCGGTCCGGAGTCGAACCGGACTAACCGGATTTGCAATCCGGGGCATAACCGCTTTGCTACCGCGCCAATCGGTTGCCACAGGCTTTCGCCTGCTTGAAAAAAGGGAAGCCTGGTCAACCGGGCTTCCCTTTGAAATGTGGAGCGGGATAAGAGACTCGAACTCTCGACCTATACCTTGGCAAGGTATCGCTCTACCAACTGAGCTAATCCCGCATGTGTTGCCGCACTCAAAGAAAATCAAAGAACGACTGCAACGATTCGCTTGACTTGCGTCTTGATCACGTCGGGTATTGTGATCAGCGAAGACCAATAATGTACATCGATTTTGAGCGATTGGCAAGGTGTTGCGCATTTTCATCACCTGCAGCGCCCTGACAACACCCAAGGCAAGCAGACCGACTCAGCCCTGCCGCAGCAGTCTCACCACGACAGGCCATGCATCACCCGGCTTACACTGCCGCCAGGCCCCGATGGTGAAATCGGTAGACACAGCGGACTTAAAATCCGCCGCCACCAACATGGCGTGCCGGTTCAAGTCCGGCTCGGGGCACCAACGCCACATGCAGCAGCCGCGTGCCTGCAGCCAAGCCGCCGGAGACCACAAATCGGACCCACCATGCAAAAAGGGAAGCCTTTTCAGGCTTCCCTTCGCAATTTGGAGCGGGATAAGAGACTCGAACTCTCGACCTATACCTTGGCAAGGTATCGCTCTACCAACTGAGCTAATCCCGCATCGCCTTCACTGTTTGTGAATCACTGTTTGGTGCAGTGATCAGCGAAGACTTGAACTGTACATCGTTTTTGAGCATCAGGTCAAGTGCCGCGCATTATTTTTGGCGGTGTGGTCCAAACGCATCATGCATGAAGTCGTTTGGCCACACTGTCAAAACCAAGCTCTGCCTCAGTGCTTGAGCAACTCGGCAGGGCCTGTGCCAGCGGCTGGCGTGGAGGCGGCCGCATCCGGCTTGGCCTCGACCTTGGGCTCCTCATCGGGCAAAGCCTGCGGCTGACGCTCCAGCGCCACTTCGAGCACCTTGTCGATCCACTTGACCGGCACGATCTCGATCTGGCCCTTCACGTTCTCGGGGATCTCGGCGAGGTCCTTGACGTTCTCTTCCGGGATCAGCACCGTCTTGATGCCGCCCCGGTGGGCCGCCAGCAACTTCTCCTTCAGACCACCGATGGCCGTGACCTCGCCGCGCAGCGTGATCTCACCTGTCATGGCCACGTCCGCACGCACCGGGATGCCCGTCAACGCCGACACGAAGGCCGTCGTCATGGCCGCACCCGCGCTGGGGCCGTCCTTGGGCGTCGCGCCATCGGGCACGTGGATGTGGATGTCGCGCTTCTCAAACATGTCGTCGGTGATGCCCAGGCGGCGTGCGCGCGAACGCACCACCGAACGGGCCGCTTCGACCGATTCCTTCATCACGTCGCCCAGCTGGCCGGTGCGGATGATGTTGCCCTTGCCCGGCATGACCGCGGCTTCGATGGTCAGCAGGTCGCCGCCCACTTCCGTCCACGCCAAGCCCACGACCTGACCGACCTGGTTTTCCTTGGTGGCTTCGCCGTAGCTGTACTTGCGCACGCCCAGGAAGTCATTGAGGTTCTCGTCGGTCACCACGACCTTGTCGGTGAACTGCTTGAGCGCGATGCCCTTGATCGTCTTGCGGCAGATCTTGGAGACTTCGCGTTCCAGCGAGCGCACGCCAGCCTCGCGGGTGTAGTAACGGATGATGCCGCGGATGGCGCTTTCAGCGATTTCCAGCTCACCGTCCTTGACGCCGTTGTTCTTGATCTGCTTGGGCAGCAGGTAGGTCTGGACGATGTGCACCTTCTCGTCTTCGGTGTAGCCGGCCAGGCGGATCACTTCCATCCGGTCCAGCAGCGCAGGCGGGATGTTCAGCGAGTTCGACGTGGCCACGAACATCACATCGGACAGGTCGAAATCGACCTCGATGTAGTGGTCACCGAAGGTGTGGTTTTGCTCAGGGTCGAGCACTTCCAGCAACGCCGAGGACGGGTCGCCACGGAAATCCATGCCCAGCTTGTCGATCTCGTCCAGCAGGAACAACGGGTTGCGCACGCCAACCTTGCTCAGGCTCTGCAACACCTTGCCCGGCATGGAGCCGATGTAGGTGCGGCGGTGGCCACGGATCTCGGCTTCGTCGCGCACGCCGCCCAAGGCCATGCGCACGAACTTGCGTCCGGTGGCGCGGGCGATCGACTGGCCCAGCGAGGTCTTGCCGACGCCAGGAGGGCCGACCAGGCACAGGATGGGCGCCTTGACCTTGTCCACGCGTTGCTGGACAGCAAGATATTCAAGGATGCGTTCCTTGACCTTGTCGAGGCCGTAGTGCTCTTCGTTGAGCACTTCCTCGGCCAGGGCCAGGTCGTGCTTGACCTTGGACTTCTTGCTCCAGGGCAGGTTGACCAGGGTCTCGATGTAGTTGCGCACCACCGTGGCCTCGGCCGACATGGGCGACATCAGCTTGAGCTTCTTGAACTCGGCATCGACCTTCTTGCGCGCCTCTTTGGGCATGCGGGCCGATTCGATCTTCTTGGCGATTTCTTCGAGGTCAGCGCCCTCCTCGCCCTCGCCGAGCTCCTTCTGGATGGCCTTGACCTGCTCGTTGAGGTAGTACTCGCGCTGCGACTTCTCCATCTGGCGCTTGACACGGCCACGGATGCGCTTTTCGACCTGGAGGATGTCGACTTCGTGCTCCAGCAGCTCGAGCAGCTTTTCCAGGCGGGCAGAGACCGAGAACAGGTCCAGCACGGCCTGCTTGGCTTCGAGCTTGAGCGGCAGGTGGGCGGCGATGGTGTCGGCCAGGCGGCCCGCATCGTCGATGCCGGAGATCGAGGTGAGGATCTCGGGCGGGATCTTCTTGTTGAGCTTGACGTACTGGTCGAACTGCTGCGTCACGGCGCGGCGCAAAGCTTCGACTTCGGGCGTGATGTCGCCTTCGGGCTGCACGGGCACGGCCACCGAGGTGAAGAACTCACCGCTGTCGTCGATGGACTGGGTGTTGGCGCGCTGCACGCCTTCGACCAGCACCTTCACGGTGCCGTCGGGCAGCTTCAGCATCTGCAGGATGCTGGAGACGCAGCCGATGTCGAACATGTCCTCCGCCTTGGGCTCGTCCTTGCCGGCGGCCTTCTGGGCCACGAGCATGATCTGGCGACCGGACTCCATGGCGGATTCCAGGGCCTTGATGGACTTGGGGCGCCCCACGAACAGCGGGATCACCATGTGCGGGAAGACCACGACATCGCGCAGCGGCAGCAGCGGCAACGTGATGGGATCGGAAGGAAGAATGGGGTGTCCAGACATTTTGGGCTCACTTTCTCTGAAGACCACGTGGGGCCTCAGGGGAGAAACACAAGGGCACCGTGATACCTGTCAGCGGTGCCCCACAGAGCGCATCAAGAGCGCTCAGGCACTGGCCTTGGCCTGTTCCCGGTACACCAGCAATGGCTTGGCGTTTTCTTCGATGGTGGATTCGTCCAGCACGACTTTCTGCACGCCCTCCTGAGTGGGGAGTTCAAACATGGTGTCCAGCAGCGATTGCTCCAGGATGGAGCGCAGGCCACGGGCACCGGTCTTGCGCGCCAGCGCCTTGCGGGCGATGGCACCCAGGGCGGCCGGCCGGATTTCCAGCTCGACGCCGTCCATGTTCAACAGCTGACCGTACTGCTTGATCAGCGCGTTCTTGGGCTCGGTCAGGATGCGCACCAGGGCATCTTCGGTCAGCTCGCCGAGGGTCGCAACCACCGGCAAGCGGCCCACCAGCTCGGGGATGAGACCGAACTTGATGATGTCCTCGGGCTCGACCTCGCGGAAGACCTCGCCGACCTTGCGATCTTCCTTGCTCTGCACCTCGGCACCGAAGCCGATGCCGGATTTGACCGAGCGGTTCTGGATGACCTTTTCCAGGCCATCGAAAGCACCGCCGCAGATGAACAGGATGTTGGTCGTGTCGATCTGCAGGAAGTCCTGGTTCGGGTGCTTGCGGCCGCCTTGCGGGGGCACCGAGGCCATCGTGCCTTCGATGAGCTTGAGCAGGGCCTGCTGCACGCCCTCGCCCGACACGTCGCGCGTGATGGACGGGTTGTCAGACTTGCGCGAGATCTTGTCGATTTCGTCGATGTAGACGATGCCGCGCTGGGCCTTCTCGACCTCGTAATTGCAGTTCTGCAGCAGCTTCTGGATGATGTTTTCGACGTCTTCGCCCACGTAGCCGGCTTCGGTCAGCGTGGTGGCATCGGCGATCACGAAAGGCACGTTCAGCAGGCGGGCCAGGGTCTGCGCGAGCAGCGTCTTGCCGGAGCCCGTGGGGCCGATCAGCAGGATGTTGGACTTGGAGAGCTCGACTTCGCCCTTCTTGCCTTCGCCGGCGCCCATGTGCTTGAGGCGCTTGTAGTGGTTGTAGACCGCCACCGACAGCGTGCGCTTGGCCGTGTCCTGGCCGATGACGTACTGGTCCAGGCTGGATTTGATTTCCGCCGGGGTGGGCAGGTCACCGCGCGAGGGCTTGGCCTGCTCCGACTCGGCCGCGACCTCGTCACGGATGATGTCGTTGCACAGCTCAATGCACTCGTCGCAAATGAAAACGGACGGGCCGGCGATGAGTTTCTTGACCTCGTGCTGGCTCTTTCCGCAGAAAGAGCAGTAGAGGATTTTTTCGCTGGAAGAGCCTTTTTTCTCGGGCATGGTGCGGCCTGTCAGGGTGTCGGCAAGGTGTGGAAAGATCATAGCGCCGGCGGCGCCACGCTCGCCGTCAGGCGCGCTTTTCCAGCACCTTGTCGATGAGTCCGTAGGTGGCGGCCTCTTCGGCCGTCATGTAGTAGTCGCGCTCGGTGTCGTTCTGGATCTTGTCCAGCGGCTGGCCCGAGCGCTCGGCCAGGATCTTGTTGAGCTGTTCGCGGGTTTTCAGGATCTCGCGGGCATGGATTTCGATGTCCGTGGCCTGACCCTGCGCGCCGCCCAGCGGCTGGTGGATCATGATCTTGCTGTTGGGCAGCGCGAAACGCTTGCCCTTGGCACCGGCCGACAGCAGGAAGGCGCCCATGGAGGCGGCCATGCCCATGCACAGCGTGGAGACGTCTGGCTTGATGAAGTTCATCGTGTCGAAGATCGACATGCCCGCGCTGACGCTGCCGCCCGGCGAGTTGATGTAGAACGAGATGTCCTTGTCGGGGTTCTCGCTCTCCAGGAAGAGCATCTGGGCGACCACGAGGTTGGCCGTGGCGTCGTTCACCGGGCCGACCAGGAAGATCACGCGCTCGCGCAGCAGGCGGCTGTAGATGTCGTAGGCGCGCTCACCGCGACCCGATTGTTCGATGACCATGGGCACCATGCCCAGGTTTTGGATGTCCAGTGCGCTCATGTGCGTCCTTGTGGCGAAATCGAATGGATCAGGATGAATTCATTATGACGTGCGATCCGGGCACGTCGAAGGCTGGAAAAAGCGGCAGTCCACGGACGTCGTCTTTCCGTTGTTTGCGCGCACAGCGGGAGAACCCGGCATAGGCCACGCTTTGGACATCTGGGGACGGTTGCACAAAACAAAAGGCACCGGCATCCACTCGGGAATGCAGGTGCCTCGGGGCTTGACGCAGATTTTGCCGTCAGACGCCGATCAGATCGGCGTCAAAAGCGGGACAAACCCAGATCAGGCAGCGGCTTGCTGGCCCATCAGCTCTTCAAAGCCCATCACCTTGTCGGTGACCTTGGCCTTGGACAGCACGAAATCGGCGACGTTGCCTTCGATGACCACGGCTTCGACTTCGGCCATGCGTTGGCGGTCGCTCATGTACCAGGCCACCACTTGGGCGGGCTGTTCGTAGCTCTGGGCCAGTTCCTGGATGTGGGCTTGCAGCTGCTCGGGCTTGGCCTGCAGGTTGTTGGCCTTGACCAGCTCGGCCACGGTCAGGCCCAGGCGCACGCGGCGCTCGGCCTGGGGCTTGAACATCTCGGCGGGGATCGGGGCCTTGTCGGCGTCAGGGATGCCACGGGCCTTCAGGTCGGCGCGGGCGCCTTCCAGCAGGCGGTCGCCTTCGGCGGCCACGAGAGACTGGGGCAGGTCGAAATCGACCAGCTTGAGCAGGGCTTCCATGGCGGCAGCCTTGTTGCGGGCGGCCACGCGGAACTTGACCTCGCGCTCCAGGTTGCGCTTGACGTCGGCGCGCAGGGCGTCCACGGTGCCATCGGCCAGGCCCAGGGACTTGACGAAGTCCTCGGTCAGCTCGGGCAGGTTCTGCTGCTCGACCTTCTTGACGGTGACCAGGAAGTCGGCTTCCTTGCCGGCCACGTCCTTGCCGTGGTAATCCTCGGGGAAGGCCAGCGGGAAGGTCTTGGAGTCGCCGGTCTTCATGCCGCGAACAGCCTTCTCGAAGGCTTCGAGCATCTGGCCTTCGCCAACCAGGAACTGGAAGCCTTCGGCTTTGCCGCCCTCGAAGGGCACGCCGTCGATCTTGCCTTCGAAGTCGATGGTCACGCGGTCGCCATCGACAGCGCCTTCGGCAGCGGGACGCTGGGCGAAGGTGCGGCGCTGCTTGCGCAGGATGTCGATGGTGCGGTCGATGGCCGCGTCGTTGACTTCGGCGGTGACGCGCTCGATTTCGGCACCCGACAGGTCAGCGATGCTGACTTCGGGGTAGACCTCGAAAACGGCGTCGAACTGCAGTTGGCCGTCGGTGGGCTCGCCTTCCTTTTCGGAAATGCGGGGCTGACCGGCAACGCGCAGTTGCGCTTGCTGGGCGGCTTCGGCAAACGCCTGGCCGACCTTGTCATTGATGACTTCGTACTGGACGGAATAGCCGTAACGCTGGGCCACGACGTTCAAGGGCACCTTGCCGGGACGGAAGCCGTCGGCCTTGGTGGTGCGGGCCAGCTTCTTGAGGCGGGCATCGACTTCGTTCTTGAGGACGTCAGCTGCCAGCGACAGCGTGATGCGGCGCTCCAGCTTGTCGAGGGTCTCCACGGTGATCGCCATGATGTGAACTCTCAGAAATGGTGATAACAAAAACGCGTCTGTGGTGCGCGGGGGGGGACTCGAACCCCCACACCATCGCTGGCGTCAGGACCTAAACCTGGTGCGTCTACCAATTTCGCCACCCGCGCAGCAGACTGAAAAAAGCCCGGCGGCCTGATGGGCAGTGCTTGCCCCTCCTTGGCCGCCGAACTGGCTGATTCGGTCGTAACCCGAGATTCTACCGCGCCAAAATTGCCAAACCGACGCGCGGGTGCCAACTCAAGGGCGGCGGACGCGGAACCAGGCCGCGTACATCGCCGGCAGCGCCAGCAGGGTCAGGGCCGTGGCGACGATCAGGCCGCCCATGATGGCCACGGCCATCGGGCCCCAGAACACGCTGCGGCTCAATGGGATCATGGCCAGCACGGCGGCGGCGGCCGTCAGCACGATGGGGCGGAAACGCCGCACGGCCGCGCCGATGACGGCGTCCCAGGCGGGCACACCGCGGGCGCGGTCCTGCTCGATCTGGTCGATCAGGATGACGGAGTTGCGCATGATCATGCCCATCAGGGCGATCACGCCGAGCAGGGCCACGAAGCCGAACGGCCGGTCCAGGGCCAGCAACGCCAGCGCGACGCCCGCGATGCCCATGGGGCCGGTCAGGAAGACCAGCAAGGCGCGCGAGAAGCTTTGCAGCTGCAGCATCAGCAGGGTGAAGATGATGAACAGCATCACCGGCACGTTGGCAAAGATGGAGCCCTGGCCCTTGGTGCTTTCCTCGGCGGTGCCGGCCAACTGGATGCGGTAGCCCTGTGGCAGCTTGGCCTGCAGCGCCTGCATCTGCGGCCACAGCGCCTGGCTGACGGTGGGGCCTTGCACGCCTTCGCGCACATCGCCCTGCACCGTGACGGCGAAGTGGCGGCCTTCGCGCCACAGCACGCCCGGCTCCCAGACCAGCTTGGGCTTGGCCACCTGCAGCACCGGGATCATCTTGCCCGAGGCCGTGGGCACGTAGGCGTTGTCCAGGGCTTCCAGGGTCTGGCGCTCGGACTGGGGCGTGCGGAAGTCGATGTCGATGAGGCGGTCGGCCTCGCGGTACTGCGCCACGGTCGCGCCCGAGGTCAGGATGCGGCTGGCCTGGGCGATCGACTGGGACGTCACGCCCAAGGCACGGGCCTTGTCCTGGTCCACCGACAGGCGGATGGCGCGGATGTACTCGTTCCAGTTGTCGTTGACGCCGCGCATGTCGGGGTTGGCGCGCATCAGCGCCTTGGCTTCGGACGCGATCTTGCGCAGCGTTTCGACGTCATCGCCCACGATGCGGAACTGCACCGGGTAGGGCACGGGCGGACCGTTGGGCAGCAGCTTGACGCGGGCCCGCACTTCCGGGAACTCGGCGGCCATCAGCGCGGGCAGGGCCTTGCGCAGGCGCTCGCGGGCCTCGGTGCTTTCGGGCAGCAGCACGACCTGGCTGACGTTGCTCTGCGGGAAGATCTGGTCCATCGGCAGGTAGAAACGCGGCAGGCCGGTGCCCACCCAGGTGCTCACGGTCTTGACGCCGGGCTCCTTCATCATGCGGGCCTCGAAGCGCTTGGCCACGTCTTCCGTGGCGTAGAAGCTGGTGCCCTCGGGCTGCCAGAGGTCCACGATGATTTCAGGGCGGCTGGAGTCAGGGAAGAACTGCTGCTGCACCTTGCCCATGCCGACCACGCCGAGCACGAGGGCCAGCAGGGTCAGGCCGATGGTGGCCCAGCGGTGGGCCACACACCAACCCACCAAACCCTTGAAGCGGTTGTAGAAGGGCGTGTCGTAGATGTCCACCACGTGCGCTGCACCGCCTGGAGGTGCGTCCTGGCTGACCTTGGGCCTCGTGCGCAACAGCAGCAGGCCAAGGTAAGGCACGAAATAGACGGACACCAGCCAGGAAATCAGCAAGGCCGCGGCCGTGACGGCGAAGATGGCGTAGGTGTACTCGCCCGTGGCCGAGCGCGCCATGCCGATCGGCAGGAAGCCCGCCGCGGTGATGAGCGTGCCCGTGAGCATGGGCATGGCCGTGAGGTCATAGGCGGCAGTGGCCGCGCTGACCTTGTCGTAGCCCTCTTCCAGCTTGTGGACCATCATTTCGACGGCGATGATGGCGTCGTCCACCAGCAGGCCGAGCGCGATGATCAGCGCCCCCAACGAGATTTTGTGCAGGCCCACGTCGGCGTAGTACATGACCAGGAAGGTCACCGCCAGCACCAGCGGGATGGTGATGGCCACGACCAGGCCCGGCCACACGTCCAGGCGCAGCGGCCTGGTGTGCAGGCCCAGGCTGACGAAGCTCACGGCGAGCACCACGACCACGGCTTCGAGCAGCACCTTCACGAACTCGCCCACCGAGCGGGACACCGCCTCGGGCTGGTTCTGGATCTGGTCGAGCTCGATGCCCGCGGGCAGCTCGGCGCGGATGGCGTCTGCCGCCTGGGTCAGGCTCTTGCCCAGCTGGATGATGTCGCCGCCCTTGGCCATGGAGATGCCCATGGCGATCACCTGCTTGCCCTGGTGGCGCACCTTGGTGGTGGGCGGGTCCTGGTAGGCGCGGCGGATGGTGGCGATGTCGCCCAGCTTCAGGCTGCGGGCCTGGCCATTGGCCGGGTTGACCGTGCGGATGGGCAGCGTGCGCAGTTGCTCGACCGCATTGAACGCGCCATTCACGCGCATCTGGACCGTGCTGCGCTCGTTGCTGAAGACGCCTGCGCCCTCGACGGCGTTCTGCGCATTCAGCTGCGCCACCACCTGGTTCATGTCGATGCCGAGCTGGGCCAGGCGACGCTGCGGGATCTCGACGTACACCTTCTCCGGCTGGACGCCGAAGAGCTCGACCTTGGCCACGCCGGGCACGCGCAGCATGTCGGAGCGCGTCTTCTCGGCGAACTGGCGCAGCTCTTCCTCGCTGAAGCCATCGGCCGACAAGGCGTAGATGGAGCCGTACACATCGCCGAACTCGTCGTTGAAGAAGGGCCCGATCACGCCCTGCGGCAAGGTGGCGCGCATGTCGCCGATCTTCTTGCGCACCTGGTACCAGAGGTTGGGGATGTCCTTCGGGGCCGAGTAGTCTTTGACCACCATCAGCGAGAAAGACTCGCCGGGCTTGGTGTAGGACTGGATGCGGTCGGCGTTGGGCACCTCCTGCAAGGTGCGCTCGATCTTGTCCGTGACCTGCTCGGCCATCTCCTGCGCCGTGGTGCCGGGCCAATAGGCACGCACGACCATCACGCGGAAGGCGAAAGGCGGGTCTTCGTCCTGGCCCAGCTGGAAATAAGACGCCACGCCCAGCAGCATCAGCACCACCATCAGGTAGCGCGTCAGCGCGGGGTGCTCCAGGGCCCAGCGGGAGATGTTGAAGTGCTTCGCGCGAGGCGAGGACGCCTCATCGGATGGCGAATGGGGGTCGGGGTTGTGCACCGCCTGCTCCTGACGTGATCGGGTGGAGATCCGCGAACGGGATCAGGAACGGGGGGCGGACGCTGCGGCGGCGGCTTCCTGGAAACGGCGAACTTTCTGCCCTGGCTGCAGCACGTGGGCCCCGGCCGTGACCACTTCCTGGCCGGCCTTCAGCCCGCGGGCGACCTGCACGACGTTGCCCAGCACATCGGCCGTGACGACGACCTGAGGCTGGACGGTCATGCTGCCGGGGTCGAGCACCCAGACCACGGACTTGCCGTCGCGCTCCACCACCGCGGGCAGCGGCAGTTGCAAGCCCACGGCCACGCGGCTGGGCACGCGCATCTGCACGGACGCCGTCTGGCCCAGCTCGAAGGAGGCAAAGGCCGCGCCGGACACATCGGCCTTGGCCAGGTAAGTGCGGGTGACCGGGTCGGTGGCCGCGGCGACTTCGCGCACGGTGGCGTTCAGCCAGTCGGCGGCGCCCCAGCGGCGCACCTGCACAGCCCCCGGCTTGCCGGCCAGCGGTCGCACCACGGCGCCGAGGTCTTCCGGCACAGAGAACACGACGTCGCGCGCGCCATCGTGGGCCAGGGTGAGCACGGGCTGACCTGCGGCCACGACCTGGCCGGGCTCGACATCGACCGCGGTGATGACACCGGCCGCGGTGGCCGTCAGCACGGCATAGCTGGCCTGGTTGGCCTGCACGCCGGTTTGAGCGCGGGCCTGGCGCAGGGCAGCCTGGGCGGCGCGCTCGTTGGTGCTGTGGCGCTCCAGTTCAGCCTCGCTGATGAAGCCCTGGGCGCGCAATTCCTTGAAGCGACGCAGGTCGGCCACCGCCTGGGCGGCCTGAGCTTCGGCCGTGGCCAGGCCTGCGCGAGCGACGTCTTCACCGAGTTTGAGGTCTTGCGGGTCCAGTTGCACCAGGGCTTGGCCGGCCTGCACATGCTGGCCAAGCTCCACCAAGCGGCGCGTCACCTTGCCGCCGACGCGGAAACCGAGGCGGGACTCCGTCCGTGCGCGCACCTCGGCGGCAAACTCGCGGCTCAGGGCGCCGCCCGATTCGGCCAGCACCAACGTGCGCACCGAGCGCACCACAGGGGGTACCTCGGCAGGCTTGCTGCAAGCCACCAGCATCGAGGCAGCGACCAAGGACAAGATCAGGGAAACCGGGGGCCAGCGCAGTGTGTTCATTGTTGTCGGCTGATGGGTGAGGGCCTTGTTCACTGACCCGCGGGTCAGTAATGTAGGCAGGCTGTCGCCCATCTGTCAATTCGTCTGTTGAGACAATGTCGTCTTGGCGCCCTGCCGCGTCACCTCTTGCCCGTGAACCCACCGCCTTCCATGCCCACCTCGCCCCCGTCTGCGCAAGCCTCGTCCAACCCCAGCGGCACACCCAGCCCCGCAGGCCAACCCGAACACCCGGAACACCCTGCGAAAGCCCGGGGCCACGTCCCGGTGGCCGGCAGCAGCCTGGCCCTGGCCCTGGCCCTGGTGCCCGCGCCGCGCCGCCCTGCCCTCGCGCTGTGGCTGCGCTGGTGGCACGAAGTCAGCCGCATCCCCTTGAGCGTTCAAGACCCCGGCGTGGCCGAGACCAAACTCGGCTGGTGGCGACAGGAACTGGCAGAAGTGGCACAAGGCCGCGCTCGCCACCCGCTGATGCGCGAGTGGCTGACCCTGCCCACCGACGACACGGCCGCCCTGCCCTGGACCTGGTGGCAGCAACAGCTGGACGGCCTGACGCAATTGACGCAGCAAACGCGCTGGATGGACGAGGCGAGCCTGCAACGCCACGCCCTGCAAACCACGGGCAACGCCTGTGCCGTGGCGGCCCACTTGCTCGGTGCGCGCAGCGAGGCGGCGACCGCAGCGGCACGCACCCTGGGCCAAGGCCTGCGGCAGGCCCACATGCTGGCCCGGCTGGGTCAGGACGCCCGCGCGGGCTGGGTGATGGTGGGCATCGACTGGTTGCAGGCCCACGACGTGCGCGCCCACCAGCTCAGCCGCCCCGAAACGCCGATGCCTGCGGGTTGGGCGCAGTTGCTGGCCGCGCTGCACCAACGCGCGCGCGCCACCTTGGGCCAGGCGCTGGCAGAGGTCCGTGCCCTGCCCTCGCCAGAGCGCCGCGCCCTGCGCCCGCTGGTGTACCTGGCGCACGCTTCGCTGGCCCTGGCAGATGCCGTGCACGCATCGGGTGAGACGGTGTTGCACCAGCGCATCCTGCTGACGCCGCTGCGCAAGGGCTGGATGGCGCAGCAGCTGCGCTGGGGCTGGCTGCGCTGAGCCCTCACTTCATCGACATGCCGCGCAGGATCTCGCTGCGTGCCAGTTCACCGGGAATGTCCTTGGCCGGGTCTTTCATCGGATCTTTCGGCACATCTTTGGCCGGCTCTTTCGGTGGCTCGCGGGGCACATCGGCGGGCGGCTCCCGCACAGGCTCACGCGTCTCACGTGGCTCACGGGCGAAAGGCGCCGCCAACGGTTCACCCACGAACACGCCCTGGGCCGGCCACAGCACGCTTTTCCAGTAGGCCTCCAGCGCGGTGGCACCCTGGGCGTAGAACAGCAGCAACGCCTGCGGGTGGGGGAACTTCTGCCAGTGCGCGCAGGGCTCGCTGACAGTGCCGTAGCTGGCCGTGGCGCCCGCGTGGATCCACGCCAAGGCGGTCATCTGCCCATGCGGCTTGTCGAAGATGCCGCCAAACGACGTGAGGTGATCGGCCAATGCACCAGGCACGAAATTCACCGTGTCCAGCCAATCGATGTTGGCCTTGCCGGTCATGTAGAGCAGCACCCGGTCGGCGTTCTTGAGCGCATCGGTGCGGTCGATCTGCACGTCCACCCCCAGGCGGCTGACCTGCGTGGGCGGCGGGTAAAACACTTGGCGCACGCTGCGCACATTGTCGGAGGTGATGACAAAGTGGGCCGTGACAGGCAGCGCGCCGCGCAAACCCAGGCTGCCATCGGACTTCACGCCGCGATCGATCAAGGCCTTGGCGGTTTCGAAATCACGCGCGGCCAACAACATGCCCAGGCGCATGCCGTGGTCCTTGAAGGGGCGCGACGAGGCGCTGCCAAAGTAGGTCGATGACCGAGCGGGGCCGCAATTGGCCGCGCACAACTTGGAGTCAAAGCCCATGGCCAGCGCGCCAGTGATGCTCTGGCAATCCACGCCATACGGCATGCGCCAGGCCAGGGCCAGGCCCTGCACCTGGTCACCGTAAAAGGCCTGGACGCGCTTGTTGAAGTCTTCGAATTCCTGCGGGGTCAACGCCGACTTGACGGGCAGGCTGACACGCAGGATGTGGTGCTCGGGGATGCGGCGCGCACGCGCGTAGTACTCGCCCACCTGGACGGAGTAGGGGTCGTCCGTGTTGATGACCAGCCCCAAGTCCTGCGCCGTGATGCGCCCGATCACCCGCGGCACCGACAACCACCGGCGTGGCGCGGGCCCTGCCTGAGGCGTTGCAGGCATCGCAGGTGTGGCCGATGCGGCCCGCGGCCCTGATGCGCCTGGCGCTGGCTGGGACTGGGCTGGCTGATATTGCGCCAGCTGCGTTCGGGCAGGCAGATCGTTGCGCCCCCCCTGGAGCACCTCGGCCGCCTGCGCCACAGGCATCACGCCCGCCATCGACACCAGCGCCCAGACCACGGCCACGAGCGCTCGGCCAAGGGTCCAGCGGCCCGGCAAAGATTCAAAAATGTGCATTGCGGTATCAGATGCCAAAAAAGACACACCCGAAGGGAGGATGAACGCTCAAGCGGCCGATTATTTCGCCGATTGCTCAGGAATCCCACTTTCCAAAACGTGATTCCGCGGAGAAAAACCCATGAGCGACCCCAAACCAGACAGCACCTCCATCCAGGTGATCGGCCGCATGTTCTCTCTGCTGGAGACACTCGCCCACGAAGGCGATGCCATTTCGCTGAAATCCATCAGCGAGCAGACAGGCCTGCACCCCTCCACCGCGCACCGCATCCTCAACGACCTGGCCGTCGGTGGCCTGGTGGAGCGATCGGGCCCGGGCGCCTACCGGCTGGGCATCCGCCTGCTGACCCTGGGCAACCTCGTGAAATCGCGCCTGGACGTGCGCGAGCTGGCCGTGCGCCCCATGCAGGAACTGCACCGCATGACCGGGCACCCGGTGTCGCTGTTCGTGCGACACGAAGACGAAGCCCTGTGCGTGGAGCGCACCGTGACCGAGCGCTCGGGCGTGCAAGTGACCCGCGTGATGGGGCTGCGCCTGCCCCTGACCGGCTGTGCCGCAGGCAAGGTGCTGCTGCTCAATGACTCTGCTGTGGTGTTGCGCGCCCTGTGCACCGCCCAAGGCACGCGCTACGAGCTGGTGCAAGCGGAACTGGGTTTGGTGCGCCAAAGCGGCCTGGCCATGGACAGCGAAAGTGCGGACCCGCAACTGCAGGTGATCGTCACCCCGGTGCACGACGACCTGGGCGGCGTGGTCGCCAGCCTGGCGCTGAACGTGTCCCACCTGAGCAGCGTGCCGCCCGAGTGGCAGGACGCCCTCAAGGCCAGCGCGCAGCGGGTGTCGGCCCTGCTGGGCTGGCAACACGCGGCATCGGCCTGAGGCCCATCCAAGCGCCGATTCAGGCGCCGATCAGGACGTGACCTTGGCGGCGCCGGGCACCACCGTCGTGGTGGTCGAAGAAGTCTTGTGCGGGGCACGCTCCAGCCAGCGGCGCACACGCTCGGCGTCGGCCTGGCGCGAGTACTTCCCGGTGGAGTCCAGGAAGATCATGATGTACTTGCGACCCACCATGCTGGCCTGCATGACCAGGCAGCGGCCGGCTTCCACGATGTAACCGGTCTTCTGCAAACCGATGTCCCAGGCCGGGCTGCGCACCAGGCTGTTGGTGTTGCGGAACTGGACTTGGCGGTTGCCCAGGCGCACAGCGTGCTCGGGCGAGGTGGACAGCTCGCGGATGAGCGGCTGTTGGTACGCGGCCTTCACCAGCACGGCCAGGTCACGCGCGCTGGACTGGTTGTTGCTGTTCAGGCCGGTGGGGTCCACGTAGCGGGTGTCTTGCATGCCCAGGAGCTTGGCCTTGGCGTTCATCACCGACACGAAAGCCTGCAAGCCACCGGGATAGGTGCGTCCCAGCGCATGCGCCGCGCGGTTCTCGGACGACATCAGCGCCAGGTGCAGCAGTTCGCCGCGGGTCAGCGTGGCGCCCACGGTCAGGCGCGAGCTGCTGTTCTTCTCGGTGTCCACATCGTCGCTGGTGACGGTGATGTCCTCGTCCATGGGCAGGCGCGCATCGACGATGACGGCAGCGGTCATCAGTTTGGTCAAGGAAGCAATCGGCAGCACCGCCTCGGAATTCTTGGCCAGCACGACCTCGTTGGTCTCCTGGTCCATGACGAGGGCCACGCTGGATTTCAGGTCCAGCGGGTCGGACGTGTGGTGCAGTCCATAGATCTGGCCAAACGAAGCGCCGGTGGCACCGGACGCAGCGGCCACGGTGGCCGAAGGCTTCAAGGGCACGCCGGCCGGGGTCTTCACCGAAATCGGCATCAGCGGCATCTGGGCCTGCACTGGCGCTTCAACCCGGGCTTGGGCCAGGGGCATGGCGCCTGCGCCGGCCTGGCGCACACGGCCTTTGCGGTTGACGGCTGCACTGGCCGAGGACCGCGCCGACGAGGCCACGGCTTTGCCGGACGGCTTGGCCGCGGCTCGGACCGATGTTTTGGCGGAGGACTTGGCCGGGGACTTGACGAAGCGGGCGGCAGGCGCCTTGGCTGCCTGCACTGTCTTGGACGTGATCGCCTTGGCCTGGCGCGTGGCCTTGGCCTGCACCGGCGCAGACCAGCCGAGTGCCAGCAACAGTGCCGTCACACCTGCCAGAAAGCAGACATCCTTGCGGAAATTCATCTTGCGCTTGTTGCCAACCACGATACAGCCCTTTCGTCCTCACCGAAGTGTAATGAAAAAACGCGCAAGATCAAAGACTTACGCGTCATTCATGAAGTGACCCGGCAAAAACCTGTCACCGAGGGGCTGATTCAACCCTGGGCTGCCACCCGCTCTGCCTTGCTGCGAAGCTTGTTCAACGCAGACAGATACGCTTTGGCCGACGCCACAACGATGTCCGGATCAGACCCGACCCCGTTGACGACCCGGCCACCGTGCTGCAGCCGAACCGTCACCTCTCCCTGGGATTCTGTGCTCCCCGAGGTGATGGCATTGACCGAGTACAGCACCATTTCCGCGCCACTTTTCACGACAGCCTCGATCGCCTTGACCGACGCATCGACTGGACCATTGCCATCGGACTCGCTGCGGTGCTCCACGCCACCGGCGCCAAACACCACGCTGGCGTGCGGACGCTCGCCCATCTCTGAGCGCTGCGACAGGGCCACCAGGCGGTAGTGCTCCTGCTCGCTGGTGACGCTTTCGTCGCCGACCAGGGCGATGATGTCCTCGTCGAAGATCTCGCTCTTGCGGTCGGCCAACTCCTTGAACTTGGCGAACGCGGCGTTGACCTCGGCTTCCGAATCCAGATCGATGCCCAGCTCCTGCAGGCGCTGCTTGAAGGCGTTGCGGCCCGAGAGCTTGCCCAGCACGATCTTGTTGGCCGACAGACCGACGTCTTCGGCGCGCATGATTTCGTAGGTGTCGCGCGCCTTGAGCACGCCGTCCTGGTGGATGCCGGAGGCGTGGGCAAAGGCGTTGGCGCCGACCACGGCTTTGTTGGGCTGCACCACGAAGCCGGTGGTCTGCGAGACCAGGCGCGAGGCGGACATGATCTGCTGGGTGTCGATGCCCACGTCCAGGCCGAAGTGGTCACGGCGCGTCCTCACGGCCATCACCACCTCTTCCAGCGCGCAATTGCCGGCGCGCTCGCCCAGGCCGTTGATGGTGCATTCCACCTGACGGGCCCCACCGATCTTCACACCGGCCAGGGAGTTGGCCACGGCCATGCCCAGGTCGTTGTGGCAGTGCACCGACCAGATCGCCTTGTCCGAGTTCGGCACCTTCTGGCGCAGTTCGCGGATGAAGTTGCCGTACAGCTCGGGGATGGCGTAGCCCACCGTGTCGGGGATGTTGATGGTGGTGGCGCCCTCGGCGATCACGGCTTCGCAGACGCGGGCCAGGAAATCGATGTCCGAGCGGTAGCCGTCTTCGGCCGAGAACTCGACGTCTGCCGTCAGGTTGCGCGCGAAGCGCACCGACTGCTTGGCCTGCTCCAGCACCTGCTCCGGGCTCATGCGCAGCTTCTTCTCCATGTGCAAGGCACTGGTGGCGATGAAGGTGTGGATGCGCCAGGCGTTCGCGCCCTTCAGGGCCTCGGCGGCACGGGCGATGTCGCGGTCGTTGGCACGGGCCAGCGAGCAGACGATGGAGTCCTTGATGGCGTCGGCGATGCCCTTGATGGCTTCGAAATCACCGTTCGACGAAGCCGCGAAACCGGCTTCGATCACGTCCACCTTGAGGCGCTCCAGCTGGCGCGCGATGCGCAGCTTTTCTTCGCGGGTCATGGAGGCGCCAGGCGATTGCTCGCCATCGCGCAGGGTGGTGTCGAAAATGATGAGCTTGTCGGTCATGGGGAGTCTCAGCGGTGCAGGCCTTCTTCGTCGGGTTCGTCGGTGGAGGTGGAAATCACGCTCACAGGACGGCCGCGGCGCCATTTGACGATGAACACGCCGTAGCCCGACAGGCCATAGAACATGAAGATGGCGAACAGGACGATGGGCGGGTGGATGGTGATGACGGCGATGCCCAGGGCAATGGCCACGATCACGATGAAGGGCACCGTGCGCTTGAAGCTGACGTCCTTGAAGCTGTAGAACGGGATGTTCGTGACCATCGTCAGGCCCGCGTACAGCGTCAGCGCACAGGCCAGCCAGATCAACCAGGGCGTGGTGTGCGGGCTGTAGCCGGCGTCGGTCACCACCCAGATGAAGCCCACCACCAGGGCGGCGGCGGCCGGGCTGGGCAGGCCCTGGAAGAAGCGGCGGTCCACCACGGCGATGTTGGTGTTGAAGCGCGCCAGGCGCAGCGCGGCGCCCGAGCAGTACACGAAGGCCGCGATCCAGCCGAGCTTGCCCATGCCCTTGAGCGCCCATTCATAGACGATCAGGGCGGGCGCGGCGCCGAACGAGACCATGTCGGACAGGCTGTCCATCTGCTCGCCGAAAGCACTCTGGGTGTTGGTCATGCGCGCCACGCGGCCGTCCAGGCTGTCGAGCACCATGGCGCAGAAGATGCCGACCGCGGCCTGCTCGAACTGGCCGTTCATGGCCATGACGATGGCGTAGAAACCGCCAAACAGCGCCGCCAGGGTGAACAGGTTGGGCAGGATGTAGATGCCTTTGCGGCGCGGACGGTGCAACTCGGGCGCGTCCTCGGGCAGGGGGGCTTGGGCGTCGGTCGAACTCATGCGTGGTTCATGCATTCTTCATGCGGTCGCGAGGGTGGCCAGGATGGTCGTGGTGGCCGACACGCGCTCGCCAGGCGCCACCTTGGGCACGGCGTGTGGCGGCAGGTAGATGTCCACGCGCGAGCCGAAGCGGATCAAGCCATAGCGCTGGCCGCGGGTCAGCGTGTCGCCCGGCTTGACGGTGCACAGGATGCGCCGCGCGATCAGCCCCGCGACCTGCACCAGCGTGACCAGCTCGCCGTTGGACTCGATGACCACGGCGTTGCGCTCATGGCGGGTCGAAGCCGTGTCGAGGTCGGCGCTGATGGCGGCACCCGGGAAATACTGCACTTGGCGGATGACGCCATCGACGCTGGCGCGGTTGGCGTGGGTGTCGAAGAAGTTCATGAACACGCTGATGCGCAGCGCATCGCGGTTGGCGTAGGGGTCACGCGCTTTTTCGATGCGCACCACGCGGCCATCGGCGGGCGACAGCACCGCGCCACTTTGGGTCGGCACCGCACGGGGGGCGTCGCGCCACAGCAGGGCGGCAAGCGCGGCCATCAGGCCGGCGAACAGCAGACCCCAGCCATCGCCCAACAACCAGGCCAGCGCCAGGGTGAACAGCACGACGACGGCCGTCAGGAGACGGTGGCCGCGCGCAAACAGGTACAAAGATGACATCATGATGTCGTTGAGGATACCTCAACGGGCGCGGACGGCGACACCTGCGGCGCCCCGATGGGCGACAGCTGGCGCACCACCCGCTGAGGGAATGGGATGTCCACGCCCAGGCGATTGAGGGCGTCCAGCAGCGCCAGGTTGACGGCAGAGCGTGCGCCCAGTTGGCCAACTTCAGGGTCGGCGATCCAGAAAGCCACGGTCAACTCCAGGCCATCGGCGGCAAAGTTCGACAGCAGCACCGAGGGCGCCGGGTCCTGCAGCACCCGCGCAACGGCCTGCACTGCGGCTTGCAATTGCGGCATCACCGCGTTCAGGTCGGTGCCATAGGCCACCTGCACCACCGTGGTCAGCAACACGCGGCGATCGGCCAACGAAGCGTTTTCCACGCGCTGGGTGATGAGCACCTCGTTGGGCACGATGGACTCCCGCCCCGAGGAAGAGCGCAGCACCGTGAAACGCGTGTTGATGTCGGTGATGACGCCCTCGAAGTTGTCCACGCGCACCAAGTCGCCAATGCGCAAGGAGCGCTCGGCCAGGATGACGAAGCCGCTGACGTAATTCGCCGCGAGCTTTTGCAGGCCCATGCCCACGCCCACGCCCAATGCGCCGCCAAACACCGACAGCGCCGTCAAATCGATGCCCACCGCCGACAGGGCCAGCATCAGCCCCGTGACCAGCAAAAGCGCCCGCAGGATGTTGGCCGCCATCTTGCGCATGGAGAGGTTGTCGGTGGCACCTTTGAGCAGCTTGGATTCGATGGCCGACGACAGCGACAGCGAGAGGATCATCACCAGGATCGCGCTCAGCGTGCCCTCGATGAGCTTGCGCAGGCTGACCTCGCCAGAGCCAAGCTTCCAGGTGATTTGGTCCAGCTCGTCGAGCAGCAGGGGCATCACGCCTGTGACCCACAGCACCGTGACCAGCCAGGCCAGCCAGGACACCGTGCGTTCGACCACCCGCACCGTGCGCGAACTGGGGAAGGCCGCCCCCAGCACTTTGACCGTCAGGCGGATGACCGCCAGCGAGGACAGCACGGGAATGGCCAGCCGGAACACCGGCAACGGCATCACTTCCATCAGGGCCCGGCGCGCGGCCAGGGCCAGCATCAGGGCCACCACCGGGAACAAGATGCCGTCCACCACCTTGCGCCCGAACCAGATGGCGGTGGGCTCGGACTGCTGCCCGCGCCACAGGCGCACCAGCAACCACGCCAGGCCCAGACAACCCGCCAGCGCGAGCCCCTCGGCCAGGACGGTGGGCTGCTGCAACTGGGTCAGGAGCTGGCCGAGTTCTTCGGCGCTGATCGGGTGGGAGGCGTGCGGGGTGCTCACACTCATGGGCAAAGCGAACAAGGACACGGGGGCTCAGGGAAGGGTCAGTTTTCGATCAGGGTGCGCACATGCGCGGCCACGCTGCGGGCCAGCGCGCTGAGGTTGTAGCCGCCTTCCAGGCAGGAGACGATGCGGCCCTGGGCATGGGTGTCGGCAACCTGCATGATTTTCGCGGTGATCCAGGCGTAGTCGGCCTCGACCAGCCCCAGGCCACCGAGGTCGTCTTCGCGGTGGCCGTCGAAGCCGGCAGAGATGAAGATCATCTCGGGCTTGAAATCTTCCAGGCGGTACATCCAGTAGCTGTCCACCACGTCGCGCACCAGCCGGCCGTCGCTGCGGGCGGGCACCGGCACGTTGACCATGTTGCCGGCGCGGCTCTCGGCGCCGCTGTAGGGGTAGAAGGGGTGCTGGAACAGGCCGACCATCAGCACGCGGTCGTCGTTGGCCAGGATGTCTTCGGTGCCATTGCCGTGGTGCACGTCGAAATCGACCACGGCCACGCGCTTCAAGCCGCGCACGTCCAGCGCATGGCGCGCGGCCACGGCGACGTTGTTGAAGAAGCAAAAGCCCATGGTCTGGTCGTGCGTGGCGTGGTGGCCAGGCGGACGCACCGCGCAAAAGGCGTTGCTCAGCTTGCCGTCGATGACCGCGTCCGTGGCCGCCACCGCTGCACCCGCCGCCCGCCAGGCCGCCGAGCGCGTGCCCGGACAGGCCCAGGTGTCGGGGTCGAGGGCGCGGGTCTCGCCGGTGGCTTCGAGCTGCTGCAGGAAATCGTCCAGCGTCAGCACGTAGTTGAGGTCATGGGCGAGCGCCAGGTCCTGGTTGGACGCCATGGGCACGTCTTGCGGCAGCATCAACATGTCCAGACCGACGGCCCGCAGGTGGTCTTCGATGGCGTGGATGCGCGCGGGGCACTCCGGGTGGCCTGCGCCCATGTCGTGCGACAGGCAGTCCGGGTGTGAAAAATAGCCGGTGGTCATGGGTCAGAAGTGCGCCGCACACCGTGCGGGATTGGGTTAAGGTGCTGCCATGCTCCGCAATGACATGAACCCGCCAGGCGCATCGGCCGGACCCGCCTCACCGAACGTCCGACAGCTCACCTCGCTCATTGATCAGGTTAGCACGATCATCGTGGGCAAACGCGAGCAGGTCACGCTCAGCGTCATCTGCCTGCTGGCGTCCGGCCACTTGCTGATCGAAGACATCCCGGGCGTCGGCAAGACCACGCTGTCGCAGGCGCTCGCGCGCTCGCTGGGCCTGAGCTTTTCGCGGGTGCAGTTCACCGCCGATTTGCTGCCCTCCGACCTGATCGGGGTGAGCGTCTATGAGCGCCAGAAAGAGGCCTTCGTCTTCCACCCCGGGCCGGTGTTTGCACAGGTGCTGCTGGCCGACGAAATCAACCGGGCCGGCCCGCGCACGCAAAGCGCCTTGCTGGAGGCCATGGAAGAACGCCAGGTCACGGCCGAGGGCGAGACCCGCCCCCTGCCCTCGCCGTTTTTCGTCATCGCCACACAGAACCCGGTGGAGCAACTCGGCACGCACCCGCTGCCCGAGTCTCAGCTGGACCGCTTCGCCATGCGCCTGTCTCTGGGCTACCCCGATGCCGCCGCCGAGCGCGCCTTGCTGACGGGTGCCGACCGCCGCCAGTCCCTGCACGACATCCGCCCCGTGATGAGCGCCAGCGAGTGGCAACAGTGGCAGGCCTGCCTCGCGCAGGTGCATGTCTCCGAGGCCCTGCTGGACTACCTGCAAGCGCTGCTGAAAGCCACACGGGATGGCCGCTGGTTCGCCCAGGGCCTGAGCCCGCGCGCAGGGCTGTCGCTGCTGCGCCTGGCCCGCGCCCGCGCCCTGGTGATGGGACGCGGCCACGTCTCGCCCGAAGACCTGCAGGTGCTGTGGGTGCCCGGCGTGGCCCACCGCCTGCAGGTGCTGAGCCAGTCCGGCCGCAGCGCCGCCGCCCAGGCGCGCGCGCTGCTGGAGGCCACCCCGGTGCCATGAAGGCGCGCCCACCGAACGTGGCGCACGCCCTGCGTCAGCGCTGGACCGGCTGGTGGGAAGCCCGGCTGCCCCGGCAGGACCAGATCCGCCTGACGCAGCGCAACCTCTACATCCTGCCGTCGCGTGCGGGCCTGAGCTTCGCGGTGGTGGTGATGGTGCTGTTGCTGGCCTCCATCAACGAGCAGGTGAACCTGGGCTACGCCTTGGCCTTCCTGCTGGGCGGTGCCGGCATGGCCGCGCTCTACCAGACCCACGGCAACCTGCAGGGCGTGAGCCTGCGCTTGCAAAGCCTGCACAGCGTGCACGCAGGCCAGGTGCTGCGCCTGCCAGTGGCCCTGAACAACCAGCACCGCCGGCTGGGCCGCTACGGCCTGCTGATCAGCGTGGACACCCGCAGCCTGCCGCGCGAGCTCGCCGCCAGCAGCACGCCGCAACACGTGGACCTGCCGCCCGGCAGCGAAGGCAGCGTCGAAGTGGATGTGCCCACCCTGCACCGCGGCTGGCTGGACCTGCCGCGCCTGACCATCGAGACCCGCTACCCGCTGGGCCTGTTCCGGGCCTGGGCCTTCTGGCGACCGCAATCGCGCGTGCTGGTCTGGCCCGCGCTGGAGGCCCATGCCCCACCCCTGCCTGAGCTGCCAGGCCGGGACAGCCGCGAGCCCCAAGCCACCGCCCAGGCGCGCGATGCCGACATGCCCGAGGGCCTGCGCGACCACCGCCGCGGTGACCCACTGCGCTGGGTGGCCTGGAAGAAGTCCACCCGCGCCCTGGCCACTGGCGGCAACCTCGTCAGCCGCGAGCCTGCCGGTGGCCGCACACCCGACCGCTGGCTGGACTACGCGCACAGCCCGGGCCTGCAACACCTCGCAGCAGAGGCGCGCCTGTCACGGCTGACCAGCTGGCTGTTGCAAGCCGAGCAAGACGCTTCGGGCAACGGCCCAGCCTATGGCCTGCGTCTGCCTGGCCTGTCGCTGTCCTGCGGCAACGGCCCGCACCACCTGCGCCAGTGCCTGGACGCGCTGGCCACCTGGACGCCCCCTGGCACGGCGCAAGGCCATGCGCCGGAACCTGCGCGGGGGCCTGCATGAGCGCCATCCTGAAGGCCCCTCACCTGAGCCGAGATGGCCGCGACACCCTGTGGCTGCTGGCCGTGCTCGCCCTGTGCATCGCCCCGCACCTGGCGCGCCTGCCGCTGTGGTGCTCGCTGGGCACGGCCGCCGCCATCGCCTGGCGCGCGCAGCTGGCCTGGCGCGATGCCCCCCTGCCGCCCCGGTGGGTGCTGATGGTCAGCCTGATCGCCTGTGTGGGCCTGACGCTCATGAGCTACCAGTCGCTGTTCGGTCGGCAGGCGGGCGTCACCCTGGTCACCATCCTGGCGGCCCTGAAAACGCTCGAACTCCGCGCCCGGCGCGATGCCTTCGTCATCACCTCGCTGGGCTTTTTCCTCATCCTCACGCAGTTCCTGTTTTCGCAGGCCATCGGCATGGCCCTGCTGATGCTGCTGGCGCTGCTCGGCCTGCTCAGCGCCCTGGTGCTGGCACAACGCACGGTGGGCCGCCCCAGCCTGGGTGCCGCCCTGGCCGCGGCCGGACGCTGCCTGGTGATGGGCGTGCCGGTGATGGTGGCGCTGTACATCTTCTTCCCGCGCTTCGGGCCGCTGTGGAGCGTGCCCGCCGACTCGGGCACACGCACCGGGCTGTCCGAGCAGATGCGCATGGGCGGCGTGGCCGAGCTGGCCCAGGACGACAGCGTCGCCCTGCGCGTGCGCTTCCTGGACACCCCCCCCACGCCCGGCGAGCTCTACTTCCGTGGCCCCGTGCTGGACTTGTTCGACGGCCAGAACTGGACATCCTCCCTGCCCGGCCTGCGCAAGCACACGCGCAACGGCCAGCGCGGCGATGTGGCGATGCGGCCCGCGCAGCCCTCGCCCCCGGGCAGCGACGCAAGCACCACCGTGGCCCCGGCCGGACGCAGCGTGCGCTACCAGATCACGCTGGAGCCCAACCAGCTCCGCGCGGTGCCTCTGCTGGACGGCACCCTGGAAGCCGCGCCCTCCCCGCCCCTGACCGAGCCCGTGCTGCAGCGTGCGGGCCTGAGCTGGGTGGCCGACCAGCCTGTGACCGAGCGCAGCCAGATCGACGGCGTGGCTCGGTTGATGACCCGCGAGGCTCCGACACACCCCGACGCCCTGACCCTGCGCCAATGGGTCCAGCTGCCACGGGGCTACAACCCGCGCACCCTGGCCTGGGCCGCCGACATGCGCAGCAGCCCGGCGTTCCGCGATGCCGATGCCAGCGCCCTGGCCATCGCGCTGATGCGCCACATCCGGCAAGCAGGCTTCCGCTACACCCTGAGCCCGGGCGATGACGCGCCCGATGACCAAGGGCAGCCGGTACTGCACCAGGTGGACCAGTTCTGGCTGGACCGGCGCAGCGGTTTTTGCGAGCACTTCGCCGCGGCCTTCGTCGTCGTCATGCGGGCGATGGACGTGCCAGCACGCGTCGTGACGGGCTTCCAGGGCGCCGAGCTCAACCCCGTTGACGGCCTCTACATCGTGCGCAACAGCGATGCCCACGCCTGGGCCGAGTACTGGCAGCCCGAGCTGGGCTGGGTGCGCGTGGACCCGACCTCCGCGGTGGCACCCGAGCGCATCGACCGACCGCGCCCGCCCCTGCGCAACGCCCAAGGCCTGCCCGCCACCCTGTCCAAGCTGGACCCGGCGTTCTGGAGCGGTGTGCGCGCCTACACAGACGCGGCCAACCACCGATGGAACATCTGGGTGCTGCAGTACTCGCGCAACCAGCAGATGTCGATGCTGTCGCGCTGGGGCGTGAACTCGCCCGACTGGACCGACCTGATGCGCGTGTGTGCCGGGCTGCTGGTGCTGCTGTCGCTGGGCGGGCTGGCCTGGCTTTGGTGGCGACGCCCGCGCACGCCGCGCTCGGCCTGGCACCGCCCGATGGTGCGGCTGCACCAGGCCATGCTGGCCGCCGGGTTCGAAGCGCCCGCCCACAGCCCGGTGCCCGCGCCCGCCCTGGCCTGGTCACGCCAAGTGCAAACCACATCCAACGCCTCCGAGGCACCCATGCCCCCGCAAGCACAGGCGGCCCATGCGGCCCTGCTGCAAGCCCTGACGGCGCTCGACGCGCTGCGCTACGGCGCCGCATCCGACACAGCCGCCAACAGCTTCGGCGCCAGGCGTGCCATGCGCCGGAAGGTGGACCAGGTCATCGCGCAAGCCATCGCCCAGGCCAAAGCCCTGGGCCGACCAGGTCCACACCCGCGCCCACGCCTGCGCCCCCGCACAAGCGCCAACGGCACGCCGCCTTGAGGCACCGGCTTTGGCACACTCCCGTCCCATGCCACCCGCACAGACTCAGCCCCATCGCCCCGACATGCCCTCCATGCCCTTTGATCCCTTGACGCTTCCTCCGCTGGCCCGAGCCAGTTGGCTGCTGTGTGCGGCGCTGAGCCTCGCTTCGTGCGGCAGCACGGTCCGCCTCGATGTCCCACCGGTGACCGTGCCGATGGCATCGCGCACCGCGCCCGACACCCCCGCCAGCGCAGCACCGAAGCCCACACCGCAGGCGAGCACGCCAACCACGGACGCAGCCGCCGCCCAAGCCAGGGCCATCGAGCCATCGGATTTGCAAGAGCAACGCCTGCCCAGCCAGGAAGACGCCGACAGCTACGCCACACGCGCCGACACCGCGGCCCTCGCCACCGAACTGGCGCAAAACCTGTCGCTGGACCGCGCCTGGGTGTGGTCTGTGCTGTCACAGGCCCGGTTTCAGGCCAGCGTGCCCAAACTCATGATGCCGGCCCCCACCCCCACGGCCAAAAACTGGGGGGCCTACCGCGCACGTTTCATCGAAACCAAGCGGGTGCAGGCCGGTGTGGATTTCTGGCGGACCCACGCTGCCGATTTGAGCCGCGCAGAAGAAACCTACGGCGTGCCAGCCCACATCGTCATCGGTGTTCTGGGCGTTGAAACCCTGTACGGCCGCAACATGGGCCGCTACCGCGTGCTCGATGCACTGACCACGCTCACGCTGGATTTCCCCCGCGGGCGCAGCGACCGAAGCGCGTATTTCAAAACCGAACTCGGCGCATTCCTGCTCATGTGCCGCGAACAAGGCCTGGAGCCGACCCGCGTGACCGGCTCCTTCGCCGGCGCCATGGGTTGGCCACAATTCATGCCCAGCTCACAACGCAAACTCGCGGTGGACTTCGATGGCGATGGCCACATCGACCTCGTCAACAGCCCTGTGGACGCCATCGGCAGCGTGGCACGTTATCTGGCCGAACATGGCTGGCAAAAAGGCCAGGCCACGTATTTCGCTGTGACCCCGCCGGAACCCTCCCGCGCGCTCGACACCCTCTTGACACCGGACATCCTCCCCACGTTCACGCCCGCGGAGATGGCAGCCAATGGTGCCAGCCTGTCCGCCGCAGGCCAAAAGCACACTGGCTTGCTGGCACTGGTGCAGCTCCACAACGGCGGACAAGCCCCCAGTTACGTGGCCGGCACCGTGAATTTTTACGCCATCACGCGCTACAACCAGTCCAGTTATTACGCCCTCGCGGTGGCGCAGCTGGGCGAGACGGTGTCAAAAGAAGTGCAGCGTCAGAATGGCCGCAAACTGTCGAGCAATTGACGAAGCCCCCCAGGGTATTCACGCAAATTCACACAATCTGGTCAGGTCAATCTCCGACAGACAATTGCGCACGCAAATATTTTGTGTATAGAATCCACTCCAGCCAGCTATGCCGATCAGTTCGGCCGCACGGTGGAGGCTTGCCGCATTTGCCAATGATCCGGTGAGCGGGCGAACAACCGGCCCTCAACAAGAAATAAGTACCCCGCCCCACAGAGGGCATCAAGGACAGAACATGAGCAACTACCAAGAACTCCTCGCACAAAAAGCCGCACTGGAAAAACAGGCCGCCGACCTTGAGAAGCAGTTGCAGGACGCACGCCGTGCCGAGCGCTCTGGCGTGATCGCTCAAATCAAAAACCTGCTGGCAGAACACGGCCTGACCGTGGCCGACCTGGGCCTCAAGCCTGGCAAGCAAGCCAGCACAACGGGTGCCGCTCCCACCGCTGGCCGCAAGGTCGCGCCCAAATACCGCAACCAGGCCACGGGCGAAACCTGGACCGGCCGCGGCCTGCAACCCAAGTGGGTTCAAGCCGCCATCGCAACGGGCAAGAAACTCGAAGATTTTGCCATTTGAAATGCGCTGAGTTGAATGGGGTCTGCGGCATGCCCGCAAACCTCCCAAGTCAACACACAAGAAACAGCCGGGCCACAAACCCGGCTGTTTTGTTTGGTGCCCACCCAAGGCACCCAGCGGTTCACTTCACTTGAAATCGCCAGCAAAGCCAAACACGAACTGCGCAGGCTGAAGGTGGCGGCGCAATGCCGCATTCACCTCGGCCAAGGTCAGCGCTTCAAGTTGTGCGTCCACCCGCGCTGAGACGGCAAAGTCCCGCTCCAGGTAGAGGTTGCTGACCCAACCCGCGGCCAAGCGCGCATCTTGCGCACGGCCCAATCGGCGGAAACTCAAGAGGCCGCGCTTGCCGGATTCGAACTCCGCCTGCGTGAAACCCTGCTTGAGCGCGCGTTCGATTTCCTCGCGGAAAGCCGACTCGACTTTGTCTCTGTTTTGTGGCGCGAAAATCGCCGTGGCCGACCAGCCTGAATGGGCCTCCTGCGGGCTCCACTGGATGCCGCTGTGCACGCTGTAAGACAGGCCATCGCGCTCGCGGATGCGGTTCCACAAACGGGAATCGCCACCGCCGCCCAGCAAGTGGTTGGCCAGCATCAGCGCCGGGTAGTCGGCATCGCGGTCGCTCAAAGGCAGTGCTTGCTGGACCGACATCGTCGCGTTCTGCTTGTCGGGCGTGCTCAGCACCAGGCGTGCGGCCGGCACGGGCACCAGCGGGTCCGGGATGCGGGCAAAAGGCTCGGCCTTGCGCCAGTTGCCGAAACCCTGCGTGAGGGCCGTGCGCACCGCTGTCGCATCGAAATCGCCCACGGCCGAGAATTGCGCGTTCGCCGCCGACACAAAGCGCTGGTGGAAGGCCTGCACCCGCTCGGCTTTCACCGCCTGCCAGTCGGCCACGGTCTCATCAAAGCTGCGGGCATGGCGCACATCGCCCAGCGGGTAGGGGTCGCCATGGCGGGACATGGCCTCGGCCAGCACGGCTTCGGGCTCCTTGCGCTGGGCCTCGATGCCGGCCAGCGCCTGGCTGCGCACCTCCTCCAGCACATCGACTGGCAGGCTGGGCTGCTGCAGCAAGTCGGACACCAGCGCGATCAGCGCGGGCAGGTGCTCGCGTCGGCTCGACAAGGCCACATTCAACTGACCCGGGCCGGCGGAGAAGGCCACATCCGACTGCAGGGCGTCCAGGCGGTCCTGCACCTGCTGGCGACTCAACTGGGCCGTGCCCTTGTCCAGCAAGGCGGCCAGCGCACTGGGCGCCTCACCCCAGCCCGTCAGGCTCTCCGCGGTGCCAAAACGCAGCGTCAGCGTGGCCTTGACGGCCTGCCCGCGCGTGGTCTTGGGCAGCAAGGCCACCTTCATGCCCGAGGGCAAGGCGAAACGCTGGGTGCGGGCGTCGATGTTGGCCGGCGTCGCGTCGAACACCTCGGCCTGTGCCTGTGCGGCCTGACCCTGGAAGCCCTTGAGCTCGGCCGCCACGTCCACGCGCTGTGGCACCGGGGCACGCACGGGCTGCGGCGTCGGCACGTACTGCGCCAAGGTGCGGTTGGCACCGACGAAATACCGCTGCGCCACCCGTTGCACATCGGCCAGCTGGATGGCCTTGACGCGGTCGCGCATCAGGAAATACAGGCGCCAGTCGCCCTGCGCCACCGATTCGGACAAGGCCACACCGACGTGCTGCGGGTCGGCGAAACCGGCATCCCAGTCTTTGAGCCACTTGGCACGGGCGCGGGCCAACTCTTCGGCCGTCACCGCTTGCTGCGCGAACGACTCGCCCGCGGCAAGCAAGGCCTTGGCAGCGGCATCGGCATCTTGCTGCGCGCCCAGTTGCGCCCCCAGCAGGATGAAGCCCGGGTCGGCCAGGCCTTCAGAGAAGCTGAACACCGAGGCGGCCAGTTGCTTGTCCACCAGCTGCTTGTGCAGGCGCCCCGAGGGGCTGTCGCCCAGGATGGTGGTCAGCAGGGACACCGCCGCGTAATCAGGGTGGGCGCCCGGCATGACGTGGTAGCCCGCGAACAACAGGGGCGTGCCGCCCACGCGGCGCAGGGTCACGCTGCGCTCGCCATCCTGCACCGGGTCCAGGGTGTAGAGCGGCGGCAGCACACGCTGGGGCTTGGGCACGGCCGCGAAGGCCTGCTGCACCCAGACCAGGGCTTTGGCCGCATCGAACTTGCCGGAGATGATCAGCGTGGCGTTGTCGGGCTGGTAATGGCGCTTGTAGAAAGCCTGCAAGCGGGAGATGTCCACGCCTTCCACGTCGGTGCGGGCGCCGATGGTGGACTTGCCATAGTTGTGCCACTGGTACATGGCCGACAGCGTCTTCTCCATCAGGACGCGGCCCGGGTCGTTCTCGCCCATCTCCATCTCGTTGCGCACCACGGTCATCTCGCTGTCGAGGTCCTTGCGGGCGATGAAGCTGTTGACCATGGCATCGGCCTGCCACTGCAAGTACCACTTCAGGTTGTCTTCGTTGGCCGCGAAGCTGGCGAAGTAGTTGGTGCGGTCGTACCAGGTGCTGCCATTGGCGCTGAAGCCGCGCTTGTTGAACTCGGCCCAGACCTGCGGATGCCGCGGCGAGCCCTTGAACATCAGGTGCTCCAGCAAGTGCGCCATGCCGGTTTCACCATAGCTCTCGTGGCGCGAGCCCACGCGGTAGGTCATGTTGACCGTGGTCGTGGGTTTGGAGTCGTCCGGATTGAGCAACACCTGCAGGCCATTGGGCAGGCGGTACTCGCGGATGCCTTCGACCATGCCAACCGGCTGCAAGGGGCCACGCCGGGCGGATGCCGAAGCCTCGGCGGCCACGCTGGGCGGCTTGGCTGGATTGGCAGCCTGAACCGAGAGCGGCATCGTCAAGGCGCAGGCCAGCGCACTGGCCAGGCTCACGGCGCGCCAGGCGCCCATCGCAGACGGGAAAGGACGGTGTTCGGGGTGCGGCACGGCAGGCTCTCCTGGGATCTGAATGCACTCAGGCGCGCACGGTGGCTGGCCCTTGCGCCAGCCACTCAGGCCCCAAGGGATGCGGGATGGGTGGAACGGGGGATGGCAGCAGCGCCGCGCTCAGCGGGGTGCCGTGGTGGTGCCGGGAGCCACGGGTGCGGCCACGCGCGGTGCCAACATCACGCGGGTCTTGCCAGCGGTCGTCACCAGGATGACCGGGTCGCCCGGGTTGAAGGTCTCGGAGCCCTTGGCCTGCACGATGGCACGGCGCTCGCCGTTGGACATCTGCAGCAAGATCTCCAGGGCGTCTTCGCGGGTGCCGAAGCGCTCCACGGTGTTGCCCACCACGCCACCCACCACCGCACCCACGACGGCCGCGACCGCTGCACTCTTGCTGTTGCTGCTGGCGGCGCTGCCGCTGATGCCACCGACGACGGCGCCCGTGGCACCGCCCAAGCCGCTTTGCGAGCCCTCGACCGTCACCGGACGCACGCTCAGCACGACGGCATCGGCCACCTGGGACAGGCGCTGCGCATCGCCCGGCTTGATGACGTCGGGGCTGGTGGTCGAGCAGGCCCCCAGCAGGGAGGCCACCGACACGCACACAGCCGATGCGGCCAGACGCAGGCCACGGCGGGCCGACAGGGAAGAAACGGAAGTGGATTCAACGGTCATGGGACACCTGGAACGGTCAGGACACGCACGGTGCGTGCAAGTGGTTCTGACTGTAGCGCAGCGCAGGCCCGCCCGGTTGACAGGGCCAAGGCCCCTGCAAGCCCCATCGGCCAGTGCCCGGCACCCCATCCATGGCCTGCGCGTGGGGCAGGCCCGCGCGCACCAGCCGCACACCAGCGGCACACCAGCGCCCTCGCCTGCCAGCACCGTCAGTCGTCCATGCCCAGTTCCTGGATCTTGCGCGTGATGGTGTTGCGGCCGATGCCCAGCTTCTGCGCGGCCTCGATGCGGCGGCCCCGCGTGAGGTCCAGTGCGGTGCGGATGAGGCAGGCCTCGAACTGGCGCGTCAGCGCGTCCCACGCCTCGGGCTGCCCCGCTTCCAGACGTGCTCGGGCATCGCGTTCCAGCGCTTGCAACCAGGCTGGCGCAGCGCCGCCCAGCACCGCCGATGCGCCCGCAACCCCGATGGACACGGGCTCTGCGGCCGTTGGCCATGCCGCGTCAGGCACGTCACCTGGCGAGGTGGTGGCGCCAGGCACAGCGGCTTGCGCACCGCCCAGCAACCCTGTCGATGCCGTTGAGGCGTCCTCCACCGCGACAGCCATCGCCCCTGTTGGCAGCTCATGTGCCGCCGCCGTGACACCGGGCATCGGCGCGCCCTGCCCCGCCGACACGGACGCACGCGGCTCCAGCAGCTCGGGCGGCAAATCCTTGATTTCGACGACCTGTGCCGGCGCCATCACCGTCAGCCAATGACAGACGTTTTCCAACTGACGCACGTTGCCAGGGAAGTCGAACAGGGTGAGCTGGGCCAGGGCCGAATCCGAAATCCGCTTGGCTTCGACGCCCAAATCCTTTGCACTTTTTTGCAAGAAAAAGCGGGTCAGCGTCGGGATGTCTTCGCGGCGTTCGCGCAGCGGCGGCAAGCGCAAGCGGATCACGTTGAGGCGGTGGAACAAGTCCTCGCGGAACCCACCCAGCCGCACACGCTCCTCCAGGTTCTGGTGGGTGGCTGCGATCACGCGCACATTGCTCTTGAGGGGCTGGTGGCCGCCCACGCGGTAGAACTGGCCGTCGCTGAGCACACGCAGCAAGCGCGTCTGCAAATCGAACGGCATGTCGCCGATTTCATCGAGGAACAGCGTGCCGCCATCGGCCTGCTCGAAGCGGCCGCGGCGCATGGTCTGGGCGCCGGTGAAGGCGCCACGCTCGTGGCCGAACAGCTCGGACTCCAACAGGTCTTTCGGGATGGCCGCGGTGTTGATGGCCACGAAAGGCCCGTTGCCACGCGGGCTGTGCTTGTGCAGCGCACGCGCCACCAGCTCCTTGCCCGAACCCGACTCGCCCGTGATCAGCACGGTGACGTTGCTCTGGCTGAGCCGGCCGATGGCACGGAACACGTCCTGCATCGCCGGCGCCTGGCCCATCATCTCGGGCATCTGCGTGACGCGCTCGTCGATGACCTCTTCGCGCAGGCTCTCGTCCACCGCGCGGCGGATGAGCTCCACCGCCTTGGGCAGGTCGAACGGTTTGGGCAGGTACTCGAAAGCACCGCCCTGGAAAGCCGACACGGCGCTGTCGAGGTCCGAGTACGCCGTCATGATGATGACAGGCAGCCCCGGCAAGCGCTCCTTGACCTTGCTGAGCAGGTCGATGCCCGAGCCACCCGGCATGCGGATGTCAGACACCAGCACCTGCGGCTCGTCGTCGTCGAGCGCGGCCAGCACATCCCGCGGGTTGGTGAAGCTGCGAACCGGCAGCTCCTCGCGGGCCAGTGCCTTCTCAAGCACGAAGCGGATGGATTGGTCGTCGTCAACGATCCAGATGGGTTTCATGCTGACAGAAGGTTGCGCACGGGCCCATCGCCGACAACGCCGCCACGGATCACGGCATGGGGATCAGGATTCTGAACACCGTGCGGCCGGGCTCGCTGTCGCATTCGATGGTGCCTTGATGCTGTTGAACGAAAGTGTGTGCCAAGGTCAACCCCAAGCCCGATCCGCCTTCACGCCCGGACACCAGGGGGTAGAAAACGCGGTCTCGGATGGCCGGGGGGATGCCAGGGCCGTTGTCCTCAATATGCAAGACCAGTGCCAGGCGGTGTAACTGTCGGTTGATGGTGACACGGCGGGCCACGCGCGTGCGCAGGGTCAGCACGGCGTCACCGGCGGCGATGCGCTCGCACAGCGCCTGCGCCGCGTTGTGCGCGATGTTCAGCACAGCCTGGATGAGTTGCTCGCGGTCGCCGCGGAAATCGGGCAGCGAGGTGTCGTAGTCGCGCTGCACGCGCAGGCCTTTGGGGAACTCGGCCAAGATCAGCGAACGCACGCGCTCGCAGACCTCGTGGATGTTGACGTCGCCCACCACGTGCGGACGGCGGTGCGGCGCCAGCAGGCGGTCCACCAGGGCTTGCAGCCGGTCGGCCTCGTGGATGATGACCTGGGTGTACTCGGTCAGCGACTTGTTCTCCAGCTCCATCTCCAGGAGCTGCGCCGAGCCGCGGATGCCGCCCAGCGGGTTCTTGATCTCGTGGGCGAGGTTGCGGATGAGTTCCTTGTTGGCCTGCACCTGGTCCTGGGCACGCTCTTCGCGTTCCTGGCGGGTCTGCTGCTCCACCTCGACCAGCTCGACCAGCAGGCGCTGCGCCAGCCCGATGCCTGGCCCCAGGCGCGTGACGATGACCTGCACCGGCAAGGGCTCACCCGAGCCATGCAGGTGACGCCGCAGGTGCCCCTGCAGCCGGCTGGTGGCGAAGTCGTTGCGCGCCACCGCGGTCAGCACTTCCTTGAACAGGCCAGGCTCGACGAACCAGCCCATCACCGACTCGCCCAGCACGCTGCGCCGCGACAGACCGAGCAACTCCTCGAAGGCCGCATTGGCGAACAGGCAGCGGCCATCGGGCTCGACCACCAGCACCATGGTGGCCAGAAAATCAAAGGCGTCCAGGCCTGCGGCTAGGTGGGTGTCTTCCGTCATGAGAGTTGTGCGCGCTTGCGTCAAAAGAACCATCAACGGCTGGCGCCGAACTTGCCCAGCTCGCGCTTGAGGGCGGCCACGTCGGACTCCTTGCGCGTGATGGCGGCCTTCATCTCGGTGACGCGGTCCAGGTACTTCTGGTAGTTGCGCTCGTCGCCACGGCGCTCGGGCTGGCCGTCGTTGAAGTCCTTGCGCAAAGCCGCCAGGGCGTCTTCTTCCTTGCGCAACTCGGCCTCCAGGATGCGGCGGGCATCGCTGTCGCGGGCCTTTTGGTCTTCCGTGCCCACGCGCTCGCCCTGGCTGGCGGGGGGGGCAGGACGGGGCCCGGCATTGCCCCGCGGCACGGGCGACTGGATGACCGTGATGGGCGCACCGTCCAGCGTCTTGCAGCCCTTGTCACGGGCTTCGCGGGCGGTCATGGCGTCGGTGTAGAGGTTGCCAGGGCAGCGGTAAACGGGCTTGTCCTCGGCATGGGCCGCAGACCCACCGACCCAGAGCCAAGCGGCCACGGCACATGTCACAGCGTTCAGCAGCACGCGCATCGGCATCTGGCGCCCATCCTTCATCTTGCCCATCCTGACTTCAGTATGCCTTGCAGTATGCCCCGACGCCAACGGACGTCGCTCGCAGGAAACAACACACAGAGACCGCGCAAACGAAAAAAAGGGCGACTTGCGTCGCCCTTCCTGCTTGGACCGCGCGAGGCGGATCACAGCGAATAGTACATGTCGAATTCGACAGGGTGCACGGCCTGGCGGAAGCGGGTGACTTCCTGCATCTTCAGGTCGATGTACGCGTCGATGTATTCGTTGGTGAACACACCGCCCTTGGTCAGGAAGGCACGATCGGCGTCCAGATGCTCCAGAGCCTGGTCCAGGCTGTGGCACACGGTCGGGATCAGCTTGTCTTCTTCCGGCGGCAGGTGGTACAGGTCCTTCGTGGCGGCTTCGCCCGGATGGATCTTGTTTTCCACGCCGTCCAGGCCGGCCATCATCAGCGCGGCGAAGGCCAGGTAGGGGTTGGCCGAAGGATCGGGGAAGCGCGCTTCGATGCGGCGGCCCTTCGGGTTCGACACGTAAGGGATGCGGATCGAGGCCGAGCGGTTCTTGGCCGAGTAGGCCAGCTTCACCGGGGCTTCGAAGCCAGGCACCAGGCGCTTGTACGAGTTCGTGCCGGGGTTGGTGATGGCGTTCAGGGCACGGGCGTGCTTGATGATGCCACCAATGTAGTACAGCGCGAATTCGCTCAGGCCAGCATAGCCTTCGCCTGCGAACAGGTTCTTGCCGTCTTTCCAGATGGACTGGTGGACGTGCATGCCGGAACCGTTGTCGCCAACGATGGGCTTGGGCATGAAGGTGGCGGTCTTGCCATAGGCATGGGCCACGTTCACGATGATGTACTTCTGCAGCTGCAGCCAGTCAGCGCGCTGGGTCAGCGTGCTGAAGCGCGTGCCGATTTCCATCTGGCCGGCGTTGGCCACTTCGTGGTGGTGCACTTCCACGGGGATGCCCATCGATTCGAGGATCAGGCACATCTCCGAGCGCATGTCGTGACCGGAGTCAACGGGGGGCACGGGGAAGTAGCCGCCCTTGACGGTGGGACGGTAGCCGGTGTTGCCGTGGTCGTACTTGGTGCCGGTGTTCCAGGCGCCTTCTTCGGCTTGGATTTCGAAGAAGCTGCCGGACATCTCGTTGCCCCAGCGGATGCCGTCGAACACGAAGAATTCAGGTTCCGGACCGAAGTAGGCGGTGTCGCCCAGGCCCGAGGCCTTCAGGTAGGCTTCGGCGCGCTTGGCCAGCGAACGGGGGTCGCGCTCGTAGGGCTTGCCGTCGTGCGGGTCGATGACGTCGCAGGTCAGCAGCAGGGTGGGCTCTTCGAAGAACGGATCGACGTTGGCCGTGTTGGGGTCCGGCATCAGCAGCATGTCGGAGGCTTCGATGCCCTTCCAACCGGCGATGGACGAACCGTCAAAGGCGTGGCCCGAAGTGAACTTGTCTTCGTCAAAGTGGGACACGGGCACCGTGGTGTGGTGCTCTTTGCCACGGGTATCGGTGAAGCGGAAGTCAACGAACTTGACGTCGTTGTCCTTCACCAGTTTCATCACGTCGGCGACGGTCTTGTTGGCCATCAGGTGCTCCTAGCAACAGGCTTGTGAAAGCAAGAAGAAAAGGGAGACTGTCTCAATCTCGGAAACAGCGCGCAGTGTAATAGCAGAAAGCGTGCCTCAACCGTGTGTCAGCACCAGGCGCGGGGCGGAGGCCACCGCAAACGGGCGCTGTGGGCCGGTTCAGACGCACCGATTCGAATCAGAGCCCGCATCGTGAAAGCCCGGCGGGCCAGAAGGCACCGAAACAATGCACTTAATTGGTGCGGACAAGGTCATGCCGCAGATGTTCGCACCGTTTTGGGGCCAGTTGATGCACCAACATCGCGCAGACCCTGCAGCAAGGCCTCGAAGGCCAGTGTCACCGCCTCGCCACGGCCTTTGACGCCCAGCTCGATGTGGCGTCCGTGCACCGGGTGGTCCACGCTGGGCAGGCTGAAGACCTTGACGGGGGCAAAGCGCGCCTCGATGTCGAGCATCAGTGGCGTCAGGCGGGACTCGATGGCGCCGTACACCACGACGGCGTGCTCGTCCATGCGGTGGCTGCCGTGCAGGTCGGCGTGGAGGTGGTCGAGCGCCCAGGCCATCATCGGCCAGGCCATGACGGGAAAGCCCGGCACGAAATGCACGCGCCCCTGCAGGCTGAAGCCCGGGATGCGGTTGTAGGGGTTGGGGATGATGCTGGCGCCCACGGGGAAAAAGCCCATCTCCAGGCGGCGCAGGGTGTCGGGCGACTCGGGCTCGAAGGGCACGCCTTCCTGAGCAGCCATCTCGCGACAGCGTGCCAGGATGAGTTCGCGGGCTTCGGGGTGCAGGGCCAGCTCGGTGCCCAGGGCACGCGCGGCGCAGGCGCGGGTGTGGTCGTCTGGCGTGGCACCGATGCCGCCGAACGAGAACACCACGTCGCCGCTGTCGAGGGCGTGGCGGATGTCGGCGGTGATGCGCTCGGGCTCGTCACCGACGTAGCGCGCCCAGGAGACGGCCATGCCGCGCTCGCCCAGCAGTTCGATGGCTTTGGCGAGGTGCTTGTCCTGGCGGCGACCGCTGAGGATCTCGTCGCCGATGATGATGAGTCCGATCATGGTGTGGCAGGCTGCGTCAGGTTGGAAGATGTGGTGGGGGCGGCACGCAAAGCGGCCAGCGCACCCAGCAGGTAATGGGCGAACCAGAGGCTGGAGAACACGAACACCAGGGTGTAGAGCCACACCGAGGCCACGAGCACCAGCGGCGCCAGCACCAGCGTCAAGGCGCTCAGGGCCCACAAGGCGGCCGGCGCGGCCCCCAGGTAGCCGCACACCACGCCCATCAGCAGCAAGGGCGTGCGGTGCAGGCGCAGCAGGGTCTGGCGCTCTTCGGGGGTGGCCAGGTCGGCCAGGGTGTCAAAGGCCATGACGCGGTAGGTCAGCCAACCCCAGATGAGCGGCGGGCCCAGCAAGGCGAAAAACGGCACGAACCACAGCGGCAGCGTCAGCACCAGCGCGGCCAGGGCGAGCAGCGTGGCGCCACCCGACCACCACAGCGACTGCCACCATGGCGCCGTGTGGCGCGACTGCAGCTGCGGCAGCCGGCGCGCGCGCACCAGGCCCACCACCGCAGGCGTCATCAGGCCCGCCACCAGCAGCAGGCACATGACAACGACGATGGGCACGGCCAGCAGGACCAGCAGCAAGGGCACGAGCATGGCGCGCAAGCCGCCCCAGCCCATGGCGTCCAGCCAGGACAGCATCGTGTGGCTGACCGACCAGCCGTCCAGCGCCTGCCGCACGGCCACATTGGCATCGTCCCAGCCCCACCAGCCCAGGCCGCCCAGGGTCACGCCCGCCAGCACCAGCGGTAGCCAGGACAGGAAAATGACGCGCGGCAAAAAACAGTACAGGGCCGCCCGCCAGGCCGCGTCCAGCGCGCCGGGCACACCCGGCAGGAAGGGCTGCGTGCGTGGCGCCTCGGCGAGGGACGCGTCAGACGGCATCGCGCCCCACCAAGCGGCGCAGGCCCAGCCATTGCTGTGTCCAGAAGCCGCGCCCGTAGTCACGCCCCCCCTGATCGGGCAGCTGGTCGCGGATGCCGGTGGGCTCGAAGCCGCCGTCGAAGCGGGCGGTGCCAAAGAGCATGTCCCACACCGGGAAAAGCACGGCGAAATTGCAGCCGCCCAGCGTGCCCGGGCCTTCGCTCTCGTGGCCGATGCCGATGGCGTGGTGCTGGCGGTGGAAACGCGGGCTGACCAGCAGGCGCTCGCCCAGCCAGCCGAAGCTCAGGCGCAGGTTGGCGTGCGAGAAGCTCTCCACCAGCTGGGTGACGGCCACCAGGGCCACGAACTGCCCCGGCGGCACGCCGATGGCGCGGGCGGTGAAGGCGATCAGCACGTCGCGCAGGAGGTCGTCGAGCAGGTGGTTGCGGTTGTCGCTCCACATGGTCATGTGGCGCTGGCTGTGGTGCACGGCGTGCAGCGCCCACCAGCGGTTGGCGTGGTGCTGGCCGCGGTGGATCCAGTAGTCGAGCAGGTCGAACACCAGCAGGTAGACCAGGAAGCTGGCCCAGGCCGTGTCGCTCACGCCCGGCCACAACGGCGCCAGCAAGCCATCGAGCTGGACGCCGTTGACGCCCCAGACGCTGACCTGGCCGAAGACCTCGTCGAGCAGCGGCTCCACCGAAAAGAACATGGCCACGCGGAACAAGCCCAGGCGGTGGATGACGGTGTAGAGCAAGTCGACCCAGACACCCGCCGTGTCGCGCGCGCTCTCCACTGGACGCCAGCGCTGCAGCGGCCCGATCACGGCCAGCAGCACGAGCATCTGGATCAGGCCGACCAGCAACCAGCCGGTGGCCGTGTAGGCGTCTTCCAGCAGGTTGCCCATGCCGGCCTCGAACACCAGGGGCTGGACCACGGCCTCGAACAGCCATTGCTGGACCTGTCCGAAAGCGTCACTCAAGGGGGCGATGAGGGTGTCGTCGATCATGGTGTCACGTCAGCGAGCATCGGCAGACCTCAGCGAGGTGCGGCGCCGATCCGGGCAAATTGAGGGTGCGTGCGCAAGGTGGCAAAACACAGGCCCTGGGCCTTCAGGCCCACGATGAGGGGCTCCAGCACGGCCGGCGCCCACGGGTCCTGGCGGCTCCAGATGCCCAGGTGCATCAGCAGGATATCGCCTTCGCGCACGTTCTTCAGGGCGCGCGCCAGCAAACGCGCGTTCGGGAAACGGTCACTGGCGAGCTCATCGCCCAGGAAACCGTTGGGCGTCCAGGGCACGTGGGTCCAGCCACAGGATTGGGCGGCGGCCAGCAAGGCGGGCGAGGTCTTGCCACCGGGCGCGCGGAACATGGCGCGCATGGGCTGGCCGGTCATCTGCGCGAAGCGGCGCGCGGGCTGGGCGAGTTGCTCGCAGTAGTCGGCGGGCGCCATGTGCAGGCGCTGGCCGTTGCGCGGGCCCGCGGTGGGCTGCACGCGGAAGCCACCGGCCTCGTCGGCACGCCAGACCACGTGCTCCCAGGTGTGCGAGCCAAAGTCGTGGCCTTGGGCGGCCAGCTGCTGCCACCAGGGCGCCCAGGCATCGTCCAAGGTGCTGCCTTCGGGGCGGGGGCCCACGGCCTGGGTGCGTTCGTTGGCCAGGAAGAACGTGGCCTTCACACCCTGGCGCGCCAACACGTCAGCGACCAGCGGCGCCACGCCCATGTGGCCGGTGTCGATGGTGAGGTAGACGGGGTGGGCGCAGGCGGCATCGGCACGCGATGCGGCGGTTGCTGGCGCCGCACCTGTTGGCAGCGACAGCGCGAGCAGCACGGCGGCCGCAAGCGCCCGCCCCGCGCTCAGGACGGTGTCACTGGCGCGCCGCATGGTCCAGCGTCCAGACCCCGTGCGGCGAGCGGCCCACCGGGATCTGGCGCACCACCTTGCCTTGCACGGTGTCGATCACCGTGAGCTTGCGCGCCCAGCGCGAGGTCACCAGGATGGTCTTGCCATCGGCCAGCAGGTCCATGCAGTCAGGGCCGCCCGGCGCCGGGTAGGTCGCCACGACGGTGAAGGTCTGCAGGTCGATGCGGCTGATGGTGTTGCCCGCGCGGTTGCTCAGCAGCACGTGGCGCTTGTCACCCCAGGCGCGGAAGGCGTGGGCGCCATCGCCCGTGGGGATGCGCTTGACCAGCACCGGCTTGGCACCGGTGATGTCGTACACCTCGGCCGCGCGGTCACCGGTCAGGCCGATGAGCAGGTGGCGGTCGTCGGGCGTGACGAAGACGTCGGCCGGCATCTTGCCCGTGGGCGAGCGCCAGCGGATGGCCTGCGTGGCCAGGTCGATGGCGACCAGCTCGTCGCTGTCCTGCATGGTCACGTAGGCCACGGTGCTTTTGCTGTCGGTGGCGATGTGGCTGGGCGTCTTGCCCGTGGGCACGCGCTTGGCCAGGGCCAGATCGACACCGCCACCGGCGCGCGGCGTGGTGCGGTAGATGTCCACGTGGTTGAGGCGGTTGGCCGCCGTCAGGAACCACTTCATGTCGGGCGAGAACTTCAGCTGGTAGGGGTCGGGGATGCCGGTGACCACGCGCTGGACCTCGCCCGTGCGCGGATCGAGCATGGTCAGGGAATCGGCCAGGGCGTTGGCGACCAGCAGCGACTTCTCGTCCGGCGAAAGGTAGAGGTGGTGCGGCTCCTTGCCCGTGGGCACGCGCCGGATCTCCTGGTAGGTGACCGGGTCGATGACGCTCACGCTGGCGTCCAGCGAGTTCAGCACGAAGATCGGGGGCTTGCTGACGACAGCAGCCACAGCAGCAGCGGGCTTGGCCGGCTCGGCGCGGGCGGGCGATGCCGCCAGGCAGCCCAGGGTCATCGCGGCAACAACGGCCGCAACAGCACTGGCGGCACGCGCGGCCAGGGGGGAAATCAGGTCCAAACTCATCCAGGGGTCCGTTCAGGCGGTCAAGCTTTCCAGTGTAAGGCCGCCCGCATGGCCTGGCCTGAGACAGGTCAACGCGCCGCAGCCTTGGCGGCCAGGCTGGCGGCACATCTTGCGAGCCTGAACGGTGGGGCCTGGGGGTTCAGTGAAGCGCGCATTGGGACGGCTCAGTCGTCGCCGCCACCCAGCACCGAGCCCAGCAAGCTGCCACCCGCCAAGCCGCCCAGCAAGGAGCTCTCCTCACGGCCACCGCCACCGGTTTGCGGTGCCGCCGCGAAGATGCGCGAGGCCAGGCGCGAGAACGGCAGGCTCTGCAGCCAGACCTGGCCCGGGCCCGTGACCTTGGCCAGGAAGATGCCTTCGCCGCCGAACAGCGCCGTCTTGATCTTGCCCACGTACTGGATGTCGAAATCGACGCCCGAGGTGAAGGCCACCACGCAACCGGTGTCGATCAGCAGCGTCTCGCCAGCTTTCAGTTCACGGCGCACCACCGTGCCGCCCGCATGCACGAAGGCCAGACCATCGCCTTCGAGCTTCTGCATGATGAAGCCTTCGCCGCCGAAAAAGCCTGCGCCCAGGCGCTTCTGGAACGCGATGCCCAACGACACCCCGCGCGCAGCGCACAGGAAGGCGTCCTTCTGGCACATCAGCGTGCCGCCGAGGTCGGCCAGGTTCATCGGCAAAATCTTGCCCGGGTAAGGCGCGGCGAAGGCCACGCGGCGCTTGCCGGGGCCCTGGTTCGTGTAGATGGTGGTGAAGAGGCTTTCGCCGGTGATCAGGCGCTTGCCCGCGCCCAGCAGCTTGCCGAACAGGCCGCTTTGCTGCTTCGAGCCGTCACCGAAGATGGTGTCCATCTCGATGCCCACGTCCATGAACATCATGCTGCCGGCCTCGCCGATAGCGGCCTCACCCGGGTCGAGTTCCACCTCGACGAACTGCATCTCCGCCCCGCGGATGTCGTAGTCCACCACGTCCATGCTCATCTTTGATCTCCTGTTGTGAGGTTGCCGTCCTGGCCACGCGCGCATTTGCCGCCCGCGCTCAGCGATACTGTGCCGACAGATTGTGTCTCGAAACACAGCCGACCTCCCCGACGCCGCCCATGCCCCTCCTGCCGCCCCTGCACCTGCCCACCCTCACGCTGGTCGTGTGCGTGGTGCTGTTCACGGCCGCCGCCACCATGAGCCTGGTGGGCACCACCCAGCGCACCTACCTGGGCTTTGGCTGGTGGACAGGCGCACAGTGGGCCAACACGGCCAGTGCGCTGTGCCTCGTGCTGCAACAGCACCACCCCTGGCTGCTGCCCATCTCCGCCCTGCTGACCCTGCAATGGCCGCTGACCATGCTGACCGGCATGCGGCAGTTCTACATCCGCAGCAGCTTCCGCTCACCGGCCTGGGTGGACTGGGTGCTCGCGCTGGCCGGCGGCAGCGCCTACGTGGCCGTGTGGCACGCCAGCCCGCAAGACCTGGGTGCGCGCGTGGCCTCGTTCAGCTTCGTCAATGTGCTGTTTTACCTCTATGCCGCCTGGCAGGTGCAAGCCGTGCGACACGACAAAGACGGCCGCAACAGCCCCTACCTCAAAGCCATCCTGATCTTCCTGGTGGCCGCGGCCAGCGTGCAGGTGCCGCGGCTGTTCTCGGCCATGGGCAGCTGGGGCGCCCCGGTGGTCGACCCCAGCCAGATCCAGCAACCCGTGGTGCTGGTGGCCTTGGTCGCCGGGGTGATGTTCTCGGTGTACATGTGCCTGTTGATGACCTACGAGCGCACCGAGCTGGACCTGCGCGAATCCCACCGACAGTTGCGCCAGATGGCCAACTTCGACCTGCTCACGCACGTGCCGCACCGCCGCCACTTCCAGGAACTGGCCACGCAAGCCCTGGCCCTCGGCACACCGGGCAGCGCCACGCTGATGCGCTTCGACATCGACCGCTTCCGCCTGCTGACCATCGACCACGGCCACGCCGCCGGTGACGAAGCCCTGCGCCTGCTGGCCTCCAGCGCACGCGCCTTGCTGCGCAGCCGCGACCTCGTGGGCCGCCTGGGCGGAGAAGCTTTCGTGGCCCTGCTGCCCGACACCAGCGTCACCGACGCGCTGCACGTGGCCGAGCGCATGGTGCGCCGCGTCGATCAGGTCTGCCAGCAGCACCAGCGCCCCCCGCTCAGCCTGAGCTTCGGCGTGGTGCAGCTGCAAAGCGGGGAATCGCTGGACACGGCCATCCACCGCGCCGACGAGGCCCTGCAGGAGGCGCGTCGCCAAGGCCACAACCAGCTGGTGCATGCCGAGAGCCAGGCGGGGCAGCCGCTGTTCTCGGCCAGCCAGCCACTGGGCCTGGGGCCCCGCTGAAGCAGCCTTGCCGCCACGGCCCCGCTGCCGCAGAGCAGCGACAATGGCAAATTGCCCACGCCTGAGCGCCCGTTCTCCATGTCCCCCACATCCTGTTTCGATGTCGTCGTCGTTGGCGCCGGTGCCGCCGGCCTGTTCTGCGCCGGTGTGGCGGGCCAGCGCGGACTGAGCGTGCTGGTGCTCGACCACGCCGCCAAGGTGGCAGAGAAGATCCGCATCTCGGGCGGCGGGCGCTGCAACTTCACCAACCGCGATGTCGGCGTGGCGAACTTCCTCGGCGAGAACCCGGCGTTCTGCCGCTCGGCCCTATCGGGCTACAGCCCGCAAGATTTCATCGCCCTGCTGGAGCGCCACCGCATCGCCTGGCACGAAAAGCACCGCGGCCAGCTGTTCTGCGACCACCGCGCCGACGACATCGTCCAGATGCTGCTGCGCGAGTGCGAGGCCGGCGGCGTGCAGCGCTGGCAACCCTGCGGCGTGAAGGCCATCCGCCGCCGTGAAGATGCCACCGTGCGCTTCGAACTCGACACCGACCAGGGCGTGGTGCAAGCCCACCAGGTCGTGATCGCCACGGGCGGGCCGTCCATCCCGAAAATCGGCGCCACCGACGCCGGCCAGCGCTGGGCGGCCAGCTTCGGCCACCGCGTCGTGCCCCTGCGCCCTGCCCTCGTCCCACTGACCTTCGATGCGACCACCTGGGTGCCCTTCGTGCCGCTGGCCGGGGTGTCGCTGGAGGTCGTCATCGAAACCCCCTCGTGCGTGCCTGCGGCCGGCAAAGGCAACAAAGGTGGCAAGGGCAAGGGCCCGCAGATGGCGCACTTCACCGAAGACCTGCTCTTCACCCACCGCGGCCTCAGCGGCCCGGCGGTCTTGCAGATCTCCAGCCACTGGCAGCCCGGCCAGGCGCTCACCATCAACCTGAACCCGCAGCAGGACCTGGCCGCGGCGCTGAAAGAAGCCAAAAGCGGCTCGCGCAAGCAGCTGTCCACCGCCTGGGGGCTGGCGCTGGGCGATGCCGTGCCGCAACGCCTGGCCCAAGCCTGGCTGGCCGAAGTGGCGCAGCAGCACCCTGCCCTGCAGCCGCAGGCCGCGCTGGCCGAGCTCAAAGACAAAGACCTCGACGCCCTGGGGCAAGCCGCCAACGCCTGGCAGCTCGTGCCCAGCGGCACCGAGGGCTATGCCAAGGCGGAAGTCACAGCGGGCGGCGTGGACACCCGCGAGCTCCACCAGCAAAGCATGGAGAGCAAGCTCGTGCCCGGCCTTCATTTCATTGGCGAGGTGGTGGACATCACCGGCTGGCTCGGCGGCTACAACTTCCAGTGGGCCTGGGCCAGCGCCATGGCCTGTGCCCGCGCCCTGCAACCTTGCCCCGCAACCAGCATCCCCGCCACCGTTTAAGATGACGCCATGAGCAGCACGCACTTCGGTTTCCAGCAGGTTGACGAGTCCCAGAAAGCACAGCGCGTTCGCGGTGTGTTCGACTCCGTGGCCAACAAGTACGACGTCATGAACGACCTGATGTCGATGGGCATGCACCGGCTGTGGAAGGCCTACACCATCGCCGCAAGCGGCGTGCGCGAAGGCCACAAGGTGCTCGACATCGCCGGCGGCACGGGCGACCTCTCCGAAGCCTTCGCCGCGCGCGTGGGCCCCTCCGGCATGGTGGTGCACACCGACATCAACGAAGCCATGCTGGGCACCGGCCGCGACCGCCTGCTCAACAAGGGCCTGGCCCTGCCGACCACGCTGTGCGACGCCGAGAAGCTGCCCTTCCCGTCCGAAACCTTCGACATCGTCACCGTGGCCTTCGGCCTGCGCAACATGACGCACAAGGACGCCGCTCTGGCCGAGATGTGCCGCGTGCTCAAGCCGGGTGGCCGCTTGCTGGTGCTGGAGTTCTCCAAGGTGGCCAAGCCCCTGGAGAAAGTCTATGACTGGTACTCCTTCAAGGTGCTGCCCAAGCTGGGGCAGATGGTCGCGGGCGATGCCGACAGCTATCAGTACCTGGCCGAGTCCATCCGCATGCACCCCGACCAGGCCACGCTCAAGGCCATGATGAAAACCGCGGGCTTCGGCCACGTCGATGTCCACAACATGACGGGTGGCGTCGTCGCCTTGCACATGGGCATCAAGTGCTGATGCGCACGGAGCCCCTCTGAACCACGGCACCCGAGGCCGACCCATGCCCGGCTCCAACACCCCGAAACCGACCCCGACGCCCCGGCGCTCGAAGGCTCCCACCGAGCCTGTCAAGCCCGCCCAGCCCCAACCTGCCGCCCGCGCGCCTCGCAAGCCAGCGACGGTGGTGTCGCCTGCGGCCAGCGCCGCAGGCACACCCGACATGACGGTGGACGCACTCGCCACCCGCACCGGCGTGAGCGTGCGCAACATCCGCGCCTATCAAACGGCCGGGCTGATGCCGCCGCCACGGTTGCAAGGCCGCGTGGCCTTCTACGGCGCCGAGCACCAAGGCAAGCTCGAACTCATCCGCGACCTGCGCCAGCAGGGATTCCGGCTCGAAGCCATCCGCGCCATGCTGCTCGACACGCCCGACGGCGCCTGGTCCGAGTACGCGCTCATCAGCGGGCTGTTCTCCACCACCTTCTTCACGGTGGAGAAACCCCAGCGCAAGGCCATCTCCGAGATGGCATCGCACTGGGCCACGCCCGCCACGCCCGCACAAAAAGCACGCCTCAGCCAGAACGGGCTGTACCGCCCCATCGGTCCCGACGAAGTCGAAATGCTCAGCCCGGCGCTGGAGCGCATCGGCATCCAGTTGGCCGAACTCGATGTGCCGCTGGACACCGTGCTGGACCTGCAAGACAAGCTCATCGACCACAGCCGAGCGATCGCCAAGGTCTACGTGGAGCAGCTCTTCCTCGCACTGCTCAAGAACCTGGCGTCGTCGGCGCAAGACCAGCGCCCGTCGGGCAAAGCCCCCGATGTGCGCCTGGCGGAAACGATGAAATCCCTGTTCGAGCGCCTGCGCCCGCTGGCCATCGGCTCGGTGAGCGCGGCGTTCCCGGTCATCCTGCAGCAGGAGTTCGACCGCTCGGTGCAGAAAGCCATGAAAAAAGGGCCATGAAAAAAGCGCCTCACTGAGGCGCTTTCGACGCACGCACCCGGCGCGCTGTGCGTGATGCTTGTGCCTGATGCTTGTGCGTTGTGCTTGCCAGGCCTGCTTCAGGCGCGTTGGCGCCAACGCCACCCAGCCAAACCCAAGCACCCCACCACCAGCAGGACACCCGTGGCCGGCTCAGGCACGGCCGCGGCGTAACTCACACCTGCATCGGACACGATGGCCGCGCCCGCGGGGGCCGTGATGCCGAAGTGGGCCGAGTTGAAGGCACTGAGCGCGCCGAAATCATTGGCCGAAGCACCCAGCACGCTGATCAGGTAAAACGGGCGGCCGTACGTGAACGTGATCTGGCCGGCCAGCACGCGCCCGAAGGCGGCGCCCGGCGCCAAAGCCTCCACATCGGTGGTGAAACCCGGCGCGGGCACCTCTTGGGCCAGCGAGAGCACGGACGTTGCCAACAAGGTGTCCGGACCGGACTCGTCCCGCAGGATGGCCGCCACGGCACGGGCATCGGCTGCCGAGTCACCCGAATCCACCACCATCAGGTCATAAAAGCCGAAGCCACCAGGCTGCGCGCCGAACTGACCCGACACGATGGCGCTGACCGACAAGGTGCCGACACCCGTGCCGCCTTGCACCACGAAACGGTCCGCCCAGACGGAGAAAGCATCGGCGAACGGCCCACCGACCGAGGTCTGGCGCAGCGCCTCATCGTCCACAGGCGCAAAGGAAGCCGCTTCCACACGGTTGACGCCGTAATCGGACTGCGCGCGGGCCGACCCATTGACCGTGCTTGCCGCAGCCACGCCTGTGCCGTTCTGCACCTGAACCTGGTCGTAGTACCCCGGCGTGAAGATGGTGCCGGTGTCGTACAGGTTTTGAGGCAGGCTGCTGTCGCGCACGCCGGCCAACGACAAGGTCTGGGCGCTCGCGGGTGCGGCCGTCAGACCGATCACCGCCGAAAGCGCAACACCTGCGGCCCAGTGGTTGGACCATCCCTGAAAATGTTTCAACATCGTGATCGCTCCGTGTCAGTTGACTGTTGAGCGCCACTCTAGCCGGAGCACGGGCGAAGTGTGTGACAAATCACACAATGACGCAGGGAGATGGGCAGATTGCCATGGCCCAAAAGACAAAAAGCCCAGCAGATTGCTCTGCTGGGCTCGTGTCGTTCTTGGTCGGGGCGGCGGGATTCGAACTCGCGACCCCTTGCACCCCATGCAAGTGCGCTACCAGGCTGCGCTACGCCCCGACAAGACTTAGACTATAACACAATTTTGAGGCGCTCCGAAAGGACCACGTCACCTGCATCAAACCAAGAGGTCGCGGATCGACAACAGTGCTTCGCGCAGGGGGCCGATGGCCTCGGGTGGCAGTCGTTTGAAATCCTCGGCATCCAGGTCCGGCACCAGCCAGGCCGCTTCGGCCATCGCGGGCGACGAGGCCTGCAGCGCGCGCGATGCCATGGCGCCGCCCACAGGCGCCACCGTCACCAGCAAGGCTGGCGGCACCTTCACATCGATGTCATCAGGCAGAGGCTCGGCGGCCAAGGCAGCGTCACCGCGAGGCAAGGGGCCCATCTCGGTCAGGCGGTTGCGCGCACCGCTGATGGTGAAGCCCTTTTCGTACAGCAGCTCGCGGATGCGGCGCACCAGCAGCACCTCGTGGTGCTGGTAATAGCGGCGGTTGCCACGGCGCTTCATGGGGCGCAGCTGGACGAATTCCTGCTCCCAATAGCGCAGCACATAGGGCTTGACCAGGCACAGCTCGCTGACCTCACCGATGGTGAAGTAGCGCTTGTCCGGAATCGGAGGCAAGTCGGGGCTGAGGCGGTCCATGGTCCCTGTGGCTGTCTTTTGCTGTGAGCTTCGGCGGGATGTTGGCGCGATGTCAACAAAACCCCTGACCGAAAAACCGTGGCAAATCAATTGCCTTCGGCCGAAGCTTCAGACTTTACTCCAAGTCTTCGCCCGCGGGGATGTCACCCTGCACCATGCCTTTGAGTTTGGCGCTGGCGTGGAAGGTCACCACATTGCGCGCCTTGATGGGGATGGCCTCCCCGGTGCGCGGATTGCGGCCGGGCCGCGGCGCCTTGCGGCGAATCTGGAAGTTGCCGAAGCCCGAGAGCTTCACGTCCGTGCCATCCACCAAGCTGCCATGGACCAGCTCGAAGAAGGCTTCGACCATGTCCTTGGACTCGCGCTTGTTCAGGCCCAGGCGCTCGAACAGCAATTCGGACAGGTCGGCCTTGGTCAGCGTCGGCGTCTCGATGGTCGGCAGCAGCACCATCAGGTCGCTGATCTTGTCGTTCATTCGGCTGTCTCCCTGTCTCGGCCTCAGGCGCGCACGCGCGCACCGACCTTGTCGTTCAGAGTCTGCAACACCGCTTGCACCGCAGCGTCGATGCGCTCGTCGGTCAGGGTTTGCTCATCATCGCGCAATTCGATGCGCACGGCCAAGCTGCGTTCGTCTTCGTTGATGCCGGTCACGGGCGCCTTCGGCTTGTAGATGTCGAACAGGCGGGCGCCACGCACCAGGCCATCGCTCGGGGCCGCCAGGATGGCGCCGATCAGGGCGTCGTGCGGCGTGCGGTCGTTGACCACCAGCGCCAGATCGCGGAACACCGACTGCATGCGCGGCACGCTCGCGAAGCGGGGCACCTCGCGTTCGGTCAGCGCGGCGGCGTCCAGTTCGAACAGCACGGGGGCCTGCGGCAGGTCATAGGCCTGGCGCCACTTCGGGTGCAGTTCGCCCACGAAACCGACGGTGCGGCCATCGACCTGCACCTGGGCACAGCGGCCAGGGTGGAAGGCGGGGTGCTCGGCGGCCACGAAAGTGGCCTGGCGCGGCGCCAGCAAGGACTCGACGTCGCCCTTCACATCGAAGAAATCGACGTTGCGCGAGGCCTGACCCCACTGCAACGCATCGGCCGGGCCATAGGCCAAGCCTGACACTCGCACCGGCTGGTCGAAGCCCGCCACGCTCTGCGGGCCATCGGCCACGGACGCATCGCGGCGGAACACGCGGCCCACCTCGAACAGGCGCACGCGCTCGGCCTTGCGCGCCAGGTTGGTCTTGAGCACCTCGACCAGGCTGCCGACCAGCGTCGAGCGCATCACCGACAACTGGCTGGCGATCGGATTGAGCAGCTGGATGGGGTTGGCGTTGCCGGCAAAGTCGGCTTCCCATCGGGCTTCGACGAAGCTGAAGGTGATGGCCTCCTGGTAGCCACGGGCGGCCACCGCACGGCGCACAGCGTAGAGGCCGCGGCGCGCTTCCGGGCGCACCTGCGCCTGCACGGGGGCCTTGGGCGCGCGGCGCGGCAGTTTGTCGAAGCCGATGACGCGTACCACTTCTTCGATCAAATCTTCTTCGATTTGCAGGTCGAAGCGCCAGCTTGGCGGGGTCACGACCAGGTGGGTGTCATCCCCTTGCGCGGAGGTGACGGCCTGGGTGCTGAAGGGCAGGCCCAGGCGCTGGAACACCGTCTGCACCTCGGCCAGGCTCACCGGCATGCCGATGACGCGTTGGGCGCGCGACAGGCGCAGCGTCACGGGCTGGCGGGTCGGTACGTTGACGGTCTGGTCGTCGAGCGGGCCAGCCTGGCCACCGCAGACCTCCAGGATCAGGGCGGTGATGCGCTCGATGTGCTGCGCCGTCGGCGCCGGGTCCACGCCACGCTCGTAGCGGTGCGATGCGTCGGTGGAGAAGTTGTAGCGGCGGGCGCGGCCCGCGATGGCCTTGGGCCACCAGAACGCGGCTTCCAGGTAGACGTTTTTCGTGTCGTCACCCACCGAGGTGGCATCGCCGCCCATGATGCCGGCCAGGGACTCGACCTGGTTCGCATCGGCGATCACACCGACCTGATCGTCCAGCGTGACGGTGTTGCCGTTGAGCAGCTTCAGCGTCTCGCCCGCTTGCCCCCAGCGCACCGTCAGTTCGCCGTGGATCTTGTCCAGGTCAAACACGTGCGAGGGCTGGCCCAGCTCGAACATCACGTAGTTGGAGATGTCCACCAGCGCCGACACAGAACGCTGACCGCAGCGCGCCAGGCGCTCGACCATCCAGTCGGGCGTCTTGGCCTTCGGGTTCACGCCCTGGATGACGCGGCCACCGAAACGGCCGCACAGCTCGGGCGCCAGCACATTCACCTTCAGGCGCGCGTCGCTGGCCGGCTGGACCGGAGCGGCAGCGGGCAGCGTCAACGGCGAGCCCGTCAACGCAGAGACCTCGCGCGCGATGCCGGCCACGCTCAGGCAATGCGCCAGGTTGGGCGTCAGCTTGAGCGTGAACAGGGTGTCGTCCAGCTTCAGGTGCTCGCGGATGCTCACGCCCACGGGCGCGTCATCGGCCAGGATGTGCAGGCCGTTGGACTCTTCTGCCACGCCCAACTCTTTGGCAGAGCACAGCATGCCGAGGCTTTCCACGCCGCGCAGCTTGCCCTTCTTGATGACGAAGGGCTTGCCGTCCTTGCTGTCGGCGCCCGGGGGCAGCTCGGCACCCACGGTGGCGCAAGGCACCTTGATGCCCGGGCGCACATTGGACGCACCACACACGATCTGCAGCACCTCGCCCGTGCCGGCATCGACCTTGCACACGTTCAGGCGATCGGCATCGGGGTGCTTGGCCACTTCCAGCACCTGCGCCACCATCACGCCGGTGAAAGGCGGCGCCACAGGTTGAAGCTCTTCGACTTCCAGACCGGCCATGGTCAGCAGGTCGGCCAATTGCTGCGTGGTCAGGTCAGGATTGCAAAAGCTGCGCAGCCAGGACTCGGGGAATTGCATGGAAGGGATCCTCGGAAATTCAGTTCTTAAGGCCATAGGGCACCAGGCCCTAGGGCATCAGGCCGCAGGGCCAGCGCCATCAGCACTGTCGGCGTCCAGCACCACGCGGTAGCGGGCCTTGCCGGCGCGCAGGTGGTCCAGGGCCTCGTTGATGCGGCTCATGGGGTAGTGTTCGGTTTGCGGCTCGATGCCGTGGCGCGCGGCGAAGGCCAGCATGGTGTCGATGTCCTGGCGCGAACCCGTGGGCGAACCCGACACGCTGCGCTGGCCGCCGATCAGTGGGAAGGCCTCGACCTCCATCGGCTGCGGCAGGATGCCCACCAGGTGCAAGCGGCCATTGGGCGCCAGCGTGGACATCAGCGCCTTCCAGTTCAGCATGACGTTGACGGTGACGAGCACCATGTCGAGCTGCCCTGCGATCGACTTCATCGACTTCGGGTCGGTGCTGGACACCACGCGGTGCGCCCCCAGGGCCAGGGCCTCGTCGCGCTTGGATTCGCTCGACGTGAAGGCCGTGACCTCGCATCCCCAGGCACGCGCAAACTTCAGCGCCAGGTGACCCAGGCCGCCGATTCCCACCACGCCAACGCGGTGCACCGGCTTGATGTCAAAGTTCAGGAAAGGCGAGAACACCGTGATGCCACCGCACAGCAGCGGGCCGGCTTTCGCCGGGTTCAGGCCCTCGGGGAGCGGGCAGGTCCACAGCCAGTGGGCGCGCACGCGGTCGGCAAAGCCGCCATGGTGGCCCACGATGGTCGGCACACCGGCGCGGCAGAGTTGCGGCTCACCGCCCAGGCAACTCGCGCAGCTCATGCAACTGGCCGACATCCAGCCCAGGCCCACGCGCTGGCCCAGCTTGAGGCCCTTGGCGCCTGCACCCAAAGCCACCACCGTGCCGATGACTTCGTGCCCGCCAACGATCGGGTAATTGGAGAAGCCCCACTCGTTGTCGATCAGGGACAGGTCGGAGTGGCACAGCCCGCAATGCTCCACGCGGATTTCGACCTCCTCGTTGCCCAGGGGGCCTGGGTCGTAGTCGAAACGCGCGAGAGGCTTGGAAGCCTCCTGGGCAGCCCAAGCACGAACCGACGTCGAGGGGGAAGTCGAGGCAGAAGACAGCGAGCTCATTAGGACATCCTTCATCAAGTGCGGAAAACCTGGGGCAAGACGACAAGGGGGCCAGCCCCCTGCCCTCACTGGAACTGCTGCAAAAAGCGCAGGTCGCCTTCGTAGAACAGGCGCAGGTCGTTGACACCATAGCGCAGCATGGTCAGGCGGTCCGGCCCCAGGCCGAAAGCGAAGCCGATGTAGTGCTCCGGGTCCAGGCCGAAGTTGCGCACCACGTTCGGGTGCACCTGACCGGCACCACCGACCTCCAGCCAGCGGCCCTTGAGCGGCCCGGACGAGAAGGCGATGTCCACCTCGGCCGAGGGCTCGGTGAAGGGGAAGAAGGACGGGCGGAAGCGGATGTCCAGCTCGTTCGTCTCAAAAAAGGTGCTGAAGAAATCGCCCAGCACGGCCTTCAGGTCGGTGAAGCTCACGCTCTCGCCGATCCACAGGCCTTCGCACTGGTGGAACATGGGCGAGTGGGTGGCGTCGCTGTCCACGCGGTAGGTGCGGCCCGGCGCGATGACGCGGATCTCGGGCATGCGCTCACCGCGCGCGATGGCCTCGGCATGCGCCTTGACGTGCTGCACGGCGTAGCGCACCTGCATGGGGCTGGTGTGCGTGCGCAGCAAGTGGCCGCCTTCCACATAGAAGGTGTCGTGCATGGAGCGCGCGGGATGGTCTTCCGGCGTGTTCAAGGCGGTGAAGTTGAACCAGTCGGCCTCGATCTCCGGGCCATCTGCGACGTCAAAGCCCATGGAGCCGAAGATGCCCTCGATGCGCTCGATGCTCAAAGACACCGGGTGCAGACCGCCCTCGCCTCGGCGACGGCCTGGCAGGCTCACGTCCAGCGACTCGGCGCGCAGCTGCTGCGCCAACTCGGCATCGGCCAGGGCCTGGCGGCGTGCATTGAGCAAAGCCTCGACCTGCTGCTTGGCCTGGTTGATGGCCGCACCGCGGGTTTTCTTGTCTTCGGGGCTGAGGGCGCCCATGCCCTTGAGCAGCTCGGTCACGCTGCCCGACTTGCCCAGGAATCGGGCCTTGGCGTTTTCAAGGTCGGCCGGGGTGGTGGCCGCATCGAAGGCCGCCTGGGCGGATTGCACCAGGGCCTGGAGGTCGCTGGACGAGTCGTTCATCGGATGCATTCGAAAAAAAAGGCCAACACAGGGTTGGCCTTTGGTTCAGATGTGGCGCCAGCTTTCGAGAGAAAACCGGCTTGCCATCAGGCTGATGAGATTGTGCTTTGGAATCAAGCCGTCGGTCAGGCCGACAGTTGAGCCTTGGCCTTTTCCACGATGCTGGCGAAAGCGGCCGGGTCGTTCACGGCCATGTCGGCCAGAACCTTGCGGTCGATTTCGATCGAGGCCTTCTTGATGCCAGCAATGAACTTGCTGTAGGTCAGGCCCAGGGCGCGGCTGCCGGCGTTGATGCGGGCAATCCAGAGGCGGCGGAACACGCGCTTCTTGTTGCGGCGGTCACGGTAGGCGTATTGGCCAGCCTTCATCACCGCCTGTTTGGCGATGCGGAAGACGTTCTTGCGGCGACCGCGGAAGCCCTTGGCAAGGGCGAGGATTTTCTTGTGACGGGCACGGGCGGTAACGCCACGTTTGACGCGAGGCATGGATAGCTCCTTCTGCGTTGACTAAGAGGACGATCGAGACGACAGCTGCGTTGCGGGTCTTACAGACCGGCGAAAGGCAGCATCTGGGCGATGTGGCCCATGTTGGTCTCGTGCACGTTGACGGCGCCTCGGAGCTGGCGCTTGTTCTTCGTGGTCTTCTTGGTCAGGATGTGGCGCTTGAAGGCTTGGCCGCGCTTGACGGTGCCACCGGGACGCACGCGAAAACGCTTCTTCGCGCTGCTTTTGGTCTTCATTTTGGGCATGTGATGCTCCTTTTGACTTGTTCCTGTCAGGCGCCACGGCGTCCATGTCCGTGTCTTGATGGCCTGCAGGCACTTGGTGACCCGAACCCGGTGACCAGACCAGGTTCAGGTTGTTCGGTTTTGCAACCGAAGTTTTCAACCATGCTTCCGGCGCACCCAACCAGCAAAACGCCAGCCGAATCCACCGAAGCTTTCGATTGTAGCCGATTATTTCTTCTTCTTGGGGCCCAGCACCATGATCATCTGGCGCCCTTCGAGTTTCGGCATGTTCTCGACCAGCGAGCAATCGGTCAGGTCGTCGCGCACACGCTCCAGCAGGCGCATGCCGAGTTCCTGGTGGGTGATTTCGCGGCCGCGGAAACGCAGCGTGACCTTGCCCTTGTCGCCGTCTTCCAGGAAGCGACGCAGGTTGCGCAGCTTGATCTGGTAGTCGGCCTCGTCAGTGCCGGGTCGGAATTTGACTTCCTTGACCTCGATGACCTTCTGCTTGAGCTTGGCGTCGTGGGCCTTCTTCTGCTCCTGGTACTTGAACTTGCCGTAGTCCATCAGGCGGCAGACAGGCGGCTCGGCCGTGGCAGAGATTTCCACCAAGTCCACGTCCGCCTCACCCGCGAGGCGCAGGGCCTCCTGGATGCTGACGATGCCGATGGGCTCGTTCTCCGGGCCGTTCAGGCGGACTTCCAGGGCAGTGATTTCACGGTTCAGCCGATGCTTGCGCTCATCGTTGCGCGTGCGGCGGTCAAAGAAGTTAGCGATGTCGAATTCCTTCAGGCCCGGGGCCACGCCCCTTCAGCCAATGATCGATGGTCACGCACCCGGCTTTGCCAGGGACTGAAACGCGCCTGTCCCGAACCACCAGGACAGACACGCTCCCGCCTCAGGCCTTGCTGGCGATGTCTTGAGAGATCTTCTGGGAGAAGTCATCGAGCGACATCACGCCGAGGTTCTGGTTGCCCCGGGCGCGCACGGCGACGGTGCCATCCAACTTCTCCTTGTCTCCGACAACGATGAAGTAGGGCACCTTCTGCAACGAATGCTCGCGGATTTTATACGTGATCTTTTCGTTGCGCAAATCCAACTGCACCTTCAAGCCCTGCTTCTGCAGCGATTTCGCAATGTCGGCCGCGTAATCGGCCTGTCCGTCGGTGATGTTGAGCACCACCACCTGGGTCGGCGCCAGCCAGATGGGCAAGGCACCCGAGTGCTGCTCGATCAGGATGCCGATGAAACGCTCCAGGCTGCCCAGGATGGCGCGGTGCAGCATCACGGGGTGTTTGCGTCCGCTGGTTTCGGTCACGTACTCGGCGCCCAGGCGCTCGGGCATGGAGAAGTCCACCTGGATGGTGCCGCACTGCCAGTGGCGGCCCAGCGCGTCCTTCAGCGTGTACTCGATCTTGGGGCCGTAGAAGGCGCCGTCGCCCACCGCGATGGTGAACTCGCTGCCCGTGGCGCGCAGGCTTTCCATGAGGGCCTGCTCGGCCTTGTCCCAGACCTCGTCGGCGCCGATGCGCTTCTCAGGACGCGTGGCGACCTTGTAGATGATGTCGGTGAAGCCGAAGTCCTGGTAGACCTTCTGCAGCAGCGCGGTGAAGTCCACGCATTCCTGCAGGATCTGGTCTTCGGTGCAGAAGACGTGGCCGTCGTCCTGCGTGAAGCCGCGCACGCGCATGATGCCGTGCAGGCCGCCCGAAGGCTCGTTGCGGTGGCACTGGCCGAACTCGCCGAAGCGCAGCGGCAGGTCACGGTAGCTCTTCAAACCCTGGTTGAAGATCAGGATGTGGCCGGGGCAGTTCATCGGCTTGAGCGCGTAGTCGCGCTTTTCCGACTCGGTGGTGAACATGTTCTCGCGGTACTTGTCCCAGTGGCCGGTCTTCTCCCACAGCGTCTTGTCGATGATCTGCGGGCCCTTGACCTCCTGGTAGCCGTTGTCGCGGTAGACCTGGCGCATGTACTGCTCCACGGCCTGCCACACCGCCCAGCCCTTGGGGTGCCAGAACACGAGGCCGGGCGCGTGGTCGTCGATATGGAACAGGTCTAGCTCGCGGCCCAGCTTGCGGTGGTCGCGCTTTTCGGCTTCTTCCAGTCGGGTCAGGTAGGCGGCCAGGTCGTCCTTGGTGGTCCAGGCCGTGCCATAAACGCGCTGCAACTGCTCGTTGCGGTGGTCGCCACGCCAGTAAGCACCGGCCACCTTCATCAGCTTGAAGTGCTTGAGCTTGCCGGTGCTGGGCACGTGCGGGCCGCGGCACAGGTCGGTGAAGGCGCCTTCGCTGTAGAGCGACACGTCCTGGTCAGCCGGGATGCTCTCGATGATCTCGGCCTTGTAGTGCTCGCCCAGGCCCTTGAAGTAGGTCACGGCTTCATCGCGCGGCAAGACCTTGCGCTCGACCTTCTCGTCTTTCTTGGCGAGCTCGCCCATCTTCTTTTCGATGGCGGCCAGGTCTTCCGGCGTGAAGGGGCGCTTGTAGGCGAAGTCGTAATAGAAGCCGTCCTCGATGGTGGGGCCGATGGTGACCTGCGCCTCGGGGAAGAGCTCCTTCACCGCGTAGGCCAGCAAGTGGGCGGTGGAGTGGCGGATGACGTCCAGGCCGTCGGCGTCCTTCTCGGTGACGATGGCCAGTTGCTCATCGGCCTCGATGCGGTAGGACGTGTCCACCAGGCGGGCAGAGGCGCCCTGCCCCACGCGGCCGGCCAGCGCGGCCTTGGCCAGGCCCGCGCCGATGGAGGCAGCGACTTCGGCCACCGTCACAGGGCCAGGGAATTCACGCTTGGAGCCGTCAGGAAGTTGGATCGCGATCATGGTGATGTCTGTGTGTCAGGTTCGCCCGCAGTGTGCACGGGCAACAAAAAAGCGCGGTGACGGCCGCGCTTCGTTTGGGAAGAATGCAAAAGCAGCGGCCAGCCGACTAGACCTCGGTCGAGGTGATGGGTGAGGTCGGAGTTCGCGGTGTCATAACCGAGCGTGCCTTTCTACGTTCCTTACCTGGTTAGCCGGGCGGCGCCTGCGGCGGCACCATTGGTTGCGCCGCAGCGGTCCAACCAATGGTTCATTGTAGCGTCCGAGCCCCGTGAGCTGATTGCCGCACCCCGCGTCATCCGTCCATCACGCCGCATGGCGACATTCCAAAGTGGTTTCATCCCCATGGAGTTGTCATGTCCGCTCGTCACATCGCTTCCCGCTGGCTGCCCTTGAGCGCCGTCGCCCTGGCCGCCAGCATCACCGCCGCGCCCGTCCACGCCGCCGGCACCTTGGTCGGCTGGGCCAGCCTGCCCGCCAACACGCCCGCCGAAGGACCGACCACCGGCCAGTTCGGCATCAACGGCTTTGGCGCCAATGGCATCTTGCTGCCCGTCGCGCATGGCCAGGCCGTGCAAGGCTTCTCGGCCGTGCTGCCGGGCCCCACGGCCCAATCCTTCTACGTCATGCCCGACAACGGCTTCGGCACGCAAGGCAACTCGGCCGACGCCCTGTTGCGCGTCTATGCCGTCCAGCCTGACTTCAAGACCTGGAACGGCCAGGCCGTGGTGGGCGCCGGCACCGTGTCGCCCGTGAGCTACAAAAAGGGCAAGGCACAGATCAGCTTCACCAGCAGCAGCTTCATCGGCTTGCGTGACCCGGACCACAAGATCGGCTTCCCCATCCAGGCCGATTTCGCCCATTACTACAACAACGCAGCCAACCCGGCCGTCGATGCCAGCATCCGCAACAACCGGCTGCTGACCGGCGCCGACTTCGACATCGAATCCCTCCGTGCCGACAAGAAGGGCAACCTGTGGTTCGGCGAAGAGTTCGGCCCCTTCCTGGTCAAGACCGATGCCAGCGGCAAGGTGCTGCGCTCGGAAATCCAGCTGCCCAACATCGCTCCGGCCGGCTCCACCAGCACCGGAGCCTTCGTGCAAGCGCCTCAAAACCCCTACCTGGCTGGCGCCACGCCCAACCTGGGCGGCTCGCGCGGCTTCGAGGGCATGGCCATCAACCCCAGCCGTGACAAGCTCTACACCCTGCTGGAAGGCAGCGTGACCGGCGATGCCACCAAGACCCTGCGCATCAACGAATTCGACACCCACACCGAGGCTTACACCCAGCGCGTCTGGAAGTACAAGCTCGATGCCGCCGGCACCAACATCGGCGACATGACCGCCGTGAACGACCACGAGTTCCTGGTGCTGGAGCGCAATGGCACGACGGCCACCAGCACATCGGGCACGCCGTTCAAGAAGGTCTACAAGATCGACATCAACAAGCTCGATGCCGATGGCAACGTGGACAAGGTCGAGATCGTGGACCTGATGAACGTCGCCGACCCGCACGACCTCAACAGCGACGGCAGCACGACCTTCACCTTCCCCTACGTCACCATCGAGGACATCCTGATCCTCGACGCCACCACCATCCTGGTGATGAACGACAACAACTTCCCCGGCGGTGGCGGCCGCAGCGCTTCGCCGGACATCAACGAGTTCCTGAAGATCAAGCTCGACACCCCGCTGGCCCTGCAGCAGCCCGTGCCCCTGCCCGGCCGCGGCCGCGATGAACAAGACGACGAGCGCGACAACGACAAGCGCTGATCCCGGCATGCCGCCAGCCCCCATCCGGGGCTGGCGGCACAGCACAAAGCAAAACGGCACCCGAGGGTGCCGTTTTGCTTCGCTGAGTCAGCGCAAGGGCCTTGCGGCCCCTGCACCGGTCAGTGAGATCAGTGGAACTGTTCTTCTTCGGTCGAGCCGGTCAGGGCCTTCACGGAGGACGAACCGCCCTGGATCACGGTGGTCACGTCGTCGAAGTAGCCAGCGCCCACTTCTTGCTGGTGCGACACGAAGGTGTAACCCTTTTCGCGGGCAGCGAATTCGGGCTCTTGCACCATTTCGGTGTAGTGCTTCATGCCTTCGCCATTGGCGTAGGAGTGAGCGAACTGGAACGTGTTGTACCAGTTGATGTGGATGCCAGCCAGGGTGATGAACTGGTACTTGTAGCCCAGTGCAGACAGGTCTTCCTGGAACGAAGCGATCTGCTTGTCGTTGAGGTTCTTCTTCCAGTTGAAGGAAGGCGAGCAGTTGTACGACAGCAGCTTGCCGGGGCAGGCAGCGTGCACAGCTTGCGCGAATTCACGGGCGAAGCCGATGTCAGGCACGCCGGTTTCGCACCAGACCAGGTCAGCGTAGGGAGCGTAAGCAACACCACGGCTGATGGCTTGTTCCAGACCGTTCTTGACGCGGTAGAAACCTTCTTGGGTGCGCTCGCCAGTCACGAAAGGCTGGTCGTTGGCATCGCAGTCGCTGGTCAGCAGGTTGGCTGCTTCAGCATCGGTACGGGCCAGAACGATGGTGGGCACGCCCATCACGTCGGCAGCGAAACGAGCAGCGATCAGCTTCTCGACGGCTTCACGCGTGGGAACCAGCACCTTGCCACCCATGTGACCGCACTTCTTGACAGCAGCGAGCTGGTCTTCGAAGTGAACGCCAGCGGCGCCCGAGGCGATCATGTTCTTCATCAGTTCGAAAGCGTTCAGAACGCCACCGAAACCGGCTTCAGCGTCAGCGACGATGGGCAGGAAGTAGTCCACGAAACCTTCGTCACCGGGGTTGATGCCACGGCCCCACTGAATTTCGTCAGCGCGTTTGAAGGTGTTGTTGATGCGGCGAACCATCGTGGGCACCGAGTCGTACGCATACAGCGACTGGTCGGGGTACATGGTTTCCGAGGTGTTGCCGTCGGCGGCAACTTGCCAGCCCGACAGGTACACGGCTTCCAGGCCAGCCTTGGCCTGTTGCATGGCTTGACCGGCGGTGATGGCGCCGAAAGCGTTCACGTAGCCCTTCTTGGCACCGCCGTTGACCTTGGCCCACAGCTTCTCAGCGCCGTTCTTGGCCAGCGTGTACTCAGGCTGCAGGCTGCCGCGCAGGCGCACAACGTCAGCAGCGGAGTAGCCGCGCTTGACGAGCTTCCAACGGGGGTTTTCGGCCCAATCCTTTTCCAGGGCAGCGATTTGCTGTTCGCGGGTGAGTTGCGTCATGAAGATCTCCGGGGTTGAGAGGCGGTGCTAGAAAACCCGCACTTTAGCAGCAATTCCCAGCACCGGTAAACACTTATGTCTTATATAAGACCACCCGTTTGAGGGGGCGCAACAACAGCAAAACGCACTTTTCCGCACGGTCGTGCGAAATGTCATGATGTGGCTTCGTGGCATCGCCTGGGAAGATGCCGCTGCAGCGCAGGAGTCCACATGGATCTGAACCTCGACGCCCTCTGGATGCCGTTCACGGCCAACCGCGACTTCAAACAAGCGCCCCGGCTGGTGTCCAGGGCCGAAGGCATGCACTACTGGACGCCCGACGGGCGCCGGATCCTCGATGGCACCGCCGGCCTGTGGTGCGTGAACGCCGGCCACGCCCGCCCGCGCATCGTGGCGGCCATCGCGCGCCAGGCCGCAGAGATGGACTTCGCCCCGCCCTTCCAGATGGGCCACCCCCTGGCGTTCGAGTTGGCCCATCGCCTGCAACGCTACACGCCCGCCGGGCTCAACCGCGTGTTCTTCACCAACTCGGGCTCCGAGTCGGTCGACACCGCCTTGAAGATCGCCCTGGCTTACCACCGGGTGCGCGGCGAGTCGCACCGCACCCGGCTGATCGGACGCGAGCGTGGCTATCACGGCGTCAATTTTGGCGGGACCGCAGTCGGTGGCATCGGCGGCAACCGCAAGGCGTTCGGCAGCAGCCTCAGCGGCGTCGACCACCTGCGCCACACGCACGACCTGACGCGCAACGCCTTCACCCGCGGCCAGCCCGCGCATGGCGCCGAACTGGCCGACGACCTCGAACGCCTGGTCGCCCTGCACGATGCCTCGACCATCGCGGCCGTCATCGTCGAACCCATGGCCGGCTCCACGGGCGCGCTCATGCCACCGAAAGGCTACCTGGAGCGTCTGCGCGAGATCTGCACCCAGCACGGCATCTTGCTGATCTTTGACGAGGTCATCACCGGTTTCGGTCGGCTGGGCGCACCGTTTGCGGCGCAGCACTACGGCGTCACACCGGACATCCTCACCACCGCCAAGGGCCTGACCAACGGCTGCGTGCCGATGGGTGCGGTGTTCGTCCAACAAGGCATCCACGACGCCTTCATGCAAGGGCCGCCCACGGCCATCGAGTTGCCGCACGGCTACACCTACTCCGGCCACCCACTGGCCTGTGCCGCCGCCCTGGCCACGCTGGACACCTTCGACGAAGAAGGCCTGCTGACCCGCGGCGCACAACTGCAAACCAGCCTGGAAAACGCCCTGCACAGCCTGCGCGGCTTGCCCCACGTCATCGACATCCGCAACACCGGACTGGTGGGCGCCATCGAGTTCGAACCGCGCCCAGGTGCGCCAGGCCGACGCGCCTTCGAGGTGTTCCAGTCGTGCTGGGACGCAGGCCTGCTGGTGCGCGCCACAGGCGACAACATCGCCATCTCACCACCCCTGATCGTCAGCGAATCTCAGATCGACCAGATCGCCACCACTTTGCGCGAAGCGATCCTCGCCTTGGCCTGAGCGCGCCGCATGGAAAAAGCCGCTCCCCCTTGCGGAGGCAGCGGCTTTCGGGCGATGTCGATGAAGGCCAGCACCACCGTCAGGCGATGCCAACCTTGGCGACCATCAGTGTTGCTTCTTGAAGGCTTCCAGGCCTTCGACCACTTCGGCCTTGGCGGCATCGATGCCTGCCCAGCCCGTGACCTTCACCCACTTGCCGGGCTCCAGGTCCTTGTAGTGCTCGAAGAAGTGCTTGATCTGCGAGACCAGCAGCACCGGCAGGTCTTCCAGCTTCTGGATGTCCTTGTACATGGCGCAGATCTTCTCGGTCGGCACGGCCACCAGTTTGGAGTCGCCACCGGCTTCGTCCTCCATCTTCAGGATGCCCAGCGGACGGCAGGGAATGACCACGCCAGGCTGCAGGGGGAAGGGCGTGACGACCAGCACATCGACCGGATCGCCGTCAGCGGCGATGGTCTGAGGCACATAGCCGTAGTTGCAGGGGTAGTGCATCGCCGTGCCCATGAAACGATCGACGAAGACAGCACCAGTTTCGTGGTCGATTTCGTACTTGATCGGATCGGCGTTGGCCGGGATTTCGATGATGACGTTGAAGGCATCAGGCGCTTTGGCGCCAGCGGGAACGTTGAGCAGGCTCATGGTGAAGGCTCGTCAAGGGTTGGAATGCGAGACAGCCGTCAGTGTAGGCGATGCAGGCACTCGCCCCTGGCCAACCGGCGTGCTAGCGCATGCTCACGCCCCCCTGTCAAATTTGCGACAGTTTTTACAGCATGGTTGCTGCACCGCACAAAAAGCGCTTGCATTTACCGCGCGCCTGCCTATACTGAGCATCATGTTGCATCGCAGCAAAGACAACGAAGTCGCTGCAGTTGCAATCAACCCACCATCCAAACGGAGATTGACATGCTGACTGCCGAACAAATCCTGGCCACCCAAAAAGCCCAACTCGCTTCCCTGTTCGACCTGGGCCAAAAGGCCTTCGAAGGCGTCGAAAAGGTGCTGGAGCTGAACCTGCAAGTGGCCAAGACCACCCTGGAAGAAGCTTCCGAGCACGCCAAGGCTGTGCTGGCCGTCAAGGACGCCCAAGAACTGCTGGCCCTGCAAACTTCCCTGCTGCAACCCTCCGCCGAGAAGGCTGCTGCCTACGGTCGCCACCTGTACGACATCGCTTCCAGCACCAGCGCTGAAGTGAGCAAGCTGGCCGAGTCGCAAGTCTCCGACGCTCAGAAGAAGTTCGCCGCTGTCGTTGACAACGCCGTGAAGAACGCACCCGCTGGCACCGAAAACGCCGTGGTTCTGGTGAAGTCGGCTGTCGCTGCTGCCAACAACGCTTTCGACTCCGTGCACAAGGCTGCCAAGCAAGCCGCCGACGTCGCCGAAGCCAACTTCCAGGCCATGACCAACACCGCCGTGAAGGCCACCCAGACCGCCACCGCCGCTGCCAAGCGCAAGGTTGCCTGAGACCTGTTTGAGAGATCGGGGCGCGCTTGACATTACTTTGCGCAGCACCTGGCCTGATCGGCTTGAACTTTCAGCCGCCAGCCCGATCTCTGAGGATGCCGCTCTGGACAAGCGGCACTCCCTGAAAGGTTGTCTCCTCGGTACCCCATGAACCTTTTCTAAGGTACCTTTCAGCCCGATGGCTTGCCATCGGGCTTTTTTCTTTGTCTGCCCTGCCTCCGCCCATGATCCCCTGGCTGCACCCGGACACACCCTTCCCCGACACCACACAGGCATTGGGGCCGGACTCGGACGCACCGGGGCTGCTCGCGGCCGGCGACGATCTCAGCACGCAGCGCCTGCAGGCCGCCTACCAGCGCGGCATCTTCCCGTGGTTCAGCGAAGGCCAGCCCGTGCTGTGGTGGAGCACCGACCCTCGCATGGTCCTGCCCGTGGCCGAGTTCAAGCTGTCGCGCTCGCTGCGCAAGACCCTGCAGCGCTTCCTGATCACCCCCGGCTGCGAGTTGCGCATCGACAGCGCCTTTGAATCCGTCTTGCAGGCCTGCGCTTCCACCCCCAGAGACGGTCAAGGAGGCACCTGGATCCTGCCCGAAATGCGCGCGGTCTATGCGCAGTGGCACCGCATGGGGCGCGTGCACTCTTTCGAGACCTGGATCGATGGCGCCCTGGTGGGTGGGCTGTACGGTGTCAGCATCGGGCGGATGTTCTATGGCGAATCCATGTTCGCGCACCGCACGGACGCCTCCAAGATCGCGCTCGCCGGCCTCGTGGCGTTTTGCCGCCGCCATGGCATCGACGTCATCGACTGCCAGCAGGAAACGGCGCACCTGGCCTCGCTGGGTGCCAGGCCCTGGCCGCGTGCACGCTTCGAAGACCACCTCAATCGGGTGACGGCGCTGCCGCCCCCCGACAATTGGGCCTATGATGAATCGATCTGGTCTGAAATGACCTGAACGGAACACCAACGCCCCGGACCGTGACCCACCCCAAAGACCTGCCCTTGGCGTCCCTGCAGTTTTACGCCACGGCCCCCTACCCGTGCAGCTACCTGGATGGCCGCACCGCACGCTCGCAGGTCGCGACGCCCAGCCACGTCATCAACGCCGATGTGTATTCCGGCTTGGTGGCCAATGGCTTTCGCCGCAGTGGCATGTTCACCTACCGGCCGCACTGCGATGGCTGCCGCGCCTGCGTGCCCTTGCGCCTGCCGGTGGACCGCTTCGAGCCGACGCGCAGCCAGGCACGCGCCTGGAAAGCCCATGAACACCTGGAGGCCCAGGTGCTGCGCCTGTGCTTCAGCCAGGAGCACTACCAGCTCTACCTGCGCTACCAGGCTGGCCGCCACCGGGGCGGCGGCATGGACCACGACTCGGTGGACCAGTACACGCAATTCCTGCTACACAGCCGCGTGAATTCGCGCCTGGTGGAGTTCCGCGAGCCCGCCAAGGAGGGCGAGGCCCAAGGCGTCTTGAAGATGGTGTCCGTGCTGGACGTGCTCAACGATGGGCTGTCGGCGGTCTACACCTTCTATGAACCCGAACCCCACACGAGCTACGGTACCTACAACGTGCAGTGGCAGGTGCGACAGGCCCGGGAGCTGGGCCTGCCCTACCTCTACCTGGGTTACTGGATCGGCGAGAGCCCGAAGATGGCCTACAAGACCAAGTTCTCGCCGCACCAGTGCTACATCGGTGGGCAGTGGCGAGAGGGCTGAGCGCTCAGGGCGTCAGCACGACCTCACCCGACACCGTCACCGACAGCACGCCCTTGCCCGGCGCCACCGGCAGCGGTGCGTCGGCCGACATGGCTTCGGCCTTGGCGCGCATGGCCATCAAGACCGGACGGGGCTCGAAGCCTGGTTCGGTGGAAGACACTGAAATCGCGCCAAGGGTGTAGCCCTTCATGCCGAAGTCGCGCGCGATCTGGGCCGCACGCAGCTTGAAACGGCCGATGGCCTCGGTGGTGAGCTGGCTTTCGTGCTGCTCGCGCACGCTGCGAGACAGGCCATAGCTGACATTGACCACATTGAGCTGGTTGAGCTTGCCGGCGGCCTGAGACACCTTGCCCGCGTCGTTGCCGGACAGGATCAGCTGAGCCGAGCCCTGCCAGCCATTCGGCTTGCCGGTGTTGTTGTAGCGCGGGTAGAGGTTGAAGCCTCCGGTGCGCACGCTCAGTGCCTCGGGCGTGGTGGCTTGCGCCTGCTTGCGGGCCTCGGTCAAGGCGGCGTCCAGCAGGCGCTTGAGCTCGGCCTGCACGTCGGCGGCTTGGCTGCCCTCCTTGACCGCTTCCAGCGTGACGGTGAGCTGGTCTTGCGTCAATTCTTCCGTTGCTGTGGCCGAAAACTGCACGACGTTGCGGCGATCCGGCTCAGCCGCATGGGCAGCCACCAGAGGCAAGCTCAAGGCCAGTGCAGGCAGAACACGGCGGGCAGCAGACGTGACAAAACGGGGCATGGGCAGGCTCTCTCGGGAGTGAAGACCCCGTTTTAACGCACGCAGCGCCCTTTTCGCCGACGGCTTGAACCTTCTTTGCAAGTGCTTGACGCGGACACGCGATGGCGGCAAGATTTGTAACAAGCGGTCAGAACCCTCGTTTTGCCACTCGCAACCTGCGCACAATCCGCGCTTGTTACAAATGCCGAGGACCCCTGCATGACCCCCACCAACGCCAACCAGCGCCCGGACCGAGTCCTGGTGGTCGATGACGACGCCCGTATCCGCGACCTGCTGCGCCGCTACCTCAGCCAGGAGGGCTTCGAGGTGCTGCTGGCCGAAGATGCCAAGGCGCTCAACCGCCTGCTGACGCGCGAAACCGTGGACCTGATCGTGCTGGACCTGATGCTGCCCGGCGAGGACGGCCTGTCCATCTGCCGCCGCCTGCGCGCCGCCAACGACAGCACGCCCATCATCATGCTGACGGCCAAAGTCGAGGACGTGGACCGCATCGTCGGCCTGGAAGTGGGCGCCGACGACTACCTGCCCAAGCCCTTCAACCCGCGCGAGTTGCTGGCCCGCATCCACGCCGTGCTGCGTCGCCGTCCGGCCCAGGAAGCGCCTGGTGCGCCAGCCAAGGAGGCCCAGACCGTCACTTTCGGCCCCTTCGAGTTCGACCTCGCCCTGCGCCGCTTGAGCAAAGAAGGCGAGCCGATCGCGTTGACCACCGGCGAGTTCTCCATGCTCAAGGCCCTGGTGCGCCACCCGCGCCAGCCGCTCAGCCGCGACAAGCTGGCCCAGCTGGCGCGTGGCCGCGAGTTCGAGCCCTTCGACCGCAGCCTGGACGTGCAGATCTCCCGCCTGCGCAAGATGATCGAACCCGATCCGGCGCAGCCACGCTACATCCAGACCGTCTGGGGCGTGGGCTATGTGTTCGTGCCGGATGGTGGGGCCTGATCGATGCCCCGCAAGCGCTTCGCACTCAGTCTCTTCTGGCGAACCTTCATCCTCCTGGCACTGCTGCTGGCGGCCGGCATCTTTGCCTGGCTGCAGACCTTCCGCGCGCTGGAGTTCGAACCACGCGCGGTGCAGTCCGCCCAGCAGATCGCCAGCCTGGTGAACCTGTCGCGGGCGGGGCTGCGCTACGCCGATGCCATCAACCGCGTCACGCTGATCAAGACGCTGTCGGACCAGGAGTCCATCCGCCTCAAACCGCGTGAGCCCTCGGACCGCTTCGAGCCTTTCGAGGTCAGCGGCCTGACGCGCACGATCAGCCAGGAGCTGCGCTCGCGCCTCGGCCCGGCCACCATCGTGGCTAGCGCCGTCAATGGCACGCCCGGGCTGTGGGTGGGCTTCCAGATCGAGCGGGACAACTACTGGCTGCAGGCCGACCCCAACCGGGTGGGGCCGCTCACGGGGCGCACCTGGTTCGTCTGGGTGGGCATCGCGCTGATCGCGACGCTGCTGGGTTCGGCCGTCATCGCGCGGCTCATCAACCAGCCGCTCAAGGAGCTGTCGTTCGCGGCCAGCCGCATCCGCGAGGGCGAGTTCGACTCGGTGCTGGACGAGTCCATGATCACCCGGGAGATCCGCGAGGTGAACCAGGGCTTCAACAGGATGGCGCGCGAGCTGGCGAAGGTCGATGAAGACCGCGCCGTGATGCTGGCCGGCATCAGCCATGACCTGCGCACCCCGCTGGCACGGCTGCGCCTGGAGGCCGAAATGAGCGTGGTGGACGAGGAGGCCAAACGCAACATCGCGGCCGACATCGACCAGCTCGACGCCATCATCGACAAGTTCATGGACTACGCCCGGCCCGGCGAGGTGGAGCTGGTGCCTGTGCATGTGTCGAGCGTGGTGGACAAGGCCATCAGCCAGTTCCGCGACACCAAGCGCATCCGCATCACGGCCAAACTGCCGATCGACACGCGGGTCATGGCCGACGAGACCGAACTCGGCCGTGTGCTGACCAACCTGTTCGAGAACGCCCGCCGCTACGGCCGCAACACCTACACGGGCATCACCAACGTGGACGTGAGCTACACGCGCGCAGGTTCATGGGTGATCCTGAGCGTGCGCGACCATGGCCCGGGCGTGGCACCGGAAAAGCTGCCGCAGCTGACCACGCCCTTCTTCCGGGGCGACGCAGCGCGCACGGCGGCCACGGGTGCGGGCCTGGGCCTGGCCATCGTGGACAAGGCCCTGCAGCGCATGAGCGGGGACTTCGAGCTGGCCAACGCGCCCGGTGGCGGGCTGGTGGCGCACATCAAGCTCAAGCGGGCACCTTGAGCGGCTTGCGCAACTTGAGCGGGGCGCCCTGATCAACCCGCCTTGAAGAGCAGGCAGACGGCACGGGCCTCGATGGCCCTGCCCTCGCCCACCGGCCCCATTTTCTCGGCCGTCTTGGCCTTCACATTGACCGCATCGACCGACAGGCCCAGGGCCTGGGCGATGCGTTCGCGCATGGCCGGGATGTGCGGCGCCATCTTGGGCGCCTGCGCCACGATGGTGGCGTCGATGTTGCCCACGGCCCAGCCTGAGGCCGCCACGCGCCGAGCCGCCTCTTGCAGCAGGACCACCGAATCGACACCCTTGAAAGTGGGGTCGGTGTCGGGGAAATGCCGGCCGATGTCGCCCAGAGCGGCTGCGCCCAGCAAGGCATCGGTGATGGCGTGGAGCAAGGCATCGGCGTCGGAGTGGCCAAGCAAGCCGTGGCTGTGGGGGATGGTGATGCCGCCCAGGATCAGCGGGCGGCCTTGCACCAGGGCGTGGGTGTCCCAGCCTTCCCCGATGCGCATGTGGGGTGCATTCATGGCCCGCATTGTGGCGCAAGCCGGGTCGCAGGCGGCAGCGCACGGGGCACCGCCACGGCGCACATCGTTGAGCACAATGTTGGTGCGCCCACTTTCGCTTTGCGCACGGCGCACCAAGATGAGACACGCAACACCCCTGATGCGCATGGTGACGGTGCGCAAAGCCCATGCCAGGGCATGGCATCGCCATGGCGCCCCAAACTCAGGCATGTTAATTGCTTAATTTGGTGCACAACCCGCTTTTGGATGTCGGCCGCCTCATGTCGGTGCATCCGCGTTCTTGGATTTTCTGGACGATCGCACATGGAACAACTCAAACAAGGCGCCGACGCGCTGTTCATCCTGCTGGGCGCCATGATGGTGCTGGCCATGCACGCAGGCTTTGCTTTCCTGGAGCTGGGCACGGTGCGCGGCAAGAACCAGGTCAATGCCCTGGTCAAAATCCTGGTGGATTTCTGCGTCTCGACCATCGTGTATTTCTTCGTGGGCTACACGGTCGCCTATGGCGTGGACTTCTTCGCAGGCGCCGGCACCCTGGTCCAGAACAATGGCTATGCACTGGTCAAGTTCTTCTTCCTGCTGACGTTCGCCGCGGCCATCCCGGCCATCATCTCGGGTGGCATCGCGGAGCGCGCCAAGTTCGGCCCGCAACTGGTGGCCACGGCCATCATCGTCGGGGTGTTCTACCCGCTGTGCGAAGGCGCAGTCTGGAACAACAAGTTCGGCTTCCAAGATTGGCTGCAGTCCGTGACGGGCGCGCAGTTGCATGACTTTGCCGGCTCGGTGGTGGTGCACGCCTTCGGTGGCTGGATCGCACTGCCAGCGGTGCTCATCCTGGGTGCGCGGCGCAACCGTTACCGCAAGGACGGCGCCGTGTCGGCCCACCCGCCTTCGAGCATCCCCTTCCTGGCCCTGGGCTCGTGGACCCTGGTCGTCGGCTGGTTCGGCTTCAACGTGATGAGCGCGCAAACCATCGACAAGATCTCGGGCTTGGTGGCCGTGAATTCACTCATGGCCCTGGTAGGCGGCACCCTGGTGGCCGTGCTGATGGGCAAGAACGACCCTGGCTTCGCCTACAACGGCCCGCTGGCTGGCCTGGTGGCCGTGTGCGCGGGCTCGGACATCATGCACCCCGCAGGCGCCCTGGTGGTGGGCGCAGTGGCCGGCGCTTTGTTCGTGGTTATGTTCACCCTGGTGCAAAACAAGCTGAAGATCGACGACGTGCTGGGCGTGTGGCCACTGCACGGCCTGTGCGGCGCCTGGGGCGGCATCGCGGCCGGCATCTTTGGCCAGACCTCCTTGGGCGGCATGGGCGGCGTGCACCTGGGCACCCAGGTGCTGGGCACGCTGACCGTGGTGGGTTTTGCCCTGCTGACCGGCGGCCTGGTCTATGGCGTGCTGAACAAGACCATGGGGCTGCGCCTGAGCCACGAGGAAGAGTTCGATGGCGCCGACCTGTCCATCCACCGCATCAAGGCATCGCCAGAGCAGGAAGTCTCCTGGTGACCCCTCCAAGCCCGGCACCGACCGGGCTTTTTTCATGGGGCAGACCCAAACCCCGTGGACAAAATGGCCAAAATGTCTAAAATGGCCAACAACACCCACTCCCAGGCCGACACCATGACAGCCCTCCACCTGCGCAACCCCTTGGGTGACAACGTGGACGTTCAAGAGTTCTCGGCCACAGAGGCCAAGAACAGTTTCGGGCGCGTGCTGGACGCCGCCTCCAGCCAGGGCATGGTGGCCATCACCAAACGCGACCGAACCACCGCCGTGGTGCTGTCGCTGGACGCCTACCAGGCCCTGCTGGATGCCCGCGACCAAGCCCTGGGCAGCCTGAGCCACGAGTTCGACGCCTTGTTGCTGCAGATGCAGACACCCGCCTCGCGCCAGGGCATGATGGCCGCGTTCGACGCCAGCCCCGAAGCCTTGGGCCAAGCCGCGCTGGCAGCGGCCCAGGCGCCGCGCTGAGTTCGCGCGCACCTGAGCCAGGCGCCGCGCCAGACGCGATGCCCCGCGTGGCACACTGAGCCATCCGCCAGCCTGGGTTTCTGCCTTGGGCGCGGCCAGGCGCACTCGCGCCGCACCACCACAAAACACACACAGAGAGACTGCCCGTGGACCAGACTGCCCACGCCCCCCGCCTGTTCGTGCTGGCAGGCACCAACGGCGCCGGCAAAAGCAGCATCGGTGGCGCGATGATCCGCGCCTGCGGTGCCCAGTACTTCAACCCGGACGAGGCAGCCGCGCGCATCCGACAGGCGCAGCCGCACCTCAGCGTCACGCAAGCCAACAGCGCCGCCTGGCACGAGGGCAAGCGCCTGCTGCAGCACGCCATCGCCCAGCGGCTGGACCACAACTTCGAGACCACGCTGGGCGGCCAGAGCTTTGCCCGGCTGCTGAAACAGGCCGCCGAAGCGGGCCACGAGGTGCGCATCTGGTACGTGGGCCTGGCCAGCCCGGAGCACCACCTGGCCCGCGTCAAGGCGCGGGTGCGCAAGGGTGGGCACGACATCCCCGAAGCCGACATCCGCCGGCGTTTCGATCAAAGCCGCCTGCAACTCATCCAGTTGCTGCCGCACCTGGCGGAGCTGCGCGTGTACGACAACACCGACGAGGCCGATCCGCACCTGGGCAGGGCCCCCAAGCCGCGCCTGGTGCTGCACTGGCAGGCCGGGCAGGTGCTCGCCCCGGCGGATGCCACGGCCATGGCGCAGACCCCGGCATGGGTCAAGCCAGTGGTGATGGCCGCGCTGAAGGCGGCCCTGAAGGGAGGCGGGAAAGCGGGTGCGCAGGCGGGTGCGAAAGCAGGTGCGGGTGCGGAAGCGGTTGCCCGTGACAAATCAGCCACCCAACCCGCCCCACAGCCAAACCTCAAGCCCGTGTCCGCAGCAGGCGTTCGGCCAAAGCAAAGTCGCCCGGCCAAGTCACCTTGATGTTTTCCCAGTCGCCCGGCACGAGGCGCGGCATGTGGCCAAGCGCTTCGATGGCGCTGGCCTCGTCGGTGATGGCCGCTGCGCTCTCGGGGTCGGACAAGGCCGACACCAAGGCGGGACGCAGCAGCCCCAGCCGGAACATCTGCGGGGTCTGAGCGGCCCACTTGCCGGTGCGGTCCACCGTGGCTTCGGCGCGGGCTTCGCCGTCCGCACCTCGGACCGCGGCCTTGAGCGTGTCGGCCAGGGGCAAGGCCAGCAGGCCACCGACCTCATCGGCCTCGCAGGCGGCGATCAGCCTCGTCACCCACTCGGGCCGCAACAGGCAACGTGCGGCATCGTGCACCAGCACCCAATCGTGCGGTTGGGCGCCACGGGCCAGCAACTCGGCCAGGCCATTGGCCACGCTCTCGGCGCGGGTGGCGCCGCCCACGCGGGCCACCCAGGCGCGCTCGCCCGTGAAGTCGGGTGCGTGGCGCTCGAATGGCACGTCGTCTGGCGAAAGCACCACCAACGTGGCCTCCAGCCGGGGCACGGCTTGCAAGGCAGCCAGGGTGTGGGCCACGACGGCCTGCCCCGCCACGGGGTGGTACTGCTTGGGGCCGCCCACGCCGGCACGCTCGCCCACGCCGGCACAGGGCACCAGGACGTAACAACGGGGCAGGAAATCGGGTGACGTCAAGGTGAATGGCATGGCATCGGACATGGCGGGATTGTCCCCCACCTAAAATGCCTGGTTCAGCGATGACACCTGCGCGCCACCACCCGGGCTGCAGGCCTGAGACGCCCGGCCACCGTCGTGACCGGGCGCTTTGTCATTGCCGACCGCCAAGCCACGACCGCCAGCCCGCTCCTCCGCCCCACCGATCCGACACGCGCCATGCTGCCTGCCCTGCCCCTGCCCTCGATCGCCGCCGGCAAACGCCACGCCGTGCCCCGCCCCACAGGCTCAGGCGATGCCTTGCTGCTGGCCCGCTTCGCACAAGCGCGCAAGGCCCAGGGCCAGCTGACCGCGCTGCTCACCGCCGATCCGGCCGATGCCCAGCGCCTGCTCGATGAGATCGCCTTCTTCGCACCCGAGCTGCGCTGCGCCATCTTCCCGGACTGGGAGACGCTGCCCTACGACACCTTCTCGCCGCACCAGGACCTGATTTCCGAGCGACTGGCCACGCTGTGGCGCATGCAAAACGGCGTGGCGGGCGAGGCCGACAAGGGCGTGGACCTGGTGCTGCTGCCCGCCACCACGGCGCTGACCCGCCTGGCGCCGCCCTCCTTCCTGGCGGCCTACACCTTCCACTTCAAGCAAAAGCAAAAGCTCAACGAGGCGGCGCTGAAGTCGCAGCTGACACTGGCGGGCTACAACCACGTCAGCCAGGTGGTGTCGCCGGGCGAGTACGCCGTGCGCGGCGGCCTCATCGACCTCTACCCCATGGGCTCTCTGGTGCCCTACCGGGTCGATCTGTTCGGTGACGAGGTGGACTCCATCCGCACCTTCGACCCCGACAGCCAGCGCAGCCTCTACCCCGTGCCCGAAGTGCGCCTGCTGCCCGGCCGCGAGTTTCCGATGGACGAGGCCGCGCGCGGGGCCTTCCGCAACCGCTGGCGCGAACGCATCGAGGGTGACCCGACCAAATCCCGCATCTACAAGGACATCGGCACGGGCGTGGCCACGGCGGGCATCGAGTACTACCTGCCCCTGTTCTTCGACGAGACCTCGACCTTCTTCCAGCACCTCGGTGACCCCGCCCAAGGGGGCGCCGCCGTCGTGCTGCATGGCGACATCGACGAGGCCCTGCGCCGCTTCTGGACCGAAACCCGCGAGCGCCACCGCTTCCTGCAGCACGACCCCGAACGGCCGCTGCTGCCGCCAGAAGACCTCTTCCTCAAGCCGGAAGACTTCTTCGCCCTGGCCAATGCCCATGCGGTGCTGGTGGTGCGCAGCACCGAGCCCACAGAGCCAACGGCCTGGGCCCGCCCCCTGCCCAACCTGAGCGTGGAGCGCGGTGGCCAGGACCCGCTGCGCAAGCTGGAACAGCACATGGCCAGCACCGAGGCCCGCGTGCTGGTGGTCGCCGAAAGCGCCGGCCGCCGCGAGAGCCTGATGGAGCTGCTGCGCGACCACCAGATCGACCTGCCCAGCGTGGACTCGCTGCAGGCCTTCGTGGACAGCGGCCACCGCCACGCCATCACCGCCGCGCCGCTGGCCGCGGGCTTCGTCTGGCAGGCCAGCGATGCACAAGGCGCGGCGCACAGCCTGCACCTCGTCACCGAGACCGAGCTCTTCGACGCCAGCCCGACCACGCGCCGGCGTCGCAAGAAAAACGAGCAGACCACCGACGTGGACTCGCTCATCAAGGACCTCTCCGAGCTGAATGTGGGCGACCCGGTGGTGCACAGCAACCACGGCATTGGTCGCTACCAGGGCCTGATCAACCTCGACCTGGGCGACGGCCCCTCCGAGTTCCTGCACCTGGAATACGCCGACAAGGCCACGCTGTACGTGCCCGTGTCGCAGTTGCACCTCATCAGCCGCTACACGGGGGTGAGCGCCGACGAAGCCCCGCTGCACCGCCTGGGCTCGCCGCAGTGGGACAAGGCCAAGCGCAAAGCCGCCGAGCAGGTGCGCGACACCGCCGCCGAGCTGCTCAACCTCTACGCGCGCCGCGCCGCCCGCGAGGGCCACGCCTTCCGCTTCAGCGCGCAAGACTACGAGGCCTTCGCCACCAGCTTCGGCTTCGAGGAAACGCCCGACCAGCGCGCCGCCATCCATGCCGTCGTCCAGGACATGATCAGCCCCCGCCCGATGGACCGCCTGGTCTGCGGCGATGTGGGCTTCGGCAAGACCGAAGTGGCCCTGCGCGCCATGTTCGTGGCCGTGACCAGCGGCAAGCAAGTCGCCCTGCTGGCGCCCACCACGCTGCTGGCCGAACAGCACTACAACAACATCTCCGACCGCTTTGCGCAGTGGCCCGTGAAGGTCGCCGAGATGTCGCGCTTCCGCTCAGCGAAGGAAATCAAAGGCGCCATGCAAGGCCTGGAAGACGGCACCATCGACATCGTCGTGGGCACGCACAAGCTGCTCAGCGAGTCGGTCAAGTTCAAGCGCTTAGGGCTGCTCATCATCGACGAGGAACACCGTTTCGGCGTGCGCCACAAGGAAGCCATCAAGGCCATGCGCGCCGAAGTCGATGTGCTCACGCTCACCGCCACGCCCATCCCCCGCACCCTGGGCATGGCCATGGAAGGCCTGCGCGACCTCAGCGTCATCGCCACCGCACCGCAGCGCCGCCTGGCCATCAAGACCTTCGTGCGCAGCGAAAACAGCAGCATCATCCGCGAGGCCGTGCTGCGCGAACTCAAGCGCGGCGGCCAGATCTACTTCCTGCACAACGAGGTCGAGACCATCGAGAACCGGCGCGACAAGCTCCAGGAGCTGCTGCCCGAGGCCCGCATCGCCGTGGCCCATGGCCAGATGCCCGAGCGCGAGCTGGAGCGCGTCATGCGCGACTTCGTGGCCCAGCGCCACAACGTGCTGCTGTGCTCGACCATCATCGAGACCGGCATCGACGTGCCCTCGGCCAACACCATCGTCATCAGCCGCGCCGACAAGTTCGGCCTGGCCCAGTTGCACCAGCTGCGTGGCCGCGTGGGCCGCTCACACCACCAGGCCTACGCCTACCTGCTCGTGCCCGACGTCGAAGGCCTCACCAAGCAGGCCGCGCAACGCCTGGACGCCATCCAGAACATGGAAGAGCTGGGCTCGGGCTTTTACCTGGCCATGCACGACCTGGAAATCCGCGGTGCCGGCGAGGTGCTGGGCGACAACCAGAGCGGCAACATGATGGAGGTGGGCTTCCAGCTCTACAACGAGATGCTGGCCGAGGCCGTGCGCTCGTTGAAGGCCGGCAAGGAGCCCGACCTGCTCTCGCCACTGGGCATGTTCGGCGCCAACACCGACATCAACCTGCACGCCCCCGCCCTGCTGCCCGACGCCTACTGCGGCGATGTGCACGTGCGCCTGAGCCTGTACAAGCGCCTGGCCACCGCCGATTCGCTCGACAAGATCGAAACGATGCTGGAAGAGCTGGTGGACCGTTTCGGCAAGCTGCCCCCCCAGGCCCAGGCCCTGTTCGACACCCACAAGCTGCGCGTGCTGGCCAAGCCTTATGGCGTCCTGAAGATCGATGCGGCACCCGGCATCGTCAACGTCACCTTCCGCCCCAACCCGCCGATCGACCCCATGCGCATCATCGAGCTGGTGCAGAAGAACAAGCACATCAAGCTGGCCGGCAACGACAAGCTGCGCATCGAGAAAGCCCTGTCAGACCCGAAGGACCGCGCCCAGTACGTGCGTGACCTCCTGCGTCAACTGGGGCAGCCACTGAGCCCCTGAGCGGTTCTGCCCGGGTGCGCTCGTTCGATCGCCCCCGGCGAGCTGCCACACCCAGGCTCAGCGAAGGAAGGCACGTAAACTGGCTCAGCCCCGACCAACCTCACCGCCCCGCCGGCCAGGCTCGACATGAACCAACGCTCCCATCCTCAGGGCAACATTTTCAGCCCCAGCGCCCCGACTCCCACAGCCAGCCACGCCAGCGATGTCGAGCGAGAGATCGCACTCTCGCATTACGCCGCCGGGGAACTGGCGCAGGCTGAAACCTTTTGCCGAGGCCTGAGCCAGCGTTACCCGCGGGACGGCTTCGGCTGGAAAGTGCTGGGCGCCACGCTGAGGCGCATGAACCAGGCTCAGGCCTCCCTGGAGCCCATGCAGATCGCGGCCAAATTGATGCCAGGCGACTGGGAGGCCTTCAACAACCTGGGCACCACCTTCGACCTCCTTGCGCAAGCCGAGCATGCCCAGGCGTGCTTTGAGCACGCGGTGAAGCTGAAGCCAGATTTCCTGGAGGCCTGGCGCAACATCGCAGAAAACCTGCGGCGTCAACGCAAGCTGGACCAGGCACTGCAGGCCTATCGCCGAGTCTGCGCCCTGGCGCCAGAAGACGGCTACGCCCGCCACATGGCCAACACACTGGCTGGAGAGACCAGCGAACGTGCACCGGACGGCTACGTCATCAAGGTGTTCGATGACTATGCAGACGCCTTCGACACCCACCTGACCACATCGCTGCAGTACCGCGTTCCCGAGGAGCTGGTCGCATTGCTGGCACGCGTTGCGGCACCGGCCGCCAACACCCTTGACGTCATCGACCTGGGGTGCGGCACCGGCTTGGTCGGGGCTGCCATCGCCCCGTTTTCCCGCACGCTGACAGGCGTGGACCTGTCACCGCGCATGGTCGAGAAATCGCGCGAACGGGGCGTCTACCAGCGCCTGGTCTGCGACGATGTGGTGCGCATGCTGCGCCAGCAACCTGACCACAGCGCAGACCTGCTGGTGTCCGCCGATGTGTTCATCTACATCGGCAAGCTCGACGAGCTGATGGCAGAAGCGCACCGCGTCTTGCGTCCAGGTGGCCGCCTCGCCTTCTCCATCGAGACCCTGGCAGATGCATCTGGGCAAACCCACCGCCTGGAGCGCTCGGGCCGCTACAGCCAGTCGCTGGCCTACATCGAAGACCTCGCAAGCAAGGGACAGTTCGTCGTCGAAGCGGCCGAGCCTTGTACCCTCCGCAAAGAGGTCGATGTGCCAGTGCCAGGGCACCTGTTCGTCTGGCACCGTCCTTGATGTGAGACGCGGCGAAACGCGCACGGGTTCGCAACCAGCCGCTGCCGGAGGGCTCAGCCCTTGTGCTGCAAGACGTCCTCCAACGCCATCAGCAAGCTGGCTCGGTCGTCCCTGGCAACCACCTGCCAGGGACGGTTGCTCAAGCCACCCTCCAGCGCCCACAACAGGTTGAGACTCGCACCATCGCACGCAGCGCGCACCTGCACATAGGCCCGTACCGCACCCAAATCCCGCAATTGCGCCACGGAATGGATGCCTGCCTGCGTCAGCATTTGCACGCTGCGAGGCCCCAAATTGGGCAAGGCCTCCAGGCCTGAAGCATGGGAAAGCCACTGGGCTGCCCCCGATCCCTGCGACGGCTTTCGCCCGCTTGGCCGAGCCAAGCTATCCCCCGCGCCCACTGTGCTGCCCCGTTTCCCGCGAGGGCCCTTGCGCACAGCAGCCCGCTGCGCCGCCTCCACGCCCAGACGCGCCCAGCGCACCGCCACATCTGGCTGGTCGAGGGCTTCGAGGGGGGCCTCGTGGTAGGTCAACGCCACGCGCCGCCCCTTCGCCTCAAACACAAAGGGCGGACACCGCTCGGCCTCGAACACAGGCAGTGTCTCTGCGTCCACCTTGACGAAGAAACGCGCGTCGACCAGCAAGGCGAACATCAGGCCATCGAGGTACAAGCCGTGACCGCCGAACATCGCGCGGGCTTGCACAGGCCCCAGCCCTCGCAACAGGTCCACCACATGCTCAGCGAAAGCGCGTCTTGCCAAAGACGTGTTCGCTGCCATGTTGACTCACCCTTGGGCCGATGAGATCGCTTTGGGCGGGCGAACCGCGGTCACAGGCGGCACACCCAGCATGGCCGCACCCAGCGCCTCGGCCACCTCGATGCCATCCACGCCCGCCGACATGATGCCGCCGGCATAGCCCGCACCTTCACCGGCCGGGTACAGACCCTGGACGTTGAGGCTCTGGAAATCGCGGCCACGGGTGATGCGCAGCGGCGAAGAGGTGCGCGTCTCCACGCCCGTCAGCACCGCATCGGGCATCGAGAAGCCCTTGATCTGACGCTCGAAAGCGGGCAAAGCCTCGCGGATGGCGTCCAGGCAGTACTCGGGCAGGCTGCCTCGGCCCTTCTGGGCCAGGTCGGTCAGGTGCACCCCAGGCTTGTAAGAAGGCTCGACGCCGCCCAGCGCGCTGCTGCGCTGGCGCTTGATGAAATCGCCCACCAGCGAGCCAGGCGCCATGTAGCCACCCTCGCCCAACTCGTAAGCGCGGGATTCCCAAAAACGCTGGAACGCCATGCCATCCAACGGGCTCACCGGACCATCCGCCTGGCCATCCTGGCGATAGTCTTGCGGCGTGATGCCCACGACGATGCCGGCGTTGGCGTTGCGCTCGTTGCGCGAGTACTGGCTCATGCCATTGGTCACCACGCGCATCGGCTCCGAGGTCGCCGCCACCACCGTGCCGCCCGGGCACATGCAAAAGCTGTACACAGCGCGGCCGTTGCCAGCATGGTGCACCAGCTTGTAGTCGGCGGCACCCAGGATGGGGTTGCCGGCATTGGGGCCGAAACGCGCCCGGTCGATCACACCTTGCGGGTGCTCGATGCGGTAGCCGATCGAGAACGGCTTGGCCTCCATGAACACACCGCGCTCGTGCAGCATGGTGAAGGTGTCGCGGGCGCTGTGGCCCAGCGCCAACACCACATGGTCGGTGCGGATCTGCTCGCCAGACGCCAAGGTCACGCCGCGGATGTGGCGCGCGCCTTCCGGGCCATCGATCAGCACGTCGCTGACGTGTTGCTCGAAGCGGATCTCCCCACCCAGCGCCTCGATGTCGGCACGCATCTTCTCGACCATGCTGACCAGGCGGAAGGTGCCGATGTGGGGTTTGGCAACGAAGAGGATTTCCTCCGGCGCCCCGGCCTTGACGAACTCGGTCAACACCTTGCGCGTCAGGTGGCGCGGGTCGGAGATCTGGCTCCAGAGCTTGCCGTCCGAGAACGTGCCCGCACCGCCTTCACCGAACTGGACATTCGACTCGGGGTTGAGCACGCCCTGGCGCCACAGGCCCCAGGTGTCTTTCGTTCGCTGGCGCACTTCCTTGCCCCGCTCCAGCACGATGGGACGCAGGCCCATCTGGGCCAGAATCAGCGCCGCGAAAATGCCGCAAGGACCGAAGCCCACCACCAGAGGACGCAAGCGCCCTTCTGCATGGAAATCGACAGGCGCATGCCCCACGAAGTGGTAACCCGTGTCGGGCGTTGGGCGCACATGGGGGTCGGCTGCGAAACGTTGCAGCACATCGACTTGCAGGGCCTCGGCGGCCAGTTCGCAGTCAACGGTGTAGATCAGGACGATGGCCGTTTTCTTGCGCGCGTCATGGCTGCGCTTGAAAACGGTGAACGCATGCAGGTCGGTGTCTTGCAGCCCCAGACGGGACACGATCGCCGCGCGCACAGCGCCCTCGGCATGGTCCAAGGGCAACCGCAACTCGGTGATTCTCAACATATCGACGCTGTGATTCTGCGACGCAACCAGCTCAGGGCTCAGCCGCATCGCAAGGCCAGCCGGCCCAAGGAGGGCCTGGCCAGCTCAGCCAGCCATCAGCCGCCCTTGTGGCAACGCTTGCCGGGGTTCTTCTTGCTGCGGGTGTGCGAACCACGCTCCAGGCTGCGCTTTTGGCCATTGCCGCGCACCAGGGTCACGCCAGCGGGCGCAACGGGACGGGGGGTGGCTTGACGGTCGGCTTCGGTGATGATTTTGTTGCCCATGTCTGGCTCCAGTGGATGGAATGATCAAACCCAGTATTAGGCCACAAAGATGAGGCACCCCCAACCGCACGGCCCGATGCCCAGACACAAAGGCGAACCCTCGCCCCATGACCGCCGATCACGGGCCTTCTGCCGACAGCGCCACCACAGTGCCACCGACAAGCCGCGATACACTGGAAACAAGGGATTGCGTGCGTTTGTCACGCCATTTAACCTCACACGCATTCCATGGGCTTCCTCGCTGAAGCCCGGCCGTTGATTCCTCTGCCATCCAAGGGAAGAACATGTTCACGAAAAATTCCATTGCTGCAGCCCTGTCGATGGCCGTGCTGTCCGTTGCACAAGCCGGCACCATCGTCAGCGCCGTGGACGCCACTGTCGTGTCCGGCGGCCCCGGCATTGGCGACATCGCCGACACCTACAACCTGTTCGGCCTGTTCAACGACTACGTCAGCGGTGTGACCGACTTTGACAGCTACGCCCTCAGCGCGCTGCACAGCTTCGAGTACGACGGGCAAGAGTGGTTCTCAAACCAAGACACCACCGCTTCGGTCGTCTCCTATGACCTCGGCAAAGTTCAAAACGTCCAGGGCATGGCCTTTTGGAACGAGGACGGCACCGGCGCCGGCAAACTCAACTTGCTGGGCTCGACCGACGGCACCAACTGGTTCAGCTTGCTGAGCAACCTCAGCCCCACAGACAACACCTACGAAGCCAATTACAAGGCCGACATCTACAACTGGCAGTCCGTCGCGCTGCGCTACGTGAAGCTGGAGATGAGCGGCTGCCCGCAAACTCAACCAGCCAGCAACATCCTGACCGCTTGCGGCATTGGCGAAGTGGCATTCAACGCGTCCCCCACCACCGCCGTGCCTGAACTCAACCCCATCGGCATGGGCGCACTGGGCTTGGGACTGATGACCCTCGCACTGCGCCGCCGCCGCCAGGGCTGATGGCACCCTGAACGGAGCGCAGCCATCTGGCTGCCACACCCCGAAAGCCCTGCATGAGGCTGGACGACCAGAGATAATCCGGTCGTCCAGCTTTTTTCATGGGGTCGCGTCACAAGCCCCCCCAACCCGCCATGTCCGACAACGCATCCCCCCGTGCATTTGCCCCAGGCCTCCTGATCCGAGGTTTCGAGCCGCCCCTGCAACTGTCCTCGTTCAGGGCCATCGCCTTCGACATGGACTCCACCCTCATCAACATCGAGTGCATCGACGAGATCGCCGACGCGGTGGGCAAGAAAGCCGAAGTGGCGGCCATCACCGAAGCGGCCATGCGCGGTGAAATCACGGATTTCAAGGACAGCCTGCGACGCCGTGTCGCCCTGCTGCAAGGCGTGCCCGCCGAAGCCCTGCAGGACGTTTATGACACGCGCCTGCAGCTCAACCCCGGCGCAACCGAACTGATGGCGGCAGCGCGATCGGCAGGCCTGCGCACCCTGCTGGTGTCTGGCGGCTTCACCTTCTTTGCCGATCGCGTCCGCGAGCGCCTGGGCATGCACGAGGCCCACGCCAACACGCTGGAAATCGAGGGTGGCTTGCTCACTGGCCGGGTCCTGGGCGACATCGTCGATGGCGAAGCCAAGAAGCAGCACCTGCTGGCCCTGTGCATGCGCCTGGGCTGTGACCCGCGCCACAGCATCGCCGTGGGCGATGGCGCCAACGACCTCCCCATGATGGGGGCGGCCGGCCTGAGTGTGGCGTTCCATGCCAAACCCAAGGTGCGCGAGCAGGCCATGGTGGCCATCAGCGAGGGTGGATTGGACCGACTCCTTGACGTCTTGGCCTGACGCATCCGCAGCGCGAGCCGCCAGCCCAGCCGCCTGTCCGGTCGCGCAACGCCGGGCCCTCAGGCCCCATCAACCCCTTGCCAAGCACGTGTCCTGGCGGTTCATGCAGAGCCGCTCAACGCGAGAACCGGATGAACATGGAGACGAGCATCAAGGTGAACACCACGGCCTTCGCGGATGGCATTCTCCAAACCAGGACAGAAAGTAACCCGCCACAACAACGGGCGGTCCTTGAGCATCGACTCCCGTCGCTCCAGGTTTTGATGCGCCTGCTCGCCGAGCACTTCTTACCAAAGGGGCCCAACTCAGCACGGACCACCAAACCCAGCATGAAGATCGCGACCACACCCGCGGACAGCGACACACATGCGCTCTCGCCAAGGGAAGTCTGCACGAATGAGCGCTGACCATGGCTGGGTGTGCTGACATGACCTGAATGGCGGCTGAACGCTCTTGCGTCAGGCGTTTTGGGCGCATTTCGCGCCCATTTCCCATTCGCCGGGCGCACTCATGCCAGCCCCCCCCGTCAAACGCTTGCGCACCATGCACAGATTGGCCAGCGCAAACAGCGTGTGCAACTGCGCCGTGTTCTTGGCCAGGCCGCGGTAGCGCACGTTCACATGACTGAACCGGCGCTTGATGACACGGAACGGGCGCTCCACCTCGGCTCGGATGCTGGCCTTGATGCGCTCGACCTGTTCGGTCAGTGCATCCATGGTCTCGGGCCAATCGGAGCCGTGCCAAGCACGCGTTCGAGCGATGGATGCCGCCCCTCCCTGACCTTCGGCTCGAGAGGCAGGGACGGTCGCACGAACCAAGGCGCTGAGGCAGAAAACCGCAAGAATATCCATGGCACCACCACGATGGTGGTTTGGCAAAATCGCTGTGCCATTGAGAAACCCACACCGCTCAAACGCCAAACCAAAATGCCAGACATATCCTCCGTCGAAATGGCTGGGCGCCACCTGGATCGGGTCATATTTTCCGACGCCAATTGGCAATGAGAGATTCATCGACATTCACGCACGTGAGCGCCCACAACAGGACGCGGTGCCGATGACACCCAAAGCCACCACCACATTCCCCAGTCGGGAACTTGCTCGGACCGACATGCGCACCGCCTGCGACAGGCTCGCGAGACTGCCGAAATGCAGGCGACGGTTGGCCCCCCATCTCAGGGCCCTCGCACCCCACACCCACTCCGAAACAATCACGACCCAAAGCACGAGGATCGGGCGATAAGCCGCGAGATCGGACGCCAATAACCCAATGGATCGGACAAACGCCGAGAACACCGAGGCCAGCTGCCAGCGAAACCCGGCACTTCTCGCCCCTGCCTCCGCAAAGAACCGTGGTTCAACTGTAACAAAATCCAAAGTCTCACCACCGCAACCCCAGTTGCAACGGCTTCCCCTTGTGCGCCACTCCGTGAAACCCATCACAGGTGACCGGCGCAAAATCGACTGATTCGTGACCTGATGAACGAATCAACCGATCCGCGACAGAGCGCCACCAAAACCCATGCACAGCAGGAACAACACGATTTGTTACTGCCCCGCAGGCCCGCTCCCCGAAACTGCCATCAACCCAGCGGAGAATCCACGCCAAGACGACGTGTTCCGCTTGGGGCATGTCACAGCACCGCTCAAAGGATAGCGCAATGACCGATCCCCGATTCACCGTTCCGACTGACGCCGCCCGAGCTCCAGGCAGCGCCATGCGCCGTCGCGATGCTCGCCGCCACGCGCAAATCGCTGCCCTGTCCCTCTTGAGCTCCCTCGTTCTGACCGCTTGCGGCGGCGGCGGCGGCAGCGGCGACTCGGGAGATGCCGCGGCCGAAGCGGAGCGTCTGCGTCGCAAGACGACGACCAGCACGTCAACCCCCCCGACGACAACCACAACGACCACGACCACGACAACCACGTCGACACCCCCAACGAGCACGAGCACCACCAGCACGAGCACCACCAGCGACAGCGCTGCACCACCGATGGACGACGGAAGCGTTTGGCCCCCGGCCTTCCGGACTTTGAGTTCCAGCGCTTGCTCGGGTAGGTTGATTGGCTCGAACAAAACTTACGATGTCGGCCCCGGGAAAACCTACACCGAACTCAATCAAGTTCCGTGGCTTTCCTTGCAGGCTGGCGACGTGGTCAACATCCACTACCGCAGCACGCCCTACAGAACGGTGATCGGCCTGCGTGCACAGGGCACCGCGGCCAAACCCGTCTACATCAACGGCGTGACGGATGCCAACTGCAACCTTCCTGTTCTGGATGCAGCGGGAGCCACCATGGCGGATGATGCCAAGGCCGCTCATTTTGGCAGCTACGGTCAACTGTCCGACGGCACCTGGTCCGATGGCATCCAGGGACTGGGCATTTTCCTGATCTACTGGCAGGGCAATGAGGTCATGCCCACGGGACAGACGCCTCGCTACGATTACCTCCCGCAGTTCATCACCATCCAGAACCTGAAGATGATGAACGCCAACCACAATGCCACTTTCACGAATGGCAACAACGTCGCGAAGGCCTACCAGGGCGGCGCCTCGGCCATCTACGCTGTGCGTGTGCGGCACCTGACCGTCGAGAACTGCGAAATCACAGCGAACGACAACGGCATCTTCACGAACAGCCGTGGCACGAGCGTCAACGACTACACGTCGAACGTGATTGTGCGTCGCAGCAAAATCCACCTCAACGGCAACCCCGTACAAAGCACTGAGCACAACCTCTACCTGCAAGGGCGTCGTTCCCTGGTTGAAGGCAACTTCCTGGGGCAGGCCTATGGTGGATCCACATACAAGGACCGAGGCAGTGCCACGGTGGTCCGCTACAACTACATCCAGGCCAGCGCCCGTGCCCTCGACTTGGTGGAGACCGAAGAAGAGTACGTGACCTCTGTGCGCGACGACCCACTCTACGACTACGCCTGGGTTTACGGCAACATCATCCTCAACGACATCAACCTGCCACTGAGCAACACCAACGACCGCCTTTCTGGCCGCCCCATCCATTTCGGACACGACAAGAACAGCGCCAAGACGCGCAAAGGCGTGTTGTTCTTCTACGGCAACACGTATGTTCACCGCTCTTCTTGCCTGCCCGGTGGCAATTGCTACTACCAGTCCTCGGTGTTCCAAGTGGGCGGCAACGATGACCAGTACCCGGACATCAACGCCAGAGTTGAAGCCGGTGGCAACATCTTCTGGGCCGACGATGGCACCACAGGTTGGGCCTTCCTTGCCAGCTCTCGCGTAGGTCGCGTGGTTCTCCGGGGAGCGAACTACGTGCCTGAAAACCGGAATCTGCCCGACTCATACTCCAACACGCAGGTCAGCAACGGCACCGGTTGGACAGCCACGAACATCCCCATGGTGGACACTTCTGCGGCCACCCTGTTCATCGGCGACACACGGAAGAATCCGCCCAAGCTCGACGCCACCACCATGGCACCCCTGACCGGATCACCCGCACTCGACGCAGGCATCACTGGTCCCAGCTTCACCCCCAACGGTGCAGCGGCCGACAACCTGACGTTGATTGGGGAGTACACATACCCGAGGGGCGTCAAGAATCGCATTCTGAAGGGTTCGGCCTTTGACCTCGGCGCCATCGAGCAACCCTGACATCCAGTCTCGGCTTCTCTCCATCCACAATGCAGGCCTTCGGGCCTGCTTTTTGTTTCCCAGCGCGGTCCGCCCCTTCTGCAAAGCTTCCCACCGATGAGCGTATCGATAACGCGTCTTGGCGCCCTCAAAGCCGCAGCCGTCATGACACTGTCAACCTACGTGACAGTGGCACTGGGCCTGATCGTGAGTGCGCTGTTGGCTCGCCAGTTGGGTCCGGACGAGTACGGGCGCTATGCCTATGTGCTGTGGATGGTGGGCCTGCTCGTGACATTCGGGAACCACGGCATTCCCCTGACCGCCTCTCGCTTCATCTCTGAAGCGTTGGGGGCCGGCCGGACATCTGATGCCAGCTCGCTCTATGGATGGTTGCAACGCGCTCAGTGGTTGAGCTTGGCCGTGGTGTGCGCTTTGTTCCTTGCCCTGTTCCCGCTCTTTGAAGCTGCTGGATGGGAGGGGGACACCCGGACATTCCTCGCCGTCACGTTGGCATGTTTCCTGCCGAAATCCGTCTATCAATTTCACACTTCAGCGGCCAAAGGACACTGGAAATTTTGGGTCGAGGCTTGGGGCAACATGGCCACCAGCATCTTGTACACAGCAGGCGTTTTGGTCCTCACCTGGGCTGACGCCAGCTTGAAGCACAACCTGTACTGGTATGTCATCGTCTGTGCCTCGCATGTGGGTGTTGTGTGGTGGCTTCGGCGCAAAGCCGGCATCGTGATCACTCGGGAGAAACTGACAGAAGAGGCCCGCCGCCCTTTGATGACGAACATGTGGTGGACATCGCTGCAGGTGCTCATCGTGTCGTTGGGTGGTCGAACAGTGGACGTCTACCTCTTGAGCCGACTCATTGGCGCAGCCGAGGTCGGGTACTACACACTGGCCTCCAACCTCGCCCGTGGTGCGATTGAGATGTTGTCGTCCAGCCTCTCTACCCTCCTCATGCCAACCATGGCGCACGCACGCGGACAGGGTGGTTTTGACCACGTGAAGCCCATACTCTCCGACGCAAACCGGTACTTCCTGTTCCTGGGTCTGACGCTGGCGGGCGCCGGCATCATGTGGGCGCGGCCTGCCGTGATTGGCATTTACGGGGTTCGCTATGAAGCCATGGTGCCTGCTTTGCAATGGATGGTGCTGCTGAGCAGCTTGGCGCTGCTGGACAACCCTGTGTCATCTCTGCTTTTGGTGATCGACAACCAGCGGATCCGAACCGGCCGCGCGGTCGCCGTCATGGTGGTGAGCACCACGGCCTCCTTGATCTTGATCCCGCCTTACGGTCTGGTGGGTGCCGTGGCCGCCAGCGGCGTGAACGCGGTCATCATCATCGGCGGCTACTCCATGTACTGCTACCGCATGATCGGATTCCGGCTGCCGTGGCGACCCATGCTGTCACTGCTGTTGGCCGCGTGTTTTTCTGGCGGCCTTGCATGGCTGTTGTTGCAGGTTTCAGATGCCAACTGGATGCATTGGCTGGGTGGCGTTGTTTATGTGCTGGTGTTTTGGTGCTTGACGGTCATGCTCAACACCTGGAGCCCCAAGGACTTGTCTTTGCTGATTTTGCTCATGCAAAGGAAACCGAATCTGTTTCCCAAGGTCCTGCCTTGGCTGATCAAGCGACGAGAGATGCTCTGATCAGCAGGCGACTCAAGTGTGTGGCTCAGGCGAGCAGTTTCAGGATCTGTTGCGCGTAACGGTCCACTGTCAAGGACATCGAGAATTGCGCTTGCATGCGGCTTCGCGCTGACTGGCCCATGCGCATGCGGCGCTCCGGATCCCCCATCAACTCGACCAGCAAGGCTGTCAGCAAATCCGCACGACCTCGCGGAACCACAAGGCCGCCCTCCCCGGCACGCCCCACGATCTCTGGCATGCCCCCAGCGTCCGAGGTGATCACACAAGCGCCGCACGCAGCACCCTCGGCCACGACAAAACCAAAGGCTTCCTCCCACTCGGAGGGCACCACAAGAATGTCCACCTGCTGGTAGAACCCCACGGTGTCACTGATTTGCCCAAGGAAACTCACACGGTCCTGCAGGTGCCGCTTCTGAACCTCTCGAACATACGCATCGGCATCAGGTCCCTCGCCGGCAATGAGAAGCCGGAAGTCGTGTCCCTGGTCGCGCAGAGCGACCGCGGACTTCAGCAACACGCCAATGCCTTTTTGAGGGATCAAGTGCCCGATGAATCCAATGGTGGGTGGATTGCCAGCACGGGGCAAGAGAGGAGGCACGAAATGGTGCACGTCAACGCCGTTGTGAATGCACATCACCTGCGCAGCAGGCATGTGGACCCCCAGAACATCGCGTCTGCACACAAAGTCAGAAACGCCAATCACCTGATCCACGTAGCTTGAGGCCCATCTGCCACGCAACTTGGCAAGAACCTCCATGGGCAGGGACTTGCGTGACACCAAGCCACTTGAATGGTCTGTCACAACCAGGCGCCTGGCCCCGCTGCGCCGCTTCAATGTGCGCAAGACAGGGTTGAAGATCGACAGGAAATGCGTCTGGATGAGCGCAGGCTCGTAGGGGCGCAACTGCTCTGCAAGCCGGAGTGCATCGTCACGACCGATGGGGTAGTTGACCACCAGGTACGGGCTGTTCATGTGCTGCAGCGCTTGTCGCATGCGCTCTCCGGGCTCACCGGTGAACACATGCACGGTGCGCCAGCCCTCGTCCTGCATGCGGGTGCCCAAACCCACCAACAACTGCTCCATGCTGCGCCAACTGTTGGGAACGAAATCCATCAACTGGACGATGGTCTGTTGCTTCATAAGTGCCTGTTAACCCCGCAACGACCATCCAAGCCGCTGCTTTGCCTCAAATTTTAGACATGCTCTTTGTGTCCGAGCCCAAGGCCCATCTCACTGAGTCGGGACGCGCGACGTCCCCAGCTTCAACCAAAACCATGCTTCGCGAAAAAGCAAAGTGCTCACCAAAAAAATGGGCGCAACGAAAAAACGCTGAAGGTAGAGGGGAAAGAGAAGCATGTGGAGCAGCACGTAACACAAGCTCACCAGCACCACAGCGTGGTGCAGCCGGCCCATGCAGCGACCGGCAAACAACAACAGCACGGCCAGAGGCCATAGCAAGAAATCTGGCTGCCCGATGGCATGCATCACGCCTCGCGCATAAGCGGCCGCATAAACGTGCCAGTCGGTGGCCACAGGTTGCGATGCTGGCCACGGATGCTTCTGAATCAAGGTGAAGTTGAAGATCACGAGGTGCCCAGGGTTCTGGCACAGGTGGTTGATCGCTGCGCACACCATCAGGGACAGGACGGCAGCCAGCAGTGGCTGCCAGCGCATGGATGTCATCCACACAACTGCCATGGCAACCATGAGCGACCAGAGCACAGCATCTGTGCGCGCCAAGGGCAGCAACGATGCGCATACCAGTGCAAGGCGCCATCGTTGGTGCGCCAGTGCGAGCATGCTGGACAACGCAAGCCAGCACGCAAGAACATCGGGCGTCGAGAGCTTCGCCACATCCCGCACGCCTGCCCACCATAAAAGAACAGGCAACAACCACACTGGCACGGAAAACGCGCGCAGCAAGCCGAAGCACGCGAAAACAGCAAGGGCTCCGGCAACGCCATTGAGCCAGGCCAGGGCCCTGGATGGCGAACACCCTGCAAGCTTGCTGATCACACGCATTGCCGAAACGTGCAGGACCCGGATGGCATAAAAATGCACATTCTGCTCCAGCGCCGCGGGGGACGCGTACACCGCCGCTCGGTATGGATCAGAGGGGTCCACCAGCCTGGCGAACTGTCGCTCGCCCACGTCATGCCGCACGCTGTCGTAGGTGTGCCGATGCAAGTCAACGCCGCGAAGACCATCGGCATGAAGGGCCGCGGCAACGTAGCCGATCACATCCCAGTCGTGGTCTGGTCGCTTGGCGCCTGACCACAGGACGAACAAAGCCAAAAGGCATGCCAAAGCCCATTCGGCAAACCGCTGATGCACTGAGGGCATGGGACTGAGTTTTCCACGGAACATGCTACCCCTCACATCAAGCTACATGGTTGCCGTGCGGATGAAGACCGATACAAGCACCAGAGTCACGGCTACCGCCTGCAGCGTCGTCCACCACCACAGCACCGGCTCATGGAGTCTGACCAGGGTTGGGGAGGGATGAGGGGTCAACGGATGGGCTTTGCGGGTTGTGTACAAAAGACAAACCGCCATGGCCAACAACAGGTAGAGCGTCGGTACAAACGTCCTCGACAGGAACCAAGCGCACACCAAGAAACCCACGATGGAAGCACGCAACAAACCCGCGTAGTGCGATGACACCGACCCGGGCTCCGAACACGCAATGACGCGATTGAGTGATTTGATAGCGATGATGATCATGCCCAGCCAAAGGGAATAACCTGCCAGACCTGTCTCGGCGAAACACAAGACGAAAGAGTTGTGCGCGGTGCGGTGATGGTGCTCGGTGAAATTACCGTAACCCACGCCCAGCAACGGATTGCCCTTGAGCATCATCAAGCCGTCGTTCCACGCGTCAATGCGTTCACTGGCTGACTGCTCCTTCGAAGACATCGCACGGTCACCGCCCAAGCCACCCATTGACAAAGCGGCAGCGAGCCCACCAACGAGAAGCAAACGGACAAAATTGGAAGGGCTGACGTACATCTTGACCACAAACAGGCCCGCAGCAGCCGTGCCCAGGATGCCTCCGCGAGAGTGCGTCAACATGAGCGTGTAGCCAGCGCAAACCAGCAAGGGAAGAACCATCAGGATTCGTTGTACCGCACGCCTGTTTGAGTAACCCAGCATCAGCAGCCAGGGCGACACCACGATGATGCTCTGCGCAAAGTCGTTGGGGTCTGACAGGAAACCCACACTGCGAATGCGCCAGATCAACGCCCCCGACGTGTCGTCTGCGGGAGCGGCAGGTAAGTCCTTTGGAACGATGACGTTTTCGCGGGCCATCTGGGGTATGACCAGCTTGTCAGCCTGCCACCCGGTGTGATATCCGTAAAGACTCTCGAGGCACAGCACCAGGATGCAAAACAAGAACAGCATCGCCGTCTTGCGATAGCGCTCCGTGGTGGTCACATTCATGCACGTCAGCGCAAACAGCATGGCCGGGGTCGAGTACTCCCCAAGACCATCTCCCAACGATGAAAATCCGCCATTGAAAAACGTCGAGGCCAGGACAATCAGCGCCAGCCCTCCAAGCAGCCAATAGTGCTGTGACTCCGCAGCACCCCACTGCACTTTGGAAGCATCACGCAATGTGAGCACAAAGGTCAGGACCCACAGAATCAGCACTGGCCGCAGTTCCATCAGTTCGGGCACAAATTGCTCGAATGGTCTGATGAACAGGACGAGGACATACAGCATGTACGCGCGAAAGCCCACAACCCCCCCCGCCGCGGCATCTGCCGCGAATTCATTCAAAACAAGGCTTTGAGGCCAGGTGCTCCTGCCAGCCCTCGCGTGAGCATCAACCGTCAGCCCGCATCACTGCCCTGAGCCGCTGCGTCAAGCTCTGCCGGATCATGCTCCGATCGTAGCGGTCCGCCGCTAATCTCCGTACCGCTTGACCCAACTGCCGATTGAGGTCCGGGATCATGAGCAATTGCACGCAAGCGTGTGCGAAGCCCTCCGCGTCATCGCGCAGCAAAGCGTGACAACCGTCGATGAAAGCCAAACCTTCAGCACCCACTGTGGTGGAAACAATCGCTTTTTCGCGCACCGCTGCTTCGACCAGCTTGATGCGGGTCCCGCCTCCAGTGAGGATGGGGCAGATGACAACACTGGCAGCAGCATAGGCTGACTCGATGTCGTCAACGAAGCCCAACAACTTCACGCCTTCAGGGACGCGTTCAGCATCGCCGATGGACTGGGGCGATGCACCCACGAACCACACCTCGGCCGTCGGGACGGCACGCCTGATCATTGGCCATGCCTGCTCAATGAAAAATCGTGCGCCTTCCGCGTTGGGCTCATAACTGTAGATGCCCACCATCAGCAGGACTGGGGGGGCCGACAAATCGGGTGCTCCAGGCTCAACCACGGTCACGCCATTGGGCACCACAGCGATGCGGGCATCGGAGACTCCTGCCAGACCCTGCATCAGCTTCGCGTCATCGCCAGCGCACACCAAGGTCAGGGCCGCCCGTCTGACTGCAGCACGCTCCAGCCGCTTCAACGCCGGCAAAGCGATCCGAGCTAACAACCGCTCCCTGACGTTACCTCCCAAGTCCATGCGGCGCATGTGCACCACATGCTCGACATCGTCCATGTCAAACACACAAGGCAGAGTGGAGGTGCAGTCCAGCAAGATGGCCATGCTGCCAAGGCGATGGGCAAGCAGCAGGCGGTGCCGAGGGGCGATCACTTCATTGAGCTGCGCCATTTGACCACCCGCCCTGGCCGCCCTGTGAAACGGGGACCAGGTGTGGGAAACACAGCCAGCCAGTTGCTGAATCAAGTAAGGGATACGGCTGTCCTCCACGAGACGCGCTATCGACATCACCTTGCATGTCAGCCCCCAGTGCTGGAGGATTCCGGCTTCCAACTGCGCGCAGGCACCAGGCGCCGCTGCCTTGACAAGCTCGCCCTCCGCGCACACCAACTCAAGCGACAGTCCAGTGTCAGCAGCAGCCTCCATCAACATGCGAAAGCGCTGGTAGATGCCGTGGCGCGACATGCCGAGGTTGTCCAGCGAGAGCCCTGTCACGATGAGGCAGCTGCCGCGCTCGGGCGCAATGGAGATTGACTTACTTGACATCTCGTTCAGTCGATGTAGTCAACCAACGTGCGACCGCTAACCACGACGGGGGGACGTGCACGCGAAGGAGGAGGGCCAGGGCTGCGCCAGTGAAGTCTTTTCGCATGGAGGCAAGGGCCTGCTGCTTGGCCTCGCTGCGGCGATCGGCACGAAACAGGGCTCGACCAAGCCGGAGGTGAAGGTCGCTCAAGGTTTGCCGCACCAAGCGAGGACTCTCTTGGGCGAAAGACTCGTGCTCAGCGAGAAACCGCTGATACACATCGAGCAGTTGGACGTATCCCGCGATGCTGTCGCTGCTCAAACTGCCATCAACTGTTCTGATGTGAACCGCAGGGTACATCAACCGAACATACCCAGGGCTATTATAGAGCAACCGCAAAAACAAGTCCACATCTTCAGCCCTGCGCAAGTTTTCATTGAACCCACCCAACGCGAGAAACCTGTCGCGCTCGACGATGACGCTGGACATACCCAAGTAAGGAAACCGAAAAACCTCGCGAAAATCGGAAAGGAATCGGAATGGCAAAGCACCATCGATGCGCTGGATTGGGGAACTCAAATCACGCCGATCTTGCAATGACGTGCTGCCGGACAAACCCATGGCGGCGGTCGGGTGCTGAAGCATCAGCTCCAGCATGGAAGCCAACATCTGAGGGTGCCACAGATCATCTGCGTCAACGAATGATATCCACCGTGCACGTGCCTGCCGGGCTCCAACGTTGCGGGCACTTGACACCCCCCCGTTGACTTTCCGGATGTATCGCACGCTGGGGTAAAGGGCAACCACGTCAGCTGTCTGGTCTGAGGAACCGTCGTCAACGACGATCACCTCGATGTCAGGCAGTGTCTGCCCGAGAACGTGCTCGATGGTCTCGCCAATGTAGGGTGCCGCGTTGTACGCGGGAATGATCACGGTCACCGCCGGCACGCCCGACCCGGTCATGTGAGTGAGCCTAGAAAATCACGAAGGGCGGCTCCGTGGCGCTCCGCGGCAAATCGGGGTCGAGCGTCCCATGCCGCCTTTCGCAACGCCTCGACATGCGCGCGATCTCTGAGGACGCGCATCAATCCAGGGGGCGAAGCAAACTCAATCAGGGCCTCGTGGCCTGCCAAATATTGCTTGAGGCCGGTATAACCCGAGCGCGGCACGGCAATGGGCACGCCCGCAGCAACACTGGACAACAGACGGTCTGGGACGGTCAAATCGAACCGAGTATCGTTATCGCACGCCGCGAGGTTGTACGCGATCAGGCTGACGTCATGGCAAGCCATGTTCTCGATCAGCTGAGACTGGCAGACCGGCGCAAACGGCCGACGCAATGGATGGCCATCCTCTGTCTCGCGGGATTGACCATGGTGCAACAAAATACCAGCGTCAAGGCATTCGCGCATCAACGGCCGCAGGTCGTCTGCCTTGTGAACGGTGGAAGATGAGAGGTCAGTCCGCCCAATGAAAATCATGTTGGGCTCAGACAGGCCGGCAGGCTGTGAGCCGTGGGCCTGCAGCGCACCAGCCCAGCAAGGCGGCAGGACCATGTTGGCGCGCTGTCGGGGCATGAGCCCTTCGTCGATGAAGTGATCACGCATCGCCTCGTTGGGGAACAGCAGACCGTCAAGCAGGTCAGCCGTGCGCCGCATCATCCAGTTTTGCCTCCTGATGCCCGCGATGTTCAGCGCCACCGGGAAGCACAGAACCATCAGCAACAGCTTCAGATCAGGACGCAACCGGCGCAAGGCCATCAGGTCGGCAAGTGGCTCGGTGCCCCAATAGGCCACCACGACACTGCTTTGATTGGCCTGCAAGGCTTGGCTCACCAATTCCAAGTAATCGGCACTGCGGGTGCCAAACACCCTCTCCGCCTTGTGATGGAGGCGGCCAAGCCATCCTGATTGCCGTCCTGAAAGGAATGAATTCGAATCGGGAACCCAGTTCACTCGACACTCGCCGCCGAGCATGACTTCCAGGCTGCGCCGGTGGTCAATGTCCGGCCCCAGAAGCGTGACACCCAAAGACATGCCGCGCTCAGGCCTGCTGCGGCATGACAACCATGCCATCCGCGTCGGCATACAACATGTCGCCCGGCCGGATGAGCACACCTTGGACCTGCACCGGCACATCTGTCTGCCCTTGCTGTCGCTTCTCGGTGGGCATGGGCATGGCAGCCAGTGCGCGGATGCCCACGTCACAGGCACTCAGCTCGGCCACATCGCGCACGCAACCGTCGATCACGACGCCCGCCCAACCATTGCGCGCAGCAGCCGCGCCGAGGTTGCCGCCCAGCAAGGCCTTGCGCAGTGAGCCACCGCCATCGACCACCAGCACGCGACCCAGGCCTGGCGCATCGACCATGGCTTTGACGGAGGTGTTGTCTTCGTGACACTTCACCGTGACAACGACACCACTGAACACGGTGCGTGCGCCGAAGTCCTTGAACACGGGCGGCAGCACTCGGAAGGTGCCATCGGTGGAGGCTTTGTGCTCATCGCACAGGTCACAGGTCGAAAAGCTCACACTCATGTCGGTATCTCGCTCATCAAATCGATCACGCCGACGCATTATGGCCGCATTAACCCGCGCAAAATAGGCACCGCCGCCCCCAGGCCCAAGGGGCCCCATCCACGATGACCCCCACATGACCCGCATCGCCCTCGTCACCCCCATGCTGCCCGTGCCCCACGACATGACGCGCGGCCGCTACATCCATGAAACGGCCCGAGCCCTGTCTTCACTGGCACAGGTGAAGGTCTTCTTCCAGCAGGCCAGCTACCCGCGCCTGCCTTTTGTTGCGCCGCGCAGCTTCCTGGATGGCACCGTGGGCGCCGACTACGCCATCGACGGCCTGGACGTGGAAACCTTCACCTACCCCGTGCTGCCTGTGCTGTCGCGCGCCATCAACGGCCACGTGAGCAGTGCGGCGCTGCTGCCACGCGTGCGCGCCTTCCAGCCTGACATCGTGCTGGCTTACTGGGTGTATCCGGACGGCTACGGTGCGCTGCGCGTCGCGCGCCGCCTGGGCGTGCCTTGCGTGGTGGGCGCACTGGGCTCGGACATCCACGTCCGCAGCGGCTTCAACGCCTTCATGACCCGGCAGACCATCGCGGGCGCCGATGCCTTGCTCACCGTCAGTGAAGCGATGCGACAGACCGCCATCGGCACCTTTGGTGCCAAGCCAGAGAAGGTGCACACCATCGTCAACGGCTTCAACACCTCGGTGTTCCACCTGCGTGACCGCCTTCAGATGCGCCAGAAGCTCGGCATGCAAGCCGACGAGCAATCGGTCATTTACGTGGGCCGCTTCGTCGAGGCCAAAGGCATGCGCGAACTCGTGACCGCCTTCACGCGCCTTCGCGCAGAACGCCCGCTTTGCCGATTGAACCTCGTGGGCGATGGCGTGATGAAAGAAGAGCTCACCGCGCTGGTCCAGAGCGAGGGCCTGAGCGACTCCGTGCGCATGCCTGGCGGACTGCAGCCTGAGCAAGTGGCCGAGTGGATTTCAGCCAGCGATGTGCTGACCTTGCCAAGCTGGTCAGAGGGCTACCCGAACGTGGTGGTCGAGGGCGCGGCTTGCGGCAGGCCGGTGGTCGCCACCGACGTGGGCGGCACGCGCGAGATCCTGGACGCGTCCAACGGCATCCTCATCCCGCCCAAAGACCCGCAAGCCCTGCAAACTGCGCTGGCCCGGGCGCTTGATTCACCCTGGGACCATGCCGCCATCGCTGCCCGCATGAGCCGCACCTGGCACGACGTGGCCCGGGAGACCTTGCAGGTTTGCGAGCAAGTCCTGCGCCCCACTGCCCGCCCCACTGCCCGCTGAGGCACTGCGCCCTCAGCGGCTGGGAACGCCTCGCCGCTTGTCGGTGAGGCTGACGAGGAAGTCGGTCAGCTGCACGATGTTGTTGCGCCACTGGCGATGCTCGGCGATGTAGCCACGCGCAGACTGCCCCACGCTGGCCAGCGCGGCCTTGTCCTGGCTTCTGGCAATCACCTGTGCCACGGCCTCGTCGAGCTGGCCCGCCGGGAACATCCAGCCCGTGACATCAGGCTTGAGCACCTCGCGGATCGGGGCGAAGTCAGGGGCGATCGGCGGCACACCGCAAGCCATGAATTCGAACAGCTTCACCGGCGAGGTGTAGTCACCCGCGCTGGGCAGGATGGCCATGTCCATGGCGGCCAGCAAGCCAGGCACGCGGTCATGGGGCACGCGCCCCACCATCACGATCTGGCTGGACAAGCCCTTGTCCTGCACGAACTGCTTGACCTCGTCGAACTTGGCGCCGTCGCCCACCAGCAACAGCTTGAGGTGAGGATTGGCCTTGAGCGCCTCGGCGATGCGGTACACGAACTGATCGATGGCATGCCAGGGCACGAAGGCGCCCAGGTAGCCGCACACCACATGGCCCTCCAGGCCCCAATGCTGACGGGCCTCGTCGCGCTGGGCCTGGGTGAACGTGAACTGGGCGATGTTGGCCGCATTCGGCGTGATGATGGTGGGTGCGATGTGGCCATGCACCTGCACCGCACGGTCGCGGAACACGGACGACACGAACACCAGACCATCGGCCTTGCGGAAGACCCAGCGTTCGATGGCCATGGCCAGGCGCTTGAAAAACAAGGGCCTCACGCGCTCCACAGCAGCAGAGTCGTTGACCTCCAGGATGATGGGCAGCCCGCGCAGGCGACACAGCAGCACCGTCACGAACATGAAGAGCGAGTAACGCTCGTACACGAACGTGAGGCCCGGGTTGCGGCGGAAGAACTGCATCAGGCGCCAGCCGGCCATCAGGTTGTAGCCCAACTCCGCCAGCTCGAACAAAGGCTCGGGGAACTGAGACACCAGCTTCATGAGCCAGGTGGCCTGACTGGTGGGGGACATGGCCTTGGGCGTCGAGTAGGGGTCGGCCCCCGGCAGCGAGATGATGTCCACCTTCACGCCCTCTGCACGCATGGCATCGGTGATGCCCCGGATGTGCACGCCCTCGACGGCCTTGCCCTGTGTTCGGTGGTGGTACAGCATGTGCTGTACGCGGCTTGTGATCGAAGTGTGCGATGCCATTGAACAATGAAACGAGGACACGATCGGGGGGCCGCAGCCCTTGGGCAGGCTGGCGCCGCAAGTCAAGCCTGCGCCAAGTCACCTGTGAAACTCAGTGTAGCATTTGGCCATGACGCCCCCTGCGCCCAACGCCGCCTCTCGCCCCCTGCGCATCGTTCACGTGGTGGATTCCCTGGAGGTGGGTGGACTGGAGCGCGTGACGGTCGATCTGGCCCAGGCACAAGCAGCGCTGGGGCACGATGTGCGCGTTTTCAGCATCGCAGCCACCGAAGGCCTCAAGAAAGAACTGCTGGACGCGGGCATCCCCGTCACCGAGGGGCACAAGCGGCGCTCCCTTGACTGGCACACCCTGTCGCTGCTGCGTGCCTGCGTGCGCGGGGCCGCGGCCGATGTGGTGCATGCCCACAATTTCGTTCCGAACTACCACGCGGCTCTGGCCACCCTGGGCCTGGGTGTTGCACAGGTCTGCACCCTGCATGACATGGGTGCACGCTTGCAGAACCGCCGACTGAAATCCCTGTTCCAGCTCTCCTTGACCCGCACGCGCTGCGTGGCCATGGTGGGCGAACAGGTGCGCCAGCGTCACGTTGCATCGGGTCTGGTTCCAGCACACAAGGCGCACACGGTGCTCAATGGCATCCCTGTTGCGCGTTTCTCCACGGGAAGCGCGGACAGGTCGGCCGCGCGGCAGCAGCTGGGACTGGACGACGCTGACACCGTCATCGGTTGCGTTGGCCGGCTGGTTCCGCTCAAAAATCACCATCGCATGGTGGATGTCTTTCCCACGCTCCTGCAGCAGCACCCTCGGCTGCGGCTGGTGATTGTGGGCGATGGCGTCCAGGCAGAGGCATTGCGCCAGCAGGTTGCAGCCAAGGGGCTCCAACAGCATGTCATCCTGGCGGGTCAACGCAGCAACGTCAGCATGCTGCTTGGCGCATTCGACGTGTTTGCGCTGCCCTCGCAAACCGAGGGGCTGTCCATCGCGCTGCTGGAAGCCTGTGCCACGGGCTTGGCCGTGGTGGCCACACGGGTCGGCGGCAACACGGAAATCATCGTGGATGGCCAAACAGGATTACTCATCCCGCCCGATGACAATGAGGCCCTCGCCAGCGCGCTGATGCGCATGCTGGCAGACCCAGCCTTGCGCCGTCGGCTGGGTGACGCTGCCGCGCAATGGGTGCGTGCCCACGCCTCATCCGAGGCACTGGCGCAAGCCTATGGCCGCGTTTACGAAGCGGCCCTGGCCAGCCGCTGACACCAACGCGTGGACTCAAGCGGACAAGCAAGGTCAGAGGGACACGCTCTCGCCACCCCCAGCCGCCACCCTCATCGCTTGCGCTGCAACTCCTCGCGGAAGTGGGCAAACGCACGCTTCAAACCTTCTGAGGTAGCGACACGCGGGACCCAGCCGATGCCACGCAAGGCCTGGTTGCTGTAACGCAGCGGCTTGTACATCGAGGCCACCACATAGGGCGTGAACAAGGCCGGCAACTGCCCTTTGGAGCGCCGGTGGTACCACACCAGCATGCGCGAAGCCAGCATGAACAAGGGGTAAGGCAAGGGGATGCAACGCAGCGGCTCCACCTGCTTGCGGTAGGCCTGGAGGTAAGCACTGCAGGTCGGCAGGTCGTCATCGACCACACTGAACACGCTGCCCGCAGGCGCTTTCAAGGCCGCCGTGGCAACCGCATCTGCGCAGTTGTCAACGTAGGTCAAGGGCAGGGTCGCGCTGCCACCCAGGGACACGAACAAGCCCATGGCCTTGATGCCAACACGCGAGGACATCGCACCACCCCCTGGGCCATAAATGACACCGGGGCGCAGGATGACCGACTCGAAGCCGCTTTCGCGCTGGAACTCGTTGAACAGGTGCTCCTGGCGAGTTTTCGCGTAGCCGTAAGGCCCGCGCTCCACCCCCACCTTTTCGATCGGCGTGCGCTCGTCCAGCACGCTGCCCTTGGGCAAGGGTGCCGCATCGAACACAGCGAAAGAACTCACCAGCACGATGCGCTTGACATGCGCCGCCGTGGCCGCTTCCAGCAGGTTGCGGGTGGTCAGCACGGTGTTGGCGAACATGTCGGCCGCTGCACCCTTCATGCCTGCGGCGGCGTGAACGATGCAGTCGACGCCTTCGACCACGTGCGCCAGCTTGCCGCGGGACAGGAGGTTGGCCAGCACCACGCTCACCTCGGCGCCCGGGTGCGCCTGCCGCCACCCTTGCAGCAGTTCCTCTGGCACGGCACGGCGCGCATGCACACGCACCGATGTCACACCCTGCCTCAGCAAACTGTCCACGATCCGGCGCCCGAGGAAGCCGCCAGCACCTGTCACCAACACCGTCATGCCCGAGCCTCCATGCCGTCCACCAGTTGATCAATCACACGGCACACCCGCAGGATGTGCTGGGCAGGAATCGGGTCCGCCCCCTTGTTGTCCACGGCGTCGTAGAAACGGTTGAGCAGCACGCGCATGCACTGGAAATAGTGATATTCGTGGCGCCGGAACAAGCCCACGTTGCGCCAACCATTGCGCCAGAACTGCCGAGCCTGCACAAAGGCTGGGAACAAGCGCCCCACCGACGCCGGCTGGGCCCAGTTGGCGCTGTGCACCAGCGTGCGGGCCGTGTAATCGAGCTCCACCGAATCCCGCGAGCCCACCACCTTCAATGTGTGGGCACTGGGTTTGCCGTGCGCGCTGACGGTGCCCGAGACGGTCACGTTCTGGCTGCGCAGCATGAAGCGCAGTTCATCATGCAAGGCGTCGAGCACCGGATCGCCTGAGGCGGCACGGCGGCGGAATGACATCACCTGCACCTCGCAGTCGTCTTCGATGTGCATCATCACTTTGGCGAGGACGTGGTCCAGCACATTGTGGAAGAGCTTGCCCGGCAAACGGTGCACCCAATGGTCTGGGTCTGACATGACCGCCAGGCCATAGTCGCCAGCCAGGTTGTAGCCGTACTGGGTGTCCAGGTGGACCACATCGCCCAGCGCGCGCTTGGACATCAGCCGCTCAAGCTCCAGCGCCGGAGGCTCGTAGTTGTAGAGGTAGTTCACGCACACACGGCGCCCAACCTCTGCCGCGCAGTCGGTGATCTTGCGGGCCTCCGCTTCCGTCAGGGCAAACGGCTTTTCCACGAAGACGTGGCAGCCCGCACGCAGCGCCGTGGTGGCGAGGAACACATGCGAGTCCGGCGGCGTGGCAATGTGCACCACATCGGGCTTTGCTTCGGCCAGCATCTTGTGGATGTCGGTGTAGCGGCCCTCGACGCCCATGCGCACGGCCAGCTGCTCGACCATCAAGGGCTCCAGGTCACACACGGCGACAACCTCGCCCCTTCCTGTGGCCCGCACCTGCTCCACGTGCCCGTCAGCGATTTTCCCGCAACCCACCACCGCAATCTTCAGCACATTTTCCCCTGGTGAAAAACAACAAGCGGCAATCCCATGGGTCCGCAACACTGCGAACCATCTTCACGGGCATCGCTGGAAACCGCGCAAGCATACAGGCCACAGGCTGAAACCCGACCACCCAATGCGAGGGAATGCAAACTGGCAGAACAAGGCATTATTCTTCCTCAGGCAAACCGTTGCGGGCATACCATAGCGCTCGAATGTGTCCGGCAAAACAGCCCCCGATATGAGCACACCCGATCAGATTTTCCTCGCAGCAGCGTCATTCATTTCCTATACCTATGCTGCCTATCCCTTGGGCATCTGGGCGCTGAGTCGCACCAAACCGAACGAATGCGCGCCGCCTTTGCGCGACGATGCCTGCCCCGAGGTCACGGTCGTGATTTCTGCTCACAACGAGGCGGCACGGGTTCGGCGTCGCATTGAGAACCTGCGCAGCCTGGACTACCCCCAGGACAAGCTGCACCTGTTGTTCGTCTCCGATGGTTCCAGTGACCGCACCGCAGAGTCGCTGCGCCAGTTCCCGGGTGTGCAGGTCATCGAACACGCCGAGCGAGGCGGCAAGGCGCACGCGCTGAATTCGGCCATGGCGCAAGTCAAGACCCCCGTGGTTCTGTTTTGCGACATGCGCCAAACCGCTGAGCGGCACTCGCTGCGCCTGTTGGTGTCCTCGTTGATGCAACCCGGCGTGGGCGCTGTCAGTGGCGAGCTGACCCATGTCGATCCCGGCACCCAGGTGGCGGCCAACATCGGCCTGTACTGGCGCTACGAAAAGTGGATCCGCAAGTCCGAGAGCCGCTGGCGCTCGGTGGTTGGCGCCACGGGCGCGTTTTACGCGATCAAGACGCCATGCTTCGTGCCCTTGGCGCCTGGCACCCTGCTGGACGACTTCGAAATCCCGATGCAGATCGCACGACAAGGCCAGCGGGTGCTGCTCGACGGGCGGTCGCTGGTTTTCGATGAGCTCCAGAACGACATGTCGGGTGAGCGCAAACGCAAGCTGCGCACACTGGGCGGCAACTTTCAGAGCTTTGCGCGCCACCCCTGGTTGTTCTCGCCGCGCAGCAACCCCATCTGGTTGCAGTTCCTGTCGCACAAGGTCTTCCGCTTGGCGGTGCCCTATGCGATGGCCTGCGCCCTGATCAGCAGCTTGCTGTCCAGCACCGGCTGGGTGCAATGCCTGGCCGCAGCGCAGGTGGCCTTCTACACGGCGGCCTGGATGGGCATGCAGTCGCCGACCTGGCGCAAGAGCAGGTTGATTGCGTTCGCCACCGTCTTCGTCGAACTCAACTGGACGGCCATGCAGGCAGGCCTGCAATTTGCCTCGGGTCGGCTCGACCTGCAGTGGGAAAAGACCTGAACGCCGCTCAGATCATCCTGCAGCTTGGGGGCTGACGCCGTAGCGCGGACGGGGGACCACATAGTCACGGTAGTCCCCGGGCTCGCCCCGCTCACCGGCTTCGGCCGCTTTGACGATGTTGTACATCTCGCGTGCACTCACGTAGTGGAGCTGCCACTCGCGCCCATCGTTGTAGCGGCGCTGCATGTACTCAAAGGTCTCCCGCATCGGTCGTCCCAGCAGGGTGTCGGTGTCACGCTCCTGGGTGCCGTGCGTATGGACCTTCACAAACACCCACTCAGGGCGCCCTTCGACCTGGATGCCCATGTTCACCCAGGCGTCCACGCGGTCTGGTGAGGGCGGGCAGCTGGTGCGGACATCGGCGTTCTCGATCCGGGGGATCAAACCGAATTTGCGCGACGCCATGTTGAAGCCCAAAGGGCCCTGGATCAGCATGAGGTCGCCCCACGGCGATCCGCCAACGCTCACACGGCGCCCGCGGTCGTGCGAGCGGGGCGCATCGGGATCGTCTTTGGCGTAGTAGATCTGGTTGATCGTGGGCGGCTGACAAGGGTCTGGCGCTGCAGGGAAAGTGAAGTCGGCGTAGCAGCCTTCTTCCCTGAGGATGATCAATTCGTTGTTGACGCCGCAGCAATACCCGTCGCCGCGGGGATGTGCGTTGTCCAGCGCCCAGTTGCCATGGATGAACGCCCAGCGGAGCTGACCGGTCTCGGGGTCCCTGGGCAGCGCATCATGCTGATCCGCCAGGATGCCGGTGAAGCGGCGCAGCTTTTCACGCAAACCCGCGTCCGTGTCGTGATGGTGGTGCAGGTGCACCTCGATTTCACCAAGGCCCATTCGGCACAATTCGACCAGCGGGTTGATGTGCTCAGGGCGGTATTCCTCTTCCGGATAGAAAAAGGAATGGATGGGCTGGCGACCGTCAGCGTCTCGCAGCCCCTCGCACAAAGCCGGGTATTCCTGACGCCAACGCGCCACGCGGGCGCACTCGATTTCATAACTGGGCTGCTGGTATTGCGGCTCAAAATGATCGACAAAACAGAACATGAGGTGACGCGTTTGCCCGACAGGCGCCTTGCCGTGCGCCCAGTCGCGCCTGAGATAGGACCACAGCCACGTCTGGATGTGCTTCTGGCGAATTTCGCGCAAAAGCACCGCTCCAGCCGCCAAAGCCGCAGCCCCCACCCCCACTACCACCAGGTTCATCGCTATTCCAAATTGTTGCGCAGACATGACACCCGTCGCTCATGAGGCAGGCCGCACAAGCCCGCCTCACTCAGCACCGGATAAGCTGTCTCGGACTCTAACACTGCGGGGAGCGAGTTCGGTATGCTTGCGGCGGGTCGGGCTCCCTGGCGTTCAAGCGCCACGCTCGTTTTTCCCGAATCCGATCACGTCATGAAACTGGCGCATCATGTCAGACCAGTTTTTCCATCGAAATGGTGGCTGCACCGGCTCAGCCGATTGCGCCAAGGCCACCGAACTTCGGAAATCCGCAGAACTGCCGAAAGAAGACCCTATGACTTTTACCACTCGCAAAATCATCGGCCGTGCTGGCGTTCTGCTGGCCCTGTGCACGTCCCTGCTGGCCACCGGGTGCGGCAGCACGTTCAATCTGCCGCCCGCGCCGCAGCGTGTCGCAGCCGATGACAAAACCCAGGGCTACCAGATCGGTGCCCTCGACGAACTCTCTGTGGTGGTCTGGCGCAACCCCGATTTGTCGGCCACCGTCACTGTCCGCCCTGATGGCAAGATTTCGCTGCCCCTGGTGGAAAACTTGCCGGCAGCGGGCCGCCGCCCTGACGACCTCTCGCGCCAGATCGAAGCGGCCTTGAGCAAGTACATCCGCGAGCCAGTGGTCACCGTGGTGGTCAACCGCGCCCTCGGCGAGACCTCGGCCCAAGTCCGCATCGTGGGTGAGGCGGCCAAACCCCAGGCTGTGGCGTTCCGCCAGAACATGACGCTGCTGGACGTGATGATCCAGGTCGGTGGCCTCACCGATTTTGCCGACGGCAACAATGCCGTTCTGGTGCGCGGTTCGGAAAACAGCAAGCAGTACAGCGTGCGGATCAAGGACCTGCTGCGTCGCGGCGACATCTCGGCGAACGTGGACATGAAGCCCGGTGACATCCTCATCATCCCGCAGAGCTGGTTCTGATGCCCGACGGCCCTGTGCCTGCTGTGCGCCAGGGCTGACTCACCCACTCTGAATCAAGCTGTATGGACGATCTCCTCCGACAAGTCTCCGGCGTGCTCGTGGCGATGTGGCAGCGACGCTGGATCGGCATGGCCGCGGCCTGGGTCGTCGCCGTGGTGGCCATGGCCGCCGTGACCCTGGTCATCCGCGACCGCTACGAGGCCTCGGCCAAGGTGTTCGTGGACACCCAGACGGTGCTCAAGCCGCTGATGAGCGGCCTCGCCTTCCAACCCGATGTGGACCAGCAGGTTCGCATGCTGGCGCGCACGCTGATCAGCCGCCCCAACGTGGAGCAGCTCATCAAGTCCCCTCGCGCCGGTCTGAACAACCTCAGCGAAGTGGACCGAGACCGCACCATCGACCGGCTCACGAAGGAAATCAAGGTGGCGCCCAGCGGCGACGCCAACCTGTTTTCCATCACCTACCGGGACATCAACCCTCAGCGCGCGCAGATCATCGTGGGCGAACTGGTGTCGCTGTTCGTGTCCTCCGGGGTGACTGACAAGCAGCGTGACTCGGAGCAGGCTCGCCGCTTCCTGGACGAGCAGATCAGATCCTACGAAGAGAAGCTGAGCGCATCGGAAAACCGTGTCAAGGAATTCAAGCTGCGCAACTTCGGCCTGACCGGTACCTCGAACACCGACTTCTTTGGCCGCATTTCCAGCGGGACCGACGAGGTCAACCGCCTGCGCGTGGAATTGCAGGCCGCCGAGCGTTCGCGCGACGCCTTGCGCCGGGAGCTGTCCACCGAAGACCCCACCATCCCGCCGGAAGCCATGATGGCAGGCGCGGGCGCACAGCAGACAGAGACAGAGTCGCGGCTGGATGCACAGCGCCGCCTGCTGGACGACCTGCTGCGCCGCTACACGGACCAACACCCTGACGTGGTGGCGGCCCGGCGCACCATTGCGCAGCTGGAGCAGCAACGTCGCACCGAGCAGGAGTCCCGCAAGGCCAGTGGCAGAGCGCCAGCCCCGACCAGCCCGGTGTTCCAGCGCATCCGTGTGGCGCTGGCCGAGGCCGAGGCCAAGGTGGCCTCCCTGCGCGGGCAACTTGGCGCGCAGCAAAGTCAGCTGGACCAGGCCCGTGCCATGGCCGGCAAAATGCCCCAGGTCGAAGCGGAACTGGCACAGCTCAACCGCGATTACGACATCGTTCGCAAGAACTACGAGCAGTTGGTGGCGCGCCGAGAATCGGCGTCACTCGGCGAAAAAATCGACCTGACCACCAAGGTGGCCGAATTCCGCGTTGTGGAGCCCCCGCGGGTGTCGCCAACACCCGCCAAGCCCAGCCGCATGATGGTTGCCGTGCTGGGCGTGCTGGCGGCACTAGGCGCTGGTTTGGGCGCTGCTTTCGCCATGACGCAGGTTTTCCCGACGGTTCAAGACGCGCGCCAACTGCGCGAAATTGGAGGGCGACCGGTGCTGGGCAGTGTGTCCATGGTGCTGAGCCCCGAGATGACCGTCGATGTCGGCCGGGACCGCCGAAATTTCCTGATCGCTTGCGGCTTGTTCCTGGCGGTCAACATGACCTGGCTGCTCGTCGTCAAGCAGCAGTGGCTGTCCTGAGGTGCGCATGAACACGATCGAACAAGCCGCCAAAAGGCTCGAACAATTGCGCCGCGCTGGCGTTGACGTGCAGTCTGACCTTCAGACGGTGCCCAGTGCGCTTGGCACGCAAGCCACGCCGACCCCGAACGCAGCAGATGCGCCGGCAACACCGCCGCCCTCGCCCAAGCAAGCCCACACACCTGCACCGCCTGATGACCGCCGCAGCAGAGACATCACCGTCGACCTGGCACGCATGCGCCGCGCTGGCTTGCTGGTCCCCGGGCAACCGCGATCGCAACTCGAGGAGGAGTTCCGCATCGTCAAACGGCCCTTGCTGGAAAACTTGCGTGGCCAGGCCGGGATGCGCCCGGACCGCGCCAACCTCATCATGGTGACCAGCGCGATGCCCAGTGAGGGGAAAACCCAAACGGCATTGAACCTGGCGGTCAGCATTGCCATGGAGTTGGACCACACCGTGCTGCTGGTCGAGGCCGATGTGCTGCGCCCCTCGGCGCTGGAACGCCTGGGCGTGACTGCCGCCAAAGGCCTCTTGGACTTGCTGGACTCATCCCAGACCCAACTGACCGACGTGCTGCTGCGCACCAACATCCCAAAGCTCACTTTGCTCCCCGCTGGCACGGCGAGCTCACGCTCCACCGAGCTGCTGGCCAGTGACAACATGGACAAGCTCTTGAAAGAGCTGGCCAGCAAATACTCGGACCGGGTCGTGATTTTTGACACCCCACCGCTGTTGTCCACGACCGAATCGCGGGTGCTGGCATCGCACATGGGGCAAGTCGTCATGGTCATTGAAGCCAACAAGACACCGATCAACACCATCAAGCAGGCCTTTGCCACCGTGGAAAGCCACCCTGTCGTGCTGTCCATGCTCAACAAATACCGGGGCCCCAAAGGGAGCAATGCATATGGCTACTACGCTCCGTGACGCCAGATGCAAGGCCGCCTGGCTGGCCTGCGGCGTGATCGCGCTGACCCACAGCGCACACGCACAGGTACCGACCCAGGAACAAGCACAAGCACCCGCGGTGTCCGCCGCGCAGCCCCCCCAGGGGACAGCCCCCATCTTCACACCCACCTTGGGGATGCAGGTCAGCCACTCGGACAACGCAACGCAAACGACATCATCCCGCCGCCAGAGCGACACCATCGTGTCGGTCTCTCCGGGGGTGTCCTTGGCTTACCGCGGCGCCAACAGCACAGTGACGGGCCAAATGCAGCTCTCGTCGGTCAACTACCTTGGCAACACGCAGGCGGACAGGCTGCTGCCCAATGGGCGCCTGGCACTGCACACCGAGGTGGCCCGTCAGGGCTGGGGACTGGACGCCAGCGTTGCCGCCGATCAGGTCAAGTCCCAATTCACCTCGGCACAGTCCGCGTCCACCAGCACAGCAGACACCTACACCAACACCCGCGTGCAGGTCAGCCCCTTCCTGGAGCGCGCGCTGGATGCGCAAACGCTGTTGCGCGCAAGGCTGGAACGCACCCAACTGCACTCCACCGCCAACAGCGATGGACTGAGCAACCGCCCCAACACCAACACCAACGGTGCGAGCCTGAACATCTCGCGCCGCCCCAGTCGCGCTGGCTACGTCTTGAGCGCACGATATCAGGACACCCAGGCCGATGGCCAGGCGCAATCCATCTACGTTCAACGCCTGGTCAAGGGCACGGCCCTCTACGCCTTGAGTCCCGAGCTGGAAGTCGGCCTGGTGCTGGGTCGGGAGTCCAACCAGGCACTGCTGCAGCAATACCGCGACACGGTCAAAGGCGCGCAATTTGAATGGCGCCCGTCCCAACGCACCCAGGTCAAGGCCCTGGTGGAAGAGCGCTTCTTCGGGCGGAGTTGGGAAGCGGAAGCGTCGCACCGCACGCCCATGCTGTCCCTCGGGTTGAGCAGCAACCGCCAGATCAGCACTTACACCAGCCCACTGGGCAACGGCCTGGCCACCGGAGGCTCTACCCAAGCCCTGCTGGACGCGTTGCTGACTTCGCGCATTCCCGACGAAGCCGAGCGCGGCAAAGCTGTCAACGACATGATCACGCAGCGCAACCTGCCTCGGCAATTGGGCTCAACGCGCGACCTCTACGACCTCAATGCCCAGGTGCGACAGGCCACCGTCGCCCGCGCGGCCCTCATGGGCGTGCGCAGCGTGCTGCTGGTCTCCGCAGGGCAGACCATGTCACGCCCTTTGACAGGGGACGCCTTCTCCAGCCTGCTTGGCCCCGGCAATGAGACCCGAGAGCGCTATGCGGACACGCAAATCAACCACCGCATGACGCCCTCGGCAACACTCACCATGGGCCTGCGCACGAGCCGCGCCCGCATCCTGAGCACAGTCTTGGGCACAACGACCACATCGCGCGAGGTCGGCTTGCGTTTGAGCCTGAGTTCGATGCTGTCACCGCGCACACAGGCCGTCGGCGGCCTGCGTCGCCAGCGCACCGTCGTCAGCGCTTCCGGCGAAGCCATCACGGAGAACGTCGTGTTCGCCGGGCTGGAACACCGCTTCTGAGGATCACGACCCCATGTACGAGTCGTATTTCGGTCTCACCGGCGCCCCCTTCCTGCTCAACCCGGACCCCAGCTTCTTCTTCGACAGCCGGGGGCACAGCAGCGCCCTCTCCTACCTGAAGTTCGGGCTCTACCAGGCCGAAGGCTTCATCGTCGTCACAGGTGACATCGGCGCCGGCAAGACCACGCTGGTGCGCACGCTGCTGAGCGACATCGATCACGAGAAAGTGGTGGCGGCCCAACTGGTCAGCACCCAGCTCGAAGCGGGAGACCTGCTGCGCTCGGCCATCACGGCCTTTGGCGTGCCGCTCAAGGGCCAGAGCAAGGCCGAGCTGATCGCCACGCTGGAGGCCTACCTCACGCTGCTGGCCACGCAGAACAAGCGCGCCGTGCTCATCGTGGACGAGGCGCAAAACCTCAGCCGCGATGCCATCGAAGAGCTGCGCATGCTGTCGAACTTCCAGTTCGGCAACCAGGCGCTGCTGCAAAGCTTCCTGATCGGCCAACCCGAGTTGCGCGACATGTTGCTGTCGCGCAGCCTGGAGCAGTTGCGCCAGCGCGTCATCGCGTCCTACCACCTGGGGCCGATGGACCGCGAGGAAACGCGCAGCTACATCGAGCACCGCCTGCGCAAGGTCGGCTGGGACCAGCGCCCGCATTTCGACGATGACGCCTTCGACGAGATCTACCAATGGACCTCGGGCATCCCGCGCCGCATCAACCTGCTGTGCAACCGGATCCTGCTGGCCACCTTCCTCGCCGAAGGCAACGAGATCACGGCGGCCGATGTGGCGCGCATCGCGCTGGAGATTCGCGCTGAAATTGGCGAAGCCACGCTGAGCCCGCCGCCGGCAATGGGGGCGTCGCCAGCCCATCTGGCAAGCGACGCAACCAGCCTGCCCCAGGGCATGCCATCGCACCTGTCCATGCCCACGCTGACAGACAGCGTGCAGGCCTTGCCCACGCAGCCACAGTTCCGCAACGAGTTGTTCACGCCCACGGTCCATGTCAACACGGACCAGGCCTTTCTCCTGCTGATCGCCAGTTCCCGCACCTGCTGCATCCGCGCCGCAGCGCTGCAAAAAGCCTTTGCCAGCCGCCAGGACCTGCCCGCGCTCAAGTGGTTGATGATCGACGCGCCCGGGCGCTTCGAACTCACCAGCGACTGGAGCGAGCACATGGGCCTGCGCGCGCCCGATGTGCAGATGCGCGTGCCCGCCGGCACGCCCGTGGCGCAAACCGCCGACGCGATGCGCCAGCTGGACCACATCCTGGGCGAGTACAGGCCCGCTGCCGTGATCGTTCAAAACGGCGACGACGCCGCCATGGCCGCCAGCCTGGCCGCCCACCGCCAAGGCATCCCCATCCTGCACCTGGAAGCCGGTTTGCGCAGCTTTGACCGCAGCCGGCCGCAGGAGATCAACGCCATGATGTGCGACCACATGGCCGACCTGCTGCTGACGTCCGAATGGGTGGCGCACGACAACCTCACGCGCGAAGGCATCTCGGCCGACCGCGTGGTGTTCGCCGGCAACCTGATGATGGACACCATGCGTGCCATGCTGCCGCAGGCCTCGCCACCGAAGTACACCCTGCGCCAGTTCAACCAATCGCCCGACCTGCTCAAGGCTGGCCGCGGCTACGGCGTGGTCTACCTGCAAGGCCAGGGGCCGTCGCAACAGGTGCAAGCGCTTGCCGAGCTGAGCGCCATCCTGAAATCGATCAGCCGCGACATGCCGCTGATCTGGGTGGCCAGCGAGACAACCCGCGCGCTGATCCAGTCGAACCATTTGCTCAACGATGCGCCAGCCAGCCAGATTGCGCTGCTGCCCATCGTGCCGTATTTCAAGATGATGGGTCTGGTGGGCACCGCAGCGTGCGTGCTCACCGATTCGTCCACGGTCCAGGAAGAAGCCACCATCCTGGGCGTGCCTTGCCTGACGCTGCACAACTACACGGAACGCCGCATCACGGTTGAGCAAGGGACGAACATCGCGGTGGGACGCAACAGCAGCCTGATCCACCGCGCTGTGGCGGAAATCATCCGAGGGGGCGGCAAAAAAGGCCGTTTACCTAAATTCTGGGACGGCATGACGGCAAGCCGCGTGGCCGATCACCTCGCCGCCTGGTGGAAGCAGCACCAGCCGCGCACCATGGTCACGCCCAGCTGACAGGCCGGAGGCCGGCAGGCTGCGGCCGCAAGCGGCGTGGCATGCGCGCTGCACCGCACAAAGAAACGCCAGGACTGCTCAATGGTTCACGGCACTTTGTAACAACCACGCCCCACCCGGTGAGCACAGCCAAAGTGCCCATCCCACAATGGGTTTGTGGCTGGTGCGCGTGACACTGAACCCATCATTGTCCGCTATTCCTATGGCAAATGGGCTTCAATTTGCAATGCGGTACGCAGAGCCCCCCAAAGTTTAGGGTGCACCCCACAAACGAAGGATGTTGGAACACGGCCATCTTCTTGACAATGGCCGCATTACAAAATCTTACCAATCCGAATCACCGGTTGCAGCTCTTGCGCTTCGCAAGGGCCGGCACAGAGAGGCCAAACATGTTCCGGGTATTTCAGCACCACATCTCGCTGGTCACCTTGGCAGAGTTGATCGCAGACAGCCTCACCAGCTTTCTGGCGATCCTGCTGGGCACCCTGACGCTTGCCCACTTTTCCGGTGATGCAGGTTCGTTTGGCATGTCAACGGCACTGCGCGCAGGCCTGGGCTTCGCGTTCCTGATCCCCCTGCACTGCGGCTTGGTGGGCGTGTACCGCGAAGGCGCGATCCGCAAAACCGCCAGCGCTAAGCTGGGCCGTGCTGTGCTGGGCTGCCTGATCGCAGCGCCCATCGCCTACCAGCTGGCCATCAAGACCTCTGTGGATGGCGCTCAGGCCCACCACCTGATGGGCTTTGCCATCGTTTACCTGATGGTGGGCCTGGTGCTGGTGCGCGGCCTGCTGCTGACCGCCTGGAACGGCTCGCTCGTGCAACAACGCGTGCTGATCATCGGCACGGGCAACGAGGCCCATGCCGTGGCTTCCGACCTGAAGTCGCGCCGCCTGCGCAGTCACTCGGTGGTGGGCTTCTACCCCGCTGGCGAATCGGTGCTGCCTGCCGAAGACAAGCGTTTCAACATCTTCCCTCGCGCTGCCTCCATCGACGAGATCGTCAGCCGTCACGACGTCAACCAGATCATCGTGGCCGTCAAGGAGCAACGCGGCGGCAACGTGCCGATGGACCAACTGCTGCAAGCCCGCATCCAGGGCATCCCGGTGATGGACCTGGCCGCGTTCTACGAGCAGACGACCGGCGAAGTGCCCGTGGACAGCCTGAAGGCCAGTTTCCTGGTCTATGGCCGCGGCTTCGCGCAAGATCGCGCCCGCATCATCGTCAAGCGCGTGTTCGACGTCGTCACCTCCGGCACCCTGCTGCTGCTGGCTTCGCCGGTGATGCTGATCACGGCCATCGCCATCAAGCTGGAAAGCCATGGCCCGCTGATTTACAGCCAGGAACGCGTGGGCCTGGGCGGCAAGGGCTTCATGTGCCTGAAGTTCCGCAGCATGTGCAACGACGCCGAGAAGGATGGCGTGGCCGTGTGGGCGAAGAAGAACGACGCCCGCGTGACCCGCGTTGGCAAGGTCATCCGCAAGACCCGCATCGACGAGCTGCCCCAGCTGTTCAGCGTGCTCAAGGGCGAGATGAGCATGGTTGGCCCGCGCCCCGAGCGCCCCACTTTCGTTGCCCAACTGCGCGAGCAACTGCCTTTCTACGACGTGCGCCACAGCGTGAAGCCGGGCGTGACGGGCTGGGCCCAGGTTCGCTACGCCTACGGTGCATCGGTCGAAGACGCGCTGCACAAGCACCAGTACGACCTGTACTACGTGAAGAACAACTCGCTGTTCCTCGACCTGCTGGTGCTGTTCGAAACCGTGAGCGTGGTGCTGTTCCGCGAAGGCGCTCAATGAACTGAGCCAGGGCGGCCAGCCTGATGGCTGTCACACAGAGGCGGGCTTCGGCCCGCTTTTGCCTTTTCGGCCCAGCCTCGCAAATGCGAGACAATCCCGCCTTTGCGCCAGGCCGCTCTGCCTGCTCCTTTGCCTGCTCTTTGCCTGCCTTTGCCCGCTTTCGTGCCAGACACCCGCGCCACCCCGCCCTCATCGCCTGACCCAGCAGTTGCACCCGTTGCAGGGCGGCGCTCGCGCGTGAAGATGGCGGTGGCCTGGACGCTGGGTCTGGCGCTGCTGGGCTGGCTGTTGCACAAAACGCCGCTGCACGAAGCGCAGGCTGCGCTGGCCCGCCCCACCCTGCTGACCTGGGTGCTGACGCTGCTGGGACTGCTGGGCAGCTATGGCCTGCGTTCGGCGCGCTTGCAGGTGGTGCTGGACCTCGATGCCCACCACCGCGCCGCGAGCCGCTGGTTCGGGCTGCGCACCGACGCGCTGCGCGTGATCCTGATGCACAACGCGGCCGTCAACCTGCTGCCCATGCGCGCTGGCGAGTTGAGCTTTCCCTGGCTGGCCGCGCGCCAGCTGGGCTATCCGGTGCCCCGCGCGGTAGTCTGTCTGATGTGGATGCGCCTGCAAGACCTCAGCGTGCTGGCGCTGCTGGGTCTGCTGCTGTGGCCGGGATTGCCGCTGGCTTGGCGTGGCGCCGGGCTGGCCGTGCTGGTGCTGGGCTGGGCGGTGCTCACACAAGGCCTGAAACGCTGGTTCGACGGCCACCCGCAAGACATCGACGAGGCCGCCCAAGGCTGGCGCGGACACTTGTCCCGCCTGCGCCACGCCCTGATGGAGCCCGCCCACCACCGCCCGGCCGCCTGGCTGCTGACCCTGGCCAACTGGGCGCTGAAGCTGGCGGCAGGCGCGGGCCTGCTGTCCGCCATCACCGACGCGGGCTTCATCCACGCCTGGGCCGGTGCTTTGGGGGGAGAATTGGCGGCCATCGTGCCCCTGCAAGGCCCCGCGGGCTTTGGCACCTACGAAGCAGGGGTCTGGGTGGGCATGGCCAGTGGCTTGCCGGGCGCAACGAGCGCAGCCAACCCGGTCCTGTCCCAAGCCATCAGCGCGGCCCTGGCGCTGCACCTGTGTTTCCTGCTGTGCGCCGTGCTGGCAGGCTTGGTGGCGCTGTGGCTCAGCCGCAGTGCGCCCCGAGCGCCCGATGCCCCGCTGCGCTCCGGCACCTGAGCCGCATCCGACAAGAAAGAGAAGTCATGAACACCGTCGCGAACACCTCCCCGACCCAAGGGCCGGTGCCAGATCACCGCCTGTCCATCGTCGTGCCCATGTACAACGAGGTGGAAAACGTCGAACCCTTCGTCACCGCCGTGCACGAGGCCTTGGCCGACTACCCCTTCCCCTGGGAGTTGCTGATCGTCAACGACGGCAGCCGCGATGGCACGCAACAGGCCCTGGACGAACAAGCGCGCCTGCGCGGCCCGCACGTGCGCCCCATCCACCTGTGGCGCAACTTCCGCCAGACCGCGGCCATGCAGGCCGGCATCGACGCGGCGCGCGGTGACGTCATCGTGACGCTGGACGGTGACCTGCAGAACGACCCGAAAGACATCCCCAAGCTGGTGGCCCGCCTGCTGCGCGAAGACCTCGACCTGGTCGCTGGCTGGCGCCAGAACCGCCAGGACGGCCTGTGGCTGCGCAAGGTGCCGTCGCGCATCGCCAACCGCCTCATCCGCAAGATCACGCAACTGGAGTTCCAGGACCTGGGCTGCAGCCTGAAGGCCTACCGCGCCACCGTGCTCAAGCGCGTGAGCCTGTACGGCGAAATGCACCGATTCATCCCGGCCTGGATGGCCACCGTGACCTCGCCGGCCCGCATGGCCGAAGAGCCGGTGAGCCACCATGCGCGCACCCGTGGCGAGTCGAAGTACGGCATCTCGCGCACGCTGCGCGTGGTGCTCGACCTGCTGGCCGTCAACTTCTTCCTGCGCTTTTCGGGGCGCCCGGGTCACTTCTTCGGCGGCCTGGGCTTGGGCGTGGGCCTGCTGGGCGGCGCCATCCTGAGTTACCTGGCGGTGCTGAAGATGTTCGGCGAGCAGATCGGCGGGCGTCCGCTGCTGTGGCTGGGCTTCTTCTGCGTGCTGGGCGGGCTGCAGTTCCTGACCACCGGTGTGCTGGCCGAGTTGCTCATCCGCATCTACTACGACCGGGGTGAAGTCGCGCCGTACCACACCACCCAGGGCCCGCAGCTGCCGGCAGAATCGGCCTGGCACCAGACACACTGAGCGGCCCTTGCCGCACCTGACCCGACCATGAACGAGCGCTCCACCGCACCCACACCGGCGTCATCGCCCTCTGCCAAAGGCCAAGCGGCGCGCAAGCCTGCGGGCCAGCGCTGGCCGCAGATCTGGGGGCCTCGCTTGTGGATGCTGCTGGCCTTCGCCGTGGTGTTGCTGGCCTACCGGGTGTGGTTGATCCGGCACAGCGGCATCTCGCTGTTCTTCGACGAGGCCCAGTACTGGGACTGGTCGCGCCACCTGGCCTGGGGCTATTACTCCAAGCCGCCGATGATCGCGGGCCTGATCTGGCTGAGCACGAAGCTGTTCGGCTCCAGCGTGGTCGGCGTGAAGCTGATGACCATGCTGCTCTACCCGGTCACGGCGCTGGTGATGGTCGGCTTTGCGCGCGCCTTGTGGCCGACCAGCAGCGGCGTGCGCACCGGCATCGTGGCGGGCGCCCTTTTCCTGACCCTGCCCATGGTGGGCGCGCTGGGCCTGTTCGCCAGCACCGACGCGCCTTTGCTGCTGTGCTGGACCGTCGCTGGTTGGATGCTGTGGCGTGCCCAGGTCACCAACCGCATGTCTTGCTGGGTCGGGCTGGGCCTGGCCTGCGGCCTGGGCCTGATGAGCAAGTACACCATGGCGGCTTTCGCGCTGACCGCCCTCTGGACGCTGTGGGCCGTGCATGGCCCGCGCCGCGGCTTGCTGCGACCGGGCCCCTGGGTGGCCATGGCGCTGGCGCTGTTGATCCTGTCGCCCAACCTGTGGTGGAACGCGCACCACGGCTTCCCGACCCTGCAGCACACGGCCGAGCTGACCACGAAGTCCGGACGCAACGGCGGGCTGCTGTCCGCCCTGGAGTTTGCCGGTGGGCAGTTGCTGATGCTGGGCCCGGTCGTTGTTCTGGCCGGCCTGTGGCTGGCTTGGCGGCGTCGGCAACAAGCCGGCCAGGCGGCGACGGCACCGCGCAGCCAGTGGGCCGCCAGCAGCCAGATGATGCCGCCCAGCCAGTGGGCGAACTCGACGATGCCATCGAGCGTGGTGGACGCCACCGGACGGCCCGTGGCGCGGACTTCGGCGTACTACCTCGCGTCGGTGTCCAGCCACCGCTACCTGTGGGCCATGAGCCTGCCACTGCTGACGCTGGCGCTGGGCCAGGCGCTCTACGCCGATGCCAACCTGAACTGGGCCGCGCCCGCCATGGTCGGCCTGACGCTGCTGGTGGCCACGCTGCTGAGCCCCCCGCTGATCCCGCTGGCCGCACCGCGCCCGCACCGCTGGCTGGCCATCGTGCTGGGAGGCAACCTGCTGCTGACCGCGCTGGTCATGCACGCACATGACCTGGCCACGGCGCCTTTGCCCCACCAGTTCGACGCCATGTGGCGCATGCGCGGTTGGCAGGAGGCTTTCGCCGACCTGGCCCCGGCCCTGGACGACCCCGTGGTGGCAGGCCTGCCCGTGCTGGCCGACCAGCGCCTGCTGGTCACGCAGGCCGCCTACAACTGGCGCAGCCACGGCGTGAAAACGCTGTTCTGGAATCCCAAGGGCACGCGCAACAACCACTACGAGTTGACGCAGAGCCTGCCGGACCGTGTCGGCCCCGACGTGCTGCTGATCAGCAACTCGCCCCAGCCGGACGCCATCACCCAGCGCTTTGCCATCGTGCGGCATCTGAAATCCACCGTGGTGGCGGTGTCCTCGGACCGCAAGATCGAATTGCACCTCTTCTTCCTGCGCGGCTTCCTGGGCTACACACAGCAGTCCTACACGGAGCAAAGCGGCGGCCACGCGAACCCACAGGCGCCGGCCATGCTGACGCCTTGACCGATCACCGTCTGCCATGAACGCCCCACGTGCCGCGTCTGACATGCCTGACACGCTCAAAACACCCGACGGCGCCGCGACCAGCATCGACAGCCGCTTGCTCTGGGCCGGCCTGTTTTTCGCCCTGGCCGTGTTTTCGAAGTTCCCGGGCCTGGACCTGCTGGTCTCGGCGCGCTACTTCGACCTGGACCTCGGTTTCTTCCGGGCGAAAGACCCCGTCGTGCTGGCCCTGTACAACTGGACGCCCATCCTCGGGCGGGCGCTTTTCCTGGCCATGCTGTTGCACGCCCTGCTCGCGCCCTGGCTGGCCCGCGCGCTGGCCTCGGCCGGCAAGCCTGAGGCGGCCCAGCGTTGCCGCGGCCCATGGCGCCACCTGTCCACCGTCTTCGTGTGCGCAGCGCTGCTGGGCCCTGGCCTGCTCATCGAAGGCGTGCTGAAGAACACCGTGGGTCGCCCGAGGCCGGTGCAGACCGTGCCCTTTGGCGGCCCCGAGCCCTACCACGGCCCCTTCGCGCCCGGTGACACCCCCGAGAGCCACCGCAGCTTCGTCAGCAGCCACGCCGCCACAGGCTTTGCGCTGATGGCCCTGGGCCTGACCTGCCGCCCGGCCGCACGCCGGCGCTGGCTCATCGTCGGCCTGATGGCAGGCAGCGCCATCGGTGCCGGTCGCATCATGCAAGGCGGGCACTTCCTCAGCGACATCGTCTTTGCCTTCTACGCGGTGTGGTTGTCCTGCGAACTGGTAGTCTGGCTGGACCGCAAACGGCTGCAGCGGGGCCAGCCCCCCGCGCCACGCCAGCGCAGGCCACACGCGCCCCCATTGCCTTGACCCTGCCCCCACCCTGAGCCTTCGGACCCCACCGCGAGCGCCATGAACACATCCACCGGCACCCCCTCCTCCGTCAGCTACGACTACGACCTGCAAGACGCCAGCGGCGCCACCTGCACCGCCCACGCCTGGGCCCGCGTGCCCGCGCCCCTGAGCCCCAGCGCCAAGGCCGCCACCAAGGCGCGCATCGCCGAGCTGCTCAAGGCCCGCAACGCCGTGCTGGTCGCCCACTACTACGTCGACGGCGACCTGCAGGACCTGGCCATGGCAACCGGCGGCTGCGTCTCCGACTCGCTGGAAATGGCCCGCTTCGGCCGCGACCATGCCGCCCAGACGCTGATCGTCGCCGGCGTGAAGTTCATGGGCGAGTCGGCCAAGATCCTGTCGCCTGACAAGACGGTGCTGATGCCCGACCTGGACGCGACCTGCTCGCTCGACCTGGGCTGCCCAGCCGACGACTTCACGAAGTTCTGCGACGCCCACCCCGACCGCAAGGTCGTGGTCTACGCCAACACCAGCGCAGCCGTGAAGGCCCGCGCCGACTGGATGGTGACGAGCTCGTGCGCGCTGGCCATCGTCAAGCATCTGAAGGACCAGGGCGAGAAAATCCTGTGGGCGCCCGACCGCCACCTGGGCCGCTACATCCAGAAGGAAACCGGCGCCGACATGCTGATGTGGAACGGCGCCTGCATCGTCCACGACGAGTTCAAGGGCCTGGAGCTGGACCTGCTCAAGAAGGACCACCCGAACGCCCTCGTGCTGGTGCACCCCGAGTCGCCCGAAAGCGTCGTGGCCCAGGCCGACGTGGTGGGCTCGACCTCGCAGCTGCTCAAGGCCGTGGTCGAGTCGAACGCGCCCGAGTTCATCGTCGCCACCGACAACGGCATCCTGCACCGCATGCGCCAGCTGGCGCCGACCAAGGTGCTGATCGAAGCGCCGACCGCCGGCAACAGCGCCACCTGCAAGAGCTGCGCACACTGCCCCTGGATGGCCATGAACGGCCTGCAAGGCGTGCTCGACTGCCTGGAGCGTGGCGTGGGCGAGATCACCGTCGATGAGGCCATCCGCGTCAAGGCCCACGGCTGCATCGACCGCATGCTGGACTTCGTGGCGCAGAACCCCGCAGCCATCGCCAAACCGGCCCAGGGCTTCGTGCCCAACGTCGGTGCCGCTTGAACCTTTTCGATTGCCGACCCACCATGTTCGACCACAACGAAACCCTGGAAGAAGCCCGCGCCCGCAACGTCCATGACGCCTTGTTCGAAGACGTGGGCGTGTGCGACTGGACGGCGCAACTGGTGCCCAGCGAACGCGTGCAGGCCCGCCTGCTGGTGCGCGAAGAAGCCGTGCTGTGCGGCCGCGACTGGTTCGAGGCCTGCCTGCTCCAGCTGGACCCCACCGCCACCATCGAGTGGGCTTACGCCGAAGGCGACCTCATGGTCGCCAACACCGACGTCTGCCAGGTCCAGGCCGATGCCCGCGCCCTGCTGACGGCCGAGCGCCCGAGCATGAACTTCCTGCAGACGCTGTCGGCCGTGGCGACCCAGACCTTCCGCCACATGAAGGCCATCGAGCGGGCCTCGCCCAACCCGCGCGGCTGCGCGGTGCTCGACACCCGCAAGACCCTGCCCGGCCTGCGCCTGGCCCAGAAGTACGCCGTGCGCGTGGGTGGCGGCGTCAACCAGCGCCTGGCGCTGTACGACGGCATCCTCATCAAGGAAAACCACATCGCCGCGGCCGGCTCGGTCACGGCGGCGCTGCTCAGCGCCCAGACCTTGGTGGCCGAAGAGGCTGCCCAGCATGGCCGCGACATCGGCATCCAGATCGAGGTGGAAACGCTGGAACAATTGCGCGAGGCCTTCGCGGCAGGCGCCACCAGCATCCTGCTGGACAACTTCGACGAAGCCTTGATGCGCCAGGCCGTGGCCATCAACCAGGAGATGACGGGCGGCCATGCCCTGCTGGAAGCCTCCGGCGGCGTGACCCTGGCGCAGCTGCGCGGCATCGCGGCCACGGGCGTGGACCGCATCTCGATCGGCAAGCTCACGAAAGACGTGACGGCCATCGACTTCTCGATGCGGGTGCTGGGCAAGGTCGCAGGCTGAGGCGGCTTTTGCCGCTTTTTTCACGCCACGGCATGCGGTGGGTCGGCGACACTGGACGCTGTCCACAGACTCCCAGCCCGCGCCATGCCCGCCGATTTTTCGCCCATCCACAACTACCACGAGCAACAGGTGGTGAGCCTGGTGTCGGACCTGGCTGGCCACTACCCGCTGCTGAGCGAAGACCACCACCCCGACGTGGCGTGCGTGGCCCTGAACCGGCTGCCGCCACGCTACATCCGCCACCAGGTGGACCTGGCCTTCCACATGACCGAGCGCGAGCGCCAGGACAGCGAACAGCTCATCCGCGATGCGGTGGTCTATGCCTTCGAGTTCGTGCAGGCCCGCTACGCGATGCGGGCTCGGCGCTGATCACGGCAGCCAGGCGTCCTTGCGCTTGGGCTTCTTGCACAGGATGGTGGGGAAGCTCACCGGCAGGGTGCGCGGGTAGTCGCGGCTGAAGTGCAGGCCGCGGCTTTCCTGGCGTGACAGGGCCGAGCGCACGATCAGCTCGGCGCAGTCCACCAGGTTGCGCAGCTCCAACAGGTCGCGGCTGACGCGGAAGGCGGCGTAGTACTCGTCGATTTCCTGGCGCAGCAGCTTGATGCGGTGCAGGGCACGCTCCAGGCGGCGCGTGGTCCGCACGATGCCCACGTAGTTCCACATCAGCAGGCGCAGCTCGTCCCAGTTGTGGGCGATGACCACTTCCTCGTCGGCATCGGTCACCTGGCTTTCGTCCCAACCGGGCAGCTTCGGCGCCTTCTCGGGCAGGTTGGCCTGGATGTCGTCGGCACAGGTGCGGCCCAGCACCACGCACTCCAGCAGCGAGTTGCTGGCCAGGCGGTTGGCGCCGTGCAGGCCGGTGTAGGTGGTCTCGCCCACGGCGTAGAGGCCCGGCAGGTCGGTGCGGCCGTGCAGGTCGGTGACCACGCCGCCGCAGGTGTAATGCGCCGCCGGCACCACGGGGATGGGCTGCTTGCTGATGTCGATGCCCAGCGAGAGGCAGCGCGCGAAAATCGTCGGGAAGTGCTCTTTGAGGAAGGCTTCACCCAGGTGGGTCGCGTCCAGCCAGACGTGGTCCAGGCCGTGCTTCTTCATCTCGAAGTCGATGGCGCGGGCCACGATGTCGCGCGGGGCCAGCTCGCCGCGCTCGTCGTGCGCCGGCATGAAACGGGTGCCGTCGGGCAGGCGCAGGATGCCGCCCTCGCCGCGCAGGGCCTCGGTGATGAGGAAGCTGCGCTCCTGCGGGTGGTACAGGCAGGTCGGGTGGAACTGGATGAACTCCATGTTGCCGATGCGGCAGCCCGCGCGCCAGGCCATGGCGATGCCGTCGCCCGTGGAGGTTTCGGGGTTGGTCGTGTAGCGGTAGACCTTGCCCGCGCCGCCCGAGGCCAGCACCACGGCCGCGGCGTGCAGGGTTTCGATGCGGCCGTTGTCGATGTCCAGCGCATAGACGCCATGGCAGCGGCCCATGTCGCGGGCCTGCTCGTAGGCCTCCTGGGCGCTGCGCTTGAGGTGGCGGTTGGTGATGAGGTCGATGGCCATCCACTTCTCGCGCAGCGTGATGTTGGGATGGCGTTTGACCTCGTCGAGCAGCACGTCGTGGATGGCCTTGCCCGTGGCGTCGGCCGCGTGCGCGATGCGGCGCACCGCGTGGCCACCTTCGCGCGTCAGGTGCAGGCCCAGCGGGCCTTCGGGGTCGGGCGAGAAGGGCACGCCGCGCGCCACCAGCCAAGCGACGGCTTCGGCGCTGTGGCGGGCGATGAACTCGGCGGTGCGCTCATCGACCAGGCCGGCGCCGGCCTCCTGGGTGTCGCGCACATGGGACTCGATGCTGTCGTCGCTGCCCAGCACGCCGACGATGCCGCCCTGCGCCCAGGCCGTGGCGCCTTCCTCCAGCTGCCGCTTGGCCAGCACGATGACGGGCTGGGTCTCGGCCAGGTGCAGGGCCACGGTCAGGCCGGCCAGGCCAGCTCCGATGATGACAACGGGCAGCGGGGAATCCGGCGCTTGGGGCATGGCTTGGGGAGGGGCTGAGCGGGGCTCGGTTGGGCGGGATGCTGCCGCGATTGTAGTCAGGCGGGCCGGCCAAGCCGCGCTGCTACCATCTGATCCGCATTGCGCACAGGGAGACACACATGCGGTTGGACGGTCAACGGGAAAGCGACAACGTCGATGACGTGCGCGACGCTTCAGGCCAAGGGGGAGGCTCCGGCGGCGGGTTTGGCGGCGGCGGTCGTGGTGGCCTCGGTGGCCTGATCGGCGGCCGGCTCGGCCTGGGCGGCGTGGCCGTGGCCCTGGTGGCCAGCTACTTTTTGGGGCTGAACCCCCTGACCGTGCTCAGCCTGTTGAATGGTGGCGGCCCCGTGGACGGCGGCCTCGGCCAAGGCACCCCGACCGAGGTGCAGCGCCCCACCCCGGCCCCGGCCACTGCCCAGGCCAAAGACCCCGGCGCCCGCTTCGTGCGCCAGGTGCTGGCCACCACCGAAGACGTCTGGCAGGCCCAGTTCCAGGCCCAGGGTGCGCAGTACGCCCAGCCCCGCCTCACGCTGTTCCGTGGCAGCACGGCCACGGCTTGCGGCAAGGGTGAAGCCGCCATGGGGCCCTTCTACTGCCCGGCCGACCACCGCGTCTACATCGACCTGGGCTTTTACGACACCCTGCGCGACCGCCTGGGCGCCCCCGGCGATTTCGCCCAGGCCTACGTCATCGCGCACGAAGTCGGCCACCACGTGCAGAACCTGCAAGGCACCTCGGAGAAGCTCGACCGCCTGCGCGGCCGCGTCAGCGAAGCCCAGTACAACACCGCCAGCGTGCGCCTGGAGCTGCAGGCCGACTGCTACGCCGGCATCTGGGCCCACGACACCCAGCAGGCCAAAGGTTTGATGGAATCGGGCGACCTGGAAGAGGCGCTCAACGCCGCTTCGCAAATCGGCGACGACACCCTGCAGCGCGAAACGCAAGGCCGCGTCGTGCCCGAAAGCTTCACCCACGGCACGAGCGCCCAGCGCATGCGCTGGTTCAAGCGCGGCTACGAGGCGGGCGACATGGCCCAGTGCGACACCTTCAACACCCGCCAGCTCTGACCACACAACGACCATAGGAGACACGACATGCAAGCCTGGTTCTGCGAGACCCTCGACGGCCCCGACGCCCTGACCTGGAAAGACGCCCCCACGCCCGAGCCGGGCAAAGGCGAAGTCCGCGTGGCGATCAAGGCGGCCAGCCTGAACTTCCCCGACCTGCTCATCGTGCAGGGCAAGTACCAGATGAAGCCGCCCCTGCCCTTCGTGCCCGGTGCCGAGTTCGCCGGCGTGGTCGAGGCCGTCGGTGAAGGCGTCAAGCACCTGGCCGTGGGCACCCACGTGGCGGGCTTCGCGGGCACGGGCGGCTTCGGCACCCACACCCTGGCACCGGCCTTCGCGCTGATGCCACTGCCACCCGCCTTCAGCTTCGAAGACGCCGCCGCCTTCCTGTGCACCTACGGCACCACCTACCACGGCCTGATGGACCGCGCCGCCTTGAAGGCCGGCGAGACCGTGCTGGTGCTGGGCGCCGCCGGTGGCGTGGGCACGGCCGCCATCCAGATCGCCAAGGCCGCCGGCGCCAAGGTGATTGCAGCGGCATCGACCGACGAGAAGTGCGCGCTGTGCACCACGCTGGGCGCCGACGCCACCATCAACTACACGACGCAGAACCTGCGCGAGGCGCTCAAGGCCATCACCGAGGGCAAAGGCCCCGACGTGGTCTACGACCCGGTGGGCGGCGAACTGACCGAACAGGCCTTCCGCTCCATCGCCTGGCGCGGCCGCCACCTCGTCGTCGGCTTCGCCAATGGCGCGATCCCCAACCTGCCGCTGAACCTGGCCCTGCTCAAAGGCGCGTCCGTGATGGGCGTGTTCTGGGGCGAGTTCGCCAAGCGCGAGCCGCAGAACAACGCCGCCTGCCTGATGCAGCTGGCCGCCTGGTACATGGAAGGCAAGATCAAGCCCGTCATCGAGCACACGCTGCCCATGTCCGCCCTCAAACAGGCTTTCGACCTGATGGGTTCAAGGCAGGTGCGGGGCAAGGTGGTGCTGACGAACGGCTGAGCGAGGGCGGAGCAGCGCCCAGTGTCACCCACCGGCGCCGCGGCCATCCTGGCCGTGCTCGGCCAGCAAAGCACGCATGGCCTGCGCAAGCGGTGGCAAATGCTGCTGGACCACGCTGAGCACCGTCAGGGCATCGATGCGCCCAAGGTAGTTGTGCACCAGGATGTTGCGAAAGCCGCTGATCTGTGCCCAGGGAATGCCGGGGTGCTGCGCTTTGAGCGCATCGGGCAAACGCTGGGTGGCTTCCGACAAGGTTTGCAGATTGCGCAAAGTGGCGTCGTACAGCACCTCGTCTTGCGTCAAATCGCCTCGCTGCTGAATGCGGTCGATCTTGTCGATCGCGTCCAGCACATGGAGCGCATAAGGCGGCCAGTCTTTGCTCACAGCTCGATCGCTTCGCGGAGAACGGCATCGCGCAAGTGCGCATTCAGTTCGTGCTCTGGGATCAGGTCCAGCGCGCGCCCAGTGATCTCGCTCAGGCGCTGCGCCAAGGGCAGACGCTGCGCGAAGAGGTCGTAGCCGGGCGGGAAATCGACCAGGAAGTCGATGTCGCTGTCGGGGCGCTCATCGCCCCGAGCCACCGAGCCGAACACGCGGATGCGCCGTGCGCCAAATTGGCGGGCAGCGGCCTCGATGGCCTCTTTCTGAGCGTGCAGTTGGTCAAGCAGCATGGCGGGCGAGGTGGGTTACTCAGATTGTAGCGATGGGGCCTCAGGGCCGCCATGCGCAGGGCGCCTGGACAGGTCTTTCTCCTCGTTGCACGCCCATCCGGCACCGCGCGCAAGCCTCACAGACCCGCCCGCCGCCCGCTCTGGGCCGCGCGCGATGCCCAGGGCACTCGCCCGCGAGCCGAAACGCTCGGCGTGCGACCCGGTTTGGCTGGCGCGCAAGGCTCATCGGGTGGCACGCCGCTCAACTTGACGCGCGCGTGCAGTCGGTCGGTGTTGCGCACAAGCCAACAGGGTCGGCGCCTGCCCCGGCGCGGCTTGCGCGCGACTGACATCGCTTGGCGGCCCGCACTTTGCCGCGGGTGCGCCATGCTTTCCGGCTTGTGCGCCACCCCCATCGGCTGGCGCGCCGCACCGGATGGCCGAACACCGTCACCGATCCGCTGGCAGCTGGGCCAGCGCCCATCGCACGTGCTCCGCCACCATGGCCTGCTGCTCGCCCAAGGCTGGCGGCTGGGTCAACCAGGCTTGCAGGGCGACACGGATGGCTTGGCGCAAGGGTGCGTCGGGGGTCTCATGAACGGCATCGGCCCTCGCAGCCAGCGCATTGCCCATCGCCACCGCGATGTTGCGTTGCCAGCGCGCAAAGCCGATGCGGCGGATGGCGCTGCCCTCGGTGCTGCGCAGGAAGGTGGCCTCGTCCCAGGCCCAGAGCTGCAGCAGCGTGGCGCGGTCCAGGCCGATGCGGGTGTCGAAATCGGGCAGGCGGGCGCGTTGGGCGAACTTGTTCCAGGGGCAGATGAGCTGGCAGTCGTCGCAGCCGTAGATGCGGTTGCCGATGTGCGGGCGCATGGCCTCGGGGATGGGGCCGTCGAGCTCGATGGTGAGGTAGGAGATGCAACGCCGCGCATCGACCACGCCCTCTTCGACGATGGCGCCCGTCGGGCAGACGTCGATGCAGGCGGTGCACTGACCGCAGTGGGCCGTTTCGGGCGGCGTCAGCGGCAGGGGCACATCGACGTAGATTTCGCCCAGGAAGAAGGTCGAGCCGCTCTGGCGCGACAGCAGCAGCGAGTGCTTGCCGCGCCAGCCCAGGCCGCTGCGGCTGGCCAGCTCGACCTCCAGCACCGGCGCCGAATCGGTGAAGGCGCGGTGCCCGAACGGCCCGATGGCCTCGGCCAGGCGCTCGGCCAGCTTTTGCAGGCGATTGCGCAAGACCTTGTGGTAGTCCCGCCCATGGGCGTAGAGCGACACCACCGCCGCCGACGGCGTGGCCATGCGCTGCCAGCTCACCGCCTGCCAGCCCTCGGGCAGGGCTTGCGGCAGGTAATCCATGCGCGCGGTGATGACGCGCACGGTGCCCGGCACCAGCTCGGCGGGCCGCGCGCGCTTGAGGCCGTGGGCCGCCATGTAGTGCATCTCGCCGTGGAAACCGCGGTCCAGCCAGGCCATCAAAGGCGCTTCGGCACTTGACAAGTCGACATCGGCCACGCCAATCTGAGAAAATCCCAGCTCAGTGGCCCATTGGCGCAAGGACGCCAGCACCTCGTCGGGGTTCCAGGCCGTGTCTGCAGATTCATGACGCATCCAAGCATCCTAGCAAGCCAACACGCGTCGCAAGCGTCGCAGGTGCCACAAGCGCTGCACGCTGGCGCCGAACCACGCGACCTCGTCTGGCACGACGAGGCCGCGTGTGCCGCCCTGGCCGCGCAACTGGCGCAGGCCCTGCAGCCAGGTCTGCGCGCGGGCGGCTCGCTGACGCTGGAGCTGCATGGCACGCTGGGCGCCGGCAAGACGACCTTCACCCGCCACCTGCTGCGCGCCCTCGGCGTGCAGGGCCGCATCAAAAGCCCGAGCTATGCCGTGGTCGAGCCGCACGAGGCCCCGGGCATGGCCATCCACCACTTCGACTTCTACCGCTTCAACGACCCGCAGGAGTGGGAAGACGCAGGCTTTCGGGACCTGTTCGGCGCGCCCGGCCTCAAGGTGGTGGAGTGGCCCGAGAAGGCCGCGGGCCTGTTGCCGGTGGCCGATTTGCAGATGCACATCGGTGTGGTGGGCGAAGCCGAGGCCGAGACACCTGCTGCCGATGACACCCCACCCGCCCGCAGCGTGCGCCTCCTGGCCGGCACGCCCACCGGCCAGGCCGTGAAGGAGTTGCTCCATGGATGACCTGCATCGCCCGCACCGCCGACGCCTGCTCCAACAAGCCCTGGGCGGCGTGGCCGTGCTGGTGCTGGGCCCGCACGAGCTGGCCTGGGGCGCGCAGCTGCTGGCCGTGCGCTTGTGGCCGGCGGCCGACTACACCCGCGTGACGCTGGAATCGGACATCCCGCTCAACGCCACCTTCTTCGCGGTGGACAACCCGCACCGCCTGGTCATCGACATCGACGACCTGGAGCTCAGCCCCCAGTTGCGCGACCTGGTGCGCAAGGTGCGCTCGGACGACCCCTTCATCGCCGGCGTGCGCGTGGGCCAGAACCGGCCCAAGGTGGTGCGCCTGGTCATTGACCTCAAGCAAGCCATCAAGCCGCAGGTTTTCGGCCTGCACCCGGTGGCCGCCTACCAGCACCGCCTGGTGTTCGACCTCTACCCCACACAGGCCCTGGACCCGCGCGCCGGCCTGCAGGTGGCCGCGAGTGCGCCGCAAGCGGGCGCCGCTGCGGGCACCCAGGCCTCGGCGGCAGCGCCAGGGGCACCCACCGTGCCTGCGGCCCCACCCACGACACCTGGCACGCCCGCCGCGCCCGCCACAGGTGCAGGCACGGGCACGCCCTCGGCGCAGGCGGCCGACGCCGTCAACGACGCGCTGGGCGAGTTCATCGGTGGGCTCAAGAAAGGCGGCACGGCCACGGCGGGCAACGCTTCGGGGGGCAGTGCTGGCGGCGGTTCGGGCGGCAGCGCGGGCAAGGCCGCTGAGCGCAACACCGCCACGGCCGAAGCCGCCAAAGCGGCCAACGACACATCGCGCCTGGTCATCGTCGCCATCGATGCCGGCCACGGTGGCGAAGACCCCGGCGCCGTCGGCCCCAGCGGCCTCTACGAGAAAGACGTGGTGCTGTCGATCGCGCTCAAGCTGCGCGCCCGCATCAACGCCCAACCGGGCATGCGCGCCATGCTGACGCGCGAGTCCGACTATTTCGTGCCCCTGCAGGAGCGCGTGTTGAAAGCCCGCCGCGTGCAGGCCGACCTGTTCGTCTCGGTGCATGCCGACGCCTTCATGAACCCCGAGGCGCGCGGCGCGTCCATCTTCGCGCTGTCCGAGAACGGTGCCACGAGCGCCGCCGCACGCTGGATGGCCAAGAAGGAAAACGCGTCCGACCTGGTCGGCGGGGTCAACATCAAGGCGCGCGACGCCTCGGTCATGCGCGCCCTGCTGGACATGTCCACCACGGCCCAGATCAAGGACAGCCTCAAGCTCGGTCAGGCCATCCTGGGCCACCTGGGCAAGGTCGGCCGGCTGCACAAGCCTCGGGTCGAGCAAGCCGGCTTCGCCGTGCTCAAGGCGCCGGACATCCCGTCCATCCTGGTCGAGACGGGCTTCATCTCCAACCCGGAGGAGGAGTCCAAGCTCAAGGACGACACCTACCAGGGGCAGCTCGCCGACGCCCTGCTGGCGGGCATCCAGCGCTATTTCGCGCGCAACCCGCCGCTGGCACGTAACCGGGCGCTGTGATCAGGCCTGCTGGCCCTTGGCTTCCTGGCGGCCCGCTTTCCAGGCCCCGAAGATGGCGATCAGGCCCGGCACGATGATCATGGCCAGGATGATCTTGCTCAGGTGCTGCTGCACGAAAGCGATGTTGCCGAAGAAGTAGCCGGCCAGCGTCAGGCCCACCACCCAGATCAGCGCGCCCACCACGTTGTAGAGCGTGAAGGTCACGCGGTTCATCTCGGCCACACCGGCCACGAAAGGCGCGAAGGTGCGGATGAACGGCATGAAGCGCGCCAGGATGATGGTGATGCCACCGCGCTCCTCGTAGAAGCGGTGGGCGGCGTCGAAGCCCTTGCGGCTGAACCAGCGCGAATCCTCCCACTGGAAGACCTTCGGCCCGAGGTAACGGCCGATGCTGTAGTTGAGCTGGTCGCCCAGGATGGCCGCCACCAGCAGCACGCCCATGGCCACGGGCAGGCTCATGGCGCCGCCGGCGGCCAGCGCGCCGACCATGAAGAGCAGCGAGTCGCCCGGCAGGAAGGGCATCACCACCAGGCCGGTTTCGACGAACACGATCAGGAACAGCAGGCCATAGACCCAGGTGCCGTGCAGCTGGACGAACTCGGCCAGGTGCTTGTCGATGTGCAGGATGAAGTCGATGAGGAAGGTGGCGCTTTCCATGGGAACGGCTTGGGGCTGGCGAGAAAGGTGCGCAAGGCGCAAGGTTGGCGAAAAGGCAGGCGCCCTTTCACGAGCGCCCCTTTTACAATAACAGCATGACGTCAGACCGCCGCAGCACCGCCCTTGCCCTCGATGAGGCGGCATCTTCACCCGAAACCGGGGGGCAGGCCAACGCCGGTGAGATGCGTGCGCGGCGCCACATCCAGGCCCTGCCCGACGAGCTGGTCAGCCAGATCGCCGCGGGCGAGGTGGTCGAGCGCCCGGCCTCGGTGGTGCGCGAGCTGGTGGACAACGCGCTGGACGCGGGCGCCAGCCAGGTCACCGTCAAGCTGATGGGCGGCGGCGTGCGGCAAATCCTCGTGGAAGACGACGGCTGCGGCATCCCGGTGGGCGAGCTGCCCCTGGCCCTGCTGCGCCACGCCACCAGCAAGATCCGCTCGCTCGACGACCTCGAAAGCGTGGCCACCATGGGCTTCCGCGGCGAGGCCCTGGCGGCCATCGCGTCGGTGTCGGAGGCCGCCATCGCCAGCCGCACGGCCGAAGACGCCCACGCCCACCGCCTGGACGCGCGCTCGGGCGAGCTGACGCCGGCCGCGCGCAGCATCGGCACCAGCGTCGAGGTGCGCGAGCTGTTCTTCAGCACCCCGGCACGCCGCAAATTCCTCAAGACGGACGCCACCGAGCTGGCGCACTGCCTGGAATCGGTGCGCCGCCATGCCCTGGCGCGGCCCGATGTGGGCTTCAGCGTCTGGCACGAAGGCAAGCTCGTCGAGCAGTTGCGCCCCGGCAGCCTGCAACAGCGCATGCAGGACGTGCTGGGCGAGGCCTTCACCGACACCAGCCGCGAGGTGGACCTGCAGATCGGCCCGATGCGGGTGTACGGCCGCACCGGCCTGCCCGACGCGGCCCGTTCGCGCTCGGACTGGCAATACTGCTATGTCAACGGCCGCTATGTGCGCGACAAGCTCATCTCGCACGGCATCCGCTCGGCCTACGAAGACGTGCTGCACGGCAGCCGCCAACCCACCTACGTGCTGTTCATCGAGATCGCGCCTGAGCGCGTCGACGTGAACGTGCACCCGACCAAGATCGAGGTGCGCTTCCGCGACTCCCGCGAGGTGCACCAGGCGGTGCGCAAGGCGGTGGAGTCGGCGCTGGCACTGTCGCGGGCGGGCTCTGCGTCGGGAACTGCGTCGGGCTTGGCTGCAGGCGTGGCGGGGGTTTCAGGCACGGCCGGGACGGCGACTCCGCCCAGCGCGATGGGCCACACGCTGCGGGCCGATGGCTCTTATGCGCCCTTGCAAGCGCCCTTGCATCCACCCATTCACCCACCACAGGATCAGGCAGCAGCCCCCCTGGGCGGCGCCTCGCAGTCCGCCCTGCCCTGGCGTGCCGCCGATGCCACCAGCGAGCAACGCTGGGCCGGCTGGCCGAGCGCCGGCCTGCCTGCAGAGGCCACGGCGGCTCGCACCGGCCCGGTCGATGCCTTCGCCGACCTCGCCCTGCCGCAGGTGCGCAAGGCCGCCGATGACACCGAGGCGCAGGCGGCATCGTCCTGGCCCCGCCTGCCAGCCGCTGAAGCACCGCCCACCGACCCGAGCGGCCACGAATGGCCCTTGGGCCGCGCCATCGCACAGGTGGGTGGCATCTATGTGCTGGCCGAAAACGCCCAGGGCCTGGTCATCGTCGACATGCACGCCGCGCACGAACGCGTCGTCTATGAGCGCCTGAAGGCCCAGCTCGATGCGGCACCGCTGCACAGCCAGCCCCTGCTGATCCCGCTGACCTTTGCCGCCACGCCGCAGGAATGCGCCACGGCCGAATCCCACCACGCGGCGCTGCTGCAGCTGGGCCTGGACGTGGACCTGATCGGCCCGGGCAAGCTGGCGGTGCGCGCCGTGCCTGCCGCGCTGCAACAGGCCGACGGCGTGGCACTGGCGCGCTCGGTGCTGGCCGAGCTGGCCCACCTGGACGCCAGCGACGTGGTGCGCCGCGCCCAACACGAACTGCTGGCCACCATGGCCTGCCACGGCGCCGTGCGCGCCAACCGCCGACTCAACCTGGCGGAGATGAATGCCCTGCTGCGCGACATGGAAGCCACCGAGCGCGCCGACCAATGCAACCACGGCCGGCCCACCTGGCGCCAGCTCACCCTCAAGGAGCTGGACGCGCTTTTCCTGCGCGGCCGCTGACGCCATGACCGAACGCAAAAAAATCACCCTGTCGCGCCCTGCCGGCGCCGACAGCAACACCCCTTCCCAACAGCCTGAATTCGGCGGGCGCAAGCCCCCGGTGCGTGGCAGTGGCACGGCACCGCGCAAGCGCATGACAGCGGCCGAAGCCGAGCAGGCACGCGCCGAAGCCGCCGCCCGCGGCCCGGGCCAGTGGCAAGACCGCGGCCCCGGCCCGGACCGCCCGCGTGGCGACGACCGCCGCCGCGATCCACGCGATACACGCGACAACCGCGATGCCCGTGACCCCCGCGTGCCGCGAGATCCCCGGGACGCACGCGGCCCTGGCCGGCCGCCAGAGCGCTGGCCAGACCGCCCCCAGGAGCGTGGCCCCGACCGCGGGCCGAACCGGGGGCCAGATCACTCGCAAGACCGCGCCCCCGAGCGCTGGGGCGAGCCGCGCTACGACCGCGACCCACGTGACGCCTACCCCCCGGCCCGCCAGGACCAACGCCGCCTGGGCACCACGTCCTCGCGCCGCGACAGCGGGTCCTACCAGGATCCACACCAGCGACCACACGCCCCCGCCCACGACGCACCGCGCCAGGAAGCCGCCGAGTCCGACGGCCGCCTACGCCTGTCCAAGCTCATGAGCGAGCGCGGCCTGGCCTCGCGGCGCGAAGCCGACGAGTGGATCGACGCCGGCTGGGTCCGCGTGGATGGCGAAGTCGCCGAGCTGGGCACGCGCGTGCTGCCCACCGTGCACATCGACATCGACCCGCAGGCCCGCGAACAGCAAACGCAGCGCGTCACCATCCTGCTGCACAAGCCCATCGGCTACGTCAGTGGCCAGGCCGAAGATGGCTACGAGCCCGCCGTCGTGCTCATCCAGCCGCAGAACCGCTGGGCCGACGACAAGCTGCCCATCCAGTTCAACCGCGCCCACCACCGCCACCTCGCGCCCGCCGGCCGCCTGGACATCGACTCCACCGGCCTGCTCGTGCTGACGCAAGATGGCCGCGTGGCCAAGGCCCTCATCGGCGAAGACTCGGGCGTCGAGAAGGAATACCTGGTGCGCGTGCAGCTGCTCGAACAGCCCGAAGCCGAGAACGTGATGGCCGTGACGCCGCCCGAGGCCATCGAAGCGCTGCGCTTCGGCCTGGAGCTCGACGGCAAGCCGCTCAAGCACGCGCAGGTGTCGTGGCAGAACGAGCAACAGCTGCGCGTCGTGCTGCGCGAAGGCCGCAAGCGCCAGATCCGCCGCATGTGCGAGTTGGTCGGACTCAAGGTGGTCGGCCTCAAGCGCGTGCGCATGGGCAGCGTGGTGCTGGGCAAGCTGCCCGCCGGCCAATGGCGCTACCTGCGACCCGATGAGCGCTTCTGAAGCGACGCGGCGCCTGGGCCTGGCGCCCTGGGTCGTCGTCGCCGCCGTGGGCCTGCTCACGGGCCTGCAACCGCTGACCACCGACCTCTACCTGCCCGCCCTGCCGCAGATGCAGGCCGGGCTGGGCGTGAACGCGGCCTCGGCACAATGGACGCTGTCCCTGCTCATCCTCGCCTTCGGCGTCGGCCAGCTGGTCTGGGGCCCGATCGCCGACCGCTTCGGCCGCCAGCCCGTGCTGCGCTGGGGACTCGGCCTGTACGTGCTGGCCAGCGTGGCCACGGCGCTGGCGCCCAGCATCGGGGTGATGCTGCTGGCGCGCGTGGCGCAAGGGGCCTGCCTGTCGGCCGCGGTGGTGTGCGGACGCGCCATGGTGCGCGACCTCTACGCCCCGGAAGATGGCGCCCGCGTGATGGCCAAGGGCATGAGCGTGCTGGGCCTGCTGGCCCTCAGCGGTCCGGTCATCGGCGGCCTGACCGTCACCCAGTTCGGCTGGCGCCCGACCATGTCGCTGATGGCCGTGGCCGGCCTGGCGATCTGGCTGTTCGTGTGGCTGCGCCTGCCCGAAACCCTGCCGCTCGAACACCGCCAGCAGCGGCTGGACTGGCTCGCCATGGGGCGCCAGTGGCTGGGCATCGCCGCCCACCCGACCTTCCGCGCCCACGCCCTGCTGACGGCCAGCACCTACGGCGGGCTGTACGTGTTCCTGGCGCTGGCGCCCTTCGTCTTCATCCAGGTGCTGCACCTCAGCGGCACGGGCTGTGGCCTCGTCATGGCCTCGACCTCGCTGGCCTACCTCAGTGGCACCGTGGTCTGCCGCAAGGTCTTGCCGCGCGGCGGCCTGCTGGGCACCGTGCGCCTGGGCGGCTGGTGCTCGCTGGCTGGCGGCGTGTGGATGGCCGGCGTCTCACTGTGGCAGGTGGGGCTGGGCGGCCACGTCGTGGCCCTGGGCCTGCTGCCGGGCTTGTGGGTCTACACCTTCGCGCACGGCATCCACCAGCCCTGCGGCCAGACCGGCGTGGTCGCGGCCTTCCCGACGCGCGCGGGCGCCGCCTCGGCGCTGTCGGGCTTCGTGCTCTGCCTCGTCGCCTTCCTGGTCGGCGCGGTGTTGTCGTGGTGGAGCAGCCTGCCGGGCTGGACGGGCACCATCCACCCACTGACCCTGGGCGTGGCCCTCGGTGGCGCCCTGACCGCTTGGACGGCCTTGCGCCGCGTGCAGCGCCACGGCCTGGTGGCGCCTTTGCCGCGCACGCCCGAGCCTCTGACATCGCCATGAACACGACGACCGCCACCGACGCTGCCGCCCCGCTCTGGGTGCTCACCGGCCCGACCGCCTGCGGCAAAACCGCGGTGGCCCTGGCCCTGGCCGAGCGCCTGAGCCGACAGGGGGGTGCCACCCAGCCCATCGAAATCGTCAGCATCGATTCGGCCCTGATCTACCGCGGCATGGACATCGGCACGGCCAAGCCCTCGGCCGCCGAGATGGCCCAGGTGCCCCATCACCTGATCGACACCGTGGACGCCACCGAGCGCTACAGCGCCGCGCGCTTCGTGGCCGATGCCCTGGCCGCCGCGGCCGACATCCGCGCCCGTGGCCGCACCCCGCTGCTGGTGGGCGGCACCATGCTCTACCTGAAGGCCTTGCTCGAAGGCATGGACGAGATGCCCGCCATCCCGCCCGAAGTGCGCGCCGAGGTCGATGCCCGCATGAAGGCGCAAGGCAGCCTCGCCCTGCACACCGAGCTGCAACAGGTGGATCCCATCGCCGCCGCGCGCCTGGCCCCGGGCGACACCCAGCGCATCCAGCGCGCCATCGAGGTCTGGGTGGCCACCGGGCAGCCGCTGTCGGCCTTCCAGCAAAAGCTGCACGGCGCGGGTGCCGCCACATCGGGCACACCGGCCACGCTGGTGTCGCTGGAGCCCCAAGACCGCGCCTGGTTGCACCGCCGCATCGCCCTGCGTTTCGAGCAAATGATGGCCGCGGGCTTCATCGACGAGGTCGTCCGCCTGCGTGCGCGTGGCGACCTGGACATCGACATGCCGTCCATCCGCTGCGTGGGCTACCGCCAGGTTTGGGAAGCACTCGACGCCGGCCTTGACCTGCGCGACCAGCGCACCCTGGCCGAGCTCACCGAGCGCGGCATCGCCGCCACCCGCCAGCTCGCCAAACGGCAGGTGACGTGGCTGCGCAGCATGCCGCAGCGCCACGTGCTGGCTTGCGACAGCGGCCTGGATGCCGGCGCCCTGGCCCAGCAAGCCTTTGCCATCTTCACGACGGCAGCGCCGCCACATCCACCGCGCTGAACCCGACAGGCCAGGGCCATCACTTGGCTTGATTTGGCTTGATCTGGATTAAGCCTCCCCACGAGGCCTGCGACGTAAGCTCGCGCATCCAAAGACGGGAGGCCGCCATGCCACAAGAGTTGTTCCGCAGCGCCCACCACGCCTGCCTGATGTTTTCCGACCTGGGCAACGAAGGCGGCGAGGCGGTGCAGGCCAACCAGTTCCTCATCGTCGATGGCGATGTCGGCGCCATCATCGACCCGGGCGGCAACCTGGCCTACAGCGAGCTCTACCTGGGCATGACGCGGCACTTCCCGCCCTCCAAGCTCTCGGCCATCTTGGCCTCGCACGCCGACCCGGACATCATCGCCTCGCTCGACCGCTGGATGACGGCCACGCCCGACGCCAAGCTCTACGTCTCCACGCTGTGGGAGCGCTTCGTGCCGCACTTCTGCAAGCCTGGCAAGACCACGGGCCGCATCGTCGGCATCCCCGACCCGGGCATGCGCATCCGCGTGGGCCGGCACGAACTCATCGCCCTGCCCGCGCACTTCATGCACGCCGAGGGCAACTTCCAGTTCTACGACCCGGTCAGCCGCATCCTGTTCTCGGGCGACCTGGGCGTGTCCATGCAGACCGGCCCCGACGCCACGAAACCCATCAGCTCGCTGGCCACGCTGCCACGCGGCATGGAGGCCTTCCACCGCCGCTACATGGTCTCCAACAAGATCCTGCGCTGCTGGGCCCGCATGGTGCGCGAGCTGCGCATCGACATGATCGCGCCACAGCACGGCGCCCCGCTGGTGGGCGAGGCCGTGCCGCAGTTCATCCAGTGGGCCGAGAACCTGGCCTGCGGCATCGACCTGATGGGCGAGGCGCACTACCAGGTGCCTGCCTGATCAATGCGCCCCTGAATCCACCGCCGCGCCGCCCTTCTTGACCTTGGCCAGCCACACGATGGGAATCAGGCACAGGAACAAGATCGACGAGGCCAGGTAGACGTCGTCGGCCGCCCGCGTGAAGGCCTGCTGGTCGATGAGCCGGTTGATCTGCGCCGCGGCCTGCTCGAAGCTCATGCCGGTGGACATCAAGGTGCCGATGCCCTCCACCGCCGTGCCATCGGTGGGCGTGATCTTCTCGACGATGTGGGCGTGGTGCAGCGTGGCGCGGTTGTCCCAGATGGTCGTGACCAGGGAGGTGCCCATGGCGCCCGCCGTGATGCGCACGAAGTTGCTCAGGCCCGAGGCCGAGGGGATGCGGTCCGGCGTCAGGCCAGACAGCGTGATGGCGCTCAGCGGGATGAAGAAGAAGGCGATGGCCGCGCCCTGCAGGATGGTCGGCACCATGATGGTGTTGAAGTCGGCCTGCACAGTGAAGTGCGAGCGCATCCACAGCACCAGCGCGAAGCCCGAGAACGCCACCGTCGCCAGGATGCGCGGGTCCACCCGGGTCACGTTCTTGCCCACCAGCGGCGACAGCAGGATGGCCAGGATGCCCACCGGCGCCACCGCCATGCCGGCCACCGAGGCCGTGTAGCCCATGTACTGCTGCAGCCACAGCGGCAGCAGCACCACGTTGCCGAAGAACAGGCCGTAGCCAATCGACAGCGCCAGCACGCCGAACAGGAAGTTGCGCTTGGCGAACAGACGCAGCTCCACCACCGGGTGCTCCTGCGTCAGCTCCCAGATCACGAAGACGACGAAGCCGATGGCCGCCACGGCCGTGAGCGCCACGATCTGGCCGCTCTCGAACCAGTCCAGCTCCTTGCCTTTGTCGAGCATGATCTGCAGCGCGCCCACCCAGACCACCAGCAGCGCCAGCCCCACCGTGTCGATGGGCAGTTTGCGGATGGGCGTTTCGCGTTTGGCGTAGATGCGCCAGGTCACCAGCGCGGCCCCCAGGCCCACCGGCACGTTGATGTAGAAAATCCAGGGCCAGGTGATGTTGTCCGTGATCCAGCCCCCCAGCAAAGGCCCGGTCACGGGCGCCACCAGCGTGGTCATGGCCCACATCGCCAGCGCCATCCCCGCTTTCGCCGGTGGGTAGCTGGACAGCAGCAAGGTCTGCGACAGCGGGATCATCGGCCCGGCCACCAGGCCCTGCAGCACGCGGAAGCCGATCAGCATCTCCAGCGACGAGGCCAGGCCGCACAACCAGGACGCCAACACGAACAGCAGCACGCTCATGGTGAACAGCCGCACCGCGCCAAAGCGCTGCGTCAGCCAGCCCGTCAGTGGCACCGAGATGGCGTTGGACACGCCAAAGCTGGTGATGACCCAGGTGCCCTGCGTCGGGCTAACGCCCAGGTCACCGGCGATGGCCGGCAGCGAGACGTTGGCGATCGACGAATCCAGCACGTTCATGAACGTCGCCAGCGACAGGGCGATGGTGCCCAGCAGCAGCGACGAGCCTTGCAGCGGCGGCAGGGGCGCGGACCCGTTGTTCCCACTCACGCTCACGCTCAGACTCCGGGACGGGCCGCGGTGGGTGCCACAGCGTGTGCCGCAGGGGCAGCACGGGCGCGGCCCAGGTTGGCGTCGATGATGCGGCGCACCAGGGCATCGGCATCTTTCTGCAGCGCATCGAACACCGCGGTCTGTGCCACGGCGTGTTCACGCGGGTTCTGCGCCAGCACCGGGCCGTCCTGCTGAGCCACGTCCACCTCGACCTCCATCGACAGGCCCACGCGCAGCGGGTGCGCCTTGACCTCGGCCTCGTCCAGCGACAAGCGCACCGGCACGCGCTGCACCACCTTGATCCAGTTGCCCGTGGCGTTCTGCGCCGGCAGCAGCGAGAAAGCCGCGCCCGTGCCCGCACCCAGGCCCACCACCTTGCCGTGGTAAGTCACCTTCTGGCCATAGACGTCGGCCGTCAGCGTGGCCGGCTGGCCGATGCGGATGCGCTGCAGCTGGCTTTCCTTGAAGTTGGCGTCCACCCAGGGCTGGTCCAGCGTCACGAGCGCCATCACCGGACTGCCGGCCTGCACGCGCTGGCCGACCTGCACGCTGCGCTTGGCGACGTAGCCATCGACCGGCGCCGGCAAAGCAGCGCGTTGCAAGGCCAGGTAGGTTTCGCGCACGCGGGCGGCGGCGCGGGCCACGTTGGGGTGCTGGTCCACGGTCGTGCCATCGGTCAGCGACTGGTTGGACATCAGCTGCTCGCGGGCGGCAGACAGCGCCGACTCGGCACCGGCCTGGGCACTGCGGGCCGCGGCCAGCTGCGCCGTGGCGTGGTTGTACTCTTCCTTGCCCACGGCACCGCTGGCCAGCAGGGGCGCACGGCGGCTGACGTCGTCCTGCGCACGGGCCACCTCGGTCTGCGTGCGGGTCACATCGGCCTGGCGCAGGCGGATCTGCGCCTCCAGGCTGCCGTTGTTGGCGAACAGGGTGCGCACCTCGCGCACGGTCTGGGCCAGTTGGGCCTGGGCCTGGTCGAGCGCCACGCGGGCATCGGCCTGGTCGAGCTTGACCAGCACCTGGCCGGCCTTGACCTTGTCGGTGTCGTCGGCGGCAATCGCCACCACCGTGCCCGCCACCTGGGGCGTGATCTGCACGACATTGGCCTGCACGTAGGCGTTGTCGGTGTGCTCGAAGTGGTTGGCCACCAGCGCGTAGTACGCGCCATAGCCGATGCCACCGAGCACCACGGCGGCGGCCACCAGGGTCAGGGCCTTCTTGCGGCCGGGTGCGGCGGCTGGGGCTGCCTCGGGAGCGGTGGGGGTGGGCTGGCTCATGCGGGGTCTCCGGACTTCTGGGGCAAGGTCTGCGACGGCGTCTGGGCCTCGCTGGGGGATGTGGATGCGGTCGATGCGGTCGATGCAGTTGCAGCGGGCTGCAAGCTGCCGCCCAGGGCGCGCACCAGGCTGAACTGGGTGTCGAAGGTGCGGGCCTGCAAGTCCACCGCCTGGCGGCGCTGGTTGAGCACGGCGGTCTCGGCGGCCAGCACGTTGAGGTAATTGCCCAGGCCGGCACGGTAGCGCTCGGTGGCCAGGGCATAGGCCGCCTCGGTGTGGCCCTGCGCACTGCGCTGCTCGGCTTGCTGGCGCGCGATGGCCTGCAGGCTGCCGAGCTGATCGACCGACTCTTGCACCGCCTGCAGCACGGTCTGGTTGTAGTTGGCCACCGCCACGTCCTCCTCGGCGACACGGCCTTGCAGGTTGGCCTGGCGGCGGTCACCGTCGAACAGAGGCAGGTGGATCGCGGGCATCAGGCCCCATTGCCAGCTGCCCGGCTTGAGCAAGCGGTCCAGGCCGATGGCGTTGTAGCCGGCGTAGCCCACCAGGTCGATGTTGGGATAGAACAGCGCGCGTGCGGCTTTGATGTCGTAACGCGAGACCTCGACGCGCCAGCGCGCGGCCATCACGTCGGCGCGGCGGGCCAGCAGGTCCATGGGCACGGCCAGCGGCAGCGCGGGCTGCTGCATGGCGTCGAGCTTCACGTCCAGCGTGTCGAGCGCGTTCGGGGCCTGGCCCGTCAGCACCGCCAGGGCATGGCGCGTGAGCATGATCTGCTCGTTGAGCGCCTCGATCTGCAGGCGCGCATCGGGCAAGGCGCCCTGCCCCTGGCGCAGCTCGACGCTGGTGTCCAGGCCAGCCTGCACGCGCTGGCGGATCAGCTTCAGGACGTCATCGCGCTGGGCCAGTGTGCGCAGCAACACCTCGGCCTGGGCTTGCAGACGGCCCAGCGCCACGTAGCTGCGCGCCACCTGCGAGGACAGCAGCACCCGCGCGGCCTGCACATCGGCCTCGCTGGCGCGGGTCTGGCCGATGCTGGCCTGGACCTCGGCGCGCTGCTTGCCGAACAGGTCGAGCTCCCAGCTGCCAGCCAGCTGCAGGGTGCCGGTGTTGCGCACCGAACCCGCCAGTGGCGGTGGCACCAGGCCATGCTCGGTGAAGCGCTGGCGGCTCAGTTCGGCGGAAGCTTCCAACTGCGGCATGTCAGCGCCACGGGTCAGGCGCTCCTGGGCGGCCGCGCGTTGCAGCCGGGCCGCTGCGGCCTGCATGTTGGGGTTGCCCGCCAGCGCCTGCTGGACGAGGGCCGACAGGCGGGCATCGCCATAGGCCTCCCACCAGGGCGTGAGGTCCTGGCCCACGGGGGCGGGCTCGGTGGCCTGGACGCCCAAGGTCTTGGCGTCCAGCGCCGTCAGGCGGGGCTGGATGTCCTGCCCGGTGGAACAGCCCGCCAGCGACACCAGGGTCGCCAGCACGGCGGTGGCCAGCAAACGGAAATGCGGCATGGTTTCTCCAGAAATCATCTGCGTCTGAGCTCAGTCTTCGCGGTGCCGCTCGGGCACCGTCGTGGGCAAGGGGGCCTTGAGCGTCTCCACATTGGCCACCATGCGGCGCAGGAAGCCCATCAGCGTCTCCCACTCCTCGCGGGAGAAGCCTTGCAGCATGGTGTTGGAAACGTCGCACAGCACGCCCGGCACGGGGGCTGCGGCCTTCTCGCCCTCGGGGGTCAGGGTCAGGTGGATCACCCGGCGGTCATCGGCCGAACGATCGCGCCGGCACAGGCCCTTGGCCTCCAGGCGGTCGAGCGTGCGCGTCAGGGCACCGGCATCCAGCTGCAGGTCGCGCGCCAGGGCCGCCAGCGTGTTGGCCTGCCCGCGGTGGATGAGGAACAACGGCGTCCACTGTGCGTGGGTCAGCCCGCCATCGGCCAGGCGGTGGTCCACCTCGTTGACCATCAGGTGGACGACGCGCCGCATGAGGTAGCCGACGCTGTTTTCGCGGGTGAAGGTGCCCGGGCCGTAGATGGGCTCGTTCTGGGGCGCATCTTGGGGCGCGACCTTGGGAGTTTCCGTGGGCGTGCCCGCCGGATCAGCGGCCGCAGGGGCGCTGGCGGGGTCGGAGTTCGAGCGTTTGACCATGGCCAGAAATTTAGTTGCCTACGCAAATATTGTCAAGGCATGATAATGCGCAGTCCTTCCCGTTTGCCCTGTTTGCCCCGTTTGTCGATCAAAGGCCGCCGTCATGTCTGGCTCCACCACGCCCCCTGCCGCCAAGTCGCCCCGCGCCCTGGCCAGCCTGCGCCCCTTCCTGCGCCCGTACCGCAGCCGCATGGCCATGGCCTTCGTGTTCCTGGTGATGGCCGCCGTCACGACGCTGGTGCTGCCGATCGCGCTGCGCACCCTCATCGACCAGGGCATGGTCTCGGCCGACCCTGGCCAGCGCGTCATGGCGCTGCGCACGCACTTCCTCGCGCTGTTCGGCGTGGGGGCGGCGCTGGGGCTGTTCTCCGCCTCGCGCTACTTCGTCGTCACCTGGCTGGGTGAGCGCATCACGGCCGACATCAAGCGCGCCGTCTACGCCCACGTGCTGCGCCAGAGCCCCGAGTTCTTCGAGACCACGCAAAGCGGCGAGGTGCTCTCGCGCCTGACCGCCGACACCACCCTCATCCAGACCGTGGTGGGCACCAGCGTGTCCATGGGCCTGCGCAACGCCATCATGACCGTCGGCGCCTTGACCATGCTCATCGTCACCAACCCCTTCGTGATGGCGCAGGTGCTGGGCGGCCTGGTGCTCGTCGTGCTGCCGGCGATTGCCTACGGCCGCCGCGTGCGCAAGCTCTCGCGCGCCAGCCAGGACCGCATCGCCGATGCCAGCGCGATCGCCGCCGAGGTGCTCAACGCCGTGCCCGTGGTGCAGAGCCACAACGCCGAGGGCCGCGAAGCCCAGCGCTTTGACGACGCCACCGAAGGCGCTTTCCGCACCGGCGAGCGCCGCATCCGCGCCCGCGCCATCCTCGTGGCCTTCATCATCACCGCCACCACCGGCGCGCTGCTGTGGGGGCTGTACCAAGGCACCCAGGCCGTCATGGACGGCCGCATCAGCGCTGGCCACCTGGGCCAGACGGTCGTCTATGTGATCCTGCTGCTGAGCTCGGTGGCGGCGCTCTCCGAGGTCTATGGCGACATCCTGCGCGCCGCGGGCGCCACCGAGCGCCTGATGGAGTTGCTCGCGGCCCAATCGCCCATCCAGTCACCCGCCTCGCCGCGCGCCTTGCCGGCCACCACCGAGGGCTCGCGCCTGAGCCTGCAGCAGCTGCGCTTCAGCTACCCCTCGCGCCCCGGCCAACAGGCGCTCGACGACGTCACGCTCGACGTAGCCCCGGGCGAAACCATCGCGCTGGTGGGCCCCAGCGGCGCCGGCAAAACCACCGTCTTCCAGCTGCTGCTGCGCTTTTACGACCCGCAATCCGGCCAGATCACGCTGGACGGCGTGCCCATCACGGCGCTGTCGCTGCAGGACCTGCGCCAGCGCATCGGCATCGTCCCGCAGGACAGCACCATCTTCTCGACCAGCGCCATCGAGAACATCCGCTACGGCCGCCCCGACGCCAGCGACGATCAGGTCATGGCCGCTGCACGTGCAGCCCACGCCCACGACTTCATCCAGAAGCTGCCCGAGGGCTACGCCACCTTCCTGGGCGAGCGCGGCGTGCGCCTGTCGGGCGGCCAGCGCCAGCGGATCAGCATCGCGCGGGCCATCCTGAAGAACGCACCGCTGTTGCTGCTCGACGAGGCCACCAGCGCCCTCGACACCGAGAGCGAACGCGCCGTTCAGGCCGCCCTGGAAGAAGCCATGAAGGGCCGCACCACCCTGGTCATCGCCCACCGCCTGAGCACGGTGGTCAACGCCGACCGCATCGTGGTGCTGGACGGCGGACGCATCGTGGACGCTGGCACCCACGCCGAACTCATGGCCCGCAACGGCCTGTATGCTCGGCTGGCATCGATGCAGTTCGACCAGGTCGCGGCTTGAAGTCGCGTGACCTCGCTTGACGCCGTGTGAAGTCTTGTTGCCGGCGTCATCCATGCCCTGCCTTGCCCCGTTGATACCCGGTCCCTCACAAAGAAAGGTTCCTGCCATGTTCGCTCGAATGCCCGCTCCCCTGAACGCCGCCCAAGCCACCCGCAGCCCTTCGCGCCGTGGCGTCACCCTGGTCGCCGCCGCCACCGGCGTGGCCATGCTGCTGGCCGGTTGCGAGAACATGGGCGCACGTGAGCGCGGCACGGCCCAAGGCGCAGGCCTCGGTGCGGTCGCTGGTGCAGCCATCGGCGCCATGACCGGCGGCAATAACATCGGCAAGAGCGCCGTCATCGGTGCGGCAGCGGGTGCCATCGCCGGCAACCTGTGGTCCAAGCACATGGAAGACCAGCGCCGCGCCATGGAGCGCGCGACCGAAGGCACCGGCGTGGACGTGGTGCGCACGCCGGACAACCAGCTCAAGCTCAACATCCCCAGCGACATCTCCTTCGCCACCGGCAGCGCCGCGCTCAAGCCCGAATTGCGCGAAGTGCTGCAGCAGTTCTCGCAAGGCCTGAAAGAGAACCCCGGCACCCTGGTACGCGTGGTCGGCCACACCGACAACGTCGGCTCCGACACGCTCAACAACAAGCTCTCCCTGGAACGCGCCGACACCGTGCGTGACTTCCTGGAAGACCGCGGCGTGTCGCGCAGCCGCATCGACGTGGCCGGCCGCGGTGAGCGCGAGCCCATCGCCAGCAACGAGACCGCGGAAGGCCGCGGCAAAAACCGCCGCGTGGAAATTTTCCTGCGCGAACCCGAAAGCGCCGCCGGCACCGTGCGCTGACCGCCACGCAGGCCGCTGCCTGCGAAACCTGCGAAACCTGCGAAACCTGCGAAACCTGCGAAACATCTGATTGCAAATCTCCCCCGCCGAGCCCCCTTCGTGGGGGACCGGTCCAGCACCTTCCTGAGACAGAATCCGCGCCAGAACAAAACATTCAGGTGGATTCATGTGGGGTACCCAGGACCTGTCAGCGGTCCTCCCGGAGGGCGCCAGCGGCTTGCTGGCGCAGCTCCGTGCCGCGCTGTCTTTGACGCAGAGCACGCGACTGCTCCAACTGGACACGGCCCTGCCGTCCGGCACGCTCATCCCTGAGCGCTGCACCGTGCACGAGGCCCTCCACGCCGAGCACCCTTTCCTGGCAGAGCTCGACTGCGTCAGCACGCACAGCGGCGTCCCCCTGAGCTCGCTCATGGGCACCGCCACCACGCTGCAGCTGCAATTGCACGACGGCCGCTGGCGCGCCTGGCATGGGCACATCGCACGCGCAGCGCACCTGGGCAGCGATGGTGGCCTGACACGCTACCGGCTGCAGTTGCGCGACTTCACCCACTGGGCCAGCTTGCGGCGCGACACCCGCATCTTCCAGGACCAGACCACCGCCGACATCGTCCAGGCCGTGCTCATGGCCCACCCGCAAGCCCGCCTGCGCCTGGACGTGAGCCAGCCGGGCCCGGTGCGCGCCATCACCACCCAGTACCGCGAAACCGACTGGGCCTTCGCCCTGCGCCTGATGGCCAGCGAAGGCTGGAGCTGGCGCATCGACCACGACCCGCACGAGGGGGAGGGCAAGGGCCATGGCGAAGGCACCTTGCTGGCACCCGCCTGCCACACCTTGGTGATTTTCGATGCGCAGGCCACACGCCCAGACCTGGGCACCTTGCGCTTCAGCCGACCCGGCATGCGGGGCGCCACGCCCGACGGCCTCGCCCAAGACACCCTCACCGCCTGGGCACCCGCCCGGCAGGTCGGCACGAACGCCATCACCCTCGGCGCCTGGGACGAACGCCAACTGGGCGGCGTGACCGGCAACAGCGCCCTGCCCGACCCGCAGCGCCCGCCCGGCGTGCCCGTGCTGGAACGTTACGTCGGCGTCGGAGAGCGCCAGTTTGCCGACGGACGGGTCACCGACGCGCAACACGGCGCACCCGAGCTTGCCAACGCACGCGCCCAAGCCTGGCTGGACGCCCTCCTGCTGGAACAGCACATGGCCGAGGGCCACGGCGCCGTGCGTGCACTGCGCGTGGGCGCCACCTTCACCCTGTCGGAGCACTTCACCAGCAACCCCATCAGCACCGACACATCCAGCACCCACGCGTTCAGCGTCATCGGCATCACCCACGAAGCGGCCAACAACCTGGGCGTGCGCACCGCCCCCCTGGCATCGGCCACCACCGTCGAAGCCGGCAGTTACCGCAACAGCTTCCAGGCCGTACCAGGGCACCTGCGCTTACTGCCCTCTCCGCACCCCGCACCACCATCACCCGGCTTGCAAACCGCCGTGGTCATGGCCCAGCCGTCAAGCAGCGAGACCCGCCCCTCCGGCAACGACGCCAGCAGCGCCGCCATCCACAGCGACCGCGACGGCCGCATCCGCATCCAGTTCCCATGGCAACGCGGCACCCCCGGTGACGCGCCCCTGGCAGGCGGCCTGGCAGCGCCAGCATCCCCGACGGGCCAAACCACCGGCCACGCTCCGGGCGATGCGCGCAGCGGCACCTGGGTGCGCGTGCTGCAAGACCAGGCCGGCCCCGACTGGGGCGCCGTGTTCACCCCGCGCCCCGGCACCGAGGTGCTGGTGGATTTCATCGACGGTGACATCGACCGCCCCATCGTCATCGGCCAACTGCACAACGGCCCGCACACCCTGCCCTGGCCCGCGGGCGCAGACAGCCAGGCCAACCACCCCGGCACCCTCTCGGGCTGGCACCACCCCCTGCTCGACGAACAAGGGGGCCTGTCTGGCGCCAACCAATGGCTGATCGACGACAGCCAGGGCCAGCTGCGCATGCGCCTGCTGAGCTATTCGGCCAGCCACGGCCACAGCGAACTCAGCCTTGGCCACCTCGTGCAACACAGTGCGCGGCACGACGCCCAGGGTTCACAAACCAGGCGCGGCCATTGGCTGGGCGAAGGCTTCTACGGCCACACCGAGGGCTGGGCCGTCGTGCGCGCTGGCCAGGGCATGCTGTTGAGCACAGCCGCCCGCACCGCGCAAGGCAGCAGCGTGGACAGCACCCAGATGGACGCCAGCGAGGCCGTGGCCCAACTGCGCACCAGCCGGCAACTGGGCCAAGCCCTCAGCGACAGCGCACGCCAGCAAGGCGCGCTCGGCCTGAGCAGCCACCATGACGGCCACGGTGACAGCGGCCAAGCCTGGATAGCGCACACCGACGCCATGGACCCCACCGCCAGCGGCAAGCTGCCCGCCACACTCAACGGCCAGGATGCCCGCCAGGCCCAATCTGGCAGCCGCACCTTGCAGGATCCCGTCGAGGCCTTCGCCCGCGCCCAACTTCACCTTGACACCCCGAGCAGCGCGGCCCTCGTCAGCGCCGAACACCTGAGCCTCTTCAGCGGCCAGGACACTTCCTTGAGCACCCAGGGCGACGCCCACCTCACGGCCGCGCACACGCTGAGCGCCGTCAGCGGCCAGACCACCAGCCTCTACACCCACACGGGTGGCATCCAGGCCATTGCCGCCAACGCCACCTTGAGCCTGCGCGCCCACACCGACGCCCAGCAACTCTGGGCCGACCAGGACATCACGGTGCAAAGCACCACCGATGAAGTCCGCGTCTTCGCGCAGGACAGCATCACCCTCACCGCCGGGCAAAGCCAAATCACCTTGCAAGGCGGGGACATCACTTTCACGTGCCCGGGGAGTTTCACGGTCAAGGGGGCGACGCATGAGTGGATGGGTGGGGGAAGCCAGACAGCCGGACTGATGCATCTGCCAAATCAGCGGCTGACCGAACCGGCCAACTGGATCGACATCAGTCGAACCGATGCCGAAGGCATGCCCATGGTGGGTCAGAAGTACCACATCCACTTCGACGATGGCGTGGTCATTTCTGGCGTGCTCAGCGCAGGAGGCCAGGCCAGACACGAGAACGTCCCGAAGCAAGCTCAACGTGTCGAGTACGAACCGCGTGAACCTGTGCCAGAACGGACCTGGACAGGACTCGACGCCATGCTGAATTCCGCAGAACAATCTTTGGGGTGATACATGCAAGCCGAATTTGAGAACGCGCTTGCGTGGTTCGCAGCCGCGCCTGCGCGCTGGGTGCAAAGCGCCAAGCAGGACATGAGTGCTGCGGCAGAGTGGATCTGGGTGGTCGTGCAGGGCGACTTTGCCGACGACCAGACCACGGCTCAGGCGGTCACGGGCACAGTGATCTCGATGATCCCGTTGGTGGACCAGATCTGCGATGTGCGAGACGTGGTTGCCAACTGCAGAAAGATCAACCAGGACACATCCAACCGCTGGGCCTGGTTTGCACTGGTGCTCACGCTCATTGGCCTGTTCCCGACCTTGGGCAGCTTGGCCAAGGGTTGCTTCAAGATCCTGTTTGCCTATGGACGCAAGGGTGTGTTCAGCGTGGGCAAGACCGCGATGGACGCGGATTTGTGGAAGGCGACCACCCCTTACGTGGAAGCGGGCATCCGCAAACTCAATGACTTCCTGGCGCGGCCAGACGTACGCAAAACGCTGGCCACGCTCCGCATCGACAACCCGTACACCTATCTGGCCAAGGAGCTGCGCAAGCTGTCTGCCTCATTGAATGTCGGACAACTGACCAAGGCATTTGATTCAGCGGTCCAGGCCTTGCAGAAGTTGCTGGACCTGGTGCAGCAATGGGGCACTGCCGCCATGAAAACCCGTACCGGGCAATTGCTGCAAACGGTTCAAAAGGTCAGGCAAGGGCTCAATGAGGGCCTGGCAACGGTGCTCAAGCCCGCGCAGGACTGGCTCAACAAATTGGCGCAGAGGCTGGATGTCGAGCATCGACTGATGAACCGTGCTCAGACCAATGCGGTCAACCCACACAGCTTTCAGCGGTTCAGCATGGATGCGGAGGTGGAGGCGTTGCGCAGAAATCCGCCTGAGCATGTGAAGGTGGCGAAGGAAGGAAAGTTCAGTGCGATGGAAGATGCACCTGAAGTGCCGACGGGACATTTTGATATTGGTCGCAATGCGAAGGGGCCGCTGTGGAAAGCGCACAAGACCTTCCACAATGCCCGCCCCGATGTGCTGCCGCCTGGTACGGTGCTCTACCGCGTGCTTGACCCCAACAGCTACGACAACAGCATCTGCTGGATGACCAAGGCTGAATTCGACAAGCTGCACAACAAGGTTCAGTGGCGGGATAGCTTTGCTGTGTGGCGGCACTGGAATCACAATGGCGAAGTCGTCACCTACACCGTACCTCCCGGCGAGGGATTGAAGGTTTGGCGAGGCAAGGCTGCTTCTCAGCCCTTGAAGGATGGTGCAGGCAACGTCGTCAAAGCCAACAACAAGGGTGATAGGTTCTGGCTGCAAGGCGGTGCCGAGCAGATCGTTGTCAACCCAGCAGATCTGAAGCGATCCCAACTTGGCAAGCGCGAGTTCACTGGGTGGGGGTATGACGAAGGCAACATCGAAGTCAACCTGGTCGGCGTGCCCATCCTTCAACACAACTGGTTTGGATCCAAATGAGTACGCCTCTGATCCCTCAAGAAATCTACCTGCTGGAACGCTACAGCTCGTTGGATTACTTCGGCGCCATGCGCGATCACTTTGCGGCCATGGTCAAGGCGTCCAACGATGCGCTCACCGAGTTCATGCGGCACTTGCCACCTGATTACCGCAGCAGGCGTCAGAGCGAGCAGCCCGACATTGTTTGGGGCGAGCGCGTCATCCCCAACACGCAGTGGGTGCTGGATGGGTTGAACAAGGGGTACGTGCATCTGTCGCACGGCGACCTCAATGCCTTGGGTCAGGCGGGCAATGTGGAAAGCACCTTTGCAGCGATCAGTCGTGATTACCCATTTGACTGGATGCCCCAACCTTATGAAGACGCCTATGACACGGCGAGGCGAGCATGCGGAGACCCTACTTCCAACATCAATTCGACGGCGTTGGCTCAGTGGCGTCCAGGGTCTTTGAGCACTCGATTCAAAGAGCGCAATCGCGGCCCTCTCAACGCCCCCTCCACTTGGCCCCAATACCGCCTCAATCCCCAGGTGCGTGTCAAGACCGACGAGCAGGTGCCGCGCAACGGCATCTACCTGCCCGACATCAGCAACTCCTGCGCTCAATTGCTGATCGAAGGCCATGATGCGTGGGGGGCGACAGTGATGCGCCATCCCGAAGACCCCAACAGCCAAGCGTTTGATCGTGTGCCTGCCACGTGGACCCTGGTGGAGCGCGTGGCCAACGAAGGTGGTGGCATTCCCGGAGATGAGCCCTGGCGAGCAAATGCCGCACAGCGTCTGCGCTGCGAAGCCGGGCAGCCCTGTCCGCACGAGGGCTGGTGGTTCACCCCTGCTGGCGAAGAACGCCGGCATTTCAAGCAAGGCGAAGTCATGCCCAGTCTGAGCGGTGACTATGGCTCGACGATCTGGCAGTGGTGCAGCCCCCAATGATCGACATGGATTGGGCGAATGTGATGGCGACCCTTGCATCTGCTGTGATGGGCGGGTGAATTGCAGCCAGGGTTGCGCAGACGCATCCAGTCCTTGACCGCGTTGAGCGTGTCCTAGCGCTTTGCCGACATCCAGGGACACCTTGACATCGTGGACGGGGGTGGTGCTCACGCGCAGTGTCCTGCGCGTGAGCCCTGGGGTGCCGCCCGCCGCCCATCCATGGCGACACGCAACGCTTCCCATGCGGCGTGCCGCTCTCCCTGGGCGGTGCGTCGCCCATCACCAGCCATGCGCCGAGTGCCTGAGCTTCGGCCTTCGCCCAGTGTGTGCCAGCACCCGGCCGTTGGGGCTCGCGCGCCGAGCCATGTGCTCGGCACGCCGCACTGATCGGCTCGGTGCATCCAAGTTCTGAGCCTCGTGCACGAGGCCATTGGCGCGGCGTGCCACTGACAAAGGCCGGCGTGCGACGGCGGGAAGGCGGCACGCCACATCGGGAAGGCGACGTGCCGCTCAAGGAAGGCGAGGTGTCGCTGTGGCAAGGCCGCGCGCGCATCGGGACGCGCAACAGGCCGCGTCAACTCAGCGACCAGCCAAGCCCCCTGGGCGGTCCACGCCGTCCGCTGCCTGCGCGCTGAAGTGCATCACCCCGTGCGCAAGGTGCCAAGCTGCATACACTCCCGGCTTCGCCCCCCCAACGCGCATCGGATGTGCGGCAGCGATCCCACGGCGGCCCTGCCGCTCGCTCCACCGCGCCATGCGAGCCTCCCGCCTCACGCCACCATGCAAGCCCTGCTCGACGCCATCGCCCAGACGGCCCTGCCCACCGACGCCCAACGCATCTTCCACGGCCGGGGCGGCCTGCACCCGGGCTGCGAGCAGTGGTCGCTGGACGTGTACCCGCCGGTGTGGGTGCTGACCTCGTTCCAGCCCGCGTCGGACGATGAACTGGCCGCCGTCCACGCCGCGCTGTCCGAGCGCTGGCAGCAACTGGCGCCGCAGCAGCCCTTGAGCTGGGTGTACCAGTGCCGGCACGAAGGCCGCACCGAGACGCGCCTGATGGCTGGCGAGGTGCCGGAGCCGCATGTGGTGAGTGCCGAAGGCGCGCGGTTCAAGGTGCACGTGTTGCGAGGTCAGAACCATGGCCTGTTCCTGGACATGGCCGAGGGGCGGCGCTGGGTCGCCGAGCATGTCGCGGCCCACCCGCGGCGGGAACGGCTGAAGGTGCTCAACCTGTTCGCCTACACCTGCGCGTTTTCCGTGGTGGCCCTGCAAGCCGGCGCACGCCAGGTCGTCAATGTGGACATGAGCCATGGCGCCATGGGCATCGGGCAGCAGAACCACCACCTCAACGGGGTGGCCGCCGGCGCCAGTTTCCTGGTGCACGACATCTTCAAGTCCTGGGGCAAGGTGGGCAGACCTGGGCCTTACGACCTGATCATCATGGACCCGCCGAGCTACCAGAAGGGCAGCTTTGTGGCGACGAAGGATTACGCCCGCCTGATGCGCCGCTTGCACGACCTGCTCGCGCCTGGCGGGCATGCCTTGCTGTGCCTGAACGCGCCCGAGCTGGGCATGGCCTTCCTGCAGGAGCAGATGCAGGCCCTGGCGCCCGAGCTGGCTTTCGCCGAGCGGGTGGCCAACCCGGCGGTGTTCGCCGACGTGTCGCCTGAGCGCTCACTCAAGGTGCTGGTGTACCGCGCACCTTGAGCATGGACTGCCCCCCGCGCCACGCAGCGTTCGGAGCGCATCACGCATCCCGCGCAGCAGCGCCAGTTCAGGCATAAACCTCGGTGCCAGCGCTCAGGCGGTTGCGCAGTTCGGCCAGCATCGAGCGCTCGGGCAGGTCGGTCGCCCAGCTTGGACGCAGCTGGAAGTGCGGCTCGTCCACGATGGATTTCCAGCTGCCGCCCCACTCCAGCCCGAGGTCCATGCCCAGCACCCCGACGGCTTTGTACTTGGGCGAGGTCCCGAGGTAGCGGTTGCCCTCGAACACGCCGATGTCAAAGGCGATGCCGAAGTTGTGGTTGGAGTAACCGCCCCGGGCGTTGGTGACGATGTTGCCCGATGCGGTGCGGCCTTGCGCGTACAGGGCGTCCTGCTCGGTGTAGCTGCGCAGCCCGCTGAGGACCTTGATCTGGATGCCGTTGGCGGCCGCCTTCTGCACCAGCGCGCGCGCCATGGGCTGGACCTCCGGCAGCAGCGTGGCGATGTTTTTCTCGCTGCGCTCATCGACCGGCGAGATGGCCTGCGCCGGCGGCAGCCCCTGGATCTTGGGCTTCACGATGGCGGCGTAAATGGCACCCCAGGTTTCAGCGCCTGCGCGGCCGTCCACACCGATGCCCAGCTTGCGCTGCACCGCTTCGATCATTTCCTGAATTTCCATGGTTCTCGTCCTCCTTGGATGATGGGCGCCTCGTGTCATCACGGGCAGTCAAGATGCTGTCCGAGTTCCAGCCCAAAATCAAGGCGAACTGTCAAGGCCGCAAGCGCCCGATGCGGGCAGGCCATGGGTTGACGCACACTGGCGGCGCTGCTGTCTCCCGCCGCCTCACCCGCCCCTAACCCGCCCCACGCCGACACCCCCTCAAGCACCCCGCCGCCATGCGCCCTCTCGCCCTGTCCACCGCCCCGCCCACCGCCCGAGGTGTCGCCCTCCCCCGACTGCTGGTCACCCTCGGGCTGGGCGTGCTCCTGCTGCTGGTGACGCTGGTCGCCACGATGGCCTGGCACACCTGGCGGCTGGGTCGCTCGCAAGAAGCCGTGGCCCCCCGCGCCGGTGTGACCGTGGACGCCCAGGCCGCCGCACAGCGCCTGAGCCTGGCCGTGCAGCAAGCCACCCTGGCCGATGCCGACGACACGCATGCCGAGGCCTTCCATGCCCTGCACCGCCACCTGGCCAGCAGCTTCCCCACCGTCCATGCGCGCCTGCAACGCACCGAGGTGGGCCGCCACGCCCTGCTCTTCACCTGGCCAGGCAGCGATCCGAAAGCCAAGCCCATCGCGCTGATGGCCCACCAGGACGTGGTGCCGGTGGCGCCGGGCACCGCGTCGCAATGGACGGCCCCGCCCTTTGGCGGCCAAATCAAAGACGGCTTCGTCTGGGGCCGCGGCGCCTGGGACGACAAGGCCGGCCTGATGGCCATCCTGGAAGCGGTGGAATCGCTGCTGAAAGCGGGCTTCCAACCCAGGCAGACCCTCTACCTGGTGTTCGGTGCCGATGAGGAAGTGGGCGGTGCCGATGGCGCGGCCCGCATCGCCGCGCAGTTCAAGGCCCAAGGGATCAGGCTGGGCCTGGTGCTGGACGAGGGCCTTTTGATCACGCACGGCATGGTGCCCGGTGTGAGCAAGCCCGTGGCCCTGGTCGGTCTGGCCGAGAAGGGCTATGCGACCGTGAAACTCACCGCGCAAGGCGCCGGCGGCCACAGCAGCATGCCGCCACCGCGCAGCGCCATCGGCATCCTCGGGGAAGCCGTGTCCCGCGTCGAGGCCCACCCCATGCCCACGCACTTCGGCGGTCTGCCGCGCGCCACCTTCGAAGCCGTGGCCCCGCAGGCCGACGGCGCCATGCGCTGGGTGCTGAGCAACCTGTGGCTGACCTCGCCCCTGGTGGAGCGCCAGCTGGAAAAGCTGCCCGCTGGCAACGCCATGCTGCGCAGCACGGGCGTGGCCACCGTGTTCCGTGCCGGTGAGCGCGACAACGTCTTGCCCGGCGTGGCCCAGGCCAGCGTCAACTTCCGGCTGCTGCCCGGCGACAGCCGTGCCGAGGTGCTGGCCCATGTGCGCCGCGTGCTGGCCGACCTGCCCGTCACGGCGGAAGTCGGCCCAGAGTTCAACGAGCCCTCGCCGGTGTCGCCGCGCGAAGGCCCAGGCTTGCGATGGGTGTCGCGCGCGCTGCGCGAGTTGCAGCCGGACGTGGTGGTCGCGCCTGGCTTGCTGGTCGGCGGCACGGACTCGCGCCATTTCACCGAGGTGGCCGACGAGGTGCTGCGCTTCGCGCCCATCCACGCCACCTCGCCCGACATGCCGCGCTTTCACGGCAGCAACGAGCGCATCAGCGTGGCCAACCACGTGGAGATGATCCAGTTCTACGAGCGCCTGCTGCAACTGGCGTCCACCCCACCCTGAGGAACTGGCCGAGCGCCTAAAATGCGCCCATGACGACCGCCCCCCCCGCGCCGCGCCCCGTGCGCAGCCAGTACGAAGATTTCATGCGCCACGTGCACACCACGGGCGTGCTCAAGACCGACCGCACCGGCACCGGCACGAAGAGCGTGTTCGGCCACCAGATGCGCTTCGATTTGTCCGAGGGCTTCCCGCTGGTCACCACCAAGAAGGTGCACCTCAAATCCATCATCGTGGAATTGCTGTGGTTCCTGCGCGGTGACGACAACGTCAAATACCTCCACGACCACGGTGTCACGATCTGGGACGAGTGGGCGCGCGAAGACGGCTCGCTGGGCCCGGTCTATGGCGTGCAATGGCGCAACTGGCCCAAGCCGGACGGCGGCCATGTGGACCAGATCAGCGAGGTCGTCAAGCAGCTCCGGCAGACGCCGGACTCGCGCCGCATCATCGTCAGCGCCTGGAACCCGGGCCTGATCGACCAGATGGCGCTGCCGCCCTGTCACGCCTTCTTCCAGTTCTACGTGGCCCCGGCCACCGAACCGGGCGGCAAGGGCAAACTGAGTTGCCAGCTCTACCAGCGCAGCGCCGACATCTTCCTGGGCGTGCCCTTCAACATCGCGTCCTACGCGCTGTTGACGCACATGCTGGCGCAGCAGTGCGACCTCGACGTGGGCGATTTCGTCTGGACCGGCGGCGACTGCCACATCTACAGCAACCACACCGAGCAGGTCGAACTGCAGCTCAGCCGCACGCCCCATCCTTACCCGGTGCTGCACATCCAGCGCAAGCCAGACTCGATCTTCGATTACGCCTTCGAGGACTTCGAAGTGCTCGATTACCAGCACCACCCGGCCATCAAGGCACCCGTGGCCGTCTGATGCCGACACCGATGCAGAAGCCCGCCTGCCTGAGCCTGATCGCTGCCGTGGCACGCCGCGGTGCCATCGGCCGCGACAACGACCTGCTGTGGCAGGACAGCCGCGACCAGAAGCACTTCCGCGCCGCCACCATGGGCTGCCCGGTGGTGATGGGCCGGCGCACCTGGGACTCCCTGCCCGAGCGCTTCCGCCCCCTGCCCGGCCGCCGCAACATCGTCGTCACGCGCAACACCGCCTGGCAAGCGCCTGGCGCCGAGGTCGCGCATTCGCTGGCCGAGGCCCTCGCCCTGGTGGCCGATGCGCCCAAGGCCTTCGTCATGGGCGGCGGCCAGCTCTATGCCGAGGCCCTGCCCTGTGCCGATGAGCTGGTGTTGACCGAGGTCGATGCCGACTTCGAGGCCGACACCTTCTTCCCCGACTGGGACCGCAGCGCTTTCACCGAAGTGCAGCGCGAGGCCCACACCGCGCAGGCGCCGGGCGAGTGGCCCTTCACCTTCGTCACCTATCGGCGTCGCTGAGTCAAGGCGAATCAGCCTCAGCCGCCCCAGCCCAGGATGACGCGGTCGGTGCTGCGCTCGACCAGCCACACCAGCGCCATCAGCCCAATGGCCAGGGAGCCCGGCAGCACCACGCCCAGACGGTAAAAAGCTGTGCGACGCAAGGCGAAGCACAGCGGCAACACCAGGGCCACCAAGGCCAACTGACCCAACTCGACACCGAGGTTGAAGCCCAACAGCGGCCAGGCCAAGTCGCTGGCGGACAAGCCCAGGTCCTGCATGGCGCCGGCAAAGCCGAAGCCGTGGACGAGGCCAAAGCCGAACACCACGGCCCAGCGCGGTGCACGCAAGACGGGCCAGAGGTTGTCCACCGCCGCCACCAACACACTGAGCGCGATCAGCGATTCCACCCAGCGCGAGGGTGGCGAGATCACGCCGAACGTGGCGAGCCCCAAGGTGATGGAGTGCGCCACCGTGAACGCCGTGACCAGGCGCAAGACCTCGCCCAACGCGCTCTGCCAATGGCCGCGTGGCGACCAATCGGCCATGGGGCTGCGCCTGTGCATGACGGGCGTGGCCTGACGCTGCCACACCGCCACCAGCAGCAGCAAAATCAGGAAGAGGATGTGGTCGGTGCCTGCCGAGATGTGCCCGATGCCATCGCGCACGGTGCGCTGGACCTGGGTCCACGCCGACAGGCCCTTGAACGCGCCGGCCTCAGGCAACGCAGCCACATCGCTCGCCGGGGTGGAGGCGGCCATGGCGCCACGCGGAGCGTCAGCGGGTGTGGGCACGGGCATGCCACCTGGCACCGCCGCATCGGCCGGAACCCGAGGAGCCCAGGTCTGCGCGTGGCTGGCCCGGTTGGCGCCGAGCACCACCACGCCCATCTCCTGTGGCACACCGCCTGAGGCCTGCCAACGCCAGCGCACGATGCCGCGGTGGGTCGGGTCGGTCAAGGCGAACAGGCTGTAGTCCAGCGTCACGCCGGCCCAGGCATGGCCTGGCGCAAGCGCGCACTGCTGAGACCATGCGAACACGGCGTAGCGCCCGTCCGTGTGCTCGATCAGCGCAGGCGGGGTGCCCTTGGCCTCGTCCGGCAAGGACAGGCAGGCCTCGCCGCCGTGCACCAGACGCAGGTGCGTCTGCACGAAGCGGCGCATGTCTGCCCACCGAGCGCGGACCTCGCCCCAGGTGAGCCGGCCATCGTCGTTGGCGTCCAGCGCGAGTTCGTTGTCGAGGTCCCGCAGGGCCACGTGCCAGTTCACACCGATGCGCCCCGCCTCGCTCACCGTCAGCGTGAGGTAGCTGTCGCTGGGCTTGTGGGCCTGCGCCGTCAGCGGGATGATCCAGGCCAGAAGGGGCACGGCAAAGGCCATGAAAACGCGCCGCATCACAGCAGCACCTCCAGGCGGCGGTCGCTCCAGCCCCAGCGCTGCATGAAGGCGCGCATGTCTGCGGCAGGCTGCGCAACGCCAGCCGCGCGGGCGGCCTCCAGCAAGATGCGGGCATCGGCCGGTTCTTTCTGAACCGCCCAGTTGCGCTGCGCCAGTTGGAGGGCCTGGGCTGGCTGACGCAGCAGGCGCAAGGTGAAGCGGGCCTCCTCGCGCCGATGGACGCTGTCGCCCCGCTCACGGGCGGCGGCAAAGCGGGCGCGCAAGGCGGCCACGCGCTGGGCATTGGCGGGGTCGTTCACCATGGCGCCGGCCTCGGCCAGACGCAGCAGCAGCGCGTCATTGCGCTCTCGGCCCTTGAGCAGGGCGAGCACCTCGGACGCACGCCCCTGGTCGAGCAGCAAGTCGGCGTAAGCGCCTTCGGTGTAAGCGTCGCTTTGGCGCAGCAGCAGCGCCTGGTACAACAGCGCCGCCTGGTCAGTCTGGCCCAGGCGCTCGGCGAGTTCGGCACGGATGAGCTGGACAAGGCCCGACCACTCGCGCGGTGCCTGCTGCGCAAGCTGCGTCAGCCCGCGCTGTGCCGTGTCGGCCTCGCCGCGGTGGCTGCGCAGCTCCAGGCTGCAGGCTTGCGACAGCCATGGCGATGGCACCTGGGCCAGCGCCTCGCACGCGCGCTGGGCCTCGTCGTACTGGGCCGTCACCTGCAGCACCGACGCCAAGGTCAACCAGGCTTGAGCGCGCTGCGCCGGCACCAGGGCACTGGCAGGCAGTTGCGCCAAGGCACGCAGGTCGCGCAGGGCGGCATCGAAATCGTGTGTGCTTTGCAGCACCGTGGCACGCAGCAATCGCACCTCGGGCGGTGGCGTGGCCTGGGTCCACCAGTGTCCGAGGGCGGCCTGCGCCTGCCCCAACCAGCGCGGGTCGCCATCCTGGCGAGACCACTGGATGGCCTGGGAGGCCACCGCCACCGCGAGCGTCACATCGCCAGGCTGGGCACGGGCCTGGGCACGCAACGCGCGCCAGGCCTTCTCCTGCGCAGTCAAGGAACGCTCGCGCAGCACCTCGACCACCTCGTTGTCTCGGGCGGGAACCCACAGGCCGGCGGCCTGCGCCACGCCACCCAGCAGCATGCAGCCTGCGGCCCACGCCAGCGCCATCGATCGCCATGAGGCGGGGCGCACATCCAACCAGCATCGGTGCATGGGCATGGTCCGTTCGGGTCGAAAAAAAGCCCCTTGCGGGGCGTGTGAGGGCCAGGGGAGCTCGCCCCACCTGGCCCGGAGCCCAGGCTCAGGTGGGCTCAGCCGTGTCGTCTGTCGCCAGCATGTCAGGCACGGCCACGGGCTCCAGGACATCGGTCTTGGCCGCAGGCTGGTCGGACAGGGCCGCGACATAGGACGTGGCTGCCGCGGCTTCGGTGGCTGCGGCAGCAGGCACCTGGGTCGTCACATCCACGGCCGCAGTCACAGGCCTGACGTTGTCGCCGCCACCACCGCAGGCACTGAGCACACCCAGGGCCAGCACCGGCAGCCAGGCGGGCGTGCGACGGAACACTTCAATGCGCATCATGGTCATCACCTCACTGCTGGGGGGTCGAGCCGGAGTTCGGCGTGTTCAGGTACGGGAAGCGCGTCAGGAAGGTCACCGCAGCCTGGTCGGCACCGTCGTGGACGTTGGCGGCGTTCGGCAGCATGTTGACGCCGTGGTTGCCGAAGTTCGTGTCCTTGGCGAGCGCGCTCAGCGAAGCGGTCGTGCAATCGGAGGTCAACGTGCCGACCCTGGGCACCACCACACTGTTGAGCGCCAAGCCGTTCTTGTTGGTGCTGTCGATGGCCTCGTTGATGGCGCACAGCCCCCCGATGGTGGCCACCAACGCGATGTCCACCACATCGTCCTTGGGGCGACGGCCGTTGGGGAAGCCCGCCAGGTCGGTGGCGCCACCCACCGAGCCCGCCGCCAGGATGGCGCCTGCTGCGCCCAATCGGTTCTGGCTGCCCACGGCGACCGCCGGCACGCCCGTGTTCAGGCGCAGCTGTTCCGAGGCGGCTGTCAGGTTGGCCGGGCGGTTGAGCCCGGTGATGCCCGTCAGGAAGGTGGCCACCAGGTCGGTGCGGGGGAAGTTGGTGGGCGCCAGCGCGGCGGTGTTGTTCGCCAGGACCAGGCCCAGCAATGCAGGCAAGGTCGGGTTCGTCACATAGGTGGCGAACTGCAGGTCGTCTTTCGGCTTCGAGGTGTTGAACTTGTCCTTGTCACGCAGGCCGATCACGACCTCGTTGACCAGGGGGTTGCCCAAGCGCGAAACCTGCACCCAGGCCCCGCCATTCTTGTCCGAGGTCTGGTGTCCGGCGGCAGGTGCCGCGGCCATCAGGCGCGCCTGGCGCACGCTGGCCGTGGTCCAGCCACCCACCACCGGATCGGAGCCCGCCGTCAGGCAAGACTTGTGCACTTCCAGGGCCATCGTCGTGACGTTCTTGTCCTGGATGGAGCTGGCAGCGAATGCGTTCTTCAGCGAAGGGTTCAGGATCTGTGCGGGCGTGGCGTTGACCAGGTCGAAGATCGGGCCCAGGTTGACGGCAAAGCCCTCTTGGCGTTGGCCCACGAACACCTTGGCGGGCATCGCGCAGCCGGGGATGTTGACCGTGTGCACGTGCTGCGCGGCGTAGGCCTCGTAGGCCGCAGAGTTGCCCAGCGTCTTGTCACCGATGTAGTCCACCGGCTTCTGGAAGGTGGTGGAGCCACCCGAGGCCTTGCTCAGCGCAGCGCGGCTGCCCTTGCGGCGGTCGCCGCGCACCACGGTCACACCGTAGGTTTCCGCGACGTTGAGGTTGGCGTCCGACACAGCCGACACGGCGCCCGCCTGAGTCAACGGGATGGCCACCATCGAACCACCGATGTCCAGCTCCACGCCCTTGCCTGCGTTGGCCAGCGTGTTGTTGAAGCGGAACTGGAAGGTGATGTCTTCCACCGCGTCGCCGTTGTTGTCGATGTGGATTTCGTACAGCGCGTTCGGGTCCAGCTTGAAGTAATTGGGGCCGCCGTACGCGTCCTGCAGCGGCTGGTAGTTGGCAATCAACGTGACGTGATCCGTGCGGCCCGACTCGTAGCTCATGAACATGTAGAAGTCCGTGCCATCCACCTTCGGGCTCGTGGTGATGAAGGGCGCCTCTCGGTGGCTGGAAGCCCAGGCAGGCGTCAGCGCCGCACAGGAGGCGATGGCTGCCGCAGCGAGGGCGGTGCGGGTGGCAAAACGGGTCATCGTCGGCATGGTGGGTCCTTGGTGAGGGGGCTGAAGCGCTTGCGACATGGCAGCGCTTGATCCCTGTACGCAGCCCAAGCCGCGCCGGATGCCTGCCCGGATGCCACTGACATGAAAAGGGGCATGCGCTGACATCGGTCATGCCACGCGACATGAAAAAACCCCTGCCGGGGTGTGACAATCACCCCATGTGAACAAACAGGGCCCACACCGCGCTTGTCGCGACCCGGAGGGCATAGCGCGACACATGAATCGACGAGACCTGTTGCTGGGAGGCGCCGGGGCCAGTTGCCGGTGGTTGACGCCACTGGGAGGGCTGACCGCTTGCAGCACCGCCACGCCCGCATTGCGCGTGGCCCTCAACGGCTGGATCGGCTACTCACCGCTCTTCCTGGCGCAAGAGCTGGGGCATGCGCCCGAATCCGCGGTGCGGCTGCTGGAGTTCCCCTCCAACACCGCCAGCATGATGGCCCTGGTCAATGGCGAAGTGGCCGCGGCGGCCCTCACGCTCGACGAAGTGCTGCTGGCCCGCGAAGGCGGCCTGGACGTGCGCGCCGCGCTGGTGTTCGACGAATCCGCCGGCGCCGATGTCCTGATGGCCCGCGAAGGTGTGGCCAGCCTGGCAGACCTGCGTGGCAAGCGCATCGGGGTGGAGTCCACGGCTGTGGGCGCCTTGATGCTGTCGCGGGCGCTTGAGGCGGCGCGTCTGGCACCCACCGACGTGGTCAAAGTGCCCCTGACGGCCGACCAGCACGTCGCAGCCTACACAGACCAACACATCGACGCGGTCATCACCTTCGAGCCCATGGCCTCGCGCCTGCGTGCCCTCGGTGCCCGCCCCTTGCTGGACAGCAGCCGCTTCCCCGGCCTCATCGTCGATGTGCTGGCGGTGGCCGCACAGATCGACCCGCGCCAGGCAGAACAACTCCGCCAGCTGCTCGACGGCCACTTCCAGGCCCTGCAACACCTGCGCAGCAACCCCGCCAACGCCGCCCGCCTGCTGGCCCAGCACCAGCAGATCGCGCCCGATGCGGTGCTGGCAGCCTTCCGTGGCATCCGCCTGGCCGATGCCGCAGCGAACCGTGGGTGGCTGAGCGGCCAGAACCCGGGGCTGAATGCCTCGGCGCGCTCGGTCGGACAGCTCATGGTGCATGCCAAGCTGCTGCAACGCCTGCCCGACACGGCGACCCTCTGTGACCCCCGCTTCCTGCCCGAGGCCGCATGACCATCCGATCCTTGCGCGTGTTTTTGCCACTGGCCTTGCTGGCCCTCATGCTGCTCACTGGCGCGGTCTCCGTGGTCTTGAGCCTGCAACAGCAGCAGCGGCACCTCACGGAAGAGGCTCGGCTGTCCGTGCTGGCCGACGTCTCGCGGCTCGTGCGCCTGACCAACGAGGGCATGGGCTCCACATCGTCGCTGGTGGCCGCGGAGGTGGCCCAAATCGCCAGCCGGCCCCAGGTGCACAGGGTCTTGCTGCTCGACGAGCACGGCACGGTGCTGAACGCCCAGCGCACCGCCTGGCGAGGCCGCAGCCTCAAGGAAGTCGCACCGGAGCTGATCGGCGAACGGCTGCAGCAGGCTGCGCAAAGCCGCATGCCGCTGTGGCAGATGCAAGCCGACGGCAACCGCATGGACGCCGTGCAATCTTTCGAGCTGCCCCTGCAAAGCAACGAACTGCGCAGCTCGCGGCGCGGCCTGGTCTACGTCGCCTACGACCTGCGTGAACAGCGTGCGGCCACCACCCGCAGCGAGGTGCAGGCGCGCTTGCCCGAACTCGCCGGCCTGCTGGCCGTGTTCGGGCTGATGGCCTGGTGGCTGGGCCGCCATGTGACGCAGCCGCTGGCACAACTGAACACCGCCGCCAAGGCCCTGCGCGCCAGTGACCTGACGGTGCCCGTGCCACGCGGCGGCTTCATCGAAATCGACCAGCTCGCGGGGGGACTGGAGGCTTTGCGCCAGGAGCTGTCGGCCACCTGGCACGCCATCCCCGACCTGCTGTTCGAACTGGACGCCCGCGGCCGCTACCTGCGCGTGCTGGCCGTGAGGCCAGAGCTGGTCGTGCAGGCGCCGCAGTCGCTGCTGGGCCGCACCGTGCACGAGGTCATGCCCCCCGAGGCCGCCCAGGCCATCCAGCAAGCCCTCGACGATGCGGCCGTGTCGGGCGCCGTCTGGGGCCGCGAGCTGGCGTTGCAGGTGCCGGCCGGACAGCGCTGGTTCGACATCTCGGTGGCGCGCAAGGCCGCGCCTGACCATGGCAGCCCGACTTTCTTGCTGATCTCGCGGGACATCACCGAGCGCAAGGAAACCACCGCCAGCCTGCAGCAGCTCAACGAAGCCCTGGAGCAGCGCGTGCAAAGCCGCACCTCGGAGCTGCTCGGCGCGAAAAACGAAGCCGAGCGCGCCAACGACAGCAAGAGCGAGTTCCTCTCGCGCATGAGCCACGAGCTGCGCACGCCGCTCAACGCCATCCTCGGCTTTGGCCAGTTGCTGGAGCTGTCGGCGCAAGAGCCCAAGCAGCAACGGCAGGTCGGGCACATCCTGAGCGCCGGCAAGCACCTGCTGTCGCTGATCAACGAAATCCTCGACCTCTCGCGCGTCGAATCCGGCCAGATGACACTGAGCCTGGAGCCCGTGCCCGTGGCCGAACTCGTCGAAGAGTCCATGGCGCTGGTCCGCCCCCTGGCCGAATCCCATGGCATCCGCCTCGCACCGGTGCCCACCGTGCCGCCGGGCTGTCGGGTGCGCGCAGACCGCACCCGGCTGCGGCAGGTGCTGATCAACCTGCTGTCCAACGGCATCAAGTACAACAGGCAGTCCGGCGATCTGAGCGTGCACATCGACGTGCAAGGTGACGCCGTCCAGCTGCGCGTGCGAGACAGCGGCATGGGCTTGAGCGCCGAACAACAAGCCCGCCTGTTCACGCCTTTTGAGCGGCTGGACGCCGATGAGCGCCAGATCGAAGGCACCGGCATCGGCCTGGCCCTCTCCAAGCGCCTGGTGGACCTGATGGGCGGGCAGATCGGGGTGGAAAGCGAACCAGGCCAGGGCAGCACCTTCTGGGTCCAGCTGCCACGCAGCGAAGATGGCTCCGTGCCCCCGGGTGCGCCAGGTGCGCTGGGCGACATCCCTGGCAACACCTCGGAGCGCTCCCTCACAGCATTGGGCAACAACGCACACCCGCAGCCTCCCCAGGCCGCCCAGCGCCCCGATTGCACCATCCTGTGCGTCGAAGACAACGCGCTGAACCTGCAGCTCATCGACCACCTGCTGGGCCGCCAGCCCGGCATTCACCTCTTGTGCGCCAGCGAACCCCGGCAAGGTCTGCGCATGGCCCATGAGCTGCGCCCCCACATCATCCTGCTGGACATCAACCTGCCCGAGATGGACGGCTACGAGGTCATCGCGCGCCTGCGTTCTGACCCGGCCACGGCGGTCATTCCCGTGCTGGCCGTGACCGCCAACGCCATGCCGGGCGATGCGGCACGGGCGCGGTCTGCCGGCTTCGCGGGCTACATCACCAAGCCCATCAACGTGGCCAGCCTGCTGGCCGAGGTCGAACGCCTCAGGCCCCCCGCGCCACCCGCCTCGGGCCTATGATCCGCAGCCAGACAGCCCCCTGAACCCACACCGCCACACGCAGGCCTCCCTTGAAACTCGCCACCTGCGAGTTCAATTAGCGTTTCAAGGGAGTTCAACACATCCCACGCAACGACCATAAGCTATTGTCAACAAACAGCTTTCCTCCCATAGCGTCCCATCACGTCTCACTGAAGCACAACAAAAATGGGTAGCTAGCTGGGTAGCTAGCGGACTAAAATTGCGCCTAGCTACCCAATGGAGGACGAGCCATGGCACGCCGGGGAAATTTGCTGGACGATGTACAGATTCGACGCTGGGTCGCAAAAGGCGCCGCCATCGCGCGATCTGATGGCGATGGCTTTGTTGGCGCCGACCGAAAACTGAGCCACTTTTGACGGGTGTGCCGATCTAAAACTGAGCCAGGTGTTCAACCTACTCTGCTGCTTTTTGATGCAGCGGGGTTCTAGGAGTGATCACCATG
>JAHFQM010000017.1 GCA_023266355.1 Aquabacterium sp.
TCGCGGATTGGATCGGTTTTTACAACCACCGGCGCCCTCATCAGGCGCTGGGCATGAAGACCCCCGCTGAGGCTTATGCTTTAGCAGCCTGACCTGTGCAGAAACCGCTGGGTCAATACAGCGGCTCCTTGTGAATTGACGGTGGCAGGCTTGGTGTGCTGTGGCAACTCGTTTTCCATCGCACCCCGCCAACGGCGCAGCAAGAGCGCATTGGCGATGACGCTGAGGCTGCTGAGCGCCATGGCGGCACCCGCGATGACGGGGTTGAGCATGCCCAGTGCCGCCAGTGGGATGCCCAGGACGTTATAGGCAAAGGCCCAGAACAGCCCCTGCTTGATCTTGGCATAGGTTCGCCGCGACACGTCCAGGGCGTCGGCCACCAGCCTGGGGTCGCCGCGCATCAGCGTGACGCCTGCGGTCTCGGTTGCCACGTCAGCACCTCCGGCCATCGCAAAACCGCAAGACGCCGCAGCCAGGGCAGGGCCATCGTTCAGGCCATCGCCCACGAAGGCCACGACCTCACCGCTGGCGCGCAAGGCTTGCACGATGGCCGCTTTGTCGCCGGGCAACACCTCGGCTCGCACATCGAGAATACCCAGGGCCTTCGCGACCGCATCAGCGCTGCCCTGGTTGTCGCCGGTCAGCATCAGGGTTTTGATGCCCAGTTGATGCAGGTTCCTCACCGCGTCTGCTGCGGTGGGCTTGACGGTGTCTCCGAAGGCCATCAGTCCCAATAGTTGAAAGCCGCAGGCGTTTTGCTGCAAAAGCCATGACAAGGTCCGTCCTTGCCGCTCCAACACATCGGCTTGCGTGCCGAGTGCACCGGCATCCACCCCGAGTTCGTTCAGGAGTCTGGTATTGCCCAGCATCAGCTTGGCGCCCTTCACCATGCCCTCGACGCCGCGACCCGCCAGTGCCTTGGCGTCTTGTACTGGCGGGATCGTGAGGCGCGCATCGCGGGCGTGGGCCGTGACTGCCAGCGCCAGCGGATGGCTGCTTGCTTGTTGCAACGCTGCGGCCAGAGCGACCACTTCGTCAATGCCTGACCCTTCGGCCGGGACAACGGCTACCAGCGTCGGCTTGCCTTCTGTCAGTGTGCCTGTCTTGTCGAACGCCACGACGGTCACCGAGTGTGCGATCTCAAGCGCCTGAGCATCCTTGATGAGGATGCCTCGGCGTGCGGCGGCGCCTGTTCCGACCATGATCGCCGTGGGTGTGGCCAGGCCCAATGCACATGGGCAGGCGATCACCAGCACAGCCACAGCGTTGATCAGGGCATGCTCCCAGTCTCCGTTGATGCCAAGCCAAGCCAGGAAGGTGAGCAACGCGATCCCCAACACCACCGGAACGAACACGGCGCTGACACGGTCCACGATGCGCTGAATAGGCGCCTTGCCCGCCTGGGCCGACTCGACCAGTCGGATGATGCGTGCCAGGGTTGTTTCGGCACCGACGGCCTGCGTCCTGACAATCAGCATGCCCTCGGCGTTGATGGCCCCGCCGGTCACCTGATCACCCACTTGTTTGGACACAGGCAGGCTTTCGCCGGTGATGAGCGATTCATCCACGTGGCTGCGCCCCTCCATGATGTCGCCATCGACGGGCACGCGGTCACCCGGGCGTATGCACACCAGGTCACCGACCCGCACGTCGGCCACGGGCGTTTCGACGTCAACGCCATCGCGTCGTACCAGTGCCGTGCTCGGCCGCAAGGCGTTCAGAGAGCGAATCGCATCCGTGGTCTGCCGCTTTGCGCGATCCTCCAGCCACTTGCCCAGGAGAACGAGCGTGATCACGGCAGCCGAGGCTTCGAAATAGAGGTGCGGCATGCCGTGCTGTGAATGCCGCATCAGAAGGTAGACGGACAGGCCGAAGGCTGCGGAGGTGCCAAGCGCAACCAGCAGGTCCATGTTGCCGGCCTTGGCCTTGACGGCCCGCCATCCTGCCCGGTAGAAGCGCCAGCCCAGCCAGAATTGCACCGGCGTGGCCAGTGCGAGTTGCAGCCAGCCATTGAGCATCCAGTCGATCCCCACCAACTGCAGCACCATGGGCAATACCAGAGGCAAGGTTAAAACAGAAGCGATCGCTACGGGCCCCCATGTCGGCAGGGTGTTGGGCTTTGCGGGCTCGGCTTCCCGCTTCAATTGAGTCACATAGCCTGCCTTGGTGACGGCTGCCACGAGAGATGCGGGTGGGATCGTGGAGAGTGCACGCACGGCGGCCTGTTCGGTTGCCAGGTTGACGGAGGCCAACAAGACGCCGGGAACCTTGAGCAAGGCTTTTTCCACCCGGGTGACGCAAGAGGCGCAGGTCATGCCCTCGACATGGAGGGCCACATCGGTGGTCTTCAGGTCGTAGCCGGCCTCGCGGACGGCTGCGCTGAGTACCTCAAGGTTCACAGATGGGTCCGCTTGGACCGAGGCCACTTCGGTGGCCAAATTGACGTTGGCGCTTTGCACACCAGCCGTTGCCTTGAGCGATTTTTCTACCCTGGACACACAAGAAGCGCAAGTCATCCCCGAGATGGGGATGTCGATTCGGAATGTGGCCAGCGGCTTTTGCGGGGAGATCATGGTGTGCCCGTATAGGTGGTTGATATTTGTCGTGGATCCTCAAGCTTCCCATCGTGGGAATGTAAAGTCATGTGGCAATTACTTGCTTTGATGGCATGGCTATTGAAAACAGGCGCTTGACCTTCCTGCTGTGGGAAGCTTGAAAGTGAACCCACCAAAAACCATTCGGAGTTTCTGATGATCACTTTTGAAGTCAAGGACATGACTTGCGGCCATTGCGTCAGCACCATCACCAAGGCGGTGCGGGCCATCGATAAAGAGGCCACTGTACGGATCGAGTTGCAGTCGCACCAAGTCCAGATCGAACCCACCGAGGCGGATGCAGATGAACTTCGCGACGCAATCCAGGAGGCTGGCTACACCCCTGTGGTGATGACAAATGGGCCGCTCAAACCCGAGAAGGCCAGTCGAGGTGGCTGTTGTTGTGGGTGATGGCGTGACAGCCTTCAGGCATGTTTCATGTGAGGCGCTTGCGTGGCGCGCCTTGCCTTCTTGCTGCGGCGAATCAGCAGGTACGCAGCCGGAATCACGAACATCGACAGCAGTGGCGCCGTGATCATGCCCCCGACCATGGGTGCAGCAATGCGTTGCATGACCTCGGAGCCCGTGCCTGCCCCCCACATGATCGGCAGCAAGCCCGCCAGGATCACGGCCACCGTCATGGCCTTGGGTCGCACGCGAAGCACGGCGCCGTCGCGGATGGCATCGAGCAGGTCATCCACACTGACCTGGCCCTTGTCGATGCGCTCGCCCCAAGCCTGCTTGAGGTAGAGCAGCATGATCACGCCAAACTCGGCCGATACCCCGGCTAACGCGATGAAGCCCACAGCGCCTGCCACTGACAGGTTGTAGCCCAGCAGGTAGAGCAACCAGATGCCGCCCACCAGGGCAAAGGGCAGCGTGGCCATGATCAGCAAGGCCTCGTCAAACGCGCCGAAGGTCAGGTACAGCAACACGAAGATGATCAGCAGCGTGAAGGGCACCACCACCTTGAGCTTGGCCGTGGCCCGCTCCAGGAACTCGAACTGGCCTGACCAGGACACTGAGTAGCCCGGTGGCAGCTTGACCTTGGCCGCGACAGCCTTTTGCATGTCCTGCACGGCGGAGCGCAGGTCACGCCCCCGGATGTCCACATACACCCAGCCCGACAGCCGTGCGTTCTCGCTGCGCAGCATGGGTGGGCCATCGGTCACGCGGATGTCGGCCACGTCGGATAAGACCAGGCGCTGTCCACGCTCGTTGACGATGGGCAAGGTGCGCAGTTTTTCCAGCGAATCACGTGTCTCGCGTGGATAGCGCAGGTTGATCGGGAAGCGCTGCAAGCCTTCCACCGTCTCGCCGATGTTCTCGCCGCCCACTGCCGAGCTGATGAGCGACTGCACATCGGCGATGTTCATGCCAAAGCGCGCTGCGGCATCGCGGCGGATGTTGACATCGACATAGCGCCCCCCTGTCAGGCGCTCAGCCAAGGCGCTGCTGACACCGGGCACATCTTTGAGCGCCCGCTCGATCTCACCCGTGAGTCGGTCGATGGTGGCCAGGTCGGTGCCCGCCACCTTGACGCCCACGGGGCTCTTGATGCCGGTGGCCAGCATGTCGATGCGGTTGCGGATGGGGGGCACCCAGATGTTGGCCAGGCCGGGTACTTTGACAATGCGGTCCAGCTCTTCAACCAGCCTGTCTTGCGTCATGCCAGGGCGCCATTGGTCTTTGGGTTTGAACTGGATGGTGGTCTCGAACATCTCCATGGGTGCCGGGTCGGTCGCGGTTTCGGCGCGGCCTGCCTTGCCATAGACACTGGCCACCTCGGGCACGGTTTTGATCAAACGGTCGGTCTGCTGAAGCAGCTCGGCGGCTTTGCCTGCGGACAAGCCCGGCAGGGCCGTGGGCATGTAGAGCAAGTCGCCCTCGTCCAGTTTGGGCATGAACTCGCCGCCAATGTGCTGCAACGGCCACAAGCTGAGCAACAGCAACACGGTGGCCACCGCCAGTGTGCGCTTGGGGCCTTGCAAGACCGCATTGAGCAACGGGCGGTAGATGGCAATCAGGAATCGGTTGAGCGGGTTGCTCTGCTCGCTGGGGATGCGGCCACGGATCAGGTAGCCCATCAGAACGGGGATCAGCGTGACCGACAAGCCCGCTGCCGCCGCCATGGCATAGGTTTTGGTGAAGGCCAGCGGCGAGAACAGCCGCCCCTCTTGCGCCTCCAGCGTGAACACTGGCACAAAAGACAGCGTGATGATCAACAGTGAGAAAAACAGCGCGGGCCCGACCTCGGCCGCCGAGTCGCCGATGACCTTCCAGCGCTCGGCACCTTCCAGCGTTTGATCGGGGTGGGCCTGCTCCCAATGTTCCAGGTGCTTGTGTGCGTTCTCGATCATCACCACGGCTGCATCCACCATGGCACCAATGGCAATGGCGATGCCACCCAGCGACATGATGTTGGCGTTCACCCCTTGGTAGTGCATGACGATGAAAGCCGCCAGGATGCCCAGGGGCAGCGAGATGATGGCCACCAGCGCCGAGCGCAGGTGAAACAAAAAGACAAAGCACACCACGGCCACCACGGCAAACTCTTCGAGCAGCTTGTGCGAGAGGTTCTCCACCGCGCGCTCGATGAGGGTGGATCGGTCGTACACAGGCACGATCTCCACCCCTTTGGGCAAGCTGGCTTGCAGGGTCTTGAGCTTGGCCTTCACGGCTGCAATCGTCTCCAATGCGTTCTTGCCTGAGCGCATCACGATCACGCCGCCAGCGGCCTCCCCCTCGCCGTCCAACTCGCCAATGCCCCGGCGCATCTCCGGTCCCATCTGGATGCGGGCCACATCCCCCAGGCGCACTGAAACACCTGCGTCGGTGGTCATCAGCGGCACTTGTCGGAAATCGTCCAGCGATTGCAGGTAGCCCGAAGCACGCACCATGTACTCGGCCTCGCCCAGTTCCAGCACCGAGCCGCCCGCTTCCTGGTTAGCCTTCTGGATGGCCTCGACCACCTGGGTGTGCGCGATGCCGTAGGTGGCCAGTTTGTCGGGGTCCAGCACCACTTGGTACTGGCGCACCATGCCGCCCACCGAGGCCACTTCCGCCACATTGGGCACGGTCTTGAGTTCGTACTTCAAGAACCAGTCCTGCAAGGCACGCAACTGGCCCGCATCCTGGGTGCCCCCACGGTCTACCAGGGCGTATTGGTAGATCCAGCCCACGCCCGTGGCGTCGGGCCCCAGCGAAGCTTTGGCGCTGGCAGGCAAGCGCGACTGCACCTGATTCAGATACTCCAGCACACGTGAGCGGGCCCAGTACAGATCGGTGCCGTCCTCGAACAGCACGTAGACATAAGAGTCGCCGAAGAAGGAGTACCCCCGCACCGTCTTGGCGCCAGGCACCGACAGCATGGTCGTGGTCAGCGGGTAGGTGACCTGGTTCTCCACAATGCGCGGCGCCTGGCCCGGGTAGGTCGTGCGGATGATGACTTGCACATCAGACAGGTCGGGCAAGGCGTCCAGCGGCGTTCTCGCGACCGAATATACCCCCCATGCACTGAGCATCAAGGTGGCCAGCAGCACCAGGAAGCGGTTGGTGATGGACCAACGGATCAAGCGGGCGATCATGGCTTGCTCCCTTGCTTGGCTGGGCCATGGGTGTGATGGGGCGCCTCGGACGCAGGCTGGGGCTTAGGTGCCAGGTGCGACAGTCGGGTCAACTGCGGCATGCCATCGGCATCCATGTAGAACTCAAAGCTCACCGGGTCCCCCACTTCCAGATGGCGGGGCAGTCCGCCCTTGAGCGGCACCTTGAAATCCATCGTCATGGCGCCCCACTTGAGTGAGGCAATCGGCCCGTGCGACAAGGTGATGGCCTCGCCTGTCAGGGCTTCGACCTTGGCCTGACCTTCGTGTCTGGGTGCAGCCTTGTCCACCGTCGTCGCAGGCGTGCCATTCAAGCGGGCTTCGACACCCTTGAGGCTGGCTTCCGAATCGATGAGGAACTGCGATGACACCACCACACGCTGGCCCACATCCAGGCCGCGCTTGACCTCGGTTTGCCCATCGCTCTCGATGCCCACCTCGATCTCGACCGGGCGGAACCGACCTTTGTCCTCGGCCAGCATCACCACGGTGCGCTTGCCCGTCTGGATGACGGCCTCGGTGGGAATCAGCAAGGACTTCTCGGCACGCATGTCCATGAACTGCATGGTCACGCTCATGCCTGGCACCAGGCGTATGCCAGGGTTGTTCAACTGCACCCTAGCCTTGACGGTGCGGGTGCCAGGGTTGACCTCCGGCACCAGTGCCTGAACCGTGCCTTCAAAGGTGGTGCCAGGCACAGCCGGGCTGCGGGCCAGCACCTTGGTTCCTTCGCGCAGTTGCGCGACTTGACTCTCTGGCACTTCGGCGTTGGCCCAAACCGTGGACACGCCGTTGATGCGCAACAAGGTGGCCCCCGGCATCACGGACATGCCTTCACGCACCATCAACTCGCTGAGCACGCCGCCGATGGGCGCCACCAGGGTGATGCGCGGCTGGGTCTTGCCGGTTTGCTCGACGCGCTTGATCTGATCCTCGCTCATGCCGGCCTGACGCATGCGCTGGCGAGCGCCATCGACCAAGCTGCTCAGGTCGTTGCCCTGCATGCGGCGGACAGACAGGAACTCTTCTTGTGCGGCCACCCAGTCAGGCACATAGAGATCGACCAGCGGTTGACCTTGCCTGACCGCATCCAGCGTGGCGCGCACATGCAACCGTTCCACAAACCCGGCGGCCCGTGCTTGCATGACAACCTGGTCGCGTTCGTTGTAAGCGATGCTGCCCACGGCAGAGACCTGGGGCGACAGCACACCTTCTGTGACCTCTGCGGTGCGCACACCCAGGTTCTGCTGGATGCGCGGGCTGACGGTGACCTTGCCCTGGTCGCCATCGCTGTCTGCGTAGACGGGCACCAGCATCATGTCCATGAAAGGCGACTTCGCGGGCTTGTCAAACTTGTTGCCCGGCACCATGGGGTCGTGGTAGTACAGGACCTTCTTGCCGGTGACCGGGTCCATGTCGCCAGCCTTGAGGCCATCGGCGATGTGTCGCCGGGTGGCGTCTTCACCCTCTGCCACGCTTTGCGGCAGGGCTTGGGTGGCGTTTGCTTCTGTGGCAGGCTGAGCGGGGCGCAGTTCAGCATCGGCATTCATGCCCATGCCTCTTTGCATGCCCAATGCGTACAGGCCATATGCAGCGGCACTCAGTGCTGTGGCGGCAATCATGGCGATCACCAGATTTTTGAGTTTCATGTGAGGCTCCGTGTCAGTGGTCAAGAACGGGCATGGCCGCGTCGTGTGCCACCGGGATCAGGTAGTTGAGCTGCGCCCAGATGCGAGCGGTGTCCATGTCGAGTCGAAGCCGGTCCATCTGGGTGTCCAAGGCCATGCGGCGAGCCTCCAGCACAGAGGCCAGCGTGCCGCTGCCGCCTCGGTAGGCGGTCAAAGCGGCCTGTGTTCGCTCGGTTGCCAGGGGGATCAAGGTGCTGTCGTAGCGGCGCAGGCGATCCCGGCTGCTCTGCCAGGTTTGGAGCATTACCGTGACCTGGGCGAGGTGCTCCCGTGTGGCTTCTTCGCGCTGGGCGCGCATCTGCTCAACGGTGGCCACCTTGGCAGCCAGGTCCCGGTCCTGACGGCTCTTTTGATCCCATTGCAAGGGAACGGAGACATTTACAGAGGCCATCTTGGAATAACCGGGCCCACGTTGACTGACCATCAGCTCCACACCCCAGTCGGCTTGTTTGTTGGCTCGGGCCAGGTCTGCGTCGGCCTGGGCCATCTCTTCCTGCCGGATCAGGACGGTGATGTCAGGGTGCGTGGTCAGGGTGCTTTCCAGATCGCTCAGGTGTACGGGAGCGTGGCTGGTGTCGGGCCCATCACCCAGGGGCGTGACGGCCACACGTCCTGTCCACCGGCGCAGCGCGGTCTGCGCGGTGCTGACTTCGCGCGTGGCCAGATCGATGCGGTCATCCACTTGGGCGAGTGCTGCGCGTGCGGCGAGCACATCGGTTTGCGATCCTCGGCCACCTCGGTAGGCGACCTCAGTCGCCTCAACTTGCAGGCGGATTTCATCGCGCTGTGCCTTGACCAGGGCCAGCATGCGTTCCTGGTAGTAGAGATCCAGCCAGGCGATGGCCGTGTCTCGTTGCAGTTGAGCCAGCGCTTGTGCGCGGCTGGCTTCGCTGGCCTGGGCTTCTCGCTCGAAACGCATGGACCGTGCAAGGCGTTTGTCTTCGCGGGTGAACTCCTGCATGAGGCCCACTGAGCGCATGGTCATGAAATCGCGGGTGACGCTGAAGCGATCAGGCCCGTTGATGGGCAGGTTGTTGATGCCCAGTTTAAGGACAGGATCGGGCTGCTGAGCGGCCGAAACAGCCATGTCGCGGGCAGCCGCCGTGGCGTGGTTCTGGGCCACCAGTTGTTGTGAGCGTGCCTGGGACAGCCCGAGCGCATGTTCAAACGTCAGGACGTCCCCGGCATGGGCGTGGAAGGATGCGAGGCTGAGGGCCACCAGAACGGCGACACCTTGGAAGCGCGTGCGAATGCGCGTGAGCATGCGCATGCAAATGGGATGGCCGAGATCGACCAGTTGCATGCCCCTGCGCGGCAGGAGCGAAGAATGGGTAAACATGACACCTCCGAATGAAGCCAATGGCGTTGGCGTGTGCAGGACTTGGCAGAACGCCACGCGCCTGCATTGGCCAGCAACCTGCGCGACCAGGCGCTGAAGCGGCCGTCAGGCCTTTCAGCGCCGCGTCACTCGGCGCGTCAAATTCGGAAGCAGCAGTGCAGTATCGACAGCGGTGGTGGCGCCGCATGAAGGCGGCTGTCCGCAGTCGGCGCCAGGCCATCCAGCCTTGAGGCGTCCACCGTCAGGGCGACGGTGTACAGCGCGATCAACAGCGCCGCAGGCACGGTAGGCACCTGGGTGTGATCGCTTTGTTGAGTGGGGTGGCAATGCTCGGCGCACAGGCCAGGGTTGGCTTGGTCCAGATGCTTGCCCATGCCTTCGCCCATCTGCTCGCAATCCACCATGGCGCCCATCGCTGTGATGGCGTCGGCGGGGGCATTGCCGGAGACGACGTTGCTGGGGCAGGCGTAGGCCGCCACGCTCATCTGCGCGAACAGGATCACGCCGACCATCAGTCGGCAAATCCAATGCTTGAGCGCGCGCGGCATGGTCATGCGGCCACCTGCTCTGTGGGGCGGGTGTCGTGATCGACCAAGGCCGCGATGATGGGGCAGTGATCGCCATTGGCCGACTTCTGGCAACAAGTGACCAAGCCTTCAAGGGCAACGGCCATGGCTTCCAGGTGGGTGGCTCGCTGGCGGATGTCCAGCACACGTTGCTGGGTGATCTCGCGAACGCGCACCTGATCGGTCTCAGCGCTCAGGGACACCAGCGAGGCCACATCGTCAAGGGAAAAGCCCAGCTCTTGCGCGCGCTTGATGAAACGCAGGCGCCGCACGTCACTCTCGTCGTACTGCCGAAAGCCATTGCCTTCACGGGCAGGCTCACGCAACAACCCGCGACGCTGGTAAAAGCGCACCGCTTCCACACCGACCCCTGCGGTGTCGGCGAGCTTGCGAACGGTGAAGGCGTGCGTGGGCATGAGAGGCAGTTGCGCCGTAAGTCTGTACAAGGGAACGAAGTTTAGGCAGGCCTACCCCATGTGTCAAGTTTGCCTCGGGGGCGTTGCCTTGACCTGCGATATGGCTAAAGCCATATCCAGAGTGCTGTACAGACCCCAATCCAGATAAGCACGATCAGAACCGCACCAAAACGGCTGCTTGGTTTTGATCCCTGTAATTTCAGCCAGTTGTCAGCCTGTTCGCGGCAGATGACCAAAACCTCAGCGGGCAAGAGCCGAATGGTCAGCCAGATGAGACAAGGCAGCAGCAACACATCATCCATGTAACCGAGCACCGGGATGAAGTCCGGGATCAAATCGATAGGACTGAGTGCATAGGCCACGATGAAAAGACCGATGGCTTTCTCATACCACGGCGTTGCCGGGTGTTTGCCAGCGAACCAGAGCGTTACACCGTCTCGTTTGATCCGCCTTGCCCAGCTTCTGAGCTTGCCGCTGATGTTCATGCTATCGAGAATGCCACATACGCGCTCGGGCTTGACGTCGCATGAAGTCGCGAGAGCATGAACCATCGAATGTTCATGAAGGAGCGCCACCATGGTCAAAACCACTGTCACGGTTCAGGGCGGTTCGGCAGCACTGCCGACACTGCTCGGGCAAGGCCCGGCCCGCATCCCAACTGGCGGCAAGATCCGAGCGGGCATCAAGGTGCTCACCCGCAAGGCGGCGGAGCAACCCCAGGCCCAACGCCTCTACGATGAGGGCGTTGAGGCCGGGCAGTCCTTTGACCAGATCGAGCGCGCCATCGTGGGGGCGCTGC
>JAHFQM010000012.1 GCA_023266355.1 Aquabacterium sp.
TCCAGGACCAAGGCAGTCTTGCGCTTGGCTGTCCAGCGCTTGATGTCGTCTTCCATCAGGGTGCTCATCGTCGTTTCCTTCAACGTTAACACCTGAGCAGGAATTCACTGGGTCAATACATCCTGCTTCATACCCGGCTGATCGCCCGGCGCCAAAGCCCTCAATGTGCCCCTGCCGCAGCCCCTCTACCCGAGCTGGGTAGCAAGGATCAAAGTATTCGCCCACCATGCCGCGCTCCAAGATGAGTTGATGACACGAAGCCCTTCAGCGCAAGAGCTGTGGCCCAACATGCTGACTTGCTCCTCATTGTAGAATATAGTCCGTGGACCTCTGGTCTCAACGTCGCCATTCTGGCGACCAATGGGGCGAGACTTTGATCATGTGGCCAGCGATTTGGCACACAACATCCGAACACTGCGAAGCGAGCGAGGCTTGTCGCAGGAGGCACTTGCGCTCAGCGCTGATGTGGATCGCACCTACGTCAGCCAGATTGAACGATCTGTGGGCAATCCGTCATTGCTCGTGCTTTGCAAGTTGGCATCGACTCTCGAGGTAGACCCATCTCGATTGGTGTCGCCTCGTATGCCTGAATGAAAGAATCGGCTGGAAAATCACCCGCCTGACCCCGTACGCGGCCATCAGCTGTGGTTTCAAGGTTGCGAGTGCTGTCGGCGCTGCCGGAGAACGGCGGGGTGCCACTTTGCCGAAATTCCCCTTGCAAAGCTACGTTATCCTCACGTAGGCAAGACAGTGGACATTCGCTTCGACTTTCTTAAAGACACAGGCGGTCAGAAGCTGCCCGTGTGGCAAGCGGGTTCTGCCGTCAAATGAACAGAGGGGAGAGAAGTGGCCTATATCGTTGTCTGCATTGCCACCAGTTGGGGCAGCGCGCATGGCGGCATCAACGTGATCAACACGGGATTGGCACGTGGGGCTGCCAACATCCTTCCAAAAGGTGGCCGGTGCATTTGCGTCGTTGAGGAGGCGTTGAAGACAGCCACCCCCTTAAAGGTCGAGGTCATCAGTCCTAGTACCTTTGAGTCTGATGTGGTTCTGGAAGCCGTTCTCAAAGAAGTACTGAAGACGCCGCCACCTGATATCGAAGGGCTGCTGGTCATCGGACATGACCTGAAGACTGGGCAATTGGCCATCGACTGCGCCAAGGATCTGCAGATTCGACTTGGCCGCGACACGTCTGTGAAGTCGGCCGTGATCAGTCACATGGACTACGCCGAGTACTCGCGACGCAAGGGGCAGTCGCTGCCCAGCGTCTTCGAGAAGTCGCGCAGGCAGCACGCCGTTGTCTCTGCTGCCGACTTTGCGTTTGCTATCGGGCCACTGCTGGCCGATGGATTTCAGAAGGCGCGTCGTGATCGCAAGGATCGGGTCATTGCATTGACACCAGGCAGTTCAACCATCAGGGCGCAAGCTGAGAGCAATGGGGCGCTTAAGTTCTATATGAGCGGCAGGCTAGGCCTTGAGGACGACCCGATCAAGAACGGAGTACTGGCAGTTCGCGCCGTGAAAGCCGCCTATGCTGCAGAAAGGTCGAGTGCAACCCCTGGGCGCTGGACGCTGCGTGGGCACTTCTATGCGTGTGGCGTCGATCCTGAGAAGGATGGTGAGCTGATTGAGATGTTGAAAAGGGATGTCCGGGAGGACGCCGCTTTTGAACTCGAACCAATGCCGTTTACGAACCAGCAGGAAGATCTGCATGATTACCTCATCAACGCCGACGTGGCGCTGATGCCGTCATGGCACGAAGGCTTTGGGCTGGCTGGATGGGAAGCGCTTTGTGCTGGCGTTCCATTGGTCTGTTCGACTCAATCCGGCCTGGCTATCCTGGTCGGTCATCTTCGGGATCGGTTCCCGGACTCGGATTTTGATGGGGTGCTGTCCGTCGTCATGACCGGCGGATCACCGGCCGGGCACCCCTCCGATCAAGACACGAATGCGCTGCGCGATGCGATTCAAAGGATGGTGCACGAGTACCCAGCCCGCAAGAAGGCTGCGATGGAGCTCGCACCCCTCATCAGGCAGCTGTTCACCTGGGAAGGTTGTGCTGCCGAACTCTTGGCCAATGCCAAGTGGCCATGGGCGAACCCGCGAGACTGGTTTCAGCGCCAATTAGCCGCGCAGCGAGCGGTCGACAGTCGAGACGGAGCCGCTGGTGCCGAAATGATGCTGACCGCGCTGGAGGCGTGCCAATCTGGGCATGTCGAGCGTGACTGGGGCCAGATCTGTTCCGCAATGAACTTCTTCAGCGATGTCGGCGCCACTGCGACCATGAGGGATAGGCGAGAGTTCAAGACGGCATTGGAGACGATAGGGAATGCGATATCTGAGGCATTGGCTACCCGCGTCAGGCTGGACTTGTCATGATTGCCGTGGCGGTGGGCGGGTAAATGCGGCTTTTCCCGCCCCTTAAGCTGTCATGCAACAGATGTCCAACTGCGCCCCATTTGGGCGTAGGAGGACTGACGATGACACAGCTTATGTTTGTCACGCTGGCCGCCACTGTGATCGCCGCCCGGAGCCTGGATGGTGGAGCGATTTGCTTCGCTGCCGGACTTTGGTTGGCGCTATGGTTGGCGATCAGCAAAAGGTAAACGTGGAGTGGGCGCCGCCCACTCCACGTGATCGAGTGACCTGAAAATTCCAGTTTAAAAGAGCGAAACCGCCAAAAGTTCCAACTTATGCGAATGGCGCGTTCCGCTCTCCGTGACTCAAGTTCACGTAACTGCTTGATTCAACGTTGCTGGCAGTTCCAACTTAGGCGAACTTCGACAGATGTCGGCGGACGGAGTCCACACATTCAGCATTTGGTGTCGAACTAGGGAGGGCAGTCTGGAAAGTCAGACGAGCCGCAGCCAATGCCATCGCGGATGTCTTGAGAGATAGGCAGCCGGACCTGGCAGCCGTACTGACTTGGGGGCTTGCTCACTACGCGCAGATGCTGGAAGCGATGATCGCGCGGCCATCCTTCTTGGCCAGAATAACGACCTTGTGACGACCAACATACTTCCATCCTTTCATGGCTGCTCCTCTTTCCCTGTCATTGAATCAACGTCATGCCAGCCTGCTTTGAAGCTGCGACATCAAACGTCATGGTCTTCGCGCAACCAGCACTCGATGCAGTGCGCTCAATGAGGCAATCAGCGAAGTCAGCGGACCTTGAACTGTAGATACGCAGAGCCCGTACCACTTGATCGGCCTGATCAACGACAAGTTGCTTTGCACGCAGGAGTGCATCCAGGGCTTGTGAAATTTGCTCTCGCGTCAAGTCAAAGCACGACGACAAGACCCAAACCAATTCAATGACTGACACCAGCGTCACGAAGCCCGGATCTTCTGGACTCAGCGACTCAATCAGTTTGGTTGCCTTGGCTGCTTGCTTGGCATCGTCTTGCATGATGTAGCGCACCAGCACATTGGTATCGAGGCCGATCATCTTGCAGACGCTCCGCGCGATGCAATGGCTTGGTTCATCTCTTCAATCGACACTGACTTGCTTGGCTTGCCGAACATGCCCTTCAACTCGGTGACAGACCTATTGGCCGCCATGAACAAAAATTGACCCGGCTCCAACTCGACAAATTCGACACGATCCCCGGCGTCCACATGCAGCGACTGCCTGACGTTTGCCGGGATGGTGATTTGACCTTTGCTGGTCACGGTTGCTGTGGTCATTGTTTCGTACTCCTATTTTGCCTTACTTTAATGTAAGGAACTTGAATGGTCAAACCCTCACGGCGCGAACGTGAACATTCCTTCAATGGTCGTGGGCGATGGTTCAAGGTACGGGTCAGTGTGGTCGAGATCAGCATGGCCGAGCAGGCGCTGAACCACCTCAAGGTCATGTCCTTGCTCGACCAACCTGGTTGCGAAAGTCCGCCGCCCAGAATGACTGGAGCAATCCCATAGGCCAGCAGCCTTGTAGAAACGGCTGTCGGCGGACGGAGTCCACCCATACACCATTTGGTGTCGAACTAGGGGTGCAGAGTCTTTGTCTGCGTCAGGCTGGACTTGTCAGGGGTGCCGTGGCGGTGGGCGGGTAAGTGCGGCTTTTCGCGCCCTTAAGCTGCCATGCAACAGATGTACTTCTGCGGAGCCTGGATAGTGGAGCGATTTGCTTCGCTGCCGGACTTTGGTTGGCGCTATGGTTGGCGATCAGCAAATCGGCATAGGGGGCCTCCATTATCGGAAGCACCCCTGCCACACCACCCGGCATGCGGGTCCGCACCGGGCGGTTCGAGAGTTTGAGGTCAGGAGAGTCTGGGTAACCCCAGCCGGTCGAAGTAAGCGATGCTCAGGACTGTGTTGAGCAGCAATCCGCTACTGCGCCACCAGTGACGGCCGTTGACTTCTCGCTCCGGCTCAGCCGTCGCCCTTTCAGGCATGAGGCGAGATCTCCCCAGGTAAGAACGCACTCCTTCACCGCACAGCCGCCAGATTTACGCCACTTCGCCTTGGTCACGAGGGCTTCGCGGTTTCTTGCCCGCTCGCCCTGCTTGGCAGCGCCTTCTATCCGGTTCTTGTCCATCGGCTCGCGGTTTACGCTCCACGCTTCCTTCCCACACTCGGTCGCCCTCATGCAGTTGCGCTTCGCTTCGTTCGCTGTGACCAACTTACGGCGGGACTTGCACCCGCAGGAGTGCGCCCATGCTGGGCGCACAAGGTGAACGTGGCGTGGGCGGTGCCCACGCCACGTGATCGAGTGACCTGGAAATTCCAGTTTAAAAGAGCGAAACCGCCAAAAGTTCCAACTTATGCGAATGGCGCGTTCCGCTCTCCGTGACTCAAGTTCACGTAACTGGTTGATTCAACATTGCTGGCAGTTCCAACCTAGGCGAACTTCGACACTCACGGCATGGACCACGTCAAAATTTTCCACAACCCGCAGTGCGGCACCTCGCGCAACACCCTGGCCCTGATCCGCAATGCCGGCATCGAGCCCGAAGTGGTGCTCTACCTGGAAACGCCGCCCACCCGGGACGCGCTGGCCGCGCTGGTGCGCGATTGCGGCCTGACGCCGCGCGAGGCCATGCGCGACAAGGGCGAGCTGTACGACGCGCTGAAGCTGGCCGAGCCTCACTGGACCGACGACCAGCTGCTGGACGTCATGGTGCAGCACCCGGCCCTGATCAACCGCCCCATCGTGGTGACGGCCCAGGGCACGCGCCTGTGCCGCCCCTCGGAGCTGGTGCTCGACATCCTGCCGCAGCCGCAGCAAGGCGCTTTCAGCAAGGAAGACGGCGAAGTCGTCGTCAACGCCCAGGGGCAGCGCGTCAAGTGAGGTGATGTGAGGTGATGTGAGGCGCCGCACACCCGCCCTCAAGGCGCGCGCCGCACCGCCTCGTCCCAGAAAGACAGCACCCGCACCAGGGCCGGCTGGCGCAGGCGGTCGGCCTCCACCAGCAAACCGTGGCGTGCCTCGCGCAGGCGCAGGCCGGTGCAGTGGCCGCCTGATGTAGCTTGGCGACCCACGTTGACGTTCGCGCAGAACACCTGCTGGGCTTCGGGCTCGACCACCACGTCCTCGCCGCCCTGCAGCACCAGCACGGGCACCGCGATGCCGGCCGCGCCCGGCCCGCGGGCCTCGGCGGCCCCGGCGCAGGCCTGGTCCACCCACTGCAGCGTCGGCCCGGCCACACGGGCATCGCCATGGCCGCAATCGGGGCCTTCGCAACGGCCCGCGCGGTTGAGCCAGCGCATGCGGTGGCGCGCCACGCTGTGCGTCAAGGCCGCGGTGGCCGGGTCTGGCAAGGCCTCGAAGGCGGCGAGGTCGGCCGCAAAGCCCTGGCCTCGCACGCGTTTCGCAGACAACCACGGCAGGCTGACAGGCAGGCCGAACGCGCCGCTGTGGCACCACTGGCGCAGCTGGCGGTCGGCCCAAGCGGCTGGGTGTTGGGGGCCATCGCGCGGTGCCACCGTGGGCTCGAACATGGGGGTGACCAGGGCCGCCGCGGCGAAGGGCGTGTCAAGGCCGCGGCGGGCCAGGTGCAGGGCCACCACCGCGCCACCCATGGAGTGGGCCAGCAGGAACACGGGCCGTTGCGCCTGGACGGGGTCGACCGCACGGGCTTGCTGGACCAGGGCCGTGAAGTGTTCGAAGTCGGCCACGAGGCGGTCGAAGCGGTCCACATGGCCCTTGTCGGCCTGGTCCTCGCCGCTGAGCAGGCGGCTGGAAAAGCCCTGGCCGCGGTGGTCGTGGATGTACACCGAGTAGCCATTGCGCAGCAGGTCGTGGATCACCTCCTGGTACACCGACAGGCCCTCGGTGAAACCCGGCACCACGATGACGGCGCCGCGTTGCTCGTGGCGGTGCGTGTAAAAGCGGAAGTGGATGCGCACGGGCCGACCCAACATGCCCATGAGCGCGCCAGTGGGCACGCCCTCGAAGGACCCGATGCGGCGCTCGGCCAGCTGCATCGACGCCTGCTCGATGGCCTGCCAGTCGGACTGGGCAAAGCGGGCTTCGTCGGACAGGGCGTAGGCCTGCACTTGCGCGGGCGAGACTTGCAGCTCGGGCCAGGCCGATGAGGCCAAGGCTGAGGGCGGGTGCTGGGGCGCGTTCTGGGTCTGGGTCTGGGCCATCGAGGCCGCATCGCCAGCGCGCGCCGGTCCAGGCGCTGGCCAAGCCAGGGCCATGAGCACGGCGCAGGCGCAAACGCGGCCAAGGGCCCGGGAGAGCTGATCAAAGCGCGAGGGCATGGGCATGGGCAACACGGGGCGCAAGGTGGATGGATGCGCGCCCATTGGACCACGCTCACCCCGTCGGGCCACACCCCCTCACGGCGCCCGCAAAGCCTCCTGGATGCGCGCTTCGGTGCGCTCGTAGGCGCCCTCGCCCACGTGCTGAAAGACAACGCGGCCCTGTTTGTCGATGAGGTAGAGCGCCGGCCAGTAGGCGTTGCGCCAGGCCTCCCAGGTGCGGAAGTCGTTGTCCATGGCGATGGGGTAGCCCAGGCCGTGGCGCCGGATGGCGGCCTGGACGTTGGCGGCCTCGCGCTCGGAGGGGAACTCGGGTGTGTGCACGCCGATGACGACCAGCCCCTGGTCCTTGTAGCGCTGGTGCCAGGCCTGCACGTGGGGCAAGGTGTTGATGCAGTTGCTGCAGCCGTGCGTCCAGAAGTCCACCAGCACGACCTTGCCGCGCAAGGCCTGCAGGTTCAGGGGCGGTGAGTTGAACCAGGGGCCCAGGCCGACCAGCGGCGGCGCGGCGCGCAAGGCGGTGCCTGGGGCGGTCGGCGCCCCCTGGCCGGACAGGGGGCCGGCCGCCGTCGCATCGGCCGCGTGGCCGGTGCCTGCGGGCCCCTGCCAGAGCGCGACCGTGGCGGCCAGCGCCAGGGCGGGCCCGGCCCAGGGGTGTGACATCGATCGCTTCATGGGGTCTCCTTCGCTTGGGCTTGCTGGGCCAGCTCGGCCCTGGCGCGCTGCCAGTGCTGTGTCTGCCCGAACAGGGGGGTGAACACATAGGGCCGCACCACCAGCGCACCGCCCTCGCCTTCGGCCGTGCCGAGGTGCACGCGGCAGCGGTAGGTCCGGCCGTTCTCGCGGTTGTAGATCTCGCCAAACCAAGGGGCGTCGCTGGCCTGGGGGTCTTCGCTGGCGGCCAGGGTCAGGCCGCGCAAGATCTGCATGCCCACGGCGGGGCGGGTGTCCACCGGCTGCATCTCGCCGTCGCGCGCCATGGATCGGTTGCCCAGCACGCGGGTCACGGTGCCGCACAAGGGCTGGGGCTGGGGCTGGGACTGGGACTGGGACTGGGACTGACCGCAGGGCGCGATCTCGACTTCGAGGTTGCCGCTGGCCGTGACCCAGCGGCCCAGCAGGGCGGGCGCGGCCTCACCGGCTGGCCGGGGCGCGGCACTGGCGGAGGCCGGCCAGCCCAGCTCGGGAAAGGGCGGCAGGAACAGCTCGGGCGGCAGGGGCTGGGCCGACAGGGGCAGGGCGAGGGTCAGCATGAGGGTGGTGGCGAGCGTGGTGAGGGCAGCGCTGAACGAAGGGATGCAATGGAAGGAAGGGACGGGCATGGCGGGCTCCTGTGTGGGTCGTGGGAAGGCGTGCAGGCCTGACAGCAGCCTGGTGTTGCCACTGTGTCCAAAGCCACTTCAGGGCGTGTGTCCCAGCCCGCACCGCGTGTGTCTGCAAGGCCGTGCAGGCCCGGTCAGACAAAGAGCGATACACATGCCCCCCCGCATCGCGGGTCCGCGCGGCCACCGGCCGACACCCGGATCGGCTAAGGTTTCGGCCATGGACACCCCCGATCACATCCTCGTGGTGGACGACGACCGGCAGTTGCTCGACCTGGTGGCGCGCTACCTGGCCGACAGCGGCCTGCGCATCAGCCAAGCGCGCGATGCGGTGCAGGCGCGTGCCGTGCTGGCCGCCCACCGCATCGACCTCGTCGTGCTTGACCTGATGCTGCCCGGCGAAGACGGCCTCAGCCTGTGCCGCTGGCTGCGCAGCAAGGCCGATGCGCACGTGCCCATCCTGATGCTGACCGCGCGTGCCGAGGAAACCGACCGCGTCGTGGGCCTGGAGATGGGCGCCGACGACTACCTCGCCAAGCCCTTCGCCACGCGCGAGCTGCTGGCGCGCATCCGCGCCGTGCTGCGCCGCACCCGCATGCTGCCGCCCAATCTGCAGCCGGTGCACCAGGCCCGCGCCCTGCGCTTTGGCGATTGGACGCTGGACACCACGGCGCGCCACCTGCTGGACGCACAAGGCACGCTGGTGTCGCTCACCGGGGGGGAGTTCCGCCTGCTGCGCGTGCTGCTCGACCACCCCCAGCGCGTGCTGCACCGCGACCAGCTGCTCAACCTCACCCAGGGCCGCGACACCGAGGCCTTCGACCGCTCCATCGACCTGCTCATCAGCCGGCTGCGCCAGCGCCTGCGCGACGACCCGCGCGAGCCGCGCTACATCAAGACGGTGCGCAACGAGGGCTATGTGCTGTGCGCCGAGGTGGTGGCGGCATGAGAGGCAGCCCATGACGCTGTGGCCCCGCACCCTGATGCCAAGCACCTTGTTGGGCCGCGTGCTGCTGGTGGTCTGCGGCGGCCTGGCCCTGGCCCACGCGCTGACCCTGCTCATCCTGCTGCGCGAGCGCGGCGAGCAAGGCCTGGCCATGATGCAGGCCTACGTGGGCCGCGACGTGGCCGCGTCGGTCGCCGTGCTGGACCACCTGCCCGCGCCTGAGCGCGCCGCCTGGCTGCCCCGCCTGGCCCGCGCCCACTACCGCTACCGCCTGCTGGACGACACCGGTGCGGCCGCCAACGCACACACCATGGCACACACCCCCCACGCCCCAGCCCAGCACCCCCTGGCCGAACCCGTGCGCCTGGCCGTGGCCGCCGAACTCGGGCCGCAGCGCGTGGGCCAGGTCAGCGAAGCCAGCAGCGAAACTGGCGCCACCCAACTGAGCCTGCCCCTGAAGCTGCAAGACGGCCACACCCTGCTGCTGCAACTCAGCCCGCCGCGGCCCATGGTCTCGCCCACCACCGTGGGCCTGTTGCTGGCGCAGATGCTGGCCTTGATCGCCGCGGCCTGGGGCGTGGTGCGCGTGGCCGTGCGCCCCTTGCAGCACCTGGCGCAAACCGCCGAGGGCATCCAGCCGGCAGGCACCGGGCCCGTGGCAGACGCGGATGCCCGCTCAGGCACGCCCCACACCCTGCCCAGCGAAGTGGCCCAGGCCACGCGCGCCCTGCAGGCCTTGCAGACCCGCGTGCAGGCCCATGTGCAGGAGCGCACCCAGCTGCTGGCCGCCATCTCGCACGACCTGCAAACGCCGCTGACCCGCATGCGCCTGCGCACCGAACAGGTGGCCGATGCCGAGCTGCGCACGCGCCTGCTGGCCGACCTCGATGGCATGAGCGCGCTGGTGGCCGAAGGCCTGGCCTACGCCCGCAGCACCCATGCCCACCAGGAAGTGCCCCGCGCGGTGGACCTGCCGGCCCTGCTCGACGCCCTGGTCTGCGATGCGCAAGACGCCGGCCACGACGTGCGCCTGCACACCGACGCGCCCGCCCTGCCGCCCCTGCACACCCGCGTGCAGGCCCTGCGCCGCGTGGTGGGCAACCTGCTGGACAACGCCGTGAAGTTCGGGGAAGGTCACCCGGTGACCGTGACGCTGAGCGCGAGCCCAGGCATGGGCCCAGGCACGGCCCAGCGCATCCACATCACCGTGGACGACGCCGGCCCGGGCATCCCCGAAGCCGATCTGCTCGCCGTGCTGCAGCCCTTCCACCGCGTGGACGCCTCGCGCAACCGCGACCACCGCCACAGCGGCGGCACCGGCCTGGGCCTGGCCATCGCGCAGCAGCTCAGCCTGGCGCTGGGCGGCGAGCTGACGCTGGCCAACCGGCCCGGAGGTGGCTTGCGCGCCAGGCTGTCGCTGGGCCAGGCACAGAGCCTGGGCCAGCAGGACAACCACTGAAACTGAACGCTGTCAGGCCGCCGCCAAGCGCCCCAGCAGCGTGATCTGGTCGATGCTCTCGTGCATGGCGTCCACACTCTTGGCCAGGTCCTTGAGGTTGGCCAGGCAATCGGAGATGTTGCGCCGGTCCTCGCTGGTCTGCGCGCTCATGGTGGCGATGCGCTCGGCCGCCTCGATGCTCTGCTGCGCCATGCCCTGGGTGGTGGTCACCGTCTGGCTGGCCACACCGCGGATGCGCGCGATGGCATCGACCGCGTCCGAGATGTCCTTGCGCGTGGCATCGGCCTGCGACTTGGACGACTGCGCCAGGCGCCGCACCTCGTCGGCCACCACCGAGAAACCGCGCCCCGCCTCGCCGGCACGCGCGGCTTCCACCGCGGCGTTCAGCGCGAGCAGGTTGGTCTGGTCGGCGATGCGGCCAATGCCCGATGTGATCTGGGTGATGCCGTTGGAGATGCGCTCCAGCTCGCTGAGCTCCTCGCCCAGGTTCTGCTGCGCGCCCTGGGTTTGCGTGGCCGCGCCGCTGAGCGTGCGGATGCTGGTTTCGGCGATGTCCAGCGCCTGCGACTGCGTGCTGGTGGCCTGCTCCAGCTTGGGCAAGGCCTGCAGCAGCGGCTCGATGCCCTGCTGGTAGGTGACGATGCGCGAAATCATGCCCGACTGGATGGCGTGCATGGCCTCCCAGCGGTGCAGGGAGCGCAAGGCGTAGTGGGCCGCATAGCCCGCGTAGGTGACGGGGAAATTGCCCATGGCCTTGGCGTCCCGGTCGAAGAAGACCAGGGCCGACAGGGTCTGGTTGATCGGCACGCCCATGACCTCGCCGAAGCTGGAAAAGCCCGCCGCCGGCAAGTCCTTGAAGAAGCGCGCATTGCCCAGCTCGTTGGCGTTGTTCACGCGGCGCAGCACGCAGTCGTTGAGCAACAGGCCCAAGGGCTTGGGCTTGTTCGACAGGAACTGCTGCCAGTCGCGCTCGGTGCTGTCCACGAAGCTGTTTGCGCGCATGAGGTGAAGGCGGTCGCCGAACTCCAGGTCGCAGAAGAAGGTGATGCGGTCGGCCTGGATGCTGGCCACCGAGCGGATGAAGTGCTCCTTCTCCACCTGCACGCCGAAGGTGTAGCCGTTGAGCCGATCGGGCAGTTGCGCAGGCTGGCAACGGAAGTGCTCGCAGAGCGCCTCGATCACCGGGCGCGGCCGATGGTGGGCGTCGAACACCGAGCTCACGGTGCGCGCCACCGGGTCGGCCTCGGCCACCAGCCAGCTCTGGTTCGTGGCCTCGAAATTCTGGCTCTTGAACGGCGCGAAGGACTTGCCCGGCGCCATCTCGCAGAAGATGACCACGGCCTGGTGCTGCAGCACGCCGCGCCGGGTGCCGATGTGGGTCTGGACCATGTCGAGCGAGCCGCCCGCCGAGCCACCGATGGCCAGGCAAGGGAAGCGCCCGCTGGCGTACCAGGCCTGCATCAGGAAGCCTTCGGACGCCGACACGCCGTCGCAATAGACCAGCGCGAAGCTGCGCTCGGCCGACAGCGGCATGCCCAGCGGCAGGCGGTCGAGTTCGGCACGGATGGCGCCAACGCGCGCCTTGGCCGTGCGGGCCGACTGCAGGTGGAGGTCCACGGTGTGCAGCTCGTGCCGCCCAATCAGCGAGGCCGGCAGCCACAACCAGCTGCCTTGCTGGCTGTCGGGGTCGCAATAGGTCGAGGACGCCTGGCTGCTGCACAGGGCCCCGGTCGAGGACAGGGCCAGGACGGTCAGGCCGTCGGCGGCCAGGGCCTGCCAGGCCGTGTTGACGCGCTCGAAATTCGCGCCCGGTGGCACGAAGACCATGAGCAGCCCACGGCCGCCGCGCACGCCCAGGGACCGCAGCGAACTTGGCGGGTTCTGACAATCGAAAGTGCCACTGCGGGGCGCGCTGGATGCGAAAAAGGATGACAACACGGTGAGGGATCTCCAACTCGGGTGAAGCACGCCACATCCGTGCCATCGGGTTTATCGACCCGGATGGCACGGACTTGAACCACCCGGGCACCGTAGAATCCCTGACCCTTTGGGTGCCTCACACCTCGCCACCCGCCACCCCAAAGCGCCCACCGCCTTGCACGCCCCCACCCCGACCGCCCCCCTGCTGCGCCTGCACGACCTCGGCCGCAGCTGGTCGGGCCGCCCCGTGCTGCAGCACATCGACCTCAGCCTGCAAGCCGGCGAGCGCGTGGCCCTGATCGGCCCCAGCGGCGGCGGCAAGTCCACCCTCATCAAGCTGATGGCCGGCGCCCTGCGCCCCAGCCAGGGCCGCATCGAGGTGCAAGGCCGCTCCATGGGCGATTTCAGCTGGCGCGAACTGCAAGCCTTCCGCGCGCGCTGCCGCGTGGTCGAGCAGCACAGCCTGCTGGTGGCGCAATCCACCGTGCACCGCAACGTCGTCTCGGGCCTGCTGTCGGGCTGGTCCTGGCCGCGGGTGCTGTGGGCCGCGCTGTGGCCGGTGGCGCGCGAACGCGTGCAGCGCGTGCTGCAGCCCCTGGGCCTGGCCGACCAGCAATGGGCGCTGGCCGGCGAGCTCAGCGGCGGGCAAATGCAGCGCGTGGCGATCGCACGGGCGCTCATCTCCGAGCCGGACATCCTGCTGGCCGACGAGCCCACCGCCTCGCTCGACCCGCACACCGCGCGCGCCGTCACCCAGCTCATCACCGACGCGGCCCTGGCCCGCCAGATGACGCTGGTGTTCTGCACGCACTGGTTCGACATCGTGCGGCGCGACTGCACCCGCGTCATCGGCCTGCGCGACGGCCGGCTGCTGTTCGACCTGCCGCCCGCGCAGGTCACGCCCGCGCAACTGGAGCAGCTCTATGCCGGCAGCGACGAGCGGCTCTGAGCTGCGCCGTCCCTCGGTCGGGTCGCGCTGCGCGCCCTGGCTGTGGACGCTGCTGGTGCTGCTGTCCTGCGAGCTCTGCCTGCGCCTGAGCGGCGCCGAGCTGGGCAAGCTGTTCGACCCCGCCGGCGTGGCCAATGCCCGCGACATCCTGGGCGGTCTGCTGCACCCCGACCTCTCGGCCGACTTCCTGGAACGCGTGCTGGCCCTGTCGGTCGAGAGCCTGCTGATCGGCCTGCTGGGCACGGTGCTGGCGGTGGTGATCGGCTTCTGCCTGGCCTGGCTGGCCACCGCCGTGCCCACCCTGCCCGACCCGCCGCGCCAGCCGCCTGTGCTGTGGCGCCTGGCCGCCAGCACGCTGCGCTGGGCCGCGCGCTTCACGCTGGGCCTGCTGCGCGCCATCCCTGAGATCGTCTGGGCCTACATCTTCGTGCGCCTGCTCGGCCTGGGCCCGGGCGCCGCGGTGCTGGCCATCGCGCTGACCTCGGGCGGCGGCATCGGCAAGGTCTGGGCCGAGCTGGCCGAAGCGGTCGAGCCGCGCAGCGTGCAGGCCCTGCGCGCTGCGGGCGCCTCGCGCGGGGGCGTCCTGGCCTTCGCCGTGCTGCCGCAAGTGCGCCGGCCCTGGGTGGCCTACGCCCTGTTCCGCCTGGAATGCAACATCCGCAACGGCACCATCCTCGGCGTGGTGGGCGCGGGCGGCCTGGGCAGCGAGATCGCGCTGAGCATCCGCTACTTCCAGTACGACAAGCTGGCCACCACCCTGCTGGCCGTGCTGGCCTTCGTCGTCGTGCTGGAGCTGCTCAGCCTGCAGCTGCGCCAACGCCCGCTGCGCTGGACGCTGGGCCTGGCGGCACTCGGCGCGGTGTGGGCCTTGCTGCGCCTCGACATCCCCTGGGCCGACCTGTGGCAGGCACCCGGCCTGTCGCTGCTGAGTGCCGACGACCTGCGCCCCGACCTGCCCTTCGTCACCACGGTGCTCGGCCAGACCGGCGACACGCTGATGATGGCCTGGGCCGCGACCGTGCTGTCGGCGCTGCTCGCCTTCGTGCTGGCCCCGCTGACCGTGACGCCCCTGCTGACGGCCAGCTACCTGAGCGACCCGCCGCGCCGCCCGCTGCTGTCCCGGCTGCTGCGCCAGGCCGCCAAGTGGGCCAGCCGCGCCGTGCTGCAGCTCACGCGGGCCATGCCCGAACTGACGCTGGCCCTGGTCTTCGTGGTCTGGGTCGGGGGCGGGCCACTGGCCGGCATCCTGGCCATCGCCGTGCACAACATGGGCGTGCTGGGGCGGCTGTACTGCGACGTGATGGAAGAGGCCGAGCCCGGCCAGGCCGCGGCCTTGCAGGCGCAAGGCGCCAGCGCGCTGGGCACCCACCTGTTCGGCGTGCTGCCACAGGTCCAGGCCCGCCTGGCCGCCTTCACGCTCTACCGCTTCGAATGCAATGTGCGCGCCACCGTGATGGTGGGCTTCGTGGGCGCGGGCGGCATCGGCGACGCGCTCAACACCGCCATCAGCCTCTTCCACACGCGCGACCTGTCATGGTTGCTGCTCACCATGGTGTCCGTGGTGGCCCTGGTCGATGCCGTGGGTGACCACGTCCGCGGGCGGCTGCTCAAGGGCAGGCACGTCCAAAGCAGGCACACTGCGCCCCACCCCTCCTCGCTGTTCCTCCAACCCACCTAGGAAGCCCGCCCATGCGCCACATCCTGTCCCGCCTCGCCCGCCTGCTCACCCTGGCCGCGGCCATCGGCGCCGTCCCGGCCCACGCCGAAGACGTCATCCGTGTCTCCGGCATCCCCGACGAGAACCCCACCGAGCTGTCGCGCAAGTACCAGCCCATGGTGGACATGCTGCAAAAGCAGCTGGGCGTGAAGGTGGTCTATGTGCCCGTGATCGATTACGGCGCGGCCGTCTCGGCGCTGGCCGCGGGCAAGGTCGATTTCGCCTGGCTGGGCGGCTTCACCCACGTGCAGGCCAAGGTGCTGGCCGGCGCCAAGCCCGTGGTCATGCGCGACATCGACCGCGAATTCCAGAGCGTGTTCATCGCCAACACCGCTGCCGGCATCAACAAGCCGGAAGAGCTGCGCGGCAAGAGCTTCGCCTTCGGCTCGAAAAGCTCGACCTCGGGCCACCTGTTCCCGCGCCACTTCCTGAGCACCCAGTTCCACATCGATGCCGACAAGGACTTCGCTGGCGCCCCGATTTACAGCGGGGCCCACGACGCCACGGTGAAGATGGTCGAATCGGGCAAGGTGCAGGCCGGCGCGCTGAACATCGAGGTCTGGAACCGCCTGCTCAACGGTGACAAGGTGGACAAGGCCAAGGTCAAGGTGATCTGGACCACGCCGCCCTTCGTGGACTACGTCTGGACGGCCCGCAAGGACCTGCCGCCCGCCACCGTGCAGAAGTTCGCCAGCGCCTTCCTGAACCTGGACGCGAACAAGCCCGAGGACAAGGCCGTGCTCGACCTGCAAGGCGCCAAGAAGTTCGTGGTCGCCAAGCCGGAAGACTTCCTCGTCATCGAACAGGTCGGCCGCTCGACCGGCTTGCTGAAGTGATCAGCCTGGCTTGATCACACGAAGGTGATCTCGGCGGCACCGGCCTGCAGCGTGCCCACCACCGCGGCTTCGGCGAAGCCGTCCGCGTGGAAGGCCGCCAGCACGGCGTCCACCGCCTCGGGGGCGCAGCTCACCAGCAGGCCACCGCTGGTCTGCGGGTCGGAGACCATGACCTGCTGCCACGCGGCCGCATCGGCGGGCAGCGTGACAGACGCCCCGTAAGCCGCCCAGTTGCGCCCCGAGGCCCCGGTGACGATGCCCTGCTGCGCGAAGGCCGCAGCGGCACCGATCATGGGCACATCGGCCAGCGCCACGTGCGCGCCCAGGCCCGAGCCCCGGCAGATTTCCAGCAGGTGGCCGGCCAGGCCGAAGCCCGTCACGTCGGTCATGGCGTGCACACCGGGCAAGGTGCCCAAGGCCATGCCCACGGTGTTCAGGCGCGTGGTGTGGCGCAGCATCTCGGCGTAGCCGGCGGCGTCCAGCACGCCTTTTTTCAGCGCCGCCGACAGGATGCCCACGCCCAGCGGCTTGCCCAGCACCAGCACGTCGCCGGCACGGCCATCGGCATTGCGGTGCACGCGGTCGGGGTGGACCAGGCCCAGCGCCACCAGGCCGTAGATGGGCTCCAGCAGGTCGATGGAATGGCCACCCGCGATGGGGATGCCGGCCGCGCGACAGACCTCCGCCCCACCCGCCAGCACCTGACCGATCACCTCGGGCGGCAGCTTGGCAATGGGCATGCCGACCAGGGCCAGCGCCATGATCGGGGTGCCGCCCATGGCGTAGATGTCGGACAGCGCATTGGTCGCGGCGATGCGCCCGAAATCGCGCGGGTCGTCCACGATGGGCGTGAAGAAATCGGTCGTGGCCACCAGGGCCTGCGTCTCGTTGAGGCGGTAGACGGCCGCGTCGTCGCTGGTCTCCAGGCCGACCATCAGCTCCGGCGGCACCAGGCCCTGGGGCGCACGTGACAGAATCTCGCCCAACAGGCCGGGCGCGATCTTGCAGCCGCAGCCGCCACCGTGTGAGAACTGGGTCAGGGCAATGGAAGTCATGGGTCAAGCGAAGTTTGCGTCGATTGTGCCAGCCGTGCCTGCACAGCACACAGGAAGCACGGCATGAGCCCCCGCGCGCCCGCCCCCACCCTGGTGCAGGACCGCCACCGCTTCGACGTGCTGATCGACGCGCGCTCGCCGTCCGAATTCGCGCTCGACCACATCCCCGGCGCCATCAACTGCCCCGTGCTGGACGACGAGGAGCGCCGCATCGTCGGCACCATCTACAAGCAGCAAGGCGCGTTCGAGGCCCGCCGCGTCGGTGCGGCCATGGTCGCGGCCAACCTCGCACGCCACATCGCCCAGCAGTTCAGCGACAAGCCCCACGACTGGAAGCCGCTGATTTACTGCTGGCGCGGCGGCCTGCGCAGCGGCTCCATGACGACCTGGCTGCGCCTGGTGGGCTGGGACGCGCAACAGCTCACCGGCGGCTACAAGCGCTGGCGCCAGCACGTCATCGCCACGCTGGAAGACCTTTGCCCGCAACTGCCCTTCCAGGTGATCTGCGGCGCCACCGGCAGCGCCAAGACCCGCCTGCTGCACGCCCTGGCCAAAGAGGGCGCGCAGGTGCTGGACCTCGAAGGCCTGGCGCGCCACAAGGGCTCGCTGCTGGGCGCCCTGCCCGGCCAACCCCAGCCCTCGCAAAAAGCTTTCGAGACGGCCCTGGCCACCGCCGTCGAAGGCTTCGACCTGAGCCGCCCGGTGTACGTCGAGGCCGAGAGCCGCAAGATCGGCCGCATCGCCCTGCCCACGCCCCTGATCGCCCGCCTGCGCGCCAGCCCCTGCACCGAGGTCGTGGCCACGCCCGAAGCGCGCCTGGCCTTCCTGCTGGACGACTACGCCTACCTCGGCGACGACGGCCACGCCCTGGCCGACACGCTGGAGAACCTGCACGAGCTGCACAGCCGCGACACGCTGACGCGCTGGCAAGCCTGGGCGCGCGAGGGCCAGCTGCCCCCGCTGTTCGAAGAGCTGATGCGCCTGCACTACGACCCCTCCTACGCCCGCTCGCAGGCCGCCCACCTCTTCCACTGGGCGGAGCGCCGCGCCGTGCACACGGCCGACCTGGGCGAAGCCGGCGTGGCCGAGCTGGCGCGGCAGGTGCTGGCCCTGCCGGCGGTGTGATGCCCACGTGATGCCCGCGGCGTGATGCCACCGCTGCTCTACACCTACCGCCGCTGCCCCTACGCGATGCGGGCGCGCATGGCGCTGCTGCAGGCCGGGCGCCCTTTTCGCGCCTGCGAGATCGTGCTGCGCGACAAGCCCGCCGAGATGCTGGCCCTCAGCCCCAAGGGCACGGTGCCGGTGCTGGTGCTGACCGACGGCCAGGTCATCGAGCAAAGCTGGGACGTGATGCGCTGGGCCTGGTGTGGCGAAGATGGCTGGTGGGCGCGTGCGCAAACGCCTGAGAACCTCGCCCTGCTGCAACGCAACGACGGTGACTTCAAGCGCCTGCTCGACCGCCACAAATACCCCGAGCGCTTCGCTGGAGAGCTCAGACCGGATGGGCTGTCAACACCCGCCACGGTGCGCGCAGCCGCCTGCGCCGAAGCCCTGCACACCTGCCTGCTGCCCCTGGAAGCACGACTGCAGCGCCAACCGCAGCTGGGCGGCACCACCCCCTGCGCCACCGACCTGGCCTTGTTTCCCTTCGTGCGCCAGTTCGCTGCCGTGGACCCCGCCTGGTTCGCCGCCCAGGCCCTGCCCGCGCTGCAAGCCTGGCTGGCCGGCTGGCTCGACAGCCCGCTGTTCGCGGCCTGCATGGCGAAACTGCCGGTGCAGCGGGTGGTGGATTTTCCTGGCGCATGACCGTGTCCGACGCAGGTGTCGGAGAATGCAGCGCATGACAAAAGCCGGGAAGCAAACACGCCTGACGGCGTCACAGGCATCGGCATTCGCCGAGGTCGTCGGGCTGATCCATGAGGCTCGCCAGCGCGCCTACCAGGCCATCAACACCGAGCTCGTCGGGCTGTACTGGCAAGTGGGTGGCTACATCAGCGGCAAGCTGGCAGCGGCCGAGTGGGGCGAAGGCGTGGTGGACAGCTTGGCGCAGCACCTGGCGCAGGTGCTGCCTGGCCAGCGGGGCTTCACCCGCCGCAACCTGTTCCGCATGCGGCAGTTTTTCGATGCCTACCAAGGGCACGAAACAGTGACACCACTGGTGACACAACTGCCGTGGACGCACAACCTCATCGTCCTGACCCAATCCAAACGGCCCGAAGAACGCGAGTTCTACTTGCGCATGGCGGTGGCACAGCGCTGGTCCAAACGCGAGTTGGAGCGCCAATTTCGCCTGGGCGCCTTCGAGCAAGCCGTTCTGGCGCCCGCCAAAGTGTCAGCAGCACTGACACACATCCATGGCGAGACAGGCGCGCGGGTCTTCAAGGACGTGTACGCCCTGGAATTCCTGGGCCTGAGCCCCAGCCACACCGAGGCCGACCTGCACCGCGGCCTGCTGGCCGAGTTGCGCCGCTTCCTCACCGAACTGGGTCAGGACTTCTGCTTCGTGGGCTCGGAGTTCCCGCTGCAGGTGGGCGGGCGCGACTTCGCGCTGGACCTGCTGTTCTTCCACCGCGGCCTGAACTGCCTGGTGGCCATCGAACTGAAAGTGGACCGCTTTGAGCCAGAGCACCTGGGCAAGCTCAACTTCTACCTGGAAGCGCTGGACCGCGACGTGAAGAAGCCGCACGAAAACCCGGCCATTGGCCTGCTGCTGTGCGCCAGCAAGGACAGCGAGGTGGTGGAGTACGCCCTGAGCCGCAGCCTCTCACCCGCACTGGTGGCGCAGTACCAGACGCAGTTGCCCGACAAGCGCATGCTGGCGGCCAAGCTGCACGAGTTTTATGCCCTGAATGCCCCACAGGCAGTGCCTGAAAAAGGCAAAACCAAGATGCCCAAAACGCGCAAGCAGTGAGGTGCGGCGGCGCGATCGCAGGCCTCTCGGCTCCACAAGAACTCTGAAACTTCCTTGGGAAGATCACCTGCGTGTCACTCGGTGCGCCTGACCCCGTAAAACAGTGCGGGCTTGGCTTTTCCGCGCTGTGGGATGCTCATCAGATAAAGGCCATGCACCTTCTGAAACGAGCCGCTGCGCCCAAGGCCATCAAAGTTGAAATTCACGCACAGGAACCGTTGAGATCCTTGTTGGATCGTTGACCAATCCGCCAGCATCGGCGTGAAGGTGCTGGGTGTTTCAGGAGGCTGGTCCAGCGGAACTGCACGTTTGAGAGGAACGATGGTGCGTCCCCAGATCAGCCCATCTCGGCCATCCTTCTCGGCATAGCCCACATCTCGTCCGTTTGCCGTGAAGAGGGTCGCCTTGTAGCCACCCCGGAAGTCGTCATCACTGCCGACTTCATTCGTCGCGATGGCGGTCCATGTGGCGTGGCCGCGAGACTCGCCTTGAAGGCAAGCATGGACCACCTCAGCAGAAGGCTTCGCGGCATGTGCGCAGGCCGTCATGACGGTGACCGACAGCGCAGCAATCCATCGTTTGAAAACGTTCATTTGTACGCCTTGGCTCCGGCCGTGCTCAGGTAGTCAGCACCGTTCTTCCAGAAAATCGTGCCGCCATGGCCTGCCGTGGACTCGTAGACATGGTCGTATCGCCCGATCTCTTCTTTGGTTGTCGTGACCTTCTTGCCAACGCGCTTCTTGACCGTCCTGGTCAAGACCACCAGTTTGGTGGATTCTTTGATGTCATAGACGTTGTGTGCAGGGTCCGTGAACTTGATGCCGTGCCTCACCTTGAAATGGTTGGCGTGGTTGGTCTTGATGTCGCCGCCATCCCAGAAATACGCACCGTTGGACAGGTCTGGCCCACCTTTGATTGCATTCTCGGCTGCCTCGATGGCCAGTGACATGCCTGGGTCCTTTCGAATGACCGCATCGCTCGCCTTTGACATTTTGTTGTACCGAGGGTTGCCGTCCCCAATGACATAGGAATAGCTCGGCTCACCCTTGATGAAGGCTGACATCGTGCTGTACCCGCGCGCATTGCGCTGTCTGACCAGGACGCTGGCCAGAGCGAAGATTTCATCATGGTCATTCGCCGCTGAGCCCTCGCCATACGCCATGGCTGCAAGCAGCTTGACCTCGGGATCAATTGCCTTTTCATCAGCCATGACGCGCACCTCCGTCACCGGCCACCCACATCACCAGACGCAGCACGGCATTGCCATCGACAACGGCAGAACGGCCAGACGTCAAGTGTGCCGCTTTGATGTGCAACGCATCGTTTGCAAACAGGTCAAATTTGTAGCCCTCAACGGGCTGTCCATCTGCGTCCAGGGCTTCGTAGAACTGCGCCAAGACTTCCTCATCCTCATCGGCTGGCGCCTGACCGGTCACATGGGCTACCACCGCGTCATCCGCGTGCGTGTGTGAGGCACCATTCACCCCCGCCACTCCCCCTCCTTCAACGACCCCCGACAAGACCTGACCCGATATCAACGTCGCCCCGCACGCGCACTTGTCGCCATGCCGGGCCACGGGCGCGCCGTCCACGATCATGGTCGGGTCGCCGGTGACGATGACGGTGGTGCCGTGCCCCTTCTTCGGGCAGGTGACCTGGTCGCCGACGCGCGCCAGGCGCTTGCCGAAGGTGTCGGTGGTTTGGGTGGAGCCGATGACCACGCCGCCATGGTCTGTCGGGTCGCCCACCACGATGAATGGCCGCATGCTGATCCCCTGAGTTTGTTTGCCGGGGATTCTGGCAGCGGCCGCGCACCATCGCGCTCGGCAAAGGTAACGATGTGCTGCGCGCGCCGGTCTGCGCAGGCCACATGCCGCGCGTTTTGACTCGGACGCCGGCCTTGTCGCCTCGCGCGCCAGCCGATGCGAGCGGTGCGCAAGCGGATCTGCGCGGTGCGCCGCCAAATTTGGGCGGCCTGCCGCCCGATGCGACCGGCGCGTGCAGTTCCCACCCCTTGCGCGCCGCACTGTGTCAGTCGCGCACCACCGAATCCGGCTGGTGCACCGCAGGTTTTGGCTTGCGCGCGGCACTCAAAGACTCAGCCGCTGCGCATGCCGAACCTTGCGCACGAGGCTTTCCCAGCGGCGCACGACCCGAAGTGGCCGGCGCACCGCCCGAACCCCGCGGCGTGCCGCTCAGCCTCGGCGGTGCACCGCTGCAAACGGCTTGCGCGCGACACGCCAAGCCTTGCGCGCCAGGCCCACAGGGTCGCCGCCCAGCCTCAGACGTCGGTCGAGATCGCCTCGTCGCGGCGGTAGGGCACTTCCCAGCGCAGCAGCGGGTCGGCCAGGGCGTGCACCGCGATGCGCGGCGCCTGCGATTGCACGGGCCCGAAGATGGTGGCGAAGGACACGTCGGCCGCGTCGCGCCCGGTGCCAAAGCGCACGAAACCCATCGGGATGGCCGTGCCGGAGGGGTCGAAGATGTACCAGCCGCCGCTGAGGTAGACCTCGACGTAGGCGTGGAAGTCGGTGGGGCCGAGCACCGGGTCGGCGCCGTAGTCGATGCCGGTGGCGAAGCGCGCCGGGATGCTCAGCGCACGGCACAGCGCGATCATCAGGTGGGCGAAATCGCGGCACACGCCCCGCCCGCTCTGGATGGTGTCCAGCGCCGAGGTGCTGGTGTCCGAGGTGTTCGACTCGAAGCGCACATGGCTGCGCACCCAGTCCTGGATGGCCAGCACGCGGCTGTAGCCCTGCGGCAGGAGCGCGAACTCGGCCATCACCAGACGCGCCAGCAGGTCGGACTGGCAGTAGCGGCTGGGGTAGATGTAGCACAGGGCCTCGGCCGGCAGGCGCGCCACGGGCACCTCGTACACGTCCTGCGGGCGGGCCAGGTGGTGGTGCAGTTGCACGACGGCGTGGTAGCCCACCGTCAGCGGGCCGGCCTGGGCGCTCAGGCGCAGGTAGCGGTTGTGGGTGGCCGGGTCGGTGTAGATCTGCGGCAGCACCTGCTGGCTGAGCGTGAGTTCTTCGCTCTGCACGATCTGGCAGCGCGTGTGGGCGCCGTGGATGTTGAAGACGAAATCGGCGCCCGGGGCAGCCACGTCGTAGCGCAGCTCGATGGACAGTTCAATGCGGACCAAACTTGGCTTTCAGGGGCCCACGCTGGGGTGGTGGGCTGAGGTGGTGGACGGAGGTGGCAGGCGAAGGGCAGCCGCAGGGCGGACGGGCGGGCGGGAGGCCTGCAGGAGGGACCTTGCAAGGTGCAGCAAGAGCCATGCCCAACATCATGCCCGCCTTCCTTGTAGTCCGATTGCACCCCGGGGGCAAGGCCGGTCGTGAAACCCTGACAGGGAAATGGCACAGCACTTTGATCTGACTGGCACCCTTTGGATTGACAAAAAAGTCACGGATGGCGAAGCTGGCAGCTCGCTGCAGTCCCCCGCCACGCCTTGCTTCGGAGTCCTCCCATGGTCAACAAACTTGCTTGTACCGCGGCGCTGCTTGCCGCCATCCCCCTGGCCTCGCAGGCCGCCGCGCTGGATTACTTCCTCAAGATCCCGGGCGCGGCGGGCGAAAGCATGGACTCCAAACACAAGGGCGAGATCGACGTGCTGTCGTGGTCCTGGGGCGTGAGCGCCAGCGGCGGGCAACCCAGCTTCGAGCCCTTCAGCTGGACCCAGGGCCTGGACAGCAGCTTCACGCCCCTGTTCCTGGGCCTGGTCAACGACACGGACTTCGGCACCGCGCAGCTGACCGTCCGACGCGCAGGCGGACTCTCGCCCGTGGAATTCTTCAAGATGGTGTTCACCGGCCCGCACGTGATCGCGCTGAACAGCCAGGCCGGGGTGGACAACATCGCGGTCAGCGCGGCCATGCGCTACGACGCCGTCGCCATGACCTATTGCCCGATCCTGGCCACCGGTGGGCTGGGCACCTGCGTGAAAGGCGACTTCACCCTGAGCCCCGCGAAAGTGCTGAGCTTCAGTGGCGACCCGACGGTGCTGCGGGGCCTGGCCGAGGCGGGCGGCACCATCGACGCCGTCAACCTGCCCGTGCCCGAGCCGGCCACCTGGGCCACGCTGCTCGCGGGCTTGGGCGTCCTGGGCGCGGTCACGCTGGCGCAACGCCGACGGGACGACAGCGACAGCGCGCGCCTGCGACAACGCGTGCGCGCATGAACGTGCTGCGGCGTCCGCCCGCGGGAGGCGCCGTGGCGGCCACCCCGCGCATCGACTGGCGCGCGGCGGTGGCCCAGGCCATGGCCCTGCACCGCGCAGGCCAGCTCGACGAGGCCGAGGCGATGTACCGCCAGCTGCTGCAGGTGCTGCCCTTGGACGCCAACCTCGCCCACTTCCACGGCGTGCTGCTCTACCAGCAGCACCGCACGGAAGAGGCCATGGCGCAGGTGCGGCGCTCCATCGCGCTCGACCCGAAGGTCGCCGCCTGGCACAACAACCTGGGCAACATGCTGCTGGACCAGCGCCAGACGGCCGACGCGGCCCAGGCCTACCAGCGTTGCCTGGCGCTGGACCCGGACAACCTGGAGGTGCGCAACAACCTGGCCTGCCTGTGGCGCCTGACGGGCCACCTCGCCGAGGCCGAGGCCCTGCTGCGCGAGGCCATCGCCCACGCGCCCAGCTACTGTGAGGCCCACGCCAACCTGGCCGTGGTGCTGGCCCAGCAAGGGCGCATGGACGAGGCCCTGGACAGCGGCGCCCACGCGCTGGCGCTCAAGCCGGACAACCCGCGCTCGCGCCGCATGCTGGGTGCGCTCTACGCGCAGCGCGGCCGCCTGGCCGAAGCCGAGCAGGTGTTCCGCGCCTGGCTGGCCGAGTGCCCCGACGACCCGCAGGCGCAGCACCACCTCGCCGCCGTGACCGGCCAAGGCGTGCCCGAGCGCGCCAGCGACGCCTATGTGGCGGACGTGTTCGACCACTTCGCGTCCAGCTTCGACGCCCGGCTGGCCCAACTGGGCTACCAGGCCCCGGCCCTGTGCGCCCAGGCCCTGCGGCGTCGCCTGCGTGAGCCCGACGCGCCTGTGCCACTGGCGCCGCTGGGCAAGGTGCTGGACGCCGGCTGCGGCACTGGCCTGTGCGGCGACTGGCTGCGGCCACGCGCGCAGCAACTGGTGGGCGTGGACCTGTCGGCGGCGATGCTGGCGCGGGCCCGCGAACGCGGCCTCTACGACCGGCTCGAACAGGGCGAGCTGGGCGCCTGGTTGCAAGCCTGCACCGAACGCTTCGACCTCATCGTCTCGGCCGACACGCTGTGCTATTTCGGCCCGCTGGGGCCGGTGCTGCGTGCGGCGCGCCAAGCCACCGCGCCCGGCGGCTGGCTGGTGTTCACGGTCGAAGCCCTGGCCGAGCCCCATGCGCAGGGCGTGCAGCTGATGCACCACGGCCGCTACGCCCACCACCGCGACGCCGTCGCCGCCTGGCTGGCCGAGGCGGGTTGGCAGGCCGCCGAGCTGGAGTCGGTGGTGCTGCGGCAAGAGGCCGGGCAGCCGGTTCAGGGCTGGTTGGTCAGCGCCCAGGCGCTTGCGGGCTGAAGCTCAGGCTCAGGCTCAGGCCCGCACCTCACGCCGGTTTCAACCGCGCAGCAAGGCCACGCCCTTGACCTGCGCGAACACGGCCTGGCCCACGCGCAGGCCCAGGTGCTCGGCCGAGCGTCGGGTGATGCGGGCGAGCAGGCGGGGGCCGCCCTCCAGCTGCAGGCACAGCATCGCGCTACCCTGAGCGTCGTCGCGCAGTTCGGCCACCACGGCCGGCAGGATGTTGAGGATGCTGCTGTCGTGGGCGCGGCTGAGGCTCACGCTCACGTCGCGGGCCAACACCCGCACCCGGACCACCTCGCCCACCGGCGAGGGGCACAGGCCGGTCCACAGGTCGCCCCCCGCTGACACCGGCCCCACGCGCAACAGGCTCAGGCCCTGCGCGGGCTCATGGCGCAGCACCGTGGCCGACAGCACCGCCGTGGCTTCGTCGGGCGGGCCGAGCGGCACGTCGAGCCGCGTCCACAGGTCGGCGGCCGGGCCTGCAGCCTGCACGCGCCCGTCGCGCAGCACCACGAGGTGGTCGGCCAGGCGCGCGGCCTCGTCGAGCGCGTGCGTCACATAGACCACGGGCACGCCGGTCTGGCCCAGGCGCTCCAGGCAGGGCAGCACCTCGGCCTTGCGGGCGGCGTCGAGGGCCGACAAGGGCTCGTCCATCAGCAGCAGCGCGGGGCTGGTCAGCAAGGCGCGGGCGATGGCCACGCGCTGGCGCTCACCGCCCGACAGGCCTTGCGGACGGCGTTGCAGCAGGTGGCCGATGCCCAACAGCGGGATGACGTCGTCGTGGCGCAGGCGCCGCTGCGCGGGCGGCACGCGGCGCCAGCCGTAGTCGAGGTTGCCCTGCACCGTCAGGTGCTCGAACAGGCTGGCTTCCTGGAAGACCACGCCAATGGGCCGTTGGTGCACGGGCCGCCACAGGCCACGGGCGTCGTCCTGCCAGACCTCGGCGCGCACCTGCACCCGGCCGCGCGCGCGTTGTGCCGCACCGCCCTGGCCACCCAGGCCGGCCAGCGCGCGCAACACCGTGGTCTTGCCGCAGCCCGAGGGGCCCAGCAGCACGCTCACGCCCTGGCCCGGCAGGCGCAACGACACGTCCAAGGTGAAGCCCGGCTGGCCCGCTGCCCCGGCGTGCTGCAGCCTCAAGTCGGCCTCGATGCCCAGGGCATCGGCCGGCGGGGCGTCACCGAACGCCGTCATGGCGCGTCTCCTGATGTGCGGGCTCGGCCACCGGGCACCGCCGCCCCGGCCCCGCGCCCTTGCAACAAGTACAAGGCCAGCATCACCGCGAAGCCGAAGGCCACCATGCCACCGGCCAGCCAGTGGGCGTGGGCCAGTTCCTGCGCCTCGACGTGGCCGTAGAGCGCCACCGACAGCACGCGCGTGGCACCGGGGATGTTGCCGCCCATCATCAGCACCACACCGAATTCGCCCACGGTGTGCGCGAAGCCCAGCACCGCGGCCGTCAGGAAACCGGGTCGTGCCAGTGGCAGGGCCACCGTGAGGAAGCGGTCCCAGGGCGAGGCGCGCAGCGTGGCCGCCACCTCCAGCGGGCGCGCACCGATGGCCTCGAAGGCCTGGTGCAGCGGCTGCACGACGAAGGGCATGGAGTGCAGCACCGAGGCCACCACCAGGCCCCAGAAGGTGAAGGGCAAGAGCCCCAACCCAAGCGCCTGCATGGCCTGGCCCACCGGGCCTTGCGGGCCCAGCAGCAGCAGCAGGTAAAAGCCGATCACGGTGGGCGGCAGCACCAGCGGCAAGGCCACCACCGCGGCCACCACGCCCTTCAGGCGCGAGCGTGTGCGGGCCAACCACCAGGCCACGGGCGTGCCCAGCACCAGCAGCAGCAGCGTGGTCGTGCCCGCGAGCTGGGCGGTCAGCTTCAGGGCCTGGAGGTCATCGGCAGGCAGCAAGAACACACAGTTCCCCGGTCACAGGCCGTAGCCACTGGCCTGGATCACCGCCTTGGCCGCGTCCGAACGCAGGTAGCCCAGCAAGGCTTGGGCGGCCGGCTTGCCCGCGCCCTTGTTCAGCAGCACGGCGTCTTGCAAGATGGGTGTGTGGAGTTTGGCCGGCACCAGCCACTGGGAGCCCACGGCAGGCTTGCCGGGTGGTTGCAAGGGCATCACCTGGGACAGCGCCACAAAGCCCAAGGCCGCGTTGCCCGTGGACACGAACTGGAAGGTCTGCGCGATGTTCTCGCCTTGCACGATCTTGGGCGCCAGCGCCTCGGCCAGGCCCAGGGCCTTGAGCGCTTCCATGGCCGCCGCACCGTAGGGCGCCAGCTTGGGGTTGGCCACGGCCAGGTGGGCGAAGGCGCCTTTTTTCAGCACCTCGCCCTGGGCATCGACCAGGCCCGGCTGGGCGCTCCACAGCACCAGCCTGCCGATGGCGTAGGTGAAGGCGCTGCCCTTGACGGCGAAGCCTTCGTCGATCAGCTTCCTGGGAGTTTCATCGTCGGCGGCCAGCAGCACCTCGAAGGGCGCACCGGCCTTGACCTGGGCAAAAAACTTGCCCGTCGCGCCCACCACCGGCACGGCGGTGTGGCCCGTGGCGGCGGCAAAGTCGGCCGCGATCTTCTGGAAAGGGGCGGCGAAGTTGGCGGCCACGGCCACCTGGACTTCGTCGGCATGGGCCGCATTGAAGGCGGCCATGTGGGCCAGCAGCCCCAGTGCGCCCCACAGTCGCAGGGACGGTGCGCGGCAAGGCGAAGGGAACAGCAGGGTCATGAACGGGTTTATAGCGCACAAAAACAGCGCACAAAAAAGCCCAGCGCGCCGAAACGGGCTGGGCTGTCACCGAGTTGGCGACGCAGGGTCGCCAGGCTCACTCAGGAAACTCAGGGCTTGTACACGAGCGGGGTCAGCGCATTGCCCACAGCGATGCTGCTGCAGTTCTGCGGTGCGGCCTTGCCGGCGAAGCGGTCGTCCACCCAGGCGGTGGCCCAAGGCAGCCAGTTGACCATGGTCACGAAGTGGCTGGTACCCCATTCCTTGTGCTGCACGGGCACGCCCTGTGCGCAGTACTGACGGGCCAGCGTGCGGACATCGCCTGCCAGCATCACGCCGTCGCCAGCGCCCCACAGCGGCGAGGGCTTGGTGAGCTCGAAGATGCCACCGGTGCCTTGGCCGATCTGCAGCGGGATCTCGGGCGTGCCGCCCGTGCCCATGATGACCTTGTTCACCGCCGCCACGTACTCGGGGATCTTGGTGCGGTCCTGGAACTCGGGCTTGACGAGGTCCTTCCAGGTCACCCGGCTGTACTGGCCGAGCACGTAGGCGATCGAAGCCTTCTGCATCTTGTCGTACACCTCCAGGCCACGCGGGGTGAGGTACTTCTGGATGTCGATGTCATAAGAGCGCGAAACACCGATGACCGCCATGGGCATCACACCGCCCCAGATGGCCGCGCCTTCGATGTAGGTCAGGTTGTGCTCGGGGCTCACCAGGGTGCCGCCGAAGGCCGCGCCGATCAGGTTCGGCTTGAGGTCGGGGGCGTAGGTCGGGGCCAGTTCGGCAGCCCACTCGGTGGCGATGGCGCCGCCCGAGTAACCCATCATCACGACCTTGGCATCACGGGCCAGCGCGATCTGGGGCGCATTGAAGGTGGCGCGGATCGAGTCCAGCGTGTTGTAGCCGTACTCCGGGCCGGCCGCGAAATTGGCCTTCTGACCTTCGGTGTCGGAGATGACGACGGTGTAGCCCTTCTTGACGTAGGTGCCGAACAGCACCGTCTCGACCGCCGGCAGCAGGTCAGGCAGGCGCTTGCCACCCGCGTAAGCGCGCGAGGGCGCATCTTCCGGGTTCAGCGAATCGTAGAAGGACTGGTACGAGATCACCTTGCCCTTGTTGGCGCAGCTGGTCTTGCTGCAATCGGGCGCGAAAACGGTGGTCACGTTGGCCGTGGGCCGCTGCTGGGCGTCGGTCGAGCGGTAAACCAGCTGGGTGGCCTTGAGCGAGGTCTTGAGGCCGGCGATGTACACCGAAATCGTGCGGCTCTTGAGGACCGTGCCGGGCGCGATGCTGGCCAGCGGGGTGCTGTCCGTGTACTGGTAGAACGGGTCCACGGTGGTGGTGGCGGCGCCCGCCATGCCCGGCAGCAGCAGGGCGGCGAGCCCTGTGACCGCCGCTTGGGCTGCGCTCAGCAGCAGGGTTTGTTGGCTCAGACGGAATCGCATGGTGGGTTCCAGGTTGTGCGGCTGGGTGCCGCCGTGGGGTCGGGATGCGATGGAGTGTCCATGCGCCCCGACCCACCTGGATATGCCCAAACGGCCACGCATTGGCCGCAACGATCACCTTCAGGGTTTGACCGAGTGGGGTCAGACCTGAGTTGCGCCCGGAGAAACCCGAGGTGATCGTGAAATGCTCCGCGACTTGCTGCGGCGTGGCCTCAGCCGGCCTCGCCCCTGGCGGTGTCCGACTCGGCCCGCGCAATGGCCTGCTCCACCACCTCGCGCGTCAGCGGCGCGGCGAAGGTTTCGATGAAACCGTACACATAACCGCGCAGGAAGGCGCCGCGGCGGAAGGCCAGGCGCGTCATGTTGACGGCGAAGAGGTGGCCGGCGTCGAGCGCGCGCAGGTTGCGGTCGCGGTCCGGGTCGAAGGCGATGGAGGCCACCACGCCCACGCCCAGGCCCAGCTCCACGTAGGTCTTGATCACGTCGGCGTCCATGGCCGACAGCACGATGCTGGGCTGCAGCCCTTCGCGTGCGAAGGCCTCGTCGATGTGGGCGCGGCCGGTGAAGCCGCCGTCGTAGGTGATGAGCGGGTACTTCGAGAGGCGCGCCAGCGTCAGCGGCTCACCATCGAGCAGCGGGTGGTCGGGCGGCACCACGACGCTGTGCGTCCAGGTGTAGCAAGGCAGGGTGACGAGCTGCGGGTACTGGTCCAGCGCTTCCGTGGCGATGCCGATGTCGGCCTCGCCGTCGATCAGCATCTGCGCCACGTGCCGCGGCGAGCCCTGGTGCAGGCTGAGCGTGACCTTCGGGAAGCGGTGGCGGAAGTCCTTGACCGCGCCCGGCAAGGCATAGCGGGCCTGCGAGTGGGTCGCGGCCAGCGACAGCGGGCCGGTGTCGTGCGAGGCGCAATCGCGGGCGGCCTGGCGCAGGTTCTCGGCTTCGCGCAGCAGGCGCTCGACCACAGGCAGCAGCTGCTGGCCCGAGGGCGTCATGCCCGTGAGGCGCTTGCCGGCGCGCTGGAACAGTTCCACGCCCAGCTCGTCTTCCAACTCGCGGATCTGGCGGCTCACGCCAGGTTGCGAGGTGTGCAGCGCCGCCGCCACCTCGGTCAGGTTGTAGCCGCGGCGCGCGGCCTCGCGCACGGAGCGCAGTTGCTGGAAATTCACGCCACACCTCCGACCACAGGCGCCGGGGCGGGCGTGCCCTCGGCCGTGAACTGGCGGATGCGGCGCGGCTTGAGGTGGGCCTGCTCGCCGGTGCGCAGCACGCCACTGTCGCGCAGCGCGGCGAACTCTTCGCGGCTGAGCTCGACCTCGATCTCGCCCTGCCCGTCACCCCGCAGGAAAGCCAGGCGCGTGTTGGGACCCACCGTCAGCGTGTCGATGAGCGTGGCGGGCAAGGAGCCCTCTTCCGAGCGGGCCAGCACCTGGATCTCGTGCGGACGCACATAGCTCACGCCGGCATCGCCCACCGTGCCACCTGTGCCGTCGGCCTTGGCGCCCTCCACCGCACCTTGTGCGTGGTCGCGGCCATGGAAGAGGTTCACATCGCCCAGGAACTTGAGCACGAAGGGCGTGGCCGGGTGGTCATAGACCTCGTCCGGTGCGCCTTCCTGCTCGATGCGGCCCTGGTTCATCACCACGATGCGGTCGGCCACTTCCATGGCTTCTTCCTGATCGTGGGTCACGAAGACGCTGGTGATGTGCATCTCGTCGTGCAGGCGGCGCAGCCAGCGGCGCAGCTCCTTGCGCACCTTGGCGTCCAGCGCACCGAAGGGCTCGTCGAGCAGCAACACCTTGGGCTCCACCGCCAAAGCGCGCGCCAGGGCGATGCGCTGGCGCTGGCCACCGGAGAGCTGGTGCGGGTAGCGGTCGGCGATCCAGTCCAGCTGCACCAGCTTGAGCAGCTCGGTGACCTTGGCCTTGATCGCGGCGTCCGAAGGGCGCGTGTCCTTGGGACGCACGCGCAGACCGAAGGCCACGTTCTCGAAGATGGTCATGTGACCGAACAGCGCGTAGTGCTGGAACACGAAGCCCACATTGCGCTCGCGCACCGCCACGTGGGTGGTGTCTTCGCCATTGAAATAGACGGCGCCGCTGTCGGGCGTTTCCAGGCCCGCGATGATGCGCAGCAGCGAGGTCTTGCCCGAGCCCGAGGGGCCCAGCAGCGCGACCAGCTGGCCCGAAGGGATGCTGAGGTTGAGGTGGTCACACACGGTGGTCTGACCGAAACGCTTGACGAGGTTCTTGACTTCGATGCTCATACAGCCTCTCCGGCTCAATGCGATGGGTTCAACGACGAGGACTGCTTCAGCTGTTGCTGAACGCGGCGCTCGACGATGTATTTCAGGACCAGGGTGACCAGCGCCAGGCTGGCCAGCAGGGACGCGACGGCAAACGACGCGGCGAACTGGTACTCGTTGTAGAGGATCTCGATGTGCAGGGGCAGCGTGTTGGTCTGGCCGCGCACATGGCCCGACACCACCGACACCGCGCCGAACTCGCCCATGGCCCGCGCGTTGCACAGGATGACGCCGTACAGCAGGCCCCACTTCACATTGGGCAGCGTCACCTTCCAGAAGGTCTGCCAACCCGAAGCACCCAGCACGCGGGCGGCCTCCTCCTGCTCCTGCCCCTGCGCCTGCATCAGCGGGATCAGCTCACGCGCCACGAAGGGGAAGGTCACGAAGATGGTGGCCAGCACGATGCCCGGCACCGCGAAGATGACCTTGTAATCGTTGGCCATCAGCCACTCGCCGAACCAGCCCTGCAGGCCGAACACCAGCACGTAGATGAGGCCGGCGATGACGGGCGACACCGAGAACGGCAGGTCGATGAAGGTCAGCAGCACGCTCTTGCCGCGGAAGTCGAACTTGGCAATCGCCCAGGCCGCGGCCACACCGAACACCAGGTTCAACGGCACGGCGATGACGGCGGCCGTCAGCGTCAACCAGATGGCGGACACCGCATCGGGCTCGGTGATGGCCGCCAGGTAGACATCCCAGCCCTTCTTGAAGGCCTCGGCGAACACCGACACCAGCGGCACGAACAGGAACAGCGAGAGGAAGGCCAGCGCGGTGCCGATCAAGAGGCGGCGCACCCAGGCAGGCTCGGTGGTGGCGCGGGCCACATCGGGCGGGGTCAGCACGCGTCCGGGCGCGGCCGGGGTGGCGCTCGTGGCGGAAGAAACAGCTTGCATCTTGGACACTCCGGCTCACTTGCCCTGGCGCTTGCGCGTCCAGGCCTGCAAGCCATTGATGGCCAGCAGCAGGATGAAAGACATCACCAGCATCACCACCGCGATCGCCGTGGCGCCGGCGTAGTCGTACTGCTCCAGCTTGGTGATGATGAGCAGCGGCGTGATCTCCGAGACCATCGGCATGTTGCCCGCGATGAAGATGATCGAGCCGTACTCGCCCAGGGCCCGCGCGAAGGCCAGGGCAAAGCCCGTCAGCAGCGCCGGCAGCAGGATGGGGAAGATCACCTTGGTGAAGCTCTGCCAGCGGCTGGCACCCAGCGTGGCGGCGGCCTCTTCCAGCTCACTGGCCATGTCCTCCAGGATGGGCTGCACCGTGCGCACCACGAAGGGCAGGCCGATGAAGGTCATGGCCACGAAGATGCCCACCGGCGTGAAGGCCACCTTCAGGCCCAGCGGCTCCAGCCACCGGCCGATCCAGCCATTGCCCGCGTACAGGCCCGTCAGCGTGATGCCGGCCACGGCCGTGGGCAGGGCGAAGGGCAGGTCCACCAGGGCGTCGACGATGCGGCGGCCGAAGAACTCATAGCGCACCAGGACCCAGGCCACCAGCAGGCCGAAGAAGGCGTTCACCACGGCCGCCAGCAGCGAGGCACCGAAGGTCAGCTTGTAGGACGCCACCACGCGCGGCGAGGTCACCGTGTCCACGAACTGGGGCCAGGTCAGCTCGGTCGTGCGCAGGAAGGCCGCGCTCAAGGGGATGAGCACGATCAGGCACAGGTAGAACAGCGTCAGCCCGAGGGCGATGTCGAAGCCGGGCAGCACGGTGTGCCGCCGCAGCAGGGTCTTGGAGAGGAACATGGGTCAGCTTTCAGTTCACTTGCGGCCGGCCGCGGTGATCTGGTCGTAGATGCCGCCGTCGCGGAAGTGGTCGGCCTGCGCCTTCTTCCAGCCACCGAAGACCTCGTCCACCGTGAAGGTCGGGATGCCGATGAACTTGGCCTGGTACTGCTTGAGCAGCGCCGGGTTGCGCGGACGCAGGTTGTGCTTGACGGCGATCGCCTGGCCTTCGTCGGAGTAGAGGTACTTCAGGTAGGCCTCGGCCTGCTTGCGCGTGCCCTTCTTGTCGACCACCTTGTCGACCACGCTGACCGGGTTCTCGGCCAGGATGGTGGTCTTGGGGTAGACGACCTGGTAGTCGCCGCTGAACTCGTTCTGGATCAGGGGCACTTCGCTCTCGAAGGTCACCAGCGCGTCGCCGATGTTGCGCTGCGCGAAGGTGGTGGTGGCGGCGCGGCCACCGCCGTCGAACACGGGCACGTTGGCGAAGAGCTGCGTCACCAGGGCCTTGGCCTGTTCGGGCTTGCCGCCGGCCTTGATCACCGAGCCCCAGGCCGCCAGGTAGGTGTAGCGGCCGTTGCCCGAGGTCTTGGGGTTGGGGATGACGACCGAGATGCCGGGGCGGGCCAGGTCGGCCCAGTCCTTGATCTGCTTGGGGTTGCCCTTGCGCACCAGGATGACGGTGACGGAGGTGGTCGGGGCGCTGTTGTTGGGCAGGCGCTTGGCCCAGTCGGCAGGCACGAGGCCACCGCGCTCGGCCAGGATGTCGATGTCGCTGGCCTGGTTCATGGTGATGACGTCGGCGGCCAGACCGGCCACGACGCTGCCGGCCTGCTTGCTGGAGCCACCGTGCGACTGGTTGAGCGCCAGCGTCTCGCCGGTGGTCTGCTTCCAGTGCTTGGCGAAAGCCTGGTTGTAGTCCTTGTAGAACTCGCGGGTGACGTCGTAGCTGACGTTCAGCAGGGTCGTGTCAGCGTGGGCCACGGTGGCGCCCAGGGCCAAGGTGGCGGCGACGAGCGCTACAAACGGTTTCTTCCAGAAAAACAGCATGACCAAACCCTTTCAACATGCGAAGACCGCATGTTAGGAGGGGTGGATCATGCTGAGAACAACCGTTTGTTCACTTGCTTATGCGGAAAATGTACAAGCGCGCCGCCGGGGGCTCCCACCCGGCTCAGCGCTTTTGCAGCACCGTCTGCACCTCGCGCATGGACTGCTCCATGCCGCTGCCCGGCACGATGCTGCCTGCACGGTCGCTGATGCGCGGCCAGGCGGCGGCCAACTGCTCGGGGGCATCGGGACCGCTGCCGATGTGCACCGGCGCCGTCAGGCTGACATGGGATGCTGCGAACACGCCAGCACCCGCGTTGAGGATGGCGCGGGTGGGCGCCTCCTCGCTGACCAGGAAGAGCAGGCCGGGCGAGACGCTCTCGGGCGTCAGCACGGCCAGCACCTCGGCCGGCAAGATGCCTTGCGTCATGGCCGTGGCCGCCGTGGGGGCCAGGCAATTCACGTGGATGTTGGCCTTCTCGCCTTCCAGGGCCAAGGTCTGCATCAGGCCGACCAGGGCCATCTTGGCGGCGCCGTAGTTGGACTGGCCGAAATTGCCGAACAGGCCCGACGAGGACGTGGTGAACACGATGCGGCCGAACTGCTGGGCGCGCATGGTCTCCCAGACGGCCTTGGTGCACACCACGGCGCCCATCAGGTGCACGTCCACCACCAGGCGGAAGTCGTCCAGCGTCATCTTGGCAAAGCTCTTGTCCCGCAGGATGCCGGCGTTGTTGACCAGGATGTCGATGCGGCCCCAGGTGGCCAGGGTCTGCGCGACCATGGCCTGCACGGCGGCCTCGTCGGTGACGGAACCGGCCGCGGCGATGGCCTGGCCACCGGCGGCGCGGATCTCGGCCACCACCGCCTCGGCGGGCGCCAGGTTCAGGTCATTGACGACGACCTGGGCGCCGCGCGACGCCAGCAGGAGCGCATGGGCTCGGCCCAGGCCGGCACCCGCGCCGGTGACGATGGCCACGCGGCCGTCAAGGCGCAGGGAGGCGCCGGAACCCAAGGAGTCAGTGGAAGCGTTCATGGTGTGGAAGGCAATGCGGTGAAGCTGGCACAGCGCACATCATGCGACAAGGTTGACGCAAGGGTAAACCCGATCGTCAAAAACGCGTCAAGGTGGCGTCGGGGCCCTGGGTGTCGCGCACGATGCCTGTCTGTCGCATTGACGTGCACGTCAAGCGTGTCGTGATTTCTACACTGCACTTGAGCGACCCATCAGAGGCCCATCACCGGCCCACCCGCATCGGCTGTACCGCAGGAGACAACCCCATGAGCACCCGACAGACCCCCGTGAGCCCGAACCCGATCGTGCCCCGCACCGACCTGGACTTCGAGATCACCGAGCAAACGCCCCGCTGGTGGTACGGCAACGACGCCTTCAAGACCCGCCTGTTCGACGGCATGCAGGCCGCCTTTCCCGATGGCGAGCGCTACTTCTGCACCAGCGTGCGCGCCTTCCGCCCGCACATCACCGACGCCAAGATGGCCGATGACGTGAAGAACTTCATCCGCCAGGAAGCCCAGCACGGCATGACGCACACCGACTTCAACGACCTGCTGCGCAAGCAGGGCCTGGACGTCGACGGCATCCTGCACGAGGCCAAGGACCTGTTCGACAAGTACACCAAGAACTACTCGGCCGAGTACAACCTGGCCCTGACCGCCGCCTTCGAGCACTTCACGGCCATGATGGCCCAGATGCTGTTCGAGACCAAGGACGTGATGGCCCCCGCCGACCCGAACGTGCGCGCCATGTGGGCCTGGCACGCCATCGAAGAGATGGAGCACAAGGCCGTGGCCTTCGACGTGATGCAGCAGGTGGCCAAGGTCGGCTACGTGATGCGTTGCGTGGCCATGACCCACGCGCTCTACAAGGTCGTGGTGGACAGCATGCGCCTGACCAACCGCCTGCTCAAGGGCGATGGCTTCAGCTGGCGCCAACGCATGGTGATATCGCTCAAGGGCGCCTGGTGGCTGTACGGCCGCGGTGGCATCTTCGCGCGCAACACCGCCAACCTGCTGGCCTACTACAAGCCCGGCTTCCATCCCTGGGAGCACAAGGCCATCCACAGCTACCCGGTGTGGGTCAAAACCTATGAAGAGACCGGCAACCCCATGCAGGCCGGCGCTGCGCTCTTTCAGGCCGCCTACTGAGCGGCACAAGCGGCACGCCTGTCGTGCCACACCGCACGATCAGCGCATCGAAGCCGTCCCTCGGGGCGGCTTTTTTCATGGCGCTTTGCCCATGTGACAAGCTCTTGGGGATGGTCGCCAGGCGCCGCACTGCCTAGACTGTCGCCATGGCCCTTCGCCCTGCCCTCACCCGCTGTTTTGCCCATGCATGACCCTGACCCGTTCGTCGCCAAAGTCCCGGGCATCGACTACGGCATCCTGGATTCGCTCTTGGGCTACGCGGTGCGCCGCGCCCAGATCCGCCTCTACGAAGATTTCATCCCCTCGCTGGCGCCCTGGGGCATCACGCCGCCGCGCTTCTCGGCCATGGTCATCGTCTCGCGCAACCCGGGGCTCAAGCTGACGCAGCTGGCGCGCATCATGGGCATCGCGCGCTCGGGCTCGGTGAGCCTGGTGGATGCCATCGAAGCGCTGGGCTACATCCAGCGTCTGCCCATGCCTGGCGACCGCCGCGCTTTCGGCCTGGCCCTGACGGCCAAGGGCGAAGCGGACCTGATCGCCATCAGCGCGGCCGTGCAAGCGCACGATGCCCGCATGGCGCAGGCGCTCACACCCGAAGAGCACACCGTGCTGCGCGGCCTGCTGGCGCGCCTGAGCGAAGCGCAGCCCTGATCGCTCAACAGCCCGTGGCCGAGGAGTTGACCGCCGTGCAAGCCGCGGCCTGGCCACCGTTGCTGCCTGGGCAGCTCCAGTTCCACGCATTGCCACCGTCCGTCACCGACGGCGTGCTGCCATCGGTGCACAAGCCCACCGCTGGCGCGCGGGGGAAGGTCAGGCCCTGGGCCGTGCCGCAACTGCCATTGACCGCCGGACCGGCAGCCGAGACCGTGCCCGAGACCTCCAGGTCAGACGCCGTCGTGTTGGCCATGTCGTAGAGGTACCAGGTGCCGCCCGCGCCCGAGGCCGCGTAGTTCACGACGCGCAAGGTGATGGTGGTGCCCGCGGGCACGTTCTGCAGCGCGGCCACGCCGCTCAGGTCGATGGCCGCCACCGAAGCGCCCGCCGAAGCCGTGCTGGTGAAGCTCAACGCGGCCGCATCGACAAAGGCCGCGCTGCCGATCTGGTACTGCAGCACACCGCTGCTGGGGCCGGTGCTGGAGCGGCGGTAGTCGAAGCGGCTGATGCCGCTGATGGACACCTTGTGGCCCGCGCTGGCCGCCACCGTGAAGGTGAACACATCGCCCGCAGTGGCGGCGGCCGCAGCCGAGGCCGTGGCCCAGTCCGTGCCGCCCCAGCCACGCGCTGCGGCCGTGCCGGTCGTGCCCACGCCGCTGCCGCGGGTCAGGCCACCCACCGTCAAGTTGGGCGAGGTCGTGGTGGCCGCCAGCGGTGAGACACCGAAGGCGTTCAGCCCGCCGGTGAGACCGTGGACATCCCAGCCGGCCAGCACGGCGGCTTCGACCGGGGACAGCACGGCCATCCAGGCGGCCACGGCCAGGGTGGCGCAGCGCAGGCGAGAGAGGGGAAAGGAAGTCATGGACATCTCGGTCGAAACGACAGGCAGGGCGACAGGCAGATCAACGGGCAAGGCAGTGGTCATGGCAAAGGCCTTGGCATCAAGCTCGGCCACGGCGCACCATGCCCGTCAACAGCAGCAGGGCCGTCAGCAGGAAGGCCCACTCGGGCAAGGTCGGCACATCGCCGTCGGAGGCCGTGCTCTCGGCCGTCACGGTGTGGGCGAAGGCGGCCGAGACGCTGCTGCGGTTGTGGGCGTCACCCGAATAGACGGCGGTGATGCTGTGCGTGCCCGCCGACAGCGTCGCGGTCGTGAAGGTGGCCTTGCCGGCGCTGACGGTGGCCACGCCCAGCGTGGTCGTGCCGTCCATGAAGGTCACCACGCCGGTGGGCGACAGGCCGTCGATGGTGGCGGTGAAGCTCACGCCCTGGCCCTGGGTGGAGCTGCCCTGCCCCGCCAGTGCGACGGTGGTGTTGGCCTGCGCCACGGTCACGCCGATGGCCGCCGAGGTGCTGGCCGCGTTGACCGCGTCACCGCTGTACACCGCCGTGAGGCTGTGGTTGCCCACGGTCAAGGCGTTGGTCGAGAGGCTGGCCACGCCGCCGCTCAGGGCCACCGGGCTGCCGAGCGCCACGCCGCCGTCCATGAACTGCACGCTGCCGGTGGGCAGGTTGACGCCATCGCCCGAGACCGTCACGTTCAGGCTCAGCACCTGGCCGGCCACGACGCTGCTGGCCGAGGCACTCAGGGCCGAGGTCGTGACGGCAGGCGGTGCCGCGACGGTGTGCGTCAGGGCCGCCGAGGTACTGGGGGCGTTGTTGACGTCGCCCGAATACACCACGGTGATCTGGTGCACGCCCACGCCCAGCGCCGAGGTGCTGAAGGTGGTTGGGCAGGACACCAGCGGCACGGTGGCCAGCACGGTGTTGCCGTCCTTGAACTGCAGGCTGCCGCTGACCGACTTGCCGGTGAGCGAGGCGGTGAAGGTCACGCCCTGGCCTGGCAGCGTGCTGCTGACCGCGCTGCTCACGCTGACAGTCGAAGCCACCTGGGCCACGTCGTAGCTGAGGCTGGTGGAGGCGCTGGCCGCGTTGCTGCCGTCGCCCGAGTACACCGCCGAGATGCTGTGGTTGCCAGGCGCCAGGGCCGCCGTGGTCAGGCTGGCCACGCCGCCGCTCACGGTCACGGCACTGCCCAGGTTGGCGCTGCCGTCCTTGAACTGCACGGTGCCCGTGGGTGCTGCCGTGCCGCCGCCGGCCACGGTGGCCGTGAAGGTCACGCTCTGGTTGTAGGCGCCCGCCGCCGGGTTGGCCGCCAGGCTGGTCGTGCTGGCCGCCAAGGTCGCTGCCCACTGGTTGACCAGCACGCTGCCATCGACCGAGCCCAGGCCCGTGGCCTGGTTGTAGATGGGCGTGACCGCCCCCGTGGTGGCCGTGAAACCGGTGACGCCGGGCACGCTGTTGTTGCCACCCTGGACGGCGTGGAAGTAGCCCGGGCCACCGTTGGCCTGCAAGGCCGCCAGTTGGTAGAAGCGCGGGTTGGCATTGCCCTGGCGCGCACCGGCCTTGTGGTTGACCAGGGCCATCAGGCCGGCGAACGAGGGCGCCGCGGCCGAGGTGCCACCGAACACATAACGGGTGCGGGTGTTGGTGGTGTTGTCGCTGGAATAGACGAGGTAGCCATCGTGCGAAGCCGCCGCGAGCGAGACGTCAGGCACATTGCGGCGGCCGTTGTTGGGCACGCCCACACCGGTCTGCCACGACGGCTGGGTGAACACCGTGCTGGCACCGCCGCCGCTGGACCACAAGGCCGAGCCCCCACTGACGCTGCCGCTTTCGTTCCAGACCTTCTCGGGGATGTAGGACAGCGCCGAACCCAGGTTGGCCGCGTTCGTGGCCGACCAGTACTGCGAAGGGTTTGCCGTGTCGTCGAACTGGGTGCCGCCCACGCAGGTCGCCGACGGCGAGGTGCACAGGCCGTTGACGGCGCGGCCGCGCGTGGCGGTGGCCGCATCGCTGGCGTCGCAATCGGCCGCGCCGCTGTCGCCCGAAGACACGAACACCGACATGCCCTGCGCCGCGGCCTGCTGCCACAGGCCGTTGTAGAAATTGGTGGCCGAGGTGCCGAGGTCGGCCTCGCACAAGCCGTAGCTCAGCGTGATGATGTCAGCGACGTTGTTGCTGACCGCGTACTGCGCCGACAGGTCGATGCCGTCGGTCGATGCGGTGGAGGCCGAGGTCACGAACTTGATGGTCGCGCCCGGGGCCACGGCACCGGCCCATTGCAGGTCCAGGTCGGACTCGCCCTCGTCGCCCGTCTGGCGGCCAGGGTCGGCGCCGTTGAGGATGATTTGCGGCGGGTTGGCCGGCAAGCCCATGGCGCTGCGGAAGGTCGTCATGTCGCCCATGACGATGTTGGTGCGGCCCAGCACGGCGATGGACACGCCCGTGCCGTCGATGCCTTGCGCTGTCAACGCCTTGGTGTTGTAGATGGTGGCGAAGTCCGCCGCGGCCATGGCGTGGCCACCGCTGCTGTCGGTGAAATTCGGGGCCGGCCGCACGTTGGCGTGCATGGGGCGGCTGCGGAAGTCGTGCAGCGAGACCACGCCCGAGACCACCGCCGACAGCGCGTCCGGGATGCTCGGGTCGGCGGCGTTGGCGATGTGGTCCTTGCCATCGACACGGAACTGGCGCATGTCGGTGCGGAAGGCCTTGCGGATCTGGCGCACCGCGCCGCTGAAGACGACGCTGCGGCGACCAGGCGGCACCTCATCGACCGTGAAGCCTTGCGACTGCAGCCACTGCGTCACCTTGGCCAGGTCGGCGTCCGACACACCGAACTGCCGCTCGTACTCGGCCGGCGTCAGCCACTGGCCGTGGAAGGGCGAGGTCGGGTCGCGGCGCGAGGCCATGAAGGCCTCCAGGGCGCGCTGCTGCTCGGCATCGGGCGACAGCGTCAGGATCATGCGGCGCACGACCATCGCATCGTCGGCACGGCCCCGGTCTTCGGCCCGGTTCAGGCGCGGGTGGCGGTTGCCACTCAGCGTGACGCGGTCGTTGTCGTCGATGGCACCGAGCAAACGGGACCGGGGGGAACGGGCTTGGGACGCGCTGGCGTCCGAGGGGCCGTTGACACCAGCATCTGTACCAGCACCAGCGGCCCAGGCCACACCACACAGCGTCGTTGCACTGGCAACGACAACACCAGCCAACAGCGAAGCAGGCCAGCCTGCTCGGGGCGCGAAAGACGTCATGGATCACATACCGGTTGAGGATCCCGGTACGCGCCCGCCCCCTTGGCATTGCGCTTGACCACCAGGCACGACGGGGGGCACACAGATGCCCCCCGTCAGTGCACGGTTTTTAACAAGGGGGCATGAACCGGCCATGACATGGCATGGTCCGTCCCTCGTGCCGTGTGCCCAAACACATGCCCAAGCACACGCCCAGCCATGCGCCAGGTGCGAGCGCCAAGCTCAGCCCCGGATCTCCGGCTCGACCAGCAGCGTCAGCAGTTGCAAGGACTCTTGCCAACCCAGGTGACACGCCTCTGCCGGGATGACGCTCGGGATGCCTTCCTGCACGATGTCCAGCGCCACCCCGCACGACACGGGCGTGAGCGTGACCGTGGTCTGCATGGTGCCCGGCAGGTTCGGATCCTCGAACACCGCCGTGTAGCGCAGCTTCCGATCGGGGATGAGCTCCAGGTACTCGCCACCAAAGGCGTGGCTGTGCCCCGTGGTGAGGTTGGTGAACGACATCCGGTACTTGCCGCCCACCTGGGGCTCCAGCAGGTGCACCTTGGCGGTGAAGCCGTGTGGCGGCAACCACTTGGCCCAGGCGTCGGCATCGACGAACGCGCGGAAAACGCGCTCGGGCGTGGCCCGCAGGACCCGGTGGAAATGGACAGCATGTGTGGACATGGTCAGCTCCTGGTGGGGGTGATCACCGCTGCGCATCGCAGACCTGGGTGGCCCGGGCCATCACTTGTTCTTCAGCTTGCCCTTGGGCTGGACCGCCGTCATCGGGGCGACGGGGCGGTCGGAGGGGGATGAGTTCGATGTGTCTTTGGAGGAGCCGCTGTCCTTCTTGGGCTTCTTCGACATCTTGTTGCTGCGCTGTTCACCTTTGGGCATGGGGTCTCCTTTGAATGGGGGCCAATGTAGCGCGATTCGCGGCTCGGCCAGATCCGTGCAGGGTCACTTGCCGTTGGCGGATGGCACGACACCGGCCTGGGCTTGCGCGCCGCTGGCATCTTCGATGGCCATGTGCATGTTGGCCACCGCCTCCCGCTCGCCCTTGATGGCGTAGGTGTCGTGGCCGCAATGCGGGCACGTGGCCACGAAGGCCGCGTCGATGCCGTGCATGCCGGAGACGTCGATGGGGTCCATCTCGGACAGCTCTGCCTGGCAGTTGTTGCAGACGATGTGTTTCGGTCGCAGCGACAGTTGCCGCTCGATGGCGGCTTGCTTGCGTTGCTCGGGCGTGCCGCGGATTCTTGCTTGTCCCATGGGGGCTTCCAATGTGTCGGTGCCGCGATTTTGGCTCACCCGCGGCCGAGGGTCAGGGCGTGCGTCAGGCGGTCAAGGTTTTGCTCGTTCGCGGGGCCGACGATGGCCTGGACGGCTTGCGCGGTCTCGGCATCGTCAAAAGCCTGCACCCACGTCAGGTGCGTCCCACTCGCGACGGGCGACAGCTGCACGGTGAGCGTGAAGTGCGGCGGGCAGTCGTGCCGGATGACGACGCGCTGGGCGGGTTCGAGCTCGGCGAAAAAGCTCTTGTTCGCGTAGCTTTTGCCATCGGGCCCGTGCATGGTGAACACCCACGGCCCGCCGACCTTGAACTCGAAGGTCTCGAAGGTGTTGGTGAAGCCTTGCGGGCCCCACCACGAGGCCAGCACCTCTGCCGAGGCGAACGCGTCATAGATGGCTTGGGGCGAAAACGGCAGCGTCCTCTCGGTGCGCAGGATGCGGTCTGTGCTCATGGTGTCGGGCCCGGTGGGGTGGGGAAGATGGGCGAACACAGCTCCACGAGCACGCCGTCGGGGCAGCGCACGTAGGACACCGTCTGCCCCCAAGGTTTGAGCTGAGGGGCGGCCAACTCGGCGGCGCCGGCATTGACCGCTTGCGCATGGGCCGAGGGCACGTCCTCCGTGACGAAGGCCACCTCGAAGCCCAAGGGCTGCGGCGAGGTGTCTGCGTGCACGTGGCCGCCAGGGAAGTTCATGTCGCCCAGCGCGTGCGCCGCGAAGGACAGGGTGGTGGCCCCTGTGTCCAGCTCGCCGTACGTGCCGCTTTCATGGAGGAACTTGCGCTGGAGCCCGAAAGCCTGCTCGAAGAAGGTCAGTGAGGCCGAGACATCCGGCACGTAGACGATGGTGTAGCCGAGTTTCATGGCGGTCCTTCGGTGGGTTGGCATGGGACTGCGGCGGCAGTTCAGTGGCGCCGCTGGATGAGGGAAGACTGGCGAAGCGCCACCGCGCTGACGCTTCCGTCTGTTTCCGTGATGATGCAGAAGAAGTCTGACCCAGGCGCGAAGCCTGTGTAGGTGAAACCCAGCTTTCTGCTGTTGCCCTCGTAGGTCGTCCAGCCAGAGGCTTTGGCCCTTGCGCCCAGGGCGAGACCTCGCTCCAACAGGCCCGCCGTCTCATCGCCCAGCTTGACGGAACCGCACATCTCGTCGGCTTTCCGCTTTGCGTTCAGCTCGCTCATGGACAAGTACATGGCGACCAAGGCAAGCAGTGCCAGCAGCTTTTTCATGTTCCCCCCTGTTGGCCCGTGGCGGCCCGCTTATTTGGATTTGCCAACGCCCATTTTCACTGGCATCACTGCTTGCCTTTGCCTGCGAGCACGTGGGCAACGATGGCGTTTGCGTGACCATGCCCTGGGCTGGGGCGCGTAGGCAAAGCAGTGCAAGTTCACTTGGCTGGTGTGATTTTTGTGGGTGATGAATGCGGAATCTGATTGTTTTTTAGCTTAGTTTCTTTTGCCAAAAGAGAGCTTTCCCCATTTGCGGGTCTAGTTCATAACCATCGAAGCCGCTTGCTCTATAAGCTGCTTGCGCTGCTTTATTGCCCTCAAGCACCTCTAGCGTGAGCTTGCAACATCCCAGAGATTTTGCTATTTCCTCTGATTTGAGTAGAAGCTTCTGCGCAATTCCCTGTCCGCGAAAATCACCAAATACGACCACGTCGTGAATATTCAGAAGTGGCTTGCAGGCAAAGGTGGAAAAGCCTTCCATTAAGATGACAAGGCCAACAGGAGTTTGACCACTGTATGCCAGCACGACATGTGCCTCTCGCCTGCGCAGAAGCTCGCCGACTAGATTTTCTTGGACAAACTGAGGAAGATCTTGACCACCACCCATTGCGTCCCTTGAGTAGTGATTCAAGAGATTGATTGTTGCCTCCGCATGGGCCTTGTTGCGGAGATCGGCGATAACGATGTCAATCATGTGGGCTCGCTCTATCTATGCGTTTTAAAGAGAAGCCTAACGCCCGCAGTAAGCCGCGGCGCAGTGCGAAGCACGCCCCCCCCACAAGCGGAGCTTGTGGACGTCGGCTTGACCAAGCAGTTAGGTTTGTGGATATAAGAACGTTCTCTCTTTTCGTTTGAATTTAATTAATGCGTGACGCACGCTCGCTCATATGCCACCCATATCCTGGAGCGATCTGCATCCAACTATGAGCATAGGTCTCAGATCTGGCGTCAGCAAAGCCAGATCGTATCTTTCAGCAGCGAGACGAGTTTGAATGAAGCATTCGCTTAGAAATGTGCGGGATGAGGATTTTTCGCCCAGAGCATCACTTCGTACGTACAAAAATAGGCTGGCGCCGTTCATCTTTGCAGACAAGAGCAGTAGATCGTCGTTTACCTGTTTAACAGAGATCTCCGTTAGCAGAATCCATTCGCTGTATTCGCGGTCGTGCTGAGGCTGAGGCTGAGGCTGGGATAAGGTGTCTGCCCAGCTTGCATGGTTTAAAGCTGATGCGGAATCAGTGCAGGGATGCTTGGGCCACGGCGGGCCTATTTCATCAAAATAGACTCGCCCACCGTTTTCGAGCTCGAAGAAGAAAACAGATTGACTGCAGATCGGGCATCGTGCATTCGGACTCGTGTAGCGCCTAGGAATGCGAGGGACCGCAAAGAAGTCAGGGGTGATTGACGTGCGCACATGTTCCGAGGATTGGCCAGAGCCCCCAAATCCACAATCGCAGTTCCATCGATGATTTTTCGCGTTGCACACCATATCTTCTTTAGGCCTAACGAATGAAAGGGACTTCCCCGCCCCGAACTGGCCAAGGGTGAGCTTGGCAACCGGTCTGGAATGACCAAGATGGGAAGTGCGAATAACTCATCTGTCTTTCATCCGGAAGGGG
>JAHFQM010000013.1 GCA_023266355.1 Aquabacterium sp.
CGCCTCCGGGTGTTCACGCCGCACGTCGTTTTCGGTGTAGGCGATCCTGGTGGTGGTCCACACGCCGCCCCACTTGATGCGCCAGAGCCATTTCTCGACTTTCTTCATGGTCGCCAGGGTAACGCGGTCACCGCTTTGCCGGGTTTTTTTGCACAACAGTAGTCCGCATGATCGGGCCATGCCCTCCAAGGATTGGTCAGAGCAGCTTCGTCACGTCAGCTTCCGCTGCGGGGCGTGCAAGCACGCGTGGCAGGCGGAACCGGATTTGGTGGACGACGATCCACAGACTGATTTCCACCCTCATCGTTATTTCGGGCACTGCCCGAAGTGCAAGGCGCAGAACCAGCCCCAGGCGGGCTGGGAGCGCGCACTCATGGCCGCCCACCAGGCTGCTACCGGGCCCATTACGCCTGAGGGCAAGGCGGCGTCGGCAGGCAACCTGGTGGGCCATCCAACGCCCGAGGAGGCGCGGCTGACACGCTTCAATGCCATGAAGCACGGGATGAACGCCCGGGTGGCGCAGTACTTCCCGCCGAAGCCCGGGAAATACGCCTTCTGTGGGCAGTGCGACGTGGACCGCACCTGGTGCGCCGAGCAGCCGGCCTGCGCGAAGCAGACCGAGCTGTTCATGCTGCACCACGCGGCGGTGGACCAGCGCAACCCGAAGCACCTGGCCGCGATCCACGCCGACATCCTGGCGGCCGTCACGGCGGCGCTGCAGCTGTGCCTGCAGGCAGTGCTGGGCGAGGGGGTGCTGATCAAGCAGCCGCGGGTGGAGATGGATCGCGAGGGCAACCCGGTGACCTTGACTTACCTGCAGGCGGACGGCACCAAGGGCTACATCTACGACTACCAGGCCAACCCGGCGTTCAAGCCGATCACGGACCTGATCTCGCGGCTGGGGCTGTCGATGGGCGAGCTGGGGCTGACGGTGAAGGCGAGCGAGGAGGATGATCCGGCCGGCGCCGGCAACCTGGGCCTGGGCTCGGCGCCGCGCGAGAGCCTGGAGGACTTCAACCGGCGGCTGCTCGCCACCATGGACGCCATGCGCGACAAGCTGGGGCGCGCGGCGACCAATCTGCGCAAGGACCCGGTGCTGATCGAGCACGAGGCGCAAGGGGACGGCGCGTGAGCATGCTGGAGGCGATCATCGTGGCGCTTGTGGTGGTGGTGGTGGATGGGCCCGTCCGGGCACGCTGGCCGAACGTGGGGGAGGCCGCCTTTGTCGCGCTTGCCGGGTTGTTTGTGGCTCACCTGCTACGGGTGATGTGGCCATGAGGTCCTCGGCCGCGCAGCGCGCCAAGAGCAGCATCGTCGCGGAGCGCGAGATCATGCGCTTCGCGCTGCCGGATCCTGCGACAGGCCTGCGGCCGCACGCCCTCTGGCACAAGCACGTGCACAACGTGGAGCTCGATCCGCTGCAGTGCCTGAAGATGGCCGAGATGGACGAGCACCCGAACACGTCCGACTTCAGCAGCCGGCGCACCGGCAAGACGGCCGTGAAGGAAATGCACAACCTGGAGGAGCTGGCCACGGAGAGCGATCAGGAGTGCGGCATCGTGGCGCCGCGGATGCAGCAGTCGCTCAATAACCTGGGCTACATGACGGACGCGATCAAGCGCAGCGACATGCTGCGGGCGTTCATCCTGTACGAGCAGGGCCGCCCGCAACTGAAGGACACGGGCTTTCAGTTCGTGAACAAGAGCAAGGCCGGCGCGTACGGGATCATGAGCCAGATCGACGGCGACTCGATCACCATCGCCAGCCTCGAGGAGGTGGACGACATGCCGCAGGACCGGCTGCTGTCTCGCTTTTTGCCGATGCTGGGCGCCGCGCGCCGGCTGGGTGCGGACAACCGCGCGCGCAAGTTCAAGCCGCGGATCCGCATCACGGGCGTGTTCAAGGGCGCCGACACGCTGCAGCGGCTGCTGGCCACCGGCGAGTACCACATCCTGCCGGCGGTGGACGTGCACACCGGCGTGGAGCTGGGCCTGCTGGACGCGGCCTGGGCCGAGAGCATGCGGCTGCAGCTGCCGCCGGCGGAGTACCTGCGGCAGTTCCTGTGCAAAAACGTCGCAGCGCGCAACTGGGTGTGGGAAAGCCACATCAAGCGCGCCGGCGCGCTGGGCCTGCAGGCCGGCCTGGAGCGCGCGGGCCCGGTGCCTGGCCAGCGCTACAAACGCCGCGGGTTGATCTCCTTCGGCTACGACCACACCGGCCACGGCGAGAAGCCGGAGGCCTCGCGCAGCGCGCTGGTGGTGTGCGAGCAGATGGGCAACTGGCTGACCTTTCCGTTCGTGAAGGTGTGGCCGCCCGGCGAGAGCGATTCGGCCCTGGCTGCCGACCTGGTGGCGCTGTGGGAGTACTTCCGGCCCGACTACGCGATCGGCGACGCCTACGGGGTGGGCATGCTCACGGCCTTGAACGACACGCTGTACCGGCAGGGGCTGACGCACATCAACCGCGAGACGGTGAACGACGGCCAGAGCAACGCCACCAGCTGGAGCGAGTGGGCGTTCGCGCCGATCCGCTTCGATGGGATGACCAAGCACGTCATGGCCAGCGCGGTGCGGGAAATCTTTCACCACAACCGGGCGGCCTATCCGTTCGTGGACACGATGGACGAGCGCGAGCCAGCCGAATGGCTGGCGTTCGTGCGCCAGGTGGGCAACATCAAGGCCACGCCCACGCAGGCCAGCTACACCAGCTTCAAGATGGCCGACGAGAAAACCGGCGACGACATGTTCGACGCCTGCTGCGCGGCCGTGTATGCGCTGATCACCCGCGGCCTGGCCGACGCGCCCAGCACCATCAGCACCCGCCGCGTCAGCCGCGAGAGCCTGCTGCTGCCGGGCGGCGGCGTGGCCGGCCTGATCCGCGCGATCGGCCTGCAGGCGGCCAACGATCTGCTATGGAGGATGAGAGCATGAAACTCGCGACGGCCATGGCCGGCATCAAGACAGGATTGCAGTCGATGTGGGCGGCCTGGAACCCGGCGGCGTCGGGCAGCCTGCCCGGAGAAAAGGGCGATCGCCTGGCCAGCGACGACGCGCTGAAACGCCTGTACGCCACGCTGTGGATCGACCACGAGCGGCGGGCCAAGATCCAGCTGATGCGGCAGATGGACACCGAGGACGGGCGCGTGAAGCAGATCCACTCGCGCCTGGCGCGCGACTGCATCCGCGGCGGCCTGGTGCTGCAGGTGAACGAGAAGGCCAGCAGCGAGACGCTGAAGGGCGAGTGGTCCGCCTTCATGGGGCGGCTGCAGCTGGACCGGCGCGAGAAGCTCAAGAGCGATGCGCGCGGCCTGGTCATGGAGGGCAACCTGCCGCTGCAGCTGGTCTACGCGGACAACATGGACGTGGTGGCCGCGGTGCGCATGCCCAGCGACACGATCGTGGCGATCACCGACATGGGCGGGCGTTTCAAGGACCCGGCGCGCGCCTACGAGCAGCGCGACGTGCTGACCGGCCGCACGATCGGCACCTGGGGCGCCTGGCAAATGGCGCTGTCGCGCCTGGATCCGGACAACTTCGACGACATGGGCGCGATGGGCAGGCCCTTCCTGGATGCCTGCGCCGTGAAGTGGCGTCAGCTGGTGATGACCGAGGAAGACCTGGTGATCCGCCGGCGGATGCGCGCGCCGCTGCGGCTGGCGCACGTACTCGAGGGGGCCGACGAGCCGACGCTGACCGCGTATCGCAAGGACACGGAGGCGGGGCAGGGCCAGATCACCACCGACTTCTATCTGAACCGCAAGGGCGGCGTGACAGCCGTGCAGGGCGATTCCACGCTGGGCGACATCGGCGACGTGACGCACCTGCTGGACACGTTCTATGCCGGCAGCCCGGCGCCCAAGGGCCTGTTCGGCTACACCGGCAACCTGCAGCGCGACATCCTGGAGGACCTGAAACGCGACTATTACGACGAGGTCGACGGCCTGCAGGACGCGGTGGCCAGCGGGTACGAGCTGGCGTTCCGGATGCACCTGCTGTTCAAGGGCGTCGATCCGGCGCCGGGCGAGTTCACGCTGCGGTTCGCGCAGCGGCGCACCGACACGCCCAACCAGGTGGCCGACCTGGCGCTGAAGTACGTGGCCCTGGGCCTGCCCGACGACATGATCTTTTCCGACATGGGGCTGGATCCGGACTATGTGCGGGCGAAGCGGATCGAGCAGGCCGAGCGGAAGGACCCGTACCCGCCGACCGGCGGCGCGCCTGCAGGCGGCGCCGGCGCGAAGGTGAGCATCACGCCGGGGAACGCGCGCAAGGGCGAGAGCGGCACGACGATCAGCAACCCGGGCGGGAATGGCGGAAGGGGGAGGGGCTGAACATGTGGTGCAGCTATTGCGGGTCACGCAGCCACACGAAAGCGCTTTGCCCGAAAACGGCGGCTGGCAGCTCCGCCAGGGCGCGGCTGCGGTGCAGTTACTGCGGGAGCCGCGAGCATGAGGTCCAGGCCTGCCCCAAGACGTACTCCGGCAATGCTGCTCGGGCTTGGTATCCGGATCGCGTAGCCGACCACTTCAAGCCGGACTGACGGCGATGAAGCAGTCCGCCGCCATCAAGCGCGCCACCCAGCAGGCGCGCAACGCCATGAAGGCGCTCGATTCGCAGACCGTGGAGCAGCTGCTGCAGATCTACCACCGGGCGGCCGACCAGGTGCGCGCACAGATCTACGCGGCCGCCGACGCCGGCGACCTGGTGCCGCAGTACCGACTGCGGGCCCTGCTGGCGGCGATCGACGACATCGTCGAGCGGCTGGGCGTCGAGCGCGATGCGCTGATGCAGGCACGCATCGGCGAGGCGGCGGCGCTGGGCGTACGGCCGTTCACCGCCGAGGGCGCGCTGGCCGTGGGGGGCGCCCAGGCGGTGCTCGAGGGCGGTACCGCGGCGCGCATCAGCGAGGCGGCGGTGGAGTTCGTGACGCGCGTGAAGCAGGGCGACGGCCTGGACTTGTCGGAGCGGGTGTGGCGGCTGAACCAGGGCGCCAAGGAGGCGCTGCAGCGCGCCGTGGCCAGCGCGGTGATCCGCGGCAACAGCGCCACCCGGGCGGCGCAGGACCTGATCCTGAAAGGCCAGGCGATTCCGGGCGACATGGCGCAGCTGGCCAAGGGCGGCCAGGCCGGGCACCTGGTGCGCGCGGCCGATCTGCTGACCAGCCGCGACGGCGGCGAGGCGTGGAAGGCCGAGCGGGTGTTTCGCACCGAGATCAACCGGGCGCACGGCGAGGCCTTCATGGCCGGGGCGATCAAGACGCCGGGGTTCGCCGGCATTCGCTTCCTGCTGTCGCCGATGCACCCCGAGCCGGACATCTGCGACCTGCTGGCCGCGCAGAACATCCACGGGCTGGGTGCGGGCGTGTACCCGACGCGCGAGCTCACGCCCTGGCCGGCGCACCCGAACACGCTGTCGTTCCTGGAGATCGTGTTCGCCGACGAGATCTCGGATGCCGATCGCGCCGGCAAGGAGACCGAGCTGGCCGCGCTGGCCAGGCTGGCGCCGGAGATCCGCGCCGGGGCGCTTGGCGCGACCAAGGCGCAGTACTTCGACCGGGGGCTGCTGACGCGCGGAATGATCCGATCGAACCTGTCGGCGGTGGAAGATCGGCTTACGCGGCAGGGGAAGATCTGATGGCCTACGGCAGCTTCAGCGACCGGGTGGAGGACTTCCGCTACATCGAGCAGCACGAAGGCGTGCTGCAGCTGCTGATGGACCGGCCGCTGCTGCGCTATGCGGGGCTGTGGTGTCCGCAGGTGGTGAGTCGGATCGACGAATGGCCCGAGAACGACAGCTGGGAAGCGCTATGGGCCTGCGTGCGGGTGGATCACAAGGCGCTGGCCGACTTGGCCGACGAGCCCGAAGGCCGCGCGGCGTTCCAGATCGCGCGGCTGCGTACGCTGAAGCTGATCTACCCGGACGGCACCCGGGCGGCGATGGCCAACCTGGCGATCAAGAAGTTCATGGTGGCGCAGCTGGGGACGCCCAGCGAGTGATCCGCCGTTCGGGGCCCGCGGGGCCTGGTCAGCTCACCACGACGCGGGCGCCATCCGGCAGGGCCATCTGGGCGGCGGCCAGCAGCTCGAGCACCTCTTCGATCTTCATGCCGGGCGTGATCGCCAGGCGCAGCACGACGCAATCCTTTTCGAACTGGGCCGAACCGAAGGACGCCTGCAGGCGGTGGGCGATTTCGGCCGTCATGGTGCGGCCGTTTTCGCGGGCCGCTTCGGCCAATTGATCGCGCATTCCATGGGGCAGGCGAACGAGGAACTTGTCTGAGAATCGGGTGGTGGAGGACATCGGCCGAGCTTGCTTGCGAGCTGAGGCACGATGCCACTACATTGGTTGTGCGGCACCGTGCCGCATAACCAAGACAGGAGTTCACAGTGAGGAGCGAAGTAGAAGACGAAAGGCCGCAGGGCGGTTGGGAAAAGGTGAGCGCGGAGCTGCGCGAGTTCATTCAGGCCACCCTCCCCGACGCAGTAGCAGCGCACGAATGCGTGCATGGCCTGACGCAGATGTTGACGGGATGTGCGCGAAGCTACCCTCTGAGCGCCGGCGGCGTGTTGGCGCTGCTGGTGCCGGTAGAAGCCTATCTGGAGAACGTGGTGGACGGCATGAACGTCCAGGCGCGTAGCACTGGATAGACCGGCGCCGTCTCCCACGGGGTTCTCTCATTTTGCCCCCTAGAACTGCACAAGAAATAGATAGACAGTCCCTGCTGAGCTAGGAGGCTCACGGGGGACTCGAGTGAAGAAATCGGCGATCGCGTTGGCCGCTCTGGCGGCCTTCAGCGTGCCGGCCAGCGCGCAAGCTGTTGGCCGGCACATCCTGCTGGATGAAGGAGCCAAGGCAGCCGGCCTGGTGCGCTTCTATTCCCAGGCGATCGAGCTGGCTGACGGCGCCAAGCAATCGTGGGTCACGATCACCCGGACGGGTGACTTCAGCGACCCGCGCTACGGCGACTTCAAGATCACGCCGACCCATCTGGACCAGATGGTGGCGAACTTCAACAACCGAGTCATGGGCCAGGACGTGTTCCTGGACGTCGCGCATCGCCCGAACGACGGAGCGGCAGGCAAGTTCCTGAAGCTGGCCGTCGAAGGCGGCAGGCTGCGCGGCCTGGTGGAGTGGACCGACTTCGGAATCGATGCCGTGAAAAAGCGCGGCTTCGCCTACCTGTCGGCCGAGTATCACGAGAACTGGAAGGACAACGAGCAACAGCAAGCGCACGGATGTGTGCTGCTGGGCGCTGGCCTGACCACGCGACCCGTGATCAAGAACCTGGACCCGGTGACCCTGGGCGAATCGGATGGCGATCACGACAGCGAAATGCGCGTGGCGATCTCGCCCTCCCTCCTGCGCGAACTGACCAAACAACTTTCTTCGGAGCCTGACATGAACAAGCACCTCTTGGCCCTCGTGGCCGCCCTGACGGCCATTGGTTTCAAAGCCGAAGCCGAGCAAAAACCCTTCATCACGCTGGCGACCCCGCAACTCGAGGCTGTCAAGGACGACGAGGCCAAGTGCCTGGCCGTGGTGGACGCCGTGAAGGCCGCCGCGCAGTCGGCGATGGACCAGATCAAGAAGCTGGCGCAGCCGGGCGACGGCACGCCGCACAACATCACGATCACGCTGGCCGCGCCTGGCGCCGCGATCGACCCGGCCACCCTGGCTGCCGAAGTGACGAAGCAGCTGGCAGCCGCGGCCACGGCCGCCGCCACCGCGCAGACCACGCTCACCGCCAAGTTGAAGTTGCTGTCCGACACGCTGGCCGAGGACAAGTCGCTCACTCCCGAAGGCGTGGTGAAGCTGGCCGCCGACGTGGCGCCCATGATCTCGGCGGCCACCAGCGACGAAAACGTGAAGGCGCTGGCCGCCTTGCAGCTGAAAAACTGGAACGCGCAGACCGCTGCGACCAAGCTGGCGACGCTGGGCTTCCGCCCGGCCAGCGGCAACGTGCAGATCTCCGTCGATTCGGGCAACGGCATCAAGGCCCTGCAGGTGGAGGTGGACAAGCGCCTGGGCCTGACCGAGACCAAGGACAGCCGGCGCTTCGAGCGCACCGGCGGCGAGTTGCTGAAAGGCAATGCGGCTTTCGCCGAGAAGGTGCTGGCCGAGTTCGACGCGGCCAACGCCGAGCAGCTGCTGCGCGAGCACAAGCACCTGGCCGCGGGCACGGGCAGCGTGAGCGACGTGGCGGTGCCGGTGATCGCCGAGCGCACCGTGATCCGCGAGCAGCTGTACGACCTGATGACGCTGCCGCTGATGGACGTGAACACGGCGCCGATGGCCAACGTGATCACCATCCCCTACAGCTATCGCGACCGCGGCGCCGGTGCCGCGGGCGTGGCCAACCTGCGCCGCTATGAAGGGCAGGGCATCCGCCGCGCCGGCGTGATCCAGACCATCGAGGAAACCCGGCCGATCCCGCAAAAGCTGGCCTTCCTGCTGTCCGCCGAAATGCAGATGCTGGTGGGCGCGAGCGTGATCAACTGGGACCCGATCGCCGAGAACATGCGCAACATGATCCGGATCGTGGGCGAGGACACCGAGGCGCTGAATCTGAACAACATGGCCCAAAGCTGCGACGAGTACGGCGCGGTGGCGGTGGTGGCCGAGGATCTGGGCGTGCCGGTGGACGGCGCCAACACGATCTTCGCGCTGGCCCAGTTCCCGGTGTGCAAGCCGCGCAAGGTGTACGACCTGAAGGGCGTGCAGGTGGGCGCGACGGTGAATCCGATCGTGGTGACCTACAAGGGCGGCGTGATCGCCGAGTACCTGCTGCCGGCCGACGGCTCGGCGCTGGGCGCGGGCAACTACTACGTGATGAACTACAACCTGGGTGAGCTGCACATCGTCACCGAGGCGGGCGTGGTGGTGGTGCCGGCGGCGGCCGACACGCTGACGGTGAGCTACTACTACGCCACCAACGTGAAGAAGTTCAACACCGACCCGGGCGCAGTGGCCACCGACGTTTTCTGGGACACGCTGCTGTTCGCCATCGGCGGGCGCAAGGCGGTGATCGAGGACGATCGGTTCTACACCGCAAACATGATCCTGATGTCCGGCAACGTGAACAACCAGCTGAGCCAGGCGAAGACCTTCCAGGCGAACAGCGCGCGCATCGCCACGGGCCTGGCGTCGGACGGCGCCGTGGGCATCGTCAAGGACATGCCGGTGTGGCGCCCGCGGGCCCCCGGAACGCTGTTCGGCGACACCCGCGTGATGGTGGGCATGCGCGGCTGCTGCCGCTTCCGGATGATCAAGCCGTGGAGCGTGGAGCCGCTGCAGCCCGCGCGCGATGCGAACGGGCTGTTCACCGACAGCAAGGAGACCTACGGCACGCAGTGGGTGGGCAGCCACACGCCCACGCAGCTGAAGGCCAGCATGAGCTGCGTGATCCTGTACAGCGCCGCCGGCCGCGTCTCGCGCGTCGCCTGATCCAGTCCCCAGGGATAACCCCCCCCGAGAGCTGACCCCCCGCCCGGCATGAGCCCGGGCGGGGCGCAGGACCGAAGGGACACCGGAGAGCTGAATGGAACAGTACGTCGAGAACAACAGCAACGCGCCCATGTACGTGGGCAACACCATGATCCCGCCCGGCGAGGGCAAGCTGGTGGATGTGCCAATGCGGGCGACAGCGCCGGCGGCGGCCGAGCCGCGGGGCCCGAACCTGGTGGAGCGCATGGCCACGTTTCTGGACCGGCCGGTCAAGGACATCGTGCCCGACCTGCCGGAGCTGACCCACGAGGCGCTTCAGCTCGCCGAGAGCCAGGAGGCCGCCGGGCAGAACCGCAAGACGCTGATCACCGCCCTGCAGGCCGAGTGCATCACCCGCGCCGACGAAAAGCTGCAGGCGCAGCAGCAGGAGCAGGCCGCGCAGGCGCTGCTGGATGCGCGCGAGGCGCTGCTGGTGGCGCGGCTGGCGCTGGCCAACCTGCCCGAGAGCGCGACGCACGAAGAGCGCGCGGCCGCCCTGGCTGTGGTGGACGAGGCGCAGGCCAAGGTGGACGCGCTGGCGCCCGCGGACGAAGCCTGAGGGAGCGCGCGCCATGCCGGGCACGATGTCGGAAGCGGATCTGGTGGTGGACCTGAAGGCGTCGCTGTTCGATGCGGCCAACGTCTTCACGGACCCCACCGGCGCCGACTTCAAGCGCTTCCTGGCGCAGGCGCTGCCCGACATGCAGACCAAGCGGCCGGTGACTCGGCTGGGCACGCTGACGCTGGTGGCCGACCAGGCCCGCTATGCGGTGGCCGAGGCCGACTTCGCGGCGCTGAAGACCGACATCTGGCGCAACACGGCGCGGCTGCCCAAGCCCTGGGAGCCCACCTGGCCGGGCGGCCTGCCGCGCATTTGCGAAGCGCGCGACGGCGGCGCCTGGTACATCCAGTTCGACCCGGCGCCCACGGCGCTGCACCTGGCCGCGCTGGGCGAGACCTTTCGCTTTTATTACTTCGCGGCGCACGCGATCGGCGCGCTGGCGGCGGACACCACGGTGAACCCGCAGGACCGCGGCCTGCTGCTGCTGCGCGCCCAGGCCGAGGCCATGCTGGCGCTGGGCCTGCGCAACGCGGGCAAGCCCGTGCAGCTGCGCGACGGCCTGTCGGGCACGCCGCGCAACAGCACGCCGGCGGCGCTGCACGAGCTGCTGCTGCGGCTGTTCAAGGAGGCGCGCTGATGGCTCGGGTGCTGAACACCGCCGCCATCAGGCTGGCCATGCAGCGCATGGCGCCGGCCATGGAGGCCGAGATGGGCGGCGAGCTGGACGCGCTGGCGCAGCTGGTGGCGCGGCGCATGCGGCAGCTGGCGCCGAAGTTTCGCAGCCTGCTGGCAGTGGGGATCCGGGTGGATTCGCCCGAGCCGCTGGTGCGCGACATTGGGCCGACCGCCAGTTATGCCGCCTATCAGGAAGACGGCATCAAGCCCGGCGGCAAAGGGCTGCCGCGTTACGACGACCCCGCCAGCGCCGACGTGTTGGCCTGGCTGCGCACCAAGGTGTTCAGTGGCCGCACGCCACCGCGCAAGAACACGATGGCTGCGGTGCGCGCGAACCTGGAGCTTCGCGACCGGTACGAGGGCCTGGCCTGGCACATCCGCCACAAGGGCATCAAGGCGCGCCCGTTCGTGAAGCCCGCGTTCGACCAGCTGGAGCCGGTGATCCGGGTGCGGCTGCAGGCCGCCGGTGAGCGCGCTGTGGCGCAGGCAGGCGGTACCGCATGAGCGACCCCAACGCCACCCTGGAGGCCATCAAGGCCAGCCTGGCCGCGGCGATGCCGCTGCGCAGGGTGCAGCGCTCGCTGCCGCCCGATCCGCTGGCGCTGCCGGCGGACGACTTGCGCGCCGGCGTGGTGTGCCTGGTGAGCGAGGGCGGGGGCGACTTCGCCAATTACCTGGGGCGCGAGGGCGAGCTGGGGCACCTGCAGGCCAGCCTGGTGGGGTTTGTGGCCGTGGAAGAGGACACCGAGCCGGTGGCGATCGAGCAGGCCGAGCTGGCGCTGCTGCGCGACCTGCTGGCCTGGTGCAACACGCACGCGCCGATGGCCGATGTGCAGGACGTGCTGCCGCAGGACTTTACGCAGAGCAAGCAGCTGGAGCATCCCTACGGCTGGTTGATTTTGAAGCTGGACATCCGGTTCTGACCGGCAAGGAGATCGCACACATGGAAATCAAGAAGCAAGCCAGCGGCAGCGCCGCTACCGAAACCAGCACCAGCACCGCCACCAGCGCGCCCGCCGCGCAGCGCCAGCCGCTGCCCGAGCCCGCGGGCGGCTGGCCGCGCGATGAGTACACCGGCATCGGCGGCAACTACGTGCGCGACCCCTTCACCGGCATTCGACGCCCCGCGGATGACACCGCGACGGCGCCGGCGGCCGACACCCCGGCCGAAGGCCAGTAACCAGCGGCTGCGGCTGCAAAGGAGAGAAACCATGCTGATGCGCAAGATGCTTGTGCTGGCGGTTGCCCAGGCCGGCCTGGGTGTTCCGGGGGCCCCGGTGCCGGGCGCCAATGCGATCCAGGTGCGAACGGCGTCGCCCAGCCTGCTGAACGCGGAGTACCAGAAGCGCACGCTGCTCAAGGGCAACAAGGGCAACTACGGCACCTTCACGGTGGCCGAGCACAACGTGATCGAGTTCGAGTGCGAACTGGCGCAGGTGGGCGCGGCGGGCACCGCGTCGCCGCTGGCCCCGCTGCTCAAGGGCTGCGGCTTCAGCGAGACGATCAGCGCCGGCGTCAGCGCGGTGTACGCGCCGGTGAGCACCGACCCGACCTACCTGACCATCTGGTGCTACCTGGACGGCGTGCTGGTGAAGCTGGAGGACGCCTGGGGCACGGTGTCTTGCGAGCTGAACCCCAAGGCCATCCCGGTGGCGAAGTTCCGCTTCATGGGCAACTACAAGGCGGTGACCGACGCGGCCATCCCCGGCGGCGCCAGCTTCGTGGCGTTCCTGAAGCCCAAGCCGCTGGGCAAGACCAACACGCCCACCTTCACGGTGCACGGCATCGCGGTGAAGGCCTCGGCCTTCAGCTGGGACCTGGCCAACAAGCTGGACTGGCGCGCCCTGATGAATTTCGAGGGCGTCTCCAGCGTGGACCGCGAGCCCACGGCGCGCGTGGCGTTCGAGCTGACCACGGTGGCCATCAAGGACTGGGCTGCGACGGCGCTGGCGAACACCGAGGCGGCGATCCAGATGATCCACGGCGTGGGCGCCGGCAACATCGTGCAGATCGACATGCCCAAGTTCATGTTCACCGCCGACCCGGCGATCCAGGACGTGGGCGGCATCGCCTTCCTGTCGGGCCAGGGCAGCGTGAACCCCAACGCCGGCGACGACGAGATCGTGCTGACCTTCAAGTAGGCGCACGCCGCAGCGAGAGTTTTCTTCAACCACAAGGACACACGCATGTTCAAGCGAACCACCGACAGAACTTTCCAGGCCGAGGTGAAGGTACCCGTGGCCAATGCCGCGGGCGGCTACGACGCCAACACCTTCAAGGCCACTTTCGAGCACGCCAACAGCGACGAGCTGGACGAGCTGCGCGTGGTGACCAACCGGGAACTGATCGCGCGCAAGCTGAAGAACTGGGACCTGGTGGACGAGGAGACGAAGGAGCAGGTGCCCTTCACCCCCGAGAACCTGGCCGCGTTGCTGGCGATCCCGCCCACGCCGACGCAGATCGTCGTGGCGTTCTGGGAGACGATCAATGGGGCCCGCGCAAAAAACTTCTAGAGGCGGCCCGGCGCTGGGTTGCCGGCCCGGCCGCACCGCCGCTGGAGCTGACGTCGAGCGACATCGAGGGCATGAAGCGCCTGGGCGCCACCCCCGAGCAGATTGCCGAGGCGCAGGCCGCGCTGGCCGCGCAGGACAAGGCGGCTGCGCAGCACGAGCAGTTCGGGGTGTGGGACGAGAACTGGCCCGCCTTCACCCTGTTTTGCTCGCTGGAGACGCAGTGGGAGCGCGAGTACCTCACCAAGAGCCAGCACAGCCCCATGGGCGCGAGCAGCACCTACACCGAGGTGCGGCGCGTGTGCCTGCCGTCGGAGCGGGTGGAATCGCACGCGCGTTTGCTGGGCATCCCGCGGCGCGAATGGCCGGAGCTTTTCCTCGACCTGCAGCGCATGGAAAAGGAAGTGCTGAAGGTCGACGCGGAGAACCGCGCGGCGCAGGCGGGGTGAGGGGCTAAGCGCCATGGAAACCCGCAGTCTCGGCAACCTGGTGGTGCGGCTGGCCGTGGAGCTGGCCAAGTACAAGGCCGACTGGAAGGAAGCCGAGGCGGCGACGCGCGACGGCGCGGCCCGGGTGGAAGACGCCACCAAGGGCATGGACAAGGTGTCGGGCGCGCTGACCGACACGCTGAAGCGCCAGACCGGCGCCTTCGGCGAGGTGGCGAGCGGGGCGATGGAATATACCGGCGCGGCCCAGGCGGCCACCGGCGCATCCACCGCCGCCGCGGCGGGCCTGGCCGCGGTGGCGGCGGCGGCCGCGGTGGCCGGCTACGCCTGGTACCAGGGTGCCAAGGAACAGAAGGCGCTGAACGACAGCCTGCTGCTGACGGGCAACTATGCGGGCGTGGTGACCGGCCAGCTGGACCGGATGGCGCTGAGCGTGGCCAGCAGCATCGGCGGCACGGTGGGCCATGCGCGCGAGGTGCTGGCCGGCCTGGTGAGCACCGGCCGCTTCACCGTGGAAAGCCTGGGCTCCGTGGGCGAGGCGGTGCAGCTGGTGGCGCGCTACAGCGGCCAGAGCAACGCCGAGGTGCTCAAGCACTTTGCGGGCATGGCGGACGGCGTGGCCAAGTGGGCCGAGAAGTCGAACGAGGCCTATCACTTCCTGACGCTGGAGACCTACCGCTACATCAAGGCGCTGGAGGACCAGGGCGACAAGCAAGGGGCCATGCGCGCCACCAGCGAGGCGCTGAGCAAGCACCTGGGCGGCGACCTGACGCAGAACCTGGGCTTGCTGGAGAAGGCCTGGAAGGGCGTCGAAGGCGCTGCCTCGAAGGCCTGGTCGGCGATGAAGGACATCGGCAAGGACAAGTCGATGGACCAGCAGATCGAGGCGGCCGCGCTGCGCCTGGAGAACGCCAAGAAGGGCCTGGGCGCGAGGTCGGCCAGCGGCCAGGACAACATCGCCGCGCAGCAGGAGGAGCTGCGCCAGCTGATGCGCCGCAAGGAGCTGCTGGAGTCCAACGCCAATGCGCAGATGGCCAAGGCCCAGGCCGACGAAAAGGCCATCAAGGCCGATGGCGAGTGGGCCAAGATCGCCGACCAGAACCTCACGCGCCGGCAGAAGATGAACAAGGAGTTGGAGGACGCGCGCAAGGTCGCCGAGGCCGCGGGCGTGAGCGCGGAGAAGCTGGCGAAGGTGGAAGAGCAGATCCGCCAGCGCTACGCCGAGAAGGGCCGCGCCGGCCCCGATCTGGAGGCGCAGGAGCTGGAGAAACAGCGCCGGCTGCTGGCCGAGCTGTCGGGCGTGCAGGCCAGCTACATGGGCGACCTGCAGCGGCTGAACGCCATGCGCCTGGCCGGCAACATCGGCGAGGAGCAGTACGTCAAGCTGGTGGGCGAGCTGATCGCCAAGCAGCCGATGGCCAAGGCGCTGATCAAGGCCCAGGCCGACGAGACCGAGCGCCTGGCCAAGGCGAGCGAAGCGGCCGCCAAGGCGCACGAGAGCCACATCGCCGAGGTGGACAAGGGCATCGACAAGCTGCAAAAGGAAATCGAGGCCCAGCAGCAGCACAACGCCACGCTGGGCCTGTCGAAGCAGGCGATCGCCGAACTCGACGCGGCCAAGCTCGAGGAGCAGGCCACCTCGCTGGAAGGCGTGGCGATCCGCAAGCTGGAGAAGGACCTGGACCAGGGCCTGTACGACATGCGCATGCGCGAGGCCGCGCAGCTGCGCGAGCTGGCGAGGCTGAAGCGCGAGGGCGGGGCCAAGGAGACCGCGGTCGAAGAGGCAAAGAACGCCGCCGCCGAGTGGAAGAAGACCAACGACGAAATCAACCGCACCCTCACCGATGCGCTGATGCGGGCGTTCGACTCGGGCTCGGGCTTCGGCCATGCCTTCGTGCGAACCCTGGAGGACATGTTCAAGACGATGGTGCTGCGCCCGGTGATCGCGGCCATCGTCTCGCCGATCTCGCAGTCGATCAACGGCGCGATCGGGACGAGCAACGCGGGCAACGTCGGATCGATGCTCGGCGGCGCCAGCTCGTTCCTGGGCGCCGGCGCCAGCGCCACGATGCAGAACGGGCTGATCTCCGGCTTTAGCGCCAACATGGGCAACATCGGTACGCTGATGTCGGGCGGCAGCTACATGACCGCGCTGTCGGCGGCAGCTCCCTACCTGGCCGTGGCGCTGGCCGCCTACAGCATCCTGTCTGGCAGCTTCAAGGGCGAGACGCGCTCGGGCGGCCAGTACAGCAACACCACCTTCACCGGTGGGCCCTCGGGCGGCGAGATCAACGGCGGCCAGGTGCGCCAGTCGATCACCGCCACGATCGACGCGATCAACTCGGGCCTGAAGGGCCTGGGCAGCTCGCAGACGCTGGTGGACCTGCAATCTGGTTTCGAGTCGAGCAAGAACGGCAAGGGCTTTGCCTATGCGGGCGGCCAGCTGTCGGGCGGCAAAGTGTTCGGCCAGGGGCGCGGCGACCTGTACGGCGACAGCGGCATCATGAACCGGCGCGGCTCGATGACGCCAGAAGAAGCCGCCGCGGCCGAGACCGAGGAGTGGAAGCAGGCCATGCTGCAAGCCTGGCAGGCGGCCGACGTGCCGGGCCAGCTGGGTGAATACCTACGCGGCCTGGGCGATATCGACAAGCTGTCGGGCGGCGCACTGGATGCGGCGATCGGCAGAGTGCAGAAGGCCTTGAGCGAGAAGGCCACGCTGGAGGACCAGTACTACGCGCTGACGCACACCGACCTGGAGAACGTGACCAAGGCGCGCCAGCGCGAGCGCGATGCGCTGGACGAGAGCAACCGCGCCCTGTACGACCAGGTGGCCGCGCTGGTGGACCAGAAGCAGGCCGCCGAGGCTGCCGCGGCCGCGCAGGCCAACATCGATCGCGAGCGGCTGGGCCTGGAGAACCAGCTGCTACAGCTGCGCGGCGAGACCGACGAGCTGCGCCGGCGCGAGCTGGCCGGGCTGGACGCTTCGAACCGCGCGATCCAACAGCAGATCTATGACTGGCAGGACGCGCAGGCGGCCGCCCAGGCGGCGGCGCAGGCCGCGCAGAAGGCCGCGGACGCGGTGCGCCAGGTGACCGACGACGCTTACAGCGCGGTGGAGCGCGCGATCGGCGCCGAGCGCGATCGCATTGCCCGCCAGCACCAGACGACTCAAGACGCGGCCAACGATCTGCGGGGCCTCTTTGGCCTGCTGGGCGACAACGTGCGGGCCCTGTATGGCCAGGTGGACGCCACCGCCACCATGGGCGCGCAGCAGGGCCGCGACTTCATCGCGCGGGCGCTGGCCACCGCCCAGAACAGCGGCTACCTGCCCGACCAGACGCAGCTGTCCGACGCGATCGGCGCGGCGCGCGGCGGGATCGACAGCAAGAAGTACGCGAGCGCGTTCGAGCAGACGCGCGACCAGCTGGTGCTGGCCGGGCAGTTGAAGGGCCTGCAGGACCTGACGGGCACGCAGCTGACCACGGCCGAACAGCAGCTGAAGATCGAGCAGGAGCAGCTGGACCGGCTGGACGATCAGCTGCTGCTGGCGCGCCAGGAGGTGGACGCGGTGCGCGGGGTGGACACCCGGGTGCTGTCGGTGGGCCAGGCCCTGCAGGAGCTGGCCGACGCGCTACTGGCCGAGAAGAAGGGCAGCGGCAGCACGGGCGCCAAGCCGGCGGGCGGCAGCACCAGCGGCGCGGCCTTCGGCGCGGGCGGCGGATCGTCGTCGGGCGCGACGGCCTGGCAGATCGGCAGCCAAGGCACGATGGGCAACAGCCTGGGTGTGGTGACCTATGGCGGGGACAACCTGTCACTGGACTTCCGCGCCTTCGTCGCCGACAACCTGGCCAATCCGGCGGCGATCGCGGCCAAGGTGCAGGGCTTCGGCGGCACGATGGCCGACGTGGCGGCCCTGATGGGGCCGGATTTCAGCGAGGCCGCTGTGCAGGCCTGGTTCGCGGCCAATGGCGTCGCCGCCTTCGCCGCCGGCGGCGATCACTCGGGCGGCTGGGCGATGGTGGGCGAGCGCGGGCCTGAGCTGGCCTGGCTGCCGCCGGCGCGGATCTACGACGCGCAGAGCACTCAGACGATGCTGGCCGGCACGGACGGCGGCGATTCGGCGCTGGCGCAAGAGCTGCGCGCGCTGCGCAGCGATCAGCAGGCCCAGGCCTACGCCTTTACCCAGCAGCTGCTGCGCCTGACGCAGCTGCACGAGCGCTGGAACGGCATGGGCATGCCGCCGGTGCGCGCGGGAGTGCCAGCATGAGCGAGCAGAGCCTGGTGATCGTGCCGCCGCTGGAGATCACCGACGCCATGCTGACGGCCACCGACGTGCCCGAGGCGGACTATGCCGCGTGGAACGCCGCCACCGCCTATGTGATCGGCGACCGCGTGATCCGCACCGGGGTGCACGAGATCTATGAGCGGGTGGTGGCAGGCACCACCGCCACCGCGCCCGAGGCGGATGCCGTCAACTGGCTGAAGGTGTCGCCCACCAACCGCTGGAAGCTGTTCGACCGGCGCAACTCCAGCCGCACGGCGCAGGCCAACGCGTTCTATTACCGCATCACGCCCGGCCAGGCGATCGGCGCGCAGTACCTGGGTGACCTGGTGGACTGCGACACGGTGCGCATCCGCATGACCGACCCGGTCTACGGGCTGGTGTACGACAGCGGCCTGGTCAGCGTGGGCGCGTTGCCCCTGTCGGCCGACTGGCACAGCTTTCTGCTGGGCAACTGGTCCAGCGGGCAGCGGCTGTACACGGTGGCGGATCTGCCGAGTTTTCCGAACGCGGAGCTGCGGGTGGACTTTGCCGGCGGGCCCGCCCTGGCGGTGGGCGTGCTGTTGCTGGGGACGGCGTTCGAGTTCGGCCTGGGGGTGCAGCGCGGCATTCGCACCGGCATCCAGGACTATTCGCAGAACACGCGCAACAAGTTCGGCGACATGGACTTTGTCGAGGGCGCCTACGCCAAGACGGTGCGCATAACGGTACGCGTGCTCAACAGCGAGCTGGACACGCTGCAGGACTTCTTGACGGACCTGCGCGCCCAGCCGGCGCTGTACATCGGCTACGGCCCGCTGGGCGTGACGCACGTGTACGGGCGCTACCTGAGCTTCGAAAACGTCATTTCGTACGCCCGCGAGTCGGACTGCGAGCTGCAACTGGAAGGACTGACCTGATGGCCATCGACGCACTGCCGGCCGCCCCGGCGCCAACCGACAGCCGCGCCACCTTCATGGCGAAAGCGTTCGCCTGGGTGACGGCGCTGGTGACATGGACGACGCAGGCCAATGCGCAGGCGGTGGCCACCGACCTGAGCGAAGCCAATGCGGCCGCCAGCGCCGCCAACGCCGCCGCATCGGCCGCCGCGGCGCAGGCCGTCGCCGGCGCGATCGCGTTCAATGCCGCGACCAATTACGCGCAGTACCAGGCGGCCATCAGCACGGTGAACCTGCTGACCTATCGGCGCAAGACGGCGGGCATCAGCGCCACCGACCCGAGCGCGGACGCGGCCAACTGGGCGCCGGTGGGGCTGGCGCCGGTGGTGGTGCAGGCCATCGCCGTCAACACGGCCGCCGTTGCCGGCGTGGTGTACCTGGTCACCGCCACCGGCGTGGAGCTGACGCTGCCGGCTGCGGCGGGCGACCAGGACCTGGTGAGGTACCGCATGGCGCCGGGCGTGACCAGCTTCACCCTCAAGCGCAACGGCAACAAGATCGAGAACGTCGCGGACGACTTTCTGGTCGACATCGCCAACGTCAGCGGCGTCCTGCACTTAGACGCCACTTACGGCTGGCTGCACATCTGACGAAAGGCCGACCCCATGACCACCTCACTCTCCACCGTTCTGGGCGGCAACCCGCCGCTGTGGGTCAGCGGCAGGACTTACGGCCAGTGGCAGATCGTGCGCAGCCCGGCCGATTACCAGCTGTATGTGCGCATCACGGCGGCCGGCAGCGGCGCCACCGACCCGAGCGCCGACGCGGTGAACTATCTGCCGGCCGGCGGGCGGGCGCCCAAGAGCAACCAGCGCGGAACGATCACCATTGCGTCGGGGGCGGCCTCTGCCACCGCAACCGTCACGGCCGTCGTTACGGGCAAGAGCCGGCTGCGTCGGCTCGGTTACACCTTCAACGGGGCCGGAGATCAGCAAGTCGTGCCGCGACTCGCCCTCACCAACACAACCACCATCACCGCGACCCGCAATGGGACCACTGGTGACACGGTGGTCTCCTGGGAACTGACGGAGTACTTCTGATGCCCTACTACGCACAACTCAACGAAGCGGGCGTCTGCACCGCCGTCACCGAAACCGCCGGCGAGATCGATGCGCCGCACATGGTCGCCGTGGACAGCCTGGACGCTGCGCTGCTGGGCCAAACCTACGCGAACGGCGTGTTCACGGCGCCGGTGATCGCGCCCGCGCCGCGCTACCTCACCCGCCTGGCCTTCATCAGCCGCTTCACGGATGCGGAGGCCGTGGGCATCGACCTGGCCAGCATCGGCGCCACCGCGCAGGCGGCGGGCATGCGCAGGTACATGAACAAGGTGGACGCCGCCACCTACATCGATCCGCAGCGCGCCGACACGCGCGCCGGCGTGCAGGCGCTGGAGGCCGGGGGCCTGCTGGCCGCAGGGCGCGCGCTGCAAATCCTGGACGCGCCGGTTGCGGACGAAGAGCTGTATCGGGCCTGACATGACGCGCCGCGCCCTTGCCCTCTTCCTCACGTTTCTGCTGCCCGTGCTGCTGGCTGCCTGCGGCGGCGGCGCGCCAGGCGCCAGCGCCGCGATGTTCAGCGACTCGTCCTGGACCACCAGCTATTTCGATCCGCCGGGCGTGCTGGTGGTCGGCTCTCCGACCATGACCGAGCTGGCCAACGCCGCCGGCCCGGTGCACGTGATCGATCACTCAGCCAACGGCCTGCAGCTGGCCGAGCTGCTGCGCGGCGGGCCGGTGCTGATGGGTGCGGCGGTGGGGCAGACGGTGCAGCCGCTGACGCTGCAACTGGGCAGCGAGCTGGCGCGCTACGTCGTCTTCGGCCTGGGGCATGTGGAGGCCCTGTTCACCGACACCACGCCCAGCGAGTTCGCCGCCACGGCGCGCGAGGCCGTTGTCGCCGTGCGCGCCGCGGGCAAGACGCCCATCCTGCTGGGCCTGATCCGCTTCGCGCCTTCGCAGCTCATCACGCCCACCATGATCGCGCGGCGCGATGCGTTCGACGCGGTGCTGGCGCGGGTGGCGGCCGAGGAGGGCGTGCCCTTCGTCGACCAGGGCGCGGCGCGCTTCGACGGCCCCGCCGACGTGCGCCCGGATCTGCTGCACCCGGGCGCGGCCTACAACCAGCGGCGCGCCGCGCTCGTCGCGCAGCGCCTGGCGCAGATCACCGGGGCTATGCAATGACCATCCAGACCTACACCCACAAGCGCGGCGCCACGCTCAGCCTGGCCGGCGCGGTGACGCTGCCCGCAGGCGTGTGGGGCGCCACCTCGCAGGTCAAGCAAGACGTTGCCGGCGCGCTGGTGCTGGTGGAGGTGCTGGCCGTCACGTTGGCGCCGATCGCCGTGCCCGACCCGGGCGGCCCGACTCACACCATCCTGCTCGAATCGTCCAGCGCGGCCGCGGCCGACTGGCCGCTGGGGCGCCTGCAGTGCGACGTGCGCTTTCAGGATGCCAGCGTGCCTCCGGTGGTGCTGCCCACCGAGACGTTTGACATCAAGGTTGTGCGCGAGGTGACCGGTGTCCCTGCTTAACCTGACGCCCACGCGCAGCGTCACGCTCAGCCTGACGGGGGCCAATGGGTCGGTCTCGATCGGCGCCGGCACGGCCGCGCTGTCGGTGCTGCTTGCCCCCATGCTGCGCGGCCCCGCCGGACCAGCAGTCCCGCCGGGCGGTGCCGACAGGCAGGTTCAGTTCAACGATGGCGGCGCGTTCGGTGGTAGCGCGAGCTTCACTTGGGACAAGGCGACGAACACGCTGAAGCTGGGTCCGAAAGTTTGCATCGGTAATGCGGGAGTCAATGACACCGCCTACTTGCTGAGGAACGTGTCCGGCTACGGGATCATCGGTGGCTTTGGTTTCGAGGCAGGTGGAAATACTTTCGTCTGTGACGCGACCAGCAATGGCATTCCTGGCGGGCCGGCGATTTCTTTTCGGTTGAATGACAACCTCGCGGGAATTCGGTTGCGCAGTGGTTCCTCATTCACATGGGCGCCCAGCAGCACTGACCCGACTGGTGTTCCTGACCTCCTGCTGTCCCGTGACGCGGCTGGTGTTCTCGCCCAGCGCAACGGCACCAATACGCAGACCTTCCGCCTCTATGGCTCCTACACGGATTCCAGCAACTATCAACGCCTCGCGCTGAACACGTCCGCCACCCAGGTCGAACTCGCGGCCGAGTCCGCGGGCACCGGCGCAGCGAACATCGATGTGGTGCTGACGCCCAAAGGCGCCGGCAGGGTCAAGACCAACAACGCGCTGTCGGTCAATGCGATCGGTAAAGCCGCGCCGGGTCTGATCGTCCAGGTGGACGATCAACAGAACGTCTTCCAATACCTGAAGGGCAATGGCACGAACTTGGTGCGGGCCATCTGGGACGGCAGCAACTTCCACCATTACGTCAACGGGACCATCTACTACAACATTGGCAGTGGTGGACTTCACTTCGACGGCAACGGTAGCGCCAACGTGGGCATCGGCATCCGTGGGAATGCCTACATTGCCCTGAATAGCCTCACCACTTCGGCACCCGGCAACGCCAACCTCTGGGCTGGGCCGAACGCCTACGCGACGGCTGGGAATCAACTCACATCGATTTCGCCCATCGCGTTCTCCACCTGGGCGTGGAACGGCGCCAATGGGTGGTCGATCTCGTCAAGGGGCTCCCTCAAGCAGGTGCAACAGTCCGCTGCCGATGGTGATGCGCGACTGGCGATCTTGAATACTTCCGGCGCTGAAGTGATTTCCTTCGACTACCTGACGAAGGTGACGACCATGACGACGGCAAAGACGCCCGGCGTCACCGTCGCAGCCCTTCTTGCAGCCGCCACCGCGGGCGCAGGCGCCCGCGCATTCGTCACCGACGCCACTCTCGCGGCAGCGGGCAACTTCGGTGCTGCCGTCGTCGGCGGCGGCGCCAACAAAGTCCCCGTCTGGTGCGATGGCGCCGCGTGGTTCATCGGATAACAGGAGTCCCTCAATGCAATACATCGCCACCATCAACGACGAGGCCGTGCCGGGCATCACCGCCGCGCGCGAGGCTCGCAACGCATCGCTGCCGGCCACGGTGCCCGATCCGGCATTCGTGTCGGATCCGCAGCAACCCGACGCCGCGGCACCGCAGATCCCGAACCCGGAGCTGATCGCCTCGGACTCGGCCTACATCGACTTCGTGCTCCAGGCCGCGATCAAGAGCTGGAACATCCAGCACGCGGCCGTGATCGCGCCGCCCCCGCCGCCGCCCGTTCTGGTCAACGGCGTGCCGCAAGAAGTGACGATGCGCCAGGCGCAGCTGGCGCTGCTGGGCGCGGGCCTGCTGGACGCGGTGGACGTCGCGATCGCCGCCATCCCGGGCGATGCCGGCCGCGCCGCCCAGATCACCTGGACCAAGTCGAGCGCGGTGCGCCGCGACAACCCGCTGATCGCGCAGCTGTCGGCGGCGCTGGGCCTGACCGACGCGCAGATCGACGGGCTGTTCGTCGCCGCGGCCAAGCTCTGAAGCACCCATGCAAGCCATCTACTGCCGCCGCAACAACCTTGGCAGCCTGGCCCTGCGCACGGCGCTGTGGTCCTCCTGGAGCCATTGCGGCATCGTCACGCCCGAGCTGACGGTGATCGAGGCCAGCGCATTCCACGGCGTCGTCGAGCGGCCCTGGGCGGATTTCATCGCCGACGTCAGCCGCTACGCGCTCAAGCCGCTGTGGGTGCCCGACGAAGCGGCGGCCATCGCCTTCGCCCGCGCGCAGGTGGGCAAGCGCTACGACTGGCCCGGCGTGATCGGCATCGCGCTGCGCCGCGACTGGCAGGAGCGTGACAGCTGGTTTTGCTCGGAGCTGATCGAGGCCGCAGCCGTCGCCGGCGGCCGCCAGAGGTTCGTGAACAACGCGTGGCGCGTGACGCCGCAGCATTCGTGGATGGTGCTGTGATGCGCGTCCGCACGACCACCCGCCAGGAGTGAATCCCGCCATGCCCGAGCCCACCGCATCCGCCGCCGTCACCTTGGCGGCATCAGCCGTGGCCGTGCCGGCGCTGACCGTTGCCGGCATGAGCCTGGGCCTGCGCGCGGACATCCTGCTGGCCGGATGGGCGGGCTCGGTGGCGGCGATGTCCCTGATCAACACCGTGCCGGGCGCGGTCGACTCCAAGGCGGCCCTGCTGCGCACCAGCGTGCGGCGCGTGGGCGTGTCGGTCGGATCGGCCATGACGGCGGGCTACACGGCGCCGCTGTGCCTGCTGATCAACGGCTTCCCCGAGTCGGTGGCGCTGGGTGTCGCCTTCGTGATCGGCGCCGGCGCCATGAAGATTTTGCCCTGGCTGATCGAGCGCATCGGCGCGGGGCAGGGAGCGAAGCCATGAACATGACCTGGTGGAACCTGATTCAGACGACGGCCGCCCTGGTGGTGCTGGCCGAGGCGCTGGCCAAGATCGAGCAGGCCAATCCGCTGGAGGGGATGAGGGGCTGGCTCACGGTGCTGTGGTGCATCGCCCGGCCCTGGGTGTGGCAGCCGCCGCGCGTGATCGTCGCGTTGAAGATCTCCGGCTGGATGGCGCTGTCGACCGCCAGTTTCATGGAGATCGTGCAGCGCCTGCTGATCGCCACGCCCGCCTGGTACGAGCAGCTGCAGCTGGCCTGCGCGCTCGGCGGCTTCGCGCTGCTGATCGTGCGAACGCATTTGAGGGGGAGGTTGACACCATGAAGCGACTGGCTCCCGAGTGGTATGCGGTTCTGGTGCAGTGCCAGGTCAAGCCCGCGGTGGCGGCCGAGTGGGCCAGCGTGTTCGCCGACGTGATCGGCGTCAACACGTTCAGCCGGGGCGACGACGAGCTGGACGACTTCCTGGGCCAGGTGCTGCACGAATCCTGGGGCCTCACGCACCTGGTGGAGGACCTGAACTACAGCGCGCAGCGGCTGTGCCAGGTGTGGCCGCATCGCTTTGCGACGCTGGAGTCGGCCAGGCCCTTCGAGCGCAACCCCGAGGCGCTGGCCAACGCGGTCTATGGCGGGCGCATGGGCAACACGCAGCCGGGCGACGGGTGGAAGTTTCGGGCGCGCTCGCCGATCGGCATCACCGGGCACAACAACTACCTGATCGTGGGCGACCTGATCGGGCAGGACCTCACGGTGATGCCCGAGCTGCTCGAACAGCCGCACTACGCGCTGGAGGCCACCGTCGCCTGGTGGGAGGACCGCATTCCCGACAGCATGATCGGCGACCCGCTGAAGGTGACGCGGCGCGTGAACGGCGGCCTGATCGGGCTGGCCGACCGCGAGCGGCTGACGGATCTGGCGGGAAAGGCCCTCGCATGAACGCCTGCCCGCTGTGCGGAGAGCCCCACGAGCTGGGCCAGTGCCCGCGCTGGCGCGTCCCCGGGTTCAACGGCTTCATTGAAGCGGGGCTGCGCTGGAACGCCTGGTGGATCGTGCCGTACCTGGCGGCGTGCGGGCTGGTGGCGCGGGTGGGAGCGATGGCGTGAGCGCGCTGGACCTGCCCTGGTGGGCCAAGTGGGTGCTGCTGGTGGGCGCGTGTGGCGCGGTGGTGCTGGCCTATGACGCCTGGGCCGACCACGTGGGCGATGTGCGCGAGGCGCAGGTGAACGCGCGCTGGAAGGGCGCTGTCGACCAGCAGAAGAAGCGGGCGGCCGAGCTGCTGGCCACCGAGACCGCCAAGGCGCGCGCCGCCGAAGACGCGCTGCGCCAGTTCAAGGACCAACAGGAGATCAAGGACCATGCGAACGAACGGACCGTGGCGGGCCTGGAGCGCCGCCTTGCTGATGCTGCCGCTGCTCATGGGGGGCGGCTGCGCGACCCCAACGCCGCCGGATGTGGGGGCGGTGGTGGTGGCGCCGCGGCCCCGGCTGGCCCCGCTGCCGGCGATCGTCCAGCAGACGATGCCGGAGCCGGCGGGCTCATTTCAGTGCAGCTTTCTGACTTACTTCGCTCTCGACTGCGACGAGCCGACGAGATCAACAACGCCTATATCGCCTGCCGCGCCACCGCCTTGAACGATCGCGCGGCGCAGGCGCCCTGAACGACTCTTGTGGTTGTGTCCTGCCGGGGTTCCCTGAGAACATCAGTTACCCGGCCCTCATATCCCCCTGGACGGGAAGGTCCGGGGGGATTTTTTCGTCAGGGGTGAGATCTAGTCCTGCCAACTCGAGATGCGGCCGTTGCGCGTGTATATGTAGAAGCCCGTGCCGTACACGTGCTGTGAAAACTCGCCCGTCGCGTTCACGGTGCGGTTGGTGTTGATCGGCCGACCCAATGCCGCGTACATCTGGCAGATCGTCCCGCCGATCCTGAACTGGCCCTTGGCGGCCTCGGCCTTGCTGACCGAGAACTTCCGCCGCGCGAGCTCGCGCGCGAGCGCCTTGGAATGACGCTCGCCTCCCCGTGCGTCCTCGCCAAAGGCCACGCACAGGTCAGCGTCGTGCATCGTTGGAATCGCGGTTTCGAAGCGCTGGGCCGCCAAGGCGACCTGCTCGGCGTCGCGTACGGCTTGGGCCTCGGCGCGCTGCTGCCGGACCTGCCGCAGCTGTTCGTAAGATTTCGCTTCGGAAAGAAGCATGTCGGCCTCGGCTTCATCCGGCCGAAAGCCAGTGCAGCGCGCTGTGTCTTCCGTGGACGAATACCCAACAGGGAAGCGCTCCTTGATGTAGTCAAGCGTCACGCCGGGAGGAAGAATAGCCCGGTCAATGCAACAGGTTCCGGGCTTGATATAGAAATTTGGTGTTATGCGGTTCAGGCGCTCGACTTGAAATAACGCGGGGCACCAGTCGGCCCTGAAATAGGCGATCGTGGCCTTTGGGAGATCCTGCTGCCCAAATGATTGGATGCATGCGAGGGCGAGGATGGCCGTCAAAATAAACTTGAGTTTCATGGTGGGAATCTCCAGATTCAGCATCCGCCGTAGTTCTTGCGGCCGCTCTTCGTGATGGTATAGGTGCCGCCGCGGGGGCCAACATAGCACGTGGCGCCCGCGGGTGCTCGCTTGGCACGCTGCTGCGGCGCCGATGCGGACGCTGCAGGAATCGCGGGTTTCAGCTGCGCTTTGGTGGCTGCAGGGCTCGCGCGCGCTGGCCGCGCGCTTGAATGATGGTGAACGCCGCGATCAGTAGCGACACTTGTCGCGCCATCCGGCGCCGATATGCATGCGGCCACCAAAGGCAGCGCGGCCGAAAAGAACAGCGCCGTTCCCGTCATAACACCTCCCCATGGTCAAGTTATTTCATTACTTGAACAGCGACAGCAGCGCCAGCTGCTTCTCCGGCGACAGCCCCCGGAAAAGCGTCAGCATGGCGCGCTCGGTGTCCGGCAATTCGTTCTCGTAGGGCGGCCGGCCTTCCATCAGCGCATAAGCCGGCCCGGTGACCACCTCTCCCACCGACTGGCGCAGGCGCTGGACGATCTCGCCATGCAGGGTGCGCCCGTTGATCGCCGCTTCCCTGGCCAGCGCGTGCCGCAGCTGCGGATCCAGGCGCACGGCGGTGGGGGGAAGGTCTCGCACCTTGATTCTTTGTTCTGACATTTTTCCTGTGTCCGCCTGGCGCCGCTGTAGTTGTCGGGTCATTTGATCAGCCCTGGGCGCCGAGTTTATTTCCCGCCTGCACAAAGTTCTTGACTGTCCGTGTAGTTACCGTGTATTGTGTAATACACGGTAATAGGAGCACATACACAAATGGCATTGAAGAAAGAACCCGACACCATGCTGACGGCCCGGGTGCCGGCCACCCTGGTGAAGGCCCTGGGCAAGGCGGCAAAGCAGGCCCGGCGCAGCAGAAGTGCCGAACTGGTGGTGCGGCTGCAGGCCAGCCTGAAGGCGGGTCCCAATAAGGGGCCAATGTGATGTGTGTAGTCACGCGGCAACTGTTCCCGATCGGGCGCGCGGGCGCCAGTGAGCCCGGCAGGGGTTTTCAGGCATGAGCAACAAACTCGCAGCCGGGGCCCCGATCCCGGCCAACCCTCAGGACGCGTTCCACGACGCCGTCCACGGCTATGGCGTGAAGGCGCTCGCGGCCTTGCTGGTGATGAAGCCAGGCACTCTGTACAACAAGTGCGACGCCGACGACGACAGCCATAACCAGCCCACGCTGCGCGACATCGTCCGGGTGACTCGGGCTACCGGGAACATGGTGATCCTGGACAGCCTGGACCGCATGTTCAACCGTGCCGCCTACGACCTGACGCCGTGCCTGCAGATCAGCGACGAGGCGCTGCTGGAGCTCCTGTGCAAGGTCAACAGCGAGAACGGCGCGATGCACGCAGCCCTGACGAAGGGGTTGGCGGACGGCAAATTCACGCAGACGGAAATGCGCGCGGTACGCGGCGAGGCGTTCGAGCTGATTACCGCCGTGCTGACGTTCCTGCAGCGCCTGGAGGGCCTGGTCGATGACTGACCCGCGCACCTTCACCGCACATCACCGGCTGCGCGCCGGGCGTCGCCCCGCCGTGCGGGGCCCGATGGTTTCTCTCTTCGGCCGCGACTTCATGGCGGCCCTCGACAGGAGGTATCGCGATGCCACACCCGCACCCGCCCCAGACCGAGCTGGCCCTGGACCACACCCCGGCGCTGGAGCCGGCGATGCGCAGCCTGTTCGAGACGCGCTGGGCCCGCTGGCACCGGCTGCCCTTTGACGAGGCCATGAAGGACCCGATCACCCGCCGCCTGCTGTGCCTGGCCGTGCAGCACCTGCCCTCACAAGTGACCCCGCGCCGCCCAAGGAGCGCGCGCCGGTGATGAGGCCGCTTTTCGTCAAGGACCGCTCGCCCTGGGCCGCTGGTTTGAGCGTGCTGGGGGCGGTGGCGGTGGTCAGTGTGATGTGCCTGGCCACCGTGGATTTCAGTGAGTCACGTCGCAACCAACCGAGGACACAAAAAAATGAAGAGGTATCTGACAGAAGCCGAGCAGCGCCAGCTGCTCACGACGATCAAGCGTGTGGCGGACCCGCTGGCGCGGCGGGATTTTCACGCGTTTTCGGCGCTGATCCTGACGGGCATGCGGATCCGCGAGTTCAGCGCGCTGACTGCGCCCCAGGTGCGCCAGGCGCTGGCCTGCGGCTGGCTGGTGAGCCTGAAGGAAAACTGCAAGGGCCGGCGCCACACCAATGAATATCTGGTGACGCATCCGCTGCGCCAGCACCTGCAGGCGCTGCTGGAGATCTCCGACGAGCTGGCCCGCGCGATCGAGCACGCCGAGGGCGCGATGCAGCCGCTGGTGTGGGGCCGCGATGTGGGCGGCCTGGCCGGGCACCTGTCGGTGCGCAGCTACGAGGCGCGCCTGAAGGAGTGGGCGGTGGCCGCGCAGCTGGACCCGCGCATCAGCCCGCACTGGCTGCGCCATACCCGGGGCATGAACGTGATCAACCGCACGCGGGGCAAGGACGGCCTGCGGGTGGCCAAGCTGGCGCTGAATCACCAGAGCATCCGGTCGACCGGGATCTACACGCAGATGAGCCGCGAGCAGTACGAGCGCGAGATCCGCATGGTGGACGGGGGGAGGGTGCCGCGCCGGGTGGCCAGGCAGATGGCTGCGCAGGCGGTGCTGTGATTTTCAAACCAAGGACTTCAACCATGACCAAGATCATCATTTCCATCCAGTACGCCGGCCTGACGCTGCCGGTGGTGAAGAACGAGGCGGGCGAGGACTGCACGCCGCTGAAGCCGATCTCGGATTTGTTCGGGCTGCGGTGGCGCGATCAGCGCCAAAAAGTGACCGGAAGTGCGTACATGGCGCGCTTTTTGGGCCTTTCGCAACGCGAAAACGACGGTCTATCGGCGTTCCAGGTGGGGATATCCCCCCCTGTTCCGGCCCCTGAACTGTTCATTCGGCTGGACCGCGTGGCGGCATTCCTGATGTCGATCAACCCGGACAAGGTGCACGCGGCGGGCAACGTCGACGGCGCCAAGTTCCTGGCCGAAAAGCACGAGGAGTGGGCCGACGCAGTGCACGACTACGAAGAGCTTGGCATTGCGGTGAACCTGAACCACGCCAGGGCGCAGGAGGCGATGCGCAAGCAGCGGGCGGCCTTCGCCCAGATGATCGGGGTGAGGAACAAGACGGAGAACAAGGCCGACCGGGACGCGATCGGCGCGGTGGTGAAGCAAATGGCCGGGGAGCTGGGCGTTTCGTACCAGCCGGACCTGCTGTGAGCCGCTGCACCAACTCCGCCGCCTGCCACCACGATCCGGACTGCGAGGACGTGAACTGCCCGGGGCGGCCGGACGAGCCAGTCCAGCGGGAAACCCGCTTCCAACGCGCGGCGCGCATGGCCGACGTCAACGCCCGCATCCTGGCCTACTTTGACGACGAGCAGCTGGCCGCGCTGCGCCGCCTGTACGAGCTGCCCAAGCGCCACAGCGGTACCAGTGGCGGCAACACGGCGGCCAAGCTGCTGCTGGGCCTGTACAACGGCCTGCGTTTCCCGTTCGACCTGACGGACCTGCGTTGCTTCGACATGGTCAATTTCGAAGCGGCCATGACGGTGATCCGCATGGATGCGCCGCGCTGCCGCGCCGAAGTGCACACGGTGCTGGACGCGATCTATGGCGACGGCTTCAGCACCGGCGACGAGTTCGAGCACTGGGCCTTCAACCTGCGCCTGAAGGGGCGCTGCAAGAAGGAGGGCCTGTCGGACCGGCCGCTGCGCTACATCGAGCTGGAGGACTTCCGCCATGTCTAAAGCCGTTGGGGCGAAGGCCGTCGCCCGCGACCCCGCCGCCTTCGTGGTGGTGGTGGAGCAGGACAAGAAGTCCACCACCGTGGGGCCGTACCGCCAGTTCAAGCGCGCCGATGCCGATGCCCGGGCCTGGGACGGTACCGCCGGCCGCTCGGCCTGGGTGGAGCCGATGGTGGCGCCCGCGGCCTACCTGCTGCAGCGCGCTGCGGAGGCCCGCGCATGAGGGCCTATCTGAAATGGCGGCTGGCCCTGGCGCTGTGCGCCCTGGCGTCGGCCATCCTGGTGCCGCTGTCGCTGGCGGCGGTGTGGCTGGCCCGCCTGGTGCACCGCGCGCAGGACGCGGCCGAGACCGAGCTGCTGTTCGCGGCGGCCCGCCGGCGCGTGGCCATTCAACGAAAGGACCGCCCATGACCAAGGCGTTTATTTCGTTGACCGCCGAGCGCTTGAAGGTGGGGCCGCTCAAGGAGGTGGCGGGTGCGCTGCAGCAGGAGACGCGCCTGTTTCAGGGCGGCGAGTGTGTGTGCGTGCTGCTGGTGACCTATCCCGCGGGCAGCCCCGAGTGGATGAAGTGGGCCGCTGCCCGCACGCTGGACAGCAGCCGGGGCGCGCCAGTGTGCGGGCATCACCCGGTATGAGCCAAGCCCTCACATCCCTGGCGGCGCGCCTTTTGTCCGCGCTGGTGGACGCGGGCAGCTGGTGCAGCCGCGTGGAGCTGCATGCCGCCTGCCAGTGCAGCGATGTGGCGCTGGAGGACGCGCTGGCCGATCTGGTGATCGCCGGCCAGGTGGACTGGCGCGAGAACGTGGGCTATCGCCTGGCGGGCACCAATGTGTGCCGCCGCGCCGCGCAGCTGCGCCAGCGCGAGGGCAAGCGCGCCGGCGTGGTGGGCGTGCCGGGCAAAGAGGGCTACCGGGTGGGGGTGGCCGAGGTGCGCGCGGATCTGGGGCTGGTGATGTACGAGCTGGCGCTGCCGCTGGCGCAGCCCGATGAGGACCCGGTGGAGCACCACCTGCGCCAGGTGCGCGGGGTGACGGAGTTTGTTCGATCGATCGAAGGAGGGGCGTGATGAACTGCAAACCCGGCCAGATGGCCTGGATCGATTTTCCGCGCGACGAGCGCAGCCTGGCGATGGGGCTGGACCAGCTGCAGGGCCACGTGGTGCAGGTGCTGGCGCTGCACCCCAAGTCGCCGCAGGCGGCGCCGGTGTGGATCGTGGAGCCGCCGCAGGCGGTGGTGATCCGCAGCGACGTGCTTTTTCGCAATGGCGACGTGCTGTACGCCGGCGACGTGAGGCCCTGCGAGGGAATCCCGGACGCCTTCTTGCGCCCGCTGCAGGACTTCGACCCCGAGGAGCTGCGCGAGCGCCATGAGGAGTTGGTGTCGTGAGGCGCGAGCCGGACTTCTGGCCCGAGCCGCAGGATCCGGGCCGCCGGCTGCGCGCGGGCACGCCGGGCGATCGCGACGAGAAGGTCAAGCGCCGGCGCAAGCAGGTGCGCGCCAGGCGCATGGCCATCCTGATCGAGAAGCGGAGGCGCTCTTGAACCGCGGCCGCTGGGCCGCGTGGGAGCTGCAGTTGCTGCGCGATGAGTACGGCAGCTCGCTGACGCGCGACATCGCAAAGGCGCTGAACCGCGGCTTTACCGGGGTGCGAACGAAGGCGCTGGAGCTGGGCCTGAAGTGCCGCACCCAGTGGACGCCGCAGCTGGACGAGATCGTGGCGCTGATGCTGCCCGATGCGCCGGCGGCCGCCGTGGGCGAGCTGATCGGCGCCACCGAGGCGGCGGTGCGCATGCGCGCGATCGCGCTGGGCGTGAAGAAGGCGCCGGGCTTCGCGGCGCGCTGGTCCAGGCAGCAGACGCTGGCCAGGTCGCCTTTCACGCCCGAGATCGCCGAGGTGATCGAGCTGCTGTATCCGGACACGCTGACGCAGGAGTTGGCGGATTTCATCGGCATGCCGATGGACCGCGTGCATGCCTATGCGGCCAAGCACGGCTGGAACAAGACCGACTCTTTCATACGCGAGACGGCCCGGGCCCGCTCGCTGGCCGCCGACCACCCGATGCGCCGCTATCGCTTTCCCGAGGGCCACGTGCCGGCCAACAAGGGCGTGAAGGGCTGGGACTCGGGCGGCCGGTCGCACGAGACGCGGTTCAAGAAGGGCGAGCGGCACGGCGTCGCCGCCCGGCGCTACGGGCCCGTGGGCAAGTTGACCATCAACGCGGACGGCTACCTGGCCCGAAAGATCGGCGAGACCAACCGCGGCGCGCGCGACTGGGAGGCGGTGCACCGGCTGGTGTGGATCGAGGCGAACGGGCCGATACCGCCCGGCCACCTGGTGCGCTTCAAGCCGGGACGGCGCACCACCGAGCTGGAAAAGATCACCCTGGACGCGCTGGAGTGCATCACCCTGGCCGAGAACGCGCGGCGCAACAGCTTTCGCACCAACTATCCGCCCGAGGTGGTGAAGCTGATCGAGACCCGGGCCCACCTGCAACGAATGATCAACAAGCGCGAACGCGCAATGACCGAGGAAACGCCATGACCCAAGAAACCCAAGCGCCGGACGCGCCGTCCGATGACAACCACATCCGCACGGTGCGCCGCCACCTGATGGACCAGATGCAGGCGCTGCGCGGCGCCAAGGAGCCCGCCGACATGGAGCGCGAGCTGGCGCGCGGCAAGGGCCTGTCGGAGCTGGCCCAGGTGCTGGTGAACACTGCCAAGGTGGAGGTGGATTACCTGAAGGTGACGGGGCAGCCCAGCACGCCGTTCATGAAGGCGCCGCCGGATCAGCCGCAGCTGCCCGACGCCGGCTCGAAGCACGACACCACGCGCCTGCCGGCGCCGGGCAATGGCATCACCAGCATCACGCAGCACCGCCTCAAGGGCTGACGATGGATCAGGCCTATTGGAAGGAGCGCTGCGACGCGGCCGAGGCGGCGCTGCGCAAGGCGCGCACGGGGATCACGGTCACCGATCTGCGCCGGTGCATCCTGGATGCGCTGAGCGATCTGCGGCCCGAGTCGTGGATGGACACGCACCGCGCGGCCGATGTGATGCAGGTGGACGACAAGCACGCCCTCGCGGTGCTGCGCAAGCTGGATGCCCTGGTCCTGGTCGAGCGCATCCCGGGCCAGCGCGGCGTGCGCGGCGGGCCTTCGCGCTGGCGCCTGGGCTACCTGGTGCAGGTGGCGGAGACCATCGAATGATGCTGGCCCTGCAACTGTGCGCCACGGCATTTGCCCTGCTGGGCACGTGGCTGATCCGCAAGCCGGGGCGCTGGATGCCCTGGGGCTTCGTGGCCTGGCTGGTGAGCAACCCGGTGGCCATGGTGTTCATGGCGCTGCAGGGCAACTGGCCCTTTTTCTTCCAGCACCTGGTGTTCTTCGCGCTGGCCATCGAGAGCGTGTGGCACTGGCTGGTGCTGCCGAAACTGAAACAACCCGAGGAGAGCTTTCATGTCTAAGCGCGTGTATCTCAGTGGCCCGATGACGGGCATCGCTGACAACAATTTTCCGGCCTTCCACGAGTGGGCTGCGCGCCTGCGCGCTGATGGCTATGCCGTCGTGAGCCCGGCCGAGATTCCGGAGGCCGGCTCCTGGGAGCTATGTCTGCGCGCTGATTTGCGCGAGCTGAGCAGCTGCGACGCCATCGCGATGATGCCGGGCTGGGAGAACAGCAAGGGCGCACACCTGGAGCTTCACGTGGCGCATCGGCTCGGCCTGGAGGTGATTCACCTGCCGCTGCAGTTCGACTTGCTGCGGCACCTGCGCCGCCAAATTGATTTCAGCGCTCGTACCTTTGGGCCCGGCGCGCGGACCGCAGGCGTGTGCGACCACATTCGAAAAGAGCTGATCGAAGTGCAGGACGATGGCGGCTCGCTCGCCGAGTGGATCGACGTGATCATCCTCGCCTTCGATGGCGCATGGCGCTGCGGAGCCACTCCGGAGCACATCGTCTCCGAGCTGGTGGCCAAGCAGACCAAGAACGAGGGCCGCCGTTGGCCCGACTGGCGCACCGCCGACCCGAACAAGGCCATCGAGCACGACCGTACGGCGGACGTCGCATGAACATGTCGATCACAAGCCCCCTGTGGAATGAGGCCGAGCGGCTGGCCCGCCATGACCTGAAGGTGCGCGCCGCGCTGACGTTCTTTGCGCAGGAGCCGTGCGCGGGCAACAACGATGTGTGCATCGTCTACGCGGTGCTGCAGGCGCTCCAGGCCGCGGGCCAAGGCTGGCAGCTGGTGCCCAGCGCGCCGCCCGACGCGCTGCTGCCGCTGCTGACCAGTTACGACAGCGTGGAGGGCATGAGCGAGCGCGACCAGCACACGATTCTCAGCCGGCTGCGCAGCCGGTGGAGCGCGATCCTGCAGGCGCTGGCGCTGACGCCGGCCACCGGAGAACGCGCATGACCCTGCCTTACGAAAAAGCCACCAGCGGCGAGAAGGCACTGGGCGAGATCCAGAAGATCCTGCGCGCCTTCGGCTGCAACAAGTTCGGCAGCATGGCCGACGACGAAGAGCAGACCATCATGGTGCAGTTCGAATACCGGGGGCGGCAGTGCACCTGCAAGGCCAGCATCCGCGGCTATGCCGCCGCCTACCTGAAAGAGCACCCCCCGACCATCTACAACACCGACCTCATGGCCGGCCGAGGCCAGGCGAAGCAGGCAGCCGCCGAGAAGAAGGCCCTGGAGGTCGCCAGCGTGGCCGTCTATTCGATCCTGCGCGACTGGATCAAGGGCCAGGTGATGGCGATCGAGACCGGCGTGCTCACCTTCGAGGGCGCGTTCCTGGGTCAGATCATGCTGCCCAGCGGCAAGACGGTGCTGCAGCACGTGGAGGCGAACAAGATGCTGGCGCTGGAGCACACCAATGGCTGACGCACCCTGGAAACAGAAGCCCCTGGACGAATGGGCCATCGTTGGCATGAACCACTATCACGTCAATGGTGAGCGGCGGCTGTTCGTGGCCATGACGAAGGGCGAGCGGTGCATCCAGGACGAGGGGCCGGACGACGAGTACCTGTGGAATCGGCTTTGGCACAAGGCCGTCGCCTTGAAGGAAGCCGGCAATGGCTGAAAGAACTGAGATCGCCTGGTGCGACAGCACTTTCAACCCCTGGCAAGGTTGCACGAAGGTCAGTCCCGGCTGCGACAACTGCTACGCCGAGGCCCGGCAGGACACCCGGCTGCACGCCGTCAAGTGGGGCGCAGGCCAGCCGCGCAAGCGCACCAAGACCTGGGGCGATCCGGTGAAGTGGAACAAGGCGCACGCCGAGTTCTTTGCCGCGCATGGCCGCCGGCAGCGCGTCTTCTGCGCCTCGCTGGCCGATGTTTTCGACAACGAGGTGCCGGACGAGTGGCGCATCGACCTGTTCGACCTGATCCACGACACGCCCCGCCTCGACTGGCTGCTGCTGACGAAGCGCATCGGCAATGTCAAGAAGATGCTGCCGTCGAACACCAGCAACGACGACGCCACCGATTTCGCGCGCCTGTGGCCCAACGTCTGGTTGGGAGCCACGATCGTCAACCAGCAGGAAGCCGACCGCGACATCCCGAAGCTGCTGGCCACCCCGGCGGCGGTGCGGTTCCTGAGCATGGAGCCGCTGCTGGGGCGGGTGGATCTGCGCCAGTGGATCGGGCTTGAGTGTCGTCATGAGAGCGGCTACATGGAGGCAGACACCGGCGCGACCGTCTGCCGCGAATGCGACGAGGCCGCGCTGATCGACTGGGTGATCGTCGGCGGCGAGTCCGGCACCAAGGCGCGCCCGATGCACCCGGACTGGGCCCGCAGCCTGCGCGATCAGTGCAAGGCCGCTGGCGTGCCGCTCCTGTTCAAGCAGTGGGGCGAGTGGCTGCCATGGACACAGTTCTGCGACTCAGGCATAGACGATCCGCCAGAACAAACCCGCTTCGACACCCGCGAGTGGAATGGCGAGACCTGGGGCGATGTTGGCAGGCCGATGTGGTGCGACTCGAAAGACGGCCTCATCGACGACATGCAATGCGTCGGCCGTGTCGGCAAGAAAGCCGCCGGCCGACTGCTCGATGGCGTGACGCACGACGGCTATCCGGAGGCGGTCCTGTGAAGGTGCTGCACCTGCTCCATGCCTGGATCGGTGGCGCCTTCTACCGCTGGGCCATGCGCGAGATCAACCCGCTGCACCCGGACGTGCCGGACATCCTGGTGCGCCAGCGGCGCCTGCAGGACAAGGCGGAAAGGCTGCTGCCGTGACCCCCACCCAGCATGCGGGCCCCTTCACCGGCCTGGGCACGCGCGCCTACAACCGTGCGAGCGACTCGTACTGCGCGAGCGAGACGCCAGCCCCGATCCAGCGCGTTGCCGGAGTCAGCAAAACGGAGATGCTGCGCCGCCTCGTTCGCGAACATGGCAGCCTCCCGGGCCTCAGCCTTGCGGTCCAAACAGATCTGCCCAGCTCTTCCCTCGTGGGCGCGCTCCTCAAACACGACATCGCGTTGGGACGCATCAAGTTCGAAGGCGGCCGCTATTGCTGGAACGATGACTTTGATCGCTGCCGGCAGGAGGAGGCGATCGCCGACGCGGCCGCGCTCCTGCGCAGGCACGGCTGGCGCGTCAAGGAGCCAGCACGATGAAGACGCGCATCAGTGACCTGCCGCGCCTCGGGTGGAGTTTTCAATACACCGAGGTGAAGCACCCGCTGCCCCGTGACTGGCATTTCGTGGGCGGGGATGCGGCGCCGGCGGCGTGGCCCACGTCGGCCCAGCGCGATCGGGCCCGGGCGTGCTTTACGCGCCGGCGTTCGGTGTCGGCGGCGCTGGCCGACCTGAAACGCGGAGGCCTGTTGTGATCACCGTCGACGACTTCCGCCGGATCCGCGCCGCCCTGGGTCGGCAGGCCGAGGACGACATTAACTGGGCAGAAAGCATCGAACCACCCGATAACGCTGAACACTTCGCTGCCGAGGCGATCTTCGTGATCTGCAACAGCGGCATGAAGAACACGGTGGCGCACCGGATCTTCGAGCGCTGCTGTGAGGCGGTAGTCCACGGCACACCCGTGCTCGAAGTGTTCGGCCATGCCGGCAAGGCCGCGGCAATCGAGCTCATCTGGCGCGATCGCGACCAGCTGCTGAAAGGCTACCTGGCCGCCGGCGACCAACTGGCTTTCCTCGAGGGCCTGCCCTGGATCGGCGGCATCACGAAGTACCACCTGGCCAAGAACTTTGGGGCGCAGGTCGCCAAGCCCGACGTTCACCTGCAGCGCTTGGCTGACCGCGAGGGCACCACGCCGCAGGCGCTGTGCGAGCGCCTCGCCGGCGAGACGGGCTATCGGGTGGCCACCGTCGACACGCTGCTATGGCGGGCATGCGCGGAGGGTGTCCTCAACTCCCGTACAGGCGTGATCAAGGCCTTTGCATGAAGCTGCGCACCCACACCTGCCGCGCCGTCGGCTGCCAGCACGTGATCAGCGACCGGATGCTGATGTGCCTGGACCACTGGCGCATGGTGCCGGCGCCGCTGCGGCGTGAGGTGATGGAGGGCCTGCGAAGCGTGCGTCGCGAGAAGAGCGAACCGGCATTGGTGCGATATCGGGGCGCGGTGGCCAGGGCAGTGGCGGCCGTGCAGGAGAAGCAGGGGCGCAAGGCCGCGGCGAGCGCCGGGCCGAGCGGGAGTTTGTTCACCTAAGCGTGCACACAGCCGGCACGCGGCTCGCGTGCACAGCTATCGAAGAAATAGCGGTTCAAGAATGGCCACGAAAACGAACGCCGCCGGCGACCTGGGTGATGCAGCCAGGAAGCTGAACGAGAAGATCGACTGCGAGGACCTGGCGCTGCGGCTGGGGCTGGAGCGCCCGGGCGCCAAAGGCAATTTCCGCAGCCCGCATCACCCGGACAAGGCGCCCAGCGTCTCGGTGTACCAGGGCAAGGACGGCCTGAGCCGCTGGCAGGACCACAGCCTGGGCAGCGGGCCCGGTACCGGCGGCGGCCCGGTGGATATGCTGATGTGGTTCAGCAATATCCCCTTCGCCGCCGCCGTGCGCGAGCTGGCCGGCATGTACGGGGTGGAGATCGACCGGCCCAAGGCCCAGGCGCGCGAAGAGCAGACGCTGGCCGAGTTCATCGCCGACAAGTGCCGCGCTGCCGCCCGGGACGGGGCCAATGACCTGTTCGATTACCTGCAGGGCCGCGGCATCGACAAGAAGCCGATCGAGGACGCGCTGGCCAAGGCCACGCTCGGCATCAACCGCTGGCACAGCGACAAGGTGGAGCGCGGCCAGGTGATGTGGGGCGGCGACGCGGCCGCCTTCATCGTGCGCGATCGCGTGACGTCGGCGGTGGTGGCGGTGGACACGCGCTACTTCAACGCGGCCGACAACGGCGGCCAGAAGACGGGCTGCCAGGGCGAGAAGATGGGCTTTGCCTGGTGCAGCGACTGGCGCCGTCTGGAGGCCGCGCGCACGGTGTACATCGTGGAGAGCCCGATCAACGCGCTGTCGATCGAGAGCTGCTTTCTGCCGGGCTGCGCCGCGCTGGCCACCCGCGGCACGGGCAACGTGAGCCGCATCGACTGGACCTTTCTGCGCGGCAAGAGCGTGGTGATCTGCTTCGATAACGACAAGCCGATGGAACGCGGGCCCGACATGGGCTACTGCCCGGGGCTGAAGGCGGCCTGGCAGCTGCACGAGATCCTGACGGGGCTGGACATCAGCTGCCTGATGGTGGACCAGGGGAGCTGGTTCGAGGACGCAGAGCACAAGAAACCGATCAATGACATCAACGATTTTTTGAAGGCGCACGGCAACGAGAAGACGACGCTGGCGCTCAAGCGGATCGAGGAGTGGATGATTCCGGGCCTGCCGGCCGAGGGCAGGCGCGAGGGGCGCGCGCGGCTGTACTTCCCCTCGCATGACTGGTTCGCTTACACCCGCTACCGGGTGCAGCCCGATTTCACCCGCACCATCGACAAGCAGACCAAGGACGAGGAGACGGGCGAGACGAAGTACTCCTACCACGATGTGTGCGGCTTTCGCATCGCCGCGGTGAGCCGGGTGCAGATCGCCTCGCCCACGTCGACCATGACGGGCGACAGGGACAACGCGCCGACCACGGTGTTCGCCCTGTCGGTGCAGACGGCCCGGCACGGCCCCAAGCTGCTGCGCCGGGTGGTGGAGGACGAGAAGCTGCACAACCTGGACGGCTGGAAGAAGCTGGGCCCGGTCTTCGCGCCGCCGCAGTTCTCGCGCCTGGTGAACATCTGGGAGCGGGCCGCCGGCATCGGTGCGCGCGAGGCGGTGAACTTCGTGGGCCTGGCCTGGCGTGACGGCAAGCCGGTGGTGAACGAGGGGCCGGATTGCTTCTTTCACGATCCCCGTCAGCAATGCCCGTACCACGCGCTGACCTTCCCCGGCGGCGCGCCCAGGGCGGGCGCCGAGGTGCTGCAGCACTACCAGGCCACCTTCAAGAGCAACGCCGCGGCCATCCCGCTGGTGTGGGCGCTGGGCGCGCACCTGAAGGCCTTCCTGGGCTTCTGGCCGCACTTCGTGATGCAGGCCGAGAAGGAGACGGGCAAGTCGACGCTGGTCAAGCGCCTGGAGCGCACGCTGGCCATGACGATGTTCAGCCGGCAGTCGATCCAGACCGAGTTCCGCCTGCTGACCTCGATCAGTTACACCAGCCACCCGGTGGGCTGGGAGGAGATTTCGGCCGGCCGCCAGGAGATCATCGACAAGGCGGTGGCGCAGCTGCAGGAGAGCTACCAGTACACCCACACGCGGCGCGGCGCCGACATGATGGACTTCCTGTTGTGCGCGCCGGTGCTGCTGGCCGGCGAGGATGTGCCGGTGGACGGCCTGACCGGCAAGGTGGTGCGCACCCAGCTCACGATGGCCAGGCGCGGCCCGCTGATGCCCGAGGATTTGCCGGTGTTCCCCCTGAAGACCTGGCTGCAATACCTGGTCAAGACCGGCAAGGAAAAGGTGCAGCAGCTGCACGCCGACGTGCTGGTGGACTTCCGCCGCAATTGCGTGGCGGCCTCCGGCTCGGGCGGCTCGGAGCGGATGGTCAACAACTATGCGGCCCTGGGAGCGGCCTGGCACCTGCTGTGCGAGTTCGCCGGCATGCCGGTGAGCGCCGGCGGCTTCCTGGGCGACCTGACGGCCGAAATGAACAGCCACATCACCGAGACGGTGAGCGATCGCCAGCCCTGGGCGCTGATCGTCGACAAGCTGCTCAGCGAAATCGCCAGCCACCAGTTCCGCTATCCGTTCAAGTTCGACACCGAGGACGAGGTGCCGGTGCTGCTGCTGCGCACCGGCCACGTGATGGCGCACCTGGCCCAGAGCAACACGCTGCGCGCCTTCTGGGACCGCATGACGATCAAGAGCGATCGCGCGCTCAAGCGGCAGCTGGTCACCGCCGGCGTGCTGCTGATGGACCCGAACAAGCCCGGCGAGCCGCTGCACGTGGAGCGCACCGTGCGCGGATCGCGCGTGAGCCACATGGTGGCGCTGAGCCGCCCGCAGCTCGAGCAGTTCGGCCTGCACGCGGTGATCCCCGAGGAGCCCGACCCGGCCTTTGAGGGCGGATCCACGGTGACCAGGTTCCGGGGGGCGGCGTGATGCGGATCCCGTGCGCGCAGCTTCAGCCCGGCCAGCGGGTGATGACGTCGGGCGGCCCGCGGCTGCTGACTTGGGTGGGCCGCTACAAGACCTGCGGCGCGCCGTTCTGGGGCTGGCGCTGGACGCCGGCGCCACGTCCGGACGGTCTGGTCGACTGCGGTTACAGCGGCGTGCACGTCGACGTGGCGGCCGAGCAGCTGGTGGCCCTGGCCACACCCGAGCCCGTAGAAGCCCGCCAGGACGCCTGAACCGTGTCCACGCCACTACCGCACCGGCCCAGCGCCTTCCAAAGCCTCCCGGGCCGCCTGGCGCGGCCCTCGATTCATCGCGCAGCGACTCGCTTGGATCATTGCGATTCCGGCATCAATCCACCCTGGTCCCCCGCACCCCCCCACGGAGCTATGGAACCCCCGGCGGGGGCCCGACCGGCAGGGAAAGGGGCCGGCCGCATAGCTTTTTGCAATGGTGGCATGGGGAGATACGCAGAAAAACCCGTGGATTCGGGCCTCTGTTACCTTGCCTCGCAAGGTTCGACTAAGGCTAGCGCGGCGTTCGCAAGATTCAAACTTCCACGGGTCTGGCCTTTTCTTCCACGGGTCGGCCTGTTTCTTCCACGGGCCCATTTTTCGGCCGAAGGGCCTCTCTCTCTCTCTTTCTTTCATTTTTCAGAGGAGAGGAAGAGAAAAAGGGGCGCCGAGGCGGCGGGATCGCGATCCACGGGTTTGAGAATCACCAAAATGGTGCATCCACGGGTTGGACCCTCGATCCACGGGTTTCCCGTGGATGAAAAAATAGGCAAAAGCCAGCATTGGCGCGGGTTTGCGGCCGATCGGGCCTCGATCCACGCATCCACGGGTTGTTTTGCCCCTGGTCTCCCGCAGCTCGGACAGGCAGGAGGTGTTCGTGGCTGAAAAACACTGGACCGACCAGGCCGCCATTGATGCGTGGCTGGAATGGCTCGAGGGCACCCGCGGCCGCAGCAAGCGCACCGTCGAGGCCTATGGCATGGCCGTGCGCCGGCTGCACGAATACCTGCAGCAAGAGGGCGTGGCGCTGCTGGACGTCGACGCTGGCCAGCTCGAGCTGTTCTCGGGCCTGTACCTGCACAAGAAGGGCGTGGTGGCCAGGAGCCGCATCCCCTACATCAGCGCGTTGCGCGGCTTCTTCGCCTTCGCGCAGGCCAGGCGGATGGTGGCGCGCAACCCGGCGGCCAAGCTGTCTCACCCCAAGACCGGCATGCCGCTGCCGCGCACGATCAGCCTGGCCAACGCCGAGCGCCTGATGTGGGCGCCCGACATGGGCACCTTCATCGGGATCCGCGACGCGGCGATGCTGGCGCTGCTGATTGGCTGCGGGCCCCGGGTGTCGGGCCTGGTGGCGCTCAACGAGAGCTCACTGCGCCCGATCCAGGTGGGCAACGAGGCCCGCCTGGCCGTGGTGTTCAGGGAGAAGGGCCAGAAGGAGCGCATGCTGCCCGTGCCGAAGGAAGCCGACATGCTGCTGCGCGTCTACCTGGGCCACGAGGAGCTCAAGGCGATCGACCGCGACATCATGGTCAAGGATGGCCAGGGCACGCACCCCGATCGCGTGCTGTTCGTCTCGGTGCGCAGCACCATCCTGCGGCCCGACGAACACCGCGGCGAGAAGCGCCGGCTGACGCGCAAGGCGGTGCACGACATGGTGCAGCGCTACGGCCGGCGCCTCGGCATCCCGCTGGAGGAGCTGCATCCGCACGCCTTCCGCCACCTGTTCGGCACCGAGTTGACCGAGGACGACGTCAGCCTGGCCAGCACGCAGGACCTGATGGGCCATGCCGACCCCAAGAGCACCTCGATCTACATCCGCCTGGCTCAGCGCCGCAAGGCCAAGCTGATCGACCAGAACGCTCCGCTGGCCAAGATGCGCACGCCAGTGTCCGAGCTGCTCAAGCGCCTGCCTCCGGGCTGACGCCCACCACCCCGATTCCTGAAGGTCAACGTCCATGCCCGAACGCACAACACGGCTACACAAAGCTAATAAGGGAACCATGCCGGAGAGAGATACACGGCGGCAGCAGGTGATCTCGCGGGCTTCCCAAATGTGTAACAGGAACCGCCAAAGTCATTTACACAGGGTTTCCCCTCACTGCGGACTCTGGCAGAAGTCGCAGTGGCTGGACCTGCTGTCAGAGGGGAGAGGAGGGCTGATTCGTGCATGAAACTCGCAGTGGTGGATCCGCGCAGCTGCACCTGGTGGGGATCGAGCAGGCACCTGGCCAGGGGGTGGGGGGTCGGCGGGCCTGGCCTCGTCGCCCCCGGCGGGGGGGTGGGTACCTGAATGAACTCACTCCCTCAGATGTTTGGGAGGTGGCAAAAATTCGCGAACTCGAATCGATGGGGCTGCCGGGCGTGTGGCTCGCGGTGGTGCGCGAGATCGGCTACGACCGTTTCATGGCGATGTGGCGGATCCTGGACCGGTCGGTGCAACTGCGGTCGGAGAGCGAGTCGATGATCGAAGTGCAGTTGCGGCGGCTTTCCAGCTTCAACCGCTTCCAGCGGAACCGCTTCATCGAAACGCTGGTGGCCTCCGGCTTCGGCGATCGCGAGATCCGCGAAATGGTGCAGGCGCAACTGGGTGAAAAGCTGAGCCTGTCTCACATATCGCGTCTGGCTGGGCGCCGTAAAGTGACGGCCGCATGAAGCGTGCCGTGATCTACGCCCGGGTGAGCAAGCAGCGCGAGGAGAGCGTGTCGATCGAGGCCCAGATCGAGCAATGCACGGCGCGCGCCGCGCAGCTGGGAGCGACGGTGGTGCGCGTGTTCCTGGATGACGGCGTGAGCGGGCGCGAGGCGCGCAATCGGGCCGCGTTCCTGAAGGCCAAGGCCTTTTGCGAGGCGGCGAACGTGGACTTCTTCGTCACGTGGTCGACGTCGCGCTTCGCGCGCAACCTGATGGAGTTGTTCCAGAGCCAGGCCGAGCTGCGCGAGATCGGCACGCGGCTGGAGTGCCTGAATGCCGACGTCGACGACGAGACGGACGCGGGGTTTATCAGCAAGGTGTTCAATGGCGCGATGGACGAGATGTATTCGCGGCAGGTGGCGCGCGACACGTTGCGATCGCAGAAGAAGGCGGCGGCCGAGGGCTACTACACCGGCGG
>JAHFQM010000021.1 GCA_023266355.1 Aquabacterium sp.
GTTGGCGCCGACCGAAAACTGAGCCACTTTTGACGGGTGTGCCGATCTAAAACTGAGCCAGGTGTTCAACCTACTCTGCTGCTTTTTGATGCAGCGGGGTTCTAGGAGTGATCACCATGGACATGATCGGCAGAATCCGGCGGCTGCACAGCCGGGGCAAGAAGTCAGAGCGAGAGATCTCGCGTATGACGGGGCTGTCGCGCAACACGATTGCCAAGTGGCTCAAGGCGCCATTGGAGGGCGAGCCCAAGTACCGGCGAAGTGAGCAGCCGGGCAAGTTGACGGACTTCTACGAAGTTCTCAAGCAAGCGCTCAAGGCTGATGCCCATCGGCCCAAGCACGAGCGCCGCACGGCGCGGGCGCTGTACAGCGAGATCAAATCGGCAGGTTATGAAGGCGGCTACAGCCGCGTGACCGACTTCATCCGCCAGTGGCGCCAAGGCGAGGGCCAAGCGGCAGCGACGCGAGCCTTCGTGCCCTTGTCGTTCGAGTTGGGCGAAGCGTTCCAGTTTGATTGGAGCGAAGAAGGCCTGGTGGTGGGCGGCATTTACTACCGTCTGCAGGTCTCGCACCTGAAGCTGTGCGCCAGCCGTGCGTTCTGGCTGGTGGCGTATCCCAGCCAGGGCCACGAGATGCTGTTCGATGCGCACACGCGCAGCTTTGCGGCACTGGGCGGGGTGGCCAGGCGCGGCATCTACGACAACATGAAGACGGCCGTGGACCAAGTCAAGAAGGGCAAGGGTCGCGTGGTCAACGCACGCTTTGCGGTGATGTGCGCGCACTACCTGTTCGATGCCGACTTCTGCAACGTGGCCAGCGGTTGGGAGAAAGGCGTCGTCGAGAAGAACGTCCAAGACAGCAGGCGACGCATCTGGATCGATGCGGCCAAGCAGCGCTTTGGCTCCTTTGCCGAACTCAATGCCTGGCTGGGCGAGCGCTGCCGCAGCCTGTGGGCTGAGGTTCGACACCCTGAGCATTCGCAGTTCAGCGTGGCCGAGATGCTGGAGCATGAACGTGCCCACTTGATGTCGATGCCCCAGCCCTTTGATGGCTATGTTGAGCGTCCGGCGCGCGTGACCAGCACTTGCTTGGTCTCAGTGGCACGCAACCGCTACTCGGTGCCCTGCGAGCTGGCTGGGCAGATGGTCAGCACCCGGCTGTACCCGACACGGGTGGCCGTGGTGGCCAATGACGAAGTGGTAGCGCAGCACGAGCGATTGACTGACCGAGGTCAGACCCGCTACGACTGGCAGCACTACATCCCGCTGGTGCAAAGAAAGCCCGGCGCGCTGCGCAATGGCGCGCCGTTTGCCGATCTGCCCCCGGCCTTGCAGCAGTTGCGCAAAGGACTGCTGCGCCAGGCCGGTGGTGACCGTGTCATGGCTCAGGTGCTCGCCATCGTGAGTACGGCAGGCCTGGATGCGGTACTGGTGGCCGTGGAGTTGGCGCTGGAGAGCGCACCACCGTCAGGCAAGGTCAGCGTCGAGCATGTGATCAATGTTCTGAGCAGGCTCAACCCTGCGCCCACGCCGGAGGATGCACAGACCTGTCTGCAGACGGCCGTGGCGCCACTGGCCAACACTGCGCGCTACGACAGCCTGCGCGGGCACGGCAGCACGGAGGAGATCAACCATGCGTGACATCGCCGCCGAGCTCAAACAACTGCGTCTGCACGGCATGGCAGGCGCTTGGTTAGACCTGATCGAACAAGGCGCCAGTTCAGGCTCAGATGAGGCCCGATGGCTGATCGAACACCTGCTGCAAGCCGAGGCCACAGACCGGGTCATGCGCTCGGTGGGCCACCAGATGAACGCTGCCAAGTTCCCCGTGCACCGAGACCTGGCCGGGTTCGACTTTGCGGTGTCACCTGTGGACAGCAAGCTGGTGCACACACTGGCCGAGAGCGGCTTCACCCAAGTGGCGCACAACGTGGTGTTGGTAGGAGGGCCCGGCACAGGCAAGACCCATCTGGCCACGGCCATTGGCGTGGCTGGCATCACCAAGCATGGCAGGCGAGTGCGCTTTTACTCCACGGTGGATCTGGTCAACGCGCTGGAACAAGAGAAGGCGCAAGGCAAGGCTGGGCGCATCGCCACAAGCTTGCTGCGCCTGGACCTGGTGATCCTGGATGAGTTGGGCTATCTGCCGTTCAGCCAGGCAGGCGGTGCGCTGCTGTTCCACCTGCTCAGCCGGCTGTACGAGCACACCAGCGTGCTGATCACGACGAACCTGGACTTCGCGGAATGGTCGCGCGTCTTTGGTGATGCCAAGATGACCACGGCGCTGCTGGACCGGCTCACGCACCACTGCCACATCCTGGAGACGGGCAACGAGTCGCACCGGTTCCTGCACAGCTCCAGCACGGCCAAGAAGCGCATCAAGGCACGAGAGCAGTCTCGGATGCAGGCGGCAGCAGAGGGCAAGAGCTGACACGCAAAACAAAGAGGGGAGCCGCTGAGCGGCTCCCCTCTATCTGTTCAACCAGGCCTGCCTGAGGACTCAGAAACAGGCCAGGCTCTACACTTATCCACAGCTGACCACCCTTTGGTCGGCTACCAGCCCTGGCTCAATATTGGATCGGCACAGTGGCTCAGATTTGGATCGGCGCGGACA
>JAHFQM010000022.1 GCA_023266355.1 Aquabacterium sp.
TGGACTGGTACGACCGCATCCACCTGATCCCCGGCGTGCTGGCCCTGGGCAATCTGGTCCAGGCGCAGCAGCGCACCATCGAGGTCTGGAATGCCTGGTTCGTGCCACAGCGCCTGGTCAGCGTGGCCGGCGTGGGCACCGACGGCCTGACGCTGACCGAGCCGGTGGCGGCGCCGACCACCTTCGGCGGGCTGGAATCGCGCCTGTACACGCTGTCGATCAGCCTGGTCGGGCCGCCGACCATCGACGCCGGCTATACGTTCTCGTTTGTCGGACTGGCGCCCCAGGCGCCGGTGCTGCGCGTCACCGGCGCGCGGGTGATCGGCTTCTGCTTCCAGCCCAACTGGCGCACGCCGCTGGTGGAGCGGCTGGTATGGCTGACGGACGTCATTCGCCGCCGCAATGGCTCCGAGCAGCGCGTGCAGCTGCGCTCCATCCCGCGGCGGGAATTCGAATACCTGGTCACGCTGACGGACACCTCGGCCGCGCGGCTGGACGCCGTGGTGTGGGGCTGGCAGGCGCGCGTGTTCGCGGTGCCGGTGTGGACCGACCCGACCGTCCTGGCCGCCGCGCTACCGGCCGGTAGCACCAGCGTGCCGGTGACCACCGCCCTGCGCGACTACGCTGCCGGCGCCCTGGCGGCGCTGGTGCAGGACGATTACGACCACGAGATCGTGGAGGTGCTCAGCGTGGCCGGCGGCAGCATTACCCTGGCCCGCCCCACCACGCAGGACTGGCCCGCCGGCACGCACCTATACCCGGCCCGACTGGCGCGGATGGGCGCCCAGGTGCGTATCAATCGCCCCACCGCGGCGGTGATCGAGGCCAGCATCAGCCTGCAAGTGGAACCACTGCAACCGCTGGCCGGCATCACCGGCCCGGCGCCGGCCACCTACCGGGGCGCGGACGCATACCTCACGGCGCCCAACCGCGTGGATGCACTCGACGACGACATCACCCGCGCGCTTGAGATCATCGACTCGCAGACCGGCCCGTGGGCCGTGGACGACCCGGAGGGCCGGCCGGACATCGTGCGCAGCTACGCCTGGCTGCTGGCCGACCGCGCCGCCATCAGCGCCCACAAGGCGTGGCTGATGGCCCGCGCCGGGCGCCTGTCCGCCAGCTGGGTGCCCACATTTAGCCGCGACATGGAGCTGCTGGAGCAGGCAGGCGGCACCAGCACCGTGCTGATCATCCGCGACATCTACTACCGCAACCAGTACGCCCTGGCCGATGGCCGGCGCGACATCGCCGTGCGCCTGCCGTCGGGTACCTGGGCGCTGCGGCGCATCGTGGCCGCCGACCAGGTGGTGGACGGCCAGGAGCGCATCCAGATCGACAGCGCCCTGGGCGTGACGGTCGATCCCGGCGTGTGGATCTGCCTGCTCGGCCTGCATCGGCTGGACGGCGACCGCGTGGAGCTGGCCTGGCATAGCCCCGAGGTGGTCGCCGCCACCGCCAACCTGCGCCTGGTGCCGGCGTGACCTGTTTGTGAGACGCCATGCCGCAACCCTGACGCGATGCAGAGCAACCATTTCCATTCCATGAGGCCCGCCATGATCCGCAACCTACTCCTCCTCGCCGCCTGGGTGGCCTGCGCCGCCCAAGCCATCGGCCTTGCACACGCCGACACCTTCACCGCCACTTGGCGCGAGTTGGCGCGCTCGCCGCAGGGGGCTGTTACCACCTGGTACAGCGGCGCCGTGACCAAAGACGGCAAGTTCGTCTACGGCCTGGGTGCAAGCCACGGCTCGCAGTACAACAACAGCATGTTGATCTACGACCCGGCGACCAACACGCACGCCAAGGTACAGCCCGACGTTGGGTGGAAGTTCCGCTGGGACACGGACGCGGCTGGCAACGTGGTGGCCAAGTCCGGCCGCTGGCCCACGCTTGACCCGGTGGCCGACAAGGCGCTGTACGACTACTTCGGCGGGCCTGAAATCAAGGCGCTGACCAACCGCAACAACCATCAAGCGTTCTACATGCGCGGGGTGGACCAGTTCTGGGTGATGAACGGCACCTGGTGGGATCACGCCGGCCCGTACGCCTACGGGCGGTTCGACCTCAAGACCCAGCGCTGGTCGTACATGTCGAAGCCCTGGAGTGACCCGACCAAGAACGACCTGGTGGACTTCAGCGCTGGCATGGTGGCCGGTGCGCCGTATGGCTGGGCAGCGCCGAACGCCGCAACTGCCACGTGTCCGGACATTGACACCATCGTGATGTTCGGCGGCATGTCGGACAGCACCGGCGACGTGCGCATCATCGAGCCGAACCCGGCCGGGCCGGAGCCATACCGTTGGACCAAGGGCGGCAAGGCGCCGATCTTCCTGCCGGCTGAGAACGTGCGCCACAACGCGGCTTGCGTGGGCGATACGGTGTATTTCGTTGAGGGCCAGCAGCGGTGGCCGAACGAGGCGAAGCTGCGCACGCCCGACCCGGCGGCGTTCTGGAAGTTTCATATCCCGACACGCACATGGACCAAGCTCACCGGCGGGCCGCCCGGCGGCTATTTCCCGATGC
>JAHFQM010000023.1 GCA_023266355.1 Aquabacterium sp.
GCCCGGCGTCAACTATCCTGAGCTGTCAGCGACAACTATCGTGAGCGGTGCGGTCGGGTGTTGATCATTGGGTTGGGGTTGCGCTGCGTTGCCGGCGAGCCGGCAACGCAGCGCGGCGGCGGTAGCTGTCCACGTTCATCTCCAGGATGGTCGAGTGATGGACGAGCCGGTCCACCGCTGCCACCGTCATTGCCTTGTCCGGGAACACCTCGTCCCACGCCGAGAACGGTGCGTTGGCGGTGATGGCGATGCTCTTGCGCTCGTAGCGCTCGGCGATCAGTTCGAAGAGCACCGAGGTCTCGGCCTGGTCACGCCGGGCGTAGCTGAAGTCGTCCAGCACGATGAGGTCGAAGCGATCGAGCTTGGCCAGCTCGGCCGGCAGACGCAGATCGCGACGGGCGGCTTGCAGGCGCTGTACCAGCTCGCTGGTTCGCATGAACAGCACCTTCAGCCCGCGGTCGATCAGTGCATGGCCAATGCCCGCCAGCAGGTGCGTCTTGCCGGTGCCTGGCGGGCCGAACGCGAGCAGGTTGTGACCCTGGCTGATCCAGGAGTCGGCCTCGGCAGTGCCATCACATGCGCCTTGGACACCGCGGGCACCGCAGCGAAGTCGAACTCGGCCAGGCTCTTGCCCGGCGGCAATCCACTGTCGGCCCGGGCGCGTGCCAAGCGCCGTGTCTCGCGCTCGGCCATCTCGTGACCCAGCAGCGTGTGCAGCAAGCGCTCGGCCGGCCAGCCTTCTCGGTTGGACTGTGCCGCCAGATCGGCCCACAAGCGCTTGATGGTGGGCAGCCGCAACTCCGTCAGCATGATCGGCACCGCGGCGCCGGAGTTGGCGCCGTCGGCCGCGTTGATGGCGCTGGTCATGCGGCCTCCAGCAGTTCGTCGTACACCGAGGTTGAGGGCAGCACCACCTGGACATCGGGCATCGTCGCAGGCCTCGGCGCGAAGCGCTCTCGCAGCGCGTCGATGTCGGGCAACTCGCCGTTGTCATGCAAGGCCGCCAACACGCCGGCGAGTTCGGCCACAACGTTGGCTCGGTCGGCCAGGTCCAGCAACTCGACCATCAGCCGGCACGCGGCCCGCTCGGGCAGCTTGGCGCTGAGGCGCTCCCAGGCCTGGGCGTACTCGCCGCGCGGGAACATCGCATCGCGCAGCACCCAGCGTGCGAACGCGCCGGGCTTGCGCTTCAGGCTGGGCAGCATGTGGCGCCAGTCGATCTGCCGGGGGTGGCGGTCGGCGGCGCTGGCATGCAGCCGCTCGCACTCGAAGACCTTCACGCCGCCCAGCCATGCATCGAGGTGGGTGCTGTGCAGCCGCACCTTCAGCCGATGCCCGGCCAACCGCGAGGGCACGCTGTAGAGCACGCTCTTGGCGCTGAACACGCCGAACTTGCTCACCCGCGCGTCGATCTCTTCGAAGTCGGCCGTGCGGCGCACCGGCAGCGGCTTCAGGCATGCGCGTTCGGCCTCCCAGGCGCGGGCACAGCGGGCATTGAGCCGGCGCACGGTCTCAGCCACGAACTGCTCGTAGGCCGCCAGGTCGGCGAACTCGCGACTGCCGCGCAGCAGCAAACCCTGATCGAGCCCCTTCTTCAAGCTACCCTGACGCGCCTCGATGGCGCCGTTCTCGTGACTGACGCCGGTGTTGTTGCGCGTAGGGCGCACGCCGTAGTGCTGGCACAGAGCCTGGTAGCGGCGGGTCAGCTCCTCGCGCTCGGCCAGGTTGTTGAACGCGGCCGACAGGCTGTCGGTGCGGTGCTCCTCGGGCACGCCACCGGCCATCCACAGCGCGTCCTGCAACCCCGCGGCCAGCGACTGGAAGCTCTCGCCGCCGAGCACCACGCGCACATGGCGCCAGCCGCTGTGGGCCAAGGCAAACTGGTACAGCCGGTGCGGGAACGCCAGGCCGCCCAGGCTGACGTCCAGCTCGTCGGCCACGGTGAAGTCCGACAGCCCCAGGCGGCCGGGTGGGTGTTCCTGGGCGAAGTAGATCTCGCGCTCGTCGCCGTGCTCGGCGCGCCACTGACCGACGCGACGCTGCAGGGTGCGCAGCACCGAGCCGCCGAACTGTTCGGGGTGGCGGCGCTGCAGTTCCTCCAGCAGCGTCACCGCCATCAGCGACGGCGCGCCTTCGAGCATCGGCACCACCTCGGTATCCCAGACCTCGGCCAGCGGATCGGCGCGAGTGCGCCAGTGCCGCGGCGGACGTTGCGACGGTAGCGCGACCGCCGTCTCCAACCGCCGCGCGCTGGCCACACTGATGCCGATCTTGGCCGCAGCAGCCTCCTGGCTGTGCTCGCTTCTCAATGCCTTGTACTTGTTCACCTGTAGGTCCGTTATGCGTTTGCCGGGCACTGTGGCCGCCTTCCTGTTGAAGGCAATCACTGTAGGAACCCAACCGCAAAACGCACCCCGGCGGTGTGCGTCAACCGCTCAAGATAGTTGTCGCTCAGCGCTCAAGGTAATTGTCGGCCGCCA
>JAHFQM010000024.1 GCA_023266355.1 Aquabacterium sp.
GTTGGACGAAGCCGCTACGCGGAGAAGTTGCTTGCTGCGGCACCACGAATTATTCTGCACCTTCATCCCCTCAATGCCGAGGGGTTTGATTGTGCAATATTTCGTGAGGATAAACCAGCATGACGAACGACACCGCCGCGCACTTTGACCGGCAATACCAGACGCATCTCAAGCACCTCAAGCTCAAGGGGCTGCAACCCAAGACCATCGAGGCGTATTCGCGCGCCATACGGCGCATCGGCAACTACTTCGATCATCAGATCGACACCCTGTCCGAGCAACAACTGACGAACTACTTCACCGAGCTGGTGGCCACGCACTCGTGGAGCACGGTCAAGCTCGATCTGTATGGGTTGAAGTTCTACTACGCGCATGTCCTGAAGAAGCCCTGGGTGGCGCCCGGCCTGATCAAGCCGCCGCGGACTCAGCGTTTGCCGGACATCGTCACGATCGATGAAGCCAAGCGACTGTTCGCCGCCACCCGCGTGCTCAGTTACCGGGTGTTCTACTTCACCCTCTACAGCCTGGGATTGCGCCTCGGCGAAGGGCTGCGCCTGCAGGTGGGCGATATCGATGCGGCGCGTGGCCGCGTGCATATCCGCGACGCCAAGGGCAACCGGGACCGTTTCGTGCCGCTGCCGCACGCCACCCATCAACTCTTGCAGCGCTTCTGGGCGGTGCATCGCAATCCGACGTTGCTGTTCCCCAGTCGCCTGGGCGGTGTGAAGGCGGCGGCCACCGCGATGACCCCGATGGACGCCGGCGGCGTGCAGACCACCCTGCACCAGGTGGTCGAGTCTTGCGGCCTAAAAAAAAGATCACGCCGCACTCGCTTCGACATAGCTATGCCACCCACCTGATCGAGGCCGGCGTCGATTTGATCGAGGTACAGAAATTCCTCGGCCATCACTCCATTCTCACCACCGCCCGCTATACCCATCTGACCGACCAGACCAAGCATCACGCCATCGACCGCATCAACGGCCTGATGGATGGCTTCCGTCTCACCTGGGGGCAGCTCAAATGATCCGCCTGGCTGCCGTCATCGATACCTTCGAAGCCGACTTCCTGGCGCAGTATCAAAGCCGACTCACCGCCGACCACTACCGGGCCCTGGCGGCGATGAAGCAGTGCCGCACCCAGGCCAGTCCCATGATGCAGGTCCAATGCACGGGATGCGCGCATCAGAAGCTGGTGCCGCATTCCTGCGGCCATCGCCACTGCCCGCACTGTCAGCACCATGAGAGCCAGCAATGGCTGGAACGCCAGATGCGTGCTTTAGTCCCCGCCGAGTACTTTCTGCTGACCTTCACCCTGCCCGCCGAATTCAGGGGGCTGGCCGGGGCCCACCAGCGCGTCGTCTACGATCTGCTGCTGCGCTGCGCCTGGGAGACGGTGCGCACGTTCAGCCAGAACGACCGACAGTTGCGGGGCACGCCCGGCGCCATTGCGGTGCTGCACACCCACACGCGGCGGCTGGACTATCACCCGCATGTGCATCTGGTGATGCCGGCGGCGGCGGTCGACGCCAAGCGCCGGCAATGGCGTACCAAGCGGCGCCCGGCCAAGGGCGGCTATCTGTTCAACCACAAGGCCCTGGCCAAGGTCTTCCGGGGAAAGCTGCTGGCGGGCATCGAGGCCGCCGGATTGAGGCTGCCCGCGCGCTACCCGAAAGACTGGGTGGTGGATTGCAAGTCGGTGGGCAGCGGCGAGCCGGCGCTGGTCTACCTGGGGCGTTATCTTTACCGCGGTGTCATTGCCGAGAAAGATATCGTCGCCGTCGATGGCGGTCGGGTCAGCTTCCGCTATCGCACCGCCAAGACCGGGAAGATGGAACTGCGCACCGTGTCCGGTGCGCAGTTCCTCTGGCTGGTGTTGCAGCATGTGCTGCCCAAGGGCTTTCGGCGTACGCGCAACTTCGGTTTTCTGCATCCGAACTGCAAGCGGCTGATCGCTTTGTTGCACCTGCTGCTGAAGTTCGCGCCGAGTCGGGCGCTGGCCTGGGTCAAGGCGCGCGCGCCGATCCTGTGCGCGTGCTGCGGGGCGGTGATGGTGATCGTGAGGACGCGGATTCGGTCGGGCAGCGAGCACATGTCGGCGCCGATTGTCACGGCGGGGGCGCACTGATCGTGTAAGCGCGACGCCTCTTTGTCGGCGACGGGATATCAGCGCCCACAAGCTGAGCGTTCCGTTCGCCTCGCAGCGGGGCGCAACACGCCGATCATCGCCTGAATCGGCAGCGCTGGCCGCCACGGCAGGTTTCCGCTGCGTTTCAAGCCGCCGTTCTCCCGGTGAAACGTCAAACCGGGTAACTTCCCAAATACATATTTGCTATGAGTCCGGCGCTCAGGACCGGGCTCGTCCAACAAACGGTTCAGATCGTGGCTGCGCACGATCTAACCTTATTCGTT
>JAHFQM010000003.1 GCA_023266355.1 Aquabacterium sp.
AGCCCCCGCGCGCGTCTTTCATCAGGGTCAGCAGGAATCACCTGCAACAAAGACCGTTTGTAGTCTCGCCGTCCTTATCCTGGCTGCGATCTCAACGCTGTGAGTGCCTGAAGGGTTGAAACTCAAATATCAATTGCCAAAGGCAATTGAGGGGGATGCTTTTGCTTGACAGATGGGGAAGCCCTTGTAGCCCAAGTTCAGGGGCGCGCGCTTGGCGTGGCCGAAGCGTGCGCTGGTGGAGGCGTCCCCTGCAACGCCCAGTTAGGCCGGTGAAAGTAGCAGGGCATTTGCGCAGGCAGCGAGCCCGCACACGAGGCGTCAGCCTGGTGTGTGCGATGAGCTGCTGCGGCAGCCTCCGAGATGAACCGTGCCATCACGCCTCCCTTTGCGTATGGCGTCAGCCATGCGCTGACGAATGCCTCAATTTAACGCACCTTCAACCTGCGATTGACTGGTGCTAGTGATCCACTTTGCTCGCATGAACCAATGTTCCGCTGCCGCCGAGGAGGCGGCTCGTGTGGCCTTGGAATGCGGTGTATTACGCGAGGGCCTAACGCCTGCGTTCAGCGGCGCCGTAGCGAAGCGGAGGGCACCAGCCCCGAAGGGGTTGGCGTCCGCTGGAACGCCCAGTTAGGCTGGTGGCAAGACAAGGATTGCGCAGACAGTGAACCCGCGCACGAGGCGACAGCCTGGTGTGCGCGATGTGCTGTGATGCCAGCCAACTCGAACAACGTTGCCATGCCGTCTCCCTTGCGTATGGCGTCAGCCATGCGCTGACGAATGCCTCAATCTAACCCACTGCACCCTGCGCGACTGTGACGCCACCACTCAGACCGCACGCCTCGGTGGTTCGCACGACTGCCGAAGGACAGGCGGCCCGTTTGCCCGATGAATACAGGGCATTCCGACAGGCCTAACTGAATTTAGACCCACCCCACTCTACCCGAGGTGTTGGTCTAACACGATCCCCCTGACGGGCGATGACAGGCGCCACGCCCCAGGGCAACATCCCCCCGCACCCCGCAGCAGTCATGGCGGATGCCCGCATTAGGCAACCTAAAAATCCTGTGCACAACGCCACTGCCATGTACCCCTCCCTGCTGGACGCCACACCCCTCGCCTTGCTGACGGCGCGTGAGCAGCTGCCCGCGGCCACCGCGCCAGCATCCCCCCCTCCCCGCCTGCTCGCCCAACTCCGCGCCCGTCTGCGCACGCTGCACTACAGCATCCGCACCGAACAGGTCTATGTCGATTGGGCGCGCCGTTTCATCCTCCACCACGGCAAACGCCACCCGCGCGACATGGGCGCCGCCGAGGTCGAAGCCTTCCTCAGCCACCTCGCCGTCCAGCGCAACGTGTCCGCCGCCACGCAAAACCAGGCCAGATCCGCTCTGCTGTTCCTTTACCGCGAAATACTGGGCATTGAGCTGCCGTGGCTGTCGGAGGTGATTTCGGCAAAGCAATCACGCCGTTTGCCGGTGGTATTGACCGAACGCGAAGTGCGCGAATTGCTGCTGCAATTGAATGGCACCACCGGCCTGATCGCCAGCCTGCTGTATGGCACCGGCATGCGCCTGCTGGAGGGTTTGCGCCTGCGCATCAAGGACGTCGAATTCACGCGGCGGGAAATCCTCATCCACGCCAGCAAGGGCAACAGGGACCGCGTCACCGTGCTGCCCGACGCCCTCGCGCAGAAATACCCGCGCGGTGTGCTCAGCCCGTTCGACAAGCTCTGAGTCGCCCAGCGCCGCCCGCCGCACACAAAGCGCGGGCCTCCGCGCTGAAAGTGCCGTGCGCCGCGCTTTTGGCGACAGCACTGCCGCTTTGCGCGCCGACGTCCTCGCTTTTCACGACAACGCATGGGTCGCGCTGGACCATGCGCGCCCCCAAAAGGGGCGGTGTCGGCGCTTTCAGCGGCAGTGGCCGCGCTGTGTGCGACACGCTCGGCGCTTTTCGCGCCAACGCTGCCGCTTTTTGCGGCACACGATGGCTCGCCGAGCGCGGCGCATGGCACTGGCAGTGCCGACGGTGGCTCTTGCCAACTGAAGTCCGTCGATCACAAGGGCGCGGGCGGCACTTTCTGCGCGGTGCTCCGCGCCTCGGCGCCGGTGCGCGCCGTTTCCACCACCACCTGCCACAGGCCGCCGTCGGGCATGCGGCACACACTGCTCACGCGCAACCAGGGGCCGGTGTGGGCATCGCCTTGGGGCGCCACGGTTTCGGTCAGCACCGTGGCCTGGGCGCCGTCGAAGCCATCGGGCGTGGTGGTGGCGGTGCGCAGCTGTCGCGCGGCCTCGTCCAGGCCCTGGCGGCGCGACAGCACGTACCACGCGCCCCCGCCCACCAGCACCGCCAGCAACACCAGTTCGACCATGGGGTTCAGCGGCCCACGATGGCCAGCACCGTGCGCGCGATCAGGCGCACGTCCAGCCACAACGAGGACTGGTCCACGTACTGCGCGGCCAGGGCCAGCTTGTGCGGCAGCACCTCGTGGATGTAGGCCTGCTCGGGGTCGCTGGCGCGGGCCAGCACGCTGCTTTCGTCGCGGTACTCGATGGAGGCGATGTCGGTGATGCCCGGGCGCACCGACAGCACCTTCTCGCGCAGCGCCGCCGGATAGTGGGCGACGTAGCGCGGCACCTCGGGGCGCGGCCCCACCAGGCTCATGTCGCCCAGCCACACGTCCAGCAGCTGGGGCAGCTCGTCGAGCTTGGAGGCGCGCAGGAAGTGGCCCACGCGGGTGATGCGGCGGTCCGCCCCCACCGTGATCTGCAGGCCCTGGCTGGGCTGGCCGGACCCCAGGTTCGCCACATGCCGCATGGTGCGGAACTTGTGGATGCGAAAAGGTTGGCCGAAGCGGCCCACGCGCTCCTGGCGGAACATCACCGGCCCGGGCGAGTCCAGCTTCACGCACAGCGCGATCAGGCCCAGCAGCGGCATCAGCAGCAAGAGGCCGATGCTGGACAGCAGCACGTCGAACAAACGCTTGGCCATCACTGTCGTCTACGCCATCACCGTCATCACCGCCATCAGCGACCCAAAGCCTTGCGCACCGCCGCGATCACGCGGTCGGTGTCGGCCTCGCTCATGCGGGTGTACAGCGGCAGGCTGACCATGCGCTCGTAAGCCTTCTGGCTGTGCGGGAAGGTCTCGGGCTGCAGGCCGTAGCGGTCCTTCCAATACGGGTGCAGGTGCAGCGGGATGTAGTGCACGCTCACGCCGATGCCATCGGCGAACAGGCTCTCGATGAAGCCGTCGCGGGTGATGCCTTGGGCGATGGCCTCGTCGCTCAGGCGCACCACGTAGAGGTGCCAGGCGTGGACGTCGCCTTCGTGCACGGGCCGCGGCGGCAGCACCAGGGGCAGGTCGGCCAGGGCGGCGTCGAAGCGCTGGGCGATGTGCTCGCGCTGGGCCTGGAAGCCGTCCATGCGCTTGAGCTGGTGCAGGCCCAGGCTGGCTGCGATGTCGGTCAGGTTGTACTTGAAGCCGGGCGCGACGATTTCGTAATACCAGCTGGGCACCTTGGCGGTGAAGCGGTCGAAGGCATCGCGGTTGATGCCGTGCAGGCGCATGACCTTGGCGCGCGCGGCCAGCGCGGCGTTGCGCGTGACCAGCATGCCGCCCTCGCCCGTCGTCATCGTCTTGTTGGCGTAGAAGCTGAAGACGATGGCATCAGACGCGTGGTTGCCGATCAGGCGGCCCTGCCAGGTGGTGGGCAGGGCGTGGGCGGCGTCTTCCACGACCTTCAGGCCGTGCTTGTGCGCGATGGCGTGGATGGCGTCCATGTCCACCGCCAGGCCGGCGTAGTGCACCGGCATGATGGCTTTCGTGCGCGGCGTGATGGCGGCCTCGATGGCGGCCGGGTCGATGTTCAGCGTGGCCGGGTCGATGTCCACCAGCTTGACGTCGGCGCCCAGGTAACGCACCACCTCGGCCGTGGCCGTGAAGGTGTGGGTGGTGGTGATGACCTCGTCGCCCGGCCCGATGCCCAGCGCTTCGAGCGCCAGGTGCAGGCCCGCCGTGGCGGAGTTGACGGCGATGGCGTGGAGCTCGCCCGTGCCTTCGGCGTTGCCATGGTGGATCAGGTAGGCCGCGAAGGCCTGCTCGAACTGGCGCGCCTTGGGGCCGGTGGTGACCCAGCCGGAGCGCAGGGTGTCCACCACCTCGGCGATTTCTTCTTCACCGATCTCGGGCAGGGCAAAGGGCAGGAAGGGGGGCTTGTGGTCGATGCTCATGGCGGTCTTGGGGCGATCTTTCAGTTCATCGGGTCAGGCGACCGAAGGCAGGGTCGGGGCGGCGGCGCACCAGCGCATCCCACCAGCCACGCAGCGAGCCCAGGCCGTAGCCGAAGTGGTAGGCGGCGATCACGTCGGGCAGGTGCCACCAGAGGTCGCGGCCGGCCTCGCGGCTGATCGCGGTGCTCACGGCGAACACCGCGGCGCCGTACAGCGTGCTCAGGGCCATCAGGCCACCGGCGCCGAGTGCGGCCAGCCACAGCGCGGCCAGGCGGTAGTCGGCGGCGGGCGGCAGCAGGTAGCTCACCGCGGCACCCACCACCATCAGCATCAGGCACAGCAGCAGCGCCGCCACGAACAGGCCGGGGACGAGGTGGCGCAGGGCCGCGGCCTGGCCGTGCTTGCGCATGACGAAGGGCTTCCAGTAGCCGTACTGGCGGTACTGACGGAACACATCTCGCTTGCTGCTGCGCGGGAAGTAGACCGAGCGGATGCTGGCCGATTGCCAGATGCGCCCGCCACCCTGGTGGATGCGCAGGTTGTGTTCATCGTCCTGGTTGCGCACGAGGGTCTCGTCGAAGCCGCCGAAGCGCTCGAAGGTGCTGCGCGGCCAGGCGCCCAGGTACACGGTGTCGACCTCGCCGTTGTAGGTCACATCGCGCGAACGCGCCCCGCCCGACACCCACTTCGACTGGAAGGCCGCGGCCACGGCGCGCTGCACGGTGGCGGCCTGGCCGCTGTCACCTTGCTGGCCTTGCGCGCACCAGGGGCCGCCCACGTTGTCCGCGCCGGTGGCCTGCCAGGTGGCCAGGCACTGGGCGATGTAGTCGGGCGCGTACACCGTGTGCACATCGAGGCGCACGATGAAGTCCCCCGTGGCCTGCGCGATGCAGCGGTTCAGCCCGGTGGAGACGATGCGGCCCGGGTTGTCGATGACGTGGAAGCGTGCGTCGCTGGCGCACCAGTCGGCCAGCTGCTCGCGGGTGCCGTCGTTGCTCATGCCATCGGCGACCCAGACTTCCAGCGCGACCTCGGCGGGCAGCTGCTGCTCGGCCACGCTCTGGCAGAAGGCACGGATGTGGGCCGCTTCGTTGCGGCAGGGCACGATGACGGAGATGCGCATGGGCGTGCTCACCCGATCCTCAACCCGTCACCGCGCGCTTGCGCTGCTGGCGCGGCACGGTGGGGTGGAGCAGGCGCTGGTAGAGGCGCCACATGGCGTCCATCTGGCCGCGGCGGGAGGCGTCGCGCTCGATGCGCTCGCGGTTGTGCAGGCCCATCCGGGCCGACTGCTCGGGGTGGTCGTGGGCCAGCAGCAGGGCCTGCGTGAGGGCCTGGGCGTCGCGCACGGGCACGACCCAGCCGCCTTGTTCATCGACCCACTGGCGGTTGGCCGGCAGGTCGGAGGCCAGCACCGGCAGGCCGCAGGCCATGGACTCCAGCACCGACACCGAGGTGGCGTCCGAGGTGGGCACCGACACCGACACCCGGCTTTGCTGGATGGCTTGCACCATCTGCACATCGTTGACGCGGCCGTGGAACTGCACCTGGTCTTGCAGGCCCAGTTCGGCCACCTGCGCGTGCAGGGCCTCGCTCAGGCTGCCGCCGCCCAGCAGGTGCAGGCGCGCGTGGGCTTGCGGGCGTTGCGCCGCGAACTGCGCGAAGCCCGCGACGATGGTGTCGATGTTGTAGTTGGGCTCCCAGCTGCGCAGGCTGACGATGTCGAAGTGGGTGGGGTCGGCGGCGGTGTCGGAAGGCGTGAACACATCCGTGTCCGCCCCCCACAAAATTTGGTGGCAAGGCGCGGCCGGGTGGTAACGCGCGATCTCGTCGATCATGTCCAGCGAATCGGCCGTGATCAGGTCGGCGTGGCGCAGCGACCAGGCCACCACCAGGCGCATCAGGCGGCTGTCGCGCGGCGTGACGAGGATGTCGCTGCCCCAGGCGGTCAGCACCGTGGGCAGCTTCAGGCCGCACATCGCCGCCCACAGGCCGTACGAGGTCACGTAGTGGCCGTGCACCAGCGTGGGCTGGAAGCGCTGCGCCACCTCGCGGGCCACGCGGCGCACCTCGGGCAGGGCCTTGAACCACGTCAGCTTGTCGCTGCCCGGCGCGATGGCGATGACCTCGGTCGCACCCGGCACCTCGGCCGGCTGGCGGGTGATGACGATGGCCTCGGCGCCGCGCTCCACCACGGCGGCCACCCAGCGGCGCGTGTGCACGCTGGACGCATCGGCAAAAAACAGGATGCGGGTGCCGACGTCGGGCAGGGTGGCGCTCATGCGGGGGCTTTCGGGTGGCCAGGCTCAGCGGATTGCAAGGCGCGGCGCAGGTGGTCCTTGCCGGCCCATTGGGCGTAGACGGCGTGCAGCTCGGGGTGGCGCTGCAGCAGCGGGCCGTCGAGCTCGCGCGTGTCACCGATCACCACGGCCGGGCGGCCATGGCCTTGCGGGCCCAGGATGGCGAAATCGGGCACCGAGCCCGACACGAAGCTGTAGCCCTGCACGATGACGCCCTTGCCGATCTGCGAGCCTGGCGCGATCACGCTGTGCGGACCCAGGAAGCTGTAAGCGCCCACGCGGGTGGCGCGGCGCACATAGCCGGCGGGCTTCGGGTCGGCGATGTAGCGGCGACCCATGATGCGCACCGCGCGGTGGCTGGAGTGGCTGAGGATGGACACGTAGTTGGTGACCTGCACGCCTTCCTCGATCACCAGGCCGTTGGAGCCGTCCAGGCGGTTGAAGTGCCCGACGAAGACGTGGTCCTGCAGCACCAGGCCGTCCTTGCCCTCGATGCAGGTGTGCGTGCTCACCCGCGTGTGCGGCTGGAAGCTGCCATCGGCATTGCGCCAGCCGTACACGGTGCGGGGGCCGGTGAACACCGACAGCACGCGCACCAGCGGCTGCTTGAGGAAGTGGCTCAGGGGGGTCATGGGACGGAAAGGGGCGAACGCCTGAGATTGTCGGCGGAAATCACGCCCCTGTTCGCCAGAGCGACCGAGCGTGATGCATGTCACACTCGTCGCCAAATCCACCCCTGGCCTGGAGGGTGCCGCGCACCGCCCTGCCTGGGGTACGATGCTCGCGTAAACCCTTAAAGGCCGCGCAGCGTCCACACAATCTCCAGGAACCCCATGAACCGTCACCTGCTCACCGCCCTGTCCCTGTGCTGTGCCGCTGCCAGCGCGCACGCCACGCCCGTCGTCCTGGGCAGCACCACGCAGGGCAGCCTGAGCATTGGCAACGCCACCGCCGTGTCCTTCAGCGGCTACGACGGCAGCGCCTCGGTGAACACCGGCACCCTGAGCCAGGGCTACACCGGCACGCTCAACGCCCTGACGGCCGGCACCATCAGCTTCACCTACCTGGGCCACGAGTCCACGTACGACAACGTCTTCAATTTCAACGGCCAGCACCTCCACCAGGGCCTGTTCACCGGCGGCACCCTGAGCGCCAACATCGCCGCCGGCGCCGTGAACTTCAGCTTCACGAATTACGCCGGCCTGTTCGGCTGGGACACCACCACCTACGCCAACGGCAGCAGCGTCGGCTCGATGGCCTTCATGCCTGCCGTGAGCACCGCGAAGTACGGCAACTTCGATTTCGTGATCGGCTTCAACGACAAGCGCCCCGGCAGCTCGGTGGGCGACCGTGACTTCGACGACTTCGTGGTCGGCGTGAAGTTCACCCCCAAGTTCACGCCACCGGCCATCCCCGAGCCCGGCACCTGGGCCCTGATGGCCCTGGGCCTGGCCGCTGTGGCCGCCGCGAGCCGCCGCCGCGCCTGATCAAGCTCAGACGGGGGCCGGCGCCTCGCCGGCCCCGCGCGTCCACAAGGCGCGCAGCGGCAGGCCCGCGTGTTTCAGGAACACACCATACGCCACCGCGATGGCGCCCAGGTAACCCACGCTGGACGCCACCCCCGCCCCCACCGCACCGTGCAGGGGCACCAGCCACCAGCCCAGCCCGAAGCTCAGGCACAGCGACAAACCCGCGATGGCCCCCGACAGCTGCGGGCGCCCCAGGTGGTTCGTGTAGAACGCCGACAGGCTGGACGCCGCCGCGTAGCCCGCCACCCCGGGCAGCAAGGCCGCCAGCGGCATCAGCGAGGCCTGGTAGGCCTCCCCCAGCACCCAAGGCAGCGCCCACCAGGCCCCCACCAGCAGCACGGGCGCGGCCAGCAAGGTCGCCAGCACGTTGATGCGCACCGCCTGCACCGTCATGGCCGCGGCCACGCGCGCGTCCGGGTGCCCTATGCGCGCATAGGCCGACACCGTCACCGAGGACGACAGCAGCCAGAGCAGCTCGGCCACCGTCACCGACACCGAGTAGGTGCCGACCTCGCTCAAGCCGTGGAAGCGCTCGACCAGGAACAGCGAGGCGCGGTAGTTCAGCAGGCTGACCACGTTGGTCACGCCGATGGTGGCGATGAAAGGCCACTGGCTTTGCCAGCGCGCCGCCGCCTGAGAGGGCACCCGGGAGACCCCCTCGGAGGCCACGCCCAAAGCCTCGTCCCGCTGGTCCGCGTCGCGCAAGGCGTACACCGCCGTCAGCACGGCCACGATGGCCTTGCCACTGACCCAGGCCGTGAGCACCAACACCACCAGCGGCGCATTGCGCACCGCCCCCTGCGTTAACCAGCCGGCGCCCAGCAGGCCCAGCAGCACCAGGGCCGGCGCCGCCACCTGGGCCACGTTGATGGGCCACATGCGCCCCTCGCCCAGCCACAGGCCGGTGGCCGTGGGCACCAAGAGCAGGAAGGGCGCGGCCAGGGCCAACAACCACAGCTGCGAGTACGGCAGCGTGTGCGAGGCCCAGGACACCGCCAGCAGCGCGCACGAGGCCACCAGCCCCAGCGACACCGCCGCGCGCAACACGCCGCGCAACATGGGCAGGGCCCGCAGCGTGGGCGTGCCGCCCTGCTGGGACATCTGCCGCGCCAGCCACAGGCCCAGGCCCGAGAACAGCGTCAGCAAGGCCGACTCGACCGCCACGAAGAGGGCGAACGCGCCCTGGACCTTGGGCCCCTGGCGCGCCACCACGACGGTGATGGCCAGGCCCAGGCCCACCATCAGGAGCTTGGCCAGGAGGTTGCCCAAGGCAGCCCGGGGCACAGACAAACGCGCAAACATGGTCGGCATTGTCGCCCACCCGTCCATGGCTGGCGGCCTGGGCTGTCCTAGACTGCCGCCATGCAACGCCCCCCTCCCCTCCAGTGGCTCCCGGCCTTCGAAGCGGCATCCCGCTTGCTGAGCTTCAGCAAGGCCGCGCTGGAGCTGCACGTGACCACCGCGGCCATCAGCCAGCAGATCCGCCAGCTGGAAAGCCACCTCGGTGTGCCCCTGTTCCTGCGGCTGACGCGGCGCGTGGCCCTGACCGACGCCGGCCGTGACTTCGCCGAGGTCGTCACCCAGACCCTGCATATCTACCGCAGCGGGCACCAGGCCCTGCTGCACCGGCATGCGCGGCCTGTGCTGCGCCTGAGCATGACGCCGCTGGTGGCCCACGAGCTGTTGATCCCCAAGCTGGCGGCCTTCCAGGCAGCACACCCCGGTGTCAGCCTGAACCTGGACGCGCGCATGGACCTGGTGGATTTCGACAGCGAGGGCATCGACGCGGCGATCCGGCTGGGTTCGGGCCAGTGGCCTGGCCTGGAGGTGCAGCCGCTGTGCGCCTGTGACGCGGCCATCGTGGCCTCACCGGCCCTGCTGGCCAGGCTGCCCGTGCGCTCCCTCGATGACCTGCGCCACCACACCCTGATCCACCCGCGGCACTCTCAGATCGACTGGGATGCCGCCGCCCACTTCCTGGGCGTGCCCGCGCTGCAACGCCAGGGCGATCTGGTGCTGGACTCCGACCTCTCCGCGCTGCGCGCCGCCGAACAAGGTCTGGGCATCGCGATCTGCGTGCTGCCGGCCAGCCCGGCCGTGCAAGCCAGCCTGATCGTCCCCGGGCGGCTGAGCTGGGTGGTGCCGCCCGTGAGGCTGCCGCAGCCCGCCTACTTCGTGTGGCGCGCCCAGGGAGGCAAGGACGCGCTGGTGCGCCAGGCCTTCGCGTGGATCCAGGCGCACGTGGCCCCCGACGCTTAAGCTGAACTTACCCGTTCTGCAGAATCCATCGTTTGTCGCAGGCGGGCGGCCTGCCTACAGTGCGGCCGATGAGCACACGGCCCCCACGCACGCCCCATCCCACACCCACCGCACCCGGCGGCTGGCGCACCCCTTACGTGATTTTGGTGGCGCTGGTGATGGCCCTCACCGGCTGGCTGGCCCTGCAGGAGGGCCTGACGCGCTACCTGCCGCAGTTGCGCCACACGGTGAACGCGGCCGACCTGCAAGCCCAGGCGCAAACCCTGCGCGACCACCCCTCCCCCGCGAACACGGCGGCCTACAGCGCCGAGCTGGCGGCCCTCTCCAGCGTGACCGACGCACGGCGCTTCGCCGATTCGGCGCTGGTGGAACACGGCCTCTACCTGGCGCAAATGCCCCGCCTGAACCGGGCCCTGCTGACCGGCCACATCTTCCTGGGCGTGTTCTGCATGCTGTTGGGCGGGCTGCAGTTCTGGCCCGGCCTGCGCCAGCGCCACATGCGCCTGCACCGCACGGTGGGCGGGCTGTACGTGGTGACGGCGCCGCTGTCGGTGCTGCTGTCCCTGGCTTACCTGACGCAGACACCGCCTGAGCGGCTGTACACCCACCTGACCGGGTATGTGGCGCTGTGGCTGTTCGGCCTGGGCGCGCTGGCCGCCATCGCCCTGGCCATGGTGGCGCTGCGGCGTCGGCGCATCCACGAGCACATGGGCTGGATGGCCCTGTCGTTTTCTTGCCTGCTGGTGGCGCCGATGCTGCGCCTGAACTGGGTCTTCATGGCCTGGCTGCTGCCGCACATCGACCAGGAAACGCTGAACCTGGTCACGCTGGGCTTCATGCTGCCACAGTGCCTGCTGATCGGTCACGGGCTGTTGCTGGCCAACCGCCGGGCGCAAGGGCCGGCCAGGCCTCGCCCCGTGACGGCCTTTGCCGCCCGGGCCACCCGGCACTTCTTGCAAGCGGCCCCCCTGTGGTGGGCGCTGGCCGCTGGCTGCGCCTGGCTGATGCTCAGGCACTTCGCGGCAGGCCAGGGCTTGTCCTCGGTGGCCCTCGCCACACCCCTGCTGCCACCGGCGCTGGCCGAGCGCGAGGCGTGGGCTTTTTCGGCAGCACCCGGGCTGGGTCTGGCGCTGGGGGTGAGCACCGCGGCAGGCCTGGCGTGGGCCCTGCATGGTTTCCTGCGCGGGCTGAGGGCCGCGGGCATGAGCGCCTGGGACACCTGGGGGGCCTGGGCTGTGGCCGCACTGAGCCTGGTGGCTGGCCTGAGCGCCTTGGGGCTCGGCTGGCAGATGGGCATCGCGCCGGCCCGCCAATGGCTGCAAGGCGGCACGTTCTACACGGTCCACGGGCTGCTGCTGCTCGGGCTCACGCTGCTGTTGGCACGTCAGCTGCTGTGGGTGCGCCCAGGCCAGGCCGCCTTCGTGCAGGAAAGCCTGGCGCTCCTGCTGGCCGTGTTGCCCGCCCCGGCCCTGGCCGCCGTCCTGCTCCAGGCGCTGTCCCACCTGCCACTGCCTGCGGCCGCCATCGCTTCGGGCCACGCCCAGTTGCTGGCCACGGCCTCGGGCAACGCCTTGTTGGCGCTGGCCTGCATCCACGCCGTGCTGGGCCAGGCCACGCGCGAACACACCTGAACATGCCCATGCCAACACCCATGCACACACGCCACGCCAGCGCGAACCCAACCCCACCACGCTTCGTGCCAAGCCCCGCTGGCGTGCACCTGGCGGTCCACAGTTGGGGCCCCGCGCCCTCGGCCGCGGCACCACGCGAAGTCGTCGTGCTGCTGCACGGCTTCCCCGACCGCGCGCAGTTCTGGTCACAGGTGGCCCAGCACCTGCAAGGCGATTGCCATGTGATCGCCTACGACATGCGTGGCTGTGGCCAGTCCACCCCCATCCACGGGCGGCGGCATTACCGCTACGCCGCGCTGATCGACGACCTGTTCGCCGTCATCCAGGCCACCAGCCCGCACCAGAAGGTGCACTTGGTGGGCCACGACTGGGGCGCGCTGTATGGCTGGGACGCGGTGCTCGATGCACGGGCCAGCGCACACATCGCATCGTTCGTGACGATGGCGCCCAGCCTGAACCAGATCGGCCTGTGGATGCGCCAGCGCCTGCTGCGCCCCAGCCCCGGCAACCTGGCGCAGCTGCTGCACCAGGGCCTGGTCAGCAATGGCCTGATGCTGTCCTTCACCCTGCCGGTGCTGCCTGAGCTGGTGTGGCGCTCGGGTGCGGGCCGCTGGCTCATGCGCCAGATGCTGCAGCGCATGGAGGGCTTGGAGGGGCAGGTCATCGAGCCCCCACCAGGCACCGAGGCCGATGCCGTGCGCTACCTGGGCATCTACCGCGCCAACCTGCTGCAACAGGTGCTGCGCCCGCAAGCGCCACGGCGCACGCCGGTGCCTGTCCACGCGCTGATCGCGCTGCGCGACCCCTTCCTGCCGCCGCGCGTGTTCGAGGGCTGCGCGGCATGGGCGACGGACTTCACGCACAGCACGGTCGATGCCGCCCACTGGGCCCCGCTGAGCCAGGCGCAGCAAGTGGCCAAAACGGTGCAGGCGATGGCGCGGCGCTGGGCGGTTGCACAGGTGCCACTGGCGCCACGGATACCGCAGGTGTCACAACCAACGCCAGGACCTTGAGATGTACACCGACATGCCAACCCCTCCGCAGCCTCCAACACCGCATCCCACACAGCCCCTTGCACCGCACAGCCCGCCGCCGACCGCCTGCGCCATCGTCGTGGGTGTCGGCGAGGTCTCCGGCATCGGCGGCGCCGTCGCGCTGCGGTGTGCCCAAGGCGGACTGCCCGTCTTCATCGTGGGCCGCACGGCCGCCAAGCTGCAGCACGTGGTCGATGCCATCGCGCAAGCAGGCGGTCGGGCCACGGCCCTGGTGAACGACCTGGCCGATGCCCATGCCATCGCGCAACTCTTCGCGGCCGTCGAAGCCACCGGCCATGCGCCAGAGCTGGTGGTGTTCAACGCGGCCAGCCTCAACATGCCGCAGCGCTTCTTGCCCGTGTCGGCCAGCCAGTTCGAGGACAAGTGGCGGCTGACCGGCCTGGCCGGCATCCTGGTGGCACAGGCCGCCGCCCGCCGCATGGTGGCGCAGGGCCACGGCAGCATCCTGATCACGGGCGCCACGGCATCGGTGCGGGGTAAGCCGCTGTTCGCGGCCTTTGCCTCGGCCAAAGCGGCGCTCAGGTCCTTCACCGCCAGCCTGGCCTGGGAAGTGGCGCCCCGTGGGGTGCACGTGGCCCACATCGTCATCGACGGCATGGTGGCCGGCCACCGCGCACGCAGCGCCTTGGGCGGCCTTGGCAATCTCGTGGTCTGGCAGCGTGGCCAGGAGGGCTGCCTGCGCCCTCCCGAGGTGGCCGAGACCTACTGGCAGCTTCACCAACAAGCGGCAGGTGCCTGGACGCACGAAGCCGACCTGCGCCCCTTCAAGGAGCCCTTCTGAGATGACGTCCCGCACCGCCTCCACCCAGCCCACCGTGGTCTTCTTCGGCACCAGCGACCACATCGCCATGGCAGATGCCCTGCAGCAGGGTGCCACCGCACGGTCGCTGGCCTTCGAATGGCATGACGCCGATGGCGCCGACCCCGGGCAGGTGTTCGCCCGCATGGCCGCCGCGCACAGGCATCCGACTTTGGTCGTCTTCGGCGCAGGCAGATGGCAAGCTGGCAGTGCGCTGGACACCCCACCCGACGCCTGGGATGCGGCCTGGCGCAGCCAATGCCTGCAAGGCGCGCGGGTCGGGCAAGCGGCCATCCGGGCCATGCGCCAGGGGGGCCAAGGCACGCTCATCTTCCTGGGCCACGCCGACGGCGTGACCGACGCACAGCCCGCGCGGCGTTGCGCTCCCGCCGCTTTTGGCGCGGCCCATGCCGCGGCCAGCGCCGGCCTGCGTTCATTGGCGCAGTCCATGGCCCGCGGCTTCGGCCCCGACGGCCTGCACGTGGCCCACCTCTGCATCGATGGGCACTTGCCCTTGCCCCCCAAGGCGGCGGCCCTCATCGCGCAGACCTGCTGGGCATGGCACGGGCAGGGCCGCTCCGCTTGGTCCCACGAGGTGGCCCTGCGCGTGCTGCCTGAGCCCGAGAACCTCCACCCAGGCGTCCATCCAAGCTGACCCCAGGTTGGCTGCGGCATGAGTTCGTACAATGGAGGGTCCAGCGTCCGCCACGGGCGCAGACGCCGATCGCCGCCAGGCCGAACACACCATGACCACGCCACAACATCCCGCCGCACCCGCCTCTGCCGAGTCCACCGCCCCTGAGGCCGTGGTCGACACCAACAAACTGGTGGCCGAGCGTCGCGAGAAACTGGCCGCCATCCGCGCCCAGGGCGTGGCCTTCCCCAACGACTTCAAGCCCGCCGACCGCGCCGGCGCCCTGCACGCCGCGCACGATGGCACCGAGTCCGAGGCCCTGGTGGCCCAAGGCGTCAAGGCCAGCGTGGGCGGCCGCCTGATGCTCAAGCGCGTCATGGGCAAGGCCTGCTTCGGCACCCTCCAAGACGCCACCGGCCGCATCCAGGTCTATGTGAAGCTCGACAACGTCGGTGCCGACAAGCTCGACGCCTTCAAGCACTGGGACCTGGGCGACATCCTCGGCGCCGAAGGCACGCTGTTCAAGACCAAGACGGGCGAGCTGTCCATCGAGGTCACCGACATCCGCCTGCTGACCAAGGCCCTGCGCCCGCTGCCCGACAAGTTCCACGGCATGACCGACCAGGAACAGAAGTACCGCCAGCGCTACGTGGACCTGATCGTGGACGAGGAATCGCGTGGCCGCTTCATCGCGCGCAGCAAGGCCGTGGCCTCGATCCGCAGCTTCATGGTGGACAACGGCTTCCTCGAAGTCGAAACGCCGATGATGCACCCCATCCCCGGCGGCGCCAACGCCAAACCCTTCACCACCCACCACAACGCGCTGGACCAGGAAATGTTCCTGCGGATTGCGCCTGAGCTTTATCTGAAGCGCCTGGTGGTCGGCGGCTTCGAGCGCGTCTTCGAGATCAACCGCAACTTCCGCAACGAGGGTGTCTCGGTCCGCCACAACCCCGAGTTCACGATGATGGAGTTCTACGCGGCCTGGTGGAACCACCGCGACCTGATGGACTTCACCGAAAGCATCCTGCGCCACGCCGCGATGGCCGCCGTGGGCACCGCGAAGCTGACGTATGGCGGCAAGGACGTGGACCTTGAATCGCCCTTCGAGCGCCTGACCGTGCGCGAATCGCTGGTCAAGCACGCCGGCCTGACGGCGGCCGAAGCCGACAACGCCGAAGTGCTGCGCGACAAGCTCAAGCACCTGGGCGAAGAGCCCCCGGCCCGCTGGAGCCTGGCCGAGCTGCAGTTCGGCCTGTTCGAAGCCGCGGTGGAAGAGAAGCTCTGGCAGCCGACCTTCATCATCGACTACCCCGTCGAAGTGAGCCCGCTGGCCCGCGCCTCTGACGCCGACCCGAGCATCACCGAGCGCTTCGAGCTCTTCATCACCGGCCGCGAATACGGCAACGGCTTCTCCGAGCTGAACGACCCCGAAGAGCAGGCCGCCCGCTTCGCCGCCCAGGCCAACGCCAAGGACGCAGGCGACGAAGAAGCCATGTACTTCGACGCCGACTACATCCGCGCCCTCGAATACGGCCTGCCCCCGACGGGCGGCTGCGGCATCGGCATCGACCGCCTGATGATGCTGCTGACCGACGCGCCCAACATCCGCGACGTGATCCTGTTCCCGGCGCTGCGTCGGGAGGCCTGAGCCAGGGCGCTTTGGGGAAGTCCCCTGGGAAAGCCGAACACCTGGCGGGCTGCAAACTGGCATGATCGTGGGCTGATTTCCCCACGAGGACGCCTCATGGCCCATGCCCACCCAGACCCCAGCAAAGCGCCGGCTGCCGACGCCCCCATCACCACCCGCCACGGCGCCTGCAACCTCTGCGAGGCCATCTGCGGGCTGACCTTCCAGGTGCAGGGCGAAGGTCCACAAGCCCGCATCGTCAGCGTCAAGGGCAACGAGGCCGACCCCCTCTCGCGCGGCCACATCTGCCCCAAGGCCGTGGCCCTGAAAGACCTCCACGAAGACCCCGACCGCCTGCGCCAGCCCGTCAAGCGCGTGGTCGAGGACGGCCCGAACGGCCAGGTCACGCGCTGGCAGACCATCACCTGGGACGAGGCCTTGGACCTCGTGGTGGAGGGCCTGGCCCAGGTGCGCGAACGGCACGGCAGCCACGCGGTGGGCGTCTACCAAGGCAACCCCAATGTGCACAACTGGGGCAATGTCACCCACGGCCACCTCTTCTTCAGCCAGCTGAAGACGCGGGCGCGCTTCTCGGCCACCTCGGCCGACCAGCTGCCGCACCACGTTGTCGCGCACTGGTTGTACGGCCACCAGCTGGCCATCCCCATCCCCGACATCGACCGCACCCAGTACATGCTGGTGCTGGGCGGCAACCCGCTGGCCTCCAACGGCAGCCTGATGACCGTGCCCGATGTGCGCACCCGTTTCAAGGCGCTCAAAGGCCGCGGCGGCAAGCTGGTCGTGGTGGACCCGCGCCGCACCGAAACCGCCGCCATCGCCGACGAGCACCTGGCCATCGACCCGGGCACCGACGCCGCCTGGCTGCTCAGCCTCGTCCACACCCTGTTCGCCGAGGAGCTGACCGCGCCCGGCGCGCTCGAGCCCCTGCTCGACCAGGTCAAGGCCGTGCGCGATGCCGTCGCGCCTTTCAGCCCCGAAGCCACGGCCGCCCTCACCGGCATCGACGCGGCCACGACCCGGCGCATCGCCCGTGAGCTCGCTACCGCCTCGGGCCAAGGCGGCGCCGTGGCTTACGGCCGCATGGGCGTGTCCACCCAGGCGCACGGCGTGGTCTGCCAATGGGCCATCCAGGTCATCAACCTGCTGACGGGCAACATCGACCGCGAAGGCGGCGCCCTGCTCACCAGCCCGGCGCTCAACCTGATCCAGATGAAGCTGATGGGGCCAGGGCACCTGGGCGCCTGGCGCAGCCGGGTGCGCGGCGCGCCCGAGTTCAGCGGCGAGCTGCCCGTGTCCGTGCTGGCCGAAGAGATGCTGACGCCAGGCCGCGGCCAGATCCGCGCACTCGTCACGGCGGCGGGCAACCCCGTGCTGTCCACGCCGAACGGCCGCCAACTGGACGAAGCCCTGGCGAAGCTGGACTTCATGGTGGCCATCGACTTCTACGTGAACGAGACCACGCGCCACGCCGACGTCATCCTGCCGCCGACCTGCTTCGTCGAGCACGACCACTACGACCTCGTCTTCCTGCACCTGGCCGTGCGCAACGTGGCGCGCTACAGCGAGGCCATCGTCGAGCGCGCCCCCGGCGCCCTGCACGACTGGGAGATCTACAGCGAGTTGGCCACGCGCTACGCCCGGCGCGTCTGGGCGCTGGAGCGCAGTGGCGTGACAGCGCGCCTGGCCGGCCTGCTGACCCGCGGCCTGATGAAGCATCTGCCCCCGCACCGCCTGCTGGCCATCGGCCTGAACCGCGCCGCCGGCCCAAACGCCCAGGCCCGCGGCCTGACGCTGGCCAAGCTGCGCGCCCACCCCGAGGGCATCGACCTGGGGCCGCTGAAACCTTCCCTGGGCGCCAGCCTGGCGGCGCGCAAAAAACGCATCGACCTCTTGCCTGCGGGCATCCGCCGCGAGCTGCCGCAGCTGGTCGCCGCGTTCACCGGGCCGCTCACGCCACCCACCAGCCCCTCGGGCCAGCCCACGCTCAAGCTGATCGGCCGGCGCGATGTGCGCAGCAACAACTCCTGGATGCACAACAGCGAGCGCCTGGTCTCGGGCAAACCGCGCTGCACCCTGTGGATGCACCCGGACGACGCCCTGCGCCACGCCGTGGCCGATGGCCAGACCGTCACCCTGGCCTCGCGCACCGGGCGCATCGCGGTGCCCGTGCATGTGAGCGCCGACATCCGCCCGGGCGTGGTCAGCCTGCCGCATGGCTGGGGCCACGGCCGCGATGGCGTGCAGATGGCGGTGGCGCAAGCCCACCCGGGTGCCAGCATCAACGACCTCACCGACGATCGCCTGACCGATCGCATTTCCGCCAACGCGGCTTTCAGCGCCGTGCCGGTCTGGATCGAGGCGGCCTGACCCACAATCGGGTCCCATGAGCGACCTCACCCTGGAAATCGCCGCCACCGCCGCCCGCATGGTGGTGGAAGAGGGCCTGGAGTACGGCCCAGCCAAGCGCCGCGCCGTCAAGCAGCTGGGCCTCAACAGCCGCACCGCCCTGCCCGACAACGGCGAGGTGGAAGAGGCCGTCTTCGAATACATCGGCCTGTTTTGCGCCGACACCCAACCCGCCGAGCTGCGCGCCCTGCGCGAGCTGGCGGCCCTGTGGATGCAGCGCCTGGCCGAGTTCCGCCCCCACCTGAGCGGCGCCATCTGGCGCGGCACGGCCACCCGCCTCAACGACGTCCACCTGCAGCTGTACTGCGACGACAGCAAATCCGCCGAAATCTTCCTGCTGGGCAAGGGCCAGGACTACGAGGTCGGCAGCGTGCCCGGCCCGCGTGGCCAGGACGTGGACCGCCTGAGCCTGAGCGTGACCTGCCCGGCGCTGAACGAAACCATCGGCCTGCACCTGACCATCCTCGACGCCGACGACCTGCGCGGCGCCCTCAAGCCCGACGCACGCGGCCGCACCGAACGCGGTGACTTGGCCGCCCTGCAACGCCTGCTGGCCAGCGATGCCGACCTGACCGCCACCCCGCCGCACACCCTCGCCCCATGACGCCCAACCGCCCCGCCCAAACCACGGCTGCCACCACGGACGCCACCACCGCCGTCACCAACGCCACCACCACCGCCCGCCCCGGCGCCCACACCCAGCACGGCGAAGCCCGGCGCACCGTCCTCGTCGCCTTGGCGCTGGGGGCTGCCGCGGCTGGCGCCTGGTTCGGCCTGCGCCGCAGCGGCTCTCCAGCGGACAGCGCCGGCACCGCGGCCAGCAGCGCAAGCTCGGATGCCAGCGCCCCGGCCAACGCCGCCTCCGCCCCGCTCATCGCCGGTGACCTCCTGCAAGCCGGCTTCTGGGCCCAGCAGTTCGACACCCCCACCGACGGCAGCCTGAACCTGGCCAGCCTGAAGGGCAAGCCCGTGCTGCTGAATTTCTGGGCGACGTGGTGCCCGCCTTGCGTCAAGGAAATGCCCGAGCTCGACCGCTTCCACACCGAGTTCGCGCCCAAGGGCTGGCAGGTGCTGGGCCTGGCCATCGACGGCCCGACCCCCGTGAAAGAGTTTTTGGCCAAAGTCCATGTAGGATTCGGCATCGGCCTGGCGGGCTTCGGTGGCACCGAACTCGCTCAAGCCCTGGGCAACGCGGCCGGCGGCCTGCCGTTCTCCCTGCTGATCGACGCGCAAGGCCGTGTGCGCCACCGCAAGATGGGCGCCACCCACTTCGACGAGCTGGCCGGCTGGGCCCGCGAGATCACGCCCTGAGCCCGCACAAACATTTCCCCCAAACCCATGGATTTGCGGCCATGTGTGAGTAAAATCCGCCTACGTTCATTTTCTGGGGTCATCTCATTGGCTGCGTTGTCAGATGCAGCCAGCCAGACGCCCCCTGACGCATGCAGATTCTCGTCCTCCATGGCCCCAACCTCAACCTGCTGGGCATCCGCGAACCGCAGGTCTATGGCGCCACCACCCTGGAGCAGATCAACACCGATCTGGTCGCCCACGCCGCCCGCCGCGGCGCCGCGCTGAGCACCTTCCAGAGCAACCACGAAGGCGTGCTGATCGACCGCGTGCAAGCCGCACGCACCGACGGCACCCAGTTCATCGTCATCAACCCGGGCGCCTTCACGCACACCAGCGTGGCCCTGCGCGATGCCTTTGCGGGCGTTGCCCTGCCCTTCATCGAAGTGCACCTGTCCAACATCCACCGGCGCGAGCCCTTCCGCCACCACTCCTATTTCTCGGACCTCGCCGAAGGCGTGATCCTGGGGCTGGGCGCGGCGGGCTACCGCCTGGCCGTGGATGCCGCCCTGGACCGCCTGAACGCACCTCAGAATCCCCCCCGCGGCTGAGCCCCGACGGACCACCTCCCGGACCGCCTGACCGCATCAACCCTTGCGTCACACGAGCGCCACCCGCTCGACGCATTGCTGGAGAAAACCCATGGACCTGCGCAAACTCAAGACCCTGATCGACCTCGTTTCCGAGTCGAACGTGTCTGAACTGGAAATCACCGAAGCCGACGGCAAAGTCCGCATCGTCAAGGCCGGCGCTGCCCCGATCGTCATGCAAACGGTGGCCGCGCCTGCCGTCGCTGCGCCCGCCGCCCCTGCCGCCGCGGCAGCGCCCGCCGAAGCACCGGCCGCCCCGGTCGAGACCGGCCACATCGTCAAGTCGCCCATGGTGGGCACGTTCTACCGTTCGTCCAGCCCCGGCGCCAAGGCCTTTGCCGAAGTCGGCGATGTGGTCAAGGCCGGTCAGGCCGTCTGCATCATCGAAGCCATGAAGATCATGAACGAGATCGAGGCAGACACGGACGGCACCATCACCAAGATCCTGGTCGAAAACGGCCAGCCAGTGGAATACGGCCAGCCTTTGTTCATCGTCGAATAAAGGGGTCTTGCCATGTTCAAGAAGATCCTGATCGCCAACCGCGGCGAGATCGCGCTGCGCATCCAGCGCGCCTGCCGCGAGATGGGCATCCAGTCCGTCGTCGTCTACTCCGAAGCCGACCGCGACGCCAAGTACGTCCGCCTGGCCGACGAGGCCGTCTGCATCGGCCCGGCCCCGTCCGCGCAGAGCTACCTGCACATGCCGGCCATCATCTCGGCGGCCGAAGTGACCGACGCCGAGGCCATCCACCCCGGCTACGGCTTCCTGTCCGAGAACGCCGACTTCGCCGAGCGTGTCGAGCAGTCCGGCTTCGTCTTCATCGGCCCGACCCCGGAGTCCATCCGCGTCATGGGCGACAAGGTCTCGGCCAAGCAGGCCATGATCCGCTCCGGCGTGCCCTGCGTGCCCGGCTCGGAAGGCGCCCTGCCCGATGACCCGAAAGAGATCATCAAGATCGCCCGCACCGTGGGCTACCCGGTCATCATCAAGGCCGCAGGCGGCGGCGGTGGCCGAGGCATGCGCGTGGTGCACACCGAAGCCGCGCTGATCCACGCCGTGCAGACCACGAAGGCCGAAGCGGGTGCCGCGTTCGGCAATCCCGAGGTCTACATGGAGAAATTCCTGGAGCACCCTCGGCACATCGAGATCCAGATCCTGGCCGACACGCACAAGAACGCCGTGTGGCTGGGCGAGCGCGACTGCTCCATGCAGCGCCGCCACCAGAAAATCATCGAAGAAGCACCGGCCCCCGGCATCCTGCGCCGCGCCATCGAGAAGGTGGGCGAGCGCTGCGCCGCGGCCTGCAAGAAAATCGGCTACCGCGGTGCCGGCACCTTCGAGTTCCTCTATGAAAACGGCGAGTTCTACTTCATCGAGATGAACACGCGCGTGCAGGTGGAGCACCCCGTCACCGAGATGACCAGCGGCATCGACATCGTGCAGATGCAGATCCGCGTGGCCGCCGGCGAGAAGCTGCCCTTCACGCAACGCCAGATCGAAACGCGTGGCCACTCCATCGAGTGCCGCATCAACGCCGAAGACCCGGTGAAGTTCATCCCCTCGCCGGGCCGCATCACGACCTGGCACGCCCCCGGCGGCCCGGGCGTGCGCGTGGACTCGCACATCTACACGAACTACTTCGTGCCCCCGAACTACGACTCCATGATCGGCAAGATCATCGTGCACGGCGACACCCGCGAGCAGGCCCTGGCCCGCATGCGCACCGCCCTGTCGGAGACGGTGGTCGAAGGCATCCACACCAACATCCCGCTGCACCGCGAGCTGATGGTGGACGCCAAGTTCATCGAAGGCGGCACCGACATCCACTACCTGGAAAGCTGGATGGCCGCGCGCAAGCGCTGACCGACGCGTTGACCGGCCTCTCGCCCCCACACAACCATGCTGTTTGAACTCACCCTGCTGGCCAAGGAAGCCGAAGTCGAGAACCTGAGCGACGCGCTCATGGAGATCGAGGCCCTGTCCGTGTCGGTCGAAGACGCCGACGCCGACACCGAGCACGAAGAGGCCCTGTGGGGTGAGCCCGGCATGCCCGTGGCGCGCGAAGCCTGGCAGCGCTCCACCGTCAAGAGCCTCTTCCCCACCGAGGCCGAGGCGCTGGAAGCCGCCACGCTGATCCTGGCCCAGGACTGGGCCGGCGACATCCACGTCCAGGGCATCCAGCCCGTGGGCGAGCAGGACTGGGTGCGCCTGACGCAATCCCAGTTCCAGCCGGTGCCCATCACCGACACCTTCTACATCGTGCCCACCTGGCACGACGTGCCGGCCGCGGCGACCACCGTCATGCGCCTGGACCCGGGCCTGGCCTTTGGCACAGGCACCCACCCGACCACCCGCATGTGCCTGAAGTGGATCGCGCAGAACGCATCGGCTTACGCCGGCCAGCGCGTGCTGGACTACGGCTGCGGCTCGGGCATCCTGGCCATTGGCGCCGCGCTGTTCGGCTCGGGCGTGGTGGACGCGGTGGACATCGACCCGGCCGCGGTGGAGTCCACGGTGGCCAACGCCGAGGCCAACCTGCAGCACCTGAAAGCCGCCGATGGCAAGTTGCCCATCGTGGCGGGCCTGCCCGACCTGGTCGGCGAAGCGCAAGGCGCCTACCCCGTGGTGCTGGCCAACATCCTGGCCACGCCCTTGAAGATGCTGGCACCGCTGCTGGCCGGCCACGTGGCCCCTGGTGGCCACCTCGTGCTGGCCGGCATCCTGGCCCGCCAGGAACAAGAGCTGAAAGACGCTTACGCCGAAGTGGGCCTGACGTTGCAGGTCGCCAACGCAGAAGAGGGCTGGATCCTGATGACAGCCCACAAAACAATGGCATAAAGGCAGGCTATGAGCCTGGCCACCCGATGCACCCATTGCGGCACGATCTTCAAGGTCGTGCAAGACCAATTGAAGGTCTCGGAAGGCTGGGTGCGTTGCGGCCGTTGCCACGAGGTCTTCAACGCCCTGCCCGCGCTGTTCGACCTGGACAGCGAATCGCCGCCACCACGGCGCACGGCCCAAGCTCCGGCACAGACACCGGCACCCACACCGGCACCGGCTGAGCCCACACCGCCCACCGACCACAACGCCTGGGCCGATGCCGACGGGGCCATGGCAGCGGACACCGAAGGCGACAGCGCATCCTGGACGACCACCCGGCCCACAGAGCTCGCGCCGCCCACCCCCATCAGCGCACACACACCGCTGAGCGCGGCCGACCTGCACCTGGCGGCCACGCCCCTGCCCTCGGCCACCGACTTCGACCTCGACACCTCCGTCAGCCTGCCGTTGCAGGTGCCATTGCAGGTGCCCTTGAGCGAGCCGCGCCCCTGGGACGGCCCGCCCCCGCAGGACGTGCCCGACACCGACGAGTCCGACGCGCTGGACTCGCGCTACCTCATGCCCTCGCAGGACGGCCCGCGCCAGGTCAAGCGCCGCCCTCAGGGCCCGGAGTTCGCCGACGCGCAGTTCCCCAACGACGCCATGCTCGACGCCGAGGAAGACTGGGCGCTCGACAGCATCCCGGCGGAACTGCCCCCCGAGCCCGCACCGCCGACGCCTGGAGCACCCGCGGCCCCCACAGCCATCGCAGCCACCCCCACGACGACAGCGCCGCCCCCCCCCTCGCGCAGCCTGCCCGCGGCCGCTCCCCTGCCCTCGGCCAGCCTGCTCAGGTCCCCCAGCGGACCGGGCCTGACCTCACCTGCACACGCACCCGATGCCGAGGACGACCCCAGCATCCCCACGACCCTGCCCTCGCGTTTCGGCGAGGACTTCGTGCGCGAACAGGTGCAACCCCCGCCCAGCAAGCGCCAGGGCCGCTCCGGCACGCGCGGGCGCGACCCCGCCACCCAGGCGCCCGAGTTCGTCAAGCGCGCCCAGCGCCAGGCCTTCTGGCGCCACCCGGCCACGCGCGGTGTGCTGCTCACCCTGCTGCTGGGCCTGACGCTGGGCCTGGGCCTGCAGCTCGCGCACCAGTTCCGCGACCTCATCGCCGCCTACCACCCCGACGCGCGCCCCTTGCTGCAAGCCTGGTGCGACCAGGTCGGCTGCAAGATCGCCCCACCGCTGCGCCTGGAAGTGCTCCAAGTGGACAGTGCCACCTTGCTGCGCACGGGCTCCGAAGGGCCTGACCGTTACCGCCTGACCGTGTCGGTGCACAACCGCAGCGACATCGGCGTGGCCTGGCCGCACATCGACCTCAGCCTCACCGACGAACGCGGCAGCGTGATCGCCCGACGCGCCTTCCAGGCCACAGACGCCCGCGTGGTGCGTGGCGAAGGCGCCAGCCAGACCAGCACGCCCAACCTCGCGCCCACACCCGACGCCGCACCTGCACAGCAAAGCACCACGCTGCAGTGGTCACTGCGGCTCGACGGGCTGACCCCCGCCGGCTACACGGCCGAACTGTTTTACCCCTGACCTGCGCTGTGGCGCACCCAACAACAAAGGCACCCCCATGTCCGTGCTCATCTGTGGCTCCCTGGCCTTCGACACCATCACCGCTTTCCCAGGCCGTTTCGCGCAGCAGATCCTGCCCGAGCAGGTGCACATCCTGAACGTGTCCTTCCTGGTGCCCACGCTGCGCAAGGAATTCGGCGGCTGCGCCGGCAACATCGGCTACAGCCTTCAGCAGCTCGGTGGCGAGCCCCTGGTCATGGCGGCCCTGGGCAAGGACGGTGCGCTCTACCGCAACCACTTCGAGCAGCTGGGCATGAGCCTGAAGCACGTGCTCACGGTGGAAGACGACTACACCGCCCAGGCCATGATCATCACGGACCAGGACAACAACCAGATCACCGCCTTCCACCCCGGCGCCATGGGCCAGGCCCACCGCCTGAAGATCGAGGCCGACCCCTCGGTGACGCTGGCCATCGTCTCGCCAGACGGGCGCGACGCGATGATCCAGCACGCCGAGCAGCTGCGCGCCGCCAGCATCCCCTTCGTCTTCGATCCGGGCCAGGGCCTGCCCATGTTCGACGGCGCCGAACTGCACCGCTTCATCTCGCAAGCCACCTGGGTGTCCGTCAACGACTACGAAGGCAAGCTGCTGGCCGACCGCACCGGCAGCAGCCTGGCCGACCTGTCGAAGTCCCACCTGCAAGGCCTGATCGAGACCCTGGGCGCCGATGGCTGCAACGTCTACATCCAGGGCGTGAAAACGCACGTGCCCGGCGTGAAGGCCGAGGCCGTGATCGACCCCACCGGCTGCGGTGACGCCTTCCGCGGCGGCCTGCTGTACGGCCTGTCCAAGGGCTGGGACCTGCTCAAGTCGGTGGCCCTGGGCAACCGCATCGGTGCCATCAAGATCGCCGTGGCCGGCCCGCAAAACTACACGCTGGACCGCGCCGCCCTCGGCCTCTGACGCCCTGCCCATCAGCTGACTGCGAGGCCCCCCGTGCAACGTTCCCAACTGGCCGCTGTACGGGCCCTCTTGATCACCCTGTCGCTGGGCGCGGTCTGCGCTTCGGCCACGGCCCAATCTGCCGGGCTGACCCTGGCCACCTGGAACCTGGAGTGGCTGATGACGCCCCAGGCCCGCGCGACGCTGGGCGCCACCTGCATGGCCCAGCAACCCCGCAGCGACCAACGCGCCCTGCCCTGCACGCCCGGCCGCACACCGCCCCCTGAGCGCACCGCCGCCGACTTCGACGCCCTGGGCCACAGCGCCCAAGCCCTGCGTCAGCGTGAAGGCGTGGACGTCGTCGCTTTGCAGGAAGTCGATGGCCCCGAGGCCGCCCGGCAGGTGTTCCGCCAGGGCTGGCGCCTGGACTGCTTCGTGCAACGGCAGCACCCGCAGAAGGTGGGCTTCGCCATCCGCGACGGCATCCCTTACCGCTGCAACGGCGACCTGCAAGCCCTCGATGTCGATGGCGGCACGCGCAGCGGTGCCGACGTGACGCTGTGGCCGGGCACGCGCCAGGAAGTGCGCCTGCTGGCCGTGCACCTCAAGAGCGGCTGTTTCACCGGCAAGCTCGACCGCAACTTCCCGCCCTGCGCCCGCTTGCGCCAGCAGGTGCCGGTGGTGGAGGCGTGGGTCGACCAGCGCGTGCGCGAGGGCGTGGCCTTTGCGCTGCTGGGCGACTTCAACCGCCACCTCGACAAGGACGCCCGCTACCCCGCAGGCCCCGACGAGGCCGCGCCCTTCAACCTGATGCAGGCCTGGAGCGACAACGACCCGCCCGGCGCCGAACTGCTGCGCGCCACCGAGGGCGAGCGCTACATCGGCTGCGACGCCGACGACCGCCACAAGCAGTACATCGACGACATCCTCATCGACCGCAAACTGGCCGCCAGACACAAAAACAGGCGCTTTGCGCGCCTGCCGTTCGAAGCCGGGGACGCGGGCCGGACGCTGTCCGACCACTGCCCCGTCATCTGGTCATTGAAGCCTTGATCCAAGCCCTGATCAGGCCTTGCCCTGCGAAGCCACGGCCGCAGCCGCCTTGGCCGCCGCTTCGGCGTCACCCAGGTAATAGCTCTTGATCGGCTTGAGATCGGCATCGAGCTCATAGACCAGCGGGATGCCGTTGGGGATGTTCAGGCCCACGATGTCGGCATCGCTGATGTTGTCGAGGTACTTGATCAGGGCGCGGATGGAATTGCCGTGCGCCGCGATCACGATGCGCTGGCCCGACTTGATGGCCGGGGCCATGGCCTCGTTCCAGAACGGCAGCACGCGGGCCACGGTGTCCTTGAGGCACTCGGTCAGCGGGATCTGCTCCGGCGAGAGCTTGGCGTAGCGCACGTCCTGGCGCTGGCCGCGCGGGTCGTTGGCCTCCAGCGCGGGCGGCGGGGTGTCGTAGCTGCGGCGCCAGACCAGCACCTGCGCGTCGCCGTACTTCTTGGCCGTCTCGCCCTTGTCCAGGCCCTGCAGGCCGCCGTAGTGACGCTCGTTGAGGCGCCAGTCCTTGACGACGGGCAGCCAGGTGCGGTCCATCTCGTCGAGGCAGTAGTTCAGGGTGTGGATGGCGCGCTTGAGCACCGAGGTGTAGGCGATGTCGAACTCGTAGCCTTCGGCCTTGAGCAGCTTGCCCGCCGACATGGCTTGCGAGACGCCGGTGGGGGTCAGCTCGACGTCGGTCCAGCCGGTGAAGCGGTTTTCCAGGTTCCAGGTCGATTCGCCGTGGCGGATCAGCACGAGCTTGTACATGGTGAGGTCTCGGTCGGTGTGGATGTCAGCCCGCGATTTTATAATCCCCGCAGCCTCTCAACGATCCCACTGCGGTCCACCCCAGGCCGCCGCGAAAGACACGCGCATGAATTTCTCCAGCTTCCTTGCCGACAACTGGTACTGGGCCGTGGCCGCTGCCGCCTCGGGTGGCCTGCTGCTGTGGCAACAACTGCAGGAAGCCACCGTCTCGGGCGGCCTGTCGCCAGCCCTGGCCGTGCAGCTCATCAACAAGGAGCGCGCCCAGGTCATCGACGTGTGCGAACCGGCCGAGTTCGCCACGGGCCACGTGGCCGGCGCCAAGAACGTGCCGCTGGGCGAGATCGCCGCGGGCAAGGGCCTGCCTGGCAACAAGAAGCTGCCGCTGGTGGTGGTGTGCGCCGCTGGCCAACGCTCGGCCAAGGCCGTGGCACAGCTCAAGGACATGGGCTACGAGAACGCCCAGTCGCTGTCGGGCGGCCTGAAGGCCTGGCGCGAAGCCAACCTGCCGGTGGAAAAAGCCTGAGCCCTGGCGGCGTCCCCCGTGCAGCCTGCACGGGAGCCCCCACACCCCGGGCGGACATCCCTCCGGCGGGACAATCCGCTCTCGAACCATCCCTCAGGGCCCCAGCCCCGCACCGACATGACCGCCGTCAAGATGTACACCACCCAGGTCTGCCCCTACTGCCAGCGGGCCAAGATGCTGCTCAAGCAGCGCGGGGTTGAGGCCATCGAGGAAATCCGCATCGACCTGGACCCGGTCCAGCGCGACCACATGATGGCCATCACCGGCCGGCGCACCGTGCCGCAGATCTTCATCGGCGAAACCCACGTGGGTGGCTGCGACGACCTCATCGCCCTCGACCAGCGCGGTGGCCTGGCTTCCCTGCTGCAGGGCTGAGCGCCGGCCCCCAGTCACCCGGCATTGCCCCAGCGCCATGCTGGGTTAACCCCCGCACGCGCCCTCCCCGCCCCGATGTCGCCCCCTTGTTCACGGGGGCGACAAATGGCGCATGCCGATCGCGCCATCGCCTGACAAATGCGAAGCCTCAATGAGGTTTGTCAATCCGTGAGGATTTGATTCGGTGAATATTGACAACCGTCAATCCAAAATGGTTTCTCCTTGGCGCGAACGGTCTCCCCGCGTTTGACACCTGGTGCAGGCAACCCTAGTCTTGCACTGCCTGACAGACATTGACCGACGGAATATCTGCCAGGCGTCAACACCTGCCAAACGGACCTTTCATTTGGTTTCCAGGTTGTATTCGGAATCAAATAGCAACGCACGGAGATTCACATGACTTTCGCAACAAGCACACCTTTCAAGAAATCCATCCTGGCCCTGGTGGGCGCCGCCTGCCTGGGTGCCGCCAGCCTGGCGCACGCCGACACCACCTTGACCGACAATTTCACGCTGGCCGACCTGGTGATCAACAAGCGCTCGTTCACCGTGGGCGACAAGGAATTCAGCAACTTCGACTGGCACGCCAACGGCTTCTTCAACGACGCCACCGGCCAGCTGTGGGGTGACCTGGACCTGGCCGCGCACATCAACGTGCACGGCGAAATCACCAACAGCGGCAACTACGGCCTGGACTTCACCGGCCCGCTGCAAGCCCACCCGGGTGACTCGGCCTCGGCCCAGTTGACCTACACGGTGCGGGTGCTCAACCCCAATTTCTACCTGTCGGACTTCCACCTCGACGGCGACCCGCTGGTGTCCGGCGCGAACGGCCAGGCCGTGGTGCGCGAATCGGTCAGCGACCTGACCAACACCCTGATCCCGCTGAACCCGGTCGGCCCTCTGGAGGTCAGCCAGTACGTGCCGGGCGCTTCGGTGTTCAACGACGTGGCCTTCACCCAGCCGGGCCTCCGCCCGACGGTGGCCGAAATCGAAACCACCCTCCTGCTGAGCGCCACCATCCCCGGCACCAACGCCTCGGTGCTGCACTTCCAGGAGAGCTTCTCGCAGGCCGTGCCCGAGCCCTCGACCTACGCGCTGGCGCTGGTTGGCATCGCTGCCCTGGGCTTCGCTCGCCGCCGCACCGCGGACCTGGCCGCCTGACGCTGCCCTCGCCGTTCGGGCCGCCACCGGAGCCCTGCAGAGACAGGGCCCGGGGGGTGCCGAGCTGACAACGTTTCAAAAGCCGGATGCACCGGGCCGTGGTCGCCACGCCTGGTGCGCCGGCTTCAGTCCATGCCCTGGGAGATGCGCTCCAGCCCAGGCAGCTCGCAAGCGAGCACGCCACTGTGCTCGGCCACCAGACCGCTGCGCTTGAAGGCGGCCATGGTGCGGCTGACGGTCTCGGGCGTGAGGTCCAGCAGGGAGGCCATGTCCTCGCGCGACATCGACTGACAGGTTTGGGTGATGTGCCCACGCGCCATGTGCAAGAGCAGGCGCGCCAGGCGCACGCGGGCCGGCCCGGTGCAGAGCTCGGCAATGACGGCATCGGCCTCGTCGGCGTTCGCCTGCCACAGCTGCATCAGCGCCATGTGCAGGTCGGCATCGTGCAGGGTGGCCTCGTTGACGGCATCGGCCGGGATCTCGCACAACTGGGTGCGCCCCAGGCAGGTGACCGTGTGGTGGTAGCTGATGTCACTGAGCACCTCCAGCCCGAACACCGCCCCCGCTTGCAGCACCCGCACCACCCTGGGATGGCCATCGGGCGTGCTGACCTCCAGTTTCACCGCCCCTTTGCAAACGGAATACACCGATTTGCCGCGCGCACCTTTGCGGCAAACGACCTCGCCGGGCACGAAGGTGCGCTGGTGGGTGGCGTCCTGATTGCCCGGAGCAGACTTGCCCCAGACACGCCCAAACATCCCATTTTGACAAACCGGGCACAGCCGGACATGCAAACCCTGCATCGGCAGCATGCGTGCCGAACCCATTCCCTGGTGTGGCATGGTTGATTTCCCAGAAATGATATTTGTCACGGAGCCAGATTTTTTTGATTCACCACAAGCCCGCAAATACCATTGCATTATGTGAGTAAGGCAGTCGGATTTGGGGGCATCCCCCGCACACCGATGGACGCGCGCGCGTCACCTGGGCCACGCTGTGACAGTCGCGTCATGTGGCTGGGTCATAATTCGCCGCGACCTCCAACGAACCGCCTTACATCCAAGGCCACCGCAAGGACCTCCCATGAGCGAACAGAACCTCCAGCCTTCCTTCAGCATCCAACGCATCTACCTCAAGGACCTGTCGCTGGAGTTGCCCAACGCCCCCCAGATCCTGCTGGAGCAAGGCCAGCCCCAGGTGGACGTGCAGCTGAACCTGCACGCCGAGCCCGTGGTCGAAGGCATCTATGAAATCGCCGTGACCGCCACCGTGACCGCCAAGGTCAACGACAAGGTGCTGTTCCTGGTCGAAGCCAAGCAAGCCGGCCTGTTCGAAATCCGCAACGTGCCGGAAGACCAGCTGCAGCCGATCATCGCCATCGCCTGCCCGCAGATCGTCTACCCCTACCTGCGCGCCACCGTGGCCGACGTGCTGAACCGCACCGGCTTCCCGCCCGTGCACCTGACCGAAGTCAACTTCCAGGCCATGTACGAGTCGCAGCTGCAGCAAGCCGCTGCCGCACAGCAAGTCCAGGCTTCCTGATCCTGCGCAGCGCGTTGTGGCGGACTGCGTCGCCGCGGATCGGATGACCCGTCACCTCACGGTCTTGGGCGCCGGCGCCTGGGGCACGGCACTGGCCATCAGTGCCGCGCGCCAGGGCGTGGCCGTGCAGCTGTGGGCGCGCGATGCCGCCCAGGTGGCCGAGATGCAGGCGCAGCGGCGCAACACCCGCTACCTGCCCGAGGCCGCTTTCCCTGACCGCCTGGCGCTGACGGCCGATTTCGACGCGGCCGTGGCGCATGCCCACGGGCATGGCGGGCTGGTCATCGTCGGCACGCCGATGGCGGCACTGGCCGACGTCCTCCAGCGCCTGCCCGAACACGTGGCCACGCTGTGGCTGTGCAAGGGTTTCGAGAAGGGCACGGGCCGACTGGGCCACGAAATCGCCCGCGCGGTGCGCCCTCAGGCGCGCAGCGGCGTGCTCTCCGGCCCCAGCTTCGCCAAGGAAGTGGCCCTGGGCCAACCGACGGCTTTGGTCGCGGCCAGCACCGACAACGCCCTGGCCGAGCAGGCCGTGGACGTGTTCCACAGCGATTCCCTGCGCGTCTACACCTCCAACGACCCGGTGGGCGTGGAGGTGGGCGGCGCCGTCAAGAACGTGCTGGCGATCGCCACGGGCATCGTCGATGGCATGGATTTGGGCCTGAACGCCCGCGCCGCCCTCATCACCCGGGGGCTGGCCGAAATGACCCGCCTGGGCGTGGCCCTGGGTGCGCGCCCTGACACCTTCATGGGCCTGTCGGGCCTCGGCGACCTGGTGCTGACGTCCACCGGCGCGCTCTCGCGCAACCGCACCGTGGGCCTGCAGTTGGCCACGGGCAAGCCGCTGGCGCAGATCCTCCAGGAGCTGGGCCACGTGGCCGAAGGCGTGTATTCGGCCGCCACCGTGTGGCAACGCGCCCAGTCGCTGGGCGTGGCCATGCCCATCACCGAGGCGGTGGTGGCTGTGCTGGAAGGCCGCCTGAGCCCCGCCGAGGCCGTGGGTGCGCTGATGCGCCGCGAGGCCAAGGCAGAAGGCTGAGGCGCTTCGGGCCGCTCAGGCCCCGCCGGCGTAGCCGTTCTGCCGCCAGGCCTCGAACACGGCCACGGCCACCGCATTGCTCAAATTCAAGCTGCGCTGCCCCTCGCGCATGGGCAGGCGCACGCGCTGCGCGGTCGGGAAGGTGTCGCGCAGCTCGGGGGCCAGGCCCGCGGTTTCGCTGCCGAACACCAGCCAATCACCCGCTTGCCAGGCCACTTCGCCAAAGGGCCGGCTGCCGCGCGTGGTGAAGGCGAACAGGCGGCCGGCATCGGGCTGCATGGTGTCGAGGAAAGCCTGCCAGCTGGCATGGCGCTTCACGGCGGCGTGCTCGTGGTAATCGAGGCCGGCGCGGCGCAGCAGCTTGTCGTCCATCGAAAAACCCAGGGGCTCGATGAGGTGCAGCTCGCAGCCGGTGTTGGCCGCCAGGCGGATGACGTTGCCGGTGTTGGGCGGGATCTCGGGCTGGACCAGGACGATGCGGAACATGGGGCGCGATTATGCAGACTGCTTGAACGCCATGATCGCCTGGTTGCGCAAGGTGCGCAGCAAGGACAGGGTGCGCTCGTCGGGATGCAGGCTGCCGGCGGCCGCCCTGTCCGCATAGATCAGGCCGATGACGCGGTCGGGCTGGCCCGGGCGCTTGAGCACCAGGGGCAGCAACAGGAAGGTCTGCGCGTCGATGTGGGTGGTGAACCAGCGGGGCAGCAGGCGCGCCACCGCGGGCAACCGCGCATCGGCGATCAGGGTGTCGGCGTTCTTCAGGCTCACCGCGGTGAACAGGTCGGGCTGGGTGCCGGAAGGCACGCTCAGCGGCACATGGAAGGCGGCCTTGAGGAGCTCCGCGCCCTCGCCCAGGCCCATGCGGCCTTGCAGCTCGCCGGTGCGGGCGTCGCGCAGGCAGAACACGACGCGGCGGGCGTCGAGGCCGCGGTAGAGGGTCTCCAGCACCATGTGCAGCACGCTTTGCAGGCTGAAGGCTTCGACCAGGGTGTTGGTGATGTCCTGGATGCCGCTGGTGAGGATGTCGATGGGGCTGAGCGCGGGAGGGCCCAGCTCGCCGGCGCCCAGGTCGGTGAAGCCGGGCTCGGCCAGGTCGATGTCGAGGCCTGCGCTGCCGGCTGTGCCCAGTGTGGCGCCCGGTGCAGCACCCGCTGCCGTGCCGACCGCATCGGGCGCATCGACGTAATAGGTGTCGAGCAGGCGCTCGGCCGGGGAGGACGCCGGCACACTGAGGTTGAGCGCCGCGGTGAGTTCGCTCAGGCGCTTGCGCGCGCGCCCGGCCGCATCCTGCAGGGCCTGGGGCGCGAGGTCGAGGGCACGCGCATGGCTGCGCTGCAGTCGCACCAGGGCATCGCCCAGCTCAGGCGGCGGCGTGTGCAGCATGGCGTCGGTGGCGGCTTCGGCCAGGCTGGCCAGCCAGTGCAGGCGCTCAGGCGTGCCGGTCAGGGAGTGCACGGGCAAGGCACCTTCCGGCGCGCGCATGCAGGCCCGCAAGGCCTCGGGCAGGCTCCATTGCGCCCCGATGGCATCGGCCAGCTCGTCCAGGCGCACGCCCAGCACCTGCTGCGCGGCTTGGGCCTCGCTGGGCGCGGGCGGTGGCGCGCGCATCAGCTCGCGCATCTGCTCGGCATCTTCGGGCAGGTAGAAGGCCACCAGCAACCAACCCAGGCGGCGGAACAGCGTGCCCACGAAGGCCTCTTCGGCCTCGGCCGGGGTGCTGCCCAGCTCGCTGGCCAGGGTGCCAGCCATGACCGTGTGCAGGAACGCTTCCTTCAATTGCAGGGCGTGGACCTGGTCGTGCATGTGGTCGAGCAGCACGAGGGACAGGGCCAGGTTGCGCACCCCTGCCACGCCGATGAGGCTGACCGCGCGCGACACGGTGCGGATGGGGTCGGTGCCGGCGCGGCGGTAGTGGGCGGTGTTGACGACGCGCAGCAGCTTTTGCGTGAGGGCCACGTCCTGCAGGATTTCGTCGCACAGGGTGTGCAGGCTGTCGCTGTCGGATTCCGACAAGGCCTGCACCCGGCTGATGGACGCCGACAGCGCCGGGAAGTCCTGCTTGCTGCGCATGCGCCGCAGGAGGTAGTCCAGCGTCAGGCGAGCGTCAGTTTCGATCGCGGAAACAGAGGCCGACATGCCCACTCCTGATTTAATGTGTGCGGTTCAGATCCTTGCGCCGATTGTGCGCCGAGCCTCCACCCAGCCGCCAGCCCCCATGCGCTTGACCGACGCCCCAGCCCCTGCATCCGTGACTTTCTGGCAAGCCTTTCGCTTCTGGCTGCGCCTGGGCTTCATCAGCTTCGGCGGGCCGGCCGGGCAGATCGCCATCCTGCACGAGGAGCTGGTGGTGCGCCGGCGCTGGCTGTCGGAGCGCCGCTTCCTGCACGCGCTGAACTATTGCATGGTGCTGCCGGGGCCAGAGGCGCAGCAGCTGGCCACCTACATCGGCTGGCTGATGCACCGGACCTGGGGCGGCATCGTGGCCGGTGCGCTGTTCGTGCTGCCCTCGCTGGCCATCCTGGTCGGGCTGTCGTGGGTGTACGTGGCCTTCGGGCAGGTGCCCTGGGTGGCCGGGGTGTTCTACGGCATCAAGCCGGCGGTGGCGGCCATCGTGCTGCAGGCGGCCCACCGCATTGGCTCGCGCGCGCTGCGCAACCGGGCGCTGTGGGCGATCGCAGCGGCGTCCTTCATCGGCATCGCGGTGCTGCAACTGCCCTTCCCCTTGATCCTGGCACTGGCCGCGGCCGCCGGGGCCCAGGGAGGTCGCCTGGCGCCCACGCTGTTCGTGGCGGGCGGCGGACACGGCAGCGCGGGCCATGACACCGGCCCCACCGCCATCGACGACCATGGCCCCCGGGCCGAGCACACGGTGTTCCGCTGGCCGCGCCTGCTGGCCGTGCTGGCCGTGTCGCTGGCGCTGTGGCTGGCACCGATGGCCTGGATGGTGGCGCAACTGGGCTGGGCGCACACCTACACGCAGATGGGCTGGTTCTTCACCAAGGCCGCGTGGATGACTTTCGGCGGGGCCTATGCCGTGCTGCCCTACGTGGTGCAAGGTGCGGTGGAGCACTTCCACTGGCTGAACCCGCTGCAGATGATGGACGGCCTGGCGCTGGGCGAAACCACGCCCGGCCCGCTGATCATGGTGGTGGCCTTCGTAGGCTATGTGGGCGCACACACCCAGGCTTTGCTGGGGCCGGACGCGCCCTTCCTGGCCGGCGCGCTGGGCGCTGCGCTGGTGACGTGGTTCACCTTTTTGCCCTCGTTCATGTTCATCCTGGCGGGCGGGCCGCTGGTGGAGTCGAGCCGCCACGAGGTGCGCCTGACGGCACCGCTGACGGCCATCACGGCCGCGGTGGTCGGTGTGATCCTCAACCTGGCCTTGTTCTTCGGCGTGCACGTGCTGTGGCCGCAGGGCTTGGGGCATGGCCTGCAGGACGCCCTGGACCGGCTGGACCTGCCCGCCGCCGCACTGAGCGTGGCTGCGGCCGTGGCGCTGTTCCGGTACAAGCGCTCGGTGATGCAGGTGATCGGCGGCGCGGCCCTGGCAGGGCTGGCGCTCAGGCTGGGGGGGGTGGCTTGAGCCAGAAAAAAGCCCCGAGCGTTTCCGCTGAGGGCTTGATCCACTGGGTTCTTCTTGGCGCGCCCGGCTGGGATCGAACCAGCAACCCCTGCCTTCGGAGGGCCATTTCCGACTGTATACCGGTGTTTCCCGGGGTAACTGTCGGAAAAGTGTCGGAGATCAAAGGCTCCCCAACCCCCCCCTCAGCAAGGAGGCAACCCCCTGTGACCTGGCGTTGGTCGCAGGAGCCACTGCAAGAATTGAGCGATGCAAGCAGGCAGACAGGCAAAGCAAGTTGCAACTGACTTCTGAGTTGCAACCTTGAACTGATGGCCAAGCAACAAATTACCGATAGGTAATTATTCTCCACCACACCCCCGATTACCCAGGTAATTTACCGATCGGTAATCAAGCGCTTGTCACACGCGAACTGACCTCATAGAATTACCCAACGGTAATTCAAAGACCCGTCCATGGACACCACCGCTGACAGCCCCCTGCACGACCCAACACCTCATGTGGTTCGCACCGCGCTGGACGTCGGTCAGATGGTCAAGCGGCAGCGCAACGGCATGAACCTGCGCCAGCTCGACGTCGCAGGCCTGGCCAACACCGGCAACCGCTTGATCGTCGATGTGGAAAACGGCAAATCCACGGTACAGCTTCAGAAGGTGCTTGACCTGCTCGACATCCTCGGCCTGGAAGTCGTGATTCAGCCCAAGACATCCAGGACGCTGTGATGGAACGCGTCACCGCGCTTGACGTCTTCTATGGCGATGAGTTGATCGGCACCGTCTTCGACACCGAGCCCTTGAGCTTCGAATACACGCCGGCCTGGCTGGGCAGACAACAGCCGGCAGGCCCCTTCCCCCTGTCCAGCATCGCGCTCCAGCCGGGGCGCTTGGTCGCCCCCCAGGTGCAGGCCTTCTTCGAGAACCTGCTGCCCGAGGGCGAGGTGCGTGCCTACCTCTCGGCTCAGCGCAAGGCATCCACCCTGTTTGCACTGCTGCAAGAGGTGGCAGGCGACACGGCGGGTGCCTACGTGATGCTGCCCCAGGGCCAACGCCCTCAGCCTCCGCAATACGAGCCCACCAGCTGGCAGGCCCTGGCCGACATCCTGAAGTCCAAATCGGCCGCAGCCATCCAGGTTCAAGGTGAGGACGCCCGCATCTCACTGGCTGGCGCGCAAGACAAAGCGACGATCGCCATCTTCGACGGCCAACCCATGCTGCCCAAGGGACACGCGCCGTCCACGCACATCCTCAAGCCCGACATCCGCCGGCTGGCCAAAGTGCGAGACAGCGCGGTCAACGAGGCCATCATCATGCGCACGGCCAAGCACTGCGGGCTCAGAACGGCCGAAGTCTTTTACGAGCCACTGACCAAGGCCTGTGTGGTCGAGCGCTTCGACCGACTTCGCAGAGACGATGGTGGCCTGAGCCGCGTCATCCAGTACGACCTCTGCCAGTTGGCGGGCACCGTGTCCGAAAAGAAGTACGAGAAGGAAGGTGGGCCCGGGCTGCAAGCCTGCGCCCGACTGATCCGTGAACACAGCTCACGCGCAGCCCTGGACTTGCAAGCGCTGGTGCAATGGGTGTTCTTCAACCTCTGTGTGGGCAACAACGACAGCCATGCCAAGAACCTGTCGCTGTACGCGTTGCCTGGCCAGGGCGTGCGCCTCACGCCCTTTTATGACCTGATGTGCACACGCATCTACCCAGGGCTGTCCAAAGAGTTCGCTTTCAATGTGGGCGGCGAAGTGTTGCCTGGGCAGATGGGCCACGCGCAGCTGCAAGGCATGGCCCAACAACTGGGCATGAAGCCACGGTACCTGCAAACGGTGGCAGAGGATGTGGCTGTGAAGGTTCTTGTGGCCATCGATCAAGCAGTGAATGAGATCTCGCCACTGCTGGCCCACAGCAGCCAAACATTCGCAGAGCACCTGGCGCACGAGGTGAAGTCGATCACCAAAAAGGCACAGGCGAGATTCCGCCAAGCGCCATAGACCACAAACGAAGGTCAGCTGCGTCCGTTTCGTCGCTCGATCTCCTCACGCTTCGTGAGCCGACCAGTCCGACGAACGGTCGGTTCGCCTCCGCAGCCAGCAACCGCGCGTCTTCTGACAGTTGGGCCTTGCCCTTCTTGGCTGGCTTCAGGCGGCGGTCACGCGCGTTTTTCACCTTGGGCCTGAGCACGCCCTGCACCGGGTTGCGCGTACTGGCCGATCAGGGCGCCCAGCGTCTTGCGCTCGGCCAATGCGCGCGACACGAAGGTGCCACGGCGCATCTCGGTCTCGACCTCGGCGGCCCAGGCCATCGCGTCTGATTTGCTCTCGAACGTGCGGGCAAGCTGCGAAAATCCGGCTTTGCGGATCTTGGCTTCCCACTGGTGGTCGCCGCGCTTGTAGAAGCTGGCCATCTGTCATCCTCCGACGTCTCCGCCATGAGCAGTGTCGGAGAATTGTCGGAAAAAAGCCTGCGTATCAATTGCAGAGCCTTCTTTGAGGGGTCTGTGCGGGGTGTTTGCCCCAGGCCACAGAATGGCGCGCCCGGCTGGGATCGAACCAGCAACCCCTGCCTTCGGAGGGCAGTACTCTATCCATTGAGCTACGGGCGCAGCGCTGCGGGATTCTAGCAGCGCGACCGCCTCTGCCACGACCTATAATCTTGCCCATCGTTCTCACCGCGCATCACACCGCGCGGCGCCCACGCGTCCCACCGCGTCAAACCAGCCTGTAGCGAACACCCATGAGCCAAGCGCCCCAATCCCACGAGTCCGGCCACGAAGGCCCGATCCAGACCCCCCAGCAGCTGATGGCGGCTGTGGCGGCTGCGTTCATCGTGCCGGTGGCTGTCATTGCCTTGCTGGTGAACTACGTGAACTCGGCCGCCAAGGACGCGGCTGGCAGCGACGCCCTGAGCGGGCAGGCCACGGCGCAGCGCATCATGCCGGTGGGCACCGTCGAGATCAAACTGGCCTCGGCCAACACCGGCCCGCGCTCGGGTGAAGAGGTCTACAAGGCCCAGTGCGTGAACTGCCACGGCGCAGGCATGCTGGGCGCACCCAAGTTCGGCGATGCCGGCGCCTGGGGCGGCCGCCTGAGCCAGGGCGATGCCAAGCTGCTGGAGCACGCGGTCAAGGGCTTCAACGCCATGCCTGCCCAGGGCGGTGCCGATTACTCCGACTACGAAGTGCACCGCGCCGTGGTGTACATGGCCAACGGCTCTGGCGGCAAGCTGGCCGAACCCGCGGCCCCGGCTGCAGCCGCATCGGCCCCCTGAGGCCTCGGCGACAACGCCTGCGACAGCCCCGGCGCCCCTGAGGCACCGCGATCAACCGGCCCATGACCAGTTCATGGGGCCGGTTTTTTCATGCCTGCGCTGTCATGGCGCGGCGGTGCTCAGCCCTTGCGCGGCGCCAGCACGTGGCCAAAACGCGCTGGCAAATCCGCAAAGGCCACGTCCTCAGGCTCCGGCCAGACGCCCGCCACGAGGGCATCGGCGGCCACGTCCATGTCCATCGACCTCAGCACACCCAGGCCCAGCTCGGTGAGCAGGAAGAGCCGGCCGTGCTCGTCCACGAAGGTGGCGCGCACCTCGTGCACCGGCTGGCCGGTGTGGGCGTCCAGCGCAAAGCCCGCCTCGCCGCGCTGGACGCCCAGCACCCAGGGCGCGGCTTCCAGCACCACGTACACGCGCTGCGGGCCGTTCTGGAAGAACCAGGCGCCACGCTCGTCGTGGTCGTAGTTGCGGTGGATGAACTCCTTGAGCTTGTCGTGCAGGATGCGGCTGCCCTTGACCTGCGGGAAGGGCCCTGCGGCCTGGATGCGGTCGTCGCGCATGTACCAGTCGCCGCGGGCGTCCAGCGCCAGCCACTCGTAGCAATCGGGCACGTTGGGCCACTTCTTCAGCGCGGCTTTGACGATGTCGTCCATGTGTCTCCTTGGGGGGTTGCCCCTTGTTGCCCTGTGTGGCTCACAGATGATGTTTCAGCCACCGCCCCACGGCCTGCGGCAAATCGGCGACATGGCCAGGAAAGCGCCCGGAAGGGAAGCCGACGTGGCCACCTTCGTGCGGTTGCCACAGCGTCACGGCCGGGCCCACCTCGCCACGCGTGGGCAGGCAGGCCGCCGGGATGAAAGGGTCGTTGCGCGCGTTGAGCACCAGCGCGGGCACGTGGCGCATGGCCTTCAGCCCCGGCTTGGCCGAGCACCGCGCCCAATAGTCTTCCGTGTTGGCGAAGCCGTGCAGCGGGGCCGTGAAGGCATTGTCGTAGGCGTGGAGATCCCGCGCAGCGCGCAAGGCGGCTTCGTCGAACAAGCCGGGATGCTGCTGGAGCTTGGCCAGGGCCTTGGGCTTCATCGACTGCAGGAACATGCGCGTGTAGACCTGCCGGTTGAAGCCATGCGCCAGCGCGTGCCCGGCCGCGGCCAGGTCCACGGGCGATGAGATGGCGGCCACGGCGCGCACCGTGCGTTCGGCCTCGGCGCCCGCTTCCTGGGCCCAGCGCAGCAGCACATTGCCTCCCAGCGAAATGCCCACGGCCAGCAGCGGGCCGGCCTGGCGGCGCGCCAGGCGTTGCAGGATCCAGTCGGCCTCGGCATGGTCGCCCGAGTGGTAGGTGCGCGGCGCGCGGTTGAGCTCGCCCGAGCAGCCGCGGAAGTGCGGCACGGCGAAGTCCCAGCCCTGGGCGTGCGACCACAGCGCGAACGCCCGGCTGTAGTGGCTCTGCGAGGAGCCCTCCAGGCCATGGAACATCACCAGCAGGGGGCGCGGGCTGGGCGTGCCAGCGGGAGCGGGCAGGAAGTCCACGTCGATGAAATCGCCGTCGGGCGTGTCCCAGCGTTCGCGCAGGTAGGCCACCGGGCCGACGCGGCGATCCGGGTGGACGCGGCTGTAGAGCGCCGGCCAGATGGTCTGCACATTGCCGGCCAAGGGGCCTGCACCGGCCAGCCAGCGGGGCGCACGGTAGCCATGCATGGCGAAACTCCTGGAGGCGCTCAGTGCAGGACGCCGCGCGGCTCGGTGATGTCGGGCAGGTCCTGCGCCAAACCGGGGCTGGCATGGTGCGCGACCATGCGCCAGCCCTGGGCCGTGCGCAGGTACACGTTGGTGGCCATCACGAAAGCGGTCTGCAATTGGCCATCGGGGCCCATGGCCTGGACTTTTTCGGTGACGTGGTGCACCGCGCACACCGCCGTTTCCATGCGGCGCACGTGCTCGATCGTGATGTGCACCGGCCCATTGGCGAACACGGCCTCGAAGCCGGCACGCACGGCCACCGAGCCCACCACGCGCGGGCCCCCGGGGTGCACGCAGGCGATGTCTTCGTCGTCGGCCCAGGCCTGCATCATGCGGTCGAGGTCGGCGTGCTGCATGGCGTCGTAGAACGAGGCCTCGGTCTCATCGGCCGTGGTCAGCAACACCGCTTGGGTGACTTTGGCGCGCGGGTCGGTCATGCGGGCATCCTCATGCTTCAGATCACTTGAAGACCACGGTCTTGTGGCCGTTCATGAGCACGCGGTGCTCGGTGTGCCACTTCACGGCACGCGCCAGCACCACGCACTCGACGTCCCGGCCCACGGCGGTGAAATCTTCGGGGCTGAGGGTGTGGTCCACGCGCTCGACGTCCTGCTCGATGATGGGGCCTTCGTCGAGGTCGGCCGTCACGTAGTGGGCCGTGGCCCCGATGAGCTTCACGCCGCGGTCGTGCGCCTGGTAATAAGGCTTGGCGCCCTTGAAGCTGGGCAGGAAGCTGTGGTGGATGTTGATGGCGCGGCCCTTGAGGAAGGCGCAGAACTCGGGGCTGAGGATCTGCATGTAGCGCGCCAGCACGACCAGGTCGATCTGCTCGCCATCGACCAGCGCTTCGACCTGCGCTTCTTGGGCGCGCTTGACCTCGGCGCCCGAGCCCGTCGGCAGCGGCAGGTGGTGGAAGGGGATGCCATAGCTGGCGGCCAGCTCGGCGTAGTCGGGGTGGTTGGAGACGATGGCCGGGATGTCGATGTTCAGCCAGCCCGAGCGCCAACGGAACAGCAGGTCGTTGAGGCAGTGGCCGTGCTTGCTGGCCATGACCAGCACGCGCGGCTTGCGCGCCAGGGCGCGAATTTGCGCGGCCATGCCGAACTGGTCGCGCACGTGCGAGAACAGCTTGTCCAGCGTGGTGGCGTCGGCCAGGTGCTCGGGCGCAGAGAAGTGCACGCGCATGAAGAACAGGCCGGTGCTGTCCTCGCTGAGCACATCGCCGAATTGCTGGGAGTCGATGATGTTGCAACCGGCCTGGTACAGCAGGCCCGACACGGCGTGGACGATGCCGGTGGTGTCGCGACAAGACAGGGTCAGGACGAATTCTTGGGGCTTCTTCATGGTGCCTCCGATTGTAGGGGCCTGCTGTGACGGCCCCTCACCCTAGAATGCCCGTCAAAGGTCGAAGCCATGGGCTCACCGACACCGCCATCCCGCCAGACCACGCCACCGACACCGCACCACGAGGACGCATGGCCCCCTTGCCCGACGCCGCCGACCGCTCCCAGGCCCTGGCCGACCTGCTCTCGCGCGTCGCTTTGGGCGACCGCGCCGCCTTCGACCGGCTTTACCGTGACACAAGTCCGCATCTGCTGGGCGTGATCCTGCGTATACAAAGAGACCGGGCCCAGGCCGAGGACGTGCTGCAAGAGGTGTACGTGAACGTCTGGCGTTCGGCGCAGAGCTTCAATCCCGCGCTCAGCCAGGCCCGCACCTGGCTCAACAGCGTGGCCCGCAACCGGGCCATTGACAGCCTGCGCCGTCGCCAGGCGGAGCCGCAGACCCTCAGCCGCTTCCAGGCCGGCCCGGACGAGGACGACACCGACATGCTGCAAGACATCGCCGCCGACACCCCTGGCCCGCTCGACCTGCTCGAGCAGGCCAGCGACGCCCGCGCGCTCACAAGCTGCATGAAGGACCTGAGCGGCGAGCAGCAGCACAGCCTGGCCCTGGCCTACTACCAGGGCCTGACGCATGCCGAGGTCGCCGAACAACTGGGGCACCCGCTGGGCACCGTGAAAAGCTGGGTGCGTCGCGGCTTGCAGAGCCTGAAGACTTGCCTGGAGCGGGCCTCGCTGGCCCTGAACTGACATGGACTACAGCCGCCCCGAACTGGCCGACAAGCTGGCCGCGGAGTACGCCCTGGGCACCCTGAGGGGCCCGGCCCGGCGCCGCTTCGAAAACCTGCTGCCGGCCCACCCCAGCCTGCGTCGCGCCACCACCGACTGGGAGCGCCGCCTGGAAACGCTCACGGCGTCCACCCCCGCGGTGGTGCCGCCACCCCGCGTGTGGCAGGGCATCCAGAACCGCCTGTTCGGCGCGCAGGACGCGCTGCAGGCCTCGGGCAGCCAGATCGGGCAGATGGCCTCGGACGCCGCGCGCAGCGTGGTGCGCTGGTGGGAGCGCCTGGCCCTGTGGCAGGGTGCCGCGGGCATGGCCACGGCCGCCGCCATCACCCTGGGCGTGATGCTGGCCCAGCCCGTGCCGGTGCAGCCGCCCATCGTGGTGGTCATGGGCGCGCAAAGCGGCGCGGCGGGCAACGGCATTCAGCCGGCGTCGTTCGTGGCCAGCGTCAGCGGCGATGGCCGCAGCCTGGTGCTCAAACCGCTGAGCGAGGGCCAGACCGTGGCCCTGAACAAGGCGCTCGAACTCTGGGCCGTGCCGGCGCAGGGCGCGCCGCGCTCGCTAGGCGTGGTCTCGCAGCAAAACGCCACCACGGTGTTGCGCACGGCCCTGCTGAAAGACACGGCGGCCTTCGCATTGACGGTCGAACCTCCAGGTGGCTCGCCGTCCGGCCAGCCCACGGGCCCCATCGTCTCGGTGGGCAAGCTCCAGCTGTGACAAATTGCCGCTGCACGCGCCCCACCTGCATCTGGGTGCTGCGTTGGCACCGGTTGCTGCATCTGTGGGGTGGGGTCGGCGCGTAGTGGTCTTCAAGCGCGCATGTTGCGCGCCGGTGTCCAGGCCCCAGGCCGGCGCACCCAGCTCACCGGAGACCCCTCATGAACAACACCCCTGTCCTGTCCTTGCGCGCCCTGTCCCTGACCGCTGTTGCCGCCGTGGCCGTTCTGGCCGGTTGCGCCAGCCAGCCCATGGTCAAGAACGCCGAGCTGCCCGAAGCCGTGCGCGTGCCGGCCGGCAACACCCAGTCGATGTTCACCGTCGGCAGCGGCGAGCTGACCTACGAATGCCGCGAGAAGAAGGACATGGCCGGTGCGTTCGAGTGGGCCTTCGTCGGCCCCGCCGCCACCCTGAGCGATGCCAAGGGCACCGTGGTCGGCAAGTACTACGCCGGCCCGACCTGGGAGTCCAACGACGGCTCCAAGGTGACCGGCAAGCAAGTCGCCGTCAGCCCCGCCGCCGCCGGCAACATCCCCCTGCAACTGGTCAAGGCCAACCCCGCTTCGGGCGCCGGCGTCATGCAGGGCGTGAGCTTCATCCAGCGCCTGAACACCGTGGGCGGCGTGGCCCCGGCCCTGCCTTGCGGTGCCGAGCAAAAGGGCGACAAGAAGGTCGTGGGCTACAAGGCCGACTACGTCTTCTACAAGCCCGCCATGTGATGAGGCGGTCGGGGCCTCCAACCCCGACATCGGCCGACATCGGCCCATGAAAAAAGCCCGGCATGCCGGGCTTTTGCTTGTCTGGCCACCCCTGTTGCCAGGGGCCGGGCACGCGGTCAGTGACCGTGCGCGACCTTCTCGCCAGCCTTGAGCTTGTACACGGTGCCGCAGTAAGGGCACTTGCCCTCGCCATGGCCCGCCACGTCGATGAAGACGCGGGGGTGGTTGCTCCACAGCGCCATCTTGGGGTTCGGGCAGAACACCACGCCAGGGCCTTGCAGCTCGGCGGCGGTGACTTCCACAGTGGCGGGGGCTTGTTGCTTGCTGCTGTTGCTCATGGGAAAACTCCGTCAGGGGCTCAGACCACGGGCGTCAGCCACTCGGCGTACTTCGGGTTGCGGCCGTTGACGATGTCAAAGAACGCAGTCTGGATTTTCTCGGTGATCGGGCCGCGCGAGCCGATGCCGATCTCGATGCGGTCGAGCTCGCGGATCGGCGTCACTTCGGCGGCGGTGCCGGTGAAGAAGGCTTCGTCGGCGATGTAGACCTCGTCGCGGGTGATGCGCTTTTCCTTGATCTCCAGGCCCAGGTCACGGGCGATGGCGAAAATGGTGTTGCGGGTGATGCCGTTGAGCGCACCGGCCGACAGGTCGGGCGTGTAGATCACGCCGTTCTTGACGATGAAGAGGTTCTCGCCAGCGCCCTCGGACACGAAACCGGAGGCGTCCAACAGCATGGCCTCGTCGTAGCCATCGTCCGTGGCTTCCATGTTGGCCAGGATGGAGTTGGTGTAGTTGCTCACCGCCTTGGCCTGCGTCATCGTGATGTTGACGTGGTGGCGGGTGTAGCTGGAGGTCTTGACGCGGATGCCGCGCTTCATGCCGTCTTCGCCCAGGTAGGCGCCCCAGGTCCAGGCCGCGACCATCAGGTGCACCTTGGCGCCCTTGGGGCTGACGCCCAGCTTCTCGGAGCCCAGCCACACCAGCGGGCGGATGTAGCCGCTTTCCAGCTTGTTGGCCTTGATGACGTCGATCTGCGCCTGGCTGACCTCTTCTTGCGTGAAGGGCATGGGCATGCGCAGGATCTTGGCGCTGTTGAACAGGCGCTCGGTGTGCTCGCGCAGGCGGAAGATGGCCGGACCGTTGACGGTGTTGTAGGCCCGCACGCCTTCGAAGGCGCCGCAGCCGTAGTGCAGCGTGTGCGTCAGGACGTGGATCTTGGCGTCGCGCCACTCCACCATCTTGCCGTCCATCCAGATTTTGCCGTCGCGGTCGTCCATCGACATGGGGGTGTCCTTTTCAGTGTCCAGTGTGCACGGGCTGTGCGCCGACAGGGGGCGCCCATCCAAGCCGTGTCCAGAGCTTTCGATTGTAGCGCCGAGGGCGGTCAGCGGCCCAGCGCCAGACGGCGGGTGTGCTGCGCGATCATGCGCTCCTCGTCGGTGGGGATGACCCACACGGCGACGGCGCTGTCAGCCGCACTGATGCGCAGGCTCTGGCCATCGTCCAGGGCCGATGCGCCGGCGTTGGCCGCCTCGTCCAGGCGCACACCCAGCCAGGCCGCCTGTGCACAGACCTGCGCGCGGATGGGCGCCGCGTGCTCGCCGATGCCCGCCGTGAAGACGATGGCGTCCAGCCCGCCCAGCACCGCGGCCAGCGCACCCAGTTCGCGGGTGATGCGGTGCACGTACAGCGCCACCGCCTCCTGCGCTTCCACGCGGTCGCTGGCCAGCAAGGTGCGCATGTCCGAGGACAAGCCACCCGACACGCCCAGCAGACCGGAATCCTTGTAGAGCAGGCGCTCGATGGCGCGGGCGTCCATGCCCCGCTCGTCCATCAGCCACAGCAACACGCCGGCGTCCAGGCTGCCGCAGCGCGTGCCCATCATCAGGCCGTCGAGTGCCGTGAAGCCCATGCTGCTGGCCACGCTGCGCGCGCCTTGCAGGGCGCACATGCTGGCGCCATTGCCCAGGTGCATGACCACGCTGCGGCCCTGCGCGGCGCGCGCATCCACCTGGGGCAACTGGCTGGCGATGTACTCGTAGGACAGCCCGTGGAAGCCGTAGCGGCGCACGCCGGCGTCGTGCAAGGCGCGCGGCAGGGCAAAGCGCTGGGCCACCGGCGGGCAGGTGGTGTGGAAGGCCGTGTCGAAGCAGCCCACCTGCGGCAGGTCGGGCGCCACGCGCTGCAAGGCCCGCACCGGCGCCAGGTTGTGCGGCTGGTGCAAGGGTGCCAGGGGCACCAGGGTGTCGAGCTCGGCCAGCACGGCGTCGTCGAGCAGCACCGGCGCGTGGAAGTGGGTGCCACCGTGCACGATGCGGTGACCGACAGCGCACAGCGTGTGGCCTTGCAGGAAGGGCTGGATGGCGTCGAGCAAGAAGCTCAGCGCCTCGTCGTGCCCCAGGCTGCCCGGCCAGTCGCGCTGCAGCACCACCGTGCCATCGGGCGTGTGGGCCTGCAGGTGCGGGTGCACGCCCAGGCCATCGATCTGCCCATGCAACCAGGCTTCGTCCTGCGCGCCAGGCGCAGGCGTGGCCGGGAAGAGCGAGAACTTCAGGCTCGACGAGCCCGCGTTGAACACGACGATGGCCTGGCTCATGCCTGGCCCGCTTTCGCTTGCTTGGCCGCCTGTGCATGGGCCAGCAACTTGAGGACGGCCGCCGAGGCCAGCCGGGTGCGCACGCTGTCTGCGCGGCTGGTCAGGATCATCGGCACGCGCGTGCCCAGCACGATGCCCGCGCTGTCGGCGCCCGCCAGGTACTGCAGCTGCTTGGCCACCATGTTGCCCGCCTCCAGGTTGGGCACCACGAGGATGTCGGCCTGCCCCGCCACTTCGGATGTGATCTTCTTCGTGTGCGCAGCCTCCAGGCTCACGGCGTTGTCGAAGGCCAGGGGCCCATCGACCAAGCCGCCCGTGATCTGTCCCCGGTCGGCCATCTTGCACAGCATGGCCGCGTCGATGGTGGCCTGCATCTCGGGGTTGACGGTCTCCACCGCCGCCAGGATGGCCACCTTCGGCACCGCCACGCCCAGCACCTGCGCCAGGTCGATGGCGTTTTGCACGATGTCCACCTTGTCCACGATGGTGGGCGCGATGTTGATGGCCGCGTCCGTCACCAGCAGCATGCGCGGGTAGGCCGGCACGTCCATCACGAAGACGTGGCTGATGCGCCGCCCCGTGCGCAGCCCCGTGGCCGAAGGCACCACCGCCGCCATCAGCTCGTCGGTGTGCAAGCTGCCCTTCATGAGCGCCTGCACCTCGCCACTGCGCGCCATGGCCACGGCCACCTCGGCCGCCGCGTGGCTGTGCTCGGTGTGCACCACGCGGTAGCCCGTCAGGTCCAGGCCCTCGGCCTGGGCCACGGCCTGGATCTTGGCCTGCGGCCCCACCAGCACGGGCGTGATCATGCCGTGGCGGGCGGCCTCCAGCGCACCGCGCAAGGCGCTGGCATCGCAGGGGTGGACCACCGCGCAGCTGACCGGCGGCAGGGGCGCGCATTCGCGGAACAGTCGGCCGAAGACATCGTTGCGGCGCAGCACCACATCGACCGGGTCGCGCTCGTCCACCGTCTGCTGGGTGGACGGCGCCCGCACCGTGATCGCGCCACTGAGCAAGAGGGCGTCGGCGTGGCGCACCTGGCAATCGAAGGTCAGTTGGTCGGGCGCTTGCTTCTCCACCACCGTGACCGTGGCCATCAGCGCATCGCCCATGCGGGCCGTGCCGCCGTACACCAGCTGGTGCGAGAGGATGACGGTGCCAGGCCCCGGCAGCTGGCGCTTGAGCATGCCGTGGACCAGGGCCTCGGCGCTCACGCCCTCGCACACCGGGCCCTCCCCGGCCTCTGCGCCGTCGCGGGGCGCGAAGGGGTTGGCCTCGCCCGACACCAGGGCCATCAACTCCACCTCGTGGCGCGTCACCGTGTGGTGGATCACCAGCGAGGCGCCGATGTCGATCTGGTCGAAAGTCAGGTTGGTCAAGGCGCTCATGGCAAGTTCAGCGGTTTCTGCAAGTTCGGGCTGGCGGTTCAGGCTGGGGGACATCGCGTGCAGCCCATCGTCAGGCGGCGGTGTGACAAGCATATGGCCTGGCTGGCGCGTGCGCGGGCGGTGCCACATCCTCGCGCGGCTGTCTTGATCCAGGTCCAATCCCGCACGCTTTGGCAGGGCATGGATTTCCCGCCTGACGCCTCAAGACGACTGGTCATATTCTTTGCCCATGCCCCGCACCGCCGACAAGACCGACATCCCGCGCCGCCTCGCCGAGGCCGGCTACCTGCTGTTCACCCGCTTTGGCTACAACGCCACCGGCATCCAGCAGATCACGGACCAGGCCGGCGTGCCCAAAGGCTCTTTCTACAACCACTTCGACAGCAAAGACGCCTTCGCCGCCCAGATCATCCGCAACTACGCGGCCTGGGTCGACCAAGCCTGGGCGCAATGCCTGGCCGACGCACCGCCCGACGCGCTGGGCGCCATCCGCCACACCTTCACGCGCTTCATCGCGCACCACGGCAACACCCAATGCCAGGGCTGCCTGGTGGGCAACTTCGCCGCCGAAGTGGCCGAATCCAGCGCCAACTGCCGCGCCGTGCTGCAGGCCTGCATGGACGCCTGGCGCGTTCGCCTGGCCGAGCTCATCGCCCGCGCCCAGCAAGAAGGCAGCGTGCGCCGTGACGTCGATGCCGCCGTGCTGTCGGCCCTGTTCTGGGACGCCTGGGAAGGCGCCTTGCTGCGCATGAAGATCGCGCAATCCACCGACCCGCTCCAGCAGACCACGCACCTGCTGATCGACCACCTGCTCGCCCAGCCGACCCGCGCTGACGCACGCATCTGACCCGCCTCAACCCCCCGCGCCCCACCCTGGCGCACCCTTCCTCACCCGCTTTGGAGCTTGCCATGACCGCATCCCTCTTCCAGCCCGTTCGCCTCGGCGACATCACCCTGTCCAACCGCATGGCCATGGCCCCGCTGACGCGCAACCGCGCCGAAGAAGGCAACGTCCCCGGTCCCATGACCGTCGAGTACTACGCCCAGCGCGCCAGTGTCGGCCTGATCATCGCCGAAGCCACCCAGGTGTCGGCCCAGGCCCAAGGCTACGTGGCCACGCCCGGCGTGCACACGCCCGAGCAGATCGCCGGCTGGCGCAAAGTGACCGACGCCGTCCACGCCAAGGGCGGCAAGATCTTCGTGCAGCTGTGGCACACCGGCCGCATGTCGCACACCGCCTTCCAACCGGGTGAAAAAGCCCCGGTCGCGCCCTCGGCCATCCGCGCCAAGGCCAAGACCTACATCCCCGGCGCCGGCTACGTGGACACCTCCGAACCGCGCGCCCTGGAAACGGCCGAGATCGCCGGCATCGTGGACGACTTCCGCACGGCCGCCCGCCACGCCATCGAAGCCGGCTTTGACGGCATCGAAATCCACGGCGCCCACGGCTACCTGCTCGACGCCTTCCTGCGCGACGGCGCGAACCACCGCACCGACGCCTACGGCGGCAGCATCGAGAACCGCGCCCGCTTCCTGGTCGAAGTGATGGCCGCCGTGATCGGCGAAATCGGCGCCAGCAAGGTCGGCATCCGCATCTCGCCCGTCTCGCCCGTCAACGACTCCAACGAAAGCAACCCACAGCCGCTGTTCGAGCACGTCGTGCGCGAGCTGGAAAAGCTGCACCCGGTGTACATCCACGTCGTTGAAGGCGCCACCGGAGGCCCGCGCGACAACGCACCCTTCGACTACGCCGCCCTGCGCAAGCTCTACAGCGGCGTCTGGATGGTCAACAACGGCTACACCAAGGACATGGCCGAGCAGGCTGTCACCAGCGGCCACGCCGACCTGGTCTCCTTCGGCCGCGCCATGATCACCAACCCCGACCTGGTGCGTCGCTTCCAGGAGAGCGCCCCGCTCAACGAGCTGTTCGCCGATGCCCCCCTGTACGGCGGCCAAGGCCCCCACGGCTACACCGACTACCCGGCATTGGCCTGATGCGGTTCGGCATGGCGCACCGAGAGCGCCATGCCAACGCCAGCGACGTCACCACGCCAACGACACCTGCGCTCAGACACTGCGCTCAGGCAACAAAAAAGCCACCCGAGGGTGGCTTTTTGCTGTGCACTGCAGACCGAAGTTTGCAGGCGACGTGTTGGTTGCGGGGACAGGATTTGAACCTGTGACCTTTGGGTTATGAGCCCAACGAGCTACCAGACTGCTCCACCCCGCGACAGGATGTGGTTGTCACGACCGCGGTGCCTGGGCATCGCTTGACGTGCTGGTGACCATGGTGCCGAACACTGCAGTGAACTCACTGCGTGACAGCACATGATCCGAATGATTTGGTTGCGGGGGCCGGATTTGAACCAACGACCTTTGGGTTATGAGCCCAACGAGCTACCAGACTGCTCCACCCCGCGACTGAGACTTAGATTATGGCACATCTTTGACAGTTTGACCAGCCGCCCCTGCAATAAAGCGAAAGGGGCTGGCCCCAAGAAAAAACCCGCGACGCGCAAGGCGTGGCGGGTTTTGACGCGAGCCCCAAGCGCACGAAGCGCCAAGGGCCTGCAGCAGCTCATTCAGCAGCGGTGTCGTCGGCAGCGGCGCCGTCGTGGCTGCGCTCAACCAGCTCCATGAAGGCCATCGGAGCGTTGTCGCCCACGCGGAAGCCCATCTTCAGGATGCGGGTGTAGCCGCCGGGACGCTTGGCGAACAGCGGGCCCAGCACGTCGAACAGCTTGACCACGTTGTCGCGGTTGCGCAGGCGGTCGAAAGCCAGACGGCGGTTGGCCACGGTCGGGACCTTGGCCAGGGTGATCAGCGGCTCGACGATGCGACGCAGTTCCTTGGCCTTGGGCACGGTGGTCTTGATGGCCTCGTGCTCGATCAGCGAGTTGCACATGTTGCGGAACATGGCAGCGCGGTGAGACGAAGTGCGGTTCAGTTTACGGAGTCCGTTTCCGTGACGCATGGTGCTTTCCTTTCATTATCAAAACCGACGGCCGTTTCAAGGTACCGCCGGGTGCACCGGATGCCCCGTTCACCGGGTGCATCCACTTTCAAAAAATCAACGCTTGTCCAGACCTTGCGGCGGCCAGGCTTCCAGGCGCGAGCCCAGGGCCAGACCACGCGACGCCAGCACTTCCTTGATCTCGTTGAGCGACTTGCGACCCAGGTTCGGGGTCTTGAGCAGCTCGGTCTCGGTGCGCTGGATGAGGTCGCCGATGTAGTAGATGTTCTCGGCCTTGAGGCAGTTGGCCGAGCGAACGGTGAGTTCGAGCTCGTCCACCGGGCGCAGCAGGATCGGATCGAAGTGCTGGGCCGACTTGGCCGGCGCATCGAAAGCGGCGATCTCGCTGCCTTCCAGCTGCGCGAACACAGCCAGCTGCTCCACCAGGATCTTGGCCGAAGCACGGATCGCTTCCTCGGGCGAGATGGCGCCGTTGGTTTCGATCTCCATGACCAGCTTGTCCAGGTCGGTGCGCTGTTCCACACGGGCGCTTTCGACCGTGTAGCTCACGCGGCGAACCGGCGAGAACGAAGCGTCCAGCACGATGCGGCCGATGGCCTTGCTCGACTCTTCACCATAGCGGCGGATGTTGCCAGGCACGTAACCGCGGCCCTTTTCCACCTTGATCTGCATGTCCAGCTTGCCGCCGGCAGACAGATGTGCGATCACGTGGTTCGGGTTGACGATCTCGATGTCGTGGGGCGTCTGGATGTCGGCCGCGGTCACGGGGCCTTCGCCATCCTTGCGCAGCACCAGGGTGACTTCGTCACGGTTGTGCAGACGGAACACCACGCCCTTGAGGTTCAGCATGATGTGAACGACGTCTTCTTGCACGCCATCGATGGCCGAGTACTCGTGCAGCACGCCGGCGATGGTGACTTCCGTGGGTGCGAAACCGACCATCGACGACAGCAGCACGCGGCGCAGCGCGTTGCCGAGGGTGTGGCCATAGCCACGCTCAAACGGTTCGAGCGTGACCTTGGCGCGGTGACCGCCGAGCGGCTCCACCTGGATGGCTTTGGGTTTCAGCAAATTCGTTTGCATGAGGTCTTCCTGTCATTACCCTCGGCTCGTTACACCGATAAGGCTGCTGGACCAACCGAGGCGGATGCCTCGGCGCGAAAAACACATGCCGCTGGGCCCGAAAGCCAAACGGCACAAGGCCACGCCGCACGTTCCGAAGGACCGTGCCGCGCAGCCATGAGAGACATCAACGCGAATACAGTTCGACGATCAGCGATTCGTTGATGTCGGAGCCGAATTCGTCGCGGTCAGGGCTCTTCTTGAAGACACCTTCCAGCTTGGTGCCGTCAACAGCGACCCAGCCCGGCAGACCGATGGACTCGGCCAGCTTGTAGGCTTCCAGGACGCGGACTTGCTTCTTGGCCTTTTCACGCACGGCCACCACGTCACCGGTCTTCACCAGGAAAGACGGGATGTTCACGACCTGGCCGTTCACGACCACGCCCTTGTGGCCGACCAGCTGACGCGCTTCGGCGCGGGTCGAGGCGAAGCCCATGCGGTAGACGACGTTGTCCAGGCGCGATTCCAGCAGCACCAGCAGGTTCGAGCCGGTGTTGCCCTTGCGGCGCTCGGCTTCGGCGAAGTAGCGGCGGAATTGCTTTTCCAGCACGCCGTACATGCGCTTGACCTTCTGCTTTTCACGCAGTTGCAGGCCGAAGTCAGAGGTGCGCGAACCAGAGGTGCGGCCATGCTGACCGGGCTTGGTGTCGAACTTGGCCTTGTCGCTGATGGGGCGGCGGGCGCTCTTGAGGAAAAGGTCGGTGCCTTCGCGGCGGGCCAGTTTGGCCTTGGGTCCGAGGTAACGTGCCACGTTTCGTGTCCTTGTTAGATCTGACGTCGCCCCGTCGGAAAGGCGGGCGCGGCGCGAGTCTGGCTGACGCGGTCATCCAGACGGTGGGCTTCGAGAAACAAGCAAACCGCCGTGTGACAAAGCACAAAGCGGTTGGCCATTCGGAGAACTTGCCAGTATAGCAAGAAAAGCTGCTTTTCCAGAAACCCCGTCGGGTGACTCGGAAAAACAGCCTGGTTGGCACCGCCCGCGCAAGCGCTGACGGCACCAGATGCAGGCAGGCCTTGCAGCCCGCCCACCATCACATCAGATGCGGCGACGCTTCTGAGGACGGCAACCGTTGTGCGGCACCGGGGTCACGTCCGAGATCGAGTTGATCCGGATGCCCAGCGACGCCAGGGCGCGAACCGAAGACTCGCGACCAGGACCGGGGCCCTTGATCTCGACGTCCAGGTTCTTGATGCCTTGCTCTTGAGCCGCGCGACCAGCCACTTCGGCAGCCACCTGGGCAGCGAAGGGGGTGGACTTGCGCGAGCCCTTGAAACCCTGACCACCCGACGAAGCCCAGGACAGGGCATTGCCCTGACGGTCCGTGATGGTGATGATGGTGTTGTTGAACGAAGCGTGCACGTGGGCGATGCCGTCCGCAATGTTCTTGCGGACCTTCTTGCTCACACGACGGGCAGCGCTGTTCGCAGGTGCTTTTGCCATGATGTATCTCTTTCGAACTCAGTCAACCAGCGCAGATCACTTCTTGCCAGCAATCGCCTTGCGCGGACCCTTGCGGGTGCGTGCATTCGTGCGGGTGCGTTGACCGCGCATCGGCAGGCCACGGCGATGGCGGAAGCCGCGATAGCAGCCCAGGTCCATCAGGCGCTTGATGTTCATCGAGAGCTCGCGGCGCAGGTCACCTTCGATGGTGAGCTTACCCACTTCTTCCCGAATCTTCTCGAGGTCGCCGTCGGTCAATTCCTTGATCTTCTTGTTGAAGGGAATGCCCGCAGCCGTGCAGATTTTCTGCGCGGTGGTGCGACCGATGCCGTAGATCGAAGTCAGACCGATTTCGGTGTGCTTGTGCGGCGGAATGTTGATGCCAGCAATACGTGCCATAAAGTCCTCTGAACGCGTGTGTCGTCGCTACGTCAGGCCAATCAGCCTTGACGCTGCTTGTGACGCGGGTCGGTGCAGATCACGCGAACCACACCCTTGCGACGGATGATTTTGCAATTGCGGCACATCTTCTTGACGGATGCCGAAACTTTCATGGTCTTCTCCTGAACCGCAGAACTGCTCTGCGGAAATTCGCCCACGTTTCCGGGGTCACTTCACTCTCAAGCTCACCTCGCCCGGAACACGATGCGAGCACGAATCAACTCTCGGAACACCCTGTTTGCATGGACACCATCGGGGTGTCCCCTGCCACCGGGGCCCAGCGCCGAACTGAAATCAGCTCGACTTGAAATTTGCCTTCTTCAGCAGCGAGTCATACTGCTGAGACATCACGTAGGACTGTACCTGTGCCCAGAAATCCATCGTGACAACCACGATGATCAACAGGGACGTACCACCGAAGTAGAACGGGACGTTGTACTTCAGCACGAGGAACTCGGGCAGCAGGCACACCGCGGTGATGTAAGCGGCACCAGCCAGGGTCAGACGGGCGAGGATCTTGTCGATGTAACGCGCGGTCTGGTCACCAGGTCGGATGCCAGGAATGAATGCACCACTCTTCTTCAGGTTGTCTGCGGTTTCACGGCTGTTGAACACCAGGGCCGTGTAGAAGAAGCAGAAGAAGACGATGGCGACGGAATACAGGATCACGTAGATCGGTTGTCCTGGGGACAACATGCTGGCCATGTCTTTCAGCCAGCGCATGCTGTCACCCGTGGCAAACCAGCCCACGGCGGTGGTCGGCAGCAGGATGATCGACGATGCAAAGATCGGGGGGATCACACCGGCCATGTTGATCTTCAGCGGCAAGTGCGACGACTGACCACCATAGACACGGTTGCCCACCTGGCGCTTGGCGTAATTGACCAGGATCTTGCGTTGACCACGCTCGACCAACACCACAAAGAACGTCACCAGACCGACCAGGGCAACGATGAAGATCGCGGCAGGGATGCTCATGGCACCGGTGCGGATCAATTCAAACAAGCCACCCATGGCGCCGGGCAGGCCGGCAGCGATGCCGCCGAAAATCAGGATCGAGATGCCGTTGCCCAAACCACGCTCGGTGATCTGCTCACCCAGCCACATCAGGAACATCGTGCCGGCCGTCAGGCTGATGACCGTGGTCATGCGGAAGCCGAAGCCAGGGTTGATGACCAGGCCAGCGGTGCCTTCCAGGGCCACGGCGATGCCGAAGGACTGGAACAGCGCCAAGCCGACGGTGGCATAGCGTGTGTACTGCGTGGTCTTGCGACGGCCAGCTTCACCCTCTTTCTTGAGCTGCTCAAGCTGAGGGATCACATAGCCCATCATCTGCATGATGATGGACGAAGAGATGTAGGGCATGATGCCCAGCGCAAACACGGTGAAGCGCGACAGCGCGCCGCCCGAGAACATGTTGAACAGGCTCAGGATGCCGCCCTGCTGACCCTTGAACAGCTGCTGCAGCTGGGACGGATCGATACCTGGCACGGGGATGTGTGCCCCGATGCGGTAGACGACCAGCGCCAGCAGCAGGAAAGTCAGGCGACGCTGGAGGTCACCGAACTTGCCGCTTTGAGCCAGTTGAGAGGGGGAAGTGGCCACGCTGAGTCCTGTTCAGGCTTTGACGTTCGTGTTTGCTCGGCTTGCGGGCTTATTCAGCCAGCGAGCCACCGGCTGCTTCGATCACGGCCTTGGCACCAGCGGTGGCGCCGATGCCCTTGAGCACGACCTTGGCAGACAGTTCGCCCGACTTGATGACCTTGACGACCTTGGCGATCTGAGGGATCAGACCGGCAGCCTTCAGGGACAACACGTCCACTTCAGAGGCGCCCAGTGCTTGCAGTTCGCCCAGAGTGATCTCGGCGTTGTACTTCAGCAGGTGCGACTTGAAGCCGCGCTTGGGCAGACGGCGTTGCAGAGGCATTTGACCGCCTTCGAAGCCGACCTTGTGGTAGCCGCCCGAACGCGATTTCTGACCCTTGTGACCGCGACCGGCGGTCTTGCCCAGGCCGGAGCCGATGCCGCGGCCGACACGGCGCTTGGCATGCTTGGCACCCGATGCGGGCTTGATGCTATTGAGTTCCATGGTATTCCCCAGAGATCGTGATGCTTCAGAGCACCACAACCAGGTAGCGAACCTTGTTGATCATGCCGCGCACAGCAGGCGTGTCTTCCAGCACGGAGGTGCTGTTCAGACGGCGCAGGCCCAGACCGCGGACGGTGTCACGGTGATCGGCACGGGTGCCGATGACGCTGCGCACCAGCTTGACGGTGACGGTTTTCTTTTCGCTCATGTCAGCTTCTCCTGCGATCAGTTGAAGATGTCTTCAACAGTCAGACCGCGCTTGGCAGCGACTTCGGCCGGGGTCGTCGCCTTGCTCAAGGCGTCGAACGTGGCGCGAACCATGTTGTAAGGGTTGGACGAACCGAGGCTCTTGGCCACGATGTCGGTGATGCCCATCACTTCGAAGACAGCGCGCATCGGGCCGCCAGCGATGATGCCGGTACCGGCGGGAGCCGGAGCCAACAGCACCTTGGCCGCGCCGTGGTGACCGGTCAGGTTGTGGAAGACCGAACCGTTCTTGAGGGGCACCTTCAGCATGCCGCGGCGTGCCTGGTCCATCGCCTTTTGAACGGACAGCGGCACTTCACGCGCCTTGCCCTTGCCCATGCCGATGCGGCCATCGCCGTCGCCGACCACGGTCAGTGCTGCGAAGCCCATGATCCGACCGCCCTTGACCACTTTGGTCACGCGGTTCACTTGGATCATTTTCTCGCGCAGACCGTCGTCACGACCTTCGTCTGCCACCTTGGGTTGAAACTTAGCCATTTGAATTCCTTCCGGTTGCAGACGGCTTAGAACACGAGGCCGGCTTCACGCGCGGCTTCGGCCAAGGCCTTGATACGACCGTGATATTGGTAGCCAGCGCGGTCGAAAGCGACCTTCTCGACACCAGCAGCCTTCGCCTTTTCGGCAATGCGCTTGCCCACCAGGGTGGCAGCCACGGCGTTGCCACCGTTCTTGATCTGCTCGCGCACTTCCTTTTCCTGCGTGGAAGCGCTGGCGATGACCTTGGTGCCGTCGCCAGAAATGACGCTGGCGTAGATGTGCAGGTTGCTGCGGGTGACCGTCAGACGAACGGCGCCTTGCAGGGCGATCCGTGCGCGCGTCTGACGTGCTCGACGCAGGCGCTGTTCCTTCTTGCTCGTTGCCATGATGAATCAGCTCCTTACTTCTTCTTGGTCTCTTTGATGACCACGCGCTCGTCCGCATAGCGGATGCCCTTGCCCTTGTAGGGCTCGGGCGGACGGAAGGCGCGCACCTCGGCAGCGATCTGGCCCACGACCTGGCGGTCAGAGCCCTTGATCAGGATCTCGGTCGGAGACGGGGTCTCGACCTTGATGCCGGCAGGCATGTCCTTCACCACGGGGTGAGAGAAACCAATTTGCAGGTTCAGCTTCTGACCAGCAGCCTGGGCCTTGAAGCCCACGCCGACCAGGGTCAGCTTCTTCTCGAAACCCTTGCTGACACCGTTGACGGTGTTGTTCAGCAGGGCACGGAAAGTGCCGGACATGGCATTGGCAGCAGAGCTGTCATTGGCCGGAGCCACCTTCAGCGAGGCACCGTCTTGCGAGACGATGACCAGGCCGTTGGCCGGCACGCTCAGCGAACCGAGCGCACCTTTGATGGTCACGGCCTCGGGGGTGATCTTCACGTCCACACCTTGAGGGACGGCGATCGGCATTTTTCCAACGCGGGACATTTGCGATGCTCCTCTATCAGGCGACGTAGGCGATGACTTCGCCACCGATGCCGGCGGCGCGCGCCTTGCGGTCGGTCATCACACCCTGGGGGGTCGTCACGATTGCAACACCCAGGCCGTTCATGACCTGAGGGATGGCGTGGCGGCCCTTGTAGATGCGCAGGCCAGGACGGGAAACACGCTCGATGCGCTCGATGACCGGACGGCCAGCGTAGTACTTCAACGTGATTTCCAGCGTGGGCTTGGCGGCTTCACCGGTGACGGCAAAACCGTCGATGTAACCTTCGTCCTTCAGGACTTGGGCGATCGCGACTTTCAGCTTGGACGACGGCAGTGCAACGTTGGTCTTGTTGACCATTTGGGCGTTGCGAATGCGTGTCAGCATGTCGGCGATGGGATCACTCATGCTCATGGGATAACTCCTGTTCGTGCCCTGCCGGGATTACCAGCTTGCCTTGGTGACACCGGGGATGTCGCCAGCGAAAGCCAATTCACGGATCTTGCTGCGGCCGAGGCCGAACTGACGGAAAGTGCCACGCGGACGACCGGTCAGGTTGCAACGTGCGCGCAGGCGGGTCGGGTTCGCGTTGCGCGGCAGCTTTTGCAACTCCAGGCGAGCGAGGTAACGCTCTTCATCCGACTTCTTGCTGTCGTCGATGATGGCCTTGAGTTCCGCGTACTTCTTGGCGTACTTGGCAACCAGCTTTTCGCGCTTTTCTTCGCGTTGCTTCAGAGAGACTTTTGCCATGATGGGCCTCAGTTCTTGAACGGGAACTTGAAAGCCGTCAGCAGAGCCTTGGCTTCGTCGTCGGTCTTGGCGGTGGTCGTGATGCTGATGTTCAGACCACGGACAGCGTCGATCTTCTCGTACTCGATTTCCGGGAAAATGATCTGTTCCTTGACACCGACGTTGTAGTTGCCACGACCGTCGAAGGAACGACCCGAGATGCCGCGGAAGTCACGAACGCGGGGCAGCGAAACGGTGACGAAGCGGTCCAGGAATTCGAACATGGTGACGCCACGCAGCGTGACCATGCAGCCGATGGGCATGTTTTCGCGGATCTTGAAGCCGGCGATGGGCTTCTTGGACATGGTGACCACGGGCTTTTGGCCGGCGATCTTGGTCAGGTCGCCAACGGCGTGGTCCATGACCTTCTTGTCCGAGACGGCTTCCGAGACACCCATGTTCAGGGTGATCTTGGTCAGACGCGGCACTTCCATGATCGACTTGTAGCCAAACTGTTTCATCAGTTCGGGAACAATCTTTTCGCGGTAGATCTGCTGCAGGCGAGCTTGTTGTTGAGCCATGTTGGACCTCAAGCCTTGATTTCTTCGCCGCTGGACTTGAAGACGCGCACTTTCTTGCCGTCTGCCAGGAGCTTGATACCGACGCGGTCAGCCTTGCCAGAAGCAGGGTTGAAAATGGCCACGTTGGACTGATGGATGGGCATGGTCTTGTCGACGATGCCACCGGTGGTGCCCTTCAGGGGGTTCGGCTTGACGTGCTTTTTCGACACGTTCACGCCGTCAACCAGCAGGTGGTCCACGTCGATGCGAGCCGACACGGTGCCGCGCTTGCCTTTGTCGCGGCCGGTCAGAACGATGACCTGGTCGCCAGTTTTGAGCTTGTTCATTGAGCTGTCCTTTGCTGAACTGCGTTGGCCGACGGTCAGAGGACCTCGGGGGCCAGCGACACGATCTTCATGAAGCGCTCGGTACGCAGTTCACGCGTCACGGGGCCGAAGATGCGGGTGCCGATGGGCTCCAGCTTGGCGTTCAGCAGCACGGCGGCATTGCCGTCGAACTTGATCAGCGAGCCGTCTTGACGACGCACGCCCTTGGCGGTGCGAACGACCACAGCGCTGTAAACCTCGCCCTTTTTGACGCGGCCACGCGGTGCGGCTTCTTTGATGCTCACCTTGATGATGTCGCCGATACCAGCGTAACGACGCTTAGAGCCACCGAGCACCTTGATGCACATGACGCTCTTGGCACCCGTGTTGTCTGCGACATCGAGTCGCGATTGCATTTGGATCATGGTGTACCCCAACTTGATTGTTCGGCTGCGCAAACCACTGCACAACAACGAACCATCAGTCTTGGGCCCGAAGAATCGGGCGGATCTGAAAAAGTGCTTGTTTCGAAGAAACCGCCAAGGAGTGGCAGACCGAAGACAAGCTCTTCAACAGCGAAGCCTTGCATTATGCACGCGTTTGGAGTGGCTGGTCAAGCCCCCGTGCACGCAAGATGAGAAATAGATGGCCGAAGCCTGAAATCCCCAGGCAAGGGCCTTGGGCGGGGAGGCTCAGGCGGTGCCGCCGACGGTCAGGCCGTCGATGCGCAAGGTGGGCTGGCCCACGCCCACGGGCACGCTCTGGCCTTCCTTGCCACAGGTGCCGACGCCGCTGTCCAGCGCCAGGTCGTTGCCGATCATGCTGACGCGGTTCATGGCGTCGGGGCCATTGCCGATCAGCGTGGCGCCCTTGACCGGGTAAAGGATCTTGCCCTTTTCCACCCAGTAGGCCTCGGAGGCCGAGAAAACGAACTTGCCGGAGGTGATGTCCACCTGGCCACCACCGAAATTGACGGCGTAAACGCCGCGGTCGATGGAGGCGACGATTTCCTGCGGGTCCTTGTCGCCGGCCAGCATGTAGGTGTTGGTCATGCGCGGCATGGGCAGGTGGGCGTAGCTTTCGCGGCGGCCGTTGCCGGTGGGCGCCGTCTTCATCAGGCGGGCGTTGGTGGCGTCCTGGATGTAGCCGCGCAGGATGCCATCTTCGATCAGGACGTTGCGCTGGCTGACGTGACCTTCGTCGTCGATGTTGAGCGAGCCGCGGCGGTCCGGCAGGGTGCCGTCGTCGAGCACGGTGACGCCCTTGGAGGCGACGCGCTGGCCGATGCGGCCCGCGTAAACGCTGGAGCCCTTGCGGTTGAAGTCGCCTTCCAGGCCGTGGCCCACCGCTTCGTGCAGCAGGATGCCAGGCCAGCCATTGCCGAGCACGACGGTCATTTCGCCGGCCGGTGCCGGACGGGCTTCGAGGTTGACCAGGGCGGCGTGCGCGGCCTGATCGACGTAGGTCTGGACGATCTCGGGCGTGAAATAGGCCAGGTCGTGGCGGCCACCGCCCCCGCCGGAGCCCACTTCGCGGCGGCCGTTTTGCTCGGCGATCACGGTGACGGACAGGCGGATGAGGGGGCGCACGTCGGCGGCCAGCACGCCGTTGGCGCGGGCCACCATCACGACGTCGTACTCGCAGCCCAGGCCGGCCATGACCTGCACGATGCGCGGGTCTTTGGCGCGGGCGCGGCGCTCGACGTCCTCCAGCAGCGCGACCTTGGCGGCGCTGTCCATGGAAGCGATGGGGTCGAAGGAGGCGTAGAGGCTGCGGCTGGGCACGACGCGGTGGCTGTCCACCTTGACGCGGCGGCTCTGGCCGGCGGCAGCGATGGTGCGCACGGTGCGGGCGGCATCCAGCAGGGCGGCCTCGGAGATGTCGTCGGAGTAGGCAAACGCGGTTTTCTCGCCAGCGATGGCGCGCACGCCCACGCCCTGGTCGATGCCGAAGCTGCCGGACTTGACGATGCCCTCTTCCAGGCTCCAGCCTTCGCTGCGGGTGTACTGGAAGTAGAGGTCGGCGTCGTCGACGCGGTGCTGGGTGATGACGCGCAGGGCGTTCAGCAGGCTGGATTCGTCCAGGCCGTAAGGCGCCAGCAGGAGGTCGCGGGCGGTTTGCAGGCGGGCGAGGGTGGCGTCAACAGCGATCATGCGGTGGATTGTGGCACGGGCGCCCTGCCTGCGCCGGGCAGGGGCTCGGGGGCGCCTCAGAGAGGCCTCAGAGGTGCTTCAAAGATGCAACAAGGCGCGCACCCGCAGGTGCTCGTCGGGTTTGAAGTTGGCGTTGATGTAGGCGTCCATGTCCTGCTTGCGCTGGAGGTCGGACAGCTGGCCCGAGGCCTTCAGGCGCTCCCACTCGCTGCGGGCCGAGGCCAGGCGGCGCTCCCAGTCGGCCCATTCCTCATCGGCCTTGGAGAGGCGGTCGGCGGCGGCCTGGCCGTAACGGGCGACGCGCTCGGCGTGCACGGCGGCGGGGTCTTTGCCGGGCGCCATCTGGGGCACGGGCTCGCCGGGGTCCGGGGCGGGTGGCTGGCCGGACTCGACCTGGGCCATGAACTGCTGGAATTTGGCTTCGTCGTCGGCGTAGAAGGCCTTGGCCCAGTCTTCGCCGAGGATCTGGCGGCGCACCAGGCGCTGCTCCTCGAAGGCGGGGCGCCAGGTCGACTGGTCGGCCTGCACGAAGACGCTGCGCCAGGCGTAGGTGCGCACCTGCCAGTGCTTGTCCCAGATGGCCATGATGGCGTTGGCGAGGGCTTCGCCATGGGCGCGCCGGGCCTCGTCTTCGACCAGGTTGCGGATGTCGGCGATGGTGACTTCGCCCAGACCGAGGATGTAGTACTCGAAACGCTTGCGGAGCTCGGGGCAGGCCGTCAGCTTGTCGCCGGTGACGCACCAGTTGCCGCTGGGCTCGGTGCCCTGGAAGGAGCCTTCCTTGAAGAGTTTGACGCGCACCTGCTCGGCGCTCAGCACCGTGGTGACAGGCGCGCTGGCGTCGCGGGGGGCGGGCGCTTCGTCGGGGCGGATCATGCCCCAGCCGCCGCCTGCGGCCGCACCTGCGATGCTGGCCAGACCACCCGGCCGCTGCGAGGCCATCCAGCCGGCAGCCACCGCACCCACGGCGAGCGCCACGGCGGCGCCCTTCATCCATCCACGCATCTGCATCGCGCACACCTTTTGACTCGCTGGCCGCGCGTGTCCGTGGCCACGGACACGCGCCAATTCTTCGACCCGGCCAGGCCAGCGCCGGCCGGGTCGCACTGCTTCAAAGCACGGGCTCAGTTCACAGGAAGGCCCACTTCAGGCGGTTGGCGTGCTGCACGTAGAAGGCCACCGGGTCCGGCGAGCTGCTGCCGATGGTGCCCAACACCTGGTTGATTTCGTCCAGGTGGTTCCAGGTGTAGTTGTCCTTGATGACCTTGCCCCAGTGGCTGGAGCAGCGGCCGACCAAGCCGTCGTTCGGCTCGCTGCCGAAGTACTTGGCGGTTTCGGCCAGGATGGCGTCAGACACGTCCCAACCATTGGTCTTCACCGAAGTGCCCGAGAACGAGTAGAAGCGGATGCTGTTGCCGGCGATGGTGGCCTTGTCGGGGCCAACGCCGCAGGTGGTGGTCGGGGCGCCCGCTGGGAACTTGGCGTTGAACTTGGCCGCACCTTCGCTGCTGAGGGCGCCCAGGGCGGTCAGCAGGTCGGTGTTGCTGGTGGTCTTGTTGCCGGTCAGCCAGGAAATCAGCTTGAGGCCCGCCGTGGCAGCCTGGTCGAAGCCGCCACCCGGGGTGGTGTTCGCGCCGATGACGTCGGCCACCTTGGAGCCAAAGTGCGTGCCAGCCACGGTGCTGACCGAGGCCACCATCGTGGGCACGGTGCCGGCGGCGTAGCGCACGGTCGGGCCGCCATGGCTGTGGCCGATCAGGTTGAACTTGGTCACACCATCCTTGGCGGCCCACTGCTTCATCTGCTGGATGAGCTCTTCACCGCGGAATTCGGTGGTCTGCGACGGGTTCACCGAAGCGACATAGACGGTGGCGCCTTCGTTGCGCAGGGTGCCGGGCACGTCGTAGAAATAGTTGACGGCGCCCAGGATGTTGTCAAAGCCGATGAAGCCGTGGACCAGCACGATGGGGTACTTGGTCTTGGCCTGGACGCCCGCATGGGCGGCAGGCGCGGCCAGTGCGACGCCAGCCACGACGGCGGCGGCACAGACGGACGAGAGCGAAAGCTTGAATTTCATGGTGTTGTCTCCGGTGTTGGGGGTGCGTGCCGTCAGCCTCACAGGCCAGCCAGCTTCAGGCGGTTGACCTGCTGCTTGTAGAACGCGACGGGGTCAGGCGCGCCCTTGCCGATGGTGCCCAGCACCTGGTTGATTTCGTCGAGGTGGTTCCAGGCGTAGTCGTCCTTGATGACCTTGCCCCAGTGGCTGGAGCAGCGGCCCACCAGGCCGTCGTTGGGCTCGTCCTTGAAGTAGGGCGCGGTGCCTGCCAGGATCAGGTCGGAGATGTCCCAGCCGTTGGTCTTGACGGCCGTGCCGGAGAAGGAATAGAAGCGGATGCTGTTGCCGGCCACGCTGGCGACTTCCGGGCCCGTGCCGCAAGCGGTGGTGGGCGCGCCGGCGGGGAACTTGGCGTTGAAGGTGGCGGCGCCAGCGGTGGACAGCGAGCTCAGGGCGGCGGCCAGGTTGGTGCTGTCGGTGGTCTTGTTGCCGGTCAGCCAGGAAATCAGCTTCAGGCCGGCGGTGGCCAGGCCATTGAGCGTCTTGTCGCCCGAGACTTGCGGGCCCAGCTCGTCGGCAACCACGGTGCCGAAGTGCGTGCCGGCCACGGTGCTGACCGAGGCCACCAGCGTGGGCACGGTGCCAGCGGCGTAGCGCACGGTCGGGCCGCCATGGCTGTGGCCGATCAGGTTGAACTTGGCGACGCCGTCCTTGGCGGCCCACTGCTTCATCTGCTGGATGAGCTCTTCACCGCGGAATTCGGTGGTCTGCGACGGGTTCACCGAAGCGATGTAGACCGTGGCACCTTCGTTGCGCAGGTTGCCGGGGATGTCGTAGAAGTAGTTGACGACGCCCAGGATGCTGTCAAAGCCAATGAAGCCGTGCACCAGCACGACGGGGTACTTGGTCTTGGCGGTGGTGCCAGCGGCGTGGGCGGCGGGGGCTGCCAGTGCGAGGCCAGCCACGGCGGCGGCGGCGCAGACCGCCTTGAGGGCGCCCTTGCGGGTGGAAGTGAAGGTCATGCTCGTGCTCCTGTTGTGTGTGCCTGCGGAAGGGAAACGGATGTGCGTGGAACGCAGACAGACGCAGTATCTGGAGAACACTTTTCGTTAAATTCAGGGCATACCCTCGCGGCGGGGAAACCTCTCTCCCTCGATGTGTGTAAAGCGCGTTTGGCGGCAAATTGCGCGCACATCCCCGCAGATGAGGGGGATGAGGCGGTGCTTGGGCACGTGCCAAGCGCCCGAAAGCGCAGCAACCGATGGCATCAGGGTGTGAAATCCTGCACACGGCAGGCCTGACCACCCGGGCGGGCTACGCCGGGTGGGGGGCATCGGGGGATGCGGGCCTCAGCCTTCGCTGGCGGTGTCGTCAGCGTGATCGTTGGCCTGGCGCAGGCGCAAGGCGTCGTCGTACAAGGTCTTGCGCGGCAAACCGAGCACATCGGCCACCAGGGCGGCGGCCTGCTTCACCGGCACGTGGCGCACCAGTTCGCCCAGCAGCGCCGACACCTCCGGCGAGATGCCAGCAGCTTGCGGCGCAGGGGGCTGGGCATGCACCACCAACACGAACTCGCCGCGCAGGCGGTTGGCGTCGGCCTGCAACCAGGCCGGCAAGCCGGCCACGGCCACGGTGGCGATGGTCTCGAACTGCTTGCTGAGTTCGCGGCACAGCGTGACCTGGCCGTCGGGCAGCACCTCGGCCAGCTCGGCGGCCAGGGCCTCGATGCGGTGGGGCGCCTCGAACAGCACGACGCTGTGGTCCTGCCCCAGCAGCGCGCGCAGGCGGCTCAGGCGCGCCAGGCCTTTGGACGGCAGGAAGCCTTCGAAGCGGAAACCGTGGGCCAGCACGTCGCCCGCCGCGCTCAGGGCGGTGGTGACGCTGCTGGGCCCGGGCAAGGGCACCACGGGCAGGCCGGCCGCCTGGGCGGCACGCACGAGGTGGGCGCCGGGGTCGGAAATGGCGGGCGTGCCCGCGTCGCTGACATAGGCCACGCGCTGGCCCTGCTGCAGGCGCGCGATGACCTGCTCGGCCGCCTGGGCCTCGTTGTGCTGGTGCAGGGCCAGCAGGGATTTGTCCAGCCCGAGGTGGCGCAGCAGGCCGCCGCTGACGCGGGTGTCTTCGCAGGCCACGGCGTCCACCAGGGCCAGCACCTGCACCGCGCGCAGGCTCAGGTCGGCCAGGTTGCCGATCGGCGTGGGCACGAGGTAGAGCGCGCCTTTGGGATACTGCTGGCTGCCGGCCACCTGTTGAGCGGCCTGGAGCAGCAAATTGACATCAAGGGTCACAACGAAATCCCGGGGCGATGAGGGTGAGGAACGCGCCTTGCAGCACCTGCTGGCGCAAGGCTTGGCATTGGTCGAACGCAATTATCGGGTGGCGCGGGGCCCGAGCGCGCGCGGCGCCGAGGTGGACCTCATCATGCGCGACCGCGACGGCACGCTGGTGTTCGTGGAAGTGCGCCAGCGCGCCAGCACCGACCACGGCGGCGCCGCGGCGTCCGTCACGCGGGGCAAGCAGCGCCGGTGCATCCTCGGGGCGAAGTTTTACCTCCAGACACTTTCGGTGTGGCCGCCCTGCCGTTTCGACGTGGTGGCCATCGACGGCGAAGCCCTGAGCTGGTTGCCCGCGGCCTTCGATGCCAGCTGAGCTGACATATCATCGGCCGCATATGCCGGATACCCCTTATCTGCCCACCCACTTGCAGCAACCCCTGCTGGAAACCGCCGACTGGCTCTACCAGTCGTCCGAGCGCCTGGCGCTGCAGCTGAACTTCGCGGCGCAAGCCTTGATGCACACCCTGACCGCTGGCGGGCGGGTGCTGTGCGCCGGCGAGGCCGAAGCCGCCTGGCTGGCCCAGCAAGCCGCCAACCTGCTGGTGCGGGGCGCGGGCCGCGAGCGCCCTCCCCTGGCGGCGCACGCCCTGGTGCCGGCCAGCAGCCCGCAACACGCCACCCTGGCCCAGCAACTCAACGCGCTCGGTCACCCGGGCGATGTCTGGCTGGCGTTCTCGATGGAGCGCGACGAACCCGACCTGCTGGCCGCCACACAAGCCGCACGTGAGCTGGACCTGACCCTCGTGGCCTTCACGGGCGAAGCCGCCAGCGTGCTGGGCCCGCAGCTGCGCGACACCGACGTCTGGGTGCCCCTGCCGGGAACCCAGGCCCCCACCCTTTTTGCCCTTGGATGGCTGGCCCTGCATGGCCTGTGCGCAGCCGTTGACAACCATTTGCTTGGAGAAGCTGCATGAACCCCTCGCGCACGACCTTGAACACCCCCGCCCTGCGCACCCGCCTGGTGTGCGCGCTGCTGGCCGCCGCCAGCCTGAGCGCCTGCGCCCCGCTGGTGCTGGGCACCGCCGTCGGTGGTGCGCTCGTCGCCTCTGACCGCCGCACCTCGGGCGCACAGGTCGAAGACAAGGCCATCGAACTCAAAACCAGCAACCGCCTGGGCGACGCTTTCGGTGGCCGCGCGCACATCAACGTCAACGCCTACAACCGCATGGTGCTGCTGACCGGCGAGGTGCCGGCAGAGCCCGACCGCCTGACGGCCGAGCAGATCGCTTCCCGCGTGGAGAACGCTGGCACCGTGGTCAACCAGCTGGTCGTGGCCACCAACAGCACGCTGGGCTCGCGCTCCAACGACGTGCTGCTGGCCACCAAGGTGCGCGCCACCCTGGTCGACGCCCGCGACATCATCAACAGCGCCTTCGACATCGTTGTCGAGCGCGGTGAGGTCTACCTGATGGGCATCGTGAGCGAGCGCGAAGCCAACCGCGCCGCCGAGCTGACCGCCAGCATCGACGGCGTCAAGAAGGTCGTGAAGGTCTTCCAGATCATCAGCGAAGACGAGCTGGCCAAGCGCCAACCCAAGCCCGTGAGCAGCGAGCCGGCGAACACACCGGCTTCCCCTCGCTGACGCCTCGCTGAACGCTGCGTTGAACCCTGCGCTGACTCAGCGCAAGCGGCGGATCAGCCCGGAGGTGTCCTGGCGGCCGCCGCCCATGGCCTGCACATCGGCATAAAACTGGTCGATGAGGGCCGTGGCCGGCACGCGGGCCCCCAGGCGGCGGGCCTCGTCGAGCACCAAGCCCAGGTCCTTGCGCATCCAGTCGACGGCGAAGCCGAAGTCGAACTCGCTGCGCAGCATGGTCGGGCCCCGGTGGACCATCTGCCAGCTGCTGGCCGCGCCTTGCGAGATGACGTCCAGCACCTTGGGCATGTCCAGCCCGGCCTTCTCGCCAAAAGCCAGGGCCTCGGCCAGGCTTTGCAAGACACCGCCCACGCAGATCTGGTTGACCATCTTGGCCAACTGCCCCGCGCCGCTGTCGCCCAGGTGGGTGACGGCCCGCGCGAAGGCCGCGATGAGCGGCTGCACCTGCGCGAAAGCCTGCGCATCGCCACCGCACATCACCGTCAGCGCCCCGTTGATGGCGCCCACATTGCCACCCGACACGGGCGCATCGACGAACTGCAAACCACGCTCGCGGGCAGCTGCCGCCAGTTCACGCGCCACATCGGCCGAGGCGGTGGTGTGGTCCACCACGATGCCACCCGACTGCAAGGTCTGGAACACGCCGTGCGGGCCGCTGACCACCTCGCGCAGGTCGTCGTCGTTGCCCACGCAGGTGAACACCACGGTGGCGCCGCGGGCAGCTTCGGCCGGGGTGGCGGCGGTCTGTGCCTGCGCCTGAACCACCGCGCCCGCCTGCTCGGTCAACCAGGCCTGCGCCTTGGCGGCCGTGCGGTTGTACACGGTGACGTGGTGGCCGGCGCGCAGCAGGTGCGTGGCCATCGGGGCGCCCATGGTGCCCAGGCCGATGAAGGCCACGCGGGTGGACGGGTGCGGGGCGTAAGCCTTGTCGGTCACGGACATCAGACGATCCTCAGGTGCTCGGTGCCGGCGCCCAGGTCCTGGTTGCGCGCGCGCTGGCTGTGGAGCTTGATCTGCAAGCGCAGGTCGTTGACCGAATCGGCGTTGCGCAGCGCGTCTTCGTAGGTGATGTCGTTGCCTTCGAAGAGGTCGTAGAGCGCCTGGTCGAAGGTCTGCATGCCCAGCTCGCGCGACTTCTTCATGATCTCCTTGATCTCGCCAACCTCGCCCTTGAAGATGAGGTCCGCGATCAGCGGCGTGTTCAGCAGGATCTCGACCGCAGCCACCCGGCCCTTGCCTTGCTGGCGCGGCATCAGGCGCTGCGAGACCAGGGCCTTGAGGTTGAGCGAGAGGTCCATCAGCAGCTGCGGACGGCGCTCTTCGGGGAAGAAGTTGATGATGCGGTCCAGCGCCTGGTTGGCGCTGTTGGCGTGCAGCGTGGCCATGCACAGGTGGCCGGTTTCGGCGAACTGCACGGCGTGCTCCATGGCCTCGCGGTCGCGGATTTCGCCCATCAGGATGACGTCGGGCGCCTGGCGCAGGGTGTTCTTCAGGGCGATGCCCCAGTCGTCGGTGTCGATGCCGATTTCACGCTGCGTGACGATGCAGTTCTTGTGCGGGTGCACGAACTCGACCGGGTCTTCCAGCGTGATGATGTGCCCGTAGGAGCTCTCGTTGCGGTGGTCCACCATGGCGGCCAGCGTGGTCGACTTGCCCGAGCCCGTCGCCCCCACGAGGATGACCAGGCCGCGCTTGGTGGACGACACTTCCTTGAGCACCTGCGGCAGATGCATCGCGTCGATGGTCGGCACGACCTGCGGGATCACGCGCATCACCATGCCCACATGGCCTTGCTGCACGAAGGCGTTCACGCGGAAACGCCCCACGCCGCTGGGCGAGATGGCGAAGTTGCATTCCTTGGTGCGCTCGAACTCGGCGGCCTGCTTGTCGTTCATGACCGAGCGGGCCAGGGCCAGGGTGTGGCCCGGTGTCAAGGGCTGCGGCGAGACCTTGGTCACCTTGCCGTCGACCTTGATGGCGGGCGGGAATTCGGCCGTGAGGAAGAGGTCGGAGCCACCGCGCGACACCATCAGGCGCAACAGGTCGGTGATGAACTTCGAGGCTTGATCGCGTTCCATGGTGGTCTGCCGGAAGGGGGTGGAGGGTCAGCCAGCCGTCAGCAGCGCACCCAGGCGCGCACTGAGCTGGCGCATGCGCAGCGACAGGCGGCGCGCCATCGAGGTCATGAGGGCCATGCCCAGGCGGGGGTCTTCGATGGCGAGCTCGTCCAGCGCGTGGCTGCTGAGCACGGCCAGCGACACGCGGCTGAGCGTCAGGCAGGAGGCGAAGCGGCTGCCGGCATCGAGCAGGGACATCTCGCCCAGCACATCGCCCTCGCGGGCCTCGGCCAGGCGGGCGTGCGCGCCGGTGGGCTGGATGCGGTCCACGGCCACCAGGCCTTCGAGCACGATGAGCGCGTAGTCGCCCTTTTCGTCCTGCACGATGAGCTCACGCCCCGGCGGCACGGTGACGAACTGCAGGTGCTCCAGCACCTTGCGGTGGTCTTCGTCGGACAGCGAAGCCATCAGCACATCGCTGCCCCAGGCGGCCAGCAGCAGCTTGAGGCCGAGCTCGGGCTCCAGCGGGTGGGCGCCCACGGCCAGGGCGCGGGCGTTCCAGGCCGAGGTGGCGCGCACGTCTTCCGGGCGCTCCATGAACTGCGTGGCGAAAAAACCCTCGTCGTCGGCCTCGGCGGCTGCGTGGCTCGGGTCATCGGGCCGTTTGCCTGCGCCCACGAAGCGGTCCAGGAAGCGCTTCATGGTCATCCCGGGAAGTTTTCGGGGATCTTGGCCTTGGCGCGTGCCTCGGACGGCGAGATCACGTTGCGGCGCACGAGGTCGGCGAGGTTCTGGTCCAGCGTCTGCATGCCCAGGCTGTTGCCGGTCTGGATGGACGAGTACATCTGCGCGATCTTGTTTTCGCGGATCAGGTTGCGGATGGCGGGCGTGCCGATCATGATTTCGTGCGCGGCCACGCGGCCGTTGCCGTCCTTGGTCTTGCACAGGGTCTGCGAAACGACGGCCTGCAGCGACTCCGACAGCATGGCGCGGACCATGTCCTTCTCGGCCGCGGGGAAGACGTCCACCACGCGGTCGATGGTTTTCGCCGCCGACGAGGTGTGCAGCGTGCCGAAGACCAGGTGGCCGGTTTCGGCGGCGGTCAGCGCCAGGCGGATGGTTTCCAGGTCGCGCATTTCGCCCACCAGGATGCAGTCCGGGTCTTCGCGCAGGGCCGAGCGCAGGGCGTTGGCGAAGCTCAGGGTGTGCGGGCCGACCTCGCGCTGGTTGATCAGGCACTTCTTGGACTCGTGCACGAATTCGATGGGGTCTTCCACCGTCAGCACGTGGCCGTACTCGGTCTCGTTGAGGTGGTTGACCATGGCGGCGAGCGTGGTCGATTTGCCCGAGCCCGTGGGGCCCGTGACCAGCACCAAGCCGCGCGGCTTGAGCGCCAGGTCCTGGAACACCTTGGGCGCGGCCAGCTGCTCCAGCGTCAGGATCTTGGAGGGAATGGTCCGGAACACGGCGCCGGCGCCGCGGTTCTGGTTGAAGGCGTTGACGCGGAAACGCGCCAGGCCCTGGATCTCGAAGGAGAAATCCACCTCCAGCGTTTCTTCGTAGTGCTTGCGCTGCACGTCGTTCATGATGTCGTACACCATGTCGTGGACCTGTTTGTGGTCCAGCGCATCGACGTTGATGCGGCGCACATCGCCATGCACCCGGATCATGGGCGGCAGCCCCGCCGACAGGTGCAGGTCAGACGCCTTGTTTTTGACCGAGAAGGCAAGCAGCTGGGTGATGTCCATGGATGATGTGAAACTGGGCACAACGGATGAGACCCATTATGGCGACGATCGCAGACAAGCTACAACTCGTTAGGGGCAGGATTGCCCGTGCTGTTTCGGAATTTGGACGCCCGCCCGGCAGCGTGACGCTGCTGGCCGTGAGCAAGACGTTTCCAGCGGTAACGGTGCGCGAGGCCGTGGCCGCCGGGCAGCACCAGTTCGGCGAGAACTATGTGCAGGAGGCGCTCGACAAGATCGCCGAGCTGGCCGACCTGCGCGACCGGATCACCTGGCACCTCATCGGGCCGCTGCAAAGCAACAAGACCCGCGTGGTGGCCGAGGCCTTCGACTGGGTGCACACGGTGGACCGCCTCAAGATCGCGCAGCGCCTCAGCGAGCAGCGCCCGGCCCACCTGCCGCCCCTGCAGGTCTGCATCCAGGTCAACACCAGCGGCGAGGACAGCAAAAGCGGCGTCGCCCCCGAAGAAGCCCTGGCGCTGGCCCGGTCCGTGGCCGCCCTGCCCCGCCTGCAACTGCGCGGCGTGATGGGTTTGCCTGCGCCCTCGCCCGACCCGGCCGAACAGCAGCGACAATTGCATGCCGTGCGTGTCGTCTTCGATCTCCTGCAATCAGAGGGTCTTCCCTTGGACACCCTGTCCATGGGCATGAGTGCAGACCTCGAAGTGGCCGTGGAACAAGGGTCAACCCTGGTCAGGGTGGGGACTGCCCTATTCGGCCAGCGCTGACGCACGCACTAAGATGCCGGTCTGATGAAAGACGAGGTATGGAAGTTTCTCCCGCGCCCCATTACTTGCTGGTGGATGACCACAGCCTGATCCGAGAAGGCATGATGCAGGCCATCCGCAGCCTCGCACCGACCGCTCGCTTCTCGCAGGCCAACTCCTTGCAGTCCACGCTGGCCAAGCTGGACGAAACCGCCGCCACCGATCCGATCGATGTGGTCCTGCTCGACCTGGGCCTGCCGGACAGCCGCGGCGTGGCCACGCTGCAGGCCGTGCGTGCGGCCGCGCCGACGCAGCGCATCGGCATCATCACGGGCCAGGCCGATGTGCAGGTGGCGCTGGAGTGCATCCACCACGGTGCCTCCTGCTTCATCCCCAAGCTCGCCGAGATCGATGGCTTCACCGGCGCCTTGCAGGCCCTGGTCGAAGGCCGGCTGCATTTCCCATCGGAGTTGCTGTCGCCCAGCGAGGTGGACTTCCCCGCGCCCGACGAGGACAGCGCGCTGCGCACCATCCGCCTGACGCCGCGTCAGAAGGACGTGCTGCAGTGGATCCTGAAGGGCTGCACCAACCACGCCATCGCCACGGCCCTGGGCATCAGCGCCGAAACCGTCAAGCTGCACGTCAGCGCCATCTTCCGCGCCTACGGCGTGCACAGCCGCACCCAACTCGTCTTGCTGTGCTCGCGCAGCCCGCAAGCGGCCAGCCCCCAGGCTGACGAGCTCACCAGCACCGAGCACGACCCGCAACAGGACAGCGTGTGAGCATCCTGCGGCGGTCGCTGCGGGGACTGTCGCCCATCGAGGCGCGCATCGACCTGCAGCTGCTGCACGACAGCTGGCGGCATTCGCCCGGCTCCATCCTGGCGCAGTTCGCCGCCCTGCTCATGCTGGGCTGGATGGTGCGCGACTGGCCCATGGCCCATTGGAAATGGGTGCTGCCGGCCTTCGGCCACCTCACGGTGTGGGCCACGGTGGCCATGCTGGTGCGGCACTTCCACCGCTTCGGCATCACCGAATCCGGCTACGGTCGCTGGCGCACGCGGCTGCTGATCTGGCACACCCTCGAAGGCACGATGTGGGGCCTGATCGCCGTGGCGCTGCTGGCCGTGGCCACGCCCGAGTGGCGCATGACCATCGTGGCAGCGCTCATCGTCTATGGCTACACGGTCATGCTGGTCACCATCCACGACTGGGCCGTGGCCTTCATGGGCAGCGTGCCGGTGGTGTTGCTGGTGGCCGGGCGCCTGGCCAATGAGCACAACAGCAGCTCCAGCTTCCTGGCCCTGGTGTTGGTGGTGTCGCTGCTGACCTGCATGGGCGTGTCGCTGAGCGTGAACCGCCGCTTGCGCGAAGCCGTGCTGCTGCGCCACGAGAACGCCGGCCTGGTGCTGCAGCTGCGCGAGGAAATCAACAAGGTGACCGAGGCCAAGGCCCGCGCCGAAGCGGCCGACCGCCTCAAGGGCGAGTTCTTCGCGGCCGCCAGCCACGACCTGCGCCAGCCCCTGCACGTGATGATGCTGCTGAGCAGCGCGCTCAAGCCCTGGATCCACCAGGACGAGGGCCAGAGCCTGTTGCGCAAGCTGCAGACGGCGCTGGGCTCGCTGGGCGCGATGTTCGAGCAGATGTTCTTCGTGGCGCGGGTGGACGCCCAGCGCGTGGATTACCGCGCCGAGGCCCTGCCCCTGGCCGAGATGTGGGCGCGGCTGGACAGCGAGTTCTCCATCCTCTGCGCCAGCCAGGGCCTGCAATGGCGGCTCGACCCCAGCAGCGAATGGGTGCAGACCGACGGCTACGTGCTGGAGCGCATCCTGCGCAACCTGCTGAACAACGCGGTGCGCTACACCGAACACGGCGAGGTGCGCCTGCGCGCCCGCAAGCGCGGCCCCTGGGTGATCTGCCAGGTGTGGGACACGGGCGTGGGCATCCAGCGCCAGCACCGCCACCGCATCTTCGACGACTACTTCCAGGCCCGCAACGACGGGCGCCTGAGCAGCGAAGGCCTGGGCCTGGGCCTGGCCGTGGTGCGCCGCCTGAGCCTGCTGGGCCCGACGCCGGTCACGGTGCTGTCGCGCCTGGGGCGGGGCTCGTGCTTCAGCGTGCGCGTGCCGCGCCTGATCCCGGCGAGCCTGGTCGAGGTCACGCCTGCGGCGAGCAGTGCGAAACCACCGGCACCCGCCAAGGCCCTGGCCGCAGTGCAGGCGATGGCGCGCACCGGCCGGGGCGTGGTCGTGCTGGTGGAAGACGACCCCCAGGTGCGCGACAGCACCTCGCTGGTGCTGCAGCAGCACGGCTGGCATGTCGCGGGTGCGGCCACACCGGACGAGGCCGTGGCCGAGGTCGCCGCCATGCAGGACGACGGCCGCATGCCCGAAGGCGACATGCCCGCCGCCCTGGTGAGCGACCACCGCCTGGGGCTGTCGATCAACGGCCTGGACGCCATCCGCCAGCTGCGCTACGAATTCGGCGACGAGCTGCCCGCCTTCCTGCTCACGGGCGAAGCCTCCGAGGGCCTGACGGACGAAGCCGCCCAGGCGCGCGTGCAGTTGCTGAAAAAACCCATCGAGGCCGAACGCCTGTTGCAGATGCTGGCCGACTCGACCGCGCCGGCCACCGATGCGGCAGATGCGGCATGATGCCGGCCATGAACAGCACCACCTCCCCGACCGACCTGTCCCGTGCCGACATCGCCTTCATCGGCGGCGGCAACATGGCCACGGCCATCATCGGCGGCCTGCTGCGCCAAGGGCGCGCGCCGTCCAGCATCCTCGTCATCGACCCCAGCGCCGAGCAGCGCAGCCGCCTGAGCGACACACTCGGCGTGCGCACCGCCGCCGCGCCGGACGCGCCCGAAGCCACCTTGGCACGCGCCCGCACCGTGGTGTGGGCCGTCAAGCCGCAGCAGTTCAAGGACGCAGCTGGCGCCTGCGCCGCGCTCACACAAGGCGCCCTGCACTTCAGCGTGATGGCCGGCCTGCGCACCGACGACATCGCCCGCCTGCTGGGCACGCCGCGCATCGTGCGCTCCATGCCCAACACCCCGGCCCTGGTTGGCCAGGGCATGACCGGCCTGTTCGCGCGCCCCGAGGTCTCCGCCGATGAGCGCGAGGCCGTGGCACAGATGGTCGCGCCCACCGGCCAGCTGCAGTGGGTGAGCCGCGAGGCCGACCTCGACGCCGTGACCGCGCTGTCCGGCTCGGGCCCGGCCTATGTGTTTTACTTCATCGAAGCCATGGTGCAGGCCGCGCAGGACATGGGCCTGAGCGCCAGCGAAGGCCGCCAGCTGGCCCTGGCCACCTTCGCCGGTGCCACGGCGCTGGCCGCGCAATCGAGCGACAGCCCGGCCGTGCTGCGCGAGCGCGTGACGTCCAAGGGCGGCACCACCCACGCGGCGCTCACGCACCTGGAGGACGCCGGCGTGAAAGCGACTTTCGTGGCGGCCATGCGCGCCGCAGAGAAGCGGGCCGGCGAACTGGGCGACGAGTTCGGGCGCTGAGATCGGGGGCCACCCTCCGGGCAAAGGACGTTCAGCGTTCACAGGCCGGCCACACGGGCCAGGCAAGATCGCACCTCCGACCACTGAAGCCATCGCCCATCGCCATGACCACCGGAGCCCGTTCGGCCGACGCACTCTTCCAGGCGGGCTTGAACAGCCTGAGCCGCCAAGCGTGGCCCCAAGCCGCGCAAGCCTTCGCGCAAACGCTGGCGGCCCAGCCCAGGCACATGCCGGCCTTGCTCACCGCTGGACAGCTGGCCCTGCAGATGGGCGATGCGGCGCTGGCTGCGTCCCTGCTGACGCGCTTGATCAAGCTCGCGCCCAGGCACACCGATGCCCTCAACGCCCGGGGGGCTGCGCAACTGGCCTTGCGCGAGCCCGCGCTGGCCCTGCTGAACTTCGACAAGGTGGCCGAGTTGCAGCCACAGGCCGACTTTGCCCACGCCAACCGCGGGCTGGCCTTGCTGGCCATGCACCGCCCGGCCGATGCCCTGGCCGCGTTCGACCAGGCCCTGGCCTTGCGCCCCGACAACGCCCTGAGCCACGGCAACCGAGGCAATGCCCTGAGCCGACTGCACCGCTGGGACGAGGCCATCGCAGCCTTCGAAGCCGCCCTCGCGCTGCAACCCGACCTGCACCTGGCGCGCTGGAACATCGGCATGACGCAGTTGCGCCTGGGGCAATGGCACAGTGGCTGGCAACACTCGGAAGCCCGCCTGGGCCTGTTCGCCGCGCAAGGCTGGCAAGCACCATCGGCGGCACCGCGCTGGACGGGCGAGGCGCCTTTGACGGGGCAACGCCTGTGGGTCCACAGCGAGCAAGGGCTGGGCGACACCCTGCAATTCGGCCGCTTCGTCCCGCTGCTGCAGGAGATGGGCGCGCAGGTGGTGCTCGAGGTTCAACCGCCGCTGCAGGGCCTGATCGCCGCCGCCCTGCCGAACACCGAGGTGGTGTCACGTGGCCAGCCCCTGCCGCCGCACGACCTGCAATGCCCCTTGATGAGCCTGCCGCTGGCCTTGCACACCGATGCATCCAGGCTGCCGCCCCCGCTGCACGTCCAGGCCGATGCGGCCCTGGTGAACCGTTGGCAAGCCAGGCTGGGGCCGCGCAGTCGGCCACGCGTGGGGGTGGTCTGGAGCGGCAACCCGCAGCAAAGCGACGACATCCACCGCAGCATCCCACTGGCCACGCTGCTGCCTGCGCTGCACCCTGGCGTCGAATGGATCAGCCTGCAACAGGAGGTGCGCCCCTGGGACGAGGCTGCCATGCGCTCCGGCCACGCGCAGCACTTGCGGCACTTCGGCCGCGAGCTCCAGAGCTTTGGCGACACCGCCGCGCTGTGCGCCCAGATGGACTTGGTCGTGTCGGTGTGCACCAGCGTGGCCCACCTGGCGGGCAGCATGGGCAAACCGTTGTGGCTGCTGGCGGCGCACACGGCCGACTGGCGCTGGCTCACGGAGCGCGAAGACAGCCCCTGGTACCCGAGTGCCCGGATCTTGCGCCAAACCCAAGCAGGTGACTGGTCAGGCGTGTTGCAGCGGGTCAGCGCGGCGCTGGACGGCATGCGCTGAGCGCCGTCGCCAGACCGGGTCAGCCTTCACAGGCCCCCAGCAGGCTCACGCAGGAGATCATGCTCAAGCAGCCGGCAGCGACGCCAACCCACGGTCGACCACCACGCCCAGCCACACCGTCAGCCCCAGCCAGTGGTTGAGGCGGAAGGCCTGGAAGCACGGCTCGCGCTCGCGGCCTCGGATGAGCCAGCCGTGCCACAGGGCCTGGGCCGCGGCCGCCCCCAGCGCGACCGACCACGGCCAACCCAGGTGCAGCAACTGGCCCGCTTGCCACCAGCAGGCCAGGCACAGGGCGTAAAAGCCCATCACCCCGGCCACGTCGAAGCGGCCCAAGGTGATGGCCGAGGTGCGCATGCCGATCTTGAGGTCGTCGTTGCGATCGACCATGGCGTACTCGGTGTCGTAGGCCAGCACCCAGGCCAGGTTGCCCGCCACCAACCACCACGCCACGGGCGGCACCTGGTCCTGCACGGCGGCAAAAGCCATCGGGATGCCGAAGCTGAAGGCCACGCCCAGCACCGCCTGCGGCATCGCGAAGAAACGCTTGGTGAAGGGGTAGAGGATGGTCACGGCCAGCGCCCCCACCGACCACGCGATGGTCCGCACATTGGTGGTCAGCACCAGCGCGAAGGACAGCAGCGTGAGCACGCCGCCCACGGCCAGGGCCTCCTTCACCGACAGGCGCCCGCTGGTGATGGGGCGTTGCGCGGTGCGCTGCACGTGGCGGTCGAAGTCGCGGTCGGCCACGTCGTTGACGGCACAACCCGCGCTGCGCATGAGGATGGTGCCCAGCGTGAACACCGCCAGCATGTGCACGCTGGGGATGCCGCCCGAAGCCAGCCACAGTGCCGCCAGCGTGGGCCACAGCAGCAACAGCCAGCCCTGCGGCCGGCTCCAGCGGATGAGGTCGAGGTAGAGCTGGCCGCGTTCGCGCAGGCTCAAGGGGGTCATGGGAAGGCTCGTGCGGGTGTTCGTGCTCACAACGAGATTATCTCGGATCGACCCAACCGCCCCCCAGGGCCTTGTACACGCCGATGTGCGCCAACTGCCGCGACAGCTGCGCCGTGATGTGCGCCTGCTGCGCCGTGAACAGGGCGCGCTGGGCGTCCAGCAGGTCGAGCTGGCTGGCCACGCCGTTGTCGTAGCGCAGGGTGGACAGCTTCAGGCGCGCGGCCTCGGCCTGGGCCTGGGCCAGCTGGGCCTCGGCCTGATCGGCATAGGTGCGGCGCGCCACCAGGGCATCGGCCACCTCGCGGAAGGCGGACTGCACGGCCTTGTCGTACTGGGCGATGGCGATGTCGCGCTTGACCACGGCGCTGTCCACGCCCGCGGCGGTGCGCCCGGCGTCGAAGATCGGCGCCAGCAAGCTGCCACCGAAGCTCCAGGCGAAGCGGCCATCGTCGAACAGGCCCGACAGCGAGTTGCTGGCCACACCGGCGCTGCCCGTCAAGGCGATGCGCGGGAAGCGGGCGGCACGCGCGGCACCGATGTTGGCGTTGGCCGACACCAGCAACTGCTCGGCCTGGGCCACATCGGGGCGCTGCAAGAGCACGTCCGACGACAAGCCCACGGGCAGCTCGCTCAGGCCCGGCCAGAGGCTGGCTTGCACGAACTGTGCGGGGTCTTTCAGGGCCAGGTCGGCCTGCGGCGGCAGCCACTCGGCCGGCACCGGCTTGCCCACCAGCAGGGCCAGGGCCTGCACGTCTTGTGCGACGGCGCGCTGGGCCTGGGCGCGGGCCACGCGGGCGGCTTCCACGGTGGACTGCGCGGAGCGCAAATCCAGCTCATTGAGCACGCCGTTGTCGAACTTCAGCTGCTGCAACTTGAACGAATCCAGGCGCGTGGCGAGGGTCTGCTCGGCCAGGGCCAGCTGCCAGCGGTCGGCCCACAGCGTGTAGTAGGTCGTGGCGACCGATGCCACCAGGCTGATGTGCACCGAGCGGCGCGCCTCTTCCGAGGCCAGCACCTGCGCGGCAGCCGCATCGCTCAGGGCCTGCACGCGGCCAAAGATGTCCAGCTCAAAGGCGGGAATGGCCAGGCCACCGGTGGCCGTGGTGCCCAGCCGGTAGGGCGACACGGTGGACGGCTGGCGGGTGCCACTCAGGCTGGCGTTGACCGTGGGGAACAGGTCGGCGCGCTGGATCTGGTAAACCGCGCGCAGCTGCTCGATGTTGAGGATGGCCACGCGCAAATCGCGGTTGTTGGCCAGGGCCTCGCACACCAGCGATTGCAGGCGGGCGTCGGGGAAGTAGTTGCGCCAGGGCAGCTCGGCCACGGCAGGGGTGGACGCCGCCGAGGCAGAAGCTGCAGAGGCCGCCTCCGCACCGGCCAGCGCCTGGGGCACGGCCAGCTCAGGGCGTTGGTAGGTCGGAGTCAGAGAGCAGGCCTGCAGCATGAGCAGGGCTGCCAGCGTCACCGCGGTCATCGCTGGGCGCAGCATCGGGCGCGGGGTTTTCATCGTTTCGGCCATGGCCTCACTCCTTGCCTTCATGGGCGTGTGCCGTGTCTGCGGCCAGTGTCGTGGCTTCTGCGGCGGGCTTGGCCGGGAACCAGCGGCGGATCACCACAAAGAACACCGGCACGAAGAACACCGCCAGCACGGTGGCCGCGATCATGCCGCTCATCACGCCCGTGCCGATGGCGCGCTGGCTGGCCGAGCCGGCACCGGTGGACACCACCAGGGGCAGCACGCCCAGGATGAAGGCCACCGAGGTCATGATGATCGGGCGGAAGCGCAGGTGGCAGGCCTGCAGCGTGGCCTCCAGCAGGCCCATGCCCTTGTCCTGCAGCTCGCGGGCGAACTCGATGATCAGGATGGCGTTCTTCGCCGACAGGCCGATGATGGTGATCAGGCCCACCTTGAAGAACACGTCGTTGGGCAGGTCGCGCATGTTCGCGCCGAGCAGCGAGCCCAGCACACCCAGCGGCACCACCAGCATCACAGCAGCGGGGATCGACCAGCTCTCGTACAGCGCGGCCAGGCACAGGAACACGGCCAGCAGCGAGAACACCAGCAGCGTCGTGGCCTGCGAGCCCGAGAGCTGCTCTTCGCGCGACAAGCCCGTCCACTCGATGCCGATGCCTTGCGGCAGCTTGGCGGCCAGCGCTTCCATCTCGGCGATCGCCTGGCCCGTGCTGAAGCCCGCGCCCGCGTCACCGGCAATGCGCATCGCCGGGTAGCCGTTGTAGCGCACCGCCTGCATCTGGCCGGTCACCCAGCGCGTCTTCACGAAGGCCGACAGCGGCACGCTCTGGCCCTGTGTGTTCGTCACGTTGAGCTGCAGGATCTGCTCGGGCTGCATGCGCGCCGGGGCATCGGCCTGCACCACCACGCGCTGCAGGCGAGACTGGTTGGGGAAGTCGTTGATGTAGCTGGAGCCCAAGGCCGTGGACAGCGTCGTGCTCAGCGCATCGAAGCTCACGCCCAAGGCATAGGCCTTCTCGCGGTCGATGTCCAGCTGCAGCTGGGGCGCATCTTCCAGGCCGTCCGGGCGCAGGCCCGACACGACCTTGCTTTGCGCGGCCATGCCCAGCAGCTGGTTGCGTGCGGCCAGCAATGCGTCGTGGCCCAGGCCGCCACGGTCCTGCAGGCGCAGCGAGAAGCCCGTGGCATTGCCCAGCTCGCGGATCGGCGGCGGGTTCAGCGGGTAGATGAAGGCATCGCGGATGCCCATCAGCGCGCCGAACGCCCGCTTGGCCAAGGCCTGCGCCGAATGGGCTTCGCCCTTGCGCTGGTCGAAGTCCTTGAGCGTCACGAAGCCCAGGGCCGCGTTCTGGCCCGTGCCCGAGAAGCTGAAGCCCACCACACCGATGATGGACTGCACCTCGGGCTGCTTGAGGAAGTACTGCTCGACCTGGCCGATCACGGCCTCGGTGCGCGGCGCGGTGGCACCCGGCGGCAGCTGCACGTTGACGATCAGGTTGCCCTGGTCCTCATTCGGCAGGAAGGCCGAGGGCATGCGCACGTACAACCAGCCCACCGCCGCCACGATCAGCGCATACACGATGAACACCCGCCCACCGCGGCGCACCAGCTTGGCCGCCAGGCCTTCGTAGCCGTGCGTGGTCGAGGTGAAGAAGCGGTTGAACCAGCCGAAGAAACCACCCTTCTCGTGGTGATCGTGCGGCACAGGCTTGAGCAGCGTGGCGCACAAGGCCGGCGTCAGCGACAGGGCCAGGAAGGCCGAGAACAGCATCGAGGCCACCATGGCCAGCGAGAACTGCCGGTAGATGTTGCCCACCGAGCCCGCGAAGAAGGCCATCGGGATGAACACCGACACCAGCACCACCGTGATGCCGATGATGGCGCCACTGATCTGCCCCATGGCCTTGCGCGTGGCCTCGCGGGGCGACAGCCCTTCCTGGACCATCAGGCGCTCGACGTTCTCCACCACCACGATGGCATCGTCCACCAGGATGCCGATGGCCAGCACCATGCCGAACATCGTCAGCACGTTGATGGAGAAGCCCGCCACCAGCATCACGCCGAAGGTGCCCAGCAAGGCCACCGGCACCACCAGCGTCGGGATCAGGGTGTAGCGGATGTTCTGCAGGAACAGGTACATCACCAGGAACACCAGCACCACGGCTTCCACCAGGGTCTCGACCACCTGGCTGATCGAGATCTCGATGAAGCCCGAGGTGTCGTAGGGGAAGGAGTAGTCCACGCCCTGCGGGAAGTACTTCTTGAGCTGCTCCATGCGGGCCTTGACCAGCTTGGCCGCCTCCAGCGCATTGCCGGTGGGCGAGAGCTGCACGCTCATGCCCAGCGCCGGCTTGCCGTTGAGGCGCGCGTAAGTGCCGTAGGTCTGGGCGCCCAGCTCCATGCGCGCCACGTCTTTCAGGCGCACGGTCGAGCCATCGGCCTTGGCACGCAGCACGACGTTGCCGAACTGCGTGGTGTTCTCCAGCTGGCCATTGACGACCACGGTGGCCGTCATGGTCTGGTCGATGACGTTGGGGCGGTCGCCCAGGGCACCGGCCGGCACCAGGCCGTTCTGTGCCTTGATGGCGGCGTTGACGTCGCTCAGGCTCAGGCCATAGGACACCAGCTTGGCCGGGTCCACCCAGATGCGCATGGCGCGCTCGGTGCCGAACAGCGTGACCTGACCGATGCCGGCCACGCGCTGCAACTCGGGCAGCACGTTGCGCGAGGCGTAGTCGCCCAGGGCCACGGGGTCAAAGGCCGGGTTGGTGGACGACAGCATCACGAACAACAGCGTGTTGCTGCGCGACTTGTCCACCTTCACGCCCTGCTGCGTCACCGCCGAGGGCAGGCGCGGCGTGGCGCGGGCCAGGCGGTTTTGCACGTCCACCTGGGCCAGGTCGATGTTGGTGCCGGACTCGAAGGTCACGGTGATGCTGCCCGTGCCATTGGCCTGGCTGACCGACTCCATGTAGGCCATGCCGGGCGAGCCATTGAGCTCCTGCTCGATCACGCTGATGACGCTCTCGTCCAGCGTTTTGGCCGAGGCCCCGGGGTAGGTGGCACTGATGACGACCGAGGGCGGTGCCACGGTCGGGTACTGCGCGATGGGCAGCTTGGTGATGGCGACGCCGCCAAACACCAGGATGAACAGCGCGATCACCCACGCGAAGATGGGCCGCTCGATGAAGAAACGTGACATGCGGGCTCCTTCAGCGGGACATCAGCGCGAAGCCGCGGCGGACGGGGCCGACGCGGAAGACGCCGCAGACGCTGCGGCCGGGGCGGTCATCGCCGTCACATCGGGCGCCTGCCAGGGCACGGCCTTCACCGGCGCCTTCGGGTTCATCATCTTCTGGAAGCCATCGACCATCACCTGCTCGCCGTCTTTCAGGCCACCCAGCACCACCCACTGGTTGCCGCGCGCACCACCGATCTTCACCGGGCGCGGCGAGACCATGCCATCGGCTGCCACCACCATGACGGTGTCGGCCTGCGCGGTGCGGGTCACGGCCTGCTGGGGCAGCAGGAAACCACCGTCCACCTGGGCCTGCTCCAGGCGCACGCGCACGTACATGCCCGGCAGCAAGAGGCCTTGCGGATTGGGCAGCTCGGCGCGCAGCGAAACCTGGCCCGAGGTGGTGTCCACCGTCAGGTCGGAAAACAGCAGCTTGCCCGGCAACGGGTACTCGCGGCCATCGTCCGTCACGATGCGGATGCTGGCGGCCTGCTCACCGGCCTTCTTCAGCGCGCCGCTGTTGAGCGCCTGGCGCAGCTTCATGACCTCGTTGGCCGACTGCGTGAAGTTGACGTACAGCGGGTTGACCTGCTGCACCACGGCCAGCTGCGTCACCTCGCCCTGCCCCACCAGCGCACCCTCGGTCACCAGCGCACGGCCGATGCGGCCAGCGATCGGCGAGCTCACGCTGGCATAGCCGAGGTTGATGCGCGCCGTCTGCACGGCGGCCTTGGCCGACTGCACGTCGGCGTTGGCCTGGCGCTCGGCCACCTGGGCGTTGAGGAAGTCTTGCGGGCTGATGGCCTTGGCGGCTTGCAAAGGCTCGTAGCGCTTGACCAGGGCCGAAGCCTGGGCCTGGTTGGCCTCGGCGCGCGCTTGCGTGGCCAGGGCGCTGTCCAGCGCGGCCTGGTAGGTGGCCGGGTCGATCTGGAAGAGGGCCTGGCCGGCCTTCACGTCGGCGCCTTCGGTGAACAGGCGGCGTTGCAGGATGCCGGCCACGCGGGCACGGACTTGCGCGGTGCGGAAGGCCTCCAGGCGGCCCGGCAGTTCGTTCATCACCGGCACGGACTGCAACTGCACCGTGACCACGCCCACCTGTGCCGGCGGCATGGCCGGCTTGGCGCCCGCAGGGGCCTGCGCGGTGGCATCACCGCCCTTGCCGCAGCCCGCCAGCACGGCCAGCGCCAAAACAGCACCTGCCAGCATCCCCAGATCGACACCCTGATTGCGACGCGCCATGTTCACCTCGTAAATACTTGCCTAGTCAATATTCTGCACGGGATGATAGCCAGCTTTCGAAAACACTTTGTTAAGTTTTGCGCAATGGCCTGCAGACTCTGCGGCTTTTTCAGCACAGAACACAGGGCGATGCCCGCCGTTCACCCCGTTTGTGAGCGCCTCAAGCCGGCGCCACAGCCCCGTCGGAGGACTCGTCCAGGCCACGCTCGGCCTGCAGGTGGCCATCGTCGGCCCAACCGATCATGGTCAGGCCGTCCGGGCTGTACAGCAGCCGGTTGATGGTGGCGTTGCCGATGGTCCAGCTGCGCGGCACGCTCAGGTCCACGCCGTTGGCGGCGCGGTAGAAGCAATCGAGCACACCGCCATGGGCCACCAGCACCACGGTCTGGCCGGGGTGGCGTTGCGCCAGCCGGGTCAAGGCGCCCACGCAGCGCGCGTGGAAATCTTTCAGCGTTTCGCCGCCTTGCGGGCCGTAGTCGGGGTCACGGCCGCGCCAACGCCGGGCCTGTTCGGGCCAGCGCGTGTTGATCTCGTCGTGGGTCAGGCCTTCGAGTTCACCGAAATGGCGCTCACGCAAGGCCACATCGAGCTGCACCAGCACGCCTGCCGCCTGGCCGATGGCCCTGGCCGTGTCGGCAGCGCGTTGCAAGTCCGAGCTGTAGATCGCGTCGATGCCCTCGGCGGCCACCGCCTCGCCCACCTGGCGCGCCTGCCAAAGCCCGGCGTCGTTCAGGGGAATGTCGGTGTGGCCCTGGATGCGGGACACGCGGTTCCAGGCGGTTTCACCGTGGCGCACGGCGATGAGGCGGGTGGCGGACTCGGACATGGGGCCATCATGCCCCAGCCATGCTGCAGTGCACAAGCCAGAAGCCGGACTCAAACGCCCCAGACGATCGGTTTGCCTTCGGCCTGGGCCTGCTCGATCAGGCGAATGAGGGGCGCGGCGCGCTGGCGCAGGCTGACGGGCTCGTCCTGGAAGGACAAGGTCGGCTTGGACGCGCCGTCTTCTTCGCCATCCGCCACGTCCGAGGCGCGCTCGGCACGGGCCGCCGCCTGGGCGTCGCGGGGGTCGTCGATGGCGCGCAGCACCGACAGGGCGTGTTCCATGTCGGCTGGCGCCAGGATGCCGGCGGCCTTGGCGGTTTTGCCAAGAAGCTGGAGCAAGGCCTCGGCGTGCTTGTCGAGCATGACGAGGTCGCCGGTGGCTTGGGATTTGAAGGTGACGGGCATGCTTCAGTGTAGGCCGTGGCGCCGGCATCGGCCAATGCCACACCCAGCAGGTCGGTCATCCGCACCCATCAACGCGCGGGGGAGTCTCCCGCCTTGACCTTGGCCGCCTCGATGCGCTGGCCGTACTGGGACTTGAAGTTCTCCAGCTTCACCCGGCCCGTCTGGACGAAGGGCTCGTTGGCAGACAAAACTTCGCCGATGCCTTTGCCTTCATAGCGCGCCAGCAACTCGCCCCCCAGGCCCACCAGGGTCGCGTTGTCGGACGTGCAACGCTGCAGCTGCTGCGTGAGCTGCTGCCCCTCTTGCGTGAGGCGGGACTCCGCGGCTGCGGCCTTCTCCTGCGCGGCCTTGGACGTGGCCAGCACGCCCTGGTGCTTCTCGGTCAGCGCGGCCAGTTCGGCCTTGAGCCGCTCATGGTCGGCCTTCAGCTTCTCCAGCTCCTTGTCCAGCACCGCCGCCTTGCGCTGCGCGCTGCCTGCTGCAGCCCGCTGCTTTTGCAGGTCGGACTCCTGCGCCTTCAAGCTCTGCTCGGCCTGCTGGCGGGCCTGGTCAGCCTTGGCTTGCGCCTCCTGCGCTTCCTGTTGCTGCTGCTGGATCTGGCGCATTTGCAGGCGCAAGCGCTTGGTTTGCTCAGCGTCCTTGTCGGATTGAGCGAACGCCACCGAAGCGGACACGGCCAGCGACAGCGCGATCACGCCGCGCAGGAACCGGTGCATGGGTCGGGACGTGGGTTGGTCAGAAGCGAACATTCAAATCCACCTGCAACGAGTTGGTCTGGAATCGGGCGTTCGGGAAGGCATTGTTGAGCGTGGTGTCGAGGTTCTCCGCCGCGAGGTAGCGGATGCCGAGTGCCGTGTTGCGGTACAGGCCATAGTTCACGCCCATGGTGTAGCCACGCAGGTTGGTGCCACCCAGGCCCAGGTCGCTGTCCGTGAAGGCGTCCAGCACGGCGTCTGATCCCACGTGACGGTAGGTCAACTGAGCCTGCCAGTCCCCCGCCTCGCGCACTTCAAAGTCACCCACGGCGAGCTTGAACTGGTAACCCTCGTTCCGCCCACCGGGGTTGACACCGCCGTAGGCCGCATCGGTGGCGCGCTTGCGGAAGTCGTTCTGGTCAAAGGCCGTGTTGCGGGCGTACTCGGCCGACACCATCACGTTGAACGGGCTGAAGTGCGAAAACGCAGCTGATGCGGTCAGCACCAGGGGGCGGAATTTGTAGGCCAGACCCCAGATGGGAGAGATGTTGTTGTAGCCGGAGATGGGGCTGGTCTCGAAAACCGTGTTGCCCTTCTGGCGCAAGCCCAAGCCGTATTCGTATTGCCCATACGTGCGCCCGATGACCGGCACCGGATTGCCATTGGCGTCGATGCCATCCACAAAGTCGGTGTCCGAGCGCCCCGCGATGTTGTGGTACTCATAGAGCGCCACACCAAACTTGAGCTTGGTGCGGCTGTCCAGATCCCAGCCCGAGCCCAACTGGGCGCCGACCAGGTGACGCGAACCGCGCCTGGGTGCCCCGTTTTCACGCAGGGGGAAGTAGCCCATGGTGAGGAAGGGCGTGAGGCCTTCTGCCAGATCGTTGTAGCGCAAGGTCGTGGCCACACCTTCAAAGCTCAGGTTCTCGCTCCAAGTCATCTCGGTGCTGAACCAAGGATTGGCAATGCGGCCGGCCTGCACCGTCACCCAATCGGCGGGGTCCAGACGCACGAAGGCGCGGTCGATGAACAGATCGTATTTGTTGAAATTCTGGCCGAGGGTCTGGTTGGTCGAGACTCGGTCGGTGGCGTTGCCAGTGGCCAGGCGCAAGCCAAAACCCACCTCGTCCGTGACCTTCGCTGTCAAGCCCAAGCGCATGCGGATGCGCTCGCGGCCGCGGTCTTCCGTGGTGGTGCTGGTGGGGAGGTCGGTACCGTCAGCGCGAGTGAGAAAACTGGCGAAATCGGGTGCGCGCGACAATCCGTTCTCGTTGTTGGATTCGGCGTTGAGGTAGGTCTGGGCAGAGGTGTTGCGGCCGCCGAAGTTATCGCGTTGGTAGCGGACGCGGAAATCACCGTCGATCTTGATGCGGTCGGTCCAGGAAGCTGCCGCGTTGGGCACGCCCCAGCGTTCATCGCGGGCCTGCGCCAGGATTTCTTCCTTGATTTCGTTGCGCAGTTGCTGGCGCATGCCTTCGGGCACGTAAGGCACGCGCAGCACGGGCTTGCCATCGGCCGTGACCGTCGGCTTGGCCGCCTGAACGTCGGGTCGGGCAGCCTGCTGGGCCGCAGCCTTTTCCTGAGCAGAGCGGACCAGGGCATCGGCTTTGTCCCGAGAGAGGACACCCGACTCCACAAGGGCGTCGATCAGGTTGCGGGTGGTCTGGCGCAGGGACTCCAGGGATTCGCGCTCATCGGCACGCGCGGGCGTCGTACACAGGATGGCCAGCGTCAGGGCCGACAGGACAGGCCATTGGGCGGTCAGGATGGATTTCATGGTCAAGTCTCGGGTGTCATCCGGTCATGCGGTTGGTCAGCTTCAGGCTGATGGGCTGCGGCAGGCTGGCCGGAGGTGGATTGCGAAAACCAGGGAAGCGACCCATGGCCTCCTGGATCAGCTGGTCTGTTTCTGGGTTGCCGGTGCTGCCCACGAGCTTGAAGCGTTCCAGGCCACCATCGGCTCGCACCCATATCTGGATGGGCACGGCGTAATCGCTGGCGCGTTTCAACGGTGCTTGCCGCTGCAGGTAGGTGTCTATCTCACGCTTGACGGCATTGCCATACGACGACGCAGCCAGCCGGTCACCCACGGTGCCACCACCCGTGCCTGTGCCAATGGCGCCGCCCTTGTACTCGCTGTTCACGCTGCCCGCGCTGAAGGCGCTGGGGCCATCGCCGGCGGCGCCTTCCATCTTCAGCTGCTGCGGCTCGGGCGGTGCTTCCACCGGCTTTTGCTCTTGCTGCTGAGGTTTGTTCTCTTCGGGCTTGGGCTCGGGCTTTTTCTCGTCCTTCGGGGGCGGAGGCGGCGGCGGGGTGTCCGGCAAGACCGCGATCTTCACGGTCTGCCGCTTGGGGCCACCACCGCCCTTGCCCATCTGGCTGTAGATCAGGTAGGACGCCACCACGAGGGCCAGCACCAGCACCACGGGCACGATGAAGCGCTTGGCGCCGCCGTCCTGGGTGTCCTCGGCGGCCTGGTCGCCACGGTCCATGTCAGGGGCGCTCATCTCAGGTTCCGATCTTGGCGGTGACCAGGCCCATGGACACCTCCAGCTTGTTGCACAGGTCGATCACGGTGACCACCTGGGCGTATTGCGAACGGGCGTCGCCCTTGATGGCCACGCTCATCTTCGGGTCGCGCTGCTTGGCCTGGACCAGCTCGGACTCCAGCTGGGTGGCCGTGACCGGCACGCCATTGAGCAGCAAGGCACCGCCCGGCATCACCTGCACCACCTTGAGGTCGTGCTTCTCGGTGCTGGGCTTGTTGCTGGGCTTGGGCATGGAAATGTGCAAGCCTTGCACCGAGGCCGTGGTCATCAGGATGAACACGACCAGCAGCACATAGGCCAGGTCCAGCATCGGCGTGACGTTGATGCTGTCGTAGGGTTTGGTTTCGTCTTGGACCTGCATGGACTCACCTCATTGCGCGCGCTTGGTGGCCAGGCCGATTTCGGTGATGTCCAGGCGCTTGGCAATCTCCAGCACCTGCATGACCTTCTCGTACTGGGTGGCCGCGTCGGCCTTGAGGACGACGGGCAGCGCAGGGTTGGCCGCCTTGTACTGGGCAAGGGTGGTTTGCAGCTCGTCCATGCTCACCGGGTAGGCGTCCAGGTAGACCTGGCCATCGGCCGTGATGGTGATGCCCTTGGTCTGCGGCTTGGCCAGGTTGTTGGCGGCCTGGGTCAGCGGGGGCGCCACCTTCACGCCCTGCACCGAGGCCGTGGTCATGATGATGAACACGACCAGCAGCACGTAGGCAAGGTCGAGCATGGGCGTGACGTTGATGTCGTCGTACGCCTGCAGATCGCCTTTGACATCACCGGCCATGCTCGCCCCTTGTGTTCATGCTGACTGCCATGACCAAGACCTGTGCACGCTCAGCGGGCACCGTGGTTCTCAGCGACACGGGTGATGAACTCATCGACAAAGATGCCCATGTCGGACGAGATGTTCTTGATGCGGGCGGCCAGGTAGTTGTAGCCAAACAGCGCAGGGATGGCGACGGCCAGACCGGCCACGGTGGCCAGCAGCGCAGCCGCGATGCCGGGGGCGATGGCGTTGACGTTGACGTCGCCAGCCGCGGCAATCGCCGCGAAGGTGATCATCACGCCCACCACCGTGCCCAGCAGGCCCAGGAAGGGGCCGCCCGAGATGGCGATGGTCAGCAGCACGATCTTGCTGTTGAGGGTGTGGCTTTCGCGGATCAGGTCGGCATCGACGGCGGCCTTGACGGCATCCAACGAAGCACCCGACAAGGGCGCGGAACCTGGCTTGCCCACGTCACGCTTGTTCAGCTCGCGCATGCCGGCGTTGTAGAGGCGCGCCAGCTGCGAGTGCTTCATGTCGGTGGTGCCCACGGTGAGCACGTCTTTGGCGTTGCGGAAGTTGCTGAGGAACTTCAGGTTGTCCTTGTCGGCACGGCCCACCAGCACGGCCTTGTCGTACATCACCCAGACGGCGATCACGAACATGATGGCCAGGATGATGATGACGACCCAGGCGTCGGTGGTGAGGTTCTCCACCAGGATGGCGAAGTGGCCCTTCTCGCCGTGGCCCGCATCGGCATCGGCCGTGTCAGGCGTTTGCGTGGTGGACAGCACGAGCTTGGCGTCGGCGCTCTGGGCGGCGTGGGCGAACTTGACCCAGTCTGCGCTGCGCACGGTGCCTGCAACTTCCAGCTGGTCGAGCAAGCCGGTGATGCCTTGGCCCACCGACAGGGCGCCTTCGATGGGGGCCACGGTCGCGGGTACATCGGCCTGGGCGGCCTGGGCACCATTGACGTACAGGGTCAGCTTGCCGTTGCCCACGGTCACGGCCAGGTGAGCCCAGGCAGCGGTCGGCAGTTCACCGCCAGCCGCCGTGGCGGCGCCCAGCGTTGCGGTGGCCTTGCCGTTGGCCAGGGTCAGCGACAGGGGGCCTTGCTTGAACAGGGTGCCGGTGACGGCTTCGGGCTTGAACCACAGGCTGACGCTGTAGGGGCCAGTGCCACCGGCTTTGAGCTTGTCGGCGGTCCAGGTGATGGCTTGGCCATCGAGCTTGGCGGCCACACCGATCAGGCCAGTGTTCTCGCGGGCCACAGGGCCAGCGGACTTGACCTGGGCGCTGGCGTCATCGGCGGTCTCACCGGCCTTGCCAGCGAAGGTGATGGCCGCGGCCATGGCACCGTCGAAGATGGCGGGGCTGGTGGTTTCGGCGGCCGCGGCTTCGTTGCCGGCGTACACGTAAACCAGGTTCTTGTCCGTGCCGGGCAGTGTGTTGGGCAACTGCACCCAGACCACGGCCAACTCGTTGGCGCCATCGAAGCGCTCGACCCAGTACTTCAGCGGGGTCTTGTCGTCAGCGGCCACCACGCGCAGGTCGGCGCCGTCCGGCTTGGCCCCCAGGAAGTCGAAGTTGCCCGAGTGCAAGCGCACCGGCACGACCACGCCCGACAGGGCTTCCTTGGTTTCCACGCCTTGCGCGGACGTGTTCAGAACCACCTTGGTGCGGTGCTTGAAATCGGCGTTCCACCAGGCTTGCGCCAGGGTGGGCAGACAAACTGCTGCTGCAAACAACGTCGAAGTGAGGATGCGCTTGATCTTCATGATCAGACCGGTGAAGAAAAGAGAGTGGATTATTGAAAAATCATGTGTCCTGGTTAGGGAATGCATTGAAGCCATACGGACCAATGCACCCCAAAAACCAGTCACACAACATTCACAAACAAGGGATCCGGGGGGCTCCCCCCTGGATCAGGGCCTGGCCCTCAGCGGGCTCAGCGCTTTTCTTTGTCTTTGGCGTCTTTGATGGCCTTGCTGTCCCCGGCATCACCAGCGGCAGCCGCCTCACCCTCGGCACCCAAGCCCAACAGCTCCACAGACAATTGCGAATTGACCGTGCCACGCGACTTGGCGTTGCCGGAGCGCTCCGCCGCCTGCTCCACGCCCGCCTGCGGATCGGCCAGTTTGGGCGTGATGCTGATGGTGACGGTCGGTGCTGCGGGTGGCGCCACGCCGCTCGCGTTGGAGATGTTGTCCGCACCCCGCACGACGGGCGCAGCCACCTGCACATCACCGCCAACAATGAAGGCGTCCAAAGCGCGAATCTCACCGTTGGGTGCGTACAAGCCGATCCGCGGCTGGATGTCTTGCGGTTCCTGGATGGTCTGGAAGCCGGAGCCCGTGAGCGATGGCTGTCCCTTGGTCTCCACCCGCTGTGTGACGGGATTGAAGAACCGCCGCGGCGTGGCTTGCGAGGCCGCGTTGTTCGAACCCTTGCCCGAGTCGATGTCGCCATCGGTGGCATAGATGAAGAGGTTGCCTCGTCCGGAGACGATGACCTTCTGGTCACCGGCCAGGAAGTCCCCACCCGTCAAGGAACGGAAGGATCCGCCATCGAAGTTCACGAAACCACGTGCCTTGCCATCGGTAGAGGGCAGGCCCGCGAGCACCTTGTCCGCGGCGATGACATCGATGCCGCCCAGGCTGTTGTCGATGCTGCCGCTGACATTGCCGCCACCCGGTGCGAGGTTGTGCACTCGCCCGCTGGCCAGGTTGATCAGGCCTTGGCGGTCCACGCTTTGACCCAGACCCGCCAAGTCCACGATGCCGGCGGCCTCCTTGAACAGGTTCTCGCGCTGGACCTTGCGCTTGGCTTCCTCGCTCGCGTCTGACGAAATCGCGATGCTCACGGCCTGCGAAGCCAGGGACGTGGTCAGGCGCCACATGGTCTCGTGCTTGACGCGCTTGAACGCGTCGCTCAGGTAGTAGGCCTCGCTGCGGCCGGCCAACTCGGGCAGGTACTGCGCCACGAAGCGGGCATTGAGGAAGCGGTCCAGGGCGCCCAGTTGGCGCGCATCGGTCAGGGTGCCGAAGGTGCTCAGCACCTCGGCGTCGGTGGCCTCTGCCCACGAAGCCTTGCCCTCTGGCGGCGGCAACTGGCTGGCCACCACGGCGGCACGCAACTCGGCACGGAAGGCCGCGTCGCTGCCATGCAAAGCGGTGGCCCGCTCAATGTTCACCTGCCGGTCCATGCCCGCTGCCAGGGTGATTTTGGCGCCCTGGTCGGGCAAAGCCTGGTTGATGCTGTTGCCCACGGCCGCCACACCTGTGGACTGCTGCAGCAAGATGTCACGGCCCGCTTCGATGCGCAACTGCCCCGGGCCGTTGATCACCACAGCGCCGACGTTCGTGTCCAGCGCGACGACGTCGCGCCCGGCACTGAGTCGGGTCACATCGCCTTCGCCGAAGTTCTGGCCCATGAAGATGGGGTTGAGCAGGTCGCGGCCTGCCACAAGTTCGGCCGGACGCGGCACACGCAATGCGGCGTAGGTGGTGCTGATGGCCGACACCTCTGTGAGGTCAAAACGCAAGTCCCGGCCGGCTGCAAAAGTCACCACGTTGGGATTGGCCGCTTGTTCGGTGTCAGTGACAGGGCGAGACACCAACTGCGACGTGTTGCCTGCCACCACGGACGAATACCCGGTCGCCAGGGACGAGCTTGCGTTGGCCGGGTTGAGCGCATTGGCCATGCCCGCCAAGCCACTGCTGGCCACGGGTGCGCCCGGGCTTGCGCCAAACACAGCCAAGGCCTGCTGGCGGTCAGGCAGCTGGAAAATTCCACGCAGCGACAGGTCACCCTCGGCATAGACCCGCACATCCGAGCTCACGGAGGGTGCCACCGCAAGGGCGTTCGCGTTGGTGCGCACGTCCTGTGTGACGCCGTTGGTCTTGGACTTGTACTCCACGCCCGCAGCGTCGATGGACACGTCACCCGAGTAGCTGGTCAGGCGCAGCACCGGTGGCAGCACAGCGGCCAGCTGGGCCATGTTGGCGAGGTCGGCCACCGGGATGACCACGTTGCCTGCGACGTTGTTCAATGCGCGCGTGAGGAAGCGCAAAGTCTGGCTGTTGGGCTCCAGGGTGACGCTGCCCTTGGTGCTGAAGACCGAGGCGCCAGCGGTCGGGGCATAGGTCAGGTAGTAGCCAGATTCACCAGCCGTGATGCGCGACCGCGTGGCGGTCGTTGCACCTGTGAGCGCCTGCGTCAGCAAGGTGGGGTTGAAGACATGCGACACCTCCACGTCGTTGCCGGCACTGACAGCCCATTGGCCGTTCATCAAGCCCAGCAAGGGCGCCGATGGGATGACCTGTTGAGAGGTGTACGTACCGTCTGTGGTTGTGGCGCCGGCACCTTCCTTGATGCTGCCGCCTGCGCTGAGGCGACCGTCGCCGCGCGCCAGCACGAACAAGCCACCGGCGATGTCGCCACCGGCCTGCACGCTGACGTCACCGCCACCGAGCTCCTTGAGGCTGGTGCCACCGCTTGCCAGTGCCACATTGCGGGCATTGGTGAGTGACACCACGGCCATGTCACGCACATCGCCACCCGCCGTCACGTCGATGTTGCCGCCGCCGAAGGAGCCGAAGCCCTGACGGAAGCTGTCGAAGGCCGTCCACCATGCGACGCTGCCTGCTGCGGCGCCTGCGTGGAAGAAGAAGTTGGGCGTCATTTGGGTCAGTGACTGCGCAGCCGTGTTGGTGGCGTTCCGGCTGGACACGTTGCCGCCGGCGCTGATGCTCAGGCGACCACCGCGCTCGGTGTACTGGGCCCAGGTGTACGGCGTGACGAACGATTCACCCGAAGCCAGCGAAGAAAGCCGACCTGCCACATAAATGGCCGATGGCAAGGCCGTGGTCCCGGTGGAGCTGAGCAGCCTCACGTCGCCGGCGGCGGCCACCTCGATGGAGCCCGCGGTGGTGCGGATGTGCTTGTCACCGCTCAGTTCGAAATGCCCTGCGGATTTCTCAGCGTTGACCGCCAACAGGTTGGCGGACGCGGTGTCTGCGCCAGCCACAAAGCGGAATGAAGCCGCATCACCCGCCGACACAGAAGATGGCGCCGTTGCGTTCTCGGCCACCCGGGCAGCAGACCCGAAGCCTGCGCTCACGTTGTCCACCACCGACAGGTTGCCAGCGGCACGCACCGTCAGGTTGATGGGCTCGCCGCCTGAGACCAGCGGCGTGAAGTTGAAGTCGCCTGTGAGCGTGTCCAATGCAAAGTTGCCCAAGGCGCGGACCTCGGCCTCGGCCTTGACATGGGCTTGTGCACTGGTCAAACCCAAGCCCGACAAGATGTTGGCCTTGTTGCTACCACCCAGGAAGGTGTCGGCCTCGGATTTGATCGTGTTCAGGCCCCAGGCCGTCGTCGTGGTGTTGCCCGTGGTCAGGGTCTTGTGCTGCTGCGCGTCGGCAGTTCCAGGGGCGTCGGTGTACACCTTGACACCCACCAGGTCCACCTGACCAGCCTGCAGATTCAGTTGGGTGCCTGCATTGCCATCATCGGCCAGTCGGCTGACCTTGATGTCGGCATCGGTGCCACCCACGGCCTTGCGGCCTGCGCGCACCACGATGCGGCCGTCCAGCGGGTCCCCCACGCTGTCGGCCACCACGGTGGCATCGCCCAGGAAGACCGTGCCATCGGTGGACGACAACAGCACATCGCCACCGTTGGCACCGTTGCGCGTCGAGCGCGCGCTGATGCTGGCGCCATGGTTGAGGGTCAGGTCACCTTTGGACTGCAGTTGAACCAGGCCGCCTTGGGCCGCATCGGCGATGACCTGACCGGAGGCGCCCAGGCTCAGCTTGCCGCTGTCGGCCGTGATGCCCACTTGGCTGGCACGCATTTGCGTGTTCAACACCACATCGCCCTCGCGAACGCGGATGTCAACCTTGCCCAGGGCTTGCCCAATGCTGGATGAGACCTTGGCCAGGCCGTCGAGGTTGCTGCCCGTGAAGGCCACGCCCGCAGCCACCGCCTGCGCTTCTTCAAGGCTCATCACGCGCTGAGCGTCGACAGCGAGCTTGCCGCCTTGGGACGCTGTCGGCGCGTCCAGCTTGATCTGAGCGGCTGTGCCGATGACCACAGCACCCGCGGTGAACTCGCCCGCCTTCGCGGCACCCTTGGCTTGCAGATTGACGGTACCTGCCTGAGCCACGTTGCCGTTCATGGCGACCGGCAGCTGGGCCGCGGAGGCATTCAACAAGCCATTGACGACCACGTTGCCACTGGTGGCCTTGGCCGAGAGGCTGCCGCCATCGGACGACACCACATAGTCGGCCGTGACCTGCTTGCTGCGGCCCGCCACACTGGTGGTCGAGCCCTCGGCAAACACCACCGTGTCGTTGCGTCCAGCCACACCGGCGCCGGTGATGTCCAGGGTACCGGACTCGATGTCGATCACGCCACGTTGCTCAACGCGCTTGCCTTGCAAGGCCACAGCGCCACCGGCGCCGAGCGACTCGCCCAAGGTTTTGGCGCCCTCGCGGTTCGTGATGGTCAAGACGCCATCGACATCGACCACTTGCTGGGCCTTGCCTGTGGCCGAGACGCGGGCCGCGGACAGTTCCAGGTCACCGCGTGCTTTGAGGTTGCCGCGGCCGTCCAGGACGATGTCGCCCTTGCTGTCGAGCACGGTCTTGGCGAAGGCCAAAGCCTGGCCATTGGCCGTCACGGCCGAGGTCGAAGGCAGCGAGGTGGCCACCGTCAGGCCGCCTGTGCGGCCGTCCTGCAGAACCGATGTGGCCTCGACGCGCAACTGGCTGGTGCCCAACTCGGTGCCCGCGGCGCGGCCCGTGGTATTGGTCAACACGACCTCGCGCGCCTTCACCGTGGCCACCTGGTCGGCGTTGCCGATGCCACGCAGCTGCGGCGTGTCCAGGGTCATCTTGTCCATGCTGGACGAACCCAGCGTCACATCGCGGTAGAAGTCGATGCCCTGGTAGGCACGCAACTGCAGACGCTGGCTTTGGTTGATGTTGCTCAACAGCTCGCCTGAAAGCGACAAGATGCTTGCATCGAGCTTGTCCGCCGCAACGGCGCCCACTGCCACGCGCTGGCTGCCCAGGCCCAGGCTGCCCGTGTTGATGCGGGTGCTGGGGTCGATGCTCAGGTTGCCCGTGGCATCGAGTTGCACGGCATTGCCCGACAACTGCACGCTGCCCGGCAGGGCTGCCTTGCCCACTTCCAGGTCGCCGCTCGGTGTGGCGCTCACGTTGGTCACCGAGACCTCGGTTTTGCTCAGGTTGCTCACCAGCAGGGTGGCGCCATCGTCCTTGATCACATAACGGCGGCTGTCACCGGTGTCGGCGCCTGTCGAGGCCACACGCAGGCCGTCCTCCACCTTCACGGACTTCTTGGCCACCACGAGCAACTCGCCCGCTGTGCTCAGTTCATCGGATGCACCTTCCGTGGATGGGGTCGAGACCAAGCTGACGGCGTCTGCCTTGCGCGTGACCGTCACGCCATCGGCGGAGTTCTCCCGGGTGCCACCCAGCAAGATGCTGCTGGCACCGATGCTGTTCAAGCGGTCCAGGCTGACCTGGCCCTTGCCCGCGGCTGGCGCGCTGCGCGACACCACCATGTCGGGCATGGCCACGTCGAGCATGCCCCCACGCAGGCCATCACGGCCCGCCAGGTTGACCGATGCAAGCAGGTCGAACGCATTGCTGGAAACAAAGGATGCGATGCCCGCGTCACCTGGGCGCAGAATGGCCTCACCAGAGCGCTTGGCCAAGGCGTCGACGTATGCGTTCGCCGAAGTCCGGATGACCTCGGACTGCTTGCGGAATGTGTCTTCAGGCTCCAGCACCAAGACCATGTTGGGGTTGCCCGTGCTGCTTGCGGTGCCAGCGCCCCCCATGAAGCCCGAAACATAGACCGAGCCATCGTCGTTGGCAATGGCGCGCGGCAGGTCGGCCGTCGTCTTCAGGCTGTCGGCCCGCACCAGCACGGCACCCGGCAAGATGCCGTAGCGCGCGTCCATCAGGGTGTAGGTGCCAGCGGCCAGCACCGAGCTGCCCGTCTTGATGGTGACTTGGCTGCCGGCGCTCAGGCCCTTGCCCAGCTTGCTGCTGGAGGCGTTGATGTCGGCGTCATAAGGCGCGAAATCGTAGCTGTTGCTGGGCAAGATGGCGTAAACGCCCTTGCGGTTGTAAGTGTCGGTGCTGCCACCCACGCCGGCCTTGAATTCCCAAGCCAGGAGGTCACCGCCAGCCTGGGCATCCACCTGAGACTTGCCGTCCAGCTTCAAGGTGGTGCCGTTGAGGGCAATGCGCTTGTCCACGACCAGGCCGCTCAGGTCCTTGAGCGTCTTGTTGGTCTTGGGATCGAGGGTTTCCGTCTGACCTGACGCGGCCACAGCACCCTGGGTGGCGTACACCCATTGGGTTTCATTGACCGTGGTACCCACAGGAACGATGAGGGCGCTGCCGTCGTTGCGCAGGCCGTTGACCGACAGGCGTCCGCTTTCGGTCACGTCCAGCTGTGTGGCGTTGATGTCGATCGAGCCGAAGGGCTGATGGATGTTGCCGCGGATGGCCACGGTGTGGGCGTCCAGCGTGAGGGACGCCAGCGCGCTCAGCGGTGCCTGGCTGGTGGAGCCACCCGCAGGCGCCACCAACTCCAGGGTGCTGACCTTGGCCGCTGAGGAGGCAAAGCCCTTGAGCGTGAAGTCAGACAGCGTGGTGGCGTAAAGCTGGCCAGCGCGCATGAGGAGCGAACCGGCATAACTCAAGCGGCCCGTCATGTCGCTGGTGCCAAGCTCGCGTGCGCCGATCAGGCGGATCTCGCCATTGCTGCGTGTGGTACCGCCGTTGCGGTCGAGGCCCGCATCCAGGGCCGTGACATCGGCACCTTTGACGGCCACATCGCCCGAGACCTCGATGAGGCCTGCCTGCAAGGTCAGGACACCCTTGCCGCCGAGCGAATCCTGAGCGGCCACCAGGCTGCCCGTGGTCGCTTGCGGCGACGCCTCCCGCTGGATCACGGCGGGGCTGAAGACACCCATGCCCACGTGGTTGGCTTGCACAAGGTGCACGCCTTGGTCAGCCAGGTCAATCACCGGCGCGTTCAGCACCACCGACTGCAAGGGCGAGTTGCCGAAACGCGCAAGGTTGGCGTCAGCATGCAGTGCCACGCTGTGGTCTGCGCGCAGCGAGATGCGGTCGAAGCCGCTGGTGGTCAAGGCTTCGGCCGACACCACGCCTTCGCCGAACTTGAGTTTCTCGTCTGCAAAGGTTGTGGCTTGCGTCTGGGTGCCCGTCAGGTGGATGGTGCGTTTGTTGTCGGGGATGTTTCCCTCGGCGTCTCGGGCTTCGTTCTTGGGGTAGGCGATGTTGACCTTGACGCCCGAGACGGTGTCTCGGTCAATCAAGCGCTCCTGGCTCAAGGCGATGTTGACCGTGCCACCTGCAACGGTGGCATCGGGCGCCCTCGCCGACAGGTTACCCAGCAGTTCAAAGCCGTCGGTCAGACCGATGTTGAGCGTGCCTGCAGCGGCAGAGACGCGCTGTCTGTCAACGAAGCGGCCAAAGTCAAGGTCGCCCGATGCGCCGTCGAGCTTGATGCTGGCTGCTGAGTTCATCAGCAAACGGCCGCGCTGAGGCGTGCCATTGGCACTGCCCAGGGTCACGGTGCCGCCGCCCAGAACTTCGCCAAACAGCCGCGCATCAGACGCGCCACCCGGGCGGTAGCTCTTGACGATGCCCGAGACGTCGATCAGGGCTTTTTCGCCCAGACCGATGTGCTGGTCTTTGAGGTACCCATAGGGCTCAAAATCTGTGCTGTTGATGCCAGCAGTGGCGCCACGTTGGCCGAGGATGGCCAATTTGACCGTACCGCCGCGTGCCACCAGGCTGCCGTCCATGTCGAGGTTGCCGCCTGCACTCAAGGCGATGCTGCCACCCGCGCCCACGTCGATGGTGGCGCCCGTGCCCACTTTCAGGTCAGCGCCTTCAAGCAGGCTTTCAGGCGCCAGCCCCTCACCTACAGGGAGTGCGTTGGCGGTCAACGCCAGGTTGACACCGGCGCGCCTGCCTGCCTCCTGCACGACCACATTGACCAATGGGTTGGCACCGCGTGCAATTCGGTTGGCCACGTAGTTGGTCAAGACCGGCGCCACCGTGGCGCCATCGGCCACGGTCACGTCGCCAATGGCCGAGATGTCGATGGTGCCAAAGCCATCGCGGGCAAAATCGGCTGGGTTGAGGCTCAAGGCGTTCGAGCCAGGCGCGGCTGGCGCACCCACCGACAAGGCGGGCAAGCCCGTGATCGTGACCTTGCCGCCGTTGTCGAAGTCATAACCCGCGAAGCGGACGTCACCGAGGGTCAGCGTGTTGGCGACTTCAGCCTCGCCCGCTGGGCGGACGGTGTTGACGGACAAATCCACCGAACCGGCATCGCCCTTGCGGGAGCCACCGCCCGTGGCGCGCCATGCGCCGGCGGACACATCGATGATGCCGTTCAAGCTCATGCCCTGGCCAGCCGACAGCTTGATGCTGCCTGCGGTCAGGTCCACCGCCTCGTTCGCTGCGCCGCGCTCAAAGCGCTCATCCCGGAACGTGCCCTTGGTGCTCAGTGACGAGCCCTTGGCCACATTCACCTCGCCCTGGATGCTGGTGATGGCGATGTCGCCACCCGTGGCCGTCAGGCCACCGTTGAGACCGATGTCGCCCAAGGTCTTCACCTCGATGCGCCCGCCGGGCACCACGGCCAAGCTGGCGCTGCTGCCATCGCTGCCGCCCAGGTTGAAGGCGGGTGCGACGATGTCCACCTTGCCCAAGCCTGCGCCCTGAATCACCGAGGCAGGCAGCACGAACTCGCCCGCTTCGTTCATGGCCGAGGTGCCAGAGCCTGTGATGCGAACCGCTGCGCCGAGGTAGGCTGCAGGCACGCCGTCGCTGCCACCGACCGGCTTGCCCAGCACCAGGGTGCCAGCGCTGGGACGCAGGGTGGTGTACAGGTTCGGCTTCAAGGCCAATGCCGGGTCTTGCTGGATGGCATGGCTGGCGTCGGTCTGTTCGGACAGACCGTTGTTCGACACCAAGATGCCGGCCGACGAGGTGGTGGACTGGCGCTGCTGTGCGCTCATCACCACGCTGCCATTGAGTGCCGCATCGATGCGCATCAAGGGCGACGCCAGCAACGCCGCGCCCGCGTTTTTGCCCACCAGCACTTCGGGCACGTTGGTGCCCGAGCCACTCACTGCCGTCAGGCCCAGACGCTGCAGTTCTTCCGGGGTGGCCTTGCTGGGGTCGGACAAGAAGGTGCTGTAGAGCGTCCCTTTGTCGGCCTCATCGAGGCGCACAAAACCTGCTGAACTGGGGTCACGCGACAACAAGGAGGTCGTGATGCGGACCGGCTCGTACACCACACTGCCGCCGCTGAAGTCGACGCGTGCACCGGCTGCCAGGTCCAGGGCGCCTTGCGACTGCATGCGCACAATGCCACCCTCGGTGGACAGTTCTGCGGCGGTGTAACGCCAGTTGCTGTAGAGCCCGCTCACGTCACCCACGCCGATGGTGCGGCGGGCATCGCCCAGCAACTCCGAGCGGTAGAGCACGCCGGTGCGCTGCACGGGTGAATCGGCCAACTCGATGGAGAACAAGCGGCCCTTGAGCTGGTGGCGGCTGCCTGGCAGCCTCAGGTTGTCGAGGCCCGAGGCATCGATTTCGGCGCCCGACTCCATGCGGATCAGGCTGTTGTCCCTGGGCAACGCGCTTTGGCCTTTGTAAAGCACCGAGTTCTGCCAGTCATCGGCGGCCAGCACATTGATTTCACCTGCCGGTGCGATCACCTTGGAGCCGGAGCGCAGCGTGATGTCGGCGCCGATGATGTCGATGCGCGAGCGGTAGAAGGTGTCGCTGGCCTTCTGGGTGGTGGCGTTGTAAATCTTCAGGTCGGCCTCGTACTGGGCCTTGCGCGCATCGTAGGCTGCCTTCTCCTGGTCGGTGGCGTCGGCCTTGAGAACCTCGGGCTCCTTGGGCACATCGGCAACCACCAACTGCCCTTTGTCGTTGACCACCATGCCCGCAGCCGACGGCAGCACCTCGGTGACGCTGCCCGCCGCGAGTTCGATCACGCCCAGCTTTTTGGCCAGCATGGCACTGCCGTTCAGCGTCGAACCCACTTCGTTGGAGTTGGCTGCCACCTTGCCTTCGTAGGTGCTCTCCATGGCCTGGAGGTAGATGGCACCGTTCTGCCCGTTGATGGCCGTGGTGGCCGTCAGGCGGCCCTTCTGGCGGATGGCCGCACCCACGAGGTTGATGGTGCCGCGGTCAGCCCGCACCGTGCCTTCACGTTCACCAGGGACGGTTACACCTTCATTCACCACGGTGCCCAGGTCTTTCTGGACGGTCGTGTTGGTGAAGTTGTCCACCGCCACCATCAGGCCGCGCTGGGCCAGGTCGGTCGGTGCGTAGAGGTACACCGTCTTGCCCGCAGCGAGGATGGCCTGGCCCTGGGGCGTTTCGATGACGCCTGCGTTGACGATGCGCGGCGCCACCATGATGACGTCGCCACCCGCAAGGGCTTTGATCTCGGCGCCTGCCTTGATGCCGATGAAGCCGTTCTTGTCGTCCTCGTTGCCACCGAAGGCCGGGATGAGGGGGTCGGTCACTTTGCTTTTTCGGAGCAGGCGGAAATTCTTGAGGAACGCGTCGTTCGTCAGTTGCAGTGCCGTGGCCACGAGGCTGCCCGCTTGCACGCGGGCGCCGGGGCCGAAGACCACGCCGTTGCGGTTCTCGATGACGATTTCACCAGCCCCCGTCAGCGTGCCATTGATGACCGAGGGGTTGATGTCATAGACGCGGTTGAAGGCACGGTCACCCGTCTTCTGCTCAAAGCGCAGTTCGTAGCCCTGGCCGATGTCGAAGGTGTCCCAGTTCAGGATGATCGTTTGGCCCTTCTGCACCAGCGTCATGATCTTCCCGTCCACCGTCGGGTTCAGGTAGTCGCCGATGTTGAGCTTCCAATTGCCGTCGGCCGTGTACGTGGGCAGGTTGGGGTAGCCGCGGCTGAGTGCCGCCTCCACACCAGCCGACACGCGCTCTGTACCGAAGGTCACGCCCGACAGCCTTGATACGGCCCCTTCCGCTGAGCCGCGCACCTGCGCATGTGCTGCCTCGCTCAAGGCCAGCACAGACAACACACCCGCGGCCACGGCAGCGGTGGCACGCGTCTGCCCACCGGCGGCTTTGCCCGCAGAGCGGGCCGTTTCGGCCGCAGGCACGCGCATGCCGCGACGACGGTCAAACACCAGGCGATGGATGTGCTTGTTCATGGCAGGGCTCTCAGGTTCAGGAATCAACAAGGCGCAGGCTCAGAAGGCCTGGCGGAGGTAAAAATCCACGCGGTACTGCCGGTCGGCACGGGGGCCGCTGGCAAAGCGGCGCACCCCGTTGTCCACCGGACGCGCGGTGTCGAACAAAACGCGGGACACATCCACGGCGGCCTCCAGGCCCTTTTCTCCCTTGACGCGCAGGCCCAAGCCCATGCTGCCCAAATGGGTGCGACCCACCTGGCCGGTTTGCGGGCGATTGAGGTGAACCATGCCGCGGTCAAAGAAGCCCAGCGCAGAGAAGTCCAAGCCGGCCACGCTCAACCAGCTTGGGCTGATGAGTTCAGCGCGGGTCGTCCAGCCAGCGTCACCGGTCTGCTCGAAATCGTAGTAACCACGGACGGTGGCGGGGCCGCCCAGGCTGTACTGCTCGCCGCCTGGCAAGGGGCCGGTGGCCAATTGCACGTTGGCGCTGACGTCCAGACGCCATTTGTCAACCACATTGCGCGCATGGCGCAGACCGATGTTCCAGGACAGGAAGTCAGCGCTGGCACCGGCGCGCCGGCAATCGAACTGCTCCAGCCGCTGGCCATTGCAATCCACCTGGCGGCCACCCAGCGATTGGGTGGACAGCTTCAGGCCGGTGCTGACGTTGGTTTGCTCACCTGACTTGCCAAACCAGGCCAGGCTGTAGCCCCCGGTGAGCACGGTGTAGCGCAAGGGAGGGCGCTGGGTGATGAGGCCATCGACGAAGGTGTTGGCGTCGCGGTTGTTCTTGTACTCAAAGCCCGCATACAGGCTGTGGCGCACCGACCAGGACCCAGGGCTGAGACGGTGGTTCCAGCGCAGGCCGAGAATGTCACCTTTGCTGACGGTGGCGGTGGGCGCGGCACTGCCACCCAAGCCAGTGGGTGTCTCGCTGTCGCTGCGGGTGGCCACGAACAGCAGGTCATCTTGACGGCTCAGCGGCAGGCCGTAGATGAAAGACAGGATGTTGCTGTCGCTGGGGCGATAAGGCGCATACACCCAGCTCAAACCCACGGTGTGGCCGCGCTGGAAGAGGTTGGTATACAGGGCCGTGGCGGCAACCCGCCCGCGGCTGGTGTTGAAGGCCTGGCCGTTGTTGAACTCCAGGCTGCCCGAGACGGAGGGCTTGTCGTTGACCTGCAGGTCCACATCGATGGCCTGGCCGTCTTCGGAGGCATTGATCAGGGGCGTGACCTGCATGTCAGCAGACTGGAGGTCAGCCAACTCCTTCTGCATTTGCGGGAAGTGCGGCACGGTGCCCTCGGCCAGGCTGGGCACGGCTTCGCGCACGCGGCTGGGCAGGCGGTACTGCGCACCGCTGACGGCGACGCGGCCCACAGGGGTCTCGGCCACTTCGAGGCGAACTTCGCCAAGCTCGATTTTCTGGTTGGGCAGGCTGACCAGAACAGACAGGAAGCCCGCGTCCTGGTAGGCCTTCTCCAGGGCGTAACGCGCGGCTTCAATGTCGCGGAAGCTGCGATTGGGGCCCAGGTAAGGGGTGACCACACGCTCCACCACATCGGCGGGCAGCACGGTGTTGCCTTCGATGACGTACTCGTACACATCGAACAGGGGCTCCGTGCGACCTGGCTGCGTCGCGGCGGTCTGGGCGTGGCCCGAGAGCGCAGACAACAGCATGAGGGCGAAGGCGATGGATTTTTTCATTTCTGGCACATCACAAAAGAACAGTCCCCATTGCTGGGGACTGTGTCATCTCAACGGTTCCCGCCCCGACATGGGGCGGGATGTCAGGCAAGCGGATTACTGCTTGGTGATGACGTTGGCGTTGTTGCCGTTGCGGCCGAACTGCGAATCAGCCGAACCCCACAGGCCGTTGACGCTGATGGAGGTCAGGCCGGCGTCGATGGCTTCGATCACGGCGTTGGTGCCAGCACCACTGACCGAGAACTTGGTGGCTTGGAAGGCGAACTCGTACTCACCCTTGATGGCGGTGTCCTTGCTGGCCTTGGCGGCGTCGAAGCCTTCAACGCGGTTCAGCTTGACGAAGCGGTAGCCGGTGGTGGCGGCAGGCACGTTTTCCAGCGACAGCACGCCGATGCCGTAGCCGGCAGCGTTCAGGCAGTCACGGGCGTTGGAGGTGCCAGCACCTTCCTTGACTTCGAAGGTGGCCGCAATGCCGTTGGTGGGGCCGTAGTTGGCTGCGTCGGCAGGAACTTCAGCACCAGCGTTGGGGCCGTTGCCGGTCAGGTTGTTCAGGAAGAACTGGTTGGAAGCAGCCTGGGTGCCCGAGGTGGAGGCACGGCGGCACAGGGTCAGCTTGCCGGCGGGCACGCCGAACAGGCTGTTGATGCTGGTCTTGGCCGAGTTGAACGAGCTGGTGGCGATCGAAGCGTACTGAGCGCGCGACACGGTGGGCTGGCAAGCCGGGGTCAGGTCGTTGGCGCCGCAGCCCGTCAGGCCTTGGGCGGCTTGCAGGGCGGTGTACAGGCTGTTGCTGACGGCCACGCCGAAAGCTTGCGAGAAGTTGGCGAAACCGATCTTGTCGGCCAGGCCTTCCACGCCGCCGTAGGGGGCCAGCAGGCTGGCGTCAAACGCGGCAGGTTCGATGTCCAGGAAGCCGCCTTCGGTCTGGATGGAGCCGGTGGCCGTGACGCCAGGAGCAACCAGGAGGTCCTTCAGGGGGCTGGTGGCGTCCGTCACGAGCACGGGGGTGGCGGTGAAGGTTTGCACGAACTTCAGGCCGGCGTTGGTGGGCAGCACGCTGGAGTTCAGGATGGCGGTGTAGGAGCCGCCTGACACGTTGAAGGCCACGGCGTCAACGCCGGCCAGGTCGTTGAAGTCTTGCGAGCACTTGGCGGTGAAGAAGTTGCCCAGCGACGCGACGCCGGCGGTTTCCTTGAACACGGCGAAGGTGCCGCCGCACAGCGACTGCAGGGACTTGACGTAGTTGATGGAGGTGGCCGAGGCACCCGACAGGAAGGTGGTGGCGGCTTGGGCCTGGCCAGCGATGGCGGCGGTGGCGACAACGGCCAGGGCGATCTTGGTGAATTTCATGGTGAGCTCCGAAAGGGAAGAAGGTGAAAGCGAAGGAAGCAGGGACGACACATCTCCAGGGAGGGGCCCTCAGGCCCCTCCCTTCAGACCCTGAACGCAGGGCCTGGAGGGGGAGATGGATCAGGCGCGGCGGCGGCGGGCAACCACACCGGCCAGGGCCAGGCCGACCAGGGCCATGGCGTAGGTCGAGGGCTCAGGGATGGCAGCAGCGGTGGACATGGTCAGGGTGCCGGCAGCCGAGTTGAACACCAGGGTGGTGCTGTTGTTCAGGAAGCCAGGGGTGGCCACCAGGGCGTCGCCCACGCGCTTTTCGTTGCCCAGGCCATCTGCCAGCCACAGGTTTTGCGAAGCGCCGTCGAGGACGATGCTGCTGCCCAGCACGTTGCGGGTCTTCCAGTTGGTGCCGAAGATGGTGGAGTCGATCACGTAGCCGTTGGTGGCGGTGTTGGCACCGTCCACAGCGGCAGCGAAAGTCCAGCCGCCATTGTCGGCGGTGCTCAGGGTGCCCTTGTTGATGATGGTGGCGCCGAACAGGGTGTTGGTGCCGGACAGGTTGCCAGTGTTGCTGGCGTTCTGGCTGGTCAACTGGGCAGCGGTGGGCTGGCCGGTGATCAGGTAGCGGGTCTCAGCACCGACGCCAGCGCTGTCACCAGCACCGACGGTCCACTTGATTTGGCCGGCGTCAGAGTTGGCCACCAGCTTGGCGAAGTTGGCAGACCAGGCGTTGGTGCCGATGCTTTGCACGGTGCCGTTGACGGTCACGGTGTTGGTGTTGAAGTTCCACACCACGTTGGTGCCAGCTTGGGCCAGGGTGCCCAGGGCGCCGGTGGTGCCGTTGCCGGTGACGCCAGCGATGTCGTTCAGGTTGAAGCCCAGGTCGAACAGCGAAGCGGTTTGCGTGAACGAACCACCGGCGTTGTCATAAGCGACCAGGAACAGCGAACCGTTGCCGGTGGTGAAGTTGTCGATGGCAGCGTTGGCGGTGCCAGTCACGGCCAGGGCCACGGCGGCGGCGATGTGTTGCAGTTTCATTTGAATCTCCGAAAAGGGAAGGAAGGATCTTTGTATTACCGAGAACCTGAACCTCATGGCTCTGGGCTGCTGGCAGTGTCTTTGGCACGTGTGACAGGCATGCGGTGCCAAGTTCGGGTCTGCCCTAGTCCGAACCGACCTGCCCATGCGCACGTGCATCATCCGGACACGTTAGCCACGGCTTGTGACGTGATTCCCTCGCCGTTTGGCGCAAGGTCATGAGCCGATCAGACCAAGGCTCGCGTCAACGCGTGGCATGCCCTGGCGCAAGGGGCTCAGTCGCCGCCACACCACCCCTTCAAACAGGGGGGTGACCATCCACCCTCAAAGAGGGGTCAGCGCAGCGCTGGTGGGCGCTGGCCCATGGTGTCGATCAGCAACAACGTGATCGGGCCCTGTGCAAGCACACCGCGGGCGCGCAGCCAATTCACGGCGTCCGCTTGTTCGTTGACCGCTGCCACGTGCACGGCGTTGAGGCCGTGGCGGTCCAGTTGCCCAGCTGGCACACCGGCCGCGACGAGGCGGGCCATGGCATCGGTGCGGCCCATGCGAGCGGCTTCGCCCAGGGGGGTGAGGCCTTCGCGGTTCAGTGCGTTCACATCGGCACCGGCGCGCAACAGCATCGCCATCACGCGCACCTGGCCCGTCTGGGCCGCCAGGTGAAGGGGGGTTTGCCGCGCCGCACCGGGACGGTTCGGATCTGCGCCCACCATCAGGAGCTCACGCACCACCAGCTCGTGGCCGCGCCATGCGGCAGCGCCCAGGGGCGTCAAACCCATGTAGCCAGGCAGGTCAAAGCCCGCACCGCTGGCCAGCACGTCACGCAGAGCGCCAACCTGGCCCTGGGCCGCGGCAAGGGTCAGCAAGGTGCGGCCTTGCGCGTCACGGGCATCGGGCGCCACCATGCCGCGCGCCATCAGGGTTTTGACGTCGCCCCAGCGGCCCGCCATGGCGTGCTCGAAGGCTTGCAGTGCATCGGGCGTGAGGTCCACCCGCGGCAGTTGCCCCCAGGGGCCGCCCTGGTTCAAGGGCGCGAAAGCCGTGTCAGGCAGCGGCCCCGTGCGCGCGGGCTCGGACGCCGTGCCGATGAACTCACTGAATTCGGTGACGTCGCTGCTGCCGCGTGAGGGCGCGCGGTTCAAAGGCGCCATCTGCGCCACAGCCGCCGACACGAGCGTGAGGCTCATCACCAAAAACGAGAGGGGCCGAAGCCCCTTGCTGTGTCGAGACGACATGGCTGGATCTTTCAATAATGGGACTCGCCGAACTGCATGTGGGCAGCGCCCAGGGCGTTCATGGTCATGGCCTTGGCCACGGCCTGGGCGCGGTTGGCGGCACCCAGCTTGCGCAGGATTTTCTGCACGTGGTTCTTGACGGTGAGCGCGCTGATGCCGAGCTTTTCGCTGATTTGCTGGTTGCTCAGGCCGTCGCGCACCCACAGCAGGATTTCGCGTTCGCGCTCGGTGATGGGGGTGGCTCGGGGCAGGCCCTGGCCCGAGCTGGCGTAGGAGGCGCCGCGGCCGGAATCCATCTGGCGCTCGGTGACGCAGACGCGCTGGTAAGCCATGTGCACGCAGGGCAGGAGCATGTCGAGCGCCTGCTGCGACGCCACGCCGTAGTCGGCGCGCGGCTGCGTGAACATGAAGAAGCTTTCGAGCTCGTCGGCGCGGCCGGGACGGGTCAGGCCGTGGACCATGACCTGGTCGTAGCCCAGCTCGATCAAGGCGGCCGACAAAGGCTGGGGCAGCAGATCGCGCTGCAGCGACAGCACCGCGGCCTGCGAGCGGCCCTTGCGCCAGGAGGTCAATGCAGCCTGGACGATGTCGGAGCGCATGCTGCGCAGGCTCTGGACGACGGCCTCGGGCAGCGGGATGCTGTTGAAGATGTCGAACACCACGTCGCGCTGGTCGCGGTCGTAGGAGCCGCAGATGCTGATCTTGTGGGGCAGCCAGCGCTGGAAATCACCCTGGGTCCAGACAAAAAACTGGTGACGCCTGCACACCTGCGGAGCGGCTTCGATGACGCGCAGCAGCACTTCCGACTGGTCGGGGGCAATGGATAGGGACGTCGTCATGATGCCGGGTGATTGATGGGCGGAGTGTAGGTAGGCCGAATGACGGTTTGTTGACGAAACTTCACGTTTCACGGACGGGCTGTCTGGCCGGTGGGTGCCGCGGCCATGGCAGCAGGCACGGATGCCGCTTCAGCGGGCTCGGCCCCTGCCCCGGCTTCGAAGCGCCATTCCTTGTAGCTGCGTGTGCCGGGCGGGCCCAGCAAGGGCAGCTTGGGCGAGGTGCTGTAAACACCGACGATGCCGCCGTTCTCGTCTTTCACCAGGCCCCAGGTCGGGCTGTTGGTGATGGGGTCGCGCCAGACGCGGCGCAGGTGGCGCACCACCTGGCCGCTGCGGCGGTCTTCGAGCAGGTCTTCGAGGCGCTCGGGCGCTCGGCTGCGGCCGGTGCTGACGGGCACGGCGGCGTAGGTGCTCAGGGCCTCGCGGATTTGCTCGCCGCGGTAGATGAGTTCGGTGTCACGCTCTCGGCGCGACTCCAGCAGCCAGGCGCGCGACAAGGCCATCAGCATGACCCCACTGATGGCCACCCACAGCAAAACCATGATGTAGGTGAAGCCTCGGTTGCGTGGCATGGCCTCACCAGCTGCTGTAGGGCTGGCCGTCCTGGCCGCGCCCGGACGCACCGCTGCGCACATCGGCCACGCGGCCGGTCATGACGCTACCAGGGCGGGGGGCGAGCATCTGCCAGCTGTCACGGCGGCCGGTGAGCGGGTCTTCGGGCACCTGGCGCAGGTAGCCGCGTTGCACCATCTCGTCGAGTGATTCGGGGTAGTTGCCACGGTCGGCGGCGTACTTGTCGATGGCGTCGCGCATGACGTTCAAGGACGTTTTGAGCGCGGCCTCGCGGGCGTTGTCCACCGAGCGGAAATAGCGCGGGGCGACGATGCTGGCGAGCAGGCCGATGATGGCCAGCACCACGATCAGCTCGATCAGGGTGAAGCCGCGGCGGCGCTGACTGCGTGGGGCGGACGGTGTCATGGGCGTCATGGGGGCATCACCATTCGCGCAGGGGCACGCCATCGAGGCCCACACCTTCGCTGCGCGAGTACACGTCGAACACATCCGCCCCCGGCGCCGGCGCATTGGGCGGGCTGGCGTAGCTGCGCAGGCCCCAGGTCTGGGCGGCGGGCACGGTGGGGTCGGCGAAGGGGTCGCGCGGCAGGCGGCGCAAGAAGTAAATCGTGGCCGGGGCTTTGCCGGTGGTGGCGTTCGAACCCACGCCGGTGCCCGTGCTGAACGGGCTCAGGGAGAAGCCGCTGGACGCGGCATTGGACGCAGACATCGCAGCCGCAGCACCCACACCACCGCTGGCACCCGGCTTGTTGGCATCGCCCGGTTTGCCCGCGGACAGGGACGCCCCCGGCGTGAGCTTGGGCACGCCCTTGACCAGCACGTCCAGGCTGGGCGGGTAGCCGCTGTCGTCGGGCCGCTTGGCGATGTCGCCCTTGTCGGCCGCCTGCTTGTAGGCGTCGATGGCGCGGCGCAGGGTGCGCAGCGACTCCTTGAGCTCGGCCTCTTGCGTGCGCCGCTTGTGCAGCGCCATCAAGGGCATGGCGGCGCTGGCCAAGATGCCCACGATCATCACGACCACGACCATCTCGATGAGGGTGAAGCCCCTGGACTCAGTGGAACTCATTCCCGGTGCTGCCGTCAGGGTTGGGTTGCGGTGGCGGCGCCTCAAGCTGGGTCGGGTCCAGGTTGTCGGCCGGGTCGGGCGTGGTCGGGTTGCGCACACGCAGGCGCAGGGGCTCGCCGGCGTCCATGCCGACGATGGTGTCGCTGAGCGTGACCTCGGCCTTGGCGCGCAGCATCAGCGGCTTGCGGCCTTTGGGCGGCACGGTCACGCTGATGCGGCCTGACTCGCCGCCCGGGGTGGCGATGTCGAGCACCGCGCTGTCCACCGTCACCGTGGTGGTGATGGGCTGGGCCGTGGGGTTGTTGACGATGACCTGGAAGGACGCGCCGGGCAAGACCTCCTCCGGACCGGTCACCCCCAGCACGGGGGCGCCAGCGCCGGCACCGGCCCGGCCCACCGCGCCGGGGCGCGCACCCGGCAAGCCACCCAGGCCAGAGCCCGCAGTGGGCAGGACGGCCTGGGCATCGTCGCGCAGCGTCAGCGGCATGGCGCCCGGCTGGGCTTCGGTGCCCGAAGGCGACATGGCACCGGCCACCGAGGGCTGCACCACATTGCGCACCACGCGCGGTGTGATCAGCAGGATGACCTCGGTCTTGTCGCGCGAGTCCTTGGTGGTGCCGAACAGGCGGCCGGCGATCGGCAGGTCGTGCAGACCGGGCACGCCGGAGGAATTGCGGCTTTCGTTGTCGCTGATGAGGCCGGCGAGGATCTGGGTTTCGCCGTCGCGGATGCGCAGCGTGGTCGAGGCCTGGCGGGTGCCGATCTGGTAGGCGATGGAACTCTGCGGACCGGCCACCTGCTTGGTCACGCTGCTGACTTCCAGCGCCACCTTGATGGTGACGTCGTTGTCGAGCTGCACCTGGGGTTCGACTTCGAGCTTGAGGCCGACGTCGAGGTAGCTGACCGAGGACGACACGCCCACGTTGGCCGTGGAGGTGGTGGTGAACACGGGCAGCTTCTCGCCGAGCAGGACCTTGGCTTTTTCGCGGTTGCGGGCGCGGATGGACGGGTTGGCCAGCAGATTGCTCATGCCACGCGAGCCGCGCAGCGTGGCGATGGCCGCGGGGTTGGCGGTGCTCCAGCGCAGGCCGCTGACCGACGAGAGGGCCGCGGTGCTGTTGGGCACGCCGTAGTTGAACACCTCGGGCAGGCTCAGGCCGATCTCATCGACCTTGGTGCTGGAGACTTCCAGCACTTCCAGCTCCATCACGACCTCGGCCTCGGCGACATCGAGGTTCTGCATGAGGCGGTCGATCAGGCGGACCACCTCGGGCGTGTCGCGCACGACCATCAGGTTGAGGCGCTCGTCGATGAAGATGTCGCGGGTTTTGGCCACGGTGCGCACCAGGGCCTGGGCCTGCTTGGGGTCGGTGTTGGCCAGGAAGTAGCTCTTGGTGACGGTGTCGAGCACGTCGCGCTGCTTTTGCTGCGTGGCGGGGAAGACGAGCACGGTGTTGTCGTTGAGCAGCTTGTAGCCGAGCTGCTGGGTGCTCAGGATGACGCGCAGGGCCTCGTCCACCGAGATGTTGCGCAGGAAGACGGTGGTCTTGGTGTCGCCGCGCACGTCCTTGTCAAAGACGAAGTTGAGGTTGGCCGCGCGGGCCAGGGCCTCGAACACGCTCTTGAGCGGGGCTTCGCGGAATTCCAGCGTGACGGGCTTGGTGCCGACCGACAGGGTCTGCGTGGCCTGTTTGCGGGCCTGGTTGGCGCGGATTTCCTCCACGCGGTTGAGCAGGCTGCGGGCACGCGGGTTGTTGGGCTCCTCGGCGAGCAGCTCGCGCAGCGAGGCTTCGGCGCGCTCGAAGGTCTTGGCATCGACGGCGGCCTGGGCGTCGTTGAAGAGGCGGGCGCGGCGTTGCAGGCGGTCCACCTCGATGCGCAGGGCCTGGGTGCGCGGGTGCTGCGGCGCGATCTGCTCCATGCGGGTGAAGACCCGCTTGAGCTCGTCGGGCTGGCCGGCGTTGCGCGCGGCATTGGCCTGGCCTGAGAGGGCGGCGATGGCGCGGTCCTGCTCCTTGAGCACGGCCAGGCGCAAGGCGCGGTCCTCGGGGCGCTCCTTGAGCGCGCCTTGCAGGCGGGCCACGGCGGATTCGTACTGGCCACCGCGGGACAGCAGCTCGGCTTCCTCGATGGCTGCGGGTCCGGCACAGGCGGCCAGCATCAGGCTTGCGGCCAGACCCCAGCCGCTCAGGCGCCATCGGATGAAGGAATGCTTGCTCATGGTCATTTCATGGAAACGGTCTGGCTTTGCTGCAGGGGCAGGTAGGTCAGGCTCATGGACCTGTCCTGGATGCGGTCCACGCGCCACTGGCTGTCGATGACGTCACCCTCCTTGACCACCCAAGTGGCCACCGGACCGGCGAGCACGGCGCGCTGGATGGGACGTGCGGGGCGCGCAGGGGCGGCGGTGGCGCCTGAAGCGGCAGCGTTGGCGCTGGCAGGGGCGGTCACGGCGCTCACGGTCTCGTCGTTGACGCGGCCGATCCAGGCGTGCGGGAAGCGCGGGGCCATCGGTGGCGGTGGCGGGGGCGGCGGTGCCTCTTTGACAGGCGGCGGTGGCGGGGGCGCCATCGAGGCCCAGGCGGACGGCGACGATGTTGTCATCGGGCGGGCCGGCGGCAGCACCTCGGCATCGGTCAGCCTGAGGCGCCAGGCGCGGACGCCCTCGCTCAAAGCGGCATCGGTCCAGGGCGCAGCGGCAACCGCATCTGGCGGCGTGCGGCGCTTGGCTGTCGTGGGGGCGGCGCTCGGGCGTGAAGTGCCTCTCCGCTCGTCCGTCGCAGCGCCACGCTTGTCGCTCGAAGTGCCGCGCTTGTCGGACACAGCGAGCTCGACGCCATCGTCTGGCTGCATGGCGGCCCAAGCGGCGCCGAGCACGGCCACGGCGAGTGCGATCTTCAAGGGTGCGCGCATCAGTGGCTCCTGTCCTGGCGCCACCACAGCGACACGGTGACCTGGGCCTTGACCTGGTCGGACATGGGGTCGGCGCGCTGGATGTCGAGCGCGTCGATGCTCAGGGCCGGCTGGCGCAGCAAGGCCGCCAACCAGGTGCGCAAGGCGGGGTAGCTGGTCTGCACGGGCATGACCATGCGCTGGCGCCACAGGCCTTGCGCCTGGGTTTTGTCGAGCCAGGGGGAGAGCTCGCCGCGCATCTGCACCGAACCGAGCGCGATGCCAGCGTCCTTGGCCGCGCTCAGCACGCCGCTTTGCAGCGCCAGGCGCTCGGAGGCGTCGGGCAGGCCGTCCCAGAGCACGGCCCAGACGGCGCGCGGGCCGGCCTTCGGGTCGATGGCCTGGGTGGCGCTGGACGCCGCACTGGCCGCGGCCTGGACGGCATCGGCTCGGGCCTGCAGTTCGTGGCGCAGGCGGCGCGCGTCGGACGCGGTCTGCTGCACCTGTGCTTGCTGTTGCGGCAACCAGGCGCGCTCCACCCACAGCACACCCGCCAGGGCCGCGACACCGACCAGGCCGGGCCAGCCCAGGCGCTTCATCCACAAGACAGCGTTCATGGCGTGCCCCCGGTGGTGACCACGTCCAGGCGCCAGGCGTAGCGGCCTTGCGCGGTCAGGAAGGGCGCGTTGAGCGGCTCGCGGGCGCGCAGCATGGCTTGCGGCCCCAAGGCGGCCAGCCATTGCATGGCGGCGGTGTCGTCGATGACGGCGGCCTGCAGCTTGAGGTCGGGCTGCACGCCTTCGTTGCTGGCCAGGGTGGCCAGGTCGAGGCTGAACTGCGCCAGCACCGCCTTGTGCTGGAGCGAGGTGGCGTCGATGTGGTCGAGCGTGTCGGCCCAGGGGAAGCCCAGCCACTGGGCGAGCTGGGCGGCGTGGCGCCAGCTTTCTGCCTGGAGCTCAGGCGCGCTGGCGGCTTGCGTGGCCTGGGCGGCCGAGGCTGCCTGGGCCTGCACGCTGACCTGGCGTTCGCCACGCTGCAGGCGCTTGACCACGGCTTGGGCCTCGGTGAGTTCGTCCTGCACGGCGGCGGCACGGTCGGCCGCGTGCAGGGCCGCGACCACGCCCAGGGCCAGCAAGGCCCAGCCCCAAAAGCTGGTGCGCACGCGCGGGCCCAGGAAGTTCAGGCCCTCGGCCCAGCCTTCGTGGCGGCGGGGTGCTTGGTGCAGGGAGGGGCGAAGCACGCTCATGCGGCCACCCCTTGTTCGGGTGCCAGGGACGGCACCGAGGTCAGCGGCCACACCAGGGCACCCGGCTCGGGCGGGGTCAGGGCGGCCACGGGCGTGAGCCCGGGCTCGGCGCGCCCCTCGGACGACAGCCCCGATGCCAGCTCGGACCACCAGCGCGTCAGCACCCAACGGCCTTCGCGCACCTCGGCCTGCACCTGGGTCAGCAGGCCCGGCTCGGCCCAGGCCCAGGCGCGGGTGCTGCCTTCGGGCTGGGTGGGGGCAGGCAGCGCGGCGGCATCGGAGGCCAAAGCGGCCTGCAGGCCTTCGGCCCACCAGGGCATGGCGGCTTGCAGTTGCAGGCCACGCTCGCGGGCCACGTCTTTCAGGCCGTCGATCAGGGCGCGGGGCACGGCGCACACCAGCTTCACATCGCCCTGGGCCGCGGCCCGGGCACCGCCGTGCAACACGTCCACGGTCTGCCACTCGGCGCTCAGTTGCTCGGCTTCCAGGCCAAAGTAATGCGCCCACTGCTGCTGCGCCAGTTCGCGCGCTTGTGCGCCGTTGGCGGCCTCGGGCGTGGCACAGCACAGCAACCACCGGCTGGACAGTTGCACGGCCAGGCTCACGCCTTCGTGCTCGGCGGCCCAGGCATCGAAGGCGTCGAGCGCCACATCGATGGCGGCGGCATCGCCCGGCACATGGGGCGGTGCCAGCAAGGCCACCGTCACGGGCTGCCAGGTGCTGCGCAGGCGGGCTTGCAGGCGACGCCACTGGCGCTGCAGCTGCAGGGCCAGGCTGGCTTGCCAGCCGGCATCGGCCGCCGCCTCTGTGGCGATGCCAGCACCGCGGGGGGAAACTGCTTGCACGGCCATGCTCATTCCGCCAGCGTGACGCGGTTGAGTTCTTCCAGCGTGGACTCGCCGCGCTGCACGCAGGCCAGGGCCGATTCGCGCAACAGCCGGGTGCCGCTGGCGCGCGCATGGGCCTTGATCTTGATGAGCGAGGCGCGGGTGACGATGAGGTCGCGCAGGGTGTCGTCCATGAGCAGGATTTCGGTGACGGCCTTGCGACCGCGGTAGCCGGTGTCGCGGCAATGCGCGCAACCCACGGCTTTGAAGAAGGTGCCGTGCGTGTCCAGCGGCAGCTGCGCGGCCTTGAGGTCCAGCGCACTGGGCTGCCAGGGCACGGCGCAGTGCGTGCACAGCTTGCGCATCAGGCGCTGGGCCACGACGCCGTTGAGCGCCGACACCATGTTGTAGAGGTCCACGCCCATGTGCATGAAGCGGCCGACCACGTCGAAGACGTTGTTGGCGTGGATGGTGGACAGCACCAAGTGGCCGGTCAGTGCGGCTTGCGAGGCGATCTGGGCCGTCTCGGCATCGCGGATTTCACCGACCATCACGCGGTCCGGGTCGTGGCGCAGGATGCTGCGCAGGCCGCGCGCAAAGGTCAGGCCCTTCTTCTCGTTGACGGGGATCTGCACCACGCCGCCAAGCTGGTACTCGACCGGGTCTTCGATGGTGATGATCTTGTCGTCGCCGGTGTTGATCTCCTGGACCACGGCGTACAGCGTCGTCGTCTTGCCGCTGCCGGTCGGGCCGGTCACCAGCAGCATGCCGTAGGGCTTGCTGGCCAGGCGGCGCACCACGGTGGCGTCGTCGGCGTCGAAGCCCAGGCCTTCCAGGCTCAGCGCGGTGGACTCCTCCGACAGGCGCGAGCGGTCCAGGATGCGCAGCACGGCGTCTTCGCCAAAGCTGCTGGGCATGATGGAGACGCGGAAGTCCACCTCGCGCACGCCGCTGTCGGCCGACTGCTGCACGCGCAGCTTGAAGCGGCCGTCCTGCGGCAGGCGGCGTTCGCCGATGTCCAGCTCGGCCATCACTTTCAGGCGCGACACGAGTTGTTCGGCCACTTCGCGCGAACCCACATCGCCCACGTGCACCATGACGCCGTCCAGCCGGTGGCGAATCACCATGCCGGTGGCGGTCGATTCCAGATGCAAGTCGCTGGCCTGGGCCTTGAGCGCATCGAACAGCGTGGCGTCGAGCATGCGCACGACCTGGCTGGTCTCGCGCGTGATGGTGTCCACCGACAGGGCGTGCACCTCGGCACCGCCTTCCGCACCACCCACAGCGCCTTCGACATCGAACAGCGTGCCGCGGGCCTCGAAGGCCTGCTCGCCTTGCGCCAGCCACAGGCCCAGCGTGTCTTCCTCGACATGGCGCCAGCGCAGCGGCTGCGGCACGGCGCGGCCCACGGCCTCGCGCAGCAGCACGTCGTCGGTGTGCGGGGTCAGGGCCCAGAGGTGGCCGGCATCGCCTACATCGCGTTCACCGTCGCCGTCGCGGGCGACCACCACGCGCAGGCGCAAGGCCCGCGCCAGAGGCCAGACGCGCCAGTCGGGCGTCCAGTTCAGCATGCCGTCGAGCGGCAGCACATTGCTGCCTTCGGGCTGGCCATTGCTTTGCAGTTGTGCGCTCATGGTGTGGCCCCCGTCATTGGATCTGGTCCGCCACCTGGAAGATGGGCAGGTACATCAACACCACGATGCCGCCGATCAGCACGCCCATGATGAGCATGAGCGCGGGGCTCACCACCTTGCCCACCCACTCGGTGAAGCGGGCGAGTTCTTCGTCATAAAAGGTGGCGGCGCGCTCCAGCATGGGGCCGAGCTCACCCGTCTGCTCGCCCACGCGCATCATGCGCACGGACACCGGCGTGGTCAGGTGGTGGCGCTGCAGCGCGTCCGACAGGCGGGCGCCTTCGCGCACGCGGCGGGTGGCCTGGGTCATCGAGGGGCGCAGCGAAGGCCCGACCAGCTCCAGCGAGGCTTCGAGTGCCGGCACCACGGCCACGCCGGCTTGCAACAACAGGCCCAGCGTGCGGTACAGCGAGGCCAGCTCGATCAAACGCAGGCGCGGGCCGATGACCGGCGTGCGCCACAGGCGCTCCGACACCGCCGCGCGCACCACCGGGGCCTTCCAGGCTGCCGCGATGGCCATGCCCACACCGACCAGGCCGCCCAGCGTCAACCAGGGGTGGTCGCCCACGCCCTTGCCGATGCCCAGCAACACGGCCGAGGCCCAGGGCATCTCGCCGCCCATGCCTTCGTAGATGTCGGCGAAGCGCGGCACCACGAACACGGTCAGGAAGCTGATGACGACCAGGCTCGCGCCGATCAGGATGGCCGGGTAGATGGCCGCGCTGACCAGCTTGTCGCGCAGGCCCGTCAACCACGTCAGGTAAGCCGCGTGCTGGCGCAGCGCCTCGGCCGTCTGGCCCGTGCGCTGGCTGGCTTCGATGGACGCGATCAACAGCGAACTGAAGGCCTGCGGCTGCTGGCGCATGGCCTGCGACAGGGTGCGGCCCTCGGACAGGTCGGTGGTCAGCGAGTTCAGCACGCGCGCCACATCGGCCGACTCTTCCTTCTCGCACAGCGTGGCGATGGCCTCGTAGAGCGGGATGCCTGCGTCCAGCAGCACGGCCAGTTCCTGGCAGAACAGGCGGCGGGGGAACTCGACGCGGCGCTGCGACACCTGCTGGCCCTGCAGGCGCTGCAACAGGCCTGGGCGGCTTTGCGCCGACGCTGCCCCTGCCGCCAGCCGACGCGAGCGGGGCACAGGGGTGTCAGCGGCAGGTCGGGCAACGGTCGTGACAGGCGTGCGGCTCATGGCGATCACCAATTGGTGATGTCCTGGTCTTCGCCGTCACCGCCTTCGCGACCATCCTTGCCCAGCGAATAGACGTCGTAATCGCCGTGCTCGCCAGGGGCCTTGTACTGGTACTCGCGGCCCCAAGGGTCTTTGGGCACGGCCTTGCGCAGGTAAGGGCCCCACCAGCGGGACTCGTCGGCGGGCTTGACCCACAACGCGGCCAGGCCTTGCTCGGTGCTGGGGTAATGGCCGGTGTCCAGGCGGTACTGGTCGAGCGCCTTGCCAAGGCCATCGACCTGGGCGGCGGCCGTCTTGGTTTCGGACTTGCCGATCTGCTTGAAGAACTGCGGGCCCACATAGCCTGCGAGCAAACCGATGATGACGAGCACCACCAGCAGCTCCAGCAGGGTGAAGCCGCGCTGCGTGCGGGGCGACACGCCGGGCACCGCGCGGGAAACAGCAGGGACGAGTTCAGCCCGCACCCGACTGCGGGGCGCTTGACACGTGTTCATCGGGGGAGATCCTTCCAACGACGCCAAAGCCTGGCGACGCAATGGACGTGATCCTATTGGGCTATCCCTGACAGCTTTGTGACAAGCCTCACGGCATCCCCCCGTTCACGCAGGCGACACATGGCGCTCCTAGTCTGGTTGGGCAGCTTGTTTTCACCACACGCAAGATCCCAGGAGACCCCGCCATGTCCGTCCGCACCCCACGCCTGATGGCCCCCATCGCCGCCTTGGCCCTGGCCGCCTGCGCCAACCTCAGCCAGGCCCACGATGCCGCCAACGGCGCTGACGCCAGCGACGCCGCCCGCCAGGCCAGCTCGCAGCCCACCACCGTGGCCGCGCCTCTGGTCATCGGCCACCGCGGCGCGTCCGGCTACGTGCCCGAGCACACGCTGATGTCCTACTGGCTGGCCATCGAGCAAGGCGCCGACTACGTCGAGCCCGACCTCGTCAGCACGAAGGACGGCGTGCTGGTGGCCCGCCATGAAAACGCCATCGCCATCGTCAACGCCGACGGCAGCATCCGCGAAGCCACCACCGACGTGGCCGAGCGCCCCGAGTTCGCCGACCGCAAGGTCACCAAGCTGATCGACGGCGTCAGCCTGACCGGCTGGTTCACCGAAGACTTCACCCTGGCCGAGCTCAAGACCCTGCGCGCCAAGGAGCGCCTGCCCAGCCTGCGCGTGGCCAACACCCGCTTCGACCGCATGTTCGAAGTGCCCACCTTCGAAGAGGTGCTGAACCTGGTGGATCAGGCCAACGAGCGCCGCCGCCAGAAGGCCCTGGCCGAAGGGGGCCCCAAGGCCGCGGCCAAGGTCAAGCCCATCGGCGTCTACCCCGAGACCAAGCACCCGACCTACTTCGACGGCATCAACCTCTCGCTGGAAGAGCCGCTGCTGCGCAGCCTGCAGCGCCACGGCTACCGCGGCCCCCACGCCGCCGTGTTCATCCAGTCTTTCGAGGTGGGCAACCTCAAGGCCCTGGCCACGAAAACGCGCCTGCCCCTGGTCCAGCTGCTCAACGGTTCGGGCCAACCTTATGACTTCACCGTGGCCGGCGACAAGCGCACCTACGCCGACCTGGCCAAGCCCGAAGGCCTGAAAGAAATCGCCACCTACGCCACCGGCGTGGGCGCCAACACCAACCTGATGATCCCGCTGGTCGGCGGCAAGCTGGGCACGCCCACCACCCTGGTGAGCGACGCACACGCCGTGGGCCTGAAGGTGCACGGCTGGACCTTCCGCGCCGAGAACAACTTCCTGCCCAACGAGTTCGACAGCAGCAGCAACCCCGCCGAGTACGGTGACCTGGCCGGCCAGATCCAGGTTTTCCTGGGCCTGGGCATGGACGGCTTCTTCACCGACCAGCCCTTCCTGGGCCGCCAGGCACGCGACGCCTTCATCGCGAAGTGAGGCACAGGCCCGCGGGCCTGTGAATCGGGCACCGGGCGGTGGTCTTGACGGGCCGCCGCCTGTGGGCGTTCAATGCGGGGCATGACGCCGCCCACCCACCTGCTCTACCTGCACGGTTTCCGCTCCTCGCCGCACTCGAACAAGGCGCGGATGCTGGGCGCGGCCGTGCAACAACTGCAGCGGCAAGGGGTGGATGTGGCCTTGTACTGCCCGCAACTGCCGCCTTCGCCCACCCAGACGGTGGCCGAGTTGCGCGAGTTGGTGGCGCTGTGGCCGCGTGAGGGCATGGCCGTCGTGGGCTCGTCGCTGGGCGGCTTTTACGCCGCGGTGCTGGCCGAGCTGCTGGGCTGCCGCGCGGCCTTCATCAACCCGGCCGTGGCCCCGGCGCGTGACCTGGCCCGCCACATCGGCGAGCAGACCGCTTTCCACGACCCGAGCGAGCGTTTCTATTTCCGCGAGGAATTCATCCACCAGTTCGCGCTGCTGGACCCCTACCCCCTGCACCACCCCGAGCGCCACTGGGCGCTGATCGCCAAGGGCGACGAGGTGCTGGACTGGCGCGAGATGTTCTCGCACCACGAAGGCGCTCAGGTGACGCTGCTGGACGGCAGCGACCACGCGGTGAGCGATTTCGCGCAGCACATGCCGTCACTGCTGCGCTGGCTGGGCTTTCCGCCGCTCTGAACGGTCACTGGGCGCGGCGGCGACGTGCCCACAGCACCACGGCCACACCCGCGGCCGCCAGGGCCAGCGTGGTGGGTTCCGGCACCTGGGAGACGTTGTCGTACAGCACCGAGCTGGGGTTGGAGAAGCCACCGGCCTGCGGGTTCGCGTGTGCGGCCCCCTGGCTGTGCGACTGGGCCTTGTCGCTGGCGGCCATGGCACCTGCGCAAGCCAGCCCGGCGACCAGGGCGAAAGACGCGGCACGGACATTTCGGATCATGAGGGGGCTCCCGGTGTGACAAAAGATGGATGGCGCATCCTATCCACAGCACGTTTCGGGCCACAACCCGAGAACACGGGGTGTCACGCACACAGCGGCCTTTTGTGCCAAATGCGACCGCTGGATGCCCCATCGGCGCGCCCCAAGCGACCGTTCACCGCTCAGCAAGGAACCGCTTTGGCGCAGGCGCCGCCCTCGCTTGGGGCGCCGCCGCCACCATGGCCCAAGCTGTCGCGCCAAAATGGGACAATCGCGGCCTGAACCCAAAGAGACCCCCTTTCGATGTTTGCCCTGTTTGACGACGCCGGGAAATTCCTGGCTGGCCGTGTGATGTCCGAAGCCGACGCCTCGATGCAGATCGAGCTCGACTCGGGCAAGCGCGTGAAGGCGAAAGCCGCCAACGTGCTGATCAAGTTCGCCAAGCCGGCGCCGGCCGAGCTGCTGGCGCAGGCCGCCGCGCTCGCCACCGACATCGACGTGGACCTGGTCTGGGAGACCGCCCCCGACGAGGAGTTCGGCTTCGACGACCTCGCCCGCGAATACTTCAGCGCCACGGCCAGCGCCGTCGAGCAGGCCGCCATGCTGATGCGCCTGTTCGAAACACCGCACTACTTCCACCGCCGTGGCAAGGGCCGCTTCCGCAAGGCCCCGGAAGACATCCTCAAGCAGGCCCTGGTCGCCATCGAGCGCAAGAAGCAGCAGGCGCTGCAGATCGAACAATGGGCGCAGGAACTGGCCGCCGGCAGCTGCCCGCAAGCCATCAAGGACGAGCTCCACAAGATCCTGTTCAAGCCGGACAAGAACGGCCCGGCCTACAAGGCCGTGGTGGACGCGGCCAAGGCCACGCAGCGCGCGCCGCTGGACCTGCTCAAGGAAGCCGGTGCCATCGACAGCCCCTACCAGTTCCACTTCAAGCGCTTCCTGTTCGAGCACTTCCCCAAGGGCACGGGCTTCCCGCCCCTGGACGCCCCGCCCGTCAAAGACGAGCTGCCGCTGGCCTCGGTCAAGGCCTTCTCCATCGACGACTCCATGACCACGGAGATCGACGACGCCCTGTCCGTGCAAGGCCTGGGCACCGGCACCGTCACCTACGGCATCCACATCGCCGCACCGGGCCTGGCCATCGCCCCGGGCACGCCGGTGGACCAGCTCGGCCGCGCGCGCATGTCCACCGTCTACATGCCGGGCCACAAGATCACCATGCTGCCCGACGAGGTGGTGCAGGCCTACACGCTGATCGAGGGGCGTGACTGCCCGGCCGTGTCGCTGTACGTGAGCTTCGACGAGGCGACGCTGGAGCGCAAGTCCAGCGAAACGAAGCTGGAGCGCGTGCCCATCGCGGCCAACCTGCGCCACGACCAGCTCGACGGCATCATCACCAACGCCACGCTGAGCGGCGACGCCCCGGCCGACTACGCCTTCGCGCCCGAGCTGGCCTTCGCCTTCCGCCTGGCCCAGCACCTGAAGGCGCAGCGCGAGGTCGTGCGCGGCAAGCCCGAGACCTTCAACCGCCCGGACTACAGCTTCAAGCTGCTGGGGGCCAATGGCGAGAACACCATGTCCGACGGCATCGAGCCGCTGGGCAACGAGCAGGTGCTCATCGGCACGCGCCAGCGCGGCTCGGCGCTCGACCTCATCGTCGCCGAAGCCATGATCCTGGCCAACAGCACCTGGGGCGGCTGGCTGGCCGAACTCGGCGTGCCCGGCATCTACCGCAGCCAGGCCAGCCTGCAGCCGGGCATCAAGGTGCGCATGTCCACCAAGCCCGCGCCACACGCCGGCATGGGCGTGGCGCAGTACACCTGGGCGACCTCGCCGCTGCGCCGCTACGTCGACCTCGTCAACCAGTGGCAGATCATCGCCTGCGCCAAGAACGGCCGCACCGCCGCCTTGGTCGCGCCCTTCAAGCCCAAGGACGCCGAGCTCTTCGCCGTCATCTCCAACTTCGACGGGGCCTACAGCGCCTACAACGGCTTCCAGTCGAGCATGGAGCGCTACTGGACCATCAAGCACCTGGGCCAGGAAGGCCTCAGCGAGCTGGACTGCGCCGTCATGGTCAACGGCCTGGTGCGCGCCGACGCCCTGCCCCTGGTCTTCAAGGCCATCGGCGCCGACAACCTGCCGCGCCATGCCAAGGTGCGCGTGCGCATCACCGGCGTGGACCTGCTGACCCTGGACGTGCACGCCAGCGTCATCGCCCGACTCGATGAAGCCGCGCCCCAAGGTGATGCAACCCAGACCGATGCGACCGAGGAAGACGACAGCGAGGTGCTGGACAATGCAGGGCCGCTGACGCTGGCCATCGACGTGGCCGATGCCGATGCGCCCGAAGCCCCGGCCGCTGGCGCCTGACGCCAGGCCGCAGCAACCCGCCATCGTCTTGCGAAAACACTGCCGATGCCCCCTCGCCTGATCGCCCTGTGGAAGTCCCTCAGCCTGCTGCAGGTCTGCCTGGGGGTGTCGGCGCTGCTGCACATCGGCCTGTTCAGCTTCCGCCTGGTGGACCCGGAGGGCTTCAACCGCACCTTCCAGAACACGCCGCTGGAAGTGATTTTGGTGAACGCCGGCAGCGAGGCCAAGCCCGACAAGGCCCAGGCCCTGGCGCAGCAGAACCTGGCCGGTGGCGGTGAGGCCGACAAGGGCCGCGCCACCTCGCCCCTGCCGCCGTCGCCCGACAACGAGGTCGGCGACGCGCTGGAGCAAACCGCCCGCATGATCGAGCAGATGCAGGCCGAGCAGCAGCAGTTGCTGACCCAAGTGCGCAATGAGCTGGCCGCCCTGCCCCCGCCGCAACCCCGCGCGCCCACCGATGCGAAGCAGGCCCAGGCCGAGGAAGAGCGCCGTCGCCAGCTCACCAAGCTGCTGGCCGAGCTTGAAAAGCGCATCTTTGAGGAGAACGCCCGACCCAAGAAGCGCTACCTGAGCCCGGCCACGCTGAAGTCCGCCGACGCCCTCTACTACAGCGCCTTCCGCACCCGGGTGGAGCGCGCCGGCACCGAGCGCTTCCCCAGCGCCAACGGCCAGAAGCTGTACGGCGAGCTGGTGATGGAGGTGTGGGTCAACCGCCAGGGCAAGATCGTCGAGGCCATCGTGACGCGCAGCTCGGGCAACAAGGTCCTGGACAAGCGCGCCCGCGGCATCGTCATGGCCATGGACCATTTCGACCCCGTGCCCCCCGAGGTCAGCGCCGGCCACGACCTGCTGCTGATTTCCTCGCGCTTCCGCTTCACCCGCGACGCCGGCCTGGAAGCCACCACGGTGCAGTCCACCACAGCGACCACCCACCCCAACGCCCCTCCCGCACCATGACCTCTGCCGACCGTTATGCCGTGGCTGGCAACCCCGTCGCCCACAGCCGCTCGCCGCACATCCACAGCCTGTTCGCCCAGCAAACCGGCCAGGCCGTGGACTACGGCCGCCTGCTCTGCCCGCTGGACGCTTTCGCGGCCACGGTGCAGGCCTTCGCCAGCGAAGGCGCCCGCGGCTGCAACGTCACCGTGCCCTTCAAGTTCGAGGCCTTCGCCCTGGCCGCACGCCGCACGCCACGCGCCGAGCTGGCCCAGGCCGCCAACGTGCTGCGCTTCGACACCGACGCGCAAGGCGGCTGGCTGGCCGACAACACCGATGGCATCGGCCTGGTGCGCGACATCACCGTCAATGCCGGCGTGCCGCTGGCGGGCCAGCGCGTGCTGCTGATCGGTGCCGGTGGCGCCAGTGCCGGCGTGATGGGGCCCTTCATCGAAGCGGGTTGCGCCGAGCTGGTGGTGGCCAACCGCACCGTGGCCAAGGCCGAAGAACTGGTGGCGCGGCACGCCGACGTCGCCCGGCAACACGGCGTGCGCCTGAGCGCGCGGTCGCTGCAGGATGCGGGTGAGGCCTTCGATGTCGTCGTCAACGGCACGGCCACCAGCCTCTCGGGCGAAGGCGTGCCCGTGGGCCCGCAGGTGCTGCGCACAGGCAGCCTGGCGCTGGACATGATGTACGGCCCCGCCGCGCAAGGCTTCCTGGATTGGGCCCGCTCGCACGGCGCCACCGGCCGCGACGGCCTGGGCATGCTGGTCGAGCAAGCGGCCGAGAGCTTCCTGCTGTGGCGCGGCGTGCGCCCCGACACGGCCCCGGTGCTGCGCGAGCTGCGCGCCCTGGTGGACGCCCCCGGAGCCTGAAACCGATGCGCGCTATCTGGCGGATCTTCGTGCTGCTCGTGCTCAGCGCCCTGAGCCTGCAGTTGTTCTTCCTCGGTCGCATCGCGCTGATGCGCGTGGTGGACCCGCAATCCACCACCTTCCAGCGCAGCGAAGCGGCACGCCTGCTGCGCACACAAGGCCGCATCGCCTGGAGCCAGGAGGGGGTGGACGGCAACCGCATCTCCGACAACCTGCGCCGCGCCGTGATCGCCTCGGAAGACGCCAACTTCGTCGACCACCACGGCGTCGAGTGGGACGCGCTGCAAAACGCATGGAAGAAGAACAACCAGGCCCAGGCCCGCGCCGAAAAGGTCCGCGCCGACGCGCAAGCGCGTTACCAGCGTGCGGCCGAGCGCGCCGCCAAGCGCGGCCGAGCCGCCCCGCCGCCACCCACGGCGCTGAGCGCCACGCCCAAGGTCATCGGCGGCTCGACCATCACCCAGCAGTTGGCCAAGAACCTGTTCCTGAGCAGCGAGCGCAACTTCCTGCGCAAGGGCCAGGAGTTCGCCATCACCTTCATGCTCGAAGGCCTGCTGGGCAAGGACCGCATCCTCGACATCTACCTCAACAACGTGGAATGGGGCGAAGGCGTGTTCGGCGCACAAGCGGCATCACGCCACTATTTCCAGGTCGATGCCAGCCAGCTGGGCGCCGCACAGGCTGCGCGCCTGGCGGTGATGCTGCCTGCGCCCAAGCGCTTCGAGCTGCAGCCGCGCTCGGCCTACGTCATGGGCCGCTCGGGCACCATCGTGTCGCGCATGGGTGGGGTCGAGATCCCCTGAACGGGGTCAGCTCAGCTCAGCTCGGGTCACGGCCGGGCGGGCCGCGGCGGTCGCCGTCACCGCTGCCATCGCCGCCGCCATCGTCATTTTCATGGCCATCGTTGCGGTCGGCAAAGCCCTTCATGGCCTGGCGGATGAAGCCAACCTGCGCGCCGAACTGGCGGCAGCCGCTGCAGATCCAGGTGTGCATGCGCAACACGGTGCGCTCGCCCGCACCCAAGCTGCGGTCCTGTGCCTCCGAGAGCAAGCGGGTGGCCTCGTCGCACGGGATCATCACGCGGTGCTTGCCCATGCTCATGCCTCCTTGGCGAACCAACGCTGGTCCAGGCACTCGCGCAAGCGCAGCCTGGCGCGGTGCATCATCACGAAGAAATTGCCGCTGCTGATGCCCACGGTGGCGCAGATTTCCTCGGTCTCGAAATCCATGAATTCGCGCATCATGAAGACGCGGCCCTGAGCGGCCGGCATGCCGTCCAGGCACACCTCCAACACGGCCCAGAACTGCTGCTGCTCCAGGCTGGCCTCGGGGCAGCGCCATGCGGCGGGCTTGGCGTCTTGCAGCCAATGACCCTTGTCGTCGAAGAAGTCATCGAGGGACTGTCCCTCGCCTTCCTTCAGCAAGGAGCCCGCATCGACCATGCGCTGTTTGTGGCGCAACAGGTCGGCCACCTTGTGCTTGAGGATGGCGAACACCCAGGTCTTGAAGGCAGAACGGCCGGCGAAGCGCTTGCCGCCGGTCCAGGCGCCGACCAAAGCTTCCTGCACGGCGTCTTCTGCCAGGTGGCTGTCACCCAGGTGCAGGCGCGCGAACTTGACCATCTGCTGGCGCAGCGCGGCCACGAAGCCGGCATCGGCCAGGCTGTCGGGCGCAGGCTCTGGGACAGACGCGTTCGCAGGTGCGGACAGGGGGGCGGACATGGCTGAGTGCAGGGGCGGCGCGGATCACGCCCCTGCACTGTAGCGCCTTCGCTCCCTGTCACCGCCGCGGTCAGATGCCGCCAGACGCCATCTGACGCCCTCAGGCAGGGGCCTGTGCCCGCACGCTGGCCGCGTGGTCGGCGTACTTGGCCACCAAGGCCTCGCGCTTGGCCGGGTCGAAGCTGATGCGGTCCAGGTCGCCGTGGTAGTGGCGGATCACGCGCTTGTTCATCACCGCGAACCACAGCGGCGGGATGTAGGCCAGCGTGATCATGCCGGCGTAGCCCGAGGGCAGTTGCGGGCTGTCGTCGAAGTGGCGCAGGGTCTGGTAGCGGCGCGTGGGGTTGGCGTGGTGGTCGCTGTGACGCTGCAGGTGGTACAGGAAGAGGTTGGTGATGGTGTGGTTGCTGTTCCACGAGTGCTCGGGCTCGCAGCGCTCGTAGCGGCCATCGGCGCTCTTGCGGCGCTTCAGGCCGTAATGCTCCAGGTAGTTCACCACCTCCAGCAACGAAAAGCCGTACACCGCCTGGATCAGCAAGAAGGGCAAGGCCTTCCAGCCCAGCACCGCAAGCAGCCCCCCGAACAGCACGAGCGACATCGCCCAGGACTGCAGGTTCTCGTTGTCAGGGCTCCACACGCCCTTGTTGAAACGCTGCAGGCGCTCGGCTTCGAGCTGCCAGGCCGAGCGCAGGCTGCCCACCACGGTGCGCGGCCAGAAGGCCCAGAAGGTTTCGCCAAAGCGCGAGCTGGCCGGGTCTTCCGGCGTGGCCACGTTCTTGTGGTGGCCGCGGTTGTGCTCGACGTAGAAGTGGCCGTAGAAGGTCGGTGCCAGCGAGATGCGGGCCAGCCAGCGGTCGAGCTTGTCCTTCTTGTGGCCGAGCTCGTGCGCGGTGTTGATGGCCACGCCATTGACGATGCCCACGCTGATGGCCAGGCCCAGCAGGTGGTGCCAGGGCATGTCCAGGGTGGCGGCCATCCAGGCGCCCACGATGGTCACGGCGATCTGCAAGGGCACGAAGGCGTAGAGCACCCAGCTGTAGTAGCGGTCGGCGTCGAGCGCCTTGAGGGCTTCGTCGGGCGGGTTGGCAGCGTCTTCACCGAAGATGAAATCCAGCACCGGCAGGATGAAGTGGACCAGCATGACGGCGAACCACACGCACCAGGTGGCCTGGGTCTGCCAATAGACGGCCAGCATGGCGCCGCCGATCACGGGGATGGCCGGCCCCAGCAGCCACAGGTAGCGCTTGGGGTCGGCCCAGTGCGCAGAGGGCGTCGGGTGGAGGGTGGCTTGGGACATGGGAGAACTCCTTGCTCGATGGCCCCAGTGTCGGCAAACCGGGCCCTCAGCGGAAGCCGCCAGCGGCCGCAGGACTTGCGCGATGCGCCGACCGGGGGCCCGGACAAACCCTGCTTGGCGCAAACTGGCGCGCACGACGGCGGATCGCGTTGGCGATCCGGACTTCTGCCCAGTGTGCGGCACTTGCATCCATGGCAAGCTTCGGCAACATGGACACCCTCAGCCTGATTCTGGACGACATGCACTTCGACGGTGTGGTCTTCGTGTCGTCGGTCAACGCCCCGCCCTGGTCCTGGCGCCTGGCCACACCCGGCCTGGCCTGCGCCCATGTCATCACCCAGGGTCAGGCCTGGTTGCTGCGCGATGGTGCCGAGCCGCTGCTCCTGGAAACGGGCGACCTGGTCGTGCTGCCCAGCGGCGCCCCGCACCACATCCAGGACCGCCCCCAGAGCGCGGCCATCGCCCAGGAATTGCTGCCCCACATGGCGCAGGATGTGATCGGTGCCCGCGTGAACAGCGGCCACACCGACGGCGACAGCCCGCAGGCCTGCCACCTCATCAGCACCCACGCCCGCTTCGATGTGCACATGGCCGCGCCGCTGGTGCGCGCCCTGCCCCCCGTGCTGCACGTGCGCGGCCTGGGCGAGGCCCCGCCGCCCTGGCTGGCCGTCGGCCTGCAGTTCCTGGCCCTGGAGGTGACGCAGCGCCGCCCGGCCCAGCAGGCCATCCTCAACCGCATCGGCGACATCCTCTTCATGGAGTGCATCCGCGACCACGTCGAGACGGTGACCGAGGGCTCGGGCAACTGGCTGGCGGCGCTGAAAGACCGCGCCCTGTCCACGGCGCTGGCGCTCATCCACCGCGACCCGCAGCACAACTGGACGGTGCCCGACCTGGCCCGCGAGGCCTGCCTGTCGCGCTCGGCCTTTGCCGACCGCTTCACGCAAACGCTGGGCGAGCCGCCCCTGACCTACCTGACGCGCCACCGCATGCGGCTGGCCGCGCGGCAGCTGGCGCACTCGGCGCTGTCGGTCGGCAAGGTGGCCGACCAGGTGGGCTATGCCTCGGAGGCGGCTTTCAGTCAGGCCTTCAAGCGGGAGTACGGCGTGTCGCCCTCGGTGTGGCGCCAGCAGCGCCAGGCGGAAGCGACCGAGGCGGCAATGACATCAGCGCCCACCATGGCCGCGGCCTGAGGCGGCCGCAGCAGCTCAGCGGCGCGTGGTGCCCGAGCCGCCCAGCAAGGCCGCGACCTTGCGTTTGGGCTTGATGAAGCGCGACAGGCCGTTGCCGCCGGCAGCGGCCGTGGAGACCGAGTCCTTGGTTTCCCAGGCGGCCGGTTCAGCAGCGGCCGAGGGCTCGTAGGGCTTGTCGAAGAAGGGGTCGGCCGGGGCGCGGCGCGGGGCCGGCCGGCTGGGGCGGCTGTCGCGGTCGCGCGGGGCGTAGGCCTCACGGCCTTCGCGGGCCTCGCGCGGTGCACCGCCGCCAAAGCCTGCAGCGCCAGCGGACGGCATGTCGGGCCGGTCGTCGAAGGACTCATCGCGGCGGCGGTAGCTCGGGCGCTCGCTGCGCTCACCCCGATCCCCGCGGTCACTGCGATCGCCGCCACGGCTGCCCTGCAGCTCGAACTCCTCGACGTCGATCTTCTTCTTGATCAGCTTTTCGATGTCGCCCATCAGGCGGGCGTCGCTGCTGGTGACCAGCGAGACGGCCAAGCCCGAGGCGCCAGCGCGACCCGTGCGGCCGATGCGGTGCACGTAGTCTTCGGCGTTGAAGGGGATGTCGAAGTTGAACACCGCCGGCAGGGCCGCGATGTCGATGCCGCGTGCGGCCACGTCGGTGGCCACGAGCAGGTCCACCTCGCCGCGCTTGAAGGCGTCCAGGGACTTGATGCGCTCGTCCTGCGACTTGTCGCCGTGCAGGGCCGAGGTGCGCAGGCCGTCGCGCTCGAAGGTGCGCGCCAGGCGGGCGCAACCCAGCTTGGAGTTGACGAAAACGATGGACTGCTTGATGTCGCGGTCGCGCAGGATCTGGCGGATCACGTGGCGCTTGCTGTCGTCATCGACCTTGTAGAAGCGCTGCTCGACGTTGGTGGCCGTCTGGTTCGGGCGGGCCACTTCGACCAGCACCGGGTCCTGCAGGTAGCTCTGCGCCAGCTTCTTGATCTCGGGCGAGAAGGTGGCCGAGAACAGCAGGGTCTGGCGGGTCTTGGGCAGGTAGCTGAGGATGCGCTGCAGGTCGGGCAGGAAGCCGATGTCCAGCATGCGGTCGGCCTCGTCGAGCACCACGTACTCCACCTGCGAGAGGTTGCAGTTCTTGGCTTCGATGTGGTCGATCAGGCGGCCCGGGGTGGCGATCAGCACCTCGACACCGGCCTTGAGCTCGACCGTCTGCTCTTTCATGTTCATGCCGCCGAAGACCACGGCCGAGCGCAGGTTGCACTTGCTGGCGTAGGTCTTGACGTTGTCGGCCACCTGGATGGCCAGCTCGCGCGTGGGGGCCAACACGATGGCGCGCACCGGGTGGCGGGCGGGCGACATGCTGGCGTTCTCGTGCTTCATCATCTTCTGAAGCAGCGGGATGGAGAAGGCGGCGGTCTTGCCGGTGCCGGTTTGCGCGGCGCCCATGACGTCGCGGCCCGCCAGCACCAGGGGGATGGCCTTGGCCTGGATCGGCGTCATCGTCGGGTAGGCGATGGCGGCGAGGATCTTCGGGTCCAGGGGCAGGGTGTCGAAGCGGGCCGGCGCGGGGGGCGCGGCGTCAGCGTCAGCGGCGGCTGCTGGAGCGGCGGCTGTTGCGGCTGTAGCGGCTGTGTCGACAGGGGCTGCGGGCACAGCGTCTGCTGCGGCGGTCATCTCGGGGGTGTGGTCGGTCATCAAGGCGGGATTATCCCTGCATTGCCGTTTTTTTGCGCACATTTCGCGCGCAATCCCTCAGATGTCCCCCACAAGCAGCCCCAAGGAAGGCTCAAAAGGTGTAGCCCACCTGGGTCTGGGTGCCGCCATGGGCCGCTTCGGCCTGTTCCAGCAGGCGCGCCAGCGGGCCCAGGCCCTGGTAGCGCGAGGCCACGCGGTGGGCGTAGGTCCAGACGCGGGGGATGTCGCCCAGGTACTGCTGCTTGCCGTCGCGGATGGCCAGCCGCGCGAAGATGCCCAGCACCTTGAGGTGGCGCTGCAGCCCCATCCACTCGACGTCGCGCCAGAAATCGCCGAAATCTTCGGGCACGGGCAGGCCGGCCTGGCGGGCACGCTGCCAGTAGCGCACGGCGTGGTCGATCTGCGCCTCTTCGTCCCACATGACGTAGGCATCGCGCAGCAGGGAGACCAGATCGTAGGTGACGGGGCCGCGCACGGCGTCCTGGAAGTCGATGACGCCCAGGCGGGCCTGCGGGTCGGCGGCGTCGGCCATGAGGTTGCGCGAGTGGTAGTCGCGGTGGACCAGCACCGTGGCCTGGCCCAGCACCTGCGCCTTGATGAGGGCGAAGGTGGTGTCCAGCATCTGGCGGGTGGCGTCGTCCAGCGTCAGGCCGCGCAGCTGCGTGAGGTACCAATCGGGGAGGAGGCTGAGTTCGCGCTGCAGCAGGGCGTCGTCGTAAGGCGGCAGGCTGTCGGCCGGCACGGCCTGGATGCGCACGAGTTCGTCCAGCGCCGAGGCGTAGCGCAGGCGGTTGGCGACGTCTTCGGGCGAGTGGGGTTGCGCCTCAGGCCGCAGGGTGGACAGCAGGGTGTGGGCGCCCAGGTCGGACAGCAGCATGAAGCCCTGGGGCTCGTCCCAGGCGAGGATGCGCGGCACGCCGACATCGCCCGCAGCCAGCAGGCGGTCGATGGCGACGAAGGGGCGGCAGTCCTCGTGGCTGGGCGGGGCGTCCATGGCGATGAGCGAGGTGCCTGCGGCCGTGTCGATGCGGAAATAGCGCCGGAAGCTGGCGTCGGCGCTGGCGGCGCGCACCGTCTCGGGCAGCAGGCCGTGTTCGGCGCGCAGGCCGTCCAGCCAGGCGGCGAAGGCCTGTGCGCGGGCGGGATCGGCCCAGGCAATGGGTGCGGCGGGTGCGGGTGCAGCCGTGGAAGGGGTGTCGGCGAAGGTCATGTGTGCGCGAGGCGGCGGCAAGGCCGGCTCATGAAATAATGCGGCGATTCTAGGCAAGGCCGGCTCACCTGACGGGAAGCCCCTGCTGCAGCCCCCTGCGACGCGCCACCCGTGACCCCACCCTTGAACCGACCTCGCCAGACCTCGCCCGCCCGGGTGCAGCCCTCCGCCCACCCCGCTGGCGCCCGCCAGGCAGGTGCCAGGGTGCGCTCGCGCCTGTCGGCACCGCTGGCCTCCGGCTGGACGCCCGTGGCCCTGGCCTGCGCCTGGGCCGTGGCCCAAGCCGGCTGGCACGGCGCCGAAGCGCAGGCGCTGGCCGAAGCTGGCGCGGCGGCACAAGCCGCCACGGCGGCCAGCGCGCCGTCCACGCCGGCATCGCGCATGAGCTTCTCTCTGCCCGCGCCGCGCATGAACCGGCGCGACGGCAAGCTGCCGCTGTTCTTCGAGGCCGACTCGATGGACGGCACCTCGGGCGAGCGCACCCACGCCAGCGGCTCGGTGCGCCTGCGCCAGGGCGAGATGCGTGTGCGCGCCGACGACCTCGTCCACACCCAGGCCGACAACACGGCGCGGGCGCGCGGCAACGTCCGCATCACCAGCAACGGCAACCTGTTCACCGGCCCGGAGCTGACGCTGCGGCTCGACACGCTGGAAGGCAACTTCATCCGCCCACATTTCTGGTTCGCCCGCACGCAGGCAGGCGGCCAGGCCGAGCTGGTGGAGTTCCTGGGTGAAAACCGCCTGCGCGCCCACAGCACGCGCTACTCCAGCTGCACGCCGGACGACGAGCCCGATGGCACGCCCGGCCGCCCCGACTGGGAGCTGCAGACCAGCCAGGTGGACCTGGACTTCGACAAGAGCGAGGGCGAGGCCAAGAACGCGGTGATCCGCTTCATGGGCGTGCCCCTGCTGGCCGCGCCATCGCTGACCTTCCCGCTGGACAACCAGCGCAAGTCCGGCTTCCTGCCGCCCAGCTTCTACTTCGACAGCGCCAGCGGCTTCGAGCTGTCCGCGCCCTACTACTGGAACATTGCGCCCAACCGCGACGCGACCATCGCACCGACGCTGTCGGCCCGCCGCGGTGTGGGTGCCGACCTCGAATTCCGCTACATGGAGGCGCAGGACACCGGCAAGCTGCGCGTGTTCGGCTTGCCGGACGACAAGCTGCGGGGCAGCACGCGCGGCCTGATCGACTTCACCCACAAGGGCAGCCTGGGCAAGACGGACGCCCTCGCCCAGACCACCTACGACATCAAGCTGCTGCGCGCCTCGGACGACAATTTCTGGAAGGACTTCTCCCACATCCAGTTCTCGACCACGCCGCGCCTGTACGACAGCCACGCCAACGTCGAGACCACGCTCAACCAGCGCTACTGGGGCCTGGGCAACAGCCAGACCACCTTCTACGGCAGCGTGCAGTCCTGGCAGACACTGCGCGACCTCTCACCGCCGTCCGACCCGACGCAAAGCAGCATCATCACGCCCTACCGCCGCGAGCCGCAAATGGGCTTTCGCAGCCGCAGCGTGAACGACAGCGGCGTCGTCTTCGGCCTGCAAGGCGAGTTCAACCGCTTCGGCAACGCGGACCCGACCAAGGTCGTGGGCAACCGCCTCAACGCCAACGCCATCGTCGAGCGGCCCTTCACGCTGGGCGGCCTCAACGTGCTGCCGCGCGCCACGCTGCGTGGCGTCAGCTACGACCTCGACAAGGTCGCCGATGGCAACCGCCGCAGCGCCACCATCGTCACGCCGACCTTCAGCCTGGACAGCGGCTTCTCCATGGAGCGCAGCACCAGCTGGTTCGGCCGCGACCTGATCCAGACGCTGGAGCCGCGTGTGCTTTACGTCTACACGCCCTACCACCGTCAGAGCGACCTGCCGCTGTTCGACAGCGCCCCGCGCGACTTCAACCAGTACGCCATCTACACCGACAACGCCTACACCGGCGGCGACCGCATCTCGGACGCCAACCAGGTGACGGTGGGCGTGCAGTCCCGCCTGCTGGACAGCAAGACGGGCACGGAAGCCCTGCGCCTGGGCATCGCGCAAAAGGTGCTGCTGGCCGACCAGCGCATCAACCCGCTGGACAGCAAACCCGTGACGCAGCGCCTGTCCGACCTGCTGCTGCAGGCCTCGACCTCGGTGATCCCGAACTGGTCGGTGGACAGCACCGTGCAGTACAGCGCGCAGAACCGCCAGACCGAGCAGGGCGCCATGACGGTGCGCTACTACCCGGGCACCTGGCGCACGGTCAGCGCCACCTACCGCTACACGCGCGCCGCGTCGGAACAGGTGGAAATCGGCTGGCAATGGCCCTTCGCTGGCCGCACCCCGCCGCTGCAGCAGGTCATGACCCAGGCGACCTCGCCCGACCTGCTCGACCTCAACCCGCGCCGCGCCTCGGCCGGTGGCGCTTGTGGCGGCACCTGGTACACCGTGGGCCGCATCACGCACAGCATGCGCGACCAGCGCATCATCAACTCGGTGGTGGGCGTGGAGTACGACGCCGGCTGCTGGATCGGCCGCGTCGTCACCGAACGCGTCGCACTGGGCACCAGCAAGGCCAACACCCGCGTGATGTTCCAGCTGGAACTGCTGGGCCTGTCCCAGCTCGCGCTCGGCGCCAACCCGCTGCGCGTCCTCAAGCAAAATGTGCCCGGCTACCGCCTGCTGCGCGACGAGGGCAAGCCCCTGGCCCAGCCCGGCAACACCACCCCCTACAGCGATGAATGAGCGAGCACCCCTGATGTCCAGCGCCCCTTTTGCAGATGTTCTTGCTTTCAGGGCCCTGTCGCGCGCCCTGACGCTGTGCCTGGCCGCAGCTGCGGTGGTCGCGGTGGCCACGCCGGCATCGGCCCAGTTGCGCCGCAACGAAGGCCCCTCGCTGACGCCCCGCATCCCCGGTGACCGCGCCCTGAGCAAGGAGCTCAAGATCGCTGGCGTCCAGACCACGTCCGACTACATCGTCGCGGTGGTCAACCAGGAACTGATCACCCACACCGAGGTGGACAAGCGCGTCAGCCGCATCCAGGAATCGGCCGCGCCGGGCACCCGCCTGCCCCCCTTCGAGGAACTGCGACGCCAGGTGCTGGACGCCCTCATCGACGAGAAGGTGCAAATTTCCTACGCCCGCGTCATTGGCCTGAATGTGGGTGATTCAGAGCTGGACCAGGCCATCGAGAACGTCGCCGCACAAAACCAGCTCACCCTCAGCGAGTTGCGCCAGCGCATGGCCGCAGACGGCCTCGACTACGACCGCTACCGCAGCAGCCTGCGCGAGCAGCTCCTGCTGCAGCGGCTGCGCGAACGCGAAGTCACCTCGCGCATCCCGCTGAGCGAAGAAGAGGTCACAAACTTCCTGGCCACCGACCCGGCCGCGCAAACCGAGACCGCGCTGAACCTGGCGCACATCCTGATCGCCGTGCCCGAGCGTGCCACCCAGGTGCAAGTGGCACAGCTGCAAACCAAGGCCGAAGACCTGCAACGCCGCGTGGCTGCGGGCGAGAATTTCGCGCAGCTGGTCAAGCAGCACTCCGACGACAGCAACACCCGCAACGACGGTGGTGCCTTCGGCATGCGCGAGGTCAGCCGCCTGCCAGAGCTCTTCGTCAACGCCGCGCAAGGCCTGAAGGTCGGGCAGGTGGCGCCGGTGGTGCGCTCCAACGCGGGCTTCCACATCGTCAAGCTGCTGGAGCGTGAAAGCAGCGCACAAGCCACCTACACGCAGCAGCGCGCCCGCCACATCCTGCTGCGCAGCACGCCGCAAGTGGACACGGCCAGCCTGGTCAGCCGCCTGAACGACATCCGCAAGCAGATCGTGGGCGGCCAGACCAGCTTCGCGCAGATGGCGCGGCAGTACTCGGAAGATGGCAGCGGCGCCAAGGGCGGCGAGCTGGGCTGGGCCTCGCCCGGTCAGTTCGTGCCCGAGTTCGAAAAAGCGCTGCTGTCCTTGCAGCCGGGCCAGATCTCCGAGCCGGTCGTCAGCCGGTTTGGCGTGCACCTCATCCAGCTCATCGAACGCCGCGAAGCCCAGCTGAGCGACGCCCAAAAGCGCGAAGCCGCCCGCAGCGTGCTGCGCGAGCGCAAGTTCGAGGCCACGTACGAAGAGTGGGCCCGCGAACTGCGCGCAGCAGCCTACGTGGAAATGCGCGATGCACCCTGAGCGCAGCGGCAAACGTCCCGGTTCCGGTGGCCACGGTGGCGGCCACAGCGGCCAGGGCCGCCCACGCGCGGTCGCGGGCGGCGGCGGTCACATCGCGCGCAAGCGTTTCGGCCAGAACTTCCTGGTGGACCAGGGCGTGATCGCCGAGATCGTCCGTGCGATCGCGCCCAAGCCGGGTGAAGCACTGGTGGAGATCGGCCCCGGCCTGGGTGCACTGACCGACCCGGTGGTCGAGCGCTGCGAGAAGCTGACCGTGGTCGAACTCGACCGCGACCTGGCCGCGCGCCTGCGCAAGCGTCCCGAGCTCGACGTGATCGAGTCCGACGTGCTGAAGGTGGATTTCGCCCAACTCGCGCGCGAGCGCGGCGTCAAGCTGCGCATGATCGGCAACCTGCCCTACAACATCTCCAGCCCCATCCTCTTCCACCTGCTGCCTTGCGCCGACGTGGTCGTGGACCAGCACTTCATGCTGCAAAAAGAGGTGGTGGACCGCATGGTGGCCACGCCCGGCAACAAGGACTACAGCCGCCTGAGCGTGATGCTGCAGTGGCGCTACGACATGGAATGCGTGGTCGATGTGCCGCCGGGCTCCTTCGACCCGCCGCCGAAGGTGAACTCCGCCGTGGTGCGCATGACGCCGCTGGCCGAGGTGCCCGACGTCGACCCCAAGGTGCTGGAAGCGATGGTGGCCGTGGCCTTCTCGCAGCGCCGCAAAATCCTGCGCCACACCCTGGGCGCCTGGATCACCCAACAAGGCATCACCACCGACTTCGACCTGCAGCGCCGCGCCGAAGAAGTGCCCGTGGCCGAGTACCTGGCCCTGGCCGCACAGGTCAGAAAACCGGCATGAAAACCTACCTGGTGGGCGGTGCCGTGCGGGACCGCCTGCTCGGGCGACCGGTGGGTGACCGAGATTGGGTGGTCGTGGGCGCCACGCCGCAAGACATGCTGGACGCGGGCTTCCGCCCCGTGGGCAAAGACTTCCCCGTCTTCCTGCACCCCGACACAGGCGAAGAGCACGCCTTGGCGCGCACCGAGCGCAAAAGCGGCCACGGCTACCACGGCTTCACCTTCCACACCTCGCCCGAGGTCACGCTGGATGACGACCTGGTGCGGCGCGACCTCACCGTCAACGCCATGGCCGAAGATGCCGACGGCACCCTCATCGACCCCTGGGGCGGCCAGCGCGACCTGGCCGCGCGGGTGCTGCGCCACGTCTCGCCGGCCTTCGCCGAAGACCCGGTGCGCATCCTGCGCCTGGCACGCTTCGCCGCCCGCCTCCACGATTTCAGCGTGGCACCTGAAACGGCGCAGCTCATGCGCGAGATGGTGGACGCTGGCGAGGTGGACCACCTCGTGGCCGAGCGCGTCTGGCAGGAGCTGGCCCGCGGCCTGATGGAAGACCGCCCCTCGCGCATGTTCGAGGTGCTGCGCGACTGCGGCGCCCTGGCCCGCCTGCTGCCCGAGGTCGATCGCCTGTGGGGCGTGCCGCAGCGCGCCGACTACCACCCCGAGGTGGACACCGGCGTGCACCTGATGATGGTGCTCGACATGAGCGCCCGCCTGCAAGGCTCCCTGGCCGTGCGTTATGCCTGCCTGGGCCACGACCTCGGCAAAGGCACGACCCCGCCCGACGTGCTGCCCCGCCACATCGGTCACGAAGGCCGCAGCGCCCAGCTGCTCAAGGCCGTGGGCCAGCGCCTGCGCGTGCCCACCGACTGCCGCGAACTGGCCGATGTGGTCGCGCGCGAGCACGGCAACCTCCACCGCAGCAGCGAATTTGGCGCCGAGGCCGTTTTCCGCCTCCTGGAACGCTGTGACGCCATCCGCAACCCCCAGCGCTTCCACGAGGTGCTGCTGGCCTGCGAGTGCGACGCCCGCGGCCGCCTGGGTTTTGAGGACACGCCCTACGCCCCGGGCCCGCGCCTGCGGCAGGCCCTGGACTGCGTGCTGGCCGTGGACACCGCGACCGTGTCTGCGCAAGCCCTCGCACTGGGATTGACAGGTCCCGCCATCGGCCAGCGCATCGCGCAAGCCCGGCTGCACGCCCTGACACAGCACCTCGGCCCGCGCTGAAGCGGGCTGGGCGCACGCCCATGCGCCGGCATTGTGCAAAATCTGCAACAAAGTCGTGTCAAGGCGCCGATTCGACCTCATCCCTTCGGCCGAAGTGTCGATATGCCAGCGTGAATGAACCAAAGATTCTCGGGGCACTGACATGACCGCATTGAGACAACTGAGCATCGGCGGCCGCCTGGCGGCCGCTTTCCTGATGGCCTGCCTGCTGGTGCTGGTCACCGGCGGCGCCAGCCTGCTGAGCATGTCCCGCATGAGCGACAGCGCCGACGACATCAGCGGCAACTGGCTGCCCAGCGTGCAGGTGCTGTCGCGCATCGACGCCACGGTCAACACCGAGCGCCGCGCGCTGATGCGCCACATCCTGGAACCTGACGCAGCAGGCAAGGCCACGCAGCTCAAGCGGATCGACGAAATCCGCAACCAAACACTGCCCACCCTGCTCAGCGAGTACGAGCCCATGATCAGTTCGCCCGAAGAGCGCGCCCTGTTCCAGGACATCCGCGCCCAGCTGGACGCTTACCATGCCTCCGTGGACCCGGTACTGGCCCAGTCCAACCGCGGTGACGAGGGCCTCGCGGACGCTCGCCAGCAGCTCAACGGCGCGTCCAGTAAAGCCTATCTGGCGCTCTCGGCCCTGCTGGACAAAGACACCAAGCTGAATGCCGAAGGCGCTCGCCAAGCGGTGGGCGTGGCCCATGCCGCTTACCGACAAGCCCTGTGGACGACGGCGGCCGTGCTGGTCGTGGGCATGCTGGTCTGCGCCACCATGGCGCTGCTGATCACCCGCTCCATCACCCAGCCGCTGAACGACGCCGTGCGCCTGAGCCAGGCCGTGGCCGAGGGCGACCTCAGCCGCCAGGTGCACGTGTCCGGCAACGACGAACTCAGCGAACTGGGTCGCACGCTCAACACCATGAGCCGCAACCTGTCCACCCTGATCGGCCGCATCCGCAGTGGCACCGAATCCATCGCCACGGCCTCGGCGCAGATCGCCCAGGGCAACGCCGACCTGTCGGCCCGCACCGAGCACCAAGCCGCCAGCCTGCAGGAGACCGCCGCCTCCATGCAACAGATGGACGACACCGTGCGCGGCAACTCCGACAACGCCCGCCAGGCCAACCAGCTGGCGCTGCAAGCCACCCAGGTCGCCACGCAAGGCGGCCAGGACGTGGGCCATGTCGTGGCCACGATGTCGGCCATCCAGGACTCCAGCCGCCGCATCGCCGACATCATCGGCGTGATCGACGGCATCGCTTTCCAGACCAACATCCTCGCGCTGAACGCGGCGGTGGAAGCCGCCCGCGCCGGCGAACAAGGCCGCGGCTTCGCGGTGGTGGCCAGCGAGGTGCGTTCGCTCGCACAGCGCAGCGCCAATGCCGCCCGCGAGATCAAGGGCCTGATCACCGACAGCGTGGAAAAGGTGGAGATGGGCACCAACCAGGTCAACCAGGCCGGTCAAACCATCGACGATGTGGTGCTGCAAGTGCGCAAGGTCAACGACCTGATCGCCGAGATCAGCTCATCGAGCACCGAGCAAAGCCAGGGCGTGGGCCAGATCAACTCGGCCGTGAACAACCTGGATCAAACCACGCAGCAGAACGCCGCGCTGGTGGAAGAAACCTCGGCCGCCGCAGAGAGCTTGAGGCAGCAGGCCCAGCAACTGGCACAGGCGGTGTCGGCCTTCAAGACCACGGCCTGAGCGACATCGACGGTCGCATCACCAGGCAAAAACCAAGCAAAAAGCCCCCGTCCCGGGCGGGACAGGGGAAAACAGACAGAGAGATCGAGAGAGAGAGAAAACGGAAACGAGCTCAGTCGGCTTGCTTGCGCAGGAAGGCCGGGATCTCGATTTCGTCCATGCCATTGCTGGCCAGGGCATCGACCTTGGCGGCCGCCTGGGTGCGACCCGAACGCCACACGCTGGGCGTGTTCATGCCGCTGAAGTCGCTGGCGTGGCCCATGCCGATCGACGAACCCGCGGCGCTGGCGCCACCGTGTGCGGCCATGTGGCCCACAGGTTGGGTCAGCACGGGGATGTTGTCGGTGCCGGTGCGTGCGAACACCTGCGTGGCCGGGGCGCTGTGCACCACGGTCATCGGGGTTTGCGCGCGGCGGGTGCCGCTCAGGCCGGTGGCGATCACGGTGACGCGCAGCTGGTCGCCCAGGGACTCGTCGTAGGCCGTGCCGTAGATGACGTGGGCGTCTTCGGCGGCGTAGCGGCGGATGGTGTTCATCGCGTTGCGCGACTCGCTCAGCTTGAAGTTGGACTTGCCCGCGGCGATCAGCACCAGCACACCACGCGCGCCGGACAGGTCGATGCCTTCCAGCAGCGGGCAGGCCACGGCGGCTTCGGCGGCCTTGGTGGCGCGGTCCGGGCCCGAGGCGGTGGCCGTGCCCATCATGGCCTTGCCGGGCTCGCTCATCACGGTCTTGACGTCTTCGAAGTCGACGTTCACCAGGCCGGGGATGTGGATGATGTCGGAGATGCCGCCCACGGCGTTCTTCAGCACGTCGTTGGCCTTGGAGAAGGCTTCTTCCTGGGTGATGTCATCGCCCAGCACTTCCAGCAGCTTCTCGTTGAGCACGACGATCAGCGAGTCGACGTTGGCTTCCAGCTCGTTGAGGCCGGTGTCGGCCTGCTTCATGCGGCGGTTGCCTTCGAACTCGAAGGGCTTGGTCACCACGCCCACGGTCAGGATGCCCATTTCCTTGGCCACGCGGGCGATCACGGGCGCAGCGCCCGTGCCCGTGCCACCGCCCATGCCGGCGGTGATGAAGACCATGTGGGCGCCGTCCAGCGCGGTGCGGATCTGGTCCACGGCTTCTTCGGCGGCAGCGCGGCCGGCTTCGGGCTTGGCACCGGCGCCCAGGCCCGAGTTGCCCAGCTGCAGCTGGAACTCGGCGCTGGAGCGGTTGAGCGCTTGCGAGTCGGTGTTGGCGCAGATGAACTGCACGCCTTGCACGCCCTGCGCGATCATGTGCTCGACGGCATTGCCGCCGCCACCACCCACCCCGATCACCTTGATCTGGGTGCCCATGTCGAAGTTTTCGATCATCTCGATTGCCATGTCAGACCTCTCTTTGTCTCAAGCAGTTGCCAATTGAATTTCCACAGTGGGGGCTTCTTGTCGCACTTCAGAAGTTGCCCACGAACCAATCGCGCACGCGACCGAACAGGGACTGGACCGACCCTGCCTGTTGCGCCGCTTTCATCCCGCGCATGCGCGCGAGTCTTGCCTCTTCGAGCAAGCCCATGACGGTGGCCGAGCGGGGGCTCGCCACCATGTCGTGCAGTGCTCCGGCGTACAAGGGCGTGCCCTTGCGCACCGGCTTGAGGAAGATGTCTTCGGCCAGCTCGACCATGCCCGGCATCACCGCCGAGCCACCGGTCAGCACGATGCCGGACGACAGCAATTCCTCGTAACCAGACTCGCGGATCACCTGGTGGACCAGCGAGAAAATTTCTTCGACGCGCGGCTCGATCACGCCGGCCAGGGCCTGGCGCGAGAGCATGCGCGGCGCGCGGTCGCCCAGGCCGGGCACCTCGACGTGCTCGTTCGGATCGGCCAGCAATTGCTTGGCCACGCCGAAGTCCACCTTGATGTCCTCGGCGTCCTTGGTGGGCGTGCGCAGCGCCATGGCGATGTCGCTGGTGATGAGGTCACCGGCGATGGGGATGACGGCGGTGTGGCGCACCGAGCCATCGGTGAAGATGGACACGTCGGTGGTGCCGGCGCCGATGTCCACCATGGCCACGCCGAGCGACTTCTCGTCTTCGGTCAGCACCGCGGCAGACGATGCGCTCGGGTTCAGCACCAGCTGCTCGGCTTCCAGGCCGCAGCGACGCACGCACTTCACGATGTTCTCAGCCGCGCTTTGCGCGCCCGTGACAATGTGCACCTTCACCTCGAGGCGGCCACCGCTCATGCCGATGGGCTCTTTGACCTCGTGGCCGTCGATGATGAACTCTTGCGGCTCGACCAGCAGCAGGCGCTGGTCGTTCGGGATGTTGATGGCCTTGGCGGTCTCGACCACGCGCTGCACATCGAGGGGCGCGACTTCCTTGTCCCGCACGATGACCATGCCGGTGGAGTTCTGGCCACGGATGTGGCTGCCGGTGATGCCCGTCCAGACGCGGCTGATCTTGCAATCGGCCATCAGCTCGGCTTCTTTCAAAGCCTGCTGGATGGACTGCACGGTGGCGTCGATGTTGACGACCACACCGCGCTTGAGGCCGTGGCTGGGAGCGACACCGAGGCCGGCGAGCCGCAAGTCGCCACCCGGCAGGACCTCGGCCACCACCGCCATCACTTTGGCGGTGCCGATGTCGAGTCCTACTACCAGATCCTTGTATTCCTTGGCCATGGTGTGTGCGTCGATTATCGAGTTGAATTCACGCTTCGCGAAGGGCTCGCGGGCGTTTTGTTGTTGGCAGGAGGCAATGGTTTGCGCACGGCACCCGGCTTGACGACCTCTTGCGAGGTGGTGGTGCCGCGCAGCTTGACGGCATAGCCTTCGGGGTAGCGCAAATCGGCATAAGACAGCGGCGCTGGGTAGCGGCGCTTGAGCTCGGGCAAGGTGCGCACGAAGCGCTGGGCGCGGGCGACGATTTCGTCTTCGCTGCCGCGGCCCAGCTGGATGTCGGCGTCGTTGTCGAGGTCCACCGACCAGGAGCCGCGTTCGCTCAGGTGCAGGGTGTCAATGTTGCCCAGCGGTGCCAGCACGGGCTGCAGCCGGCGCAGCATGTCGAGCATGGCGCGGGACTCGCCCGGGCCTGCGTTGGCCGGCGCGTCCAGCGTGGGCAGGCGCTCTTCCACATCGCCGATGTTGGCATCGAACACTTCGCCGAAGGTGTTGACGAGCTGGTCGTCGCGGTCTTCGTGCTGCCAGTAGGCGGCGGGGCGGTGCTCCTCCAACTGCACGCGCAGCTCGTTGGGCCACACGCGCCGCACCACGGCGTGGCGCACCCAGGGCACGGCTTCGAAGACCTCGCGGGCGCGCGCCAGGTCGGTCTGGAAGAAGCCACCCGGCAGGCGCGGCACGATGTTGGCGCGCACGGTGGCGATGTTGTTGCGCACCAGGTCGCCTTCCAGCTGCACCTGCTGGAGCGCGAACAAGGGCAAGCGACTCAGGCGCTGCATGCCGGCCCACAGCAAGCCACACACGGCCACCCCCAGCAGCAGGGCTGCGGCCGCGTTCATCCAGCGGACGTCCTGGGACGCCTCATCGGCTTCGCGTGGCAGGTGGAGGGCGGCGGCGGCTTGCATGGTCAGGCGGGCTGGTCCAGGCTGGCCGAGGCCAGCAAGTGCACACAGAGTTGCTCGTAGCTCAAACCGGCGACCTTGGCCGACATGGGCACCAGGGAGTGGCCGGTCATGCCGGGCGAGGTGTTGATCTCCAGCAGGAAGGGCTGGCGGTCGGTCTTGCGGATCATCACGTCGGCACGGGCCCAGCCACGGCAGCCCAGCGTCTTGAAGGCGCGCAGCACCTGGCGCTGGATCTCGGCCTCTTCGTCGGCGTCGAGCTGGCTCGGGCAGAGGTACTTCACCTCGTCGGTGAAATACTTGTTCTGGTAGTCGTAGTTGCCGCCGGGCGCGACGATGCGGATCACCGGCAAGGCCTGGGCCTCGCCTTCGACGGTCAGCACCGGGCAGGTGGTTTCCTCACCATCGATGAACTGCTCGCACAGCACCTCGGGGTCGTGCTGGGCGGCCGCGGCATAGGCGGCGGCGCACTGCGACACATCGGTCACCTTGCTCAGGCCGATGGACGAACCCTCGCGCGCCGGCTTGACGATCATGGGCGCGCCCAGGGCCACCAGGGCGTGCTCGCATTCGGCCACGCTGCCCACCATGCGCCAGTCCGGCGTGGGCAAGCCTTCGAAGCGCCAGATGCGCTTGGTCATGACCTTGTCCATGGCGATGCTCGACGCCATCACGCCCGAGCCGGTGTAGGGAATGCCGAGCAATTCGAGTGCGCCTTGCACGGTGCCATCTTCACCGCCACGCCCGTGCAGGGCGATGAAGCAGCGGCTGACGCCTTCGGACTTCAGTTCTTGCAGCGGGCGCTCGGCCGGGTCGAAGGCGAAGGCGTCCACGCCCTGCGACTGCAAGGCCTTCAAGACACCGCCACCCGACATCAGCGAGACCTCGCGTTCCGCCGAGGTGCCACCGAAGAGCACGGCCACGCGGCCCAGCGAGGCCACGTCGATGGGGGAGGCATTCAAATGCACGCTGCTCATCTCAGGCACCCTCTTTCAACATCTCGGCGACCTTGCCGGCCACGCTGCCGATGGTGCCCGCGCCCATGCAGATGACGATGTCGCCGCCACGCGCGTTGGCAACGATGGCCTGGGGCAGCTCGGCCACGTCATCGACGAAGACCGGCTCGACCTTGCCCGCCACGCGCACGGCACGGGTCAGCGCACGGCCGTCGGCCGCGACGATGGGCGCTTCGCCGGCGGCATAGACCTCGGTCAGCAGCACGGCGTCCGAGGTGCCCAGCACCTTGACGAAGTCCTCGAAGCAGTCGCGGGTGCGGGTGTAGCGGTGCGGCTGGAAGGCCAGCACGAGGCGCTGGTCGGGGAAGGCGCCACGCGCGGCGCTGATGACGGCGGCCATCTCCACCGGGTGGTGACCGTAGTCATCGATCAGGGTGAAGCGGCCACCGTCGGCGGCGGGGAAGTCACCGTGGCGCTGGAAGCGGCGGCCCACGCCGGTGAAGGCGGCCAGGGCCTTGGCCATGGGCGCGTCGGGCAGCTCGATCTCGGTGGCCACGGCGATGGCGGCCAAGGCGTTGAGCACGTTGTGGCGGCCAGGCAGGTTCAGCGTCACGTGCAGGTCGGGCATGACGGTGCCGTTGCGGCGCTGCACGGTGAAGCGCATCTGGCCGCCGGGCAAGGCCTCGACATCGACCGCGCGCACCTGGGCGTCTTCCTCGAAACCGTAGGTGATGACGGGACGCGAGATCAGCGGGATGATGCTGCGCACGCCCGGGTCGTCCGAGCACAAGATGGCCGCACCGTAGAAGGGCATGCGGTGCAGGAAGTCCACGAACGCCTGCTTGAGCTTGGCGAAGTCGTGGCCATAGGTGTCCATGTGATCGGCATCGATGTTGGTGACGACCGACAGCACGGGCATGAGGTTGAGGAAAGAGGCGTCCGACTCGTCGGCCTCGACCACGATGTACTCGCCCTTGCCCAAGGCCGAGTTGGCACCGGCGCTGTGCAGCTTGCCGCCGATCACGAAGGTCGGATCGACACCGGCTTCGGTCAGGATGGCCGTGACCAGCGAGGTGGTGGTGGTCTTGCCGTGCGTGCCCGCGATGGCGATGCCCCGGCGCAAGCGCATCAGCTCGGCCAGCATGACGGCGCGCGGCACCACCGGGATGCGCTTGGCGCGTGCGGCGATGACCTCGGGGTTGTCGCCCTTCACGGCGGTGGACGTGACCACGGCTTCGGCACCTGCGATGTGCGCGGCCTCGTGGCCGATGTGCACGGTGATGCCGAGCGAGGCCAGGCGGCGCGAGGTGGCGCTGTCGGACTGGTCCGAGCCCGAGACGCGGTAGCCCAGGTTGTGCAGGATCTCGGCGATGCCGCTCATGCCGGCGCCCCCGATGCCCACGAAATGGATGTGCTTGACGGCGTGCTTCATGCCGACGCCTTTACTGAAGTGGGTTTGACAAACTGCTCGATGGCATCGGCCACCGCAGCAGCGGATTGGTGACGCGCCAGGGCCCGTGCGCGGCCGGCCATCTCGGCCAGGCTGCTGCGCTGCAGCGACTGCAGTTGCGCGGCCAGGGTCTCGGCGCTCAGCTCGGTTTGCGGCAGGTGGATGGCGGCCTGGTGGGCGGCCATGAACTCGGCGTTGTCACGCTGGTGGGCCGTGGTGGACACCACCAAGGGGATGAGGATGCTGGGCACGCCCGCGGCACACAGCTCGCTGACGGTGATGGCGCCGGCGCGGCAGACGATGAGGTCGCAGTCGGCCAGGCGCTGGGCCATGTTGTTGATGAAGGGCAGCAACTCCACATCGCTGGCCGGGTCCAGGCCGGCCTTGACGTAGTCGGCCTTCACGTCTGCGAGGTTGGCCATGCCCGTCTGGTGGGTGATGCGGAGGCGGCGGTCGGCGGGCACGTCCTTGAACAAGCGGGCCAGCGCCAAGGGCAGCACCTGGTTGAGCGCGCGCGCGCCCAGGCTGCCACCGACCACCAGCACCTTGAGCGGGCCGGTGCGATGGGCGAAGCGCTGGGCCGGCTCGGCGATGGCCTCGATCTCGGCACGCACCGGGTTGCCCGTCACGCGCGACACCTTGTGCCTGGCGGCCGGGCCATCGAAGCCGCAGGCCAGCACGTCGGTGATGGGCAGCAGCGCGCGGTTGCTCAGCAGCATGGCCGCATCGGCGTTGACCATCACCAGCGGCAGGCCGCGCGCGGCGCTCATCACGCCACCGGGGAAGCAGACGTAGCCGCCCATGCCCAGCACGGCGTTGGCCTGGCGTGCCGACAAAATCTTGAAGCAGTCGGCGAAGGCCTTGAGCAGGCGCACGCCGCCGAAGAGGGTGTCTTTGAGCGACTTGCCACGCAGGCCGTTGAAGGAGATGGTGTCCAGCGGGATGCCGGCGGGCGGCACCAGGCGGTTTTCCATGCCGCCTTCGGTGCCCAGCCAGCTCACCGTCCAGCCACGGCGCTTCATCTCATCGGCCACGGCCAGGCCGGGCATGATGTGCCCACCGGTGCCTGCGGCCATGATGACGAGGTGACGGGGTGCGACGCTCATGCGCGGCCCCCTCGCATGAGCTGGCGATTCTCCATGTCCACCCGCAGGCAGATGGCCAGAGCGATGCAGTTGAGCAGCACGCCCGAGCCCCCGAAGCTCATCAGCGGCAGGGTCAGGCCCTTGGTGGGCAGCACGCCCAGGTTCACGCCCATGTTGATGAAGCCCTGGCCGCCCATCCACACCGCCACGCCTTGGGCCACCAGGCCCGAGAAGACGCGGTCGAGCGCGATGGCCTGGCGGCCGATGTTGAACAGGCGCACCACCAGCCAGAAGAAGGCGATGATGACCGCGGCCACGCCGATGAAACCCATCTCTTCGCCGATGACGGCCAGCAGGAAGTCGGTGTGGGCTTCGGGCAGGTAGTGCAGCTTTTCCAGGCTGGAGCCCAGGCCCTCGCCAAAGATCTCGCCACGGCCGAAGGCGATCAGGGAGTGGGTCAGCTGGTAGGCCTTGCCGAGCGCGTTCTTCTCGTTCCACGGGTCGAGGTAAGCGAAGATGCGCTCGCGCCGCCACGGGCTCAGCGAGATCATCAGCATGAAGGCACCGATCAGCACCGCCGTGATCAGGAAGAACATGCGACCGTTCACCCCGCCCAGGAACAGGATGCTCATGGCGATGGTGGCGATCACCAGGAAGGCGCCCATGTCGGGCTCGGCCAGCAGCAGCAAGCCCACCACACCCACGGCCACGGCCATCGGGGCCACGGCGCGGAAGAAGTGCTCTTTGACGTCCATCTTGCGGACCATGTAGTCCGAGGCGTAGAGCGTGATGGCCAGTTTGGCCAGCTCCGAGGGCTGGAAGTTCATGATGCCCAGCGGCAACCAGCGCCGTGCGCCATAGACCACCTTGCCCACGTGCGGGATCAGCACCAGGATGAGCAGCACCAGCGAGGCCACGAACAACCAGGGCGCGATGCGCTCCCAGGTCGCCATCGGGATCTGTGTGACCACGGCCGACACCGCGATGGCGATGACGATGGACAGCAGGTGGCGCATCACGAAATGCGTGGGCGCGTAATTGGCAAAGCGCGGGCTGTCGGGCAGGCCGATGGTGGCCGAATAGACCATGATCAACCCGGCCAGCAGCAGGCCGAGCGTGACCCACACCAGGGGCTGATCGAAGCCCAGCAGGCGCGAGGGCTGGGCCGTGCTGACGTTGACGAAATCGCGCACGGGCAGCGGGCCGCCCTCGGCGCCATCGCCCTGGCCGCGCAGGCTGCGCACGGCCCGGCCCACCCAGGCCAGCAGCGACGGACGGTCGGCAGCCACGCTCATGCGATGTCTCCCAGGTCGGTCGCCAGCGCCTGCAAGGTCTTCACGAAGACCTCGGCGCGGTGGGCGTAGTTGCGGAACATGTCCAGGCTGGCGCAGGCCGGGCTCAGCAGGAGGGCGTCGCCCTCGGCGGCTTGCTCGAAGGCCCAGGCGGTGGCGGCTTCCAGGCTGTCAAAGCGCTGCAGCGCGATGTCGTCGCCCGCCGGGCTTTGCACGCCGGCCAGCACCTGGCCGATCGCTTCGGCATCGCGGCCGATCAGGGCCACGGCGCGGGCGAAACGGCCTACGGGCTCGCGCAGCGGGCCGAAGTCCTGACCCTTGCCGTCGCCCCCCAGGATGAGGCTGAGCTTGCCCGGCGACAAATCGGCGCCCAGGCCCAGCAGCGCGGCCACGGTGGCGCCGACGTTCGTGCCCTTGCTGTCGTCGATGGCGTCGACGCCACGCAGCGTCATCACGTGTTCGACGCGGTGCGGCTCGCCGCGGTACTCGCGCAGGCCGTGCAGCATGGGCGCCAGCGGGCAACCGATCGCCGTGGCCAGGGCCAGGGCGGCCAGGGCGTTGGACGCGTTGTGGCGGCCGCGGATGCGCAAGGCATCGGCCGGCATCAGGCGCTGAAGGATGATCTCGTCGTCTTCAGGCTTGGCGCCTTTCGCGCGCTTGATGGTCGGGTCCGCCTCCATGGCGCGCACCAACCAGGCCATGCCCGACTCGACCACCAGGCCGAAGTCGCCGGGCGCACGCGGTGCGTCCAGGCCGAAACGCACGACCTTGCGGTGCACCACACGGGCCGGACGGCCCCGCACGCCGGACTTGACGACCTCGGGCGCCGGGATCATGGCCTCGACCAAGGGCTCGTCGCGGTTGACGACCATGGTGGCGTGCTGGCCGTAGATGCGCGACTTGGCCGCGGCGTAGGCGACCATGGTGCCGTGCCAATCGAGGTGGTCCTGCGTGACGTTGAGCACCACGGCCGCATCGGGCTCGAAGTGCTTGACGCCATCCAACTGGAAGCTGGAGAGTTCCAGCACCCAGGCCTCGGGCAGCACCTCGAAGGTCGGGGCGGCCGGCGGCGGCGGGGTGAGTTGCACCAGCGGGGCATCGGCATCGCTGGCATCGTCCGACAGGCCCTGGGCGGGCACGGCCAGGTCGCCGTCTTCGCCGACCGGCAGCGGGGGCTCGCCGTTCTCGGGCAAGGCTTCGTCGCCCACGTCAGCCACTGGCGCCTCCGCCGCAGCGCCGGAGGGCACCGCATCGACAGGCTGCTGCTCGGGCAGCACGTCGGCCGCGTTTTCCAATGCATCGGCGAGTGCATCGTCCACCTCGGGCAGGCGGGTGGGCTCGTGCTCCAGCGCCTCGCGCAGGGTGTCCAGCAGGGTCGGCCCGATGTTGCCGGCCAGGCCCACGCGCAGGCCCGCGCGCTCGATCAGCTTGGCCGTCAGCGAGGTCGTCGTCGTCTTGCCGTTGGTGCCGGTGATGGCCACCACCTTGGGCGCGTAGCCCATCTCGGCCTTCAGGTCGGCCAGGGCCGAGGCGAACAGCGACAACTCACCGCGCACCGGGATGCCCAGCGCGTCGGCACGGGCCAGCAGCGGCGCCACCTCGGGCGCTTCGGGCACCAGGCCCGGGCTTTTCAGCACCAGGTTCACGCCCGCCAGCAGCACCGGGTCCAGGCCGTGGTGCAGCGTGGCCGCGGGCACATGGGCGGCCAGGGTGGCGGCCTGCGGCGGCTGGGCGCGGGTGTCGGCCACGTGCACGTTGGCGCCGCACCGGGCGCACCAGCGCGCCATGGCCAGGCCCGAGTCGCCCAGACCCAGGATCAGCACGGTGAGGTCACGCAGGTGGTGCATGGTGTGTCGCTCCGGTCAACGCAGCTTGAGGGTGGACAGCCCCACCAGGCAGAGCAGCATGGTGATGATCCAGAAGCGGACCACGACCTGCGTTTCCTTCCAGCCCGACTTCTCGAAGTGGTGGTGCAGCGGCGCCATCAACAGGATGCGGCGGCCCTCGCCGTACTTCTTCTTCGTGTACTTGAAGTAGCTCACCTGCAGCATCACCGACAGGGCTTCCAGCACGAAGACGCCGCCCATGATGGACAGCACGATTTCCTGGCGCACGATGACGGCGATGGTGCCCAAGGCCCCACCGAGGGCCAGCGCACCGACGTCACCCATGAAGACCTGCGCCGGGTAAGCGTTGAACCAAAGGAAGGCCAGGCCCGCGCCCGCCATGGCCGCGCAGAACACCAGCAACTCGCCCGCGCCGGGGATGTGTGGCAGCAGCAGGTACTTGGCGAACACGGCGTTGCCCGTGACGTAGCAGAAGATGCCCAGCGAGGCCGACACCATCACGGCCGGCATGATGGCCAGGCCATCGAGGCCGTCGGTCAGGTTCACCGCGTTGCTCGTGCCCACGATGACGATGTAGGTCAGCAGCATGAAGCCCCAGACGCCCAGCGGGTAGCTCACCGTCTTGAAGAAGGGCACGATCAGGTCGGCCTTCGGGGGCAGGTCATTGCTGAAGCCCGAGGCGATCCAGCGAAAGAACAGCTCGACGACGCGCAGGTTGTTCGTCTCCGACACGCTGAAGGCCAGGTAGATGGCCGCGATCAGGCCGATGACGCTCTGCCAGAAATACTTCTCGCGCGAGGGCATGCCTTCGGGGTCTTTGTTGACCACCTTGCGCCAGTCGTCGCTCCAGCCGATCAAGCCGAAGCCGGTGGTGACGATCATCACGATCCACACGAAGCGGTTCGACCAGTCGAACCACAGCAGCGTGGACAGGCCGGTGGCCAGCAGGATGAGCGCACCGCCCATGGTCGGCGTGCCGCGCTTGCTGAGGTGGCTGGCCATCGCGTACTCGCGGATGGGCTGACCGATCTTCAGCTCGGTGAGCTTGCGGATCACCCAGGGGCCCAGCAGCAAACCGATGAGCAGCGCCGTCATGGCCGCCATCACCGAGCGGAAGGTGAGGTACTGGAAGACGCGCAGGAAGCCCCACTCGGGGTGCAGCCCTTGCAGCCAAGACGCCAGACTAAGCAGCATGGGCACCTCCGGTGAGGGTGGCGACGACTTGTTCCATCTTCATGAAGCGAGAACCTTTGACCAGGATGGACGCGGCAGACGGCACCGCATCGGGCTGGGACAGGGCCGCGACGATGTCGGCGGCGCTGTCGAAATGGCGGACGGACGGCACCTTGGCCTCGCCTTGTGGGCGGGCGGCTGTGGTCTGTGCAGCCTGTGCTGCATGGCTGGCATGGGCGCACAGCGCGCCTGCCGTCCAGAAGTGTTCGATGCCGCGCTCGGCGGCGTAGGCGCCCACTTCCTCGTGGAAAGCGGGGCCCTGGTCACCGACCTCGCCCATGTCACCCAGCACCAGCCAGTGCGGGCCTGGCAGGCCGGCGAGCATGTCGATGGCGGCGCGCACCGAGTCGGGGTTGGCGTTGTAGCTGTCATCGACGAGGGTGACGGCCTGGCCACGCAGGCTGGCCTGGCGCAGTTGCGAGCGGCCCTTGACCGGCTCGAAGGCCTGCAGGCCAGCGGCGATGGCGGCCAGGGGCACGCCTGCGCCCAGGGCCGCCGCGGTGGCGGCCAGGGCATTGCGCACATTGTGCTGACCGGCCATGGCCAGGGCGACATCGGCCTCGCCCTGCGGCGTGCGCAGGGTGATTTGCCAGTGCGGCGTGGGCGCGGCTTGCCAGGTGGCGCTGCCCGTGACCGCCGCCGGACCCTCGGTGGCGAAGTCGATCACGCGGCAGCCGTTGGCCAGTGCGCGCCAGATCGGGGTGTGGGCATCGTCGGCCGGGAAGACGGCCACGCCATTGCGCGACAGCGACTGCAGCACGGCACCGTTCTCGCGGGCCACGGCCTCGACCGTGTGCATGAACTCCTGGTGTTCGCGCTGGGCGTTGTTGACCAGGGCCACGGTGGGCGCGGCCATGGCGGCCAGTTGCGCGATCTCACCGGGGTGGTTCATGCCCAGCTCGACCACGGCACAGCGGTGAACGCCTTCGCGCAAGCGCAGCAGGGTCAGGGGCACGCCGATGTCGTTGTTGAAATTGCCGGCCGTGGCCAGGGCCGCATCGGCATCGCCTTGCGACGCCATCCAGGCGCGCAGGATGGACGCCACCATCTGCGTGACCGTGGTCTTGCCATTGCTGCCCGTGACGGCCACCAGCGGGATGTCGAAGCGCGTGCGCCAGCCCGACGCCAGCCAGCCCAGGGCCGCGCGGGTGTCGGACACGGTCAAGCCAGGCAGGCCGGACGCGGCCACACCACGCTGCCCGATGACGGCCACCGCGCCCGACTGCGCCGCCTGGGGCAGGAAGTCGTGCGCGTCGAAACGCTCGCCGCACAGCGCCAGGAAGAGGTCACCGGCCTGCAGCGTGCGGGTGTCGGTGTGCACACGGGCAACCGGCGTGGCCGGGTCGCCATGCAGCACAGAACCGGGCAACAGGGCGTGGGCCTGGCCCAGGGTCGTCATCGTCATGACCGTCGTCGTTGGCGTCGTCGTGGGGCTCATGCGGCACCTCCTTGCGAGGCGGCATCGGACAAAGCCCGCGCGCGCAAGGCCGCGGCGGCCTCGTCCAGGTCGGAGAACGGCGTTTTCACGCCGCCCACCTCTTGCGTGGTTTCGTGGCCCTTGCCGGCCAGCAAGATGACGTCGTGCACACCGGCTTGCCCGATGGCATGCGCGATGGCTTCGCGGCGGTCTTCGATGACGGCCACCTCGTCGCGGCCCGGCACGCCGGCCAGAATCTGCGAGAGGATGAAGCATGGCGCTTCGCTGCGCGGGTTGTCGCTGGTCAGCACCACGTGGTCGGCGTGGCGGTCGGCGGTGGCGCCCATGAGCGGGCGCTTGATCGGGTCGCGGTCACCGCCACAGCCGAACACGCACCACAGCTGGCCACCACGGGCTTGGGCCACGGGGCGCAGCGCGGTCAGGGCCTTCTCCAGCGCATCGGGCGTGTGGGCGTAGTCCACCACCACCAGGGGCGCAGCGGCCTGGCCTGTCGGGGCAGGCACGATCTGCATGCGGCCCGGCACGGGCTGGAGCTGCGCGCAAGCCGCAGCAGCATCGGCCAGCGAGGCCCCCAGGGCGCGCGCTGCGCCGATCACGGCCAGCAGGTTGGCCACGTTGAAGCTGCCCGTGACGGGCGCGCTCACGGCGACCTGCGCCAGCACATCGCCCGACGCCGGTGCGCGCTCGACCACGGTGAAGGCCACGCCAGCGGGCAGGTGCTGCACGGCCTGGGCCTGCAGGCGCGCGGTGCTGCCGGCCGTCAGGGTGTAGCTCCAAGCGTCCAGGCCGCGCGACAGGGCGTGGGCCAGCAGCTCACGGCCCATCTCATCGTCGAGGTTGATGACAGCGGCGCGCAGGCCCGGCCAGTCGAACAGGCTGCGCTTGGCCTGCCAGTAGGCGGCCATGTCGCCGTGGTAGTCGAGGTGGTCCTGCGTGAAGTTGGTGAACTGGGCCACGGCGATGTGCGTGGCGTGCAGGCGCAGCTCCTCGATGCCGATGGACGAGGCCTCGATGGCCGCGGCCTTCAGGCCCTGCTGCAGGAACTGGCGGAAGGTGCGGTGCAGGGTGATGGGGTCGGGCGTGGTCAGGCCGGTGTGCTCGACGGCGCCCACCTGGCCCACGCCCAGCGTGCCAACCACGCCGCAAGGCTGACCGAGGGCCTGCAACACCTGCGCCGTCCACCACGAGGTGGAGGTCTTGCCATTGGTGCCGGTCACGGCCACCACGTTCAGCGCGGCGCTCGGCTCACCGTAGAAGCCGTGGGCGATCTCGGCGCTGCGGGCCTTGAGGCCGCTCACCGTGGCGATGCGGCCTGCCGGCGCACCGGCGAAATCGAAAGTCTCGACGCCCTCGGCCTCGACCAGGCAGGCGCGGGCCCCCTCGTTGAGCGCCTGGGCCACGAAGGCGCGGCCGTCGCGCGCCGCACCCGGCCAGGCGATGAAAGCCGCATCGGGCAAGGTGCGCACGGCGCGGCTGTCCACGGTCAGCTCGGCCACGCCTTGTTGGCGCAGCCAGTCCAGGGCCTCGGCCGTGCTGTGGAGGTGGGCGAAGGGGGCGGCCATCAGAAGCTCTCCACCTCGGCAGGGAGGTTGCTCTGGATCTGCGGCTGCACTTCCAGGTCGGGCACCACGCCCAAGCGGTGCAGGGTTTGCTGCACGACCTGGCTGAACACGGGCGCGGCGACATCGCCACCGAAATAGACGCCGTTGCTGGGCTCGTCGACCATCACGGCCACGACGATGCGCGGCTTGCTGATGGGCGCGATGCCCACGAACCAGGCGCGGTACTTGTTGCCCGAGTAGCCACGGCCTTCGACCTTGTGCGCCGTGCCCGTCTTGCCGCCCACGCTGTAGCCCAGGGCCTGCGCCTTGGGTGCGGTGCCGCCGGCCATGGTGGCCAGGTTGAGCATCTTGCGCACGGCCACGGCGGTGGCGGGGGAAATCACGCGCGTGCCATGCACCTGCACGGGCTCGCCTGCGGGCGCCGGCATGGCCTCGTTGTCCGAACCGGGACGGAAAGCGGTCTTGAAGGCCAGCACCGGGCGGGGGCCCTCGGCGGCATCCGACTGCGTCACCTTGCGCACCGGCGCCACCGCATCGGCCGCGCCATCGCGCTTGAGCAGCGTCATCGGGATCAGCTCGCCATCGGTGGCGAAGATCGTGTAGGCCTGCGCCAGCTGGAACAGGCTGGCCGACAGGCCGTAGCCGTAGCTCATGGTGACCTGCTCGATGCGCCGCCACGATTTGTACGGACGCAAGCGGCCCGTCACCGCACCCGGAAAGCCGATCTGCGGCTTGCGGCCCAGGCCGACGGCGGTGAAGATCTCCCACATCTCGCGGGGCTGCATCATCAGGGCCATCTTGGCCGTGCCCACGTTGCTGGACTTCTGGATGACCTGCTCCACCGTCAGGTCGCCGTGGGCGTGCGAGTCGGAGATGGTCGAGCCGTCGATGGTCAGCCGCCCCGGCGCCGTCGAGATGATGGTGTCCGGCCGCACGCGCTTGGTCTCCAGCGCCAGCGAGGTGACGATGGGCTTCATCGTCGAGCCCGGCTCGAAGGTGTCGGTGAGCGCACGGTTGCGCAGCTGCGCCCCCGTCAGGTTGCGTCGGTCGCCCGGTGCGTAGCTGGGCACGTTGGCCAGGGCCAGCACCTCGCCCGTGACGGCGTCGAGCACCACCACGCTGCCCGCCTTGGCCTTGTGCTGCAGCACGGCGTCGCGGATGCGCTGGTAGGCGTAGAACTGCACCTTGGCATCGACCGACAGGCGGATGGCCTGGCCATCGACGGCGGGGATGGTGTCGCCCACGGCCTCGACCGGGCGACCCAGGCGGTCCTTGATGACGTGGCGCGAGCCGTCGCGGCCGGCCAGCTGCTTCTGGTAGGCCAGCTCGATGCCTTCCTGGCCCTCGTCTTCGATGTTGGTGAAGCCCACGATGTGCGCCGCCGACTCGCCCTCGGGGTACTGGCGGCGAGCCTCGCGCAGCTCGTACACGCCCTTGACCTTGAGCGCGGCCACCTGCTGGGCCACCTTGTCTTCGACCTTGCGGCGCAGCCACACGAAGTTGGGGTTGCTGTCCAGGCGCTTCTTCAGGTCGGCCGCCGGCATGTCCAGCAGCTTGGCCAACTGCTTGAGCTCGGCCGGCGAGGCGTCCAGGTCTTTCGGGATGGCCCACAGCGAGGGCGCCGGCACGCTGGAGGCCAGCAGCTCGCCATTGCGGTCGAGGATGCGGCCGCGCGTGGCTTGCAGCTCGATGCGGCGCTCGTAGCGGCTGGCACCCTGGTCCAGGTAGAACTGGTTGTGGACGATCTGGATCCAGGCGGCGCGACCGATCAGCACGGCGAAACCCAGGCCGATGGCACCGATCAGGAACTTGACGCGCCAAGGCGGCGTGCGCGAGGCCAGCAGCGGGCTGGTGGCGTAGCGCACCGTGGGCATGCCGTTGCCGCCCTGGCGACGGGGCTGGCCGCGCAGGCGGCGCCAGAGGTCGGCCACGCGGCTCATGGACGCCCCCCCGCCGCGGAAGATGCGGCAGAAGATGCCGCCACCATGGGCGACGAAGCCGAGGCGCTCACGTAGTGCGTGAGCGTCGGGCTGTTGCCGAACATGCGCAGCTTCTCGCGCGCCAGCCGCTCCACGCGCAGCGGCGTGGCCTGGGCGCGCTTGTCCACTTCCAGGCGCTCGAAATTGATCTGCAGCTCGTGCGACTCGCTCTGCGCCCGCTCCAGCTCGACGAACAGGCGGCGCGACTCATGGCTGGTGCGGATCAGCCAGACGCAGCTGCCCAGCAAGACGATGGCCAGCAGCAGGTTGAGGCGCAGCATCACTTGCGCCCTCCCTTGCCGCCGGCGGGTTTGTCGGTCGTGGGTTTGCCTGCTGCGGGCTTGCCATGTGCGGGCTTGCCAGTCGCTTTGCCCGCAGGCTTGGCAGACGCCCTCGACACCACCTTGGCGCCCGCTTTTTTGGCCAAAGGCGATGCCGCCGCGACCGCCTCGGGCGACCAGGGCACCGCGGTGCGCTCGGCCACGCGCAGCACCGCCGAGCGCGAACGCGGGTTGACCGAGACCTCTTCGTCAGAGGGCTTGATGCGCGCCACCGCGTCCAGCATCAGCGGGCGCGGCTGCGCGAAGGGCACGCGGCGATCGACCTCTTCCTTGCTGTGGCGGGCGATGAAGGTCTTGACGATGCGGTCTTCCAGCGAGTGGAAGCTGATGACGGCCAGGCGGCCACCGGGCGCCAACATCTGCAAGGCCGCGTCCAGCGCGTCTTCCAGCTCGCCCAATTCGCGGTTGACCTGGATGCGCAGCGCCTGGAAGGTGCGCGTGGCCGGGTCCTGGCCGAACTCGCGGGTCTTCACGCAGCGCGCCACCAGGGCCTGCAGCTCGCCCGTGGTCTGCAGCGGATGGCCTTCGTCGCGGCGCGCCACGATGGCCCGCGCGATGGGGCCGGCAAAGCGCTCTTCGCCATAGGTGCGGATGACCTCGGCGATCTCCTCGACCGAAGCTTGCGCCAGGAAGTCGGCCGCGCTCATGCCCTGGGTCGTGTCCATGCGCATGTCCAGCGGCGCATCGAAGCGGAAGCTGAAACCGCGCTCGGGGTTGTCGATCTGCGGCGAGGACACACCGATGTCCATCAGGATGCCCTGCACCTGCGCGCAACCCAGGTCGCGCAACACCTCACCCCAGGATGAGAACGGCGCGTGGACGATCTGGAAGCGCGGGTCGGTGATGGCGTTGGGGCCCTGCGTGGCGTGGGCAATGGCCTCGGGGTCGCGGTCCAGCGCGATCAGGCGCGCTTCGGGGCCCAACTGGGACAGGATCAGGCGCGAGTGACCGCCGCGGCCAAAGGTCGCATCGACGTAGATGCCATGGGGCTGCGGGCCGTCGGCCTCATCCCACAAGGCATCGACCGCCTCGCGCAGCAGGACGGTGTGGTGCTGCCAAGGTGCGTTCACCGTGCGTCCGATCAGAAGGTGAAGTCCTGCAGGGCATCGGGCATGGCCTGGGCCATGACTTCGGCTTCGTGCGCGGCGTAGCGCTCGGCATCCCACAACTCGAAGTGGCTGCCCATGCCCAGCAGCATGACGTCCTTGCTCAGGCCGGCGGCGGCGCGCAGCTCGGGCGAGACCAGCACGCGCGAGGTGGCGTCGATCTCGACGTCCATGGCATTGCCCAGGAAGATGCGCTTCCAGCCAGAGGCCGACATGGGCAGGGCCGCGACCTTGTCACGGAAGGTTTCCCAGGCCGGACGGGGGAAGACCATCAGGCAGCCCTCGGGGTGCTTGGTGAGGGTGAGCTGACCACTGCACAAGGCGGCCAGGGCGTCACGATGGCGCGCCGGGACCGCCAGGCGGCCCTTGGCGTCCAGCGACAGCGCTGATGCACCTTGAAAGATCAGACTCACACAAAACCCCACGAATTTGCACTAAATCCCACTTTACCCGATCCACACCCCCGCAACAAGGTGGATGCGAAAAAAATCCCAATGAAATCAAAGACTTAGCGGCGATTTTCAGGGAAATGTACTCAAAAAAAATCCTTATGAATCAAAGACCTGCAAAGGTGTCTGGAAGTGAACGTTGAGGAATTTCATCCCGTGAATCCGGGTTGACCCACCCCAAAAGCGCGCCACAGGCCGCAACGGCGGCCCCGTTCCGCGGAAAAGGCACACACCCGGCTGACCTGCGTCAAAGCCTGTGCATTGCGAATCGTTCTCATTTGGGTCACAATGGGCCCATGACGTCGCCACGACAGCCCCACCCGACCGCGCCGCGCGCCGCACACCACGGCGTCCACGCAGACACGACACCCGCGGTCACCACGCTGGACAAGCTGCCCGTGCGCGCCATGGCCACCATCCGCGAAGTGCAGACGGCCGGCCACGACGGTGGCGCCCTCAAACGCCGCCTGATGGAGCTGGGCTTCGTGCCGGGCGAGCGCGTCCAGGTGCTGCGCCGGGTGTTCTTCGGCCACGGCCCGCTGGCCGTGCGCGTGGGCACCAGCACCTTCGCCATGCGCAAGCTGGAGTCCTCGCTGATCGAAGTCGTGCTGGCCTGACGGCCGCACCCCCAGGAGCGCCCCATGGCGACCGCGTCCCCCGACGTCATCCACCTGCCCACCCCGCTCATCGCGCTGGTGGGCAACCCCAATTGCGGCAAGACCGCCCTGTTCAACCGCCTGACCGGCGCGCGCCAGAAAGTCGGCAACTACGCCGGCGTGACGGTGGAGCGCAAGGAAGGCCAGTTCATCTCGCCGCAAGGCCAGGGCTGGCGCGTGCTGGACTTGCCCGGTGCCTACAGCCTGCTGGCGGCCACACCCGACGAGGCCATCACCCGCGACGTGATCGCAGGCACGCGCGATGGCGAAGCCGCCCCGGTGGGCCTGGTCTGCGTGGTGGACGCCACCAACCTGCGCCTGAACCTGCGCATGGTGCTGGAGCTGCAAACCCTGGGCGTGCCCATGGTGCTGGCCATCAACATGATGGACCTGGCCGCGCGCCGCGGCATCCACATCGACACCGCCCGCCTGCAAGCCGAGCTCGGCATCCCCGTGGTCGAAGCCGTGGCCGTGCGCGCCGGCGGCGAACGCGCCCTGCTGGCCCAGCTCGACCAACTGGATTGGGCTGCCCTGCCCGTGCCCGATGCGCCCCGGCCCATGGCGCGCATCGCGCAAACGCCGGTCGAGACCACGCACCGCCGCGTGGGCGAACTGCTGGCCACCTGCGTGACCATGCCCGACCACGCCTCGCCGCTGACCGCGCGGCTGGACCGCCACGTGCTGCACCCGGTGTTCGGGCCGCTCATCCTGGCCGCGCTGATGTTCCTGGTCTTCCAGGCCGTGTTCAGCTGGGCGCAGGCGCCCATGGACTTCATCGATGCCAGCATGGGCCAGCTCGGTGACCTGCTCAAGGCCCACATGCCGGAAGGCATGCTGCGCAGCCTGCTGATCGAGGGCGTGATCGGCGGCGCGGGCAGCGTGCTGGTCTTCCTGCCGCAAATCATCATCCTGTTCGGCTTCATCCTGGCGCTGGAAGATTCGGGCTACCTGCCGCGCGCGGCCTTCCTGCTCGACCGCGTCATGGCCAGCGTGGGCCTGTCGGGGCGCGCCTTCATCCCGCTGCTCTCCAGCTTTGCCTGTGCGGTGCCGGGCATCATGGCCACGCGCACCATCGCCGACCCGCGCGACCGCCTCGTCACCATCCTGATCGCGCCGCTGATGACGTGCTCGGCGCGCCTGCCGGTGTACGCCATGCTGATCGCGGCCTTCATCCCCGACCGCGAGGTGGGCGGCCTGTTCAATCTGCAAGGCCTGGTGCTGTTCGCGCTGTACATGGCCGGGATCGTCTCGGCCATGGTGGTGGCGCTGGTGCTCAAGCGTTTCATGAAGCAAAGCGCCGCCCAGCCCCTGCTGATGGAGCTGCCCGACTACCACGTGCCCCACCTGCGCAACCTGGCACTCGGCCTGTGGGAGCGCACCGCCATCTTCGTCAAGCGGGTGGGCACCATCATCCTGTCGCTGATGATCGTGCTGTGGTTCCTCTCGAACTTCCCGGCCCCGCCCGCCGGCGCCACTGGGCCCGCCATCGAATACAGCTTGGCTGGCATGCTGGGGCGCGCGCTGGAGGTGGTGTTCTCGCCCATCGGCTTCACCTGGCAGATCTGCATCGCGCTGGTGCCGGGCATGGCCGCACGGGAGGTGGCCGTGGCCGCGCTCGGCACGGTCTATGCCATGTCGCAAACGGGCGACGAACTGTCGAGCGCGCTGGTGCAGCTCATTGGCCACGCCTGGAGCCTGCCCACGGCCTTGTCGCTGATGACCTGGTATGTGTTCGCGCCGCAGTGCCTGTCCACGGTCATCGTCGTGAAGCGCGAGACCAACGGCTGGCGCATGCCCCTGCTGATGCTGGGCTACCTGTTCGCGCTGGCCTATGGCGCGTCTTTTTTGGTCTATCACACGGCGATGGCCTGGGGGCTGTGAGGTGAACATGGCGCACGGTGGGCAGTCTTGGCAAACCTGGATCACGCTGGCCATCGGCCTGCTGGCCCTGGCTTACCTGGTGCGCCGCTGGTGGCCACGCAAAGGGGGCGCCCACCCTGCCCACGGTGGTGCCCACTGCGGCACCGGCACGCCGGGCGTGCCCACGGCATCGGCATCGGGCAGTTGCCAGAGTTGCAGCGGCGGTTGCGGCAGCGGCCAGGCGAGCGCCAACGCGACGCACGCTGTGCGGTGGCACCCAACAGCCCCCGCCGGGACGCCGGTGAGCCATCAGGCCGAAGGCCCATCACCCCAAGGCCGACCCCGGTGATCGGCAGGCCCGGCCGGCTCGCGCTACACTGCGGGCTTGCTCCGGGGTGTGTCCCGCGTGTGGCTTGAGTTCGCTCAGGGCCGCGCAGTGACGCTGAGATGGTGATCCACCGAACCCGTTGAACTTGATCCGGCTCATACCGGCGAAAGAAGAGCTGTCCTGTCTGGCCTGTGGTGGTCCGTGACGGGGGCAGCCCGATGTGCGTGCGCTGCTCCTGGGCCGCCCCGCATCGGGCCTCTCCCCTTCCCTGGTCGCTGTCCAGTGCCCGCTTGGCACCCCTCGGAGCACGTGTCCCATGGCATCCGCCGTGGCACCTGTCCCACACCGAGGAGAGCCGACCGTGAACGCCCGAGACACCGCCCCCGAGACTGCCCCCGACACCGACCGCCCCCCTGCCGCCGCGTCCCTCAACGAGCGCACCCGCCTGACGCGCGAACCGCTGCCAGCGTCCCGCAAGGTCTATGTCGAAGGCAGCCACCCCGGCGTGCGCGTGCCCATGCGCGAGGTCTCGCTGACCAATGGCGAAGCGGTCACGCTCTACGATTGCTCGGGGCCGTACACCGACCCGGCCGTGGCCATCGACGTCACGCGCGGCCTGCCCGCCGTGCGCGAGGCCGCCATCCTGGCCCGCGGTGACACCGAAGCCTACGCAGGCCGTGCCGTGCAGGCGCTGGACGATGGCCTGAAAGATGGCGAGCGCCACGACGCCCGCATGGCCGCCCTGCGCGAGGCCGCATCGGGCCTGCAGCGCCAGCCTCGCCGGGCCCTCGGTGGCATCGGCGGTGGCCGCAACGTCACGCAGATGCACCACGCACGCCAAGGCATCGTCACGCCGGAGATGGAGTTCATCGCCCTGCGCGAGAACCAGCGCCGCATCGAGCTCGCTGAAGACTGGCGCGCCAAATATGGCAACGATGCCGAACGCGAGGCGCGCCTGCGCGGCAACCCGATGGGGGCGCTCATCCCGCGCGAGATCACGCCCGAGTTCGTGCGCGACGAGGTCGCCCGTGGCCGCGCCGTCATCCCGGCCAACATCAACCACACCGAGCTGGAGCCGATGGTCATCGGCCGCAACTTCCTGGTGAAGGTCAACGCCAACATCGGCAATTCGGCGGTGACGTCGAGCATCGAGGAAGAGGTCGAGAAACTGGTGTGGTCCATCCGCTGGGGTGCCGACACGGTGATGGACCTGTCCACCGGCAAGCACATCCACACCACGCGCGACTGGATCGTGCGCAACAGCCCTGTGCCGATCGGCACCGTGCCCATCTACCAGGCGCTCGAAAAAGTGGGCGGCGTGGCCGAAGACCTCACCTGGGCCATCTTCCGCGACACGCTGATCGAGCAGGCCGAGCAAGGGGTGGACTACTTCACCATCCACGCCGGCCTGCGCCTGCCCTTCATCCACCTGACGGCCAACCGGCGCACGGGCATCGTCTCGCGCGGCGGCTCGATCCTGGCGAAGTGGTGCATCGCCCACCACAAAGAGAACTTCCTCTACACGCACTTCGAAGACATCTGCGAGATCATGAAGGCGTACGACGTGACGTTCTCGCTGGGCGATGGGCTGCGCCCGGGCTGCTTGAGCGATGCCAACGACGAGGCCCAGTTCGCCGAACTGCGCACGCTGGGTGAGCTCACGCAGATCGCCTGGCAGCACGATGTGCAGACGATCATCGAAGGCCCCGGCCACGTGCCCATGCACCTGATCCAGGCCAACATGCACGAGCAACTCGCGCATTGCCACGAGGCGCCTTTCTACACGCTGGGCCCACTGACCATCGACATCGCGCCGGGCTACGACCACATCGCCTCGGCCATCGGCGCGGCCATGATCGGTTGGATGGGCACGGCCATGCTGTGCTACGTGACCCCGAAGGAGCACCTGGGCCTGCCCAACCGCGACGACGTCAAGCAAGGCCTGATCGCCTACAAGATCGCGGCGCACGCGGCCGACGTGGCCAAGGGGCACCCGGCCTCGCGGGCCCGCGACGATGCGCTCTCGCAAGCGCGCTTCGACTTCCGCTGGCAGGACCAGTTCAACCTCGGCCTGGACCCGGAAACCGCGCGCGACTTCCACGACGAGACGCTGCCCAAGGACGCCGCCAAGGTGGCGCACTTTTGCTCCATGTGCGGGCCGAAGTTCTGCTCGATGAAGATCACGCAGGAGGTGCGCGAGTTCGCTGCGAAGCAAGGCGTGGCCGAGGGCGATGCGCTGCAACAAGGCATGGCCGCCAAGTCCGATGAGTTCAAGCAGGTCGGCGGCGAGCTCTACATCCCCATCCAGCTGGTCTGATCAGATGCGCACCCTGCGGATTGGCATCGCGGGCGCGGGGCTGCTGGGCCGCTTGCTGGCCTGGCATTGCTCGCGCGAGGGTCACGCAGTGCATGTCTTCGACCCGGCGCCGCACCCGCACCCAGCCCACGACGGCCACGGTGCGGCCGGCTTCACGGCCGCCGGCATGCTCAGCCCGCTGGCCGAGCTGGACACGGCCGAGCCGGATGTGGCTGCGCGTGGCTGGCACAGCATCGCGCATTGGCGGGCCATCGCGGCGGACATGGGTGAGCAGATCGGCGAACACCCCCTACCACCCCACTTTGCCCAGCACGGCAGCCTGATGGTGGCGCACGGCCCTGACCTGGGTGCCGCGCGGCGGGTGCTGTCGCGCCTGGAGCGCCCGCAGGCGCTGCTGGCTGCGGGATTCGCAGCGCACCACGCCCAAGCACAAACCCAAGCACGTGCCCAGCCTCAGGCGCTGAGCCCCGCACAACTGCACGCGCTGGAGCCCGACCTGCACGGCAGCAGCGGCCCCTTGCACGCCTGGCTGCTGCCCGGCGAGGCCCACATCGACGCCGTGGCCATGATGCAGGCCCTGCACGACGGCGCCCCCGACGTGCACTGGCATTGGGGCACACCGGTGCAGCAGGTCACGCCCGGCTGCCTGTGGCTGGCCGAGTCCCTGACCGCACCAAGCACCCCGACAACAGGCCGCCCACGCACCTTCGACCTCGTGTGCGACGTGCGCGGCATCGGCGCGCGCCCCAGCCTGCCCGTGCGCGGCGTGCGTGGCGAGGTCGTGTGGCTGCATGCGCCCGGCGTGACCCTGCGCCGCCCGGTGCGCCTGCTGCACCCGCGCCACCGCATCTACATCGTGCCCCGGCCCGGCGAGCGCCTGCTGGTGGGCGCCAGCGAGCTGGAAACCGAAGACCGTGGCCCCGTGACGCTGCGCAGCGCGGTCGAGCTGATGGCCGCGGCGCACAGCATCCTGCCGGCGCTGGCCGAGGCCCGCATCCTGCGGCTGGACGCCAACCTGCGCCCCGCCCTGCCCGACCACCGACCGCACCTCCACACGGAACCCGGCCTGCTGCGCCTCAACGGCCTGTACCGCCACGGCTGGCTGCTGGCCCCCTCGCTGGTCGACGAGGCCTTGCGGGCGCTCGCTCTTACAGGATTACCAGGATTGCCAGGGCTGCCAGACCAGCCAGACACCCGCCCAGCGCCAACCGCGCACACCGCATGACCGCCTCGCCCATGCCCATGCCCATGCCCATGCCCATGCCCATGCCCACCCTCACCGTCCACACCGAGCGCGGCCCGCTGGCCCTGCCGGCTGGCAGCACCCTGGCCGATGCGGTCGAGGCCCTGCTGACAGGCTCGCCAACCGACGCCACACAGGTCGCCACCGCCGTCAACGGCAGCTTCGTGGCGCGGCACGCCCGCAGCGCCCACCCCCTGCACGATGGCGACACCGTGCTGTGCTTTTCCCCCATCACCGGAGGCTGACCGCCATGAGACCCACGCTTCACGCACCAACCCAAGCCACGGCCGACACCTGGCGCATCGGCGACACCGTGCTGCACAGCCGCTTCCTGCTGGGCACCGCCGGCCACCCCTCGCCCCAAGCCCTGCAAGACGCCATCGTCGCCTCGGGCAGCCAGGTGCTGACCCTGGGCCTCAAGCGCACGCTGGCGGCCAGCGCGGGTGCCGGACACCTGGGCAGCGACAACGGTTTCGTGCAAACCATCCGCGACACGGCCCGCGCCCAAGGCGCCCACCTGCTGCCCAACACCGCCGGCTGCCGCAGCGCGCGCGAGGCCATCGCCCTGGCCCACATGGCGCGCGAGCTGCTCGGCACGCACTGGGTCAAACTGGAGGTCGTCGGCGATGAGCAGACGCTGCAGCCCGACCCCTTCGAACTGGTCGATGCCGCACGGCAATTGGTCGCCGATGGTTTCGAGGTGCTGCCCTATTGCACCGATGACCTGGTCAGCGCCCAGCGCCTGATCGACGCAGGTTGCCGCATCCTCATGCCCTGGGCGGCGCCCATCGGCTCAGGCCTGGGCCTGCTCAACCCCTGGGCCCTGCGCACGCTGCGCGCACGCCTGCCCGGCATCACCCTCATCGTCGATGCGGGCCTGGGCGCGCCCTCGCACGCCACCGCCGCCATGGAGCTGGGCATGGACGCCGTGCTGCTGAACTCGGCCGTCTCGCAAGCCACCGACCCGGTGCGCATGGCCCGCGCCTTCCGCGATGCCGTGACCGCCGGCCGCGAGGGCTTCCGCGCCGGCCTGATGCCGACCAGCGACGTCGCCGTGGCGACCACGCCCGTCGGCGGTCAACCCTTCGTGCTGCTGTGAGCGACGCCACGCCCATGACCCCATCGCCCCCCATCGTCTGGAGCATCGCCGGCCTGGACACCGCCGGCGGTGCCGGCCTGAGCGCCGACCAGCGCGCCGCCGACGCCCTGGGCGTGCACCTGTGCCCCGTGGCCGCGGCCCTCACCGCCCAGCATTCGCAAGGCGTGGAGGCCGTCTGGCCGGTGCCGCCAGACCAGCTCCAGGCCCAGCTGCAGGCCCTGGCCGAAGACCTCGCGCCCAGCGTCATCAAAACCGGCCTCTTGGGCAGCGTGGCCGCGGTGCGCCTGGTGGCCCAGTGTGTCGACCACTTCCGCGCCCGCACGCCCGCGGGGCAGGACCCGCACCGCCAACTGGCCCTGGTGGTGGACCCGGTGCTGGGCGCCTCGGCCGGCGGTGCGCCCTTTGCCAGCGAGCCCGTGCGCCAGGCCTACCGCCAGTGGCTGCTGCCGCGCGCCACCGTGCTCACGCCCAACCGCGCCGAAGCGCGCCTGCTGCTGCAACAAGCAGGCGGCCACGAAGGCCCGCGCGACACCCTGCCCGCCTTGGCCGCGGCCCTGCGCGCTCTGGGCACGCGCAGCGTGGTCATCACCGGTGGCGACGCGCCCCCTGAGGTGCTCACCCCGAACGGCCAGGCCTGGTGCCTGGACTGGCTGGACACCCCGCAAGCCCAAGGCTGGTTGTGCGCGCCGCGCCTGGACGCCCCCCACCACCACGGCAGCGGCTGCACCTTCGCCAGCGGCGTGGCAGGCGCCTGGGCCCTGGGGCACGCCGATGCCGACGCCATCGTGCTGGCCCACATGCTCACCCGCCAGGCCCTCGCGCGAGGCCATGCGGCAGGCCGCGGCGCGGGCCCGGCCCAGGCGCGTGCCGGCTTCGCGGCCGGCCCGGCACGCGGCGGCGCCCCCCTGCCCTGGCTGGGCCTGGGCACCGACCTGCCATGGCAACTCAGCCTGGGCACCGGCGCACCGGACACCCCCAGCGCCCCGCCGCTGTTCGCCCCCTTCACCCCGCCCACCGACGGCCTCTACGGCATCCTGCCCGACCACGCCCTGCTGCAATCGGCCCTGGACGCCGGTCTGCGCTGCGTGCAGCTGCGCCACAAGCACCCCGCCAGCCTGCAGGCCTTGCAAGCCCAGCTCGATGCCAGCCTGGCCGATGCCGCACAGGCCGGCGCGCAGCTCTTCGTCAACGACCACTGGCGCGCCGCCCTGGCCTTGCCGCCGCGCATGGCGGCCGAACCCGGCTTCCGCCTGGGCGTCCACCTGGGCCAGGAAGACCTGCAGGCCCTGAGCCCCGACGAGCGCGCGCGCCTGCTGGCCGAACGCGACCGCATCATGCTCGGCCTGAGCTCGCACAGCCTCTGGGAGCTCGCCCGCGCCGCCGGCTGCGGCGCCAGCCTGATCGCCTGCGGCCCGGTGCAAGCCACCACCACCAAAGACATGCCCTGGCAGCCCCAGGGCGAAGACAACCTGCGCTGGTGGCTGGCCCACAGCCCCGCGCCGGTCGTGGCCATCGGCGGCCTGCTCACCCCGGCCGATGTGCGCCGCTTTGCCGCCTGCCAGCCGGCGGCGCTGTGCGTGGTGCGCGGCCTGGGCCTGAGCGCCGCGACCATGCAGGCATCGGTGCCGGCGCTGCGCTCCGCCGTGAAACTGGGGCGCAGCGAACTGGGCGCCCCACCGGTGAACGACCCCGATTTGCCGCACCCCGTGCTCTGAGGCCGCGCGCCGCCCGGTGGAATCCCCGATGACGCGGCCCCGGCCCCTGCGTCATGCTGAGGCTCCAACCCAGGTCACCGTGAGGCCGCGTCCAGATGCCCGATCACCTGACCGATCCATCGGCCGCACGCACCACGTCGCCCACCGGCGCGCCTGCCCACGACCCGCGAAACGCACAAGACGCCCCCCCACCCGCGCCTGCCGAGCCGCACCTGCGGCTGATGGTCCTGGGCCCGCCGCTGCTGGTGCTGGCCCTGCTGTGCGGCCTCGGCGTGGGCAGCCTGCACATGATGGCCGCCGTGCGCGCCTACGTGATCGGCGAGAGCCTGTGGTCCAAGGCCCGCAGCGACGCCGTGATGGCGCTCGACGCGCACGTCCAATCCGGTGACCCGCAAGCCCTCGCCCGCTTCGAAGCGGCCTTGCAGGTCAACGACGGCGACCGCCATGCCCGCGAAGCCATGTTGCGCGACCCCGTCGATGTGGCGGCCGCACGCGCCGGCTTCCTGGCGGGCGGCAACCGGGCCAGCGACATCGACGGCATGATCGGCCTGTTCCGCCTGTTCGGCCAGAGCTGGATCTTCCGCGACGCCCTGCAAGCCTGGATGGCCGGCGACCTCCTGCTGGCCGAGCTGCGCGCCGTGGCCGCGCAGCACCGCACCGCCACCGGCCCGGCATCCCAGGCCCAGGCCCCCAACCCAGCGGACACCCGGGCCCGCATCCGGGACATCAACCAGCGCCTGCTGGTGCAGGAAAAGCAGTTCATCGGCAGCCTCAACGACGCCGCCCACACCACCGAAAACATCCTGCAAGCCTGCCTGCTGGCCGCCGCGCTGCTGATGTCGGGCGCCTACACCTGGGTCGCCCTGCGCACCTTGCAGCGCCGCCAGCGCGACGCCCAGGCCATGCACCAGGCCCGCGAACGCTGGGACCTGGCCGTGCTGTCCTCAGGTCTGGGCCGCTTCGACCTCGACATCGACGGTCAGCACTACGCCCTGGACGCCCGCGCCGCCGAGTTGCACGGCCTGGCGCCACAAGCCGTCAGCCTCGACCGCGAAACCCTGCGTCAGCGCCTCCACCCCGACGACCGCGAGGCCACCCAAAAGCAACTCGACGCCGCCATCCAGCACGGCCACATCGCCACCCTGCGCTACCGCGTGGTGCAGCCCGATGGCCGCGTCCGCCACGTCGAAAACACCGGCCGCGTCGGGCGCACCCACCCCCACCGTGGGCTGCACCTGATGGGCGTGCTGCGCGATGTGACCGACGAGGTCGCCCAGGCCCAGGCCCAGGTCCAGCGGGATGCGGCCGAGCGCGTGGCGGCATCGCAGCGTTCCTTCCTCTCGCGCCTCAGCCACGAGCTGCGCACGCCGCTCAACGCCATCCTCGGTTTCGCGCAACTGCTCGACCTCGACCGCAGCAGCGGCATGTCGGCACCCCAGCACCAGCAGGTGCAATGGATCCTGCGCGCCGGGCAGCAACTGCTGGCGCTCGTCGAAGACGTGCTGGACCTCAGCAAGGTCGAAGCCGGCGAAGTCAGCATGCGCCCGCAAACCCTGGTGCTGCAGCAGCTTGTGCGGGACTGCCTGCCCCTGGTGGACGCCATGCGCGCCGAACGGCATGTGCAGATCGTCGATGCCCTGCCCGCCACCCCCTTGTGGGTGATGGCCGACCCGCAGCGCCTGCAACAGGTCTTCATCAACCTGCTGAGCAACGGCTGCAAGTACAACCGCGACGGCGGCCAGCTCAGCGTGTCAGCGCGCGAGGAAGACGACGCCATCGTCATCGACCTCTGCGACACCGGCCTGGGCATGACCGAAGCCGAGCAAGCCGAGCTCTTCCAGCCCTTCAAGCGGCCCACGCAGGGCTCGGCCCACATCGACGGCACGGGGCTGGGCCTGTACATCGTGCGGCAACTGCTGCAGCGCATGCACGGCAGCGTGACGGTGCGCAGCGAGGCCGGTCAGGGCAGCTGTTTCACGCTGCGGCTGCCACGCGGCGACGTCCCCCGCAAGGCCAGCACCGACCCCGCGCCAGCGTCACAGGCCCTCGTCTGACAGCCACTGCCGCAAGGTGCGGACCATGTCGCGGTCGTTGTGCAGCCAGGCGTTGTGGCGGTAGTCGTTGTAATAAGCCTCTTCGGCCGTCTGCGCGGCCAGGGCCTCGTAGGTGAAACGCAGCACCATCTGGCCGGCCTGGGGCTCCTCGATGGCGATGCTCAGGCGGATGGGCGCGGTGTCGCCATGGGCCTGGGGCGTGAAGACCAGGCGCTGCCCCGGCTCGGCCACGACCTCGTCGTGCATGACGTGCTGGCCGAAATGCACCGTGCGCTGGATGCGGCCAGGTTCGGTCTCGGTCCAGTCGCAACGCTCCGGGCCCATGGGGAAGCGCTGCGGCGTCTGCACGCGGACCATCAGGCCCCGCCACAGCTGCTCGCGCGTGAACGGCGGCACCACGGTGCCGATGCTGACGCGGGGGGAGTTGATCTCGATGAGGTGTTCGAAGCGCATGTGCCAAGCTTAGCCCAGCCGCGCCCAGGTGACGTCGATGGCACCGGACGTCAATCGGATGCATTCGCCGTCAACACGGTCACCCAGGCAGAAGGACTAAACTGCGCACTTGATTTTGCTGCCCTTCGCGCTCACCCAGCGCCGAACGCCCATGTCTTCCTGCTCCACGTCCACCCAGCCCACCAGCGCCCCGGCCATCGCCGAGCGCCCGATCCAGCTCGTGCCCAAAAAGCCCGTGCTGAACGCCCACGGCTGCGGCGGTGACTGCACCGACCCCAACTTCGACAATGGCCGCTGGCCGCGCGCGAAGGTGCTGGAACTCTTCAACCTGCCCTTCAACGACCTGCTGTGGCAGGCCCAGCAGGTGCACCGCCAGCACTGGAACGCCAACGAAATCGAGCACGCCACGCTGCTGTCCGTGAAAACCGGCGGCTGCCCCGAAGACTGCGGCTACTGCCCGCAATCGGCGTCCTACGACACCGGCGTCGAAGCCAGCAAGCTGATGTCGCCCGAGGAAGTGCGCGAGGCCGTGGTCGCCGCCCGCGACGCCGGCGCCAGCCGCTTCTGCATGGGTGCCGCCTGGCGCGCCCCGAAAGACCGCGACATCGAGAAAGTCGCCGAGCTGATCGGCGTCATCAAGCAAGAAGGCCTGGAAGCCTGCTGCACCCTGGGCATGCTGACCGACACCCAGGCCACGGCCTTGAAAGACGCCGGCCTGGACTACTACAACCACAACCTCGACACCGCGCCCGAGCTGTACGGCGACATCATCACCACGCGTGACCTGGAAGACCGCCTGCACACGCTGGAACATGTGCGCAAGGCCAACCTGAAGGTCTGCAGTGGTGGCATCGTGGGCATGGGCGAAACGCGCGAAGGCCGCGCCGGCCTGATCGCCCAGCTGGCCAACCTGCCCACCTTCCCCGAGTCCGTGCCCATCAACGACCTGGTGCGCGTGCCCGGCACGCCGCTGGCCGACACCCCGCAGCTCGACCCGCTGGAGTTCGTGCGCACCATCGCCGTGGCCCGCATCACCATGCCCACGGCCCGCGTGCGCCTGTCGGCCGGTCGCCAGGCCATGAGCGAGGCCGTGCAAGCGATGTGCTTCCTGGCCGGCGCCAACTCCATCTTCTACGGCGACAAGCTGCTGACCACCGGCAACCCCGAGTTCGAGAAAGACCAGGCCCTGATGGCCAAACTGGGCCTGCAGAGCGGCAAGGCCGTGACCGCCCGAGTGAATGCCGGCTGAACATGGGCTGACACCCGGTAGATCCCTGCATCGCGTCGGGTGACCCGGCGCGATAATCCTCGCCTCCCTGTTGTGTGGGAAGGAGCATGGATGTCGGTCTCTCGTCGCAAGCTGTTCAGCCTGCGTGCCACGGTGGGTTATGCCGTTTTCGCTGCGGCATGGATCTTCCTGTCGGACCGCGTCCTGGAGCAGTTCAGCGACCCCCAGACGCTGGCCCGCTTCTCCCTGTTCAAAGGGCTGGTCTTCGTCGCTGCGACGTCCGCCATCCTGTGGGTGACGCTGCAAAACGTCCCGGCCGAGACTGACATCCAGCTGCTGGAAGGTGCACCGCCCCGCAGCCGCCACATCCGCCTGGCCTGGGGCATCGGCATGCCCGTGCTGGCCGCCACCCTCCAGTGGACCTTCTGGGCGCACCTCCAACCCTTTGCGTGGCTGCTGTCGTATCCGGCGGTGTTCGTGGCTGCCTGGATGGGCGGCTGGATGGCGGGCATCCTGGCCACCTTCCTGTCTGCCACGCTGGCCTGGTTCATCTTCCTGACATCCCACGGGGCCTGGGTCGCGCACACCCCCGGCGAGACCGTCGCGATGGGCGTGTTCGTGACCATGGGCCTGCTCATCAGCATGGGCATCGAGTGGATGCACCGCACCGAGCAGCGCTCGGGCAACAGCAAGTTCGAGGCCCTCGTCGAACAGACGCTGGCGGGCATCTACATCGTCCAGGATGACCGCTTCCTCTACGTCAACCCGGAGTTCGCGCGGATCCTCGGCTACGACAGCCCGCAGCAGATCGTTCAGGAGGTGCGCGTCAGCGAACTGGTGGACCAGGCAGACCGCGAACGTGTGCGCGCGCAGCTCCAGGACCGCTTCGACAACCCGGGCCGCGAGGTCCGCTACGGCTTCGCCGGTCGACGCCGCGACGGCTCGACGGTGGAGCTGGAAGTCCACGGCCGGGGGCTGCAAACCACCAGCGGCAACGTGGTCATCGGCCTGGCCCTGGACGTCACCGAGCAGCGCCACACCGAAATCGCCCTGCGCGAGAAGCAGGCCCTGCTCGACCGCATGAGCACGCTGGCCAAGGTCGGCGGCTGGAGCATCGATGTCGCCAGCGGCACGGGCACGCGCACGGACGGCGCCGCCCGCATCCTGGACCTCGACCCGGGCGACCCCGCTTCGCTGACCTTCCACGACGGCCTGAAGTACTTCCAGGGCGAGCACCACGACCGCATCTCCCGGACCCTGCGCCGGGCCGTCGAACGCGGCGAACCCTACGCGCTGGAGCTGCAACTCACCAGTGCCAGGGGGGCGGTCAAATGGATCCGCACCCAGGGCGAGCCCGTGTACCGCGAGGGCCGCGTGGTGCGCATCGAAGGCGCCATCCAGGACATCAGCGAGGTGCAGCAAGCCCGCGCCGCACTGCAAGCCCACCAGGAGCGCCTGGAACAGACGGTCCGCGAGCGCACCGCCGAGCTGGAAGCGGCGCGCCAGGAGGCAGAGCGCCTGACCCGCATCAAGAGCGAGTTCCTGGCCAACATGAGCCACGAAATCCGCACGCCGCTCAATGGCGTGCTGGGCCTCACACAGATCGGCCTGCGCGAGCACACCGGGCCCGCCCGCCAGGTGTTCGAGCAGATCAACGCCTCGGGGCGCCTGCTGCTGGGCATCATCAACGACATCCTGGATTTCTCGAAGATCGAGGCGGGCAAGCTGCACATCGAGGTGCACCCGATCGATCTGCGGGCCCTGATCGATCGCACCGTCGCCATGGTGCGCGACCGCGCCGACAGCAAAGGCCTGGCGATCCACGTCGCGCTGGCCGACAACCTGCCACCCACGTGCCTGGGCGATGAGCTGCGGCTGGAACAGATCCTGTTGAACCTGCTGTCCAACGCGGTCAAGTTCACGGCCAGTGGCGAGGTCCGCGTCAGTGCCGGTTTGCGCGACGCCCACCTGGTGCTGACCATCGCCGACACGGGCATCGGCATGCGGCCTTCGCAGGTCGAGCGCCTGTTCCAGCCCTTCGAGCAAGCCGACGGCTCGACCACCCGGCAGTACGGCGGCACCGGCCTGGGCCTGACGATCACCAAGCGGCTGGTGGAGATGCTGGGCGGCGACATCCAGGTCCACAGCGCACCCGGCCAGGGCACGAGCTTCGAGGTGAGCTTGCCTTACCTGCGGGATGAGGCCTCACCGGTCACCCAGGCACCGGTGCCGGCGCCGGCCTCGGTGCGCACGCGGCGGCTGGCAGGCTTGCGCATCCTCGCGGCCGAGGACAACCCGGTCAACCAGATGGTGCTGTCAGAGCTGCTGGCCTTCGAAGGCGCCCATGTCACGATGAGCGACAGCGGTGTGGCGGTCGTGGCCGAGTTGCACGCCAGTGGCCCGTCGGCCTTCGACGTCGTGCTGATGGACATCCAGATGCCCTTGATGGACGGCTACGAAGCCACCCGCCTGATCCAGGCCTTCGCACCGACCTTGCCGGTGATCGGCCAGACCGCCCACGCCATGGCCGAGGAGCACCACAAGTGCATGGCGGCGGGCATGGTGGACCTGGTCGTCAAACCCATCGAACTGGAAACCCTGGTTCGGACGCTGCTGCGGCACATGCCCGCCTGACCCCACACCTGCACGCGATCAGCTGCGTTTCTTGGGCACCCAGGCCCAGACCATCTCGGCCTGGATGGGCTCCTGGCCCGATGCGTCGGTGATGGTCACCGGCACCGTCACCTCGCCCTTGTCCTGCGTGAGGATCTGCTGGATTTGCTCGGGGCGCAGGCTGGCCGCGGCCACCATGTCGCCCTGCGAGCGGCGCACGTAGTCGATCTTCATCGTCTTGATGAGCGGCAGCTTGTCGTCGGGCAGGTTCATGCCCACGCAAAAGCCCGTGGCGGTCTCGGCCAGCAAGGCCATGGCCGCGGCGTGCACGCCCTGGATGTGGTTTTGCACCTTGCGCTGGTTGCGGATGCGCACCACCACGCGCTGCGGCGTGATCTCTTCGTAGCGCAGACCGGCCGTGCCCACCAGCGGCACCACGCGGCCCAGCGCGAAGCTGGTGACCCAGGTGCGCAGGCCCTGGGGCAGGCGCTGGAAACCGGCGACGGTGCGGGCGAGCTTGTTCGGGGTGCGGGCAGTGGACATGGTGCGGGCCGAGGAAGGTGGCGGCCAAGGAAGGAGGCCGAAGGGCCCGGATGGTAAGGGCAAAAGCCCCCATCCGCCACACATCAGCCACATCCGCTGCGATCTCAGCCCGACATCAGCCCCGTCAACGGCGAATTGCCCGCAAAAGCCGACCGATGTGGCGCGATGCGGTCCAGCGCCTTGGCACCGTTGTCCAGCAAGGTGGCATCGCTCACGCCCATCCAGCGCGCCAGGGCCTCGGAGAGGTGGTCCACCGCCATCGTGGGCAGCAAGCGCCCTTGGCCGATGTTCTGCGCGCCGGTGTCGTGGTCGGTGACCTCGGGCCAATCGCCCCAGAAGCGCCCGCCCTGCACCGCCCCGCCCATGACGAAGTGGTGCGCGCCCCAGCCGTGGTCGGAGCCATCGCCGTTGGAGCTCAGCGTGCGGCCGAAGTCGCTGGCAGTGAAGGCCGTGACCTGGTCGCGCATTTGCAGCTCGCCGAGGTCGGTGTCGAGCTGCGCCAGGGCCTCGTCCAGCTGGGCCAGCAGCACCGGGTGCTGCCCGCTGAGGTTGTCGTGCAGGTCGAAGCCGCCCAGCGAGACGAAAAACACCTGGCGGCGCAAACCCGCACCTGCTGCTCCCGCCGCGCCCAGGCTGCGGTGGGCCGCCATGATGCGCGCCGCCGTGCGCAGCTGGTCGGCCAGCGGGTTGCCACTGGGCTGCGTGCGCTCGGCCGGCACGGTGATGGCCGAGAGCTTGTCCAGCAGCACGGCGTTGGTGTCCATGGCGCGGCGCATGATGGCGCTGTGCTCCTTGGCCAGGCGGTGCACCGCGGGCTCCTGGGTGCCGACCAGCGCCTTGAAGGCATCGACGCAATCTTGCGAGCCCAGCATGTTGGCCGGCTGCAAGGCCAGCAGGCGGTCCGGCCCCAGCGGGTTGACCATGAACTGCCCCGCCTGCTGACCGGCCAGGTACACGGCATTGCCCGCCAGGTTCACGCAGCTCAGCGATTCGGTGGCCTGCGCGGCACGGTTGGACAGCAAGCCCTGGTCACCGATGAGCCCGCCCCAACCGACGGTGCTGCCCTCGGCCGCGTGCGATTGCCACACCGATTGCTGGTCGTTGTGCGAGAACAGCTTGGGCGGCAGCGCCACGCTGCGCGCCCGGAACTGCGCCAGCGTGGTGGGCTGCTGCAGCGGGCCGATGTTGAGCAGCACCGCCAGGCGCCGCTCGGTGTTGAACAACTGCTGCAGCTTCGGCAAAGCGGGCGACAGCGCCAGTTGCCCACCGCCCAGGCCATTCACGGCAGGCGCCGAGGCCAGCGGCGACAGCGGCAAGAGCTGCGCACGAGGCGTGGCCAGGGCACCGCGCAGGCGGGCGTACAGCGCGTGGCCGGCCGCGTCCACGGGCACGACGGTGTTCGCGTGGTCGTTGCCGCCTTGCAGGAAAACACAGACCAGGGCCTTGTAGCCATCGCCGGTGTTGCTGACGGCTGCTGCGGCGTTGGCCGAGGCCACCATGGCGGCCAGGTTCATGCCCCATGCGGGGAGGGCCGCGCCCAGCGACACGGCACCACCGCGGCGCAGGAAGTCACGCCGGGAAGACGCCGCCACAGGCGCATCGGAACGGGAAGGGGTGTGCGACATGGGCGGGCTCCTTCAGCGCTGCACGAGGTAATCGGGCGAGACCAGCATCAGGTAGAACGCCATCTGGACGCGGCGCAACTGCTGCTCGGCGCTGGTGGCCGGCAGGCTGCGCACCGCCCTGGTGATGAGGTCCACGCTGGCCGCGGCCAAGGCGCGCCCGGTGAGCTGCAGGTTCAGCCGGTCCACCAGCCTGGTCGGGTCGGCGACCCAGGGCAGCCACTCGCTGTAATCCACCACCAGGCCTTGCTGGGGCGAGCCCGCCATGTGGGTCAGCATGAAATTGGCATAGCCGATCACGGTGGATTCGTTCGTGATCTGGAACTCGGGCGCGACAAAGCCATCGGCACTGACGCCGGAGTTCAACGGCACATAGCCCGGACGGAAGAAGTTGAACACCGAGGGCGAGCGCAGCGGGCTCTGGCCCAGGCGGTCGCTGGCGGACAGGTCACCCACGGACCAGCGGTTGTCGCTGGAGCGCAGCTGCACCAGGCGGGCCCACTGCACGAAGCGCAGCATGGGTTCGCGCAATTTGCTGCGCCGCACCGCCGCGGTGCCGGACAAGCTGCGTCGCGCCAACGGGTCCATCAACACGGCGCGGATCACCGCTTTGAGGTCTCCCCCGGTGTCGCGGAACACCCGCGTCACCCGCTGCACGTGGACGGGCTCGGGGTTGCTGGACACCAGCCGCTGGATGAGCTGGCGGGCGAAGAAAGGCGCCACATTGGGGTGGGCGCAGATGCCGTCGAGCGCGGCCTTCAGGTCTTGCGCGCCGCCAGCACCGGCGGGCAGCGTCAGGCCCAGGAAGGCCTTGGCGTCGTCGTCATGCCGATCGGCCACCAGAACCATCGGGCGGCGCGTGTAGTCCGGCAAGGTGCCCAGGGTGTAGCTCGGGGGCGCGGGCCGGTCGAAGTCCCAGCCGGTGAGCGCCCGCGCCAGTTCGGTGACGTCCTGGATGCCATAGGTTTCGCCGCCCGCGGGCTGGCCGCCGTCGTCCAGCCGCACCAGGCCGATGGTGAAGAGCTGCAGCAGTTCGCGCGCGAAGTTTTCGTCGGGGCGGCGCCCGCCCGCATCGGCCTTCTGGCTGCCTCGCAGGCTGAGGTAGGTGCCCATGGCCGGCGACAGCGTGATGGCCTCGATGAGCTCGCGGAAGGTGCCGAAGCAGTGCTGCTCCAGCAGGTCCCAGTACGCCAGGCAGGCCATGTGGCCCCAGGGGATGGGCATGTTGCGCTGCGAGACCACGAAGATCTCCGACAAGGCCAGCACGATGCGCTGGCGCAGCACGTCGTCGGACGTGATCAGGCGGAACCACAGCGCACTGTCGAGGCCGAAATCGCCCCCGATGTGGGCGAAGTTCTGCCCGGTGGCGTCCAGCACCAGCACGCCCTGGTCCAGCGCCAGCTGGTAAGCGGTGCGTCCGTTGAGGGCCAGGGCGGTGTCGGTGCGCGCGGGCTTGGCGAACTGCTCGTCCAGCCAGGCGCTGTAGTTCAGGCCGCCGTTGACGAGGCGGGTCACGTCGGCCATCGGTGCGGACAGGGCCGCCTGACCGAGGAAGCGGGCCGCATCTTCTTCGGGCAGCAAAGCGGTGGTGCCGGCCAGGACTTGCGGGTCGTCCGTGGGCGCAGGCGCAGGCGCCTTGTCACCCCCGCCACCACCGCACCCAGCCAAGGGGGCAATGGACGTCAACGCGACCGCAGCAGGCCAGGCCACATGGCGCGCACCGGCAGACGGTGCCGCGCTGGCATGCGGCGTGCCGAGGTCTCCCCCCTGTGATTCCCTGTGTTGTGTCATGTTGGCACCGGTCTTTGTGTGTCGGTGCCAATGTAGCGTCAGCCCATGGCTGCGGGCATGACATCCCCCTCAAGCAGAGGTGAGCGTGTGTGACATCGGTGAGCGGCCTGCCGGGTTGGTCACCCCACCAGCGTTGGCGCCTGCCTCAAGCGCTGCGCCGCCTGCACCATGTTGCCCAGCGCGGCTTCGGTTTCGGGCCAGCCGCGGGTCTTGAGGCCGCAGTCGGGGTTGACCCACAGGCGCTCGGCCGGGATCACTTCGGCGGCACGTTGCAGCAGGCGCACCATGGCATCGACCGAGGGCACGCGCGGCGAGTGGATGTCGTAGACACCCGGCCCGATCTCGTTGGGATAGTCGAAGGCACCGAAGCCGTCGAGCAATTCCATGGCCGAGCGCGAGGTCTCGATGGTGATGACGTCGGCGTCGAGCGCGGCGATGGCCGGCAGGATGTCGTTGAACTCCGAGTAGCACATGTGCGTGTGGATCTGGGTGTCGTCGCGCACGCTGCAGGCCGAGACCTTGAAGGCCTGCACCGCCCAGTCCAGGTAGCGCGGCCAGTCCGTGCGGCGCAGCGGCAAGCCTTCGCGGAAGGCCGGTTCGTCGATCTGGACGATGCGGATGCCGGCCTGCTCCAGGTCGCTCACCTCGTCGCGGATGGCCAGCGCAAGCTGCAGCGCGGTGGTGTCGCGCGGCTGGTCGTCGCGCACGAAGGACCACTGCAGCATCGTCACCGGGCCGGTCAGCATGCCCTTCATGTGGCGCGTGGTCAGCGACTGGGCATAGCGCGTGGTCTCCACCGTCATCGCCTCGGGGCGGAAGACATCGCCGTACAGCACCGGCGGCTTCACGCAGCGCGAGCCATAGCTTTGCACCCAGCCGTTGTCGGTGAAGGCATAGCCCCAGAGCTGCTCGCCGAAGTACTCGACCATGTCGTTGCGCTCGGCCTCGCCGTGCACCAGCACGTCCAGACCGAGCTCTTCCTGCTTGCGCACCACGGCCTCGATCTCGGCGCGCATGCGCTGCAGGTAGTCGGTGGCGCTGAGGTCACCTCGGCGCCAGGCGGCACGGGCCTGGCGGATCTCGGCCGTCTGAGGGAAGGAGCCGATGGTGGTGGTGGGCAGCGGCGGCAGCTGCAGGGCCTCGCGCTGCGCGGCCTGGCGCTGCACGAAGGGGCTGTGGCGCTGGGCCATGTCGGCGCTGATGCGCTGCAGGCGCTTTTGCACCACGGGGTTGGTCACGCGGCCCGAAGCGCGGCGTGCGGCCAGGGCCTGGGCATTGGCTTGCAGGGCCTCGGCCACGCTGTCAACACCCTCGCTCAAGCCTTGGGCCAGCACCTTCAACTCACCGAGTTTTTCGGTGGCGAAGGCCAGCCAGCTGCGCACCTCGGCATCGAGCTTGACCTCGTGGGCCAGCGTCACCGGCACGTGCAACAGCGAGCACGATGGCGCGATCCACAGGCGCTCGCCCAAGCGCGCTTGCAAAGGCTGCAGCCACGCCAGGATGCGGCCCAGGTCGCTGCGCCAGATGTTGCGCCCATCGACCACACCCACAGACAACACGGCCTGTGGCGGCAGCGCGGCCAGCCACGCGTCGAGCTGCTGCGGCGCCCGCACCAGGTCGATGTGGAAGCCCTGCACTGGCAGCTGTGCGGCCAGCACGGCGTGGTCGGCCGCGGTGTCGAAATAGGTGGCCAGCAGCAGCTTCAGTCCGGGCGTGGCCAGCTCGTCGTACGCGGGCTGGAAGGCGGCCAGCCAATCGGCGGGCAGGTCCAGGCAGAGCACAGGCTCATCGACCTGCACCCACTGCACGCCGCGCTGCTGGAAGCCCGCGAGGAGGCGGCGGTAGGCCTGCACCAGGCGGGGCAGCAGGCTGAGGCGGTCAAAGCCCGCGCTGGCGGCGGACTGGGCGCCATGCACCTTGGACAGCCACAGGAAACTGATCGGCCCCAGGATGACGGGCTTCGGCGTCAGGCCCTGCGCCAGCGCCTCATCGACCTCGTCGAACAACCAGTCCACGCCGCCCTCAAAGGCGGTGTCTGCGCTCAGCTCGGGCACGAGGTAGTGGTAGTTGGTGTCGAACCACTTGGTCATCTCCATGGCCGGCTGGTCGGCGCGACCGCGGGCCAGTTCGAAGTACTGCGACAAGGTCAATTGTTGGGCGTCGAAGCCGAAGCGCGCGGGCAAGGCGCCCAGCGTGGCCGCGAGCGTGAGCGTGGTGTCGTACCAGGCGAAGTCGCCCACGGCCACCTGGGCCAGGCCCGCCTCACGCTGCAAGGCCCAGTGGCGCTGGCGCAGGGTGCGGCCGGTGTCGCGCAGTTGCGCCTCGGTGCTGTCGCCGCGCCAGAAGCTTTCCAGGGCGAACTTCAGCTCGCGGTGCGCGCCCATGCGCGGGAATCCCAGGGTGTGTGCGTGTGTCATGTGCTGCCTTCTGTGCCTTGTTCGGCGTGTGTCCAGGCCCCACGTCAGGCGGGGCGATGGCAGGCAGTGTGGCCAGCGGCACCACATGAATCAAGCGAGATGTTTTCACATCGGCTTGAATTCAATTCATGTCGATGAAGGGGGCGGTGCGGCGGGAGTGGCGGGCGCAGTGGGAGAGGTTGGGCCGTCGCGGTCGATGCGGCCGTCCACCAACTCGATGATGCGGTCACAGCGCGCGGCCAGGCGCTGATCGTGCGTGACCACGAGGAAGGACGTGCCCACCTCGTCGTGGATGCGGCGCATCAGGCCGAACACCTCGTTGGACGAGGCGGTGTCCAGGTTGCCCGTGGGTTCGTCGGCCAGCACCAAGGCCGGCTGCAGCATCAAGGCCCGTGCGATGGCCACACGCTGTTGCATGCCACCCGAGAGCTGCGCGGGCGTGCGGTCCATCGCATGGGCCAGGCCCACCGCATCGAGCAACTCGCGCGCACGGGCACGGGCTTGCGGCGTGACCACACCATCGCGCACCCGGGCAGGCATGGTCACGTTCTCTTCGGCCGAGAACGCCGGCAGCAGGTGGTGGAACTGGAAGACGAAGCCCAGCGTGTCGCGGCGCAAGCGCGTGAGGCCATCGTCATCGAGCGCACTGACGGTCTGCCCGGCCAGCACGTACTCGCCGGCGCTGGCGCGCTCCAGCAAGCCCAGCACATTGAGCAGCGTGCTCTTGCCCGAGCCCGAAGGGCCGATGAGGGCGGCGAACTCGCCCTGGCGGATGCGCAGGTCCAGGCCGTGCAGCACCTCGATCTCGTTGGGCTGGCCGGCGTTGTACACCTTGCGGATGTCGCTGAGCTGGACCAGCTCGGCCCCCATCTGGCGGGCCGATGGTGGGGCTGTTGGCTTGGCTGCGGCGCGTGCGTCTGTGGCCATGGCCTCGCTCACATCCGGATGGCTTGCGCCGGGTCCATGCGCGCGGCGCGGCGGGCTGGCGCCACGGCGGCGAGCAGGCCCGCGGCCAAGGCCATCGCCATCGTCTGCAGGGCGGTTTCCGGCGGCAGGGTGATGCTGAACAGCGGCAGGCCATCGGCGCCACGCACGAAGGTGGTGAAGACCTTGATCATGCCCATGGCGATGCCCGTGCCCAAGACCGAGCCCAGCAAGCCCACCATGCCTCCCTGGATGAGGAAAACCCGCAGGATCTGCGCCCGCTGCGCGCCCATGGCCCGCAAGATGCCGATTTCGCGCTGCTTCTGCACCACCGAGACCACCAGCACGCTGGCGATGCCCAGCACGACCACCACCATCACCACGCTGCGGATGAGCGTGGTGCTGATGCTCTGCGCGTTCAGCGCCGTCACCAGCTGCGTGTTGGCGTCCTGCCAGCTCTCCACCTTGCACGGCAGCTCGCGCGCCAGCGACGCGGCCAGGGTCTGCGCGGCCCAGACATCGTTGACGCGCAGGTCGATCTGCGTGGCGCCACCGGTGAGGTCGAGCAGGCTTTGCGCGGAGCGCTGCGGCACGATGACGACGCGGCGGTTGAGGTCCTTGATGCCCAGGTCCACCAGGCCATTGATGCGCACCGAATCGCTGCGGCTGTCGGTGCTGAGGGTGATGCGGTCGCCCACGCGCACGCCGAGGTCTTCGGCCAGGGTCTTGCCGACGATGGCTTCACCTGGCCCGATGCGGAAGCTGCCCGCCACCAGTTTGTCGCGCAGGTTGACGATGCGGTCGTAGCGCGCCAGGTCCACGCCCGTGAGCGCGATGGCGCGGGTGGCCTCGCCGCGCCGCGCCAGGGCCGCACCCGAGGTCATGGGCGAAACGGCGCTGATGCCCGCACGGCGCGACATGGCCGCATCCACCGCCGGCCAGTTGGCGATGGTGCGCAGGCGCTGGGCCCGGGCCTGGGTCTCGCTGGCATGGCGCTCACCGGGGGCCACCGGCCAGGCCGGCGCGACGCGCTCGTCGGGCGGGGAGATCACGATGTGCGCCTGCGCCCCGAGCGTCTTGTTGAGCGTGTTGGTCTGCAAGCCCGAGACCAGCGCCGAGATGTAGGCCACCACGGCCACACCCGCCGCCACCCCCACGATGATGAGCAGGCTCTGGAAGCGGCCCTCGCGCAAGAAGCGCAAGGCCACGCTGAACTCGAATGCAAGAGGGAGCGCTTTGGTCAACGCGAGAACCCCTGGCTGACGGCGTTGCCGAAGGTCTCGCCAGCATCGGCCGCCTTGCGCACGGTGGACGCGGTCTCCACGCGGCGGGCGCGCACGCGCACACCGGGCGCCAGGGTCGGGTCGAGCAGCACCAGCTCATCGTCCTGCAGGCCGGAGAGCACCTCCACATCGGACAGGGTGCGCAGGCCCAGCTTGAGCTCACGCACCACGGCACGCCCCCCTTCGGCGACCAGCACGGCGCCCGTGGCCGCGCCATCGCGCGGGTCGGCCGGTGCCGCGGCGGCGGCGGTCGCACGCAAGGCACGCAAAGGCAGGATGCGGGCCTCGCGCCGCTCGCCGGTGAGCACCTCGACGGACAAGGTCATGTCTTCGCGCAGGAAATCGGGACGAGTGTCGGGGCGCGCGTCGGGGCGGGTGTCAGTCGGGCCGGCCACCACCAAGGTGACTTCGACCGAACCGCTTTGCGCGTTCACCGACGGCGCGAGCCGGTCCACCTTGGCATCGAAGGGGCGGTCGGGGTAGGCATCGGCCAGCACCCGCGCGCGCTGGCCTGGCTGCAGTTGCGCCAGGAAGCGCTCGTCCACCTGGGCCTGCAGTTCCAGCGGCCCTTGCACAGACACGGTCAGCAAGGCCTTGCCGGCCTGCACGATCTGGCCAGGCTCGACGCTGCGCACCAGCACACGGCCCGGCCCGGGCGCGCGCAAGGTGTACTGGGCCAGCTTGGCACGGGCGGCCTCCACCGCCGCACGCGCGGCCTCCAGCTGCGCCTGGGCGTTGGCGCGCTCGGCGCCTGTGCGGCCATTGGCCAGCGTTTGCGCGCGGGCGGCATCGCGCAGGGCTCGGGCCACATCGACCGCGCGCTTCGACTCGTCGAGCTTTTGCTGGCTGTAGAACTTCTGCGCCACCAGGTCCTGGGTGCGCACCAGGTCGCGCTCGGCGGCCTGCAGGTTCGCATCTGCCTGGGCCAGGCTGGCCTGCGCCGTGGGCAGGGACAGCGCCGACTGGCTCTCCAAGCGGGCACGCGCCTGCTGCCAGCTGGCCTCGGCCTGCGACAGGGCCGCGCGGGGCTCTTCCGGCTCCAGCTCGACCAGCGCATCACCCGCGCGGAAGGCATCGCCTTCCTGCACCCGCACCTTCGCCACGCGGGCCGTCAGCGTGGCGCCCAGGTCCACCCGCGCCGGGGTCTTGACCCGCGCGCTGAACTGCACGGTGCGCAAGAGGGGCGCACGCGCCAGTGCAACCGCGTCGGTGCGCGCAGGCATGAACGTGCGCCACGCCAAGACGGCGCCCACCACCAGCAGGGCCCACAGACCCCACCGGGCCACACGCCAGGAGAACACCTTCATCGCCATGACCACAAAGCCAGTGAGGCCACCAAGGTATCACGAAGCACAGGCAGCGCAGCGCGCCACCCGACTTGCGCTGGATCAGGCAGACAGGTGTTTCGCCCAGAACGCCGACATGCGGGACCAGGCCTGCGCGGCGCAGTCGGCATCGTGCACTTCCGGCCGGCTGTGGTTGAAAAACGCATGCTGTGCGGGGTAGTGGAACACCTCGGGCGACTGACCTGCGCCTTGCATGGCCTGCCGCAAGGACGCGGCCGCGGCCGGCGTGCACCAGGTGTCGGCCATGGCGAAGTGCCCCTGGAAGGGGATGCGGATGCGCGACGGGTCGGCCAGCTCTTTCGGCGGGATGCCGTAGAAGCACACCGCCGCCGACAGCCCCGGCACGTGCACGGCCGCGGCCACGGTGAGCGCACCGCCCATGCAAAAGCCCATGACACCGACCTTGCGACCGCCTTGGCCCAGCCAGGCCACACAGCCTGCGATGTCCTGGTGCGTGGCGTCCATGAAATCCAGCCCGTTCATCAGGCGGCCGGCCTCGTCGGCATCGGTCGTTTGACGCCCACGGTAGAGGTCGGGCGACAGCACGGTGTGGCCCGTGGCGGCCAGGCGGTCGGCCACCTCGCGGATGTGGCCATTGAGGCCCCACCACTCCTGAACGAGGACGATGGCAGGGGTGGATGCCGTGGCCCCGGGCGCCTCGGCCAGGTAAGCAGGCAGGGTGGCGCCATCGGGGCGCGGCACGTCGATCATCTGGCCCATGGGATCTCCAGCAAGGGGTGGCGGAAAGAAGACTGCGTTGGATTGTGCCGTGGCGCCAAGCGCCTTGCCCGTCCCCGTGCAGGCCAGCACAGCCACATGAATAGAATGCAAGCACTTCACACCCTTGACACAAACGTTTCATGATTGATCTCAGGCACCTGCGCTCCCTCGTGGCCATCGCCGACACCGGCAAGCTGGCCACCGCCGCCGAGCGCGTGCACCTGAGCCAGTCGGCCCTGTCGCACCAGATCCGCGGACTGGAAGCGCACCACGGCCTGCCGCTGTTCGAGCGCACCCCGCAAGGCCTGCGCTTCCTGCCCGCCGGCGAGCGCTTGCTGGCCCTGGCGCGCACCGTGCTGGCCGAGGTGCAAGCGGCCGAGCGCGATCTGCAGCAGCTCAATGGCCAAGCGACGGGCGAGCTGCGCATCGCGCTGGAATGCCACACCTGCTTCGACTGGCTCATGCCCGTGATGCACCGCTTCCGCCAGCGCTGGCCGGGCGTCGAGGTGGACCTGGTGGCGGGCTTCCACGCCGACCCCATCGCCCTGCTGAAAGAAGGCCGCGCCGACCTCGTCATCGGCACACCACCGAAGGCGCAGCGCCCCTGGCACGTGCTGCCGCTGTTCCGCTTCGAGATCCTGGCGGTGCTGGCCAACGACCACCCTTTGCGCCACAAACGCCACCTCAGCGCGCGCGACTTCGCTGGCGAAACCCTCATCACCTACCCGGTGCCCGAGGCCCGCATCGACCTCATCCGCGAAGTGCTGCAGCCTGCCGGCGTGCACGTGCAGCGCCGCACCGCCGAGCTCACGGTGGCCATCGTGCAACTGGCCGCCAGCCGCCGCGGCGTGGCCGCCCTGCCCAGCTGGGGCCTGCAGAGCTACCTCTCGCACGACTACGTGCAAGGCCTGCGCATCGGCCCCAAAGGCCTGTGGAGCGCGCTGCACGCCATCTGCCCCAAGGCCCTGGCCAGCCGTCCCTACATGCAGGACATGGCCGAGATCATGCGCAGCGAATGCGCGCAACTGCCGGGCATCGAGTGGCTGGCTTGAGGCTCACCCTGACTTCGGCGAAGATGGGCGCATGAACCTCCAGATCCAGGAACTCGCCACCGGCCCCACGCCGACCGCCAGCCTCATCGTCCTGCACGGCCTGGGTGCCGATGGCAGCGACTTCGTGCCCTTCTGCCAGGAGCTCGACCTCAGCGGTGCGCCCGGCCTCGGTGCAGACGGCGGCCTGCGCTTCGTGCTGCCCAGCGCCCCGGTGATGCCGGTGAGCCTGAACGGCGGATACGAGATGCCGGCCTGGTACGACATCCTGCCCGTGCCGCACAGTGACACCTCGGGCCGCAACGGCCCTCGCCGCGAAGACGAAGCCACGCTGCGCCGTGCGCAAGGCTGGATCGACGGCCTGGTCCAGCGCGAGATCGACCGCGGCATCCCCAGCGACCGCATCGTGCTCATGGGCTTCTCGCAGGGCTGCGCCATGACGCTGATGGCCGGCCTGCGCAGCCCACACCGACTGGCGGGCCTGATCGCGCTGTCAGGCTACCTGCCCCTGCTCGACACCACCGAGGCCGAGCGCCACCCGGCCAACCAGCACACGCCCATCTTCATGGCCCATGGCGACCATGACGGCGTGGTCGTGCCCACGCGCGGCGCGGCGGCACGCGAGCACCTGCGCAGCCTGGGCTACACCGTGGACTGGCACACCTACCCCATCGAGCACAGCCTGTGCATGGAAGAGGTGGAGGACATCGCGGCGTGGTTGGTGGGGCGCTGGCACACCGGGCCGTGACCTGCGAGGCCAGCGGCTAAGGCCGACCCGACGCGCTTCACTTCACCACCCGCAGGCGCACGCTCGCCATCAACCGATCCCACAGGGCCACGGCTTCTTCGTCGCTCAGGCCCGAGGCCACAGACCCGGCCTGATCACGCTCGACCCCGGTGAACAAGGCCGCGTCCCATGAGGGGTTGCGGTGGTCGAAACGCTTGCCTGCGTATTCGAACTGGAACTCGTGCCAGTGGCCCGGCGTGTCGCTCAGGGGACGACGGAACAGGGCTTCACTGCCATCGCCTTGCTGCACTTTGCGCTTGCCTTCGCGCAGGGTTTTGATCTTGGCAAACGCTGTGGCCAGCTCGGGCACCATCAGGGCCGCCCGGCGGGCTTCTGAGCGACGCGCTTCGAAGCTGTCGCCCTGCTGCGCGTCTTTGTTGGTGGAGATAGAGAAGCTCGTGTCGGGCAACTCGGGGAAGCGCACGCCGATGCCAAAAATTTCCTGGAACTTGCCGGTGTCGTCGGCGATGAAGCCCACGTCGAGGCAAACGCCTGGTTCTTGGGGGACCTCGGCGGGGTCGCGGGCGCGGAGGTGGGTGGCGATGTAGGACACCTCTGCAATTTCCTTTTCGACGCTTCGTCCCTCACTTGGTGCCGTTGCCGTTTTGTAAATGTATGCCCCTGGAGGAACATTCAAGTACGCCCAAATTTGCATGCTTCTCGTTGCCCATCTCGTATCTCTGAATTGCAGCACTCGACTCCCTTGAGTAGGGCCATCGGTAACTTGTCGAAGCAAAGATCCACCTTCTTCTCTATGTTTGACCGCATCAAGCTCCGCGAGCTTTTGCGCAACAGTCGCCTTTAGATTTTTCTCTCCGCCATTCACCGCAAGGATCTCCCCTCCAAAAGACTGCGGCCCAGAAACAACTTTCGCGCTCTCTGGCACATCCATCACAAACCGCCCAAAGCACACGGGCTTGGTCTTCTCAAACAGTTTGTCGATGCGGGGCTGGTTCATGTTGCGGGCCTCGGTTTGGCAAGAAAGGCAGGTCAGAGCGAGCAGAAGAATGACAAACAGTCGGCTCATGTGTAGGTCTTCCAAGCAAAGGCGTGCAGTGCGATTTTGCAAATGGCGTGCAGCGTCGACGCCTGCACACCGTTGTGTTTGAAGCTGTCTTGATGCTCATACCCGGTTTGCTGATAGGAGATCTTGACCTTGCCTTGCAGCACGGGTCTTGGACGGTCACGGTGTTATGCGTTTGGACGTCTTGCCTCGCATCGCTCAACCGCCAGCTCGGCCGTAGGGCCCATGCCTACTCAAGGAGCCGATGCAGCAGCGGGCGGCGCTGGTTCGTCAATGAACTCGATGCTTTGCAAGAACTTCAGCACGTAGGACAGCGCATTGTCTTTAGGCCAGGCTTCGTAATACAGGGTCTCGACCTTGCCGCAAAGGGCTTTGGGGCCATGCACGAGACAAAAAAACAATTGGCGCGTGCGCTTGTCCCAGTCCACTGCCGTGGTGGTCACGGCAACACCTGCGCCGTCCCAGTTTTTCCCTCTCAAGAGTAGGTACTGAGGGTATGACATGTCCTTGCGGTCAATCGACGGGGGCGCGCTCCACTGTCCATAGCCGCTACGCGTTCGACTGGTGTAGATATCCAGTACCTCTTCGGTCGTATCTTCGCAGGTGAATCGAATCCAAGTCTCCGCGACTCGTTTGGTTTTGCCTGGGATGAGCTTGCCTATGTAGCTGAAGCTGTGTACAGAACTTTCATTGTCTATCGAGCTTCTTCCGTAGTGGCGGTCGGTGAACTTGAACGCACAGGCGTCCAGCGTGACCTCTTGCAGACGCTCATGCTGACCCGCCATGGCCACCCCACCAAAAGCCATGGGCCAGCATCGTCAGGTACATGCGCTTCATCTCGGTCTCCTTGGTACAAATCCTTCAGGCTGCATCAGCACTTTGCAATCGCCGGATTTGAATGCAGGTCGGTCATCCAGCACCACCAATGCGTTGCTGTAACTCTGAAACCGCGCCACGATGCCATTGACTTTGTTGATGCTAGATGGGTCGCTGCGCGGGCTGCCTGAGTCCAGGCCCAGTAAGTAGTCGCACTGTGCGTTGCTTCAATCGACTTGGTTTGCAGCAGCCAGCGCCTTCTGCGTTCATTCATGTCCATGGACGATCCAAATGGCGCTGGCCTGGCAGCGACCAGGGCACACAGGCAGCATGCTCAAACCGCGCCAGACCTCACCTTGAACGACTGGAGGATGGCATCCCAGAATGCCACGGCTTCTTCGTCGTTCTTGAAGGCCGCATCACCCACATGCCCGTGGTCATCAAGGATGTTGGTGGTGCTCATTTCAAAGGTCAAACTGGTTTCTGTGGCCGAATTTGCCACGCCGACGGTTTCGAGCTGGAAGTGATAGGCCCGCTTGCCTTCGGCGCTGACGCGCAGCAACATTTCTTGTGCGGTCTGCTGCCCGAGCGGCACTTCACGCTTGCGCAGCACGCTGGTGCCGCTGACCAAATTCATCAAAGCGGACAGTCCTGCAGGTATCCGACTGAACAAGGTGTCGGAGGAAGGCTTGCCCACTTGCCAACTCTCAACAGTCAAACCAACACGGGGCAAGCTCGCAAAGGTCACCCACAGGCGATATGCCTCTTCAGCCACCGGCTTGGAGCCCGTGAGCATGCCACCCCGGATGCAGAAACCCGCTTGTTGAGGAATGGCGCTAGGGTCTCGCCCGATCAAGGCTTGCTGAACTTTCTCTGCCCAGGCTTTGCCTTGGGCATGTTTGTCCATGAACAGCTCTGTGGATATCTTAAAAACCCGGAGCGGCATCTTCGTGACCAAGTACGCATCTTGACGCGTGTCGTCACTGGAATACCTGTCTTGCAACCCATAGACAACCCCTGCGCCTCCGCTCAGGAACTCTCGGCTCAGATACAAATCACCAATCGTTTTGCCCTTCCGTACATTGGGCAAGCGTTTCAACTCTTGCTCCCGTTGCTCCATCAGAAATGCGACTTGATCGGGCCTGATGCTGGGTAACAGTTTGATGTCGTCTCCATCCAGTTTGTAGGTATCAGTTACCGTTGCATCGAGCGGCAAGCTCAAGAGGTGACGACCAAAACAATGTGTTTGCCAGTTGCGTGTGTCCATGGGTGGGCTGCCTTTTGGGGTGAGTGCATGGCTGCATCCGCTCATGCCCAGCAGGGCGCCTGCGGTGCCCAGGCTGCTTTGCAGCAGCCAGCGCCTTCTGCGTTCATTCATGCCAAGTCGCTTTCTGTGCCGCTTTGGCAATGCCGTACAAGGTGGCAAAGCGGGCGCGTGGGTCGTTGTAGCTGGATTGGTGGTCGTAACCTTTTTTGTCTTTGTTGCGGGCGGCTTCTTTGCCCTCAGGCTGCTGCCGGCCATGCACGAAGGAGCCCTCCACCCCGGCAAGCCCAGGCGCTGAGCCCGAGGACATGGGCACGGTGCCATCACCCGGCACATCGGGCGGAGCAATGCTGGCGCTCAGCCCGTTGGTGAAGCTCACTTCGCCATTTTGATCATCACTCTGCATTTGCAGCACACGTGCATCGGGTGGCGCGGCACCGTCCATCACCCAGACCACTTCGCCCCAGCATTTGCGGGCTTTGTCTGCGCCAAAGTGGGCGTAGGTGGGATGGAAATAGCTATCCTTGATTTCTTCGTGGAATTCCTGCACCACCTCTATTCGCCGCGCAAACTTACCCCTCAGGGTGCGATCAACAGCATCGGTGGTTTGCTTGCCATCGTCCTTTTGCTTCTTCTGCATATCCAACATGCCCTCGCTCTGCTTCGGCAACAAGCCATACCACTGGTCGGACATGTATATCTCTGTGTAGGGGTCGCCCGTCTGAGGCAGGGCCAGCGGCAGCATGGCATCTGGCGTGTTGGCTGGGGTGTTGACTCCACGCACTTTCAACCACGCTTTGCCGCCGTTGTAGTCTGCTGTGGGCAGCAACTCCAGGCCGCCAGGGGCATGGGCCAGCACCGCCGTCACTTCAGCCGCATTGCGACCCAAGATGACCTGCTCGGCCCCTTCAAAGCCTGCCCGCATTCGTTTGTAACTGGCCGGTGCCCCCGTAGCCGGCTGCACACCGTGCACCACGCCCAGCACATCGGGGCAGTGGTGAATCTGCGTGAGCGCCCGCGCCACCAAGCCCCCCATGGAGTGGGTGACCACCACCACCTTCTGTGCTGCGCCTTTGTAGCTGGGCAGCACTTGGGTACGGATGAAGTCGGCCACGGCCTGGCCTGAGTCCTTGTTCGATTGCAGCCAGTTGTAGCCGCAGCCCCATACGTCAAAGTGGTAATGCGCCAGGTGCTTGATGTCACCCAGGCTCAAGGCGGCATTGCCCTGGGTGTCGCCCCAATCGGCAGGCGGGGTCTGGGCTTCGTCTTGCCACAGGTCGAGCAGCTTGCCCATCTCCATGGTGTCGTTGAGGTGCTTTTGCAGCCACGCCATCACGGGTTGGTAGGACGAGCGCATCACGCCGCCCCAGCCCCGTTGGCGGCACACAGCTTCGCTCAGGCCGCTTTCACCAGGGTCGATGGGGCCGCGGTCGTCCACCGTGACCGCGTTGGGGGTGAGTTCCCTCTGGCGTGCGCTGGCTTTTTTAAAGAGGTAGGTGAACAACTGCCCTATGGCGTCCAGGATGGGCTCGAGGCCGTCCATGTTGGGTGGGCGCCAAACGGCTTTGCCGTCTTCTGATGCCTTCAAATTCGTGCCCATGATGCCCGGTATGAAGATGACCGGGATGACGTGCGGGGGCGGCACCCAAACATTTTTGATGCGCTGGTCTTGTGCATCGGTCAGTGTGACTTGGGCGGTGGGGATGCCGGTATGGGGGTCCGGTTGTGCATGGTGGTGCGCCTCGTTGGGCGCAGCTTCTGAAACTGAGGAGGAAGTGGTGGTGCTCATGGCAGAAGGTCGCAAGGGTCAACTGCGGGGAGTGCGTTTGCCCAGCACGCGCAGCGCCAAGGTTTCCATGAGTTGGCTTTTCTGCATCGGCAGGCGGCCTTGCGCGTCGGTGGTCAGTCGCAGAACGGTGCTGTCAGCGCGGGTCACATCAACCAGCATGTAGGGCATGGGGTCGCCCGTTTTGGGGTTGCGCACCACATAGGCATCGTCAAAACGCGAGGGGCCAGGCATGGCGTTCATGGCCTGGGCCAGCGTCCCCGGCCCCACCATGCTCTTGCTCCCCGCCCTCACCGTGATCTTGCCCGGGCACTGCACCGTGAGCTGACCGCCTTCCAGCGTGATGCCCGCGCCGCCGCTTGTGGCCAGCACCACGCGCTTGGCCGCGGCGACGTGGACCACGCCCTGGGCGGTTTTGATCTCCAGCGTCTGCTGGGCCGCCACCTGCGCAGGGCCGTTCTGGGCTTGCAGGTCGATGGCACCTTGCGCGGCAATCAGGGTCAGGCCTTTGCCTGCTGCAGACTGGCCCGAGGCATCAGCCCCGCCCGGCTGCATGGCCCCGGCCAGCACGCCGATGGCCTGGCCCGTGTGGACGCGCGCCTGGCCGCCCACAGCCCAGTGGCTGTCCTGGCCGCTGGCCACGGTGGTGGCGCCCTGGCTGCTGAGGTGCACGTCTTGCCCGGCCGTGAGGCCCACGCCGGCTTGGCCCACCAGGGCGATGTGCGGCGCGGCCAGGTGCGGCACGGTGGCATCGCCCGATGAAGCGCCGGCCGCCGTGGATTGGGCAGCCATGTTGCGCGCTTGCGCGTCTTGCACCGCATCGTTCAGGCTGCGGGTGCTGACGCTGCCACGCAGGCTCAGCGCCAGGTCGCTGCTGGCCTGCACGCCGCTGGCCAGGCCCACGGTCTGGTGGGTGCTGGCGGCCTGGTGGAAGGCCTGGGTGAGTTGCTGCATCTGCCGCGCCAGGGCGATGCCAGCGGCGTTGTCGCCCGCGGGTTCGGGTGAGATGCCAAGGCCGGAGCCTCCCGCTTGGCGCAGGCTGTAGGTGCTCAGCAGCAGGCCGCGGGCCGCGCGCAGGCCACCCCAGGCGTCGGTGCGCAACTCCAGGCCCTGGCCGCGCAGGCTGCCGCGGTGGTTATCGGCCTGGTGCAGCAGGTGGCCCATCTCCAGCCAGGTCTGGGCCTGGGTCGTGTGCAGGCGGGCGCGCAGTTGCTGCGGGGTGTCGTCGAGCACCAGCTGGTTGTGGCCACTGCCGCCGAACGCCTGGCTCTTGATGCCACTCAGCGCCGCGGCGTTGGCTTGGCCGGGGTTGCCCTCGGTGGCCGCACCAGGCGCGGCGCCGTGCCAGGCGGGGCTGTGGCCACCCGCGCCTTCGCCGATGAGGTTCATCTGGCTGGCGGGCGTGTGGTCGCTGGATTGGGTCAGGGCCGCCGAGACCTCTGCCGCACCTGCTGCGCCTGGCGCACCGCCAGCATCGGCCCCATCGGGCGTGAGCCCGCCAGGCGTGGGCGCAATGCCCGATTCGCCCTGGCCGTTGTAGAGGCTGGCGATGACCACCGGTCGGTCGATGTCGTTGCCCAGGAAGCCGACCAGCACTTCCTGCCCGATGCGGGGGATGAACTGGTGGCCCATGGCCGCGCCGGCCAGGCGTTGCTGCACGCGCAACCAGCAGCTGTCGAGGGCCTCGGCGCCCTTTGGGAGTTCGCTCTGCCAGCCACCCTGCCAATGGAAACGCACGCGCACGCGGCCCATGGCGTCGGTGTGGATGTCGTCGGCGCCAGTGGGACTGAGCCGCCCCTGGGGGCCGACGACGATGGCGGTCTGGGGGCCTGCGGCCGTGGGGCGGGGGCGCAGGCGTTGGCCGGTGCCGTCTTGCAGGGCTGGGCGCCAGGGCTGGGCGCGCGGCGCGGCTTCGAAGGCACAGGCGTGGCCGGTGCGCGCGGCCAGGGGCTGGAGTTCGCTGCTGTGGGCGCCGGCATCGGTGTCGTTGGCGGCATCCGCAAAGGCGATGTGATCGCTGTGATCCTTGGGGTCGGCATGGTCGCCACGCGCGGCCTTGGGCAAGGTGTTGACGCCGATCACGTGCACGCGGGTGACGAAGAGCTCGGGGATGTCGCCATGCGCGCCTGACACGCCACCGAACAACCCCCCGTCGGTCGCCACGGCCACCCAGGTGCCGGCGCGCAGGGTGCGCACGTTGCCGCGGCCCATCCAGCGCAGGGTGCGCGCTTCTTCGGCTTGTTGCAGCAAGGTCGCGGCGAAGCGGGCTTCGTCGGGCGTGCCGAACAGGTAGCCGCTGGTCGGGTCGTACTGGGCCAGCCAGGGGGTGAGTTGGGCCACGCCCTGGTCGCCCTCAGGGCCCCAGTCAGGGCGGGATGGCACCTCGGCCGCGATGGCCGCATGGGCCTTGCGGTCCCAGCCCAGCACGGTGTGGGCGGTGGGGCCCAGGCGGCGTTCGTGGCCCAGGGCGTGGATGCTGTCTTGCGAGGCCTGGCTGTCCTGGCCCGGGCTGGCGTGGAAGCGGATGCCTGCGCCAGCCAAGCCGATGCCCGCACCCCATCCGCCCGCGCTGGTCGGGTCCTGGGGCTGGGCCTGGCTGTGCACGAAGAAGACGAGGCCATGGCCGGCCGGGGCGCCGTCGCTTTCTTCCACGCGCCAGGCCACGCCCTCTTCGGCCATCAGGCGTTGGAGGAAATCAAGGTCGCTTTCGCGGTGCTGCACGCAGTAGGCACGCTGGCCGCCGTTGCGGGCGAACAGGCCTTGGGCCACGTGCTCGGCCACGCCTTCGTCCCAGCGCCAGACGGCCAGATCCGGGTGCTGCGAGAGCACGTCGTCCACGATGTCGATGAGGCTGCGGTCCTGCCAGATGCGGCTGTTCAGGGTGTGGGCCAGCAGCGCGACCCAGGGTTGCACCGTGAGCGCCTTGCGGGCGAAGCCGCCGTCGGCGTGCAGGGCGCGGACTTCGGTGACGATGCCGCTGCGCAGGACGTGGCCGCCATCGGCCAATTGGGTGCGCAGGGTCAGGGCCTGGCCGCACAGCTGCTTGAGCGGCACGTGGGCATCGAGCATCAAGACCTGCAGCGTCAGGTGGAAGGGCTCGGACACCGCCTCGTGCAGCTCGAAGCGCTCCAGCAGGAGGTCGCCGGCGCGCACGGGCACCTGGGCCTTCGCCGGCTGGGCGCCCGCCGTGTCAGCGCCCGGCGGCGTGGCAAGGGTGTGCAGCCGGCTGCCTTGCGTCCACATGGACAACAAGCGCTCCGCCATCGCGCCAATCTCGCCGATCTCGTCGATCTGGCTTGGCAATTCCATCGGTCCCTGAACTGTGTTTTTGGTGTGGGCCGAGTTTAGGAGCAGCCCATGCGGCGGCATCTCCCCCTTTCGGGGCGTATGTGCAACGAAGTGCAACGCCCGCTGCGGCCGCACAGGCCTGGGCAGCCGCAGGCTCAGGTTTGGCGGGCGCGCGCCAGGATGAAGTCCACGAAGGTGGACGCCGCCCGGGTGGGGTGGCGGTTGGGCATGTAGAGCATGACCATGCGCGTGCCGAAGATGCTGAGCTTCCAGTCGTCCAGCGCAGTCAGCACCTCGCCGCTGTCGATGAGGGACTGCACCACGTAGTCGGGCACCAGGCCCACGCCGACGCCGGCCTCGATGGCCTGGCGCAGGAAGTGGAAGTTCTCCGACGTCAGCGTGGGCGACAGCGGCACCTCGTGGCGCTCGCCGTGCAGGTAGGCGGCCAGGCGCAACTGGCGTCCCACCACGGCGGAGGTGATGAGCGGCACCGTGCACAGGTCTTCAAGCTGGGTCGGCATGCCGTGGGCCTCGGCGTAGGCGCGCGAGGCGCAGGCCACGTAGCGCACCGGGCCCATGTCGCGGGCCACGAGCTGGTCGGGCGGCTCGGACATCACGCGCACGGCGATGTCAACCTCGTCGCGCATCAGGTCGACGACGCGGTTCTCGAAGACGACGTCCAGCACGATGCCGGGGTGGGTGCGCTTGAAGTCGATCAGCCAGGGTGCCATCACCAACTGGCCATAGCCGCTGGGGATGCTCAGGCGCACGCGGCCTTGCAAGGTCTGGCCCAGGGTGGAGACGGTGTCGCGCGCGGCGGCGAGTTCGTCGCGGATCTTGCGGCCGTGCTCGTAGAGCTGCAGGCCGACCTCGGTGGGCGCGATGCGGCGGGTGCTGCGGCGCACCAGCTGCTGGCCGAGGTTGCGCTCGAACTGGTTGAGGTGGTAGCTGACGTTGGCGCGGCTGGTTTTCAGGCGGCGCGCGGCTTCGCTGAGCGAGCCGGCGTCCAGGATGTCAACGAGCAGGGTCAGGGCGTGGAGGTCCATGGGGGCAGACATGGCCTCATTGTCAAATTTCCTTTGACAGCCTGTCAATGCTTACGCGGATTGTCAAAAGCGCTTCACCCTCGAACAATCGCAGGCATGGATGCCCAACCCACTGCCCCCGAGCCCGCCGCCGTTCACCTGAGCGTGCGCGACCACATCGCCTTCATCGCGGTGGACCACCCGCCCGTCAACGCCCTGAGCACCGCGGTGCGCCGTGGCTTGATGGAGGCCATCGCCCAGGCCGACGCCGATGCGGACGTGCACGCGGTGCTCGTCCACGGTCGGGGCAAGGCCTTCATCGCGGGGGCGGACATCCGTGAATTCGGGCTGCCGCCGCAAGCGCCTTCGTTGCCGGACGTGTGCCTGCGCATCGAGGCCTGCGGCAAGCCGGTGGTGGCCGCCATCCACGGCCCGGCGCTGGGCGGTGGCCTGGAGGTGGCGCTGTCGGCGCATTACCGCGTGGCGGGGCCGTCGGCCAAGCTGGGCCTGCCGGAAGTGCTGCTCGGCTTGCTGCCCGGTGCGGGCGGCACCCAGCGTGCGCCGCGCCTGATCGGCGCCGAGGCCGCGCTGGACCTGATGCTCAGCGGCCACCATGTGGGCGCGGCAGAAGCCCTGCGCCTGGGCCTGATCGACCGCGTGGCCACCAGCGACGACGTCCTCACCGAGGGCGAAGCCTTCGTGCGCCACGTGCTGGCCGAGCAGATGCCAGTGCGCCGCACGGGTGCGCTGAGCGGTGCGCTGGCCGACCGCGCCGCCGCACAAGCCGCCATCGACGCGGCCCGTGCCGAGGCCAGCAAGAAGCGTGGCCTGTTCTCGCCCTTGAAAATCGTGGAGGCCGTGCAAGCCGCACTGGACCTGCCCCTCGCGCAAGGCCTGGCCGTCGAGCGCGCGCTGTTCGAGCAATGCCTGGCCAGCCCGCAGCGCGCCGGCCTCGTCCACGCCTTCTTTGCCGAGCGCGAGGTCGCCAAGGTGCCCGAGGCGCGCCAGGCGCAGCCACGCCGCATCGCCTCGGCGGGCGTGGTGGGTGGCGGCACCATGGGCGCGGGCATCGCGGTGTCGCTGTTGGATGCGGGCCTGCCGGTGGTGATGGTCGAGCGCGATGACGCCGCCGTGGCCCTGGGCCGCAGCCGCGTCGAGAAGGTCTACGACGGCCACGTGGCCAAGGGCCGCCTGACGCCCGAAGGCAAGGCCGCCGTGATGGCGCGCTTGCAAGGCGCGACCGATTACGCCACGTTCCAGGACGTGGACCTGGTCATCGAAGCGGTGTTCGAGGACATGGCCGTCAAGCACGCGGTGTTCGCCGAGCTGGACCGCCACTGCAAGCCCGGCGCCGTGCTGGCCACCAACACGTCCTACCTGGACATCGACGCCATCGCGCAAGCCACCTCGCGCCCGCAGGACGTCATCGGCCTGCACTTCTTCTCGCCGGCCCACATCATGAAGCTGCTGGAGATCGTGGTGCCCGCGCAGGTCAGTGCCGACGTGGTCGCCACGGCCTTCGCGCTGGCCACCCGGCTCAAGAAGGTGCCGGTGCGCGCCGGCGTGTGCGATGGCTTCATCGGCAACCGCATCCTGGCGGTCTACCGCACGGCGGCCGACCACCTGATGGAAGACGGCGCCTCGCCTTACGCGATCGACGCCATGGTGCGCGCCTTCGGCTTCCCCATGGGCCCGTACGAGATGAGCGACCTGGCCGGTGGCGACATCGGCTGGGCCACGCGCAAGCGCCGTGCGGCGACGCGCGATCCCAAGGCCCGCTATGTCCACATCGCCGACCAGCTCTGCGAACGCGGCTGGTTCGGCCAGAAAACAGGCCGTGGCTGGTACGTGTACGAAGCCGGTTCGCGCAACGGCCAACCCGACCCCGAGGTCGAGGCCATCGTGGCCGAGGCACGCGCCCAAGCCGGCGTCACGCCGCGCCACTTCACGCCCGAAGAGATGCAGCGCCGCTACGTGGCCGCCATGGTCAACGAAGGTGCCAAGGTCGTCGAAGAGGGCATCGCCTTGCGCCCGCTCGATGTCGATGTCACGCTGGTGCACGGCTACGGTTTCCCGCGCTGGCGCGGCGGCCCGATGAAGCACGCCGACATCGTGGGCCTGGGCCAGATCCTGGCCGACATCCGCGCCTTCGCGCAGGAAGACCCGCTGTTCTGGCAACCGTCCGCGCTGCTGGTGAAGCTGGTGGCCGAAGGCCGCACCTTCGACAGCCTGAACAAGATCTGACACCCCCTGCCGACGCCCCCCCTGAGGAAGACACCCCATGACCCCACACCCGCACCACGCCCGCGAAGCCGTCATCGTCTCCACGGCGCGCACACCGCTGACCAAGTCGCACCGCGGTGAGCTCAACATCACGCCCGGCGCCACGCTGGCCTCCTTCGCGGTGAAGGCGGCCGTGCAGCGCGCCGGCATCGACCCCGGCCTGATCGAAGACTGCATCCTGGGCTGCGGCTACCCCGAGGGCACGACGGGGCGCAACATCGGTCGCCAGGCGGTGATCCGCTCCGAGCTGCCGCTGAGCATCGCGGGCACCACGGTCAACCGCTTCTGCGCCTCGGGCCTGCAAGCGATTGCCATCGCAGCCAGCCGCATCGTGGTCGATGGCGCGCCCGCCATGATCGCCGGTGGCGTCGAGAGCATCTCGGGCATCCGCACGCGGGAAGACGGTGACAGCGGCATCGACCCCTGGATCGCCGAGCACAAGCCGGCGCTCTACATGGCCATGATCGAAACGGCCGACATCGTGGCCCAGCGCTACGGCATCGGCCGCGAAGCCCAGGACCGCTTCTCGGTGGAGAGCCAGCGCAAGACGGCCGAAGCACAAGCCGCCGGCCGCTACCAGGACGAGATCGTGCCCATCACGACCACGATGGCCGTGGTGAACAAGGACACGAAGGAAGTGACCCACCAGGAGGCCACGGTCGGCCACGACACCTGCAACCGCGCCGGCACGACCTATGACTCGCTGGCCAAGCTGGCGCCGGTGCGCGGCGAAGGCCAGTTCATCACCGCGGGCAACGCCTCGCAACTCAGCGATGGCGCCTCGGCCTGCGTGCTGATGGAGCGCCGCGAGGCCGAGCGCCTGGGCCTGCAGCCGCTGGGCGCTTTCCGCGGCATGGCCCTGGCCGGCTGCGAGCCCGACGAGATGGGCATCGGCCCGGTGTTCGCGGTGCCGAAGCTGCTGGCGCGCCACGGCCTGAAGGTCGAAGACATCGACCTGTGGGAACTCAACGAGGCCTTCGCCTCGCAATCGATTTATTGCCAGCAGCGCTTGGGCATCCCCGACGAGCGCCTGAACGTCAATGGCGGCGCCATCTCGATCGGCCACCCGTTTGGCATGACGGGCGCGCGCCTGGTCGGCACGGTGCTGCTGGAAGGCCGCCGCCGCAAGGCGCAGAACCCGAACGTCAAGTGGGCCGTGGTGACCATGTGCATCGCCGGCGGCATGGGCGCGGCCGGCCTGTTCGAAATCTTCTGAGCCACGCTGCTCAACCACATCTGCCAAGGACACCGCCATGGACCTGAGTTTCACGCCTGAAGAACAGGCTTTCCGCGACGAGGTGCAGGCCTTTCTGCGCGACAAGGTGCCCGCCCACCTCAGCGACAAGGTGCGCGCCGGCGAACACCTGGGCAAAGCCGACCACGAACAGTGGCACGCCATCCTCAACGCCCAGGGCTGGCTGGCCAACCACTGGCCCAAGCAGTGGGGCGGCACCGGCTGGAGCGCCGTGCAGAAGTTCATCTTCGAGCACGAATGCGCCCTGGCCTACTGCCCGCGCACCGTGCCTTTTGGCGTGAACATGCTGGGCCCCGTGCTCATCAAGTACGGCAGCGAAGCGCAGAAGGCGCACTGGCTGCCGCGCATCCTCGATGGCAGCGACTGGTGGTGCCAGGGCTACTCCGAACCCGGCGCGGGCTCGGACCTGGCCGCCGTGAAAACCTCCGCGGTCAAAGACGCCAGCGGCCAGTTCTATGTGGTCAATGGCCAGAAGACCTGGACCACGCTGGGCCACCACGCCAACATGATCTTCTGCCTGGTGCGCACCGACCGCGACGCCAAGAAGCAAGAAGGCATCAGCTTCCTGCTGATCGACATGGCCACGCCCGGCGTGGAGGTCCGCCCGATCATCACGCTGGACGGCGAGCACGAGGTCAACGAAGTCTTCTTCACCGACGTGAAGGTGCCGGTGGCCAACCTGGTGGGCGAGGAGCACAGGGGCTGGACCTGCGCCAAGTACCTGCTGACCTACGAGCGCACCAACATCGCGGGCGTGGGCTTCTCGGTGGCCGCCATGGCGCGCCTGAAGGACGTGGCCCAGCGCGTGATGAAGCACGGCAAGCCGCTGGCGCAAGACCCGCTGTTCGCCGCCCGCATGGCCCAGGTCGAGATCGAGCTGGAGAACATGAAGACCACCAACCTGCGCGTGATCGCGGCGGTGGCCGGCGGTGGCGCGCCGGGCGCGGAAAGCTCCATGCTGAAGATCAAGGGCACCGAGATCCGCCAGGAGCTCAACGCCCTGCTGCGCCGCGCCATGGGCCCGCACGCCCGGGCGCTGGTGGGCCCCGGCGTGGACAGCCCGCTGGGCGCCGAGCCCGAGGTGCACCACGCCACCGCGCAGTACTTCAACAACCGCAAGCTGTCGATCTTCGGCGGCTCCAACGAGGTCCAGAAAAACATCATCTCCAAGATGATCCTGGGACTGTGAGGACCACGCCATGAATTTCACCCACACCGAAGACCGCCGCATGCTGGCCGACACCCTGGGCCGCTACGTGGCCGAGCAGGTCGGCTTCGAGGCCCGCATGGCCGCGGCCGCATCGCCCGAAGGCTTCAGCCGCGCACGCTGGGCGGCCTTGGCCGAACTCGGGGCCGTTGGCGCCCTGTTCACCGAGGCCGATGGCGGCTATGGCGGCGCCGGCTTCGACATCGCCGTGGTGTTCGAGGCCCTGGGCGCCGGCCTGGTGCTGGAGCCCTTCCTGCCCGCGCTGATGGCCGGCAGCGCGCTGGCGCATGCAGGCAGCCACGGACAAAAGACGCTGCTGGCGCCCCTGATGGCCGGCGAGCACGTGGCCACGCTGGCCCACGAAGAACCCGGCAGCTTCCACGAACTGCAGCATGTGGCCACACGGGCCGAGCGCCATGGCGATGGCTGGGTGCTGCAAGGCCACAAAACCGCCGTGCCGCTGGGCGACCAGGCCGACTGGCTGCTGGTGTCCGCGCGCACCGCGGGCGCCACCACCGCCGCCCAGGGCATCTCGCTCTTCGTGGTGCCGGCCGATGCCCCAGGCCTCGTGCGCCGCGGCCTGCCCACCCACGATGGCGGCCGCGTGGCCGACGTGATGTTCAACCAGCTGCGCCTGCCGGCCTCGGCCCTGCTGGGCGGCGAAGCGCACGCGGGCGAAGGCCTGGCGACGCTGGAACACGCCGTGGGCCGCGGCCTGCTGGCGCTGTGTGCCGAAAGCCTGGGCGCCATGGAAGTGGCCAAGCGCATGACCATCGAGTACCTGCAGACGCGCAAGCAGTTCGGCGTGCCGATTGGCAGCTTCCAGGCCCTGCAACACCGCATGGCCACCGTGCTGCTGGAGATCGAACAGGCGCGCTCGGCCGTCATCAACGCAGCCGCCGCGCTGGACGGCAGCGAGCGCATCGCCCGCGAACGCGCGTTGTCGGCGGCCAAGGTCAGCATCGGGCGCATCGGCACGCTGGTGGCCGAAGAAGCCATCCAGCTGCACGGCGGCATCGGCATGACCTGGGAGCTGCCGCTGTCGCACTATGCCAAGCGCCTGGTGCTCATCGATGCCCAGCTGGGCGACGAGGACCACCACCTGCAGCGCTTCATCGCGCTGGGTGCTGCCCTGGGTGCATCTGCGGGTGCCACGGCAAGCGCATCGGCGTAAGCTCGCGCCCACGATGTCAACCCCCCACATCCCCCGCCACTGGGCGCATTGGCCGCCCCAGGTGCCCCGGCACCTGGACATCCCGGCCACGCACCTCTTCCACAACGCCGAGGCCTCGGCGGCGCGTCACCCCGACAAGCCGCTGTTCATCTTCTACGGCGCGCTGACCACCCATGGCCGCTTCAAGGCAGATTGCGAGCACCTGGCCGGCCACCTGCAGCAGGTCTGCGGGGTGAAGCGCGGCGACCGCGTGCTGCTCTACATGCAGAACAGCCCGCAGTTCGCCATCGCCTACTACGCGATCTTGCGGGCCGATGCGGTGGTGGTGCCGGTCAACCCGATGAACCTGGGCGAAGAGCTGCGGCATTGCATCGAGGACGCCGGCGCGCAGGTGATCTGTGCCGCCCAAGACCTGATGCCCCAGGTGCTGCCGCTGCTTCACGAAGGCCAGGCCTCGGCCCCCGGCGTGGGGCTGAAGCACGCCGTGGTCGCGGCCTACAGCGACCACCTGCCGACCGACACCGACCTGCGCGTGCCCGACTTCGTGCGCGCCCCTGCGCAAACTTTCGACGAGCCCGGCGTGGTGACCTGGCGCGAGGCCCTGGCCGCGCAACGTCAACCCACGCCCATCCAGGCCGGTCCCGACGACCTGGCCGTGCTGCCCTACACCTCGGGCACCACCAACCACCCCAAGGGCTGCATGCACACGCACCGCAGCGTGATGGTCAACACCGTCGCGCGCCCGGTGTGGATGGGCAGCCTGCCCGACTCGGTGCAACTCGCCGTGCTGCCCTTCTTCCACGTCACGGGCATGCAAAACGCGATGAACGGCACCATCTACCAGGGCGCCACGGCGGTCATCCTGCCGCGCTGGGACCGCGACGTGGCCCTCGCCTGCATCCAGCGCTTCCGCGTGACGGGCGCACAGCTGATCTCCACCATGGTGGTGGACATGCTCTCGCACCCCGACATCGACAGCGTCGACCTCAGCAGCATCGTCAGCATCGGCGGGGGTGGCGCGGCCATGCCCGAAGCCATCGCGGCCAAGCTCAAGGCGCTCACGGGCCTGGACTACATCGAAGGCTATGGCATGTCCGAGACCATGGCCGCCACGCACATCAACCCGCTGCAGCGGCCCAAGCGGCAGTGCCTGGGCATCCCCATCTTCGACGTCGATGCGCGCGTGGTGGACCCACTCACCTTCACTGAGATGCCGCCCAACGAAGTGGGTGAGATCGTCGTGCACGGCCCGCAGGTGATGCGCGGCTACTGGCGCAACCCGCAAGCCGACGCCGAAGCCTTCATCGAACTCGACGGCAAGCGCTTCCTGCGCACCGGCGACCTCGCCCGCGTGGACGAAGACGGCTACTTCTTCATGGTGGACCGCCTCAAGCGCATGGTCAACGCCTCGGGCTTCAAGGTCTGGCCCTCCGAGGTCGAAGCCCTGATGTACGCCCACCCGGCCATCCAGGAAGTCTGCGTGATCGGCGTGAGCGACCCGCGCCGCGGCGAGACCGTCAAAGCCCTGGTGGTGCTGCGCGCCACGCACCGCGGCCAGGTCAGCGAAGCCGACATCGTCGCCTGGGCCCACGAGCACATGGCCGCTTACAAGAGCCCCCGCATCGTCGAGTTCGTTGACGACCTGCCCAAGTCGGGCACGGGCAAGATCCTGTGGCGCGAGCTGCAGCAGCAGGCGCGCAACGCCGCGCCACATTGAGCCCCACGTCCGCCGCCACACCCACACCCCACCGGAGCCCCCATGAGCCACGCCACCCCCTCCTTCCAATGGGCCGACCCCTTCCTGCTGGACGACCAGCTCACGCAGGAAGAACGCATGGTGCGCGACGCCGCCCGCAGCTACGCGCAAGACAAGCTGCTGCCCCGCGTGACCCTGGCCTTCCGCAACGAACAGACCGACCCGGCCATCTTCCGCGAGATGGGCGAGCTCGGCCTGCTGGGCGCGACCATCCCGACCGAGTACGGCGGCAGCGGCCTGAACTACGTGAGCTACGGCCTGATCGCCCGCGAGGTCGAGCGCGTGGACTCCGGCTACCGCTCGATGATGAGCGTGCAGTCCTCGCTCGTCATGGTGCCCATCCACGCCTTCGGCAACGAGGCCACCCGACGCAAATACCTGCCCAAGCTGGCCACGGGCGAGTTCATCGGCTGCTTCGGCCTGACCGAGCCCAACCACGGCTCCGACCCGGCCAGCATGCTGACGCGCGCCACGAAGGTGGACGGCGGCTACACGCTGCGCGGCAGCAAGATGTGGATCAGCAACTCGCCGATTGCCGACGTGTTCGTGGTGTGGGCGCAGTTCAACGAAGGCGGCAAGGACCAGATCCGCGGCTTCGTGCTGGAGAAGGGCTGGAAGGGCCTGAGCGCCCCGGCCATCCACGGCAAGGTCGGCCTGCGCGCCAGCATCACCGGCGAGATCGTCATGGACGACGTCTTCGTGCCCGAAGAGAACGCCTTCCCCGAAGTGCGCGGCTTGAAGGGCCCCTTCACCTGCCTGAACTCGGCGCGCTACGGCATCTCCTGGGGCGCGATGGGCGCGGCCGAAGACTGCTGGATGCGCGCGCGCCAGTACGTGCTCGACCGCCAGCAGTTCGGCCGCCCGCTGGCCGCCAACCAACTCATCCAGAAGAAGCTGGCCGACATGCAGACCGAGATCGCCTTGGGGCTGCAAGGCAGCCTGCGCCTGGGCCGCATGAAGGACGAGGACAAAGCCGCGGTGGAGATCACCTCCCTGATGAAGCGCAACAACTGCGGCAAGGCGCTCGACATCGCCCGCCTGGCCCGCGACATGATGGGCGGCAACGGCATCAGCGACGAGTTCGGCGTGGCCCGCCACCTCGTCAACCTCGAAGTGGTCAACACCTACGAGGGCACGCACGATGTGCACGCGCTGATCCTGGGTCGGGCGCAGACCGGCATCCAGGCCTTCTTCTGAGCCACGCGCGATGAGCGAGCGCCACGCGGCCCTCAACACTGCCGACGCCCTGCACGCCGCCAGCAGCGTGCTCGTGCTGGTGGACTACCAGGGGCGGCTGATGCCCGCCATCCACGAGGGCGAGCGCGTCAGCGCCCGCGCCGTGCTGCTGGCCGAAGGTGCGCGCCTGCTGGGCGTGCCGGTGGTCGGCACCGAGCAGAACCCCAGCCGCCTGGGGCCGAACGTGGACGCGGTGAAGGCCCTGTGTGACGCCACCGTCGCCAAGACCCACTTCGACGCCTGCCCCGACGGCCTGGTCGATGCGGTGCAAGCCGCCCGACCGGGCTGCACCGACATCGTCATCGCCGGCTGCGAGGCCCACGTCTGCCTGCTGCAAACCGCACTCGGCCTGCTGCGAGCCTGGCCCGACTGGCGGGTGTGGGTGGTGGCCAACGCCAGCGGTTCGCGCCGCGCGAGCGACCACGCCGCCGCCATGGCGCGCCTGGCGCAGGCCGGCGCCAACGTCGTGACGCACGAGATGGTGCTGTTCGAGTGGCTGGCCGACTGCCGGCACGAACGCTTCCGCGAGGTGCTGGCGCTGATCAAAGCGGCGGACTGAGCGGCGCGCCGGGCTGAACAGGCGGCACGCCGCCCGTTTGGCCTGGTGCGCAAGGCCATTTGCTTCGCGCGCAAGGCTTGGGAGGTCGCGTGCAAGGTGACAGAACCTCGCGCGCAAAGCTTTTGGGGCGGTGCGCAAGGCTCAAAGGCTCGCGTGCAAAGCTCAACGGCTTGCGCGCAAGGTCATGCGCTTGGCGCGCCAAGCGTTTGGGGCCATCGGCCGAGCCCCGGCACTTCGCGCACAAGGCTTTGAGCCTTGCGCACGGCCCGTGGCGGCTTGCGCGCCAGGCTTTGGCCGAGGTGCGCGAGGGTTTTTGCCTTGCGCCTGCCCCGCCGCGCGCGCCCGTGCGAGAAAATCAGGCCATGCGCGACCCAGCCAGCCCCGACCACGACCCCATGCCCCTGCCGCCCGAGGCGCCGGACATCAACGACTGCTGCGGCAACGGCTGCGACCCCTGCATCTTCGATGCGCACGACCTGGCCATGGACGCCCACCGGCAGGCGCTGCGGGCGTGGCAGGCCAGGCAGGACGCGACGAACGCCTCAGAGGCTGCACCGCCCCCTGCGTGAGCCATGGGGGTGACATGAACGCGCCACATGCCACTGCCAGGATGCGCGGCAACATCCGCGCACCCTCCCCCAGGGGTGCCCTCCCTCAGGAAGACACCCCATGCCCCAGCCTCTGGCCACCCGCGCCCTGGCCGCCGCACTGGCCGCCGCAGTGACCTCTGCACTGGCCGCCTTGCCTGGCACGGCCACGCCCTCAGCCCCAGCCCCAGTCCCACCAGCCTCGGCAGCGCCCGCGGTCCAGGCGGCCGCCCAGTCCGGCGTCCCGATCGCCATCCAGCCCGTCGTCCGCCTGCCGGCCATCACCTCGCGCTTGCGGCGCCCTGGCGCACCTGAAGCCCCTGACATCACCCTGGACGACATCGAACGCTGCCTGGGCCAGGACGTGGCGATGCAACAGGATGTGCACGCCGCGCGGCAGCGTCAGCAGGCGCTCACCGAAGATCGCGCCAAGCTGGAGCAGGCCAGCACCACGCTGCAGGCCAGCCTGACCGAACTGGAGCAGGCAGGCGAGGGCATGAAGGCGCAGTCCGCCCGCTGGTCCGAGGCCAACACCGCCCTGAAACACCAGGCAGAGGACATCGAGCGCAAGCGCTTGCAGCGCCCCCAGCGTCCAGCAGACGTGACCGCCTTCAACGCCCTGGTCAAGGCGCACAACACCGAGCTGGAGCGACTGCGTGAATGGCGGGCGCGCTTGCTGAAAGACCACGCGGCCCTCGAACAGCGCGTGGTGGCCCACAACGCCCGCAACACGGAAGCCAACACCAGCGTGGCGGCCTTCAATGTGCGCCACGAGGCCTTCCAGGCAGAGACTGCGGCCCTGGCGGCGCGCTCCGGCCAGGCCGTCGCAGAGTGCGGTGGCACCAGGACCCTGCGCAAATGAGGCCCGCGTTCTGGACGGGCTCCTGGTCGCTGCTGCTGGCCGCGCTTGCAGCGCTGCTGTTGTCCGGCCGTGCGCTCGCCGCCCCGGCCGATGTGCCCACGCTGAGCGCCCAAGTGCGCCTGGACCAACTGGACGGCGCGCCGCTGGTCGGGGTCGCCGTGCTCATCGGACAGAAAGTGGTGGCGCAGACCGATGCGCAAGGCCGCTTCCAGCTCCGCTGGCCACGCCCGTCCCCGTCACCTGCCACGGCAGACAAGGCGACCACCACACTGCAGCTGAACCGGCCGGGCGAGGCCCTGGCCGTGGTCAACGACGTGCTGTTGACCTGGCCCGCAGCGCTGGCCACTTCCCCTGCGCCGGTGACGCTGGTGGTGTCGGCGCCTGAGACGGTGGTCGCATGGCGCGAATTTCACTTGGGTCACTTGGCCCTGCGCACCTACGATCAGAGCTTCGATGCGGACGTCGCAGCAGCCAGAGCCCGGCTCAGGCAACCGGATTCGCCTGACGAGGTATTCATGGTCATCTCGGAGCCCAAGGATCAGCTGGCCGGCACCTGGGCCTTGCTGGCCGACAAAGGCCCGGCGGCCCAGATGCCCACCCTGTACCGTCAGGCGCTGCACGCGTGGTGGCGCGGCGATCCGGCACAGGCGCTGCAAGGGCTGTCTCTGGACGTGCTGCAACGCGCCCCGAGCGGCACACCGGCGGCAGACGCAGGCCTGGCCCAGGCCTGGATGCTGCGCGCCATGCTGCAAAGCACGCTCCGCGACCGCCGAGGTGCCACAGACACCGGCTGGTTGGCCACGATCGCCCTGCAGGATCGCCCAGAGCCCTGGCACCTGCTGGGGCAGTTGTTGATGGAATCGCCAAGCGTCAATCACTTCATGCAGGCCCATGGCGCCCTGACCCGCGCCCTGGGGCTGTACCCACCCGACAACAAAACGGCCATCGCCCGGCTGCACGACACCCTGGGCGGCCTGCTGGAAACCATGAAACGCCCAGGCGAAGCGGGTCAGCACTGGATGAAGGCGATGGGCTTGCACGCGGCCATGCGCTCCGAGGCCGACACCGTCCACACCGACGCGGCATCGCGCGCGGGCCTGAACGCCGCGCGCATGCAAGCGCTGGAAGGCCGGCACGCCCAGGCCCTGCAGGCCTTGGGCGAGGTGTTGGTGTGGCGTCGCGCTTTGGCCGAGAAGGACCCCACCCTGATGCGGCAATACGACGTGGCAACCGTCTTGCTGAACCAGGATCACTCCCACCAGAAACTCAAACAGACCTGTCTGGGCGAAGCGGCGTGGCGGGAGGCGACCGGCATCGTGAATGAGCTGGCCGAGATCGACCCAGCCAAGTTCCTGGCGCGCAAGAAACAGTCTGCTCGCCCACCGCTGCCACCCGGCACCTGCAAGAACACCGACGCGTGGGTCATGCGAAGCCACACCCCCCTCTCCCTGCCCACAAGCGCCGTCCTGGAAGCGCTGCCCGCCGCTGAATGGGAGGCTCAGATCAAGGCATGGCAGGACGAATCGCGCAGCGAGGCAGGCATGGCCCCGGCCCAATCGGCTTTGGCAGCGCAATGGAGCCTCGCGGCGCTGGACCTGCAGTTGCGCCTGGCCACGTCAGAGCCCGGCAAGCACGAGCAGGCCCTGGCGCGCACCCTCACACGGATCGGCAGCCTCCACCAGATGTCAGGCCAACCGGCCTTGGCCCTGGCCAGCTACCGGCAAGCCCTCACCGCATGGGACAAGGTGCGCGGCACCAGCGATGCGCCGCGCTGGCTGCCAGACATCGTCGAGGCACTGAAAAGCCGCGTCGCCACGCTGCAAGCCAGCACGCCGTCGCCTTGACGCCCAGGCTCAGCGGCCTGAGCGCTTGCCCGCGGGCGTGGCCGCCGTCAAAGCCGCCGCCTCGCGCAGCTTGTCCTTCTTGCTCTTGCGCTTGCCCTTGACGCCGCCCGTGCCCTCGGGGTCGGTCAGCGAAGGCGCGGCGGTGGGCAACGCCTCTTTCGGCTCGAAGCCCGCCACCTGCTCGCGTGGCACGCGCAGCCCCTGGCGTTTCTCGATGAGGCGGAAATGGGCCTCGGTGTCGGCGCTGACGAAGCTCACGGCCACGCCGCTTTCACCGGCGCGCGCGGTGCGTCCGATGCGGTGGACGTGGTCGTCGGGCGAGCGCGGCAGGTCGTGGTTGACCACGGCCGGCAGCTGGGCGATGTCGATGCCGCGGGCGGCCAGGTCGGTGGCCACCACCACCTGCAGCTCGCCGGCCTTGAAGGCGCGCAGCACTTCGCGGCGCGCGCCCTGGCTGGCGTCGGCGTGGAAGGCCGCGGCACGGATGCCGGCCTTTTGCAGCTTGTGCGTGACCAGCTCGCTGGCATAGCGCGTGGCCACGAAGACCAGCACGCGCGACCAGCCCTCTTGCGCGATCAGGTGGCGCAGCAGCGGCGTGCGCTGGGCCGCATCGACCTCGATGGCGCGCTGGTGGATGTCGGGCAGGGACACCGCCTCGGCGCGCACGTCGATGCGCGCGGCCTCGTGCAAGAGCCGCTGCGCCAAGGCCTCGACCGGCGGCGCGAAGGTGGCCGAGAACATCAGGCTCTGGCGCTTGGCCGGCAGCAGGGCCAGCACGCGGTTCAGCTCGTCTTCGAAACCCTTGTCGAGCAGGCGGTCGGCCTCGTCGAGCACCAGGCTCTGCACGCCGTCCAGGCTCAGGGCGTTGTGCTCGATCAGGTCGAGCAGGCGGCCGGGCGTGGCCACGACGATGTCGGCGCCCCCGCGCAAACCCATCATCTGCGGGTTGATGGAGACGCCGCCGAACACACAGCCCCAACGCAGCGGCGCCTGCAGGTGCGGCGCCAGCTCGTGGAGCGACTCACCGATCTGCAAGGCCAACTCGCGCGTGGGCACCAGCACCAGCACGCGGGTGGGGCGGCGACCGATGGGCTCTGCCCCACCCTTGGCTGTCATCTTTGCCTGGGCTTTCAACCAGGCGCTTTCCAGTTGCTGCAGCAGCGGCAGCACATAAGCCAGGGTCTTGCCCGAGCCGGTCTGCGCCGTGGCCAGCACGTCGCGGCCAGCCAGCACCGCGGGAATGGCCTCGGCCTGGACCGGCGTGGGGCTGTCGTAGCCACAGGCGCTGGCGGCCGCGGCCAGGTCGGCGCTCAGGCCCAGGGCCGCGAAGGCGTTCGTGTCCTCGGCCATCACAGCGCCCTCACCTTCACGGACTTGCCCTTGACCTTGCCGCCTTGCAGGCCCTTCAAGGCCTTGTCGGCGATGGCGCGGTCCACGGCCACGTAGGTCGAGAACTCGTTGACGTTGATCTTGCCGATCTGGGCGCCATCTAGCCCCAAGTCTTTGGTGAGCGCACCCAGCACATCGCCCGGGCGGATCTTTTCCTTGCGACCGCCGAGGATCTGCAACGTCACGCGCGGCGGGCGCAGCGGTTCGCGCTCGGTCGAGGGCGTGAGTTCGCTCAAGGGGTGCCACTCGCTGGCGCGGCCCTGCATCTCGTCGATGCGGCCCACGCGGCCCATCTCGACCATGCTGGCCAGGCTGAAGGCCCAACCCGACTCGCCCGCGCGGCCGGTGCGGCCGACGCGGTGGGTGTGCACCTCAATGTCGGGCGTGATGTCCACGTTGATGACGGCTTCGAGCTGGGCGATGTCCAGTCCGCGCGCGGCCACGTCGGTGGCCACCAGCACGCTGCAACTGCCATTGGCGAAGCGCACCAGCACCTGGTCGCGGTCGCGCTGGTCGAGGTCACCGTGCAATTCGAGTGCGACGATGCCCTGGGCCTGCAGCACGGCGACCAGGTCGCGGCACTGCTGCTTGGTGTTGCAGAACGCCAGGGTGCTGGCCGGGCGGAAGTGGTCGAGCAGCAGGCCCACGGCGTGCAGGCGCTCAGCGTCCGTCACCTCGTAGAAGCGCTGGCGGATGAGCGAGGTGTCGTGGCGCTCGGCCAGCTTGACCTCTTGCGCATCGCGCATGAAGCGGCGCGCCAGCTTGTCCACGCCCTCGGGGTAGGTGGCCGAGAACAGCAGGGTCTGGCGCTGTTTCGGGCAGTGCGCCACGACCTGGGCGATGTCATCGGCGAAACCCATGTCCAGCATGCGGTCGGCCTCGTCGAGCACCAGCGTTTGCAGCGCATCGAGGTTCAGGCTTTCGCGCCCGAGGTGGTCGAGCACCCGGCCCGGCGTGCCGACGATGATGTGGGCACCATGCGCCAGGCTCTCGGTTTGCGGGCGGATGGGGCTGCCGCCGCACAGGGTCAGCACCTTGACGTTGTCTTCGGCCCGCGCCACGCGGCGGATTTCGGTGGTGACCTGGTCGGCCAGCTCGCGCGTGGGGCACAGCACCAGGGCCTGCACGGCGAAGCGCTTGGCGTCCAGCGTGTGCAGCAGGGGCAGCGTGAAGGCCACGGTCTTGCCGCTGCCGGTCTTGGCCTGGGCGATGAGGTCTTTGCCGGCCAGGGTGATGGGCAGGCTGGCGGCCTGGATGGGCGTCATCGCCGCATAACCGAGGGCCTGCAGATTGGCCTGCATGGCCTCGGAGAGGGGCAGGGCGGCGAAGGATGCGCCAAGGGAGGAAGAGGTCATGCGCGATTATCCCGGCAATGCCCCCATTCGGCACGCCTGGGCGACACCCAGCACGCCCCTGGCGCGTTCAGTCCACGATGTCCACGCCCGGCATGAAGGCCACGCGGCCCTTGATCTCCTTGGCCGCATCGGTGGGCTCGGGGTAGAACCAGACCGCATCGGGCTTCATGTCGCCGTTGACGAAGAGGCTCAACCAGTGCGCCTGGCCCTTCCACACGCAGCCGCTGCGGTGGTTGCTGAAGGTGGTGTACTGGTCCTTGAGCGACTCGCGCGGGAAGTAGTGGTTGCCTTCGAGGGTGACGATGTCGTCGCTTTCGGCGATGGTCACGCCGTTCCAGATGGCTTTCATGGGGGTGCCTTGGGGCCCAGGGGGCCATCGTTGTGTCGGTGGCGATGCTACCCCAGGCCACCCCGTGCGATGCTTGCGCCATGGCACGCCCTCCCCCCGACACCACGCCCGGCACGGCCCCGCGCACCATCCCCCGCGCCATTCCCCGCGCCATCTGGGTGCTGGGCTTCGTCAGCATGCTCATGGACATTTCCTCGGAAATGATCCACAGCCTGCTGCCCGTGTTCATGGTCACGGCCCTGGGTGCCAGCGCGTTCACGGTGGGCCTGATCGACGGCGCGGGCGAGGCCACGGCCCTGATCGCCAAGCTGGTGTCGGGCACCTGGAGCGACCGCATGGGCCGGCGCAAACCGCTGGCGGTGGCGGGCTATGCGCTGGGCGCCCTGTCCAAGCCGCTGTTCGCGCTGGCCGGCAGCCCTGGCATGGTGCTGGGCGCGCGCCTGATCGACCGGGTGGGCAAGGGCCTGCGCGGCGCCCCGCGGGACGCCCTGGTGGCCGACATCGCCCCGACCGAAGTGCGCGGTGCGGCCTTCGGGCTGCGGCAGTCGCTGGACACCGTGGGGGCGTTCGTCGGGCCGCTGCTGGCGCTGGGCCTGATGCTGCTGTGGCACAACGACTTCCAGGCCATTTTCTGGGTGGCCATCGTGCCGGGGCTGATGGCGGTGGCCTTGCTGGCCCTGGGTGTGCGCGAGCCGGAGCACCCACCGTTGGCCGCCAGCGCAGGCCGCATCGCCCCTGAAACCACCTCCGCACGGCCGGCCTCGCGCCTGGCCATCCCGGCCTTGCCCGCGGCCTGCTGGTGGGTGGTGGCGCTGGGCGGGGTTGTGACGCTGGCGCGGGTGTCCGAGGCCTTCCTGGTGCTGCGCGCCCAGCACGCCGGCCTGGGCCTGGCCTGGACACCGCTGGTGCTGATCGCCATGAACCTGGTCTATGCCCTGGCCGCCTACCCCCTGGGCCGGCTCGCCGACCGGGTGGCGCCGCTGCGCCTGCTCGCGCTGGGCATGGGCGTGCTGGTGATGGCGGACCTCGTCCTCGCGTGGGCGCCGCACATGGGTGCCCTCGGCGCAGGCGTGCTGCTGTTTGGCCTGCACATGGCGATGACGCAAGGCGTGCTGGCCGCCATGGTGGCCGCATCGGCACCGCCCAGCTTGCGCGGCACGGCCTTCGGCTGGTTCAACCTCGTCAGTGGCGTGGCGATGCTGGTGTCGGGCGGCGCCGCCGGCCTGCTGTGGGACCACTGGGGCCCGGCCAGCACCTTCCTGAGCAGCGCGGTGCTGGCGCTGGGTGCGCTGGCCGTGATCGGGGCGATCAGGCCGACGCAGCCACCTGACGCAAAGCCTGCACATACACCTCGACCGGCTGGCCGCCCGACACGAGGTGCTGGCCGTTGATGACCACCGCCGGCACCGCGTGGATGCCGTGCGAGGTGTAGAAATTTTCCTGTTCGCGCACCTCTTCGGCGAACAGGTCGCTGTCCAGCACCGCCTGGGCGCGGGTGGCGTCCAGGCCAGCGGCGCGCACCGCGGCCAGCAGCACCTCGGGGCTGTCCATGGCCTGGCGCTCGGTGTGGCAAGCCCGCAGCAAGGCCATCTTGAGCGCGAGCTGATGCGCGGGGTGTTCGATGTCGGCCCAGTGCAGCAGGCGGTGGGCGTCGAAGGTGTTGTAGATGCGGCCGCGACCCTGCGTGTTGAAGGTGAAGCCCACCTCGGCGCCGCGCTGGCGGATGGTCTCGCGGATCTGCGCCTGCTGCTCGGGCGTGCTGCCGTACTTCTGCGTCAGGTGCTCGCCGATGTCCTGGCCGCCGGGCGGCATCTGCGGGTTGAGCTCGAAGGGCTGGCAGCGCAGGCTCACGGTGAGGGGCGGCTCGGAGGCCGGGGCTGACACTTGCGCGATGGCCTGCTGCAAAGCCGACAGCCCGATGGCGCACCAGGGGCAGGAGATGTCGGAGACGAAATCGAGGGTCAGATCGGTGTTCATGGCGCCCATGCTACGCAAGGCGCCTGACCCTGGCACGCGGCGGGATTCGCGCGGCAGGCACAAAAGTCATCCAGAGTTCATGTGGCGTGCGTATAAGGTTGCCATGACCCGTTTGCTGCAACGCCTGCGCCTGAGCTGCCTGCGCCCTTTGATGGTGTGGGTGCTGGTGCTCGCCTTGCCGGTGCACGGGGTCTCCAACGTGCTGCTGCAGGTGATGGGGGCGGCGCACCGCCACAGCGCCGTCACCCTGGAGGTGGCCCAAGGCACGGCCCAGCACACGGACACCCCAGGCTCCGCCCCCTGGAACGCCCGCAGCGCCTTGCGCAGCCTGGTGGCCAGCGTGGCCGGCCCCGGCGCGCTGCAGCTGATCGACACCATGCACGCCCGCGACCACGCCTGGCAACGCGCGGCCGAGCTGAAGGCGCACCCGTTCACCCCTGTCGCCAGCCCCGTGAACACAGCCCAGGCTCGCCTGCAAGCCCACCAACACGCCCACGACACCTTCCAGCGCCACATCCACGACCCGCAAGACAGCAGCGTGGTCGCCCTCGGCGAACACACCCAGGCCCCGGATGCCGCCGGCAGCGCCCCCGTGCTCGATGCAGGTGGTGGCACCTTCCCCCTCTCGCCCGCGCTGAGCGTGCAGGCCCTGGCCCCCAGCGCAGGCGCGGCCACCTGGTTCAAGGCCCAGGCATCTGGCTGGCGCAGCCACGTCATCGCGCCCCTGGAGCGCCCCCCGCAGGCCTGAGCGTCCTCCCGCGGAACGGCGCTGCTGCGCCTGCCCGCCCCAGGCTGCCAGGCGCGGTGCGCACCCTTGAGCGGGTGCCCACACCCCGTGCCTGGCCGGAGCGACCTGCCACGCTGCACGCGGCGTGGCGCACCCCAGGGGTGAACCATGAACCCATGGCACGACCATGCCCAAGTGGACATCGAAGAAGCCGGCCGCGCGCTCGGCCACGACTTCCACACCATGACCCAGATCCCGAAACAGGCCGACTGGCCCGCCGCCGTGTGCGCGGGCTTTGACGCTGCGGCCCACCTGCACAGGTCCGGGCACGGGCACCGCCGCCCGCACGCCGACCGCTTCACCCGCAAGTGGCTGCAGCTGCGCCTGAACGCCTGGCGCCGCCAGCGCGCGGTGGCCGCCGACGTCACGCCGCAGCTGCTGCGCGAGCTCGACGTCACCCGCTGCCCGGTGACGCGCGAGGTGCTGACCCACGGCGCCCTGCGAGACACCGACTGGTCGGTGGACCGCCTGAACAACGACGCGGCCTACGCGGCCAGCAACCTCGCCGTGATGAGCGTGCGGGCCAACCGCGCCAAGGGCGCGCTGAGCTTCGCGCAGGTGATGGCGCGGGCGCATGCGGCCGAAGCCAGCGAAGGCCTGACGCCCGCCGAGTGGCTGCGTCTGGCCGCGCTGATGCTGGGCCCCTGCCACGCGACGTGCCCGCACGAAGCGCCTGCCCTGCCCCTGTGCGCCCCGCTGCCCGTGCACGCCGTGCGCCTGGCCTTGCAGCAGGTGCAACGCCTGCTCACCGAGCACTGCCTGCGCCAAGCCGGCAAGAACCGCTTGCTGCGCGATTTCGGCAGCGCCTGCCGCAGCGACGCCGCGCGCCTGCGCCTGGCCGCCCTGGGCCACGCGGTGCACGAAGGCCTCAAGCACACCGAGGCCCACGGCCAGGGCGACCACCGCTGGGACGTCTGGCTGCAACCCGCCGTCATGGCCGCCCTGCTGCGCTGGCGCGAGGCCTTGAGCGAGGCCGAGTGGGCCCGCGTCGCGGCGCTGTCCGGGCGCCTCTCGCAGGCCCGCCGCGAGACCCCCGAGCGCCTGCGCCTGTGGCAGATGCCCACGCGCGGCTTCGTGCCGCTGCACACGGGCTGGGCCTGAGCGCCCGGCCGGCCCACGCCGCCAGCACCCATCACACCGATCAATTTTCAGCAGTACCCCCATGCACACGCCCCACACCCACCCGCCATCGGCACCGCGCCGCGCCATCCCGCAGGCCGCCGGCCTGCTGTGCCTGGCCCTGGCCGGCATCGCCTTGCACCCCCTGGCCCATGCGGCCGAGGGCGAGCTCGCTGAAGTCGTCGTCAAAGGCAACTACAACAACGCCGTGGGCAGCAGCACCGCGGCCAGCGAGGGCACGGTCACGGCCAAGCTCATCCAGAGCCGCCCCACCCTGCGCCCCGCCGAGGTGCTGGAGTTCGTGCCCGGCGTCATCGTCTCGCAGCACAGCGGCGACGGCAAAGCCAACCAGTACTACCTGCGCGGCTTCAATCTCGACCACGGCACCGACTTCGCCACCTTCCTCGACGGCATGCCGGTGAACATGCCCACCCACGCCCACGGCCAGGGCTACAGCGACCTGAACTTCCTCATCCCCGAACTGGTCGGCAGCATCGGCTACCGCAAGGGCGTGTACGCCGCGGAAGACGGCGACTTCAGCTCTGCCGGCACCGCGCGCATCCAGCTGATGGACACCCTGCCCGGCAGCGCGGTCGGCGCGCACGGCGGCATGGCCAGCCTCACGCTGGGCGAGAACGGCTACGCCCGCGCCCTGGTGGCGAAGTCCACGGCACTGACCACGGGCACGCTGCTGGCCGCGGTCGAGGCCGCCCACAACGACGGCCCCTGGACGAACCCCGAGCACTTCAAGCGCTTCAACGGCCTGCTGCGCTACAGCCTCAACGAAGGCGGCGTCAAGCAATCGCTCACGCTGATGGCCTACACCGCCAAGTGGGACAGCACCGACCAGGTGCCGCAGCGCGCGGTCAACAGCGGGCAGATCGGTCGCTTCGACGCCATCGACGCCACCGACCATGGCCAGACCCGCCGCACCAGCCTGTCGTGGAACGCGCTGAAGGCGGAAGACGATGGCGAGTGGCGTGCCAGTGCCTACGCCATCGGTTCGCAGCTCAAGCTCTTCTCCAACTTCACCTACTTCCTGGACAACCCCGACACGGGCGACCAGTTCGAGCAGGCCGAGCAACGCCGCGTGTTCGGCGGCTCGCTCAGCCGGATGTGGACGGGCACGCTGGCTGGCCGCGCCACGCAGAACACCCTGGGCGTGCAGGCGCGCCACGACCGCCTCTCGCCCGTGGGCCTCTACACCGCGGAAGGCGGCGTGCGCACCGGCCTCACGCAGGAGAGCCGCGTGCGCGAAACCAGCGTGGGCCTGTACGGCCAGAACGACACGCGCTGGACGCCCTGGTTGCGCAGCATCGCGGGCTTGCGCACCGACCGCGTCAACGTCGATGTGCACAGCAACATCACCGACAACAGCGGCGAGCGCAGCGCCTGGATCAGCAGCCCCAAGCTCTCGCTGATCTTCGGGCCGTGGTCGCAGACCGAGTTCTTCGCCAACACCGGCTGGGGCTTCCACAGCAACGACGCGCGCGGCATGACGGCCCGCGTGACGGCCAAGGGCGGCGCCCCTGTTCGCTCGGCCGTGCCGCTGGTGCGCACCAAGGGCAGCGAGCTGGGCCTGCGCACCGAGCTCATCCCCGGGCTGCAAAGCTCGGTGGCGCTGTGGCAGCTGCGTTTGAACTCGGAGCTCGTGTTCGTGGGCGATGCCGGCGAGACCGAAGCCAGCGGGGCCTCGCGCCGCCGCGGCATCGAGTTCAACAACCACTACCTCGCCACGCCCTGGCTGCTGCTGGACGGCGACGTGGCCTTCTCGCAAGCGCGCTTCAGCACGCCGCAGGGCGAGGACCCGACCGTGGGCACGCAGGTGCCGGGCTCGGTGCGCACGGTGGTGTCGCTGGGCGCCACGGTGACGGAGTTCGGCCGCTGGTTCGGCCAGGCGCAGCTGCGCTACTTCGGCCCGCGCCCGCTGATCGAAGACAACAGCGTGCGCTCCAAGGGCACGACGCTGGCCTACGCGCGGGTGGGCTACAAGCTGGACGCGCGCACCAAGGTGTCGGTCGATGTGTTCAACCTGTTCAACCGCAAGGTCAGCGACATCGATTACTTCTACACCTCGCGCCTGCGTGGCGAGCCGCTGGCAGGCGTCAACGACGTGCACTCGCACCCGGCCGAGCCGCGCACCGTGCGCCTGACGCTGAACGTGGGGTTCTGAGGTCGGCGCACTGCCTAGAATGGGCCATGGCCGACACCACCTCCCCCATCCCCTCCGACACCCCCCACCCCTTGCCCCGCCGCACTGCCCTGGTCGGCGGCTTGCGGCTGGGCCTGGGGGCGAGCGCCCTGCTGCTGAGCGGCTGCGCCAGCCTCTTGCAGCGCGAGCCGGTGCGCGTGGACGTGGTCGGCGTGGAGCCCCTGCCCGGCGAGGGCCTGGAGCTGCGCCTGGCGCTCAAGCTGCGCGTGACCAACCCCAACGACAACGCGCTGGACTTCGATGGCCTGTCCGTGACGCTGGACGTGCGCGGCAGCCGCTTCGCCAGTGGCGTCAGCAACGAGCGGGGCAGCGTGCCGCGCTTCGGCGAGGCCGTCATCAGCGTGCCGGTGTCGGTGTCGGCGCTGTCCCTGGTGCGTCAGGCCATGGGCGTGGCCAGCGGCAGTGGCCCGAGCGACCGCGTCGAGTACGTGCTGCGCGGCAGGCTGGCGGGCACCGCGCTGGGCGGCGTGAGCTTCACCTCCAGTGGCGAGCTGATGCTGCCCAAGGGCCTGGGGCTGCCCGGCCGCTGACGGGCACCAGCACGCAGGCTCAGAGGTTCACGGACGCTGTTCGCGCCACTCCAGCGGCGTCGCCCCGTGCCAGCGCCGGAAGGCCCGGTGGAAGCAGCTGGGCGATGAGAAGCCGGTTTCGTCGGCGATCTGCTTGAGCGGCACGCGCCCTTCGCGCAAGAGGCGCTCGGCCAGTTCGCGCTGGCACTGCTGGACCAAGTCGCCATAGCCCAGGCCGCGCGCCGACAGGTGGCGGCGCAGCGTGCGCCCGCTCATGTCCAGGGCTTGCGCCGCCTCATCGACCGCCATCAGGCGCGGCAAGGCGGCCATGATGCGGCCCCGCAGCGCCTGGACCACATCGACCCGGTTGAGCCGCTGCGCCATCACCGCATCGACCTGCACGCGCAGGCCTTCATAGACCATGCGGTCGTGGCCAGGGATGGGCAAATCCAGCAGGGCGCTGGCGAAGCGCAGGCCGCTCTCGGCCGCATCGAAATGCAAGCGCGGGCCGAAGGTGGCCTCGTACTGCGCGGCATACGCCGGGCGCGGGTAGGCCAAGCGCACCTCCAGCAGATCGGCCTCGCACGCCCCCGCGCGGCGGGCCAGTTGCACCGCCAGGCACATCAACCACTCGGTGCGAAAGCGCGTGCCAGCCAAGGTGGTGCCCAGGGGCCTGACGCTCAACCAGGCTTCGCCCGCCTGTTCGCGGACGTCCAGCTCGGGCTGCTCGACCAGCAAAGGCGCGAAGTGGCGGATGTCGCGCACGGCGTGGCGCATGGTGGGCGCCTGGATGATCAGCATGGCCTGCGGCCCATAGCGCGTCAGGGCCAGGCTGGTGCTGACCAGCATGCCGTGGGCGGGGTTGCCGGTGACCTGCTGCGCGGCGCGCATGAGCTGGTCGAGCCGCTCTTCGGGCACCCAGGGACCCTGGGGGTCGAGGGCCTCGGGCGGGAGGCCGGCGGCCGCCAGCAAGGTGCTTGCGGGATGGCCGGCCAGGGCCAGGGTGTCGGCCAGGGTGCAAAGGTGGATCGGGGAAATCAGCATGACCCGTGGATCGTAGGCCAGTCAACGCGTCCCGGGTCACCCCTGTGTCCAGGGTTTTCCTGGGATGGGTGGGGGGCCGCGTCTTTCCAACGTCACGCCGCGGGTCTAGGATGGCGGGTCTGCCCTGTACGCCCTGTACCGCCCTGCCCCCCTGAGGAGTTCCGCCATGCCCCGCATCGACCATCCGCGCCGCCTGGCGGCCCGACTCACGCTGGGCCTCGGCCTGCTGGGCGGCATCGCCCTGAGCGCCCCGGCCCAGGCAGGCAAAAAGCCTTTCAGCTACTTTGTGACGGGCGACGCCACCGCCGCGGTGCAGACGCTGTCGCCTGCCGCGCCCTCGCTGGTGCTCATGGGCGGCGGCCCCGATGTCGATGAGGCCTTCCGCTGGATGATCACGCGCGCCGGCATCCGCCCCGGCACCGGTGGGCGCTTCGTCGTCATCCGCGCCACGGGCACCGAAGCCTACGACCCCTACATCTTCCACAGCGACGCCAACGGCAGCACGACCGGCCCGGCCATCGACGGCTGGGTGGGCGGCGCGGCGCTCGGCCTGAGCTCGGTGGAGACGCTGGTCGTGCCCAGCCTGGCCGCGGCCAACGACCCGGGCGTCACCGAGGTGCTGGCCAAGGCCAACGCGGTGTTCATCGCCGGCGGCGACCAGAGCGACTACATCAAGTTCTGGAAGGGCACGGCCCTGGACCGCACCCTGCAGCAGCTCATGGCGCGCAACGTGCCGGTGGGCGGCACCAGCGCCGGCCTGGCCGTGCTGGGCCAGTTCGATTTCGCCGCGCTCAAGGGCTCGGTGACGTCCGATCAGACGCTGTCCAACCCCTACAACCGCTACGTCACGCTGGACCCGAGCCCGCTGGCGTTGACGGGTGGCTTCATCGCCCCGCCCGCGCTGGCCGGCACCATCACCGACAGCCACCTCGACAGCCGCGACCGCATGGGCCGCCTCATCGGCTTCATGTCGCGCCTGGTGCAGCCCTCGTCGTCCAGTGCTGGCAGCTTCGGCTGCGCGGGGGGCGTGCTAGCTGCCACGCAGGTGCGCGGCATCGGCATCGGCGTGGAAACGGCCGTGCTGGTCGAGGGCCAGGGCAACGCCGCGCCTTACAGCTACACGGCGCGCCGCGTGACCAACGTCTCCACCACCACCGAGAGCGCCGCCTACTTCCTGCGCACGCTGCAAGCGCCCGCGGCCTGTGCCAGCGGTCAGCCGCTGACGGTGTTGAGCGTGGAGGTGCGCAAGCTGGCCGATGACACGGTGTTCAACCTCAGCGACTGGACGGGCCTGCCGGCCTACCACGTGGACGCCATCTCGGGCGCGCTGACGTCGAACCCGTACTGAGCCACAGGCTCAGTGGAGCGGCCCGGCCGGGTTGTCGAAGTCCAGCAGCACGCTGGCCTGCTCCAGCACCTTCCACAGGTGCGGGGGCATCTGCAGGATGCGTTCGGGCGTGCGCGCCTGACGCACCCAGGCGCCGATTTCGTGGTGCTGGTCCGCGGTCAGCAGGTTCAGCGAGAGCATCTCGTCGAGCAGCATCATGGCAACCTCCTCGCGGTGGGGGCAGGCCGGTCCAGGGGCCTGGGTCTGCCCGGGTCGGGCCCGGGCCGGTGCTTGCGTGTCGTCACCACTGTCGCACAAAACCTGGCGCACGCCGGGGCGAAGTGGGCGCACTCTGCCCGCTTGATGCCGTGACTGCGGGGGGATGCGCCGTCAAGCGGCCATCACGCGGCAGTCAAGCGCCACAGCGACGTGACCTCGCCCGAGCGCGCCGCGTGCAGCGGGTCATCGCGGTCCTGGGCCTTGCCGTGGCGGGGGCGGATGTCCAGGCGCCCGGCCACCGCCAGGCCGGCGTCCGCGATCCAGCCCAGCAGCTGCTCGCGCGAGCGCAAGCCCAGGCGCTCGGCGAAGTCGGACATGACCAACCAGCCCTCGCCACCCGGCAGCAGGTGCGCGGCCAAGCCGGCCAGGAAGCCCCGCAGCATGCGGCTGTCGGCGTCGTAGATGGCCTGCTCGACCGCCGAGCTGGCGTGGCCCGGCAACCAGGGCGGGTTGCAGACGATGAGGGCCGATCGGCGGGGGGTGCCATCGGCCGCAGGCGGCGGGAACAGGTCGGCCTGCAGCAGCGTGACGCGCCGGGCCAGGCCCAGGCGCTGGAGGTTGTCCTGCGCGCACGCCAGGGCGCGCGGCGCGAGCTCGGTGGCCAGAACATGCGGCACACCGCGGCGCGCCAGCAGGGCCGCGATCACCCCGGTGCCCGCGCCGATGTCCCAGGCCTCGCCTTGCGGTCCCAGCGCGGTCAGGGCGGCGGGCAGGGGCGCGTCGTGGACCAGGTCGAGGTACTCGCCACGCACCGGCGAAAACACGCCGTGGTGCGGGTGGACGCTGGCGCCCAGCGCCGGCACGGGCACGCCTTTCTTGCGCCACTCGTGCGCGCCGATCACGCCCTGCAGTTCGCGCAAGGCGGCGGCATACGGCTCACCCGGCACATCGGCCACGCCATGGGCTTCGGCACAGGCCAGGCGGGCGTCGGGGGCGCGGCGCAGCGGGATGCCGTGGTCGGCGTCGAACGGGATCAGCAGCAGCCCCAGGATGCGGGCGCGTTCGGCCTGGGCCTTGCGGTGCAGGTGGAAGGTCTGGGTGATGTCGGTGGCGCGGGGGGCACGCTGTGTGGCGCGTTCCGCGGCCTTGTCCACGCGGCGCCCCAGCGCCTGCAGCATCTGGCGGGCCTGGTGGAAATCGCCCTGCCACAGCAGCGCCGTGCCTTCGCACACCAGGCGGTAGGCGGCATCGGCCGAGAGGGTGTCGTCGGCCAGTTGCACACGGCGCGGCGGCGGCACATCGGCCAGGCTGCGCCAGCGCAGGGCGTGTGTCACGCCATCGGCGCCGGTCCATTCGATGCGGGGGGTGTCGCTCATCCGCGGGGATGGTAGCCGGGTTTGCCCGTGGCGAGGGGCCCGCAACCATCCCCCCCCTCCCAAGGCAAGACCGGGCCGTGCCGGGCGGGACAGGGCCAAGCGGGTCGGCAAGTCCGGGATAATGTGGACCCGAGCCTCCGCACGAGCCTCCACACAAGCCCCACAACGAGCCATGCCCGAGCCCCTGCACGCGCCTTCGCGCCCGGCCCCGCACGACGGCGCCCAGGACACCAGCGCCACGGACATCGGCCCTGTCCTCGGCCCTGCGGACGGCCTGCGCTTCGAGCACTTCTTCCGCGACGCCGACGCCGTCCCCGAACAGCCCCTGGCCTCGGCCCTGCAGCAGCGCCTGCCCCTGATCGACGCCCTGCGCGGCCTGTTCAGCGGCGCCCAGGCCGGCGTGCAACTGCGCCTGTGGTGCTTCATGGAGCTGGCCAGCCAGCCGCAGGCGCGGCTCTCGCGCGACGACGTCAACCGGCTCTTCCACATGCTGCTGCCCGAGGCGCTGGACAGCGCGCTCAAGCGCCTGCGCGAGCTCGGCTTGCTGGTCTGGGACGCCACCCCACAGGACTACCACCTCTCGCCCCTGGCGCAGCAGGTGCACGCGCTGCTGGCCTCGCTGACCACACCGAGTTCATCGGCCGAGGAGGACGAGATGTCCGGCCTGCTGGCCCAGGTGGCCGGCGCCCAGCAGCTCGGCCTGGTCAACGCCAACCACCTTCAGCACCTGCACGCCCAGCTGGCGCGGCTGCACGACGGCTTCGCCGAAGCCATCGCCAGCGGCTCCGAAGCCCGCCTGCGCGCCGCCCAGCCCCGCTTCGACCGCGCCTTGCAACTGGTGGACCGCGCCGGCCAGGCCCTGACCGCGCTGATCCGCGCCGAGCACGACGACCCGCGCCTGGAACGCGAGGCCCGCGCCATCGGCCAGGAGCAGGCCCGCCTGCTGGCCATGGCCAGCCAGTTCACCCGCGCGCTGCAACAGGCCGACCGCCAGCGCGTCACGCTGGGCTCCACCGGCTTGACCACATCGGACGTGCGCACCTGGCTGCAGGCCCACCCGGCCCTGCACCTCCTGCTGGGCGATGCGCTCAGCGTGCCGGTGCGCCCGGTCATGGTCAGCCCGCACGACCTGCTGGACGTGGCCGAGGGCGAGTTCGAACGCGACCGGCCCAGCCCCGATGCCGCCGCCGGCCTGCCCCCGCCCGCCGCAGCCGCGGAAGGTGCGCTGGAAACCCTGAGCCTGCCGGCCGAGCTCGGCGCGCTGGTCCACCAGTTCGGCCACTGGCACGCGCTGGCAGCCTCGGCGCCGTTGGCATCCGAAGAGGGCATCCCGGCAGAGGCGCACGCCCGCCCGCTGAGCGACGCCATCCTGGGCGGCCGCTTCGCACAAGCCGCCTACCGACTGCAACTGCTGCCCCTGGTGGGCGACGCCCAGGCGCAAACACTCAAGGGCCTCACCGGCGACCTGGCCCGCACCCCCTGGGCCTGGGCCTTCGAGCCCCGCCACACCGGCACAGACGACGAGGCCGTGGCCCTCATCAGCGTCGGCACCTTGCGCCCGCTGGACACCGCACCTGACACGAACACCCCATGAGCACCCACCTCGATGACGCGGCCCTGCTGGCGGCCGAACTGCTGGCGCGCCGCTGGCTGCCGCGCCAGCACCCCAAGGTCAAGCGCGCACTGATCGACGCCGACCTCTGGGCCGCCACGCAAGAGCGCCTGGCCCAGGTTGGCCTGCGCCTGATCGACAACCTCTACGCCGACCACGTCAGCGTCGCCCTGCTGCGCCCGGCCGAGACCGCCGTGTTCGGCGAAGCCGGCCTCAACAGCCACAACAACATCGACCTGCCGCGCGACGCCGTCTCGCTGCTGGTGCTGCTGTGGGCGCTGATCGTGTTGCCCAAGCGCGAGCGCCAGGCCGCCCGCGCCGCCGCGATCGACAAAAACGGCGAAGGCGACACCCAGAACGACATGTTCGGCAAGGACCGCCCCGTGCCCACCGCCGCCAGCGTCAGCCCGCTGGTGTCCTACCGCGCGCTGCTGGCCGACTTCGGCGTGCAGCTGGGCAAGAAAACGCGCCTGGACACCAACCTCAAGCGCCTGGAAAACCACGGCTTCATCGTCCGCAAGGGCGAGGACATCACCGAAGGCCCGCTGCTCGATCTGCTGCTCGACTACGACGTGCTCGCCCCGCGCATCCTGCAAGGCGCACTCGGCGACGTGCTGGCCCAGGCCAAGGAGCTGCAAGCCAGCCTGCCGCTGGCGCTGACCCAGCCGGCGCTGGAAGAGATCGACGACGGCCCCGAAGACGCCGCACCAGAAGAAAACCAAGGCGAGGCCTGACCCCCATGTTCCACCTGCAAAGCCTCGAACTGCTGCACTGGGATTACTGCCAGCGCCTGACCCTGCCGCTGGACGGCGCCATCATCACCGTGGCCGGCCCCAACGGCTCGGGCAAAACCACCCTGCTCGACGCCATGCGCACCCTGCTCGGCCTGGAATGCTCGGGCGGGCGCAGCTACAAAACCTACGCGCGCCACGCCAACGCCGACAGCGCCTGGCTGCGCGCCACGGTGGACAACCGCCCGCGCAACCGGCAATCGTCCAACCGGCCCTTCGCGCGCTGCCTGCTCTACGCGGACGTGGTCACCCTGGCCTGCCGCATCGACCGCAACGGCGGCGACTGGACACGCCGCTACACCATGGTCGAGGGCGACGTCGGCATCGAACAGCTGATCGAGCGCAGCAGCACGGGCGGATCCAGTGACAGGGACTGGCTGGGCATCGACAACTGGCGCAAGCGCCTCGAAGGTGCCGGCCTGTCGCGCGCCATCGCCAAGGTGCTGGCGCTGGAGCAGGGCCAGACCGACCGCCTCTGCGAGTACTCGCCCAAAGAGCTGCTCAAGCTCGTCTTCGATGTGTTCGGCGACCAGGACGTGCTCGACCGCTACGACGAGGCGCGCAGCCACCAACGCCAGCTGACGCAGGAAGTCGAAGCCGCCGAGCGCGAGCTCTCGCACGGCCGCGCCCAGCGCGCCGAGCTGGAGGTGCGCGTCAACAACCACCGCCAGTACGAACTCAAGTGCCAGGAGCGCGAACGCCTGGCCACCGAGGTCGTCCCCGTGATGGGCAACCACGAGACGCGCAAGTCCCTGGCCACCAAGCTGCGCGAGCTGCACCGCCAGCGCCTGCAATCGACCGACGACCGCCGCGCCCACGGCCAGGTCAAGGCCGAGCTGCTGCAGCGCCTGCAGGACCAGACCGCGGCCGCCGAACGCGTCGATGCGCTCGAAGCCAAGGTCCGCACCGCACGCCGCCTGCAGGAAGAAGCCCGTGACGCCGAGCGCCCCATGGAGCTCATCGTCAAGCGCGCCGACGAGTTGCAAGGCCTGGCCGTGGTCGAAGGCGATGCGGCCCAGCTCACCACGCGCATCGCCGAGCTCAGCGAACACAAGCAAAAGCTGTCCGCCCAATGGCAGCGCCTGAAGGACCAGCGCGACGACGCGCAAAAGGCCTTCGACGCGCTCAAGGGCCAGCGCCAGGCACCGCCCCCGCCCGACGTCACACGCTTTCGCCGCACGCTCGACGAGGCCGGCATCCATCACCACCTGATCGCCGACACCATCGAGATCGCCGACGAACGCTGGCGTGCCGCTGCCGAAGGCGTGCTGCGCGGCAGCCGCTGGGTGGTGGTGCTGGCCCAGCCCGGCCAGGAAGCGCAGGCCATGGCCCTGGCCGAGCGCGAACGCTACCGCCACTACATCGTGGCCGATGCCGAAGACGCGCCCGCCAGCCTCACCGGCACCGACAAGCACAGCCTGCTGGCCGTGCTCAAGTTCAGCGCCCCGGCCCCGCGCTGGCTGCTGCGCCAGCTCACCCACATCCAGCGCGTGGACAACACCGAGGCCGGCGTGAAGGCCGGTGGCGAGTGGATCACGCCCGAGGCCTACCACCGCGATGGCCGTGGCGGCCGCTCCGTCTGGGTCGACCCCAGCCAGCACCAGTTCGGCGCCTCGGCCGTGGCCACGCGCCGCGCCTCCATCGAAAATCGCCTGGCCCAGCTCGACGAAGAAATGACCCGCCTGGTGCGCGACCAGGCCTTCTTCGAGCGTCAGCTGCAGGACGCCCGCCAGGCCGCGCAAGGCTTCACCGCCGCGGCCGAGCTGATCGAGCGCGAAGCCGAGTTCAACGAGGCACGCCGCCAGTTGCCCGTGCTCAAGCAGGCCCGCGTCGATGCCGGCGAGCGCTGGCAAGGCGCCGAAGCCGAGCTCAAGCGCGCCGTGGTCGAACAGGCCAACGCGCAGCACGCCTACCGCCAGGCCCAGGAGCGCCTGGCCCACATCGAGCAACGCAGCGCCCAGCACGAACGTGAATGGCAGGTCCGCTTCGACGACCTCATGGCCCAGGCCGTGATGTCCCGCGAGGTCAAGCTCTCACTGCCCGCCGCCTGGCGCCGCCCGGACCGCCTGCGCGACATGCAAGACCACTACGGCAACGCCACCCAGGCCCGCCTGCGCGCCGAGGCCGTGGACCGCGAGCTCAACGAGGGCCAGTGGGAAACCGATGGCACCGTCACCGAACAGCTCACGCTGATGAACGCCAACGTGCTGCGCCAGGAAGACGAACTCGGCCAGCGCAAGGCCAGCAACTCGGCCGCGGCCATCGCCGTGGACAACGCCCGCGACCGCTACACCGACGTGCTCAAGGTCACGGTGCGCCGCTACCGCAAGAACATCATCGAGCTGGGCCAGCTGGCCGGCGTCGATGTGCAGTGCGAGCTGCCCCACCTCGGCCAGGACGACGTCAGCCTGCGCCAGGCCGAACTCAAGGTGCACTTCAACTTCGACGGCAAGGGCCACATCGGCCTCAACGACGGCGAAGCCTCGGGCGGCCAGCAGGTCATCAAATCACTGATCCTGCTGGTGGGCCTGATGAAGGACGACGAAACCCCCGGCGGCTTCGTCTTCATCGACGAGCCCTTCGCCCACCTGGACGTGCGCAACATCCAGCTGGTCGGCCATTTCCTGCGCTCGACGCGCGCCCAGTACGTACTGACCACGCCCATCACGCACAACGTCGAGGTCTTCGAGCCCGCCGACGTGACGCTGGTGACGGCCAAGAAAGCGAAAGGCGCGCGCTGGGCCCCGCCCATCGGGGTGCTGCAGCGCCGCCCGCCCGCCGACGTGTTGTGAGCGCAGCGGGCTCGGGAATACCCCATCGGCCCAAAGCGCCAAGCGTCAGGCAGCTGACAATTGCGCCCCCCGCATTGCGGTGCCGCAGCCTCGCGCCCCAGGAAAACGCGCAGACCGTGACGCGTTGCACGGACCGAGACTCCTCCACGGAACGACACAACACCGTTGAAGGAGAGATGCCATGTCCCTGCGCCCCCTGCTGATGAAAGCCGGCCGAACCTGGGGTGCGGCCCTCGGTCTGAGCCTGGCCTGCGCCGCCGCCCAGGCCGGCTATTTCCAGTGGGAGGCCGTCGAGCTGCCCGCCGCCAGCGGCGCCAGCTGCGGCAACGGCACGCCCTACCGCTTCTTCGTCAACCGCACGCCCTTCACCAGCAAAACGGTGGTGATGTTCGAAGGCGGCGGCGCCTGCTGGGACCAGGCCGCGTGCAAGGGCGGCACCCTGCTGGACGCCGTCAACCCCGACGGCATCCCGGCCAACTACATGACGGACTTCAACCGCCAGGCCCACCTCGGCCTGGTCACGCCCTTCACCATGCGCCTGCACCCGCTGCAGTCGGTGCAGACCCAGGGCTGGAACATCGTCTACCTGACCTACTGCACCGGCGACGTGCACACGGGCAACAAGGTCGCGGTGTACGACAACGTCGATCCGACCCAGCCCCTGAGCTACTTCCACCGCGGGGCCATCAACGCCAAGGCCGTGGCCCGCTGGATGGCCACCAACCTCAAGCAACCCGATCAGTTGTTGCTGACCGGCTTCTCGGCCGGCGGCGTGGGCTCGGCGGCGCTCTACCCGTCCTTCCGGGACACGCTCAAGCCCAAGAAGATGGCGCTGCTCTCGGATTCGGGACCGCTGTTCGACGTGCCGCGCAACGCCACGCCCGAACAGGCGCCGTCCGTGCTGCTGCACAACAAGATCCGCGCCGTGTGGGGCCTGGACGGCGCCACCGGCCTGGTCACCGAGCTGGTCACCAAGTACCCGGGCGCGGGCAATGCCGACAACCTGGGCAGCATCACCGCCGGCCTGGGCAAGATCTTCCCCAACGACCGCATCGGCTACGCAAACTTCCAGGAAGACACCAACTTCTCGGCCTTCTCGTACCAGAAGTTCTACCCCGAGATCGCCAACGCGCCGGACAACGCCACCCGGCTGAAGCTGCTCAACCAGAAATGGCGCCAGGAGCTGACGCCCTGGATCGCCCAGATGCAGCCGCAGCCCAATGTGGGCTGGTACATCCCGAACAAACGCGAACTCAACGGCTCGCACTGCCTGACCATCGTGACCTTCGGCGGCACCAGCATCGTCGAGGCCAAGCTGCACGACGTGGGCGCCTTCGTGGACAACCTGCTGGACGGCAAGGGCCCGGTGATGCGCGCCTTCGAGGTCAACCCGACCAGCCAGCGCGTGCTGCTCAGCGACTGGTTTGCCGACTGGATCGCGCCCCTGCTGCCCTGAGGCGGGACGGGGCAGGTTGCCGGGGCGGGTGCCCTGGCACGCCACAACGACAAAGGGCTCCCGAGGGAGCCCTTTTCAATGGCTGTGGCGCCGGGTGCGAGAGACTCAGGCGTTGGCCGTGCTGCGGCGCGCGCGCAGGCCACCGACCACGGCCACACCGGCCAGGGCGAAGGCCAGGGACGCCGGCTCAGGCACCTGGGTCACGGCCTGGGCGTACACGCTGCCGGTGAAGGCGGTGGAGCCAGGCAAGGCCAAGCCAGCGATCGTCAGGGTGTGCTCACCGGCGGCCAGGTTGCCCAGGCTGAAGGTCATGCCACTGGCCAGCGATGGCGAGGGCAGCGCCAGCAGGTCAACGCCGTCGATGGCGGCACCGATCAGGAAGGTGGGCGACAGGGTCTGACCGAAAATCGCGTCCAGCGCGGCTGCCGAGCCATACACATCGCTGAGCACGCTCAGGCTGAAGTGGAAGGTGGCAGCGAAGGGCGTGAACACGTCCTGGGAGGACGAATCACCGAACTGCGCAGGGAAAACGTTCAGATCACCCAGGTTGCCACCGGGCATGACCACGCTGCCCGCCTGGGCGGCGCCAGCGCACATCAAGGCGATGGCGGCGAGGGTGTGTTTGACGAGGTTCATTTTGTTCCCTAGAAGCCGCACGCAGGCGGCACTGAATCAACAGGCGACGCGGTGACTCAAAGGGACCAACCACATCTGCCTGGCCATTGTTGATGCCGATCCTGACGCCTCATACCCCCTGCACAGGGGGATTTGTCATCGAAAACAGATCCGTTCGCCATGTGAAACGCCAATGTGAATGACATCACGCTTTGCGGGGGGGTTGATCCGTTTGTGCAGCGCGACAACGGAATGGGCATCGTGCCGCGATGTTGCGGCGCAGCATCTTCGGAAAAGCCGGGCAAAACAAACCCCGCAGGCCCGAAAGCGTGCGGGGTTGGGCGTTGCGCGCGGGGTGGACGTGCCGGGCGGCACGTCAGCCGGGCTGAGATCAGGCGGCCAGGCGCTGCTCGATCTTGGCCTTGGTGGCAGGCAGCTCGGCGGGCAGGTGGTAGGCCAGTTGGGTGAACAGCTCGTCGTGCAGCTGAAGCTCTTGGGTCCAGGCGGCGGCGTCCACGCCGATGACGGATTGGAACTGGGCTTCGGTGAAGCTCAGGCCATTCCAGTTGATGTCGCCATACGTGGGGCTGATGCCGAAGGCGTGCTCGACGCCGTGGGCCTGACCGGCGATGCGGCCCAGCATCCACTCCAGCACGCGCATGTTCTCGCCGTAGCCGGGCCAGACGAACTTGCCGTCGGCACCCTTGCGGAACCAGTTCACGCAGAAGATCTTGGGCAGCTTGGCGCCCGAGGCCTGCAGCTTGGCGCCGGTGTCCAGCCAGTGCTGGAAGTAGTCGGCCATGTTGTAGCCCATGAAGGGCAGCATGGCGAACGGGTCGCGGCGGACCACGCCTTGCGCGCCGAAAGCGGCGGCGGTGGTCTCGGAGCCCATCGTGGCGGCCATGTAGACGCCTTCGGTCCAGTCACGGGCCTCGGTCACCAGGGGCACGGTGGTCGAGCGGCGGCCGCCGAAGATGAAGGCGTCGATCGCCACACCGGCGGGGTTGTCCCACTCGGGGTCCAGCGCAGGGTTGTTGGTGGCGGCCACGGTGAAGCGGGCGTTCGGGTGGGCGGCCTTGGCGCCGGTTTCCTTGGCGATGGCCGGCGTCCAGTCCTTGCCTTGCCAGTCGATCAGGTGAGCCGGGGCCTCGTCGGTCATGGACTCCCACCACACGTCGCCGTCGTCGGTCAGGGCCACGTTCGTGAAGATCACGTCGCGGTCCAGCGAGTTCATGCAGTTCAGGTTGGTCAGCGTGTTGGTGCCAGGGGCCACGCCGAAGTAGCCGGCTTCCGGGTTGATGGCGTAGAGCTTGCCGTCGGCAGCGGGCTTGATCCAGGCGATGTCGTCACCGATGGTGGTGACCTTCCAGCCGTTGTAGCCCTCGGGCGGGATCAGCATGGAGAAGTTGGTCTTGCCACAGGCGCTGGGGAAAGCGGCGGCGATGTGGAACTTCTGGCCCTGGGGGTTGGTCACGCCCAGCAGCAGCATGTGCTCGGCCAGCCAGCCCTGGTCGCGGCCCATGGTGGAGGCGATGCGCAGGGCGAAGCACTTCTTGCCCAGCAGCGCGTTGCCGCCGTAGCCCGAGCCGTACGACCAGATTTCGCGGGTCGTGGGGTAGTGGACGATGTACTTGGTGTCGGGGTTGCAAGGCCAGGCCGAATCCTTCTGGCCGGCTTCCAGGGGCGCGCCCACGGTGTGCACGCAAGGCACGAAAGCGCCATCGGCACCCAGCACGTCGATCACGCCCTTGCCCATGCGGGTCATGAGCTTCATGTTGACGGCCACGTAGGCGCTGTCAGACAGCTCGACGCCGATGTGGGCGATGTTGGAGCCCAACGGGCCCATCGAGAACGGCACCACGTACAGGGTGCGGCCCTTCATGGCGCCCTTGAACAGCGCTTGTTCACCGGTCTGCAGCTTGGCGCGCATCTCGGCGGGGTCGCACCAGTTGTTGGTGGGGCCGGCGTCTTCCTTGCGGTCGGAGCAGATGTAGGTGCGGTCTTCCACGCGGGCCACGTCGGACGGGTGGGTCCAGGCCAGGTAGGAGTTGGGGCGCAGTTCGGGGTTGAGCTTCTTGAACGAGCCGGCCTCGACGAGCTGGCCGCACAGGCGGTCGTACTCTTCGGTGCTGCCATCGCACCAGTAGATGTCCTTGGGCTGCAGCAGCGCGGCCATTTCGGCCACCCAGGCGATCAGTTGGGTGTTTTTGACGTAAGCAGGTGCGTTCACCTGGGCAGCGGTCGTGGACATGTGCGGGCTCCAGAAAAATGAAAAATCAGGGTCTCGACAGCGCTGTGATCTGGCAGGAAACAACGCTCTCGACACCCCGTCAGCAACTTCGGCGGGAACTGCGTAGTTTAATCCAGCCGACCCGAGTTCGCCTGCCCCCTCGTCCGCGGGGCAACCCAGGGGTGCGGTGCGACAGAGTGCGCACAGCGTCACGAACGCCCGTGCTTTTCAGATCCTGATACAACTGCGGGTCAGCCACAGGGGGCCCGCGTGGGCCTCGGCGTCACACTGTGATCCTCCGTCCGCCGCCACTTCCGCCTCCATGTCCGGCCCCTGACACCCCCGCCCATGCCTTTGCCTCCGCGCCACCCCCAGACACCACCGGCGAGCCCATCGGCACACCAGCCTGATCGCCGCCACGCCTTGCGCTTGTGCGGGTCGGCCTGGCTGCTGGCAGGCATGGCCGCGGGCGCCGCGACGCTCCTGGGCGATGCCGCCTGGGCGAACCCGCGGGTGGCGCCTCGGGCCGACAGCCCCGAGGTGGGCGTGGACCCGGCCTTGCTGGCCTCGGGGCTGACCGCCCGCTGGGGCCAGGCCATGCGCCGCGACCTCGGTTGGGCGGCCCGCTGGACACCCCTGCCCTCGGGCGCCCTGCTGCGCGCGCTGGCCCAGGGCGACATCGACATGGGCATCTTCCTGAGTCACCCGCAGGCCGAGCGGCTGTCGCAAGAGGGGCTCATCCACGACAGGCACGTGCTGGCGCACACCGATGTGCTGCTGCTGGGCCCCACCCAGGACGACGCCGGCATCCGCAGCGAAACCGCCCCAGCAGGCGCGCTGCGCCAGGTGCTGGCCGCCCATGCCGCGGGCGCGGCGTCGTGGCAAGCACCCGCGCCTGACGCCGCCCTGGCCGCTTGGCTGGCCGGCCTGGGCGTGCAGGCTCCCCCCAAAGCCAGTGGCGCCAAGGCCCGGCCCGCGGGCGAGGTGCCCTACCGCCTGAGCACCCGGGCCGAATGGCTGGCCGAACAGGCCCAGCGCGGGCGGCAGGTGGCGAGCACGCGCATCTGGCTGCAAGGCGGCACTGCCGACGCCCCCGACATGCGCCTGGCCTGCGAGGTGGCCCGCCCGTTCCGAACCCGCCACCCGGGTGCGCGCATGCTGTCGCAATGGCTGCAGGGCCCCTTGGGCCAGCAGGCCGTGCGCGCCTCGGCACCCGCCTGGCAGGCCCCGCAAGGCTGAGGCGCCGATGTCGGACCTGGAAACACAGGCTGTGTGGCTGAGCCTGCAGCTGGCGGTGGTGACGGTGCTGCTGGCCACACCGCTGGCCGTGGCGCTGGCCACCGTCATGGCGCGCACCCAGTGGCGCGGCAAGGTCGTGCTGGACACGCTCATCCTCCTGCCGATGGGGCTGCCCCCGGCCTTCATCGGCGTGGGCTTGCTGCTGGGCCTGGGCCATGGCGGTGCCTTGGGCGACTGGCTCTACGAGGCCCTGGGCTGGCGCCTGAGCTTCTTCCCCGTGGGCGTGGTGCTGGCCGTCCTGGCGATGACCCTGCCCTGGATGGTGCGGCTGCTGCGCCCCGCCTTCGAAGCCACCGACCCCATGCTGCTGGCCGTGGCGCGCTCGCTGGGCGCGTCGCGGTGGCGCGCCTGGTGGACGCTGACCTTGCCCATGGCCGCACCGGCCGTGGCCTCGGCCGCCGCGCTGGGCCTGGCCGTCGCCTGGGGCGAGGCCGCGGCCACCCTCTTGCTGGCCGCGCTGCTGCAGGCCCAAGGCCTGGGCCGCCCCGAAGCGCCCCTGGACGTGGTGCAGGCCCTCGCGGCAGAGCTCGCACACAGCCTGGTGCGTCCGGACGAGGCGGGCCTGGGCCAGGTATCAGCGCAGATGGCGACGCAGATGTCAGCCTGGAATCTGGCCGCCGTGGCATGGGCCGTGGCGCTGCTGGCGGTGGGCATCAGCGAGCTGGCCCGCACGCGCTGGCGCCGCATGTGGCGCACCCGGCTGCACGTGGTGAACCCAGCACCCAGCCCACCTTGAACGCGCCATGACACAGCCCACCTTGCCGCGCGCCCTGAGCGTTGAACTGCACGTGCGTCAGTCCGGCCTGGACGTGCGCGCGCAGTTCCGCGCCCTGCCAGGCCGCGTCTGCGCCATCGTGGGCCGACAGGGCGCCGGCAAAAGCGCTTTGCTGAAGGCCGCGGCCGGCCTGGCCCCGGCGCTGAGCGGCCGCGTGGCGCTGGGGCCCGACGTGCTCTGCGACACCAGCGCCCGCATCGACCTGCCACCGCATGTGCGCCGCCTGAGCTGGCTGGACGCGCAAGCCCACGTCTTCCCGCACCTGGATGTGCGCGACAACCTGCTCTACGGCCGGCGGGCGCTGGGGCGTTTGTGGGCCGCCACCAGCGGCGCGGACGTCGGCGCGGTGGCGCGCTGGGCGGGGCTGCAGTCCATGCTGCAGCTGAAGGCCGATGCGCTCGGGCCGGCGCAGCGCGTGCGCGTGGCCCTGGCGCGCGCCCTGGCCGCCCACCCCCATGCCCTGCTGCTGGACGATGTCCTGGGCGGGGTGCCGGAGCACGAGCGCGAACCCCTGCTGGCGCTGCTGGCCGAGGTGCCGTCCCGCTTCAAGCTGCCGGTGGTGCTGGTGACGCCGCGCATGGACGAGGTCATCCGCATGGCCGACGACGTCGTCATCCTGCACGAAGGGCGCATGGCCAGTGCGGGGCCGGTGGCGCAGATTTTGTCGGACGTGTCCCTGTCCACCTTCCTCGAAGGCGTGCATGCCGGCAGCGTGCTGGAGGGCGAGGTCACGCGGCACGACATCGAGTGGCTGCTCAGCGAGGTCGATGTCGGCGGGCAGTGCGTGACGGTGCCAGCGATGCTGCACGGCGTGGGCAGCAAGGTGCGCCTGAAGGTGCGGGCCCGCGACATCTCCCTGCACCGCGAGCCGCCCAGCGACACCAGCGCCAGCAACCACCTGCGCGGCCGCATCACCCAGGTGATGCTGGCCGGCGAGCACGGCACCTACGGCGCGGTGGGGGTGGAGCTGGCGCGCGAGCTGGATTCGGCCAACCTCCACGTCAAGCCCGGCGCCACGCTGTGGGCGCTGCTGACACGCAAGGCCATCCAGCAGATGGGCTGGGCGCCGGGCCAGCCCTGCATCGTGGGCTTCAAGGCCATGGCCACGGCGGTATCGCCCTGGCGGTGATGCCCTGGCGGTGATGCCGAACCCGCACGGCAACATCGCCGCGGCACCTGCGCTATCGTGAAGGCCCTGCCGATGACCGCCCTGCCCTGCCGATGTCCACCGCCCCCACCTCCCCCCCATCACCCGCACACCCCGCCGTCCGCCGCGTCCTCTCGGTCAATGTGGCCCAGGCCACGGCCATGGAAATCCAGGGACGGCGCATCCTCACGGGCATCGGCAAGCAGCCGGTCAGCACGCTGGCGCAGGCCGGGGGCATGGCCGAGCGCATCGCCGTGCGCCCCTTGGGCCTGGCCGGCGACGAGCAAGCCGATCTCAGCGTGCACGGCGGCCTGAGCAAGGCCGTCTATGCCTACCCCCACGAGCACTACGCTTTCTGGCAGACCGTGCGCGCCCAGGCCGGGCTGCAGGGCTGGCACGACGCGATGCCGCACGGCATGCTGGGCGAGAACCTCACGCTCACGGGCCTGCTCGAAGCCGACGCCCACATCGGCGACGTGCTGCGCTTCCCCGACTGCGTGCTGGCCATCAGCGAACCGCGCCGGCCCTGCTACAAGCTGGAGGCCCGCCTGGGCTTTCCGCACGCGATCAAGCTGATGGCCCAGTCGGGCTATTGCGGCTACTACCTGTCGGTGCGCTCGGGCGGCACCATCGCCGCGGGCGATGCCTTCGAGATCGAGCCCGGCGCGCGCGAGGTCAGCATCCGCGAGCTGTTCGCGGCGAAGATGCGCAAGGACGCCTGAGCCAGGCGCCATCCCCCCACCGGAGAGCCCCATGAGCACCACACCCAGCGACCGCCACGTCATCCTCCACCACGCACCGCAGACGCGCTCCTTCGGAACGCTGGCCCTGCTGCTGGAGCTGGACGCCGACCACGAACTGCACGTGCTCAACCTGAAAGCGGGCGAGCAGCGCCAGCCGGCCTACCTGGCCATCAACCCCATGGGCAAGGTGCCTGCCATCGGCCACCTCGGCGCGCTGGTGACCGAGCAAGCCGCCATCTGCATCTACCTGGGCGACCTCTATGCCGACCGCGGCCTGGCGCCGCAAATCGGTGACCCGCTGCGCGGCCCCTACCTGCGCTGGCTGGTGTTCTATGGCTCCTGCTTCGAGCCCGCCCTGATCGACAAGGCCCAGAAGCACGCGCCCGCACCGCCCAGCACCAACCCCTACGGCGATTTCGACACCATGCTGAACACGCTGACGCAGCAGCTCTCGCAAGGCCCGTGGCTGCTGGGTGAGCGCTTCACCGTGGCCGACATGCTGTGGGGCACGGCCCTGCGCTGGACCACGCAGTTCGGCCTGGTGCCGGCCACGCCGCTCATCCAGGCCTACATCGACCGGGTGATGGCGCGGCCCTCGCTGGCGCGCGCCGAAGCCATCGACGCGCAGCTTCTGGCGGCACAGGCCAGCTGATCAGCGCTGAGCGGCCCAGGCTCAGCCGTTGCTGATGCCCGCCGCCACGTGACCGGCCGGCACATGGGGCGCGGCGTTGTCCACATGGCCGGTCTGGTCGTCGAAGAAGAAATCGGGCTCGAACTCGCGCAGGAATTCGCCCTTGGGCAGGCCGCCCAGGAACAAGGCCTCATCGACCTCGATGCCCCAGTCCATCAGGGTGCGGATGGCGCGCTCATGCGCCGGCGCGCCGCGGGCCGTGACCAGCACCGTGCGGATGCGCATGGCTGGGCCGCCCGGTGTGCCGCAGGACTGCCGCAAATCGTGCAGCGCCTGCAGCAGGGGCCGGAAAGGCCCGTCGGGCAAGGGCTTGCGGGCCCGCGCGGTCTCGTGGTCCTGGAAGGCATCGAGACCGCCTTGCTGGTAGATGCGCTCGGCCTCGTCGGAGAACAGCACGGCGTCGCCGTCGAAGGCGATGCGGACCTCGTCCGGATGGGCGTCGCCCGCGCGGGCCGCATGGGGCAGCACGCGCGCCGCCGGCACGCCCGCGGCCAGGGCCTGGCGCACATCGGCCTCGTTGGCCGACAGGAAGAGGTGGGCCTGCAAAGGCTTGAGGTAGCGCCAGGGGCTGCGCCCGCGCGTGAACACGCCGCGCTCGATCACCAGGCCGTGGTGCGACACCGAACGGAACACGCGCAGGCCCGAAGCCGGGTCGTTGCGCGAGAGGATGACGACCTCCACACGCGCCTGGCTGGGCGCCTCGGGCGGGTTGAAGGCCAGCAGCTTGCGCACCAGCGAGAAGGCCACGCCAGGCTTGGCGGGCACCTCGATGCGGTCGAGCTGCAGGTCCATGTAGGCGCGGTCGTCCTGGCCTTCGAAGAAGCGGTTTTCTTCTTCGAAGTCAAAGAGCGCGCGGGAGGAAATGGCCACCACCAGGCGGCCGTCGAGGCTGGCAGGCATGGGCCGAGTATGGCCCATGCCGCCACGCTTCAGTGGCCGCAGCCCCGATCAAGCCCTCACTGCACAAAGCCGATGCTGGACTTCTTCGCGCCCGCATCGGGCAGGTCGCGCGCCTCCAGCGTGTAACGGCCATCGAGCTTGGCGTTGCCAAACGCCGTCATCAGCGCGCGGCGCATCTCGCGCGGTGCCATGCGGCCCAAGGCGCCCAGCACGGCATCCGACAACTCGGGGTCGAAGCGCTGGCCCCAGTCGTGGTCGGCGCGGATGCCGCGGTAGAGCTTGGATGCGATCTGGCGCGCAGCGGCCTCGTCCGGCATCTCGATGTCGAAGACGTTCATGCGGTTGAGGATGGGGTCGGGGATGCCGCGCAAGTCGTTGGCCGTGGCCACCCAGATGACCTGGCTGGCGTCGATGGGCACCTCGGCGAACTCGTCGGTGAAGCTGCCCGCGGTGTCGTGCTCCAGCAGGCTGTAGAGAGAGCCCAGCGGGTCGTAGGCGTGCTCGCCGCCGCCCTTGTCGATCTCATCGACCACCATGACGGGGTTGGCGTACTGGCCATCGACCAGGGTCTCAAAGACCTTGCCGGCACGCGCGCCCTTCCATTGCGAGCTGGCGCCCGAGAGCACCCAGCCCGCCGTCATCGAGCTCATGGAGATGAAGCCCATGCCCGTGCCCAACAGCTGCGCCACCTCGCGGGCGAAGTGCGTCTTGCCCACGCCCGGCGGGCCGAGCAGCAGCATGGGCGTGAGCTCCAGCGCGTCGTGGCTGTCGCTGCACAGGGCCAGCTGGCGCTTGAGGTCGTCGAGCACCTCGTGGAAGTTGGGCAGCTCGTCGTAGAGGTGGGCCATGGCGGGCAGGCCGGAGGGCTTGACCTGGAAGCGGTCGGGGCCCTTCTCCAGCATGCGCTCGTAGGTGGCGCGCAAGGACTCGTGCTCGCGCGAGGGCAGCTTGCCCAGGCGCCGCTCGACCTCGTCGACGCGGTACACATGGCGCATGTGCGCGATCGGGATGCGCCCACCATGCCGCGCACCGTGCGCCTCACTCCCACCCCAGCCTTCCCGGCTCACCGGGACCAGATCGGTACAAGCACTCATCTCAGACCTCCATGCCAGGCCACTGCGTCTCATGATTGCAGCAAAGCCTGCGCGGCGTGAGCCCCCGAACAAGGGGCACAGCGGCAGTCATATCACTGCATGCGACACACGCAAAGGTGGTGGCCCCGGGGTGACGCGCGCAGGATGCGCACAATGTCGGCTTTGCGCCATCTGCTTGCACCATCTCCTTGCGCCATTTGCCTCCGCACCACGTCACGATGACACCGCGTCCCCCATCTCCCCCCATCGGCGAACCCGTTGCGCCCCAGTCACCGCCTCAGCCCGACAACGGCCGCGTTCGCCGGCTCATGTTGCTGGGACGACGCCTGGGCAGCAACTGGTTGGTCGCGCCACTGCTGCTGCTGAGTTTCTGGGTGATGGTGACCCTGCAAGCCGAGCCACAGAACGCCACAGGCGTGCAGTGGTCCAGCATCCGCCTGGTCGATCTGCAGGACGACCTCACCGGCGAAAGCAGACTGGCCCAAGCCATCGACGTGCAACTGCCGCACAGCTGGCAACCCGACGGTTTGATGAACAAGGGCGTGGGACGCTACGCGCTCTCGCTGGCGGTGTCGGCAGCTGCGGCGCAAGATGCGGCACAACAGCCCTGGTCCCTGCGCATCGACCGCCTCAGCCCCGCGCACCGCATCTGGCTCAATGGCAAGCTGGTCCACAGCACCCTGCCACGCCGCGGCTGGCTGACCCTCGGCGCGCCCCACCTCATCGACTTGCCAGGCGGGGACCTGCTGCCTGGCCAGAACACGCTGGTGATCGAAGTGCATTGCGCGGCACAGTGTGGCCTGACGCCTGTGACGCTGGGCCGCAAGGCCGATCTGCAAGGCGCCTATTGGATCTACCGGATGGTGACGCGGGACCTGCTCGTCGTCCTCAACATCGTCTGCATCACCTTTTCGCTGTTCGTGGTGACCCTGTGGTGGATGCGCCGGCAGGAGGCCACCGCCGGGCTGTTCGGGCTGCTCATGATCGTGGGCGCCTTGCGCAACTGCCGCTACTTCGTCGAAGGCGATCTGCAGCTGTCGGCCAATGCGGATTCGTGGCTGTACTTCACGGCCCATGTGCTGGCCACGTGCCTGCAGAGCTGGTTCATCCTGGCGCTGTCACGCACGCACTGGCCCGCCCTGCACCGTGTGCTGTGCGGCGTTTTGCCGGGGTTCCCACTGATCGCCCTGGCGGCCATGCCATTTGACCCAGGCCTCACCCACACCCGCAACATCCTGCAGGGGGCTTTGCTGCTGCTGCTGCCCCCGTCCTTGCTGATGCTCAAGCGCAGCCACACCTTGGTGCCAGGCAACCTGCTGTTCGGCATGGGCGTGGGGTGGCTGCTTGCCCTGCTGGCCAGCATCCACGACTTCGCACTGGGCCGCATCGTGGGCAATGTGACCTTCAGCTATTGGTTGCCCTGGGCCATCCCGATGATGATGCCGCAGTTCGCCATGCTCGTGATCAAGCGCATCGCCACCGCCTTCAACGAGATCGAGCAGGCCAACCAGCACCTCGAAACCAAGGTCGCCGAGCGCACCCGCGAGCTGGCCGCGGCCAACGCCGCCAAAAGCCACTTCCTGACCTCCGCCAGCCACGACCTGCGCCAGCCGGTGGCGGCCATCGGCCTGATCACCGACCTGCTGCAGTCCCGCGTGACCGACCCCGCCCTGCGCAGCCTGACCGACCGGCTGACGCGCGCCGTGAACTCGATGGAGAGCCTGCTCAAGGGCCTGCTGGACCTGTCCCGGCTGGATTCGGGCACGGTGGACGTGCAGCGCCGCCGCGTGAAGCTGCAGCCGCTGCTGGAGGCCGTGACCAACCACGAGATGGAGTCGGCCCGGCACAAGGGCCTGCGCCTGCGCATCCGCCCCACCGACGCCACCGTGTGGACCGACCCGGTGCTGCTGGAGCAGATCCTGCGCAACCTGGTGGGCAATGCCATCCGCCACACCGCCCAGGGCAGCGTGCTGGTGGGCATGCGCCGGCGTGGCCACACCTGGGTGCTGCAGGTCTGGGACAGCGGCCCGGGCATCGGGCCCGCCGACCAGCAGCGCATCTTCGAAGCCTTCGTGCAGCTGGGCAACCCCGCGCGCGAGCGCTCACAGGGCCTGGGCCTGGGCCTGGCCATCGTGCAGCGCGCGGCCTCCCTGCTCGACCACGCGGTGGGCGTGCGCTCCGTGGTGGGTCGGGGCTCGGTGTTCAGCGTGACGATGCCGGCCGCGACGCTGGTGCATGGCAGCGCTCATGGCATCGGCGGCACCGCTGCATCGGACAACGCACTCCAAGCCGCGCACACGGGCGCATCGGCGGCGCTCCCGGCCATCCCCGCCAGGCGGGTGCTGGTCATCGAGGACGACCGCGGCCTGCGTGACACCCTCGTGAGCCTCCTGCAAAGCTGGGGCGTGGCCGAAGTGCACGCGGGCGACAGCCTGGCCAACGTCAAGGCCCTGCCCGCCGGCCACTGGGACCTCGTGGTCTCAGACCACCGCCTGGGCGATGGCACGGGCCGTGAAGTGATCGCCCACCTGCGGGCGCAACAACCGATGCTGCCCGCGCTCATCCTCACCGGCGACACCTCGCCCGAGCAACTGGCCGAGCTCGCCAGCAGCGGTCTGCCGGTGCTGCACAAGCCGTTCAGGAGCGAAAAAATGCGGGCCATGATCTTGGAAACCATGGCCCGCACGACAGATCGAGATGACAGCGTCTGATGCAGTGAGCGTAGCAAGAACAGGCGCGGGGGCGCTTCGTCCTTTCGGCCGATCGGCCCGGTGCTCCCCCGCGAATGCGGGCTGACCCTGACACCGAAGGCGTGCGCTGCCTGACGCTGTCAGGCGCGTGCGTCAGGAACGTGATCAACAACGTGGTCAGCAACCTGCATCACGGCCTGCGCGACAACGGCCCCAGCGCCACGCCGGCACGCGCCACGGCCACCACGGCCTGGGTGCGGCTGTTGACGCGCAGCTTGCGGAAAATGGCCGACAGGTGCGTCTTCACGGTGGACTCCGACAGCACCAGCATGCGGCAGATCTCCTTGTTCGGCTTGCCTTCGATGAGCAAGCGCAGCACATCGAGCTGGCGCTCCGACAAGCCCAGCAGGGATTCGGGAGATTCTTCCTCGGCAGCCTCATCGACCCAGGCCTCGGCCCCGAGCAAGTCGGGCAGGTAGACCTCGCCAGCCAGCACGCGGCGCAAGGCATCCTGCATGGTCGCGGCCTGGACCGTCTTGGGGATGAAGCCGGCGGCACCGCGGTCGATGGCCGACACGATGGTGGCCGGGCGGTCGTCGGCGGACAGCACGACCACCGGCACGTCGGGCGCGATGGTGCGCCACTGCTGCAGCGTGTCGAGGCCCTGTCGGTCACCGAGGTTGAGGTCGAGCAGGGCCAGCTTCACATCGGGGTGCGCCTGCAACACGGCAGCGGCCTCGCTCAGGTCACCCGCTTCCAGCAGCGACAGCGCGGCATGGTCAGGCAGGCTCAGTCGGTGCTGGATCAGCAGGCTGAGGCCATCCCTGAACAGAGGATGGTCGTCAATCAACAGCAATTTCATGCTGCCATCCTAAGCCATGCACATGTCGCTGCATGACAGAACGCGCCAGCCGCGCGCGACTCACCCATCTGGACGGTCTATTTGACCCAGGTGTTCATCTGCATGATGGGCATCATCACCGACATCACGATGAGCATCACCACCAGGCCCATGACCACGATGAGCAAGGGCTCCAGGATCGTGGCGATGGCCAAGGCGCGGCGCTGCACCTCGCCCGAGAGCTGCGTCGCGGCACGCTGCAGCATCAGCGGCAACTGGCCGGTCTGCTCACCCAGGCGGGCGAACATGGACAGCAAGCCGGGAAAGCGCTTCTTGGCCGCCAGGGCCGAGGCCAGCGGCGCGCCTTCGCGCACCTGGACCAGGGCCTCCATGGCGTCGGCCCGCATGGCGCGGTTGGAGAGCGTCTCGGCCGCAGCCTGCAGGGCCTTGAGGATGGGCACGCCCGAGCCGGCCAGCATGGCCAGCGTGCCGGCAAAGCGCGCCGCGTTGTAGCCGCGCGAAAGCCGCCCGATGATGGGCAGCTCCAGCCAGAAGGCATCGAAGCGTTTGCGGAAGGCCTCCTCGCGGCGGGCCACGATGAGCACGCCCAGGCCACCGAAGGTGACCAGGCCCAGCAACCAGCCCCAGCCGCGCATGAAAGCGCTCAGGCCCAGCATGAACTGCGTGAGGAAGGGCAAGGCGCGCTTGCTGCTGGAGAACACCTGGGCCACCTGGGGCACCACGAACACCAGCAAAGCGATGACGATGATGATGGCGAACAGCGAGACGATGGCCGGGTAGAGCGTGGCACCGATGAGCTTGGACTTCAGCTGCTGCTGCTCTTCCAGGTCATTGGCCAGTTTGTCGAGCACGCCGCCCAGCTGGCCGCTTTGCTCGCCGGCCGCGACCACGCCGCGGTAGACATCGTCGAACTCGCGCGGGAAGCCGGTCAGCGCGCGGGCAAAGGGAGAGCCGGCGTTGACCTCGGCGCGCAGGTGGGCCACCAGCTCGCGCTGGCGGGGGTCTTCGGCCTCGTCGGCCAGGGCGGTCAGGGCGCGCTCCAGCGGCAGGCCGGCCACGACCAGGCCCGAGAGCTGGCGCGTCCACACCGACAGCGCAGACGAGTTGAACACCCTGCGCGCGAACAGCTTCGGGCTGCTGCCCTCGGCCTCGGCCACCTGCACCGCCGCCACGTTGAGCGGCACCATGTGCTGGGTGCGCAACTGGGCGCGCGCGGCCTTGGGGTTGTCGGCCTCGACCAAGCCATTGATGGTCTTGCCAGAGGCGTCCAGGGCTTCGAAGCGGAAGGCGGGCATGGTGGGTTCTGGCCTTTACACGGGGCTCGATGCTGCGATGCGCGTTCGTGCGGGGCTCATTCCCGCGTCACGCGCAAGACCTCTTCCAACGAGGTCACGCCTTCGGCCACCAGGCGGTCGCCGTCTTCGCGCATGGTCTTCATGCCGTTGAGCTGGGCGATCTCGAAGAGCTTGGCCTCGGCCGCCTGCGCGTGGATGAGGCCACGGATTTCGTCGTCGGCCACCATCAGCTCGTACACGCCAGTGCGGCCCTTGTAGCCGCTCATGCCGCACTCGGTGCAGCCCACCGGGTGCCACTTGCCCTGGCCGTCCTGGCGCTTGCAGTGCACGCACAGCTTGCGCACCAGGCGCTGGCCCAGCACCCCCAGCAGCGAGCTGGACAGCAAGAAGGGCTCGATGCCCATGTCGGTCAGGCGGGTGACGGCGCTCGGCGCATCGTTGGTGTGCAGCGTGGCCAGCACCAAGTGGCCGGTCAGGGAGGCCTGCACGGCGATCTGCGCGGTTTCGAAGTCGCGGATTTCACCGATCATGATGACGTCCGGGTCCTGGCGCAGGATGGCGCGCAAGGCCTTGGCAAACGTCAGGTCGATCTTGGCATTGACCTGGGTCTGACCGACGCCGTGCAGCTCGTACTCGACCGGGTCTTCCACGGTCAGCACATTGGTCGTCGTCGCATCGACCGTGCTCAGGCCCGCGTACAGCGTCGTCGTCTTGCCCGAACCCGTGGGGCCTGTGACCAGCACGATGCCGTGCGGCTGGCGCAGCAGGCGTTTGAAGCGGTCGAGCGAGTCACCGCTCATGCCCAGCGATTCGAGGGTGAATTTGTTGGCGTCGCCCTTGTCCAGGATCCGCAGCACGGCGCGTTCGCCATGGGCCGAAGGCAGCGTCGAGACGCGCACGTCCACCGCACGCCCACCGATGCGCAGCGAGATGCGGCCGTCCTGCGGCATGCGCTTCTCGGAGATGTCCAGCTCGGCCATGATCTTCAGGCGCGAGATCAGCGCGGCGTGCAAGGCCTTGTTGGGCTGAACCACCTCGCGCAGCGTGCCGTCCACGCGGAAGCGCACCGCCGAGGAGCGCTCATACGGTTCGATGTGGATGTCGGAGGCGCCGTCTTTCGCAGCCTGCGTCAGCAGCGCGTTGAGCATGCGGATGATGGGCGCGTCGTTGCTGGACTCCAGCAGGTCTTCCACCGCCGGCAGGTCCTGCAGCATGCGGGAGAGGTCCACCGCGCTTTCGACCTCGCCCACCACCGCGGCGGCGCTGCCCTCACCGGCGGCATAGGCCGCGGCGATGCGCTGCGAGAGCGTCTCGGCCGGCTCCTGCTCGATCGCGTGCACCGTGAACTTGCGCATCACCTCGGACAGGGCCGAGGGCGACACGCCAGGCGTCGCCCACAGCGTGGCGCGGTCGCCATCCTGCTCGGTGAGGACCTCCAGCAGCAGGCCATTGGCCATCGCGAAGGTGTAGGGAAGGGGGTGACGTGCGCCCATGTGGAGCCTCGCGGGTCAGGGGGCCTTGGGGGCGGTTTGCGGCGCCAGTTTGGGCGCGTAGCCCGACGTGCCCGGCATCAGCACCGTCGGGGCGGGTGCGTTGGGATCGTCCAGCGGCTGCTTCACCGGCGGCATGGTCAGCTGGTTGCTGAGCTTGAGCGGGTCCAGCACCGGCGCGGCGTTGACCTTGTTGAGCACCACGCTCGATTCGGGCTGGCTGTTGACCTGCTTCTGGCGCATGAAGTCGTAGCGGTCCGAGGTCAGGGCGTTGCTGTCGTCCTGGTTGCGGATGACGACGGGGCGCAGGAAGACCATCAGGTTGGTCTTGTTGCGCGAACGCGAGCGGCTCTTGAACAGGTTGCCCAGCACCGGGATGTCGCCCAGCAGAGGCACCTGGGTGTCGCCATTGCTGAACTCGTCTTTCAGCAGGCCACCCAGCACGAGCGTGGCGCCATCGTCGATCACCACGGTGGTTTCGATGGAGCTCTTGTTCGTCGTCAGGCCTTGCGCATTAGTCTTGCTGGAGGCATCGACATCCGATTTCTCCTGGAACACCGTCATGCGCACCGAGCCACCCTCGCCCACCTGCGGACGCACGCGCAGCGTCAGGCCGACGTCTTTGCGCTCCACCGTGGTGAAGGGGTTGACCGTGCCCGAGCTGCCGGAGTTCGAGTTAGAGTACGAGCCCGTCACGAAGGGCACGTTCTGGCCCACCACGATCTTGGCTTCCTCGTTGTCCAGCGCGATCATGTTCGGCTTGGACAGCACATTGCCATCGGCATTGGTCTCCAGGAAGCTGGCCAGCGCGCCCAGGCTGTAGCTGCCATCGGCCAGCTTGTGCCCGAAAGCGACGTTCAGGCCCTTGACCGCCGCGGCGGTCGACTTGGCCGCACCGATCAGGCTGAACAGGCTGACCACATTGCCTTGCGCCAGGTTGGTGCCGACCACCACCTTGTTGTTGTCACCGACGCCGCCCGCCCACTGGAAGCCGGCTTCGGCCAGCTTCTGCTCGCTGACCTCGACGATCATGGCCTCGATGTAGATCTGGGCACGGCGGCCATCGAGCTGGTCGATCACGGCGCGCAGTTGGCGGTACAGCGCGTCGGTGGCCGTGATGATGAGGGAGTTCGTGCTCGGGTCGGCCTGGATGAAGCCGCCCGTGGAGGGCTGGGCCGAGGCCGCCACTGGCGAGGTGGACTGCGTCGATGCCCCGCTCGACGAGGCGCCGCCGCTGCTGAGGTTGATGCCCGACGGCGCCGTGGTCGTGGTGCCGCCACCCGGGGTGGTGCTGCCGCCCCCGCTGCTGCTGGCGCCACCCGCACCCGGGAAGGCGGCGCGCAGCACCTGCGCCAGCTTCACCGCGTCGGCGTTCTTGAGGTAAACCACGTGGATGCCGCTGCCGCCCAGGCCTGCGGTGCCGGGCCGGTCCAGGCGCTGGATCAGGCTGCGCACCAGGGACATGCGGGCCGCATTGGGCGCACGCACCATCAGCGTGTTGGTGCGCACTTCGGCCATCACCAGCGTGCCTTGGCCACCTGCGGGCGAACCTGCTGCGCCGGCTGCCGTGCCGCCGCCATCGGCCAGTTTTTGCACCATGGGCGCGAGGTCGGCCGCGATGGCGTACTGCAGCGGGATGGCCTCCATGTCGGTGGCCGAGGGCACGTCGAGCGCCGCGATCATCTCGCCCAGGCGCTTGAGGTTGTCGGCGTAGTCGGTGATGACCAGCGTGTTCGTGCCCGCGTTGGCGTTGATGGTGTTGTTCGGGCTGATCAGCGGGCGCAGCACCGTGACCATGTTGGCCGCGCTTTCGAACTGCAGGCGGAAGATCTGCGTGAGCACCTGGTCGCCCGAGCGCTTGACCGAACCCACCTCGACCGTGCCCGTCTGCAGCTTGGCCTCGGCCTCGGGCAGGATCTTGAGCATGCCGCCGACCTCGACCAGGCTGAAGCCCTGGCCACGCAGGGCCGCCAGGAAGTTCAGGTAGGCCTCGCGCGGGGTCAGGGGCTGGTCGCTGTAGAGCGTGATGGCGCCCTTGACGCGGGGGTCCACGATGATCTGCTTGTCCACGATCACGGCCATGGCACGTGCCACGCCCTCGATCTCGGCGTTGACGAAGTTCAGCGTGACGGTGGCGCCACCCTTCTTCACGGGCGCGGCCAGCGCGGCCGAAGCCATGAAGCCGGGCAACAGGCCCGTCGGCCCGAAGGTCAGCGCCAGGGCGGTGGCCAGCGCGGTGGCGCGGGAGAAGGTCAAGGGATGGGTCTTCATGCCTTATCCGATCGAAATGACGGAACGGTCGCCTTCGCGACGCCCGATGATGTTCAACAAATTGTCCAGCGCGCCCCGGTCCGCGTCACTGGCGCGGGCTTCGCCGCGAAAGCGCATGCCGGTGGGGGTCACGCCACCGGTTCCCGACAGCTGCAGGGCGCCATCCAGGGTGCCCAGGCGCAGTTGCACCTGGCCGTCGGCATCGCTGTCCACGTTCAGGCGGTAGCTGCCCAGGCGCTCCAGCGTGGTGAGGCGCGAGGCGGCGTTGTCCAGGGAAATCTCGGCCCGCCCCGACAGGCGCAGGCGGCCCTGCACCCACTCGAAACGGAGGTCTTGCGCCGCCAGGCGCAGCACACCACTGAGCTGCAAGGTGTTCCAGGGCGTGCCCAGGCCGCCCAGCCAGGCCGCAGGCCAGTGGCCCAACTCGCTGGTGGCGCCCGCATCGGCCTGTGTGTTCAACTGCACTTGCATGCCAGACCAGCGCGGGTTGACTTGCACCACCAGGGGCACGGGCAGGCAGCAATCCTGCTGCAGCGACAGGCGCAAACCGCCCCCCGCCACGCGCATGGACCAGTTCAATCGGCCAGGCAAAGCGCGGGCATCGCGGCTGCCGCGACCACCGGTGAGCACGGCCACGGCATCGCCCTGCCAGATGGTGCCCGAGGCGTCGGCCAGCAGCAACTTGCCGTCGCTCAAAGCGGCCACGCCTTGCGCCAGCCAAGCCGCCGGCGCGAACACGAGGAGGCCCAGCGCGGCACCCGCACCCGCACCCCACCAGCCCCAGCGGCGGCCGGCGCGGCGCATGTTTTCCCAACGCGCCACTTCGAGGGTGGACTCCAGCCAGCGCGTGGTGAGCGCGGTGGCGCCACGCATCCAGCCTGGGCGTCGGTTGAAGAGGGGGAGGCCTGCCATGGGGGAATCAGCTCAGGGAGCGCCTCAGCGGTTGTTCATGGCCGCGGCCAGGGCCACGACCAAGGTGCCGGAATACACGCCGGGCTTGACCTGCTGCAGGCTGGCCTCCAGCGGGCGGGCGCGGGCGCCCACGCGGGCTTCTTCCAGCCAGGTGGCCACGGCCTCGCCCGGCACGTTGCTCAGGGTCAGGTTGGCACGGTCGGGCTGCACGGCCAGGCGGGCGCCTGCCCCGAGGCGGTCGGTGGCGGCCTTGAGGGCGGCTTCGGCCTGGGCGGGTGGCACGGGCGGGCGCTGGCGCAGGGCGGTGGATTCGTCGGCCAGGCGGCGCATCTGGTCGAGCTGGGCATCGACCTCGCGCAACTGCAGCGGCGCTTGGGACAGGGTGCGCCAGGCCGGCCGCACGCCGACCAGCACCAGCAAGGTCAGCCCGGCCAGCCAGGCCGCGGCCGTGGCCAGGCGGCGCTCGCGCGGGGCCATGGCCGCCCAGCGGGCCAGGCCATCGTCGCGCAGGGATTGGAGCTTGGAGACTTGTTCGCTCATGGTGGGTTCCTGGCTTTCGTGCGGCGGCCTCAGCCTCGCGGGGCCCGGCGCACCTGCAAGCGGCCGTCGGTCAGGGGCTCGACCTGCACGCCCGAGGCGGCCATGCGCGCGCGGAACTGGGTGAGGTCGTCCGAGCCCCAGCCGGCGGGTGGCATCAGGGTCAGGGCGGTGCCGTCGTATTGCAGGGAGCTCGTCGGGCGCTCTGGCGGCCAGGCCATGGCCACCAAGCCCATCAGGGCTTCGAGGTCGTTGTCGCCGGTGGCGCCTGCTGCGGCCCGCAGGGATTCGGTTTCGCGCTGCATCTGCACGGGCGCGTCCAGCACCACCTGCACCTGCGGGTGGGTTTGCTTGAGGATGCGCACCAGCTCGGCGCGCTTGCCCTGCAACTGCTGCTTTTGCTGCCAGGCCCAGAGGTTGAGCCCCAGCAGCTGCACGCCCACCAAGGCCATCAAGCCCACGCGGACCGGACGCCACTGCGGGCTCATGACACGGCGCCACTGGTCGGCCAGCGCGTTCACGCCCTTGCTGCGCGGCGTCAGCTCGAACTGCAGCAGGTTCCACAGCGAGCGCGAGGCCATCAGCAGGTGCTCGGCCTGGGTCTGCACCGTCACGGCACGGCCCAGCCAGCGCTCGGCCGGCGAGGCCACGGGCGGCGTGGCGAAGAAACGGGTCTGCACGGGCAAGGGCTCGGGCAGCAGGCTGCGCGCCAGGCTGCCGGTGGCCGGCCAGGTGGACACGCCTGCGGCCGAGGACCAGGTCAGCAGCATCTCGCCACTGGCGTCGGTCTCGCTGGAGGCGCTGTCCTGCGATTCATGGAAATAGGCCGATGCGGGCTCGTCGGGCGCCACCGCGGGCACCACGCGGTCCAGGCGCAGCTTGGCTTTTTCCAGCGCCATGAGCTGGCTGGTCAGCCAGGTGTGGTCGCACACCGCCACCCAGGCCTTGTCGCCGGCCTTGGCCTGAGGCGCCAGGGCCAGGTGGAGCTCTTCGGGATCGTCCAGCAGCACCTCTTCCAGCATGCCGGCCAGGGCCGCGCGCAAGCGGGCCACGGGCGCCTTGGGCACGCTCACCTGGTGCCAGCTCAGGTCGATGGCGGGCATCACGGCCACCACGCTGTCGGCGCGCGGCAGCATCGCGGCCACGCAGCGCCCCTGGCGGCTCACGCTCACGCCGTCTGCGCTCAGGACGTAGCTGTACTCCTTCGGCCCCGGGCTGGCGGCAGCGGCATCGGGCGCCGCTGCCTCGGCCTGGTGGCGGGCACGCGTCGGCAGTTGGATGATGAGGAGGCTCATGCCAGTGAGGTCATTGGATCGGGTGGCGGAACAAAAGCACGAAGAAAGCACAAAGCCGCAAAAGTGGCTCATGCCACAAGCTTAGGCGCTTGGGCATTGTAGGAGCGCTGAAATAGCGGTCTTTTAAGGATTGATACCGTCTTGGCGCATGGCGCCACACCGGTGTCATGGGTTGGGGGGCTGATCTGCGCCACGCTCCACCCCGGAAAAGCGCGATTGGTTGCGCACGGTCACATCATCGCCCGTGCGCTGCACCAGGTGACGTTGCTCGATGACGTTGTCTTCCAGGCGCAGGCGGCCGCGCACCTCGAACCAATCGCTCTTGACGCTCAAGCGGCCCATGTCCCAAGTGCCCGCCCCCAACGTGGTGCGCGCATCGTCGGTCGTTTTGAAGGCGGCGCGCTGGCGGGTTTGCACCACGCGGGCGGCGCGGGCCAGGTCCAGGTTGGGCACCACCGCGGCAATCACCTCTTTCGGCGCCGTGTTGACGTTGACCTGCGTGCCCTCGGGCAGCAAGGTCAGGTAGGGGCGCAGGCGCTCCAGGGTGGCGGCGTCGATGCCCAGCCAGATCACCTGGTCGAAAGTCTGAGGCATCAGCGGCGCGGTCTGGCGGGCCGACTCGCCACCGAGCTTTTCCAGGAAGACGGCGTTGTCGGACTGCACCGACACGGCGGCCAGCACGGCGCGCCGCAGGGACTGCGCCAGGCCATCGCCCAGGGCGGGCGGCAGGCCGGCGTTCTCGCACAAGCGCTTGAGCACCGTCAGCTCTTCCGGCACGACATCGCCATCGGGCGAGACCACGTTGCGCAGGTTGTAGCGCGAGGTCATGTCATCGACCTTGCCCGACAAGAAGGCGTCGGGCGCGTCCTCGGCGGCGGTGTTGTTGCTGTCAGACGCGAGGAAGGTGGACAAGCGGGCCTCGGCCAGCGGGATGGCCCAGGGCTCGCCGAGGTGATCGGGGCCGCCATTGCGAGCGTCTTCGCGCAGGATGAGCCGTGCCCAGTCCAGCGCACCACTCAGCACCCAGGTGGCCTGGGCCCGCACGCGCTCGGCGCCTTCGACCTGCACCGCGCGCCACTGCTGCCAGACCATCGACGAGGCGATCGTGGCCACCAGGGTCACGATGACCATGGCCATGAGCAGGGCCGCGCCGCGTTGGGGGTTCAGGGGCGGTTTCGTCATCATGGCTGCGGGGACAACATCATGTCGCGGGTGATGACGCCAGCCATGCCGCTGCCCTCGCCCAGCGCCAACTGAGAACGCACGGCCTGCGGCAGTTGCTCGCGGTTGGCCAGCGCGGCCACGGCGCCTTCGCCCGAAGTGCTGCCAGACGTGCTGCCCGAAGTGCCGCCGGTCGTGCCCCCCGCGCCGGTACCCGGTGTCACACCCGACGCCGCTGGCGGCGCGGGCACGCGCACCACATTGCCCGTGGACTGGCAATTGCTCAGGCTGCCATTGCGGAAGCAGTACACCTGCCACTGGTCCACGCCGTTGAGCGCCACCAGCGTGCCCACCTCTCGCCCCTGCAACTGGTTGGAGGTGCGCCAGTAGGCCTGCAAATCGCCCACGCGGGAGGTCTCGGGGCTGGCCCAGCGCAGCAGGCGGCGCTCGCGCACCGTCCACACCACCACCTGCACGCCCGCCGAGGTGCGGCGCGTCAGGCGCAGGTTGGCGCCGTCGAACTGCATGCCCGTGACGATCTGCGTGTCGATCACCTGCGACAGGTCGGCATCGAGCTGCGTCATCACCGACTGCACCCGCAGCGTCTGCTTCAGGCTGCCATCGGCGACCTGGCGGGCCGTGCTGATGGCGTCGATGCCTTTCGAGGCCGTCGCCGCCAGCACCGACAAAATCAGCAACGCCACCAGCACCTCGATGAGGGTGAAGCCGCGTTGGGGAAAAGGTGTGCGCGCCATGCTGGACCGTCAGAACCGCGACAGCACGGTCGAAAGCTTGACGATGGGCTGCTCGGCCTCGTCCATCACCACCGCATCGACCCGACGGAAGTTCACATTGGGCGTGGGCCGCACCACCATGCGGCCTGGCAACTGACGGCCCATTTGCTGGCAGGTGAAGTCGCTGTCACCCACCGGCGGGTAGATCTTGCCCAGCTTGAGCGCGGTGAGCTGGTTTTCAGCGCACCACTGCGCCGAGGTCAGGTCGGTCATGCGCTGCGCGTTGACCGTCAGGCCACCGGCCGCCTTGAGGCCCGCCGTCAGCGTGATGGCCACGATGGCCAGCGCCACCAGCACCTCGATGAGGGTCATGCCGCGCGCTGTCATGGCCGCGCCCCCACCGCCGCGCCAGCGCTGGCGGGCTCGCCCGTGGTCACCTCGAAAGGCCCCAGGCCGTCGGTGCCGATGACGATTTGCTTGTCTTCCAAACGCAGGATGATGCTTTGCGCACCGATCACGGGCTCAGGGCCCAGCACGATGCTGCGCCCGCCAACGACCTCGGCGCGGACTTCGCGCTCCATCCAGCGCACCGGCGGCATCAGGGCCGGCGGCAGGCCGAGGAACTGGAAGTCGGCCTCGTCGCCCTTGGACTGCGGCACCCACAGCACGGTCAAAGCGCCCGAGCGCGCCTGCGTGCGGGCCGACTCGATCAGCGCGATCAGCCGGGCGGCCTCGCGCTCCAGGCGGGTCGTCGAGGTGTCGGGGATGGCGAAGCTGACCACCGCCGTGGTGATGGCGATCATGGCCACCACGACCATCAATTCCAGCAGGGTGAAGCCACGCTGCCGGACGACGTCACGGCCGGACAGGGTCACTGCCAGGAACCGATGTCGGCGTCCCGACCTTCGCCGCCGCTCTGGCCGTCTGCGCCAAAGCTGAACACATCGACCGCGCCCTTCACACCGGGGCTCACATACTGGTAAGGCTTGCCCCAGGGGTCCATGGGCAGCTTCTCCAGGTAGGGCTTCCAGTTGTTGGGGATCGGGGCCGCCGTGGGCTTGGCCACCAGGGCCTGCAGGCCCTGCTCGCCCGTCGGGTAGCGCTGGTTGTCCAGGCGGTAGAGCTTGAGCGCCTGCGTCAGGTTGCTGATGTCGGTTTTCGCGGCGGTCACGCGGGCGTCGTCGGCGCGGTCCAGCACATTGGGCACGATCAGCGCGGCCAGCAGGCCGATGATGACCAGCACGACCATCAGTTCGATCAGGGTGAAGCCGCGCTGTGCGGCCTGCGCCGCCTGGCGGGCCCAGCGCGGAGAATGTGCAAACGTCTTCATGTTCCAGTCCAAGGTGTGAGTCAGCGCCCGGCGTGTCCGAGGCCGCCAGCATGCCCGAGCGGGCTGCCGCGGCGACGGGGGATGAACCCGGGGTTCACCGGTCATCTTCTCGATGCACCATGCGCTTGGCAACCATCATAATGTCCACATCATGGCATCACGTCTCTTTGCACTCCTCGTTTGGGCCGCCGTGGCCGCCAGCCTCGCCTTCTGGGGCCTGCGCTGGATCGCCCGTCCCGCGGGTGTGCCCTACAACGCCTCGTCGGTCACGCTGGATGGCGGCGCGCACGGCGACAGCCGCCGCTTGCTGACCGGCCCCGCCACGACCACACCGGGCGCCCCGGTGGTGGACATGGGCGCCGCGGCCATGCTGTCGGCGCGCCTCAAGCTGCTCGGCGTGATCGCCCCCCGCAGCGGCACCGACCAGGGCGTGGCCCTGCTGTCCATCGACGGCAAACCGGCGCGGGCCGTGCGCGTCGGCGGCGTGATCGATGGCGAGATGACGCTGCTGGCCATCAACCAGCGCGGCGCACAGATCGGCCCAGGCCAAGGGCCTGTGATGGTGTCGCTGGACCTCCCGCCGCTGCCGCCCCCCAGCACCGGCGCGTTGCCCCCGCCCACCGGCGTGGTCAACGGCAGCACGCCCATGCCGCTGTCCGGTGGGGCAGGCGGCCCGATGGCTGGCCAGGCAGGCATGACCGGGCAACCCAGCGGCCAGCAAATGCCCTCGCGCATGGCGCCGCCTCACGAGGCCGCCAGCGGTGCGCTGTCATCGCCCGAAGGCGCCTGAGCCGCGCCGCCTGACGGGCCCTTGCGCGGCCCTTGCACTCACTCGCCAGATGCCCCGGGCCGCCTCACCAGCGGCCCTTTTTGTTTCAGCGCAGGAACAATTGATACACAGGGTTGCGGGTCTCGTCGACGTACACATAGCCCAGCTTGTCCAGCACCTTGGGGATGCGCTTGGCTTCGTTCTCCGGCACCTGCAGGCCCACCAGGATGCGGCCATAGTCGGCGCCCTGGTTGCGGTAGTGGAAGAGGCTGATGTTCCAGCCCGGCGGCAAGCTGGTCAGGAAGCCCATCAGCGCGCCGGGGCGCTCCGGGAAGATGAAACTGTAGAGCCGCTCGCCTGCGGCCAGGGGTGATCTCCCGCCGACCATGTGGCGGATGTGCGTCTTGGCCAACTCGTCGTGGGTCAAGTCCACCGTGCCGAAGCCCTCGGCCTTGAAGGCTTTGGCGATTTGCTTGGACTCGCCCTTCTCCTTCGTGCTCAGGCCCACGAACACGTGGGCGCGCTTTTCGTCGGAGATGCGGTAGTTGAACTCCGTGACGCTGCGCGGGCCCACCGTCTCACAGAAACGCTTGAACGAGCCGCGCTCCTCGGGGATGGTCACGGCCAACAAGGCCTCACGCTCCTCGCCCACCTCGGCACGCTCTGCGACAAAGCGCAGGCGGTCGAAGTTCATGTTCGCGCCGCAGTTGATGGCGATGTAGGTCTTGCCCTGGCCACCATGGCGCTCGGCGTACTGCTTGAGCGCGGCCACGCCCAGCGCGCCTGCGGGCTCGACGATGGAGCGGGTGTCCTGGTAGATGTCCTTGATGGCGGCGCACACCGCGTCCGTGTTGACGGTGACGATGTCATCGACCAGCTCGCGCGTCAGGCGCAGCGTCTCTTCGCCCACCAGCTTGACCGCCGTGCCATCGGAGAACAAACCGACGTCGGACAGCGTCACGCGCTCGCCCGCCTTCACCGAACGCACCATGGCGTCGGAGTCGCTCATTTGCACGCCGATGACCTTCACCTCGGGGCGCACGGCCTTCACGTAGGCGGCCACACCGCTGATGAGGCCGCCACCACCGATCGCCACGAAGATGCCGTCGATGGGGCCCGGGTGCTGGCGCAGGATCTCCATGGCCACCGTGCCCTGGCCGGCGATGACGTCCGGGTCGTCAAAGGGATGGACAAAGGTCATGCCCTTTTTGCGCTCCAGCGCCTTGGCGTGCAGGGCCGCGTCGGAGTAGCTCTCGCCCTCCAGCACGATCTGCACGTGGTCGCCACCGAAATGCCGCACCGCGTCGATCTTGACCTGTGGCGTCGTCGTCGGCATCACGATGGTGGCCTGACAGCCCAGGCGCTTGGCGCCCATGGCCACGCCTTGCGCATGGTTGCCCGCCGATGCGCAGATCACGCCCTTGGCCAGCTGGGCTTTGCTCAGGCTGGCCATCTTGTTGTACGCACCACGCAGCTTGAAGCTGAAGACGGGCTGCTTGTCTTCGCGCTTGAAGAAGACGTGGTGGCCCAGACGGCGCGACAGGCTGCGCGCTTCGTCCAGCGGGCTCTCGATGGCCACGTCATAGACATGGCTGGTGAGGATCTTGCGCAGGTAGTCCTGGATGCTCAACGGGGCGGCGACCTTGGCAGGCGCCTTGCTGGCAGCTTTGACTGCGGCTTTCACAGCAGCTTTCACCGCAGCTTTGGGCTGGGCGGCTTTTTGAGGTGCGGCAGGACGCGCGGTGGGCATGGACAGGGCTCCGAAGGGCGAAGGGCAGAGCCCGACAGTCTAGCGTTTGCGCGCCGATGCCGGTTCTGGCGTCCCCGCAGCCGTGGCCTCACCGGCCTTCGGCTCTCGCACCATGTGCCGATGGAAGCGCGTCTGCTGCCAGCGCGACACCGCACGCCATGGCGTTTCCAGGAAGGGCAAGGCCCGCAAAGCCAGGCTGCCGGCGGCGGTCGGTGCCAGCAGCATCAGCGGGTACCAGGGTGCGCGCTGCGGCAGTCCCAGGTTGCGCATGCCCTGGGCGCCCACGAACCAGCTCACCAGGCTGAGGTGGCGCTCGCGGTCGATGCGGCCCCTCAGCGCCTGGGCCCAGGGGTAGGGGCGGCTCAGGGGCTCGTCCATCAGGGCACGGGCCAGCTGTGCGCTGGTGTGGTCGGCAGGCGCCTGGCCAATGACGTTGCGGTAGAGCAGCACGCGGCCCGTGGTTTCGTCGTCGCACATGAGGGCATCCTCCACGCCCATGCGCCAACCGATGCAGCGCCACAGGTGCATCACGGCATCGGCATCGGAGGGGCTGATCAGCATGCCCGTCATGCGCAGGCCCAGCAGTTGCACCGCACTGAAAGCGAGGTAGGTGGCCTGCATGTCCACCTGGTTGATCGGCAGGCCCAGCCAGTCCGCGTCCCACTGCGGCGAGCGCTGCAGGCGGCCACGCACCAGGGCGTGCATGAGGCGCACCCTCACCGTCTGCCGGTGGCCATCGGCCCCCAGGGCCATGCCGCCATCGGCCGTGCAAGCCAACCACCAGGCAGCGGTCTCGGCCACGCGCTTGTGGGCGCCGCCGTGCAAGGCGCCGGTCTGCACCAGGGTCTGGTTGATGGCCGAGGCCTGGTAGCCGGCCATCAGGCCCGCATCGCGCAGCACCATCATGCCGTGCAGCCCCGTGGTTTGCAGCACCTCGGCGCCCCGGCGCACGCGGTCGGGGTCCAACCAGGATGGCGTCACCTCGGTGGCCTGGAGGTAGGCACGCAAAGCCTCGTCCTGCGGCCGCACCGCTGACAGGCCTTGGGCCAGCGCGGCCTCCAGCCGCGGCCAAGCGCGGTCCATGCCCTCGGCGTGCATCCAGTCAATGACCGCATCGGCCAGCGGGTCGCCGCGCCAATGCGCCTGGCCCAGGGCCTGCCACTCGGCCTCGCTGGGCTCCGGGTTGCCCTTGATCATCAGGCGCAAACGCGCCGCCTGGGCCCGCGAGCGCGCCATGTCGGCCCCGTGGCGCCCAGGCGGAGGCCGTGGCCCTGGCGTCGGGCCGCACCCCGGTTCGCGCGCTGCATCCATGTCGTGATCCCCCATCGGTGCAGCGCTGGCCGCGCACCGAACTGCCTGTGTGTTTGTCGCGTCGTCCACACCCGCTGTCGCAGGCGCTTGCGCATGGTGGGATCATGCACCGGGGAAGCGCTGCTGCGCGTGGGTGCGGGCGCTGCGGCACGCGCCGCCCCCAGGATCGCGGGGGCATGCGCCCCGCGCAGGCGAAAAAAAACCCGCCAGGCTGTGGCGGGTTTTTGGCAGGCAGCGTGTGCCCGGGCCGATGACGCACACAGGCGTCAGGCGATCACTTCTTGCGCAGGCGACGGATGGCGGCCAGCTGGGCCACCAGTTCGGCCAGCTCGCTTTGGGCGGCGGCCAGGTCCAGCTCGCCCTTGGCGTTGCTGACGGCCTCTTCGGCCAAACGCTTGGCTTCGTTGGCCTTGGCTTCGTCCAGGTCCTTGCCGCGGATGGCGGTGTCGGCCAGAACGGTCACGCAGCCAGGCTGCACTTCCAGGATGCCGCCGGCCACGAAGACAAACTCTTCTTCCTTGTTGTCGGCGCGCTGGATGCGCACAGCGCCTGGCTTGATGCGCGTGATCAGGGGGGCGTGCTTCGGCAGGATGCCGAGTTCACCCACCTCACCCGGCAGGGACACCAGGGTGGCTTCGCCGGAGAAGATGGACTCTTCGGCAGAAACCACATCAACGTGAATGGTGGACATGGTGCTCTTTCAGTGAGAGCGACCGACCGGACGCCGCCCCGCAAAGGGCTGCGCGTCCGGAGCAGCCGCTTAGTTCAGGGCTGCCTTGGCCTTCTCGAAGGCCTCGTCGATGGTGCCAACCATGTAGAAGGCTTGCTCGGGCAGGCTGTCGCACTCGCCGTTCACAATCATCTTGAAGCCGCGGATGGTTTCCTTCAGGGGCACGTACTTGCCGGGCGAACCGGTGAAGACTTCGGCCACGTGGAAAGGCTGCGACAGGAAGCGCTGGATCTTGCGAGCGCGTGCCACCAGCAGCTTGTCTTCCGGAGCCAGTTCGTCCATGCCCAGAATGGCGATGATGTCGCGCAGTTCCTTGTAGCGCTGCAGCGTGTTTTGCACGGCGCGGGCCACTTGGTAGTGCTCTTCACCGACCACGTTCGGGTCCAGCTGACGCGAGGTCGAGTCCAGCGGGTCCACGGCGGGGTAGATGCCCAGCGAAGCGATGTCACGCGACAGCACCACGGTGGAGTCCAAGTGAGCGAAGGTCGTGGCAGGCGACGGGTCGGTCAAGTCGTCCGCAGGGACGTACACGGCCTGGATCGAGGTGATCGAACCGATCTTGGTCGAGGTGATGCGCTCTTGCAGGCGGCCCATTTCTTCGGCCAGGGTGGGCTGGTAACCCACGGCGGAAGGCATGCGACCCAGCAGGGCGGACACTTCGGTGCCGGCCAGGGTGTAGCGGTAGATGTTGTCCACGAAGAACAGCACGTCCTTGCCTTCGTCACGGAAGGACTCGGCGATCGTCAGACCGGTCAGGGCCACGCGCAGACGGTTGCCCGGCGGCTCGTTCATCTGACCGTACACCATGGCAACCTTGGACTCGCCCAGGTTCTCCAGGTTCACGACGCCGGAATCGGCCATCTCGTGATAAAAGTCGTTGCCCTCACGGGTACGCTCACCCACACCAGCGAACACCGACAGACCGCTGTGGGCCTTGGCGATGTTGTTGATGAGTTCCATCATGTTCACGGTCTTGCCCACACCGGCGCCACCGAACAGACCCACCTTGCCGCCCTTGGCGAACGGGCAGACCAAGTCGATCACCTTGATGCCGGTTTCCAGCAGCTCTTGCGAAGGCGACAGTTCGTCGTAAGCGGGAGCCTTGCGGTGGATGGGCGCGGTTTGGGCGCTGTCCACGGGGCCACGCTCGTCGATGGGCGCACCCAGCACGTCCATGATGCGGCCGAGGGTCGCGGGACCGACGGGCACAGTGATCTGGGCGTTGGTGTTGTAGACCTGGTTGCCGCGGCGCAGGCCGTCGGACGAGCCCAGCGCGATGGTGCGGACGATGCCGTCACCCAGCTGCTGCTGGACTTCCAGGGTCAGGGTGGAGCCGTCCATCTTCAGGGCGTCGTACACCTTGGGCATTTGGTCGCGGGAGAATTCCACGTCCACCACGGCGCCGATGCACTGAACGATCTTGCCCACTGCTTGAGTGTTCGCCATTTTTCGTTCCTTCAATCAATCAATTCTAGAATCAAACCGCGGCCGCACCGGCAACGATCTCGGAGAGTTCCTTCGTGATCGCGGCTTGGCGGGTCTTGTTGTAGACCAGCTTCAGTTCCTTGATCACGTTGCCGGCGTTGTCGGTGGCGGCCTTCATGGCCACCATGCGTGCCGACTGCTCCGACGCCATGTTCTCGGCCACGGCCTGATAGACCAGCGCTTCAACGTAACGCACCATCAGGTCGTCGATGACGCCCTTGGCGTCCGGCTCGTAGATGTAGTCCCACTGGTGGGTGGTTTCACCTTGGAAGTCGGATGCCTTCAGGGGCAGCAACTGCTCGACCAGGGGCTCCTGCTTCATCGTGTTGATGAACTTGGTGAAGCACAGGTACACCTCGGAGACCTCGCCCGCCTGGTAAGCGTCCAGCAGCACCTTGACGGGGCCGATGAGCTTTTCCAGGTGGGGCGTGTCGCCCAGACCCACCACTTGCGAGACCACATTGGCACCGATGCGACCGAAGAAGCCGGTCGCCTTGTTGCCGATGGTCACCACGTCTGCCTTGATGCCTTGACCGTCCAGCTCACGGAGCTTGTTGGTCACGGCGCGCAGCACGTTGGTGTTCAAGCCACCGCAGAGGCCCTTGTCCGTGCTGACCACGATGAAGCCCACCTTCTTGCCGGCCGGGTTGGCCAGCATGAAGGGGTGGACGTATTCCGGATTCGCTTTGGCCAAGTTCGCCGTGATGTTGCGCACCTTGTCAGCGTAAGGACGGGCCGCACGCATGCGATCCTGCGCCTTGCGCATCTTCGAAGCCGCGACCATTTCCATGGCCTTGGTGATCTTCTTGGTGTTCTCGACGCTCTTGATCTTGCCGCGAATTTCCTTGCCTGCCGCCATGGCGTGCTCCTAGCTTAGGCGAAGGTTTTCTTGAACGCGACGATGGCCGATTGCAGTTCGGCTTCAGCGTCCTTGTCCAGGGCCTTCGAGGATTCGATCTTGCTCAGCAGAGCGGCGTGGCTGGTCTTCAGGAACTGGTGCAGACCAGCTTCGAAGGCCAGGATCTTCTTGACATCGACGTCGTCCATGTAGCCCTTGTTCACGGCATACAGGGTGGCGCCCATCAGGGAGATCGACAGCGGCGAGTACTGAGCCTGCTTGAGCAGCTCGGTCACGCGGGCACCGCGGTCCAGCTGCTTGCGGGTGGCGGCGTCCAGATCGGAAGCGAACTGCGCGAACGCAGCCAGCTCACGGTACTGCGCCAGGTCGGTACGGATACCGCCGGACAGCCCCTTGATGATCTTGGTCTGTGCAGCACCACCGACGCGCGACACCGAGATACCGGCGTTGATGGCGGGGCGGATGCCAGCGTTGAACAGCGACGTTTCCAGGAAGATCTGGCCGTCGGTGATCGAGATCACGTTGGTGGGCACGAAGGCGGACACGTCACCGGCTTGCGTTTCGATGATGGGCAGTGCCGTCAGCGAACCCGTCTTGCCCTTGACTTCACCGTTGGTGAAGGCTTCGACGTAGTCGGCGTTCACGCGGGCTGCACGTTCCAGCAGGCGCGAGTGGATGTAGAACACGTCGCCAGGGAAAGCTTCGCGGCCGGGAGGACGGCGCAGCAGCAGCGACACTTGGCGGTAAGCCACGGCCTGCTTGGACAGGTCGTCGTACACGATCAGGGCGTCTTCACCGCGGTCGCGGAAGTACTCGCCCATGGCGCAGCCGGAGTACGGCGAGACGAACTGCATGGCCGCCGACTCGGAGGCCGAGGCCGCCACGACGATGGTGTATTCCATGGCGCCAGCGACTTCCAGCGAGCGCACGACGTTCTTGATCGACGAAGCCTTCTGACCGATGGCGACGTAGATGCAGGTGACGCCCTGGCCCTTCTGGGCAATGATGGCGTCGATGGCCACGGCCGTCTTGCCGGTCTGGCGGTCACCGATGATCAGCTCGCGCTGGCCACGGCCGACGGGCACCATCGCGTCGATCGACTTGATGCCGGTCTGCAGAGGCTGGGACACCGATTCACGGGCGATCACACCAGGGGCGATCTTCTCGATGGGAGAAGACAGCTTGGCGTTGATCGGGCCCTTGCCGTCGATGGGTTGACCCAGGGCGTTGACCACGCGGCCAACCAGCTCAGGGCCGACCGGCACTTCCAGGATGCGGCCCGTCGTCTTGACGGTGTCGCCTTCGGAGATGTGCTCGTAGGCACCCAGAATCACGGCGCCGACGGAGTCGCGCTCGAGGTTCAGGGCCAGGCCGTAGGTGGGGACGCCGTTGGCGTCAGCGGGGAACTCCAACATTTCGCCCTGCATGGCATCGGACAGGCCGTGCACGCGGACGATGCCGTCGGTCACCGAAATCACGGTGCCCTGGTTGCGAATGTCGGCAGCCGCGCCGAGACCCTCGATGCGGCTCTTGATCAGTTCGGAAATTTCTGCGGGATTCAGTTGCATTGCTTTGCTCCCAGTCTGGTCAAGGGCTGCTCAAAGGCAAACCTCGTTGACAACGACCGGCGGTTGTCAGGAGTGGCATGAAAACCACCGGTAGGAATTGCGCGACTCAGGCCATCAGAGTGGCCTTCATGCGTTCGAGGCGGGCTTTGACGGAGGTGTCCAGCACCTCGTCACCCACCACGACGCGCACGCCGCCAATCAGTTCAGGATCGAGTTCGACCTTGGCTTCCAGCTTGCGGCCGAAGCGCTTTTCCAGCGGACCGAGGATGTCGGCCAACTGGGCCGCATCGACGGGGTAAGCGCTGAAAACGCGGGCTTCGGACACGCCCTGCTGGGCCTGGGCCAGGGCCAGGAACTGCACGTTCATCACGGGCAGGGCCGCCAGGCGACCGTTTTCCAGGACCGTGCGCAGGAAGTTGGCCACGATCGGGGACAGCTGGACCTTGGCCGCAGCCACCATCACGTCGAACACCTGGCCGTCAGCGACCTTGGGGTTGTCGGCGAGGAGGTGCAGTTGCGGGTCGCTGGCCACGGCGGCCAGGGCGTCGAGCTGGGCCACGAAGGACGACAACTCGGCGGCCGGCACGGCCTTGAACAGGGCTTCTGCGTAGGGGCGGGCGATGGTGGCAAGCTCGGCCATGATCACAGCTCCGATTTCAGGTGGTTCAGCAGGTCGGCATGGACCTGTGCGTTCACCTCGCGGCGCAGGATCTGCTCGGCACCCTTGACGGCAAGACCTGCCACCTGTTCGCGCAGGGCCTCACGGGCCTGCACGACAAGTTGGGCGGACTCTGCCTTGGCATCGGCCACGATCTTGGCAGCTTCGGCGCTGGCACGCGCCTTGGCTTCCTCGACCAGCGCATTGCCACGCTTTTCGGCGTCGGCGATGCGCTTGGCGATGTCTTCACGGGACTGAGCAAGTTCCTGCTGCACGCGCTGGTTGGCGGACGCCAGTTCTGCCTTGGCCTTGTCGGCCGCAGCGAGACCGCCCGCGATCTTGGATGCGCGTTCATCGAGAGCCTTCGTGATCGGGGGCCACACGAATTTCATCGTGAAAGCCCACAGAATCAGGAAGACCACGATCTGCGCAATCAGCGTTGCGTTCAGATTCACGGCTCGGACCTTTCTCGGTTAATCAAACGTCAGTCGAGAAAGACCGATCACTTGGCCAGGTTGGCGATGAAGGGGTTCGCGAAAGCGAACAGCATGGCGATACCCACGCCGATCAGGAAGGCGGCGTCGATCAGACCGGCCAGCAGGAACATCTTGGTCTGCAGTTCGTTCATCAGCTCAGGCTGGCGAGCGGTGGCTTCGAAATACTTGCCGCCCATCAGGGAGATACCGATACAAGCACCCAGGGCGCCCAGACCGATGATCAGACCGCAAGCCAGTGCAACGTTACCCAACACGAGTTCCATGATTACTCCTAGATAGAAAAGAAAAGAGGTTGAAAAAACCGGGGAATGAAGAAGACCAATGACCAGAGGGGGGGCTAACCGGTCAGTGACCTTCGTGAGCCTGACCGATGTACACCAGGGTCAGCATCATGAAGATGAAGGCCTGGAGCGTGATGATCAGGATGTGGAAGATGGCCCAGGCGGTACCGGCGATGACGTGGCCAATCCACAGGCCAATGCCACCCAGCGACGAGAAACCGACTGCGCCCATCAATGCGATCAGCATGAACACCAGCTCACCAGCGTACATGTTGCCCCACAGTCGCATGCCGTGGGAAATGGTCTTGGCGCCGAATTCGATCAGGTTCAGACCGAAGTTGGCGGGGGCCAGCAGGATGATGCCGACCGGGCTGTGCGCGTGGAAGGGAGCGGTGAACAGCTCCTTGATCCAGCCGAACAGGCCCTTGATCTTGATGTTGTAGTACAGGCAGATCAGCAGCACGCTGATGGACAGGCCCAGGGTGATGGACAGGTCGGCCGAGGGCACGGAACGCATGTAGGCGTGGTGCGGGTCCAGGCCTTGCGCTGCGTAGGCCTTCTCCCACAAGGTGGGCAGCAGGTCCAGGGGCAGCAAGTCCATGGCGTTCATGAAGAAGATCCACACGAACACCGTCAGGGCGGCAGGCGCCACGGCCTTGCGCGAGGTGGCGTTGTGCACGATGCCCTTGGCTTGCGTGTCGACCAGCTCGACGATCATCTCGATCGCGGCCTGGAAGCGACCCGGCACGCCGGACGTGGCCTTGCTGGCGGCACGCCACAGCATGAACACGGCCAGCAGGCCCAGGGTGACCGACCAGAACAGCGAGTCGTAGTTGATGTACGAAAAGTCCGCAATGGATTGCGGGGCGTGATGGTTTTGCAGGTGGCGCAGGTGGTGATTGATGTATTCACCGGCCGTGGGCCCGTGGTTCGCAACAGCGTCAGCAGACATCAGCAACTCTCGTCAAACGTTATTCTTTGCGCGACGCTGCCAGATCAGCAGCGCCACCCCAACCATCTTCAAACTCAGCACCAGCGTGACCAGCAGGGCCACCCAGTCCAGCGGGACGACCCAGACCGGTGCCATCGCCAGCATCGCGCCGACCATCAGCAACTTCAGGATCTCCCACACCAGCAATCCACCCACGCCGCCCACACCGTTGGCAGCGCGCCGCCCGAACACCCCGTAGGCCATCAGGCCGCTGGGCACCACCGCGACCGCCACGCCGTAAAGCGCGGACATCAGCGAGGCCGGGCTGCGCGACAGCAAACCCCAGGTCAGCGCGACCAGCACGCCGAACAGAGCCTGGGAGGCCAAGGCCTGCCACACGGTCATGGACGGGTGCTTGGCGACCAGGGCCTGGGCCTCGGTGCGCGTCAGCGAGCTGATGGGCGGGTCGGCGTCTTCGCCCCAGAAGGAGTCATAGCCCGAGTCCTGAGCTTGGCGCTTTTGCTGATCTTCTTGTCTGCGCAAAGGCTTGGAAGCCTCGTGAGACTCAGAAGACGGCAAGGACTTCAAGGTGCAATCCACTCTTGGGTTGAAACGCCCACCCGGCGTCGGCAAAACCTAAAGATTATACGCACGCATGGCACCGAGGCCAAGACCCCCGTTCACAGGACTTCACAAACGTCGGGCTTGAGGTTGCGTCGCCAAGGTGTCACGCACCGTCCTGGGCCCTCCACAACAACCCGTTATTACTAACCACGCGCATTGAACACCCCCCATATAAGGGAACACCGAGGGCAAGCCCGGTGGCTCCTGCCCAGGCGCGCCGGCATGCTTCCCCCAACGTCAACGCGTAAGCAATCGATACGAAGCCGTCGGCTTCCGGATGGAGACCAGCATGTCCTCAGCGGCCCAGAAAGAAAAAGTCAGTACCTTCTTTCGCCCGATCCAGGCGGTCACGGTCACGCACATCAAGCAGATGTACGAGCTGTATGCCGCTTTCTATGAAAACACCTCGCTGGACATCTTCCTGAGCGACCTGAGCAAGAAGTCGGGCGTGATCCTGGTGGCGCGCAAGTCCGATGACCGCATCGTCGGCTTCTCGACTCAGACCTTCTTCGACCTGAAGGTCGATGGCAAGCGTGTGCGCGGCATCTTCAGTGGCGACACCATCATCGAGCCGGCCTACTGGGGCAACAATGCCCTGGCCAACACCTTCTACCGCCGCCTGATCATCGAGCGCATCAAGCGCCCCTTCGTGCCGTTCTACTGGTTCCTCATCTCCAAGGGTTACAAGACCTACCTGTTGATGACGAACAACTTCTACAACTACTACCCCAAGGTCGATGGCAACCGCGGTGGGCGCAACGAGCGGTACCACAACATCACCGAGGCCTACTGCCAGCAACTCTTCCCCGAGGCCTTCGACAAGGCCAACATGCTGCTGGACTTTGGCGACAGCTATGTGCGCCTGAAGGGCGATGTGGCCGAGATCACGCCGGAGCTCAAGAGCGCCAACAAGCACATCGCTTTCTTCGAGCAGATGAACCCGAGCTGGCGCCGTGGCACCGAGGTGCCCTGCCTGGCCGCGTGCGACTACGAAAGCCTGTTCCGCTCCATCGTGGACGTGCCCTGGAAGTGGGTGAAGAAGCACATCCTGGGCACCCACCGCCCGGCCGGCCTGGACCTGGCGGACAAGCCTGCGCGCGGCGCAGCAGCATCGACCGCGTCGGCATCCTGGGACGCCGACGATGCGCTTGAGCGCTCGAAGGCCTCCTGAGCATGGGGGCCGGAACCACCCTCGGACACCACCTCCTCAGACTGCTGGTCGCCCCCGGGCGGCGGCGCTTCGAACAGCACCTCGGTGAGCTGGAATCGGTCCAGCGCGCCCGTCTGAACCGTTGGTTGTCCGCTGCAGCCCGATCGCCCGAAGGCCAGCGCCGCGGTGTGCGCGCCGATTGGTCCTGGGAAGAGTACGCGCGCCAGTTGCCGGTGACGGGCTGGAGCGATTACGCCGAGGCCGTGCAGGTGCAGCGCGAGCGCAAGCAGTCGCTGCTGATCGATTCGCCGGTGATGCGCTACCAGCCCACCAGCGGCTCGACCTCGGCCGTGAAGTGGGTGCCGTACACGAAGATGTTCCTCGACGAGCTCGACCAGGTCATCACGGCCTGGGTGGGCGACCTGTACCGGCAGTTTCCCAAGCAGGGCAAGGGCACGCATTACTGGTCGCTGTCGTGGATCCCGACCGAGTTGCGCAGCCAGACGGCCGGCGACCTCAACGACGACATGAAGATGCTGTCGTGGGGCAAGCGCCTGCTGGCCTACCTGACGCAGGCGGCACCGCAGGAGATCGCACTGGCGCAGAGCTCGGACGACTCGCTGTTCGCCACCATCGCCTACCTGGCCGCCGACGAGGCACTGGGCTTCATCTCGGTGTGGAGCCCGACCTTCGGCCTGGGCCTGCTGGAGCAGATGTCGGCCTGGCGCGGCGAGCTGGCGGACGTGCTGTCCAGCGGTCAGTGGGGCCCGCGCCACGCGCAGATGGCGGGCGTGCCTTGCCCCCGCTCCATGCGCGCGGCGGCCTTGCTGCGCAGCTGGGACGGTCAGCTCTCGCCCGCTTTCTTCGAAGCGCTGTGGCCCAGCCTGGCCGTGCTCAGCGCCTGGGACACGGCCGCGGCCACGCCCTGGGCGCGCAAGCTGCAAGGCTGCCTGCCGCAAGCGCACTTCCAGGGCAAGGGCCTGTGGGCCACCGAGGGCGTGGTGACCTTCCCTTTCCAGGGCCGCTACCCGCTGGCCTACCTGAGCCACGCCTTCGAGTTCATCGACGCGCAAGACGGCAAGGTGCTGGCGCCGTGGCAGTTGCGCCAGGGCCAGGACGTGATCCCGCTGCTGACCACGGGCAGTGGCCTGTCGCGCTACCAGATGAGCGATGTGCTGCGCGTGGACGGCGCGCTCGGCCAGGTACCCAGCCTGACCTTCCTGGGCCGCAACGACGGCGTGGACCTGGTCGGCGAAAAAACCAGCGCGACCATGGCCCAGCAGGTGCAAGACGGCCTGACGCTGCAAGGCGCCCTGCCGGTCACGCTGCTGGCGCTCGACGAGGCCCGTCACCGCTCACCGGGCTATGTGCTGCTGGTGGAATGCGGCGAAGGCACCTCGCCCGAGACGCAGGCCGCGATGCAGTCCGACCTGGCCAGCCAGGTGGAAAAAGCCTTGCAGGCGAACTTCCACTACAAGCTCGCCCGCGAGCTGGGCCAACTGCAACGCGCCGCCTGCGTGGCCCTGCCGCACATGCGCGCCCTCTACCTCGACCAGTGCCGCGAGCGCGGGATGATCGAGGGCAACATCAAGATCGAACCGCTGCGCCATTGGCGTGGCACCGTGCCCCAGGTGTTGCGCCAGGTGCTGGACGCCTGACGTCCGCCTGACACCCACCTCAACCCATCTCAAGACACACAGTTCCCAGCAGGACCCGCCATGGCCATCACCATCCGCATCGGCACCCCGGCCGACAACGCCAAGATCCAGGACCTGATCACCAAGATCACCATGCCCGGCCCGGCGCAGATGTGCTTCCAGCGCAACCCCGATTTCTTCGTGGGCGCCAAAGTCATCGGTGACGAGTTCGTGCTGACCGTGGCCGACGACGACGAGCGCCCCGATGTGCTGGCCGGCCTGACCGTGATCTCCGGGCGCGAGCTCTACATCAGCGGCCAGAAGCGCCGCGTGTACTACTCGGGCGACACGCGCGTGGACCCGTACTACCGCCGCCGCGGCATCGCGTCCAACCTGTTCATCGAGCAGAAGAAGCACCGCAGCACGACCGACTTGCTGCAAGGCATCGTGCTGAAGGAAAACACCGCGCCGCTGGACGCCGCCGCCAACACGGCCGATGGTGTGCTGTTCCGGTACTGGATCAGCCACAGCATCGAGACGAGCTTCATCTTCACGCGCAAGGCCACGCCGCGCATCCCGGCCGGCGTCACCATCCGCGCGGCCAACGCCTCGGACATCCCGGCCATGCAGGCCTTCTTCGACCGCGAAGCCCCGCGCCGCAACGGCTACCCCGTCTATGACATGCAGAAGATGGCCGCGGGCGACCCGTACTACAACGGCCTGAAGGTCGAGGACTACGCGCTGGCGCTGAGCGGTGGCCAGATCGTCGGCATGCTGGCGGGCTGGAACCAGAAGGCTTACAAGCAGACGCGCATCGTCGGCTTCAAGCCCATCATCAAGCTGCTGCGCCCGATCTACAACCTGTACGTGGGCATCGCCGGGGGCTTCAAGCTGCCACCGGTGGGCGGCGCACTGAACTACCTGAGCCTCTACAACATCCTGATCGCCAAGGACGACAAGGCCGTGTTCCAGGGCCTGATCGACTGGGTCATGGCCCACCAGGGGCAGAAGTACGACGCGCTGGCCGTGGGCATCACGCACGGAGACCCCCTCGAAGAGGTGCCGCGCAGCTACAAGCGCCAGAAACTGTTCTCCAGCCATTTCTGGCTGAGCTATGGTGAAGACCCCCGCCCCGGCATCGACAACCGCCCGCTCTACGTGGAACTGGGCCGCCTGTGAACCACCCGCGCAAGAATGAGAGCCTCGACATGAAGTTGCTGTCGATCCCCACCCTGCTGGCCGTCAGTGCCACGGCCCTGCTGCTCAGCGGCTGCTTCGACAGCCAGACCGAGCTGCAGCTGCCCGGCTACATCGAGGCGGACATCACGACCGTGGCCTCGCCGGTGTCCGGCACCATGGCGCGCATGGCCGTCAAGGAAGGCCAGAACGTGCAGGCCGGCGAGACCCTGTACGTGCTGGAGTCCCAGCAGGAGCAGGCCCGCCTGGCCGAGGCCCAGGCCAAGAAGGCCCAGGCCGAAGCCCAGACCAAGAACCTGAGCAAGGGCGCACGCCAGGCCGAGCTGGAAAGCCTGCGCGCCAAGCTGCGCTACACCAAGGCCCAGCTGGCCCAGGCCGAGAGCAACCTCAAGAAGAGCGAGTCCCTCGTCAAGAAGAACTTCGTGTCCGAGGCCCAGGTGGACAACGAGCGCACCAACGTGTCGCTGGCCCAGGCCCAGGTCGAAGAGGCCCGCGCCGCGCTGCGCGCCGCCAAGGAAGGCGCCCGCACCGACGAGCAGGCGGCGGCAGCCGCCCAGGCTTCGGCCGCACAGGCGGGCGTGGACCAGGTGGCTTGGCTGCTGCAGCAAAAGAAGGTGAACGCGCCCGTCGGTGGCGTGGTGCAGGAGCTCTACATCCGCCAGGGCGAGTTCTCCGCCACCGGCGCCACGGTGCTGACCATCCTGCACTCGGGCTCCTTGCGCGTGCGCTTCTTCGTGCCCAACGACCTGCGCCCGCAGTTCCTGCCCGGCGCCACCGTGAACGTGGCCATCTCGGGTTGCGACAAGCCGGTGACGGCCCGCATCAGCCGCGTCAGCGCCCGCCCCGAATACACCCAGCCGATGATGTTCAGCCAGGAGCTGCGCGACCGCCTGAGCTTCCTCACCGAAGCCCGCCTGGACACGCCAGCCGGCTGCACCGCCCCTCCGGGCACGCCCGTGGGGGTGAAGGTGGTGGCGTCCAACGCGTCCAAGGCCTCCTGAGCAGGAGCCTGGACGTGGCAGCCCCCATCATCGAGGTCCGCAACCTCACCAAGACCTTTGGCGACAAGACCGTCGTCGATCAGCTCAACATGACCATCGAGGAAGGCCAGCTCTACGGCTTCCTCGGCCCCAACGGCTCGGGCAAGACCACCGCCATCCGCATGATGTGCGGGCTGGTGCCGCTGACCTCGGGCTCGGGCACCTGCCTGGGCTTTGACATCGGCAAGCAGGCCCACAAGATCAAGCCGCTGCTGGGCTACATGACCCAGCACTTCAGCCTCTACCGCGACCTGACCGTGCGCGAGAACCTGCAGTTCGTCTGCAAGCTCTACGGCATCCGCGATGTGGCCGGGCGCGTCAATGAACTGGTCAAGCAGTTCGCCTTCGACAACGAGGGCCGCGACCGCCAGCGCGTGGGCACGATGTCCGGCGGCTGGAAGCAGCGCCTGGCCCTGGCCTGCGCGATGGCCCACCGTCCGCGCATCCTGCTGCTCGACGAGCCCACGGCCGGCGTGGACCCGAAGGCGCGCGAGGCCTTCTGGGACATCCTGCAAGACATCGCCGCGACCGGCGTGTCGGTGCTGGTGAGCACGCACTACATGGACGAGGCCATGCGCTCGCAACGCATCGCCTATGTGCTGTACGGCCGCTTGCTGGTGGACGACGCCCCCGAGAAGGTGCTGGCCGCCGCCAACCTGGTGGCCGCGCAGGTGCCGCTGGGGCAGGCCTTCCGCAACCCGCAGATGGCGCACGACCCGCGCATCGTGCGGCTGTCCATGCAGGGCAACAGCATCCGCGTGGTGGCGCGCTCGTCAGACGACATCGCCTCGTGGACGCGCGACCTGGCCGCGCAAGGCATGGCCTCGGGCGAGCCCACCCCCATCGACGTCGGCCTCGAAGACGTCTTCTTCTACCTGACCTTGCAGCAGCAGGGTTCGGTCACGCAATTCTGATCGAGCGAGGCCAGCATGGCATTCAACCGCATCGCCGCCATCGCCATCAAAGAGTTGCTGCACATGGTGCGCGACCGGCTGACCTTCGTGTCGCTGCTGTCGGTGACCATCGGCTACGTCATCGTGTTCGGCTACGCGATCAACCCGGACCCGCGCCACATCCCGACCATCGTGGTGGACCACGACAAGAGCGAGTTCTCGCGGCTGTACAAGGCCGCGCTGCAGCAGTCCGTCTACCTGGAGATCGACCAGCGCCAGCTGACCTCGGACCAGGCCAGCGAGATGCTGCGCAAGGCGCAGACCTCGGTGGTCATCGAGATCCCGCCGGACTTCACGCGCAAGCTCATGACCGGCCTGCCCGCGCAGATCCTGGTCGAGGCCGACGCCACCGACCCGGTGTCCCTGAACGGCGCCATCACCTCGACCGGCGAGGTGGCGCGCCAGACCGCGGCCCACCTCTTCCACCGCGATGGCATCGAAACGCGCGTGAAGGGCGACCCGCAGCTGGAGGTGCGCGTGCAGCGACGCTTCAACCCGCAGGGCGAGCAGACGTTTTTCATCATCCCCGGCCTGGTGGGCATGATCCTGAACGTGTCGCTGCTGGTGATGACGGCCATGTCCATCACCAAGGAGAAGGAGCAGGGCTCGATGGAGTTCCTGCTGGTCACGCCGACCGAGCCCTGGGAGATGATCATCGGCAAGATCATCCCGACCTTCCTGGTGGGCGTGGTGCAGGTGTCCATCATCCTGTGCATCGCCTTCTTCCTGTTCAAGATGCCACTGACGGGCGACCCGCTGGCCCTGGTCGCGCTGCTGCTGGCCTATGGCATCACGACGCTGGCGGTGGGCATCCTGATCTCGTCGGCGGCGCTGTCGCAGATGCAGGCCATGCAGCTGTCCTTTTTCTACTTCCTGCCCTCCATCCTGTTGTCGGGCTTCATGTTCCCGTACAGCGGCATGCCGAAGTGGGCGCAGGTGATCTCGCAAGGCCTGCCGCTGACCTACTTCGTGCGCGGCTCGCGCGGGGTGTTCCTCAAGGAGTTCACGCTGGTGGACATGTGGCCGCACCTGTGGCCCATCATGCTGGCGGGGTTGATCTTCGGCCTGCTGGCGGTGAAGAGCTACCGGCGCACGCTGAACTGAGGCCGATCAGAGCGAGCGGCATGACCTGACCTGACCTGGCGCAGCGTGACGGAACGCACGTCCGCGCCAGCACTTACAAGCGAGATACACGCTCAGCGCGGCCCCCGGGTTCAGCCGCGGGCGCAGTCGGCCGACATCACGGTGCCACCTTCTGCCGCGCACCATGAGCCACTCGACCTTCCTGCCCAGCACCTTCAACGGCACCTCCACCCTGGAGGCGCCCAGCCGCCCGGCTTCGGTCCGCCCAGACACCACACCGCGCTGGCCCTGGCTCGCCATCGCTGGTTGCGTGCTGATGTTCGCTGTCCTGGCGTTGAACCACCTCGGCCAAGGCCGCATCGACGGCGCCTCCGAGGCCCTGCACAGCACCTGGATGCCCGCGGTGGACAAGCTCACGGACATCCAGGCCCAGGTGAAAGACCTGAGCGGTGAAGCCACCCGGCGCAGCGCCTGGACACCCGGCCAGCTGCGCGGCCGCATCAGCGACGACATCGCCCGCTTCACCGCCTGGATGGCCCTGCCCCACGCGGGCATGGACGCCAGCACACCCGAGCTGCTGCGCGTGCTGCAGCAACGCTGGACCGACTACCTCGCCATGCCCGACGTGGACACCCCTGCCCGCGCCGCCCGCCTGCACGATGCCGCGGCAGCCCTGGAGCGCCTGAGCGCGCATTGCCTGGCCCAAGGCCTGGCCCAGGCCGACATCGCGGCCGGCCGCTGAGCTCAGGCCGCTTCAGCCGCCTGGGTTGCGGCTGGCTGCGCCGTGCCCACCACCTCCTGCACCAGCCGTGCCAAGGTGGCGTCCAGGCGCGCATGGAAATCGGCCACCGCCGCCAGCGGGGTCTCGCCCAGCTGCCACGCCATCGGCACGCTCAAGGCGCCATCCAGCTCCACCAGCACCGGCAAGGGCGAAATGCTGTTGACCAGCGGCACCAGCTGCGCGACCCGCACAGGCTGCCCCCCTGTGGCCTCGCGCGGGTGGATGCCACCGACATCGCCCAGGCTGGTCGCATGGCAGCTGATGGCCGGGAAGCGCCCGGCCCGCTTGAGCTTCAGGCCGATGTGGCCCACCAGCGTGCGGCCCAACCAGGGCGTGAGCTCTTCGAGCAGGTAGGTCCAGCACATCTCGCGGCGGGCGTAACGCGCCTGGCCTTCCTTGATGGCGGCGTCGACCGACTTCACGCGCTCGGCCCAAGGCTTGCGCACATCCTGCTCGATGACGAGGAAGGCGCCCACGTGGTTGCCCCACAGCGGCCCATGGCCTGGCGACGTCGCTGAGGCCGCGGGATAGAACTTGCGCAGGTTCACCGAGATGCGGATGACGGCCGCGGCCAAGGGGTCACCGGGCGCCTGCTCCAGAAAGGTTTGCGCGATGGCCGACACCAGCAAGGTGTTGAGCGACACCCCGAGCTGCCGCGCCGCCCGGCGCAGATCGGCCACGGGCGTGGGCACGGTGTGGTGGCGCAGGCCGGTGGTCGAGTAATGCGCGCCCAGCGCGGTGGGCAGCTGCTGCACGTGCAAACCGGCCAGCCGGCGCGCCTCGGCCAGTTTGTGTTGGCGCGAGCGCCACACCTGGCGCGGCCACTGCCACCCGCGCTCGGGCGCGATCGCGCCCAGCATGGACGGCGCCTCCAGCGGCATGGCCTCGATCGGCAAACCATTGAGCCCGCGCAGGATCTGGCGCACCAACTCGACCATCGTCATGCCATCCGCCAACAGGTGGGGCACGCCGAAGATCAGGGCCGGACGCTGCGGGTGCGGCGCGAAGTGCGCGCGCAGGCCCAGGCCGCGCTCCAGCGGCAGCACCTCGTGCAAGGCCCGCCAGTGCCAGGCCTGCAGCGCTTCGGGGTCGTCGAGGTCCACGTCGCGGTGCACGCGGAAGGCCAACTCGAACATCTGGTCGATCAGCGGGCCCTCGGGCAGGATGCGCAGGTGGTAGCGGTGCAGGCCGGGCGCCAGCGCCGCGCGCAGCTTGGGGTAGGCCGTCACCAGCTGGCGCAGCACCGCGCGCACCTGGGCCTCGCTCACGGACGCATCGAAACGCATCAGGTAGGGCTGCACCATGGTGCCGGCCAGGCCCTCGATGGCCGCGTAACCATGCTCGGAACGGTTGAGGGGAACGGTGTCGCCGGTCACGGTCTTGCTCGGGAATGCCATGCATTCGATGCTGCCAGATCAGCGCGGCCACCGCCTCATGGTTGCTGCGGATCTCCCCCCTGAATGAGCAGGCGCAAGACCGCACAGAGGCGACTGCCTACAATGCCCGCCATGAGTGCCGCCACCGCCCCCACCTCCGCCGCCGCCGCCAACGCGCCCGCCCTGCCCCCGCTGGCCAACGACCGCTTCCTGCGCGCCTGCCTGCGCCTGCCCACCGACGCCACGCCCGTGTGGCTGATGCGCCAGGCGGGCCGCTATTTGCCCGAATACCGCGCCACGCGCGACGTGGCCGGCAGCTTCATGGGCCTGGCCACCAACCCCGAGGCGGCCTGCGAGGTGACGCTGCAACCGCTGCGCCGCTACGACCTCGACGCCGCCATCCTGTTCAGCGACATCCTCACCGTGCCCGACGCCATGGGCTTGGGCCTGAGCTTCGCCGCGGGCGAAGGCCCGAAATTCGCCAAGGTCGTGCGCGACGAGGCCGCCGTGGCCCAGCTGGCCGTGCCCGACATGGACAAGCTGCGCTACGTGTTCGACGCGGTGGGCACCATCCGCAAGGCCCTGTCCGATGAGAACGGCGTGGGCAAAGTGCCCCTGATCGGCTTCTCGGGCAGCCCCTGGACGCTGGCCTGCTACATGGTCGAAGGCGGCGGCTCGGACGACTACCGCGCCGTCAAGACGCTGATGTACCAGCGCCCCGACCTGATGCACCGCATCCTCGAAGTCAACGCCGACGCCGTGGCGCTCTACCTCAACACCCAGATCGAAGCCGGCGCGCAAGCGGCGATGATTTTCGACTCCTGGGGCGGCGTGCTGGCCGATGGCGCCTTCCAGCAGTTCAGCCTGGCCTACACGAAGCGCGTGCTGTCGCAGCTCAAGCGCGAGCACAACGGATTCCGCATCCCGCACATCGTCTTCACCAAGGGCGGCGGCATCTGGCTGGACGAGATCGCCGACAGCGGCTGCGACGTCGTCGGCCTGGACTGGACGATGAACCTGGGCCGCGCCCGCGCCCGCGTGGGCGACCGCGTGGCCCTGCAAGGCAACCTCGACCCCAACGTGCTGTTCGCTTCACCCGAGCAGGTGCGCGAGCAGGTCATCCAGACGCTGGACAGCTTCGGCAAGCCCTCGGACGTGGCCGGTGGCTCAGGCCACATCTTCAACCTGGGCCACGGCATCAGCCAATTCACGCCACCGGAGAGCGTCTCCGTGCTGGTGGACACGGTGCACGCACACAGCCGCAAGCTGCGCGGCTGAGCGCCTGGGACGGCCCTGGACGGGGCCTGGCGAGGTGTTCGCTCAGGCCTCAGGCCTCAGGCCTCGTCGCGCGTGGCCATCAAGGCCGCCAGCAGGATGAGGCCACCGCCCAGCAGCACCACCGGGCGCAGGGTCTCACCGCCGAACCACACGGCCGAGCCCGAGGCGAACACGATCTCGGTGAGCATGACCACCGAGGTCAGGTGCACCGGGATCTGCGATGCGCCGTACTGCATGGCCAGGTTGGCGGCGAAGAAGGCCACGCCCATGGCGCCGGCCAGCAGCAACCAGGCCCAGTCGAACGCAGGCCAGCCGGGGATGAGGCCTTGACCGGCCAGCACCAGGCCCGCCAAGGCCGGCAGGCAAACCCCGCCCGAAAACATGGCCAGCGCCCGCTCGGCCGAGGTGCGCTCTGACGCGCGGCGCAGCATCACGTTGGTGACCGCAAAGCCCAGGCCTCCGGCCAGGCCCAACCAGTCGGGCAGGCCGTTGAAGCGCGGCCAGCCGCCCTCTTCCGGGCGCAGCACCAGCAAGGCGCCGCCCAGGGCCAGCAACACGCGCACCGCCGCCATGGGCGTGATGCGCTCGCCCAGCAACCACCAAGCCAGGCCCACGGCCCACAGCGGCATCAGGTAGAACAGCAGCACCACGCGCACCACCTCGCCGGTGGCCACGCCCCAGTTGAAAGCCGCGTTGGTGGCGCCCGTGGCCAGGGCCAGCACCCACAGCGTGGGCGTGCGCCACACGCCCGACCAGGCCTCGCGGCGCGCCACGCCGATGACGAGCACGCCCATCAGGAAAAACAGCATCGTGGCCCACACCGCGTGCAGGCCCATGGCCTGCAACTGGCGCAAAGGCCACCACGACAGCCCCCAGACGAAGGCATTGAACAGCAAACCCAGGTACGGCATTCAGCGTCGCTCGACCACCATCGGGTCCAGTTGCAGCGCGCGGCGCGCCTGGGCCGCGGCCGCCTGGGCCTCGGCGCGGGAGGTGTACGGCCCCGCCTGCAGTTTGAAGAAAGGCGGCTCGTGGAACACGGCCAGCATGGGCAGCAAGGCCTCGACCTGCTGGCCGATGCGCTGCTGCAGGCGGTCCACGCCCTCGCGCCTGCCCAGCGTGGCCAGTTGCACCCAGAAGCCCTTGGACGCGGGCGTGTGGGCGCGGCCGCTCACGGCGACGGCCGTGGCAGGCTCTGACTGTGGCGCCGGCCGGTTGGCCACGCGGACGGCGAAATCGCCCATGGGGTCGTCGGGCGATGCCGGCGGGCTCCCCGTGGCCACCGACGCCAAAGGCACGGTGCTGGCCACGGCAGGGTCGGCGTCCAGCACCGTGCCACGCTGCCAGGCACCCGCGCGGATGTCATCGAAAGTCAGCCGCGAGAGCTCCACCTCGCCCGTGCCCGATGCCGCGATGTCCAGCTTGACGGCCGCGGCGTAGCTCAGGTCCATGACGCGGCTGGAGTGGAAAGGCCCGCGGTCGTTGACGCGCACGATGATTTCCTTGCCATTGCGCACGTTGCGCACCCGCACGTAGCTGGGAATCGGCAGGGTCTTGTGGGCCGCGGTCAGGCCGTACATGCTGTAAAGCTCCCCGCTGGCGGTGCGCCGGCCATGGAATTTGTGGCCGTACCAGGAGGCCCCGCCGCGCTCGCGCCAAGGCACATCCGCGGCCAGGGGCTCGTAGGACTGGCCCATGACGACGTAGGGCTTGTTCGGCCCGCCCGCGCGGATGGGCTCGACCTGCGGCACCGGGTCGGGCAGCTGGGCCAGTTCGGCCAGCGTGGGGGAGGCGCCCTGTGGCGGCGGGCCGTCGCGGCCGGGGGGGCGCTCCGGTGTGCGCTCAGGCACGCGGGCGCTGCCGCCTGAACCGCCCGCGCCACCCGGACCCGAGGCGCACCCGCCCAGTGCCAGCAAGGCCGCCACGCCACAGGCCGCGGCGCAGAGGCCGAGCCAGCGCCAGCGCCAGCGCTGTGGCTGGCTTGGCAAACGGGAGGAGGATGTCCATGCGGGCATCCCCGCACCTTAACCCATGGTGGCGCGAAAACGCGGCACGCCCTGAGCCCGGCCAGGGCACATCGCGCGGCACATCACACGGCACAATGAAGGGCTGTCTGGCGCCACCCCTTGCTGAGCCCCCCATGTCATCTCACCCGAAATCCGCCTTCGACCACGATTTTGAGCGCGGCATGCGCAACCGCCGTGCCGCCCTGGGCGATGCCTGGGTGGACCAGTCGGTGGCCAAGGCGAACGCCTTCAACGCCGAATTCCAGCACTACATCACCGAATACGCCTGGCACGGCGCCTGGGGCCGCCCGGGCCTGGACTGGAAGACGCGCCGGGTGCTCGTGCTGGCCGTGACCAGCGCCCTGGGGCGCTGGGACGAGTTCGAAATCCACCTGCGCGGCTCGCTGACCCCCGGCAACGCCCACACGCTGTCGGTCGAGGAAGTCCGCGAGGCCCTCATCCAGATCGCCATCTACGCCGGCGTGCCCGCGGCCAACACCGGCTTCGCCAAGGCCCTGGGCGTGATGCGCGAACTCGGCATCGAGCCCCCGCCGCGCCCCGCCGACCAGTGCTGGCACACCGGCGTGGGCCGCTCCGTCTTCACCTCGACGCGGCCCAAGCTGCACGCCACCGTGCGCGAAGCCCGCAACGGCGAGGCCGCCCACACCATCGTGCTCAGCCACGCCCTCGGCCAGGACGGCTCGATGTGGGACGTGGTCGCCAACGAGCTGGCCAGCACCTGCCGCGTGATCTGCCCCGACACCCGCGGTCACGGCCGTTCGCAGATCCCGTCCGAGCCGCTGTCCATGACCGAGCTGGCCGCCGACGCCGCCCGCCTGATCGACGAACTCGCCTGCAGCGAACCGGTGGTCTGGGTGGGCCTGTCGATGGGCGGGCTGATCGGCCAGGAGCTGGCCCTGCGCTTCCCCGACAAGGTCAAGGCACTCGTGCTGGCCAACACCACCAGCGCCTACAACCCGGCCGGCCGGGAAGCCATCGCGCAGCGCATTGCCACGGTCGAATCCCACGGCATGCAGGCCATCAGCACGCCGACCATGGCGCGCTTTTTCAGCACCACCTTCCGCGAAGGGCAGGCCGCCACGGTGGCCCGCCACCAGCGCCTGCTGGAAGCCACCGACCCCGAGGGCTACACCGCCTGCGCCGCCGCCCTCTGCGAAGCCGACTTCAGCGGCAAGCTGCAGCACATCCGCGTGCCCACGCTGGTGGTGGCCGGCAGCCAGGACGAAAGCACCCCGGTGGACGTGGCCATGACGCTGGCCCGCAGCATCCCGCGCGCCGAGATGGTGACGCTGCAAGGCTGCGCCCACCTCAGCGCCGTCGAGCAACCCCACGCGTTTGCCGAAGTGCTGGGCGAGTTCGTCGCCAGCATCTGACCTTGCATTCCGCCCCGATGTCCGCCCCCACCATGAACCCCGCCCAGCTGGCGGCCGTGCAGCACCTCGACAGCCCCTGTCTGGTGCTGGCCGGCGCCGGCTCGGGCAAGACGCGCGTCATCACGCACAAGATCGCGCGGCTGCTGCAGCCCGGTGACGGAGCCGACCTCGCCCCCTCGCAGATCGGCGCCATCACCTTCACCAACAAGGCCGCCGCGGAAATGCGCGACCGGGTCAAGGCATTGATCGGCGCGAAGGCCGCGTCCAAGCTGCTGGTCTGCACCTTCCACTCGCTGGGCGTGCGCCTGCTGCGCGAAGACGGCGAGGCGCTGGGCCTCAAGCCCAAGTTCTCCATCCTCGACAGCGACGACGTCACCAGCATCCTGCGCGATGCCGGCGCCACCACCGACGCCAAATTGGCGCGCAGCTGGCAGTGGCAGATCAGCCTGTGGAAGAACATGGGCCTGGACAGCGCCGCCGCCATCAGCCAGGCCGGCAGCGACGACGAGGCCCTGACCGCGCGCATCATGAAGCTCTACGAAGAGCGCCTGCTGGCCTACCAGGCGGTGGACTTCGACGACCTCATCGGCCTGCCGCTGCGGCTGCTGTCCGAGCACCCGCACGTCGCGCACAAATGGCAGCGCCAGCTCAAGCACGTGCTGGTGGACGAGTACCAGGACACCAACGCCACGCAGTACGAGCTGCTCAAGCTGCTGGTCGGCCCGCAGGGCATCTTCACGGCGGTGGGCGACGACGACCAGTCCATCTACGGCTGGCGCGGCGCCACGCTCGACAACCTCAAGCGCTTGCCGCAGGACTACCCCAACCTCAAGGTCATCCCGCTGGAGCAGAACTACCGCTCCACCAGCGCCATCCTGCGCGCGGCCAACAACGTCATCCAGCTCAACCCGAAGCTCTTTCCCAAGACGCTGTGGTCCGACCTGGGCGAGGGTGAGCCCGTCAAGGTCGCCGAGTGCGACAACGAGGAGCACGAGGCCGAGCGCGCCGTGGGCCGCCTCAACGCCATCCACGCCGGCCTCGTCAGCAAGGGCCAGGACGCCGACTGGCACAACTTCGCCATCCTCTACCGCGCCAACCACCAGGCCCGGCCCTTTGAGCAGGCGCTGCGCAAGGCCAACATCCCCTACAAGGTCTCGGGCGGCCAGAGCTTCTTCGACCGCGCCGAAATCAAGGACCTCTGCGCCTGGCTGCGCCTGCTGCTCAACAACGACGACGACCCGGCCTTCCTGCGCGCCGTGACCACGCCCAAACGCGGCATCGGCCACCAGACACTGGCCACGCTCGGTGAGTTCGCCGGCAAGTGGAAGGTCAGCCTGTTCGAGGCCTTGTTCGCCGAGTCGCTGGGTTCGGTGCTCAACCAGCGGGCGCTCGATGGCCTGCACGAGTTCGGTCGCTACATCAACGACTTCGAATACAAAGCCCGCCAGACCTTCGGCAGCGAAGGCGCCAAAGAGATGCTGCTGGCCTGGCTCAAGGACATCGGCTACGAGCAGCACCTGCACGACAACGAAGAAAACGAGAAGGTCGCGGCGGCCCGCTGGGCCAACGTGATGGACTTCATCGACTGGGTGGCCAAGCGCTGCGGCGGCGACATCGAAACCGATGGCGGCATGACGACCGAGACCGAGCGCCGCAGCGTCATCGAGGTGGCCCAGACGATCGCGCTGATCACCTCGCTGGCCGAGCGCGACTCGGGCCAGAACGCCGTGGTGCTGTCCACCCTGCACGCCTCCAAGGGTCTGGAGTGGCCGCACGTGGTGCTGGCCGGCGTCAACGAGGGGGTGCTGCCGTTTTCGCGCGAGGAAGGCGAAATCCCGCCCGGCCAGATCGAGGAAGAACGCCGCCTGATGTACGTGGGCATCACCCGCGCTCGCCTGAGCTTGAGCGTCAGCGTGCTCAAGCGCCGCAAAAAAGGCCGCGAGTACGTGCAGGCCGTGCCCAGCCGTTTCGTCGCCGAGATGAAGCTCAACGAGGGCGCGGTGCGCGAAGACCCGCGCGAGAAGCTGCGGCGCCTGCGCGAGGAAATGGCCGCCAAGGCCAGCGCCCGCAGCGCCCTGCCCGATCAAGCTGCCTAATTTTCTTGCCACCCAGCGAAAGTGAGCGCAAACTCACTTGTCGTCACACCCCACTGCGGATCTGCCGCAGGCAAAAAAAAGCCCGAGCGCAGTGCCTCGGGCTGGGAATCCTTCCGTCAGCGGGTGCTGACCAGGCGTGGAGATGACAAACGGAACAAGCAGGTGTGGGACACAGCTGGTTTCAAAAAGTTCCGGCCGGCCGCGAAAATTTTTCTGCTCGGCCCCCAGCCCGACGCCGAGCCGGCGGCCACGGCACAATCCGGGCTCTGACCGACCCTTTGGGTGACACCCTGGGTCGCTTCTTTTTCTTGCGCAGGACTTCGCATCATGGAATGCACCATCCACTGGCAGCCGGCCTCCGGCATGGCCTTCATGGCCGAAACCGGCAGCGGCCACATCATCAACATGGATGGCGCCCCGGACGGCGGCGGCCGCAACCTGGCGCCCCGGCCCATGGAAACTGTGCTGGCCGGCACCGGTGGCTGCACCGCCTATGACGTGGTGCTCATCCTCAAGCGCGGTCGCCACGACGTGCGCGGCTGCCAGGTCAAGCTCACCGCCGACCGCGCCGAGGTGGACCCGAAGGTCTTCACGAAAATCAACATGCACTTCGTCGTGACGGGCGTGAACCTGACGGACACCGCCGTGGCGCGGGCCATCCAGATGTCGCACGAGAAGTACTGCTCGGCCAGCATCATGATCGGCAAGACCGCCGAGATCACGACCAGCTTCGAGATCGTTGCGGCCTGAGTCTTTGCCCGGGGCCTGCGCCGGCTCAGATGCGGTGGGCGGTGGCCGTCATGGCCTTGGCGACCAGCTTCATCAGCCCGCGCACCGGGGCCGGCAGGGGCACGCCACCGGCTTTCTCGGCGGCATCGGCGTGGGCGACTTCGTCGTCGCGCATCTGCGCCACGATGGCCCGCGAGGCCTGGTCGGCGGCGGGCAGGCGGTCCATGTGCTCGTTGAGGTGGGCCTCGACCTGGCGTTCGGTTTCGACCACGAAGCCCAGGCTGTGGCGGTCGCCCGCGCGCGCGGCGATCAGGCCGATGGCGAAGGAGCCCGCGTACCACAGCGGGTTGAGCAGGCTGGTGCGCCCGCCGAGCTCTTTCAGGCGCTGCTCCGTCCAGGCGAGGTGATCGACCTCTTCGCGGGCCGCAGCCTCGAACTGCGCTTTCAGCAGCGGGTCGCGCGTGCCCCAGGCCTGGGAGGCGTACAGCGCCTGCGCGCAGACCTCGCCCACGTGGTTGACCCGCATCAGCGCGGCCGACAGGCGCTTGTCTTCGGGGCTGAGCGCGGCATCCCCCACGTCCAGGGCCTCGCCAGCGAGCGCCGGCCTCGGGCAGGGGCGCGCGGCCACGTGCTCGCCGAAAGCCGTGCGCAGGGCGGTGTCCAGCGACAGGATCAAACGGTCCATGCCATCGTGGTGGATGGCTGCGGGCGATGCGGCAGAAGCGCCGATGTGGCTGGCGTTGGCGGTGTGGGCGACGGTGTCCATGGGCGCGATGTTAGCGCCACCGCGTGACGCGGCGCTTGCTTTGCATCACCGTTGCATCAGGCCGCGGCTCTTGGCGATCGACATCAGCATGCCCAGCGCCAGGCCGAGCGTGACCATGGCCGTGCCGCCGTAGCTGATGAAGGGCAGCGGCACCCCCACCACCGGCAGGATGCCGCTGACCATGCCCATGTTGACGAAGGCGTAGGTGAAAAAGCTCAGCGACAGGCTGCCCGCCAGCAGGCGCGAAAACAGCGTGGGGGCCTGGGCCGCGATGTAGAGCCCGCGGAAAATCAGCGCCAGGAAGCCCGCCATGAGCAGCAGGTTGCCCACCAGGCCGTGCTCTTCGGCATACGCGGCAAAAACAAAGTCGGTGGTGCGTTCAGGGATGAACTCCAGGTGCGTCTGCGTGCCCTGCATGAAGCCCTTGCCCATGACGCCGCCCGAGCCGATGGCGATCATGCCCTGGATGATGTGGAAGCCCTTGCCCAGCGGGTCGGTGGTGGGGTCGAGCAGCGTGCAAACGCGGTTCTTCTGGTAGTCGTGCAGGCCCACCCATTTCACCCCGGTTTGGCACAGATCGCCCTGGTAGCTGACGATCAGCGTGATGCCGATGGCGCCGGCCAGCAGCACCGGCAAGATCAGCCGCCAGTTCAGGCCCGCGAAAAAGATGACGTACAGGCCGGACGACAGCACCAGCAGGGACGTGCCCAGGTCCGGCTGCTTGAGCACCATCGCCACAGGCACGATGAGCAAGCCACCGGCCACGGCAAAATCCAACGGACGCAACTGCCCTTCGCGGCGCTGGAACCACCAGGCCAGCATCAGCGGTGCGGCAATCTTCATCACCTCGGAAGGCTGGATGACCACGCCCAGGTTGAGCCAACGGGTGGCGCCCTTCTTCGTCAGCCCGAACAAGGCGGTGGCGACCAGCAGCAGCACACCCACGGTGTACACGGGCACGGCCAAGGCCATCAGGCGCTGGGGCGGCACCTGCGCCACCAGGAAGAGCACACCCGCGGCCAGCAGCATGTTGCGCGCCTGGTCGAAAAAGCGCGAGCCGTTGTCAAAGCCGACCGAGTACATGTTGACCAGGCCGAGCCCGCACAGAACGGCCACGATGAAGACCAGCGGCAGGTCGAAGCCCTGGAAGACAGGCTTGATGCGTTGCCAGGGGGAGGGCTTGTCGAAGGCGACGTTCATGGCTGCTCCCGGGAGGCGGACGGCGTGAGTGGCAAAGCCGCAGCGGGCGGTGTGGGGCGGGACGGGGCGGGCGATGGCTGCGGCAATGGCTTTGGCGCGCGTGGTGTCGCCACCGCAGGGGCCGATGCCGAGGATGCCGAGGACGCGGCAGAAGCTGACGATGCAGCCGATGCAGCGGCACTGGCGGCACTGGCGGCACTCGCAGCACTGGCCGCATCCGGCACCCCGGGCACGTCAGCGCCGAAAGCGTCCAGCCCACGCGGCAGCGGCATGGCCGAGGCCTTGCGCGGCGTACCCACCGGTGCGACGCCCTTGCCCACCTGCACCAACGCGATGTCTTCCTCGCTGGGGTAGGTGTCGGTCAACAGGTAGTCCAGCACCCGGCGGGCGATGGGCGCGGCCGACATCGAACCAAAACCAGCGTTCTCGACGATGACGGCCAGGGCCACGCGCGGCTTGTCCGTGGGCGCAAAGGCCTCGTAAAGCGAATGGTCGCGCCGGTACTCGTCCACCTTGGAGGCCACGTACTTCTCGTTCTGCCGCAGGCCCACGGCCTGGGCCGTGCCGGTCTTGCCACCACTCTGGTAGGCCGCGCCCGCGAACACGCGCGTGCCCGTGCCTTCCTGCGTCACGCCATACATCGCCTCGCGGACGAAGGCGGTGTGCTCTGGCTTGTAAACCACCGGCGCCAGGGCCTCGTTCGTCGTCAGCTGGCGCTCGCGGGTCACGACGTTCTCGATCTCGCGCACCACGCGCGGCTGGTAGCGCTGGCCGTCGCTGGCCAGGGTCGCCATCGCGGTGGCCATCTGCAGCATGGTGAAGGTGTTGTAGCCCTGACCGATGCCCAGCGAGATGGTCTCACCCGCGTACCAGCGCTTCATCTCCGGGCGCTTGTAGGCACGGCGCTTCCACTCGGTGGAGGGCAGGATGCCCGTGACTTCACCTTTGAGGTCGATGCCCGTCAGGCGCCCGAAGCCCAGTGGCGCCATCTGGTCGTGGATGGTGTCCACCCCCAGCTCATTGGCCAGCGAGTAGAAATAGACGTTGGACGATTCAACGATGGCGCGGCGCATGTTCATGGCCCCACCGCGCTCGTTCTCCGGGCTGCGGAACTTGTGGCCGCCGAACATGAACACGCCGCTGTCCATGACGATGGTGTTGGGGTTGCGCTTGCCGGTGTTGAGCGCCGCCAAGGCCATGAAGGGCTTGTAGGTCGAGCCCGGTGGGTAGGTGCCGCGCAGGGCCCGGTTCAACAGGGGCTTGTCGGCCGACTCGTTGAGCTCTTTCCAGTTCTCGACGTCGATGCCGTCCACGAACAGGTTGGGATCGAAGGTCGGCTTGGAGACAAAGGCCAGCACCTCGCCATTGCGCGGGTCGATGGCCACCAGCGCGCCACGGCGGTCGCCGAACAGGCGCTCGATCAGGGCCTGCAGCTTGATGTCGATGGACAGGTGCACCGTGTTGCCCGGCGTGGCCGGGTTGGAGCGCAGCCGCCGCACCGCGCGCCCGCCAGCGCTGGTCTCGACCTGCTCGAAGCCGGTGATGCCGTGCAACTCGCGCTCGTAGCTCTGCTCGATGCCCAGCTTGCCGATGTACTCGGTGCCGCGGTAGTTGGCCTGGTCCTCGTCGGGCCAGTCTTCCATGGCCTCGGCTTCTTTCTGGTTGATGCGGCCGATGTAACCCAGCACGTGGCTGGCCAGCTCGCCATACGGATAGTGGCGGAACAGGCGCGCCTGGATGTCCACCCCGGGGAAGCGGTAGCGCTGCGCGGTGAAGCGGGCCACCTCCTTGTCGGTCAGGCGCGTGCGGATGGGGATGGACTCGAAGCTCTTGGACTCTTCGCGCAGGCGCTTGAAGCGGCGGCGGTCGCGCACCTGGATGTCCACGATGCGGGCCAGCTCGTCGATGGTGGCTTCGACGTCGTCCACCTTGGAGGGCGTGATTTCGAGCGTGTAGGCCGAGTAGTTGTTGGCCAGCACCACGCCGTTGCGGTCGACGATGAGGCCGCGGTTGGGCACGATGGGCACCACCGCCGTGCGGTTGTTTTCGGCGCGCGCGGCCAGGTCCTCGTGGCGTTGGATCTGCAGCACCATCAGGCGGAACACCAGCAGGCCGAAGCAGAACAGCACGAAGCCCGCCGCGGCCCACAGGCGGGCGCGGAAACGTCCGAGTTCCTGTTCGAGGTTCTTGAGCTCGGTCATGGCGGGTGCTGCGCGGTGGGCCTGAGCCTCACAGCGGGCGGTTCTTGTCGCGGTCGGGCGGACGGCGTTGCGGCGCCAGCAGCATGAAGTTGGCCACCGGCCACAGCAATGCCTCCAGCAAGGGTGCCAGCATCAGGCCCCAACCCGGGAAGCTGGCGCCAGCGGCCATGCGCACCAGCAGGGACACGGCGTGCGCTGCCACGAACAGCGGCACGATCTGCACGGCCTGCGAGCCCACCGTGAACCACAGCAGGCGGCGGTGCACGGTGATGGCGAAGAAGCTCAGCAAGGTGTAGGACAGGGCGTGCTGGCCCATCAGGGCGCCCTGGTGCACGTCCATGATCAGGCCGAAGACGAAGGCGGCGCCCACGCCCACGCGGCGCGGCTGGTGCACGTTCCAGAACACCACGGCCACGGCCAGGAAGTCCGGCACGCCGGGCCAACGCCCCCAGGGCAGGATGTTGAGCGCCATGGCCAGCAACAAAGACACCCAGATGAACACCGGGTTGACCGGCATCAGCAACTCGTTGCCACGCGGCATCATGGGCGCGCTCCCGAGTTGGTGGCCGAGGTGGCGCCCGATGCCGCACCCGGCGACTTGCTGCCACCGTGGTGGGCACCCTTGCCATGGCGGCCCTTGTCCTCGGCGGCCGAGGCGGCACCGGAGGCCGCATCGGCCGGGCGCTCGGGCATCTGGCTGGAGGCCGGTTGCAGCAAGAGCACATGGCGGGTGCTGTCCGGGCTGCTCAGCGGTGTCAGGCCGATGCGCGCGAAGGCCGAGTCGGCGCGGCGGTCCACCTGCGACACCTTGGCCACGGGCAGGCCGGGCGGGTAGACGCCATCGAGGCCGGAAGTCTGCAGGGTGTCGCCCACCTGCACATCGGCATTGCCGGCCATGAAGCGCAGCTCCATGCCGCGCGCCTGCGCTGTGCCGTAAGCCACGCCGCGTTGCTGCGTGCGCACATTGACCACGGGCACGGCCGCGTCCTTGTCGGTCACCAGGGTCACTTCGGACGTGAGCGGGTACACGCGCGTGACCTGGCCCAGCACACCGGTTTCATCGACCACGGGCGAGCCCAGCACCACGCCCTGGCTGCCGCCGTGGTCGATCACGACCTTGCGGGTGAAGGGGTCCTGGGTGTCGTAGAGGATTTCGGCCGAGGACGTGGCCACCTCGATGCGCGGGCGCAGCGTCAGCAAGGCGCGCAGGCGGGCGTTCTCGCGGGCGAGCTCTTCCATGCGCATCACGCGCTCGGCCTGGGTCGTCACCAGGTGCTGCGCACGGGCCTGCACGGCGCGGGCCTCGTCCATGCCGGCGAAGTAGTGCAGGAGCTGGTCCCAGGCGCGCGATGGCGCCAGCAAGGCTTGCTGCACCGGGTTGAGCACCGTGGCCACGGCGGCGCGCACGGGCTGCGTCATGTTCCAACGCGCATCGGCCACCATCAGGAAGATGGCCAGGGCGGAGAAAAACATCAGGCGCGTGAAGGCCGACGGCCCCTGCTTGAAGAAGGGGGGCGGGGTGCGGTCCAGCGTGGCCAGAGGCATGGTGGGCGGTTCAGCTCCGAGGCATCAGACGCCGCACAAGCTGGGGGAAGGCTCACTCGCCCGCCACCCCGCTCGCGCCAAGGGGTTGAAGGCTTATTCCGACGTGAAGATGCTGCCCAGGCGCTCCATGCGCTCCAGAGCCATGCCGCAACCGCGCACCACGCAGGTCAGCGGGTCTTCGGCCACCAGCACGGGCAGGCCGGTTTCCTCGGCCAGCAGGCGGTCCAGGTCGCGCAGCAGGGCGCCACCACCGGTCAGCATCATGCCGCGTTCGGCGATGTCGGCACCCAACTCGGGCGGGGTCTGCTCCAGCGCGTTCTTGACGGCGGACACGATCTGGTTGAGCGGGTCGGTCAGGGCCTCCAAGATCTCGTTGGACGAGATCGTGAAGCTGCGCGGCACGCCTTCGCTCAGGTTGCGGCCCTTGACTTCCATCTCCTTGACCTCGGAGCCCGGGAAGGCCGAACCGATGTGCTTCTTGATGGCTTCGGCCGTGGGCTCGCCGATCAGCATGCCGTAGTTGCGGCGGATGTAGTTGATGATGCTTTCATCGAACTTGTCACCCCCGACGCGCACGCTGCCCTTGTAGACCATGCCGCCCAGCGAGATCACGCCGACTTCGGTCGTGCCGCCGCCGATGTCCACCACCATGGAGCCGGAGGCTTCCGACACCGGCAGGCCGGCACCGATGGCCGCGGCCATGGGCTCTTCGATCAGGTAGACCTCGGAAGCGCCGGCGCCGAGTGCCGACTCGCGGATGGCGCGGCGCTCGACCTGGGTGGAACCGCAGGGCACGCAGATGATGATGCGCGGCGACGGCTTCAGGACCGAGCGCGGGTGCACCATCTTGATGAACTGCTTGAGCATCTGCTCGGTGACGGTGAAGTCGGCGATCACGCCGTCCTTCATCGGGCGGATGGCCTCGATGTTGCCCGGCACCTTGCCCAGCATGGCCTTGGCCTCGGAGCCCACCGCCTGGATGGTCTTCTTGCCGTTGGGACCGCCTTCGTGGCGGATCGAGACCACCGAAGGCTCGTCGAGGACGATGCCCTTGTCACGCACATAAATGAGCGTGTTGGCCGTGCCCAGGTCGATGGCCAGGTCGGTGGAAAAATACTTGCGGAACATGGAATACATGGCGATGGCGCTCCGGCTGCGGGCGGAGGTCGGCACCTGCGGGCGGGGCGCGGAGGAACTCACGCACACATCACCCAAGCAGCCAACCCGATGGGCCCGTGTGGCCTCTTGAAATCTGACGACGGAAGTGACGACGGAATGTGACGACGAAACGGGGCCCGGACCAGGCCCACTGGCGACCTCGCAGCCGAAGCTGCGCGGCATGGAACTCTCCCCGCTTCTGGCCGCGCCTGCGACAACCCTGGTCGGGCCGAGCACCGCTGCCACAAAGACTTGTGGATAACCTAAGATAATACCGCAAGGTCTCCCCCTTTCCGGGGCAGCACCAACCGACTGTTACCCCTGGATGAAACCATGGCCCTGACCCCCACGGAAGTCAGCCGCATTGCCCAGTTGGCGCGCCTCGAATTGCGCGCCGACGAGCAGGCTGCGATGCTGACCCAGCTCAACGAATTCTTCGCCATCGTCGAGAAGATGCGCGCCGTCGACACCTCGGGTGTCGAGCCCCTGTACACCCCGCTGTCGGCCATCGAGGACGTCACCCTGCGCCTGCGGGAAGACGCCGTCACCGAAGGCGACAACCGCGAGGCCAACATGGCCAACGCCCCGGCCCGCGACGAAGGCCTGTTCCTGGTGCCCAAGGTGATCGAATGAGTGCCATGACCGCCCTGCCGCTGCATGACCTGACCCTGGCGCAGCAAAGCCAGGCCCTGAACGCCGGCCAGACCACCTCGGTCGCCCTGACCCAGCACGCCCTGGACCGCATTGCCGCGCACGCCGCGCTCGGCGCCTTCTTGCACGTCGATGCCGACGGCGCACTGGCTGCCGCCGCCGCCGCTGACGCCCGCCGCGCCGCCGGCCAGGCCCTCGGTCCGCTGGACGGCTTGCCGATCGCGCACAAGGACATCTTCGTGACGCAAGGCCTGCCGACCACGGCCGCCTCCAAGATGCTCAAGGGCTACCAATCGCCCTTCGACGCGACCGTCGTGGCGCAACTGAAGGCCGCCGGCGTGGTCAACGTGGGCAAGCTCAACTGCGACGAATTCGCCATGGGCGGCGCCAACGAGAACTCGGCCTACGCCAAGGCCCGCAACCCCTGGGACACCAGCCGCATCCCTGGCGGCTCCTCGGGTGGCTCGGCCGTGGCCGTGGCCGCGCGCCTGGTCGCCGCGACCACCGGCACCGACACGGGCGGCTCGATCCGCCAGCCCGCCGCGCTGACCGGCATCACCGGCATCAAGCCCACCTACGGCCGCTGCTCGCGCTTCGGCATGATCGCGTTCGCCTCGTCGCTCGACCAGGCCGGCCCCATGGCCCGCACCGCCGAAGACTGCGCCTTGCTGCTGGACGCCATGAGCGGCTTTGACGCGCGCGACGCCACCAGCGCCGAGCAAGTCCGCCTGCACGACGGCACCCTGGCGGCCAACGCCCCCGGCGTCATCGGCCGCGAGCTGGCCGCGCTGTCGCTGGCCGCCGAACTGGCCGACAAGGCCCGCCCGCTGGCCGGTCTGCGCGTGGGCGTGCCCCAGGAATTCTTCGGCGAAGGCGTCAGCGCCGATGTGCTGGCCGCCACGCGCGCCGCGCTGGCCCAGCTCGAAGCCCTGGGTGCCACGCTGGTGAACGTCAGCTTGCCACGCACCGAGCTGTCGATCCCGGTGTACTACATCATCGCGCCGGCCGAGGCCTCGTCCAACCTGAGCCGCTTCGACGGCGTCAAGTTCGGCCACCGCGCGCAGAAGTACAGCGACCTCAACGACATGTACCGCAAGACCCGCGCCGAAGGCTTCGGGCCCGAGGTCAAGCGCCGCATCATGATCGGCGCCTACGTGTTGAGCCACGGCTACTACGACGCCTACTACCTGCAGGCGCAGAAGCTGCGCCGCATGATCGCCGACGACTTCCAGGCCGCCTTCAAGGTCTGCGACGTGATCGCCGGCCCGGTGTCGCCGACGGTGGCTCGGGCCATCGGGTCATCGACCGACCCGGTGCAGGAGTACCTCGCCGACATCTTCACCCTGCCCGCCTCCCTGGCCGGCCTGCCCGGCATGAGCGTGCCTTGCGGCTTCGGCGAGCACCAGTTGCCCGTGGGCCTGCAGCTGATCGGCAACTACTGGCAAGAGGCCCAGCTGCTGCACGCGGCCCACGCCTTCCAGCAAGCCACCGACTGGCACCAGCGCCAGCCCACCGCCCTGGCCTGACCCGACGACGAACCCCACCAGACACACCATGAGCTCCCCAGCGACCCCCAAGATGGTCCGTGGCTACGAGGTCGTCATCGGCATCGAAACCCACGTCCAGCTCTCGACCCAGTCGAAGATCTTCTCCGGCGCCTCGACCCAGTTCGGCGCCGCGCCCAACACGCAGGCCTGCCCCGTGGACATGGCCCTGCCCGGCACCCTGCCCGTGATGAACAAGGGCGCCGTCGAGCGCGCCATCGCGTTCGGCCTGTCGGTCGGCTCGCACATCGCGCCGCGCTCCATCTTCGCGCGCAAGAACTACTTCTACCCCGACCTGCCCAAGGGCTACCAGATCAGCCAGTACGAGATCCCCGTCGTGCAAGGCGGCACGGTGAGCTTCTTCGTGGGCGACACGCCGCACACCGTGCGCCTGGTGCGCGCCCACCTGGAAGAAGACGCGGGCAAGTCCCTGCACGATGACTTCAGCGGCTTCAACGGCGAGAAGTCCTCGGGCATCGACCTCAACCGCGCCGGCACCCCGCTCATCGAGATCGTGACCGAGCCGGACATCCGCACCAGCGCCGAGGCCGCCGAGTACGCGCGCGCCCTGCACACGCTGGTGGTGTGGCTGGGCATCTGCGATGGCAACATGCAGGAAGGCTCCTTCCGCTGCGACGTCAACGTGTCGGTGCGCAAGCCCGGCGCGCCGCTGGGCACCCGCCGCGAGATCAAGAACCTCAACAGCTTCAAGCACATCGTGCAGGCCGCGGACTACGAGATCAACTGGCAGATCGACGAGATCGAGGACGGCCGCGCCATCCAGCAGGCCACCGTGCTGTTCAACCCGGACACGGGCGAGACGCGCGCCATGCGCAGCAAGGAAGACGCGCACGACTACCGCTACTTCCCCGACCCCGACCTGCCACCGCTGGTGATCGCACCCGAGTGGGTCGAGCGCGTGCGCGCTCAGATGCCCGAGCTGCCCCGCGTGATGGCCGCGCGCTTCGTGAGCGACTACGGCCTGCCCGAGTACGACGCGACGATGATGACGCAGTCCAAGGCCTTCGGCGCCTTCTTCGAGACCGCGGCAAAGGCCTGCGGCCAGCCGAAGCTGGTGTCGAACTGGCTGATGGGCGAGGTCTCGCGCCGGCTGAACGCCAGCGAGCAACAACTGGACGACAGCCCGATGGACGCGCCTCTGCTGGCCGCGATGATCTCGCGCATCGGTGATGGCACCATCTCGAACAACGGCGCCAAGCAGGTGTTCGACGCGCTGTGGTCTGGCGAAGGCAGCGGCGAGGCCCAGGCCCGCGTGGACGCCATCATCGAAGCCAAGGGCCTCAAGCAGATGAGCGACACCAGCGAGCTGGAGAAAATCCTCGACGACATCCTGGCCGCCAATGCCAAGTCGGTCGAGGAGTTCCGCGCCGGCAAGGAGAAGGCCTTCAACGCGCTGGTCGGCCAGGCCATGAAAGCCACCAAGGGCAAGGCCAACCCGGCCACGGTCAACGAGCTGCTCAAGAAGAAGCTCGCGGGCTGATGGCGACCCCAGCGCCCCCGGCAGCGGCCCCGATGCCCCTGCACGTGCTCCTCATCAACCTCGACCGCTCGGCCGACCGCCTGGCGCGTTGCGCCCCCATCCTCGATGGCCTGGGGGTGAGCTGGGAGCGCGTGCCGGGCATCGAGGGCAAGCAGTTGGACGCGGCTCACCTGGCCTCGCTCAACCCGCATCCTGCACCGCATGGCGAGTGGTTCCGCCCGCTCACTCCGGGCGAGATCGGCTGCTTCCTCAGCCACCTGCGCTGCTGGCAGCTCATCGAGGAACGCGGTCTGGACTGCGCCCTGGTGCTGGAAGACGACTTCCAGACCCACGACGCCTGCACCCTGCAGAACCTGCAGGCGCTGGCCGACTCGGCCACCGGCGCGCACCCCTGGGACGTGCTCAAGCTGACGCGGCTGCGCCAGGGCGCGACGCTGGTGGGCACCGTGGGCCATGCCGACAAGGGCACGCCGCTGGCCCTGCGCTTCGGCGGCAAGGGCCCCGAAGACGGCACGGCCTACCTGGTGTCGCGCCGCGGCGCGGCCAAGCTCACACCGAAGCGCGAGCACCTGCTGCGCCCGGTGGACTTCGAGCTCAAGCATTTCTGGGAACGCGACCTGACCGTGTACTCCGCCAGCCCGGACCTGTTCTGGCAGGTGGGCTCGGACATCGCCGCCTCGGTGATCGGCGGCGGACGGGCCGAATACCGCGACTACCCACCGCTGCGCAAGGCCCAGGTCTACCTGCGCAAGCACCGCTACCACCTGCGCTTCTGGCTGGCCAACAAGCTCGGCCTGGGGCGCCGTCAGGTGCTGGGCTGAAGCCTCACTTCGCCCACGCCGCGGCCACCCGGCTCAGCGCTTGCGGACCGGCACCGCGCCCGAAGCCGGGGGCACCGAACCCGGCGCCGCCCCGGCCCACAGGCGGCGCAGGCGGGCCAACTCGGCGTCGTACAGCGCATTGATGCGCACCGTCTCGGCGTTCTGGTTCTGGATGATGTCGCGCTGCGCCTGCTGCTGGGCGTCGTTGGCCTCCAGCTTGGACTTGAGCTTGAAGGGCAGGCGGCGGCCTTTGTAGAACTCGGTTTCGGCCAGCATCGGCTGGCGCTCGTCCAGCAAGTCCTGCAGGCGCCGCTCGGACAGGGCCACGCCACGCCGCAGGTCGTCGAGTGCCGCCTCGCGGGCCTTGTTGTGCGAGGGCTCGTCAGGGAAGCGCAGCATCAGGTTGCGGTCGCGGCGCACGGCGTCTTTTTGCGCGGCCTGGGCCTGGTCCTGCAGGCGCTGGCGCTCTTCGGACAGGGCGCGCTCCTCGGCGTTCATGCGCGGCGGCAGGGTCTGGCGCTGCGAACCATCCTTGTTGAGCACGCGCTGCTCGCGGTCCAGGCACTCGGCGATCGGGCGGTCGGAGGTGTAGCGCTTGCCGGTGGCGTCCACGCAGGAGTAGATGCCAGCAGCCTGGGCCGGCACGGCCAGCGCGAGCCAGGTCACGCCCAGCCCCACACACGCAGAGACGCCCGCCGACACACGCACCGACACGCACGCCATCACGCCCCGCCCCTGCGGGCGATGCGAACGGGTGGACCAACGGTCATCGGCGGCCGACAACGGGCTCATCTGCGCTCCTGGGGCCGCAAAGCCCCGCTCCTGGGTCTGGTGTTGGGTGTGATCAGACCATCATAAAACGTCTCAGACACCGTAGCGTTGACGGTAAGCCTGCACGGCCGGACGCGCCGCCACCAGGGCGGGGTCGGATTGCCCGTCGAGGAAACCCATCAGGTCGGCCAGCGTGGCGATGGCCACCACCGGCAAGCCGTAGTGCTGCTGCACCTGCTGCACGGCGCTCTCGGCGGCGTCCTGGCCGTCGGCCGTGGCTTTTTCCTGGCGGTCCAGGGCGATGGTGACACCGCAGGGCGTGGCGCCAGCCGCCTTGATCATCTCGATGGACTCGCGCACCGAGGTGCCCGCCGAGATCACGTCGTCGATGATGAGCACGCGGCCCTGCACGGGCGCGCCCACCAGGGTGCCGCCCTCGCCGTGGTCTTTCGCTTCCTTGCGGTTGTAGGCGAAGGGCTTGTTCTGCCCCAGGCGGGCCAGTTCAATCGACACGGCTGCGGCCAGGGTGATGCCTTTGTAGGCCGGCCCGAACAACATGTCGAACTGCAAGCCAGACGCGACCAGGCGGCGTGCATAGAATTCGGCCAGACGGCCCAGCTTGGCGCCGTCATCGAACAGACCGGCGTTGAAGAAATAGGGCGACAGCCGGCCTGCCTTGGTTTTGAACTCCCCGAAGCGCAGCACCTTGGATTCAACGGCGAAGGCCACGAAATCCTGGGCCAGGGTGTCTTGTGCGGGGGAGTTGTTCATGATGGTGGTGCGCTGTGTTTCGACTGGTCTCTTTCAACCTCAATGGCGTCCGCTCGGCGGCCAACAAGGGCTTGCTGCCGTGGGCGCAAGCCCATGCCGCCGATTGTATGGGCGTGCAGGAACTCAAGGCCCAGGCGGCCGACATGGGCCCGGAGCTGCGCGAGATCGCCGGCATGCCCGGCCACTTCCACCACGCGGAAAAGAAGGGCTACTCGGGTGTGGGCCTGTACAGCCGCACCGCGCCGTCTGACGTGATCATCGGCCTGGGTGAAGCCGAGCACGCGGTCGATGGCTGCGGCGAGTTCGACGCCGAAGGCCGCTACGTCGAGATGCGTTTCGACAAGCCCGGGCGCAAGCTCTCCCTCATCAGCTGCTACTTCCCCTCGGGCTCCAGCAGCGAAGAGCGCCAGGAGGCCAAATTCCGCTTCCTCGACGTCATCCGCCCGCACCTGGCCAAGCTGCGCGCCGAGCGCGAGTTCATCCTGGTCGGCGACGTCAACATCGCGCACCAGGAAGCCGACCTGAAGAACTGGAAGGGCAACCTCAAGAACAGCGGCTTCCTGCCCGAGGAGCGCGCCTGGATGACGCAACTGCTCGACCCGGCGGGCGACACCGGCCTGGTCGATGTGTACCGCACGCTGCACCCCGACACCACCGACGCCTGCTACACGTGGTGGAGCAACCGCGGCCAGGCCCGCGCCAAGAACGTGGGCTGGCGCATCGACTACCACCTGGCCACACCGGGCTTGGCCGCCACGGCCAAGGCCGCCAGCGTGTTCAAAGACCAATGGTTCAGCGACCACGCGCCGCTGACGATCGACTACGACTTCAGCCTCTGAGCGCGCGCCTGCGGCCCCACCAGGCCGCGCCCAGCCCCGCCGATGCCTCCGCGCAACGGCCAACCATGGCGCCCACTTGATGCCACCAGGGCTCACCCGGCAAACCCCTGATTCCGGGGGGGGCGTGAATTGACATCCATCATTGTCACACCCGGGAGGGGCTGACAAAACTGCATCGACCCATCTCACAAAGGAGGAATCGATGCAGTCATTCAAGTCGCACGGGACGAGGCTCCCCGCCGCTGTCCGGGCCGCTGCCCTGATCGGGGCGTTGGCCGCGGCCAGCCTGGGTCCCGCGCAAGCGCAGGTCCTGCAACCCGCCAACTACGCCGGCATTTCAGGGGGCCGCGCGCGCGCCCTGGACATGGACCACGCGTCGGTCAACCGCGCCCTGGCCGGCCAGGGCTTGCCCACCAGCACCGACGCCATCGACCGGCAGGCCACCGGCTGGAAGGTCTTTGCGGGCCACCGTTTCGGCCCGAACTTCGCGGTCGAAGGGGGCTACACCTGGCTGGGCCGCTACGACTTCCACGGCCAGATCATCGCCGACCCCGGCACGGTGAACTCGCAGTTCAAAGCCGAAAGCATCAACGCTTTCGCGGTCGGCATCCTGCCCTGGACGCCCGAGTTCGAGGCCTTCGCCAAGGCCGGCGTGGGCTTCTGGCGGGCCAAGCTCTCGGCCAACGGCACCTTCGCGGGCCGCTCGTCCAGCGCCGAAAGCGCGCGCGGCTGGAGCCCGATCCTCGGCGTGGGCCTGCAGTACCACCTCGCCCCGCAATGGACGCTGCGGGCCGAAGCCGAGCGCTTCTTCAACATCGGCAAAGCCGACCGCACGGGCCGCACCGAGATCGACCTGTACAGCCTCGGCGTGCAGTACCACTTCTGACCCCCCATTCCAAACCCAGGAGAAAACCATGAACCGCCACCACATCCTCGCCCTGTTCGCCGCCTGCGCCCTGACGGCCACGGCCCACGCCAGCCCCGTCGTCATGCCGACGAACACCGGCACGGTGACGCTGGACAGCGGCAACTTCGCCACCGGCATCCTGAGCGGCCCCGTTGGCGAATACGGCTGCTTCACGGGCGCCCACGTCAGCGCCTGCACACCGGCAACGCTGCAACTCGGCGTGCTCGGCTCGGACCTGAGCAACGGCTTGGTGCTGGGCCTGGACGGCAGCATCACGCTGGCCTTGCCCGCCGTGGGCCCGACCATCTACCTGTGGGAGGCCGGCACGGGCTTGACCGACATCGGCTCGCCGCGCGTGTCGGTGCACACCGCGGCCGGCTGGAGCGTCGAGCACACCTACGCCGCCGAACACGCCAAGCCCGTGCTCAACGACACCCAACCCTCGGGCTACCCCACGAACTTCGGCGTGTTCGATGCCACCGACTTCGGTCTGGGCAAAGACGTGTTGATCGACGCCATCCGCATCAGCGCCTGCTGCGGCAACACGGCCCACGTGGACATCCTGGCCGTGGCCGCTGCGCCGGCGGTGCCCGAACCCACCTCGCTGATGCTGGCCCTGCCCGGCCTGGCCTTGCTGGGTTGGCAGCGTCGCCGCGCGGCTCAGAAGTCAGGCGTCGAAGCCTGAGAGCACGACCTTGCCGCGTGCCTGCCCTGATTCGATCAGGGCATGGGCGCGCCGCAGGTTGGCCGCGTTGATGGCACCGAAGTGCTCGGCCACGGTGCTGCGCAGGGTGCCTGCGTCCACCAGCCGGGACACCTCGGTCAGCAGCCGGCGCTGCTCGGCCATGTCCTCGGTCTGGAACAGCGAGCGCGTGAACATCAGCTCCCAGTGCAGGGACACGCTCTTGCGCTTGAGCAAGCGCACGTCGATGGGCGCCGGGTCGTCGATCAGGGCGATGCGGCCTTGCGGCGCGATGGCTTCGGCGTACTGCGCGAAGTGCTGGTCGGTTTGCGTCAGGCTGGCGATGTGCGTGACCTGAGGCATGCCGATGCGCTGCAGTTCTTCGGCCAGCGGGCGTGAGTGGTCAATGACGTGGTGGGCGCCGAGCTCGCGCACCCAGGCTTGGGTTTCGGGGCGCGATGCCGTGCCGATGACGGTGGCGCGGGTGAGCTGGCGCGCCAGTTGCGTCAGCACCGAGCCCACCCCGCCGGCCGCCCCGACGATGAGCAGGCTCTGCGGCGCGAAGGCCTCGCCCGCGGTCAGGCCGAGGCGGTCGAACAGCAGCTCCCAGGCGGTGATGGCGGTCAGCGGCAGCGCGGCGGCCTGGGCGAAGTCCAGCGTCTGCGGCATGGGCCCGACGATGCGTTCGTCGACCAGGTGCAGCTCGGCGTTGGTGCCCGGTCGGGTGATGTCGCCCGCGTACCAAACCCGGTCGCCCACGCGGAAGGCCGTGACCTCCGGCCCCACCGCGCGCACCACGCCGGCCGCATCCCAGCCCAGCACCTTCCAGCCGCCCTCGGGCGCGTGGGTGCTGCGGCGCACCTTGGTGTCCACCGGGTTGACGGAGATGGCGCGCACCTCGACGAGCAGGTCGCGGCCCTGGGGCACCGGGTCGGGCAGGGTGACGTCTTCCAGGCCGGGGACGTCGGTGAGCGCGTCGGTGAGGGTGTGGGCCTGGCGGTAGGCGATGGCTTTCATGGGGGCTCCTGGGCAAGGAGGCCATCTTCCGAGATTTGGGATGGCCCTGCACGAGGCTGGCGCTTTCTTGCACCAGGCGCTACACTGTGGGGTTGGCCCCACAAGCGGGGCAGAAGTCCCCTTCAACACCCCTTCCCCAACACACTCAAGGAAGCCCCCTTGTCCAAAGAAGACCTGATTGAAATGCAAGGCAAGGTGGACGAAGTCTTGCCCGATTCCCGCTTTCGCGTGACCCTGGACAACGGCCACACCCTGATCGCCTACTCGGGCGGCAAGATGCGCAAGAACCACATCCGCATCCTGGCCGGCGACAAGGTGTCGCTGGAGCTGTCGCCCTACGATCTGAGCAAGGGCCGGATCACCTTCCGCCACATCGAAGGTCGCGGACCGGGCATGCCCCCGCCGCAGCGCAAGCGCTGATCCCTGCGAGCCTCAGGCCGGCACCACCGGCTGGCTGCGCGCCGCCGAGGGCGGCAGCCCGAACAGGCGCTTGAACTCGCGGCTGAACTGCGAGGCGCTGCCATAGCCCACCCGGTAGGCCGCTTCGGCCGCCCCCAGGTCGTGGTCCAGCATCCAGCTGCGCGCCAGGTGCAGCCGGGTGAGCTTGAGGTACTGCAAGGGCGCGTGCCCCGTCACCCGCTTGAAGGCCTCGTGGAAGGCTGACACGCTCATGCCCGCATCCCGCGCCAGGGCCGCGACGCTGAGTTCGCGCGCCGGGTCGGCACGCATCTGCTCGATGCTGCGGAACACCCGGCCCAGCCGCCCTTGTGAGGCCGCCAAAGCGCGCAAGCCCGTGCCCGCCGGCCCCTGCAGCACGCGGTAGTGCAACTCGCGCAGCAACTGCGGGCCCAGCACGCGGCTGGCTTCGGCATCGCCCAGCACCTCCAGCAAGCGCGTGAGCGCATCGGCCAGGGCCGCGTCCATGGGCGCCACGCTCAGGCCCCGAGCATGTGCACTGGGTGCGCCCGGCGGCAAGGGGGGCAACGGGTCCATCTGACAGGCCAGCTCGGCCACCACCGCCATGTCGATGCGCACCGACAACGCCAGCATGGGCTGGCCGGGCTGCACCACCGTGTCGCAATCGAACTGCATGGGCAAGGCCACCACCAGGATCTCGCCCGGCGCGTAGGCCAGCACCTCGCCATCGAGGTAGCTGCGCTTGAGGCCCTGCCCCAACAGCACGATGGAGGGCTCCTGCAACACCGGCGCCGGCGTGGTGTTGGCGTCCGCCCGCATGAAGGTGACACCGTCCAGCGGCGCGGCATGGAAGCCGGCCTCGGGAATGAGGCCCGCCATCAGGCGCCGGTGGGCGCCCAGGGTGGGTTGCAGAGAAGCGCTCAGGGCAGGTTGGCGTGCCATGCCGCATCCTAGCATCCTGGAGAATCAGGCAAGCAAGGTGGAAAATTCGACATTCACACGGATGGCTTCTGGAGTTTCAATTCAGTCACGCCCTCAACACCCCTTGAGCACATCTTCAGCAAAGGAGCCCCTCATGTCGAAAAAGATCCTTGTGGCCGTGTCCAGTTTCGAGAAGTACCCCAACCTGCCCCGCGCCACCGGCCTGTGGCTGGGCGAGGCCGTGCACTTCGTCAAGAAGGTCGAGGCCGCGGGCTACACCGTGGACTTCGTCAGCCCGCGCGGCGGCTACACCCCGATCGACCCGCACAGCCTGGCCATGGCCGAGCCGGTGGACTGGGAGTGGTACCTGGACAAGGCCTTCATGAACCGCCTGGGCACCACCTTGCGCCCCGACCAGGTCCGGGCCGCAGACTACGTCGCCATCTACTTCGCCGGCGGCCACGGCGTGGTCTGGGACTTCCCCGATGACGCCGGCCTGCAAGCCCTCAGCCGCGACATCTACGAAGCGGGCGGCTATGTCAGCTCGGTCTGCCACGGTGCGGTGGCCCTGCTCAACATCCGCCTGTCCAACGGCGAGCTGCTGATCCAGGGCAAGGCGGTGACGGGCTTCACCAACGAAGAAGAGAAGCTCGCCGGCCTGGACGCCCACGTGCCTTACCTGACCGAAACCGAACTGGTCCAACGCGGCGTGCACTTCCGCCAGGCCGAAGCCCCGTGGCTGCCCTTCGCCGTGGCCGACCAGCGCGTCATCACGGGCCAGAACCCCGCGTCGGGCGGGCCCGTGGCCGACTTGCTGCTGCAGGCGCTGGCCAGCTGATGGGCCAAGGGGGCTGCGGACAGGTGCCGCCCATGCCGCGAACTGCCCCCGCCCAGCCCCGCTCATCGGCGTTTGGCCGGGCGGGGCGCACACCTAGAGTCGAGGCTCCACCGTCCTGATCCGGAGCCTTGCCATGGCACGTCGTGCGCCCACCCCTTCGTCCCTGCTGACACTGAGCGGCTTCGGCCTGGCTTGCTTGGCCTTCGCTCCCGCCAGCCACGCCGGCGAGGTCTACGGCAGCGTGGGCCTGCCGGGCGTCGTCGTGGGCTACGCGCACACGGTGAACCAGCACCTGGGCCTGCGCGTGGACGCGGGCACCACCGGCTCGTTCACGCGCAGCCGCACGGAGTCGGGCATCCCGTACAGCGTCAAGTTCAAGTACAACCGCATCGGCCTGTTCGGTGACTATTTCCCCTTCGGCGGGCGCTTCCGCTTCACCACGGGCCTGACGGTCAACGACACGGCCTTGACGCTGAAGACGCGCTTCAACGGCAACACCTCGGTCACGTTCAACCAGACCACCATCACGCCCACCGCCAACGACCGCTTCGATGCGACGGTGAAGATCCCGCGCATCACGCCCTACTTCGGTCTGGGCTGGGGCCACCAGGCGAGCGAGCCCGGCCTGGGCTTCATCGCCGATGTGGGCGTGTCCATCGGGCGCGCCAAGCTCAGCGTGCACCAGAACCTGCTGGAGAACTACCCCGGCATCCTCACGCAGAACGACATCGACGTGAAAACCGGAGAGCTGCGCGACAACGTCGCCAAGGTCCGCGTGCTGCCACAGGCCAGCATCGGCCTGAGCTACCGCTACTGAGGCTGCGTCCGAAGCCCCTTCACACCGTCCGTACCGACCCAGCGGCGCGTGCAGCCTTCAGCAGCTCCAGCAGCAGCAGGCAAGCCACCCCCACCGCCACCGCGCCGCCCAGCACCGGGGCCGACAGCGGCCCGAAGTGGAACAGCCCGCGCAGCGGCGCCCACAGCAGGATGCAGCCCAGCACCAGGCCGGTGGCCAGCAGCATGCGCCACAGCGCGCCATTGGCCCGCCCCAGCGCCACCCACACCGGCTGGGTGAGCGTGCGGTTGCTCAGGATGAGCGCCACATCGGCCACCACCAGCGCCACGAAGCCGGCCGTGCGCGCCTGGGCCTCGTCCAGCGCACCCAGCCACGCCTGAGCGCCCGCATCCTGCGACAGCAGCCAGGCGTACCAGCCGCCCACACACGCCAGCACCACCGCGCCCTGCAACAGGCTCCAGAGCACCTGGGCGCGGTCGATCAGCGCCGCACCAGGCCGCCGCGGAGGCCGCCGCATGGCATCGGGCTCGGCGGCTTCGGCCTCGAACACCACCGAGCACACCGGGTCGATGATGAGCTCCAGGAAGGCGATGTGCACCGGCATGAACAGCAGCGGCCAGCCCGCCAGCAAGGGCCACAGCGTCAGCCCGGCAATCGGCACGTGCACGGCCAGCACGAAGGCCATGGCCTTGCGCAGGTTGTCGTTGATGCGCCGACCGAGGTGCACGGCCTGGGCGATGGCCTGGAAGTCGTCGTCGAGCAGCACCAGGGAGGCCGCCTCGCGGGCCACGTCGGTGCCACGCGCGCCCATGGCCACACCGATGTCGGCGGCTTTCAGCGAAGGGGCGTCGTTGACGCCATCGCCCGTCATGGCGACGATCTCGCCGCTGGCCTGCAAGGCCCGCACGATGCGCAGCTTCTGCTCGGGCATGACGCGCGCGAAGACGTGGGTGTCGCGCACGCGCAAGGCCAGCTCGGCATCCGAGAGCCCTTGCAGCGCCTCGCCCCGCAAAGCCCCGCCACGCACGTCGATGCCCGCCTGCTCGGCGATGGCCAGGGCGGTGGCCGGGTGGTCGCCCGTGACCATGGCCACGCGGATGCCCGCCTCACGGCAACGCGCCACCGCCGCTTGCACGCCCGGGCGCAGCGGGTCGAGCCAACCGATCAGGCCCAGGAACTCGAAGTCGTAGTCGTGCTGGATGGCGGGCCAGGGCTCGCCGGGCGCGGGGCCCTCGTGGCGGGCCTGCGCCACGCCGAGCACCCGCAGGCCGCGCGCGGCCATGGCCTCGGCCTGCAGCCGCCACACGGCGCGCAAGGCTTCGGGCAAGTGGCAGAGGTCGGCGACGGCCTCGGGGGCGCCCTTGGCCGCGATCAGGTGCTGGCTGTGCCCCGGTTGCTCCCACACGTGCGACATCGCCAGCAGCTCGGGGCTCAAGGCGTACTCGCGGGCCAGGCGCCAGTCGGGGTGCAGGTGGACCTGCATGTGAATGCGGTCGGGCTCGGGCAGCTGCTCGCGGGCCAGGCGCCACAGGGCCTGCTCCATCGGGTCCAGCGGCTCGGTCTGGCTGGCCAGCACGCCGTACTCCAGCAGCGGGTGGAAAGCCTCGGGCAGGCTGTCCGTCACGCGCCAGGTCTGCCCGGCCACGCACAGCTCGGCCACGGCCATGCGGTTGAGCGTGAGCGTGCCCGTTTTGTCGGTGCACAGCACGGTGGCCGCGCCCAGCGTTTCGATGGCGCTGGCGCGGCGCACCAACACGCGCGCGGCCGACAAGCGCCAAGCCCCCATCGCCATGAAGACGGTGAGGATGAGCGGGAACTCCTGCGGCAACATCGACATCGCCAGCGTGATGCCGTTGAGCACCGCGGCCAGCCAGTCGCCGCGCAAGCACCCGTGCAGGGCGATGACCAGCGCGCTCAGGCCCAGGCCCAGCACGGCGAACAGGCGCACCATCTGCCGCGTCTGGCGCTGCAGGGCCGAGGGCATGGCCTCCATGGCCTGCAAGGCCTGGCCGATGGCGCCCATCTGGCTGCGCGCCCCGGTGGCCACCACCTCGGCCAGGCCATGCCCCCCCACCACCAGCGAACCGGCGAACACCATGGCCAGGTCGTCGCCACCGGGGCGCACCGCGGCCCAGGCTGGCGATGACACCGCTTCGCCGCTCGCGGCCTTGCGCACCGGCACCGACTCGCCCGTCAACAGCGACTCATCGGCCTGCAGCGCCTGTGCCTCGCGCACCACCGCATCGGCCGGGACGCGGTCGCCTTCGGCCAGCACCAGCCAGTCACCGGGCACCACTTCGCGCCCGGCGATGCGGCAGCGCTGGCCATCGCGCAGCACCAGCGCACGCGGGCTGCTGAGGTCGCGCAGGGCTTCGAGCACGCGCTCGGTGCGGCGCTCCTGGTGCAGCGAGATGCCGATGGTGAGCGCCACGAAGGTCATCAGCATGAGCGCTTCACCGCGGTCGCCCAGCAGGAGGTAGATGCCACCCGCGGCCAGCAGCAGCTGCAACATCGGCTCGCGCAGCACCTCGGCGGCCATGCGCCAGACACTGCGCTGGCGGGTCTGCGGCAGCTCGTTGAAGCCGTGCGCTTGCAGCCGCGCGCGGGCCTCGGCCTGGCTCAGGCCCTGTGGCGATGGCGTGTCCACGGGCACCTCAGATCAGGTTGGCGCCGACGTTCACGGTGAGCGCCAGCAAGGTCGTGTTGAAGAGGAAGGCCAGCACCGAGTGCACCAGGCCCACGCGGCGCATGCCCGCGCTGCTGAAAGACACATCGGCGGTTTGCGCCGAGGTTCCGATGATGGCGGCGGCGTAGACGAAATCGAGGTAACCAGGCTGCGTGGTGTCAGGGAAGGTCAAACCACCGGGCAGGCCGCGCTGCTGTGCGCGGTAGAACTCGTGCGCGTAGTGCAACGCGAACATCACCTGCGTGAAGGTCCACGACGACAGCACCGTCAACGCCGCCAGCCCGATGTGCAGGTGCTTGGCCAGGCCGTGCTCATCGCGGGCCACACCCAACTCGGCAACGACGGCACCCAGGCCAGCCAAGGCGGCCATGACGACGAAAGCCAGGATGGCGACGGCCCCATCGTCCTGCGTGAGGGCGCGGCGGCGCATGCGCTCGCTGCTGGAGCGCGCCATCATCACGCCGACCAGCACGAGGTAGGCCCCGGCGCCCGCGTTCCAGCCGATCAACCAGCGCGTGACGTCGCGGCAGGGCAGCAGGTGCGGCACCAGGGCCACGACCGACAGGCCCACCACGGCGGAGGCCAGCAAACGCGGGCGGTGGCGCAAGGCACGGACCCAGGGCGCGAGCATGGACATGGGGGACAGGCCGGCCTGAGCGCCGGCGACAGGTGAACACACCCCATCATGCCCAAAAAAAAAAGGCGCCCCGAAGGGCGCCAAACGCCGGGCCCAAAGGCCCGACCTCAGGGAGGATCTGCTCGGGTTCAGGGAGACTCAGTTCCGCGATTTGACTTCGATCTTGGTGGCAGTCACCGTGCCACTGTTGACCGCACCCTTGACCTCGACGAAGCACTGCGCGTCGGCCAGGCCCGAGGTCATGCGCACACCATCCTCCAGTTCGATGGTGGCACTGCGGCCATCGACCGTGGTGGTCGTGCCGTTGCGCAAGGTCAGGGGGAAGCTCGTCATCAGATCACTGCTGCCATTGACGCAAGGCGTGGTGCCGTACAGCTCGAAGCTGCGCGGCGCGTTGCGGTCGTCGCTGCCAATGCGCACCACGGTCAGCACCCCACTGACCATGCGGGCCACCACTTCCACGTAGGTGCCGTTGGTCGGCAGCGTCACGCCGGAGGCTGGCAATGTCAGGGTCACGCCCTGGATGCTGAAGGTGGACGAGGTGCCCACCGTGGCGTTCGACACCACACCGTACAGCTTGACGCCACCGCCATTGGCGGAGTCGTACTCGCGGCCATCGGCTTCAATCTTGCGCGCCACCAGCACGCCGTTGGTGAACGTGCCCTCGGCCTTCACCACGGTGCCCACGCTCAAAGTGCCCAAGGTCAGGCCGTCTTCGAAGGTGGCTTGAGACACATCCACCGTCACGTCGTTGACCGTGACGGTCGTGCCGTTGATGGCCGCCACCGCGCCACGCACCTTCGCACGGCCCATGATGGCGCGGTCACGCTTGGCGATGACCTTGGTGGCCGTCAGCGTGCTGCCATTGGCGATGGTGCTGAAGTCGGTGGACGTTGGCACCACCACGCGCACGGCCGTGCCTTCGGTCAGCGCCACACCCGTGGGGCGCAACGTGGCCGTGTTGTAGTCCACGGTGACGGTGATGCCTGTGCGCAGCAGCAGGCTGAAGGTCTTGCTGGTGGTGTTGAGCGAACCGGTCACGATCTTGCCGACCACGGCATAGCCCTCGGCCACGGCCGACTTCTGCTCCACACGGGTGGCGAGGAAGCCGCTGGTGGCGTCGCCCACCACATGCACCTCGGCGTACACCGTGTCGGCGGTGGTGACGGTCAGGTTGGCCGCATCCACGGCAGTTTTCAAGGAAGCCAGCGTCAACGATGCGCTGCTGATCCCCTCGAACACCGTGTTCGCATCGACCTGGATGGTCTGACCGGCCACCGTCAGGGTTTTGATCGCAGAAGTTGTGTCCACCGCCGTCACCGCACCGCGCACGCCACCGTGCACCGTGATCGACGAGGCCGTGGCCGTGGCGCTGTTGTCATCAACATCGCCCGTGACAGACACCGTGGTGCCCAGCGCAAAAGCGCGCGCATACGCACCGCTCGACTCGGCGTCGGTTGTGCTGGCACCGCTGGTCGAGAAACGCACCCCGTTCACCACGATGGAGCCCAAGCCCGACACGGCGCCCGAGTACGTGGCGGCGGTCGTGGCCTGGCCGCTGCTGGAAGCGGTGCTGCTGCCACTGCCACCACCACCGCAGGCGGCCAGGGCCAGCACGGCGGCTGAAGCCAAAGCGGTCAGGGCCAAGCGGCCGCGCAGGGGGGTGAGCGTGTTCAGGCGCAGGGAATTCAGGGAAATGGTGTGTTGCATGGTGTCCTCAACGAGCGGATGGGTACGGCGGGGGTTCCGTTTCGTGCATGCACACCTCATTGAATGTGCGTTTTGCACATTTATTCTAGCCCACACGGGGGGTGCCGTTCAAAGCACCGTTACAGACCCTTGCATCCCGCTTTTCACTTCTTCACCAAACTGGGTCAACGCCGCCCCCGCGGGCCCCGTTGAAGGTACAAGCCCGACACACAGGGCTCGCTCAACGGCCCCGGCACTGGGGCCACCAGAACCCACTTCCCTGTTGGAGAACACCATGACCAAGAACCTGCTGATCGCTACCGTCCTGTCGGCCTTCGCTGCTGCCTCCTTCGCCCAGGCCCCTGCCGCCGCCAAGGAAGCGGCTCCCGCCGCCGCCGCATCGGCCGTGGCCACCGCCGCCTCGGGCGCCAAGCACGAACATGCCAAGAAACACGAAGGCATGAAGCAGCACCACAAGGCCGTGAAGGCCGAAGCCGGCAAGAAGGCTGACGCCGTCAAGACGGACGCCGCCAAGGTCGAAGCTGGCGCCTCGGCCGCCGCTGCCGGCACCGGCATGAAGAAGTGATGTCCGCCCTCGTTTGACGGGGGCAGCCACACAAAGACAAGGGGCGATGCCGCATCAGCAGCATCGCCCCTTGGCGTTCCTGGCCAGGCCAGGCTTGTTGCGGGCCTGGCCGTGGTGCAGCGTCAGTCCTGCGCGAGAGCGTCTGAGCGCAACCACGTCCAGGACACGCCCATGCCGGCCGTGAAGCCGGTTTGCCGGCGCACCAGCGGGCTGTCGCGGTTGGCCGCGCCGGCCACGGTGTCCATGCGCGCGAAGCCAAAGACACGCCAGTCGCGGTCGATTTTGTGGGTGGCGAAAGCACCCACGCGCCAGGCCACCAAGCCCGCACGGGCCTCGTAGGCAGGCCGATCGGCGCGGATGTAGGCAGGCTCCACCTCGTAAAAGGTGCGGGCCAGGCGTTGGTCGGCAAAAATGGCGCCCAAGCTGGCGGTGTAGTTCCAGCCGGCGTCCGCACGGCGGCGGAACTGCAGCTCGGGCTCCAGCGAGATGCCGCGGTGCGCGCCATGGTCGCTGAGGTCGAACACACCGCGCAGCGGCAACACGGCACGCCAGCTGCCGCCACCGGGGCCTGCGCCCAGGTTCCAGCGCAGGCGCGGCCCGAACTCGATCAGCGTGCCCAGGTCAGGCATGCCCCGGCGGGCTTCGATCTTGTCCGAGCTCGACCCGAAGGCGCCGGCCACGCCCAGGTCCAGCTCGTAGGTGTCGGTCTTGATGGCGCGCAGGCCGGTGGTGTCGCGGTCGGCGCGCAGCACCTTGCCTCGGTAGAAGAAGTACGGCAGCACCAAGCCGCGGCGGACCTGGTGGTCCGAGCCCGGGTAGGCCTGCTGCGACACCCCCACACCGACCGCGCCCACTTCCCACAGAGGCTGCGGCCCCACCTCGCCCGGATCGGACTGGGCATGCGCACCTCCCGAAGCGCCCAGCGCAGCCCAGGCAAGGACCAGGCTGGCGATGAGGGGGCGTTGCAACAAGGTCGGCAGAGTCAGCAGGGTCGGCAGGGGCATGGCGCTCCGATCGGTGCGGTGGGCGGCATGTGCCGCAAGGCCGCCATCATGGCGCAACTCGGCCACACCCACCGTGACAGCCCCGCCTCAAGGCGCGTCATGGGCACGTCACGAGCACGTCACGGGCAACATCACGGGCGTGGCTTGGCGCTCAAGGGGTGGTCACGCAACCAGTCGAACATCGCCTTGTTCCAGTTGGTCGGCCAGATCAGGTGGTTGACGTTGCCCACCGGGTTGAGCACCGGGTTCTGGCTGGCGCACAAGGCGTTGCACGACGAAACCTCGCGCTTGAGCGCGTTCAGGATGACGTGGCGTTGCTGCAGCTTGGGGAACTGCTGGGCCAATTGCTTGTGGAAGGCCGAGCCCGTCTGGCAGATGCCGATGATGTCGCAGCTGTTGTGGACGTCCATCAGCGGCGTGAGGGTGGTGGCGAAGGGCTTTTGCGCGCACGGGTCCTGCACGTCGGAGAACGGATCGGGCGAGGAGTACACCGACGCCGCCGCGACCGAGGGCGTGTTCAAGGCGTAGAGCTGCGCCAGCGCCGCGCCATTCGACCAGCCCGTCATGTACTGCCGGTTGGCATCGACGATGCCGCGCGCCTTGACCATGGCGATGAACTGGTCGATGGCCGCCACGTCCAGGTTCAGGAAGGGCGAGTTGCGGTCGAGGTTGCGGTGCCAGTTGTCCCAACCCGGCGCGTACTCGTCGGGGAAAGGGTAGTAGTGGTGGGTGTTGCGGCCAATCGGCACCAGCAGGATGAAGCCGGGGCGTGCCGGGTCACCGGTGAGGTCGGCCTTGCGCGTCTGCGGCTGCCAGCCGGTCAGCGGCACCTGGGGCGCGGCGGGGAACAGCGAGCCTTGCAGGAAGGTCAGCAGGGGCAGCGGCTTGGCCGCCGAGGCCTGTGGCGGCACGATCAGGCAGGCGGCGCGCTTGTCGCCGGTGGGGTCGGTCCAGGTCAGGGTTTCGGCGCCGATCAGGCCGCACTGGTTGAGCACCGAAGCCGCCAGGCCGGACACGGCACCCGAGCCCATGCCCGAGCTCAGGGTGCTGACCGCCGCTGGCGCGCTGCCGTAGGGCACATTGCACTGCGCGGCATTGGTCGACCCCGGCCCGCCTGCGGCGCGCGCCGCCTCGGTGGGATCGGCGGGCCAGGCCCAGGCCTGCCCCATCAGGGTGACACCCCACACCAGCGCCGCGACACGGCAACCCCACAGACCGACATTCCGCATGACATAACCCCTTATGGTTAGAACTCACGCGCAGTTTTTGACAACACTGGTTTCCAAACAAGCAGGGAAACCCTCTGGACACCCGTGATGGGATGCCCCTCGGCCGCGCGTGGAGGGGATGTCGCACAATCGTGCGTCGCGACCGTTGCCCAGCCCCATGTTCCACCGCCTCACCCTGCCCGTCACCGCCTTCGAACAGAACTGCTCCCTCGTCTGGTGCGACGAGACGAACGAAGCCGCCCTGATCGACCCGGGTGGCGACATCGGCAAGCTGCTGCAGGCCGTCGAGGAACGCGGCCTCACGCTCAAGGCCCTGTGGCTGACGCACGCCCACATCGACCACGCTGGTGCCACCGGCACGCTGGCGCGCACGCTGCAGCTGCCCATCGTCGGCCCGCACGAAGGCGACCAGTTCTGGATCGACGCCCTGCCCCAGCAAAGCCAGATGTTCGGCTTCCCGCAGGCCGAGGGCTTCGCGCCCACGCGCTGGTTGCACGATGGCGACGAAGTCGGCATCGGCCGGCACACGCTCAAGGTGCTGCACTGCCCGGGCCACACGCCGGGCCACGTCGTGTTCGTCCACGACGGCTCGCGCCATGCCTTCGTCGGCGATGTGCTGTTCAACGGCGGCATCGGCCGCACGGACTTCCCCGGCGGCAACCACGCCGAGCTGATCCACGCGATCACGCAGCACCTGCTGCCGCTGGGCGACGACATCACCTTCACGCCCGGTCACGGCCCCGAAAGCACCTTCGGCGAGGAGCGCCGCTTCAACCCCTTCCTGCCGCGCTGAGCCATGGAGGTCGGCTTCATCAGCCCGCGCCAACATGCGCTGGTCTACATCGTCAAGATCCTCACGGGCACGCTGGTGTCCTGGTTCGGCCTGCGGGCCGTGGGCATCGCCGAGCCTTACTGGGCGGTGATCTCCGTCATCATCGTCACCGAGCCGGATTTCTCCGTGGCCCGCGCCAACTTCCGCGCACGGCTCATCAACACCTTCAGCGGCAGCGTCATCGCCTGCCTAGCCCTGGTGCTGCTGGGCGGCACCTTCTGGGCGATGGTGGCGGCGCTCATCACCGCGGTGCTGGTGGCGATGCTGTGGAGCGGCTACCCCAGCAACTGGCGGCTGGGGCCGATCACGGTGGTGATCCTGATGTCGGCGGCGCTGCAAGGGCAAGGCCCCCAGCAGGAGCTCAACCTGGCCTTGCTGCGCGTGGCCGAGGTGCTGGCCGGCAGTGCCGTGGCGCTGCTGCAGGCGCTGGTCTATTCGCGGCTGCTGGCCGAGCGCACGCCTTGAGCTGAGGGCCATGGGCGGGCACTCCGCCTGGGCTTATGCAGGCAGCGCGGCAACTCATCCGATTTCGGCGCTTGTCAGGGCCGCGTCCGGCGGCAACAGTGGGGGCTTTCCACCGCACACACCACGCCATCGCCATGACCCTGCGCCCGATCTCTGCCTGCCTCGCCTCGGCCCTGCTGGCCGCCCTGACCTTCGGCCCGGCCCACGCCCAATCTCCCGCCGAGGGCTTGGTGTCCGAGCGCAGCATCTCTGCCGATGCCGCCCTGGAGCTGGCCCAGACCGCGCTGGCGCAGTGCCGCGCCGCGGGCTACAAGGTCTCGATCACGGTGGTGAACCGCCACGGCCGCACGGCGCTGGCCCTGAGCGACGACGGCGCCAACCCGCACACGCTGGAAAACAGCGAGCGTAAGGCCTACACCGCCTTCAGCACCCGGGGCGCGTCCGGCGAGGTGGGCAAGCGCCCCGCCGCCAACCTGGTGTCCTTCCTGCAACTGGACCGCACCACCGGTGGCGAAGGCGGCCTGCCCATCTTCGCGGGCAAGGAGATCGTGGGCGCGGTCGGCATCTCCGGCGCGCCGGGGGGCGAGAAGGACGCGGCCTGCGCCCAGGCGGGCATCGAGCGCATCGCGCGCAAGCTGGGCAACGGCTGAGTCGCCAGGGTCGAACCCGCAGCCAAACGGCCGGCCTAAAAACCTGCCTAACGGCCTGCCCACCGCCACCAGGGCCTGAACGCCCACCAGCGGCGCAGCCCGGGCCCGCACAGCCGATGTCGCTCGAAATGGCAAGGTTGCGGCCCCACGGCCTCCACCACCACCTCCTGGGCCTGCGCGGCCACGTGCCCGCAGCCGGGCTGGAGCAGGTGGTCCAGCGCATCGCCCTCGCGGGTCAGCCACAGCGCGCCCCGGCGCACCACCACGGTCTCGCCGGGGCGCAGCTTCAGGCGGCGCACCTCGCCCTGCGGCAGAGCTTGTGCTTGCGGGAAGGGGGGCTGCAGGGCGGGGTCTGACAGCAGGGTGGCGCGGGTGGCGGGCATGGCGAGCTTTCAGGGTTTGGCGCGCTTGCAGTGGCCTGCAAGCGGCTGAGGTGCATGTCCACCACCTTAGGCGCCACCTGCCCGGTGCAACAGGCACAGCGCTGCACTGGCTGAGGGGTGACAGCCCCCACACGGCCGCGTCTGTGCCTGTCAAGCGCGGCCTCATCTGTGCTGGTCAAGCGCACCGAAGTCCGTACAGAATGGTCCGCATGCACGCCCATGCCGACACCCTGTACCTGAAGATCGCCGATGCCATGGCGCGCCAGATCCGCACCGGCACGCTGCCACGCGGTGAGCGCATCCCCTCCGTGCGCAACCTGGCCAGCCAGCACGGGGTGTCGCAATCGACCGTGGTGCAGGCCTACCGCACGCTGGAAGACGCCCGCCTGATCGAGGCCCGCCCGCGCTCGGGCTATTTCGTGGCCGCGCGGCCACCCCAGCTGCCCGAGCCCGACACCTCGCGCCCGCCGCGCCGCTCGGTCAGCGTGGGCATCAGCGCCATGGCCGCCAAGATGGCCAGCCTGGCCCACCACCCGGACTACGTCTCCTTTGGCGCGGCCTGTCCCGAAGCGTCGCTGTTCGCGCAGGAGCGTGTGCGCCGCGCCGTCAGCCGCGCCACGCAGCGCCACCGCGGCACGCTGTGCCAGTACCCCTTCGGCCCGGGCGACGAGTCGCTGCGCCGCGCCATCGCGCGCCACGTGCTGCGCATGGGTTGCCACATCGACGCCGACGACATCGTCGTCACCAGCAGCTGCCTGGAGTCGATCAGCCTGTGCCTGCGCACGGTCACGAAGCCGGGCGATGTGGTGGCGCTGGAATCGCCCACGTACTACGGCTTCCTCGACATCCTGGAAAACCTCGGCCTGCGCGCGCTCGAAATCCCCACGCACCCGCGCACCGGCCTGTCGCTGGACGCGCTGCAGCTCGCGCTCGACACCCAACCCATCAAGGCGCTGCTGGCCGTGCCCACGCTGTCCAACCCGATCGGCGCGAGCATGCCGGTGCCCGAACGCAAGCGCCTGGTGCAGATGCTGGCGCGCCACAAGGTGCCCATGATCGAGGACGTGCTCTACAACGACCTGTGCGAAGAAGACGACCGCCGCCGCGCCGTGCAGTCCTTCGACACGGCCGGCCAGGTGATGCTGTGCGGCTCGTTCAGCAAGACCATCGCGCCGGGCCTGCGCCTGGGCTGGATCGCCGCGCCCGCCTGGACCGAGCGCCTGCAGCGCCTGAAGGCCGCCACCAGCGGCAGCGAGACGGTGATGCTGCAGCGCGCCCTGGCCGACCTGCTCACCCAACCCGGCATCGAGGCGGGCTACCGTCAGCTGCGCGGCGTGGTGGCGGCGCGGGTGGACGAAGCCCGCGGCCTCATCTCGCGGCACTTCCCCAAAGGCACGCGCGTGACGGCGCCGGCCGGCGGCTTCATCCTGTGGCTGGAGTTGCCAGGGGAGATCGACACCGTGGCCCTGTTCGAGGCCTGCCTGGACGAGCACATCTGCATCGCGCCGGGCAGCTTGTTCAGCGCCACCGACCGCTTCCGCCACTGCATGCGGCTGGGGCTGGGCGGCAAGTGGGGCGATGCCGAGCGGCGCGCGCTGGCCCGGGTGGGCAAGCTGGCCGAGGCGCTCAAAACCTGATGGGGTTGGCGCTGGCCGCCATCACGCGACTCACTCCGCAGACCCCAGGCGCACCGGACCCCGGCCCCACAAGCCCAGCGGCAGGGGCTGGCCCAGGTAGGCACCGGTTTTCGCGGGCGCATCAAAGCGCACATCGGGCTTGGGCGCGCGCTCATAGAGCGGCAGCACCTTGGTCAGGTTCTGCTCGATCTCGGTGATGCGCGTGCTGCCTGCCGGGTGGGTGGACATCCACTGCGGCGGTGCGCCCTTCGACGCCGCCGACATCTTGCGCCACAGGCTCACGCCGGCGCGGGGGTCGTAGCCGGCACGCGCGGCCAGCTCCATGCCGACCAGGTCGGCCTCGGACTCGTCTTCGCGGCTGAACTTCAGCGTCAGCAACTGCCCGCCCATGTTGAGCAGCGAGTCGCCCACGCTGCCCAGGCCCAGCAGGCCGGAGATCAGGTTGGCGCCCAGGCGCGTGGCCGCGCCCTTGCCCATGCGCTCGCGGGCGTGCTCGCGCAGGGCATGCGCGATCTCGTGGCCCATCACCATGGCGACCTCGTCGTCGGTCAGCTGCAGTTGGTCGAGGATGCCCGTGTAGAAGGCGATCTTGCCGCCCGGCATGCAGAAGGCGTTGAGCTCTTTCGACTGCAGCACCACCACCTGCCACTGCCACTGACCGGCGCGGCGGTTCCAGGGCAGGCTGAACGGGATGATGCGCTTGGCGATGGCGCGCAGGCGCATGACCTGCGGGTGGTTGTCGGGCAGCAAGGCGCGCTGGTTGCGGGCGTCCTGCACCAGCTGGCCGTACTGCTGCTGGGCGGCGGCCTCGACCTGCTCGGCCGGCACCAGGCGCGTGAAGCCGGACTCCTTGCCCACCTCCACGCCCTCACGGGCCTGGGCCACGGGTGCCCCCAAGCCCAGCGCCAAAGCCAGCGCCAGGCACACAGCAGACATCGGGGAGCGCCGGGGCGCAGCAGGGCGGGAGAAGCGGGTCATGGTGGGCAGCGAGCGGATGTGGGCGCAACGAGGGCGAACAAGGGGTGGGTCAACAGGTGGGGGCAGGCCTCCAGCCTTCAACGCGGCGGGTCGCCATCCAGCATACGCCGCACCGCAGGCAGCAGCACATAGGCCGGGAAGGACAGGAAAAAGGTCAGCAGGAAGAAGGCGCCGTAGCCCATTTGCTCGACCCCCAGGCCGCCGGCCCAGCCCGCCACCGCCCGCGAGAACGCGAAAATCGACGACAGGATGGCGTATTCGGTGGTGGCGCGCTGCTTGCTCGTGATGCCCATCAGGAAGGCCATGAACGCGCCCGTGCCCAGGCCGCCGGTGAAGCTCTCCAGCGCGCTGGCGGCGTACACCACGCCTTGGTAGTAGGCGCTCACTTGCATGCCAGGCTCGGTGTGTGGGACCGTCCAGGCCGCCAGGGTGTAGCCCAGGTTGGATGCCGCCTGCGCCAGCCCCAGCACCCACAGGCCTTTGAAGATGCCGGCGCGGTCCACGTACCAGCCGCCCGCCAGGCCGCCGGCGATCGACAGCCCCAGGCCGACGTTGACGCTGACCAGGCCGATCTGCGCCGGGGTGAAGCCGGCGTCCACCCAGAAGGGTTTGACCATGAAGCCCATGGCGGCGTCGCCCAGCTTGAACAGCAAGATGAAAGCCAACACCGCCAGCATGCCCGGCCGGGCCAGCAGGCCCACCCAGGCGCCGAACACCGGGCCCTCGGCCAGGGCCTGGGCGCGCGGGTGGCGGGCGGCCATCACCATCAGGCTGGCGCCCAGCATCATCAAGCCCACGGGCACCGCGCCCTTGAACCACCAGGTGCCGCTGACCGCCATCACGGGCGCCCAGCCGGCAGCTTTGCCCACCGGCCCCAGCACCGGCCACAGCAGGCCCGCCAGCACCAGGCCCAAAGCCAGCAGCCACAGCGGCTGCGCCTTCAGGGCAGACCACTCGTCGGCGGCGGCACCGGCCACGCGCGGCGGGCGCGGCGGCTGCGCCGGCGCCATCAGCACCATGGTGCCATTGAGCAGCATCAGCACCGCGCCCAGGCCATAGGCGGCACCCCAGGCGGGCTGGCCCGGCGTGCCCAACCAGCCGGCGGCCACCAGCATGCCGCCTGCGGCCAGCATGCCCACGCGGTAGAAACCGATGCGCAGGCCGTTGGCCACGCCGTACTGGTCCTTGCGCAGCAGCTCGATGGTGTAGCCGTCGGTGGCGATGTCGTTGGTGGCCGACAGCACCGTGAAGGCCGCCAGCAGCACCCAGGGCCAGCTGGCGCCGGCGCTCAAGGCCTCGGGCTGCCAGGCCAGGGCCGCCAGCACGCAGGCCATGCCGCCGTTGGCCGCGGCCATCCACAGCCGGTGGCCGCGCCAGGCATCGACCAGCGGCGCCCACAAAAATTTCACGGTCCAGGCCAGGCCGAGCAGGCTGAGCAGGCCGATCTCGGCCGTGCCCACGCCCGCCTGCCTCATGTGCACGGGAAACAGGTCGAAGAACAGGCCCAGGGGCAGCCCTTCGGAAAAGTACAGCAGCGCCACCCAGAACATCGGGCTGCGGCTTGTCGGGGGCCGCGTGGTGTCGGCAGGCAAGGTCGAAGGCATGGTGCCCATTGTAGAAACCCTGCTGACATCCCGAGAAAGACCCTGGAAAAGCGGACTTGTTCGCACCTTTTCGCTTCAGACCCTCGGCCATCATGCCGATACACCAGGGGTCATGCCGGCAGCGCTTTGTCCGTGTTCCGGCCCCCTGACGCAGGAGTCAAGATGAACTTTCGCACCAAAATCTGGATGTTGCCGATCAGCGCGGCAGCGGTCTTTGTCGTCGGCGTGACGATCAGCTTCGTGGTGGGCAACCGCACGTCCAGCGTGCTCAGCCACCTGCGCGACATCGACAACCCCCACATGGCCCACGTCCAGACCCTGGACCGCAGCGCCGAGCAACTGCGCCTGACGCTGCAGACCGCCGCCGTGGAAGGCGACGTGGCCAAGCTGAAAGACACCGAAGCCATGGTCAACGCGGCGCACGAGGCCGTGGCCGGCATGCGCAAGCTGCCCGAGAAAACCGAAGTCGCCCAGGCCCTGGGCACCGCCTTCGACAACTACCAGACCTCCGCCCTCGGCGCCACGCGCGCCCTGCTGACCCAGCAGCCCCCCGGCGACCTGGTCACCAAGATGCAGACCACGCAGGCCGCGCTGCAAAAGTTGCTGGACCAGCACAAGGCCGCCGCCAAGGAAGCCATCGAAGCCGCCCAGACCGAAGCCACCAGCGGCGTGGACACCAACCTGTGGGTGACCGTGCTGACCGGCGTGATCGTGCTGGGCGTGCTGGGCGCCGCCTCGGCCGCCATCGTGGCCTCGGTGTGGAAAGACCTGGGCGACGAGCCCACCCTGCTGCGCGACCTGGTCAGCCGCATCGCCGACGGCCACCTCGACATGCAGCTGCACCACCAGGCCGGTGACGAGCACTCGCTGCGCGCCTCGGTGGTGACAATGACGCACAAGCTGCGCGACACCATCAGCGTGATCCGCCTGGCCACCGATTCCATCTCGACGGCATCGTCCGAGATCGCCACGGGCAACCAGGACCTGTCCAGCCGCACCGAGCACACCGCCTCGAACCTGCAGCAAACGGCCAGCTCCATGGAGCAGCTGACCGGCACCGTGCGCCAAAGCGCCGACGCCGCTCGCCAAGCCAACCAACTGGCCTCGGGCGCCGCCACCGCCGCCGAGCGCGGCGAGCAGATCGTCTCTCAGGTCGTGGCCAACATGTCCGAGATCGATGGCGCCAGCCGCAAGATCACCGACATCATCACCGTGATCGACGGCATCGCTTTCCAGACCAACATCCTGGCGCTGAACGCGGCCGTGGAAGCCGCGCGGGCCGGCGAGCAAGGCCGTGGCTTTGCCGTGGTGGCAGGCGAAGTGCGCACCCTGGCGCAACGCTCGGCCAACGCCGCCAAGGAAATCAAGACCCTGATCAATGCCTCCAGCGAGAAGGTGGAGTCGGGCTCGAAGCTGGTGCAGGACGCCGGCACCTCGATGGTGGAGATCCTGACCAGCGTCAAGCGCGTGTCGGACATCATCGGCGAGATCAGCGCGGCCTCGACCGAGCAGAGCCAGGGCATTGGCTCGGTGAACGTGTCGGTGACGCAGCTCGACCAGATGACGCAGCAGAACGCCGCGCTGGTGGAGGAATCCGCCGCAGCGGCCGAGAGCCTGAAAGAGCAGGCCACGCGCCTGGCTTCTGCCGTGTCCGCCTTCAAGCTGGGCACGCAGAAGGTGCACGCCGAACCGGTGATGCACGTGAGCCACCACGCGGCCCCTGTGCGCACGGTGCACACTGCCGTGCACGAGGCGAAACACGAGGCCAAGCACGTGATCGCCAAGGCCCAGGCGCAAGCCAGCACCGGTCACGCGCCCACGGTGACCGAGGTCAAGCCGCTGAGCAAGCCGGTCAGCACGGCCGCGAGCCGCCCTCGCCTGCCCACGCCGATTGCCGCGGCGGCCAAGGCGGCCCCGGTCAAGTCGAACGCGAGCGCAGCCACGGCCACGGCCGGCAGCGCCGCGACCACCGTGGCCAGCGCCGCCAGCGCCGCCAGCTTCACGCCGGCCGCCACGGCCCACGACGACAGCGACTGGGAAACCTTCTGATCAGCGCGTCCATGGTGCCCTGAGCGGCGCCCTGACCCGCTGCGGTCCGCGACACCGGTGCCTTCGGGCGGCCGGTCTCGCGGACCGCGTCATTTCAAGCTGACGTTGAAGAAGGCGTTGAGGCGCAGGTCCGAGGGGTGCAGCTCGGAGGGGTGGTTGTGCCGCAGGGGCGCGGCCAGCACCAGGCGCATGCTGATGCTGCGCCACTCCAGCACGGCGCCAACGCCCACGCCGGTGAGGAAGTCATCGCGCTGGATGCCCTTGAGGTTGCCCGGCCGGTAGGGGAAGGCCGCACCGTGGTCGATGAAGGCCAGCCACTGCAGGCGCGGGCTGTCCGAGCCGCTTTGCAGGTAGTCGAGCGCGCCCATGCCGTAGCGGATTTCGGCGCTCATCGAATACCCATTGCGGCCCGACAGCAGGCCTTCCGAATAGCCGCGCACCGAGTAAGCGCCGCCCACTTGGAACTGCTCGCCCGAGGGCAGCAGGCGGTTCTGCGAGTACTGCGCACCGATGCGCGAGATCAGCTGCGTGCGCTCGCCCAGGCGGTCCAGGCGGTTGCCCAGGCCGCGCCAGTAGATGAAGCCGCTGTCGCCGCCCAGGTCGTGCGAGCCGATGACGAGCTGCTGGTCGGTGTACCAGGAATGGCCATCGGTGAAGCGGTCGCCGGCCACGCCGAGCGTGATCACGCGCTGGGTGTCGTGGGTTTGCTCGAAGCCGGAGAACAGGCTGGTCGCCTGGCCGTGTCTCCCTGCTGTGTTTTGGAATGGGGACGCGAGCGTGCGCGTGTCTTGCAGTCTTGCCCGCCTTACACAAAATCACAATCCCCTACATCGTGTGGCCGGATTTGCCATGGGCCAAAAGGATGAGCCAGTCACCCAAAGCCCCGGCTTTGGGTGCTAGGCTGACGGCCGCTGCACCGCTGCCGACACCGTGACCGCCCCGCATCCCTCACCCGCCTCGTCCGCCCTGCGCTTCGCGGCCAACCTGTCCTGGCTCTACACCGACCTGCCCTTCCTGGACCGCTTCGCCGCGGCCGCCCGGGACGGCTTTGCCGGTGTGGAATGCCTGTTCCCGCACGAGCACCCGCTGGCCGACGTCCAGGCCCGCCTGCGCGACACGGGCCTGAGCCTGGTGCTGTTCAACGCCGAGCCCGGCGACTGGGCGGCGGGGGAGCGCGGCCTGGCCAGCCTGGACGGCCGTGAGGCGAATTTCCGCGGCAGCCTCCTCGCGGCCCTGGACCGGGCCAGCGCCCTGGGCGGCAGCCGTGGCCTCCCCCTGGTCCACGTCATGGCCGGCCTGTGCGCCGCGCCCGCAGGCAGCGCCGCGCACCAGGCCGCCTGGGAGCGCTTCGAGGAGCGCCTGGCCTGGGCAGCCGAACAAGCCCGGGCCCACGGCATCACCCTGACCATCGAGCCCATCAACCCGCGCGACATGCCCGGCTACCTGCTGACCCGCCAGCACGAGGCCCACGGCATCGTCCAGCGCATCGGCTCGGCGCATCTGCGCGTGCAGATGGACCTCTACCATTGCCAGATCGTTGAAGGCGACGTCACCACGCGCCTGCGACACTGGCTGCCCACCGGCCAGGTCGGCCACCTGCAGATCGCAGGCGTGCCCGACCGCAACGAGCCCGACCGGGGCGAGCTGCACCACCCCTGGCTCTTCGACGAACTGCAGCGCCTGGGCTGGTCCGGCTGGATCGGCTGCGAATACCGCCCGCGCGCTGCCCCCCGACCCGACGCCCCCGGCGCTGCGACCACGCAGGGCCTGGGCTGGCGCCCGCATCCACATGAAAGGAGTACACATCATGCTGGTTGACTTCCCCGAGACCGTCCGCACCCGCGACGGCCTGAACCTCTTCCTGCGCCACTGGCCCCTGGCCGGCGTGCGCCCCGCCCCCTGCGTCGCTGTGCTCGTCCACGGCCTGGGCGAGCACAGCGGCCGCTACGAACACGTGGCCGCCAGCCTCAACCAGCAAGGCTGGGCGGTCGTCGGCTACGACCACCGCGGCCATGGCCGCTCGCCCGGCAAGCGCGGCGTGCTCAACGAGGGCGACGACTTCCTGCACGACCTCGCCGCCGTCATCGACGCCACCCGCGCGGCCTACCCCGACCGCCCGCTGCTGCTGGTCGGCCACAGCCTGGGGGGCGCCATCGCCGCGCGCTTCGTGGCCGCCCTGGCCCGCCCGGTGGAAGATGCCGCCAGCGCGCCCTGGTCGCGCCCGGTGACGGCGCTGGTGCTGTCCTCGCCGGCCCTGGCCATCCCCATCAGCGCGGTGCAAAAGGCCTTGCTGGCCACCGTGGGCAAGCTCACGCCCGACATCGCGGTGTCCAACGGCCTCAAGTCGGAATGGATCTGCCACAACCCCGCCACCGTCGCCGCCTACCTGGCCGACCCGCTGGTGCACGACCGCGTCAGCGGCCGCCTCAGCACCTGGCTGCTGCAAGCCGGCGAGACCGTGCGCCAGCGCGCGCCCGGCTGGCTCACGCCCACCCTCGTCATGTGGGGCGGCGAAGACCGCTGCGTGCTGCCGCAAGGTTCGGCCGATTTCGCTGCCGCCGCACCGGCCAGCCTGGTCACCAGCCACCCCTGGCCGCAGCTCTCCCACGAGATCTTCAACGAGGCCGAGCAGGCCCAGGTGCTCGCCGTGATGAGCGACTGGCTCAAGCGCGTGTTCGGGGGCTGAGCCTGCCACGGCGCCCTCACGGTTTTGGAGGATGATGTCGGGTTTCCCGCCAAGCACCTCCAGACCCACCATGGCCATCAAAGCCACCATCCACAAAGCCCAGCTGCAGCTGGCCGACATGGACCGCAACGTCTATGCCGACATCGCCGTCACCATCGCGCGCCACCCGTCCGAGAACGACGAGCGCATGATGGTCCGCGTGCTGGCCCTGGCCCTGGGCTGGCCCGCCGACACCTCGGAAGGCACCCTCGAATTCGCCAAGGACATGTGGGAGCCCGACGAGCCCGCGCTGTGGCACAAGAACTTCTCCGACGAGATCCTGCACTGGGTGGAAGTCGGCCAGCCCGACGACAAGCGCCTGATGAAGGCCTCGGGCCGCGCCCGCCGCGTCTCGCTCTACGCCTTCCAGAGCAGCACGCCGGTGTGGTGGAGCGGCATCGCCACCAAGCTCACGCGCGCCAACAACCTGCACATCTGGCAGATCCCGCACGAGCAAAGCCAGGCCCTGGCCAAGCTGGCCCAGCGCACCATGCAGCTGCAAATCACCGTGCAGGATGGCACCGTGTGGGTCAACGACGGCAGCGAGTCGCTGGAGATCACGCCGCAGCGCCTGATGGGCGAGGACTGAGCCGCGGGCACATTCCCCGACTGACCGCATGGAGATGCGCCACCCGCACGGCGCATTTCACCTGATGGGAATCAGGCCGGCTGAACAGAATGCAGGCACCGGGACACGCCGCATGGCGCCCCGGCAGCCGCCTCGGGAGCGGCGTGTCCGGCCACGATGGAATCGACACGCCACCACATCCCGCCGGGCGGACCGGTGAGCCCTTGCGGGCACGAGGCAATGTCCATCCTGTCGATTGGTGCCTCATCCCATGCTGTTCTGGTTCAGACAATTCAACGTGGCCACCCGCCTGCGCCTGCTGGCCGGCCTGTCCGCCCTCGGTGTGCTCGGCGTGGCCGTCGGCCTGCTGTGGGCAGCCTACGACCAAAAACTCGAAGACCGCCGCACCGCCGTGCGCCAGACCGTCGAAGTGGCGCACGCGCTGCTGCAGTGGGCGCACGAGCAGCAGACCAGCGGCAAGCTCGATGCCGATGCCGCGCGCCAGCAGGCCCTGTCCGCCCTGGACCGCCTGCGCTACGGCCACAACGAGTACTTCTGGGTCAATGACATGGCCGGCGTGATGGTCCACCACCCCATCAAGCCGCAGCTCGACGGCAAGAACCTCAACGACATGAAGGACCCTAATGGCACCTTCCTGTTCCGCCAGTTCACCGACATGGCCCGCACCCGTGGCGAAGGCTTCGTCCACTACCAGTGGCCCAAACCCGGCCACGACGCGCCGGTGGACAAGGTCTCCTTCGTCAAGGCCTTCGCGCCCTGGGGCTGGGTGGTGGGCTCGGGCCTGTACATCGACGATCTGCAGGCCGCCTTCCGCCAGCAGATGGTCGGCAGCGTGGCCGCCGTGCTGGCCGCCGCCCTGCTGCTGTGGGGCCTGGTGGAGCTGACCGCGCGCCAGCTCAGCCATGGCGTCAACGAGGCCGTGGCCCGCGCCGAAGCCATCGCCCAAGGCGACATCGCCCAAGGCCAGTCACCCCACCCGCTGGCCGAAGGCGGCGACGAAATCGCCCGGCTGCTGCGGGCCATGCGCGACATGAGCCGCCAGCTGGGCGACACGCTGGGCCAGGTGCGCGACAGCGTGGGCCACGTGGCCGAGGCCAGCCAGCAGATCGCCACCGGCAACCAGGACCTCAACCACCGCACCGAACAGGCCGCGGCCCGCCTGCAGCACACCGCCTCGTCGATGGAAGAGTTCAGCAGCACGGTGCAGCACAACGCCGCGTCGTCGTCCTCGGCGCAAGGCATGGCCGCCGAGGCCGCCAGCCAGGCCCGCCGCGGCGGCGAGGTGGTGTCCCAAGTGGTGCACACCATGGAGGCCATCCACGCCAGCGCCCGCAAGATCACCGACATCATCACCGTGATCGACGGCATCGCTTTCCAGACCAACATCCTGGCGCTGAACGCGGCCGTCGAAGCCGCACGTGCCGGAGAACAAGGCCGAGGCTTTGCGGTGGTGGCGGGCGAAGTGCGCACCCTGGCGCAACGCTCGGCCAACGCCGCCAAGGAAATCAAGAGCCTCATCCAGGCCTCGACCGAGCACGTCGAATCGGGCGCCGCCCTGGTGCACGACGCCGGTCAGAACATGGCGGCCATCGTGGGCTCGGTGGACCGGGTGGCCGGCCTGATCCAGCAGATCGCGCACGCCACGATGGAGCAGAACCAGGGCGTGGGCACCATCCACCACGCCGTCACCGAACTCGACCAGATGACGCAACAGAACGCGGCCCTGGTGGAGCAATCGGCTGCCGCCGCAGGCAGTCTCAAGGACCAGGCTCAGGCCCTGGCCGCGGTGGTGGACCGCTTCCGCGTGGGCTGAAGTCCTGCGCGCGGCTCACGCCGCATGGTTGTCAAGCGTCACCCCCACCGTCGTGGTCGCCACCGGTGGGGCGAAGCGCTTTCTCAGCCGCCGAGGCTCACAGCGCCATCACAGCACCGCGGCGAACGCGGCCGCGACGCGGTCCACGTTGTGGGCGTTCAAACCCGCCGCGCACATGCGGCCCGAGCGCAGCACATAGACGCCGTGCTCGTTGCGCAAGGCGTCGGCCTGCTCAGGGCTCACGCCGGTGTAGCTGAACATGCCGCGCTGGTCGATGAAGTAGCGCACGTCCTTGCCTGGCAGCTTGGCGACCACGCCGTCGTACAGGCGCTGGCGCATCACCTGGATGCGTTGGCGCATGGCGGTGAGCTCGTCGGCCCAGCTCTGACGCAGCTCGGTTGACTGCAGCACGCGCGACACCAGCAGCGCGCCGTGCGTGGGCGGGCTGGAGTAGTTGCGGCGCACCGTGGACATCATCTGGCCCAGCACCAGCTCGGCTTGGGCCTTGTCGGGGCAGACCACGCTGAGGCCGCCCACACGCTCGCCGTACAGCGAGAAGCTCTTGGAAAACGAGTTGGCCACGAAGAAGCTCACGCCCGCGTCGGCCAGGGCGCGCAGCGCGAAGGCGTCTTCGTCGATGCCGTCGCCAAAGCCCTGGTAAGCGATGTCGAGGAAGGGCAGCAGCTGGCGCGCCTTCAGCACCTCGACCAGCTGCGTCCACTGCGCGGTGTTCAGGTCCACGCCCGTGGGGTTGTGGCAGCAGGCGTGCAGCAGCACGATGCTCTGGGCCGGCAGCGCCTCGATGGCGGCCAGCATGGCGTCGAACTTCAGGCCCTTGGTGGCCGCGTCGTAGTACGGGTAGGTGTTCACCTGGAAGCCCGCCCCTTCGAAGATGGCGCGGTGGTTGTCCCAGGTCGGGTCGCTCACCCAGACCTGCGAGCCGGCGAAGTAGCGCTTGAGGAAATCAGCGCCAACTTTCAGCGCGCCCGAGCCGCCGAGGGTCTGCAGCGTGGCGATGCGGCCGGCCTGCACGGCCTCATGCTGGGCACCGAACAGCAGCTCCTGCACGGCCTGGCGGTAGCCGGTGTGGCCGACCATGGGCAGGTAGGGCTTGGGGCCGATGTGGGACAGCAGTGCCGACTCGGCCTCGCGCACGGCGGCCATCACGGGCAGGCGGCCGGCGTCGTCGAAGTAGATGCCGATGGACAGGTTGATCTTGTCGGCGCGCGGGTCTTTCTGGAAATCCTCGTTGAGCGTGAGGATGGGGTCGCCGGGGTAGGCGTCAACGTGCTGGAACATGGCGGTGGGCTCAAAGTGAACGCAGGCGCAGATTATCGGCCCACACTTTGCGCGGGCCAGGGAATCTGGGTATGGTGTCGGCCAACGCGTTCTTGCAACGCCCCCGCCCAACTCCCCCCGAACCGAGGACATCCCCCATGCAAACCCGCGCAGCCGTGGCCTGGAAAGCAGGCGCCCCCCTGACCATCGAAACCGTGGACCTCGCAGGCCCCCGCGCCGGCGAAGTGCTGGTCGAGGTCAAGGCCACCGGCATCTGCCACACCGACTACTACACGCTGTCGGGCGCCGACCCCGAAGGCCTCTTCCCCGCCATCCTGGGCCACGAGGGCGCCGGTGTGGTGGTCGATGTGGGCCCGGGCGTGACGTCCTTGCGCAAGGGCGACCACGTCATCCCGCTCTACACGCCGGAATGCCGCGAGTGCAAGTTCTGCCTGAGCCGCAAGACCAACCTGTGCCAGAAGATCCGCGCCACGCAAGGCAAGGGCCTGATGCCCGACGGCACCTCGCGCTTCTCGCTCAACGGTGAGCCGCTGCTGCACTACATGGGCACATCGACCTTCGCCAACCACATCGTGGTGCCCGAGATCGCGCTGGCCAAGGTGCGCCCCGATGCGCCGTTCGAGACGATCTGCTACATCGGCTGCGGCGTGACCACCGGCATCGGCGCGGTGCTGTTCACGGCCAAGGTGGAGGCGGGCGCCAACGTGGTCGTGTTCGGCCTGGGCGGCATCGGCCTGAACGTGATCCAGGGCGCCAAGATGGTGGGCGCCGACAAGATCATCGGCGTGGACCTGAACCCCGAGCGCGAGGCCATGGCCCGCCAGTTCGGCATGACGCACTTCCTCAACCCGAAAGACATCGAGGCCGCCGGCGGCAACATCGTCGATGCCATCGTGCAGCTGACCGATGGCGGCGCCGACTACAGCTTCGAGTGCATCGGCAACACCAAGGTGATGCGCCAGGCGCTGGAGTGCACGCACAAGGGCTGGGGCCGCAGCATCATCATCGGCGTGGCCGAGGCCGGTGCCGAGATCAGCACCCGCCCCTTCCAACTGGTGACAGGCCGCAAGTGGGAGGGCTCGGCCTTCGGTGGCGCGCGCGGCCGCACCGACGTGCCCAAGATCGTGGACTGGTACATGGACGGCAAGATCGACATCGACAGCCTGATCACGCACAAGCTCAAGCTGGAACAGATCAACGAGGGCTTCGATTTGATGAAGCGCGGCGAATCCATTCGCTCGGTCGTCATCTTCTGAGCGGGGCCATCGCATGAGCACGCTGGAGTTGTTGAGCGAGCACGCCTGCTTCGGCGGTGTGCAGCGCTTTTACCGCCATGCCTCGGCGGCCATCGGTTTGCCGATGCAGTTCGGGGTGTACCTGCCACCACAGGCGCTGCAAGCTGGCGCCAAGGTGCCGGTGGTGTTCTACCTGGCGGGGCTGACCTGCAACGAGGAGACCTTCGCCATCAAGGCCGGGGCGCAGCAGCACGCGGCGCGCCTGGGGCTGGCCATCGTGACGCCGGACACCAGCCCGCGCGGCACGGACTTCCCCGAGCAGAGCGACCACTGGGACTTCGGCGTGGGCGCAGGCTTTTACCTCGATGCGACGGAGGAGCCCTGGTCGGCGCACTGGCAGATGGAGCGCTACATCACCGAGGAGCTGCACGCGCTCGTCGGCCAGCACCTGCCGGTGGACACGGCGCGTGCGGGCATCTTCGGGCACTCGATGGGCGGGCACGGCGCGCTGACGCTGGCGCTGCGCCACCCGGGGCAGTACCGGACGGTGTCGGCGTTCGCGCCGATCGCGAACCCGGTGAATTGCCCGTGGGGCGAGAAGGCGTTTTCGGGCTACCTGGGGATGTCACGGCACACCTGGGGCGAGCACGATGCGACCGAGCTGGTGGCGCAGTACCCGGTGCCGCCCTACCCGCAGGGCATCCTGATCGACCAGGGGCTGGCGGACAAGTTCTTGCCCAACCAGTTGCACCCCGAGGCTTTCGAGGCGGCGTGCGCGGCCGTGGGCCAGCCGCTGACGCTGCGCCGGCATGCGGGGTATGACCACGGCTACTACTTCGTGCAGAGCTTTGTGGGGGAGCACCTGGCGCACCATGCGGTGGGGTTGGCTTTGGCTTGAGCGAGTGAGCGATTGAGCGTTCGGGCACCCACCCCACCCTCCCCCCACCCGCCGCGATGGCGGCCCCGCTGAAGCGGGGCTGCTCTGCGGTGCTCGCATGACCCAGGCCGCAGCGGAACTCGCCCCTTGCAGGGGCTCAGACAGCCGCTGCTGACCCCAAGGGGTCACCTGGGTCAGGCTGTGCGCCTCGAGGCCATCGGGAGGCGGATGGGGTGAGGGTGAGGTGGGTTGAGGCGACGGGCATCAGCCTGCCGCTGTCGGTCTGAGTGCGGGGTTGGGTGACTGCTTCGCAGCGATTGCTGCCGATGGACGGTCGTGCACAGGAGACTGCATGGGGCCAGAAGCCGACGCTTAAGGTTGATGAAGAGATGTCAGGACGCGGTCTTTACCCCATATCAACAGGGTATCGTCTTGCTCGGAAGGAGTCGATGTGCAGACAGAGGAAACGTACCTATGATTGTGGTGTGGCTCAGCGCCTAACCCTTGTTTTCTGCCAAAAACGAGACACTGCGCTCACAATCCAAAGCATTCGAACTCGCAACGACCTTGACCACTCAGCAATGGCGAAAATCCGACACCTCGAAATTGAGAACTTCCGAAGCATCAAGAGGCTTTGTTGGGCCCCTAGCCCTGGGGTGAATTGCTTTATTGGACCTGGAGATAGTGGCAAGACAACGATCCTGGAGGCGATAGACGCCTGTCTCTCCCTTCGAAGAACAATTGACTTCACTGACTCCGATTTCCACAACCTTGTTGTCGAGAACCCAATCGTCATCCGCGTGACGCTTGGGGCACTTCCCGACCATCTGAAGGACCTTGATGCGCTGGGTGAGGTGCTCCGAGGATTCGATTCGAAGGCGCAATTGGTGGAGGACGAGCCGGCCGAAGGTCTGGAGGTTGTGTTGACGTGCGAACTTCGCGTCGAGTCAGACTTGGACCCCAAGCGCAGCCTGTTTTCAGAGCGCACGCGCGGGGACACAAGACAACGCCAACTTGCTTGGAAGGACCGAGCGTTGCTTGCGCCAAGCCGAATTGGCGAGCACGCGACGTCCCATCTCTCTTGGTCTCGAAACTCAGTGCTTGGGAAGCTCTGCGAAACAAAACTCTCTGTTGGCACAGACTTAGTCACTGCGGCGCGTGGCGCCCGGCTCGCATTTGGTGACCGCGCTGGTGCACAACTCGGAGACGTACTGACGCTGGTCACGAAGAATGCCAACGCGGTTGGGATTGACGTCGGTGAGTCTGCGCAAGCCCTGATTGATTCGGGCGCACTCTCCTTCTCAGACGGAGCCATTTCACTTCACACGGAGGATGGAGTGCCTCTGCGGAGCCTCGGGAGGGGTTCTACCCGTTTGCTGCTCGCGAGCTTGCACCGTTCAGTCGCCTCCGCTTCGAGTACCCTCCTGATTGATGAGGTCGAGCACGGGCTTGAGCCTCACCGGATAATCAAATTGCTGCACTCCATTGGCTCAAAGGAGGTTCTGGAGCCAGATGTGGAGCCGCAACTGCAGGTCTTCATGACAACACACTCCGCTGTGGCGGTAAGGGAGCTCAGTGGCGACCAGTTGCATGTGGTGAGGCGCGATCGTGAAGGGCAACACGCGATTCGCACTATTGGTAGCGTAGACCCGATACAAGGCACTGCTCGCACTTACCCTGAGGCGTTCCTCGCCCGGACGGTGGTGGTTTGCGAAGGAGCGAGTGAAATTGGGCTATTAAGAGGAATAGACCAGTACCACGTCTCAAAAGGGAAACCTTCTGCCTATTCCTGTGCGACTGCCTTCGTGGACGCGACTGGCCGGAACCCCACATACATCCTCGAACGGGGCCGCATTTTCGCGAACTGGGGCTATGAGACAAAGGTGTTTCTCGATAACGATGTCCCGATCCCTCCAGAAGAGCTGACGAAAACTACCGATGTCGGCGCACAGGTGTTCCACTGGCCAGAAAAGGACGCCTTGGAACAAGCGCTGTTTCGCTATTTGCCGGACCATGGCGTGGATGCCTTGGTGAAACTTGCGATTAGGCTCAACTCCGAGGAGTTGGTTGACGGGGCAATTGACGAAGTCTCGAAGGGAGCGTTCGATCTCGCGCACTTCATGTCAATCGTGGATGGAGATTCGGCATGGAAAGTTGACGAACGTCTCCTGCTTGGCCGCGCTGCAAAGCTTTCCTCTGCCGACACGAAGAAAGGACCTGGTCGCAAGGGCTGGTTCAAGTCCATTGCCAAGATGGAAGCGGTCGGGGCCCAAGTAGTTGGACCTTACCTATCCTCCTCTGACGAGGTGCTTAAGGGCATCATGAAAAAACTCTTCAGGCATGCGCATGTCAGAGCCAGAAGTTGACCTGTTTGCGCAGCGCCTCGGCAGTCTGAAGGCTCCTGCGGGCTGTGGAAAAACGCAGCTAATCACTTCTTCTCTCAAACAGTGGTCGAGCGTAAAGCCTGCACTGGTCCTGACGCACACCAACGCAGGCCGTGCTGCGCTTGAACAGCGAATCCGAAATGCCGGTATCCCTGCTGAACGAGCCCGGGTTGCCACGCTGGACAGTTGGGCAATTCGGTTGGTTCAAAGCTTCCCCGCTAGGTCCGGCCTTTCGAACAGCGTACTCAGTGTGCAAGGTAGTGGTGCCAACTATGCAGCTATTCGACGTGCTGCGGTGGAGATGCTGACGGCAGGGCACCTGGACGACATCATCGACGCGACCTATTCCAGAGTGGTCGTCGACGAGTACCAAGACTGTGGCCTACCGCAGCATGCCATGGTGGAGGCCCTCGCGGAGCGCCTACCGACTGCGGTGCTCGGCGATCCGCTGCAAGGTATTTTTTCCTTCTCTGGGCCTGTAGTCAGTTGGAGAGACAACGTCAAGCCGTCGTTTCCAGCACTTCCCACGCTGTCCAAGCCTTGGCGCTGGATCAAGGCGGAATGTCCGGAACTCGGGTACTGGCTTCTCAACGTAGTTCGACCTGCCTTGCTAAGAAGTGAGTCTATTGACTTGAGCAATGCGCCACAGGACGTAATTTGGGTGCCTCTGGAGGGAAAAGACACAGAGAAGTCTGAAGTGCGCCTTGCTGCTGCTCGGAAGAAGTATGCGGACGGCAGCACCCTAATAATCGGACACGGCCCCGACAAGACAGGGCAGTGGAAAGCTGCCGCAAGGTGTAGAGCTCAGATGGTGGAAGCGCTCGACATGAAGGATTTCATGGCTTTTTGCTCCTCTTTCCGACCAGGCAGCGACGACTGCTTAGAGGCAGCTGTAGATTACTTCGGCAACCTGATATCAGGACTATCCCCTAAGTCCCTGGTAACGCGCACGAGGAGTCATTTACGTGGGCGAACCTTAACTGCCGCAACACCACTTGAGGAAATAACGCTCGAGTACCTACGCAATCCAAGTCCAGCTGCAGCAGGCTTGATGCTCGAAGCCTTGGCGAAAGCTCAAGATACTTATGTTTTTCGACCAGACATCGTGCGACTCTGTGCGAAAGCATTGAAGAGCGTTACGGATGATTTTTCTCTGAATGCCGCGGGAGTCAAGGAGCGTGAGAGATATCGACACGCGCCGCGCACCATGCCACGACGCGCCGTTGGGAGTACCCTCCTGTTAAAGGGGCTTGAAGCAGAGAATGCAATAATTCTTGAGCCGGAGAAGATGGACGCACGTAACCTTTACGTCGCCCTAACGCGCGGTAGTAAACGCTTAATAATTTGCTCCACAACGTCAGTCCTCGAGCCTCATCTTGTCTGACGTGGAGCTGTCAGTTGACCATGGCGGCTTCCGAGCTGTTCAATCAAGGTATCCATTTCTAAAATGCATGACGTTCGGATCGGCTGAAAATCAAGCAGCAATGCCCGGTGTGTTGAGGCCAAGCGGCATTTCAGGGAGGATGCGCGAGTGATAACGACAAATTTGAGATCGAAGGGAGCAATATGTGGAAAGAAAAGCTTGTTCTGGATGAAGGGATGACTTTGAAGCACAGGGGGTCAAGTACGGCTGGCTTTATGAGTGAAACCAACGTCGACACTTACGTGATACTCGGAGCCGATGGATCGGAGTTTGGCGCTGTGAGAGTTGAGGATCACACGGCAGTTAAAGGGTTTAAGCGGACGATTACCGTGATCCAGACTGATCAGAGCGGCAAGGAAGTTGTTCGCGTCAGCTTTAATCCTTCCTAGAAACCACAAGGAGACATTATGCTTTTTGCCACAACAGCCAGGACCAACATGGCTGGTCTTGCTGCTGAATATCGTGCTGGGCACCCTGTAAAGGTATTCTTCCACTCGCAAGGATGGTCCGCCGAATGCAACGCTGGAATATTAGAAGATTGCGGCACAGACGTATTTCATAATCTCGAGCCATTGGTTCGCGCCCTCAAAGATGCGGGTGTCGATCGTTTGACGTTGGTGCCGTGAGGGATCTGTCCGTCGCTCAGCGTAGCAACGGTCGGTACAACCCGCGTGTGACCGGTTGGGGCAAAAAGCCGTCGCTCAACCGCCGCGCTCGAGTGGTTGCAACCAGCCTTGAGCGGCCACCCCTGCGCCCCCACACCCCGCTCACAGACCTCAGAGTGACGCCACCCCCGCGACCCGTGGCGCCCTAGACTTGGGCTCGCTCAAGAAGGCCCCGCCCCATGACCCACCGACCGATGGCAGCAGGTGTCGCGCTCGACCCCGTTCGTGACGCCGCCCTGATCGGCGAGATCATCCAGATGGCCCTGAGCGACCACGTGGGTTTCGCCGAGATCCGCGCAGTGCATGGCCTGGGGCCCGACCAGGTCAAGGCGCTGATGCGCTCGCAGCTGTCGCCGGGCAGCTACCGCTGCTGGCGTCGGCGGGTGCGTCGGTTCGCTGACCGACTTGCCTGCTACAAGTGAGGGCACGGCGCTGATCCGCAACACCGTGACCGTCAGCCAAACTCGCCCCGGAGGCTCGCCACACTTCGGCACTCACCGAAGCATCCAGCAAGGCATCTGCCACACAGTCGTGCCCGAGTTCAACCAACTTCGTGCACACACCATGGCTGTCACCTGCTTCATCCGCTATCAGATCGACCCCTTTCAACGCGATGCCTTCAAGCGCTACGCCGAAGCATGGGGGCGCATCATCCCGCGCTGCGGCGGCAACCTCCTTGGCTACTTCCTGCCGCACGAAGGCAGCAACGATGTCGCATGGGGGCTGGTCGGCTTCGACGATCTGGCGGCCTACGAACGCTACCGCACAGTGCTGAAGCGCGATGCCGAGGGGCGCAGCAACTTCGAGCTGGCACAGTCCCAGCGCTTCATCCTTCGCGAGGAGCGCACGTGGCTAGAGGACGTCTCCGGGACGCGCAACGTGGCGCGGCAGGTGGCGCCGTGATCGCGGTCATTTTCGAGCTGGAGCCTCACCCTGGCGCAGCATCCCGCTACTTCGAGCTCGCCGCCCTCCTGAAAGCCGAGCTGGTGTCCATGGACGGGTTCATCTCGGTCGAGCGCTTCGAGAGTCTGGCAAAACCTGGGCGCTATGTGTCATTGAGTTTCTGGCGCGATGAGGCCGCGGTGCGCGCCTGGCGCTGCCATGGCATGCACCGCCAAGCCCAGCAGCAAGGCCGCAGCGATGTGCTCGCTGACTACCGCCTGCGGGTGGCGACGGTGGTGCGCGACTACGGCTTGCTTGAACGCGAACAGGCACCGTTGGACTCGCGAAGCGCGCTAATCTGACAGCCATGAGCACGCCCCATGAACCTCGACTGGCCCGTGTGGCAGCCATCGTGGCCGACCCGGCCCGGTCTCGCATGTTGGCCTACCTGCTGTCCGGTGAGTACGCCAGCGCCAGCGAACTGGCGAAGGCGGCGTCCGTGACGCCGGCCACGGCCAGCGGGCACCTGGGCAAGCTGCTGGATGCACGGTTCGTGGTCTGTGAGCCCCGGGGGCGCCACAGGTACTACCGCCTGGCCGACGCCGATGTGGCGCATGCCTTGGAGGCCTTGGCCCTGGTCGCCGAACGCGATGGCCACGACCGCGCGTGGGCGCACCCGGAGCGGGTTCGCTTGCGCCTGGCGCGGTGCTGCTACGGGCACCTGGCGGGGCAGTTGGGGATTTCGTTGTTTGACGCACTTCAGCGCGGAGAACGCCTCCGACCGACACCCAGCGGCTTTGAGCTGACCACCTCGGGCCAGGCGTGGCTCCAGGGGTGGGGGATGCCACCGAGTTTGCCAAACGGCCGGCGCCGCTTTGCCTACCGCTGCCTGGACTGGTCGGAACGTCGCGATCACCTCGCGGGCCAACTCGCCGACGATCTGTACCAGCACTTCACGGCCATGGGCTGGCTGCGTCGCACGGCCAGCCGCGCGGTGGACATCACCGTGAGTGGCCAACGAGAGCTGCTGCCGCGCTTGCACGCCGACGAGGCTTGAGGTCGCGCGCCTGCCCAAGGCCGACCGCTTCACAAGCCATCCCCACCGGCCCGCCGCCTGTCCTGACCCACGCGCCAACCACGCAGCTCGGCGCGCAAGCCAGACAGTGTCGCGCGCCAGCCGTTGCCCTTCGCGCGCAAGTCATTCTCGGCCGCACACCGAGCTCCCCCACTTCGTGCGCAAGCCATTCCGTGCGGCGCGCAAAGCCATTTCGGTCACACGCCAGTCAGCGCGCCTTGCGCACGCCCCTCAGAGCGTCGCCCACAAAACATCCGAGCCTTGCGGCCCGAGCTTGTCGCGCGGCGGGCCAAACCATGGGGCTTGCGCGCCGAGCAGACATGGCGGCACGCCACCCGGTGTGCCCCATCCGCCGGTTTCAACAGGCGGCGCCCGGCCGCATCTGCTCAGTGGTAGTCCTCTTCCCGCTGGTGCCTGATCGCCAGCACGAGCACGCTGGCAGGGCCGGAGATCTCGCACAGCGCCACATAGCCGCTGGCGCCGAACGGGATGATGAGTTCGCGCCGCGTGGGGCTGTGGCCCGCCTTGCGGAAGCTGTAGGGCGTTCTGGCCAGTTGGTGCCACACCGCCGACTGGATGGCCGCGATGGCGGCGTCGGCTTGCGCCAGGTCTGCCAGCGTGGTGGCCTGGTCCAGCAGGAAGTCGAACAGCCGGGCCAGGTCCTCGTCGGCCTCGGCGCTGAAGCGGACCGCGAAGCTCATCCGCCCAGCTGCTTGCGCTTGGCGTCCAGCTTGGCCTGCAACTTCAGCAGCACCTCGTCCGCCGGGATGGACACACCCTGGCGCTCGTGGTTTTCCCAGGCGGTCTGACCGCGCTCATGGAAGCGCGTCTGCATGCGCCGAAACTCGATGGCGCTGCGCACCGTGGCTTCGACAAACCCGGACAGCGTTTCGCCAGGCTGCAACGCCGCCTCCAGCTGGGTGCGGAGTTCGGGCTCCACGCGCACTTGGGGGATGACGGCTGTTTTCATGCAGGGCAGTGTATTGCGTTTGCGTTGCAAGCGTCAACCTGGCCCCGCCCCCGACCTTGCGGTCCATCTGCTGGTGCAGCCCGAAACCATCGGCCCCGGCTTGATGCCCTTGCGCTCCAGCCGCGCGGCATCGCCAAGTGAGGCCGGGCCCGTGACACGCGGCAGGACGTCTGTGAGACGTGTGCGGGACGTGCGTGGGGCACCGAACAGATCGCAGGCCGCCAGGCAAGGGACAATCCGGCACAGCACCTCCGCAGGAGCCGACATGGCACAGCCTCTCCCGCCCCGCACCGAGTCCGACAGCTTCGGCCCCATCGACGTGCCTGGCGATGCCTTGTGGGGCGCGCAGACCGCGCGCAGCCTGCACTTCTTTGCCATCGGCACACAGCGCATGCCCTTGGAACTGGTGCATGCGCTGGCGCAGGTCAAGCGCGCGGCGGCGGAAGTGAACGGCGAGCTGGGCTTGCTCGCGCCCCTGCGGGCCGAGGCCATCGCCAACGCCGCCCGGCGCGTGGCCGCTGGCGAGTTCGATGCCCAGTTCCCGCTCTCGGTGTGGCAGACCGGCTCCGGCACGCAAAGCCACATGAACGTCAACGAGGTCATCGCCAACCTGGCCTCGCTGGCGCTGGGCGGGGGCATGGGCGCGGCGCGCAGCGTGCACCCCCACGACGAAGTGAACCTGGGCCAGTCCTCCAACGACGCCGTCCCCACCGCCATGCACATCGCCGCGGTCTTGCAGACGCGGCCGCTGCTGGCCGCGCTGACGGGTTTGCGCGCCGCGCTGAAGGCCAAGGCGCAGGCGCTGGCCGAGGTGCCCAAGGTCGGCCGCACCCACCTGCAGGACGCCACGCCGGTCACGTTCGGCCAGGAGTTCGGTGGCCACGAGGCCCAGCTGGCGCTGGCCGAACTGGCGGTGCGGCGCGCACTCGGCGACGTGCACGCGCTGGCCATCGGCGGCACCGCCGTCGGCACGGGGCTGAACACACACCGCGCCTTCGGGACGCGTGTGGCGGCCGTGCTGGCCCAGCGCCTGGACGCGCCCTTCGTGGTCGCCGACAACCTGTTCGCGGCCATGGCCGGGCACGAGGCCCTGGTGGGCCTGCACGGCGCCCTGCGCACCCTCGCGGTGGCGCTCACCAAGATCGCCAACGACGTCCGGCTGATGGGCAGCGGTCCGCGCGCCGGCCTGGGCGAATTGCGGCTGCCAGCCAATGAGCCCGGCAGCTCGATCATGCCGGGCAAGGTCAACCCGACGCAGGTCGAGGCGCTGGCCATGGTCTGCGCGCAGGTGATGGGCCACGACGTGGCCATCGGCATCGCCGCCAGCCAGGGCCAGTTCGAGCTCAATGCCTACAAGCCGCTGATCACCCACGACCTGCTGGACAGCCTGCGCCTGCTGGCCGACGCGATGCGCAGCTTCCGCACCCATTGCATCGAGGGCCTCGCCGTGAACGCCGAGCGTGCGCAGGCCATGCTCGCGCACTCGCTGATGGGCGTGACCGCGCTGGTGCCCCACATCGGCCACGACCGCGCCGCGCAGATCGCCCGGCACGCCCAGGAGCACGGGCTCGACCTGCGCGAGGCCGCGCTCGCCGTGGGCGGCATCAGCGCGGCCGATTTCGACACCTGGGTGGACCTGCGGCGGCTGTGGGCACCGGACTGAGCGCTGGGCGACAGCGCCATCCGGCGCGCCGCCAGGCCCCTCACCGCGGCACGATGAACGTGCTGGCCTCGCTGACCAGGCTGCTGCGCTCGGCACTGCGGCTGGCCACCTGCACCTGCAAGGGCAGCGTCTGGCCGGCCAGGCGGGCGGCTTGCGCGCCCGTCAGCCGCACCGAGACGTGCACCTGGCGGTCTTCCACGGGGCCCAGGGTCACGGCCGAGGCTTGCGCCACCGCGCCGGGCAGGCCCGCCACCGCGACCTCGATGCGCTGCGGCACATCCGTCTGGTTCATCAGCTGCAGCCGGTACACGTTCTCGATGGCGCCGTCCTCCACCGCGCGGGCCATGACGCCACGGTCGCGGATCACGTCCACGCGCACATCGGGGCGCACCGCCAGCCCCCACGCCAAGCCGCCCAGGAGCAGCGCCATCAGCCCCCCGTACACGCGCACCCGCTGGCGGGCCCAGGGGGACGCGGGTGCACCGCCGTGCCCGGGCGCCGGCGCGTCGCCGCACGCCAGTTGCCGCTCGGTGGCCATGCGCACCAGGCCGCGCGGCTGGCCGATCTTGTCCATGACGGTGTCACAGGCGTCGATGCACAGGCCACAGCCGATGCAGGCCGCCTGCAGGCCGTCGCGGATGTCGATGCCCGTGGGGCAGACCTGCACGCACACCGTGCAGTCGATGCAGCTGCCCGCCGAGGCCTGCACCACGCCCTGCGTCTGGCGCTGCGCACCGCGTGGTTCGCCGCGTCGCGCGTCGTAGGCCACGGTCAGGGTGTCGGCGTCCATCAGGGCGCCCTGGAAGCGGCCGTAGGGGCACATGTGCAGGCAGACCTTCTCGCGCAGCACCCCGGCGTTCAGGTAGCAAAACGCCCCGTAGAACAGCGCCCAGAAGCCATCCCAGAAACCCACGCTGCCCTGGAGCAGGTCCAGGCCCATCTCCCGCACCGGCGAGAACCAGCCGACGAAGGTGAAGCCGGTCCATGCGCTGACCAGCACCCAGCTGAGCTGCTTGCCGCCGCGCCGCCAGAGCTTGCCCCAGCCCCAGGGCGATTGGTCGAGTTGCAGGCGGTGGCGGCGGTCGCCCTCGAAGAGGCGCTCCAGCGCCATGAACCAGGCCGTGTAAACCGTCTGCGGGCAGCTGAAGCCGCACCAGACGCGCCCGAGCAGCGTCGTCACCACGAACAGCAGCAAGGCGCAGAACACCAGCAAGCCGGCCAGGAAGATCAGGTCCTGCGGCAGCAGGATCAGGTGACCCAGGTAGAAGCGCTTGGCCTCCAGGTCGAAGCGGACCATCTGCCGGCCATGCCACTGCAACCAGGGCACGCCGAGGAAGAACAACTGGGTGGCCCACAGCGTGGCCCAGCGCAGCCGGGTGAAGCGACCGTGGGTGGTGCGGGCCTGCACCTTGTGGGCCGCTTCGATGCCCCGCAAGGCAGGCGGCAGGATCGGGATGATGCGTCGGGATTCGCTCATGGTCGGGGACTTCCATCGTGGGTGCGTGCGGTCGGCCGCTGGAGGACGCCTGCCCACCACGCCGAGCGCAAGGCCTGGTCAAACAGGCGCAAGGGCAGGGCCAGCGCCCCAGCGTCATCGGCGAGCAGCTCGTCTTCACGGAAATGGACGCGCTGCAGGGTCACGGTGCCGCAGGCGGCCTGGCGGGTCAGGGCGCGGCTGCTGTCCAGCGCGTGGCGCAGGCCGTCTTCTTCGCTGCGCAGCAAGGCCCAGCCGAGGCGGGCGGCCTGGGGCCCATCGGGCTCGAACCACACCGGGCACAGCAGCACATGGCCTGCCCACTGCAGGTTGGGCACCTGCAGCAGGCGGCCCGACAGGTGCCAGCCGCGGTCGCGCGGGCGGCCCTTCACCGGCCAGGGCGCTTGCACCAGACCGAAGTCCAGCGACCAGGACACCGCGCCCGCCAGGCTGCCATCGAGCAGGTCGGGCAGCAGGTGCTCGCGCAGGGCGACGTTGGGCGAACGGGCCAGGGCCTCGGCCAGCAGGCACTGCGACCAGGCCAGCAAGGCCGCCGCAGGCTGGCGCCGGGCCAGGGCCTGCACGGCGCTCGCCAGCGTGGCGATGTCGGCGCCCTCGCCACCGCAGGTGCGGGGCAGCGCGAGGCGGGGCAGGTCCAGGCCGATGACCTCGGCCAGCAGGGCTTCGGGCTCGGGCTCGGGCTCAAGATGGGGCGAAACAAGGGGCGTGACAGGCATGCCGCGATGTTCGGCCTGCCCGCTCTGATCCGCCATACTCAGAATTCTTCGAAAACGACCGGATCAGATGGCCCTGTTGCCCGCCTGCCGCACGCCATGAGAACGCTGTACGAACAACTGGCCGAGTCCCTGGAGCAGCGCATCCGCGAGGGCCAGCTGCGCCCGGGCGAGCGCCTGCCCTCCGTGCGCCAGGCCTGCACCCAGGCGCAGGTGAGCGCCGCCACGGTCTTCCAGGCCTACTACCTGCTCGAATCGCGCGGGCTGATCGAGGCGCGGCCGCGCTCCGGCTACTACGTGCGCCCACCGGCACGCGGCCACGCGCGGGCCGCCCGGCCCGAAGCGGCGCGCACCGAGAGCACCCCGGTGGCGATCAGCGAGCTGGTGTTCGAGGTCCTCGACAGCACCCGCGACCGCGAGGTCGTGCCCCTGGGCTCGGCCTTCCCCGCGCCCGAGCTGTTCCCGCTGGAGCGGCTGGCGCGGGCCGGCGCACGGGCCATGCGCCACCTCGCCCCGCAGGCGCTCACGGCCGAGCTCACCGCCGGCAACGTGCGCCTGCGCGAAGCGCTGCGGGCGCGCTACGTGCGGCAAGGCATCGCCGTGAACCCCGATGACCCGATCATCACCAACGGCGCCATGGAGGCCCTGAACCTGTGCCTGCAGGCCGTGACCCAGCCCGGCGACACCGTCGCCGTCGAAAGCCCGACCTTCTATGCCGCCTTGCAGGCCCTGGAGCGGCTGCACCTGCGCGCCATCGAGATCCCGACCGACCCCACCTCCGGCGTGGACCCGGACGGCCTGGCCGAGGTCCTGCGCCAGCACCGTGTGGCGGCCTGCTGGCTGATGCCCAGCTTCCAGAACCCGCTGGGCGCGCTGATGACGACCTCGCGCCGCCAGGCCATCGTGCGCACCCTCAGCCAGGCCGGCGTGCCGGTGGTGGAAGACGACGTCTATGGCGAGCTCTTCCACGGTGCCACGCGCCCGGTGCCGCTCAAGGCCTTCGACCGGGATGGCCTGGTGATGCACTGCAGCTCCTTCTCCAAGTGCCTGGCGCCGGGCTACCGCGTCGGCTGGGCCGCGGCGGGCCGCCATGCCGCCACCGTGCAGCGGCTGAAGATGATGAGTTCGCTGGCCACCGCCGTGCCCTCGCAACTCGCGCTGGCGGCCTACATGGAGGAAGGCGGGCTGGACCGCCACCTGCGGCAGCTGCGCCTGACCCTGGCGCGCAACCTGGCCCGGGTGCGGCAATGGGTGCTGCGGCACTTTCCACCGGGCACGCGGGTGTCGCAGCCCCAGGGCGGCTACTTCCTGTGGGTGCAGCTGCCCGACCCGGTGGACACCCTGGCGCTGCACCGCGCCGCCCTGGCGCAAGGCATCAGCGTGGCGCCCGGCGCGATCTTCTCCGCGGACATGCGCTTCCAGAACTCGCTGCGGCTCAACGCCGGCCACCCGGACGACCCCAGGGTGGAAGGCGCCATCCGGGTGCTGGGGGCGCTGGCACGCCAGGCCGAGCCGCCGCGCTGACCTCGCTCAGGCCTTGCCCGCCGCCAGCACACCCGCCAACCCCGCCAGGCCCACCGGCGCTTGCGCCAACCAGGGCACGGCGAAGGTGCGCTGCGCCAGGCCCCCTGCGAGCCGCGCCATCTGCCGCCGCTCGCCCTCCAGGCGGGCCTGCAGCAAGGGGTCGTGGGTGCCGGCCGCCAGGATGGACTTGTTGACCACCCAGGCATAAGGCTCGATGTGGGCGCGGCGCAGATCGTCCTGCAACGCCGCCGCTTGCGACACCGGCGTCACCTCGGGCAGCGTGACCAGGACGATGCGGGTGTAGGCCGCATCCTGCAGGCGCATGAGCGGCGTGACCACGTGCACCGAGGCCTTGCCCTCGAACTCGCGGGTCATCTGGCGGTGGTAAGCCCCGGTGGCGTCCATCAGCAGCAGGGAGTGCCCGGTGGGCGCGGTGTCCAGCACCACGAAGGCGCTGCGCGCTTCGGCCACGGTGCGCGAAAACGCGTGGAACACGGCCACCTCTTCGGTGCAGGGCGATTGCAGGTCTTCCAGCAGCAGGGCACGCTCGGCCGCGTCCAGCCCGGGTGAGCGCGCCGCCATGACCTTGTCGATGTAGCGCTGCGTTTCCAGCTTCGGGTCGATGCGCCCGAGCTGCAGGCCCGGCACCTCGCCGTCGAGCGTCATGGCCAGGTGGGCCGCCGGGTCGGTGGTGCTGAGGTGCACGGCGTGGCCGCGCTGCACCAGCCCCAAGGCCAGGGCCGCGGCGATGGTGGTTTTGCCCACCCCGCCCTTGCCCATCACCATGATGAGCCCGCGCCCTGCGGCGGCCAGCTCGTCCACCAGCTGGTCGATGGGGGCGACGGCCAGGGGCGGGGAGGCTGCGGCCGACGCGGCGGACACAGCGGAAGGCGGGACCGGCACAGGCGCGTCGCTCAGCAAGGCGCGCAGGGCTGGCAGGCCCACGGTGTCGAAGGCCCGCAAGGGCACCGTGCTGCGCGGCAAGGCGCACAGGGCATCGGGCATGGCCTCCAGCGCCTGCTGGCCCAGGGCCTCGATGGCGCGGGCCACGCCGTCGTGCGGGTCGGTGGCGCGGAACACACCGTTCACGGCCAGTTGCTGGTTGTGCAGCCCCAGCGCCCGCAGCTCCTCGGCGCTGCGCCCCGCTTCGGCCAGCGCGCTGCGGTCAGGCCGCGCCACCAGCACGACGGTGGTCAGCGCCGGGGCGCACAGCGCCGCCAGCGCGGCGTTGAAGCGCGCCTCTTGCATCTTCAGCCCGGAGTGCGGGCCCAGGCAGGACGCACCGCGGTCGTTGTCCTTGAGGAAGCCGCTCCAGGCCTGGGGCAGGCTGAGCAGGCGCAGCGTGTGGCCGGTGGGCGCGGTGTCGAACACCACGTGGTCGTAAGCCGCCGCACCGCCCGCCAGGAGGCTGGAGAACTCGTCGAAGGCGGCGATCTCGGTCGTGCAGGCGCCCGAGAGCTGCTCGCGCACCGTGGCGCGCTCGGCCTCGGTGCTGGCGGCCATCTGGGCGATGACGCGCTGGCGGTAGGTCTCGGCCGCCACGTCGGGGTCGATGTTGAGCACCGACAGGCCCGGTGCGCCCGGCACCGGCACGGGCGCGTTGCGCAGCGCGATGCCCAGCATCTCGTCGAGGTTGGAGGCCGCGTCCGTGCTGACCAGCAGCACCCGCCGGCCCGCGTCCGCCAGGCGCAGCGCGGTCGCGGTGGACAGCGAGGTCTTGCCCACCCCGCCCTTGCCGGTGAAGAACAGGTGGCGGGTGGGGTGGTCGAGGAAGCGCAGTTCGGCGTCCATCGCGGCGCTCACCTCAGCACTCAAACGCCGTGGTCCTTGAACCAGTCGGACGCCAGCTTCTGCGCGTAGGTCGCCGCGCCCTTGTCGTAGGTGGGGCGGTAGTCGGCGTTGAAGCCATGGCTCACGTTGGGGAACACGACGATTTCCGAGCCGCTGCCCGACTTCGCAATGGCGGCGCGCATCTGGTCCACCACGGCCATCGGGATGAAGGCATCGGTGCCCGCGTACAGGCCCAGCACGGGCACCTTGATCTCGGCGCCGATGTCCACCGGGTCGGCCGGTTTGATGTCCGACTTCATGCCGTTGAGCAGGCCGTAGTAAGCCACCGCGGCCTTGAGCTGCGGGTTGTGGCGGGCGTAGATCCAGGCGGTGCGGCCGCCCCAGCAGAAGCCCACCAGGCCCACGCGGCTGGTGTCGGCATGGCCACTGGCTTTGGCGAAGGCCACGGCGGCGTCCAGGTCAGCGCAAACCTGCGCGTCGGGCACCTTGATGACCACCTGGCCCAGGATGGCCGCGATGTCCGCCATCTTGGAGACATCGCCCTGGCGCGCGAACATCTCGGGGGCGATGGCGTAGTAACCCATCTTGGCGTAGCGGCGGCACATGTCCTTGATGTGCTCGTGCACGCCGAAGATTTCCTGCACCACCAGGATCACCGGGTACTTGCCGGGCTTGGACGGCACGGCGCGGTAGGCCGGGATCTTGCCGTCGGCCACGGGGATCTGCACCTCGCCCGCCGTCAGGCCTTTGCTGTCGGTCGTGATGGCCTGGGCCAGCACCGGCTGCGCGGCCACGGCAAAGCCGGTGGCCAGGGTGGTGACGAAGAAGGTGCGGCGGCTCACGCCCGCGGGCACGGCCGAGGCGGCGGCCAATTCGGGGTTCTGGAAGTCGATCGGCTTGACGCCGTAGTCCATCAGCTTCATGCGGGAATCCTCAAGGAATGGGAGTGGGTGGGGAGCATCGTTGCCACAAGCATTGGAGCAGCAAGCCCAAGGCCTTGCAAGGCGCGCACCTTTTTGACATGCGACAAGGCTGCCTCAGAGCTGCCATGTGATCGTCACACGGCCACACCAGACTGAAACCTCGACCAACACGGAACACCAGGGAAGCAAGCGATGCAGAAAAGTCAGGCAGTGGCCATGCTGGGCCAGCGGGGGCTGATGATGCCCGTGTGGGTCAACGCGGCACTGGCCGCCAACGACCGGCTCAAGCTGTACCTCAGCGTGCTGCAGGCCGCCGTGGCCCACGCCGAGCACCCCGAGCGCGAGGCCCTGGACCTGAGCCGCGAGCTGACCGCGCTCGGCCTGGGCTCGGCCACCTGGCTGCACGAACTGCCTGCGGGCGCCAGCCGGGTGGGTGGCGATGGCGAGGGCGACGTCCTGCTCATCCCCGAACTCGACCGCCTGGTGGCCGCGCTCAACGACGACCTGGCCATCATGGCCCGGCCCGTGCTGGAGTCCAGCACCACCGACGCCGAGCCCCACCTGCGCGTGCACCAGTGGCAGGCCTGGCTCGACGCCCTGCACGGCGAACAGCTTGACCGCCACCAGCTGCGCAGCCTGACGCACGGCAAGCGCCCGGCGCATGGCCATGCCCACAGCCACGCACACAAGCACGCCGCCGATGTCGATGACCTCGACGACACCCCCGACGACAGCCTGCACCTGCTCATCATGGACCTGCACAAGGCCATCAACCGCCTGGCCGCCGACCTGGCCAGCGAGGTGATCGCCGGGGCACATGTCTGGCAGCTGGCCGACGACGACCGCCCCCTGGTCGAGGCCTTCATGCGCGGCCTCAACCGCACGGCGCCGCTGAAGTTCGACCACCCGGGCCTGGACACCGCCGCCACGCGCGACGGCGACCGCCTGCTGCTGCAAAACGACATCGGCACCAACGACGCCCACGTGCTCGTCATCAACGTGCAGGGCCTGGCCATCACCCTCACCTACTCCGACCTGCACCGCACCCGCTTCGCCTTCTTCCAGTCCCTGCTCAACCCGCTGGGTGCGAGTTGGTCGGACATGTCCTCGCGCGTGGCGCCCGACCTCAACGAGGGCCAGGCCTACACCGTGGGCAACGCCCGTTTCGCCTGCGAGGACCGCATCCGCCTGGCGCGCACGCTCGAAGGCATCGGCGCGGCCATCGTCTTCCTGATCGACTGGAACCGCGCCCGCAAGCGCCTGGTCAACTTCGTGGACAAGGAAGGCGCCATGGCCGTGCTGACCGCCGCCGCCGAAAACGAGGTCGGCCACATGGCCTGGCTGAAAGCCGGTGGCGAACGCCTGATCTTCGGCGCCATGCAGGCCGTGGGCAGCGGCACCTTCCGCATCGGCGACCGCCTCGACGAGGTGCTGGGCGAGACGCAGGCGCGCACCTTCCTGCTCGACGTCATGCGCCTGGCCACCCAGGCCCTGATGAACGGCCAGCCCATCGCCCTGGTGGCCGACGAAACCCGCATGCTGCTGGCCCGCCAGGTGCAGCGCCGCACCACCGAGTTCGACCTGCTCGACGAGCACGCCGCCTATTGCCAGACCCTGGCCCAGGCCGTCAGCGATGCGTTGGACCACGGCCACGACGGCCTGCGCGAGGTCGCCGCCGACGTGGCCGCCCGCGCCAAGGCCTGGGAGCGCCGCGCCGACCACATCGTCATGCAGGCCCGCGACGAGGCCACCCGCCTGCCGCGCTGGCAGCCCGTGGCGCGCCTGCTGACCATCTCCGACGATGTGGCCGACGCGCTGGAAGAAGCCGCCTTCATGCTCAGCCTCATCGCCGACCACCACCAGAAGGGCTGGACGGCCGAGGTGCGCCAGGCCCTGTCCAAGCTGGCGCAAACGGTGTTGCAGGCCACCCAAGACCACATCCGCGCACTCGCCATCGCCCGCCACCTGGGCGAACAGGGCGAGCCCGGCCTGAGCGACGACGGCGACGCCTTCCTCGCCGCCACCTGGGCCGTGCTGCGTGCCGAGCGCCAGTGTGACGACCTGCTGCGCCAGGCCCGCCGCGCCATCCTGCACGCGGTGGAAGACGCGCCCTCGCTGATGCTGGCCAACGACCTGGCGATGACGCTGGAGCTGGCCTCCGACCGCCTGCTGTCGGCCAGCTACGCGCTGCGCGAAGTGGTGTTCAACAAGGCCGGAGCCGCGACATGAGCACGGACCACGACAGCGCCGTTTACCTGATCGGTTGTGGCGAGGCCAACGCCGCCGAACCTGCAGCCTCACCCAGCGCCGACACCATGGGCTTCAAGGCCTGGAACCTGCTGCGCATGGCCCACATCGGCCTGCGGGTGCCGCCCGCCTTCGTGCTGGGCACGGCCTTCTGCGCCGACGCCGACAGCCGCGCGCGCGCCGGCCGGCCCGCCACCTGGGCCGAGGGCCTGCATGCGCTGGAGACCCGCTGCGGCCAGGGCCTGGGCGACCACCGCCGCCCGCTGCTGCTGTCGGTGCGCTCGGGCGCGCCCATCTCCATGCCCGGCATGATGGAGACGCTGCTCAACATCGGCCTGTGCGACGCCACCCTGCCCGGCCTGGTGCGCCACAGCGGCAACCCGCGCCTGGCCTGGGACGCCTACCGCCGCCTGGTGGCTAGCTACGGCGAGGTCGTGGCCGGCATCCCCGGTGAACGCTTCGAAGCCCAGGTGGCCGCGCTCACCGCCGGCCGCGACGAACGCACCCTGGACTTCGCAGAGCTGCGCACGCTCACGCAGCAGCACCTGGCCACCTACGCCCGCGAGGCAGGCCGCCCCTTCCCGCAAGACCCAGCCGCGCAGCTGTCCGAAGCCATCACCGCCGTGCTGGCCTCCTGGCAAGCGCCCAAGGCCGTCGAGTACCGCCGCGTCAACCACCTGCCCGACACCCTGGGCACGGCCGTGACGGTGCAGACCATGGTGTTCGGCAACGCGGGCGGGCACTCGGGCGCGGGCGTGGGCTTCACGCGCGACCCGGCCACCGGCGAGCCCCACCTCTGGGTGGACTTCCTCTTCAACGCCCAGGGCGAAGACGTGGTCTCGGGCCGCCGCAGCGCCCACGGCCACGACGCCCTGGCCAGCGTGCTGCCCAGCGCCTGGACGGCCCTGCAGGAGGCCGCCCACCAGCTGGAGCAGCACCTGGGCGACATGCAGGACTTCGAATTCACCGTGCAGGACGGCCAGCTCTACATGCTGCAGACCCGCAACGGCAAGCGCACGCCGCAGGCCGCCGCGCGCATCGCGCTGGACCTCTTCGACGAAGGCCTCATCACCGCCGAGGTGGCCCGCCAGCGCACCGCCGGGCTCACGCCGGCCATGCTGTCGCGCACCGTGGTGGTGGCCGACAGCGGTGCCCAAACCACCCAGCCCCTGCCCGCCATCGGCAGCGCCGCCACGGCCAGCAGCGGCGTGGCCTGCGGTGAAATCGCCTTCGACGAAGCCCGTGCCCGCGCGCGCCAGGCCGCGGGCGCCACCGTCATCCTGCTGCGCCGCGACGCCGAGACCAGCGACATCGCCGCGCTCGAAGCCGCGCAAGGCCTGCTGACCGCCCGCGGCGCCCGCACCTCGCACGCCGCCGTCGTGGCGCGCCAGATGGGCAAGGTCTGCCTGGTGGGTTGCGCCGCGCTGCACATCGACGAGGCCCAGCGCACCGCCACCTTCGACGCGCCGGCCAGCGCCCACGCCGCAGCCGGCGCCCCTGTCACCCTGCGCGAGGGCGATGTCCTCACGCTGGACGGCAACGAAGGCCGCATCTACGCCGGCGCGGTGCGCACCGTGGTCGAAGCGCCCACCGAGCTGCTGGCGCGCCTGGACCGGCTGGCCACGGCCTGAGCACCGCCAGCCCCCTGCCGGGTCACAGGCTGAAGCGCCGGCGCACCCAGCCCATCACCGAGTGGGTCAGTGTCAGGTAGCACAGCAGGAAGCCGGCCACCCAGGGCCAGTAATGCCAGGGCAGCGCCACCAGGCCCAGGAAGCCGGCCAGTGGCGAGTAAGGCAGCCACACGCCCACGGCGCAGATGCTCAGCGACGTGAACATCAGCGGCAGGCTGGCGCGGCTCTCCAGGAAGGGGATCTTGCCGGTGCGGATGATGTGGATGATCAGGGTCTGCGACAACAGCGACTCCACGAACCAGCCCGTGTGGAACAGCGCCGCCTGGGCCGGCGTCTGTGCGCCAAAGCCCCAGTACATCAGCGCGTAGGTGGCGTAGTCGAAGATGGAGCTGATCGGCCCGACCATCAGCATGAAGCCGGCGATGTGGTTGATCTCCCATTTGCGCGGCTTGAGCAGCTCCTCGTCGTCCACCGTGTCGGTCGGGATGGCCGTCTGCGAGATGTCGTAGAGCAGGTTGTTGCTCAGCACCTGGATGGGCGCCATCGGCAGGAAAGGCAGCCAGGCGCTGGCGCCCAGCACGCTGAACATGTTGCCGAAGTTGGAGCTCGCGCCCATGCGGATGTACTTCAGCAAATTGGCGAAGACCTTGCGGCCTTCGATCACGCCCTCGTCGAGCACCAGCAGGCTTTTCTCCAGCAGGATGATGTCGGCCGACTCCTTGGCGATGTCCACCGCCGTGTCCACCGAGATGCCCACGTCGGCCGCCTTCAGCGCCGGCCCGTCGTTGATGCCGTCGCCCATGTAGCCGACCACATGGCCCTTGGCGCGCAAGGCCTCGATGACGCGGGCCTTCTGCCCCGGCGAGAGCTTGGCGAACACCTGCGTGCCTTCGACCGCCTGGCGCAGGGCCACGTCGTTCAGGGCCTCGACCTCGTGGCCCAGCATCACCTGGCTGGCGTCCAGACCGACATCGCGGCAGACCTTGCGCGTCACCACCTCGTTGTCGCCAGTGAGGATCTTCACCGCCACGCCGTGCGCCGCCAGCGCCGCCAGGGCGGGTTTGGCCGACTCCTTGGGCGGGTCGAGGAAGGCGATGTGGCCCAGCAGGATCAGGTCGGACTCGTCGGCCACCGTCAGCGCGTGGGCCTCGGCCTGCGCGCCCTCGCTCAGGGACGGCAAAGGCTTGTAGGCGATGGCGATGACGCGGAAGCCATCCTCGTTGAGCGCGCGGCTGGCCGCCTGCACCTCGGCCAGGTGCGAGGCGTCGAGCGCGATCAGCTCGCCGCCCACCTCCGCACGGCGACAGACACTGAACACCTCTTCCACCGCGCCCTTGCAGATCAGCAGGTGCTCGTCGCCCCGCGCCAGCACCACCGACATGCGCCGGCGCTGGAAGTCGAACGGGATCTCGTCGACCTTCTGGTAGAGCCCTTGCGCGTGCAGCTTGTCGTGCACCTCGGCGTACTTCAGCACGGCCACATCGAGCAGGTTCTTCAGGCCCGACTGGTAGTGGCTGTTGAGGTAGGCGAAGTCGAGCACGCGGTCGCTGGGCTCGCCGCGCAGGTCCACGTACTTCTCCAGGATGATGTGGTCTTGCGTCAGCGTGCCGGTCTTGTCGGTGCACAACACGTCCATCGCGCCGATGTTCTGGATGGCGTCCAGGCGCTTGACGATGACCTTCTTGCGCGACATGGTCAGCGCGCCCTTGGCCAGGTTCACCGTCACCAGCATGGGCAGCATCTCGGGCGTCAGGCCCACAGCCACGGCGGTGGCGAACAACAAGGCCTCCAGCCAGTCGTGCTTGCTCAGCCCGTTGATGAGGAAGACCAGCGGCACCATCACCGCCATGAAGCGCAGCATCAGCCAGGTGAAGCGGTTGATGCCCTGCTCGAAACTGGTCTGCACCCGGTCGCCCGTGAGCGCCTGGGCGATGCCGCCGAACACGGCACGCGCGCCGGTGTGCACCACCACCGCCGTGGCCGAGCCGCTGGCCACGTTCGTTCCCATGAAGCAGGTGTTGCGCAGGGCCAGGGCGTCGTCCGCGGCGATGGCTTCGGGCGTTTCGGGCAGGCCGTGCTTCTCGGCGGGCACCGACTCGCCGGTCAGCGCCGCCTCGTTGACGAAGAAGTCGCGCGCACTCAGCACGCGCACATCGGCAGGCACCAGATCGCCGGCCGAGAGGTGCAGCACATCGCCCGGCACGAGCCGTTCGATGGGGCACTCCTGCGCCTCCTGGCCCGGCCGCAGCACCGAGGCCGTGGTGTGGACCATGGCGCGCAGGGCCGCCGCGGCCCGGCCCGAGCGGCGCTCCTGCACCAGGCCCAGGGTCAGGCTGAGCACCACCATCAGGAAGATGATGACGGCCGACTCCACGTTGCCCGACAGCACCGACACGCCCGACAGCGTCAGCAGCAGGATGTTGAGCGGGTTGACCAGGCGCCGCAACAACTGGCGCAGCATGCCGGCCTCGGCGCGCGCCCCCACGGCGTTGGGGCCATGCTGGCGCAGGCGCCGTGCGGCTTCCTCGGCGCTCAGGCCCTCGCGGTGGCTGTCCAGCGTCTGCAGGGCCGCGTCGGCGGGCTGCGCGGCCACCGCCAGCAGCGCGTGGCGGGCAGCGGCTTCCTGGGCCTGGGCAGGTGCGGGTGCGTTCGCATGGACGTTCGCACGGACATTGGCACGGGCATGATCGTGGTTCATCGGACCATGCTGGAAGACACAGATGGCAGGGCCGTGACGCGGCAAGAGCCCGTCACGGTGCTCGGCGGCGGGCGTTGACCCCGATCAAGCCAGCGCCCGGGCGATGTCCTCGCTCAGGCCTTTGGGCGTGTCGGTCGGGGCGTAGCGGCCCAGCACACGGCCGTCGCGGCCGACGAGGAACTTGGTGAAGTTCCATTTGATGGACTTGGTGCCCAGGATGCCCGGCGCCTCCTTGACCAACCACTGGTAGAGCGGATCGGCGTTCGCGCCATTGACGTCCACCTTGGCCATCATCGGGAAGCTCACGCCGTAGTTCAGCTGGCAGAACGAGGCAATCTCACCGTCGCTGCCAGGGTCTTGGCCACCGAACTGGTTGCAGGGAAAACCCAGCACCACCAGGCCTTGTTCGCCGTGGGTCTGCCAGAGTTTTTCGAGGCCATCGAACTGGGGCGTGAAGCCGCATTTGCTGGCGGTGTTGACGATGAGCAGCACCTTGCCGCGGTACTGGTCAAGCGGCACCGGCTGGCCGGTGATGCTGGTGGCGGTGAAGTCGTGGATCTGGCTCATGGGATGTCGCACCAAGGTTGGAAGGGTGAAGGCCCCAAGCGTAACCAATGCTCACACGCCGCACGATCTTCTTCACGTTATCCCGCTGTGACACGCATGGTCAAAACACCGCGAAGTGCCTACACTGGGCCCTTGCGGAAAATCGTCCCAAAGCAGTCCGACAGAGACCGCAGCACCGCGCCACACCGCGCCGCCACAGGACCCGAGGAGCAAGGACATGGCCCAGATGCAACCCGCCCGCCCCACAGAGGGCGCCCGACGCTCGCTGCCCATGGGCGTTTCCGAATCCATGTCGGACGACGCCCAGCGCCTGCTCGACGAGCTCCACGTGCGCCAAGACGCCTTCGAGCAGCAGGCCCAGCTGGTGCGCCAGTTGCAGACCGCGCTGCAACGCTCCCAGGCCACCAACCAGGAGCTGGCCCTGGTCGCCGACCGCGTGACCGACGCCATCCTCATCTGCGATGCGCGCCGCTGCATCAGCTGGGTCAACCCCGCCTTCACGCGCCTGACCGGCTTCAGCCTGACCGAGTGCCACGGCCAGCTGCCCGAAGAGCTGCTCAGCGGCCCGCACACCGACGCCGCCATCGTCGCCCAGATCAACCAGAGCCTGGCGCAAGGCGCCAGCGTGGAGCGCCTGGAGGTCTGCCACCACCGCAAGGACGGCGAGCCCTTCTGGGTGCGCCGCTCGGTGCAGCCCATCCACGGGCCGGACGGGCAGATCAACCGCTACATCGAGGTGCTGACCGACATCTCCGACACCCGCCGCAGCGCCGCCGAGCACGCCCGCCGCCTGGAAGTGGAGGTCTCGCTCGCCGCCAAGATGGAATTCCTCTCGCGCATGAGCCACAGCATGCGCTCGCCGCTCAACGCCATCCTCGGCTTCACGCAGCTGCTGGACATGGCCGACCCGGCCAGCCTGAACGAATCCCAGCAACGCCACCTGCAGCACATCCACACCGCGGGGCACCAGATGCTGTCCCTGCTGGACCAGGCCCTGGAGTTCGCCCAACTCGACGACAAGGCCGTGGGCATCCGCCCGCAGCGCGTGGAGCTGGCGGTGCTGCTCAAGGAGATCCGCGCCGCGCTGGAAGACCAGGCCGCCGCCCACGACATCACCGTGGTGGTGGACTGCCCCTCGCTGACGGTGTGGGCCGACGCCAACCACACCCGCGCCATCTTGATGAACCTGGCCGTCAACGCCATCCAGTACAGCCCGCACGGCTCGACGGTGTGGCTCACCGGCAAGGCCGCCGCCGACGAGCGCCTGGGCGTCATCGAGGTGCGTGACCAGGGCTTCGGCATCGACCCCGGCGACATGCCGCGCCTGTTCCAGCCTTTCACGCGGCTGGAATCTGCCTCGCGCAGCCCGGCCACGGGCAACGGCCTGGGCCTGGCGGTGTCGCAGCGCCTGGCCGAGCTGATGCACGGCCGCATCGACGTCACCAGCACCCTGGGCCACGGCAGCGTGTTCGCCCTGCGCCTGCCCTTGGCCGAGATGCCGGGTTCGGGCCGCGCTGGCGCCCAGGGCCGCGGCCAGGAGCCGGCCGTGATGCTGCCGCCGCTGCGCGTCGTGCACATCGAGGACAACGCCCTCAACCGCAGCTTGGTCGAGGCCGTGTTCGCGGCCTACCCGCAGGTGCGTTTGTTCTCGGCCGAAAACGCCGCCGAGGGCATGGCCGCCATCGAGAACACCCGCCCCGACGTGGCCCTGGTGGACATCAACCTGCCCGACGGCTCCGGCCTGGACCTCTGCCGCCGCCTGCGCGCCCAGACCGAGTTCCGCAAACTGCCGCTGATCGCGCTCAGCGCCGACGCCCTGCCCGACCACATCGCCCGGGCCCTGCAGACCGGCTTCAACCACTACCTGGTCAAGCCGCTGCAGATCCCGCGTCTGCTGGGCATCCTGGCCACGCTGCCGAGTGCGCAGGCCGCGCCGCCCATGCGCTGAGGCTCACCGAGGCCTGTTGAGGCCGACCAGCGCCCCAGGACCAGCCAGGGCGCTCCATGAAAAAAGCCGGGCACGCAGCCCGGCTTTTGTTTGGCGACAGCGGTCGGACCAGCAAGCCTGATCAGCGGGCTTGTTCTTGCCTGTAGGTGATGAACGCGTCGGTGTACTTGCCGTTGGTGTAACCGTCGGCCTTGGTTTTGACCACATCGGCCACACCTGCGGCAGCCTGCGCGTTCGAACCAAAGAAGGCACCTTGCACCGAGCCCGAGATCGAGCGGGCGTCGGCCGCCTGCACGCTGGTAGAGCGGAAGGTGCTGCCCACCACATCGCCGGTGAAGGTGAAGCCCACCTGGCCGGCCAATTGCGTGCCGCCCGTGGTCGTGGGGGTCGCGATGACCTTGCCGTCCACACCCGAACCGAACTGGCCAGCCGTGATCTTACCTTGGCCGAAGTCGATCGTCATGGTCACGGTTTGCGAGCCGTCGTAAGTGCGGCCCTGGTAGGTAGCTTGGACGTTGCTGCGGTTCAGTGCGTCCATGCCGGCGGCCGGCGTGGTCACGCCCCAGAACGCGAAGATGTCCTTGCTCACCCTGGTTTCGCCGGTCACGTACTGGTACACGCCGGACAGGCGGGCCACCTCCACCACGTCGGTGATGCCGGAGCCATCGTCAGCGCCCTTGCGGCTGGTGTACAGGACGCGTTGGCCACCGTTGTCATACCCGTAGTAGGCGCCATCGTTGAACATCCGGCCGGAGTCAGCCTCGAACGAGCCGCCATTCAGCGCCTCGTTGAACATTTGCATGCTGTTGGGCTCCCAGTCCACGCGCAGCACCGCCGCTGCTTGCTCACGGCTGCCATCCGAGAGGCTCACCGGCCGCGTGACGAAGGAAGAACGGTCGGGCGCCACATAAGGTGCCGAGGGGTCGCGCTCGCCCTGGGTGTCGACGAACACACCGAAACCGCACAGCGCACCGCTGGCGCACAGCGGCACGGCCACCGGCGGGTTGGGGGTGGGGTTCGGCGTCGGGGTGGGGTCCACGTTGCCGATGGGGCGGTACAGGTCACCACGCGGCGCCAGGGTCACCACCGGCGTGTTCGGACCGGCCGCAGGAGGTTCGAACTGCTCCCACACGCCCCAGCTGTTCACCGAGTCCTGCGCGATGCTCACCTCACCGTACAGGCGGGTGCGTTCCAGATCGGCCTGGCTGGGACCCGCGTGGGCCTGGGTGGTGCACACAGCGGCACAAACAGCGGCACAAGCGGCCACCAGGGGATGAAGGCGAATCGTCGTCATGGTGAATACTCCGGTTGCAATGTGGTGGCTCAGAACGTGCGACTGAGGTTGATGAACGCGGTGTCACGGTCGTAGCCGTACAGGCTCACATTCGAGCGGTTGTGCACATTGGCCAGCGTGGCCGACAACTGCCATTTCTGCAGCCAGCCTTCGAGGAAGGCATAGCTCGCGCCCACTTCGTTGCGGCGCTCCAGTTCACGACGGGCCACGTCGAACACGGGCTCCACGCCGTCGTAGCGGGCGTTGCGGATGGCGCTGCGCGCGAAGAAGTCGATGCCGGCCCACTGGATGCGGCCACCCACGAACACTTCGTGGCCCTGGTTGCTGAAGCGGTCTTCGCGGGTGTTCTCCACGAAGGTGCGCACACCGCCTTGCACGGACGCCTGGGTGCCGATCAGGCGGCCATAGCTCACGCCAAAGCTGCGGAACTGACCTTGGCGGCCGCCATCGGTCGGGCGCGAGAAGCTGCGTTGCGACACCAGCAGGTCCGTGGTGATCTCGCCGCCCAGGCCACGCACGGTGATCGTCGGGTTCAGGGAGGTGTAGAGACCCAGCTCGCGGCCCCCGAAGGTGATGTGGTCCACCTGCAGGTTCAGGTTGCCGCGGAAACCCTGGCCGACGATCAGGCCCGGGCCGGTGGCCAGGCTCAGGACGCCGAGGTTGTATTCGCTGAAGTTGTGATAACCCTTGTGGTACGCGTTGACCGAGCTGATCCACTGGAAGCGGCCCGTGGATTCGCCGATGCGCACGGGCGCCGGTTTCTGCCAGGTGTGCTGCACGCCGGCTTGGGCGGTGTAGCCCCAGTCCGACTTGGACAGGAACTGCGAGTTCAGGGTGAGCAAACCGTTGGCCGACGAGCCCAGCACGGCGTTGTCCGGGCCTGCGTTGACGTTGCTGTCGTACAGCAGGCCCACGCTGGTGTTGATCTCCCACTTGTGCGGCTTGCCCTGCGCGATGGTTTGCTCCAACTCCATCTGCTTGACGAAGCTGAGCACCGACAGGCGCACGTTTTCAGGGGTGCGGGGATCGTCCAGCACGCGCTGGGCCTCGGCACGCGCACGCTCGTAGTTCAAGGTGCGGTAGTAGGCCACGGCCAGCTCCAGGCGGGCGCGGTTCAGGCTGGGGTTGGCCGACAGCAGAGATTCCAGGGTGTCGATGGCGCTGTAGGGCTCACCGGTTTCGCGCTGGTAGAGGCCCAGGCGGTATTGCGCTTCGGTGGCGGCGGCATCGGCCGAGCCTTGGGTGCCTTGCGCTTGGGCCGCGCAGGCACTGGCGACCAGGGCCGCGATCAGGGAGCAACGGGCAGTGCGGCGTGCGCCGGACGTCGAAAACATGGAATTTTTCCTCCGTGATGTCCCTCTGTGCGAGGGTTTTTGATCAGCAACTGTTTGTAAATTCGTGCGAAGTATGCGCGGGACGGGTCATTTTGTGGCGAATGTCGCCCCCCTGATTCCAAGGGGATCAGGGGTCCATGGCGGAACAATGTCACACCCTGTACGGGCAGGGGTATCCCTAGAAAGCACCTACACCCAGTTGGGTCAATGCTCAGCCCGCGCCCAGGCGCTCGGCCGTCCAGCGCAGCAGGTCCAACCACATCTGGCGGATCTCGGCTTCCTGCGGCGTGCGCAGCGCGCTGGGCAACTCGATGGTGACGACCGGCACCTTCTTGTGCACGCCGCCGTAGTTGCCCAGGCTGCCGGGGAAGATGCCGACCTGGTCCAGGTAGAGGCGCCCCAGGCGCTGCGGCGCCACGGTGGGGCCGTCGAAATCGAGCACGCCGTAGGGCGCGTGCACCGAAACGATCAGGTCGGGCTTCCAGCGCTCCATCTCGTCGTGCAACCAGCGGGATTCGGGCTCCGACAGGGGCTTGGGGCCCGGGTAGCGGCGCGGGTCGCTGCGGGTGCGTTTGCTCCAGTAGGCTGGCGCCTCCTTGTCCCAGCCAGGCGTGGGGAAGTTGCGGTTGAGGTCCACCCCGCGGGCGTTGGTGCGCGTGGGCTTGTCCAGCAGCATGCCGTCGGGGTTCATCAGGGGCACGAAGCGCCAGTGGATGTTGGACGGGGTCTCCATGGCCGCGCCGATCCAGTGCAGCACCAGGGCGGTGGACGAGAGCTCGTCGCCATGGATGCCGCCCAGCACCAGCACGCGCAGCCGCGACGACACGGCCGACACATCGCGCTGCAGCAAAGGCCGCCCCTGCACCGACACGGCCGCGCCCGGGGCCAACTGGGCGCGGGCGCACACGGTGCGCGAGACATTGGGCAGGCGGTGCGAGAGCTGGTCGCACAGCGACATGGGCGTCAGCGGCTCGATCGCTTTCGGCGGGGCCGAGATCACCGCGCCCGGTGTGCGGGCGGGGGCGGCGATGGCAGAGGTGGTGGCCACCATCACCAGCATCGGCACCCACATCGGCACCAGCACCGCCGCCACGGGTCGGCCAAAGGGGGGCAGCAGGATTCGCTCAAGCACTCGCATGGTGCAGATCATGCCCCGAAACGGGCGGCACCCTGCAGGCTCCGGCAGGCCCCAGGCTGACCCCGCTCAGCGCGCCAGCGACTTCAGCGCCTGCTTGATGCCGTCGCTCACCGAGGCATCGGGCGGCAGCTGCTTGAGCGCAGCCTGAGCCTCCTTGTCGGAGTAGCCCAGCGCGATCAGGGCCTGCAGGATGTCGCCCTGCGCATCGCTCGTGGCGGCCCAGCCGGGCGTGGCCAGCGCGGGCGCCAGCTTGCCCTTGAGCTCCAGCAGCAGGCGCTCGGCCGTCTTCTTGCCGATGCCCGGCACCTTGACCAGGCGCGAGGCGTCTTGCGCCGAGACGGCCTGGGCCAGCTCCTCGGTGTTCAGGCCGGACAGCAGCGCCAGCGCGATGCGCGGGCCCACGCCGGTGATCTTGACCAGCTCGCGGAAAGACTCCCGCTCACCCGCCGTCAGGAAGCCGAACAGCAGTTGGGCGTCCTCGCGGACGATGAACTGCGTCAGCAGCGTCACCTTGGCGCCCAGCTCGGGCAGGTTGTAGAAGGTGCTCATGGGCACCTGCACCTCGTAGCCCACGCCGTGCACATCCACCAGCACGAAGGGCGGGGCCTTGCCGGCGAGTTCGCCGACCAGTCGGGAGATCATCGGCGGAACAGGCCCAGTCGTTGCGCTTCCAGCGCGGCTTCGGCGCGCGAAGACACGTTGAGCTTGCGGTAGATCTGCTTGACGTAGTCGGCGATCGTGTGGCGCGACAGGTTGAGCTGCACACCGATCTCGGGCAGCGTGAAGCCCTTGGCCACGCGCAACAGCACCTCGTTTTCACGGTCGGTGAGCTGCACGTGCGGCGTGACCGTGTCCGGCTGCAACGGCGGTTGCATGCGCGATTGCGCCGTGAAGTACTGGATCACGCGGCGCGCGATGGACGGAGACAGCGGCGGCTCGCCCTGGCTGATGCGGTGCAGCTGCTCGGCGAGCTGCTCGCGCGACTGTTCTTTCAGCAGGTAGCCGAAGGCGCCGGCCTGCAGGGCGGGGAAGAGGTGGTCGTCGTCGTCGTGGATGGTGACCACGACCGATTGCACGTCAGGCTGCTTCTCGCGCAGGGCCTGCACCACCTCGACGCCGGAGCCATCGGGCAGGCCCAGGTCGACCATGGCCACGTCGAAGCGCACGGCATTGACCAACTCCAGCGCGTCGTGGATGCGTGCGCTTTCGCTGATCTGCGCCCCGGGGAACACCTGCAGCGCCAGCGTCTTGAGCCAGGCTCGGATCTCGGGCAGGTCTTCAAGAAGGAGGATTTGCTTCATGGATGGGGGCCTCGCTACGCTTCAAAAATTGACGTTGATGAGAAACATTGTCCACGCGAACCGTGTCCGGCGCCAGACGCGCTCGTTCAGGAGCCGAGACGATGCGACAAAACCTGTTGCATCGTGGCGATTTCCAGCGGCAAGGTCAGCCGGATGACGGTGCCGAACCCCGGGCCGGACTCGACCAGGCACTGCCCGTTGAGCTGCTTGGCACGGTGCTTCATGCTGGTCATGCCGTGGCCGCGGTCGAGGCGGCCATCGAGCTCCATCGGGATGCCCTTGCCGTTGTCCTGGATGACGAGGGTGAAGACGTGGTTCGCCAGGTCCACGTCGGCCGTGATGACCACGTGCGAGGCACCGCTGTGCTTGATGATGTTGCTGACGGCCTCGCGCACGATGCGGGTGGTCTGCACATAGGTGCGCGACGACAGCGGCTCTTCGATGGTGTCGTGGGGGTTGCGCCATTCGCACTCGATGCCGGCTTGCCCCAGGCGGGACACCACCTCGCTGCGCCAGTCGGCCATCGAGTCGGACAGCACCATGGGCCGGCCCGTGAGGCCGCGCACTGACAGGCGCATTTCTTCCAGCGCCTCGCGCGCCAGGGTGGAGATGCGGTCGTTGTCCGAGGTGTGGACGATGGTCAGCAGCTTGGCACCCAGGTCGTCGTGCAGGTCGCCGGCGATGCGCTTGCGCTCCTTCTCGGCGATCTGGTCCACGCGCAACTCGGCGATCTGGTTGAAGTTGCGCTCGATCTCGACGCTGATTTCCTGCACGCGGCGCTCCAGGTGCGCGCGCGCGCCCTCTGCCGATTGCAGCGCCCGCGCATACACCTGGATGAGGCGCACGCCCACCGCCGCGTACAGCAGCGGCATCACGAAATGGGTGATGTGCAGGCCGCCGCTTTGCAGCAGGCCGCTCTGGTAGGACAGCTCGATGCCCAGCACCGCCGCCACCACGCCGAGCGCAGCGCACATCAGCCAGAACTCGGCGCGCCGGCCCCGGCCCGTGACCCACAGGAAGTGGCCGATGGCCAGGAAGAGCTCCAGCGTGAACACCCCGAACCAGACGCGGGCACCCAGGAAGAGCTGGTCCACGCCCAGCAGCAGCAGGCTCAGGGGCAGCAACAGGCACTGCGCCCACAGCAACAGGTTGACGCGCTGGTTCCAGACCTGCTGGCCCGGATCACGCAGGCCGATGCCGGCGTAGCCCATCAGGAACTTCACCGCGAAGGCCGTCATGGGCGCCATCATGATGGCGATCAGCACCTCCATGGCGTCGTTGGGCACGGGCAGGTCGGCGCGCCAGAAGCGGCCCGTCATCAAGGCCCAGCCCAGGGTCAGCAGACCGAAATAAAGCATGTAGTGCAGCCGGCGCACCCAGGCCAGGCCGAGCGAGAACACGCCCATCACGACCAGCACGCCGCCCATGATCTGGGACAGGGTGGTGGTCCAGAGCGTTTGCTCGTCGGCCATCTGGCGCACCTCGGACATCGGCCCGACGTGCACCGCCGCCAGCCCGCCGGCGCGTTGCCGTGCCGTCACGCGGTGGATGGGGTAGCCCGCGACCTTGACGTCCAGCACATTGCCGGTGGGGCGCAGCAAGGCCGCCGGCAAGGGCACGACGTGGGAGCCGAAACAGTCGCGCGCATAGGGCTCGACCATGCGGCCGCTGCGGAACACGACCGCGCCATTGAGCTGCACCTCGACGCTGGAGCAGGCCCGGTCGATCAGTGCGGCCAGCAAGGTGTCGGCCGGGGCGCCGTCGGCGAAGGTCAGCGGGAAGCGGTACCAGACGCCGCCCTTGTAACCCGGCTGAGAACGCGACCACTCGTCGGGCAGGTTGACGGGCTTGCCGGCCACTTGCGCGATGGCGGGCGCCGGGAAATGGGCGCCGCTGTCGGGCACGGCCCAGGCCTGGCGCAAGGCATGGACATCGCCGTCGGACGCCATGTGCGCGTCAGGGCGGCTCAGGCGCGAGGCCTCCTGGTTCAGCGCCAGCAGGCCCACGGCCACCACGGCCGCCAGGGCCAGGCCGAGCAGCACCCAGACCTGCTTGGGGGCCATGCCCAGCAAGGACGCCGCAACGGGTGCCGGCACAGGCGTGGATGCCGATGTGGCCGAGGGCGCCGGGGCTTGTGCCCGCATGAGCACGTGGCCGCACCGAGACCACCAACGAGACAACAGGTTCAAAAGGACTCTCCACCAGCCCGGGCGTGCGCGGCGCACACGCTCAAACACCCATTCTCGCAAGAGATGTCACACCCGCCAGCCCCGGACAAGCGACAATTTGCCCGCCTACTTCCCGAATCCATCGCATCCATGCAACTGCGGCACAGCTTTTCACCCCCAGACAATGCGCGCCTGGCCCACCTGTGCGGTCCGCTCGACGAACACCTGCGCACCATCGAGGCGGCATTCAGCGTCACGCTGCAGCGCCGCGGCGAGCAGTTCCGCATCGAAGGCGCGCGGGGTGTGCCGCAGCAGGTCGTCACCCTGCTCGACAGCCTCTACGCCCGCGCCGACCGACCACTGGGCGCCGAACTGGTGCAGTTGGCCGTGGCCTCGGCGATGCGTCAGGCCGGCACGCCCAGCCGCAGCCGCACGGCCACGCGCCGAGGCGCGGCAGGCAACACCGCCGCAGCCCACGGCACCGACCCCGGAGCGGACCCGGACGACCTCCTCGATGGCGAGGCCCCGGCCGGCCCGATGCTGCACACCCGCCGCGCCGACCTGCAGGGCCGCACGGCCAACCAGGTGCAGTACCTTCAGAACATCCTCGGTCACGACCTGACGCTGGGCATCGGTCCGGCCGGCACGGGCAAGACCTTCCTGGCCGTGGCCTGCGCGGTCGATGCGCTGGAGCGCAGCTCGGTGCAGCGCATCATCCTGACCCGCCCGGCGGTCGAGGCCGGCGAGCGCCTGGGCTTCCTGCCCGGCGACCTGACGCAAAAGGTCGACCCCTACCTGCGCCCGCTCTACGACGCGCTCTACGACCTGATGGGCTTCGACCGCGTCACCAAGGCCTTCGAGAAGGGCCTCATCGAGATCGCCCCGCTGGCCTTCATGCGCGGGCGCACGCTCAACCACGCCTTCATCATCCTCGACGAGGCGCAGAACACCACGCCCGAGCAGATGAAGATGTTCCTCACGCGCATCGGCTTCGGCTCGCGCGCGGTGGTCACCGGCGACGTCAGCCAGATCGACCTGCCACGCGGCAGCAAGAGCGGCCTGATCGAAGCCGAGCGCATCCTCAAGCGCGTCAAGGGCGTGGCCTTCACCCGCTTCACCCGTGTCGACGTGGTGCGCCACCCGCTGGTGGCCCGCATCGTCGAAGCCTATGACGCCGACCAAGCCAACCCAGAACCCCGTCCGCATGAAACCGACCCTGTCCCTCAGCCTGCAGTTCGCTGACAAACGCCACCGCGACACCCTGCCCCGCCACAAGGTGGCCCGCTGGGTCAAGGCCGCGCTCGACACCGATGCCGAGATCGCCGTGCGCATCGTGGACGCCGAAGAGGGCCAGGCCCTCAACAAAGACTTCCGCAAGAAGAACTACGCCACCAACGTGCTGACCTTCGACTACGCGCAAGAGCCCGTGGTGATGGCCGACCTCATCATTTGTGCGCCCGTCATCGAGCAGGAAGCCGTTGAGCAGGGCAAGACGCTGGAGGCGCACTACGCCCACATGCTGGTCCACGGCACCCTGCACGCGCAGGGCTGGGACCACATGAAGAAGAAGGAAGCCGAGGCCATGGAAGCGCGGGAGCGCGAGATCCTGGCCGCCCTCGGGTTTGCCGACCCCTACGAGGATCAGGCCGCCAGCTGACTCAGGAAACCCGTCGCGCCGCCGTGCAGGCAGCGCGGCTGGTAAGCGCTCACGCGCCGGGCGATGGCCGCGATGTGGTCGGGCGTGGTGCCACAGCAGCCGCCGGCGATGTTCAGGAAGCCCGACTTGGCGAACTCCTCGACCAGCGCGCCCGTGATCTCGGGCGTCTCGTCGAAGCCGGTGTCGCTCATGGGGTTGGGCAGGCCGGCGTTGGGGTAGCAGCTGATGAAGGTGTCGCCCGCGATCTTGGCCAGCTCTTCCACGTAAGGGCGCATCAGCGTGGCGCCCAAAGCGCAGTTCAGGCCGATGGCCAGCGGGTGGGCGTGGCGCACCGAGTGCCAGAAGGCGCTCACGGTCTGGCCCGAGAGGATGCGGCCCGAGGCGTCGGTCACGGTGCCCGAGATGATGATGGGCAGGCGCTCGCCGGTGTCTTCGAACAGCTCGTCGAGGGCGAAGATGGCCGCCTTGGCGTTGAGCGTGTCGAAGATGGTTTCGACCAGGAAGACGTCGCTGCCGCCGTCCATCAGGGCCTTGGCCTGCTCGTAGTAGGCCTGGCGCAGGGTGTCGAAGTCGACGTTGCGCGCGCCCGGGTCGTTCACGTCGGGGCTGATGCTGGCCGTCTTGGGCGTGGGGCCGATGGCGCCGGCCACGAAGCGGGGCTTGTCGGGCGTGCTGTATTTGTCGCAGGCCTCGCGGGCCATGCGGGCTGCCACGAGGTTCATCTCGATGGCCAGCTCGGGCAGGTCGTAGTCGTCCTGGGCGACGGTGGTGGCGCCGAAGGTGTTGGTCTCGATGAGGTCGGCGCCGGCCGCGAGGTACTGTTCGTGGATCTCGCGGATGACCTCGGGCTTGGTCAGCTGCAGCAGCTCGTTGTTGCCCTTGAGGTCCTTGCCGTGCGCGGCGAAACGCGTGCCGCGGTAGTCGGCTTCGCCCAGCTTGTAGCGCTGGATCATGGTGCCCATGGCGCCGTCCAGCACCACGATGCGCTGGCGCATGATCTCGGGCAGCTGCGCGGCGCGGGTGTAGGGGCGGCGCGCCACGGGGGCGCTGGCATGGGCGTTGGCGGTGTTCATGGGCCTGATTTTACGGCGCCCCCGCCAGGCCTGCACCGGGCGCTCAGATCAGGTCGTCGTCGTTGTCCGGGCGCTGGCCGTCGGTGTCGTCGTGCTCGAACTGGCTGTCGCGGAATTGCATTTGCCGCGCCGGCACGCCATCGCCCATCACCCACAACTGCAGGTGGCGCGCGGGCATGGGCTTGGCGAACAGGAAGCCCTGCAACTGGTCGCAGCCCATGCGCTTGAGCACATCCTGCTGGGCCACGGTTTCCACGCCCTCGGCCACCACCTTCAGCCCCAGGGCGTGGGCCAGCTTGATGACGGCGCGCACGATGGCCTGGGCGTCTTCCTGGGTGGCGACGTCCTGCACGAAGCTGCGGTCGATCTTGAGCTGGCGGGCGGGCAGCCTGCGCAGGTAGCTCAGCGAGGAGTAGCCGGTGCCGAAGTCGTCGATCGACAAGGACACCCCCAGCTGCGCCAGGCGCTCGAACACGCGCAGCGAGGCTTGCGGGTCTTCCATCGCGGCCGATTCGGTGATCTCGAACGTCACGCGGCCACCGGCGATGTCGTGGCGCGCCAGCGAGCCCTGCACGCGCTCGACCAGGTCGGTCTGGCGCAGCTGGTGCACCGAGAGGTTGATGGCCACGTGCATGCGCAAGCCGGTGTCCTGCCAGATGCGCAGCTGGCGGCAGGCCTCGTCGGTGACCCACTGGCCCAGGGCGCCGATGAGGCCGAAGCGCTCGGCCACGGGCACGAACACGACGGGGCTGACCGCGCCGCGCTCTGGGTGGTGCCAGCGCATCAGCGCCTCGACGCCACTGATGCGGCCGGTGCGGCTGTCGATCTTGGGCTGGTAGTGCAGCTCCAGGCCGGTGTTGGTCTCCAGGGCGCGGCGCAGGTCGCGCTGCAGCTCGATGGCCTCCAGCGCGCCTGGGTCCATGGTGTCGGCAAAGAAGCAGTGGATGTTGCCGCCCGCGCGTTTGGCCGCGAGCATGGCCGCATCGGCCCGGGCAATCAGGCGCGCGCGCGGGCCGTGGTCGGGGTAGAGCACGATGCCGATGGAGCACGACAGGTGCACCTCGCGCCCCTGCAGCAGGTAGGGCCGCTGCAAGGCCTGGCGGATGCGGTCGGCCACGAGCGCGGCCGAGGCGTGGTCGGGGTCGCCGTCCATCAGCATGATGAACTCGTCGGCGCCCATGCGCGCCAGCGTGTCGGTGGAGCGGCCCAGGCCGGTCAGTCGATGCGCCACCTCGCGCAGCAAGGCGTCACCCGCTTCGTAGCCATACGATTCGTTGATGGGCTTGAAGCCATCGATGTCGATGTAGAGCAAAGCCAGCCTGCGCTGGTGCGACTCGGCGCGCAAGGCGGCGGCGTCCAGGCGGTCTTCCAGCTGCAGGCGGCTGGCCAGGCCGGTGAGCGCGTCCTGGGCCGACACCAGCCGGTGGAAGGCCGGGTCGGTGGGCGCTGGAGCCGATGGAGGCGCTTGGGGCACCTGGGCCGTTGAGGCCATGGGGGGCACTGCGGCGGCTGGCGGCAGCTGCGCCGGCACGGGAGGCGCGGAAACAGACCCGGAAACAGACCCGGAGACGGGGGCAGCCAAAGAAGCTGCGGGCACCCCGCTGCGCCCACGCGACTGCACCCACAGCCGCAAAGCCGCCGTCAGGGCGGCCACGGCCACCAGGGCCAGCAGCAACCACCACCAGGGGGCGCTCGGGTCGGCGTTCATGAGGCCAGGCTCATGGTGTGGAAGCCTCCAGGTCCGACCACGCGGTCAGGATGTCATCGTCGTCACCGTGATCGCGGCTTTGGGCCAGGTTCACGCCCAGCTCTTGCTCGACGCGGACCTGGGTGGGCGGCACGGGCTTGCCGCGCTGCTGCAACCAGTTCAGCAAGGTGTGCTCGGCCATGGGCCGCGCGAACAGGAAGCCTTGCAGCTCGTCACAGTGCAGCTGGGCGAGGATGTCGGCCTGGTCCTGCGTCTCCACGCCTTCGGCCACCACCTTCAGGCCCAGCGCGTGGGCCAGGCGCACCACGGCTTCGACGATGGCCTGGGCGTCCAGGCTGCTGTCGAGGTCGCGCACGAAGCTGCGGTCGATCTTGAGCTGGCGCGCGGGCAGGCGGCGCAGGTAGCTCAGCGAGGAATAGCCGGTGCCGAAGTCGTCGATGGACAGGCGCACGCCGATCTGATCGAGCATGTCGAACACCCGCATCGAGGCTTCGATGTCTTCCATGGCCACCGACTCGGTGATCTCCATGATGAGCATGCGCGCCGGCACGCGGTGGCGCTTGAGGGCTTCGCGCACGCGCTGCTCCAGGTCAGGCTGACGCAGTTGGTGCACCGAGACGTTGACGGCCACGGGGATGTCCAGGCCCGCCTCGTGCCACAGCCGCACATGGCGACAGGCTTCGTCCAGCACCCACAGGCCCAGCTCGCCGATCAGGCCAAAGCGCTCGGCCACCGGGATGAACTCGGCCGGGCTGACCATGCCGCGCTTGGGATGGTGCCAGCGCAACAGCGCCTCCACGCCCGCCAGCTCGCCGGTGGTTGCGCGCAGCTTGGGCTGGAAGTAGAGCTGCAGCTCGTGGCGCGCCACGGCGTGGCGCAGGTCGCGCTGCATCTCGACCTGGGCGGCACTGGCGCGGTCCATGCCGCGCTCGTAGATGCAATAGACGCCGCCACCCGCACGGCGGGCCGTGAGCATGGCGTCGTTGGAGTGGGTGATGAGCTGCTCGGCCGAGGCGCTGTCCGGGTAGCGCGCGATGCCGATCGAGCTGCTGACCACGATGTCCTGGTCCTGGATCAGGCAAGGCACGTGGATGGCGTCTTGCAGGCGCTGCGCCAGCACGGCCATGGTCCGTTCGTCGGGCGCGCCGCGGCAGGCCAGCAGGAACTCGTCGGTGTCGGAGCGGGCCAGCACATCGCCCTCGCGGACCATGCCCTGCAGGCGCAGCGACAGCGTGTGGATGAGCTTGTCGCCCAGGGTGTGGCCGTAGGTCGCGGCGAAGGCGTGGAAGCCGTCGATGTTCAGGCGCAGCACGCACAGGTGCAGGGCCGTTTCGCGCGGCGCGTCGATGACGCTGCGCAGCTGTTGCTCGAAGCCCAGGCGGTTGGCCAGGCCGGTGACGGCATCGCGCTGGGAAGCTTCTTCCAGCGCCTCTTGCGCCTCCTTGAGCGACTCGCTCAGGGCCTGCGTCTTGGCCAAGGCGCGGGCGTCCTGGATGGTGCCCATGTGGGTCATCACCATGAGGATGAGCACGGCCACCGTCAGCAGCAGCTGCAGGTTGTCGCCCGAGAGCTGGTCGGCGCTCAGGCACACAGCGTTCAGTTTCACGCCAATGCTGCTGACCTGCAGGGTCATGCCCGCCCAGACGATGGAGCCCACCAGCACGGCCACGCCCAGGTGGCGGGCCTGGTGGGGCTCGCGCGCCAGGTCGTCGCGCATCAAACGCGAGCCCACGCCGCAGCCCAGCAGCAGGATCAGCACGGCGCCGCTGAGGGTGCCGCCATCCCAGGTCAAACCAGGCTGGATCATGATCGACGAGGCGTTCACGAACAGCAGCATGCACAGGCCCATGGCCACCAGCAAGGCGCCCATGATGCGCAGCTTCAGCGATGCCATCACATGGGTTTGCAGCCACAAGGCCATGGCGCTGACCACCACCGCGGGCAGCCAGGACGCCATCACCACGTCGCGCACATAACCGATCTTGATGGGCACCTTCAGGGCCACCAGGCCGAGGAAACTGCCCGCCCAGATGCCCGTGCCCACGACCAGCGCACCGCCCAGCCACCAGGCCACGGCCGCTTCACGGTCGTTCGCCCGCACGCGGCGAATCACCATGCTTTGCAGTGAGATGGCGTACACCATGAGCAACCAGGCCGACGCCAGTGCCGAGCCCTGCAGGTGCGAAGCCATGAGAGGAATGGACATGCGCGCTCCTTGATACAGCCCCCTGTCGGGAGGCCGGCGCCGAAACGGTCCACGCTTCGGTGCGTGATCGTTTATCGGCGGGAGCGCGCTGGAACTTGAGGTGCCTGGAGGTCCGTGAAACGCGAAAAACGTTCAGTGCATCACGACGGGCTGCTGCGCCATGCCGGCGTAGCGCTCCAGGTAGGCATCGAATTCCTCGATGCTGGGCGAGGACTCGATGAGCGCCTCGACCCCTTCCTTGAACTGTTCGGCCATGGCGCCCTCGATGAAGAGCTCCTTGCGCGCGAATTTGTCCACGATTTCGTAGCCGCCTCGGGTCAGGGCAGGCACCAAGTCCTGCGCCACGGCGGCGGCACCCCGCTCAGGCTGTGCCTGCGAGGGCATCTCGATCTGGACGACCGCGTAGCTGTCCGAGTTGTAAAGCATGTGCATTGACGACGCTCCAGAGTCTTTCAGGCTGTCTTCCGTCAGGGCCGTGAGGCGGTGGACCAATCCCATCATGACGGCTTCATCGGCGCCGTCACTCCCCGACTTGAGGGCGGATGGCCCTGCCACAAGTGCTGACGTGTGGGAATGCACGCGCTGTCAGGCAGTCGCCCCTGGACTGGGCGGCGCGCTGGCTCACCGGTGCAGCGCTCAGGGCTTGAGGAAGCTCAGCGTGACTTCGCCGAAGGTGATGCCGAACTTGCGCATGGCGGCCTTGTTGATCATGGTGCGGTCGTCCATCTGGTACATCCAGTCGTCGAACTGGAACTCGATGACGCGCCCGTCCACCGGCACCTGCAGGGTGTAGCGCCAGCGCAGCGCGTTGCCGGCCGACTCGCCCAAGGCCACGCCCACGACGTCGTCGGCCCGGCCCTCGAAGCGGCCGCCACCGAGGTCGGTCAGGCGCCAGACGCGGCGCTGGCGGGTGCCATCGCTGTAGGTGAAATCTTCTTCCAGCACGCCTTGCTGGCCCTCCCAACGCCCGACCATGGCCACGCTGAAGCGCTTCACGACGCGGCCGTCGCGGTCGGTGAACAGGCCTTGCGCGCTCACCGGGCCGTTGAAATAGGCGCGGAAGTCCAGCTTGGGCTGCTGCTGGGCGTAGTCGCTGGGCTGGGGCGCGCTGGCGCAACCAGCGCCCAGGGCGACGGTCAGGGCCACGGCGGCGGCCGAGAGGATGCGGGTGGCGCGGCGGCGCAGGGGCATGGGGTGCGGCATGGAGGCTCCTGGGGATGGGTTCGGTGCGAAAAAACGGGGACCGAGGGGCGAAGGGTCTGGGTTCAGGCCGCCTCAGGCCAGCGCCGGGTGGTGGCGCCAGCGCCAGCACGCCGCCATGGCCACCAGCTTGAAGGCACAAGGCAAGCCGCCATAGGCCAGCGTGAGCGCCATCAGCGCGCCGGGGTCATGCGCCCCCGGGTGGTAGCCGAGCGCCTGCAGCGCCGGCAAGGCCAAGCCGGCGGCCAGCGCCAGGTTCAGCTTGGTGGCCCACTGCCACCAGCCGGCGTAGGCGCCTTCGGCCTGGCCCGCGTGGCCGGCGCGTTGCACCACCCCCGTCAAGAGGGTGCCCGGGGCGGTGAGGTCGGCGCCCAGGGCCCAGCCTCCGGCCAGGCAGATGGCGATGTAGGCCGCGCGGTCGCCCTCGCCCAGCCACAGCACGCCGGCAAAGCTCGCCAGCGCCATCGCCATGCCCAGGGCCCAGCTGCGCATGGCCCCGATGCGCGCGATGCAGCGCACCCACCAGGGCACGCTGAGCGCCGCCATCAGGAAGTACAGGCCGAGGAACAGCGGCGCGGCGTCCATGGCCTTCAGGCGGTCCTGGATGAAGAACAGCACCAGCGTGGCCGGGATGGCGCTGGCCACGCCATTGACCAAAAACAGCGCCATCAGGCGGCGGAAACCGCTGCCGCGCCAGGGCAGGCCCAGGGGCACATGGGCGGCGGATGTGTCGCCGGCCACCGCGCCTGGCGCATCGGTCGCCGTGGCCGGCGCCGGTCCGCGCAGCAAGGCCCACACGCCCAGCACCAGGGCGGTGGCCAGCACGGCCGAGGTCCAGCCCATGCCCGCCTGCGTGGCCAGCACATTGGCCGCCAGCACACCGAACAGGCCGAAGCCCTCGCGCCACGCCACCAGGCGCGCGCGCTGGCCGACGTCTCCGCCCAAGCGGGTGCCCCAGGCCAGGTGCGCCACGCTGAGCAGGCTGTAGGCCAGGAAGGTGACCACCAGCGTCAGCGCGCACCAGGCCAGCAAGGCACCCTGGTGGCGCATGGGCGCCCAGGCCATCGGCGGGAAAAACAGCGCCACGAAGCCCAGCGCCAGCAAGGCCGCCGCGGCCAGCACGGCCAGACGACGTTGCCCGGCGTGGGCGAGCAGGTGGTCTACCCAGCGGCCCAGCAGCGGGTCGATGAGGGCATCGGCCAGGCGCGTCAGCAAGAGCACCGCGCCCAGGGCGCCGAGCGACACGCCCAGCGTCTGACCATAGTGCGCGGGCAGCACCACGTACAGCGGCATGGCCACGAAGGCCAGGGGCAGGCCGAGCAGGCCGTAAAGCGCGCTGCGCAGCGTGTTGTTGCCAGCGCTCGGCATCGGCGTCAGCCGGCCCTGCCCGCGGCAGGCTTGCGCAGCGTGTACTGCACGACGTGGGTGTTGCCCATGTCGAAGGCGGCCTCGCAGTAACCGAGGTAGAACTCCCAGATGCGCTGGAAGCGTTCGTCAAAGCCCAGCCCCTGCACCTGCTGGAGGTGGGTGTGGAAGTCGGCACGCCAACGGCGCAGGGTCTCGGCGTAATCGGGGCCGAAGAACAAGGCGTTGGTGACCTCCAGGCCGGCCTTGCGGGCCTCTTCGCGGAAGGCGCGGTCGCAGGGCAGCAGGCCGCCGGGGAAGATGTACTGCTGGATGAAGTCGGTGGACTTCACGTAGCGATCGAACAGCGCGTCGTCGATGGTGATGGTCTGGATGCAGGCCTGGCCGCCATCCTTCAGACAGCGGTTGAGCGTGGCGAAGTAGCCGGCCCAATATTCGCGGCCCACGGCCTCGAACATCTCGATGGAGACGATGGCATCGAAGGGCGCGTCGGCGATGTCGCGGTAGTCCTGCAGGCGCAGGTCGGCGCGGTCGGCCAAGCCGGCATCGGCCATGCGCCGCTGCGCCCAGGCCAGCTGCTCGGTGGACAGGGTCACGCCCGTGACGTGGGCGCCGTGCTCGGCCGCGGCGATCTCGGCCAGGCCGCCCCAGCCGCAGCCGATCTCCAGCACGCGGCGCGAGGTGCCATCGGCCACCACGCCCGCTTCGTTCAAGGCGCGCTTGACCTTGGCGCGCTGGGCCTCGACCATGGGCTTGCCCAGGTCGCCCTCGAACCAGGCGCTGGAATAGCTCATGGTGCGGTCCAGCCAGAGGCGGTAGAAGTCGTTGCCCAGGTCGTAGTGGGCCTGGATGTTCTTGCGGCTGTTGGCCTTGGAGTTGCGGTTGAGCAGGTGGCGGATGCGGTAGGCCAGGCGGCCCCACCAGTGGCCGTAGATGGCCTCTTCGATGATGTTGCGGTTGGCGATGAACAGCTTGAGCAGCGCGGTCAGGTCCGGCGTGGACCAGTGACCGGCGATGTAGGCTTCCGCGAAGCCGATGTCGCCCGATTTCAGCACCGCCGCGCACATGTCCCAACGGTGCAGGCGCAGCACCGCGCGCGGTGCGGGCACGTCCACGGCCACGGCCTGGCCGAAGTGCGCCGTGCCGCCGTGCGGGAATTGCACATCGAGCGAACCCACCTTCAAGCGCTGCAACAACTGCAGCACCACGCGGGCGGCGGCGGGCGCGTCCTGGGGCAGGGCCTTGTGCAGGGCCTGGTGCTCATCCGAGGACAGCGACGAAGCGGAGGTCATGCGGTTCATGGTGTGGCGGGCCCGTGGGGGCCGGTGACGGAGCGAGCCGGGGGCTCGGGTTTGCTGAAAAACGGCACGCGCTTGACCCACAAACGCAGTGCCTGCCAGTGGATGCGCGCCACCACACCCAGCGTCAGCAGGGGCCAGCCCAGCTTGGCGCGGCGCAGCGATGCAGCGTCCATGGGATGCAATACGCCGCTGAGCGCGGTTTGGATGAGGGGCCCTTGCGCATCGTCGTGGTCCACCCGGGCGATGAGGCGTTCGCCCTGCGGCGTGGCTGCGCGCATGAAGCGGAAGCGGTAGCGCCCTTCCACATGGCAAAAAGGCGAGACGTGGAAGACCTTGTCGGCGCAGACCTCCTGCCCCCAGGCCAGGCCCTCGTCACCCCCGCCCAGCACATAGCAGTGGCGCTCGCCGAAGGTGTTGTTGACCTCGGCCACCACCGCGTGCAGTTGGCCATCGGCGCGGTGCACGTACCAGAAACTCACGGGCTTGAAGCTGTGGCCCAGCACACGCGGGTAGGTTTGCAACCAGACCTCGCCCTCGGCCAGATCGGCCCGCCACACGCCCGCACCGCGCAGCAGCCCGTCCAACCAGGCCAGCGCGTCGCCACGGCCATCGCCATGGTCGCCGTCGTGGAAGCTCAGCCAGCCCCGCGCGTTGCGGCGCACCGCGGCCACCGGCTGGCGGGCCAAGGTGCGCAGGGGCAGCAACCAGAAGCAGTTGGGATAAGCAAAGGCATGGTGCGCCGGCTTGAGCCGGGTGTGGCGCACCTGGCCAAAACCAATCTGCGGCGCGGTCTGCGGTACGACCAGCGGTCTGGCAGGGCCTGGGGCATCGCTCATGCGGCCAGCCCCTGGCCCGGCACGGCCAGCGGGGCCATGCCCTCGGCGCGGGCCAGCAAGCCTTTGGCGGCGGCCAGGCCCGACTTGAGGCCATCTTCGTGGAAGCCATAACCCGCCCAGGCGCCGGCAAACCACAGGTGGCGCCGACCTTGCAGCGAAGGCAAGCGTGCCTGCGCTTCGATGGCGGCCTGGTCAAAAACCGGGTGGTCGTAATCGAACTCGGCCAGCACGGTCTCGGGTGCCGGCTCGCGCAAGGGGTTGAGCGACACCACCACCGGCTGCGACCACGGCAGCGGCTGCAAGCGGTTGATGAGGTAGTGCAGGCAGACCGCGCGCGCCTCCCCGGCCAGGTCGGGTGCGCGCTCGTAGTTCCAGGCGGCCCAGGCCTTTTCGCGGCGGGGCAGCAAGGCGGTGTCGGTGTGCAGCACGGCGCGGTTGGGGTGGTAGCGGATGGCACCCAGCACACCGCGCTCGGCCTCGCTGGCGGCCGCGCCCAGCAGGCGCAAGGCCTGGTCGGGGTGGCAGGCCAGCACGACCTCGTCGAAGCGCTCGGCACCGCGGGCGCTGTGCACCATCACGCCGGCATCGCCTCCCTCACCCAGGGGCACCACGCTTTGCACCGGGCAGGCCAGGCGCGCATCCGCCAGGCGCTCGACGATGCGGCGCACGTACTCCCGCGAGCCCCCCGCCACCGTGAACCACTGCGGCCGGTTGGCCACCTGCAGCAGCCCGTGGTTGTGGCAGAAGCGGATCAGCGTGGCCATCGGGAAGCGCATCATCTGCTGCACCGGGCAGGACCAGATGCACGCCACCATGGGCAGCAAATAACCTTCCTGGAAGGCCGGGCCGAAGCCCTGCTCGCGCAGGAAATCGCCGATGGGTTGGCGCAGCTCGACCTCGCTGCCGCGCAAGGCCATGGCCGTGGTCAGGCGGTTGAAGCGCATCAGGTCGCCCAGCATGCGCCAGAAGGCCGGCGAGACCAGGTTGCCGCGCTGCGCGAACACCGTGTTCAGCGAGGAGCCGCACCACTCCAGGCCCGGGCGCAAGCCCCCCAGGCCGCTGGCCCCGGGCGGGATCTGCACCGAGAACGACATGTCCGACGCGGCCGTGGGCACGCCCAGCTCGGCGAACAGGCCGATCAGGTTCGGGTAGGTGCGCTCGTTGAACACCAGGAAGCCCGTGTCCACGCCATGCGTGAGCTCGCGCCCGGCGTCGTCGCGCAAGGTCACATCGAAGGTGTTCGCGTGGCCGCCGAAGTGGCGCCCCGCCTCGAACAGCGTGACGCGGCGCTGCCCCGGCGCGATGCTCAGGTGGTGGGCGGCGCCCAGGCCGCTGATGCCTGCGCCGATGACGGCAATGCGCTTCATGGCGTGCTCCGGTTCCGGTGGGGCCGAGGGTCGGGACTCACTGCGCCAGGGCCTTCTCGACGTCGCGCACCAGGTCGCGGTCATCGGGCGTGGTCATGCTGCTGTAGGCGTCGATGACGCGGCCATCGCGCGCCACCAGGTACTTGTAGAAGTTCCACTTCGGCCGCGTGCCCGAGGCCTTGGTCAGCTCGGCGAACAGGGGGTTGGCCTCGGCGCCGGCCACGTGGCTCTTGGCGAACATCGGGAATTTCACGCTGTAGGTGTTGGCGCAGAACTCGGCGATTTCCTTGTTGGTGGCTTTCTCCTGCTCCCCGAAATCGCCCGAGGGGAAGCCCAGCACCACCAGGCCGCGGTCCTTGTACTTGGCGTGCAGCGCCTCCAGGCCCTTGTACTGGCCGGTGAAGCCGCAGTAGCTGGCGGTGTTGACCACCAGCAGCACCTTGCCGCTGTACTGGCACAGCGACTGCGGCTTCTCGTCCTGCAGGCGCGGGAAGGTCTTGTTGAGCAGGCCCGGGCAGGCGGCTGCCACAGGGGCGGTGGGCGCGGCGGCATTGGCCGTGGGCGTGGCGTCGCCCGCGGCCGCCTGCACCAGCGCAGAGGCGCCCAAGCCGATCACGGCCACCGCCCATGTCAGAAAATGAACACGTTTTGTCGTCATGATTGCCTTGTTTGTCTTGGTCAAACCGAAGTTGCTGACCTATATTAGCCAGTGAACATGCCATGAACAAGTTTTTGTCCAGGTCAAAACGGATTCAAAGCCAAGGCAGCGCGATGTGCGTGCGCCACCGTTCAACCCGAACCCACACCCTGGCCTTACGCAAACCGAGCGCCGCTGGATGCACCCCATCACACCCGGCCCCCACAGGAATGACATGCCACGCCCCCTGATGATGTCGATCGCTGCCGTCGAGCGCGACACGGGCCTGAGCAAAGACACTCTGCGCGTCTGGGAAAAGCGCTATGGATTCCCGAACCCCGTGCGCGATGCGCAAGGCGAACGCTGCTACCCGCTCGACCAGCTGGAACGGCTGCGCCTGATCAAGCGCCTGCTCGACGTGGGCCACCGCCCGGGGCGGGTCGTGGCCCTGCCCGTGGCCGACCTGCAAACCCTGGCCGAGCACAGCGCCGACGCGCTGGTGCCACCCGCCCACGCGGCATCGCAGGCCACGCTGCGGTCTCCGGCCCCCCCCGTGCCGCACGGGGCCTCAGGCCCGGACCGCGCCGCCAGAACCGCCGAAGCGACCTGGGTGACCGATGCGTTGGCCCGCGTCGATGCCCACGACGTCGCAGGCCTCAAGCGCATCCTGGCCAAAGCCTCGGTCCACCTGGGCCTGGCCCAATTCACCGAAGACGTGGTCGCCCCGCTGCTTCAGGCTATGGGCGAGGGCTGGCTGCGCGGCCGCTTCCAGGTGCCACAAGAACACTGGGTCAGCCACTGCCTGCAGCAAAGCCTGCACAGCGCCATCCACGCCCTGCCGCCGGCCCTGCCCGAACACGCGCCGCGGGTGCTGCTGAGCACCTTCCCCGGCGAGCCCCACGCCATGGGCCTCTTGATGGTCGAGGCCTGGCTGTCCTTGCTGGAGGCCCAACCCATCAACCTGGGGCCGCAGACGCCGCTGTGGGACCTCGTCCATGCCGCCGCCAACCACCATGCCGACGTCGTCGCCCTGAGCTTTTCTGCCTCGGCACCGGCCACGCTGGTGCAAGACACGCTGCTGGAATTCCGCGCCAAGCTGCCCCCGCGCATCGCGCTGTGGGTGGGCGGGCGACACCCCCTGCTGCTGCGGCGGCCACCACCTGGCGTGCTGGCCATGGACGACCTGGACACCCTGCGCACGGCCGTGAACACTTGGCGCACGCACCACCCGCGCCAGCCGGTGGCCACAGCCCCCTGAGACAGGCGCCCACCCGGCCGCCGCGTCACAGGACTGTCAAACACTTGACATCCAAAACGTCATCAAAGTCGTATAGCCTGCATGGATCACGCTGACCGGGGTGCATGGACCCGGCCAGTCACATTGCGACCGCTGACACCAGGAGAAGGTCATGCTCTACCCCGAACTGTTCAAGCAAATGGAATCCGTCCGCTGGAACATGGACACCGACATCCCCTGGGACCAGTTCGATGCCTCCCAGCTGACCGACGAGCAAGCCCAGACCATCAAGATGAACGCCATCACCGAGTGGGCCGCCCTGCCCGCCACGGAGATGTTCCTGCGTGACAACCGCGACGACAGCGACTTCTCTGCCTTCATGAGCGTGTGGTTCTTCGAAGAGCAGAAGCACTCGCTGGTGATGATGGAGTACCTGCGCCGCTTCCGCCCCGACCTGCTGCCCACCGAGGAAGAGCTGCACGAGGTGCGCTTCGAGTTCGACCCGGCCCCGGCGCTCGAAACCCTGATGCTGCACTTCTGCGGTGAGATCCGCCTGCACCACTGGTACCGCCGCGCTGCCGAATGGCACACCGAGCCGGTCATCAAGGCGATTTACGACACCCTGGCCCGCGACGAGGCCCGCCACGGCGGCGCCTACCTGCGCTACATGAAGCGCGCCATGGCCAAGTTCGGCGACGAGGCCCGCGCGGCCTTCGCCAAGGTCGGCGTGCTGATGGCCAGCGCGCGTCGCACGGCCCAGGCCCTGCACCCCACCAACCTGCACGTCAACGAAGCGCTGTTCCCGCGTGACACGGTGCAGTCCCGCCTGCCCAACCCCGAGTGGCTGGAAAAGTGGCTGGACACGCAGATCCAGTTCGACAGCGTCTGGGAAAACAAGGTGGTCGAGCGCATCCTGCACAACCTCAGCTCGCTGATGGGCCAGAGTTTCGCCAGCGTGCAGGAGCTCAACCGCTTCCGCAAGCAGATGCTGAAGTCGATCGAAGCGGGCATGGAAGGCAGCACACCGGCTGCCCCCACCGCCACCGCACAAGCCTGATCAGGCCACCGACGTCCAGGCCTGCACCTGGCCCAGGCCTGCGAACAGCGCGTGCGCCTGGGCTTCTTCCAGCGTCAGCACGGGCGTGACGCAGGCGTCCGAGGACTCGAACTGGTGGGCCCAGTAGGCCAGCGGCTGCGAAGCCACCAGCGCGGCCACCTCGGCCTTGAGCGCCGTGCAATCGGGCGTGCCCGGCAAGGCGCCACGCTGCCAGTGGCGGTTGACCCAATCGGGCCGCCCGAACACCTCACAAGCCGCCTTCCAGAACTTGAACTCCAGCGCGCCCACCGCGAGGTGGCGGCCGTCGGCCGTGGCGTAGAGGTTGTAGCAAGGCAGGCCGCCGTTGAGCATGTCCTCGCCCGCCTGCGGCCGGTGCCCCAGGATGGGCGCCAGCAGCGACGCCGTCGCCTTGGGCATCACCAGGTGCGCGTGCAGGCCATGCGCCATGCTGACGTCGATGTGCCGGCCCCGGGCCGTGCGCTGGGCCTCGATGACCGCCGCCAGGATGGCGATGGTCGCCATCGAGCTGCCCGCGGCCAGGTCACCCCACTGCACATTGGACAAGGCCAGCTCGCCCGTGGTGGCACGCACCTGGTCGAGCGCGCCCGACAGCGCCATGAAGTTCAGGTCATGCCCGGCCTTGTTGGCCCAGGCACCCGTTTGCCCGTAACCCGTGATGGAGACCATCACCAGCCGCGGGTTCAGTGCGTGCAGGGTGGCCGCATCCAGCCCCATGCCTTGCAGCACGCCGGGGCGGAAGCTGTCCACCATCACGTCGGCGGTGGCCAGCCAGTCGCGCAAGGTGGCGAGGTCGGCTTCGTTGCGGAAGTCGATCTTGCGGCACTCCTTGCCGTGGTTGAGCGCCTCGAACAGCGTGCCCAGCGGCCGCGCCGGGTCGCCCTCGGGCGGCTCGACCTTGACGATCTCGGCCCCCAGGTCGGCCAGCATGCGCGTGCTGAAGGGCCCGGGCAGGTTGCGCGTGAGGTCGATCACGCGCAGGCCGGCCAGCATGCTGCCCAAAGGGCCCGCTGCGCTCGAAGGGCCAGAAGGGCTTGAAAGCCCCGAGGCACGGTCGTTGGCCGCGCTCACACCGCGTCCTCAAAGCGACCGCCTTCTTGCGCCATCTTCACGACGATGGCGGCGGGCTCGAAGCGCGGGCCGTAGGCTTTGGCCAGCTCACGCGCACGCTCGACGAACTTCTTGGCGCCCACGGCGTTGATGAACTGCAGCGCGCCGCCCTGGTTGGGCGCGAAGCCCCAGCCGAAGATCGAGCCGATGTTGGTGTCGGCCACCGAACGCACGACCTTCTCTTCGAAGCAGCGTGCCGCCTCGTTGGCTTGCACGTACAGCAGGCGGTCCACCAGCTCTTGCTGGGTGGGCTGGTTCGCCACCGGCGGGTAGAGCTGGGTCAACTCGGGCCACAGGGTCTTTTCCTTGCCGTTGTAGTCGTACAGGCCCTTGCCGGTCTTCTTGCCGATGCGCTTGTGCGTGCCACCGATGTTCTGCAGCACGGCTGCGGCCGGGTGCTCGGGCAGCACCTTGCCTTCGGCGGCCATGTCCTTCTTGGTCTGCTCGGCGATGTGCAGCGACAGGCCCAGCGAGACCTCGTCTTGCAGCGCCATCGGGGGCATGGGCATGCCCGCCTTCAGGCCGGCCACTTCGATGGAGCGCGGGTGCACGCCCTCGCCCAGCATGGCCAGGCCTTCCATGATGTAGGTGGCGAACACGCGCGAGGTGTAGAAGCCGCGGCTGTCGTTGACCACGATCGGGGTCTTGCCGATCTGCAGCACGTAGTCGAAGCCACGCGCCAGGGTCTCGTCCGAGGTCTTCTCGCCCACGATGATCTCGACCAGCGGCATCTTGTCCACCGGCGAGAAGAAGTGCAGGCCGATGAAGTTGGCCGGGCGCTCGCTGGCCGTGGCCAGGCCGGTGATGGGCAGCGTCGAGGTGTTCGAGGCGTACACGGCGTCGGCGGCGATGACGGCTTCGGACTTCTGCGTGCACACCGCCTTGATGGCGCGGTCTTCGAACACGGCCTCGATGACGAGGTCACAGCCCTTCAGGTCGTCATAGGACGTGGTCGGCTGGATGCGGGCCAGCAGCGCGTCGCGCTTGTCGGCCGTGCTGCGGCCACGCGAGATGGCCTTGTCCAGGATGCCTTGCGAGTAGGCCTTGCCCTTCTCGGCGTTCTCTTGCGTCGTGTCCAGCAGCACCACGTCGATGCCGACCTTGGCCGACACGTAGGCGATGCCCGCGCCCATCATGCCGGCGCCCAGGATGCCGACCTTCTTCACCTTGGATTCGGCGAAGCCCTTGGGACGCGACTGGCCCTTCTTGATGGCGTTGAGCTGGTGCCACAGCGTGCCGATCATGTTCTTGCTGGTCTGCGACACCACGCAGGCCGCGAAGTAGCGCGACTCGACCTGGCAGCCGGCGTCGAAGTCCAGCAGGCAGCCTTCGAACAGGCAGCTCATGATGTGGGTGAGCGCCGGGTAGTTGCCGTGCGCCTTGGCGTTGGCCATCGAAGGCGCGATGGCGAGCACCTGCACCACGGCCGGGCTCTTGCTGTCGCCACCGGGGATGCGGAAGCCCTTGTTGTCCCAGGGCTGCGAGGCCTTCGGGTTGGCGAGTGCCCAGGCCTTGGCCTTGGCCAGCAGGTCTTCGCGGTTGGCGGCCAGCTCGGTCACCAGGCCCATCTCCTTGGCCTTGGCGGCGGTCAGTTCCTTGCCTTGGGTGATCAGCTCGAAGCTCTTCTGGATGCCGATCATGCGGGGCACGCGCTGGGTGCCGCCGCCACCGGGCAGCAGGCCCAGCTTCACTTCGGGCAGGCCCAGCTTGGTCTTGGGGTCATCGATGGCGATGCGGGCGTGGCAGGCCAGCGCCAGCTCCAGGCCGCCGCCGAGGGCCGTGCCGTTGAGCGCGGCCACCACGGGCTTGCCGCACTTTTCCATGCGGCGCAGCATGCCCTTGAGGTCTTCGCACAGCTTGTAGGCCTCTTCGGCCGAGGTGATCTGTGTGAGCTGGTCGATGTCGGCGCCGACGATGAAGGTCGACTTGGCCGAGGTGATGACCAGGCCCTTGAGGGCGGCGTCGGTTTCCAGCTGCTCGACCAGGCCGGCGAAGGGCACGACGAGCGTCGGGTTGAGCACGTTCATCGCGCGGCCCGGCATGTCGATGGTGACCAGGCCGATGCCGTCGGCGTCGATGGCCAGGCTGAAGGCTGGGGCGTTGGCTTGAGATTGGGTCATGGTGTGTGCCTCCCGGATCAGACGCGTTCGATGATGGTGGCGATGCCCATGCCGGCACCGATGCACAGGGTGGCCAGGGCCGTGGACTTGCCCGTGCGTTCCAGCTCGTCCAGGGCGGTGCCCAGGATGATGGCGCCGGTGGCGCCCAGCGGGTGGCCCATGGCGATGGAGCCACCGTTGACGTTGACGCGGTCCATGGACACGCCCAGGTCCTTGGCGGTCTTCATGGGGACGGTGGCGAAGGCCTCGTTGATTTCCCACAGGTCGATGTCGCCCGCGGTCATGCCCAGCTTGTTCAGCGCCTTCTGGCAGGCCGGCGTCGGGCCGGTCAGCATGATGGTGGGCTCGGAGCCGCACTCGGCGGTCATCAGCACACGGGCGCGGGGCTTCAGCCCGGCCTTGATGCCGGCTTCCTTGCTGCCCAGCAGCACCAGCGCGGCGCCATCGACGATGCCCGAGGAGTTGCCAGCGTGGTGGGCGTGGACGATCTTCTCGATGGTCGTGTACTTGTCGAGTGCGGTGGCGTCGAAGCCCATGGTGCCCATCATCTCGAACGAAGGCATCAGCTTGGCCAGCGACTCGACCGAGGTGCCGGGGCGCACAGTTTCATCGCGGCCCAGCATCAGCATGCCGTTGATGTCACGCACGGGGATGACCGACTTGTCGAAGCGGCCCTCGGCCTGCGCGGCGGCGGCACGGCGGTGCGACTCGGCGGCAAAGGCATCGAGGTCGGCGCGCGAGAAGCCTTCCAGCGTGGCGATCAGGTCGGCCGAAATGCCTTGGGGCACGAAGGCCGTGCCGCTGTTGATGCGCGGGTCCATCACCCAGGCGCCACCGTCCGAGCCCATGGGCCAGCGGCTCATGCTCTCGACGCCGCCGGCAACGACCATGTCATCGAGACCAGCGCGGATCTTGGCCGTGGCCATGTTGATGGCCTCCAGGCCCGAGGCGCAAAAGCGCGACAGCGTCACACCGGCGACGGACTCGGCCCAGCCGGCGTCCAGCACGGCGGTGCGGGCGATGTCGGCGCCCTGCTCGCCCACCGGCGTCACGCAGCCGAGGATGACGTCGTCGACCAGCGAGGTGTCGAGGTGGTGGCGCTGTTGCAGGCCCTGCAGCAAGGTGCGCAGCAGCCACACGGGCGTGGCCTGGTGCAGGCTGCCGTCTTTCTTGCCCTTGCCGCGCGGGGTGCGGACGGCGTCGAAAATGTAGGCTTCGATCATGGGAAGCTCCTTTGGTGTGGGGGTGTTTGGTTCGGTGCTCAGCGGAAGATCGCCAAGCGGATCACAGGAAGCGCGAGGCCAGTTCCTTCATGATCTCGTTGGTGCCGCCGTAGATGCGCTGCACGCGCGAGTCGGCCCACAGGCGGGCGATCGGGTACTCCTTCATGTAGCCGTAGCCACCGAAGAGCTGCAGGCATTCGTCGATCAGCTTGCACTGGTTGTCGGTGATCCAGTACTTGATCAGCGCGGCGCGGTCCACGCCCAGCTCGCCCTTGAGGTGGGCGACCATGGCGGCGTCCACCAGGGCGCGCGAAGCCAGCAGCAGGGCCTGGCACTCGGCCAGCTTGAAGCGGGTGTTCTGGAAGCTGAAGATGGGCTTGCCGAAGGCCTTGCGCTCCTTCGTGTACTCGAGCGTGATCTTCATGGCGTATTCCATGGCGGCGATGCCGGCCAGGGCCACGAGCATGCGCTCCTGCGGCAGCTCCTGCATCAGCTGGAAAAAGCCCATGCCTTCCTGTTCGCCGATCAGGTTGTGCTTGCTCACCACCACGTCGTCGAAGAACAGCTCGGAGGTGTCTTGCGCCTCCATGCCGATTTTGTCGAGGTTGCGGCCACGGCGGAAGCCGGGGGCTTCGTCGGTCTCGACCACGAACAGCGAGATGCCTTGCGCGCCCTTGTCCTTGTCGGTCTTGCAGACCACGACGACCAGGTTGGCCAGTTGGCCGTTGGTGATGAAGGTCTTGCTGCCGTTGATGGTGTAGCTCTCGCCATCGGCCGACTTCAAGGCCAGCGTGCGCACGCCTTGCAGGTCGGAGCCGGTGCCGGGCTCGGTCATGGCGATGGCGCTGATGAGCTCGCCGGAGGCCAGCTTGGGCAGCCAGCGCTTCTTTTGCTCTTCGGTGCCGTAGTGGAGGATGTACGGGGCAACGATGCCCGAGTGCAGCGAGCCGCCGAAACCGCCGATGCCGGCTTCGCCCTGGGCCAGCACCAGCGCGGCCTCGTGGCCGAAGTCACCACCGCCGCCGCCGTACTGCTCGGGCATGGAAGCGCACAGGAAGCCATTGGCGCCGGCGTCTTCCCAGGCCTGGCGGTCCATCATGCCCTGGGCGCGCCAGGCTTCGTCCTTGGGCTGCCATTGCTCGGTCATGAAGCGCTTGGCCGAGTCGAACACCATCTGGTGTTCTTCGGTCATCCAGGCGGGGGCGAAATTTTGAATGGGCATGCGGGTGTCTCCTCGGTCCGTGTGAAGCGGTGTGCGTTTCGGCACCAACAGGCAAGGCTTGGGTCATTCGGTAATCTTCGTTACCGTCGGTGTTAACCCTTGATTTCAAGAAGGCATCGGGTGCGACAAAGCGCTGACGCCTGCGAAACCAGCCATGCATCGTGGTGCACAACGGGTGCTGATCTTGACGTTAACGTCATTGAAGGGCAAGGGGGGCAGGCCCAGATTTTCGAACGATCGTTCATTTGGTACGATTCGTTTCCACCCCGGAACGCGATCCTCCCCTCGGTCTCTGTTCGCCCGCACCCTCGCCACGCTGCCACGCCGCCATGCCTCCCGCGCCCCAGCCACCCGACACCCGCCACACCCCGCCCGACACGCCGGACGCACGCCGCGCCGCCCTCAGCAGCATGCGCGCCGGCACACTCAAGCGCATCGAGCAGGCCGTGCTGACGCTGTTTTCGAGCCGCGATTTCCACGAGGTGACGCTGCTCGACGTGGCCAAGGCGGCGCACGTGTCCCTGCAGACCATCTACAAGTACTTCGGCAGCAAGGAGGTGCTGGTCTACGCCATGCTGGACGTGATGCTGGGCCGCCTGGCCGAGCGCATGATCGACCACCTGCAGGGCATCGACGACGCGCGGGAACGCCTGCGCAAAACGTTTTGGGTCACGCTGGACTACATGGACAAGCACCCGGCGGTGATGATGTTGCTGTTCACCGCGGTGCCGGTGTCACGCCACCAGAACATCCGCATCTACGAAAGCCCGGAGCTGATGACGGCCTTCCTGGGCGTGTTCAAGGACGGCCAGGCGCGCGGGGTGCTGAACCGGCGCGTGTCGGCCAAGGTGCTGCTGGACGTGTTCATGGGCATCATCGGCCGCGTGGTGCTGATGCACATCGTGCGGCGCGAGAAGCAGCCGCTCATCGACCAGTTCGACGGGCTCTTCCACATCGTGTGGCGGGCGCTGTCGGCCGACGAGGCTTGAGCTCGCCGGCCTTCACAGCCGCATCAGACCCGAACCGCGCGGCCCACGTAGAGGATGGGGCCCGACGGCTTCGGGTAGGGCGAGCCGCCAGCCGGCTCCAGCGTCAACTCGAACAGGGTCTTGTCGGCCAGACCGGGCAGCTGGCTGACCGGCACCACGACCACCTGACCCGGCTTGACCAGGCCCAGCGAGGTCGGGCCTTTGGCGCCTTCGGGCTTGGTCCAGAACTGCATGGTCTTGCCTTCGGGGATGTCCTCGTTCGGCCCCAGGGGCACGAGGCGGATGGCCGCTTCGCCAGGCTTCACATCGGCCGAAGCCACCGTTTCCACCACCCAACCAGCACCGCCCTTGTCCGGGCTTTGCAGCACGGCCAGGTAGCGCGGCGCCGCTTGCACCACGGCGGTCGGCTCGGGCTGGCGCTGGCCGACCAGCACCGTGGCCATGACCACCACCGCGGCCATGGACAGGCCGCTGAGGAGCTGCCAGAAACGCACACCGGACCACGCCGGGTCGTTCGCCGCTGCCGGCTCCTGCGTGGGTGCCTGGAACAGCGGCACGGCGCCCAGGCGCGCGGCAATGCGCGGCCACAACTGTGGCGGCAGGGCAGCGGGGGTCAAGCGGGCCGTCAGGCCCAGCAGGCGGTCCTGCCAGGCGTGGACCTCGCGCTGCAGCGAGGCATCGGCCTGCAGGCGGGCCTCGAAGGCCTGGCGCTCGGCGCCGGTGAGGGTGCCGATGACGTACTCGCCAGCATCGGCGATGTTTTCTTGGTTTTCTTGCGGGCTCATGACAAGCACTCCTTGAGCGCCAGCAGACCGCGGCGGATCCAGGATTTGACCGTGCCCACCGGCTTGCTCAACCGCTGGGCGATCTGTTCGTGGGTGTAACCCTCGACGTAGGCATCGATGACGCACTGGCGCTTCGGGTCATCGAGTTGCGCCAGGCAATGCGCCAGCGCTTCTTCGTCGTGGGGCCAGGCGTCGTCGCCCGGGGTGGCATCCTGGTGCACCGCGGCCTCGGCCACGGCTTCGAAGTCATCGCCCAGGCTGAGCTCGGGGCGGCGACGGCGCGCTTCGTCGAGCGCGCGGTGGCGCACCACGGTGTAGACCCAGCCCCGGCCCGAACCCATCTCGCGGCGGAAGGTGCCGGCGCGCTGCCAGATCTGCAAGAAGGCTTCCTGGACGACGTCTTCGGCCAGTTCGGCATCGCGCACGATGCGCTGGGCCACGGCCAGCAGCCAGCGGCCTTCGCGCTCGTACAGCGCCCTCAGGGCGAAGCGTTCACCGCGTGCGCACGCTTCGAGCGCCGCTTCGTGGTCGAAGTCATCGGGCCGCCGCTCGGGCAGCGCAGCAGAAGTCAACGGGTCCATCTTGGTATCAGGCTCGGGTGGGCGACCGGTCTGCCTGGTAGGGCGCACACCCCACCCTGCGATGCGACAGCTCAGTCTTGGTACAAGGGCACCGCGATGTCGATGACCACTGTACCAGCGGGCAGCTTGCCGCGCGATGACGCTTTGCCGGTCAGCACATCGATGTGGTACAGGCTCACCGAGCCGTCGGCCTCCGCCAGCGTGGCCAGCGCGCGGTTGCGCACGGTGACGTTGTCGCGCACGGTGCTGTAGATGTCGAAGCCGGACAGGGCCGAGGCGTCCACCGTGAGCTTGCCCGTGGCCACCAGCGTGCCGACGTTGGGCGGTGACTGCAGCGCGATCTGGTCGAGCGTCGCGTCCAGCACGAACAGCGTTGTGCCGGTCGTGGCCGGGGTGGCGGGGCTCAGGTCGTTGTTGGTGTAGGCCGCGGCGCTCACGCCCAAGGCAGCAGGGCCCGGGGTGGCCGTCGCGGTGTAGTTCAAGGTGCCATCGGCCAGGGTGCTGCCCGCGAGGTTGTGGCGCAGGTTCTGGCCCGTGTTGCTGACGATGCGCAGGCGGTCGGCGGCGGGGTTGAAGTCCACGCCGAAACGGCTGCCGTCCAGCGTCACCGAGAGGCGGTTGACGAGGGTCGCCACGGCCGTGTCCGGGTCGATGGCGTAGACACCGCCGGCCTCGCCCACGCCGTAGAGCTTGCCGTCTTGCACGCGGTAGTCGATGCCGACCAGGCGGGTGTCCCCCTGCAGGCCATTGACGCTGGCCACGACGCGCACCTTGCCCGGCTGGCGCTCGTTGAAGCAGACCAGGCGGCCATCGTCGGTCAGGCCGGCGATGCGCAAGCCTTCGTCGTCACGCTCGCTGTCGGCGCGCGAGGCCACGGCCTGAGGCTGGCCGCTGGCGCAACTCACCGGGGCGCGGGCGTCAGACTTGCCCGCATGGGCGATGCCCGTCAGCGCGGCGAGGATGCTGGCAAGCAGCAGGGTGCGTGAGAAGGCGGGCATGTCGGTCTCCAGTGTGGTGGTGCCAGTCGCCTGACCCGAAGCGGGCTCGGCTTGCACCCATCCACTACGGTCCGGCATCGCCAGGCAGATGCACTCACACGCAGAAAATGTGGCGCTCAAGTCACGGCAAAACGTGTCGAAATACCGGACGTGAAGCGCGATGCCCCCTCCCATTGGCTGGAACACCCCCAGCCGCCGCAGGCCGAGCCCGATGCCACGGGCGGACGCAGGCCGGCCTTGCTGCGCTCCAAAGCACCTGACTCGGACACCGAACTGGCCGTGCGCTGCGTGCTGGACACCGCGGAGCGCGCGTCCACCGCCACCTTCATCTACCCCGGCATCTGGCTGGCCGTCACCCTGGCCACCCACGCCGCCGCGACCTGGCCTTGGCTGGTCTGGGGCAATGTGGTGGGCCTGGGTTTGCTGGCCATCGTGCGCGCCAGCTATGCGAAGCGCCTGCCCGAGCTGCTGCGCCAGCACCCCCAACGCGCGGAGCTGGGTTTCAACGCGCTGTCGCTCCTCAGCGCGGCGTACTGGGGCTGCCTGACCGCCGCCTGCATGTGGCTGGCGCCGTTGCAGCCCCTGGCCTGGACGATGCTCATGGTCACCGCCGGCATGGTGGCCGCGGGCAACACCATGCTGGGCTTCAACCCAGCCTTGCGTTACCCCTACCCGATCGCGATGCTCGCGCCAGTGGTGGTCGCCGAAGCCCTGCGCCCCCTGCCCGCCCACCTGCTGGTGATGGCGCTGCAGTGCGTGTTCGTGGCCTACCTGGCGCGCTCATCCCAGCTGGTGCACCAGGACTATTGGGAAGGCCGCCACGCGCGGCGCCTGGCCGAACAGCAAGCGCGCGAGCTGGAACTCGCCAGCCTGACCGACGGGCTCACGCAGGTGCCCAACCGCATGCACTTTGACCGCCAGCTGACCCACGAGTGGGCGCGCCAGTGCCGCCGCGGCGGCCACCTCTCGGTGCTGCTGGTGGACCTGGACCACTTCAAGAACATCAACGACTCGTTCGGCCACCCCTTTGGCGACACCTGCCTGCAAGCGGTGGCGCAGGCCCTGCAAGAGGCTTGCGGCCGCTCGACCGACTTCGTGGCCCGCTATGGCGGCGAGGAGTTCGTGGTGCTGCTGCCCGACACCGACACCCGCGGTGCCGAGCGCGTGGCCCTGCAGATGCTGGCCCAGGTGCGCGAGCTGGTGCTGCGCAGCGAGGCCCTGGAGGTGCGCGTGACCTGCAGCATCGGCGTGGCCACGGTCACACCCCGCCATGACAAACGCGCCACCGACCTGGTTCAGCGGGCCGACAACGCGCTGTATGCGGCCAAGCACGGCGGCCGCAACCGCCTGGCCCTGGCCGACACCCCCTCAGACGCTCACAGCAGCACGATGTCGTCGTAGCAGGTCTGGACCTCCTCGGCGGTGTCCACGGTTTGCCAGCCCAGCTTGGGCCAGCCGCCTGCGTGCATGCAGGCGCCAAAGAGTTGCTCGGGGGTGGTGGCTTGAGAGGGGTTCATCGTCATGCTCCTTCCGGTGCGCGAACATCCGCGTGCCTTCATCTTCTCCGAACCGAAATTCATGCAACGCAGGGCATTCACCGACGTGCTTTGCGCCATGCGGCAAAGCCCGGCAAACCCCGGGTGAAGCCCACCACCCGATCGCGGGGGCGCCCGTCGGCCTGGCCCCGTGTTCACCCGAACTGGGGCCAAAACACCCTGTTGTTGCGCGGCGCCGTGCCGATAAAACAAAGGTGCCCACCCTGATCCCCCCTGACGCCATGCTGTCTGACGTCCACCCCGCCAACGAGCCCCAGTCCGAGCCCGCTTTCGACGCCCTGGCGCGCCTGTCCGCCCTCGCCCTGAGCGCCTCGGCCCACCAGCCACCGGCCGCGCAAGCGCAGGCCCAGCGCGATCTGCAGACCCTGGAGCAGGCCCTGCAGGAAAGCGAACGCCGCGGCCAACGCCTGCAGACCCTGGCCCTGAGCGACGCCCTCACCGGCCTGAGCAACCGCGTGCACTTCGAGCGCGCCCTGACCGCCGAGCTGGGCCACGCCATGCGCATGGACCACCCCTTCACCCTGCTGCTGCTCGACCTGGACGGCTTCAAGGCCATCAACGATGGCTTTGGCCACGCCGCGGGCGACGAGGTGCTGCGCGAGGTCTCGCAACGCATCACGCAGCAAATGCGCCTGGGCGATGTGCTGGCGCGCCTGGGGGGCGACGAATTCGGCATCGTCATGCGCGATGGCAGCGACGATGCGGCCAAGGCGCTGGCGCGGCGCATCGTCAAGGCGGTGTCCCAGCCCATCACGCTGGGCAGCGGCGACGAGGTCGGTGTGGGCGTGTCGATCGGCCTGGCCGCCTACGCCAACCACATCACCAGCGTGCGCACCCTGATGGGCCACGCCGACCAGGCGCTCTACCAGGCCAAAAAGCAGAACGAGCGCCGCTGGAAGATGTTCGTGGGCATGCGGGCCTGAGGCGACCCGACGCCGAGAGCGGCACCGCCCCCGTGGCTCAACCGCCCGCGCTGGCGCCCTGCCGCGCGGCCTTGGCCGGCCGGTCTGGCTTGGCCGGTTGCACCATGGCGGGACGGATCGCCTGCCCTGGCGCGATCCGAGATGCCGCGCTGGCCGCATACACCGGCGGCTTGGCATCGCGCGGGGCCTTGAGGCACCCGCGCATGAACTCGGCATAGGCATCGCCCGACAAGGATTGGTCTGTCGCCTGGCGCGTGCATGTCTGCAGCGTTTCCTGGCGGTAATTGCTGGCGGATGCGCACAGCGCAAAGCCGCTCAGTACGATGGTCATCAACGCACGTTTCATGCTCAACCCCTGACTTTTGTGGTGCCTCCCATTGGGCCCACCGTTCGTGACAAGGCGCTGACGCCCGCATGCCCGGACGCAGTCACAGGATCTCCTTGACGACACCGTGCCCGACCAGGCGCGACATCTCCGGGATGTCGAATCGGTCGCCGACCTTCACGCTCGAGCCGAAAAACGCACAGCTCGGGAAGGCGATGCGTGCCAGCCAAGTGTCGCCAGGATGGCGCAACTGATGCTTTGCGCGTGAATGACAGTTCAAGACGACGTCAACCTGGGCTGCAGCACCAAGCCCCCAGGTGGGCAAAGCAGGGCATCCGACCAAGACAAGCCCAAGTCCGACAAGCGCTCGAAGTAGACGGCATGCGGCGGCAGTGGCGATGACATCAAAGCACGGACAAACGCAATGGGCGGCGATACCCGTGGCACGCAACGTAGTGGAACAGCATGTCAGGCGCCGCATAGACCTCCCCTGCGCCACCCAACACCCTGATTTCGGCATGCCCCAGCAACAGCCTTCGGCCCAGTCGCTGAGCCACGCCCACCTCCTCCGTGCCGCAAAGTTCGCAGAAGTGAAAGCCTCGCGCGGGCGCCACCACCACCTGCGTCACAGCCCACAAAGCGTCCAGCAACTCACTGCTGGGTGGCGTCACAGCCCAGTCGGCGCTCGCCCCCAGCCACCCGACGTTCAGGGGCGCGCCAGCGGCGAACTGCGGCGCGTAGTTGTAACTTGTCAGGTCGGGATAGGCCGCCACATCATCACTTCAGTGCTCAACACAAGCGAGCAAGGCTTGGTCCATCATGGCCTGAGCAGACGACTCACTTGTCGACCTCCCAGCGGCCATTGATCACAACGTCGCAGACATAGGCCAGCACATGGCCGCATGCGATTGCCACTCATCTTGATGCGCCCAAGGCTTCGATCGCCTCCAGCCAAGGCAGCGCCGTGCCCAATTCGTGGAGCACACCCCATCGCGTGACATAAAGAGGCCCATTGCCAGCCAAACCATCAAGTGGATTGCCGCTTCGGGCAAATGACTGTGTGTTGTAAAAGAAAATCCAACCACCCGCCGCACGGATCGTTTGGTCAGGCAAGAGCTCAAGAACATCGCCCACCTCGGCAGCGATCAACGTCAATCGATCGCTTGCGATCTCTACGGCCTCCGGTTCATGTATCTCTGACATCAATTTGTCCTCAGCAGCTGAGCACTGCTCTGCGGGCCACGAAATCACTCAAGCCGCCCCCAAGGTAGGTCTGCACAAATGGGCGCTGACCATGGTCGGGTGAACTGACATGACCATATTGGCAATTGAGCGCGCCTCAGTCAGGTATTTCGGGCGCGTTTCGCGCCCATTCCCCATGCACCAGGCGCACTCATGCCAGGCTCCCGCTCAAACGCCTGCGCACCATCCACAGATTGGCCTGCGCAAACAGCGTTTGCAATTGCGCCGTGTTCTTGGCTAGGCCGCGATAGCGCACCTTCACATGGCCGAACTGGCGTTTGATGACACGGAATGGGTGCTCGACCTTGGCATGGATGCTGGCTTTGATGCCTTCAACCTGATCGGTCATCCGACGGGATTGAGGATGACAGCAGAGCAAGGACAAACTCCGGGAGCGAAGGAACCCGTGGAGCTCGACATGGTGGAACAGCATGTCGGCATGCCCAACACACCACTCCCGCGCCACCAAACACTCGGATGTCGGCATGCCCCATTGGCAACAGAGCGCCCACAGTCGCTGCGCCGTGACAAATCGATCCTGTGTGTCGGGGTGCTCATGGCGCCCACCCGCACCATCCATGCCAAGCCATCAACCCGGCGCGGGGTCAGCGTGGGTCAAAAGCTCATCGCCGACACGCAGTTCAGCGTCTGCCCTGCGCACCGCGAACCGCGCAGCCTCACCTTTGGCAAAGGTCATCGCAACACGTTCGCCCTCGGTGCCTGGTGGATGCAGAAATTCGCAGCGCAACAGAAAGGCGCCGGCCGGCAACGACACAGGCACCGTTTCAGCGATGCTGCCGATATCCACAGCGCCATCCAGTGGCACATCGAAGGGGACTTCGATCGCCCTGATGGCGTCGTCGCGGATGGGGCCCATCCGATCCACCACGCTCACCTCAACCACATGCGCACTCGCCTCCACCAGGGTTCTGAACGACACACTGCCTGGCCGCCACGCAAACCCTTGCCCGACATGCCGATCGGTCCACTCATTGAACGGCTGCTTGAGCGACGAAACGAAGACGGCAAGCTGTGCGTGTGAAACATCCAAAGCCACGGTGGCTTCCATCGTCAATCTCCAAACTGAATGCGGTCCTGGGTGGGTGGTGCCTCCGCGTCAGCAGGCATTCATTTTCACCCCATGTGCCCCGCAAAACTTTCAAAGCCACCGCCGCCCTGCAAGAAGCTGAGGCGCTGCCCACCATGGAAGCGCAACTGTGCCGCGCCGGCGCTGCTGGCCGGTGCCCAGCGTGCCAGCGCTGCGGGCAGCAAGCCGTTGTCGATGAAGGAGATTCAGTCCGAGGTCAACACCGTGCGCCGTGAGCGCAAGGCCAAGGGCGGCAAGACTGCATGAAGCGGCGGCCTCGTTGGGTGGTCGACACCAATGTGCTGGTGCCTGCCTTCCCGTGGAAGGGCACGCCAAGGCGCGCGATCGAGTTGGCGGGAGAGAAGGAAGTCAGCTGTTCACCAGCCGCGTCCTGCTCGATGAACTGGCCGCCACGCTAGGCAAGAAGAAGCTGGCCAAATACGTGGCCGCCACCGGCTTCACCGCCGACCAATTGCTGGCCAACTATCGGCGCATCGCCACCATGGTGACGGCGCGTCAGCTTGACACCCAGGTTTCACGCGATGCCGATGATGACGCCGTGTTGGCTTGCGCCTTGGCTGCTCGCGCCGACCTCATCGTCTCCGGCGATGACCTGCTGGTGCTTAAAGACTTGGCGTATCCATCGTCACCGCCGCTCAGGCCGTCAAGGGCTTCACTGGCAAGACCGAGCCTTCGTTAAAGGACTTCCTTGACCACCCCATGGCCCACAAGACGCGACATCTCCAAGATATCGAACCGGTCACCCACCTTAACCTCTGAGCCAAAAAACGCCCAGCTTGGGAAGGCGATACGCGCCAACCAAGTGTCCCCCGGATAACGTAACTGCGCGTCGCCATACCGATGAAACCCGCTGACCAAGTATTCCACACCGGAAAAGCGGTGATGGGGCGCGTAACCGTCACGCACGCCATCCACCTTGGGGTCAGGAACATCACTGGCCAAACAAATCTCTGCTAAGACATGTGGGCCTTTTTCAGTAGGCATGTTCAACGGATCTCACAACATCATTGAAGCTACGCATGGCACCAGCCCCTTCGATAGTGAGCACACCACTCTTGAAAATGAAAGGATCAATCTGCCCTTTTGTAACATTCATCCCCTTAAGCGCCGCCTGAGGAATATCGACCTTCAGCACAGCTGCGTAGTCGGATGAGAAATTGGCAAATTTCACCACTTCATCGAGACTGAAACCAAACTGTTTCATTGTGCTGCCGTTTGGTCCAAAGGCGAACGTTTTGGTTTGCATGACACTGTTGAACTCAACCGGATCCACTGCACGGAACAACGAAACGGATCGACTTGGAGCCAGGATAGGCGCAAGAGAAACCGCCGTCGCCGCAGCACCGCGCAGATCGGAAGACACTTGTGACGCAACCGAATTCAGAGGCGTCACCGGCAAATCCATGCGCCCAAAGCTGCCGGAAGGCTGATGCGTGAACTGCTCAGCCCAGCTCATTGCGCCGTTGTAGGCGTCTGCACGCAGGTTGTTGACCGCCATGCTCGCGCCATTTTTGATGGTGCTGAAGGTGTCTCGCACCAATGGCGTCTCGAAGTAATTGCTGATGCTGCTACCCAAACCCGACAGGGCATTCGTCACCGACTTGGCCAACATCCCACTCGGATCCGTGAAGTTCGTGGGGTTGTTGTCCACGTAGGCATACACGTTGATGCCGGCGTTCATGCCCATCGGGTCGCGGCTGATGAAGCGGCCCAGGCTCGCGTCGTAGTAGCGGGCGCGGTAGTACGTCAGGCCCGTGCTCAGGTCAGGCTCGCGGCCCGTGTAGCCGTACACCGGCAGCGTGCCGCCCGAGCCGATGGTGCGGCCCCAGGGGTCGAAGCGGCGGTAGGCCTGCAGGTTGCCTGCAGCGTCGGTCAGCAGCGTGGGGCTGCCCAGGCCGTCGGCATGGTAGTAGCGGCTGCCAGATCCGTTCTGGTGGATCAGCGGTTCATCGTCACCCGGCCCGTGGGTGAAGGCCGAGACGGGGCTCAGCCACTGCATGCTGTACTCTTTGTGGATGTCGGGGCCGTTGTACAGGTACATGCTCTGGTAGAGCGTGCTGCCCGTGACCATTTGGCGTGCGATGCGGCGGCCTTCGTGGTCGTAGTCGAACACTTCGTTGTACGAGGTGTTCGTGGTCACGCCATTGACGGTGCTGCTCACCTGAGTGATGACCTGGCGCAGGGCGTTGTTCGCGTCCCAGCCCATGGACTGGCTGGTGCTGCCAGCCGACTTGCTGATCAGGTTGCCCAGCGCGTCGTAGCCCAGCGTGGCTTGCGTCGATTGCTTGACGCCCGCCGCGTTGTACAAGTCGATCTGGTTGAGCTGGTGGGCGCCGGTGTTGGCCGGCACGCCGGCCACGGTGTCGTACACGTACTGCAGGTAGTTGCCGTCCTTGTCGGTCTGGCGTGTACGGTTGTTGAGGATGTCGTAGCGGTACTGCCCGATGAGCGTCGTCGTCGGTACCGCGTTGACCACCTGGGTGTACTGCGCCTTGATCAGGCGGTTGAGTTCGTCGTACTCGTAGCCGTACTTCAGCTCGGTGCCCGCCAGGTTCTCGGCGTGCTCCTTGCGATTGCCCCAGGCGTCATAGGCATAGGTGTGTTTGGCTTTCTCTGCGCCTGCCACTTCATGGCGGATGCTGCCCAGCGTGCCATCCTCGTTGTAGGCATACGCCGACTTGACGCCGTTGGGCCACCAGCGCTCGGTGAGTCGGCCGCCCTTGTCGTAGCCAAAGGTGACGAAGTCGTAGTTGGCCGCCCACAGGCCGACCAGGCGGCCCAGCGGGTCATAGACGTAGTTGGTCTCTGCGCCTTCGTTGTCGCGCATCGCAAGCAGTCGGCCGGCAGGGCTGTACTCGTAGTACAGGGTCTTGCCGCCGCGGCTGTCACGCACGCTTTCCAGACGACGCTGGCCGTTGTAGGTGAAGTCCTGCGTGTACGCGGGGTTGGTGTTGCTGACCTTGGTGACCAGGCCCAGGGCATCGCGTGTGTAGGTGATGGTGCCCACTTCATTGGCGCGCGCCTTGAGCGTGCCATCGGCGTTCCAGGTCTGGGTGGTGGCCTTGTTGCGGGGGTCGGTGACGGTGGTCACGTCGCCCGCGGTGTTGTAGGCATAGGCCCAGGAGCGGCCCGCACCGTCGACGTCCTTGAGCTTACGGCCAAAGTCGTCGAAGGCGTAGCTGGCCTGGGTGGTCACGACGTCGGCGGCGGCGTTGGTGCCGGTGGCATCGGTGCGACCTGCGTCCACACGGGTCAGGCGGCCCAGGTTGTCATAGGTGTACTTGGTGACGCGGCGGATGCTGCCATTGACGAGGTCCGTGAGCACGGGGCCCACGACGCGCACCTGGCGGCCGAACTCGTCGTAGGTGCTCAGCGTTTCGCGCGCTGCGCCGCCATCGGCAGGGAACACCTTCGTGGAGGTGACATTGCCGACTTCGTCGTAGTCGTACTCGACGGCACGTCCGGCGGTGAAGCCAGCGGCCTTCGGCTGGGTCACGCGCTTGACGCGGAAATCACGGCTGGCGTCCCAGTAGGTGTAGCTCGTGGTCAGGCCGTTGGCATCCGTCAAGCTCAAAGGGCGCCCGTCCACATCGAGGGACTTCACCACGCGGTTGCCTTCCTTGTCGGAGGCGGTCACGACGCGGTTCATCTCGTCATAGGCATAGCTCAGCGACTTGCCATCCGGGTCGGTTTGACGGGTGACGTTGCCAGCAGCGTCGTACTCGAACGCCGCGGTCAGGCCATTGGCCATGGTGCGTGTGCGGCGGTCCGACTGGTCGTACTCGTGGGCCGTGGCCTGGAGCTGTCGCACCACACCGTTGACCGTGTTCTGCAACTTCTCCTGCTTGACGTTGCCGTTGGCGTCGTAATCGATGCGCTGGATGATGCCCGCCGCATTGGTGCTGCTGATCAGGCGGCCTTGGCTGTCGTAGTCATAGCTGACTTGCTGCCAGCGGTTGTCCACGCCCTTCTTGATCTGACCGACCGCATCGGGCTCGAGAGCGATGGTGTCAACTTCATCGGTGGCGATGGTGCCATCGCCGTTCTTGTCGCCACGGCGCGTGAGCTTGTTGCGGAAGGTGTTGGTGGCTTCGTAGCCGTACTCGACGGTCGGGCCCACCTGGGTGGCCATGTCGCGCACACGCTTGGACGTCAGCAGATTGCCGTAGCTGTCGTAGGTGTTCTGCGTCCAGCCAGCGACTTGGGTTGCCGGACTGTTGGAGGCCGGCACATAGGCCGTCGGATCGATGGTGGCGCCATAGCCCTTCTTCAGCTGCAGTGCTTGCAGCACATTGCCGTTGGCGTCGAACTTGGCGATCGAGTACACGCCACGCGCGTCTTTGACCTTGCCTGGCTGGCCAAAAGCGTTGTAGTGGCTGCGCTCTTCGGTGCGACCAGATGGGTAAGTGGCCTTCAGCAAGTTGCCCGAGGGGTCGTACTCGTACTTGGTGCGGGCACCGCGGGCATCGACGGACTCCAACAGCTTGAAGCGGTCGGCCGAGTCGGCCGCGCCGTACACGAACTCTCGGCTGGCCATGTTCTCTTCGATGACCTTGAGCGGCATGCCGTTCTTGTCGAAGAAGAAGCGGCGCTCCAGCCCACGTTCGTTGATCTGCACCGTCTCGCGGCGGAAGTCGTTGTACGAGAAGGACATCGACTCACCCGAGGCGTTCACGTGGCTTTGCACGCGGCCATTCGGGTAGTAGGTGAAGTCCATGTAGTTGCCGCGCGCCAGGGTGTAGCGCTTCATCGCGTGGTCCAGGTTCGGACCGTCCGTGGTGGTGAAGTAGCTGTACGTCACCGAGGGCGTGTCGGTCGCCGAATTCAGCCCGGGTCGCCAGACCTTGTTGAGGTTGCCCCCAGCGTCATAGGCGTAGCTGTGCTTGCGCGAGAGCGGATCGGTGACATCGCGGATGCGGGTGGACGTGCCGTCGTAGCCGAAGGTCAAGGTGCGCACGCCATCGCTCACGGTGGACAGGCGCTTGCTGGCGTCGTAGCCCAAGGTGAGGGCATTGCCGTTGCGGTCCTTGATGCTGGTGAGGTTGGCGCGCTGGTCCTTGGTGCCGGCCACCGCCTCGAAGGTGTAAGTGACGCCGCCCTTGTCGGCGATGGTGTAGGTGCTGTCTGCGTTCTTGCGCAGGGTGAAGTAATGGCCGTCGGGCGCTTTGAAGGTGGACGTGGTGGCCAGACCGGACGCGCTGGCGCCCGCGGTCACGGCGACGTACTTCTCGCCACCCGTGCCATCGGTCCAGGTCACCGACGAGGAGGTGCCGTCGGTGTCAGCGGCATCGGTTGCACCGTTGGTGTTGTCGTCACGGAAGGTCAGGAAGTGGTTGAGGCTGTGCGTCCAGCCAAAGCCGAACGGCCCGTCCACACCCTTGCGGCTGTTGTAGGCGCGTTGCAAGACGATGCGTTGACCGCCGCGCACGGCCAGGTCGATGTCCGTCTCGTTGTGGTACATGTTGCCGGTCACCATGTTGACCGGGTCACCCGAGTACGTGTTGCCAAAGCTGCCGCCGTAGTTCACGGACGAGTTGACTGCAGCCGGTGGCGCGTAGTTCTGAACGATGCTGTTGAACGACACCGGCGCAGGAGGCGGTGCTGTGTACAGGAAGCCGGTGTTGAGCGACTGGTTGAAGCTGTTGCTGACGGGGTTGGACAGCGAGTAGCCGCCGTTGTAGCCACCAGAGATGATGTAGCCGCCATAGCCCTTGGTCGCGTTCTCGGCCATGTAGATCATGCCGGTCCAGTTTTCGTAGGTGATGCGCGTTTTGGGCACGGTCACCGTGGAGCCGGCATTCACCTCGTTCTGCAGGGCGGTTTTTTCAGCGGCCGAATAACCGAGGTTGGCGTTTTGGGCGGCCCAGTTGGCGCTGTTGAGCGTCAGCACGGTGTTGCCCGTCTCGTTGGCAAACTGCAGGCCGCGGATCGTGGAGACGGCGTCGGTCTTGGCGTTCTCCTGCCAGATGTAAGACTCCAGGGCAGAAGCTGACCGGCTCGCCAGGAAGAACAGGTCCATCCGGGAGTTGCCGGTGGCGGCATCGCGGATCGAGTACTTGTTGCCAGGAACGTCAATCAGGAAGCCCTTGCGGGTGATGGCGAACGGTTGGTCAAAGACGTACGCAATCTTCGCCTTGGCGGTCGCCACGCCAAGCTGGACGCCTTGGAGGGTCACAGCGCTGGTCACCGCAGCGGTGCGGTCCACGCTGTCGCGCACATAGCGACCATACTTTTGCGCCACCACGTTGAGGAACTCGCCCTCAACGTCTTCCAGGTAGGCCGCAGCATTCGGGGTCGAGCCCGATGCTTTGATGGATGCCAGCAGGCGTGCAATGCGCTTTTGCAAGTAGGCGTCGGAGGCCTGACCACCGGCTGCCATCAGGGCGTACAGGTTGGCCGCCTCGATGCCCTTGAAGGTGACCGTGTTCACGCAGCCCTCGGAGGTCGTCGCTCCATTGATCTGGCAGCTGGCCGCGGGCAGGGACACGTGCATGTCCAGGCGCACGTCCTTGGCGCAGAAGTCCACGGGCGTGGCGGTGTTGCCGGCGATCAGCTCGACGCCATCGGCCTTGATCGATGGGATCACACTCGTCGAGCCACAGGTGGGCTCCGGCGCGTCCATCGTGCCGGCGTTGCGCCAGGTGTCGATGCGCCCCTGGTGCGTGGCGTCCAAGCCTTTGAAGGACACGGTCAGGCGCTTGAAAAGCGCCTCCGCCGTGAACATCGACTTCTCTGCCAAGGTGGTGCCTGCTGCGTTCTTCACCACCACCTTGAACGTGTCACGCACCCCATCCGGGATGGTGGCGGCCTCGGTGCCTGCCCCAAAGCTGATGAAGTTGCTGACCTTGTACGGCAGTGTCGCGGGCAAGATGTCGAAGGCTTGCGATGCAGTCCGGCCCTTGTAGGGCACATCGCTCAAGCCAGAGCCTGGCTTGCTTGCGCGCACCGCCGACTCGATGTTTTTGAGGTAGGTCTCGTGAGGCAGGCTGTCCGGGCCGTTCACGCGCTTGGACAGGTAGCCGGCGAGGTCAAAGGTCACGCTATGGGCGATGCCTGCTTGATAGGTCTTGTCCTTGAAGCTGGGGTCCAGCGGCAGCCAACGATGCCCTCGGTTGGTCAAGCGCGCACCACGGTAACTGGCGTAGGGCATGCAAGCCTCAACCCAGACGTGGTACTGGCTGATGCCGATGTTCTGGGCGGACGCGTTCTTGACGAGCGCAACCGGTCCACCGGCGTCGTTGACGCCGACCGCAGCCGCGTAGTCCTTGACGCCCAGCCACCGGTTCGCGCGACCATCGGCACCCATGGGCTGCGCATCGGTCACCTCGATGTTGCCAAACACATAGCGCGCCGGGATGTTCGAGGCCCGCAGCAAGGCGATCAAGAGCGAGGCTTGGTCGTAATCGTTGCCGGACTTGGACAGGTAGGCACCGTAGCCACCACGCAGAGACCCGAAGTAGCCGGCGTTGTAGTCGATGTTCTTGTAAACGTAGTCGTAGATCTTGACGGGGTTGTAGTCCAGGCTCTTGGCCAGCTGGGCCAGCTCCGGGTACTTGATGGAGTTGACCTCCTCCTGCGCCGCCTTGTCCACATCGGCCGGGTTGTACGCGCAGCTCGTGGCCTCGGTGGGCGTTGGCAGCAGCACCGCATTGCCGGCAGCGGCCAAGGCGACGACGGGTTGCCCATCGTTGCCGTACTGGGTGTAAGCCGGCATGCGGCTCGCGGGTCGCACGCTGGCGCCCAGGAACTTCAAAGGGGTGGGCTGGCTGACGGTCGGACCGCCGCCCAGGTTCAGGGGCTCGGCCACGCCGAGGTCATTGCGCGCAAGGCTTTGGCGAACGATGCCACGGACGTCTTGCACGGCCCGCTGCATCTCTGCCACCTGGTCAGCGCGTGACGCACGCTCCAAGGCTTTGGACAGGCGATCCACGTCACGCTGCACGCCTTCTGCACGACCCTTGTCACGGAAGGCCTGTGTCAGTGCCTGTCGCAGGCCTGCCAGCATCGCTTGCTGGGCTTCGATGTCGGCACGTGCAAGGCGGAGGTAGGCTGTGCGCTGCACCTCCGTCAAACCTTTGACCGGGCCTTTGTCATGGCGTGCCAGTGCAGCGTCCATCTGCTGCAGGACATGGCTGACCTGGTCGGCCAGAACGGCCTTCGGCGAGGGCTGCTTGTTCACCACCGCATCGATGGCGGCTTGCGGCATGGGTGCCACATCGACGTGGGCGGCAACGGCCGACCCGGACGCGACTTGCAACATGGCGGCCACGGCGCTGCCGACCCAGCCGGCGAGGTATCGCTTGTTCATGGAGTTCCCCTGAAATCTTGTCTTGGTTGCTGTCACTTCTGAACGATGGTGACCGTGCGGTCCACCTGGCTCAGGTCCACCACGCTCTGCGTGCCATCAGGCCACTTGACGGTGACGTTGGCGCTGGCTTCCTGGCCCAGACCGAAGTGCAAGGTCGAGGGCTGGGCGTGCTGGGCCAGCACCTGGCGGTGCTGGGTGACGCCACCTGCCTTGACGAGGACGCGAGCGCCCAGTGCAGAACGGTTGCTGGCCTTGCCGCGCACAATCACGTCGATGCTGTGGTTCAGGTTGCCCTCGTTGAGCAGCAGGTAACCCGTGGCAGCGCTGGTCGTCCAGAGCAAGTCGGCTTTGCCGTCGCCATTGAGGTCGGTGTAGATGGGCGAGTCGTGCACCACCGCGCCCGCCGCAAAGCCTGTCTCGGCTTGCAGTTTCAGGAAGGAGCCATCGGGGTGCTGACGGAAGATGGCGTTCTCGATCTGCGTCGCCGAGACATCGCGGGCGGCCAGCAAGATGTCGGCGCGGCCGTCGTCGTCGAAGTCGCCCACCACGCCGCCGCGCGCCACCGCATCGGGCAAGTTGCTGTTGGCAGACAGCGTGGCATCGGTGCGCAGGGTGTAGCGAGGTTGTCCGCTGGCATTCATGCCGTTGTGGTTCAGCACCGTGACACGGGCACCGGCATAGGCCAGCGTGGCACCTGCGCCTTGGGTAGCGGTTTCAAAGATGACGAGGTCCTGCAGGCCGTCGCCATTGATGTCGGCAGGTGCGATGCGGCTGATGCGGCGCGTGGCTAACTCAGGCAGGCTGGTTTCGTTGGCCACGCTGGTGAAGGTGCCGTTGCCGTTGTTCTTGTACGCGCGCAGGCCCGTGGTGGCGTCCAGGGTGACGATGTCGATGGTCTGGGCGGCATCGACATCGACGTCCACACCCACCGGCCAGTTGAGGGCGCCCAGGCCAGAAGTTGCGCTCTTGTCCTCGTACACACCCAATGCCGTGTTGAAGATGTAGAGCTTGGCCGCCGAGGCGCCATTGCTGACGACAAAATCAGGCACGCCATCCTTGTTGGCATCGAGCACCACGACGCGCCCTTCTGGCACAGCATCGAGCTTGACCGCCGCGGTGACGTTGGTGAAGTTCAGGACATTCCCAGGCAGAGGGTCGCTGCGCAAGAGCACGAGGGAGGTGAACGGCGTGGTGGCTTTGTCTGCAGGGTCCACGCTGGTCGTTATGACCTTGTTCAGGTTCAGCAGCAGGTCCTTGCGCCCGTCGTTGTTGTAGTCCACCGCGACCATGTTGAGCACGTCGCCCGTGAACTTGTTGTTCGTCACCAGAGGCATGATGCGCAGCCAGGTTCCGTTGACAGGCTGCACACCCACCAACTGACCAAAGTCAGGGCCCGCATAGGCCGTGCAAGGCGCGCAGTTCAGGCGGTTGAAAAGCTCGTTGGCACCGTTGAGGTAAGCGACAAAGTCGGGGCGACCGTTGCCCGCAAAGTCCTCCACGGCGACTTGCCAGCCAGTGCGCAACTTGGCGAGTGCCGGGTCTGCGTTGAATGCGGCGACGAAGCCGAAGGGGTCTGTATCGGCGCGGAACAGCGTGGGCTCCACTTCCAGGCGCAACTGAACGGCTTTGTCACTGCCTGCTGCCGACCGGTAGTACAGCCGCTGGTCGAACGCACCGACTTCGGTGGGCGTGCCCGTGAGCTTGAGGGTCAGCGGGCTGCCCGTGGCCGTGAGCGTCACGCCTGCGGGCAAGCTGCCGGAGGTCGTCGTGCAGCAGCTCGCGGCATCGGTGACCGGCAGGTTGATGTGGAGGGCAGCGCCACGGACGGCGGCGTAGGTGAAGGGGATGGTGTCCGGGCCTGCGGGCGCTGCGCTGGCGTCATTGCCCAGGGCCAGCAGCTTGGCGTCGGCGCGGTTGGGATCGGTGCCCAAGTAGGCCTCGATCGCATCGCTGATGCCGTCGCCGTCGGTGTCAGGCTGAGCGCCGGATGCAGTGCCCACGAGTTTCAAAGCCAGGGCCGTGGACAGTGCGTCGCTGGACCAGGACCCCGACACGTCCTGCGTGCGACGCAGGTAGTCTAGGGCGGACTGCACGGCAGCGTCTGCACGTCCCGAGGCGGCCGTGGCCGCCAGCGCATCACCGGCAACAGCTGTGTCCATGGCCGTGACTTGGCCGTCGGCGCCAGTGAAAGCGCCCAGGTTGGCGCCGGCCGTGCTCTGGCGGGTTTTGATGTACGCCACCGCCTCGTTCATGGCCGTTGCTGCGATGGCCTGGCTCTTGAGCGCCAACACCGTCAGGGCGGTGGACATCACTGGCTCGCCCCTGCTGCGGTCTTGGGGAACGGCGTCACTGCCCAGCACATGCAGCCAATAGCGTTGGCCCGTGGCAGGCGACACGCTCGACGCGTTGAACGCCGCTTCCAGCGTGGCACCGTCGGTCAGCGCCTGACCCGTGAGCTTGAGCGCCGACAGGGCGATGGGCGTGTCCGGCACGCTGGCGTTGAAACCTGGGTAAGCGCCCCAGCCTTTGTCCACCGCATTGCGGCGGGCCAACAGGGTCTGCACCAAGCGGTTGGCCGCCACATCGACCCCGGCTTTCTTCAGGGCGATGACCTGGCGTGCAAGCGCATCGTTGCTGGATGCTTCCGCGTTCTGCAGCCACGCGACGGCTGCGGCAAAGCGCGGCAAGCGTGACTGACCGGCCGCCTGCATGGCCTCGACCGCGGCTGCGGTGGTCTGGATGTCGAGCCCGGGGGCAGACACCCAGCGCCCGTCGGCCTGCTGGTTGAGCACCAACCACGCGACCGCCTTGTCTCTGGCGGTGTCAAGCTCTGCCTGCGTGGCCGCCCATGACACGGACGACAGCGCCACAGTGGACGCAACGATTCCAACGGCGAAGTTCCGCATGGCCTCTCCCTGAATGGTTCATTTGTTTGATGAACCCCAGTGGACAGGCCGGGGATGTCGCGCTCATGTTGCGCAGCACCCCTTTCGGATCATGAAAACAGACGGAGTCGCCGAATGCACCACCCGTTCAGGCAGCCACGTCCTTCGGCCGCTTGGCCGCCAGGCTTTCGCGACTGCGCGCGTTGATGAGGCGCAGCTCGGCCAGGGAGGCCTCGATCTGGGCGCGCTTGGCTTCCAGCTCGGCAATCGCCGCATCGGTTTTCTCGATCACGTAGGTCAGCTGCTGGATGCGGCCTTCGCCGTGCTGACCGTACATGTCCAGGTAGTGCTTGATCTCGGACAGCGGCGAGCCCAGCGACTTGGCCCGCAGGATGCGCATCAGCCGGGCGCGGTCCACCTGGTTGTAGACGCGGGTGCCGTTGATGCGGCGCGGCGCCAGCAGGCCCTTGGTTTCGTAGAAGCGCAGGGCGCGCGGCGACACCTTGTAGAGCTCGCACACCTCGGCGATGCCCATGAGCGCGTCGGTGTCGCGCTCGTCGTGGTCTTCCAGGGCCCAGGAAGGCGGCAGGCTCACTGGCACGTCACCCGCCACACCGGCATCCTTGCCCAACCCTTGTTCTGCTTTCGATTTCACTGCTTGCCTCGTGCTTCGTGCTTTGTCCTGTGAGCACGGCTTGCCCCTGTCGCGGGGTGCCGTCATTTGCCTGACGCGCATGGTAAGTCACGAACGCCAGCGGAGGGGCCATGCGCCGTCATGCCATGACCTCGTGGAAGGCTAAGGGCGACGCTTGCCCCTTCACATAGGTAGTTCACCCAATCAGCATCTTGTTGACGTTAACGTCAAGCACCACTACAGTGGCGAGGCCTCACCCAAGGACCCGCCTCAAGATGCCTGCCCTGCGCTCCGCCCTCACGCCCAAGTCGGCGCCCTTCCAGACCAACGCCGCCCGCATGCACGAGCGCCTGGAGCAGGTGCGCGCCCTCGAAGCGCTGGTGCGCGACGGCTCGGCCGAGAAACGCCCCAAGTTCGACCAGCGCGGCCAGTTGCTGCCCCGCGAGCGCGTGGCCCGCCTGATCGACCGTGGCACACCCTTCCTGGAGCTGTCCACCCTGGCCGGCCTCGGCATGCACGACGACGACGGCAAGAAAAGCGTGCTGGGCGGCGGCACCGTCATCGGCATCGGCGTGGTGGCAGGCAAGCGCTGCCTGGTCACGGCCTCGGACTCGGCGCTCAAGGGCGGCACGGTCTCGCCCATGGGCTTGAAGAAGGCGCTGCGCGCGCAAGAGATCGCCCGCGAGAACAAGCTGCCCCTCATCGGCCTGGTCGAGAGCGGCGGCGCCAACCTCATGTACCAGGCCGACATCTTCGTGGAAGGCGGCAAGAGCTTCGCCAACCAGGCGCGCATGTCGGCCATGGGCATCCCGCAGATCGCGGTGGTGCACGGCTCCAGCACCGCCGGTGGCGCCTACCTGCCCGGCCTGTCGGACTACGTGGTGCTGGTCAAGGGCCGCAGCAGCATCTACCTGGCCGGCCCGCCGCTGGTGAAAGCCGCCATCGGCGAAGACGCCACCGACGAAGAACTGGGCGGCGCCGAGATGCACGCCAGCGTGACCGGCCTGGGCGAGTACCTGGCCGACAACGACGCCCACGCGATTGCCCTGACGCGCGAGCTGGTGGACAAGCTGAACTGGGATTGCGTGGATGACAACGCGCGCGGACAAGCCGCCATCGCCGCGCCCCTGTACGCCGAAGAAGAGCTGATGGGCTGCATCCCGGCCGACGACCGCGAGCCCTTCGACAGCCGCGAGGTCATTGCCCGCATCGTCGATGGCTCCGACTTCCTGGAGTTCAAGGCCAACTACGGCAGCGAGACGCTGTGCGGCCACGCCCGCATCCACGGCCACCTGGTCGGCATCATCGGCAACAACGGCCCGATCCAGCCGCAGGGCTCGACCAAGGCGGCGCAGTTCATCCAGCTGTGCGACCAGTCCGGCACGCCGCTGGTCTTCCTGCAGAACACGACCGGCTACATGGTGGGCGCGGCGGCCGAACACGGCGGCGCCATCAAGCACGGTTCCAAGATGATCCAGGCCGTGGCCAATGCGCGCGTGCCGAAGTTCACCGTCACGCTCAATGGCTCCTTCGGCGCGGGCAACTACGGCATGTGCGGCCGCGGCTTCGACCCGCGCTTCATCTTCAGCTGGCCCTCGGCGCGCACCGCCGTGATGGGCGGTGCCCAAGCCGCGAAGGTGATGGAGATCGTCACGCGCGGCAAGATGGAACGCGCCGGCATGCCCGTCAACGACGCGATGCTCGAAGGCATGTCCAACGAGATCAAGAAGCGCCTGGACGCCGAGAGCAATGTGCTGTTCGGCACGGCCCGCCTGTGGGACGACGGCGTCATCGACCCGCGCGACACCCGCCGCGTGCTGGCCCTGTGCCTGGACCTGGCACGCGATGCCGAGCAGCGCCAGCTGCGCCCCAACACCTTTGGCGTGGCGCGCTTCTGAGCCCAGCCCCAAACATCACAAGACCACCGACACCCGAGGAGACACCCCATGCAATTCACCGCCGAACACCGCGCCCTGGCCGAGACCGTCAAGCGCTTCTGCGAGCAGGAGATCAACCCCCACGTCAAGGAATGGGAAGCCGCCGAGACCTTCCCCGCCCACGAGGTGTTCAAGAAGATGGGCAATCTGGGCCTGCTGGGCGTCAAGTACGACACCGCTTACGGCGGCATGGGCCTGGACTTCTCCTACTCGATGGTGGTGGCCGAAGAGCTGGGCGCCATCCCCTGCGGCGGCGTGCCCATGGCCATCGGCGTGCAAACCGACATGTGCACCCCGGCACTGCACCACTTCGGCTCGGACGAGCTCAAAAAAGAGTACCTGGCCCCGGCCATCGCGGGCGACATGGTGGGCTGCATCGGCGTGTCGGAAGTCGGTGGTGGTTCGGACGTGGCCGCGCTGAAAACATCGGCCCGGCATGACGGTGACGACTACGTCATCAACGGCGCGAAGATGTGGATCACCAACGCCACCCAGGCCGACTGGTGTTGCCTGCTGGCCAACACCTCCGAAGGCCCGGTGCACAGCAACAAGTCGCTGATCATCGTGCCGATGGACGCCAAGGGCATCACCACGCAGAAGATCAAGAAGATCGGCATGAACTCGTCGGACACGGCACAGATCTTCTTCGACAACGTGCGCGTGCCGCGCCGCAACCTCATCGGCACCGAAGGCACCGGCTTCATGATGCAGATGATCCAGTTCCAAGAAGAGCGCCTGTACGGTGCGGCCAACTCCCTGAAGATGCTGGACAAGCTGATCGACCTGACCATCGACTACTGCAAGGAGCGCCACACCTTCGGCACGCCCTTGATCCACAACCAGGTCATCCACTTCCGCCTGGCCGAGCTGCGCACCGAGGTCGAGCTGCTGCGCTCGCTGGTTTACCGCGCCGTGGACGACTACGTGGGCGGCGCCGACGTGACGCGGATGGCCTCGATGGCCAAGCTCAAGTGCGGTCGCCTCATCCGCGAAGTGGCCGACAGCTGCCTGCAGTACTGGGGCGGCATGGGCTTCACCTACGACAACCCCATCTCGCAGGCCTACCGCGATGGCCGCCTGGTGTCGATCGGCGGTGGCGCCGACGAAATCATGCTGGGCATCATCTGCAAGTTCGAGGGCACGCTGCCCAAGAAAGCTCGTTGAGAGAGGCCCGCTGAGATGAGCTTCACCACCCTCCAGGTCCAGACCACCCAAGGCGTCTGCACCCTCACGCTGAACCGGCCCGAGGTGCGCAACGCCATGTCGCTGGCCATGGTCCATGAGCTGCTGCAGGCCTTGCAAGCGGCCGAGCAGGACCCGGCCGTGCGTGCCATCGTGCTGCGCGGAGCCGGCGGCCATTTCTGCGCGGGCGGCGACATCTCGGACATGGCCCAGGCCCGCATGAAGCTGGCCCAGCAGCAGGCCGACGCTCAGCCGGCGGGCCCCAACCCGGTGGCCGTCACCAACGCGGCGTTCGGGCGGCTGTGCCTGGCCTATGCGCGCAGCCCGCTGCCCATCGTCACGGTGCTGGAGGGCACGGTGATGGGCGGCGGCTTCGGCCTGGCCTGCGTGTCGGACGTGAGCCTGGCGCTGGACACCGTGAGCTTCCGCCTGCCCGAAACCGCGTTGGGCATCATCCCCGCGCAGATCGCGCCCTTCCTGGTCGAGCGCCTGGGCTACGCCGAGGCCAAGCGCCTGGCCGTGACCGGCGCCAAGGTCGGTGCGGCCGAGGCCCTGACCATCCGCCTGGTGCACGAGGTGCATGGCGATGCCACCGCGCTGGACGCGGCCCTGCAGCGCACGCTGACCAGCATCCTGGCCTGTGGCCCCCAGGCCATCGCCACCACCAAGAACCTGCTGTCGCACGCGCGCCTGACCCCGCCCGAGCAACTCATCGACGACGCGGCGGCCCTGTTCGCCCACGCCGTGCTGAGCGACGAGGGCCAGGAAGGCACCATGGCCTTCATGCAGAAACGCAAACCCTATTGGGTGCTTTGACCAGGGTGCCGCAACAAGGCTGACACATGCTCACCAAAATCCTGATTGCCAACCGCGGTGAGATCGCCTGCCGCGTCATCCGCACCGCCCGCAAGCTGGGCTACCGCACGGTGGCCGTGTTCAGCGAAGCCGATGCGCAAGCCCCGCACGTGGCCCTGGCCGACGAGGCCGTGTGCATCGGCCCGGCCGCCGCGGCCGAGTCCTACCTGAAGGTGGATGCGCTGCTGGCCGCCTGCCGCCAGACCGGCGCCAACGCCCTCCACCCCGGCTACGGTTTCCTGTCGGAGAGCGCCGACTTCGCCCAGGCCTGCGCCGACGCGGGCGTGGTGTTCATCGGCCCCAGCCCAGAAGCCATCCGCGTGATGGGTGACAAGGCCGGCGCCAAGCGCGCCATGATCGAAGCGGGCGTGCCCTGCGCGCCCGGTTACCTTGGCGACAAGCAGGACGACGCCACCCTGACCGAGCAGGCCGAGCGCATGGGCTACCCCTTGCTGGTCAAGGCCGTGAGCGGCGGCGGTGGCCGCGGCATGCGCCTGGTGCACGAAGCCAGCGAACTGGCCCAGGCCATCACCAGCGCGCGCCGCGAGGCCCAGAACGCTTTTGGCGACGGCACGCTGATGCTGGAGCGCCTGGTGCTGGACGGCCGCCACATCGAGATCCAGGTCTTCGCCGACAGCCACGGCAACGCCGTCTACATCGGTGAGCGCGACTGCACGGCCCAGCGCCGCCGCCAGAAGGTCATCGAGGAATCGCCCTCGCCCGTGGTCAGCCCCGCGATGCGCGAGCGCATGGGCCGCGACGCCGTGCTGGCCGCGCAGGCCATTGGCTACTGCGGCGCCGGCACCATCGAGTACATCGTTGACCAGGACCTCAACCACTATTTCCTGGAGATGAACACGCGCCTGCAGGTCGAGCACCCGGTGACCGAGATGGTCTCGGGCTTCGATCTGGTCGAGTGGCAGCTGCGCGTGGCCGATGGCCAGCCCCTGCCCGTGCGCCAGGAAGACATCGTCCTGACCGGCCACGCCATCGAGGCCCGCCTCTACGCCGAAGACCCCTACGCCGGCTTCGCGCCGCAAACCGGCCCCGTGCAGTGGTGGCGCCCGCAGCAGGCGTTGTTCGAGGGTGTGCGCATCGACGATGGCATCCGCGAAGGTGGCGAGGTCACGCCGCACTACGACCCGATGGTGGCCAAGCTCATCGTGCACGGCCGCGACCGCGCCGATGCCATCCGCCGCCTGATCGCCACGCTGGACGACACGCCCTTGCTGGGCCTGCGCCAGAACGCCCGCTTCCTGCGCGAGCTGGTCGACCACGACCGCTTCCGCGCCGGCACCATGACCACCACGCTGATCGACCAGTGGCTCACCGACGGCGAGCCCTTGCTGCAGCGCCCGGTGGCGTCCGACGAGGCCTGGCTGCTGGCCGGCGCCTTGTTCGCAGCGCGTCAGCAAGGGTCGCAGCATGCGCCACAGCTGCTGCGCGCCGACAGCGTCACCGCCTGGGACATCCCCCTGCAGCAAGACACAGTCAAGCGCACGCTGCGTGTGCAGACCGCGTCTGGCCCTGCCGCGGCCGGCGCCTACCGCGTGGCCCTGAGCCCCACCGACACAGCGCACACCCTGCGCGTGCTGGGCCAGGACGCCGAACGCGGCGAGGCCCGCATCGCGCTGGCGGGCGTGCAGCGCCGCGTGCGCGCCGTGTGGCTGGCTGCGGGCAACGACGAGCAACTGCACCTCGTCATCGACGCCGCGGTCTTCGTTTTCAGCGAGGTCTCGGCCTGGCCGAACCAGGGCAGCGCGCAAGACCCCAGCCGCGCCATCGCGCCAGTGGCCGGCACCGTCACGCAGGTGCTGGTGAAACCCGGCGACACCGTCACCGAAGGCCAGCCGCTGCTCAGCATCGAGGCCATGAAGATGGAAATGTGGCTCAACGCCCAGGCCCCGGGCGTGGTCAAGGCGGTGCATGCGCAGCCCGGCGACCAGGTGCAGGCCAAGGCCCTGCTGATCGACATCGAACTCACCAAGGAAGACTGACATGGACAAGGCCATCCTGACCTGCGCGCTGACCGGCGTGCTCACCGACCCGGCACAACACCCCGTGCCCGTGACCGCTGCCCAGATGGCCGCCGCCGCGCGAGAGGCCTTCGACGCGGGCGCGTCCATCATGCACGTGCACCTGCGCCGCCAGGAGCCCGGCATGGGCCGCTTCCCCAGCTGGGACCCGGCCGTGGCCTGCGAGATCGACACCGCCATCCGCGCCGCCTGCCCCGGCGTCATCATCAACCTGACCACCGGCGTGGTCGGCCCCGACATCTCCGGCCCGAGCGCCTGCATCCGCGCCGTGCGCCCGGAAATCGCCGCCTGCAACGCCGGCAGCCTGAACTACCTCAAGATCAAGGACAACGGCCAATGGGCCTGGCCGCCCATGTTGTTCGACAACCAGGTCGACAAGGTCACGGCCATGATCGCGGTGATGAACGAGACCGGCACGCGCCCCGAGTTCGAGTGCTTCGACGTCGGCATCGTGCGATCGGTCGAGATGTACCAGAAGGCCGGCATCGCCGACCACCTCGAGTACAACTTCGTCATGGGCGTGGCCTCGGGCATGCCGGTGGACGCCGACCTGCTCAAGCTGCTGGTCAAGTACCGCAAGCCGGACACCGTCTGGCAGACCACGCTGATCGGCCGCGAAGAGATCTGGGCCGTGCACCAGGCCACCGCCGACCTCGGCGGCATGCTGCGCACCGGCGTGGAAGACACCTTCTACCTGCCCGGTGGCGAGCGCACCTCGGGCAACGGCCAGCTCATCGAAGCGCTGGCAGCGTGCGCGCACCGTGCCGGCCGCGCCGTGGCGTCGCCCGCTGAAGCGCGCGCCATGCTGGGCCTGAAGGCAGCGTCAGCGCACGGCGTCGCCGCCTGAGGGGCCCTGTCGGCGACGCCAGGCGGCTGCGCTGCAAGGCACAGGCTGTGTCGCAGCGGCACCCGCCGGGTCACCGTCATCGCTGGCATCATCCACCGCGCAGCACCCCGCCCGCTGCCGGAGGCCGCCGACTTGCCCCTGTTCGACATGCGCCGCCAGCCCGACCACGGCGACGGCGTCCACGTGCGTGTGGTGCCCACGGTGGATGTCGGCGCGCACAACGCCCTCATGGCCGAGCTGGTGATCGGTGTGCTGCGATTGAAGGCCTCCAGCCAGGTGTCGCAATGGCCCATCTCCTTGTGCTGCCAGGGGTGGAAGCCGGGCTTGGCGTGCGGGTCGGTGACCTGGTCGCGGTAGGCACGCACGCTGCTGATGAAGTAGCGCTCACCGAGCTGGAAGTCCAGCTTCTCGCGGGCCTGGATGGGGCGGGTGTGTTCGGGGTGCGGGGTGCTCACGGGTGTCTCCTCGTCAAGGGCCGTCGGACGCAGCCCATGACGCCATTGCACCGCCAGGTGGCTTGTCAGGTGCACACAAGGCTGTGCTGGACCGGGCAAGTTGACGAGACGTCAGCCCGAAACATTTCAAAACATATTGCCGACGAACCCACCCTTTTGGGGGAATGCCTCCCTTGAATGGTCCAGCTACTCTGCACATTCAAATCAAAACAATTCACAGGGTAGGTATGCAGGCATCTTCTGCAGAGGGAGCATCGTCCGATTCCGGCGCAGCCGCGAGCCCACCGCTCGCATCGCTGCCGGGCAACAATGCCGCGGCCAACCTGCGTGCACTCTGCCTGCTGGCGCGCCTGCACCACATTTCAGCCACGCCCGACCTTCTGGCCCATGAGCTGGGTCTGTCCCCCTCGGCCGAGGCCAGCGACACCGAACTGCTGCTGGCGGCCAAACACATCGGCCTCAAAGCCAAGCTCAGCCGCACCACGGGCGAACGCCTCTCCATGGCTGCCCTGCCAGCACTGGCCCGCATCAAAGGCGAAGACGGCACCGAGCGCTGGGTGCTGCTGGCCCAGTGCGATGGCCAGCGCGTGCTTTATCAAGACCCGGCTGCCGAAGGCGGTGGCCGCCCCACCATCGAGCCGATGGAAGCCTTCGTGGCCCGCTGGGCGCTCCTCGGCAATCCGATGCGCTCCGGCACCCTGCTGCTGGCCACCAGCCGCGCCAGCCTGGTCGGGGCCGTGGCCAAGTTCGATTTCAGCTGGTTCGTGCCCAGCATCGTCAAGCACCGCAAGCTCATGGGTGAGGTGCTGCTGGTGTCGTTGTTCCTGCAGTTGTTTGCCCTGGTCAGCCCGCTGTTCTTCCAGGTCGTGATGGACAAGGTGCTGGTGCACCGCGGCCTCACCACCCTCGACGTGCTGGTCATCGGCCTGGTCATCGTCGTGGTGTTCGAGAGCTTGCTCACGGGCCTGCGCGCCTACGTCTTCAGCCACACCACCAGCCGCATGGACGTGGAACTCGGCTCGCGCCTGTTCCGCCACTTGCTGCAACTGCCCCTGGCTTACTTCCAGGCCCGCCGCGTGGGTGATTCGGTCGCCCGCGTGCGCGAGCTCGAGAACATCCGCAACTTCCTCACCGGCCAGGCGCTCACCCTGGTGCTGGACGTGCTGTTCTCGGTGCTGTTCATTGCCGTGATGCTGCTCTACAGCTGGCAACTCACGGCCATCGTGTTGCTGAGCCTGCCCCTCTACACGGCGCTGACGCTGGCGGTCGTGCCTATCCTGCGCGGGCGCTTGAACGAGAAGTTCGCACGGGGCGCAGAGAACCAGTCCCTGCTGGTCGAGACCATCACCGGCATCCAGACCGTGAAGGCCAATGCGCTCGAGCCCCAAATGGCCCGCCGCTGGGACAACCAGCTCGCAGCCTACGTCTCAGCCAGCTTCAAAACGCAAACGCTGGCGACCACGGCCCACGAAGGCATCAACCTCATTGGCAAGCTCATCAACGCCGCCACGCTGTGGTTTGGCGCCAAGCTGGTGATGGATCAGGAACTCACGGTGGGCCAGTTCGTGGCCTTCAACATGTTCGCCGGGCGTGTGTCACAGCCCATCATGCGCATGGCGCAGATGTGGACGGACTTCCAGCAAACCGGCATCTCCATGGAGCGCCTGGGTGACATCCTCAACACCCGCACCGAGGTGCCGCCCAGCACGGCAGCCCAGTTGCCCACGCTCAAGGGCCGCATCACGCTGGACAAGGTCACCTTCCGCTACCGGCCCGAAGCCGCTCCGGTGCTCCACGACGTGGGCCTGGACATCCGCGCCGGCGACATCATCGGCATCGTGGGGCGCTCGGGCTCGGGCAAAAGCACGCTGACCAAGCTGGTGCAGCGCCTGTACGTGCCCGAACAGGGCCGCGTGCTGATCGATGGCATCGACATCAGCCTGGTGGACGCGGCCCAACTGCGTCGCCAGATCGGCGTGGTGCTGCAAGACAACTTCCTCTTCAACCGCAGCGTGCGCGAGAACATCGCCGTGGCCGATCCGGCCGCCCCGCTGGAAGCCGTGATGCACGCCGCCCGCCTGGCCGGCGCGCACGATTTCATCAGCGAGCTGCCCGAGGGCTACGACACGGTGGTGGGCGAGCAAGGCGCGTCGCTCTCAGGCGGGCAGCGCCAGCGCATCGCCATCGCGCGGGCGCTGTTCACCAACCCGCGTGTGCTGATTTTTGATGAGGCCACCTCGGCGCTGGACTACGAGAGCGAAGCCATCATCCAACGCAACATGGCGGCCATCAGCAAGGGGCGCACCGTGATCATCATCGCCCACCGGCTGAGTGCCGTGCGGCATGCCGACCGCATCGTGGCCATGGAGAAGGGCCGCATCGTCGAGGCCGGGCCGCACGAGGTGCTGATACAGAAGCCCAAGGGGCTGTACGCCTACCTGTGGCGCATGCAACAGCAAGGGGGAAGTGAAGACAAGCCGGAGGGCCTGGCATGAACAACGCAGCATCAACCCGCCACCCCTTCCTGGAGTTGCTGCAGCGCTACCGCGCAGTGGTTCAAGTAGCCTGGGCCCACCGCCATGAACTGGCCGGCCCCGCTCGCATGGCCGACGAGGCCGCCTTCCTGCCCGCTGCGCTGAGCCTGCAGGCCACGCCACCGCACCCCGCACCGCGTCGGGCGCTGTGGGCGATCATGTCTTTGTTCACGCTTGCCGTGCTGTGGGCCTGCTTGGGGCACGTTGACATCGTCGCCGTGGCGCAGGGGCGCATCGTGGTGAGCGACGGCACCAAGCTCATCCAGCCGCTGGAGGCCAGCGTGGTCAAGGCCATCCACGTCAAAGATGGCGACAAGGTGCAAGCGGGGCAAGTGCTCGTTGAGCTTGACCCCACCAGCGCGCAGGCCGACAACAGCCGCGTCAGCCAGGAGCGCTCTGGTGCATTGTCAGAGGCGTGGCGCACCCAGGCGCTGCTGACGGTGATGAGGGCCCTGCGCGAGCGCGGCAGCACCGCAGCCCCCGTTCTGTCCGAAGACGCCCGCAAGGCGAGCAACGGCCTGAGCCCCGACGAGCGCGAACTCATGCGCAGCCAACTCGACGCCGAGTGGCGCGACACGCAGGCCCAGCTCGCGCGCCTGCAGGCCGACATCGACACCCGCCAGGCCGAGCGGCAAACCGTCAAGGAGCAAATCGAGAAGCTGCAGGCCACGCTGCCCATCGTGCGCAAGCGAGAAGACGACTTCCAGACCCTGCAGGCGCAAGGCTTCGTGAGCCAGCACGCAGGGCAAGACCGCACCCAGGCGCGCATCGAGATGGAACGTGACCTGGCCACCCAGCGCGCCCGCCTGGTCGAGGTCAAGGCTGCCATCGCGCAGGCCGAACACAACCACGCAGCCTGGCGCAGCGATGCGCTCAAGACTCTGAGCGAGCGGCACGCCAAGGCCGACTTGCAAGCCCGATCACTCCAGGCCGAAGGCGCCAAGACCAGCCAGCGCGAGCAACTCACCACGCTGCGCGCCCCGGTCACGGGCACCGTGCAGCAACGCGCCGTGCACACCACCGGCGGCGTGGTCACCCCCGCGCAGGTGCTCATGGTGGTCGTGCCCGATGCCGCGCAGGTCACCGCCGAGGTCACGCTGGAGAACAAGGACGTGGGGTTTGTGCACCTGGGGCAAGAAGCGGCCATCAAGCTAGAGACCTTCCCCTTCACTCGCTATGGCACGGTCGAGGCCAAGGTGACCACCATCACGGCCGATGCGGTGATGAAGGAGCCCAGCGTGCAGCCGGACAAGGATGGCAAGGCGATCGCTTCAGGTGCGGCGGTTTTTCCGGCCACCTTGACGCTAGCGGCGCATGCCATTGATGTGGACGGCAAGGCGATTCGGCTGGCGCCAGGGATGAACCTCACGGCGGAAATCAAGACGGGCAAGCGCAGGGTTATCGGCTACTTACTCAGTCCGGTGCAGTCGCGTGTGAGTGAAGGTTTACGGGAACGGTGAGGAATACCTCATAGGCCCACCTATAAAATCAAATCCAATCAATTCCAAAATGGAAAAATCGAACGCCCCCTCTAAAATCAACCCCAAAAGCTTTCACATCAACGAAGCGCTTGGATGCTTGGTGTTTGTATTAGTCGCACAAACAATAAGTTGTCAGTGGCTACTGATGAATGGATTCATTGCAGGATTGAGTCGCGGTGTTGCGATTTTAAATCCATACCTGAATGATAAATTCATTTCATTCGCAGACAATCCGGAGAAATTTTCTGCGACACACACCCTATCCATCATGTTTTCCCCCGTGTTTTTGATGATATTCCTCAGGAATTATAAGAAAACACAACCAGCCTCAATGGGGAAGCGAGTTATTTCAGTCATTTTCTTGACGACCATCCTCTTGATGCCGATCTTCATTGATCCAACAAAAGGGCGGCGACTTAGTAGAATAATTTTCAATGACGGCATCGTTGGGGTATTTTTTGGGATGGCTATTTCGATGCTGATCGCCGCCATCATTTTCGGCACTTTTTCTATTTTCTTTGATTCACTTAAAACGCAAGGAGAGAAGCAATGAGTTGCGATATTTCTAACGACAAGTGGGATGACATACGCGAATTCAACAAAAATGGGCTAGATGCTCTTAACGAATACATTGATGACCTAAAATCAAAGGGTATTGAGCCGAAGGTTATCGGAAAAATTGGCGGATTAGTCAGCACCGCCGAAGATGTCAGGCAGGTTGGGAAGCAAGTTAATGCAGGCAATATCAAAGGTGCCGTAGCAACTGTCAGCGGAGCATTTTTTGGTGGCGTTGGTGCCGCTGCAGGGTATGCGGTGGCGGGTCTCGTTGTCCCCGGATTGGGTCTGGTCGGCGCCATTGTTCTTGCTGGAGTGGCTGGCGCCGTCATTGGGGACCTTGCTGAAAACATCACAGAACGGATGCTCGACCCAACTCTCGAGCCAAAATTTCACGAGGAGTTGTTGCGCAACCGCGAGCAGCGTCTCCTTGACAACGGCATTGACCCCGCCACAGATCCCGGCGTCGCAAACATGCGCAGGCAACTTGATTTGGCGCGAGAGCGCGCGGGAATGTGTGATCAAGTCAACGATAGGTTCCGAGATGCCGTAACCTTCGCCCCCCGCGACCCCCTCGCCCTCGACCTCGACAACGACGGCATCGAAACCGTCGCCATCAACCCCCAAGCCCCCATCCGCTTCGATCACGACGGTGATGGCTCTTCCTCTGCCACTGGCTGGCTCAAAGGCGACGACGGCTGGCTGGTCAACGACCTAGACCAGGACGGCAAAATCACCTCCGGCAAAGAACTGCTGGGCGTTGACACCGACATCACCGTGGGCGGCGTCACCCGCAAAGCCACCACCGGCTTCGAAGCCCTGCGCGCTCTCGACACCCATCAGGTGGGCGACGGCAAAAACCTGTTCGACAGCCGTGACGCGGCCTTCGGCAATCTGCGCATCTGGCAAGACAAGAACCAGAACGGCGTGACCGACGCAGGCGAACTCAGCACGCTCAGCGCCCTGGGCATCGTCAGCATCCAGTTGCAGGAAACCCCCACGAACATCAACCTCGTGGGCGGCAACAGCATCACGGGCACAGCCAAGGTAACCCGCCGCGTGGGCACCAGCACCAGCACGTCTGAAGTGGACAGCGTTCTGGTCACCACCGAGTCTGCGGCGAACCTGAACCTGGCCGACAACCCGTTCTACACCGATCTGCCTGACGTATCGGTCACCGACACTGTTCGCAGCTTGCCCAACATGCAGGGCAGCGGCCGAGTGCACAGTTTGCGCGAAGCCATGAGCCTGGCCGATACCAGCAACGCGAGTTTCATCACGCGCGCGCTCATGAAAACTGCGGCTGAGAGCCTCACGACCACCGTCACGGCATTTGCCGCTGCCAAGACGCGCGACGAACAGCAGGCGTTGCTCGACACACTGATCCAGCAATGGGGAGCCACGTCAAGCCTTGACACCTCGGAAGCGTTTGTCTTCATGGCTCCGGGTGCAACCGGAACTACGGCGCAAAGGGTTCAAACCTTTGCTCAGCAAAACCCAGAGCTGTACAAGAAGGTCATTGCACTGGAGCAATTCAATGGGCAGCAGGGCTTGGCGACCTTGATGAACCGTTGGAATGTCACGCTCCCGTCCGCCGTTACCGCGTCCTTGAATGCCGCGTACGACGCATTGCGGGAATCCGTCTACGGCGCCCTGACCATTCAGACTAGGCTAAAGCCCTACTTTGACGCCATTTCCTTATCCGTCAGCGATCAAGGGCTGCAGTTCAACACCACAGGCGTTCGCTCTCGTTTGTTTGCAACTTCATCCAGCTCACCTGAGACGGCCATCACCGACTTGGTTGACCTGTATCAGTTCACCTCCGGAACCATGAACACCGTTGGGTTCAATGGGCTCGCCACCATGCGCACCTTGGTTGAGCAGCTTCCGGCCAATTCACCCATCAAGGCCAAGTTGGCAGGCTTTGGCATCCTTCAAGCAGACAGCTCAACAGGTACAAGTAGCTTGAATTTTTTCCTGGGTGATGGCTATGCCAACACATTCGGTGGCGGCGCAGGAGACGATCTGCTGGGCGGAGGCAAAGGAGACGATCGCTTGTACGGCGACGATGGCCACGATTACCTTCAAGGCGAGGTAGGCAACGACACTTTGAACGGCGGATCAGGCAACGACACCCTGGACGGTGGCCAAGGCAAAGACAACCTCACTGGAGGCAATGGTGCAGACGTCTATTTGTTCGGCCGCGGCTCTGGTCAAGACCAAATTGACAATTACAACACCGACGCAACGGGTACCAACGCCGATGCCATCGAGTTCGGCCAAGGTGTGAAGCCATCGGACATCACCGTGACCCGCAAGGGATTTGAGGTGGTGCTCTCGATCAAAGACACGTCCGACACGTTGACGCTGTACGGATACTTCAACGGTGGAGACGTCAACAGTTGGCAGGTAGGCAGCATGCGATTCCAAGATGGAACGGTGTGGACCCCTGCTGACATCAGCTCAATACTGCTGATTCCCACCGCAGGCAACGACACCATTGCTGGCTACGCAAGCAATGACTCCCTTTCTGGTGGCGATGGCAATGACTATCTGACCGGCAATGCGGGCGATGACCAACTCCTTGGCGAGGAGGGGGCCGACAACCTCTCCGGCGGAGAGGGATACGACACACTCGGGGGCGGTATCGGAAAAGACACGCTAGACGGAGGCAGCGGCAACGACGCCTTGCAAGGCGGCGCGCAGAACGACACGCTCCTGGGCGGCGCAGGCAACGACACCCTGGATGGCGGCTCTGAAAACGACTCCCTGGATGGCGGCGCTGGTGCAGACGTCTATCTGTTCGGCATCGGTTCGGGCCAAGACACCGTGGACAACTACGACAGTGACGCCATCGGCACAAATGCTGACACCATCCTGTTGGGCTCGGGCATCACCACAAGCGATGTGGTGCTCTCCCGCACGAACGACAGTTTGATCATCGGCCTTGTCGGCCAACAAGACAACCTGACGGTTGCGAACTATTTCAACGCCGACGGCAAGTCTCCATACGCGGTCGAGCAACTGAAGTTCGCTGACGGCACTGCCTGGGGTCTGAGCGCGGTCAAATCCAAGGTGCTGCTTGCAACATTGGGAAACGACACGCTGACCGGCTATTCGACCAACGACACGATCAGTGGCCTGGATGGCAACGACCGCATCAATGCCGCAGCCGGCAACGACCAAATCGATGGAGGATTTGGCAATGATGACCTGTGGGGCGAAGAAGGCGACGACAATTTGAGTGGCGCAGAAGGATCCGACACCTTGGGAGGCGGAAGCGGCAACGACCTGATCAATGGCGGTGCGGGCAACGACACCCTTTACGGCGATGCAGGCAACGACACGCTCGATGGAGGAGCGGGCAATGACCTTCTGTGGGACGGTGCTGGCGAGGACGTCTACTTGTTCGGACTCGATTCAGGGCAAGACACGATCACCAACATCGAAGACACGGCTGCAGCAAGCACCGACACGGTGCTGCTTGGGGCGGGCATCACGCCAAGTGATGTCACCCTCACAAAGGTCATCCGGCCAGTTGGCTCGGTTTCCGATCTCGACTTGGCCATCAGCGTCAAAGGAACAACGGACCGACTGGTTATACGAGGTCACTTTGCGAAGTACGGCTCGGCCAGCACCTCAATCGGCAGCATCAAGTTCGCTGATGGCACGGTGTGGGATGCAGCAGCCATCGCACTCAAGGCACTGGGCGCAACCACTGGGAACGACTACCTGAGTGGATCTGATGCGAACGACACCCTGAATGCACTGGAGGGCAACGACACCCTCAGCGGTGGCGGAGGTGAGGATGTTCTCGACGGCGGACAGGGCTCGGACACGCTTTGGGGCGGCGCAGGCAATGACACCCTCAAGGGCGGAACCGGCGTCGATTCCATGGACGGAGGCGCCGGAAACGATGACCTTGATGGCGGCAGCGGCAACGACCGCCTGTTCGGCGGCGCCGGCGCCGACACTTACCGATTCGGCAGAGGCTCCGGCTCGGACTACATCACCAACAGCGACAGCGATGCGGTTGGTATCGATGCCGACACCATTCTGCTGGGCGCCGGCATCATCCCAACCGATCTGACGCTCAACAGGTCCGGCGACGACCTGATCATCCGCATCAATGGCACGGATGACCTGTTGCAAGTCAAGAGCTACTTTGTCAACGATGGCGCATCCAGCAGTGTCGTGGAGAACCTTCGGTTCGCCAGCGGCACTGTCTGGAACTATGCGACGGTCAAAGCCAACGCGTTGCTGGTCACCCCGGTCGCAGGCTTGCCGCTGACCGGGAACACGGAGAGCGAAAATCTGGTTGGAGGCCAAGGAAACGACACCCTGAACGGGCACGCGGGCAACGACACACTGGACGGTGGCGCGGGCGACGACTCGCTGTATGGCGGCACCGGCAACGACGTCTTTCTGTTTGGCAGAGGGGCCGGCCAGGACACAGTCAACGCAGACGACACCCAAGCAGGGAAAGTCGACGCCATCCGCATTGGCGCAGGGGTTCAGCCGTCAGATCTGACCCTCAACATCAGCGGAGTTGACTTGGTGCTCTCCATCAACGGCACTTTGGACAAGCTGAGCGTCTACAGATTCTTTTACCAATATCCTGGTAATCAGGTCGAGCAAATTGAGTTCGCAGATGGCACCATTTGGGACATTGCCACCATCCGCTCGAAGGCCTCGCGCATCACGAACGAACACGATCTGGCGTTCGGAAGCAACGACGGTGACGACATCTCCAGCGTATCTGGCGATGACACCGTGTACGCGCGTACAGGCAACGACACCATCAACGGTGGCGTCGGCAACGACTCCCTGCATGGCGAGGATGGCAACGATTTCATTCAAGGGGGGTCAGAACGCGACAGTCTTCATGGAGGCAATGGTGACGACACCTTGGACGGAGGCAGCGGCGACGACTACCTTGTTGGTGGCGCAGGCATCGACACATACCTGTTTGGCAAGGGCTCAGGTCACGATCAGATCGCAACGGATGCCAGTTCAACCGCCAAGCTCGAAATAATCAAAATGGGCGAGGGTATTGCGCCTGCGGACGTGTCGCTTGTTCGCGAAAACTCTGGGCTAGGTGTGATTTTGAGCCGCAGTGACTCGCTATACATCGGCAGCTATTTCTCGGGCTATCCATTCGAACAGATCAAGTTCGCAGACGGAACAACTTGGGATTCCGACTTCATCAAAACGAGGGTCCTGCTTGGCAGTGATCGAGGCGACTCACTCGTGGGATATGAGGGTGCCGACACCATTTCTGGCTTGGCTGGCGACGACACCATGTACGGTGCCGAAGGCAATGACGAACTAAGCGGCGGCGTTGGGTTGGACTCCCTCTATGGAGAGAACGGCAACGACACCATCCTAGGCGGCGCTCAGAATGACCGGATCGATGGCGGAAATGGGGCCGACTCCTTGGAAGGACAGGATGGCAACGACGAGTTGTTGGGACAAGCAGGAAACGACACCCTTGATGGCGGAGCAGGTAATGACACGCTGGATGGTGGCGCTGGAAGCGATACCTATGTGTTCGGCAGGGGCTCGGGCAGGGACGTCATTAACTCAGCCGACACCACTGCAAGCAAGGTCGATGTGATTCAGCTGAGTGCGGGCATCCTGGTGTCTGATATCACACTGAAGCGCGAAAACGATGCTTTGCTGCTTTCAATCAGAGGAACCGCGGACTCGATTCGCATCAACAACTACTTCGTCAACGACGCCTCGTCGGGCAATCAAGTCGAGCAAATCAGATTTGCAGATGCCACCGTCTGGGACATCAGCATGGTGAAAGCAAAAGTGCTGACAGCCACCGACGGGGATGACACCTTGTTTGGCTATGCCACATCGGACACGATTGCTGGCCAGATGGGTGACGATCTACTGTATGGGCAAGCAGGCATCGACCGTCTCGACGGTGGTCTTGGTGCGGACAGATTGTATGGAGACGATGGAGATGATGTCCTCCTTGGTGGTGGACAAGATGATCTCGTGTATGGCGGCAATGGATCGGATAACCTGCAAGGTGACTCCGGCAATGACGCACTCTTCGGTGGCTCCGACAACGACACGCTTGACGGTGGTGCAGGCAACGACTCACTCTTTGGAAATGCAGGAAATGATCGGTACAAGTTCGGACGAGGCTCGGGACAGGACACCATTTACCCAGATGATGGCGCGATGGACGTCATCGAATTGGGTGCCGGCATAATCCCCGGCGATGTGATCTTGACAAGACCGCCATCGACTTTCTCGCTTTATGGCGGCGCCATTACTTTGTCCATCAAGGGCACACCCGACAAAGTCAGCATCAATGGATACTTTGATAACGATAATGGCAAGAACCAAATTGGTCGGATCATTTTTACCGACGGAACCATTTGGACTGTTGATATTGTCAAGAACAAGCTACTGCAAGCCACTAATGAGAACGACGCGCTGTACGGCTATGCCACATCAGATTTGATATCCGGACTAGCCGGCGACGACCAGCTTTACGGGAACGCAGGCAACGACACTCTTGATGGCGGAGAGGGTGCTGACTCGCTGTCGGGTGAGGCGGGTGATGACACCTTCTTGTTTGGACGATACGGGGGCAACGACTCCATCCAGGGCTGGAGCGGCTCGGCTCAAGAGGTGAACACACTGCAATTCAAAGATGGAATCACCCTCTCTGATATCAGCACCACTGACTTCAAAAGCTCAGGCCTCAAAGACCTGCGAATAGCCATTCGTGGCACGTCCGACACAATCCAAGTTAACGCATTCTTCAGCAACAGTTATGCAATTGGCACGTCCAACCCCATACAGCGAATCCTCTTCGCAGATGGCGTGGCGTGGAATGCCGCAACCTTGCTGAAGTTTCATTCGTCTGTTGAGAAGGTCAACGCACTGAGCGGTGCACAGCTCACCGGAGGAGCCTCCACAGACCGACTGCGCGGACTGCAGGGTTCGGACACCTTGATCGGACTTGCGGGAAGTGACTTCCTGCTGGGCGGAGCTAGCGGAGATTCACTCGAAGGTGGCGGCGACGACGATTGGCTATACGGCGAAGAAGGCAACGACATCCTTGACGGCGGCACCGGCGCAGACACCCTGGTCGGCGGCGCAGGCAATGACGTTTACTACGTTGACAACGTGAACGACCTTGTCATCGAGACCACGCCCGCCGAATACGACCGCATCGTGGCCTCGGTTGATTACGTTTTGCCCGATTTCGTGGAAGACATGGACCTGGCTGCTGGCGCTGCAAGTGCGATCAAAGCCACGGGCAATGCGCTGGACAACGTCCTGGGTGGCAACGAGTTCAACAACGTCTTGTCGGGCGGCGCGGGTGACGACTACCTGGTTGGTGACGTCGGCACAGACACCATGATCGGAGGTGCCGGCAACGACTACTTCTACATCGACAACATCGGTGACGTTGTGCAGGAGGACGCATCCAATGGCTATGACACCGTCCTCATGTTCTTCCTGCAGGCTGACAGCTACACCTTGAGCAACAACGTCGAAGCCATCGACGTGATCGACATGGCGCCCATCACCGCTGGGTACGTGACACTTCGCGGCAATGCCCTGGACAACTCGCTGACTGCAGCAGGCGAGGCTGGCATGGCCATGTATGGCGAGGCTGGCGATGATGGTCTGTACGGCGGCGGCGGCAACGACACGCTTTACGGGGGCACTGGCGCGGACGTGCTGTGGGGTGGCCCGGGGCAAGACAGCATGCTGGGTGGCGCAGGTGACGATCTGTACTACGTCTCTGACACCGGAGATCGCATCACGGAACTCGCCAACGAAGGCATCGACACGGTCACGCTGTTCGGGCTGCAGGCCAGTTCCTACATCATGGCAGCGCAAGTTGAAAACCTCGATATTTTCGAAGTATCGCCAAGCTCTGGCCTCAGTTTCACCATCTTCGGCAATGCGCAAGACAACGTCATCGATGGCAGCGGCAGTGCTTTGCGCGTGCAATTGTCTGGGGGCTTGGGCAATGACAAACTGTTCGGCACCGTGCTCAACGACCTGTTGTCCGGCGGCGCTGGCAACGACACTTTGTACGGTGGCCTCGGCAGCGACAGTTACAGCTTCGGCCGCAATGGCGGCCAAGACGTGATCGACGATGCAGATGCCACCACAGGCAACCTCGACCAGTTGACGTTTGGCCCCGGTATCGCCAACGACCAGTTGTGGTTCAGCCAATCGGGGCAAGACCTGGTGGTCAGCGTCATCGGGTCAACCGACCAGGTGACCATCCGCCAGTGGTCGGCGGGAGCGTCACGCCATGTGGAGCGCATCACTGCAGGCGGGAAGTCACTGGCTGACACCCAAGTGGCGAACTTGGTGCAAGCCATGTCCGCCATGAGCCCACCGCCGATCGGTCAGACCACCTTGAGCGACGCACAGAGGGCCCAATTGACCCCGGTGCTCGCTGCCAACTGGGCCTGATCGACAGACTGCGCCCCTGTGCAGGCCTGGCCATCTGTCGGCCGGGCCTGCATCTCTCAGAATCACCCATGCGCCTCCTTGTCATTCATCAGAATTTTCCCGGCCAGTTTCGCCGACTGGCCCAGGTGTGGTCGCGTGAACCTGGCTGGGAGGTCATTGGCATGGGGCTCAAGACCGCGCCAGGCCTGCCAAACGTCCGCTGGCTTCCCTATGAACTGCACCGGAAGGGCCATGAGGGGCAGCACCCCTATCTGCGGCAGATGGAGAACGCCGTGCTGCATGGGCAGGCCACCGCGCGCAGCATGCTGCGTCTCAAAGCCAAGGGCTGGCAACCCGACGCCATCCTGGCCCACCCTGGTTGGGGTGAAACGCTCTACGCCAAGGACGTGTTCCCTGATGCTCGGCTCATCCACTTCTGCGAGTGGTTCTACGGTACCCCCGGCAGCGACATGGGCTTCGACCCCGAATTCCCGTGCAGCTTTGATTCGCAAACACGCATGCGAACCTGGAACGCGCTGCACACACTCAACCTCGCCCATTGCGACATCGGCGTCAGCCCCACCGAGTGGCAACGCAGCCGTCACCCGGGCGACTTTTTGCCAAAAATCCAACTGGCCCACGAAGGCATCGACACCGACTTGCTGCGCCCTGACGCCACAGCGCAACTCACGCTGCCCAATGGTCACACGCTGCGCGCAGGCGATCCGGTCATCACCTACGTCGCGCGCAACCTGGAGCCTTACCGCGGCTTTCACAGTTTCATGCGCGCCCTGGAGCGGGTGCAGAAGGCACACCCGCGCTGTCATGCGGTGATCGTCGGAGGCGACGAAGTCAGCTACGGTCAAAAGCCCGCCGACGCCCCCAACTGGCGCGAGAAATTGCTGCGGGAGGTCCGACTGGACGCCACACGCACCCACTTCCTGGGCAAGGTGCCCTACGACGTCTATCGGCGCGTGCTGCAGGTCTCTGCAGCGCACATCTACCTCACCTACCCCTTTGTCCTCTCATGGTCGATGCTGGAAGCCATGGCCAGCGGCTGCCTGGTCATCGGCTCACGAACCGGGCCCGTCGAAGAGGTGATCACGGACGGTGTCAACGGTCTGCTGACCGATTTCTTTGACACCGGGGCGCTGGCCGATCGCATCGTGCAGGCCCTCGACGGTGCCGCCGCACTGCTTCCATTGCGGGATGCGGCGCAAGCGCATGTGCGCTCGCATCACAGCGTTACCCAAGGGGAAAGCCGGTTTCGGGCGCTGCTGCCAGTGGCGTAAGCTTGGTGCACAGACTTTGCTGTACCCCCATGCCCCAGCCTTGCCGCCGCCGCGCCCACACCATGTGCCTGCCCATGGCGCTCGCGCTGTCCGCCCTGCTGGCTGTGCTCTCCGGCTGTGCCTCGGGCGGCGCCGGCGCCAAAGCCACGGGGGAGGCTACGAAGGAAGCCATGGGCGAAGGCCTCAGCCTGCCCAAGCTGCCCGACCTGCCCAGCGTGCCCGCCATGGCCACGGTCAAGCCGACCACCAAAGACAGCGGCATCACCGAGCGCGTCGGCCAGGCGGCCATCACCCCGCTGAGCGACCTCAACGTCGTGCAAGAGGAAATCCCCAGCGCGCTGCAAAGCGCCGCACAAGGCCCTTACGCGGCACCCAAGGAAGCGGGCTGTGCCGTCATCCTCGTTGAAATCCAGTCACTGGACGAGGCCCTCGGCGCCGACCTCGACGACCCCAAAGCCAGCGAGAAGCCCAGCTTGTTGACCCGCGGCACCAGCCTCGCCGAAAACGCGGGGGTGTCGGCTGTGCGCCGCACCGTCGAAGGCTTCGTGCCCTTCCGCAGCTGGTTGCGCAAGCTCAGTGGCGCCGAAAAACACAGCAAGCAGGTGGGCGCAGCCATCACGGCGGGCGGCATCCGGCGGGCCTATCTGAAGGGCCGCAGCGATGCGATGGGGTGTGTGCGGCCCACGGCCATGGCGGCGTCGGCGCCCATGCCAGCCCCGTCGCAGGCCGCCCAGAGCAAGGCGCCCTGACGCCTGCCAGACTCGGGCGTCGGACGGATCAGGCCGTGCGGCGACGTCCGCGCAGCAGCAGCGCCCCGACCGCCAGTCCCAAGGCGCTCAAGCCCAACACCGAGGGCTCGGGCACGGCCGGTGCCAGGCCTGCCACCACCGAGAAGCGGTAGCCGCCCGTGACCAGCACGCCCGGCGCCATCACCATGCACGACAGCGCCGCGCAGCGCGGGTCGGTGAGCGAGGGCAGCGCGTGGTAGGGGCTGTAGATCTGCGTGCCCAACTGCCAGGACCAGGCCTGGCCCACGGGGGCCAGGGTGTCCAGGCCGGCCGTGCCCGGCCCCAGCAGGAGGGGCCCCGTCAGCCCGGAAGGCAGCAGCTTGCTTTGCGACACCGCCAGCGTGTCATCGAGGATCTTGGACAGTTCGATGGTCTCGGGGAGGCGATCAGGTGCCCAGCTCCAGGCCTGAGTGCCGTAGTCCAGGCCCACCTCCAGGTCAAACCGCCCATGCGCCGTGTTGATCTGGGCACCGTCAGGCGCCTGATTGCGCAAGACGTCCACGCCGAAGGACCACTGACCCAGCATCGGCAACAGGCTGTGCGCCTGGCCCTGCGGGTCCAGCACGGTGAAGTCGCCCGTGCGGGCAACCTGGAAGGTGAAGAGGCCCTTCTCGTCGGTCAATGAGCGCGTGCCCGAGGGGCCTGCGCCAAACACGAAATCGATGCGCGGCGCCGAAGCGAGGCTGCAGCCTGTGGCCACGCAAGACCAATCCAGGCCGGTCACCGCCCCCGTCAAGCTGGCGCCGATGGCCTCGCTGCCCGCGATCCAGGTGAGGCTCAAGCCCCCAGCCGAAGCACCCGATGCGGCCTGCACCGCACCGGCCAGCGCCATGGCCCCCACGCATGCGCACAGCGCACTTGAGATGGCTTTCATTGCCTTCGCTCCCACCTGATTTGTGAATGGGGCGAAGTGTAAATGGGGTGCACCTTGGTGCATCTCCCCCATTCGGGTGAGTGGCCGCGGGCCTCACCGCTCAGGCACAAGTACCCTCACAAGCCCAGCGCGCGCCTCACATCGGCCACGGCCGGCGCACCGCGTGCCGATTCGACCTCGGCCACCAGGCGCATGGCCACGCGCTGCAGCTCGATGACGTCGGTGGCGCGCTCGATGTCCAGGGTGAAGCGGTAGCCCTTGATCAGGCCCAGGTGCGCTTTCACCAAGGCGTTGAGCCGGGTGTTGAGCTCGCTGTAGCTGAGCGACGTGAAGGCCGTTGCGGGCACGCCCACGGCACGCCCCAAAGCCTGCTCGGCGTCGGGGTCGGCCTGCGTGGCGGCGAAGGGCTCGGTGTCCGGGGATGCCGGCGCGGCAGAGGGCGTGGACGCCGTGGCTGGCGCTGTGGGCACGGCCGGCGCCTGCGCAGCCTCGTCCACCGGCGCCACGAGGCCCGCGTCGAGCAAGGCCAGCAAGTCGGCCGGCGTGGCGCCCTGGACCATGCTCACCCAGACCTCGCCCGTGCGGGTCGCATCCAGGATGAGCAGGAGGGTGCGCGCCGTGCGCGACAGCGCGTGGGTCCGCGACTGGATCTCGCTGCGACCCAGGGCCGTCTTGGCATAGCGCGCAGGCATGGTCTGGCTCCGCTGAAAGGAAGGGACGATGCCTGACCTGGCGCTTTATGCCAAGCCTTACTCCACGGCCTTGACCATGTCTTCCACGACCTTCTTGGCGTCGCCGAAGACCATCATGGTCTTGTCCATGTAGAACAGCTCGTTGTCCAGGCCGGCATAGCCGCTGGCCATCGAACGCTTGTTCACGATCACGGTCTTGGCCTTGTAGGCTTCCAGGATGGGCATGCCGTAAATCGGGCTGCCCTTGACGTGCGCCGCCGGGTTCACCACGTCGTTGGCGCCCAGGATGATGGCCACGTCGGCCTGGCCGAACTCGCCGTTGATGTCTTCCATCTCGAAGACCTGGTCGTAAGGCACTTCGGCCTCGGCCAGCAGCACGTTCATGTGACCGGGCATGCGGCCCGCCACCGGGTGGATGGCGTACTTCACGGTGATGCCCTTCTCGGTCAGCTTGTGGGCCAACTCTTTGACGGCGTGCTGCGCGCGGGCCACGGCCAGGCCATAACCGGGCACGATCACCACGGTCTCGGCATTGCCCAGCACGAAGGCGGCGTCGTCGGCCGAGCCGCTCTTCACCGGGCGCTGCTGTTGGGCCGCGCCACCCGTGGCGGCCGCGGCGTCACCGCCAAAGCCACCCAGGATCACGTTGAAGAAGGAACGGTTCATGGCCTTGCACATGATGTAGCTCAGGATCGCGCCCGACGAGCCCACCAGCGAACCGGCGATGATCAGCATCGAGTTGTTCAGCGAGAAGCCGATGCCGGCCGCCGCCCAACCCGAATAGCTGTTGAGCATCGACACCACCACGGGCATGTCCGCGCCGCCGATGGGGATGATGATCAGCACGCCCAGCACGAAGCTCAGCGCGATCACAGCGAAGAAGGCCTCCATGCTCTGGGTGGCCATGAACAGGCCGATCAGACCCACCAAGCCCAAGCCCAACACCAGGTTCAGCATGTGCTGGCCGGCGAAGTTCACCGGCGCGCCCTGGAACAGGCGGAACTTGTACTTGCCGCTCAGCTTGCCGAAAGCGATGACCGAGCCCGAGAAGGTGATGGCACCGATGGCCGCGCCCAGCGACAGCTCCAGGCGGTTGCCCACCGGGATCAGCGCGAGGGCATCGCCAATGGGCTTGGCCACGATCTGGAAGGCATAGGGCTCGGCGACCACGGCCACGGCGATGAACACCGCGGCCAGGCCGATCATGCTGTGCATGAAGGCCACCAGCTCGGGCATCTTCGTCATCTCGACGCGCTTGGCCATGATGGCGCCCGCGCCGCCGCCCACCACCAGGGCGGCCAGCACATACGACAGGCCCGTGCCGAAATCGATGCCCAGCGCGGTGGCCTGGCCATGGATCAGGCCCACGGTGGTCAGCACGGCGATGGTCATGCCGACCATGCCGAAGAAGTTGCCACGGATGGACGTGGTCGGGTGGCTCAGTCCCTTGAGCGCCTGGATGAAACACACCGAGGCGAACAGGTACAGCAATGCGATGAGGTTCATGCTCATTTACTTGGCTCCCGCTTTCTTGTCCTTCTTCTTGAACATCTCCAGCATGCGGCGCGTGACGAGGAAACCCCCGAACACGTTGACCGCGGCCAGCGCCACAGCGAGCACGCCCATGGTCTTGCCCAGCGGCGTCACGGTCAGGGCGGCGGCCAGCATGGCGCCGACGATCACGATGGCGGACACGGCATTGGTCACGGCCATCAGGGGCGTGTGCAGGGCGGGGGTCACCGTCCAGACGACGTGGTAGCCAACGTAGATGGCCAGCACGAAGATGCTGAGGTTGATGACGACGTGGCTGACGGGCTCAAGGGCTTCCATCGTGGTCTCCAGGAGGTTGAATCAGTCGAACTTGCGGACTTCCTTGATGGCGTTGCGCTCGTCGAGCAACACCACCTTCGGCTTGTAGCTGGCCACTTCTTCCTCGTTCATCGGCGCGTAGGTGCAGATGATCAGCAGGTCGCCCACATGGGCACGGCGGGCCGCCGCGCCATTGAGCGAGATGGTGCCCGTGCCACGCGGGGCCTTGATGATGTAGGTGGCAAACCGTTCGCCGTTGTTGACGTTGTAGAGCTCGATGTACTCGAACTCCTTCATGTCGGCGGCGTCCATCAGGTCTTCGTCGATGCCACAGGAGCCTTCGTAGTCCAGGATGGCTTCGGTGACGGTGGCGCGGTGCAGTTTCGCGCGCAGCATGTTGCGTTGCATGGCTTTCTCCTCAGGTCGCAGGGGCTGGTGCTTCAAGCCCGCAGCAACTGACCGTCGCGGCACATCAGGCAGGCCTTGACGATGTCGTCTTCGAGATCGACGTGGAACTGGCTTTCCTTGTTGAAAACCAGTTTCAGGAAGTCCAGCACGTTGCGGGCGTACAGTGCGGACGCGTCGGCGGCCACCAGGGCCGGCAGGTTGGTTTCACCGACCAGGGTCACGCCGTGCTTGACCACGGTGCGACCGGCCTCCGTCAGGGGGCAGTTGCCACCGGCGGGTGCGGCCAGGTCCACGATGACCGAGCCCGGCTTCATCGCCTTGACCATGTCTTCGGAGACCAGCACCGGCGCGGCACGGCCCGGGATCAGGGCGGTGGTGATGACGATGTCGGCGGCGGCCACGCGCTTGGCGACTTCCACCTTCTGGCGGTCCAGCCAGGACTGCGGCATCGGGCGGGCGTAACCGCCCACGCCTTCGGCGGCTTCCTTCTCTTCGGCGGTCTCGAAGGCCACGTCGATGAACTTGGCGCCCAGCGACTCGACCTGCTCCTTCACCGAAGGGCGCACGTCCGAGGCTTCGATGACCGCGCCCAGGCGCTTGGCCGTGGCGATGGCCTGCAAGCCGGCGACGCCCACGCCCAAGATGACGACGCGGGCGGCCTTGACGGTGCCGGCGGCGGTCATGAGCATGGGGAAGATGCGCTGGTACTTGTCGGCCGCGATCATGACGGCCTTGTAGCCCGCCAGGTTGGCCTGCGAGGACAGCACGTCCATGCTCTGGGCACGGGTGGTGCGCGGCGCGGCTTCCAGGGCGAAGGCGGTCAGCTTGGCGTCGGTCATGCCTTGCAAGCCGTCCTTGTCGAACGGGTTGAGCATGCCCACGACGACGGCGCCCGGCTTCATCTGCGCACGTTCTTCGGCGCTGGGCGCGCGGACCTTCAGCACCATGTCGGCACCCAGGGCGCCCGCCACATCGGTGATCTCGGCGCCGGCGGCCACATAGGCCTCGTCGGTCACGCTGGCCGACACACCTGCGCCAGATTGCACGCGCAGGGTGTGTCCCTGAGCCTTGAGCTTCTTGACGGTTTCAGGGGTCACGGCCACGCGGGTCTCGCCCGCGAAGGTTTCCATGGGTATGCCGATCAGCATACGGTCTCCTAGGTGTGGTGCCAAACCCACCAGCATACACAAGGTTGGGGGATTTCCCAGGTCATCCCGGACACAAGACACGTTGTTTGCGTCGCACAGGCACCCCACCCCCTTAATTTGATGCCAATCGTTGTCACATGCCAGCACGCACCCCACGGTAAGCGCCCATGGCCTCTTCGAGGCGCAGCACGCGCTCGTGCAGTTGGCGGGTGGCCGCCGCGGACTGCTGCACCATGGCGGCGTTCTGCACCACCATGCGGTCCAGCCGTCCCGCGGCATCGCTCACGACATCGATGCCCTGGACCTGCTCGGCCGAGGCCTGGGAGATGTCGCCGACCAGCACGCGCACCTGGCGGACCTGCTGCACGAGCTCGGCCATGGTCGCGCCGGCCTCCCGCGCCATCTGCGCCCCCGCGTCGATGCGCACGACGCTGCTCTGGATGAGGTCGCGGATCTCGCGGGCCGCGCCGGCGCTGCGCTGCGCCAGGCTGCGCACCTCACCGGCCACGACCGCAAAGCCCCGGCCCAGTTCGCCGGCACGGGCGGCTTCCACGGCCGCGTTGAGCGCCAGGATGTTGGTCTGGAAGGCGATGCCGTCGATCACCCCCACGATGTCGGCGATGCGGCGCGACTGCTCGGCGATGTCGCCCATGGTGCTCACCGCCTGGCCGACGCTGTCGCCCCCCTGCTCCGCCACCGCGCTGGCGGCATCGGCCAGTTCGCTGGCCTGGTGCGCCGCCTCGGCGTTGCGGCGCACGGTGCCACCCAGCGTGCCCAAGGCCCCCGATGTTTCGGACAGGCAGGCCAAAGCGCCCTCGGTGCGCTGCCGCAGGTCGTCGTTGCTGGAGGCGATCTCGGCACTGGCGTCGTGGATGCCATGGGTTTGCTGCCCGACGTCGTCCAGCAGGGCGCGCAGGTTGAGCCCCGACTGCTGGATCGCCCGTCCCAGCATGCCCAGGTCATCGCTGCGCGTCGGGATCGCGCATTCGGCCGCGCTGCCCGCCGCCACGGCCAGGGCGTGGTCACGCAGGCGCCGCACCGGCCCGCCGATCTGGCGCTGCAGGAACCAGCTGGACGCCCCCCAGCCCAAGCCCAGCGCGAGCAGGACGGCGAGGGCCTCGACCCCACCCAGCAGGACCGCGGCCAGCACCGCCGCCGGCGCCACCGCCAGCAGGCCGGCCAGGCCCAGGCGGCGGCCCGTGCTCCAGGTTTGCGGCCAGGAGCGCCAGCGGCGCCAGCCCGTGTGCACCAGCAAGCCGCGGTGGAAGGCCATGCCCGGCGCTTCCCCGCCCCGCAGGGCCTGGTAGGCGGCTTCGGCCTGGGTCACCTCCTCGTCGCCCGGACAGGTGCGCACCGACAGGTAGCCCACCAGGCGGCCATCGCGGCGCACCGGCGTGGCATTGGCCCGCACCCAGTAGTGGTCGCCAGATTTGCTGCGGTTCTTCACCAGGGCCGACCACGACAGGCCCGCGCGCAAGGTGGCCCACATGTCGGCGAAGGCCGCCTCGGGCATGTCGGGGTGGCGCACGAGGTTGTGCGGCTCACCGACCAGCTCCTCGCGACAGAAGCCGCTGACCGCGAGGAAGGCTTCGTTGGCGTAGGTGACCCGGCTGTCGGGGTCGGTGGTGGACATCAGGGTGGCGTCCTGCGGGATGTGGACGCGCCTTTGGGTGACGGGGGTGTTGCTGCGCATGCGGTCAGGTCAGTGGTTGTCGGTCAGGGAGACGCCGGCGGAGGCTCACCGGCAGGGTCGATGGCCTGGCACACCAGGGCCAGTGCGGCATCGGCCGGCATGGGCCGACCGAGGTGGTAGCCCTGCATCACGTCGCAGCCCTGGGCCACGAGGTATTGCAGTTGCGCTTCGTTTTCCACGCCCTCGGCCACCAGCTCCAGGCCCAGGGCATGGGCGATCTGGATCGCCGCGGCGCAGATGACGCGGTCGTCCGAATCGCGCTCGATGTCGTGCACGAAGGTGCGGTCGAGCTTGATGCGCTCGATCGGCAAGGTCTTGAGGTAGGCCAGCGAGGAGTAGCCGGTGCCGAAGTCGTCCACCGCCCACGAGACGCCCTGCTCCTTGAGCGTTTTCATGCGCTGGATGCTGACCTGCGGGTCGTGCATGGCGACCGACTCGGTCAGCTCCAGCTCCAGCACATCGGGCGGCAGGCGGTGGCGCTCGCGGTGGGCGGCCACGCGGCTGGCCAGGGCCGGATCGCGCAGCTGGTAGGCCGACAGGTTCACCGCCACGCGCAGGTGGGCGTGGCCCTGGTCGGCCCAGCGGCGCCATTGGCGGCAGGCTTCGTCGAGCACCCAGTCGCCGATCTGGTGGATGAGGCCCGCCTCTTCGGCCAGCGGGATGAACTGGTCCGGCGGGATCCAGCCATCGAGCTCGGTGTGCCAGCGCAGCAGGGCCTCGAAGCCCAACAGGCGGCGGTCGGAGGCACGGAACTGCGGCTGGAAGTGCAAGGACAGCTCCCGGCGCGGCAAGGCCAGGCGCAGCTTGCTCTCCAGCTCGAAACGGCGCGCGCTGTGGGCGTGCATCTCCGGGGTGTAAAGCACCAGGGTGTTGCGGCCCTGGGCCTTGGCCTGGTACATGGCGGCATCGGCATGGCGCATGAGCTCGGCCACGGTGTCGCCATGCTGCGGGTACAGGCTCACCCCGAGGCTGGCCGACACGTGCAGTTCGCGGCCCTCGATGTGCATGGGCGCACTCAGGGCGCCCAGGATCTTGGCGCCCAGCCGCGCCACCACGCCCACATCGGCGATGTCGGTCAGCACGATGATGAACTCGTCGCCCCCCAGGCGCGCCACCAGGTCGTTGCCACGCACGCCCGAGCGGAAGCGCTGGCCACAGACCTTGAGGACCTCGTCGCCGATGTGGTGGCCCAGCGAGTCGTTGATGGTCTTGAAGCGGTCCAGGTCGGCAAAGAGCACGGCCAGCTGGCGCCCGCTCTGGCGGGTGGTGTCCATGCGCACGCGCAGCAAGGCCTGCAGCTGTTCGCGGTTGGCCAGGCCGGTCAGGGCGTCGTACCAGGCCAGGTACTCCATGCGGTCTTGCGTGGCCTTGCTGCTGGTGATGTCGTAGAGCAGCGCGCACAGGCGCCCAGGCATGGCATGGCCTTCCGACGGCAAGCGGTAGCCACGCTCGCGCACCCAGCGGGTCAGGCCCTCGGCACCGGCCACGCGGTACTCGACTTCGTAGGTGTCCTCGTGCTCGGCCAGGCGGCGGTAGGCCTCCCGCAGGGCCGCGCGGTCCTCCTCGTGCACGGCGGCCAGGTGTGCGGCGATGTCCGCGGGCAACATCGCTTCACCGACCCCGAGCACATCGACCGCGGCGGGCGTCCACCACAGCCGCGCCGCGGCCACATCGCCGCCCAGCGCACACTCGAAGCTGGCCATGCGCGCCAGGCGCTGCGCTTCGGCCAGGCGCCGCTCGCTGGCCTCCAGCGCCTCCAGCGCCTGGCGCTGCTGGGTGACGTCCGACTGGATGGCCACGAAATGGGTCAACTGCCCCAGCACGTCGCGCACCGGCTGGATGTTGAGCTGCACCCAGTACGGCTCACCCGCCTTCGTGTAGTTGAGCAGCTCGGTGAACACCACCGGCTGGCCCTGGTCCAACCAGCTGCGCAGGCGCCGGACGGTGTCCTGGTCGGTCAGGGGCCCGTGGAGCAACTCGCTGGGACGCCGCCCCAACACCTCGTCCAAGCGCCACCCCGTCACCCGCGTGTAGGCCGGGTTGACGTACTCGATGCGCCGTTGCGCGTCGGTGATGACGACCATGTTGCTGGTGTGCTCGACGACCAACCGGTACTTGTGCAAAAGCACGGACAGGGGGGCGAAGGCCAAGGGCTCCCCCGCGTCGTCCGTGGCTGCTTGACTGCTCTGACCCAATGCCGCGCTCCCTGCAGACCCCACATCAAGCGGCCATCGCCCAGGGGTTCATCTCCGTCATCAATTCACGTACTATACGTGTATATCAAACAAGTGAATACCCTCGGAAATACCGTCATGTGCATGACATATTGGCTGGGTATTCCACACATGCCCCGCCATGTGTCGGGGCATTGGCGTTGCCCGGTCGCAAAGGCCGCACAAGCTGGCTAAACTGCGCCCCAGCAAGTTGGGTCCACGCGTTGATCTGACCGATGTCACGCACCCCTTGCGGGTTTTCCCAGCCTCGCTCCCGTCCATGGCCAGAACCTCTCCCGCGAAACGCCGGGTTTCACCAGAAGACCGCGCCCAATTCCGCGACGAATTGATCGCCATCGCCCGTCAGATTTACCTGGCCGAGGGTGCTGCCGCCGTGACCATCCGCCGGGTGACCGCCACCGCGGGCGTCACGCCCATGGCGTTTTATTGGTATTTCGATTGCAAGGACGCCCTGCTGACCGTCCTCTGGGACGAGCTGGTCCAGGAATCGGCCGACCTCTGCCTCGCGGTGGCCGAAGCGGCCCCGCCCGGCGAAGCGGCGCTGGCCTATTTCAGCGCCTTCATCGATTTCTGGTTGAGCCGCCGCGCACGGTTCCGCGCGATCTTCCTCAACGAAGCGAGCCCCTCGGATTTCCAGGGCATGCGCCGCGCCCTCTTCGGCATGCCCGGCGCCGTGCGCCATTTCACCCGCTACGACCAGCTGTTGGCCCAGGCCCTGAAAACCACCGACGGCCAGGACCCACGCATCGAGCAGCTGCGCACCCTGTCCATGTACCGCGCCTTCGGTTTCCTGCACTGCGCCGTGGGCGTTTATGACTATGACGCGGCCGACACCGCCCGTTTCCGCGCCCTGGTGATCGACGAAATGCGCCGCTGCCTGGCGCACTGGCAGGCGAGCTGACCTTCGCGGATGCGCCCGCCTTCCGCAAACGTCATGCACAAGCCACAACAATGGCGGATAATCTCGGGTTCATGAACTCAGCCGATCTGCTGGAAGCCGCGCCCGGACTGACCACTGCCTCCACGGAGCCAGTGACGCACACGTCCAAGGCCCGCTGGAAGCCCAACGTCACCGTGGCCGCCCTCATCGAGCGCGACGGCCTCTTCCTGCTCGTCGAGGAAGACACCTCCGACGGCCTGTTGCTGAACAACCCCGCGGGCCACCTGGACCCGGGTGAATCGCCGCTGCAGGGCGTGATGCGCGAAACGCTGGAAGAAACCACCTGCACGTTCACGCCCGAGGGTTTCCTGGGCCTGTACATGTCGCGCTTCCGCCGCACCCGCACCGGGGAAGACATCACCTACCTGCGCATGGCCTTTTTCGGCTCGGTGTCCGAAGCCGACCCTGCGCTCAGCCTCGACGAAGGCATCGTGCGCACCGTGTGGATGACGGCCGATGAGATCCGCGCCTGCCCCGAGCGCCACCGCAGCCCGTTGGTGCTGGAGTGCCTGGAAAGCTACCTGGCCGGCGAGCGCTACCCGCTGGACATCCTGACCGTGCACGACAGCGTCTTCTCGGCGCCCGCACACCACCGCGCGGCCTGACCCCACGGGCGCCCGCGTCGTGCGGTGCCCGGTTTGCTGCCCCTGAACGAGCCCATGTCCCTTCGCCCCCAACGTGTCGTCGTCGGCCTCAGTGGCGGGGTGGATTCCGCCGTCACGGCCTGGTTGCTCAAGCAGCAGGGGCACGAGGTCATCGGCATCTTCATGAAAAACTGGGAAGATGACGACGACAGCGAGTTTTGCTCGTCGCGCCAGGACTTCCTCGATGCCGCCTCGGTGGCCGACGTCATTGGCATCGAGATCGAGCACGTCAACTTCGCGGCCGACTACAAGGACCGCGTCTTCGCCGAGTTCCTGCGCGAGTACCAGGCCGGCCGCACGCCCAACCCGGACGTCCTCTGCAACGCCGAGATCAAGTTCAAGGCCTTCCTCGACCACGCCATGCGCCTGGGCGCCGAGAAGATCGCGACGGGGCACTACGCCCGCGTGCGCACGGTGGCCGATGCGTCATTCGCCGGCGGTGAGCGCGTCGAGCTGCTCAAGGGCCTGGACCCGCTCAAGGACCAGAGCTACTTCCTGCACCGCCTCAACCAGGCGCAGCTGGCCAAGACGCTGTTCCCCGTGGGCGAGCTGCCCAAGACGGAGGTGCGCCGCATCGCCGCCGAGATCGCGCTGCCCAATGCGAAGAAGAAGGACTCCACCGGCATCTGCTTCATCGGCGAGCGGCCCTTCCGCGAGTTCCTCAACCGCTACCTGGCCAACGAGCCCGGCCCCATCCTGGACGACCGCGGCCGCAAGCTGGGCGAGCACGTGGGCCTGAGCTTCTACACCCTGGGCCAGCGCAAGGGCATCGGCATCGGCGGCGTGAAAGAGAAGAACGCCCCGCGCGGTGGCGGCGAGCACGAGCCCTGGTTCGTCGCGCGCAAGGACATGGCCCACAACACCCTGTACGTGGTGCAGGGCCACGACCACCCCTGGCTGCAGCAGCACACCCTGGTGGCCGATGACATGAGCTGGGTCGATGGCCGCGGGCCGCAGGTGGGCGAGGCCGGCCTGGGCGCCAAGACGCGCTACCGCCAGGGCGATGCGCCTTGCGCCGTGACGGCCGCCGATGCCTCAGGCATCGGCCTGAACTTCCCGGATGCGCAGTGGGCGGTCACGCCCGGGCAGTCGGCGGTGCTCTACCGCGGGGACGTGTGCCTGGGCGGGGGCGTGATCGCTTCGGCGGATTGACTCAACTCAGCCCGAAGTACCTTTCAAAGAAGGCGGAGAGTCGCGCCAACACGGTCTGCTTCTTGGCCGCGTGCCCGTTCTGCTTCGAGAAGCGCGAAACGGGTGGCAACACCTTGGTGATGGCGGTGCCCGCAGATGACACCGCGCCGTCGCGGAAGGCCTGATCGACAAAACTGTGCGTGGCCTCGGGGTGCAGCCCCTCTTCCTCGATGATTCTGGCCAACTCCTCGGCCTTCTTGGCCGCCACGAAGGCCTGCCACTGCTCGTCAACCCGGCGCTTGGCAGACACCGAATCCACGAACTGCTCGATGAGGTCTTTCTTGTTGCGCAGACTGGGGCTGGCGTTGACCGCGCGGCCAATGGCAGCGCGGATTTCCTTGTCACCGCCCTTGCCCTTCTGCTTCAGGTACTGCTCCACCAGCAGCAAGATGTAGTCAACGTTGACTTCGACCTGTTTGATCAACTCGATCTCGAAAACAACGTCGTCGTTGATCGCTTCCTTCTCGGCCTCCGAGGCCGATCGGAAATCCGCGTACAGGTTGAGGTACACGCTCTGGTAATCTTGGAACTCGCGCTCGCTCAAAATCTCCTGCCCCTGAAAGTCATCGAAGGCGGTCAGGATGTTTTTCAGCCGCAAGAGCGCGCCGAACAGCTGGATGAAGGTCTTTTGTGCCGCCTCGCCCACGATGGGCTGCCCCAACGGGAACCGGACCACCAACTCATCCACCTTGCTGCGGTACTCACCGTGGTACTCGGCAAAGGGCTTGAGCAACACGATGCCCTGGGCATCCTTGTTGCCAAACAAGGCCAGCGCATCGTTGGTGGCCTCTTCGAGGTTGCGGAACGAAACGATGTTGCCGTAGGTTTTGATCGAGTTCAGGATGCGGTTGGTGCGCGAGTAGGCCTGAATCAGGCCGTGTGCCTTGAGGTTTTTGTCCACCCAGAGGGTGTTGAGCGTGGTGGCATCGAAGCCCGTCAGGAACATGTTGACCACGATCACGATGTCGAGTTCGCGCTTCTTCAGCCGTTGCGACAGGTCCTTGTAGTAGTTCTGAAACTTGTCATCCGAGGTGTCGAAGCTCGTGCCAAACAGGGCGTTGTAGTCGCCGATGGCCACATCAAGGAAGTCGCGTGAACTCGCATCCAGGCCGGCGGTTTCAAACTCTTCTTCGGGCAGGATGTCGTCGCCATCGGCTTCGTTGGCGGCAAAGCTGTAAATCAGCCCCACCTTGAGGCGCTGCGCCGAGGGCAACACTTCCTGGGCCTTCGCGAAGGCGGCGTAGTAGCGCTTGGCCGCCTCGATGGATGAACACGCAAACAACGAATTGAAGCCCGAGAGCCGGGCAGCGCCGTGGCGGTAGGTGCTGGCACGCTTGGTCTTCTGATCGAAGTGCGTGAGCACGTAGTCCACCACCTGTGTGATGCGCTTGGGTGCGAGCAAGGCCCGCTCGGTGTCGATGGCCGGCACCTGCTTGTCCTGGATGCGCTGGCGAGCCTTGATCGTGTTGATGTAGTCGATGCGGAAGGGCAGCACGTTCTTGTCGTGGATGGCGTCGATGATGGTGTAGGTGTGCAGCCGCTCGCCAAACGCCTGCTCGGTGGTGCGGCGCGACGGGTGCCCGCTGTGGCCCGCGTTCTCGGCAAAGATGGGGGTGCCCGTGAAGCCGAACAGGTGATAGCGCTTGAACACCCGGGTGATCTCGGTGTGCATGTCGCCAAACTGGCTGCGGTGGCACTCGTCGAAAATCACGACCACGTGCTGCTCATACACAGGGTGCTTTTTGTTGCGCGCCACGAAGCGCGACAGCTTCTGGATGGTGGTGATGATGATGCGCGCGTTCGGGTCTTCAAGCTGGCGCTGCAAGACGGCGGTGGAGGTGTTGGAGTTGGCCGCGCCTTTCTCGAAGCGCTCGTACTCGCGCATGGTCTGGTAGTCCAGGTCCTTGCGGTCGACCACGAACAGCACCTTGTCGACGTCCGGCAAGGCACGCGCCAATTGCGCCGCCTTGAAGCTGGTGAGCGTCTTGCCGCTCCCGGTGGTGTGCCAGATGTAGCCCCCAGCCGCAATGCGACCCAGTTGCCGGTGGTTGGTCGCGGTGGCGATGCGCTGCAAGATGCGCTCGGCCGCCACGATCTGGTAGGGCCGCATGACCAGCAACTTGCGATCCACATCGAACACGCAGTAGCGGGTCAGGATGTTGAGCAGCGTGTGCTTGGCGAAGAAAGTCTTGGTGAAGCCGGTCAGGTCGGTGATGGGCTGGTTCTTGGCATCGGCCCACCAACTGGTGAACGAAAAGCTGTTGGACGTGCGGGCCTTGCTGCCGCGCCGGCTGCGCTGCTCGGCCAGGTGGCCGTCGCGCACGGTGTTGCTGTAGTACTTGGTGAGCGTGCCATTGCTGATGACGAACAGCTGCACGTACTCGAACAGCCCGCAGCCCGCCCAGAAGCTGTCACGCTGGTAACGGTTGATCTGGTTGAAGGCCTCGCGGATGTCCACCCCGCGCCGCTTGAGCTCGATGTGCACCATGGGCAGGCCATTGACCAGCACCGTCACGTCGTAGCGGGTGGCACGTCGCCCTTCGGCCTCGTACTGGTTGATGACCTGCAGGGTGTTGTTGTGGATGCTGGCCTTGTCGATCAGCCGGATGTTCTTGACCGTGCCGTCGTCACGCTTGAGCAGTTGAACCGGGTCTTCGTGGATGCGGGTGGTTTTCTCCAGGATGCCGTCGTTCGCACCCGCGACGCAGGTGCCAAAGAAGCGCTGCCATTCGGCGTCGCTGAAGGTGATTATGTTGAGCTTTTCAAGCTGCGCACGCAGGTTGCCCACCAGGTCGGCTTCGGTGGTGATGTGCAGGGGCTCATAGGCTTGGGCCTGCAGTTGCAGGATGATGGCCTGCTCCAGTTCGGCCTCGCTTTGGTACACCGCCTCGCGCGCGCCCGGGGTGTCGGGCTGGAACTCGGCCACCACCGTGCTCTCATCGGACAGCGCAATGGGCTCGAAATGACCAGGGCGAGGGGCTTCCAAACTCATGCGGCTTCCTTGAAGCTGAGCAGGCGATCGCGGTAGTGCTCGTATTGCTGGCGACGGGCTTTGATCTCGGCGGGCAGGCCACTGCTGAGGTCGTTGACCAGGGCATCGAAGCGGTCAAGGATGGCGACGATGCGGTCCTGTTCGGCGGGGGGCGGAGCGGGGATGGTGATTTTGGCGTAGCCTGGAATCAGCAAGGTGTTGACCTTGGTGCGGGCCACGTACTTGGCTTTTTCAGCCACAAAGCTGCTGGTCTGCATGCAGTAGGCGACGAACTTCGGGTTCAAGCTGTGCCGGAAAGCGTAGCAGTGATCGTGGATGGCCACATCGTCATCGCCCAGCCATGCCACGGCCTTGCCCACATCGACCACCGTTTCGCCCACGTCGGTGATCACCACGTCGCCCGGCAGTGCGTACCGCAGTGAGCCGGCCATATCGGGCCGCACCTGTGAGATGGCCTCGCTGGCTGCTGTGCCGTAGCGGGTGTAGATCTCACCGTAATGGATGCAAGGCACGCCGCCCGCGTCCACGTAATCGGCCTTGGTGAAGCGGCGCCCGCGGATGAACTGGCCCAAGTCGCCCAGAGGCGCCCTGCGCACGGACTGCCCACGGAAGGCCAGCAACTCGTCGAGGTAATGCCGGTACTGCCGACGCCGCGCCTCCAGCTCATTTTCCAGCTCATTTTCCAGCTCATTTTCCAGCTTGGAAAAAGTATCCAGCACTTTCACGATTTCGCGTTGGACTTCGAGTGGCGGAACGGGGATGCGAATCTTGGCGAGACTGCTGCCAGAGATGCGTCTCACCTTTGTGCCAGTCACATGCCGTACCTTCTGCTCCTGGAAGTGGTCCGAACTCAAAAAATAGGCAACATACTTTGGATCGAGTTTGTGACGATAGATGCAAGCATCTCCACTGATGGCAATCTCTTGGTTCCCGACCCATGCCACTGCCTTTGCAACATCAGCGTCATCTTCACTCGTTGTGGCGATCACGATGTCGCCCGTTTGAGCTTTGCGAAGTTTCAGCGCTTTGGCCTCGGAGACAAATGATCGGGTCCGATCAGCCCAAATCCCATAGTGGCTGTGGATCTGCCCATAGTGGATGGCTCCCACGCCCGCATCAGTCAGCTCGCTCTTTTGCAAGCCATTGCCACGCACGAACTCGCCTACATCGCCAAGCGCACGAACCTCCACCCCCTCCGGGCACAAGCGCTGCAACAACGCTGCCATCCGGCTCATGCCTCGCCCCCTTGCAGTTCGCGCTCGATGTCTTCGATGCTGGGCAGGCTGCTTTGCAGCGCTTGCGGCAGGGCGCGCGTGAGTTCGTAGCCCGACACGCCAATCGGGGTGTCCACGCCGCGCAGGGTGTATTCCGCCAGGATGCGGTTGGGCTGCTGGCACAGGATCAGGCCGATGGTGGGCTGGTCGCTGGGGTGGCGCAGTTGCTCGTCGACCACGCTGCAGTAGAAGTTCATCTTGCCGGCGTACTCGGGCTTGAAGTCACCACGTTTGAGGTCGATCACCACGAAGCAGCGCAGCTTGAGGTGGTAAAAAAGCAGGTCGAGGTAGAAGTCTTGCCCGCCCACGTCCAGGTGGTGCTGTCGGCCGACGAAGGCAAAGCCCTGGCCCAACTCCAGCAAGAATTTTTCAAGGTGGGCGACAAGCCCTGTTTCCAGTTCACGCTCGTGAAAGCCCGCCTCCAGCGTGAGGAAGTCGAACACGTATGGGTCTTTCAGGGCCTGGCGGGCCAGGTCAGATTCGGGCTCAGGCAGACGCAGCGCAAAGTTGCTGGTGGCTTGCCCCTGGCGCGCATGGGCCGCCGTGTCGATCTGCGCCAGCAGGGTGTGGCGGCTCCAGCCTTGGCTCAGGGTCGCCTGCATGTACCACTGGCGGATGGGCAGGGCTTTCACCTTGGCCATCAGCTCAGCATGGTGGCCCCAAGGCAGCGACAGCAGCAGGTCTGCAGGAATTGGTGCCACAGTCTGTGGCACTTTCTCCGTCCCCAGGTGCGGGTACTCGCGATGAAAGGCCAACATGCGCTTGATGTTGCGCTCGGAAAAGCCCTTTTCTTCGGGCAGCTCGTTGCGCAGGTCAGCGGCCAAGCGGGGGATGACCGCGCTGCCCCACCCCTCCTGGCGCTGGCGGGTCTCGATCAGGGCGCCGATGTCCCAGTACAGGCGAATCAGCTCGGCGTTGGCGGCCAGCACGGCGCGCACCTGCGCGTGGCGGACGCGCTGCTTGATGTCGGACAGCAGCGCCGGGTAATCGGCGGGCACGGGCTGGTTCATGTCGCCCCTCCACTTTCCAGATCGGTCACGATCGCGTCGATTTGTTTGCGCAGCTCGGTTTGGCGGACCACGATGCGCCCGATCTCGGCGTTCAGTGCACGGATGTCGATGGCCTCGCGGGTGTCGGCCTGCTCCACGTACGAGGACACGGCGATGTTGTAGCCATTGGCCGCGATGTCGGCGTTGTCCACCAGGCGGGCAAAGTGGTCGATGTCCTTTCGGGACTCGTAGGCTTGCAAGATCTGCTGCAGGTGCCCGGGCTGCAGCTTGTTCTTGTTGCCCACCCGTGCACACGTGCTGCCAGCGTCGATGAACAAAGTGGCGTTGTCGCTCTTGGACTTCTTGAGCACGATGATGCAGGTGGCGATCGTGGTGCCAAAGAACAGATCGGCCGGCAGTTGGATGACGGCATCGACGTGGTTGTTGTCCACCAGGTACTGGCGGATCTTCTGCTCGGCACCGCCTCGGTACAACACGCCCGGAAACTCGACGATGGCCGCCGTGCCGTTGACCGCCAACCAGCTCAGGATGTGCATGGTGAAGGCCAGGTCAGCCTTGCTCTTGGGTGCCAGCACGCCTGCCGGTGCGAAGCGCGGGTCGTTGATGAGCAAGGGGTTGGCGTCGCCGTCCCATTTGATGGAGTAGGGCGGGTTGGACACGATGGCCTCGAAGGGCTCATCGTCCCAGTGGACCGGGTCGGTCAGGGTGTCCCCATGCGCGATGTTGAACTTCTCGTAGTTCACATCGTGCAGGAACATGTTGATGCGGCACAGGTTGAAGGTGGTGAGGTTGATCTCCTGGCCGTAAAAGCCCTGGCGAACCTTGTCCGGGCCCAGCACCTTGACAAAATTGAGCAACAACGACCCCGACCCGCAGGCCGGGTCGTACACTTTGTTGAGCTCGGTCTTGCCCACCACCGTGATGCGCGCCAGCAGTTCAGACACCTCCTGCGGGGTGTAGAACTCGCCGCCAGACTTGCCGGCAGTCGATGCGTACATCTGCATCAGGAACTCGTAGGCGTCGCCAAACAGATCGATGCTGTAGTCACTGAAAGCTCCGCCGCTGTCAGACAAGGGCAAGTCTCCGATGGCGTCCAGCAACTTCACCAGCTTCTCATTGCGCTTGGCGATGGTGGGGCCCAGCTTGCTGCTGTTGGCATCCAGATCATCGAACAGGCCCCGGAAATCGTCTTCGCTGTCGGCCCCTGCGGCTGAAGCTTCGATGCCGGCGAAGATCTGGCTCAAGGTTTCATTGAGGTTGGCATCATGACGTGCACGGACCCGCACATTGCCGAACAGCTGCGACGGCAGGATGTAGAACCCCTTTTCCTGAACCGTGGTGTCGCGGCCAAACTCGGCGTCCTCGTCGCTCAAGGCTGCGTAGTCGAAGTCAGCGTTGCCTGCCTTGCGCTCTTGCTGGTTGATGTAGTGAATCAGGTTCTCTGAGATGAACCGGTAGAACAGCATGCCCAGCACATAGGTTTTGAAGTCCCAGCCATCGACGCTGCCACGCAGATCATTGGCGATGCGCCAGATGGTTTTGTGAAGTTCTGCTCTCTCGATCTCTTTGTTGTTGCTCACTGTCAATGCCTTGGTACAAATCTGTGCGAGGTGATCGAAGATGATGTCCCCCTGCGCGGAACGAATTCAACCATGAATGCACCCGATCCAGGCACCCCCACCCCTGAGGTGCCGCCCATCGTCATCCTCGACACCAATGCCCTGCTCGACTGGCGCGTCTTCAAGGACCCGGCGGCCCAACCCATCGTCGAGGGCATCCTGACGGGCAGCCTGCGCTGGCTGGCCTGCCCCTCGATGGAGCAGGAGTGGCACCAGGTCTGGCCACGCAGTTACTTCCGTGACTGGCAGCCCGACCCGATGCTGACGCTGACGGTGTTCCAGCATGCCACCTTCGTCGAAGAACCGCCGCGTGGCCCGCTGCGCTGCAAAGACCCGGACGACCAGGTCTTCATCGACCTGGCCCTGCACGTGGGCGCGCGCTGGCTGTTCAGCAAGGACGCGGCGCTGCTGAAACTGGCAGGACGCGCAAGGAAGCTCACACGCCTGGATGTCATCCAGCTGACGCAATGGTCAGGCCTGGTGGACAATGCGGGTTCTCCCTGAACCCTCCATTGCCGTGACCATGAGCATTTTCACAAGCAATCACCGCCAGGCCTGGGCCGAGGCGTTCATCGCTGGCATCCCCTACGCCGTGGCTTCGGGCATGACCTTGGTGGAGACCGGCCCCGGCCACGCCAGCCTCTTGCTGCCAGCGCGCAGCACCTGGACGGGCGACGCCGAACGCCAGCTCATCCACCCGGGTTGCCTGAGCGTGCTGGCCGACACGGCCTGCGGCGTGGCCGTGGGCTGCGCCATGGACGAGCTGGAGCCCTTCGCCACGCTGGACTTGCGCATGGACTACCTGCGCCCGCCCGTGGCCGACACCGACCTGGTGTGCCGGGCCGAGTGCCACCGCCTGTCGCGCAGCGTGGCCTTCGTGCGCGGCGAGCTGATGCAGCCCGGCCAGAGCGAGCCGGTGGCCACGGTCTATGCGACCTTCATGCGCGCCACGGCCGCCAGCCGGCGCAAGGACTTGCCCGCGAGCGACACCTCCGCACAGCCCTCGCCCGCGCCAGCCAGCGCGCGCCCCACGCCCGCCCAGGCCGCGTCCAGCCTGATGTCGCCGGCGTCCATCGAGCCCAGCCAGGTCTTCGTCAGCCGGGCCGCCGACGTGCCCGAGACCCTGGCCGTGCCGCCGGGCCGCTCGCCCTACGTCGACTTCCTGAACGTGCACCAGCAGCCGCAGATCGACGCCGGCCCGGTGTTCCGCATGCCCTACAAGCCCGAGCTGATCGGCAACCCGGTGCTGCCGGCGCTGCACGGCGGCATCCTGGCGGGCTTTGGGGAAACGGCCATGATCCTGCACCTGCTGGCCACCAACCCCCAGCTGGCAGGCATCCCGCGCAGCGTGGACTTCGCCATCGCCTACATGCGCTCGGCCAAGCCCATCGACACCTTCGCGCAGAGCACCACGGTGCGCCAGGGCAACCGCGTGGCGCTGGTCATGGTCTCGCTGTGGCAGGACGACCCCTCGCGCCCGGTGGTGCAGGCGCGTGGCCACTTCCTGATGCCGCGCGAAGACGCTTGAAGCACCGCGCCTGAAGCAGGCAGTTCAGTCGGCGGCCTGGCGCGTCATGGCGCTGTGGTGGAAGGCCTGCGCGCCCACCTGGGCCTGCGCGGCGAACCAGTCGGCCACGGCCTGGCGCTGCGCCGGCGTGCAGTGCAGGCCGAGCTTGGTGCGCCGCCACAGCACGTCGTCGGCGGTGAGCGCCCATTCCTGGCGCTTGAGGTAGAACAGCTCCGCCTCGTAGAGGTCGGGCGCGACCTCGGCGCCCAGGTCGGCGCGCGAGGTGATGCCGTCCAGCAGGCGCAGCGCACGGCTGCCGTAGGCGCGGCTCCAGCGCTTTGCCAGGCCCAGGTCCATCCAGGGATGGCGCTGGCGCAGCTGCACCTGGAAGGCGGCGATGTCGGTGGCGGGGTCGCGCAGCTCGTCGAGCACATCGGACAGGTCACCGCCGGGCAAGGGGGCGCTGTCCGTCCAGGGACGGCGGCTTTCGCCCAGCAACTCGCCGATCTGGTCGGCGGCCTGCTCGGACAGCAGGCGGAAGGTGGTCAGCTTGCCGCCCCACACCGTCAACCACGGGGCCGGCCGCGACTGGGCCTGCAGCAGGTAGTCGCGCGTGACGGCCGAGGCCGAGCCATGGGCATCCTCCAGCAAGGGCCGCACGCCGGCATACGACCACACCACGTCGGACGGCGCAATGGCCCGGCGCAGGTAGCGGCCCAGTTCGCGGCAGAGGTAGGCGGTTTCGTCTTCGTCGATGGCGACGTGGGCGGGGTCGCCACGGAACTCGACGTCGGTGGTGCCGATGAGGGTGAAGTCGCGCTCGTAGGGGATGGCGAAGATGATGCGGCGGTCCTGGCCCTGGAAGATGTAGGCGTGGTCGTGCGTGAAGAGCTTGGGCACGACGATGTGGCTGCCCTTGACCAGGCGCAGCGCGCCACCGGGTGCGCCCTGCGCCGTGGCCTGGGCAGAAGCCGGGGCCGAGGCTGGGCGTGCCGGCTTGGCGGTGGCGGCCGGCGGCACGGCCATGACCTCGCGCAGCAGGCGCTCGGCCCAGGGGCCGGCGGCATTGACCACGGCGCGGGCGCGCACCGCCACGCGGCGGGTTTCCTGGCCCGTGGCGGCGTCGCGGCGGCTCAGGTCGATGCGCCAGCAGCCGCCATCGGGCCGGATGCTGTCGGCGCGGGTCCGCGTCAGCACCTGGGCGCCGCGTTCGGCCGCGTCGAGCGCGCACAGGGCCACCAGGCGGGCGTCATCGACCCAGCCATCGGAGTAGACGAAGCCTTGCGTCCAACCCGGCTTCAAAGGCTCGCCGTAAGGGCTGTCGCGCAAGGACACCGCGTGGCTGCCGGGCAGGAATTCGCGCCGCGCCAGGTGGTCGTAGAGCCACAGGCCCAGGCGGATCATCCAGGCCGGGCGCATGGACGCGTCGTGCGGCAGCACGAAGCGCAGCGGCCACATCACGTGCGGGGCGCTGCGCAGCAGCACTTCGCGCTCCTGCAGGGCCTTGCGCACCAGGCCGAACTCGCGGTGCTCCAGGTAGCGCAAACCGCCGTGGATGAGCTTGGTGGACGCCGACGAGGTGTGGCTGGCCAGGTCGTCCTGCTCGCACAGCACCACGCTCCAGCCGCGGCCGGCCAGGTCCCGCGCGATGCCCACGCCGTTGATGCCGCCGCCCACCACGAGCACGTCGCAGTGGTGGTCCACCGGCGCCGGCGGGGCATCGGAGCGCACGCGGTCGGGCGTCACGTGGTCGGGGTCGAGGGGCAAAGGCATCTCCTGCAAGGCTTGCGGCGCCATTGTGCCCGGGCACCGGCGGCGGTCTTGTGCGTTTTGCGCCAGTCTGTGGCGCGATGCGTGCAATCCCGGGGCCTGAAGATGCGCGTTTCCCTTCTTTTCTGTTGGATATTTTTCGGATAGGCTGCTGGGTCGATGCGGTCATCCCCAGCCCGCACGCACCGCCCGCACGCCATGTCCCTTGCCACCACCTGGAGCCCCAACCCCCGCCAACAGGCCTTGCTCGACGAGGTCAAGACGCGGGGCGCAGTCTCGGTCGAACGCCTGGCCCAGCGCCTGGACGTGACGATGCAGACCGTGCGCCGCGACGTCCAGCGCCTGGCCGAAGCCGGCCTGCTGACGCGCTTCCACGGCGGCGTCAGCCTGCCGCGCGAGGCCCCCAGCGCGGGCGCCTGGAAAGAGCGCCAGGCCCTGTACGCCGACGCCAAGGCGCGCATCGCCCGCTCGGTGGCGGCGGCCATCCCCGAAGGCAGCACGCTGATGCTGGGCATCGGCACGACGGTCGAGGCCGTGGCGCGCGAACTCGTCCACAAACCGGGCCTGACGGTGGTGACGCACAACCTGCACGTGGCCAGCCTGCTCAGCGAGCACACCCAGTGCAAGGTGCACGTGGCCGGCGGCATGCTGCGCAACCGCGACAGCGCCATGGAAGGCGACAGCACGGTGGAATACCTCCAGCAGTTCAAGGTGGACATCGCCCTGTTGGGCACCCTGGGCATCGACCCGGATGGCAGCCTGCGCGACCGCGACCTGCGCGAGCAAGCCGTCACCCAGGCCATGGTGGCGCAAGCCCGCGAGAGCTGGCTGGTGGCCGACGTCAGCAAGTTCGGCCAGCCCGGCCTGGCCCAGGTGGCCCACCTGCGCGACTGCAAGCGCGTCTTCACGCAAGCCCTGCCGCCTGCGCCCTTCCCCAAGCTGCTGCAGGAATGGGACATCGCGCTGACCATCGCGCCGTGACCATCGCGCCCTGATCTCCTCCCTGACAAGGAGCCCGCCATGGCCCTGATCCTTGCCCTCGACCAGGGCACCTCCAGTTCGCGCAGCATCGTCTTCGACGCGCAAGGCCACATCGTCGCCAGCGCCCAGCAAGAGATCCCGCAGCACTACCCGCAACCCGGCTGGGTCGAGCACGACCCGCTGACGCTGTGGCACACCCAGCGCGACACCGCCCGCCAGGCCCTGCAGCAAGCCGCCACCGCCCTGGCCCGCGAAGGCCGCTCGCTGGCCGAGCTGCGCGCCATCGGCGTGACCAACCAGCGCGAAACCACCGTGCTGTGGCGCCGCGACACCGGTCAGCCCCTGGCCCGCGCCATCGTTTGGCAGGACCGCCGCACCGAAGCGCAGTGCGCCCGCTGGCGCGAGCAAGGCCTGGAAGCCACGGTGCGCGCCAAGACCGGCCTGGTCATCGACGCCTATTTCTCGGGCAGCAAGCTGCAATGGCTGCTCGACCATGTCGAGGGCGCACGCACAGCGGCCGAACGCGGCGAGCTGGCCTTCGGCACCGTGGACAGCTGGCTGCTGTGGCAGCTCACCGGCGGGCGCGTGCACGCCACCGACGTGAGCAACGCCTCGCGCACCATGCTCTTCAACATCCACACCGGTGACTGGGACGACGAGCTGCTTGCACTGATGCAGGTCCCGCGCAGCGTGCTGCCGCAGGTGCGACCGTCCAGCCACATCTTCGGCGAGGCCTCGGCCGAGGTGTGGGGCGATGGTGGCAGCGGTGGCGTGCCCGCAGGCCTGGGCGCCCTCCCGCGCAGCATCCCGATCGGCGGCATGGCCGGCGACCAGCAGGCCGCGCTGTTCGGCCAGGCGGGCTTCGAGGCCGGGCTGGCCAAGAACACCTACGGCACCGGCTGCTTCATGCTGATGCACACCGGCGCGCAGGCCGCCACCTCGACCAATGGCCTGCTGACCACGGCCGCGGCCCAACCCGACGCCACACCGGCCTATGCGCTGGAAGGCAGCGTGTTCATCGGCGGGGCGGTGGTGCAATGGCTGCGTGACGGCCTGCAGGCCATCCAGGCGGCCAGCCAGGTGCAGTCGCTCGCCGAAAGCGTGCCCGATGCCGGCGGCGTGATGTTCGTGCCGGCCTTCACCGGCCTGGGCGCGCCCTATTGGCAGTCGGACGCGCGCGGCGCCATCGTCGGGCTGACGCGCGGCAGCACGGTGGCGCACATCGCGCGGGCGGCCCTCGAATCGATCGCCTTCCAGAGCACGGCGCTGCTGCAGGCCATGGGCCGCGACGTGGCCGCCGCCGGCGCACGGCCCGTGACCGAGCTGCGCGTGGACGGCGGCGCCTGCGTCAACAACCTGCTGATGCAGTTCCAGGCCGACCTGCTGGGCATCCCGGTGGTGCGGCCCAAGGTGGTCGAAACCACGGCCCTGGGCGCGGCCTACCTGGCCGGCCTGGCCACGGGCGTCTATGCCGACCGCCACGCCATCGCCCGGCTGTGGCAGGCCGAGCGCACGTTCTACCCGACGCTGTCGCGCGAGCGCGCCGACGAGCTCATGGCCCGCTGGGAGCACGCGGTGCGCCAGGCCTGCGCGGGCTGACGGCACTGAAGCCCCCCATGCCCCTGCAAGGCCTGCGCCGCAAGCTCATCCACGCCTGCCTGTACGAAGCCATCGCGATCGGCATCGTCACGGTGGCCGTGCGCCTGGCCCGCCCCGAAGCCGACACGGCCGAGGCCAGCCTCCTGGCCGTGAGCACCTCGGTCATCGCCTTGCTGTGGAACATGGCCTTCAACACCTGGTTCGAAGCCTGGGAGGCGCGCCAGGCCGACCGCACCCGCACCACCCGCCGCCGCCTGGCCCATGCCATCGGCTTCGAGGGCGGGCTGGCGGCCATGACGGTGCCCTTGATCGCCTGGTGGTTGCAGGTGTCGTGGTGGGCCGCCCTGCTGGCCGACCTGGGCCTGCTGGTGTTTTTCCTGGGCTACACCCTGGTCTTCAACTGGGTGTTCGACCACGCCTTCGGGCTGCCGGCCCACCCCACCCATTCGGGTTAGCCCTCGGTTTTGATGACGCGACCTTGTTTCGCGTCAAAGCCTGTCGCAGGCTCGCCCTTTGTGTCGCGCATGCGCCTACAGGCAAAGGCAGGTCAACCGAATCATGGGCGGCGCTGGCACCCACGCCAGACCCAGGCCCACGCATGAACACCACCGCCGTCCACACCCTCTCTTCCCACGCCCCCATCGCCAGCCGCCGCTTCACGGTGCGCGGCCCCGATGGCGAGCTGGCCGTCACCACCTGGGGCGACGCCAGCCTGCCCGTGATCGTCTTCGTGCACGGCTACCCCGACAACAGCAGCAAGTGGGAAGACGTGGCCCAGCAGCTCTGCGATGACTTCTTCGTGGTGGCCTACGACGTGCGCGGCGCCGGGCGCTCCTTCACGCCGGCGAGCGGCACGGGTGCCTACAAGCTGGACCGCCTGTGCGCCGATTTCACCGCCGTGATCGACGCCGTCAGCCCCCAGCGCCCGGTGCACCTGGTGGCGCACGACTGGGGCTCCATCCAGGCCTGGGAATTCGCCACCGAGCCCGCGCTGGCCGGGCGGCTGCTGTCCTACACGACCGCCTCGGGCCCCTGCCTGGACCACGTCGGCCACTGGATGCGCGACCGCATCGCGCGCCCCACGCCGGGCAACCTGTGGCAGGTGGGCAAGCAGCTGGTGAAGTCCTGGTACATCTATTTCTTCCACCTGCCCTGGCTGCCCGAGGCCCTGTGGCGTGGCGTGCTGGGCCGCCGCTGGCACCAGGTGCTGCGCGTGCTGGAGTCCACCTCGGTGCCGCCGCGCGAAGGCCAGGCCCACGACGGCGCCAATGGCGTGAACCTCTACCGCGCCAACATGCTGCCGCGCCTGTTCGGCCCGCGCGCGCGCCATGCCCACGCGCCGGTGCAGGTGCTGGCCCTGATGAAGGACAACTACGTCAACCCGGCCCTCACCGAGAACCTCGGCCGCTGGGTGCCCGAGCTGTGGCGCCGCGAGGTGCAGGGCGGCCACTGGCTGTCCCTGAAGAACCCGACGCTGTTCGCCAGCCTCGTGCGCGAGTTCGTCACCCACATCGAAGGCGCGCCGGCCTCTGCGGCCCTGCAGCACGCCCGCGTGCGCAGCGCACCCTTGCGCTGACCCCTCGTCCTGCCCGACACACCCGCATCACCCGAAGTCCCGCCATGTCCGCTGCCACCCCACCGACCCCGCACCACGCCCTGGAACCCCGCCACGTCAAGTTCGACTGGCAGCACACCCCCGTGCAATGGCTGCCGGGCGACGCCTTCGCCACCCACACCATCAACGTGCTGCACCTGCTGTTCCCGGCCGGTGAGCTGTGGTTCTGCCGCGTCTACAACAAGGTGCTGCCGCAGATCACCGACCCGCAAGTGCACGCCGATGCCAAGGGCTTCATGCGCCAGGAAGCCATCCATGCGCGCTCGCACGAAGGCGTGCTCAAGCACTACTACCAGACGCACGGCATCGACACGGGCCCCTTCACCGACAAGATCGACCACCTCTTCAAGCACTTCCTGGGCGAGGCGCCCTTTGGCTTCAAGATCGGGCACACGCGCTTTTGGATCCGCCAGCAGCTGGGCACCATCGCCGCGCTGGAGCACTTCTTCGGCTACCTGGGCAACTGGGTGCTCAACGCCAAGGGCCTGGACGAGGCCCAGGCCGACCCGGTGATGCTGGACCTGCTGCGCTGGCATGGCGCCGAGGAGGTCGAACACCGCATGGTGGCCTACACCCTGTTCAAGCACATGGGCGGCAACTACCTGGAGCGCGTCCTGCACATGCTGCTGGTGATGGGCATCCTGCTGTCCCTGATCTACCAAGGCAACCGCTTCATGATGAAGGCCGACCCGCAGCGCCCCCGCCTGGTGGGCTTCCTGCGCGGCTGGCGTGACAGCGCCAAGGCCGGCCACCTGCCCGCGCTGGGCCACGTGATCGCGGCCGCCGCGCGCTATTTCGGCCCGCGCTTCACGCCGGGAGACGAAGGCGACACGGCCCAGGCCCTGGCCTACCTGGCCTCGTCGCCCGCGGCCTCGGCGGCCCAGCACGGCGGCAGCTACCGGGGCTGAGCGCGGCCAGACCCAGGCAGGGCGCTGCACACAGCCCCTGCTTGCCACAAATCAGGGATGCGTGCGAAAGCCCTTCGCCAGCAGGGTCCATGGGCCTGCGCGCCAGAATGCGCCACCCCATGACCCACGGAGACCCCCGATGAAGCTCTACCTGAAACCCGGTGCCTGTTCGCTGTCGCCCCACATCGTCCTGCAGGAACTGGGCCTCGCGCACGAGACCGAGACCGTGGACCTGGCCAAGAAGGTCACGGCCAGCGGCGCCAACTACTTCGACATCAACCCCAAGGGCTACGTCCCCGCCCTGACGCTCGACGACGGCACGCTGCTCACCGAAGGCCCGGCCATCGTGCAGTACCTGGCCGACCTCCACCCCGATGCCAAGCTGGCGCCGCCCAATGGCTCGCTGGCGCGCTACCAGCTGCAAAGCTGGCTGACCTACATCGGCACCGAGCTGCACAAGAACTTCACGCCCTTCTTCAACCCGGCCGCCACCGCCGAGACGAAGGCACAGGCCGGCGCCATGCTGCAGCGCCGCTTCGCCCTGGTCGAGTCCGAGCTGGCCAGCAAGTCCTACCTGATGGGCGAAGACTTCACCGTCGCCGACGCCTACCTGTTCACCGTGACCAGCTGGGCCAAGTTCGTCCAGTTCGACCTCAGCGCCTTCCCCCAGCTGCAGGCCTTCCAGACCCGCGTGGCCGCCCGCCCGGCGGTGCAGCGCGCGCTCAAGGCCGAAGGGCTGATCTGAGCCCCCAGGCGGGTCGGGGCACCCGGGGCGGGCCCGCCTTCCTATAATCCACAGATTCCCTGTTTTGCAGGCCAATGCCCTGGCGGTGTTGGCCTGCGCCCGTCTTTGCGGTGACCCCCTTCGTCCTATGAGCGCCCCTACCGAATCCCAGACCTATGACCCACGCGCCGTCGAGGCCCGTGCACAGCAACACTGGTCGCAGCCGCACTGGAACGGCCACGACGCCTACCGCGTCACCGAAGAGGCTGGCAAGCAGGCGTTTTATGCCTGCTCCATGCTGCCCTACCCCTCGGGCAAGCTGCACATGGGCCACGTGCGCAACTACACGATCAACGACATGCTCACGCGCTACCTGCGCATGAACGGTCACAACGTGCTGATGCCCATGGGCTGGGACGCCTTCGGCCTGCCCGCCGAGAACGCCGCGCTGAAAAACAAGGTGCCGCCCGCCGCCTGGACCTACGACAACATCGCTTACATGAAGAAGCAGATGAAGGCGATGGGCCTGGCGGTCGACTGGTCGCGCGAGATCGCCACCTGCCAGCCCGAGTACTACAAGTGGAACCAGTGGCTGTTCCTGAAGATGCTGGAAGCCGGCATCTGCGAGCGCCGCACCCAGACCGTGAACTGGGACCCGGTGGACCAGACCGTGCTGGCCAACGAGCAGGTCATCGACGGCAAGGGCTGGCGCTCGGGCGCGCCCGTGGAAAAGCGCGAGATCCCCGGCTACTACCTGAACATCACCAAGTACGCCGACGAACTGCTGGGCGCCGTGGCCAACCCGGAAGACCCGAACTACCTCAGCGGCTGGCCCGAGCGCGTGCGCCTGATGCAGGAGAACTGGATCGGCAAATCGGAAGGCGTGCGCTTTGCCTTCTCGCATGACATCGCTGGTGCCGATGGTCAGAAGATCAACCACGGCCAGCTGTGGGTCTTCACCACCCGCGCCGACACCGTCATGGGCGTGACCTTCTGCGCCGTGGCCCCCGAGCACCCGCTGGCCGTGCACGCGGCAGCGTCCAAGCCCGAGCTGCAAGCCTTCATCGAAGAATGCAAGACCGGCGGCACCACCGAAGCCGAGCTGGCCACGCAGGAAAAGAAGGGCATGCCCACCGGCCTGTTCGTCACCCACCCGATCACCGGCGCCCAAGTCGAGGTCTGGGTCGGCAACTATGTGCTGATGTCGTATGGCGATGGCGCCGTGATGGGCGTGCCCGCGCACGACGAGCGCGACTTCGCCTTCGCGAAGAAATACGGCATCGCCATCCAGCAAGTGATCGGCGTGGCAGGCCAGACCTTCAGCACCGATGCCTGGCAAGAGTGGTACGGCGACAAGCAAAAGGGCGCGTGCGTCAACTCCGGCGAGCTCGACGGCCTGGGCCACAAGGAGGCGGTCCACAAGGTCGCCGAACTGCTGGCGGTCAAGGGCATCGGCGAGAAGAAAACCACCTGGCGCCTGCGCGACTGGGGCATCAGCCGCCAGCGCTACTGGGGCACGCCCATCCCCATCATCCACTGCGCCGATTGTGGCCCGGTGCCGGTGCCCGAGGCCGACCTGCCCGTGCGCCTGCCCGAAGACGTGGTGCCGGACGGCAGCGGCAACCCGCTGAAGACGCGCCTGGACTTCCTCAACGTCGGCTGCCCCAAGTGCGGCAAGCCCGCCCAGCGCGAAACCGACACGATGGACACCTTCGTGGACTCGTCCTGGTACTTCCTGCGCTACACCTGCGCCGACAACCACGGCGCCATGGTCGACGAGCGCACCAACTACTGGATGGGCGCCGGCAACGCAGCGGGCCACCGCGGCATGGACCAGTACATCGGTGGCATCGAACACGCCATCCTGCACCTGCTGTACGCGCGCTTCTGGACCAAGGTCATGCGCGACCTGGGCCTGGTCAAGGTCGACGAGCCCTTCAAGAAACTGCTCACCCAGGGCATGGTGCTCAACCACATCTACTCGCGCAAGACGGCGCAAGGCGGCATCGAGTACTTCTGGCCGCACGAGGTCGAGAACACCTTCGACGCCAATGGCAAGGTCACCGGCGCCAAGCTCAAGTCCGACGGCTCGGCCATCGACTACGGCGGCGTGGGCACCATGTCCAAGTCCAAGAACAACGGCGTGGACCCGCAAGAGCTGATCGACACCATGGGCGCCGACACGGCCCGCCTGTTCACCATGTTCGCCTCGCCGCCCGAGCAGACGCTGGAGTGGAACGACGCCGGCGTGGAAGGCGCGCACCGCTTCGTCAAGCGCGTGTGGAACTTCGGCGCCAAGCACACCGACGCCCTCAAGGCGGCAGGCGCCGTGGTGCAGGCCGAGCTCAGCGCCGAGGCCAAGGCCCTGCGCCGCGAGGTCTTCGTCATCCTCAAGCAGATCAGCTACGACTACGAGCGCATGCAGTACAACACCGTGGCGTCTGGCGCCATGAAGCTGCTCAACGCGCTGGAAGCCCACAAGGGCACCTCGCCGCAGGACCTGGCCGTGCTGCGCGAAGGCTATGGCGTGCTGCTGCGCGGCCTCTACCCCGCCTGCCCGCACCTCACCCACGTGCTGTGGGAAGACCTGGGCTACGCCGCCCGCGATGGCGGCGACCTGCTCGACGCCCCCTGGCCCCAGGTGGTCGAAGCGGCCCTGGTGCAAGACGAAATCGAGCTGATGCTGCAGGTCAACGGCAAGCTGCGTGGTTCGATCAAGGTCAGCCCGTCGGCAGACAAGGCCGCCATCGAGGCGACCGCCCTGGCCAACGAAGACTTCCTCAAGTTCGCCGAGGGCAAGGCGCCCAAGAAGGTCGTCATCGTGCCGGGCCGCCTGGTCAACATCGTTGTCTGAGCCCTGGTGTTCACTGGTGATAAGGTCATGCCCATGCAACGTCGTCACTTCCTGAGCCTGCTGGGCGCGCCCGCCGGCGCCGCGGCCCTCGCCACCCTGGGCGGCTGCGGCTTCGAGCTGCGCCAGGGCTATGCCATGGCCTTCCGCACCCTGCAGCTCACCGGTTTCACGGCGAACTCGCCACTGGCCACCGAACTGGCCCGCGCGCTGGAAGCCAGCGGCGTGCAGGTGACGGAAAGCTCGCTGCAGGCCGTGCGCGCGGCCTCGTCGGTCATGGTGCCGCCCACCCACATCGAGCTCAACGCCCTGCTCGACAAGCGCGAGACGCTGGTGTCGGCCAAAACGGCCTTCGGCCAGGTGCGCACCATCACCGCGCGCACCACGCTGCGCTTCCAGGTCAAGCGCTCGGACGGCAGCATCCTGATCCCGGCGTCCGACGTGGTGCTGGCGCGCGACCTCAGCTACAACGAGCGCGACGCCCTGGCCAAGCAGGACGAGTCCGCCGCGCTCAACCGCGCCCTGCAAAACGACATCGTCGGGCAGGTGATGCGCCGCCTGGCCGCCATCCGCCCTGACCAGCTGGTCGCGCCGGCCGAGCCCGCACTGCCGCGGTCCTCGTTCAGCGCAGCCTCGGCCAGCGACGCGGCTGCCAGCGCCACGCGCTGAGCGCGCAGCGCCGCCATGCAAGTCCGGGCTGAACAACTGCCAGGCCAGCTCGCCAAAGGTGGGCTCAAGCCCATCTACACGGTGCATGGCGACGAGGCCTTGCTGGCCCAGGAAGCCGGCGATGCCATCCGCCAGGCCGCGCGCGCGGCCGGCCACACCGAGCGCCAGGTGCACACCGTCATGGGCGCGCACTTCGACTGGTCCAGCCTGCTGGGCGCGGCCAGCGAGATGTCCCTGTTCGGCGACAAGCAGCTCATCGAGATCCGCATCCCCTCGGGCAAGCCGGGCAAGGACGGCTCCCAGGCGCTGCAACGCTACTGCGAGCAAGCGGCGGGCAACGACGGCATCCTCACCCTGATCACGCTGCCGCGGCTGGACAAGACCCAGCTGAGCAGCGCCTGGTTCACCGCCCTGGACGGCCTGGGCACCTCCGTGCGCTGCGACCCCATCGAGCGCCAGGCCCTGCCGCTGTGGATCGCCCAGCGCCTCAAGGCACAGGGCCAGGAGGTCGAGCCCGGTGAGGCCGGCCAGCGCACCCTGGCCTTTTTCGCCGACCGGGTGGAGGGCAACCTGCTGGCCGCCCACCAGGAAATCGTCAAGCTCGGCCTGCTGCACCCACCGGGCACGCTGACCCAGGCGCACATCGAAGACGCCGTGGTGGACGTGGCCCGCTTCAACGTCTTCAAGCTCAGCGAAGCCTTGCTGACGGGCAACATGGCGCGCACCCTGCGCATGATCGACGGCCTGGAGGCCGAAGGCGAGGCGCCCAACCTGGTGCTGTGGGCCCTGGCCGACGACATCCAGGGCCTGTGGCGCTGCCGCCAGGCGCTCGAAGGCGGCAAGCCGCTGCCCATGGTGCTGCGCGAGCAACGCATCTGGGGCCCCAAAGAGCGCCTCTTCGAGCGGCTGCTGCCACGCCTGAAGCCCGCCGCGCTGGCCCGCCTGGTGGCCTCGGCCAGCACGGTGGACGGCATCGTCAAGGGCCTGCCCCACCCACAATGGCCCAGCGACCCCTGGGACGCGCTGCGCCGCCTGGCCACGCAACTCTGCGAGCAGGCCGCCACCCCCTGACTGGGTGCCGGCCTCCGCTGGAAAGCCCGCAGGCAGGACATCGCCCCCCTGGCTATAGTCCACGCACAGTCGAGCGAGGTCCGTTTGACGCGATGCAGCACATCGCTGCCGGGATCCTGTTGTGAGTACCCCCAACCCCATCCCCCAAACCGCCCCCCACCTCATCCCCCTCAACCGCTCCGAACACATGTACTGGGCCGGCGAGGGCTACCTCGGGCCGATCAACCAGCCCTACATCCTGCGCTTCGACCAGCCCGTGGACGAGGCCCTGGTGCGCCAGACCCTGCGCGAGCTGACCAGCGCCTTCCCGCGCATGCGCAGCGCCATCGTGCCCACGGCCACGACCTACAAGATGCGCATCCTGGACGACGACCGCGGCGTCGCGCAGCTCTTCGACGACTGCTACCGGGTGGAGACCGGCGTCGATGCGGCCTCGCGCGACGCGCTCGAAGCCTTCCACGGCCGCTTCATGAACGAGCCGATCTCGCTGGAGCGCGGCCTGCCCTGGCGCGCGCGCTTCCTGCCGCACGCCACGCAGCCGGCGCTGATGTTCTCGGTGCACCACATCGTCGGCGACGGCCGCTCGATGGTGCAGATGCTGTGCGCCATCCTGGGCCGCCTCAATGGCCAGCCCATCGTGCCGTGCCAGCTCGAATCGCCCTCGATGATCCCGGCCGTGACGCCGCAGAAGTGGTGGCAGTGGCCAGGCAGCATCGCCCGCTGGTGGCGCGACACCCAAGCCGAGAAAAAAGCCCACCGTGGCGAGCGCGTGATCATGCTGGAGCAAGGCGGCTCCGACCGCTACACCATCAGCACGGTGCGCTACCACGAGCTGCCCTGCCCGGCCGACGCCATGCGCACCCTGGCCAAGGCCCATGGCACGACGGTCAACACCCTGCTGATGGCACTGGTGGCCAACACCTTCCTGGAGATCGGCCACCGCGACGGCCCCGACCAGCCCGGCGGCCTGACCTCCGTGGCGGCGCTGCGCACCTCGGTGGACCTGCGCCGCTATTTCCCCGACGGCAAGGGCCCCGAGTTCGGCAACTTCGTCTCGGTTTTCACCGTGCGTGCGCGCCCGCAAGCCACGCTGGCCGCGCAGATCGCCTCGCTCGAATCCCAGGCCAAAGCCGCCCTGGCGCGCTTCGAGCGCCGCGACTTCGCCCTGCCCCTGAGCTTCTACGAAATCCTGCCCTGGGTGGGCCGCACGCTCTACAGCCACCTCATCGTGCAAAGCCGGGCCAAGCGCAGCCTGCCCGAGCTGTCCTGCCACCTCAGCAACCTGGGCAGCGCCGAGTTCATCAACCCCAAGGGCGCCACGGTGCGGCTGGCCGAGCTCTGGCCGGCCACCATCAGCACGGCCTTCCTGCTGGGCGCGCTCAGCCTCAACGGCAAGCAGTTCTTCACCGTCATCCACCAGAACGACGAGATCCCCGCCAGCGCGGTGGACCGCTTCCTGGCCACGCTCGATGCCCAACTGCGCGCCCTGATGGACCGCGCCCTCATGGACCGCGCCCTGATGGCCCAAGCGCATGACGCCCCTCAGGCCAGCGCCCCAGCCCCGCGTGACAAGGTGCACGCCAGCGCCTGAAACTTGGCCCGGCCCGCCACCCAGCGCGCCACAAGGCCCTTCATGTTGCGGCGCACAAGCCGATAGGAACGGTGTCAGCAGTCAGGACACCCACCCGTCGCCGCCATGCCCCGCCTCCAACACCGCCCTCACACGGCCAGCACGCCAGCCCCGCCGATGGGGCCTGTGCCACGCCGCGAAGACGCCCTGAGCGCAACGGCCACAAGCCAAGGTGCGGGCGCAGGTGCGAACGAAGCGCAGGACACGGCACCCAGGCCACACCTGCCGGCGCCCACGGCGCACGACGACTGGCTGCGCTGCGCCATGGCGCATTGGCTGGAAGACGATGCACCCGTGGCGTTCGCACGGATGGGGGATGGTCACTGAGGCCAGCCCCACGGATACTGCGAGGTTCCCGCCCGACCCTCGCCATGCCGTCTGCCTTCTTCCACACACGCCGTTTGCAGACACGCATCCTCGCGGTCTACCTCGGCCTGTTGCTGGTGGTGCAAGGCACGACCTACTGGGTCATCCACAACGCCATCGACCGCAACGCGCGCCAGTCCGTGGCCGAATCCCTGGGCAGCGGCGAGGCCCTGCTGCTGCGCCTGTTGCACCAGCAGCAAGACGCGCTGCAACAAGCCACCCGCGCCCTGGCCGAAGACGCCAGCCTGCACACCGCTCTGACGCTGGCCCAGCCGGAAGGCATGCTCACGGCCCTGCGCAGCCACCGCGAAGCCGTGCGCGCCAGCGTGACCCTGCTGACCACGCCGGCCTTCGTGCCCCTGAGCCAGACCGAAGACAGCCCGGGCACCGCCCTGGCGATGGCCGCCCTGCTCCCGGACCTGCTGCGGCCTCAGGTCCCTGCCCAGACACCGGCCGCGCAGCCGCGCCAGGCGACCACGCTGCGGGTGGTGCGCATGGGCGGGCAGATCTACCAGCTGGCCGCGATGGCCGTCCCGGCGCCCGCCCCCGCGGCCTGGGTGCTCATGGCCACCCGCATCGACACCCGGCTGCTGCAGGAGCTGCACAGCCTCTCCGGCCTGGACCTGGCCCTGCTGACCCCGCCTGAGTCCGGCAACCGCTGGCAGGTGCTCGACGCCACCCTGCCCGCCGACAGCTGGCCGAGCCTGGCCCAGGCCTGGGAAAACGGCCCCCGGCGCGGCACCCTCTCGCAACCCACCTTCCACGTGGCCGACGACGAGTTCAGCGCCCGCGCCCTCGTCCTGCCCGACCTGCAAGGCCACGACGTGCTGCGCGCCGTGTTGATGCGCTCGGTGGACCAGGCCATCGCGCCCTACCGCGAGCTCAAGCTGACCCTGCTGGGGCTGTCGGCCCTGGGCGTGCTGGCCTTTGGCTTGGTCGGCATGTTCAGCGCGCGGCGCATCACCGCCCCGCTGCGCGAGCTCTCCAGCTCGGCCCGCCAACTGGGCCGCGGCGAATACGACTCCGAGGTCTCCAGCGACTTCGACGGTGAAATCGGCGAACTGGCCCAGTCCTTCGAAACCATGCGCCAGACCATCCAGGCCCGCGAAGGCGAGCTGCGCCGCCTGGTCTGGCAAGACCCCCTCACCGAACTGCCCAACCTGGAGCAGTTCCGCCGCGACCTGCGCCAGGCCGTGGGTCGCGCCAGCCAGCACGGCGTGCCCTGTGCGGTGCTGCTGCTCGACATGGACCGCTTCAAGCAGGTCAACGACCAGCTCGGCCACCGCTTCGGCGACCGCCTGCTGCGCGCCGTGGCCCAGCGCCTGCACGACGGCCTGCACGACGGCGCCCACGGCGGCCACACCCCCGTGCTGGCCCGCCTGAGTGGCGACGAATTCGGCATCCTGCTGCCGGGCGCCGACGCGGCCGCGGCCTGGCCCGTGGCCCAGCGCATCCTGGCCGACTTCGAACGCCCGCTCGTCCTCGACGGCCACACCGTGGACCTCGGCGCCGGCATCGGCATCGCCGCCAGCCCCGCGCACGGCCTCGACGCCGACACCGTGCTCAGCCGGGCCGAGCTGGCCATGAACACCGCCAAACAGCAACAGGCCGGCACCGTGAGCTACCACGCGGGCCTGGACGCCACCGCATCGGCCTCGCTGACCCTGCTGGGCGAGCTGCGCACCGCCGTCGACGACAGCCAGCTGCGCCTCTTCCTGCAACCCAAGGTGACGCTGGCCACCGGCCAGGTCGTCGGCGCCGAAGCCCTGGTGCGCTGGCAACACCCCGAGCGCGGCGTGCTCTCGCCCATCGGCTTCGTGCCCTTCGCCGAGCAGACCGGCTTCGTGCGCCTGCTCACGCGCTGGATGATCGACGAGGTCGCGCGCACCGCCCAGGCGCTGTCGCAACAAGGCCTGGCCATGAAGCTGGCCGTCAACCTGTCGACCCGCGACCTGCTCGACCCCGAACTGCCGCCGCGTCTGGCAGACGCCATCGCGCGCCACCAGCTGGCGCCCGACAGCCTGGTGCTGGAGATCACCGAAAGCGCCATCATGGACGACCCCGAGCGCGCCCTGCACACCCTGCAGCGCCTGCGCACCATGGGCGTGCGCCTGTCCATCGACGACTTCGGCACCGGCTACTCCTCGCTGAGCTACCTCAAGAGCCTGCCCGTGCAGGAGCTGAAGATGGACCGCTCCTTCGTGATGTCCATGGCCGCCGACGAGCACGATGCCAAGATCGTCCAGTCCACCATCGAGCTGGCGCACAGCCTGGGCCTGTCGGTCGTGGCCGAGGGCGTGGAAAACCTCGCCACCTGGGAGTTGCTGCAGATGCTGGGCTGCGACGAGGCCCAAGGCCACATGATCGCCAAACCCATGCCCGCCCGCCAGTTCGCGGCCTGGGTGGCCGCCTGGCAGCCGCCCCAGTTGCCCCAGTCAGCTCATCCGGCCAGCCTCGCCGCCAGTTCGGCGTAAGCCTGGGCCTGATCGACCGGCAAGTTCGCGGGGCCCGCAGACCGGACCCGGTCAGGCGCGGTGGCCACGGCCTGCAGCTGCACTTCCACCAGGCGCTGCGCATCGCCCAGCCGCGGCAGCACCGGGCCGGCGAACAGCACCCGCCCGCGGTGGGCCAGCATCAGGGTGGGGAAGGTCTCGACGTCGATGTCACCGGCCAGGTCGGCCTCGTCTTCGATGTCGATCCAGCGGTAGCGGTGGCCGGGCAGCGCGCTTTGCAGCGCCGCGAACGTCGCCTCGTAGTCGCGGCAGGTGCCGCACCAGGCCGCGCACAGGCAGACGATGTCGAGCACGGGTGCAGGTGCGGCAGAAAGTGCGGCAGAAGGTGCGCGGAAAGGCAGGTCGTCGGTGTCCGGCATGGCGCCATTTTGCGCGAAACGCCGAGCCCGCCGCGGGGCACCTTTCAGGTCACCATGCGCGTCACCCTGCGCGTCACCATTCGTTACGGCTGGATCGCCCGTCTTGCCCCGAGGGCGGGGCTGTGCCAGTATCCTTTGACGACATCACCACCCCCGAAGGAAGTACCCATGCGCCTGAACCGCCAAGCCACCATCTGGCTGACCGCCATCGCCCTGAGCCACACCGCCGGTCTGCAAGCCGCCCACGCCGGCATGGTCGCGACCGATGCCGTCGCCGCCCAGGCCCTGGTGTCTGAAGCCCAGGCCCAAGACCGCGCCGACGCCTCGGTGAGCCGCGCTTCCGTGCTGGCCACCCTCAGCCGCGCCGATGTGGCCGAGGCCCTGCGCGCCAAGGGCGTGGACATGGACGCCGCCCGCGCCCGCGTGGACGCCCTGTCCGACAGCGAAGTCGTGGCCCTGGCCGACCAGATCGACCGCGCCCCCGCCGGTGCCTCCGATTTCATCGGCGTCGTCGTGTTCATCTTCCTGCTGCTCTTGCTGACCGACATCCTCGGCTTCACCAAGGTCTTCCCCTTCACCCGTTCCATCCGCTGAACGGCGTGGCCAGCCTGGGTCCACGCCGGCTGGCCCGGTGGGGGTCCACGCTGGCGGTCGTCCTGGCCCTCGCCGGCATGGGCACGGGCCTGAGCGGCTGTGCCACCTGGCTGGACGCCGGCACGGCGCAAACCCAGCAGCTGCTGGCCGCACCGCCAGCTGGCCTGCCCCGCCGCGTGCTGCTGGACGCCACGCCCTTCCACCCGCAAACCGAGCTGCAATGTGGCCCGGCAGCCCTGGCCACGCTGCTGGGTGCGGCCGGGCGCCCCGTCACGCCTGAGGCGCTGACACCCGAGGTCTTCGTGCCCGGGCGCGGCGGCAGCCTGCAGATCGAGATGCTGGGCGCCGCGCGCCGCCACGACGCCGTCAGCACCGTGCTGCCCCAGCGCCTGGACGCGCTGCTGCAGGAGGTCGCGGCCGGCCACCCGGTCGGCGTGATGCTCAACCTCGGCCTGTCGCTGGTGCCGCTGTGGCACTTTGCCGTGCTCGTGGGCTTCGACCTCGACCGCGAAGAGGTGCTGTTGCGCTCCGGCCAGACCCGCGAATTGCACCTCCCCCTGCGCACCTTCGAACGCACCTGGGCGCGCTCCCAACACTGGGCCTTCGTCGCCCTGCCGCCCGAAACCCTGCCCACCACCGCCAGCCTGGCCGCCGTGCGGGAAGGCCGCATCGGCTTCGAACGCGCCGCGCCCCCTGCCCGCGCCGTGGCCGCCTGGCAGAGCGCCTGGCAACGCTGGCCGGGTGATGTCGTCATCGGCATGGGCCTGGGCAACAGCCAGGTGGCCGCCGGCGATGCCCCTGCCGCGCTGCGCACCTTCGCGCAGGTGGCCGAAGCCACCGACAGCGCCGCCGCCTGGAACAACTTGGCCAGCCTGCGGCTGCAAGCCGGCGATCTGCCCGGCGCACGCCAGGCCGCGCGCCAGGCCGTGCTGCGCGCCAGCGTGGCCGAACCCGCCATGCTGGCTGCCGCGCAAGCCACCGAAGCCGAGGTGGCCGCAGCCGGCGCGCGCTGAGTGCCGGGCATGCCCACACATGCCCCACAATAGCGCCCCGACAGCGCCCTGTGGCGCGACAAAACGCTAACAGGAGCACGCCATGCCGGTGATCGTGGTCGCCAATCCCAAGGGCGGTGTGGGCAAGTCCACGCTGTCCAGCAACATCGCTGGGTACTTCGCCCGCCAGGGCCACGCCGTCATGCTCGGCGATGTGGACCGCCAGCAGTCCTCGCGCCTGTGGCTGCAGCTGCGCGACGCCAGCCTGCCGCGCATCCAGAGCTGGGACATCACCGAAGACCAGATCGCCCGCCCGCCCAAGGGCACCACGCACGTCGTGCTGGACACGCCCGCCGGCCTGCACGGCAAGGGCCTGGACGCGGTCATGAAGCTGGCCGACAAGGTCATCGTGCCGCTGCAGGCCAGCGTCTTCGACATCTACGCCACGCAGGATTTCGTGCGCGCGCTGGCCAAGAAAAAGCGCAGCGAAGGCACGCAATTGGCCGTGGTCGGCAACCGCATCAAGGACCACACCAAGGCCACCGAGCACCTCAAGGAGTTCCTGCAGACGCTGGACATCCCCCTGCTCACCCTGCTGCGCGACACCCAGAACTACGCCCACCTCGCCGCCCACGGCCTGAGCCTGTGGGACGTGCCCGCCAACCGCGTCGAGAAAGACCTCGGCCAGTGGCAGCCCGTGCTGGACTGGATGAACGCCTGAGGCGCGCCGGCCACTGAGGGCCAGGCACGCTCACACACCCACCGCGTGGCGCCCACCACGCTTGGCGCGGTACAAGGCGGCATCGGCCGCACCGACCAGGCCCTGGCGGTCCATGCTGGCCAGCGGTGCCTGCGTGGCCACGCCCACGCTCACCGTCACATGCGGCGCCGTGCTCGACATCACGTGCGGCAAGGCCAGCTGGTCGATCTGCTCGATGAGCTTGCGCGCCAGCTCGACCGCCCCGGCCTGGTCCGTGTCGGGCAGCAAGACCACGAATTCCTCGCCGCCATAACGCGCCACCACATCGGCCGGACGCTGCACCGCCGTGGCCATCGCCTGCGCGAGGTGGACGAGGCACTGGTCGCCGGCCGGGTGACCGTAGTGGTCGTTGTAGGCCTTGAAGTGGTCCACATCGACCATCAACAGCGACAGCACACTGCGGTTGCGGCGCGCGCGGTCCCACTCCTGCGCCAGGGCCTGGTCGAAGCGGCGGCGGTTGGACAGCCCCGTGAGCACATCGCGCAAGGCCATCTCGGCCAGTTGCTCGTTGAGGCGCTGCACCTCCTGGCGCTCCAGGTCCAGCAGGGTGGCCTGCAGGAAGGCGATGCGGTCCTTGTCTTCGCGCACCAGGGCCACGAACAGGCAGACGCCCGCGGTCAGCACGTAGTGCCCGAGGAACAAGCGCGCGAAGGCCGCATCGGCCAACCACGGCGCCGTGAGGAAGGCCGACAGCCCCAGCGCACTGCCCACCAGCGCCGCCCGCAGCGACAACTGCAGCGCCAGCAAGCCGATCAGCAGCACCAGCAGGGTGATGTAGACCTGGTTGACGGCCAGCGCCGGCTGCTGGAGCAGGAAGCCCCCGATGACCTTGACGAAGAGGTTGAAGCCCAGGAAGAAAGGGATCCAGGCATCGGCCTTCGGTTGCCAGCGCGGTTGGCGGGCCATCCACAAGCCGAGGGTGCTCACCACCAAGGCCAAGCCTTCGGACATCAGGTACACGCGCAGATCGCGGCCCTGCAACTGGCCCAGGTAGAACACAAAGGAAAAGCCCACGCAGCCGACGAAAGCCAGCACCAGCAGGGGCGACCACAGGGCCACCAGCCGCGCGAAATCTCGCTGTCGCTGGACGCGGTGGGCCGGGTGCAAGGCCGCAGGCACCACCTGCAACCACCCCGGCCGGGCCAACAGCCGCTCCAGTTCTTTCTTCTGTGTCGTGATGGGCATCGCTCGCGCGTTGGGGGTGACGCGACACACGCTTTGCGTCAATCACCCCCCATTCGTACTAGCCCCATTGTGCCTGTCTTGCCCGAAACCTGCTCAACCGGGATGCGCCAGGCCCAAGCGAGCGGCCTGGTGCGCACGGCACGCCTGGCCGAAGGCCTCGAAGATGCGCAAGGACACCGGGTTGGACGCCGCCAGCCACTCCGGGTGCCATTGCAGGCAGAGGTTGAAGCCCACGCCCGGCTTGCTGAAGGCCTCGACCACGCCGTCCGGCGCGCGTGCCTCGACGTGCAGGCCCGGCGCCAGGCGCTTGACGCCCTGGCCATGCAGGCTGTTGACCATGACCTCGTCGCCCTGGCGCACGTCCAGGCCACGCAAGATGGGGTCGAGCACCCCGCCAGGCTGGACCGACACCGCGTGCGCCAGGCCGTACTCCTGCTCGACGGGCAAGGCCTCGTCGGCGCGGTGGTCCATGTGCCCCGGCTGCCCCTGCACCGCCTGGTGCAACGAACCGCCCAGCGCCACATTGACCTCCTGCAGGCCCCGACAGATGCCCAGCAGCGGGATGCCACGGTCGACGACCGCCCGGATCAGCGGCAGCGTCCAGGCGTCGCGCACCGGGTCGAGTGGCAGGCGCTCATCGAGCACGTCTTCGTCGAAATGGCGGGGGTGGACATTCGACGGCGACCCCGTCAGCAAGACGCCATCCACCACGGACAGCAGCGCCGACAACTCCGCCTCGGACGCCCCCGGCACCATCAGCGGCACCCCGCCCGCGAGCCGGATGGCCTCGACGTACTTCTGCCCCACCACATGGAAGGGGTGACGGCCCAAGACCCTCTGGCAAGAGGGCACCAGCACCAGCGGTGCTTGAACAGATTGAACAGTTTGAGAACCCATGGCACCTCGCTATGCAACGAGTGTGCCAAAGCCTCCCTCCCTGTCAACCGATGGACGCAAAGAAGACCCATGTGCGAGGCTCACAAATGCTTGCACTTTGGTGGGGCCTCAGAGACCCCCATGCGGGGGAACTGCGCGTGCGCAGGCCGGCTTTTGCGCTAATTTCCGGGGTTCTACGGCCGGTGGCGCCTGACCCCGACCGAGCACACACCCAGGGACGGACGCATGACCGATCTTTCCGGCATCCAGCACGCGCTGGACGATGCCTTGCACAGCCTTGCCGACGCGGCAGGCCAGTGGCTGGGCGGCCTCAGCCAGCACACCCGCCTGCTGCGCCTGCACACCACGCTGGGCCCCAACGCCTTGCTGGCCGAGCGCGCCACCATCCACGAAGGCATGGTGCCCTGCGCCGACCCGCACCTGCAGGCCGCCTGCCACATCGAACTGCTGGCCCTGAGCACACGCCCCGACCTCGGCCCTGCCGAACTGCTCGGCCAAGCCGCCTTGCTGGAGCTGCAAACCACGCGGCACTGGCGCCCCTTCCACGGCCACATCAGCCACGTTGCCTGCCTGGGCGCCGACGGCGGCTTCACGCGCTGGCGCCTGCACATCGACCCCTGGTTGCACTGGCTCGGCCACCGCAGCGACGCCTGGGTCTTCCAGGACATGGACGTGCTCGACATCACCGAGGCCGTGTTCGCCGATCACCCTGTCCATCAACCCGCCTGGCGCATCGACGTGGCCGACCGCAGCGCCCTGCCCCGCCGCTCGCTGTGCACCCAGTTCCACGAAACCGACCTCGCCTTCCTCTCGCGCCTGTGGGCCGAGGAAGGCCTGTTCGCCTGGTTCGAGCACAGCCGCGAGGCCGGCGGCAGCCACACCCTTGTCATCGCCGACCACGCCCAGGCCTTCGCGCCCAACCCGCAGCCCCAAGTGCGCTACACCCAGGCCGGCGCCACGCTCCAGGAAGACAGCCTCACGCACTGGGGCGGCCTGCGCCGCCTCGGCCCCACCGCGCTGCACACCGCCAGCTGGGACCACCGCCAGGTGCGCCAGCACAGCGCCAGCCGCGAGGTCGATGCCGCCCATGGACAAGGTGACACCCTCGCCCGCAAGCTGTCGATCACCGACCACCCCGGCGCCTACGCCCATGCCTCCGCCACACACGCCGAGCGCCACGCGCGGCTGCGCCTCGAAGCCCTGGAAGCCGAGCGCAAGCAGTTCGAAGGCACCGGCACGGTGCGCACCCTGGCGCCCGGCACCACCTTCTCGCTGCGCGACCACCCCGACCACAGCGGCATCGAAGGCGATGACGATTTCGCCGTGCTGCGCGTGACCCACACCGCGCGCAACAACCTCGCGGCCGATGCCACCGCATCGCCAACCCAGGCCGCAAGCCTGAGCGCAAGCATGGACCGCCTGGCCAACGACAGCACCGAGCCGCTGTACCAGGGCCACGTGCTGGCGCAACGCCGCCAGGTGCCCGTGCGCCTGCGACACGCCCCCGCGAAACCACGCGTTCAGGGCAGCCAGACGGCCATCGTCGTCGGCCTGAGCGGCCCTGTCCACACCGACCGCGACGGCCGCATCAAAGTCCAGTTCCACTGGCAACGCGGCAGCCTGGGCAGCCACCGCCTGGACCACCCCACCCCAGCCTCCGAGCGCTGCAACGCGCCCGCGTCAGAGGCCTCGGGCACCTGGGTGCGCGTGGCCCAGGCCTGGGCGGGTGCCAACTGGGGCGGCGTGTTCATCCCGCGCCTCGGCCAGGAGGTGGTCGTGGCCTTCCTCGACGGCGACATCGACCGCCCCGTGGTGCTCGGCGCGGCCTACAACGGCCAAGGTCAGGCCGACGCCCAGGGCAACAGCGTGTCGGCCGGCGCCGCCACAGCCACCGGCAACGCCCCGGCCTGGTTCCCGGGCACCGCACGCCAAGGCGAGTTGGAAGGCCACGCCCACACCGCCACCCTGAGCGGCCTGCGCACGCAGAGCCTGGACGCGTCCCAATCTGGCGGCGGCGCCCACAACCAGCTGGTGATGGACGACACCGCAGCCCAAGGCCGCGTGATGCTGCACACCACCCAGGCACAGAGCTGGCTGCAGATGGGCCACCTGCTGCAGCAAGACGGCAACCAGCGCTTGGCGCCACGTGGCATCGGCCTGGAGCTGCACACGCAAGCCCAAGCCACCCTGCGCGCCGGCAGCGGCCTGCACCTGAGCACCCACGCCCGCCCTGGCGGCACCACCGCCCAGGCCCAACCCGCCGACACCCGCGAGGCCCGCGCGCAACTGCAAGCCCACGCCGAACTGCTGCAAGCCCTGCACAGCAACGCACAAGCTCAACACGCGCAACTGCCCCGCGAAGCCGCACCGCCCCAACTGCCTGCACAGCAAGCGCTGCAGGCCACGCTGGCCAGCCTGGGCACCACCGCCAGCTCCGACCACGGCGACATCCCCACCACCGGGCGCCCTGACATCGTCCTCAGCGCCGCCGCCGACGTCCACAGCGCCACGCCCGCCCACACCGTGATCGCCGCCGGCCAGCACCTCACCGCCACCACCGAACAAGACACCCACCTGCTCGCCCAGCGCCACCAGGCCTGGGCCGTCAAAGGCGGCATCGGCCTGTTCACACGCGGCGAGCTCACCGACGCCCAACACCCCGTGCAAGACACCGGCATCCGCCTGCACGCCGCCAGCGGCAACGTCAACGTGCAAGCCCAAAGCGCCGCGCTGAACCTCACCGCCAAGCAGTCCGTGGACCTGCAAAGCACCCAGGCCAGCGTGCACATCAGCGCACCGCAGCGCATCGTGCTCAATGGCGCAGGCAGCTATTTGCTGATCGACGGCGGCAACATCGAGCTCGGCACGAGCGGGCCGGCACAGTTCAAGGCGGCGGCGAAGGAGTTGGCGGGTGGGGGCAGTGCTTCGGGGCAGGGACCATCCATGCACAAAGCACAGGACTTGTTCGATGAGCAGTTCCAGCTGCGCGACGAGCTGAGCGGCTTACCACTGGCTGGAGAGCCATATCGAATCCTCAATTCTCACGGCACCGTGCTCGCCACCGGCTTGACGAACAGCGAAGGCAAAACGATGCGCTACACCTCCAAACAGGCGGAAAAGCTCCGCCTCGTTCGGGGTTGATCACCAGGGAACGACATGCCGCCAAACGAAGACGCCCTCTGTGAAGCCACATGCAACACCACGCCGCAAAGCGTGGTTCCTGCCAACATCACGCCTGATTCCCTGTATTTCTTCAACCCTGCAACGGGTGCGATCTTGGAATGTCCGGCGCAAAGCGTTGCCGCATTCAGGCTGGAATCCGAGCAACTGAATCAGCGTCTGGACGACCTCTGGCGCGCACAGGTCGCCGTGTCGTCGGCCGCTCAGGCCCTGCATGTCGCCAACGCACAGGTCGACCCGGCTCAGCAAACGGCGGCTCACACTGCGCTCACACAGTCCATCAAGGCAGAGGACAAGGCACGCGATGCCATGTTCAAAGAACTCAAGGACCTGCCGAAGTTCAATGACGGTGCGAAAGGGCTGATGGAATTGCTGCCGCTGGCCACCCACAAAGGGCACAAGCTTTCCAAAACCCGGCGCATGACCTATGTGCGCTCAGACAAGGTCAAATCTCATTTACGCACGTACCACGACCTTCCTGGCGACAAGTCCAAGCTCAAATCCTTCTACAAAAAGAACGCACAAGGGGAGTACCAACTGGACGTCCAGAAACTCAAGGACTCTTTCAGCAAGGTGCCTGTGAAGGGCAGCTTGGGCAAGGAAGACGTCACTTACTGGGCCGACGGCTGGGCTCCCGAGTTCGCCGAGGCCTTCAATGCCAGCTACGACGCGAAAGCAGCCAAATCCAAAGCCGACAAAGCCACGCCTGAAGACGCTTGCGTCCAATTCTCGGGTGGCGCTTCGTTGATGCGCTTCTTCGCTGGCGTGGGGCGCAGCAGCAGCGCTGAACTGTCCACCGAGGACTTCAAAAACCTCTTGGCAGGCAAAGGCGAGATCGGAGCCAAGTTCATGGGCAACGCCCGGGCTGGCGTAGACCTGGCCTCCGCACAAGGCAATGTGAGCCTGTACCTGCCTGCCAAGAAGGGCTTGCACCTGCACATTTCTGCAGGCAAAAACGCCAAAGGCGGCAAGCAAGATTTGGAGCTTGGCTACATCCGCTTCTTGATCGAGGCAGAAGTCAGCGTCACCTGCGGTGCCAGCGCTTTGGCGGAAGGTGGCCTGGAATTCAAGCTCAAGGCCGACATGACACAGGGCGTCCGAGGCGCCCCTGCAGCCAAGTCAGCAGCAGCTTTGGCAGACCCCAAAGCGCGGGTGAACAAACTTGAGGCAGAGAACGCAGCCAAGGGCAGTCTGGGCGCTTTCGCCGGCGCGGAGGCCGGTGGCAAGGTCGGCGGCGCGCTGCAATGGCAAAAGGTTGCCTCCACCGAGTTCAAGGACTTCGCCAAGATCAACGCCGGGGCGCAAGGTCAGGCTGGTATTGGCGGCTCGGCCATGTTCGAGATTGGCTACTCGAAAGGCAAGTTCCGCATCAAGACCAAACTTGCGGCCTGCGTGGGCCTGGGCATCAAAGGCAGCATCGACGCGGAAGTGGGCGTGGAGCACCTGATTGAATTTGACCTTTGGTTCAAGCACCAAGTCGTCAATGCGCTGGACCAGAACCTTCGGTACTTTGAAGACCGCGCTTGGAAGGCCTTTGTGTACATGAAGGCATTGGCGATTGCAGAGGGGAAGCAACTGACAGAGTATTTGGGCAAAACCTTGCCTAACCTGCTGAACGCTTGGGACAAGTTGGTCAAGACAGCTTCCGCGGAGGTACTTGGGCGCATCAAGGCGTCGAGGGACTACGTCTTGACTTCTGTGGCAGAGGCAAAGGCCCTTCTGCTTGGCTTGCTGGAATCCATGAAAGCTCGCCTCAAAGCGATGGGTCGTGAAATTGAAAACACGGCTCAGTGGCTGCTCAGTGCCGCGCAGAGCGAGCAGGAGATCGAGAACATCTATGCGCGCATTGCAGTTGACATGGACACCAAGGTGAGCAAGCAATCGGGGCAAATGCGTTTGGCCACCCTGCTGGGTGGTAACGATGCGCTGAACAGCATCGTGCACGCAGCGAAGACCGAGCCAACACCAGGCCATGGACTGGCCTTCGTGAATGAGCCTGCGTATCAGTTCTCGCTGGGCATGGGCACTCACCAAGCTTGGCAGCGCTCCCCTTTCGGCACCAACAACAATCACATCGTCTGATCAGCGATGTCCAAATCCATGACATCCTCAACACGGTCAATCACCACACCAGCGCTCTCAGCATGCTTGCTCTGGACATCCGTCGCCGTCGGGGCAAACGAGTCTGCCCCCGCCGCGCCGGCTGAAGTACCCTACGATGCACAACCTCAGGCAACGGCTGCACCAGCCGCTGACCCATGGGATCTCAGTGACGCGCAGAAGTCGATCCTGGCAACCCTGCCCAAGTCTGTCGACGAGCAACGCAGGGAACTGCTGCGCCTCTCCCGCATCCCGTTGCCGACTTACGATGAGCGCAAGCGGTTTGAAGCGTTGATGGGAACGAGGTTTCCAATGGAGCCACGACACCCGCTGCGCGACAACGAAACCTGGCTCATCGAGCACTATCGCTCACAAGGTAAGCCCACCGAGGCTGAGCTGCGCGCACTGATCGCTTCGCTCAAGAAGCGGACGATTCACCTCCGAGGCGGCTCCTTCATGATGGGGGACTTCGGCCCCTTGGTGTTCAAGCCCAGGCTCACCCTGACAGGCTACAAAGAGAACGGCCCTCCCCATGAGGTGGTGCTGGATGGCTACTCCATCATGAAGGGTCGGGTGACCCATGGCGAGTTCGACCTGTACCTGCGCTCTCAGGGCCGCCCACCTCTGGATGATGACGGCAGCATCTACTTCCGCCGCCCAGGCTACGTCGTCATCGACGTCACCTGGCATGACGCCGATGGCTATTGCCAGTGGCTGGCGCGGATCACAAGCAAACCCTTTGCACTGCCCACCGAGGCCCAATGGGAATACGCTGCCCGTGAGGGCGGCAAGCTCATTGCCTACCCCATGTACCACTGGCCCGACGTGAAATGGCAGAACAAATACCAGCCCGTGTTCGCCACCGCTGAGAAAGCCATCACCAAGAGAGAAATACAGGCAGGCCGACCAGGCGGCGGGTTCAGCATGCCCTACCCCCCTGGCCTGCATGGCGAAAACCGCATCGGCATGCAGGGTGTGCTGGGCAGCGGCAGCTGGGAGTGGGTGGCCGACTGGTACCAGGACGACTACTACAGCGTCAGCCCCAAGCACAACCCTCGTGGCCCGGAAGATGGCACCGAACGGGTCGTGCGCGTCGGCTCTGAAACTTGGGCCAACACCATCCTCAATCGCCACAAGCAGCCACCGGAGAAGGGCACGCAGTTCCGTTGCGTGCTCAATGATCCCAAGCCTTGGAGATGAGGCACGAGGCATCCGTGCGCAACCCAGTCGGTCACCATGCTTGTACTGTTCATCAGCTTGCTTTGGCCGCACTTCGCAGTCAGCGCGACAGGCTCAACACACGCAAGACCCGTCACGCACATCACCGCGCTTTTCAAATGATCACTGAGCCCCCAACCATGCCGCACATCAAGACATGGATTGTCCTCCCCGTGGCGCTCAGCTTACAAGCGCCACCTCATGCGGAGGCACGAACATCGATTGAACGCGCTGGATCACCAGAGTGTCATGTGGCTCAGTGGGACGAGCGTGCCCCCGTGCGGGCACCCCGTATGCCAGCAGGGTCTGCATGGACCTATGTTGCAGGCGAGGGCAGCCCTCCCAACCGAATGACATTGGTCCGCACCACCAAAGGTGAGCACACTTATGCGCTCTCCAATGGCCAGGAACATGTTGAGTTCGCATCGACGTACACCGAGCGCGTGCCCACTCGCAAGGGCAGCATGAGGCTGATACGCTTCCCATTGAAGGTGGGTGACAAATGGGAAGACGAATTCCAAGAGGAAGGTGAGTTCCAGTCGCCTCATGAGCACTTTCGCTACATCTACAAAGAAAAAGCTCAGAGCAAGGCGCTTGGGATCGAGACCATCGACGTGGCTGCGGGCAGATTCCGTGCGCTGCACATCGTGAGAGAGTCTGGTTGGGTCAAGCTTGACCCCCACGATGTGTCCAACATTGGCATGACCCACGGCGGGGACGCACAGCCTGTCCGTGTCAATGGCTGGACCATCACCCATCTTTGGTACGCACCAACCATCGGGCGCGCGGTGATGAAAGCCAGCGTCCGATTGGGAGACCCGTTTTACATACCGCACGACGAGTCAATCTTGAACCTAGCGAACACGGCGGTGGTGGAACTACAGGCGTTCGAAGGCCAGGGTCGCCACTGCGCTGATCAAGCACTGCTGCGCTCGCGGCAACCAGAAATGTACCTGCCCATCGGTTACCCGGCGGCGGCAAGCGACACGTGGCAGTGGTCCCTGCAATTGCGCGAGCATCGACCTCGTCGCGTCAAATGAAGCGCATACGCCCTCAGCGGTAAAACGCCTCGACCTTGCCCTTGAGCTTGATGGTCAGGCTGCGGCCTTTGCGGTCCACGGTCTTGCCCACGGGCACGCGGACCCAGCCTTCGCTGACGCAGTATTCCTCGACGTCGAAGCGTTCCTTGTCGTTGAAGCGGATGCCGATGTCGTGCTGGAACACGGCCGCGTTGTGGTGCGGGCTGCGCGGGTCGATGGAGAGGTGGTCGGGCAGAGGGGGGCGCTCGTCGGTCTGGCTCATGGTGTGGCTCACGGTCGGTGCTGCGGGGGTGGGCAAAGGGGGTGCCGTTGCCGGCAAGGGCGCCAGTGTAGGGGACGCCAGCGGACGCAGCCAGGCGCCGCGCCCTGTGGCGCTCAGGCCAGGGTTTTGGGCGGGTTGCCCGACTCCGGCGGGCCGCCGCGGTGGGATTTGGTCCAGCTGTAGTCGGGCGGGGCGTCGCTCACGCCGGCTTGGCCCACGCTGTCGCCCAGCTCGGTGTTGATGACGACGTGGCGGTTGCAGGGCTGGCCCTGCGGGTCACGCTCTTTGCGGCGCGCTTCGGCGAAGGCCAGGGCGGCCATCAGTTGGGCATCGGCGAAAGCCTCAACCTGGGGGCCTTCGGCGGTCAGCCAGTAAACAACGATGCTCATGGTGGTGCAGGCAAGGCCCGGTCCAAGGTGGGTGGCAGGTTCAGAAACGGAGGGCGCAACCGGTCTTTTTCCACACAAAGCCCCCTGCGCACCCGGGATTACCATCGGCATGGCGACGTGCATGCCCTGTTCAACGAACGGGGGCACACCCATGTCACCCACCAGACGCCGCCGTTCACCCCAAGCAGTCCCGCCATGCCCCCTCGATTCTGCCCCGTCCACATGCCCACAGCCAGAGAGGCCTGCGCATGACCGAGTGGCACGCACACGGTGAGTCGGACCCCGGCATCGACCCCGACATCCGCTTGCAGCAGATCCGCGAAGCCTTCGTCGATGACGTGCTGCGCGGACTCGTCTGGCTGACGCTGTGCATCCTGGCAATGTCGTTCTGGCGCAATTTCCTGGGCCCGCCCAGCCTGCGCTGGCCGGCCGCCTTCGCCATGGTGGCCGTGAGCACCACCTCGCTGTGCACCCTCTTCTGGCGGCGCCGGCACCTGTCGTACCGCTTCAAGGCCACGGCGCTGCTGGGCGTGCTGTTCCTGACGGCCACCGCGGGCCTGGTGTCCTTTGGGCAGGCCGCGCCCACGGGCAACTTCTTCGCGATGGGCTTTTTCGTCTCGGCCGTTCTGTTTTCGCGCAACACCGTGTTCATGTTGATCGGCGGCACGGCGCTGGTGATCGCCTGTGCGGCTTTTGCCGCGCTCTCGGGCCTGCACACCGTGCCGATCAACCTCAATGCGGTGGTGATGCAACCGGTGGTCTGGGTCAACCTGATGCTGACGCTGGCGCTGTCGGCCGGCGCCATCGCCACGGCCATGGGCTCGTTCATGCGCGCCATGCAGAGCCTGTTGGGCGATGTGCACCGCCAGCAAACCGAGATCAAGGCGCAGCGCGACCAGATCCGCCACCTCGCCACCCACGACAACCTGACGGGCCTGCCCATCATGCGGCTGGCGGTGGACCGCAGCCACCAGGCCATGGCCCACGCACGGCACAACGGCCAGAAGATCGCGTTCATGTTCCTCGACCTCGATGGCTTCAAGGAGGTCAACGACCGCCATGGCCACGAGGCGGGTGACCGCGTGCTGCAGACCGTGGCCAAGCGCCTGACATCGGCCGTGCGTTCGGCCGACACCGCGGCGCGCATTGGTGGCGACGAGTTCGTGGTCATCCTCAGTGACCTGAGCCACGCGCACTTCGCGGGCGATGTGGCCGAGAAAATCTTGCGGACCCTGAACGCGCCCATCGCTTACGACGGGCACGAACTCAGCGTGGGCGCGAGCATCGGCATCGCGGTGTTCCCGGACCATGCCGAGGACCTGGATGCGCTCAAGCGGGCCGCCGACCGGGCGATGTACGCGGTCAAGGCCTCCGGCAAGAACCGCTACCAGTTCGCACAGCCCGCCTGAAGACCGGCGGAGGGCTCAGGCCAGCGCGTCGCTGGGTTGTGTGGCCTTCCAGATGCCCGAGGCAAACGAGGCGTCGCTGGCCTGCATGAGCAGCCAGTTGAGCAGCTGCCCGTGCGTCATCGGCTTGGCGAAGAAGTTGCCTTGCAGCATCTGGCAGCCGGCTTTGCGCAGCCAGGCGACCTGCTCCAGCGTTTCAACGCCTTCGGCCACGCTCTTGACGCCCAGGCGGTTGGCCAGGTCGATCATCAGCTCCAGCAAGGCCGGGTTGAAGTTGGGCTGGCCGATGGCCTGCACGAACATGCCGTCGATCTTGAGCTTGTCCACCTTGAGGTCGAGCAAGCGGCCCATGGACGAGGTGCCCGAGCCGAAGTCGTCGATGGCGATGCGGAAGGCCAGCGCCGACAGCTTCTTGAGCGTGGCGGTTTCCTTGCCGGCCAGGCCGACCATGGCGGTGCTTTCGCTGACCTCGAATTCGATGTCGGAGGTGTTCAGGCCGTGGCGTTGCAGCGCTTCCTGCACGTCATCGACCATGGCCGCGTCGGTCAGCTGGCGCAGCGAGACGTCCATGCTCACGTAGGGCAGGGCCAGGCGCTGCTCGCGCAGGGCCACCAGGTCGGCGCAGACCATGTCGATGACGACCTTGCCCAGCGGCACGATCAGGCCGCTTTGCTCGGCGACCGGGATGAACTCTTCGGGCGGCACCATGCCACGCGCGGGATGGCGCCAGCGCACCATGGCCTCCACGCCGCGCACGCGGTCGAATGCGTCGAACTGGGGCTGGTAGACCATGAAGAACTGGCGCTCGTCGATGGCGTTGCGCAGGTCGGCCTGGACTTGTGCACGGCTGCGCGCAGCGGCGTCCATCGAGGCGTCGTAGAACACCAGCCGGCCGCGACCGGTGCGCTTGGCTTCGTACATGGCCAGGTCGGCGCGGTGCAGCATTTCGCCGAGGTTGAGCTCGCCGCGCTTGAGCATGTAGGCGCCGATGCTCAGGCCCACCCACTCCTTGACCTCGCCGATCATGATGGGCTTGGAGACCTGCTCGATGAGCACGCGGCAGATGGTTTCGATGGTGGCGCGCGAGGACACGTCGGTCAGCAGCGCGGCGAACTCGTCCCCGCCCAGGCGGCCGATCATGACGCCGCCGCCCAGGGTGTAGCGCAGGCGCTGGGCCACGGTCTTGAGGACCAGGTCACCGGCGATGTGGCCATGGGTGTCGTTGATGAACTTGAAGCGGTCAAGGTCGAAGTACATCAGGCAGCCATCGGTCTCCATGCGGCCGATGGACTCCGCCTCGTTGTGGCGCTTGAGCGCGGACTCGAAGGCCACGCGGTTGAGCAGGCCGGTGAGCGCGTCGTTCTGGGCGACCTGGCGCAATTGGGGCTCGGGCACCATGTTCAGCGCCGCTTGGGCGCTGCGCGCACGGCGCCAGACCCAGGCCACGCCGCCCAGCAGCAGCAGGCCGACACCCAGGTCGCGCGCGGCCGACACCAGCACCGGGCGCAGGTCGAAACGCACGCTGACGACGTCGTCGGGCACACGCTGCGAGGACACGGTCACGCAGCCGGCGGGCCAGCCCAGGGTCGCCGTGCAGCGGCCCGCGGCGGGCGTCGCGGTGGCAACGGCGGGCTGGGCCGCACGGGCATAGACCGCGCGGCAACGCTGCTCGCGGCAATGCGTCACGGCCAGCACATCGGCCTGGGGGTCCAGGGCCTGCGCCATGGCCCGCACGAGGGGCGAGGTGGCGGGGTAAGCCGTTGGCGACGGCGGTGCCTGTGTCTGGGCAGAGGGGTCTGGTGCGACCAGGGCGGTGGGGGCCTGTGCCGCGCTGGGATCGGTGTCTGGCTGGCTGGCCGGGTTGGCTTGGGCGGTCTGTGCGGTTTTGCGGCGGCCCGACTTCTTGCCCGTCGGCGCGGGGGACGGTTCGTTGGCGGCGACAGGCGACACAGCCCGCGACGCAGGGCTCGGTGCCGGTGCCCCGGTCTCGGCAGGCGCCTTGAAGGCGTCGGCGGGGCCCTGCTCGATGATCGCCATGGCCATGGCGCCGTGGGCTTCGGCCTGGCTTTTCGCTTCATTCAAACGCGAAGTGAGCACCAACCCACACAGCACCAGCATGGCCACCAGGGTGACGCGCCCGGGCGTGAACCAGGCCGCCTTGGGGGCGACCGCGGCGTCTTCTGCGGCATCTTTTGCGGTGGGAGAGGCGGCGGGCATGGGGTTGGGGTGACCAGTGGCCATTCGGCGAGTCCTGTGCGTCCCTGCGTGTGGGGACCATGGGGATGATTTCGGCCGGGTCAGCCTGAAATTGAGGCCAACCCGGCCCATGCCTTGCGGCACACTCGCCGCATGCCCACCCTGCACTGCCTGAGCTTCGACCTCAGCCTGGACACCGACGGCGTCCACACCTTCGACGCCCAAGCCGCTGCCGCGGTCGGCTCGGATGCCATGCTGGCCCAGATCCGGGCCGAAGTCCAGCAGGTGCTGGCCTGGGCCGCGGCGCATTTCCCCGACGGCCCCGGCCCGCTGGACGAGGGTTGCAGCTGGTGCCACGACGTGCAGGACCAGCGCGACGGCCCTGACGGCACAGACAACGCCAATGGCGCCAACGGCCATTGGCACACCGTGAGCCTGTCGCTCAGCGGCACGTCGGCCTTTGGCGAAGCCTTCGCGCAGGCCTTTGCAGGGGCCCTGGCCCAATCACCCGACTGAGCCGACGGATCCGACTGAGCGCCCCGGCAGGTCCAAACGCACCGGCACGGCCACGGGTTGGCGGTGCGCGGGCAGCACGCTTTCGCGGGCACGCAGCTGGCCACAGCCCCCATCGACGTCCTGCCCGGCGGAGTGGCGCAACTTGGTCAGCACGCCGCGGCGGTGCAGCCAGCGGGCCATCTCGGCGGCGCGCTCCCAGCTGGGCCGCTGGAAGTCGAGTGCCTCGACCTCGTTGTACGGGATCAGGTTCATCAGCGCGTACTTGCCATGCAGCAGGCGCACGATGCCTTCGAGCTCTTCCTCGCCGTCGTTGATGCCGGCCAGCAGCGTCCACTGGTACTGGATGGGGTAGCCCGTGGCACGGGCGTAGCGCTCGCCGGCGTCCACCAGCTCCTCGGGCGACATGGGCGTGGCGCGGGGCAGCAGTTGCGCGCGCAGCGCCGGCTTCGTCGAATGCAGGGACAGGGCCAGCGCCGGCTTGACACGGCCCTGCAGCAGGCGCTCGAACACGCGCGGGTCGCCCACGGTGGAGAACACCAGGTTCTTGTGGCCGATGTTGCCCACGGTGCCCAGCAAGTCGATGGCTTCGAGCACGTTGTCCATGTTGTGCGAGGGCTCGCCCATGCCCATGAAGACGACCTTCTTGACCGCCCGCCGCGTGCGCGCCAGGGCCACCTGCGCGACGATTTCAGCGCTGCCCAGCTGGCGCAGCAGGCCGTCGCGCCCGGTCATGCAGAACACGCAGCCCACGGCGCACCCCACCTGGGACGACACGCACAACCCATCGCGCGGCAGCAGCACGCTCTCGGCGGTCTGGCCATCGTGCAGGCCCACCAGCAGGCGCTCAGAGCCATCGCTGCCGGGGTGGGCCGAGCGCAGCGTGGCCAAGCCCATGACCTCGGCCATCAGCGCGTCCAGGCCCTCGCGCACAGGCTGGGGCAGGAAGTCTTCGGGGCGGCGCTTGCCGCTGTCTTGCGGCAAGGCCTGGGCCCACAGGCGCAGCACGCGCTGTTCGTGGATGGGCTTGGCGCCGAGGGCGCGCAGGCGCTGGCGGATGTGTTCGATGCGCATGGGGCGCCAGTGTAGGCACTCAGTGCGGCTTGCGGGGGCCTTTGAACGCCTCGGGGCGGATGACGTTGCCATCCTTGTCGGCACGGGTGCGGCGGGCACGCTGGATGGCTTCTTCGGCCAGGCGGGCGGCATCGTCGCGGCGGCTGCGCCAGTCCCGCCAGTGCCACACGGCCTTGGCGCGGCTGCGCACCCACCCCGGCAGGCGCCGCAAGGCGGCGTCCAGCGCGGCGCGGCGACGCTGGGGCAGGCACATGCGGGCCAGCAAGGCCACGCAGACCAGCACCACCAAGGCGGCAAACCACGGATTCGGACTCACGGACATCGCACCACCCGGCCAAACACCACCGCCATCGGGAACACCAGGGACGGCATCGGCACATCGTAACCAATGCCGCGCGAGGCTGCACCCCCGTTCATCGGGGCCCCGACGCGGCCGAGGGCCTTGTGGCCACCACGTTCATGCCGGCAGGCACCTCGCTGTCGTCGAGGTAAGCGATGGCGCCGGGCGTGTTGACGATGTAGGCGATGACTTCCGCCACCGAGGCCAGTTCGCGCGGCGGCACGCCCTTGCCCACGTAGCGGCGCACCGTCCAGTAGGCGGTGTAGCGGTCTTCGTCCTGCTGGAGGTAATCGTTGAGGAAACGCTGGCGCAGCAGGCTGCCAGGCGCCTGGTTGACGGGCAGCAAGGCCTGCCCCGACAGCTCCACCAGGCGACCGGTGTAGATGCGTTGCACCTGGGTGGCGTCGAGTTTGCGCACATTGCCGTGGGCCACGATGACCACGGCGGCCGAGGCCAGGCCAGGCGCGATGAGGCAGCAACCCAGCATCAGCCAAGTGCGCAGGAGAGAAGGGGTACAGCGCATCGTCCGGGCCTTCTCAGAAGACGACGCTGTAGCTCAGCGACAGCACGTTGACGCCGGTCTGGCTGACGGTGCCCTCGGGCGGGTCGTCGGCCATGGCCGAGCGCCTGCCGATGCGGGTGTGCATCCACTCGCCCTTGAGCTGGCTGCGCGGGCTCAGGGCGTAGGCCGCGCCCACGCCCGCCGAGGTCTGGTCGTACACGGGGATGGCATCGGCGGCGGCCCGCTGCGCCACCGACAGCGGATCGCTGCCCGAGCCGGCCGAGGCCTGGAGCGCTTCGGCAGCCTTGCGCGGCGCGCCCAGGGTCTGCAACCGCGCCAGGCTGACGTAGGGTGTGAGGTGGCCCAAGGTGTGCAGAACGGCCACGTAGCCGCCCACGGTGTTGGCCCCCAGGTCGGTGCGGCCCTGGATGTTGCGGGCGATTTCGGTCACCACGCGCCAGTTGGGCGCCACGCGGGCGTCCAGGCCCAGGTTGACGATGCTGTTGACGATCTTGTCGGTGCTGCGGATGCCCGGGCCGCCCGGGATGGCGTTGGACACCTGGTAGTAGCCAAAACCGGGGAAGGGGCTGACGAAGGGGTAACGGCTCGGCAGGGGCTGGCCATCGCTGCGCTCAGTGGCCGCGTGGAGCGCGCCCAAACGCCAGTTCAAGGCCTCGCTGCGCCAGGTCAGGGCCGCGCCGACCACGTCGGTGTGCACGGGCAAGAACTGGGGCCCGAGGTCGCGGGTGTGGGTGCGGTCGGTGATCTGGGCACGGCCGCCGTACGCATCGACAGCGAGTTCGCCGCTGCCGCGCTGCCAGGTGCGCGAGACCGACAGGCCGGTGTAATCGGTGGTGGGCGACACCGCGTAGACCTCGGCGGGCAGGCGCGCGAAGGCGTAGGTCTGGCCCACATCGCGGTTCTCGGCGTTCAGGAAGATGGGCACGCGCTGTTTGCCGGCGCGCAGCAACCAGTCGTTGTCGGGCCGCCAGGACACGAAGGCCCAAGCCGCCTCGACGGCCCATTGGCGCTCGTGGCGCGTGGACGGCGCCAGCGTCAGCTGCACCGTGGCCGACCAGCTGGGCGAAAAGCGCGCGTCCAGCTGCCCGCCGACGATGCTGTCGCGCCAGAAGGTGCCGCCGTCGTCGGTGAAGCGCTGCCAGCGCCAGGACTGGTCGGACACCGCGTAACCCACCGTGGCGAAGCCGGAGACCCGCACGTCCAGTCCCGCGGCGCCCTGCTCCCCCTCGGCGGTGCGGTTGACCGGGGACAGCTTCGCCTGGGGCAAGGCCGCCAGGGGGCTGGCGGTGGGGCGCTCGGTGCTTTGCGCGGGGCTTCGCGCAGGGTTCTGGGCGGTTTGCGCCTGGGCGACCACACAGCCCCCCCAGCAACTCAGGGCGGTCACAGCGCTCAGGGCGACGCGGTACTGCTGGGTCATCCTGTGGTCTTTCTCAGTGGTCGCGCCAGGTCTGGGCGATCTGCTCGAACTGCGGCAGGCAGGCTTCCAGGGCTTCGACCACGCCCGGATCGAAGTGGGCACCGGCGCCATCCCGGAGGATTTTGAGGGCCTGGTCGTGCGGCATCGGCGGCTTGTAGGGCCGCGCGCTGATGAGCGCGTCATAGACATCGGCCACGGCCATGAGCCGCGCCGACAGGGGAATTTGTTCGCCCGCCAGGCCTTCGGGGTAGCCGCTGCCATCCCATTTTTCATGGTGCCAGCGGGCGATGTCCATGGCGTGGCGGAGGTAGTGGGCGTCGCCGGCCATGCGGTCGGCGGCGCGGCGCAGCATCTCCCAGCCGTGCATGGCGTGCTGGCGCATGACGACCTGCTCTTCGGGCGTGTGGCGCCCGGGCTTGAGCAGGATGTGGTCGGGCGTGGCGACCTTGCCGATGTCGTGCAGCGGCGCCGAGCGCGCGATGTGGTCGATGGCTTCGGGGTTGAGCACGCCGAGGTGGCGGCCCTGGTCGAACAACCACTGGGCCAGGGTGCGCACGTACTCCTGGGTGCGGCGCACGTGGTGGCCGGTGGCCTCGTCGCGGAACTCGGCGAACGAGATCATGACGTGCAGGGTGGCCTCGCGCAGCAGGTCCACCTGCTCCAGGCGGTGGGCCAGCTCGGTTTGCAGCCAGGCGTTGCGGTCGCGCAGCTCGTCTTCGTAGGCCTTGACCTGCAGGTGGGTGCGCACGCGCGCCTGCAGCACGATGGGGTTGATGGGCTTTTGGATGAAGTCGGCCGCACCGACCTGGAAGCCGCGGGCCTCGTCCTCGGTCTGCGTCATGGCCGTCAAGAACAGCACGGGGATGGCGCGGGTGGCCGGATCGGCTTTCAGGCGCTGGCAGACCTCGTAGCCGTCCATCTCCGGCATCATGATGTCGAGCAGCACGAGGTCGGGGCGGGCGCGTCGCACCAGCTCCAGGGCCTTGGCGCCCGAGGCCGCCAGCTTGACGCGGTAGTCGGCCTGCAACAGGCCCGCCAGCAGGCTGAGGTTGGCCGGGGCGTCGTCCACGACGAGCACGGTCGGCAGGTGTTTGTCGGCAAGGCTCATGAGGGGGTGGGCTCTGTCTGCACCGGGGCGCTGGTGCTGGCGACCTGTGCGGCAGGCGTCATGGGCTGCAATTCTTGCAGGTGTCGGGTGGCGGCGTCGAAGTCACACCGCGCCAAAGCGTCGTCAAGTCGCGCAAAAGTGGACGGCGGCAGCCACCCTGCGAAGGCGATGCGGTGGCGTTGCCACAAAGACAGGGCCTCGCCATCCGAATCTGCCGTGAGGCGGGTGAGGCTGTGCACCAGCGCGGCATCGGGCGCGGCGGGCACCAAAACGGGGTGCGCCGAAGCGGCTGGCGCCAGCACGAGCTCCAGGGCGTCCACGAGGGGCACGACCGCATCGACCAGCAAGGCCACCGCGCGTTCGACCTCGGCCTGGCTGCCGCCGTCGCCAAGGCGTTCCAGGGCCTGGGCGCGCTCGGCCAGGGTGCCGTGGCCCACCGTGCGGGCCAGCCCTTTGAGGGTGTGGCCCTCGCGCACCAGCGTGACACGGTCGAGCTTTTGCAAAGCCTGCGGCAAGCGGGGCAGCAGTTCGCGCACATGGCCGACGAAGGCGTGCAGGGTCTGGCGGTACAGGCTGGCGTCGCCGGCGAAATAGGCTTCGGTGGTCGGGCGGTCCAGGCCGTGCACCTCGGGCCAGTCTGGCGCTGCGGCGTGGCGTGTGCCTCCCTGGCGGGCGCCACCGGGCAAGGCACCGCCCCGTGCCGGCTCGGCAGCGGACGCCGCCGCAGCCGCCGCCGCAGCCTCCTCGCGCGCGGCGGCGGGCACGTAGGGGCTCAGGGTGGCGTACAGCGTGAGCGGGTCCAGCGGTTTGGAGAGGTGGCCTTGCATGCCCAGGGCCAGGCAGCGTTCGCGCTCCTCGACCATGGCGTGGGCCGTCATGGCCAGCACCGGGGTGTCGCGCAGGGCCGGGTCCTGGCGGATGATCTGGGTGGCTTGGTAGCCGTCCATCACCGGCATCTGCAGGTCCATCAGGACGATGTCGTGGTGCGCGCCGGGCTGGCGCAGCAGGTCCAGGGCCTCCTGGCCGTGCTGTGCCACCGTGACCTGCGCCCCGCGGCGCGTGAGCAGCTCGCTGGCGAGTTGCTGGTTGAGCGCGTTGTCCTCGACCAGCAGCACGCGCAGGCCGTCCAGGCGCAGGCGCTCGTCCTGCACCGCCGCGTGCGCGGCCGAGGCCCCGGGCAAGGCGCCCAGGATGCGCGCCGGCACCACCGGCATCTGGATGCGGAAGGTGCTGCCCTGCGCCGGCTCGCTGTGCACGGCGATGTCACCGCCCATCAGCGCCACCAGGCGCCGCGTGATGCTCAGGCCCAGGCCCGTGCCGCCGTAGCGCCGGGTGGTGGAGCCGTCGGCCTGGGTGAACTCGCTGAAGAGGTTCTGCAGCTGGTCCTCGTTCATGCCGATGCCGGTGTCTTCGACCTCGACGTGCAGCGTGGCCTCGGTGGGCTCCCAGTCGCTCAGGCGCACGCGCAGCGTGACGTGGCCGTGCTCGGTGAACTTCACCGCGTTGGAGAGCAAATTGGCCAGCACCTGGCCCAGGCGCAGCGCATCGCCGTGGATCAGGCCGCGCTCGCCCAGCAGCTCGGGCGAGACGAACTCGCAGCGCAGCGCGATGCCCTTGTCCTGCGCGCGCTGGCGCACCATCATCATCGCGTCGTTCACCACGCTGTCGATGCGCATGGGCGCCGACTCCAGCGTGAGCTTGCCGGCCTCGATCTTGGAGAAATCCAGGATGTCGTTGATGACGCCCAGCAGCATGGCCGAGGCCGACTGCACCTTGCCCAGGTAGTCGCGCTGCTGCTCGGTCAGGGGCGTCTGCAAGGCCAGGTGGGTCATGCCGACGATGGCGTTCATGGGCGTGCGGATTTCGTGGCTCATGTTGGCCAGGAACATGGACTTGGCGCGGGTGGCGGCCTCGGCCTGGTCGCGGGCCTCGCGCAGCTCCTGCTGGGCCCGGGCGCGCTGGTTGACGTCGTCCTGCACGGCATGCGCCATGACGTTGAGCGTCACGCCCAGGGTGTCGAGCTCCTCGACCCATTTGTGGCGCCCGCCCGAGCGGGTGGCGTAATCGCCGCGGGCCAGCCGGCGCGCCACATGGCCCAGCCGGTCGATGGGGCTGAGCACGCGGGTGCGCACGATGTACAGCGCCAGCAGCAGGCCGGGCAGCGCGGCCAGGTCCAGGCCGATGGTGATGACGATGTAGCGGTCCAGCTGCTCAGAGGCGTGGCTGCGTTCGGCCGCGGTGCGGGCGTCGGTGATGCGGCTGAGGGTGGACAGGGCCCGTGCCAGCTGGGCCGATTGCGCCTCGTAGGCCGCCGAGTGCACCAGCTGCGTGGCATAGGCCAGGTCGGGCTGCCCGTCGGACACATAGGCCTTGCGCTTGGGGTCGTAAAGGCCCTGGGTGGTGGCGAAGGCGACCTGCTCGGTTTTCTTCAGCTGCTCGGTGGCCTGCAGCACCACGGCCACGGCATCGCGCTCCTCGCCGCGGAAATCGAGCTCTTTCATGCGCGCCTGCAGCGACAGCTTCGGCGCACCCGGCGGCAAGGCGTGCACGCGCAGGCCGGCGATGACCTCGTTCCAGTACAGGACCGGATCGGCCCCCGGCGGCGGCGACTTGCGCCCCTCGCGGATGGCCAGCATGTCGTAGTAGTACAGCAGGTAGCGCGGCGCGCCCGAGCTCGTGTAGGCGCTGACCAGGCGGCGCAGCATCACGGCTTCGTTTTGCAATTCGGAGACCAGGCGCAGCGTGTCGGAGCGGCGCTGCGCCGCCTGCTCGGCCGACAGGTAGGCCGTGCGGATGAGCAGCAGGAAGGCGAAGTTCGCCAGCAGGGCCGCCACCACCAGCACGAAGAACCACCGCGACACCGTCCTGAGCTTCATGGCTGCAGGCGCCTTTCCGTGTTTGAGCCAGACGCCGCATCTTCCGCGAAGGCCACGCTGGCCACCATCCGGTCTCGCCCTGCCTGCTTGGCCTGGTAGAGGTTGCGGTCGGCCACGCGCAAGGCCCAGCCGCCATCGCCCTGGACCACCTCGGCCACGCCCACGCTCTGCGTGACCGAGAACCGCTGGCCTTGGGCCTCGAAGGGCTCGGTGCGCAGCCGTTGCGAGATCTTCTCGGCCACCCGCTGCGCGCCGGCCAGGTCGGTGTCGGGCAGCAGCAGCACGAACTCTTCGCCGCCATAACGCGCCGCGGTGTCCACCTGCTCGCGCGTGTGCTGGCGCAGCAAGGCGCCCATGCGTGCCAGCACCTGGTCGCCCACCGGATGGCCCCAGCTGTCGTTGATGCGCTTGAAATGGTCCACATCAAAGAGTACCAGCGACAAGGCCTGGCCGCTGCGCACGTGGCGGCGCGATTCGCGCTCCAGCTGCGCCATGAACTCGCGCCGGTTCGACAAGCCCGTGAGCGCATCGGTGCGCGCCAGCGCCTCCAGCTCGCGCCGACGCCGCCCCAGGGCGATGGCCAGCACGAACAGCACGCCCGACAAGGGCAGCACGCCCGTCAAGAAGACCACCCGCACCCACACGGCCCACCACGTCGCCAGCGCCTGGCCGGTGAACATGGGATGGACCAGCAGGGGCGCATCGGGCCAAACATCCCACTGGGCCAAAGCTTCGGCGGCCACGATGCTGGCCACCGACAGCCCCCAGGCCCAGCGCAAGGCCCGCGGCACGAACAAGGCGCGCGACACCACCACCACGTAGAGCAGCAGCATCGGGCTGGGGTTGTCCTTGAAACCGTGGCCCATGACCAGCCACAGCAGGCCCAGGGTGCCGGGCACCACCGTCAGCTGCACCAACCAGGGTTGGGGGCTGGCATCGTGGCGGCGCTGCCAGCCCAGCACGCCCATGCCGGCCAACCAGGCCATCAACAGGGACAAGGCCCCGAGCGCACGCCCGGCCCAGCCAGGGCGGTAATGGGTGGCCACGGTGTCGTCCAGCACCGGCGCACATTGCAGGCACCACAGCACCAGCAGCAAAGGCCAGACGCCCACCACGAAGCCCGCGCAACTGGTGGCATCGCGCCGCTCGACGATGCGCCCTTCCAACCAGCCCAGCCAGCGCGGCAGCAAAGCCTCGAAGCGAACGATGCGCTCCCTCATGCCGTCCCCCGTTCGCAACACGAGGCCAGGCACACGCGGTTGCGGCCCGCCGCCTTGGCGCAGTACAGGGCGCGGTCCACATCGCCCAGGATGCGGCCCACATCGTCGTCCTGCACCTCGCCCAGGCCCAGGCTGATGCTGATGCGCAGCGGTGTGCCGTCGCCCTGGAAGGTCTGTGCGGCCACGCGCTCGCGCAGGCGCTCGCACACGCTCAGGGCCTCGTCCTCGGGGGTGTCGGGCAGGATCAGGGCGAATTCCTCGCCCCCCAGGCGCACCGGCAAGTCAGACGGCGCCCGCACGGAGGCCATCAGCAGCGCAGCGAGGTCGCGCAGCACGGCGTCCCCGGCAAGGTGGCCGTGCGCATCGTTGACGCGCTTGAAATGGTCGATGTCGATCAGCACGACGCACAGCGGCCGCCCCGTTCGGTGGCGCCGCGCGACCTCGGCCTGCAGCACCTCCATGAAGCGGCGGCGGTTGGCCAAGCCGGTCAGGCCGTCGGTCTGCGACAGCCGCATCAGCCGGGCGTGCATGCGGTCGAGCCGGCCGAACAGCAACATGATCAGCGGCAGCAGCACGGCCGCCGCCGCCAGCAAGACCGCGTTGCGCCAGACCGCATAGCCCCACTGCGGCTTGCGCCCCTCGAAGATGCGCTCCGTCACGGCCGGCGCGTACGACCACCAACCCAGCTGCACCCCGATGTCGTGCCCGACCAGCACGACCGTGCAGACCAGGTAAGCGATGACCATGGGGCGCAAGGTGAACAGCAGGAGGCCAATGGCCAGCACGCCCAGCAGCACCAGGCCCGTGGGCGCGGTGAAGGTGCCCGCGAGCACGGCGATCACGGTGTAGGTCACGCCAATGGTCAGGCAGGCCAGCAAGGTGGCGCCCTCCACCGGCTCGGGCTCTTGTCGCAGCGGCCACACGTGCACGGCGATGCCGATGCTCAGCAGCGTGGCCACCACCAGCAGGCCTTGCAGGGCCAGCATCACCTCGGTGTGCACGGCGCCGCGGGTGCTCGGCTCGGCGATCACCCAGCCATGGCCGAGCAGGATGAGGACGAAGAAGGGCGTCGATGACCCCACGGCCACCAGCACCCGCGTGGCGGGTGTCAGTTGATCAAAAACGCGCTCCGTCAAACCACGCATGCACAACCCGTACGAACTTCGACACCGGCGCCGATCAGGCGGCACCCCACCGTTCCATGATGGAACCATCTTGGCCCGTTATCGGTGCGCCGTCCACAAAGTTGAACCGGCACGGAGGGCGTGCGTGGCCGTGCCGCCTCACTGGGCTATGCTTGTTGCATGAAGATGATTGCACGCTGGCTGTTGCTCTCCGCCGCCCTCATGCTGCTGACCCAGTGGGACAGCGGCATCGAGGTGCGCAACTACGGTTCGGCCATGCTGGCCGCGGCGGTCATCGGGCTGCTCAATGCCTTCGTGCGGCCCTTGCTGATCCTGCTGACGCTGCCGGTGACGGTGCTCACCCTGGGCTTGTTCCTGTTCGTCATCAACGCCCTGACCTTCCAGATGGCGTCCAGCCTGCTGGAAGGCTTCCAGGTGCATGGCTTCTGGCACGCGCTGTTCGGCTCGGTGCTCTACAGCCTGTGGAGCATCGTCATCGACGCGGCGCTGGAACGCTTCTTCGGCCCGCGCGGCGGTTTGCCGCCCGTCTGAGCTCGCCCTCGGCCCGCACTCACAAGGCCAGAGGTCACAGGGGCGTCAGCCGCCGGCGCACGCCCGCCAGGGCATCGCGCACGGTGGCCTCGCGCACCTGGGCCCGGTCGCCATCGAAGTGGTGGCAGACCGCGTGGGCTGGCGCGCCCTGCACCGCCCACGCGATCCACACCGTGCCCACCGGCTTGTCGGGCGAGCCGCCGGCGGGGCCGGCAATGCCCGTGACGGCCACGGCCACCTCGGCATGCGCATGGCGCAAAGCGCCTTCGGCCATCGCCAGGGCCACGGGCTCGCTGACCGCGCCGTGCTGGGCGATCAGCTCGGCGGGCACGCCCAGCAGCTCGGTTTTGGCCTCGTTGCTGTAGGTCACGAAGCCGCGCTCGAACCAGGCGCTGGAGCCCGACAGGGCCGTGCAGCTCGCCGCGATCAAGCCGCCCGTGCAGGATTCGGCGGTGGCCAGGCGCCAGCCGCGCGCCAGCAAGAGCTCGGCCAGGGCGGGCACGCCGGGGTCGGTGTTGGTGCTTGTGTCGGCGCCCATGTCAGCGCGGGTGGGGGTGTCGGCCATGGTGTCCTCGTGTGTGTTCGCTGGTGCTCGCAGAAGTGGGGTCAGCTCAACAAACCGGCGCCCACGCCGCCCTGGCGCACGGCCACGGCCAGCGCCAGCACGATGAGGGTGCACAGCGCCGCGACCAGGTCATCGAGCATGATGCCCAGGCCCTGGCGCCAACCGATCTGGCCGCCCGCCCCCCGCAGTTTGAACAGGCCATCGGCCCAGGCCACCGGGCCAGGCTTGGCCGCGTCGAAGTAGCGGAAGGCCACGAAGGCCAGCAGCTGGCCGCGCCAGTCCACCGGCGAAATCATCCACAAAATCAGCCAGAAGGCCCAGATTTCATCCCAGACCACCGAGCCCGGGTCGGCCACCCCCAGGCTGCGCGCCGTGCGGGTGCAGGCCCAGCAACCCACGAACCAGCCCACCAACAGCAGCACCGCCCAGACCCAGTCGGCCTGCGGGCCGGTGCCGATGCCGTGCTGCAGCGCCAGGAAGCTGGCCCAAGCCCACAGCGTGCCCACGGTGCCGGGCGCCACGGGGCTCAGGCCACTGCCCAGCCCGAAGGCCATGAGGTGGGCCGGGTGGCGCCACATCAGGGCGGCGGTGGCACGGCGGGGGGGCGGCAAGGCGGCCGGGGCGGGCTGAGGCGAAGGGGTCGGGTCCGTCATGGGGCCTCGCGGAGGTCTGGGCGAAAGTGGTCGAACGACGTCCAACGGTTGGCCAGAGGCGCGCCCAGCCCCTCGCCGGCATCGGCATTGGCATCGACCTCGGCCAACGCTCCTTCCCACAGGCGCAGGCGCGGCCCGGCGGGTGCGCTTTGCGACGGGCCGCCGGTGGTCGGAACGATCTCGCCCATGCGCGCATCCGTGCGCTCATCCAGGCGTCCGATGCGCCCGACGCGGCTGAGCGGCAGGCCCAAGCAGGCGCCCAGGGCCTCGACCGCGGCACGGCGCTCGGGCGGTGCGGTGAAAATCAGCTCGTAGTCGTCGCCACCGGCCAGGATGCAGTCCAGCTGTTCGTGGCGGCGGCGCGCGGCCAGCCAGGGGCTCAGTGGCAGCGCACCGGCGAACACATCGGCCGAGACGCCGCTGCGCCGCAGGATGTGGCCCAGGTCGCCCAGGAGGCCGTCCGAGACGTCGATGGCCGACGTGGCCAGGCCGCGCAAGCCCAGGCCCAAGGCCACGCGGGGCTCGGGGCACTCCATGGCCAGGCGGGTGGCGTCGAAGGCCTCGGCTGGCAGGCTGGGGTGCAGGGTGCCGCGGAAGGCCTCCAGCGCCAGGCGGGCCTCGCCGGGATGGCCGCTCACCCAGAGCTCGTCGCCGGGTCGGGCCCCGCTGCGCAGCAGGGCGCCGCCCACCGGCACCTCGCCGAACACCGTGACGCCGATGGCCAGCGGCCCGGCCGTGGTGTCGCCACCGACCAGCTCGCAGTCGTGTTCGTCGGCCAAATCCAGCAGGCCGCGCGCGAAACCGGCCAACCAGGCCTCGTCCACCCGGGGCAGGGTCAGCGCCAGGGTGAAGCCCAGGGGCTTGGCGCCGCACGCGGCCAGGTCGGACAAATTCACGGCCAGGGCCTTGTGCCCCAGGCGCGCCGGGTCCACCGTGGACAGGAAATGCCGCCCCTCCACCATCGTGTCGGTGGAAACCGCCAGCTGCATGCCCGCCGCCGGGGCCAGCACGGCGCAATCGTCGCCATTGCCGACCACGGCGCGGCGCGGCCCCTGGCCGGCAGGGCGCACGAAATACTTGGCGATCAGGTCAAATTCACCCAGGCTCATGGGCTGGATTGTCGCCTGCGCGCCGGGCTGCGCCAGGCCTTTCCCCACGCCGGCGCCACCCGCTTGTGCACAAGATGTGGCCATCCACACCCCCAGATCCCGCGAAGTTCCTAGAATCGGGGGTCTGGCACAGCCGGCCACCCCGGCCCGCCAGCCCCCGAGCACACACAGGCAATCAAAGGCAATCACCGCATGACCACGCCCGAACAACAACGCGCCGAACTCAAAAAGGCGGCGCTGGAGTACCACGAGCATCCCAAACCGGGCAAGCTCGCCATCAGCGCCACCAAGCAGCTGACCAACCAACGCGACCTGGCCCTGGCCTACTCCCCTGGCGTGGCCGCGCCCTGCGAAGAAATCGTCGAGAACCCCGCGGCGGCGTTCAAGTACACCAGCCGCGGCAACCTCGTGGCCGTCATCACCAACGGCACGGCCGTGCTGGGCCTGGGCGACATCGGCCCGCTGGCGGCCAAGCCCGTCATGGAAGGCAAGGCCGTCCTGTTCAAGAAGTTCTCCGACATCGATGTGTTCGACATCGAGATCAACGAGAAAGACCCCGACAAGCTCGTCGAGATCATCGCCAGCCTGGAGCCCACCTTCGGCGGCATCAACCTCGAAGACATCAAGGCCCCGGACTGCTTCTACGTCGAGCGCAAGCTGCGCGAGCGCATGAAGATCCCCGTGTTCCACGACGACCAGCATGGCACCGCCATCGTCGTGGGCGCCGCCCTGCTCAACGGCCTGAAGGTCGTGGGCAAGGACATCAAGCAGGTCAAGCTGGTCACCTCCGGCGCCGGTGCGGCCGCCCTGGCCTGTCTGGGCCTGCTGGTCAAGCTCGGCGTGCCGCGCGAAAACATCTGGGTGACCGACCTGGCCGGCGTGGTCTATGAAGGCCGCGCCGAGCTGATGGACCCGGACAAGGACCAGTTCGCCCAGAAGACCGAGCAGCGCAAGCTGGCCGAGGTCATCGAAGGCGCCGACATCTTCCTGGGCCTGTCCGCCGGCGGCGTGCTCAAGCCCGAGATGGTCGCCAAGATGGCGGCCAACCCCATCATCTTCGCCCTGGCCAACCCCACGCCCGAGATCCTCCCCGACGAGGTCAAGGCCGTGCGCGACGACGCCATCATGGCCACCGGCCGCAGCGATTTCCCCAACCAGGTCAACAACGTCCTGTGTTTCCCCTACATCTTCCGCGGGGCGCTGGACTCGGGCGCGACCACCATCACCGATGAGATGGAAATCGCCGCCGTCCACGCGATCGCCGAGCTGGCCCAGGCCGAGCAAAGCGACGTGGTGGCCGCGGCCTACTCGGGTGAAAGCCTGAGCTTCGGCCCCGACTACCTCATCCCCAAGCCCTTCGACCCGCGCCTGATGATGAAGATCGCGCCGGCCGTGGCCAAGGCCGCAGCCGAGTCCGGCGTGGCCCAGCGCCCGGTGAGCGACTTCGCCGCCTACGCCGAGAAGCTGCAGAGCTTCGTCTACGCCTCCGGCCACACGATGAAGCCCATCTTCAGCGTGGCCAAGCGCGCCAAGAACAAGCGCATCGCCTACGCCGAAGGTGAGAACGAAGGCGTGCTGCGCGCTGCCCAGATCGTGGTGGACGAGAACGTCGCACGCCCGACCCTGATCGGCCGCCCGGGCGTCATACAGGAGCGCATCGAGCGCTTCGGCCTGCGCCTGAAACCCGGCGTGGACTACGACGTGGTCAGCACCGAAAACGACCCGCGTCACCGCGATTACTGGCAGGCCTACCACCGCCTGGCCGAGCGCAAGGGCGTGACCGAGCAGATGGCCAAGATCGAGATGCGCCGCCGCCTGACGCTGATCGGCTCGATGCTGCTGCACATGGGCGAGGTCGATGGCCTGATCTGCGGCACCTGGGGCAACACCGCCCTGCACCTCTACTACATCGACCAGGTCATCGGCAAGCGCCCGGGCGTGCAGACCTACGCGACCATGACCGGCCTGATCCTGCCGGGCCGCACGGTCAACCTGCTGGACACGCACATCAACTACGACCCGACGGCCGAACAGCTCGCCGAGATCACGGTGATGGCGGCCGAGGAAATGATGCGCTTCGGCCAGCGTCCGAAGGCCGCGCTGCTGTCGCACTCGAACTTCGGCTCCAGCAACCAGCCCTCGGCGGTGAAGATGCGCGATGCCCTGGCGTTGATCCAGGACCGCGCGCCCTGGCTGGAAATCGACGGTGAGATGCACGGCGACACCGCCCTGGACGCCAGCTACCGCGCGCAGCTGATGCCGCGCAGCACGCTGACGGGCGAGGCCAACCTGCTGGTGTGCCCGAACATCGACGCGGCCAACATCGCCTACAACCTGCTGAAGGTGGCGGCGGGCAACAACATCGCCTTAGGGCCGGTGCTGCTGGGTGCGGCCAAGCCGGTGTGCATCCTGACGCCTTCGGCGACCGTGCGCCGCATTGTCAACATGACGGCGATGACGGTGGCAGACGCCAACGCGGTGCGCTGACGCACGCCCCAGGCTGCGGCCTGGGCTCCTGGCGCAGACCCCGCCCGCGCTCAGCGGAAGCGGATCTGCGCCTGCCCGTCGGTCACGAAGCGGTGGGCCAGGCCCATGGGCCCCAGGGCCTGGTCGCGGATGAGGCGGAAGGCGACGTAACGCTCGCCGCCGTCGAACAGCGCTTCTTTCTGCGCATCGACCAGGCGCCAGCTGCCATCGACGTGGACCTCGGCCCAGTTGTGGTACGCCACCGAAGGCGGGGCATCGTCCTGCTCAAGCACAAAACCGCCCAGCGCCCGCGCCGGCAAACCCAGCGCGCGGCACAGGGCCACCACGAGGTAGGCGTACTCGGTGCAGTCGCCGCTGAGTTCGCGCAGGGCCTGGGCCGCACCCAGGTCGTTGGGCACATAACCGGCGTAATTCAGGTGCGTGCGCACCCAGGTGTAGATGGCCTCGACGCTGGCGCGCGGGCTGTCGCGGCGCAGCTCGGCCGCCAGGGCCACGATGGCCGGGTCGTCGCGCTCGGTGTGGCGCTCGGCCTGCAACCAGGCGCCAGGCTCGGCGGGCTGCGGCGCGGGCTGGCGGGCCATGCGCACCGCCACATCGAGGCGGATGGCGCGCAGGCCGTGCGGTGGCAGCGGTGGCGTCTGCCAGTGCAGCACGGTGTGGCCCAACGGGTCGGTGTGCTGCGCCACGGGCCAGCTGCTGCTGAGCTCGACCAGCGCCTGGCTGGCCGTGCGCGAGACCGGGCCATAGGCCCACAGCGACTGCGGCGCCAGCGGCGTGCCACCGGGGTTCTGGCATTGGATGTCGAAGCGCAAGCGGCGCAGCAGGGTGTCTTCGGGCCCGCGAGGCCAGGGCGTGACGCTGCCCTGCACCTGCGCGTGCACCCGCCGCAAGGCGCCGACGGTGTGCAGCCCTCCCCAGGCCACGGCCTGGCCGAGCCAGCGGCGGCGTGACGGCGTCATTGCCCGCACCTCGGCTGCTTGGGGCCACGTTCGCGGGCGCGCCACGTGGCTTCCAATTGCTGAAGCTGGGCGCGCAAGGCCGGGGCCGAGCCGCTGTGCAGCAGCACGGGCGTGGGCCACAGGGCCTGGCGCAGGGCGTCCAGCGGCAGGCTGGCGGCGCGCTCGGGCGTGGTGGCCAGCACGATGGCCGACAGCGGCAGGGCCGTGGCCTTGCGGCGGCGCTCGATCAGGCCGCGCACGGCCTCGACCGACCAGGTGTCCACCTGGCTGGCGAAGGGCAGTTGCGAGACCAGGCCATCCCCGGCATGGCCGATGACGAGGTTGCCCTCGTCGAGGCTTTCCATCCACAGGCCCGCCCCGTCCAGCGACACCGGCGGCGGCAAGGGCAGCGGCGGCACGGCGGCCAGGGCCTCGTGCAGGCGCCACTGTGGCACGCCGCCCTGCAGCACCCGGGTGCGTGCAAAGCCCTCGGCCTTCAGGCGCCGGCAGTGCGACAGCAACGCAGCCTGGCCCCGCCCCTCGCCCAGCAGCACGATGCGCTTGCCGCGCAGGAAGGCCTTGGTGCGCAAGGCGTCGGGCGACAGGCGCAGCGCGCCTGGCCAGGGGTCCGCATCGGCCTGCTCGGGCCGGCGCACGTCCACCCAGACCACCTCGGCCAGGGCCTTGTCGCGCACCAGCTCGTTGACGCTCACGGCGCAGGCCGGGTCCGGCGCGGGCAAGGCCACGCCACCGGGGTCGGTCGCACCGCCAGCTTCCGCATGGCGTGCGCAGGCCGCCCCCGCCGCGGGCAGGCCTTGCAAGGGCTTGGGCATGGCCAGGCCCTCGGTGCGCACCTGGGCCAGGGCCTGGGCGCTCAGGCATGCCCAGACGACCGCCACGGCCATGCGCCACGCCCAGCCCCACCCGCCACCCGACATCGCCCGCTTCATGGGAGTCCTTTCAAGGGCGTCGTCGCGGCCGATGCAGCCGATGCGCCCTGCCCGGCCTGTCCGATTTGCCCGACCTGTCCGGTCTGCGCCCCCTGCCCCGCGGGCAAGGTCGCCATCAGGTTGGCAGGGTGCGTGAAGACCCAGTCGCGGTAGCGCGCCTGGCCCGCAAAGGCCATGTCCTGGTCCTCGAAACCGGCCTGCTTGACAGGCCGCCGCTCTGACAGCGAATGCACGCCCACGACGCGCCCCCCCACGCGCACCAGCCCCCATTCGGCCTTGCCGGTCATGGGATCGACGAACACCTGGCGCAGGTGCCGGGTCACGCCGGGGGTGCGGGGGTCTTGCAACAGTTCGTCCAGCGAGGCGGGGTACTGGCCCGCGGGCAAAGCACCCGCCCCTGCCATGGCCTGGCCAGGCACCGTGCCCGTGGCGCCGCCGACAGGCCCGCCCGCGGTCGGCCCCGAACGGGCCTGGTAGCGGCGCAAGGCCTCGCGGAACTGGTGGCCGATGGCCAGCAGTTCGCGCTCCTTGTCGCGCTGTTGTGCCACGGCATGCACCTCGGCCACGACCGCCAAGCCCACGCCCATGAAGGCCACCGCGAACAGCAGCCAGAGGTAGGCAAAGCCTTCAGAATGACGCGAATGCGGTGCCATCGCGCGATTGCCCTGGGGCGCCACTGCGGACGTCGGCCACGCCTTGCTGGTCCGACTGTTTGGGCGGCACCGCCACCCAGCTGGACACCGACTCGGTGACCGGGTCCATCGGCACCTCGCGCAGGTAGCCGGCCTCGACCAGCTCTTGCAAGGCATCGGGATAGCGGCCCTTGTCGCCATAAAACTTGTCGATGGTCACGCGCATCACGCGCAGGTTTTCCTTCAAGGCCACCTCGCGGCTTTTCTCCAGCGAGCCGAAGTAGCGCGGCGTGGCCAGCGTCAGCAAGAGCGCGACGATGGACAGCACCACCAGCATCTCGATGAGGGTGAAGCCGCGGCGCAGCAGGGGTGTGGTCATGGGGGGCCCTTCAGCACGGTGTCACCACTTTTTGTACGGCACGCCGTTCAGCCCGGTGAGCTCGGAGCGCGAACGCACATCGAAGACGTCGTCGCCCTCGGCCGGGGCATCGGGTGGGGACGCATAGCTGCGCAGGGCCCAGGTCTGGTCGGCCGGCGCGCTCGGGTCGGGGTGCAAGGGGTCGCGCGGCAAGGCCCGCAGGAAGTACATGGGCTGGCGGGTGGGGCTGCGCTGGTCGGGCACGCCTTCGACCAGGGCGTTCAGGCGCTTGGGGTAGCCGGACTCGCCCACCTTGACCTCGATGCGGCCGGCGTCGGCGGCGCGCTTGTAGGCGTCCAGGCCTTGGCGGATCTCGGCCAGGGCCAGGCGCAGCTCGTGCTCGCGGTCGCGCTGCACCGCCACCTGGGCCATGGGCACGGTGACCATGGCCAGCACGCCCATGATGGCCAGGGTCATCAGCAGTTCGATGAAGGTGAAGCCGCGCATGGCTGGTTCCAGGAAGATCGCCTGGGACGCTCAGGGCGCAATCCGCACGCTGTGTTCCAGCGGCAGCTTGAGCGGGGCGGTGACCGGGGGCTCGGGCGAGAGCGACAGCAACTGGATGCGCGCCGCGCTGCCCGCCGGTGGTGGCTTGAGCGCCTTGAAGGTCACCGACAGCACGCTGCCCACGCCATTGGTGCCGGCCACCGGGCCCTGCGGGTTCTGGCGCACACCGGCCACGAAGACCTTGCCCTGGGCCGCGTCCACGCGCTGGCTGAACTGCGTCTGGGCACCGGCCTGCTTGAGGAAGTCGCCCTCCTGCACGCTGGCCACCTGCAACAGCTGCGGGTCGAAAGCGATCAAGGCGGGCAGGCCGGTGAGCGCGGCGCTGGACTGGATGCGCAGCACGGCGGTGAATTGCTCGCCGGCCTTGACCTGGGCCGGGGCTTGCCAGCTCAGTGAGACGGCCCCGGGCACAGCGCCCGGCGCCTGCGGGTTGGCCGTGGCGGCGGCAGCCGGGGCGGTCGGCGCGGGCAAGCCCAAGGGCGCCGCCGGGGCCACGCCGGTGGACGGCACGCTGCCGCTGACCAGGCCCGCGGGCATGGCGGTGGCGGCCCCCGATGCACCCGGCGCACCCACGGCAGGCGGCGCCTCCAGGGTGCGCAGCAGCAACGGGTCGGCGCCAATGCTGGTCTCGGTGCCGGACTCGAACTCGGCCTGCATCAGCTCGGGTCGGCTGAGCGAACGCACCACGCGCGGCGTGATCGACAGCAAGATCTCCGTGCGCTGCGTGTCGTCCTTCTGGCTGCCGAACAGGCGGCCCAGGATGGGCATTTCGCCCAGCAGCGGCACCTTGTTGGCGGTGCTGCGCTCTTCGTCGCTGATCAGGCCGGCCAGCACCTGCGTCTCGCCATCTTTCAGGCGCAGCACGGTGTTGGCGCCACGCGTGCCAATCTGGTAGGACAGGCTGCCCGACTTGCTCAGCACCTCGCGCACCAGGCTGGAGACCTCCAGGTTGACCTTGATCGCCACCTCGTCATCGAGGTAGATGTTGGGCTCGACGTCGAGCTTGATGCCCACGTCCACGTAGTTGACCGACTCCGAGACGAAGCCCGTGGAAGTGGATGTGGTGGTGATGACGGGCACGCGGTCGCCGATCAGCACCTTGGCCTTTTCCTTGTTGCGCACGCGGATGCGCGGGTTGGCCAGGATGTTGCCGTTCTGGTCTTCCTTGCGCGCGTTGATGAGCGTGCTGCCCAGCGTGGCCTGGATGGTGGAGCCACTGAGGTTGTTGAGGTCGGCCAGCGTGACCGAACCGCCGCCTGACTTCAAGGGCGCCAGGCCCAGCTGGCTGGGCCACTGGATGCCCAGCTCCAGCAGGCGCGAGCGCTTGACCTCCATCACCTCGACTTCGAGCATGACCTCGGGGTCGCGCAGGTCCTGCAGGGCGACGATGCGCTCGGCCATGCGGATCACCTCGGGCGTGTCGCGCAACATGATGATGCCCAGGCGCTCGTCGATGACCATGTCCTTGGTCTTGAGCAGGGTCTTGATCGAGTTGGACACCGCCTTCACATCGGCATTGGCCAGGTAGAAGGAGCGCACCGTCAGCGCCTGGTAGTCCTTGAGCTTGGCCGGCGTGTTCGGGTAGATGAGGATGGCGTTGTCGCCCAGCACCTTCTGCTCCAGCTGGTTGGTGACCAGCAGCAGGCGGATGGCGTCTTCGATGGAGGTGTTCCTGGCCAGGATGGTGGCCTTCAGATCGGGGCGGATCTCGCGGTCGAAAAAGAAGTTCAGGCCCGAGACCTTGGCGATGACGTCGAAGACCGACTTCAGCGGCGCGTCGCGGAACTCCAGGGTGATGGGCTTTTGGTAGATGGCGGCCAGGCGCTGGCCGGGTCGGGGCTGCTTGGCCAGCTCGTCCTGCAGGCGGGCCTTGAGCGTCAGGGCCAGCTTGTGCTGCGGGTTCTCGCTGAGCACGGTGCGCAGCTTGTCCTGGGCCTGCGGCAGATCGGTGGCACTGCCTTTCTTGAGCAGGGCATCGACCTCGGCGAGCAACACGCGCTGGCGGCGCTCCTGGAGGATGGCGGCCTGGCCCTGGCGCGCCATGACGTGCTCGGGCTCGATGAGCAAGAGCGTGCGGAAAGCCTCTTCGGCCTCGCTGAGGCGACCCTCGTACAGCGCGGACTGGCCCCGGCTGAGCAGCTGCTGGATGGCCGTGGCGCGGCGGGTGGCCAGGGTGATGCGGTACTGGGGGCGGCGGGGCTCCTGCTGGACGGCCTCCTCCAGCTTGGCCAGGCCGGCCATGGTCTGACCCTGGTCCATCAGCGCCTGCCCTTCCTGGTAGGCACCGGGCTCCAGCCAGGCGCAACCGGCCATGCCGGATGCCAACACGCACACGGCCATGCCTGCGATCCTGCCCGCGGCCTGGCCCCTGAGCGCGCTTGCGGCCCGCTGCAGCCGTCTGACTTGCCTGCCCACCATGGTCATGTCCTCATCGTCTCGTCGTGTCATCGCGTGCTCACTGCGGGCCGTCCAGACGGAAGGTCTGCAGCTGTTCGGAAGGCAGGTGGCGCACCGTCAGCGACACCTCGTCGATTTGTTCCACCCGGTAGTGCGTGGCCAGCACCTCGCCCTGGCGCACCACCAGGTTCTGGTCCTGCCACTGCACGAAGGCCGCGGTGCTGCCGTTGTCCACGTAGCGCCCGATCAGGCGCAGGTTCAGGCGCGGCACGGGCTCTTCGGCAGGGGCCGAAGCCACGGCGGCGGCGGCCGGCAGCGGCTGGGCTGGCGGCGCGGCCTGTGCCACGGCACGGCCTTTGAACAGGCCATCGTCGCCATCGAAAGCCTCGCGCGGCCGGACGGCCAGGACGGTGGCAGCGGTGGCCAACACCGAGGATACCGAGGACACCGATGGCCCCGTCAAGGACACCGGCGTGGCAGGCGCCAGGGCGCTGGCAGCCTGCGGGCGCGCTGGCGAAGGCGTCGGCGACGCCGCAAGGCGCGGTCCGGCGCTGGCCTGCGAGGTGCGCTCGCTCAGCACCACGCCGCCGTTGTCGGCCTGCGGTGCGAAGTAGGCGGCCACGAGGGTGGCGATCAGGCCCAGCACCAACCAGCGCTGGCGGGCGGCACGCTGGCCGGACTGGGGCTTGGCGATGGCGCTCATGGCCGTGCCTCCGGCAGGCGCGTGTAGAGCACCCACTCGACGCGGGCCTCGATCTGATCGACGTTGACCTGCTCGCGGCGCAGCTGCATGCTTTCCACCCCGAGGCTGGGCTGGGCCTGGAGCACCGCCCCGAGGAAGCGGCGCACCTGGGTGCTGCTGCCGCGCACGGGCAGCGTCATGCGGTAGCGCGCGAAGCCGGCGTTGGCATCGGGCTGGAACTGGTAGTCACCCTTGAGCAGGGACACGCCGTGCTGGTCGGCCAGGGTCAGCAGCGTCTGCACGGCCAGGGGGATGTCGCGGTGCGAGGGCAGGCCGGTGAGGAAGGCCTGCAGGCGGGCGCGGTCTTGCGCTGTGTTTTGGGCTGTGTTGGGGGCTGTGCTCTGGCCACGGGCCGCATCGCCAATGGGCTCGGCCCGGCGCGGCGTCAGGGCCTCCTGCGCTTGCGCGGCCTGCCAGTGTCGCCAAGCCTGGCGCTGGAGCGCACCCCCGCCCAGCGCCAGCGCGCTCAGCAGCAGGCCCGCCAGCACGGCCACGCCCAACCAACCCAGGCGACGCCACAGGCTGCGCGCGCTTTGCCGCGCCTGCCAGCGCCAGCGGGCGCCCAGCGCGCCCACGCCGCCCGCCTGGAGGGCCTGTCGCCAGGAAGCCATCACTGAGGCCATGCCGCCTCCATCGTGAACTGGTAGGGGCGCCCGGCGTCGTCTTCTCGGCGTTCGTGCTGCTTGAGGTGGGCGTCCACGAAGGGTGCGCGTGCGGCCACGAAGGCCACGTAGCGCGCCATGTCCACGCCTTCTTCGGCCTGGGCACGCACCACGCCCAGCCCGCGCCCGCCCGTGCCACCGGCGCGGATGTCCACGCTGAGCACGGCCACGCGGATGTCTTGCGGCGCGCGCAAGGCCTCCAGCAAGGGGTCGATGGGCACGTTGAGGCGGCGCACCGCCTCGTTGACCTGCTGGACCTGGCCGAGCTCCTCGCGCGTGAACGCGGGCGCCGCGGCCTCGGGCAGCCACGGCGCCTGCGCCGGCTGCGGCGCGGACGCCTGCGCGAGGCGGCGGTCTTGCCACACCGACCAGTTGTCCAGACCGAGCGCCAGGGCCATCAACCACAGCGCGGCACAGGCCAGCCACCAGCCTCGGGCGGGCGAAGGCCGGCGCTGCACGGCGTCCAGGGCATGGGCCGATGGGCTGGGGCGGGACTGCAACCAGGTCAGCAACAGCGAAGGCGAGGGCGACACATCCGCCAGCACCGCGGCAGGCAAGGGCCACAGGGTGAAGGCATCGTCAGCATCTTTCTGCAAGGGCTGCGACCGGGCCTCGCTGCGCAGGTCCAGCACGGTGAGCCGGGCGGGCACTTCGGGCTGAACTTCGGGCTCCGCTTGAGGCTGCGATCGAGGCAGCGCGCCGGCCTGTGCCTGCGCGGCAGCAGGGCCCGCGCCGGGGCTCGGCAAGGTGGCCCACTGGCGCAGCTGGCGACGGCGCCACTGGCCGCGCAAGGCCGCCACCGGCTGGGCGTGGCGCAGGGCGTGGCTGTGCCTGGGCTGGCGGGCGCCGTCGGTCAGCACGGCCAGGCCATCGGCGAGCACGCCCAGCACCGCCGCACCGCCCGGCGCCTGGCGCCAGGGCTGTGCAGCGTCCCAGGCCTGCACCGACAGCGGCAGCACCGACGCCAGCACCCCGCCCAGGTCCTGGGCCAGGGCCTCGCAGGCGGCCAGCAGGTCGTGGGGGTAGGCAACCAGCAGGCGCGGCTGCCCTGCCCCGCCCTCGCCCACCCGCAGCACATCGCGGGCATGCAGCTCGTGGCCGGCCTGCACCAGCTGAGCCTGGGCCAGCGAGGGCAGCAGGTCGTCGCGCATCAGCAGGGGCGTCCAGGCCAGCGTGGCCACGTGCAGGTGCACATCGGCCACCGTGACCCACAGGCGCAAACGGCCCGATGCGGGGTCGGCGGCCAGGTGGGTCCAGCGCGTGGCCAGGGCACGCACGGCCTGGCCCAAGGCCGCACGGTGCCCGTCTGGCGAGGGCGCCGCATCCGGCCCGGTCAGCCCTGCGCTGCCGCAGGCATCGGACACGCAACGGCCCTGGCGCCAGGCGCCCCACTGCAGGCCGTCGGGGCCCAGCCAAAGGTGGCAGTCGGTGGTGTGGCTGGCACGCATTGGCTTCACCCCACCACGCGCAGCAGTTCATCGGCCGTGGTCTCGCCACGGGCCACCATCGCCATCACCAAGGTGCGGATGGTCTTCATGCCCATGGCCGCGGCGTGCTGCTTGAGCTGCGACACCGGTGCCTTGGTGGCGATCATTTCCTTGAGGGGGTCGTCCAGCAGCAGCACCTCGGCCACGGCCTTGCGGCCCTTGTAACCCACACCACGGCAATGCGCGCAGCCCCGCCCGGCGCGCCAGGTCCAGCCCGCCACATCGGCCAGGGTCAGCCCGACCTGCTGCAGCACGGCCGCGTCCGGGGCCACGTCCACCGCGCAGTGGCTGCAGTTCACCCGCACCAGGCGCTGCGAGACGATGCCATTGAGCGCCGCCGACAGGCTGTACGGGTCCACGCCCATGTGCATGAAACGGCCCAGCACGTCGAACACGCTGTTGGCGTGCACGGTGGTGAAAACGAGGTGGCCGGTGAGGGCTGCCTGCACGGCGATCTGCGCGGTGTCATCGTCGCGGATCTCGCCGACCATGATCTTGTCCGGGTCGTGGCGCAGGATGGAGCGCAAACCGCGTGCGAACGTCAGGCCCTTCTTCTCGTTGACGGGGATCTGCAGCACGCGCGGCAGGCGGTACTCGACCGGGTCTTCGATGGTGACGATCTTGTCGCGTCCATCGTGGATTTCGGTGATGGCCGCGTACAGCGTGGTCGTCTTGCCCGAACCCGTCGGGCCGGTCACCAGCAGCATGCCGTGCGGGCGCGCGGCCAGGTGGCGGATAGCGGCCATGCCCTGCGCATCGAGGCCCAGGTGGTCGAGGTTGAGCTGGCGCGCCTGCTCGGTCAGCGACTGGCGGTCCAGCAGGCGCAGCACCGCGTCTTCGCCAAAAATGTTGGGCATGATCGAGACGCGGAAGTCGATCTCGCGCTCGTTGACGCGCACCTTGAAGCGGCCGTCCTGCGGCACACGGCGCTCGGCGATGTCGAGGTCGGCCATGACCTTGATGCGCGAGATGACCTGCTCGGCCAGCTCCTGGCCCTGCACCTGCGTGATGGGCACGAGCACCCCGTCGATGCGGCACATCACGTGCAGGCTGCCGCTGTCGCACTCCAGGTGGACGTCGCTGGCCTGCAACTTGAGGGCGTCGTAGAGCGTGGAGTTCACCAGCTTGACGACCTGGCTGGTGTCTTCCTGGATGGACGACAGCGTGATGTTGGCGGCGATCTCCTCGTCGTCGCTGTCGGCCAGGCCGGTTTCCATGCCGTCCATGGCGCGCAGGGCCTGCTCCTGGCGTGCCAGGTAAGCGGCGAAGTCGTCGGCGTGCACCAGGCCCAGTTGCGGCTGCAGGCCCAGGCGCTCGCAGCGGTGCCGCGCCCAGGTTTCGGCCGCCTCGTTGAACGGGTCCTGGCAGGCCAGCCACAGGCGGCCATCGGCCTGCGCCTTCAGCACGCACACGCCCTTCTGGCTGGCCTCGGCAAAGCCCCAGGCGCGGTAGTCGGGGTCGCAATCGAGCAAGGTCGGCATGTCCAGCACGGCCTCGCCGAGGTGGGCGGCCAGGCTGTGCATGAAGGCCTCGGGCGAGAGGCCGCAAGCGCGCTCCAGCAGGCGCATGAAGGGCAGCGACTCGCGGCCCATGGCGGCCTGGGCTTCCCGCAACCAAGCGGTCTGGAACGCGGGCGCCACGGCGTCGTTGAGCTTCATTGCAGCGACCCCGCCAGATCGAAAATCGGCATGTACATCAGCACCACCACCGTGCCCACGATCAGGCCGATCACGGTCATCAGCACGGGCTCCAGCAGGCGCGAGGCCCAGTCCACCCAGCGGCTGAAGTCTTCGTCGTGGAAGCGCGCCGTGCGCTCCAGCATCTCGGCCATCTGGCCAGACCGCTCGCCCACGCGGATGAGCGAGTCCGCCACCGCGCCCGACAGGCCATGGTCGCGCAGGGCCTGCGACAGCGGCTGCCCCTGGTCGATGGCCTGGCGCACCGCACGCAAGGCCTGCTGCTGCGCCGGGCTGAGCAAACCGGTGACCATGCCCAGGGCCTTGGGCAAGGCGATGCCCGAAGCCAGCAGGAGGCTGACCGCACGGAAGAAACGGGCCAGGCGGAAGTCGTCGGCGCGGCGCGCCAACATGGGCACCTTGAGCACCTGGTTGAGCAACCAGCCCCGCCCGGCAGGCTGGGACAAGGCCCAGCCCGTGCCCACCAGCGCCGCCAGCGTGCCCGCCACCGCCAGTTGCCAGTGCGCGTGGATGAGCTTGCCGAAGGCCAGCAGGGTGAGCGACAACCAAGGCAGGTCGCGCCCGGAAGATTCATACACGGCGCTGAAGCGCGGCACCACATAGCCCAGCAGGAACAGGGTGACGAAGCCGCCCACCACCAGCAACATCACCGGGTAGATGGCCGCCGACACCAGCTTCTTGCGGATGCCATCGAACTGCAGCTGGTAGGCGATGTAGCGCGCCAGCGCGTGCGGCAGGTCGCCCGTGCGCTCGGAGGCGCGCACGGTGGCCACATAGACGTCGGGGAACTCCTGCGGGTGGTCTTCCAACACGTCGGACAAGTTGCGCCCTTCGCGCAAGGCCTGCAGCACCATGGCCAGGCGCTCGCGCACGCCCCCTGACGCCTCCTTGGCGTGCAGCGTGGCGATGGCTTCGGTCAGGTTCAGGCCGGCCTCCAGCAAGGCGAGCAGCTCCTGGCTGAACAGCAACAGGGGGAAGGCGCCGCCCTGTCCGGCACGCGCGCGCCGCTCGGTCGCCAGCGCGCTTTGCAGGGCCAGCACCTGCCAGCCCCGGCCTGCGGCTTGCAGGATGGCATCGGCCTCGTTGGCCGCGGGCAGCTCGACCCACTCGGGCGCCTTGCCGGCCTGCACGACCTGCAGCCGGAAACGCTGGGCGCCTGGCGTAACAAGGGCCGCGGAAGGAACAGGCACCCGGGCGGCTGGGCGGGTCTCAGCGGTAGGAGACATCGGCTGCGTCTCCCTCCCCACCGGCCTGGCCGTCCTTGCCCAGAGACATCAGGTCATAGTCCTGCCCGGCCGTGGCCGACGGGTGGCGGTAGATGTACGGGCGCCCCCAGGGGTCCTGCGGCAAGGACTTCTGCAGGTAGGGGCCGGCCCATTTGGCCTCGTTGGCCGGTGCGGCCATCAGCGCCGCCAGGCCTTGCTCGGCCGTGGGGTAGTGGCCCACGTCCAGGCGATAGGTGTCCAGGGCGCGAGACAGGCCCTCGATCTGGGCGCGGGCCGTGCTGCGCTCGGTCTTGCCGATCTGCGAGAAATAGCGCGGCCCCACATAGCCCGCCAGCAGGCCGATGATGACCATCACCACCAGCAGCTCCAGCAAGGTGAAGCCGGCCTGCGCTGTGCGAGCTTTCATGCGCGGCCGGCACCCCGGCGACGCCACATGCCCAGGCCAGCCAGGCCGGCCAGGGCCAGGGCCGCAGCGCCAGGCTCGGGCACCACGGTGGCTTGCTGGCTGGCCAGCTGGGTGGCCGAAGCGATGACCGTGGCGTGGAAGGAGGCGGTCAGCACGCTGCCGTCGTCGTTGACCAGCTCATGGGCGAAGCCACGCTGGACCTGGCGGTCGATGGCGCCGGTCACCCACAGCGGGTCGGTGCTGACGGTGTAGCGCAGGTCGTCGCTGGCCTCGGAGTCGAACCAGGACTGCGCGCTGGCCGTGCCGCCCGAGACCACGTCCACGCCGATGTCGGCATAGCCCATCAGGGCGGCGAAGGGGTTGGCAAAACCCGGTGCCGCGCCCTCGGGCAGCAGCGCCTGGGCACTGTCCACGGCCTGCAGCTGCAAGGCGAAGTTGCCGCTGATGCGCAGCGCGGTCATGGGCGAGAGCTCGAAGGTGCTGAAGATGCTGGCCAGGCCCTGGCCCGAACCGCCCTCGGCGCCGACCGTGTGGCCGGCCGACAAGCCCGCCAGCAAGCCGGTCAGCGACAGCTGCGCACGCGCCAGACCGGCACCCGCGGACAAACCGGGTTGCAGCAGGCCCTCGTCATGGGCCACGCCATCGGGGTCGGTGTGCGTGAATTCGTAGGACCACTGGCCCGCGGCCTGGTCGCTCCAGGTGAAGCGTGCGCTGCGCTGCGACAGCGCGGTGGCATCGGCCGAGGTGCTCAGCCAGGTGATGGAGGGGTCGATGCCGTCTTCGGGGTCCAGGTCCACCAGCTCGAAGGTCACGGCCGAGACGGCGGCGCTCACCTCGGCGGCCTGCACCGATGCGAGTGAAGACGCCGCCAGCGACGTCAGCGCCAGCAGCGCTTTCCCAACTCCCGTGAACCGCATGTCTCGCTCCCATCCCACAGACCACCGGGCCTGCAAAGACCCGTCGCCCGATACGTCCGGGCAATGCGGGAGTCTGACGAACTCATGTGATGCCCGCGTGACGGTGGGCGCCAGGGCAGCGCCTGGCCGTCGTCACCCCGCGAACAAGGGGGTGACTCAGGCCGGGGCGTTGAACTCCCAGTACGCCTCGCGCTTTTCGGGGATGGGGTCGGGCAGCTCGAAGGCCTCGAAGTCGGCGGGCGACAGCTGGTCCTTGTAGGCATCGTGGTGCACCTGGGCCTGGCCGCCCGGCGCGATGCCGCTGACGTCCAGCCAGACGGCGCCCACCAAGCCGCGCCCATCGCGCCCGCGCACGCCCACGCTCAGGTAGGGCAGGCGCCGGCCTGAGTGGTTGGCCACGTCGAACACCGCGTCACCGCTGTCGTCGAAGCCGGTGTGGCGCCAACTGAACTGCCGGCGCGCCGCCACCACGTCCTCCTCCTGCGGGGTGAACGGCGGCGGCCCCTGGAGGATGGCCTGCCAGCGCGTGCGCGAGAACTTGCCCTGGCACCAGGCGTGCGCCTGGGCGAACCAGCTCGCGAAGTCAGGCGCCAGCTCGCGCCCGCCCTGCTTGCGCAACTCGTACACCCGCGACTGCCCGGTCGCCAGCAGCTCGGCCTCGGCAAACCAGGCGGACTGCTGGCCGCGGAAGCCGAACCCCACGTAAGCCTGGCCGTCGGCGGCCACCTCGCGGCGGTGCGCCTCCAGCGGGTAGACCGCGAGCATGGGCGCGTCGCGGTGGTCGGCGAACAGGCTGGCGCGCCCGAAGCGGCGCAGGAAGTCGGCGTAATCTCCTGTCAACAGCACGCCGCTCAACGCCACGCCATCCGTCGGCCCTGCCGGCGCCAGGTAGCGCAGGGCCTGCGGGGCCACGGGTTCGAGGATGTGGAAGCGGCGCGACCGGATGGCCGCGCACACGTCGGCAAACCAGGCCAGGCGGTCTTCACTTGTAGCCATGCGTCTTGTGGTGGTCGATGTGCTGCGACGGCGTCATCGGCGTGATGTTGCTGGGGTGGTCGGAGCCACCCTTGCTCTTGTGGACGATGTGGTGGCCGTCCTGGTTGCCGCCCGGCCGGATCTTCTCGGTGGGCGGGTTCTTGGGCCACTGCTTGCCGTAGAACTTTTCCCAGGCCCGCCGCATGGCCGGGGTGCAGCGGCCATTGTGGACCAGCTCGCCCTCGTCGCCCACGAAGAAGGTGTGCGCCCGGGCCACCTCCAGGTTGAAGACGGGCACGGTCTCGCGCTCGGTCTGCACGCTTTCCACCACGGCCAGCACGGCCTGTCCGTTGGCAGACCTGGTGTGCAGGCGCGCGCCCACTTCCAGCGTGCCGGCATCGCGCCAGCCGTCGCTGGTCATGAAGGCGTGGCCCTCTGTGGCGGTGAGCCTGGCGCCGCCGGACAGCCCCAGGTGCACCATGCCCTGCAGGCGGTGGCTGTGCAGCACGTCCACCAGCTTCTCGTAGGACAGGCGCTCGTCGCGGCCCGGCTGGCGGCCCTTGTCCTTCCATTCGGCCAGGGCCAGCACCTCGTCGCCCACCTGCAGCTGGTCGATGCGGCGCAGCTCGGCGCGGCCCAGTTGGGCGTCCAGCGCCGCGGCCCCGCGCGGGCGCACGTGGACGAGGGTCTCGCCGGGGAAGCTGCTGATGGCGCAGGGCAGGCGGTCCCAGGCGCGCTTGGCCCACTGCCAGGCCTTGCCGGCGGCCCAGCCCATGCCCATGCCGGCGGCGCAGCCGATGGCGCAGTCCTTGGCGGTGTTGCCCCAGTTGTTGCACTCGCCGGTGATGGCGTTCTCGGCCGCGGTGGTCAACGCGCAGGAGGCCATGCAGACGGCGAAAGCCGCGCATTGCGGGCACTCGCCCGACGGGTCCGCGCGGTTGACGGGGTCGGCGTCGGCGTACTGGTAGAGGTTGAAGCCGCCGGTCAGGCCTTTCGGGTCCTGGGTGATGTAGCGGCCCACCTGCGGGTCGTAGTAGCGGCGGTAGTTGTAGTGCAGGCCGGTTTCGGCGTCTGCCATCTGGCCCGGCAGGCGCAGGCTGGACGCGATGGTGGGCCGCTCGGGCGTGGCCGGCGGCGTGGTGATGCTGGCCTGGCCGAAGACGTTGTAGCTCGCCGCCCAGACGACGTTGCCCGCCTTGTCGGTGGCTTGCAGCGGCGTCTGCATCGGGTCGTGGTGGTAGTAAGCCACCAGGGGCTGGCCGTTGGAGGCCAGGGTCTTGACGAAGAGCGTGCCGGTCATCACCTCGGCGCCCAGGCGCGGGCCGTACTGGGTGACGATGGCTGGCGTGCCCATGGCCTGCACGCTGCCATCGGCCTGCAACGCGATCGGCTGGGTGGCCTCGGCGATCAGGCCCTCGTCGGCGTACAGGTAGAGGGTGCGCACGGCCTGGGCCAGGGCCTGGCCTGTGGCGTCGCGGAACTGCTCTTTCCAGATGCGGCGGTCCAGCGGGTCGTAGCCATAACGCGCGATGGGGCGGCCGCTGCCATCCTGCACCTCGCTCAGGCGGTTGAGGGCGTCGTGCACGTAGCGGGTGGTGCGCCCGCCGGGCTCGGTTTGGGTGCTGAGGTTGCCGGCCTCGTCGTGGGTGTAGGCCGTGGCCGACGCGCCCGTGCCGCGTTGCAGCAGGCGGTTGTTGTCGTCGTAACGCCAGGCGCCGCTGACCTTGCTGTGGCCGACGCGGTTGCCCAGGGCATCGAGCGTGAAGGTTTCGGTCTCGGTGCCGAAAAGGCCGCCGGTGTCGGTGTCCACCTGGGTGAGGCGCTGCTCGCTGTCGTAGCCGAAGCGGCGGGTGCTGGTGCTGCTGGCGCTGCCGATGACGTCGGTGCGCTGGCTGGCTTGCAGCTCTTGCACCTTGCCCCAGGTGTGGCTCAGGCTCAGCACCGTTTGCTGGTTCGGCGCCTTGACCTTCATCGCTTCGAGGTGGAGCAGGCCGTCGAGGGTGCGCTCTTGGACCGTGCCGCCGGGCAGGGTGACCTGGGTGGGCGCCAGCCATTTGAACTGGTTGACGCTGATGCTGCCCTCGCCAGGGATGCTCACGGCCTGCAGCTCGCCGTGGTCGCTGTAGGCATAGCTCAGCACGGTGCCATCGGGCCACACGAGCTGGGTTTTCTTGCCTGCCAGGCTGTAGGCGTAGCCGTAGCCCAAGGTGTGCGTGCCGCCGCCTGGCAGCGGGTAGGTGGTGCTTTCCTGCGTCTTGCGGCCGGCGTCGTCGAAGGTGGCACTGCCGCTGGCGGTCTGGCCGCGCAGGTGGTCGGTGTCGCTCCATGCGGTGAGGTTGTCGCCATCGTCCAGGGTGTAGCGCACGGTGCGCGCCAGCACGTCGCCGGGCAGGAAGTGCCGGGCTTCCTGCAGGCGGTAGGCGGCGTCGTAGCGGTAGGTGATGCGCCGGCCTGCCGGGTCTTGCAGCGAGCTCAGGTTGCCAGCGGCATCGTAACCATAGCGCGTGGCTTGGCCCATGGGCAGGGTGTCCTGCACGAGGCGGTCGTTGCGGTCGTAGGCAAATCGGTTGACATGGCCCTGGGCGTCGGTGATCTGCACGAGGTTGTCGCGGGCGTCGTAGACGGCGCGGGTCTTGGCACCAAGGCTGTCGGTGGTTTGGGTCAGGCGGCCCAGGGCGTCGTAGGTGTAGCTGCGGGTCTTGCCATTGGCGTCGGTGTCAGACACCACCTGCCCGCGCGCATCGTGCTGCTGGCTGCTGACCAGGCCCTCCTCGCCCAGGGTGTTGCGGTGGAGCAGGGTGTCGCTGGTGAGTCGCTCGCGCGCGTCGAAGCGTTGGCGCTGCGTCAAGGTCGGGTAGCGGACCTCGGTGGGCTCGGACAGGGAGCCCAGCATGCCGGCGCCGGCCGTGCCACCCGTTCCCCCCGTTCCATCAGGCACGTTGTAGCCGTAGGTGGTCGTGTGGCCCAGACCGTCCACCTGCTTGACCAGGCGCAGGAAGTTGTCGTACTCGGCCTGGGTGAGGCGGCCGTCCTCGTCTGTTTCGCTCACCGGCAGGCCTTGCCCGTTGAACTGCACCTTGTAGATGCCGCCCACCGGGTTGACCAGGCTCACACGGCGGTTGAGGCCGTCGTAGGTGGCGCGCGTCACCTTCAGGCGCGCGTCGGTGGCGGCCACGGCGTTGCCGACCTTGTCCAGCTCGAAGCTGCGCACGCGGCCCAGCGGGTCGGTGACCTTGCGCAGGCTGCCCAGGGCATCGACCTCGAAGCGCATCTGCGCACCCAGCGGGTCGGTGTAGGCCACCAGGTTGCCCGCGCGGTCATGGGTGTAGCGGCGCACCTGGCCCTCGGGGTCGGTGGTCTGGCTCATCTGGCCCTGGTCGTCGTAGGCGATGGTCCAGGCCGCATCGGGCGTGACGCTGCCATCGGCCTCGGTGCGGCCCTTGCGCACGATCTGGGTGGGCAGTCCCTGGGCGTTGCGGGTGTACACGGTGACGCGCGCTTCGGGCAGGCCCCAGGCGTCGGTTTGCTGGAGCAGGTTGCCCACGGCATCGTGCACGTAGCGGGTGATCACACCGAGCTCGTCCACCTCTTCGGTTTGCTGCAGGTGGATGGCGGAATGGCTTTTGCGCAACTGGGCGCCATCCGGGAAGACGATGGCGACAACCTGGTCGAACTCGTTGCGCGTGATGCGGGTGCTCAGGCCTCGCGCGTTGGTGGCGATCTCGCTGCGCGCGCCGGTGTCATAGCGCACCTCCGCATCGGTCCGGCCGTTGACGATCTGGCGCACCAGCTTGCCCGCACGGTTGTGCGTCAGGTCCTCCACACGCCGCCCAGCCTCCGTCTGCGGGCCCGTGATCTTGCTGATGAACTGCTTGTTCGCGTCGTCGTACTCGAACACGTGGTCCGTCACCCCGCCGTCTGCCGCCGTGTGGCTCGACACCGCGTCGCCCGTGTAGCCGAGCTTTTCCACCCGCCCTTGCGCGTCCGTGATCTGCACGATGCGGTTGCTCACGTTGTAGCCGTAGCTGCTGACGTTGCCGCGCGCGTCCGTCACGCTCACCAGCCGGTTCGCGCTGTCGTAGGCGTACTTCACGCTGCGCGCCGGCAGGTCGCCCACCAGGCCCGCCACGGGCTGGTCTTTCACTTCGGTGAGCAGCTGCCCCGTGTAGTGCAGCGTCAGCAGCACGCGGCCTCGGTTGTCCACCACGCCCAGCAGGCGTCCGCCTGTGTCGCGTGCCAGCCAGGTCGTGTTGTTGTTGCGGTCGCCGTAGGCCACCACCTGGCCTTGGGTGTTGTAGTCGATCCAGTCGCCCGATTTGTCGATCCAGCGAAAGCCCTTGTCGTTGGTTTGCGGGCTCAGGGTGATGCGCCCGCTGGCCAGGCTGGTGCTCAGCGCTTCGGGCGCCGCCGCTGCGATCTGGCGCACCGTGCGCTTTTCCAGCACGGCCCGGTTGCTGAAGGCGTAGCGGCCGTTGTCGCCCAGGTAGAGTTCGTTGGCGCGGCGGATGGCTTCGACGTCCGTGGCCGGTGGCATGGCCACCGCTGCGCCTGCGCACAGGCTGGCGTAGTCCACGCTGACGCGTTGCAGGGGCGGGTAGCTGGCTTGCTCTGCACCCACTTCGCCCATCACGCGGTTGAAGGGGGTCAGCCGCGCTGGCACCACCGGCTCGGCCTGGGGCAGTCCGCCGATGAGCGCGGTGCCGTAGCTGGGTTGCCAGTCTTCGTCGACCCACACCCAGCAGCCGCCGCCGCTGCCTCCACCACTGGCGCCCGCGCTCAGTGTGGCCGTGGCACCGCTTGTGGCGCTTGTGGCGCTGCTCGTGCCGGCGCCTGTGCCGCCCGCCGTCACCGTCGCACCCGTCGTGTCCGCCGCCTGGCTGCCCGTCAGGTTCTTCCAGCTCTGGCTCAGGCTCTCCCACTGCGGGTTGAAGCGCCACTCCTGGCCGTCCCACTGGCGGCCCCAGCGCAGCTCTCCCGCTTCGCTGCGCAGCACCAGGTCGTCTCTCACCACCACCGCGTAGCCGTTCGGTGTCGTCACGCTCAGACCGTTCGGGCTGAGGGCGGTCTGCGCCCAGGCCGTCATCATCGGCAGGCACAGCAGCACCGCGCCCAGCCAGCGGGCGCGCCCTGTGTTCAAGCGTGTTGCCATGGTCCCCACTCCCTTGTTTGCGCAGGCCGCACATCGAGGTGCGGCCCGGGGTCATTTGCTCAACGGAACGTCACGGGATCACCGGGTCGTGGCGGTCCAGCGGAAGAACAGGTTGCTGGCGAACACACTGGGCGCCAGGTAGGTCTTGGAGCGGAACACCACCGCCGTGCTGCTGCGGCCGGCTTCGCCAGTCTGCAGGGCACCGAACTCCAGCTTGGGCTGGACGATCTGGACGATGGTGCTGGCACCGGTGAGCGTGGCGGTCAGCCCGTTGATCGGGGCGCCGGCATTGCCAGCCATGGCCGTGAAGGTGTATTCCCAGGTGGTGGCATCGACCTTCTTGGTGCTCAAGAGGCTGGCCGCACAGATGCCGATGCCGGGGTTGTTGCTGGTCACGGCCGGGGATGCCGTGCTGTCGGTGTTGCTGACGGCCACCGGCGCTGCGGCCAGGCCCATGAATTGCGGGTCCAGCGACACGGTGCTGCCTGCGCGGACCTGGTAGCTCGCATGGCCCGTCTTGAGGCAGTCCGGGCGGCCCGTGACGGTCACGGCCACATCGGCCGACCAGTTCTCGGGCGTGAAGACCAGGGTGGCAGGGCTCACGCTGCCTTCGCGTGCATCGGACACCGACAGGGGCACCGTGACGGCGGCCGTGGGCTGGCTGTTGAGCCGCACTTTGAAGCTGGCGCTGCCGCCGTCTTCGGTGGTGCTCAGGCCGGTGGCGGGCGTCAGCACCAGGCTGCCCGAGGGGCTGGCCGGGGTGACCACGACGGCGCCCGGCGACCAGGCACGGCCCACGCCGCGGGCGTCATGGATGAGGCCGTAAACGTAGTAGGTGCCCACCGGCAAGGCGCTGACATCCCAGGTGTAGCTGCCCACCTGCGTGCCGGCCGACTGGCGGATGCCATCGACGATGAGGTTGCCGCTGAAGCTGGCCTGGCTGCTCGCGTAATACAAGGCGATGGTCGGCTCGATGTTGGGGTTCGTGCCTTCCCAGCTCAAGGTGACCAAGCGTTGCTCACCCTGCACCGTCGGCTGGATGGGCGTGGCCGGCGAGGTCACCTGGATGGACGGATCCTGGTACGGCCCGGTGCTGACGTACAACACCGCCGCCTGCGACCAGGCGCTGGCCGCGCCCAGGCTGTCCAGCGCGCGCACGCGCCACCAGTGGGTGGTCTTGTCGGCCAGGGGCAAGGGCACGGTCCAGCCGGTGCTGGCGGCGCTGCCGGCGATGGCGCGCTGGCTCAAGGCCGCGTCGCGGTAGACCTCGAATTCGTAAGCCACCGTCTCGCCTTCGGGATCGAGCACGGCGTTGGCGACCAGCGTGGGTTGCAGCGTGGCCGACCAGGCACCGCTGCCCGGGTTCTGCACCGTGGGCGCGGGCGGCGCATCGTTGACGCGGTTGACCAGGAAGTCGCCCCCGACCCAGGCCGATTCGGCGCGACCGTCTTGCGACTTGACGCGCCAGAAGTAGCGCTGGTTCTCGACCAGGCCACCGACAGGCCAGCCGGTGCTGCCGGCGCTCGACTGGATGAGCTGCCCGGACGCTTGCTTGGCCGGAGAGTCGAAGGTGTTGACGGTGTCGATCTCGAAGACCAGGGTGAGCAGGTCGGCCTCGGCGTCGCTGGCGTTCTGCACGCTGAGTTGGACCGACGAGCTCACCACCTGGCCACCCGGACTGGGCAAGATCACCACGGGCGCGGTGGGTGCCGTGTTGCCGGTGTTGACCACGAAGCTGCGGGCGATGGACAGGGTGCGGGCGCCGAGGGCATCGACCGCGGCAACGCGCCAGAAGTAGGTGCCGTGGTTGTTCAAGGGCTGGGTCAGCGTCCAGCTGGTCTGACCGCCGGGGGCCGCGGCCAGGCCGGTGACGCCGGTCACGCGCTGGCTCAGGGCCGTGTCGCTGTAGACATCGACGTCGTAGCTCAGGGTGTCGCCGTCCTTGTCGAGCGCATTGGCCCAGCTCAGCACGGGCGTGGCTTCGGCCACTTCGGCGGCAGGCGCCGGGCTGCTCAGGTTGAAGCTGTCGGGCGCATCGTTGAAGAGGTTGACGAAGAAGCGGGCGTTCGTCCAGGGGCTGTAGACCTGACCGCCGTCGAAGGCGCGCGCACGCCACCAGTAGGTGGTGTTGTCCTGCAAGGCCGTGCCCAGCACCCAGGCCGTGGGCGCGACCACGTCGCCGGCGCCGTTGCCAGCCACCAGGCCTGCCTTGGGCAGCAGGGCGCTGTCAACGAGTTGGGTCAGGGCCGCATCGCGGTACAGCTCGAACTGGACGCTCTGCGTCGGGTCCTGGGCGGCGGTCGAGACCAGCACCGACAGCGTGGGCTTGAGCGTCGTCACCTGGCCACCGGACGCCGGGGCGTTGACCAGCGGCGTGCCTGGCCCGGGTGGTGGGTCCTTCGGGTCCACCGTGATGGTGGCGGCGCGCGCGCTGCTCAGGCTGCCATCGCTGACGGTGTAGTTGACGAGGTAGCTGCCCGCCGTGCCCTTGGGGGGCGTCCAGTCGAAGACGGCCCGCGCCACGGTGGGCGAGGTTGCATCCGGCGCCTGGGCGGTCAGGGTGGCGCCTGTCGGCAGGGGTTGGGCGCTGATCGTCACGGGCTTGCCATCGGGGCTGCTGGCCTCGACGAGGAAGGACACCTGCTGCGTTTCCTTGGTGCGGCGGTCGGCCACGAACTGCAGCAGGGGCGCGCGCGGCGCGGAGGTCGGCGCGTCGAAGGCCGCTTGGTACACGCCCGTGGTGTTCACGTCGAAGAGGTTGAACCAGTGCTCCCACTGCTTGGTCTGCGCATTGCGGGTCTTGGACAGCCAGACGTTGTCGGGCAGCAGCTGCTTGGCGTCGGAGCGCTGGATGCGGCCAACCACCTTCTGGCCCTGGAACGGGTCGGGCAGGCGCACGTAGACGAAGCCCGCGGTGGCCGGGATGTTGAGCGTGTAGGCGCCCACGCTGCCACCGGAAACTGCGGCCAGCTGCGCCACGGCGCTGCGGTCGGTGACCTCGGTGTCGGTGCTGTCGGATTCATACACGCGGATGACGTCGCCATCCTGCGCCAGGAAATCGCGCACGGCGTCGCGCCCGGGCAGGTCCACGCGCACGTCGCGGATCAGGAAGTGGGCGTTGGTGGCCTGCAGGATGGAGGTCATCGCGCCGCCCAGCTCGTCGGCGTGGGTGAAGCGCGCGGTGAACTCGGTGAACTTGCCCGCCAGCGTGGACTCCATGTTCCAGCGGCCCATCTTCGCCGTGTTGGCCGCGATGTCGCCAAAGCCGATCAGCAAGGTGTTCTGCACGGGGGCGTCATCGACGTAGCTGCCGGTGAGCGTGAAGTTGATCAGCAGGCCCTGGTTGTTCTCGACGATCTTGGGCTGGGCCGAATCGATCTTCAGGTTCTTGGCCGTGGCAAAGCCGTTGTTCTTGACGCGCACGCCCAGCGTGAAAGGTTCGATGGCTTCGATCTCGGCCGTCAGCGGGTCGTCGCCCCAGACGTTTTGCTGCAGGAAGTAGTCCAGCGTGAGCAGCGGCAGGGGCTTGACGGTGATGACGTCGGGCGAGACGTCCAGGGTCTGGTCTTCGCCGGCAAAGCGGTACTTGAGCGAAGCGCCCACCAAGTACTTCTTGCCCAGCGGGTTGCTGCCGGCCGAGCCGGGCGCGGGAATGAGCAACCAGTTGACGATGGCCGTGGTGCGCGCAGCCACCGTGCCCGCGCCCGTGATGTCGGCAATCGCCTGCTTGTTGGAGACGCGCAGGAAGAACTTGGCGCTCAGGTCGTTGGGGTTGTCGCTGATCGCGACGGGGTTGCCCGCTTCGTCCGTCACCTTCACCACGATGGAGACGTTCTCGATGACGCCGGACTCGGTGGTGTTGTTGATCTTCATCTCGGCATCGAAGGCCTGGCGCTCCAGCGTCAGCTCCTGCTTGATCTCGATCTTGACCTTGGCGCAGACGGTTTCCTGGGCGTGCGCGGCGGGCGCGACGCCCAGACCGAACGCACACAACGCGACGGCGGCCACCGCGCCGGTCGCCAGCCAGGCGGACACGCGCGCACGCCAGCCGGGGCGCACGGCGCAGCGGTCGGAGGGTTGGGCTTGCGGGTTCATGTCTTGCACCATCGTCAGTCGGTTATGTCACATCACTGTGACGTGATCGTGTGGGGCGCCCTCGTCGACACAGCCTGAAAGGCCCCCACCCTGGGTTCATCTCTCCAGCACGTCGTGCGCCTGGCCCGCCAGCGTCAAGGTCAGGCGCTGCACCTGCCAGGGGCCACCGCGGTGGGCCAAGGCGCTGTCCACCCGTGCCCAGTGCGCGCCGCAGCGCACCCAGTGCGCCATCTCCAGCTCGCCCTGGCTGTCGCTGTCGGACAGGCTCATGCCCCAGGGCACCACGTACAGCCCGCCCATGCGCCCACACAGCGCCTGCGCCTGGGCCGACTGCCACAGCGTCACCTTGATGAGCCTGGGCCCCTCGCCCCAAGCCCCGTACAGCTGAGGGATGGCCAGCAGGCCCAAGGCCAGGGCCAGCACGCCCCAGGGGTTGGCACCCAGCTTGGGCCAGCGCATCACTTCTTGCCCGAATACACCGTGAAGCCCACGCCACCGGAGGCCAGCTTGGCGTCCAGGCCCCAGGTCTTGCCCTGGAACTGCGCCTTCTGGTCTACCTTGGCGTAGCGCTGCGCGCGGAAATCGGGGTCGTTGTCGTTGAAGAGGTCGAAGTTGTAGCCGGCCTTGGCGTCGAGCAACTTGGCGTCGATGGGGCCCGCCTGGAACTTGCCCAGTTCGCCGAAAGCCCGCACGCCGATGCCACCGCGGCCGCAGTCTTCGGGCAGGGAGTAGGGCAGGCCGCCCAGCGGGTCGAACTTCAGGGTGGCGCTGACGCCCCAGCCGATCTTGAAGTCAATGAAGCCGCGGCCTGTCTTGCCATCCTTGCCGAAGGTGAACTGGAAGCCCGGGCCGAAAGCGGCGCCGAAAGAAGCGGCCCACAGGCCTTGCGGATCGCTCAGGTTGATGGGGTCGCCACCCACGTAGGCATAGGTGTTCACGCCGCCGAGCAGTCCGATGGGGTCGGCTTGCAGGTAGCGGCCCAGGGTCGGGTCGTAGTAGCGGTTGAGGTTCTGGTGCAGGCCGGTTTCGGGGTCTTCGACCTGGCCGGGCAAGCGCAGCGCGGTGGAGAGCGTCACGCGGTCGGCCGACGGCGCGGTGAGCACGGTGGCGCGCCCGAAGGCGTCGTAGGCCGCGGCCCAGACCACCGCGCCGGCGCTGGACACCGCCTGCACCGGCTTGCGCTGCTGGTCGTGCTGGAACCAGGCGAGCATGGGTTGGCCGTTGGAGGCCAGGGCCTTGGTGAACAGCACCTCGGTGGTGAAGGGCGCATCGGGCGTGAGGCCGTACTGGGCCGCCATCACGGGTGCCGCGGTGGCGCTCACGCTCTCGTCGGCCTGCAAGGCAATCGGCTGGACCGCTTCGGCCAGCAAACCCTCGTCGGCGTGGGCGTAGTAGCTGCGCTGCGGGCTGGCCAGGGCGTTGCCCGCGGCATCGCGGTACTGCTCGCGCCAGATGCGGCGGTTCAGCGGGTCGTGGCCGTAGCGGGCGATCAGGCGGTTGCTGCCGTCGCGCACGGCGACCAGGCGGTTGGCGGTGTCGTGGCTGTACTGCGTGACACGGCCGTTGGCCTCGGTCTTCTTCGTCAGGTTGCCGGCATCGTCGTAGGTGAAGGCCACGCCATCGCTGCCACTGCCGCGCTGGGTCAGTCGGTGGTTGGCGTCGTGGCTCCAGGCGCCGCTGACCGCGCTGTGGGCCACGCGGTTGGCCACGGCGTCGAGCGTGAAGGTTTCGGTGCTGGTGCCGAACAGGCCGCCCGTGTCGGTGTTGACCTGCGCCAGGCGGACCTCGTCGTCGTAGCTGTAGGCGATGCTGCGCGAAGCGCTGGCCGTGCCGATGACGTCCGTGCGCACGACGCTCTTGAGCTCTTGCAACTTGCCATACCCCATGCCCAGGTCCAGCAAGGTCTGCTGGTTGGGCGCGCGCACCTTCAGGGATTCGAGGTTCTGCAGGCCGTCCCAGCGGCGCTCCTGGGTCGTGCCGCCAGGCAGGGTGAGCTTGCTTGGCTGCGTCCAGGTGAACTCGCTGACGGTGATCGTGCCTTCGCCCGGGACGCTGACCTGCTGCAACTCGCCGTGGGCGCTGTAGGCATAGTCGATGGGCGTGCCATCGGGCCAGGTCAGGCGGGTCTTCTTGCCGGCCTGGCTGTAGGTGTAGCCATGGCTCAGGGTGTGCGTGCCACCCGCGGGGTTCGGAATGCGCAGGGTCTCGCCGGTCTTGCGACCCAGCTCGTCGTAGGTCAGCGTGGCCGAGGTGCTTTGCTGGCCGGTCGGGCGGGTGAGGTCTTCGTCCTGCCAGGCGATGAGGCGGTCTTCCTCGTCCCAGGTGAAGCCGACGTTGCGCACGCGGGTGCTGCTGCCGCGGTGGTATTGCCGTGCCGTGATGCGACCGGCCGCGTCACGCACCAGTGCCATGCGGTTGCCCATCGGATCGACCTGGGCCACGAAGCGACCCGCGGCGTCGTGTTCGTACGTGGTGGTCTGGCCCATCGGGCGGATTTCCTTGACCAGGCGGTCCATCGCATCGAACTCGAAGCGGGTGGCGCGGCCCAGGGCGTCGGTCAGCCGGATCAGGTTGCCGCGGGCGTCATGGTCGGCGCGCGTCTTGTTGCCCAGGCGGTCGGTGATCTCGGTCAACTGGCCGAAGGCGTTGTAGGCGTAACCCAGCTGCTTGCCGTAGGCGTCGGTCTCGGCCTTGACGCGACCGCGGGTGTCCACGCTGCGGGCGCTGTTGAGCACCACCGTGCCGGACTGCGTCGGGTTGAGGGTGGTTTCGAGGGTGAGGCGGCCGCGCTCGTCGAAGCGCTGGCGCAGTGTCAGGCCGGGGTAGCGGGCCTCGGTGGGCTCGGACAAGGAGCCCAGCACGCCGCTGGCCGTGCCGTCGGCGACGTTGTAGTCGAAGTCGGTGGCGTTGCCCGCGCCGTCGGTTTCGCGCACCAGGCGCAAGAAGTTGTCGTAGGCCGAGGTGCGACCGCGACCGTCTTCGTCGGTGACGGCCACGGGCAGGCCCTGGCCGTTGTACTGCACTTTGTAGATGCCACCCAGGGCGTGGGTGATGCTGGTGCGGCGGTTGAGGGCATCGTAGCCTGCCTGGGCCGTCTGGCCCTTGGCGTCGGTGATGCCGGTCAGGTTGCCGACCTTGTCGTGGGCGTAACGTCGCACGCGGCCCAGTGGGTCGGTGACCTTGGTGATGAGGCCCAAGGCATCGACCTCGGCCTGCGTGGTCTGGCCCAAGGGGTTGGTGTAGCGCACCAGCTGGCCGATGCGGTTGTGGCTCAGCAGGTGGACCTGGCCGAGCGGGTCGGTGGCACGCTGGAGGTGACCTTGCTCGTCGTACGCGAACTGCCAGCTGACGTCGGGGGTGACGAAGCCGGTGACTTCGGTGCGGCCCTGCACGGTGCTGCGGATCACCTGGCCCAGGCTGTTGAGCTGGTTGACGGTGACGCGCTCATCGGGCGTGCCCACCGCCTCGGTGCGCTTGACCAGGTTGCCCACGGCGTCGAATTCGTTGCGGACCTTGATGCCGCCTTCGTCCACCACCTCGGTGGGCTGCAGGTGCAGGGGCGAGTAACTGAATTGCTGGGTGCTGCCGTCCGGGTGCTCGATGCGCACGACCTGGTCGAACTCGTTGCGCACGGTGCGCGTGCGGTGCCCACGGGCATTCACCTGCGTTTCGGCGCGGGCCCCGGTGTCGTAGCTGATTTCCGCATCGGTCCGGCCGTTGACGATCTGGCGCACCAGCTTGCCCGCACGGTTGTGCGTCAGGTCCTCCACACGCCGCCCAGCCTCCGTCTGCGGGCCCGTGATCTTGCTGATGAACTGCTTGTTCGCGTCGTCGTACTCGAACACGTGGTCCGTCACCCCGCCGTCTGCCGCCGTGTGGCTCGACACCGCGTCGCCCGTGTAGCCGAGCTTTTCCACCCGCCCTTGCGCGTCCGTGATCTGCACGATGCGGTTGCTCACGTTGTAGCCGTAGCTGCTGACGTTGCCGCGCGCGTCCGTCACGCTCACCAGCCGGTTCGCGCTGTCGTAGGCGTACTTCACGCTGCGCGCCGGCAGGTCGCCCACCAGGCCCGCCACGGGCTGGTCTTTCACTTCGGTGAGCAGCTGCCCCGTGTAGTGCAGCGTCAGCAGCACGCGGCCTCGGTTGTCCACCACGCCCAGCAGGCGTCCGCCTGTGTCGCGTGCCAGCCAGGTCGTGTTGTTGTTGCGGTCGCCGTAGGCCACCACCTGGCCTTGGGTGTTGTAGTCGATCCAGTCGCCCGATTTGTCGATCCAGCGAAAGCCCTTGTCGTTGGTTTGCGGGCTCAGGGTGATGCGCCCGCTGGCCAGGCTGGTGCTCAGCGCTTCGGGCGCCGCCGCTGCGATCTGGCGCACCGTGCGCTTTTCCAGCACGGCCCGGTTGCTGAAGGCGTAGCGGCCGTTGTCGCCCAGGTAGAGTTCGTTGGCGCGGCGGATGGCTTCGACGTCCGTGGCCGGTGGCATGGCCACCGCTGCGCCTGCGCACAGGCTGGCGTAGTCCACGCTGACGCGTTGCAGGGGCGGGTAGCTGGCTTGCTCTGCACCCACTTCGCCCATCACGCGGTTGAAGGGGGTCAGCCGCGCTGGCACCACCGGCTCGGCCTGGGGCAGTCCGCCGATGAGCGCGGTGCCGTAGCTGGGTTGCCAGTCTTCGTCGACCCACACCCAGCAGCCGCCGCCGCTGCCTCCACCACTGGCGCCCGCGCTCAGTGTGGCCGTGGCACCGCTTGTGGCGCTTGTGGCGCTGCTCGTGCCGGCGCCTGTGCCGCCCGCCGTCACCGTCGCACCCGTCGTGTCCGCCGCCTGGCTGCCCGTCAGGTTCTTCCAGCTCTGGCTCAGGCTCTCCCACTGCGGGTTGAAGCGCCACTCCTGGCCGTCCCACTGGCGGCCCCAGCGCAGCTCTCCCGCTTCGCTGCGCAGCACCAGGTCGTCCTTCACCACCACCGCGTAGCCGTTCGGTGTCGTCACGCTCAGACCGTTCGGGCTGAGGGCCGACAAGGTGGCCGTCGCCGCCACGGGCGCACGCTGCGCCTGACCGATGGCGGGCGCCAGACAGGTCAGCGCGAGGGCGCTCAGGCCCGGCTTCAGCCACGGGGTCTGCGTGGTCTTGTGCGTCTTCATGGTCACTGCTCTCAATCGCACTGGGTGCCGCCCTTGGGCACATACACGCACTTCTTGCCCTTCATCTTGATGGGCGTGCTGGTCCCACCACCGCCCCAGCCGCCGCCACCTCCCCCGCCGCCACCACCGCCGCCGCCGCCACCACCGGAGCCGGTGCCCGTGCAGGTGGTGCCGCTGACGGTGAACCAGGAAGTTTGGGCGCCGCAGCCTGCGGACGTGCCATTGGCGCACACGTAGCTGCAGGTCACGGCGTAGGTGTTGCTGTAGTTGTAGCAACCGCCGCCGCTGGCCGTGCCGCTGGTCGCAGCCACATCGAGCGGCTGCAGCGCCACGACGCGGTAGGGGATGGTCACGCGCTGCTTGGCCTCCAGGGTCGGGGGGACATCGACCAGGAATTCATAGCGGAAGAAGCCATCGCTGCGCGGCAGTTGCTGCTGCACGTGGTCGGCGCGGATCAGGCCGTGGTTGGTCAGGGTCAGCTCGCCGTAGTAGACGTCGCCCGCGTTCATCTTCGGCAGGTTGACGCTGGTGGGCTGCATGACGACCACGGCCGCGGGCACGTCGGTTTCGAAGGTGGCGTTGAGCGTGATCTCGTAGCGGTCCTGGATGGTGATCTCGCGCACGCTCCATTCCACCGTGACCAGGTTGTAGTCGAGGAAGACGGACTGGTTGAAGGTCACGCCCGGCTTGACGATGACGCGACCGCCGATCTCCTGGTGGTTGGCCGCCGAGGCGCGGAACTTGTAGCGGCCGGCCGGCATGTTCTGGAACAGGGCCTCGCCGAGCGCATCGGTGTTGAGCTCCTGGGTGATCGTCGGCACGTCCTCGTTCTGCAGGGTCACGCGGGCGCCGGCCAGGCCCGGGATGAGCTTGCCCTGCTTGTCCACCGTCGCGGTGTAGATGTCGGCCGCCTTGAACAACACATGGCCCTGGCCGCTTTGCGTCAGGCTCACGTAGACATTGAGCGACTGTGTCGGCACGTTGTCGCCCACCACGGTCAGGCGGTATTCGTAGACGCCCTCGGGCGTGCCGGCCGGTGGCGAGAAGGACAGGTCGATGCTGCGGCGCTCGCCCACGGTCAGGCTGCCGTTGGCGCGGCTGGCGATGGCCGCCCAGGTCGGGGCCGGTGAGCCGTCGGTCTGGGTCAGCGTGAAGCGCAGGTTGAGCGCGTCCTGCAGGCCGTTGTTGCGCACCTCGACGGATTCGATCTGGCTGCTGCCCTGGGCCAGGCCGGTTTCGACGAAGCTCGGCGTGGACGTCAGGTTGGGCTTGGCGGTCGAGAGGGTGTAGTTCACCGCCACACGGCCGATCGGGTTGAGCGGCTGCTCGTCGGAGACCACGTCCAGGATCAGCGCGCCCGAAGGCTGGGCCTCGTTGTTGGCACTGAACACCACGGGCACGTTCAGGGTCTGGCGCTCGGTCAAGCTCACCGGCACGGGCAGTTGCACGCTGACGCCGGCAGGCAGCTGACCGGTTGGCTGGCTGGCCGCGTTCAGCACCAGGCGCAGGTTGGTGGCCGCCGTGCCCGGACCGGCCTTGGCCGTGAACGGGATGGTGAAAGCGTAGTTGCGCGGGATGTCCAGCTTGTAAGGTGCCGGGCCCACGGTCACGCGGTTGATGGTGAAGGCCTTCTGCTCCGGTCGGTCGGTGATGTCCGGGTGCACGGCCGAGACCTTGAACAGGCCGGCATCGGTCACCGTCGGCTTGAAGGTGTGGACGAACTGGCCGCTGCCATCGGTCAGCACGCTGAAGGTGCGCTCGAAGCCCTGCTGGTTGAGCACCAGCTTCAGGCGGGTGTTGGGCAGCGGGTTGCGCGAGGCACGGTCCAGCGCGCGGCCGGTGATGAGCACGTCCTGGTCGCCGAAGGAGTTGGCCGGGCTCACGTCGGTCACGTCGCCCAGATAGGCGGTGTCCATGAGCGAAACACCCTTCTCCGAACCCTGGCCGGGGATGATGACCTGGTCGTCCTGGCCGGAGTGGTAGCGCAGTTTGTCCACCTCCAGGCGCACGCGGATGTTGTTCGGGCTGGCGCCGGGCACATTCAGACTGAAGGCGTCCGAGGTGTAGCTCTGGCCGGCCGGGATGCGCGCAACGGTCAGGCCGTTGGTCAGCGTGACCACCTGGGCGCCCAGGGCCTGCTTGTAGGACTGGGTGGACAGCACGTTGCCGTCGGCATCGAGGATCTTGAAGCGCAGCTCGGACGATTCGCTGTTGCCGTTGTTGGTGGCGGTCAGCAGTTCGACATCGACCTCGCTGGTGTTCTCGATGGTCAGGCGCAGCTGGCCGGTGCCGCCGCGGGTGAAGGCGTCGGTGGCCATGCCCACGACCAGGGCGCCGTCGGTCACGGACAGGGTCTCGTCGCGGGCCAGCTTGACCAGCTCGCCTTCGTTGGCGACGATCTCCACGCCGATCTGCGAGGGCGCCGAGCCCGGCAGCTCCGCGTAGCCACCCACGATCACGGGGACGATGCGCGTCTCGTTGGCCGCCAGCGTGAAGGCGTCGGAGCGGTGCTCCTTGAACTGGGTCACGGCCTTGTCGGTGGGCAGCTTGACGACCACGCGCACACCCGCCAGCGGGCTGGCCGACAGGTTGACCACCTGCACGCCGAGCTTGTTCATCACGCCGCGCTTGATGGGCAAGCCGGACGCGATCTGGGTGCTGACGGCGGGCAGCAGCACGCTGCGCGGCATCTCCACGCCGGCCGCATCGACCGAGGCCACGGTGTAGCGGCGTTCGCCGCTGGTGTAGCCGCTGTCGGTCAGCGTGCGGCTGCTGGTGACGGCCGGGGTCAGCTTGACCTTGGCCGCGTCCGGGCCGACATAGACGAGGTAGCCGGCCAGGTTGCCGTTGGGCGCATCCCAGCTGACGACAGGCAATTCCTTGCCGATCTGCTGGACCTTGACGTTGGCCACGGGCAGCAGGCTGGCGTTGAGGTAGGCCGAATTCGACAGGGCCGATTCGTTGCCGGCGGCGTCCACCGCGGTGACCACGTAGGCCCCCTGGCTGGGCGAGGGCGCGGTGTCGAGCGCGGCGGTCTGCACGATGCCGGACTTCAGCGGCGTCAGGCCCTCGATGCTGGTGATGCGGGTGCCCGCGGCGCGGTAGAGGCGGTAGCCCGCGACCGTGCTGGCCTGCGGCGCCTGCCAGGTCGCGACGATGCCCTGGCCGGTGAGCTGCAAGGCCAGGTTCTGCGGTGCACCCGGTGCGGTGGCACTGGCCAGCACCTCGATGGTGGCGGTCTGGCTGGAGACGGACTCCTGCCCGTTGGACGAACGCACGGTGGCCACGGCGTAGCGGTAGCTGCCGTCGCGCGGGGTCGTGTCGGTCAGGCTGTCACCGGCGGTGCGCACCAGGGCGCGCAGCTCGGTGTCGTCCGGGCCCTGGCGGTAGACCTGGTAAGCGCTGGCTTCGGCCACGGCCTGCCAGCTCAGGGCCACCTTGCCGCCCGGCTGGGCCACGGCCTTGAAGCCCAGTGGCACGTTCAGCGGCGGCAGGCTGCCCTGGTAGACCTGGAAGCGGTTGAGCGCCGTGACCTTGGTGGAGATGTTGTCGAGGTCATCGACCGCCTGCGAAGCGAAGCTCAGGTTTTCCGAACCGCCCAGGCCAGCGTCCGACGGCAGCGTGAAGCTGGCGCGCCAGGTCGTGGCGTCGAGCTGGGTCAGGCTGGTGATCGCCACGGAGGCACGCACCGGGCCCGAGAGCAGGTAGCTCAGCGTGGGCTGTGTGCCAGCGCGCAGCGCCTTGCTGAAGCTGAAGGTGGCCTGCAAGGTCTGGGCGCTGTCGTTCTTGATCGGGGCGGTGGGCGACAGCACGATGGCGGTCACGGCCGGGCCTTCGGTGTCGATCTTCAGCGTGGCGCCCGCGTCGATTTCAGTGCCACGGTTGCCCACCACGTCGCGGGCGGAGAACAGCGCGTTGGCCACGCCCGAGGCCGTGCCGCTGTCCACCAGGAAGCTGCCCGCGTAGGTGAAGTCACCGGTCTTGACAAGGTCCACAGGCAGTGGCGTGCCGCCCTGCGGGACGATGGACAGGTAAGGCGAAGACTGCAGCACCTCGTTGACCGTGACGACCACATTGACACGGCCCTGGCCGATGCGGCCCGTGGCTGCGTCCACCTTGCCCAGCGGCGTGTAGGCGATGGCGGTGGCGCGCGGCGCGTTGGCGTCCGACAAGGCTTGCACCTGGCTGGACGGGTCGGACGTGGCGCCCGCGGCATTGACCGACACCACACGGTAGTACCACGTGCCTTGCTGTGCGGGCAGGTCGTCGAAGGCCAGGGTGGCGGCGCTCAGGTTGCCTGTGTGCACGCGCACAGCTTCGGTGATGGCCGAGAAAGGCTGGGCCGCACGGTAGAGCTGGTAGCCAGTGACATTCGCGTCAGACGACTTCACCCAGGACAGGCGCACCTTGCCCAACGCCTGCGAACTCGCCGTCAACGCGCCCGGCGCGGTCGGCACGGTCTGGTCGAGGGTCACGTTCAACACGGCCGACAAGGCGCTGGTGCCCCAGCTGTCGGTGGCACTGGCCTGCACCTGGTTGACACCGGCCAGCAGCGTGACCAGCTGCGAGAAGCGGCCGTCGCTGCCCGCGGTGGCCTGCAGGCCCACCGGCGCGCCGTTGATGGTCACCTGCACGGTGCTGCCGGGCTGCGCCGTGCCGCTGACGGTGGCCTCGGCCACGCGGGTCACCGTGCCTGCCGCCGGGCTGTTCAGCTTGGGCGCGTCCGGGGCCACATGGGCCACGGTCACGCTGTAGCTGCTGGTGCTGGTGTTGTTGAGCGAATCGGTGGCGCGCACCGCCAGGGTGTGGGCGCCATTGGGCACGCTGCCCAGGGCCAGGGTGGCGCTGTAGCTGCCACTGCCCGAGGCCGTGGCCACGACGGCACCATCGAGCAGCCACTCCACGCGCGACACGCCACTGCGGTCGGTGGCCTTCAGGCTCAGGGCCACATCGCGGCCGAAGCTCGCGCCGTTGGCCAGGGCCAGCCCGCCCGCCGTCACCTCGGTCAGCACCGGGCCCGCGACGTCCGGCGCGACAGGTGCGCGGCTGACCAGGGTCGGGCGACTCAGCTCGGTGGTGCGACCGGCGATGTCGGTGGCGATGACACGCCAGGTGTGGCTGCCATCGGTCGTGGTGTCGGTGTTCCAGGCGTAGGTGTAGGGCGCCGCCGTGCGCGTCGCCACCAGTTTGTCGTCCAGGTAGAACTCGACCTTGCTGATGCCGGAAGCGTCGTTCACGGCCGCCTCCACGGTGATGGCCGCGCTGATCACGCTGCCTTCGGCCGGGTTGCTGATCGCCACCGTCGGGGCCTGGGTGTCCACGAGCACGCCATTGCTCAGCGTGGCCGTGGTGACCGTGCCGGTGGCGTTGCGGTATTGGACGGACACGGGCTTGCGGCCATCGCCTTCGGAAACGGTGAAATCCACCGCCGTGCGGCCATTGCTCAGCGGCTGGAAAGGCACGCCGACGAAGCCGGTGCCTTCCACGATGCGGTACTCGGTCGCGTTGATGCACGACAGCACCAGCGCCACCGTGCGGTTCTCGACATAGCTGGCCGGCTGGGCCATGCGCACCGACGGCGCCAGCAGCGGTGCGCTCGACAGGTAGCCGCCATAGCTGACCCCGCCCGACACCCCATCGCCCAGGCCTGCGGGGTTGCCCGCCGCATCCTTCGGACCGGAGGCATGGCCCCACCAGTTGCCCGTGGCGGTGATCAGCGAAGTCGGTGTCTTGTTGACGATGGCCTGGGTGGTGTTGCCCGAGAACTGCGTGCTCGTGACGCTCAAGCCACCGATGCCCTCGGCCTCCAGGCCCACGCTGTTGCGCAGGAAGCTCGACCCGGTGATGAGCGGCTTGGCGCCATCGACCAGGCGCAGGCCCAGCACGCTGTCGCTGACCTGGAAATACTGCAACTGCGGGCTGTTGGCGCGCAGGTACAAGGCCGGCTCGGCGCGTTCGCCCGCGTGCTTGATGAGGATGTCGCTGAAGGACACGCCGCCGAAACCGACGACGGACTTCTCCACCCGCACGCCCAGCCAGTCACCGGCCGCGGCGGTGCGCGCCTGCGCAAAGCTGGGGCCCAACACCCCGTCGTCGTTCTGGCTGGTCAGGATGACGCCGCTTTGCGTCACCAGGCGGTCGCGCACCACGAGCTGGGCGCCCGCGCCGAATTTCACGACCACGCCTTCGTCCAGCGTCAGGTCGGCGGCACGCGCCGGCAGCACGCCACCCACCGTCGCCCAGGCCATCGCCACGGCCACCGCTGCCCGCACCACGCCACGCACCTTGGCCGAGCCTGTGCGGTCAGCCAAGGAGGAGCGGGGCGAGGACAAGGAGGCGCGCGTGGTCATGGTCGATGGGGCGATGTGCGTGAGCCGATGGGGCCGCGTCAGGTCAGCCGCGGAAGCCGGCGGCCTGCAGCGCGCGGTAAGGCACGTCGTAGGCCTTGCCGCTGGTGGTCAGCACGCGGGTGCGGGTCTCGCCATGCAGGGACACGGTCACCTCGACCTTGTCCACCGGCTCGTTCTGGGCAAAGCGCGACAGGTCCAGCTCACCCGCCACCACCACGGTGTAGGTGGTCGTGGCCTGCAGTGTGCTGGGGCCCGAAGGCAGCACCACCGACACCGAAGCGGTGCCTGCGGCGGCCGTGCCCGCGATGGCCGGCGTGATGGCTTCTGTGGGCTTGCCATAAGCGGGCACCACGCGCAGCAGCACGGTGTTGCCCACCGGGACGTTGCGGGTCTGGAAGGTCACGTCCACTGCCGACGTGGTGTCGGCCGGCAGCGTGACGTCGGCGTTGCCCGTGGGGTTCTCCGGCACGGCCTGGCCGGCCACCGAGGCGATGCGCAGCGAAGGCGCTTCGGCCAGGAAGACCGGGCCCGGCACGTCCTTGCTGTAAGCCGGGTCCGAGGTGCCACTGAAGGTGATGGCCTCGGCCTCCAGGCGGATGCGGCCCGGAGCGCCGCCACGCGAGTTGCTGTTGCCGGTGATGCCGCAGTACTGGCGGCGGGCGTTGCTGAAGTTCAAGCAGCCGCCGGCTGCGTAGAGCTTGCCATTGCCCGTGATGGACGTGGCCATCAGGCGAACCGCACCGCCCGAGCCACCCGCGCCGTAGCCGCCCGTGCCGGTGCCAGCCAGGCCACCCGCGTCACCGCCGGTGGAGTCGATGCTGCCGGTGACCGTCATCGTGCCCGTGGCCGCGATCAGGATGGCACCGCCGCCGCCGCCGCCGCCCGAACCCGGGTAGGTCGTGCCGCCACGACCGCCGCCACCGCCCGAACCACCGATCAGGGGCTGCAACAGGGCCGAGCCATAGGCCTTGGCCGAAGGGATGTAATTGGTGCGGTAGTTGCCGTCGCAGTAGGCGCTGGCGTAGAAGCCCCAGGTGCTGTCGGCGTAAGCGCCACCCGATGCCTCGTACTTGAAATAGCTGGTGCCATCGTTGACGCAGCCATTGCCACCCTCAATGCCACCACGACCGCCGCCCGGGCCCAGGCCACCGCCGCCACGGACGATGTCAGCGCGCTGGGCCACATCTTCACGGCCACCGCGGCCGCCATCGAAGCCGCCCGGGCCGCCCACACCAGGGATGCCATCGTCACCCAGGGCGCCATCGCCATAGGTGCCGGTGGACTTCGCATCGGCGCCACGCACATCGATGGCGCCAGCGATGGTCACATTGCCACTGGCCAGCAGGTACACCGGGGTGTTGGTGGTGTTCTTCTTGAACGTCACCGTCACGCCCGCGGGGATGTTGATGCTGGTGTAGTTCAGCACGCCGCTGGCGGGCAGCACGATCTCGGTGTTGACCGTGGGGTTCAGGGCGCCATCGGCGCCGGTGCTGCCACTGTCGAATGCGGCCTGGGCCGAGGCAGCGGCCAGCAGGGACAGGGCAAAAAGGGCCGAGGCGCCACGCCTCGGAGCCAGCTTCAACTTGGCAGATGAAGTGTTCATGGACAGGCTCCTCGTGAGAAGGTGAAAGAAGGGGGTCGAGACGGTTTTCATGGTGGGAAGCGAATCGGGGGTCATTGCGGCGCAATCACCTTCAGGGTGTTGGCGGGGGTCATGGCCGCGGAGGTTTGGCCACCCGGCACCTGCAGAATCAAGGCGCGCTCGCCCAGCGGGGCAGCAGCGTCGGCCGACACGGTGATGGTCAGCAACTCGCCCAAGGCATCGGTGGTCCAGGCCATGGTGGGTGGCGCACTCAGGCCATCGGCGGGTGCGAAGGTCGCGCCGGTCACGCCGGCCAGGTCCTTGCCGCGGATGCTCACGGTCACGCCCTTGCCCTGTTCGATCAGGATCGGGCTGATGGACGTCAGCGTGGGCAGCTTGCCGATGCCGATGGTGCGGCTGGTGCCTGCGTCGGCAAAAACGATCGGGCCACCGGCGGTGATCAGTTTGATTTCGCGCGGCACCAGAGGCGCATCGGGCGCCACCGAGATCGGCACGCTCAGGCTGGCCAGATCGGCGGACACCACGACCGCGCCCAGCAGCACACCGGTGTCGGGCTTGATGGAGACGCTGGTCACGCTGTCCAGCGACTTGCCCAGCACCGTGACGGTGCCATTGCTGCCCTGCAGGAAGCCACGCGGGCTGATCGACTGGGCCACCGGGCCACGGCTGACCCCCACCGGCAAGCTGAAGGCAGCGCGGGGTGCGGGGTCCACGGCCGGCTGGGCCGAACCCACCACCACGCCCACGGTGCGGCTCATCAGGGTGGTGTCCACCGGCTCGCGACGGGCCGTGTTCGCCGAACCCACCACCACCCCGACCAAAGGCGCGGAGATGGCTTCGATGGTGTTGCCCAGCTGGGCCGCCACGCGGACCATGTTGCCCGCCACCAGCGTGGCCGAGGACTCACCGGCAGGCGAGGTCACCACCAGGGCGCGCGGACCGGACACGGCACCAGCCGCAGCCGACATCGTGAAGCTCAGGCTGCTGCCATCGGCGCTGACGTCGAAGGGGCCTGACACCGTCATGCCATCGGCCGGCACCACGCGCACCGCGGAGATGTTGGTCAGGTTGCGGCCACGCACCGTCATGCGCACGGCCGACTGCCCGCTGACCACGATGGCCGGCGACACCGACATCAGCTCAGGGATGGGCGCCGACACCAGGAAGGCGCCGTCCTCGGGCCGCGAGAAGGTCACGGGCAGACCGGTGGCGTTCTTCAGCACCAGGCGACGCAGGCCCAGCGGCGCGGCAGCGTCCACACGCACCGTGAAGCTCAGTTGCTTGCCATCGGCCGAAGGCGTCGGGCCGGACGGCACGGTCAGGCCATCGGCCGGCACGAAGCTGACCGCGTTGACCGCAGCCAGGCCCGAACCAGCGACCTGCACGACCACGTCGTTGCCGATCACACCCGTGCGCGGCGTCACGCTGCTCACTCCGGTGCCGCTCATCACACCGACCAGGCCCGCGCCCAGCTGGCGCACCACCGGGTCCGGCGTGCGGCCGGCCTGACCCACCACCACCCCCACCACCGGCGAGGTCACCGGGGTGACGGCCGGACGCAAGGTCTGGCCCACGGTCAGGGTGTTGCCCGCCAGCGCTTGTTCGGTGGTCACACCGGCCGGCGTCAGCACCCGCACCACGCGGTTGCCCAGCGTCGCATTGGCGGCGATGTCCACGCGCGCCGTCAGGGTCGTGCCATCGGCACTGAGCACGGGCTGGGCGTCCACGGCAAAGCCGTCTGCCGGCAGGATTTGCAAGGCGCCCTGTTGCAGGTTGCGGCCCCGCACCAGCAGGTTGATCGCACCACCGCGCACGACCGTGGCCGGCTCGATCGACTCGATCACCGGCAGGCCCGTCATGATCTGCACGGCCGCTTGAGCGGGGTCGGCAAAGGTCAGCAGTTTGCCTGCCACGTCCTTGACAACGACACGGCGCAGGCCCGTCGGCGCATCGGCCGCGGTGTTCACCTCGACCTGCAGGCTCGCGCCATCGGCAGCCACCGACACCGCGCCCAAGGTCAGGCCCGTGGCGGGCTCCAGCGCCACTTGCGCACCGGCGGCGATGCCACGCCCCTGCACGGTGAGCACCTGCTTGGCACCCACGGCCCAAGCCTGCGGCTGGGTGCGCGTGAGCACCGCCCCCACCGACACGCCCACCAGGTTGTGGCCCACCTGCACGCTGCGGGTGACCTGGCCTGGCGCAACGGCCACCACCACGCCCACCGGCTGGGCATAGCTGGTGTTGGCGCCGCGGAAGTCAGCGGTCAGGAACAGCGGCACGCTCACACGGGTCAAGGTGGCCGATTCGGCGATGAGGCTGAGGGTGGTCGCCGTCGTGCCCGGGGTCACGGTGAACTTGGCCGTGGTCTGACCGGCCAGGATGGTCAGCGAAGCGGGCGACACCGAGGCCTTGCTGGTGTCCGACACCGACAGGGCGATGGTGTTGTCGCGGTAATCGGCCTTGGACAGGCGCAGCGTCAGCTCACGCGGACGGCCGTCCGGCGGCAAGGCGATCGGCGTGGGCTCGACGGCCAGGGTGGGCGGCACCGGCGCCTGCACCTGCAAGGACGCGGTGCCGGAGCTCAGGAACTGGCCCGGCTTTTGCGCATCGGGCGTGCGCACCTGGACCTGCAAGGTGCCCGTGGCGGTCTGGCCGGGCAGGCTGGCGCGCAACTCGGCGGCGCTGACCCAGGTGGTCGGCAAGGCCGCGGCATTGACCAGCACCTCGGACGAGGCCGTGAAATTGCGCCCCTGCACCGTCAGGGTGCTCACGCCGGCACCGGCCAGCACCGAGGTCGGCGACAAGGCGGTGATGGCCGGCAACGGGGGCGTGACCGTGATGGCATTGGGCAGCACAAGCTCGCCCGCATCGACCTGCATGCGCAGCGCCGCCTGGCCCAGCGGGGCGTCGGCGGCCACCTGCAACTGCAGGAAGACCTGGGAGGCCGAGCCCCCACTGAAGGGCGTGACGCTCAGGCCGGGCTGGTCGAAAGTCGGTGCCGCCATGCCGCCCAGGCGGGCGCCATTGACCGTCAGCGTCACGGTCTGGCCGCGCTCCACCGAGGCCGGCGACACCGCACTCAGCGCCGGCGAAGCCCCCACGGACAAACGCCCCGTGCTGACCACATAAGGGATGCCGCGCAGCGACCACTTGACCGAACCGGTCAGGTCACCCGCGGGCACCGCGATGCCATTGAGGTCACAACCCGAGGCCTTCAGGCCGACACCGGAGGGCGACGACTGCAGATCGACCGTGAGGGCCGCGCCTTGGTGCGCCACCCACTCGACCTGGTTGAGCACCGGCGAGGCGGACTCGATCACCATGCCCTTGCCGTGCTGCAACTTCACGTGCTCCAGGCGGCTGGTCGGCAGCGTGCCGGCCGAGAACAACCAGGGGCCCCAGTCGCCCGCGGCCGGGGTCTGGCCCTGGCGCGCCTTGTCAGACTGGACGACGATGGGCTGGCTGGCCGTGCCGAGCGCGATCACCGCACCGGACACCACCTGCAGCCGCACCGCGTTGCCCATCGAGACCACGACACCCGGGTCGATGGTCAGGGTGGCGCCGCCCTGGATGTAGAGGTTGTCGTTGACGACGTAGGGGCTGCCCGCCAGGGTCCAGCGGGTGTTGGCGCTGATGGCGCCACTGACAGGGGTCTGAGCCTGCGCCAGGGAAGGCCACACGGCGGCGGTGAGCAGACAGGCCAGGAAGGGCATCGCGACCGCGCACAGCAGGGCCCAAGCCCGCACAGCCATGCGATTCAAGCGACGCGAGGTGCTGCCGGGATGTGCCGTGTGCAGGGCGCCGCACCACGAACCACCGGACGCGTGAAGCGCACCCAAAGACCTTCTCCTATACAGTTTGCGCCGCAGTATAGGAATCCAACCGTGACAAAAGTCACCATGTGCACAGGCCGTTCGCGCCACCCGCGGGCGCCAGCCCCCTGCCTCGGTGGTGCCTAACACAGGTGGTGTGAGCACCCTGAAAAGACCCCATCTCCCAGGGCCGCAGTGCAATCAGCCCTTGAGCTTTTCGGGCACTTTCTTTAGCATACCGGCTTTGATGAAGAGCTGTATGGCTGACCTCACCAGACTGTTGGCAGGAATGCTTGGACGAACGCGCCAAATGTGCCAAAGGCGCGAAGTCTGCGCCTCGAACCAAGACACGGCCGGCCTCTCTCACCCCATGGGCACCACAGGCTCCACCGACGCGCACGCCACGAGCATGCGCCCGGCGTGGCAGGTGTTCGGGATGGCAGGACTGCTCTGCCTCGGGCTGCTGGCGACAACGCCATCCGGCACCTGGGCACGACAGGGTCGCCATCTGGACGAGACCAGCAGTGAAGCCAGGGACGGAGGCAGGCGCACGCCGGCTGCGGTGGGTCAAGACTCCGCCGTGGTGGCCTTGACCGCGCTGCCGCGTCAAGCGCAGGATGTCCACCAGCGCATTTTGGCTGGGGGGCCGTTCCGCTACGAGAAGGACGGCGTGGTGTTTGGCAACCGGGAGCGTCTGTTGCCTCGCCAGCCACGCGGCTTTTATCGGGAGTACACCGTGCCCACCCCGGGCGAACGTGACCGCGGCGCGCGGCGCATCGTCTGCGGAGGTAAAGAAGTTCGACAACCTGAAACTTGTTTCTACACCGGGGATCACTACGCCAGCTTCCAGACCATCGACCCCCGACACTGACCTTGCTCTTTGATGTCCGGCGCCACGCGCCGTTGCTCTTTTTCTTCTGACCCCTAACCTTGCCCGCCAGGGCGCTGACACCCGTCAACGCACCTTGGGCCCCAAGCAATCATGTTGTTGCAATCCGTTCGACCCAACATCGTTCAATCCATCCGGGCCTTCCGTCCGGAAGACTTGCAACAGGCCGCCAATGCGGTAGGCCACCACTTCCTGTACACCAACCTGAGCGGCGCCCAGGGCAAGCAGGACGTGCTGGACATCATTGCGCGCGACTTCCTCTTCCCGGACCACTTCGGCAAGAACCTCGACGCCCTGTACGACTGCATCACCGACCTGGTGCACAAGTCGGGCCAGCAACCCGGCTTCGTCGTCGTGCTGGAGCTGATCCCCGGCGGCAATGTGGACCGCGAAACCCGCGAACAGCTGCTGGACGCCTTCCGCGACGCCGCCGATTACTGGGGCGAGCGCAAGATCCCCTTCCGCGTGTTTTATTCCATCTCCGTGTCGGGCAAGGAATCGGCCGGCAACTGGGACAAGGCCGAAGTGGCGCAAAACGACCCCAACGTGAAGCCCCCGAAGGTCTCGAAGAACACCCCGGCCCCGATGGTCATGAACCTGCCGCCCATGAGCAGCGTGTTCGACACCTCGGCGCTGCTGGTCGCGGCCTGATCACACAGGCCGCATCGATCGCCCCACGGCAACGGCCCGCTTCGTGCGGGCCGCGTCGTTTCCGCGTCGTTTTGGCCCGCACGAAGCGGGCCTCATTGTTTTCAGCGTCCGGCCCGCGACCGCCAAGTGTCGAGCTGCTCGGCCCAGCCCGGCTGGCGGCCCAAGTAGCCCGGCACCACCGCGGCCATGGCCGTGGGCGCGATGCCCAGCTCGGCGAACCCGGGCCGTTGGCCGCTCAGCACATTGGGCACGCGCATCGAATCCAGGTTGTCGGAGGACATCAGCGGCTCGCCCGGCAAACAGCCCATCAGCTTGGCTTGCAGGCGCCCAGCCGCCATCGGCAAAGGCAGCACCGGGCGCACGTGTCCGCTCCAGCGGCCCGACAGGCGCACCAGCTCGGCCAGGGTGCAGACGTCCGGACCACCGAGCTCGTAAGTGCGCCCCGCGGTGCTGGCGTCCAGCAGGCAACGCACGATGGCCGTGGCCACATCCTCCACCCACACCGGCTGGAAGCGGGAGTCGCCACCGGCCAGCGGCATCACCGGAAACAGGCGCTGCAGGCTGGCGAACAGGTTGAGGAAGCTGTCGCGCGCGCCGAAGATCACGCTCGGGCGCAGGAGGGTGAGCGCCAGCCCGGGCATGCACAAGGCCTGCTCGGCCTCGGCCTTGGTGCGCAGGTAGTGCGAGGGTGCGGCCCCCGCGTCCTCGGGCACGCCCAGCGCGCTGACGTGCACCACGCGGTGCACGCCGGCCTTGGCGCAGGCTTCGCCCAGGCGCTGGCACAGGCCCACGTGCGCGGCCTCGAAGGCCTGCGGCGTGCCGTGCAGGATGGCCACCAAGTTGACCACCGCGTCGGCGCCATCGAGCAGGCGCGCCAGGGTGGCGTTGTCGTGCACATCGGCCTGCAGCACGTCCACCTGCGGCAGGGGAAAGAGGTGCTTGCCGCGCTCGCGCTTGCGGCTGGGCACGATGAGGCGCGCGCCGCCGAAAGCGGGGTGGGCGCTGAGCTGCTCGCACAGGGCGCGGCCCACAAAGCCGGTGCCACCCAAGATCAAGATGCGTTTCATGTGCGTGTGCTCCGGTGGTGCTCAGGAACTCAGGGCAGGTCGCCCTCGGACGGCGGGGCGTTGCTGGCGCGCGGCCCCACCGTGGCGCCCAGCCGGGCTTTCACCGACAGCGCCCGGCCTTGCAGGAGGTGCGCATAGACGGTCGCGTTCGACAGCACCTTCTTGACGTAGTCGCGCGTTTCGTTGAACGGGATGTTCTCGACCCAGGCGGCGGCGTCCAGGCGGTTGCCCTCGCGCCAACGGCGTGGCCGCGATGGGCCGGCGTTGTAGGCGGCAGCGGCCAGGGCCTGGGCGCCCTGGAAATCGTCCAGCACCAGCTTGAGATAGCCCGCGCCGATGCGCAGGTTGGTCTGCCGGTCGGTGATCTGTTCGGGCTTGAAGTCGATGTTGAGCTTGCGCGCCGTCCAGGCGGCGGTGGCGGGCATCACCTGCATCAAGCCGGCCGCCCCGACGGTGGATTTGGCCGCGACGATGAAGCGCGACTCCTGGCGGATGAGGCCGTACATGTAGGCCGGGTCCAGGCCGACCTCGCTGGCCGCGGCCAGAACGTCGTCGCGGAAGGGCATGGGGTAGCGCTGGCGCAGGTCGATCTCCTGACGGGTGCGCTCGCTGGAGTTGATGCAGCGGTCCCAGATCTCGCGGCGGCAGGCCTCTTCGGCCACGGCCAGCAGTTCGCGGTCGCTCAGGCCGCCGGGCTTGCCCCAGGTGAGGGTGAAGTTCCACTCGCGCACGGCCTCGCTGCGCCAGCCCAGGGCCAGCATGCGCAAGGCGCGGTCCACCCCGGGCAGGGCGCGGGCCTGGGCCATCTCGGCCTCGGTCAGGGGCGCAGGGCGGGCGGGTTCGCGCGCCGGGCTGCGGTGCAGGGCTTCGGCGGCCAACTGGCCGTAGAAGGTGAGTGGGTTGGCCACCCGGCCCAGCAGCTCGTTCGCCTGCTGGCGGGCCGCGTCGTGGGATGGGTGGGCGCCGGCCGCGGCCGTCGTCGAGGCTGTGGCCGCGGCGGGTCGGGCGCGGGCCAGCAGCGCCTGCGCTTTCCAGTACTGCCAGGCGGCGTCTTGCTGCTGCTCGGGGGCCATGGCCTCGATGCCGGCCTCCACCAGGGTCCAGCGGGCGGGTGTGCCGCCGGTGGCCGAACGCAGGCCAGCGCGGACCATCCAGGCCAGCGTTTCCGGCGACCAGGCCGCGGCCAGGCGCGAAGCCTCGCCGCGCCATTCGCCGGTGCTGGCGGCCACGGCGCGGTCGGCCAGGGCGCGCTCGAAATAGGCGGGGGCCTCGGGCTGCAGGCGCCAAGCGGCCGAACGGCCCACCTGCGACCAGGCCCAGGCGGCCTCTTCGGCGCGCCAGTGCCAGCGCTCGCGCACGGGCTGTCCTTCGAGGGCGTTGGCAGCCGCCACGGGGTCGATGCCCGCCCAGCGGATGAGGGCCAGCAAGTTCAACGGCCCTTCCAGCTCGGGCGGCAAGCCCACGGGAACGGGCGCCAGCGTCGGCTTGGCCTTGGCTTTCTTCGCCGCCTTGCCACTCTTGCCACCCTTGGCTGAAGCGGATTTGCCCTTGCCTGTGCGGGCGCTGTCCGGGCCGATGCTGGCGCCGGGTGCATGGGCGCCGTTGTCGCCCGATGGCAAGCGCGCAGCTGCGGCCTGCGGCATCAGGAAGGCCTGCGGCTGGCCCATCAGGCGGTTGACGGCCTGCACCACGGTGTCGCCCAACAAGCGGGCGCTCTGCTGCACGGCACGGGGCTTGTCGGCCTCGATGGCCAGGCGCAACTTGCGCCAGACGTCGGCCTGGCTCAGCACGCCCGCGTCCAGCAACACCTTGGCCATGGCGTCGCAGCCGAAATCGGCGTCTTTCTGATTCCACCAGGCCTGGCGGGCCTGCTCGCGCCAGTCGCCCGGGCCCTCCATCGGCGTGCGGGTCTGTTGGCGCGCCAGCACACCCAGGCAGCTGACCTCGCGGTCGTCGTTCATGCGAAAGCTGGGCTGGATGCGCAGGAAGGTCGCCCAGTTCTGGCGTCGGCCCAGCTCCAACAACCAGTCGTTGCGGGCGCGGTCGGCCACGTAGCTGTCGGGCCAGCGCGCGAGGAACTCATCGACCTCCGCCGGGCCGATGTCCACCAGGCGCAGCTGGAAGTACCAGTAGTCGGCCCAGGGGGCCAGCGGGTGCTGGGCGGCGATGAGGGCATCGCGGTCGGCCAGCAGGCGCGCACGGTCGCGCACGCGCAGGGCCTCGCGGGCATCGCCCACCAGGCGGTCGTCGGTCGCAGCCACCTGGAGCGATGACTGGGCCTGGGCTGGCGCCAGCGGCGCGGCCAAGGCCACCGCCGCGGCGCCCGTGGCAAGCCATGCGCGCGCCCAACCGCGGGTGCGGCGGGACGCATACTTGTGCGTGTCTCTCAAAATCTGTTCTTCCATTCTCGATGTCTGAGCCATCATCCCCGTCGTCGGCACCGCCCCCCTCCCCTGCACCGGCCGCCCCAGCAGCCAGTGACGACCGCGCCGCCTTGCGCCAGCGCCTGCTGCAGGCCCGCAGCGCCTGGGCCGAGACCCCGCCCTTCGCCGCAGCGCAGCAGCGTGTACAGGCCCAGCTCATGCGCGCACTGGAACGGCTGGAGCCCAACTGTTTGGGCGTGTATTGGCCCCTTGCAGGTGAATTTAACCCAAGGGATGCCGCCCTCCAGGCCAAAGCCCTGTGGGGATGCCGCCTGGCCTTGCCTTTTGCCCGCAAAACACCCCGCGAGATGCAGTTCCTGGCCTGGGATGGCGAGGCGCCGTCGCACCAAGACGAGTGCGGCATCTTCACCGCCCAGGGCGAGCCCGTCGTGCCCGACGTCGTTCTGGTGCCCTGCGTGGGTTTCACCGATGAAGGCTTCCGGCTGGGATACGGCGGCGGCTACTTCGACCGCTACCTGGCGGCCCACCCCGAGGTCACGGCGGTGGGCTTGGGTTGGGCGCTCGGCCGGCTCACCCACGCCGAGCTGAACCCCCTGCCCCATGACCAACCCTTGGTCGGGGTGATCACAGAAGGCGACAGCTGAGCTGGATGTGACGCGTTTGACGCCCCTCAGACGCGGGGTGATGGGTGTGAACCCTGAGCGTTATCCGGCGGGCGGCACGGAAGATGACACCCATGACTCGCCAGGGCGACGCAGAGCGCCCGACATTCCACACACCAAGGACGTGAACATGACACTCATCAAGCATTTCGCCGTGTTGTCTCTGGCCGCTGTTGCCAGCGTCGCCTCGGCCGCCACCCAGCCCCTGAACACCATCACCGACTCGTACGTGACGCTCAGCACGAGCGTCCTGTCGGCGAACTCGTTCACGGCCTCCGCTCTGGGCGGCTCGACCTACAACAGCAGCACCGGCAAGCTGACCGACGCCGTCGCTTCGGCCTCGACCACCACCAACCCCGGCGCCCTGACCGTGGCCTACAACAGCACCTCGGGCCTGTCCCTGAGCGGTTCGCTGTCGGGCCTGGGCGTCACCGTCAACATGACGGGCTTCTCCTACGACGCGGCCAGCAACACGCTGTTCGGCAACCTGGCCGTGAACACCCTGCTGGGCAACGCCACGTACACCAACCAGGCCATCCTGGTGGCCGGCACCGAAGTGGGCACCCTGGGCAGCAACAGCCTGGACAGCGTGACGACGTCGGCCTCGGCGCGCGACCTGAACTACACGCTCAGCAACTTCACCATGGCGGCTGACCTGAACACCAAGCTGGGCACCCTGGCTTCCCGCTTCGCGTGGCTGCCCACCGCCGTGTCGAACGTGGTCGTGTACACCAAGCCCACGGCCGCCATCCCCGAACCCAGCACCTACGCCCTCATGGGCCTGGGCCTGGTCGGCATCGCCGCCATCTCGCGCCGCCGCCAAGCCGCCAACAGCTGATCACAGCGCAGGCTTCGGCACAAAAAAAGCTCCCCACGGGGAGCTTTTTCATGGATACCGGCAGGGCGCTGTGAGAACGCCCCGCCCGATGCCTCAGGCTCAGAAGCGGTAGCCAATGCCGATGCCGAACAACACCGGGTCCACCTTGATCGTGCCCAGGTTCGTGCCGTTGGCCGACAGGTCGGTGCGGATGTAAACCTTCTTGACGTCCACGTTCAGGTACACATTCTTGGCCACGGGGATGTCCAAGCCTGCTTGCAGCGCAGGGCCCCAGCTGCTCTTCTCAATCGAAAAACCGGCCGGCAGGCTCACGCTGGAGAAGCGGGTGTAGTTCAGACCCGCACCCACGTAAGGACGCACCTGGCCTTCGGGCAGGAAGTGGTACTGCACCGTCAGCGTGGGCGGCAAGTGCTTGAGGGTACCGATCTTGCCGCCATGGGCGCTGGAACTCACGTCCTGCTTTTGCGGGTAGGTCAGGATCAACTCGGCAGCGATGTTACGGGTGATGAAGTAGGTGAAGTCCACCTCAGGCATCCACTTGCTGTTGATGCTGACATCGGTGATGGCAATACTGTCCTTGTTGGCAGCTTCCAGGTGCACAGCGCGGGCGCGGACCAGCCAGGGGCCCTCGGCGGTCTGGGCCATCAGGGGGGCGCTCAGGGCGGACAGGGCCAGAGCGGCAGCGGCGACGCGGGTCAGGGCAGATGTCTTGGTCATGGTGAGATCCTTCTTGTGCGAGGGTTCGCTGGCGACGCGGACTGCGTTTCGCCATGAACACATTGCATCAGTGGGAACCCGCGGTCTGCTTGACTCAGCGCAAGTCGCTCAAGCTGGCCCTGCTGCGAAGAGGGCCATTGAGGTTACTTTTTGACGCACATCAGTTTCGGCGCCCAACACGGCGCGAATCCGATGCGTTTGGGCAACGCCCTCACCAACCCAGGCGCTCGCAGATGGCCTTGACCGTGGTGGCCTGGTTCATCGTGTAGAAGTGCAGGCCGGGCACACCGGCACAGCGCAACTGGTCGCACAGGTCGGTGACCACGTCGAGGCCAAAGGCCTGGATGGAGGCCTTGTCGTCGCCAAAGCCTTCCAGGCGGGTGCGGATCCAGCGCGGCACCTCGGCCCCGCAAGCGTCCGAGAAACGGATGAGCTGGCTGGCGTTGGTGATGGGCATGATGCCCGGCACCACGGGGATGGTCGCGCCGGCCTTCTCGGCCTCATCGACGAAGCGGAAGTAAGCGTCGGTGTTGAAGAAATACTGCGTGATGGCCACGTCGGCGCCGGCCTTGACCTTGGTGACGTAGGCCTGCAGGTCGGCCTGCGGGTTGCGCGCCTGCGGGTGCATCTCCGGGTAGGCGCCCACCTCGATGTGGAAGTGGCTGCCGGTTTCTTCGCGGATGAAGGCCACCAGCTCGCTGGCGTACTTGAACTCGCCGAAACCGCCATAACCGCTGGGCAAATCACCGCGCAAGGCCACGATGCGCTTGACGCCATCGGCCTTGAACTGGGCGAGCTGCTCGCGCACGCTGGCCTTGCTGGCGCCGATGCAGGAGAAGTGCGGCGCCGCATCGAAGCCTTCGGCCAGGATGGCGCGCACGGTCTGGATGGTGCCGTCCTGCGTCGAGCCGCCCGCGCCGTAGGTCACGGAGCAGTACTCGGGCTGGAGCGGGTAGAGCTGCTGGCGCACGGCGGCCAGCTTGTCCGCGCCTTCGGGGGTCTTGGGCGGGAAGAACTCCAGGCTGATGGGCAAGCGATGCTGGGTGGTCATGGGGATGTCGGCTGAAATTCAGGCGGCCACGGGCGACTGCGCCCAGATGAAGAATTCGAGGTTGCCGTCGCCACCGGCGATCGGGCTGGCAAAGCCTTTGTGGACCTTCCAACCCAGGTCGGTGCAGGCGCGGCGCACCATGTCGCGGGCACGGGCGTGCTGGGCCGGGTCTTTGACCACGCCACCCTTGCCGACGTGCTCCTTGCCGACTTCGAACTGCGGCTTGATGAGCATGAGCGCCTGGCCGCCCGGCTTGAGCCAGGGCCCCAGGTGCGGCACGATCTTCGACAAAGCGATGAAAGACAGGTCGGCCACGATCAGGTCGAAACCTTCGGCCGGCGCGTGCTCGCGCAGCGGGCTGCCCTCGAGCTCGCGGGCGTTGACGTTTTCCAGGCAGACCACGCGCTCGTCGGTCTTGAGCTTGTCGTGCAGCTGGCCATGGCCAACTTCCACGCCAACCACGCGGCTGGCGCCTTGCGTGAGCAGCACGTCGGTGAAACCGCCGGTGCTCTGGCCCACGTCCAGGCAAGCCATGCCGGCCACGTCCAGGCCCACCTGGGCCAGGGCGCCTTCGAGCTTCAGACCGGCGCGGGACACCCAGCGCAGCTCATCGTCATTGGTGACGCGCAGTTGCGCATCTTCGGGCAGGTCCTCACCGGCCTTGCGCAGCGTGGTCCAGCCCTTGGGGCCGAGCCATTGCGCAGCGCCAGCCTCCACCAGTCGGTGGGCGGCGGAGCGGGTGGGCGCGTGGCCCCCGGCGACGAGCAGTTGATCGGCTCTTGGCATTCAATTCCTTGTGCGCGCGGCCTGTGTGCACCGCGCGGTTTGATCCAGCAACCTCCGCGGATCCGGCTTGGCCGGTCCGCTGGAGGTGCCCCCCAGAGAGGGGGGCCGCCAAAGGCGGTAGGGGGGGAGATCAATAACGGTAAGTGTCGGGCTTGTAAGGACCCTGCTTCGGCACGCCGATGTAGGCGGCCTGCTCGTCGCTCAGCTCGGTCAGCTGGGCGTTGAGCGTGGTCAGTTGCAGGCGCGCCACCTTCTCGTCGAGGTGCTTAGGCAGCACGTAGACCTTGCCGATGTCGTAGGCGTCCTTGTGGGCGAACAGCTCGATCTGGGCGATGGTCTGGTTGGCGAAGCTCGACGACATCACGTAGCTGGGGTGACCCGTGCCGCAGCCCAGGTTCACCAGGCGGCCCTTGGCCAGCAGGATGATGCGCTTGCCGTCCTTGAAGATGACGTGGTCCACCTGCGGCTTGATCTCTTCCCACTCGCAGTTCTGCTCCAGCTTGGCGACCTGGATCTCGTTGTCGAAGTGGCCGATGTTGCAGACGATGGCGTTGTTCTTCATCGCAGCCATGTGCTCATAGGTGATCACGTCGCGGTTGCCGGTCGTGGTCACGAAGATGTCGGCCTTGTCGGCAGCCCAGTCCATCGTGACGACGCGGTAGCCTTCCATGGCGGCCTGCAGGGCGTTGATGGGGTCGATTTCCGTGACCCACACCTGGGCCGACAGGGCGCGCAGGGCCTGGGCCGAGCCCTTGCCCACGTCACCGTAGCCAGCGACCACGGCGACCTTGCCGGCAATCATGACGTCGGTGGCGCGCTTGATGCCGTCCACCAGGGACTCGCGGCAGCCGTACAGGTTGTCGAACTTGGACTTGGTGACCGAGTCGTTGACGTTGATGGCGCGGAACATCAGGGTGCCCTTGGCCGACATCTCGTTCAAGCGGTGCACGCCGGTCGTGGTCTCTTCGGTCACGCCGATGATCTCGGCGCCCTTGCGGCTGTACCAGGTGGCATCGACGGCCAGCTTGGCCTTGATGGCGGCAAACAGGATGCGCTCTTCTTCGCTGCCCGGGTTGGCCAGCACGCTTTGGTCCTTCTCGGCGGCCTTGCCCAGGTGCATCAGCATGGTGGCGTCACCGCCGTCGTCCAGGATCATGTTGGGGCCTTCGCCCGCGGTGCCCTTGGCGCCGAATTCGAAGATGCGGTGGGTGTAGTCCCAGTAATCTTCCAGCGACTCGCCCTTGTAGGCGAACACGGGCGTGCCGGCGGCCACCAGGGCAGCGGCAGCGTGGTCTTGCGTGGAGTAGATGTTGCACGAAGCCCAGCGGACTTCCGCGCCCAAGGCCTGCAGCGTTTCCACCAGCACGCCGGTCTGGATGGTCATGTGCAGCGAGCCGGTCACGCGCGCGCCCTTGAGCGGCTGCGTGGCGGCGTATTCCTTGCGGATGGCCATCAGCGCGGGCATTTCGTGCTCGGCGATGGTCAGCTCCTTGCGGCCCCATTCGGCCAGGGACATGTCGGCGACGACGCAATCGACGCCTTGGAAGGAGGTTTCGAGGGATTTCAACACAGCGTTCATGGACTCAGCTCCGAAGTGGGGTTCGAATGCCGCCGTGTGCTGCAGGGGGCCTCACGCGCCCATGAAAAGATGCGCGAACGTGAAGCGGGAATGACTCACCCAGCGGGACACATGCGGGTGAGCGCCGTTGCAAAAAACAAGCTTCCGAGCCTGGGGACGGTGCTGCCTGAACGGATTCAGGGGCAGCCCGAGCCTTGCAACGCTCCTCGGAAGAGTGCGGATTATAGGACGGGCGCGCCGTCTTGTCCTGCCAAAACCACACGGTTGCGGCCGACTTGCTTGCCCTCGTACAGGGCGCGGTCGGCGCGCACCAGGGCCTGCTCGATGGATTCGTCGCGCTGCAGCAAAGCCACGCCCAGGGTGATGGACACGCTCAGCGCCTCGCCGGCCAGGTTCTGCGCCGCCAGCGCCTGCACGCCCTGGCGCAACCGTTCGCACACCTGGATGGCCTCTTCCTCCTCGGTGGCGGGCAAGAGCAGCAGGAATTCCTCGCCGCCCCAACGCGCGACGTGGTCCACCTCGCGCACGCCGTCGCGCAGCACGCGGGCGATGGCGCGCAAGGCGATGTCGCCCACGGCATGGCCGTGGTGGTCATTGATGCGCTTGAAGTGATCAACGTCACCGATGACGACCGCCAGCGGCCGCCCGCCGCGCTGGAACACCGCCGCCTCGTGCTGGGCCACCTCCATCGCGAAACGGCGGTTGCGCAACTGGGTCAGCGGGTCGGTGCAGGCCAGTTCGCGCAGGCCATCTTCGGCGGTGCGCACCATGCGGTAGTACAGGGTGGACAGCAGCCCGAGGATGAGCAGCGTGGCGGCCTGGTTGAAGTAGTGCAGACCGGCCAGCATCTGCGGCTGCACCTCGATGGCGGGCTGCGCCTGGCGGAAACTCATGTCCAGCAGCATGTAACCCAGCCCCACCATCACGGCCACCGCGGCCTTGGTGCGCGGCTGGTAGAGGGTGCTGACGATGGCCACCGGGATGATGAGGATGAGGTAGTAGTGGAAGCCGCTGGTCCAGCCGATGAGGGCCGTGGCCACGCTGCCGTGCAGGAGGATCTCGACGGCCATGATCTGCAGCGCCAGGCGCGTGCGCCCCTGCTGCGTCAACAGGGCCGTCAGCGCATAGACCAGCACGCTGGCGATGTTGGCGCGCGCCATGGCGCCCACGCCGATGGAATCGAACAGGAAGATGAAGCTCAGGTGCGCCAGACCGGCGATGACCGAGATGGCCATCATCAGGCGTGGGAACACCTCCGACGCACGCGACAGAGGCGGAAAAGACCAACGGGATTGCAGCATCGAATTCACGCCACCGCCTGACTCTCTCTGGTGATGTGGCCCCTTCGGGCCATCTTTGGGTCATTTTCGGTATCGGACACAAACGGCCCGACTTGAATGGCCCCCGACTCGCCCCATTGGACACCCAGGCGCAAAAAATGTCTTGCGAAGATGGTCCGAGCGGCGGGGATGTTGCCGGCACGGTTCATGGGCACTTCATGTCGTTTCTTTACATTCTCCGGACGCGGTTCGTGGAGAACCGGCCTCATTCCCGAATGAACAACCTGTCCGGAGTTCCCATGACCTTCCACAAGATGTCCGCCCTGGTGCTGGCTTTGAGCACCGCTGGCGCCGCCCAGGCCGCCCTGACCGCTGGTGACATTGCCGTCATTGGCCGCACCAACAACACCACGCCCGATGCGTTCTCCTTCGTGGCGTTGAGCAACATCAGCGCTGGCGAGGTGATTTACTTCACCGACAACGGCTGGACAGGCTCGGCTTTCCGCAACACCGTCAACGACGGCGACGGCAACGAAAACCTGCTGAAGTGGACCGCTGGCAGCACCATCGCCGCAGGCACCATCATCAACACCGCCACCAGCAGCGGCTTCACCACCTCTGGCGCCGTGCCCAACAACGTCGGCGGTGGCGGCAGCTTCGCCTTGCTGGCACTGGCCACCGGTGGTGACCAGATTTACGCCTTCCAGGCCAACGGCACCAACCTGCCGCTGATCAACGTCAGCACCCACTTGTTCGCCTTCGACGACACCAACGGCTTTGAAAACGCCACCGGCACCGGCGATGGCGGCATCACGCCCGGCCTGGTCAACGGCACCACGGCTGTGTCGATCAATGGCAACGTGGCCGGCACGCAAGCACTGAAGTCATCCTTCCTGGGTGAGACGCACACCCGTGCGGAATGGCTGAGCATCATCGGCACGGCCGGCAACTGGTCCACCGCCTCGGCACTGCCCACCGGCACGCTGGCCATCACCGCCGTGCCCGAACCCACCAGCGGCGCCATCGCCCTGGCCGGTCTGGCCGTGGCCGGCCTCGTGGCCCGCCGCCGCAAGGCCGCTTGAGCCTTGCCCACCGTTTGAAGCCCGGCCCCAGTGGCCTGGCCCACCATGGCGCCTTCGGGCGCCATGTGCGTTTGTGTGTTGGTGCCGCACCCATCCCCGGCCTCGGCGGTCGCGAAGGCACACCAAACACCCCAAGCCTGAGACAATGCGCGATTGACCGCGTCGCCCATGGCGACCTGCCGCCCGCACCTGCCGCAAGGCCCCAGCCCTCCGCCCGCCGTGACCGACTCGACCTTTGGCGCCGAAACGCGCCGCCGCCGCACCTTCGCCATCATTTCCCACCCCGACGCCGGCAAAACGACGCTGACGGAAAAGCTGCTGCTGTTCTCGGGCGCCATCCACATCGCCGGGGCCGTCAAGGGCCGCAAGGCCTCGCGCCACGCGACGTCCGACTGGATGGAAATCGAAAAGCAGCGCGGCATCTCGGTGGCGTCATCGGTCATGCAGATGCTCTACCGCGAGCACGTGGTCAACCTGCTCGACACCCCCGGCCACAAGGACTTCTCGGAAGACACCTACCGCGTGCTGACCGCCGTGGACTCGGCCCTGATGGTGATCGACGCGGCCAACGGCGTGGAAGCGCAGACGAAGCGCCTGATCGAGGTCTGCCGCCAGCGCGACACGCCCATCATCACCTTCGTCAACAAGATGGACCGCGAAGGCCGCGACCCGCTCGAATTGCTCGACGAGGTCGAGCAAGAGCTGGGCATGCCCTGCGTGCCGATGACCTGGCCGGTGGGCCAGGGCAAGCAGTTCGGCGGCATCGTCAACCTGCGCACGCAATCGATGCGCCTGTTCGATGCCGGCGCCGACAAGCGCGGCGAGGACGACGAGGTGGTGTCGCTGGCCGAGCGCGACAAGCTGCACGCCCGCTTCGGCCACGAGTGGGAGCTGGCCGAACAGAACATGGCGCTGATGGCCGAGGCCGCCCCCGCCTTCGACCTGGAACTCTTCCTGGCCGCCAAGCAGACGCCGGTGTTCTTCGGCTCGGCCGTGAACAACTTTGGCGTGCAGGAAGTGCTCGACGCGCTGGTGGACCTGGCGCCCTCGCCGCGCCCGCGTTTCAGCACCGAAAAAGACGGCAGCAAGAAGGAGATCACCCCCGAGCTGGAGAACTTCTCCGGCGTGGTCTTCAAGGTGCAGGCCAACATGGACCCATCTCACCGCGACCGCATCGCCTTCGTGCGCGTGTGCTCGGGCAAGTACACCCCGGGCATGAAGCTGAAAGTCCAGCGCTCGGGCAAGGAGCTGCGCCCCACGTCCGTGGTGACCTTCCTGTCGCAGCGCCGCGAGGCGGTCGATGAGGCCTTCGCGGGCGACATCATCGGCTTCACCACGCACGGCGGCGTGCAGCTGGGCGACACCATCACCGATGGCATGACCCTGCAATACACCGGCCTGCCCTTCTTCGCGCCCGAGCTGTTCCAGACGGTCGAGTTGAAAAACCCGATGAAGAGCAAGCAGTTGCAAGCAGGTTTGCTGCAATTGGGCGAAGAAGGCGCCATCCAGGTGTTCCGCCCGGAAGCCGGCGGCTCGATGCTGCTGGGCGCCGTCGGTCAGCTGCAGTTCGAAGTGGTGCAGCACCGCCTGATGGCCGAGTACAGCGTGGACATCCGCCTGATGCCCTGCCGTTTCACCGGCGCGCGCTGGATCACGGCCGACACGCCCGAGGCCATGAAGAAGTTCACCGACGAAAACGCCTCGAAACTGGCGCTGGACGCGGCCGACACCCTGGCCTACATGATGACCTCGGCCTACGACCTACGCCTGACCGCCGAGCGCCACCCGCAGGTGCACTTCCACCCGCTGCGTGAGCACGCGGGCCTGAGCCTGTCGACGCAGTGAGGCAGGCGCTCACCCTCGGGCGTCGGGCGGCATCCAAAGTTCGTCGAGGTTCTTGAAGCCCCAGGTCGCGGGCTGTTCGCGGCTGACGATGTCGTCGCTGGACTGGCTCAGGTCCAGCAGCTGCGGCACCAGGGGTTCGCTGGCCTTGGTCGAGTAAAACACCTTGACCACGGGTCGCAGCAGCGAGGTCTCGCCCTGCTCCACCACGATGGCCAGGCGGCCCGACTTGAGCTTGACCAGCGAGCCCGTCGGGTAGATGCCCACGCTTTTCACAAACGCCTGGAAGATGCGCTCGTCGAAGTGGCCGTCCTTGGCCCACTGCGCCATCTTCTGCACCGACTCGGCCGGGTCCCACCCCGCCTTGTACGGGCGGTTGGAGGTGATGGCGTCGTAGACGTCGCAGACGGCGCCCATCTTGGAGAACAGGCTGATCTCGTCGCCCGCCAAGCCATGCGGGTAGCCTTTGCCGTTCACGGGGTCTCCTCGTTTTCAGTGCAATAAGTGACGGTACGCAAAGCTAGCACTGGCGCGGGGGTGGTCTGGGTAGACCGTTGATTTCATTGACTTTCCTGTTCGCTTTGTAAACGGGTATGG
>JAHFQM010000009.1 GCA_023266355.1 Aquabacterium sp.
CCCTTCCGGATGAAAGACAGATGAGTTATTCGCACTTCCCATCTTGGTCATTCCAGACCGGTTGCCAAGCTCACCCTTGGCCAGTTCGGGGCGGGGAAGTCCCTTTCATTCGTTAGGCCTTAATCGCATGCGCATCCTTGTACGTCACGGATCGACCCTTAGGAAATTTATGATTTTTGAGACCAGCGAACGCGATGGTTCGTTAAGTCTGAGTATCCGAAGGGAAGGCCTTAGCTTGTCAAAAACAACTTGGTCTACAAGCCCAGAGAAGCAGGATCCGAAAATAACGGAGTTCGATACGCCAAAGCCCAAGAACAAGAGGATCACGATTCACCAGTCAGGTCGCGTGAACTATCACGAGAATGGCAATTCGATTTTCATTGCGCCGCTCACAAGAACCACCCAACTCTTTCCAATCTACGGCTACCGTGTCCCCGCGCTGGAAAAGCTAGATTTTCATAACGAAGCCATTGAGGAAGAAGACGCTGTATTCGATCTGTCTGAGCTGCCAGAAGGCCCGGTCTCCTTTTCTGTTCTCCTCGGACCAGGTGATTTTGTGCCACAAGGACGCGCGATTAAACTGGGGTATGAAGCCGAGGGCTACTCCGTTACGGTACAAGTTGAGCCCGTCACATTTATAGTTCCAGCAGAACTCAGTGAACACTTCACAACATTCACGCCGGAAAGAGGGCTATTCCCACAGCAGCAAATGGCAGAGGATCAGGCCATGATCGCCTACCATCAAGCTCTGGCAGGTGCGCCTGGAGAAATTCTGTACCAACCAAACGGTGAAGGCGTCATAAAAATGGTCTTTGCAGTGCCGATGAGAATTGCTCCGCGGTTCAAGATCGAACTTGCTGACCCGGCGCTTCATGTCTCAGATCAAGACGTCCTGAGGGACAAACGGTCTGAGAAAGTGATGCTCAAGTTCAAGGTTAGGCATAGAAAGTCCAAAAAGATAATTCGACATGCAGTCGAAATAAGCTCGATCGAGTTGGATGCTGAACTATGAAGTCGTCACAGCTAGACGCCGCCGGGCCTAACTGGTCGTTCAACGCGGACGCGAGCCTTGCCGGACTTTTGTGGACACTCCAACCTAACGGAGAAAATGTGCCATGGGCACCCCTGGACCACAAAAGTCAGGCAAGGCTCGGCGCCGCTTACCTTGGTAGTTAGGCCGTTCATCAATGCCGAAGCACTACCTCATTGGCTATGCATCAGTCATATCCGTTGCTATCGTTTTGGGTGTCATGGCCTACGTATTCATTCGTAGAGACAAAACATCGGTTGGGCTTGCGCTGGGCATTGCATTCGCCACGACGCTAGTCAGTCTTTTCCATGGCGGATGGCTGGCATCCACTTGCGTCACTTCGTATGAAGTCGCCCGTGCTGCCGACAAGCTATTGACAGCCAACGAGCGCAAGACAATGCGCGGTACGTCCTTCTTTTGCCCTCAGACCTACACTTTCGAGCGAGAAGGCAAGTCAGCGTGCTTGTCCTCGGACGGCGATGGCCACGTATTTCTCGGCTGTGGCGGATAAAAAGTTAGGCTTGCCATGAACGCTCAAGAGAACAATCACGCGTCAGGCGCATGTGGCCGCTTGCCATCCGACGGCCTCACTGGGCGGTCAAGCGGACGCTGGTCTCTCCTCAAACATACGCAGTGAACCTCGAAGCCGCCTTGATCATTGCCCAATTGGCCGCACCCATGGCGGTCTTCTTTGTGCCCGCGCGGAGGTTGCAGATTGCTGTCGCCATCGTCTTTGGCGTTCAATGCTTGGCTACTTGGTATGGCGGCTGCATCACATCCACATGGCAATGTCCCAGCTCATGCAAATGGTTCATTGGCACATGCGAACGTGTTGGTGATGGCAACGATGCAGCGCCTTTCGGCATCGCTCTGCTGACACTGGTTTCGCTGGCTGGGCTTGCCGTAGCCACCTTCATCAAGTGGTCCCATGGTCGGTGGCTACACAGGGCAAACAACTGAGCACACCACACGAAAAACTGTGGCGGCGAACGTGCTGCACGTCGCTCGGGTACCTGCATCCCGAACAAGCTGATCTGCACGAGGTGTCCGCTTGGATCATGCATGCAGCCTTCGTCCACGCCATCATTCCACTCACATGAAACCCGCCATGACCCGCGCACGTGCCATCCAGCGCGTGAAAGACCGCCTCACGCGGGAGTCCTTCCCACGCATGCAGATGGCGCTGATCGTGGCCCTCACCGGAGGGTTCGGTCTGCTGGCCTCGTTCACCCTGCTGCACCTCGGCATGGGCGCCATGGCCATCCGCTACCCGCTGGCGCTGTCGTTCGCTTACCTGCTCTTCCTGTTCCTCATCTGGCTGTGGCTGCGAACGAATGCCGAGGACCACTCGGATGTGCCAGACCTGTCGGGCATGGCGCCCAGCCCCAGGTCGCCAGGATGCTCGCCCGGCATCAGGAGCGAGGGCGGCGGTGACTTCGGCGGCGGCGGGGCATCCGGCGCTTTCGATGGCCCTGGCGATGTCAGCGATGCACCCGTGTCCTCGGCGGTGAAGGACGCCAGTGACGCGGTGAGCGCGGTGGTCGAGGCGGAAGAGTTGGCCATACCGCTGCTGGCCATCCTGCTGGCCTTTGGCATCGCGTTCGCCTCCCTGTATGTCGTCTACATCGCGCCCGCACTTTTCGCAGAGGTTCTGGTGGACGGCGCGCTGTCGTACGCGCTGTTCCGGCATCTTCGCGGTCAGGATCCTCGGCACTGGCTGGCCAGCACGGTCCGTCACACCGCGGCGCCATTTGCAGTCACGGCCGTCTTCCTGGTCGCTGTGGGCGCGGCCATGGCCGCCTACGCGCCGGGGGCCAAGTCCGTGGGACAGGTCATCGAGCACGCCAAGCAACCTTCAAAGGCCGGAGCGCGCTGAAGCTGCGACTTGCACCATCAGGGAGAACACCTCACGCCCGCCTTTCGGCGCCATCTGAGCGCCATCCGTGCGCCATGTCACACGCTCTCAACCGTCCCGCATCAACATCGCAAGCCTACAAAAGGGAGCCCCTCATGACCCAATTCAGCGCCATCTTCCTGGGCTTGGCGGCCTTCGCGTGTCAGTCCGTTCAGGCCATTCCCGTCGAGTACCGCTTCACCGGGGAGCTCACGGGCGACATTTTTTCGCTGACGGTGCGCCAGAGCTTGGCCAACACCCCTTTCCAGTTGTCGATTTTCGCGGACACCGACAGCGCTGCGTACCTGGGGCGCATCGCTGGCGCTGGCAGCGCTTACGCCAACAACAGCAGCCATGCCGTGTGGCGCATTGACGGCCTCGACGCTGCCGTTTCTGCCGATGCGCAGGTGCATGCGATGCCAGGCATCGGGCGCATCGGCTTTGGATGGAACGGCAAGGTGTTCCCCCTCGGCACCGACAACCCAGCGCAGACACACCTGTATTTCAATGGCAATGAGATTGCCACCGACACCCGCTACGGTCGCCTGTCCAGCACCGTGAGCCCCATCGCCGTGGGTTTGCAGACGCCGCTGGAAAACCCGCCCAGCATGCTGCCTCAGTACAGCACCTTCCTTTTCCTGGGTGACATGGGTACGCTCACGCTGAAAGGCATGTCGAACGTCAGTTATGCCGTGGTGGCGGTTCCTGAGCCCTCCAGCCTGGCGCTGTTCCTGGCGGGCTTGGGCGCGGTTGGCGTGGCGGTGGGGCGGCGGCGTACCGGCACAGGCGTCTGCGCTCGCACGCCACGCTGACGAACGGGGCACGCCCATGTCCAGCGAACCCAACGACCTTGTCAAAGTCTGCGTCGAACTGCCCCACCACTGGTGGCTCAAGGGCGAGTCGTTCTGGGCGCAGCCGCTCGGCAACGACCGCTACCGGCTGGAGAACGTGCCCTTCTGCGCCTACGACCTGAATTTCGGGGACGTGGTGCTGGCCACGGCGGACAGCGAAGAGCTCAAGCCAGAAATCCGCGCAGTGGTCGAGCGCAGCGGCCACCAGACCTTGCGCATCAGCTTTTGCGACCAGCTCAGCCGCGAGGCGCAAGAACCCGTCATCGCGGCACTGCAAGCCCTGGGCGGTGAGCTGGAGCGGGCCAACGGCCAGTTCCTCGCCATCGACATCCCGCCTGGCGTGAGCGTCGATGCCCTGCGCGATGCCCTCGACGAGCAAGTGGACGCAGGCACCCTGGAATACGAAACCTGCGAAGCTCGCGTGCCAGGCTCGTTCGACGCCGCGCCTTGAGTCCTGGCGCGCTCCCCAGCCACCCTCGTCAGGCTCCAATGCACTCAGCCATGCCCCTCTCACACCACGGCAACTGCCTCTGCGAAGGCGTCCGCTTCAGCATCACGGGGCCGCTGGCACCCATCGAGGTCTGCCATTGCGCGCAATGCCGACGGGCGCAAGGCGGGCCCTTCGCCACCAACATCCCCGTGGCGACCAGCGCCATCACCTTCCTGGCGGGTGAACATCTGCTGCAGTCACACGCGTCGTCACCAGGCAAGGAGCGGGTGTTCTGCCGGGTGTGTGGCTCACCGGTGTTCAGCCGCCGGGCCTCGCTGCCTGGCGTGGTGCGCATCCGGGCAGGCTTGCTGCACGAACCGGTGGCCACGCAGTTGGCCTTCCATGCTTTCACCGCGTCCAAAGCGGGCTGGTGGCACATCTCGGACGACCTGCCGCAACACGCCGACACCGGGCCAGCACAAGTTTGGCGCGCGATGCCATGAACCTTGCACTTGCTCGCGATCCCAGGCATGCAGGAACCATCGGTTCGCATCCTGTGCCTGTGGACGTCCCGCGAGTCGCCCGTCATGAACAACTTGCGACCCGCTGATCTGCCGTGTGATTTCGCCTGGAGGCTGGTCGAGCCGCTCAACAGCACCCGCCCGCCGTCACTCAGAACGCCCAGCGCAAATGTGCCGAGGCGGTTTGGTTCAGGAAGTGGCTGCGGTATTCCGCGTCGTACCTCAACGTCAGGCTCAGGCGAGACTTCAGCCGCGTGGCAAACCCCACACCAGCGCGAACAAGCCAAGGACTGGCTTGGGCACCCGTGGTCACAAACGAGGCCCCTGGCGCGCCGGCATAAGCGGCCGTGATTTGATTTTTGCTGTTGATCAGGTCATATCCAGCACCGAGCACGCCCACCAGGCTCAGGCGATCGGTCACCGGATGGTTGAACTTAGTGTCAACGCCCAGCACCAGCGCCTCGGTCGTGCGCTTCCCCACGTTCAGGTTGAGGTCACCCGCGCCGGTTTCGCGGTACGCAGCATCACGCACGCTGGTGTAGTCCACGCGCACGGAAGGCGTGAGCACCGTGGCCGAAAAGTCGAGGTTGTAGCGGCGGCCGACAGCAGCGCCCAGGTGGGCCACATCGCTGTCGTAGCGGGCGTGTGCAGTGCTGCTGTCAAAGGCAATCGCGCGGTCACCGCGGTTCGTGTGGCGCCCCAGGGACACCTGCGCGCTGACCTCGGTGCGCTCATCCACGGCATAACTGCCGTAGCCAATCAATTGCAGCATGGTGCTGCTCAGGTTGTGCGCGGCGGCTGCCGTCCCACCTTCGATGCGAAGGTCGGCCTGGCTGATGGCGCCGCCCAGGCGCAGGCCCGGCATCACGTCCGCATCGACACCGAGCGCCAAGCCGCTGGTGACCGCGCTGTAGCCGACCACCCCGTCGCGGTCGCCTTGATCGGCGCGGGCATAAAACGGTTTGAGCCACACGTGCTTGTCTTGCAGCATCACATCGCCCGAGGCCCGGCCTCTGACCGCATCCAGGCGGGTTTGCACAATGCCGCCCACTTGGCCGAGCAAGCCTTGCACGGCATTGGTTTGACCGCCGCTCAACAGGGGCAAGGTTTGCAACAGCGCCTGGCTGCGCTGTTCGGACGTGAACTGGCCCGCGAACACGCCAGCGAGTTGCGGGTTGGCGTCAATCACATTGGCTGCGGCGAACGCACGCACCTTGCCTTGCGCACTGGCGGACTCATACAGGGTCTTGTAATCAGGGAACACCAGCTTCCAGGTGTTGGAGCCGGCCGTGGCTTCCTGCAACTGCCAGCTGTAACCCGCGTAGGTGCCAGCGGTGGTACCCAGGCTGGCCGCAGCCACGCCGGTCAGGACATCGCTGTACTCGCGCGCGCCCACGGTCGAGCCGCTGTAGATGCCGAAATGGGTGGTGGTGCCCGGCGTCACGGCCGTGGCGGCCAGCTTGCCGTAGCCAGCGCTGTTGATGATGATGTTGTAGGTGCCGGGCAATCTGCCGGTGTAGGTCAGTGGCGTGCTGCCGCCCTGGGCATTGGCCAGCAGAGTCATGGCCGTACTGCCCGCGTAATTGATGCCGAACATGCCTGCGCCGCCGCGGATGGTGCCTGTGTTGATCAGCTCTGCCACGCGCGAGGTGGCCGTCACGTTCACACCATGGCCGGTGTCCGATGACAGGGTGCCGCTGTTGTTCAGGCTGCTGATGACCGCGGTGCCTTGCAGGTACACGGCGCCGTTGCCGCGGCCAGCAATGCTGCCGCTGTTGTCCAGGACCAGCGTGCCCGCGCTCATGAAAACACCGGTGTTCATGAGAGAGCTCAGGGCGTTGGTGGTGGCCATCGCGCCCGAGTTCACCAACCTGTGGTTGCCGGCACTGAGGATGCCGACACCGACATCGCCACCACTGACGACGCCACTGTTGTTCAAATCTGCCACCCCTGAAACCGACACCAGAATGGCCGCACCAGGCGCCAGACCGCCACGTCCCGTCGAGCTCAAAATGGCCGATTCGATGCGCCCCGTGTTGACCAGCGTGGCAGCCCCGCCCGTCAGGCGCACGGCATTCCCGCCATTGGAACTGATGGGCGACGAGGATTTGATCAATCCTGAGTTTGTGAAAGTCGCGCCCCCTGTGTTATTGAAAAACAAGGCCGTGCCTGTGTCGTTTTGAATCGTTCCGGCATTGCTGCCCTGCAAGGCACCGGCACCGCCGACGTAAAACGCGGCACTGACCTGCGGTGTGGCATTCGCCGTCACAGCCCCCGTGTTGGTGAACTGCATCTGCCCCGTGCCATTGAAGAAAACACCGCCCGAGCCACCGAATGTGGCGGAACTCGCGATGGTGCCGCTGTTGTTCAAGCTCAAATTGCTGCCGGAGAGAGAAAGGGCATTCCACCCGGGGCCGCCAGCCCCTGTCAAAGAAATCACGCCCTGGTTGATCACATTGGCAGCGCCCGCGCGGGACTCAACGGTGCTGTCGCTGGCGCTGGTCGTGATGGTGCCCTGGTTGTTGAGGGTCAAACCTGCCGCTGCACTGATCGCACCACCCCGCGAAGCGTTGAATGCGCCGCTCACTTCCAGCCGCCCCGTGGCCGTGTTGACCAGGTTCAGCGCGCCACCGTCGGAGATCAGGTAAGCGTTATCGGCCGCCTTCGTCACAACCACGCTGTTGGTACAGGTTTGATTCGTGCCTGTCGTTGCGCAAATTGCAGTTTGGGCTGATGCCGCCTGATGGAAACCCACGGCGCACAGCACAGCCACATGGATTGGCGACAATATGGCGGTGAATGGGCAACGTTTTTCGTTTGAAAATTCAAGGGTAAATGCGTTGTTTGCCACGGTGAAATTCTTTCAGTTCCTGCCTTCAAAACCGGCGGCATTATGCCTTTCCGGCTGTGGCAGCACCTGATTCATTTCGTTGTGAACGTGTTGCGGCATGGGCACTCTGTGCTGTCGCCCACCGCGATGTCATCGAGGAAAACCTCACGGGCATGACTGCGCATACAAACTGCCCCATTGCGCCACCCACCCCGCGCCATGCGTGACCTGCGGCACCACCCGTACTTCCGGCCGCGGGCTGGTACGGAAACGCTGCACAAAACCCCGCGCCACGGACTCGGGCAGGTTGTCATCCTGCGCCCCCACCCAATGCACTTGCGGCAAGCCTTCCAGTTGGTCGGTGCGGTCCGCAGGATTGAGGGAGCCACTCAGCGGGCTGATGCGGTGCAGCGCGGTCCAGGCAGCGTGGTCCAGGTTGCCGGCCACGGTGATCAGGCGCAGCACATCGTGGCGCTCAGCAGCCAGCAGAGCGGCCACAGCCCCGCCTCCCGAATATCCCACCAAGGTGATGCGGTCGGCCCCCAAGCGCACTTTGATCTGATCCAGCGCTTGATGGCTTGCCGCAATCACTTCGGCAGCAAACCGATGGCTGGTCCACGCCTGCTGGCGCGCGCAAAATGGCATTTGCTGCGACGCCTGCATCAAAAACTGGCAGGGCCGCGCCAAATATGCGGCCTGCCCCCCAGGCTGGGCCAGTGCCAGGCGCAAGGCCAGCGGGTTGATGGGTGTGGGGTCGTCCGACGGTGTCTCGGCATTCAACCAAGCCAAGCCATCACCTTCGATGTAAATCGTCACGGCGTGGGCCTGCGTGGCGCCTGCCGCCCCTCCAGCCGATGCACTCCGCTGCGGCAGGTACGCCATCAAGGGCCCCAGCCCGGTGGAGAGGCTGACCCGCTGCCAGCCCTGCTGCGCGACCAAGGCGTCGGCCGCGGCCAAGCGCTGGGCCTGTGGCGGGATGCTGGTGCAGGCAGAAAGGGCGAGCGTCACCAGCAACAAGCCTTGCTGTAGCTTGGGTCCCATCATCAAATGCATTTCTTTCCCACATGCTTGGCACAAGCCGAACGTCAGACTGACACCCTGATTCTGTCAGCAGGCAGGCAACCCACATCTCTCATATGACGCCCACGCAAAGCTGCAACCGCCCATGGGTCACCCGCCTCGGCCTGACCCTTGTCGTCGTCCTTGGCGCCCTGTCGGGCTGTGCATCGACGACCATCGACGTCACAGGCCAGGCGCTGCAGGCCCCGCTGTGTGGCCGCGCCTCTGCGGCATCTGCCTCCGCGTCCGTGGCGGTGCTGTGGGGGCCGTTGTGGCGGCCTGACCAGAAGGAGCCCCCGCTGCGGGAGGCCGCGGCGCTCCAAGGCATCCAGCAGTTCTTTGCCACCCAGCGCTGCCTGACGGACGTGGCCATCCAGCGCATCGCCATCCCGGCGCAAGCCGAGCGGCTGTCGGATGCGGCGCTGCTGGACATGGCCAAAACGCTCACGCCGCACGCCGACAAGGTCATCCTGATCGTGGTCAGGGAGCTGGGCCCAAAGCTGCGCATCGGGCTGCCCACGCTGGTGGAAGGCGGCACCGAGGTGGTGGTGGATGTGCGCGTGGTCGATGCCCAACGCCAGGCGCGCGAGGCCACGGTCCAGATCCACTGGCAAATGGGTGGGCCGTTCTACGTCAAGGGCGTGAAAACGCTGGACCAGGACATGCAAGCGGCCCTCGCCAGCGTGTTTGTGGCACCCTTCGCCACATCGCATCCGCCCTGAGGCACCCATGTCGTTCACACCCGCCTTTGCCCACCTGGCCGCCTACAACCAGTGGATGAACCGCAAGCTCTACAACGCCGCCGCGGTCCTGCCCGACGAGGCCTTGATGCAGCACCGTGGCGCCTTCTTCGGCTCGCTGTTTGGCACGCTCAGCCACCTCGTCGTGGCCGACACCATCTGGCTGCAACGCCTGGCCCAGCACCCGCCCGGCTTTGCCACCCTGCAGGTCGTGGCGGCGCTGCCCCAGCCCACCGCGCTGGACCAGTTGCCCTGCACCACCCTGGCCGAGCTGACCGACCTGCGCGCCCTGCTCGACGACACCCTCACCCAGTTCTGCGCAGCCTTGCAGCCGGCGCAACTGACCGAGCCCTTCGACTACGCCTCCACCAAAGGCGTGCGCAGCCGCAAGCTGCTGGGCGAGGTGCTGCAGCACATCTTCAACCACCAGACCCACCACCGAGGACAGGCCAGCACGCTGTTCTCGCAGATGGGCATCGACATCGGTGCCACCGACCTGCTCCTGCTGCTGCCCAACGTGGCATGAGCGTTGACACGGCCCCCTCCCCCCACAGCGTCCACACCGGAGCCCCCGCCATGCACATCACCGTCGAAACCACCATCGCCGCGCCCATCGAGGCCGTCTGGCAGGCCTGGACCACGCCCGCTGACATCGTGCAGTGGAACGCCGCTTCGCCCGACTGGCACACCACGCGGGCCTCGGTGGACCTGCGCGTGGGCGGGGCGTTCTCGTCGCGCATGGAGGCCAAGGACTGCAGCATGGGCTTCGATTTCGCGGGCACCTACACCCAGGTCGTGCCGCACGAGCTGCTGGTGGCCGACTTCGGTGGCCGCAGCCTGCGGGTGGCGTTCCTGAGCGGCCCGCAAGGCGTCACGGTGCGCGAGACCTTCGATGCGGAAGACACCCACTCGGAAGAACAGCAGCGCGCGGGCTGGCAGGCCATCCTGAACAACTTCGCGCAGCATGTCCTGCGCCAGCAAGGCGCTTGAGGTTCACCGACATGAGCACTTCCCTCACCCACCTGCTGGGCACCGCCCTGCCCATCGTCCAGGCCCCCATGGCGGGCGTGCAAGGCAGTGCTTTGGCACTGGCCGTGTGCCAGGCCGGCGGGCTGGGTTCGCTCCCCGCCGCGGCCCTGAGCCCCGACGCCCTGCGCGCTGAGCTGACGCTCATGGCCGCGCAAAGCCAGGGCCGGCCGTGGAACGTCAATTTCTTCGCCCATGTGCCACCGGTGCCCGACGCTGCGCGCGAGGCGGCATGGCGCGCCTCGCTGGCGCCCTGCTACGCCGAGTACGGCATCGACCCCGCCAGCATCGCCGCCGGCCCGGGCCGCAGCCCCTTCAGCGATGAGATGGCAGACCTGGTGGAGCCGTTCCGCCCACCCGTGGTGAGCTTCCACTTCGGCCTGCCCTCGCCCCAGTTGCTGGCGCGTGTGCGGGCCTGGGGGGCCAAGGTGCTGTCCAGCGCCACCACCGTCGAAGAGGCGCTGTGGCTGCAGGCCCAGGGGGTGGACGCCATCATCGCGCAAGGCCTGGAGGCCGGCGGGCACCGCGGCTTCTTTCTCACCCGTGACCTGAGCACGCAGATGGACACCTTCGCCTTGCTGCCGCAGATCGTGCAAGCCGTGAAGCTGCCTGTGATCGCCGCCGGCGGCATCGTCAATGCCCCGAGCGTGGCCGCGGCCTTCGCGCTGGGTGCGGCGGGCGCGCAAGCGGGCACGGCCTACCTGCTGTGTCCCGAAGCCACGACCAGCCCCGTTCACCGCGCCGCGCTGCAAAGCGAGGCCGCCCGCCACACCGCCCTGACCACGCTGTTCACGGGCGGCGCGGCACGCGGCATCGTCAACCGGGCCATGCACGAACTCGGCGCGCTCGACAACCAGGCCCCGGCGTTCCCACTGGCCACCTCCGCCATCGCGCCACTGCGCGCAGCGGCCGAGCGCGCAGGCCGCGGCGACTTCACACCGCTGTGGAGCGGGCAGAACGCGAGCGCATGCCGGGCGGTGTCAGCGGCTGAGGTCACACGGAGCTTGGCGAAAGGGGCGCCAACCAACACCCGCACCACTCGCACCACCAGCATCACCGCCATCGCCCAGGCCCTGGCCACCGCCCACCGCACCGGCACCGCCTGGCAGCCCACCGGCGGTTGGCCCGAGCTCAACACGGCCGACGCCTATGCCATCCAGGCTGCCGTGGCGGCGGAGCTGGGCTGGTTCCCCGATGGCCCGCGGGCCTGGAAGGTGGGCGGCACGGAGGACATCAACGCCGCGCCCTTGCCCGAGGTGCGGCCATCGCCCGCCGCATCACATGTCACCTGGGTGCTGCCGGCGGGGCAGGACGAGGTGCTGATCGAGGCCGAGCTGGCCTTCCGCCTGGCCTCGGCACCTGTCGCGCCAAACGCCACGGACGCGCTTGCCTGCCTGGGCACGGTGTGCGTGTCGGTCGAACTCATCGGCACGCGCCTCGCCAATGGCCTGTCGGCCCCAGCGAACTGGAAGCTGGCCGACCAGGGCGTGCACGCGGGTTTGCTCATCGGCGAGGAACAGCCTGGGGCGCGGTTCACCGCCTTCACACCGGCAGACTGGCAAGCCCAGGCCTGCCACATCCGCGTGCAGGGGGCCGATGGGACTGTGGCAGTGCACGAATCCCGCGGCAGCCACCCCGCCATCCTGGCCGGCCTGCACCCCTTGGGCACCCTGCCCTGGCTGGCGCGGCATGCCGAGGCTCAGGCCGCGGTACAGGCCACCACACAGACTCTCGCGCACAGCGGTGGCCTGAACGCGGGCGACCTCGTCACCACCGGCGCCTGGCTGGTGGTCAAGGTGCGCCGAGGCGATGTGGTCGACGTCGGCTTCGAGGGCCTGCCCGACGTGCGCCTGCACATCGCCTGAGCGGTTAACCTTCGTTCTCGTTGTTGGAACATCCGGAGCAGTCAGCCATGGACATCGGTCAGCATGTGGTTCAGCAGGGCTCGGGCGAGCCCATCGTCCTGGTGCATGGCTCTTACGCCACCACCTCCACCTGGAAGAAGATGGTGGAGCGCCTTTCGCAGACGCACCACTGCATCGCCATCAAGCTGCCCGGCCATGGCGGCATGCCCGACCCCACGGACTTCGCCTCGCCCAGCATCGAGACCGAACTCGCCGTGATCGAGGCCGCAGTGCGCCAGTTCACCGACCAGCCCATCCACCTCGTGGGGCATTCGTATGGCGGCGTGGTTGCGCTGGCGCAGGCGTTGAAAGGCTCTGTGCCTGTGTCACGCCTGACGCTGTTCGAGCCTGTGGCCACCTGGGTGCTCGACGTGGTCGAGGACGAGGCCATGCAAGCCGAACTGGCCGCCTTCCTGGGCCGCTACCGGCGTGACGCTGCCGCGGGACAGCCCCATGTGTGCGGTCAGGTCATCGACTTCTGGGGCGGTGGCGACCACTTCGCGGCGCTGCCCGCGCACATCCAGGACGCCATGGGCACGATGGTGGCCAACAACCTGCGCCATTGGGACATCTGCACCGTGCCACGGCACAGCCGCGCCGATCTCGCAGCCCTGAACATCCCCACGCACCTGATCTGCGGCACGCGGTCCAACGCGGTGGCCCGCGCCATCGTGGACCACCTGCATGCGGAGTTGCCGCACAGCCAGCGCACCGACATCGAAGGCGCCAGCCACGCACTGGTGACCAGCCACCCCGAGGCTTGCTTGGCCGCGCTGCTCGACGAGCGGCTGCTGAGAGCCGCCTGAGCCTGCTTTGGCTGGCGCTGGAGGCCTCAGACCTCCAGCCACTCCTTGCGCACGTACTTGTCAGCGCGGAGTTCGTCGGGCGTGCCTTCGAAGACCACTTCGCCGTGGCCCATCACGTAGCAGCGCTGCGAAATGTCGAGCGCGATGGTGAGCTTCTGCTCGACCAGCAGCACGCCCAGGCCGCGCCGCTTGAGCTCCTTGAGGTACTCGCCCACCAGCTCCACGATCTTCGGCGCCAGACCTTCGGTCGGCTCGTCGATCATGATCAGGTCGGGGTCGCCCATCAGGGTGCGGCACAGCGTCAGCATCTGCTGCTCACCGCCCGACATCACGCCGGCCTCGGTGTGCTGGCGCTCCTTGAGCCGCGGGAACATCTGGTACATGTCGTCCAGCGACCAGCGGTTCTTCTTGGCGCCCCCCTTCTGGCCCAGCAGCAGGTTCTGCTCCACGGTCAGCTTGGGGAAGACGTCGCGGCTCTCAGGCACGTAACCAATGCCGTGGCGGGCGATGTCGTAGGGCTTGTGGCCCAGCATCTCTTGGTCGTTCCACTTGACCGAGCCGTGGCCATCGACCAGGCCCATGATGGACTTGATCGTGGTGGAACGGCCCGAGCCGTTGCGGCCCAGCAGGCTGACGATTTCGCCAGGCTTCACTTCCATGTCCACCCCGTGCAGGATGTGGCTCTTGCCGTAGAAGGCGTGCAGGTTTTCGATCTTCAGCATGGTGTCAGGCTCCGGCGGCTTCGGCGGCTTGCGCCTCGGCGCGTTGGTTTTCGGCCAGCACCGAGCCCAGGTAGGCTTCCTTGACGCGGTCGTTGTTGCGCACGTTCTCGGGCGTGTCGAAGGCGATCACCTCGCCATAGACCAGCACCGCGATGCGGTCGGCCAGGCCGAACACCACGCCCATGTCGTGCTCCACGGTCAGCAGGGTTTTGCCCTCGGTGACGTCGCGGATCATCTTCACAAAGTTGGCGGTCTCGGACTTGCTCATGCCGGCCGTGGGTTCGTCCAGCAGGATGACGTTGCTGCCACCCGCGATGGTCACGCCCACTTCCACGGCACGCTGTTCGGCGTAGGTGAGGTTGGTGACGTTGGTGTCGCGCTTGCGGCGCATGCGGATCATGTCCAGCACCTCTTCGGCGCGGCGGTTCACTTCGGTGAGGTTGGTGAGGAAACGCCAGAAGGCATAGCGCTCGCCCATCGACCACAGCACAGCACAACGGATGTTCTCGAACACCGACAGGCGCGGGAACAGGTTGGAGACCTGGAAGCTGCGGGCCAGGCCACGGCGGTTGACCTCGTAAGGCTTCATGCCCTGGATGGCTTCGCCATGCAGCACGATGTCGCCGCTGGTTGGGGCCATGCGGCCGCTGATGAGGTTGAACAGCGTGGACTTGCCGGCACCGTTCGGGCCGATGAGGGCAACGCGCTCACCGGCCTTCACGGCCAGGTTGGCGCCACGGATGATTTCGGTCTTGCCGAAGGACTTGCGCACATCGCGCAACTCCAGGGCCAGGCCGTTGGAAGGTGTCTTGCTCATGGGTGTGTTCCTTGCGCGGGTCTGGGTGTCACAGGCCTTCACGGCGCTGGATCTCGGCCTCGATGTCCCCTTGGACCTGGCCCCAATGGCGCACAAACTGGCGTCGGCTCACCTCGAACAGGCCCACACCGGTGGCCAGCAGCAGCATGGCCCCCACCCAGGCATCGGTGCCGCGGGTGTCCAGCATCACGCCGGCGAAGCTCATCTGCGGGCCCAGGGCCTCGTTGAGCTTGATGTGGTAAATCATCTCGACGATCACAGCCACCGCGACCAGCACCGTCAGGGCCGTGCCGGCCAGCGCCAGATAAGACGTCCACAGCCTGCGCAGCATGCCGTAAGCCGCCACACGCACGTTCATCATCAACAGGCTGGCGATGCCGCCCGGGGCGTACATCACCATCAGCAGGAAGACCAGGCCCAGGTAGAGCAGCCAAGCCTTGGTCAGCTCGGACAGCAGCACCGAGGCCAGCACCAACAGCACCGCGCCAATGATGGGGCCAAAGAAAAACAGCGAGCCACCCAGGAAGGTGAACAGCAGGTAGGCGCCTGAGCGCTGCGCACCGACCACCTCGGCCGTGACGATTTCAAAGTTCACCGCGTACAAGCCACCTGCGATGCCGGCAAAGAAGCCAGCGATCATGAAGGCGAAGTAGCGCACGCGCTGCGTGTCATAGCCGATGAACTCGACGCGCTCGGGGTTGTCGCGCACGGCGTTGAGCATGCGGCCCAGCGGCGTCTGCGTGAAGGCGAACATCAGCACCGTGCAGATGAAGCAGTACACCGCGATCAGGTAGTACACCTCGATCTGCGGGCCGAAGGTGATGCCCAGGAAAGGCGTGCCCACCACGCGGTTGCTCGACACACCGCCTTCGCCGCCAAAAAACTCCGGCAGCATCAACGACATCGACCACACCAACTCGCCCACGCCCAGCGTGATCATGGCGAAGGTGTTGCCCGACTTCTTCGTGCTGACCGCACCCAGCAGGACCGCCACCAGCAGGCCGGCGAAGCCACCCACGATGGGCACGAGCATGACCGGGATGGCCCAGTCACCCGCACCCACCTTGTTGAGCGTGTGGATGGCCGCGAACGAGCCCAGCCCCGAGTACACCGCGTGGCCGAAGGAGAGCATGCCCCCCTGCCCCAGCAGCATGTTGTAGGACAGGCAAACGATGACGGCGATGCCCATCTGCGTGAGCATGGTCATGGACAGGCTGCTGGTGAACAGCTTGGGCGCGACCAGCAGGACGACGGCAAACAGCGACCACAGGATGAAGCGGCCGACGTTGTAGGGACGGAAAGAATAGGTATTGGCGCTCATGGTGCTCACTCCTCACGCGTGCCGAGCAGGCCTTTGGGCCTGAAGATCAGGATCAGCACCAGCAGGAGGTACGGCAGGATCGGCGCCATCTGCGACACCGAGATCTTCAACAGGGGATAGGCCCAGTGCTCAAAGCTCACGGGCGAACCCAGGCTTTGCATCACGGAGGCCGCGGAAACATCGATCACCACGGCGAAGGTCTGGATCAGGCCGATCAGCAGCGAGGCCAGGAAAGCCCCGGCCAGCGAACCCATGCCACCGACCACCACCACCACGAAGATGATGGCGCCCACCGATGCGGCCATGTTGGGCTCGGTCACGAAGGCATTGCCCCCGATCACACCGGCCAGGCCGGCCAGCGCGCAACCGCCGCCGAACACACCCATCATCACGCGGGGCACGTTGTGGCCCAGGGCCTGCGTGGTGTCCGGGTGCGTGAGCGCCGCCTGGATGATCAGGCCAATGCGCGTGCGCGTCAGCAGCAGCCACAGCGAGCCGAGCATGAACAGCGCCACCAGGGCCATGAAGCCGCGGTAGATGGGGAACTGCGTGCAACTGTTGCCAGCGGCCGGGCCGCAAATGGCGGCGTCACCTGCGCCAGCCAGCCAGCTCAGGCCTTGGCCCTTGATGTTGGCCAGGGTGAACAGCGGGCCGCTGAGCGACTCGGGCACGCGGTAGTCCACGTTGGCCGGGCCCCAGACCAGGCGCACCACCTCCAGCACCACATAAGACAGGCCGAAGGTGACCAACAACTCTGGCACATGGCCATACACGTGGACCTTGCGCAGGCTGTAGCGTTCGAAGGCCGCGCCCAGCACACCGACCAGCAAGGGCGCGATGATCAGCGCGGGGAAGAAGCCGAGGGTGCCTGCCAGCGCATACGCGAAGTAGGCCCCCATCATGTAGAAGCTGGTGTGCGCGAAGTTGAGCACACCCATCATGCTGAAGATCAGGGTCAGGCCCGAACTCAGCATGAACAGCAGCAAGCCGTAGCTGATGCCGTTCAGAAAGAAGACGAAAAAGGTTTCCATGTCCGCAAGACGTGAGGCAGCCACGGGGATCACCCGTGCTGCTGGACCTGCCTCGCACAACGGCAATCAGGCCCATCGCCCGCCTGCCGTGTGGACAGCGCGGGCATTCGGTAAAAAGCGCAAAAAGACGCGAAGGAGCGGGTCAGGCCCTAAGCCACCACCCGCCCCACCGACATCACGACGGGCGCTTCATCTGGCACGAGGTGGGCGTGCTGGCCACGTAGGCGTCGAAAGCCTTGACTGGCACGAAGGTCATGCCCGTGCCTTCGACGTCGTAGCTGTTCTTGGCATCGACCTTGGCCCATTGCGCGATGAACAGCGGCTGCTGCAGCTGGTGATCGGTCTTGCGCATTTCGACTTCGCCATTGAAGCTCTTGAACTTCATGCCTTCCATCACAGCCGCAACCTTGACCGGGTCGGTGGACTTGGCCTGGGCCATGCCGTTGGACAGCATCACCAGCGCGGAGTAGGTGGCAGCCGAGTAGAAGTCGTCGTTGAAGCGCTTCTTGAACTCGCCCACCAATTGCGCGTTGATGCCGCCCAGGTTGTAGTGGCCGTAGCCCACTTGGTAGACGCGGCCGTCTGCGGCCTTGCCCAGCGCGGTGGGCGTGCCGCCGAAGTTGGCGTAGTAGGTGTAGAACTTGGCGGTCAGGCCAGCGTCGTTGGCGGCCTTCACCAGCAGCGCCAGGTCGGAACCCCAGTTGCCGGTGATGACGGTGTCGGCGCCCGAAGCCTTGATCTTGGCCACGTAAGGCGCGAAGTCACGCACCTGGGCCAGGGGGTGCAGGTCGTCGCCCACGATCTGGACGTCGGCACGCTTGCGCTTGAGGTTTTCCTTGGCGAACTTCGAGACCTGCTGGCCGTGCGCGTAGTTCTGGTTGATCAGGTAGACCTTCTGGATGTCCTTCTGGTCCTTCATGAACGTGGTCATGGCCTCCATCTTCATGGAGGTGTCGGCGTCCAGACGGAAGTGCCAGTAGCTGCACTTGCTGTTGGTCAGGTCGGGGTCCACCGCGGCGTAGTTCAGGAAGACGATTTCCTTGCCTGGGTTGCGCTCGTTGTGCTTGTTGACGGCGTCCACCAGGGCACCGGCAGCGCCAGAACCCAGACCTTGCACGATGTAGCGCACGCCTTGGTCAGCGGCCGACTTCAGCGCGTTGAGCGATTCGGCGGGGCTGAGCTTGTTGTCGATGGAGATGATCTCGAACTTCACACCAGCGGGGTTGTTGGCGTTGAGCTTCTCTGCCACGAACTGGTAGCTCTTGAGCTGGTTCTGGCCAACGCTGGCCATCAGGCCGGACAAAGGATCGATCCATGCCACCTTGACGGTTTCACCCTTTTGGGCCAACGCTGCGCCAGCGGCCAGAGAACTCATCACCAACACGCTGAGGGCGCGAACGGGAAACTTCATTGCTTTCTCCTGTAGGTAAGGTCGATCAAGTACGACTGCACACAATTTACCCCCCGCGCTTGCGGGGGCGCGTCAGGGATGTCCCGGGGAAATGCACACTGCGCCAGCCCTGACCAAACAACCCATTGCGTCAGGTCATGACATGCGCTAGGCGTGCACACGTGCGCTGTCACACGCCAGACAAAATCACCTTGAAAGTCGCCATGAAAAAGGGGTGCGCATGGCACCCCTGGTTCGCGTCAGCGCTGTCTGGGCATCAAGCCGTCGGCAGCTTGTGGTCCTTGAAGGTCTCGCGCAGCTTGAGCTTGTAGATCTTGCCCGTGGCCGTGTGCGGGATCTCATCGACGAACACCACGTCATCGGGCGTCTGCCACGAGGGGATCTTGTCCTTGTAGAAAGCCACCAGTTCTTCCTTGGTGACCTCGGCGCCGGGCTTCTTGACCACGACCATCAGCGGGCGCTCGTCCCACTTCGGGTGGTGGCAGGAAATGGCGGCCGCCTCGTGCACGGCCGGGTGGGCCATCAGCACGTTTTCCAGGTCGATGGAGCTGATCCACTCGCCACCGGACTTGATCACGTCCTTGGAGCGGTCGGTGATCTGCATGTAACCGTCGGCGTCGATGGTGGCCACGTCGCCCGTGGGGAACCAGCCGTCGTGCAGCGGCGACTTGTCGATGTTGAAGTAGCCATTGACCACCCAGTGGCCCTTGACCTCCAGGTCGCCAGCGGACTTGCCGTCCCATGGCAGCACCTTGCCATCGTGATCGACGATGCGCATGTCGATGCCGAACACCGACTTGCCCTGCTTCTCCAGGATCTTCTGCTTGGCCTCGGTCGGCAGATCCGCGTGCTTGGACTTCAGGCGGCCCAGCGTGCCCAACGGCGACAGCTCGGTCATGCCCCAGGCGTGGATGACCTCGACGCCATGCTCGTTCTCGAAGGCGCGGATCATGGCCGGCGGGCAGGCGGCGCCGCCGATCACCGTGGCCTTGAAGGTGCTGAACTTCAGGTTGTTCGTCTTGACGTGGTTGAGCAGGCCCAGCCAGATGGTCGGCACGCCGGCCGACATCGTGACCTTCTCTTCCTCGAACAGGTTGAAGAGCGAGGCGCCATCGAGGTGGTGGCCCGGGAACACCAGCTTGCAACCCACCATGGCGGCGGCATACGGCAGGCCCCAGGCGTTGACGTGGAACATGGGCACCACGGGCAGGATGACGTCGGTGGCCTTGATGCACATCGCATCGGGCAGCGCAGCGGCGAAAGCGTGCAACACGGTCGAGCGGTGCGAGTAGATGGCGCCCTTGGGGTTGCCCGTCGTGCCCGAGGTGTAGCAGATCGAGGCCGCGGTGTTCTCGTCGAACGAGGGCCAGCTGTAGTTGCCGTCTTCGGCGGCGATCAGCTCTTCGTAGCACAGCAGGTTGGGAATCGACGATTCCTTGGGCATGTGCTCGCGGCCGCACATGACGATCACGTGCTTGACGGAGGGCATCATCGGGGCCAGCTTGTCCACCAACGGGAAGATGTTGATGTCCACGAAGATGGCTTTGTCCTTCGCATCGCCGACGATCCAGGCGACTTGCTGCGGGAACAGGCGCGGGTTGATGGTGTGGCAGACGCGCTGCGAGCCGGAGACACCGTAGTAGATCTCCATGTGGCGGTAGCCGTTCCAGGCCAGGGTGCCGACACAGTCACCGGCTTCCAGGCCCAGGCGGTCCAGGGCCTGAGCGAGCTTGCGCGAGCGCAGCTCGACTTCCGCCCAGGTGGAGCGGTGCATGTCACCTTCCACGCGCTTGGACACGATTTCGATGTCGCCGTTGTGCCGCGCAGCGTGCGTCAGCAGGGACGAAATCATCAAGGGCATGTGCATCATGTTGCCCATCAGGCTCATGGGGGACCTCCGGAAGACAGAAAACGCGGGATGGTTCGAACCGACCGGCCGGCGAATTTGAAAACGCTTACAACCAGATCAGACCAAAAATCATAGACGGCTTTGCGGCCTGTCGCGCTCTCACCCACCGAGGGAAACCCCTTAGGCACAACGCCCACATGGCACGTTCACCCGTCACAAAGTGATGACAGGCGATATCAGATGACGCCGACCATCAGGCGCCGCTGATCGGCACCAGGGCCTGCAGGGCCGCCACGAAGGCATCGGGCAAGGTGGTGGGGCGGCGGTTGTCGCGGTCCACATAGACGTGCACGAAGTGCCCGCAGGCCGCGGCCAGGGGCTCGCCCTCTTCGAACAGGCCGATTTCGTAGCGCACGCTGCTCTTGCCGATGTGGGCCACGCGGATGCCGGCGTCCACATTGCGCGGGAAGGCCAGGGGCGCGAAGTAGTTGCAGTGCGTCTCGATGACCAGGCCGATGACCTCGCCGGCATGGATGTCCAGCACGCCCGCTTCGATCAGGTAGCGGTTGACCGCCGTGTCGAAGTAACTGTAGTAGGTCACGTTGTTAACGTGGCCGTAGATGTCGTTGTCCATCCAGCGCGTGGTGATGCGGCTGAAGTGGGCGTAGGCGTCGCGAGGGAGGGCTTGGGGTCGGCTCATGGCGCCCGATTATTCATGATGTTGGCGGTGCGCCGCGCCCGGCATGGCACCGCATGGCCACGATGGCGCAGCCCGCATTGACCAGCCATCGAGGGCAAGGCTACATTAATGACCCGTCGGTCAGTTGACCGGACCGCAGCGCCCAGGCGCCAGCGTTTGCCCCTGAGTCCACCTTGAGCCGCCCTTCCCTGCCCGCATTGCCCTCGCGCCCAGAATCCACGGACGGGGCCGCGAGCGAGACCTCCTCTTGCCCGATCGGTGCGGCAGTGGGTGCGACGGTCACGGCCATCGCCCAACGCCTGCCCGGCGTGCGCCAGCGCCGCAAGGCCGCCCGGCCGCAAGAGTTGCTGGAAGCCGCGCTCGGCCTGTTCGTTGAAAAGGGCCTGGCCGCCACCCGCACCGAAGACGTCGCCCGGCTGGCCGGTGTCTCCAAAGGCACGCTCTACCTCTACTACCCCAGCAAGGACGCGCTGTTCAAGGCGGTCGTGCACACCTACCTGGCCCAGGTGATTGCCGTGGGCACGGAAATGGCCGACCGCTTCGATGGCCCCGCCTCGGAGTTGCTGCCCTTGCTGGCCCACACCTGGTGGACACAGGTGGGCTCGTCCAAAGCCGCTGCGTTGATGATCCTGATCATGAGCGAGGCCTCGGCCTTCCCCGACCTGGCCCAGTACTACGTGGACGAGGTCGTGGCGCCCAGCCACGCACTGCTGGCCCGCGTGGTGCAACGCGGCATCGACCGGGGTGAATTCAGGCCCATGGACGTCACCTCGGTCGTGCAAGCCCTGATCGCACCGGCCCAGTTCCTGGTGCTTTACCGCCAGTGCACGGCTGTTTGCGCCGCCAACCCGGTGCCGCTGGACCCCGAGCGTTTCATGCAAACGCAGATCGAACTGCTCTTGCGCGGCCTGGAGGTTCGGCCTCAGGCGTGACGAATACGCCACCGCACCCGCACGAACCCCTCCCTGATTCAGGTGGGTGTTCTTAAAATCTCAGTTTTCCCCGCATTCCCTCCCCATATCGTCTCCCGTAGGATGCCCAGCATGAACGTCGAACAAGCCCGCTTCAACATGATCGAGCAACAGATCCGCCCCTGGGATGTCCTGGACACCTCGGTGCTGGGCCTGTTGTCGGCCGTGCGCCGCGAAGATTTCGTCCCCGCCGCCCACCAGGCCCAGGCCTTCATGGACCTGGAACTGCCCCTGGGCAACGGCCGCAGCCTGCTGGCCCCGCGCGTCGAAGCCCGCCTCGTCCAGGACCTCAACCTCAGCAAGCGCGACACCGTGCTGCTGGTGGGCGCGGCCACCGGCTATGTGGCCGCCCTGCTGGCCCACAAGGCGCAGCGCGTGATCGGCCTGGAATCGGACGCCGCCCTGGCCACTGTGGCGCGCAACAACCTGCGCAAGGGTGGCGTGAACAACGCCGAAATCGTCCAGGCAGATGGCAGCCAAGGCTTTGCGGCCCAGGCCCCGTTCGATGCCATCTTGCTGGCTGGCTCGGTGGCCCAGGTGCCCCAGACCTTGCTCGACCAGCTCAAGGTCGGTGGCCGCCTGCTGGCCATCGTCGGTGACGAGCCGGTGATGCAAGCCACGCTCTTCACCCGCGTGGCCGACGGTCAGTTCAGCCGCCAAGAGCTGTTCGACACCGTCGCCAACCGCCTGTCCGGCTTCCCCGAGCCGAGCAAATTCCACTTCTGACCCCTCCGTCCCGGCATGGCGTGGCCCCCGCCGCGCCGCCCTGCCTCATCCCAAGGATCCCAAGATGTCCACGCGCGCGCCCCAGTTCCCGAGCTCACTCCGTTCTGTGGTTGCCGCCTGGCGCCCCGTGGTCCGGGCGGTGGCCTGCGCAAGCTTCGGCCTGGCCCTCACCGCCCTGCCCTTGAGCGCCCGGGCCGAAGGCCTGCTGGAGTTGCTGGACGCGGCCAAGGGCTATGACGCGGCCTACCTGAGCGCGAAGTCGCAGGCCGAGTCCATCCAATACCAGGCGGCACAAGCGCGGGCATTGCAGCGCCCTTCGCTGAACCTGCAGGCGGGCATCAACCGCAACCACCTGGACTCCAGCGCGCCCAGCATCATCAACCCCCTGACCGGCGCCCCCGTCAGCTACAGCAGCAACTCCACCAGCCGCAAAGTGGGTCTGGCGGCACGTCAGGCGCTGTACAACGCCGGCAACACGGCCAAGATCGACCAGGCCGAACAGTCGCTGCTGGCCGCAGAAGCCGACCTGCAAACCGCCACCAACGACCTGACGGTGCGCATCACCCAAGCCTATTTCGACGTGCTGGGCGCGCAAGACGTGCTCACCACCTCGCAGGCCAACAAGGCCGCACTGGCCGAACAACTGGCCGCGGCCAAGCGCAGCTTCGAAGTCGGCAACTCGACCATCACCGACACCCGCGAGGCCCAGGCACGCCACGACCTGGCCACCGCTCAGGAAATCGCCGCCGCCAACGACCTGCGCGTCAAGCGCATCGCGCTCGACCAACTCGTCGGCCGCAGCAACGTCACGCCCACCCCCCTGCGCACCCCGGTCAACCTCGACGCGCTGTCGCCCGGCCAGGTGGAAGACTGGGTCGGGCAATCGGCAGCCTCCCCCAGCGTGCGCAAGGCCGAAGTCGGCCTGCAAGTGGCCACCCTCGAAATCGACAAAGCCCGCGCAGGCCACCTGCCGACGCTGGACGCCGTGGCCAACGTCGTGCGCAACGACATCGACTCCAGCAACACCAACGCGAAGATTTCCGGTGGCGCCGGCACCAGCAGCTCGATCGGCCTGGAGCTGAACATGTCGCTGTATGCAGGCGACTCCGTCCAGAACCGCATCCGCGAAGTCCTGCAGCTCAAGGCGAAGGCCGAGCACGACGTGGACAACGCACGGCGCTCCGTGACCCTGGGCACCCGCCAGGCCTATTTCGGCGTGCAATCGGGCCTGGCGCAGGTCAAGGCCTACGAGGCCGCAGAATCGTCTGCCAAGCTGGCGCTGGAAGCCACGCAACTGGGCTACCGCGTGGGCGTGCGCATCAACAAAGACGTGCTGGACGCACAGACCCAGCTGGCCAGCACGCAGAAGGACCTCTACAAGGCCCGCTACGACGTGATCGTCGGCTCGGTCAAGCTGCGCCAAGCCAGTGGCACGCTGAAGGCTGAAGACCTCTCCGAGCTCAACAAGCTGCTGGCGAACTGAAGCCCCGCGTCACGCCGCTTCACGGTGAGGGCCGCTCCGGCCCCTGCTGCTCCTGGGCGCGGGCCGACAGGTAGGCGTAGAGGTCGGCGATGTGGACGGTCACGCTGGGCTCGCCCTGCCAGGCTGGCATCGTCAAGGCGTACTGCCGGCGCTGCAGGAGGTCTTCGAGCAAGGCGTCCAGGGCCGGATTGGCCCGGGTGTCCTTGGCAACAGGCAGGCCCCAGTCGTAGCGGTAGAGCACCGTGCTGACGAACTGACGCGAACCCATTTCGCGCACCCTGGGCAGCAAGTTCGGGCCGCCCGCCGAGCCGGTGGCCGCCGCCCCATGGCAACTGGCGCATTTGTCCTGGAAAAGGCGCCACCCGCGATAAACCGACCCTGGCGGCGTGGCGGCTTTCGCGACCTCCTGGGCGGCTTGCCGGTTTTGCCACTCGATGCTGCAACCCGTCAGGGACAGGGCCAGCAAGGCGGTGGCCGCCCCCAAGCGGCCCAGGCGAGGCCTCTGCTGGGCCCTCGTCTGGACATGTGCTGCGCGTCTCAGCACCAACGTGGACATCGTGACCATGTGCCTTCCCTTTCGCATGTCGATGGGCATGGTGCATTCTGCGCGCGACGCCTGCCGACTTGGGAAGCGGTGATCGCCCTCCGTTTGTCCGAGATCATGACTTGAGCGGGACAGGCTGCGCGCTGTGCACACCCCATTGCCCGCGCCATGACGAAATCCGCATCGGTCAGCAACGGGGTCCACTTTCCTGGGTTGTTCCCCGGCCTTGACGGGGAACGGCGTTTCGTTCCCCGTTGTGTTCCCCGGACGCACACCAGCTGTCAATGGACGACCCCGGACGCAATCGGACGACAAGAAGTGGATTTACCCAGGAAAAAGGCCTCCGAGCGGATGAACTCGGAGGCCTTTGAAAATGCTTGGTGCCGGCTGTCGGATTCGAACTGACGACCTACCGCTTACAAGGCGGGTGCTCTACCAACTGAGCTAAGCCGGCGCAAACTTCAATGCGAGATTCTAGCGTGACTGTCAGCGTTCATTTCACGCGACGCAAGGCCGGACGACCGCCACCTGACGGCGGCTCGGGCGGCGGCGTGTCTGCGTCATCGCTCGTCTGGGCCTGAGCAGGTTTGTCCACCGCCTTGACAGGCGAAGGCCGCTCCTTGGGTGCCTTCTGGGCCGGCGCCAGACGCAAACCACCGGCAACAGGCGCACCAGCACCCGCACCAGCGCCAGGCGATGGCGCCGCGTCCAACTGCACCTCGGCATCCACCAGGTGCGCATCGTCACCTGCGGGCGCCGAAGCAGGCGAATCCACGCCCTGACCACCCAATGGCGTGGGCACGGGGAAAGCCATGCCTTGCCCGTTCTCACGCGCATAGATGGCAATCACGTGGTCCACGGGCACGGAAATGTCGCGTGCCACGCCACCGAAGCGCGCCTTGAACTCGACGAACTCATTGCCCAACTGCAGCTGGCTCGTGGCCTCGAAACTGACGTTGAGCACGATCTCGTTGTTCTTGACGTACTCCTGCGGCACCTGCACCGAGCGGTCCACGTACACAGCCAGGTACGGCGTGAAACCATTGTCCGTGCACCAGTCATGCAGGGCACGGATCAGGTACGGCCGTGTGGACGACCCCTGGGAATCTTGTTCGATGGACATGCTCGGTCAGGCGATCAGTCAGGCGAGGAAGGTCACTTGCGCATCACCTTCTCGGAAGGCGTCAGTGCCTCGATGTAGGCCGGGCGCGAGAAGATGCGCTCAGCATACTTCAACAGCGGCAGCGCATTCTTCGACAGCTCGATGCCGTAATAGTCCAGGCGCCACAGCAGCGGCGCGATGGCGACGTCCAGCATGGAGAAGTCGTCGCCCAGCATGTACTTGTTCTTCAGGAAGATCGGGGCCAGCTGCGTCAGGCGATCGCGGATCTGCGAACGGGCCTTCTCCAGCTGCTTGTCGTTGGCCTTGACGCCACCGCGTCCTTCCAGCAGGTTGACGTGGGCAAACAACTCCTTCTCGAAGTTGAGCAGGAACAGGCGCACGCGGGCGCGGGCCACCGGGTCACCGGGCATCAACTGCGGGTGCGGGAAGCGCTCGTCGATGTACTCGTTGATGATGTGCGATTCGTACAGGATGAGGTCACGCTCGACGAGGATGGGCACCTCGTTGTACGGGTTCATCAGGGCGATGTCTTCGGGTTTGGCAAAGATATCGACGTCACGGATCTCAAAATCCATGCCCTTTTCGAACAGAACGAAACGGCAACGATGCGAATAAGGGCAGGTCGTACCGGAGTAAAGCACCATCATGGCGGTGGGCTCCTAAGAAGCTGAAAAGGGATGCGCTTCGCAGCACAAACAACGAAGCGCAGTGGCCGCACTCAGCATGCCACTGCGCTGTGGGGCCCTCACCGGCTGACCGGCAAGGACCTCGGGATCACTTCACGTCTTTCCAGAACGCCGCATTCAGGCGCCAGGCGATGAAGGTGAAGATGGCCAGGAAGATCAGCACGCCCGCACCGATGCGGGTGCGCTGGGTTTGCATGGGCTCGCCCATCCACTGCAGATAGGCCACCAGGTCAGCGATGTTGCTGTCGAACTCCTGCGGCGACATCTTGCCGGGGGTCAGTTGCTCGAAACCATCGAACTTGTGGATTTTCTTGGCGGGGTCGTGCGGGTCGGCCTCTTCCACGAACTTGGCAGCGCGCTGGCCTTGCAACTCCCACAGCACGTGCGGCATGCCGACGTTGGGGAAGATCAGGTTGTTCCAACCGGTCGGACGGGCCTCGTCACGGTAGAAGCTGCGCAGGTAGGTGTAGAGGTAATCGGCACCAGAGCCGCTGGCACCAGCGCGCGAGCGGGCCACCAAGGTCAGGTCAGGCGGCACAGCACCAAACCATTCCTTGGCGTCCTTGGTGTCCAGAGACACCTTCATCAGCTCGCCCACCTTGTCGGTGGGGAACAGCAGGTTGTCCTTGATCTGCTGCTCGGTCAGGCCGATGTCCTTCAGGCGGTTGAAGCGCATGAAGGCCGCTGCGTGGCAGTTCAGGCAGTAGTTGACGAAGATCTTGGCGCCGTTTTGCAGCGCGGCCAGGTCGGTGACACGTTCTTTGGGGAACTTGTCCAGCACCAGGCTTTCGTTGGCATGCACGCCCGACATCAGCGCCAGGGTGGCCAGCAAAGAGGCAAGGAGTTTTTTCATCTTTGTTTCCTGCTTCAGTGGGGCTTGAACGTCACGCGATCGGGCACTTGCTTGAAGGTACCGATCTGGCTCCAGAAAGGCATCAACACGAAGAAGCCGAAGTACAGCAGCGTGCCCACTTGCGACACCACGTTGCCAATTTCCGAGGGGGGTTGCACGCCCAGGTAGCCCAGGATGCAGAAGTTCACCACGAACACGGCATAGACAATTTTGTGCCAGCCCGGACGGTAGCGGATGGACTTGACCGGGCTCTTGTCGAACCAGGGCAGGCCGGCCAGGATCACCACAGCGCCACCCATCACGGCCACGCCCCAGAACTTGGCTTCGAAGGTCTTGAGCAGACCGATCACCACGGCAGCGATCACCAGGCCTGCGACCTTGGTTTTGCCATCGCCCTTGCCCTTGACCAGGTTCAGCACCGCGCCCAGGCCGATGATGATGGCCAGCACGTTGACCATGTCGTCGGTGGTCGCACGCAGCATCGAATAGAACGGCGTGAAGTACCAGACCGGAGCGATGTGCGGAGGCGTCTTGAACGGGTCGGCCGGGATGAAGTTGTTGTACTCCAGGAAGTAGCCGCCAAATTCAGGCATGAAGAAGATCACGGCCGTGAAGATGAACAGGAAACCACCCACGCCCAGCAAGTCGTGCACCGAGTAGTAGGGGTGGAAGGGCACGCCGTCCAGCGGATGACCATTGGCATCCTTGGGGCCTTGCTTGATTTCCACGCCGTCGGGGTTGTTCGAGCCCACTTCGTGCAGCGCAATGATGTGTGCCACCACCAGGCCCAGCAGGACCAGGGGCACGGCGATCACGTGCAGCGAGAAGAAGCGGTTCAGCGTGGCATCGCCCACGACGTAGTCGCCGCGGATCAGGATGGCCAGATCCGGACCGACGAAGGGCACGGCAGCGAACAAGTTGATGATCACCTGGGCGCCCCAGAAGGACATCTGGCCCCAAGGCAGCAGGTAGCCCATGAAGGCTTCGGCCATCAGGCACAGGAAGATCAGGCAACCGAAGATCCAGACCAGCTCACGCGGGGTGCGGTAAGAGCCGTAGATCAGGCCGCGGTACATGTGCAGGTACACGACCACGAAGAAAGCCGAAGCCCCCGTGGAGTGCATGTAGCGGATCAGCCAGCCCCAGGGCACATCGCGCATGATGTACTCGACCGAGGCGAACGCCAGGGCGGCGTCCGGCTTGTAGTTCATGACCAGGAAGATGCCGGTCACGATCTGGATCACCAGCACCAGCAGGGCCAGGGAGCCGAAGAAATACCAGAAGTTGAAGTTCTTCGGTGCGTAGTACTCCGACAGGTGCTCTTTGTAGAGCTTGGACGCCGGGAATCGGTTGTCCACCCAGTTCAGGAGCTTTTCGCCAGCGCTGGCGCCGGCAGGAGCTTGTTTCATTTCAGCCATCGTGACTTCTCCGGTCAGGCCTTCTTGTCTTCACCGATCAGGAGCTTGGTCTCTGACAGGTACATGTGGGGCGGCACTTCCAGGTTGTCCGGGGCCGGCTTGTTCTTGAAGACGCGGCCTGCCAGGTCGAAGGTCGAACCGTGGCAAGGGCACAGGAAACCGCCCGGCCAATCGTCCGGCAGGGAAGGCTGGGCACCAGCCTGGAACTTCGATGAGGGGGAGCAACCGAGGTGGGTGCAGATGCCCACGGCGATCATGACGTCCGGCTTGATCGAGCGGTGCTCGTTGCGAGCGTACTCGGGGGTCAACTCGGCGGGCTTGCGCTCGGACTTGGGATCGGCCAGCTGGCCGTCGATCTTGCTCAGGCCGGAGACTTGCTCGGGCGTGCGCTTGATGATCCAGACGGGCTTGCCGCGCCATTCGACGGTCATCATCTCGCCCGGCTTCAGGGCGCTGATGTCGGCCTCGACGGCGGCGCCAGCAGCGCGGGCACGTTCGGAAGGCTGGAAGGTCGAAACGAAGGGGATGGCGGTGGCCACGCCGCCTGCACCGCCGACGGCGCAGGCCATGGTCACCCAGGTCCGACGGCTTTGATCCACTGGCTGATTGCTCATGGGTATCCTCGAGGACTGGTGATTCGATGACATTGAATGGGGGTCAACTCGACATTGTAAGGGACACAACCCCCCACTTTGTCGCCCGACGCCACCTTGTGCCAGAAGGCAGTCCGCGCCCGTGGTGCGACATTTCCACCACACTGGGGCCAGTTTGACCCAGCCCATGGCTCAGGACTTGCTGGGCGTGTGTCCCAAGTCGTTCTACATTGAGCGTGATTTTTCACGCACCAAGCCGCCAGATTTTCGCGGCACACCGAACAGGAGCAAGCAATGGGTTTTTTCAGTGAGTTCAAGGAATTTGCCGTCAAGGGCAATGTGGTGGACTTGGCGGTCGGTGTGATCATCGGTGGCGCTTTCGGCAAGATCGTCGATTCCGTGGTCAACGACTTGATCATGCCGTTGGTCGGCAAGGTGGTTGGCGGGCTGGATTTCAGCAACTACTACGTGGCCCTGGCTGGCCAGGCCGCCGGACTGACGCTGGCCGATGCGAAAAAGCAGGGCGCCGTGTTCGCCTACGGCAGCTTCATCACCGTGGCGTTGAACTTCGCCATCCTGGCGTTCATCATTTTCCTGATGATCAAGCAGATCAACCGCCTCAAGCGCGAAGAGCCGGCCGCGCCCGCCGCACCGGCCGTCACGCCGGAAGACATCGTGTTGCTTCGTGAGATTCGTGACAGTTTGAAAAAATGACGCAAGACGGCCGAGGTCCGTCCGATAACCATCGATGAAAGGCAATCCCTTGTGGACGGCCTCCCCTCCCCGATGCACCTGACTGGACCGGCGCCGTGAACGACCCCCGACTCGACCCTGTTTTGCATGCAGCCGCCAGCCGCATCCAGGCGGCGGTGTCGGCGTCCGTCGAGAAAGCGCTCGTGCAGCTGGGGCCCCTGGCCCTGGCCGCCACGAGCAACCAGGCCCGCCAGCAGCTGATGACCTGCGAGCGTGAGCTGAAGCTGAAGTCAGGCCGCATCCTGCAAGCCTTCCAGCGCGAGCTGCAGGCGCAGATCGACAAGCACCAAAGCCCCGATGCCACCAGCGCCCCGGCACCCAAGGGCGAGCTGGACTGGGACGCCCTGTCCCTGGTGGACAACCAGGAAGTCGAGCGCGGCGTGTGGGCCGACCGCCTGGCGCAGACCCTCACGCAGGATTGCGAAGAGCACCTGAAGTCGCTGTTCGCGCACATCGCCACCCTCCTCAAGGACACAAGCGCCGACAGCAACCCGCTGCGCCCCCAGGCGGTGGCGAAGGCCCTGCTGGAAGCCCTGGCCAGCGCGGAGTGCGACGAAGACACCTGCCTCACCCTGGCCGGACAGATGGGCCGCGTGCTGGGCCCAGAGCTCAACATGACCTACGGCCTGATCGTCCAGGACATGCGCCAGCGCGGCATCCAGGCCCAGGGCATGTCGGTGAACCGCAGCCGCGGCACCTCCAGCGGACACGGCGCCTTCAGCCCCTCGGCGGCAGGTGGGCTGCACTCTGATTTCGGGCCACTGGGCAGCAAGCCGGGCGCATTCGCGGCCACCCTGCCCGGCGCCATGGGCATGCCCAGCGGCATGGGCGCCCCTCGCAGCAGCGGTTTTGGCCAGGCCGAAGCGCAAGCCCACCAACGTGCGGCCCAGGCCCTCAGCCACATGTTCGGCATGCACCTGCCCACCTCGCCCATGGGCATGGAGGGCAGCTTCCTGAGCAGCCAGGCCGACGGCCTCGGTCACGGACCGACCGCACAGGCCGCCCGCGCAGATTTCCAGCATTTGCTGCGCCGCATTGCCGTGCAGTCCGCCTCGGCCTCATGGTTCGGGGATGTCGCCGGCGGGGCCGCGCCTCACGTGGGTGAAGGTGGCGTGGCTGAGGGCATGGCCACATCGGCAGGCTTTGCAGGCCCCTTGATGGCCCCCAACCTGATCCGGGCACACCGCGAAGAGCTCGTCAAGGCCACCGGTGGTGCGGCGCTTGACCAGATGGTCATCGACATCGTGGCCGCGCTGTTCGACCAGGTGCTGTCCGACCCGAAGGTGGCGCCGCAGATGGCCCGCCAAATCGCCCGCCTGCAGATGCCGGTGCTGCGTGTCGCGCTCGGCGACATGAGCTTCTTCAACACGCGCAAGCACCCGGTGCGGCGCTTCGTGAACCGCGTGGCGACGCTGTCGGCGTCCTTCGACGATTACGAGCAAGGCCCTGGCCTGGCTTGCCTGGAGCGTGTCACAGCGCTGGTCAACGCCATCGTCGATGGTGACTTCGACAACATGTCGGTGTACGAGTCCAAGCTCGGTGAGCTGGAGTCCTTCATCGACACGGAAAGCACGCGCGATGCGGCAGAGCACGCGGCCGTCGCCGCCCTGCTGAGCGGCAAAGAGGCCGATCTGCGGGTGCAACAGCGCTACATGCAGATCCTGCAGCGCGAGCTGGCCGACATCGAACTGCCGGCCTTCGTGCGGGACTTCATCACCCAGATCTGGAGCCAGGTCCAGGTGATGGCCTCGGCGCGCGATGGCGCGGCCTCACCGTTTTCTCAGCGCATGAAAAAAGCCGGGCACGAGCTGGCGCTGAGCGTGCAGCCCAAGGGGCATCCGCAGCTGCGCAAGGCCTTCCTGCTGACGCTGCCGCAGTTGATGCGCGACATCAACGAGGGGCTGGGGCTGATCCAGTGGCCCGAAGAAGCCAAGCAGGCCTTCTTCGCCCAACTGCTGCCCGCCCACGCCGAGTGCCTGAAAACCGCACCGCACCACGACCTGACGCAGCGCATGCTGGAGCAGCGCCTCCACAAGGTCGAGCAAATCGCCATCCCGAGCCGCGAAGAAGCGGCCAACGACCCGCTGCCCGCGCCGCTGGCCGACCTCTCGGCCGTGCCCACGCTGACGGTGGTGGCCGCGCTCAGCCGCGAGGAAGTCCAGCAGGCAGGCTTCGTGCCCGAGGCCGTGGTGGCGCAGGAAGCCAAGCTCGACATCGACCTGGCGCTGCCCGGCGACCCCGACCCCTCGCTGAGCGAAATCGACATCAACCTGGACGCCCCGCCGCCGCCGGCCGCTGGCGCCCAGCTTGTGCACCACATCCAGAAGGGCACGGCCTACCAGATGCACATGCAGGGGCAATGGAAGAAAGTGCGCCTGACCTGGATCAGCGAAGGCCGCAACTTCTTCATCTTCACGCACGGCCACACGCACAAGCAGACCATCTCGCTGACGGCCCGCACGCTGGCCAAGATGTGCGAAGGCAACCGCTTCAAGGCCTTCGAGCAGTCCGAGCTGATCGAGCGCGCCACGGTGCGCGCCCGCCGTCAGCTGGCCGCCCTCAGCGCCGACGCGCGCACACGCACGGCCGCCTGAACCTCGGCCAGGAAACTCGGCCAGGAACTTCGGCCAAGAAGTGGGCCGGACACTCAGACGCGCACGCCGCGCCCCGACAGCAGCAGACGCGCCATCTCGACCGCCTGGCCGAAGCTGGACGCATCGGCGCGGCCTGTGCCTGCCAGATCGAAGGCCGTGCCATGGTCAGGGCTGGTGCGCACGAAGGGCAGCCCCAGTGTCACATTCACGCCCTGGTCCAGGCCCATGTACTTCACAGGGATCAGCCCCTGGTCGTGGTACATCGCGATCACCACATCGAACTCGCCGATGTGCTCGGGGGGTGCGTGGCGAGCGCGCATGAAGACGGTGTCTGGCGCCCAGGGGCCCGAGGCGTCGATGCCTTCGGCGCGTGCCGCCTCGATGGCCGGGCCGATGATGCGCAGCTCCTCGTCACCGAACAAGCCGCTCTCGCCTGCGTGCGGGTTCAAGCCCGCCACGCCAATGCGCGCCCGCGGCTGCCCCCAGAGCTGGGCGCTGCGGTGAGTGATGCGCAGGGTTTCCAGCACGGCGTCGAAAGTGACCTGCTCGATGGCCTGGCGCAACGACACGTGGATGGTCACCAGCACCGTCTTGAGCTGCGGATTGGCCAGCATCATGCGCACCGGCGCGATGGGCTGCCCCGGCGGCGTGCCCTCGGCCTGCAACAGCTCGGTGTGGCCGGGGTAAGGCTCGCCCGCCAGGGCCAAGGCCTCCTTGTGCAGCGGCGCCGTGACGATGCCCGCGGCCTCACCTGACTGAGCCAAGCGGACCGCGGCACGGATGCACGCCGCTGCGGCCACGCCGGCGCGGCGGTCCACCCGCCCCCAGGGGGCCTCGATCAGATCGACTGGCAGCCCAGGCGGCGCCCACACGCCCATCTGACCTGGCAGAAGCCCACCGCCATCGGCCCATGCGGCCAGACGCACCACGGCGGGGCGATGCGCAGCAGACAAGCACGCCACCGCGCGCTGCATGACCTGTGGGCAACCCACCACGGTGGCGGCATGGGCGCCCTGCCCCCACCAACGCGCGATGATTTCCGGGCCGACACCGCAGGCATCGCCCATGGTCAACGCCAGGCGAGGCGCCCCGGTCACAGGGGTTTCGGCAGCATCCACAAGGTGGTCGGACATGGGCAAGCGCAAGGTGCAGAGGTCAATCCAGCAGACGATTCTCCCCCCAATTGGCCGCACCCCACCCGCCGAGGGGTCTGGCGCACACGGTCCTGGCGCACCGATTGCTACACTGTCGCCATGACTTGGTTGGACGACGTGAAATGGGACGAACGCGGGCTGGTGCCTGCCATCGCCCAGGAAGAAAGCACCGGTGACGTGCTGATGGTGGCCTGGATGAACCGGGAGGCCCTGGCGCGCACGGCCGAAACCGGCGAGGCCGTGTATTTCAGCCGCTCGCGACACAAGCTGTGGCACAAGGGCGAAGAGTCCGGCCACATCCAGAAGGTGCACGCCATCCGCCTGGACTGCGACGCCGACGTCATCCTGCTGCGCGTGACGCAAACCGGCCACGAACCCGGCATCGCCTGCCACACAGGCCGACACAGTTGCTTCTTCCAGAAGTACGACAATGGGCAATGGGTGACGGTGGACGCCGTCATCAAGGACCCGACACAGATCTATTCATGACCCGCGACGCATCCACACACGACGTGCTGGCCCGAGTGGCCGAGGTGATCGAGTCGCGCAAAGGCGGCGACCCAGCCACCAGCTACGTGGCACGCCTGTTCCACAAAGGCACCGACACCATCCTGAAGAAGGTGGGCGAGGAAGCCGTGGAAGCCGTCATGGCCGGCAAGGACCTGGCCGCCCAGGCCTCGGCCGAGCACCGCAAAGCGGCGGTGGGCGAGTTTGCCGACCTGTGGTTCCACAGCATGGTGGCGCTGTCGCACCTGGGTCTCAGCCCTGCCGATGTGGTCAATGAGCTGGCCCGACGCGAAGGTCTGTCGGGTCTGGAAGAATTCGCCTCGCGCACCGCCGCTGCCAGCGGGTCGGGTGCCCAAGGCAAACCGTGATTTGCAAACCGTGATTTTGGGCCTGTGAGCCCGCCTGGAGAGAAAAATGGGATCGTTCAGCATTTGGCACTGGTTGATCGTGCTGGTCATCGTGGTGATGGTCTTTGGCACCAAGAAGCTCAAGAACGTCGGCAGCGACCTGGGGTCGGCCGTCAAGGGCTTCAAGGACGGCATGAAAGAAGGCGGCACAACCGCCGACGCATCGCCGGCGCCGCAACAGGTGGTCAATGAAGCCGCCCGCCGTGACGCCAACACCGTGGACGTTGACAGCAAGACCAAGTCCTGATGCCGTCGATGACGCGCCCTGCCCTGGCGCCATCGAACAGCGCACCGGCCGTGGAGGCTGACCAGCCATGATCGACTTCGGCATCGACAAGCTCGCCCTGATTGGCGCGGTGGCGCTCATCGTCATCGGGCCGGAGCGCCTGCCGCGCGTGGCCAAGACGGTCGGCGTGCTGCTGGGCAAGGCACAGCGCTATGTGTCACAGGTGCAAAGCGAGGTCAACCGCTCCATCGAGCTGGAAGAACTCCAGAAGGTCAAGCAGGGCCTGGAAACGGCCGCGCACGACTTCGGCCACTCGGTGCAAGCCGGCCTGCACGATGCCCAGTCGGCCCTCAGTGGCACTGCGGCCGACGGTGAAGCCAGCAGCGCCACCAGCTTCTACAACGACCTGCCCGCACCGCCCTACCATGGCAGCGGCGTGCCCGTGCGCAAGAACTGGCGGCTCAAGCGGGGCGCCACACCGCTGTGGTACAAGCAGCGCCAAGGTGTGCGTCGCCATGTGCAATCGGGTGCCGCCCGCGTGGCGCGCTTCCGTCCGCGGTGACACCCGCATCCGCATCCCTTCCAACCACCGTCCCAGCCGCTTGCCCCTGAGATAGCCCCACGTGACCGACCCGACCCCCGACCATGGCACAGACCCCAGCCGCCCGGACGGCAGCGAACAGCCCTTCGTCAGCCACTTGGTGGAGTTGCGTGACCGGCTGATCCGCGCCGTCATCGCCATCGGCGTGGCCTTCATCGCCCTGGCCATCTACCCCTCGCCTTCCGGTCTCTACGACCTGCTGGCCATGCCCCTGATCGAGCACCTGCCCAAGGGCGCCACGCTGATCGCCACCAACCCGATCTCGCCCTTCATGGTGCCGGTCAAGGTGACGATGCTGGCCGCCTTCATGCTGGCGCTGCCTGTCGTGCTTTACCAGGTCTGGGCCTTTGTGGCGCCGGGCCTGTATGCCCACGAGAAGCGACTGGTGATGCCCCTGATCATCTCCAGCACGGTGCTGTTCTTCACGGGCGTGGCGTTTTGCTACTTCTTCGTGTTCGGCAAGGTGTTCACCTTCATCCAGAACTTCGCACCCAAGAGCATCACGGCCGCGCCTGACATCGAGGCCTACCTCAGCTTCGTGCTCAACATGTTCATGGCCTTTGGGGCCGCCTTCGAGGTGCCGGTGGTGCTGGTCATCCTCGTGCGCATGGGCATGGTGACGGTGGAAAAGCTCCGGGACTTCCGCAGCTACTTCATCGTGATCGCCTTCGTGGTGGCCGCCGTGGTCACGCCACCGGACGTGGTCTCGCAACTCGCGTTGGCCATCCCGATGTGCCTGCTGTACGAGGTCGGCATCTGGGCGGCGCAGCTGTTCGTCAAGCACACGCAAGCGCCCCAGGAAGACAGCACCGCGGCGCCCTGAACATCACTGAGCGTCTTCGTCGTCCTCTTCGCGAGCCTGGGTGCTGACCTTGGGGCGGCGTGCGGTCACCACCGTCACGGTCAGTTGCTCCTCGCCACGCTGCACACGGATCTGGGCCGGCTCACCTGGCTTGAGCGCCGCCACGGCATTGAGCAACTGCGCGGTGTTGCCCACGCGGACGACGCCCACCGTGGTGACCACATCGCCCGGCTTGAGCCCGCCGCGCGCCGCCGGGCCATTGCGCAACACGCCGGTGATGAGCACACCGTCGCGCGTTTTCAGGTTGAAGGTCTCGGCGATCTCGGGAGAAAGGTCGCGCGGCTCCACGCCGATCCAGCCCCGGGTGACCTGGCCATCGCGGATCAGGCTGTCCATCACCTGGCGGGCCGTGGACACGGGGATGGCGAAGCCGATGCCCATGTTGCCGCCCGAGCGCGAATAAATGGCGCTGTTGATGCCAATCAGGTTGCCGCTGGCATCGACCAGCGCACCGCCCGAATTGCCCGGGTTGATGGCCGCGTCGGTCTGGATGAAGTTCTCAAACGTGTTGATGCCGAGCTGGTTGCGGCCCAGCGCACTGACGATGCCGCCAGTGACGGTCTGGCCCACGCCAAAGGGGTTGCCGATGGCCAGCACCGGGTCGCCCACCTGCAAGGTTTCGGAGTTGCCCAGGGTGATGGCGGGCAGGCGCTCCAGGTCGATCTTGAGCACGGCCAGGTCGGTGTCGGGGTCGGTGCCGATGACCTTGGCCTTGGCGTGGCGCCCATCGGTCAGCATGACCTCGATGTCGTCCATGTGGTCCACAACGTGGTTGTTGGTCAGCACATAGCCTTCGGGCGAGACGATGACGCCCGAGCCGATGCCCGACTGCGGCTGCTGGCCCTGCTCGCCGTAGAAGTACTTGAACCACGGGTCGTTGCGGTGCGGGTTCTGCGCGCTGGAGTTGTTGGTGAAGACGCTGACCACGGTGGGCGCGGCCACCCGGGCGGCTTCGCTGAACCCCTGGCCCGCCACACGCCCTTTGCCGGCTGGCGCGCTGACCACCGACACGGTGGCGTCGGGCAGCGACTTGCGCCACGTCATGTTCAGGATCCATTGCGGCTTGAACGTGGACACCACGAACAGCACCGCGACGGCGACCGTCACCGCCTGTGAGAACATCAGCCAGGTTTTGCGCATGTGTGGACGTCAATCGCCGAGAAAGGGCCTGTCGTGATCGAAAGAGAAGCTCTGGTATCGCACCTCCAAGCCTTGCTGGAGGTGGACCGTTTCAAGGATTATGGGCCGAATGGCCTGCAGGTGGAGGGGCGCACGCAGGTCCGCAAGGTCGTCACCGGCGTGACCGCCAGCCTGGCCCTGATCGACGCGGCCATTGCCGCTGGCGCCGATGCCATCCTCGTGCACCACGGCCTGTTCTGGCGCGGCCAGGACGGCCGGGTGACCGGCTGGATGCGCCAGCGCCTGGGGCGCCTCATCGAGCACAACATCAACCTGCTGGCCTACCATTTGCCGCTGGACGCGCATGGCTCGCTGGGCAACAACGCGCAATGGGGACAGCGGCTGGGCCTGGTGGCCGATGGCCGCTTCGGGGAGCAGGACCTGGGCTTCATCGGCCCCACACCAGCCGGGCTCACGCTCGATGGCCTGACGGCGCACATCGCCCAGACCATGGGCCGTGAGCCGGTGGTCGTTCCGGGCGACGGCCGGGTGCTGCGCCGCGCGGCGTGGTGCAGCGGCGGTGCCCAGGGTTACTTCGAGCAGGCGATTGCCGCTGGCGCCGACCTCTTCCTGACGGGCGAGATCTCGGAGCCCCAAGCGCATTACGCCCAAGAAACCGGCGTGGCCTTCCTGGCCTGCGGTCACCACGCCAGCGAGCGTTACGGCGTGCAGGCGATCGGCGACCACCTGGCCGCGCGCATGGGCCTGGCGCACACCTTCATCGACGTGCCCAACCCTGCCTGAGCAGGCTTGTCCGGCAGCCATGCGATCCGGTTGACAAGGCACCGGCTTGCCGTATTCTTCACGGATCACAACCAAAGCAGGACCCTCGAGACCATGCTGTTCGCGCCCCGACCAGCCTGGGCTGGCACCTGGGTGTGCGCGGCATGGCTGGCATGCTGCCCACATGCCGTGTCGGCGCCCTTGGCCACCCCCCTTGCCCCACGCACGGCAGCCCCTTGGTCCTGCCACACCCACGTCGCCATCGCGGGAGACACGCTCATCGGCCTCGGGGAGCGCTACCTTGCGCACCCGCTGGAGTGGCCCTTGCTGGCACGACTCAACCATGTCGGCAACCCGCGCCGCATCCCCATCGGCAGCCCGTTGTGCGTGCCGCTGGAACGCATGCGCTCGGCCCCCCGCACCGTTCAGGTGCTTGACGCGGTGGGCGACACCAGCGCACGCCCTGGCGACACCCTGCAGGCTGGACAGCGCCTGAGCACGGGCGGCAACGGCTACATCACCCTGCAACTGGCCGATGGCTCCGTGATGAAGGTGCAGTCGGCCACCGAAGCCGTGCTGCAGTCATCCCAGGCCCATGAACCGGCGGGCATCCTGCGCACGGCGTGGCAACTGCTGCGGGGACGCATCGAATCCCTGGTGACGCGGCAACCCGCGGCCCCCCCGCGCTTTCAGATCCAGACCCCCCAGGCGACGCTGGCTGTGCGTGGCACAGAATTCCGCGTGACGGCACAAACAGACCGCACCCTGGCAGAGACGCTGACCGGCGCCGTGGTCGTGCAGCAAGGACCTCGGCAAGCGCTGGTGTCGGCCGGCCAGGGCACCCTGGCCGATGCGCCATCGGGGCTGACGCCGCCCCGCCCTTTGCCTGCGCCCCCCGACATCGCCAGGGTGCCCACGCTGTTCGAGCGCCCCCTGATCCGCATCGCGCTGCCGCCCTTGGCACCGGGCCACGGCTACCACGTGCAGGTGGCCGACGATGCCGACTTCCGCCGCGTGCGGGCCGAGGTCGACAGCACCGAGCCCCTGGTGCGGCTGGCCGATCTGCCCGATGGCGGCTACCACTGGCGGGTGCGCCTCAGCGATGCCTCCGGCCTGGCCGGCGCCGACGCCGTCGGACAAATGCAACTGAAAGCCCGCCCGGAGCCACCCATCCCGACCGCACCCCTGAGTGGCGCCAAGCAGCGGACACCCGCCATCGCTTTCAGCTGGGCCCAACATCCACGGGCCCACCACTACCAGCTGCAAGTGAGCCGCAACGAGGCTTTCACCGACCTGGTGGTGGACCAGACCCACCTGTCCGAGCCACAGTTCAGCCTGTCCCTGCCGCCCGATGACTACCTGTGGCGCCTGCGCACGGTGGCCTCGGCAGCAACACCCGGCGCGCCCGGCACCGATCCGGGCCCCTGGGGCGACGCCCAGCGCCTGGCCGTGCGGGCGCCTCCGGCGTCGCTGCCTGCCCCGACCGTGTCCGACACCGCCTTGCTGTTCCAGCCTCAAGGCGAGCCCGGCCAGCGTTTCGAATTCCAGCTGGCCCGTGATGCCGCTTTCCACGAGATCCTGGCCGAAGCCAGCGCGCCGGCATCGGCCACCCCGTCCCCCGTCAGCCTGCCACGCCCGGACGAAGGCGGTCGCCTGTACGTGCGCTACCGCGCCATCGACCCCGACGGCTACATCGGGCCGCACAGCAGTGCGCAGACCATCGAGCTGCCCCCCTGCCTGCGCAGTGGCAGTGGCGCCTGTGTGCGCAGTGGCAACGGCCAGCCCCTTCAGACACGGCCATGAGCAAAGCAGCGAGAGGCAGCCGCTGGTTGACGCTCGGCCTGATGGCCGCCACCGCCGTCGCCTGCCTCGGGCAATGGACCTTGCCGCTGGACCGCGCCATCCATGACCTGGCGCAGCGCAGCCGTCCGGCCCATGACAGCGACGAGGTCGTCATCGTGGCCATCGACGATGCCAGCATCGACGCCGTGGGCCGTTGGCCCTGGCGCCATGGCGTGCATGCGCAGGCCCTGCGGCAGCTCGCCCAGGCGAGGCCACGCGCCGTGCTGCTGGACCTGTTGCTGGCCGAAGCCGATCCTGACCCGGCGCAAGATGCACAGCTGTCGAGTGCCATGCAGGCGCTGGGCAACGTGGTGTTGCCTGCAGGGCTGCTGCCGCAGGCCACACGCACCGAACCCTGGCTGAAGCCAGCGCAAGCCCTGGGCGCGCACGCGGTGCTGGCCCACAGCGATGCGGCACCCGACGCCGACGGCCGGGTGCGCCACGCCGCGCTGTGGGCGGGCAGCGCGGCCAATCAGCTGCCCCACCCTGCCCTGGCCTTGCTGGGCCTGGGCGGCACCTGGCCCGACTCCGTGCCACGCCAGGCCCCTGGCCCCACCCCTGACGATGCGAGCGAGGGCGGCATGGGCCACCTGAGCGGTTGGTACCGCACCGGCCTCGTGTCGCCCGACCTGTCACGCACCGGGCGGCCGCGCACCGTGTCCTTCTCCGCGCTGTTGCGGGGTGAGGTGCCCGAGCGCTGGCTGCGCGATCGGTTCGTCGTCATCGGGGTGACCGCGCAGGGCATGGGCACACGCCTGCCCACGGCCCTCACGCCCCGCGAAGGCATGTCCGGCGCCGAACTCATCGCGCGGGTGACGCAGGCCCTCGCCCGTGGTTGGCTGATCCAAACCCTGCCGCCAGCCTGGAACGCCGCCCTGTCGGCCACCTGGGTCGGCGCCTTGCTGTGGGCGATGCGCAGGCTCACCCCGGGGCGCGCCCTGCTGGCCTGTGCCGCCGTGGCCAGTAGCGCACTGGCGGTGTCCTGGGCACTCCTGGCCTGGCACAGCACCTGGTGGCCCCCCTTCGCCTTGGTGGCGGCCGTGCTGCTGTGCTACCCCGTGTGGAGCTGGCGCCGCCTTCAGGCCACGGCCCTCGCCCTGGAAAACGAGCTGCAGACCCTGGCCGCCGAGCCTGGCCTGGGCCCGGTCACACAGCCCGGCGAGCGTGGCACGGTCGACTTCATGCGCCAGCGCACCGATGCCATCCACGAAGCCAATGCACAGCTGCGCCAGGCCCGCGCACTCCTGGCCCACACACTGGCCGTGCTGCCCGATGCCGTGTGGGTGCTGGACACCCAGGGGCGGATCACGCAAGCCAATCAGCAGGCGTGCGCCCTGATGCAAACACCCGAGGCCACCGCGATCGGGCGCACGCTGGACGAGGCCCTGGCCGGCTGGACGCCCGCAGATGCTCCGCAATGGTCGATGCTGCTGCAGCAGGCGGGCCGGCAGCGCCAGCCACTGAGCACCGAGGCCGGCAACGCCATGGGCGGTCAGCGCCTGGTCTCGCTGCTGTCCACAGAGCAAGGCCACATCGTGTGCGCCACCGACGTGACGGCCTTGCGCCAGGCCGAGTTGCAGCGCACCGAGCTGCTGGGCTTCATCGCCCACGACATCCGTTCGCCACAGGCCTCCCTCATCTCGCTGGTGGAGTTGCACCGCATCGGCGGCAACTTGCCGCTGGAAGAAACGCTGACCCACGTCGATGCCATGGCGCGCCAGACCTTGGCGCTGTGCGAGGAGCTGCTGCAGGTGATGCGCGCAGAAACCCGCGCCCTCACCCTCGTCAACGGCGACCTGATCGCCTTGGCCGAAGGGGCCATCGGTGAGATGCAGTTGCAAGCGCAAGCCAAGGACATCACCCTGATCGGCGACTGGGCGCCAGGCACACAGCAGCCGGCACGCTTTGACGACTACCTGCTGCACCGCGCCCTGGTGAACCTGCTGAGCAACGCCATCAAGTTCAGCCCCAACGGTGCACAGGTGACGGTTGCGCTGCGCCGACAGGCCGATGCCCACGTGCTGTCCGTGCGAGACCAGGGCCCCGGCATCCCGGCATCCGAGCTCGGGCGGCTGTTCAAACGCTACGAGCGGGTCGAACAAGGCCGCCCCTCCCAACTGGCCGCGGGCATCGGGCTGGGCCTGGTCTTCATCGACACCGTGACACGGCGCCACGGCGGACACGTGCACGTGATCAACCAGCCCGGCGTGGGGGCTTGCTTCGAGCTGTGGCTGCCCGTTCAGGCGCTGGGTGAGGACAGCACCGCCGCGACAGCCTGATCAGTGCGCCAGCACCTGTTCCAGCTCGGCGAAGCTGCGCGAGTGCAGGTCGGGCTCGATGGTCGTGTTCATGGCCATCTCCAGCCGGCGCGCCGAGAACAAACCGCGCAACACCGTGCCGCCGTCCTTGCGCTGCGTGACCAGCAGGTAGCGCAGGCCGTGCTCCTGCAAGGTCGCGGCGATGTCGCCCAGGTGGGCGGTGCGCACATCGGCCAAATCCACCGTGTCCCACTGCGTGACCGGGGTCATGATGTCGGCCAGCGTGAGCTCACGGTGCGGCACATGGTGGTGCGAAGCCCGCTGCACCGGGCGCTCGCCCTGGAGATCGTCGGCCGTGACCATGCCCGCCAGTTCGCCATCGGCGCCTGACACGAACACCATCCGCACGCCGGCGCGCATCATCAGGTGCAAGGTGGCGTCCAGGCCATCGCGGTGACTGGCGACCACGCAGGGGCTGTGGTGGAGGTCGGTGAGCAGGCTGAGGGCCGGATCGTGGGCCTGGGCGGCGCGCTGCACCTTGGGCAGGCGAGGCGCCAGCCGGAGGGCCTGGAGAGGCAGGGGCTTGTGGCCATGGCGTTGGGGCATGTCGCACTCCGTTCGCTGTGTTACACGGACACAGATTACGCCTGCGCAAGGCGGCTGTGCGCCTGCGCCGTGATGCCCCTCACGCCATGGGTGCGATGGAATTCACACTTGCTTCACATGGCCTGAGGTGCCAGGCGCATGCGCGGTGTGCGTCAGAGGCGCACCGGGATGCCCCGAGCGGCCATCACGGCCTTGGCCTGGGCCACGGTGTACTCGCCATAGTGGAAGATGCTGGCCGCCAGCACCGCATCGGCGCCGCCTTGCTGCACGCCATCGGCGAGGTGGTCCAGGTTGCCAACACCGCCCGAGGCGATCACGGGCACACCCACGGCATCGCTGACGGCGCGGGTCAGGGCGAGGTCGAAGCCCGACTTGGTGCCATCGCGGTCCATGCTGGTCAGCAGGATCTCGCCGGCGCCGTGCTCGGCCATCTGCGCGGCCCAGGCCACGGCGTCCAGGCCGGTGTTCTTGCGGCCACCGTGGCTGTAGACGTCCCAGCCCGGCCCCTTGGCGACCAGGTCATCGCCCTGGCGCTTCTTCGCGTCGATGGCCACGACGATGCACTGCGAGCCGTACTTCTCGGACGCATCGCGGATGACCTGCGGGTTGGAGATCGCCGCCGAATTGAAGCTGACCTTGTCCGCGCCGGCATTGAGCAGGCGGCGCACGTCTTCCACGACGCGCACCCCGCCCCCCACCGTCAGCGGGATGAAGACCTGCGAGGCCACCGCTTCGATGATGTGCAAGATCAGGTCGCGGCCATCGCTGGTGGCGGTGATGTCCAGGAAGGTGAGCTCGTCGGCGCCCTGCTCGTTGTAGCGGGCAGCGATTTCCACCGGGTCACCGGCGTCACGCAGTTCGACGAAATTCACGCCCTTGACGACGCGACCGCCGGTCACGTCCAGGCAGGGGATGATGCGTTTGGCCAGCACGTGCGCGTCCGCCTCAGGCTTTGCCGTTGAGTTCGTCGGCGCGTTGTTGCGCTGCGGCGAAATCCAGGTCGCCGGTGTAGATGGCGCGACCGCAGATCACACCTTCCACGCCTTCGGGCTCGACCGCGCACAGCGCTTCGATGTTGGCGATGTTGGACAGGCCGCCCGAGGCGATCACGGGCACGGTCAGGGCCTGGGCCAGCTTGACGGTGGCTTCGATGTTCACGCCCGAGAGCATGCCGTCACGGCCGATGTCGGTGTAGATCACGCCTTCAACGCCGTAGTCTTCGAACTTCTTGGCCAGGTCGATGACCTCGTGGCCGGAGAGCTTGCTCCAGCCGTCGGTGGCGACCTTGCCGTCCTTGGCGTCCAGGCCGACGATGATGTGGCCGCCGAAGGCGGTGCAGGCGTCTTTCAGGAAGCCAGGGTTCTTGACCGCGGCCGTGCCGATGATCACGTAGCTCAGGCCATCGTCAAGGTAGCGCTCGATGGTGTCGAGGTCGCGGATGCCGCCGCCGAGTTGCACGGGGATCTCGTCGCCGACTTCCTTGATGATGGCCTTGATGGCCGCCTCGTTGACCGGCTTGCCCGCGAAGGCGCCGTTGAGGTCCACCAGGTGCAGTCGGCGCGCGCCCGCGTTCAGCCAGCGTCGGGCCATGGCCGCGGGATCTTCACCGAAGGTGGTGGAGTCGTTCATGTCGCCCTGCTTGAGGCGAACACATTTGCCGTCTTTCAGGTCAATGGCGGGGATCAGCAGCATGGCTGGAATGCGGGTCGGTGGGTCGGTGGGCAAGGCGTCTGGCGAACCAGGCGCGGGAGGTTGGCGGCGGTGCCGGCCTGGCCTGTGAGCCCGCGCGGGTCCACAGGTTGCCGGCCCTGCTCAAGGCCGCCAGAGCAGGAAGTTGCGGTACAGGGCGAGGCCGTGTTCGGCACTTTTTTCCGGGTGGAATTGCGTGGCGAAAATGTTATCCCGTGCCACCACACTGGTAAAGCGGACACCGTACTCGGTTTCGCCTGCGCTGTGTTGGGGATTGTCCACATGTGCGTGGAAGCTGTGCACGAAGTAAAAGTAGCTGTCGTCGGGGATGCCAGCCCACACCGGATGGGGCTGGCCGCCGTGCAGGTCGGCGTGGCGCGTCTGGCTGACGCGGTTCCAGCCCATCTGCGGCACCTTGTAGCGGCTGCCATCGGGCTGGGTCATGCCGTCGAGGCGGAATTTGCGCACCTGCCCGGGGATGAGGCCCAGGCCCGGGGTGTCTTGCTCTTCGGAGTGGTCGAGCAGCATCTGCATGCCCACGCACACGCCCATCAGCGGCTTGTGCACGGCCGCGTGCAGCACGGCACCGAACAGCTCGCCGGCATGGGCCTCGCGCAACTCGCGCATGCAGTCGCGCATGGCGCCCTGGCCGGGCAGCACGACGCGCTCGGCGGCATGCACCACGGTGGGGTCGTTGGTGACGCGGACGTCCACGTTCAGGCCCTGGGCGGCGTGTGCCACCGCCTGCCACACGGAACGCAGGTTGCCCATGCCGTAGTCGATGACGGCGACGATCGAGTTCTGGCTCATGGTTTCACCGCGCGCCACACGGGGCGCGCCAGCTCGTGCAGGTCACAGAGAACCCTTGGTGGACGGGATGACGCCGGCCATGCGGGGGTCGCGCTCCAGGGCGGCACGCAGTGCGCGCGCAAAGGCCTTGAACACGGTTTCGCACTGGTGGTGGGCGTTGACCCCGCGCAGGTTGTCGATGTGCAGGGTGACGCCAGCGTGGTTGACGAAGCCCTGGAAGAACTCGAAGACCAATTGCGTGTCGAGGCCGCCGATGCTGCCCGAGGTGAAAGCGATGTGCTGCGTCAGCCCAGGGCGACCGGAGAAATCGACCACCACGCGCGACAGCGCTTCGTCGAGCGGCACGTAGGCATGGCCATAGCGGCGGATGCCTTTCTTGTCGCCCACGGCTTTGGCGAAAGCCTGGCCCAGGGTGATGCCGACATCTTCCACGGTGTGGTGGCCGTCGATGTGCAGGTCGCCCACGGCGTGGATGTCGAGGTCGATCAGCCCATGGCGGGCGATCTGGTCGAGCATGTGGTCGAAGAAGCCGATGCCGGTGTGCAGCTTGGCCGCGCCCGTGCCATCGAGGTTGATGCGCACGGTGATCTGGGTTTCCGCGGTGTGGCGGGTGACTTCGGCCGTGCGGTCGGCACCAATGGCTTGCGCCGTGTCGGGGGCGTTCATGCTTGAGAGGGGGTCAGGGGTTCGCGCAGGAGGTCGGAAAGCGCCGCGATGAGGGCGTCGTTTTCCGAGGGGGTTCCGACGGTCAATCGGATGCAGTTTGCCAGCAATTCGTGCAGGCCTGCGACATTTTTGATCAGGATGCCACGTGCCTTGAGCGCCGCGAACACGCCGGCCGCATCGCCCACGCGCACCAGGACCATGTTGGCCTGGCTGGGGTAGGCGCGGGCGCCGGGCATGGCGGCCAGCGCGGCCATCAGGCGCTCGCGCTCGGCCTTGATGGTGGCAGCCTGGCGGTCGAATTCGTCGGCGTGTTCGAGCGCGAACAAGGCCGCCTCGGTGTTGAGCACGCTGATGTTGTAGGGCGGGCGGACCTTGTCCACCTGCGCGATGAGGTCGGCGCGGCCCATCATGTAGCCCAGGCGGACACCGGCCAGGCCGAACTTCGAGAGGGTGCGCATCAGCAGCACGTGCGGGCGCTGCGCCAGACGACCGAGGTAGGAGCGGCTGGCGAAGGGCTGGTAGGCCTCGTCGATGACGACCAGGCCACAACCGACCTCGCCCACCGCCTGCACGACCTGCTCGATGGCAGCGTCGTCCCAGAGGTTGGCCGTGGGGTTGTTGGGGTAGGCGATGTAGGTGATGGCGGGGCGGTGTTCGCGCACGGCCGCGACCATGGCGGCGGCGTCCAGCTCAAAATCGGGCGTCAGCGGCACGCCGACGAAGCTCAGGCCGGCCAGTTGCGCCGACATGGCGTACATCACGAAGCCGGGCAGCGGCGCCAGCACGGTGGCGCCGGGCTGGGCACAGGCCACCGACAGCAGGCTGATGAGCTCGTCCGAGCCATTGCCCAGCACCAGGCCCATGTCAGCGGGGATGCCAGCGTGTGTGCGCAGGGCCGCATGCAAATCGTTGATGCGCGTGCCCGGGTAGCGGTTGAGCGCCACCTTGGCCAGCCGCGCGCCCAGGGCATCCTGCAGCGCGGGCGGCAGGGTGAAGGGGTTCTCCATGGCGTCGAGCTTGACGAAGCCGGCGGCGTCCTGCACGTGGTAGGCGTGCATGGCACGGACGTCAGGGCGGAAAACGCTCAACAGGCTGGGCTCGGAACTCATGGATGGCATTGGCGCGATGGAGCAGCGATTATCCCATGTCAGACTTGGCGTCGCCGAGCAGCCACAGAGAGACCCGAGGGGCGCCATGCAAGTTTTCGTCGCAGCGAATTTCCTCCAGGTGACCTGCGCCAGCGTGCCGCAACTGCCGCGTCCCGGCGAGATCGTCCTGGCCAGCGGCACGCACAGCGAGGCCGGCGGCAAAGGGCTGAATGTGGCCCTGGGCTGCCGACGCCTGGGCGCCGAGGTGCGCGCGCTGCTGGGCATCGGGCGGGACGCACCGGGCGATGGCTTGGTCGCGCTGCTGCGCGCGCACGGCATCCCCGACACCCACGTGCACCGCTTGGCCGAGACCTCGGGCATGGGCATGGGCTTCATCGCGCGTGACGGCCAGAACTGCGGCGCGGTGTTCGCCGGCCCCAACCTGCTGCTGGACGCCGCGCATGCCGAGCTGGCGCAGGCCGACATCGCCGCGTCCGACTGGGTCTATGGCCAGTTCGAAACCGCCCTGCCTGCTGTGCAGCGCTGCTTCGAACTGGCGCAGGCCGCGGGCGTGCCGACCCTGCTCAACCCCTCGCCGTGGCAGGCCATCCCCGATGCCCTGCTGGCGCTCACGCAGGTGCTGCTGGTCAACGAGGTCGAGGCCGCCCAGCTGCTGGGCACCGCCCTGCCCGCCGACGGTGATCTGACCGCACTGGCGCAGGGCATGCACACCGCTGTGGATGCACTCTGGTCGCGCTGGCCGGGCCGCCTGCTGGTGGTGACCGCTGGCCACCGCGGCTGCATCGCCTTCGCACCGGGTCGTTTGCCATGGCTGTGCCCGGCCCATGCGGTGGACGCCATCGACACCCTGGGGGCGGGTGACGCGTTCGCCAGCGGGCTGATCGTGGCGCTGGGTCAGGGCTGGGAGGGCGACAGCGCGGTGCTGGCAACGGCCCTGCGGCAAGCCACCGCCTGTGGCGCGCTGGTGGCGTCGTGCGCCGGGGTGCTGGACGCCCTGCCCTCGCGGGAAACACTGGCGCAGTTCCGGGTGGCACGCGCCGAACCCGAGGTCAGCACACTGGCAGCGATCAGGCCGGCATCTTGAGCCGGTAGGCGTAGGCGTCGCCACGGAAAGTGCCTTCCACGTACTCGACCAGTTGCTGGTGGGTCGAGTAGGTGTGGCGCTTGAACAGCAGGCAGGGCCCGGGCTGGTCGAAACCGAAAACGCTGGCTTCCGCCTCGCTGCTCATGACGGCTTCGATGCTCTGGTCGGCATGGCCCATGCGGATGCGGCAGACGTCCTGCAGGTAGGCATAGACCGAGCCGTGGGTGTCCCAGCCTTCCAGCGCGGGCGCCAGGGTGAGGTCGTACCAAGCGACCTCGCGCGACATGGGACAATCGTCGGCCAGGCGCAGGCGCACCACGCGCAGGAAACTGGCCGTGGAGGGGCGCTTGAACACCGAGGCCATGGTGCGGTCCTGCACGACGGCGCGCTCCAGCAGGCGGGAGCTTGGCGTCATCCCCAGCTCGCGCATTTCCTGGGTGAAGCCCTTGAGTTGGCGCAGTTCGGGCGACAAGCGCGGCGGCGCATGCACCACCGTGCCGCCGCGGCCATGGGTGGACAGCACGCTGAGGCTGCGCAGCTCGTCGTAGCAATGCTTGACCGTGGTGCGGCTGACCTTGAGCCGCTCGGCCAGCACGCGTTCGGCCGGCAGGTTCTGGCCAGATGCCAGGGCGCCGGCATCGATCAGGGTGCGCAGTTGCTCGGTGAGCTGCAGGTAGAGCGGCCGGGAGCTGGCTTGGTCCAGGCGCACCCGATCGAAAACGTCGTGGGTGACGGGGTCCGGCGTGAGCGGGTCGGGGCGGGATCGCATGCGGTGGCAGGACGGCAGGGGGCAAAACGGCAGGCCATGGTAGCCCAAGCGGCACGGGCGGCATCCCACGTTCTAGGGGGCTGGCATCGGCGCGGTGGCACGCTAGATTATTGGACTCTGATTGGTATCTATTTGGATGTCCATGCGCAGTCTTTCACTGATGTTGCATCGCCGCTGCCGGCACGCGGGTGGCCGGACGGCGCTCTGGCTCTCGCTGATGACCGCCGCCTCCATCGCGAACGCAACGCCTGGCATCGGCCTGCTCGCTCCAGGTGCTGCACACGCCACCTCGGCCGCCCAAGCCCTTCGGCCGCGCGACATGGTCAAGACGCCGCCCCTCCCGGCGCGTCGCCCCGTCGCAGATTCCGCATCGCTTGCGCTGCTGCTGGGTGGTCTGGTGGTGCTGTGGCGGGCCGCCGAACGCCGCAGCCAGGCGACCACTCGCACGTCACATCCGAGCGACAAAGCCCCTTGACCCCATGGCTCACCCTGCGCACACCGGCATGCACAGGCCGATCTTGCGCGATGCCAGGGCTGATTCAGCCGCGCTTGAGGCGGAACTCGGCCGCCTGGGCGTGGGCCTGCAGGCCTTCACCGTAGGCCAGCACCGCGGCCGTTTTGCCCAACACCTGGGCGCCGGCTTCGCTCACCTCGATGAGGCTGGAGCGCTTCTGGAAATCGTAGACGCCCAGCGGCGACGAGAACCGCGCCGTGCCCGAAGTGGGCAGCACGTGGTTGGGGCCGGCGCAGTAGTCACCCAGGCTTTCGCTGGTGTAGGCGCCCAGGAAGATGGCGCCGGCGTGCTTGAGCAGCGGCTCCCAGCGGTGCGGCTCGTTGCTGCTGACTTCCAGGTGCTCCGGCGCGATGCGGTTGCTGATGTCGCAAGCCTCTTCCATGCTGCGCGTCAGGATCAAGGCACCGCGGCCTTCCAGCGAGGCGCGGATGATGTCGGCGCGGGGCATGGTGGGCAGCAGGCGGTCGATCTCGGCCTGCACCTTCGCGATGTAGGTAGCGTCCGGGCACAGCAGGATGCTCTGCGCCAGCTCATCGTGCTCGGCCTGGCTGAACAGGTCCATGGCGACCCAGTCGGGCGGCGTGGAGCCATCGGCCAGCACCAGGATTTCGCTGGGGCCGGCGATCATGTCGATGCCCACGGTGCCGAAGACGTGCTTCTTGGCACTGGCCACGTAGGCGTTGCCGGGCCCGGTGATTTTGTCGACCTTCGGGACGGTGGCCGTGCCATAGGCCAGCGCGGCCACGGCCTGGGCGCCACCGATGGTGAAGGCGCGGGTGACGCCGGCCACATGGGCCGCGGCCAGCACCAGCGGGTTCTTCTCACCTTTGGGCGTGGGCACCACCATGATGATCTCGGCCACACCCGCCACATGGGCAGGGATGGCGTTCATCAGCACCGACGAGGGGTAAGCCGCCTTGCCGCCGGGCACGTAGATGCCCACGCGGTCCAGCGGCGTGACCTTCTGACCCAACAAGGTGCCGTCTTCGTCACGGTACTGCCAGCTCAGGCCACAGGCCTCCTTCTGCCGCTCGTGGTAGGAGCGCACGCGCTGGGCGGCCGATTCGAGCGCCTCGCGCTGCACGGCAGGCAGGCTGTCGAAGGCGGCTTTCAGTTCAGCTTGGGTGAGCTCCAGTTCGGCCATCGATGCGGCCTGGACGTGGTCAAAGCGGCCCGTGTAGTCGAGCACCGCGGCATCGCCCCGGGTGCGGACGTCGGCCAGGATGTCGGCCACGCGCTGCTCGATGGCCGAATCCGTCTCGGCCGACCAATGCAGCACCTGCTGGAAGGCGGCCTCGAAGTCGGGCTGGGCGGTGGCGAGGTGGCGGATGGCGACGGGCTTTGCAGCGGTCATGGCAGCGGTCATGGCGGAAGGATCTCAGAAATCGCGGGCCCGCGGGGCCCTGTGCCGATCGGATCTGATGATGGAGGCGATAGGGTGAGCGGCAAGGCCCGGGCCGAGGTCAAGGTGACTTCAGGCCAGGGTCAGGCCGGGATGGCCGACTCGAAGGCCTGGATCATGGCGCGCAGCGGCTCGCGCTTGAGCTTGAGCGAGGCCTGGTTGACCACCAGGCGCGAACTGATCTGCATGATCTCTTCGACCTCGACGAGCTTGTTGGCCTTGAGGGTGTTGCCAGTCGACACCAGGTCCACGATGGCATCGGCCAGGCCGGTCAGCGGCGCCAGCTCCATCGAGCCATACAGCTTGATGAGGTCCACGTGCACACCCTTGTTGGCGAAGTGCTCGCGCGCGATGCTGGTGTACTTGGTGGCCACGCGGATGCGGGCGCCCTGCTTGACGGCGGCGGCGTAATCGAAATCGGCGCGCACGGCCACGCTCATGCGGCACTTGGCGATGTTCAGGTCGAGCGGCTGGTAGAGGCCGTCGCTGCCGTCCTGGCTGCCGGCGTGCTCGATGAGGATGTCCTTGCCGGCCACACCGATGTCGGCGCCGCCATGCTGCACGTAGGTGGGCACGTCGGTGGCGCGCACCAGCACCACGCGCACGTCGTCGCGGTTGGTGGGCAGGATCAGCTTGCGGGATTTTTCCGGGTCTTCGAGCACCTGGATGCCGGCAGCGGCCAGCAGCGGCAGGGTTTCTTCGAAGATGCGGCCTTTGGAGAGTGCCAGTGTGATCATGGTCATGCTTCCTTGACGCGTTCGATGTCGGCGCCAATGCCGCGCAGCTTCTCTTCCATGCGGTCGTAACCACGGTCGAGGTGGTAGATGCGGTCGACGACCGTTTCGCCCTCGGCCACCAGGCCGGCGATCACCAGGCTGGCCGAGGCGCGCAGGTCGGTGGCCATGACGATGGCGCCGGAGAGCTGCGGCACACCCGTCACCACGGCGGTGTGGCCATCGACATTGACCTTCGCACCGAGGCGGATCAGCTCGTTGACGTGCATGAAGCGGTTCTCGAAGATGTTCTCTTGGATCACCGCCGTGCCCTCGGCCACGCTGTTGAGCGCCATGAACTGCGCCTGCATGTCGGTGGGGAAGCCCGGGTGCTCCTTGGTGCGGAAACCCACGGCCTTGGGGCGACCGTTGCCTTGCACGCGGATCCAGTCGGGGCCGATCTCCAGCGCCACACCGGCTTCGCGCAGCTTGTCGATGACGGCTTCGAGCTGGTCGGCATCGGTGCGGCGCAGGGTGACGTCGCCACCGGCAGCCCCCACGGCGCACAGGAAGGTGCCGGTTTCGATGCGGTCAGGGATGATGTGGTGGGCCGCCGGGCCGCTCAGGCCGTGCAGGCTGTGGACGCCCTGGATGCGGATGCGGTGCGTGCCCTGCCCCTCGATCTGCGCGCCCATGGCGATCAGCAGGTTGGCGAGGTCGACGATCTCGGGCTCTTGCGCTGCGTTCTCCAGCACCGTCTCGCCTTCGGCCAGGGTGGCGGCCATCAGCAGGTTTTCGGTGCCGGTGACGGTGACCATGTCGGTGGTGATGCGCGCGCCCTTGAGGCGGGTGGGCTGGCCGTCAGGGCCTTCGGCCGTGCGGGCCTCGATGTAGCCGTGTGCCACCGTGATCTGTGCGCCCATGGCCTGCAGGCCCTTGATGTGCTGGTCCACCGGGCGCGAACCGATGGCGCAGCCGCCGGGCAGCGACACGCGCGCCTTGCCGAAGCGCGCCAGCAGCGGGCCCAGCACCAGGATGGAGGCGCGCATGGTCTTGACCAGCTCGTACGGTGCCTCGGGGGTGTGGATGTGCTGCGCGTTGAGCGTCAGGCAACTGGCGTCGTCGGGGGCGGCCTCGTGGACCACACCCATGTTGGCCAGCAGGCGCAAGGTGGTGCCGACGTCCTTGAGGCGCGGCACGTTGTGCAGGGTGACCGGCTCGGCGCTCAACAGCGTGGCGCAGAGGTCAGGCAGGGCGGCGTTTTTGGCGCCGGAGATCGTCACTTCGCCTTGCAGGCGGCGACCACCACGGATCAGGAGTTTGTCCATGAAGCACGAAGGGCGCACGGGCCACCGCACAGGGGTGACGCATGCGCCGGGTGAAAAGGTTGCAGGGGCGAGATGCCTGGGTGAAATGCCTTGGCGGGAAATCCGGCGCGCTTCAGCCGCCAGTGGCCTTGGGGGCCTGAGGCGCCTGTTGCGACCACTCTGTCGGCGTCAGGGTCTTCATCGACAGGGCGTGGATCTCGGCACGCATTCTATCGCCCAGGGCCTGGTAGACGCGCTGGTGGCGCGCCACGCGGTTCTTGCCATCGAACTCGGCCGAGACGATGGTGGCGAAGAAATGCTGGCCGTCGCCCTCCACTTCCAGGTGGGTGCAAGGCAGGCCGGCGGCGATGTAGTGCTGGACTTCGGCGGGCGTGGGATTGGCCATGGGGTGCTCGGTTCGGAAGAAGGCTTCAGTGCCTGATTTTGTAGCCCGTTTTCAGCAGGCGCAACGCCACGGCGGCCACGGCGAGCGTGACGCCCAGGACCGCCGCCAGGCTCAACCAGGGGCTGACGTCGCTCTGGCCGAAAAAGCCGCGGCGGAATCCGTCAATCAGGTAGAAGAAAGGGTTGAGGCGCGAAACGCCGTGCCAGAAATCGGGCAGGGAATGCACGGAGTAGAACACGCCCGACAGGAAGGTCATGGGCAGGATGACGAAGTTCTGGAAGGCCGCCATCTGGTCGAACTTGTCGGCCCACAGCCCGGCGATCAGGCCCAGCGAGCCCAGCAGGCAACCGCCCAGCACCGCGAAGGTCAAAGCCCACAGCGGCTGCGCCATCTGGGGCGCAGCGAACACCACGGTGGCCAGCCAGACGCCCATGCCCACCATCAGGCCGCGCACCAGCGAGGCCCCGACATAGGCCAGGAACCAGGCGCGGTGGGACAGCGGCGTCAGCAGCACGAACACGAGGTTGCCCGTGATCTTGCTCTGGATCAGCGAGGACGAACTGTTGGCAAAGGCGTTTTGCAGCACCGACATCATCACCAGGCCCGGCACCAGGAAGGCCGTGTAGCCCACGCCCGGGTAGACCTGCACGTGGTTCTCCAGCACGTGGCCGAAGATGAGCAGGTAGAGCACGGCCGTCAGCACGGGCGCGCCGACGGTCTGTGCGGCCACCTTCCAGAAGCGCAGCACTTCCTTGACGAACAGCGGGCGGGCGCCCTGCAGGGATGCGAGCCAGCTCATGCCGACACCCCCTGCGCTGCGGCGGCCGTGCCACCGGCCGGCGCCACAGCAGGCGGCGGTGGCGTCAGGCGGCCCTGCATGATGGCCAGGAAAACGTCTTCCAGGTCGGCACGGCCCATCTCCAGGTCCTCGATGGCGCAGCCGGCTTCGCGCAACGCCGCCAGCGTGTGCTCGACCTCGGCGGCATCGCGTGCCGGCAGTTGCACGATGCGCCCGGTGATGCGGGCATTCGCGGCCAGCGCAGGCGGCAGAGCCGCATCCGTCTTGAAGCGCAGCATGGTGGAGGCCGTGCCCGCCAGCAGGGCCGAGGTGGTGTCGAGTGCCACCAGCTGCCCCTGCTTGAGCATGCCGATGCGGTGGCACAGGGCCTCGGCCTCTTCCAGGTAGTGCGTGGTCAGCAGCACGGTGTGGCCGTCCTTGTTGAGCTTGGCGATGAACTGCCACAGCGTTTGACGCAGTTCCACATCGACGCCCGCGGTGGGCTCGTCCAGCACGATGACCGGCGGACGGTGCACCAGGGCCTGGGCCACGAGCACGCGACGCTTCATGCCACCCGAGAGCTGGCGCATGTTGGCCTCGGCCTTGTCAGCCAGCCCCAGGTGGGCCAGCAGCTCGTCGATCCAGTCGTCGTTGCGGCGCAGGCCGAAGTAGGCGCTCTGGATGCGCAGGGTCTCGCGCACCGAGAAGAAGGGGTCGAACACCAGCTCCTGCGGCACCACGCCCAAGGCGCGGCGGGCGGCGGCGTAGTCGCTCACCACATCGTGGCCCTGCACCGTGACGCGGCCAGACGTGGCGCGGCTGAGGCCCGCCAGGATGCTGATGAGGGTGGTTTTGCCCGCGCCGTTGGGGCCGAGCAAGCCGAAGAACTCGCCCTCGGCGATGTCGAAGCTCACGCCCTGCAGGGCACGGACCTCGCGGCCGGCGGAGGCAAAGGTCTTGGTGACCTGCTGGAAGGAGATGGCATTCATGGAGGACCGCATTCTAGAGAGGCCGCCTTGCGCGTGCTGACCCCAGGTTTTTCAGGCCCTGTTTTGAGGGGGCTGCCGAGGGCTTGAGCGCATGGAACGGGTAGTAACATGGCCCGGCTTTGACACACCCACAGGAGACAACAACATGTCCGATCTGCAAGCCCGCTTCGACCAGGCCCTGGCCGACTCCAAGCTGCTGCCCGCCAAGCCCGACAACAGCACCCTGCTGCAGATCTACTCGCTGTTCAAGCAAGGCAGCGTGGGCGATGTGCAGGGCGACCGCCCCGGCATGATGGATTTCGTGGGCCGCGCCAAGTACGACGCCTGGGCCGGCCTCAAGGGCAAAACCCAGGACGCCGCCAAGCAGGCGTACATCGACCTGATCGAATCGCTGAAGAAGTGAGCCGACGGACTGGGGCGCGGGCAAGGGCTCAGGCCTGGCCCTCGGCCCTGTTCTGAGACTTCTCGATCAAACGGCCCAGGCTCTTGGCCACTTCGGCCTCGATCATGGGCTTGAGCGCCGACATCATCATGCCGAGCTTGATGCTCAGGTCGAACTCGGTGCCCGTCACCTTCATCGTGCCTTTGACGCCCATGCGCTCGAAGGTGATGGTGTCCTGATCCGCGCCTTGCTGGTGCTGGCAACTCAGGCCCAGCTTGGACGCCGAGGTGTCCACCCACTTCTGGGCCAGTTCACGGGCCTTCTCCAGGCCCAGGGTGTGCGATTGTTGGAACGTCACGTCGCTCACGGCGGTCTCCTTGCGAACTTGCCAAACTGACTGAATGCCCCCGGGTGAATCCGCGGGCACCGCACTGTAAACCGGTCCGTGGCGCCCGCGCGGATGGCGGGGCTCGGGGGTAAGATAAAGCGGCACGCCCTTTTGCACGCTTTCGCCAGCCACGCTCGCCCTGGCGCAGACACCATGACCGCATCAGCCACTGGTTTGCCCCCCACCGTTCTGCCCGAATTGCTGGACCAGGCCGAGGCCATCCGCGTGCTGCGCCGGGACATCCATGCCCACCCCGAGCTGTGCTTCGAGGAAGAGCGCACCGCCGACATCGTGGCGCGCACGCTGGCGTCTTTCGGCATCGAGGTGCACCGCGGCCTGGGCAAGACCGGCGTGGTCGGGGTCATCCAGGGCTTGCGCCCGGGCTCGCGCGCCATCGGCCTGCGTGCCGACATGGACGCCCTGCCCATGACGGAGCACAACACCTTCGCCCACGCCAGTCGCCACCACGGCAAGATGCACGCCTGCGGCCACGACGGCCACGTCGCCATGCTGCTGTCCGCGGCCCAGCACCTGGCGGCGCACCGCGATTTCGCAGGCACGGTGTATGTGGTGTTCCAGCCCGCAGAAGAAGGCGGCGGAGGTGCGCGGGAGATGGTCCGCGACGGCCTGTTCGAGCGCTTCCCGATGGACGCCATCTTCGGCATGCACAACTGGCCCGGCATGCCCGTGGGCAGCTTCGCCGTGCGCAACGGGCCGTGCTTTGCGTCCAGCAACGAGTTCCACATCACCATCCGCGGCAAGGGTTGCCATGGCGCCATGCCGCACCTGGGCATCGACCCCGTGCCCGTGGCCTGCCAGCTGGTGCAGGCCTACCAGACCATCCTGACGCGCAATGTGCGGCCGGTGGAGACGGGCGTCATCTCGGTGACCATGATCCAGGCCGGCGAGGCCACCAACGTCATCCCCGAGTCGGTGGTGATGCAAGGCACGGTGCGCACCTTCACCACCGAGGTGCTGGACCTGATCGAAAACCGCATGCGCGAGATCACCCAGCAGCTGTGCGCCGCGTTTGGCGCCAGCGCCGATTTCGAATTCAGCCGCAACTACCCGCCCACGGTGAACCACGCCTTCGAGGCCCACTTCGTGCGCGAGGTGATGGCCGAAGTGGTGGGCGCCGAACAGGTGCACGAGTTCGAGCCCACCATGGGCGCGGAAGACTTCAGCTACTTCCTGCAGGCCAAGCCGGGTGCGTATTTCGTGATCGGCAATGGCGATGGCTCGCACCGCGAAGGCGGCCACGGCCTGGGGCCCTGCATGCTGCACAACCCCAGCTACGACTTCAACGACACGCTCATCCCTTTGGGGGCGACGCTGTGGGTCAAGCTGGTCGAGCGCTGGCTGGCGCGGGCCTGAGTCCCCGGCGCCCCGGCTCAATCCAAGGGCTCAATCCCAGGCGATGCGGTTCCACTGCAGGGCGCGGCTGCGCCAGTGTTCCTCGATGCTCTGCACGAAGTCGGGCCGCACGAGCTTGGCACGCTGCAGCAGCCAATCGGCGTCTTCGTGGCGCACCACCACGCCTTCGAGCGAGCCCTCGCGGTAATGGCTGCGGTGGGTCTGCACCCATTCGGTCAACTCGGGCAGCGAGGTCTGGCCTGAGCTGACGCGCGGCACCTCGCGCAGGCCCAGCTTCGTGGCCAGCGCATGGCGGCGGCGGGTGCTCCAGAAGCGCTGCTCGGCGCGGTCGTACACATCGAAGGCCAGGAACCAGTCGGGCAAGGCGGCGTAGTCCAGCGAGTGCTGGGCGGCGCACCATTCACCGAACAGCATCAGCGTGTCGCCCAGGGCATCGAAGAGCTCGCCTTCGCGCACGCTCAGCCACTCGTCCAGGCGCGTGAACTGGCCGCCATAGGGCTTGTTGAGGTACTGGCCGCGGTTCTGCACGTGCAACACGCCTTCGCTGGAAAACGAGATGCCCATGTTGGCGCCGTCGAGCTTTTCCTCGACGACCACGGCATGGTGCAGCAAGGCCCGGACCTCGTCGGGCGACAGCACCTTGTCGTCGCGCGGCGTGCCGCTGGCCAGCCAGGCCAGGTGGGGCGTGTGGGGGAAGCGGAAGAAATCGTGGGCGCTGGAGGGGGTGTTCGTGGCGGTGTTCATGGCAAGGCTCCGGGCTCAGCGGCCGAACTTGTGCAGGTGGAATTGGTGGACCTCGCAGTCGCACAGGAAGTGCACGGCCACGCCGAACTCGGACAGACAGGGCGCCCAGTCCACCCATTTGGAATCGGCCGCCTGCAGGATGGGCGGGTGCTGCGGGTGGCTGCAGGCCACGGCCACGAACTTGCGGTCGGCCGGGTCGAAGTCCCAGAGGCGCTCGTCGTGCGGAAAGTGGCGAAAGCCCCAGACCGGATCGGCTTCCAGGTGCACCAACTCGCAGCGGCTGGCGTCGTTGACGTGGTGCAGCACCCAGCGCACGAAGGCATCGCCCACGCCCTGCCCGGCTTGCGGGTCGGTCTTGTGGCGGTACTCGTGCAGGATCTCGAAGCCATCGTCCAGCACGATGCGGCCGTGCGCCATGATCTGGCCCAGCCAGTCGCGGCAGGTCTGCACGCAGGCAGCGGACACCGCCGGGTGCTGGCCGTTGGCCACGAGGATGACGTTGGTGTCCACCACGCACAACTCGGCGAAGGCCGGCAGGGCATGGGGCGGTGGAACAGGCGGCTTCATGACCCGATTCTGCCTCGCGTCGCGGGTATCCTTGGTGCCCATGTACGCCTCGTATTTCGGACTCAGGCAGGCGCCCTTCTCCATCGCGCCCGACCCGCGCTACCTCTTCATGAGCGAACGCCACCGCGAAGCGCTGGCCCACTTGCTTTATGGCGTGGGTGGCGGGGGTGGCTTCGTGCTGCTGACGGGCGAGATCGGTGCGGGCAAGACCACCGTGTGCCGCTGCTTCCTGGAGCAGATCCCGCGCCGCTGCAACGTGGCCTACATCTTCAACCCCAAGCTCAATGCCGCGGAGTTGCTGCAGGCCATCTGCGACGAGTTCCGCATCCCCGTGGCACCCGATGCCTCGGGCCAGGCCTCGATGAAGGCGCATGTCGATGCGCTCAACGAGTACCTGCTGAAGACGCACGCGGTGGGTCAGAACAACGTCCTCATCATCGACGAGGCGCAGAACCTGTCCACCGAGGTGCTGGAGCAGCTGCGCCTGCTGACCAACCTGGAGACCAGCGAGCGCAAGCTGCTGCAGATCATCCTCATCGGCCAGCCGGAGTTGCGCCAGATGCTGGCCCAACCCGAGCTGGAGCAGCTGGCCCAGCGCGTGATCGCGCGCTTCCACCTGGACGCGCTCTCGGAAGACGAGACCGCGCAATACATCCAGCACCGCCTCGCCACGGCAGGCCTGCGACGCGGCACCCTGTTCGACGGCAAGGCCGTGCGCCGCATCCACCAGATCACCAAGGGCGTGCCCCGCCGCATCAACCTGCTGTGCGACCGGGCCTTGCTGGGCGCCTTCGCCGAGAGCAAAGCGCGGGTGGACCGTGCCATCGTGGACAAGGCCGCGGCCGAGGTGTTCGAGGGGCAGCACTTCGTGGGGCCCTCGTCGGCGCCAGCCACAGTGCCGCACGGCACCGCATCTGGTGGGCCGGCTCATCCAGGCCACACGGCTCGCCAGCGCCGGACCTGGCCCGACTGGCCGCGCTGGGCCTGGGCGGGCCTGGGTGGCAGCCTGGTGTTGGCGGTGTCCGGACTGGGCCTGGGTGCATGGATGCACAGGCCGGGCGCCACCGCGACAGCGACAGAAACCGCAACCACAACCGCAGCGCAGGCACTGATTTCCGCGGCATCAGCTGCATCTGCCGCAGACCCGGCATCACGCACCAGCGTGGCCATGGCGGCGGGGGCCACCAGCGGTGTGACCAGCGGCGCGGCGGCGCGGCCAGCAGCTTCATCCGCATCGGCCGCAGAGCTCAGCCCTCAGGCGCTCGTGCAGCGCGCCAGCCCCCACGAGGCCACGGCTTGGCGGACGCTGGCCCAGCTCTGGCAGGTCAACCTGGGCAATGGCGACCCCTGCACCCAGGCACGCCGGCAAGACCTGGTGTGCTTCCGCGCCAGCGGCGGGCTGAGCCTGCTGGTGCAGCTGGACCGCCCGGCCCTGCTGACCCTGCAAGACGAGCAAGGTCGCACACGGCATGCCGTGCTGACGCAGCTCGACACCCGCCAAGCGTGGTTGCAGGTGGGCAGCGAGACCGTGCGCACGCCCTTGAGCACGCTGTCCAGCATCTGGCGCGGTGACTTCGCGACGCTCTGGCGCGCACCGGAAGGCTTCCGCAACAAGCTCACGCAAGGGCAAAGTGGCCCGGCCGTCGACTGGCTGGCAACCCGTCTGGCGCAGATCGACCACGGCCCCGCAGCCACCACACCCGCCCGGCTGGACACGGCCTTGCAAACCCGGCTGCAGGCCTTCCAGATGGCACAAGGCCTCAAACCCGATGGCGTGGCCGGTGCCACCACCTTCATGCTGATCAACCGCGCCAGTGGCGTGCCCGAGCCGCGCCTGGTGCAGAGCGCGCCTGCCCCCGTGGCCGAACGCCCCAGCCCGCAGCGCCGCTGAACGGGCAAGCCCCCGCCCCGCCCGCACACCCCAGCCCGACGCCCGAGGTCCGACCATGTCCTACATCCTGGATGCCCTGAAAAAAGCCGACGCGGAACGCGAGCGCGAGGGCGTACCCAGCCTGCACACCCAGCACGGCCATGCCACCGATGCGTCAGATCGCACCGGCCCACGGCCTGTCGGCACAGCGGTGGGCCTGCAGTGGGCCGTGGGCGGCGTGGCCGCTGGCTTGGTGCTGTTGGCCGGCGTGTGGTGGCTGAAGTCTCAGCCCGAGTCGCCCACGGCACCCGCGCCCGATGCCCATGGCACCCCGCCCACCGCCACGGCGCCTGTGTCCCCCACCGCACTGACACAGCCACCGGTGGCTGTGGCGCCCACGGCATCGCCCACGCCGCCGGCCGTCATGCCTGCGCCCCAGTTTGCTTCACCGCGAGACCCGGGCCATGGGCGCATGGCATCGGGCGAGCCCGCCGCCGAGCCAGCCCGCCGCACCGCGCCGAACCGGGCGGATGCCAACAAACCGGCCAACACCGTGCCCAGCACATCGGCTTTGCACGTGGACGCGTCCTTGCGCGACGCCCCGCGCCGCGTGGTGCCCGTCGCCGAATTGCCAGAGGATGTGCGCCGCGAACTGCCGGCCTTGAGCATCGGCGGGGCCATGCACTCGGACGTGCCGGCCAACCGCATGCTCGTGCTCAATGGCAGCGTCTTCCACGAAGGCGACCAGCCCGCGCCGGGGCTGGTGCTGGAAGAAATCAAGCTGAAATCGGCGGTGTTCCGCTTCAAGGAACACCGCTACAGCGTGGCTTACTGAGCCGGGGCTGGCTCCGCGCAGCGCTTGGCCAGGTGGGCCAGCGCCTCTTCGACCTGGTCCACCAGCACCAGGCACAGGTCGCCAGGCTGCAAGCGCTCCAAAGCCGTGTCGATGGCCGTGAACTCGCCACGGATCTCATCGACACGCTGCGCACGCTGGGCCTTGCTCAGGCCTTCGCGCAACAAACCCAGCACCTCGCCGTCTTCGCGGCCACGCTGGCAGGCATCCTGGTAGAGGATGAAGTCGTCGAAGGCTTCGCCCAGGATCGCGGTCTGCTCGCGGATGTCCTCGTCGCGGCGGTCGCCCGCCCCGCTGATGACCACGCTGCGGCGCTTGGCCGCGATGCCATTCACCGCGTTGACCAGGGCGCGCATGGCGTCCGGGTTGTGGCCATAGTCGGCGATCACCGTGGCGCCACGGAAGCTCATCACGTTGAAGCGGCCCGGCGCGTTGTCGGAGTCGCTCACGAAGCTGGCCAGACCCGCGCGGATCACGGCCCAGTCCATGCCGGCGCTCCAAGCCGCACCGATGGACGCCATCACGTTCTCGACCTGGAAACCGATGCTGCCCTGGCGCGTCAGCGGGATGTCGCGCAACAACAGGCTTTCGCGCCAGTTGCCCTCGGACACCACGATGGCGTCGCCGTCCACGCAGATGGCGCGCTTGCCTTGTGCACGGTGCGTCGTCAGCACCGGGTTGTGCGGGTCCATCGCGAAATAGATGATGCCGCCCGGGCACTTGGGTGCCATCGCCACCACGATCGGGTCGGCCGCGTTCAGCACGGCGAAGCCCGTGGGCGCCACGTTGACGACGATGACGCGCTTGAGCACGGCCAGGTCTTCCACGGTGGTGATGTAGTTCAGACCCAGGTGGTCACCCGCGCCGATGTTGGTCACCACGGCCGTGCCGCAGCGGTCGAAGCCCAGGCCTTCGCGCAGGATGCCGCCGCGGGCGGTCTCGAACACCGCCGCATCGACGTCCGGGTGCATCAGCACATTGCGGGCGCTCTTGGGGCCGGAGCAATCGCCACTGTCGATCTGGCGGCCGTTCACATAGACGCCATCGGTGTTGGTCATGCCCACGCGCAGGCCGGAGGTGGCCAGCAGGTGCGCGGTCAGACGCGCGGTGGTCGTCTTGCCATTGGTGCCGGTCACGGCCACCACGGGGATGCGGCCATCGTCACCCGGCTTGTAGAGGTTGTTGATGACGGCTTCGCCCACGTTGCGGCCCTTGCCGTAGGACGGCGACAGGTGCATGCGCAGGCCCGGCGCGGCATTGACCTCGACGATGCCGCCGTTCTGGTCTTCCAGCGGCAGGTGCACGCTCTCGGCCAGCACATCGACGCCGCAGATCTCCAGACCGATGGTCTGGGCCGCGGCAATGGCACGGGCGGCCACTTCAGGATGGACGTCGTCTGTCACGTCGGTGGCGGTGCCGCCGGTGGACAGGTTGGCGTTGTTGCGCATGATGACGCGGCGCCCCTTTTCGGGCACGTCATCGGGCTTGAGGCCTTGCACCTGCAGGCGCGCCACGGCGATTTCGTCGAAGCGGATCTTGGTCAGCGAGGTGGCATGGCCTTCGCCACGGCGCGGGTCTTCGTTGACCTTGTCCACCAGCTGGCGCACGGTGTGCACGCCATCGCCGATCACGTGCGGCGGGTCGCGGCGGGCCGCAGCCACCAGGCGATCGCCCACCACCAGCAGGCGGAAGTCGTTGCCCGGCAGGTAGCGCTCGACCATGACCTCGCCATGCTCGGCCGCGACCTTGTAGGCGATTTCCAGGTGATCGGTGCTGACGATGTTGACCGTCACGCCCTTGCCCTGGTTGCCGTCGCGCGGCTTGACCACCACCGGCCAGCCGATCTCTTCGGCCACCAGGCAGGCATCGGCAAAGTCGGTGACCGGGCGGCCCGTGGGCACCGGCACGCCGGCCGAGGCCAGCAGGCGCTTGGTCAGGTCCTTGTCCTGGGCGATGGACTCGGCCACGGCGGAGGTGTTGTCCACCTCGGCGGCCCAGATGCGGCGCTGCTTGCTGCCCCATCCGAACTGCACCAGCGAGCCCTGCGTCAGGCGGCGGTAGGGGATGCCGCGGACGACGGCCGCGTCCACGATGGAGCCCGTGCTGGGGCCCAGGCGCACGTCCTCATCGAGCTCACGCAGCTCGGCCAAGGCGGCCTCGACATCGAAGCTGCCCTTCTGGAGCGCGGCCTCGACCAGGGCCATGGCGTGGTCAAACGCCTTCTTGCCGACCGCCTCTTCGCTGTACTCGACCACCACCTGGTAGGTGCCGGCTTCCACGGTCTGGGCCGTGCGGCTGAAGGTGACGGGGCAGCCAGCCTGGGCCTGCAGCGCCAGGGCCACGGTTTCCAGCACATGCGCCACGCTGATCTGACCGGGGCGGCCATCGGGGCGCAAGGGCCCCATGCTGGGGAAGAGCTCGCGCACGCGGCCCTCGAAGCCAGGCAGACCGTCGATGCTGCACTCTGACGCGGGGCAGCTCACGACGGCCTCGATGGCGGTGTGGCGGCTCCAGAGGTTGGGGCCACGCAGGGCACGGATGCGGGAAACGTCCATGGGTGTCTCGCTCAATTCACTTCTTGGTCGAAGGGGCAAAGGTTTCCAGACCGGCGGAGATCAGCTCGGGCGAGATGCCCAGAGCCCACGCCACACCGGCCGCGGCCAACAGGCAACGCACGCTGCTGCCAGGCACCGGCTGGTCGGTGATGCCCGCGGTCATGCGGCGCGCGGCCGCGCTGTTGAGGTCGGCGCAACGCAAGGGCACCTGGCCGTTGTGGGTCAGCAGCACGTGGTGACCATCGACCGACACGGTGCGGCCGCCCTTGGCGCGGTGCGCCACCAAGGCGGGGCTCTGGTGGTCGATGTCGTAGAGGATGACTTCGCCATCGCACAGCTCGGCCATCTCCAGAACGCGTTCATCGGAGGCATTGAGCACGGCCACGCCATCGGGCAGCACCACGTCCACCTGGGTGCGCAGCACCTTGAACATCTGGGCCGGTTCGTGGATGTCGTGTTCGGCCAGCGCAGGGGCCACCGGGGCCTCGGCACCGTGCAGGTCGGTCACCACGCCCACGCTGCAGCGGTCGTAGGCCAGGCCATCGTTGAGGATGCTCGCCGCGCCGTTCTCCAGCACCACGGCATCGACCTCGCGGTTCATCAGCAGGCGCTGGCCGGCTTCGAAGTTGGCGCGGTCGCCGCCTTCGATGCGGCGGCTGCCCAGGAACAGGCCCTCGCGGCAGCCCAGGCCCACGTGCTTGCCACTCAGGTGCAGCAACCAGGCCACCAGGCGCGCGATCTGCGTCGTGCCGTGCGAACCGGCCACGCCCACGATGGGCACGCGGCCGGTTTCATCTTCGTGGAAGAGGTGATCGGCGATCGCCTTGCCCACCGGGCGCGGCAAGCCTTCGGCAGGCTTCAAGTGCATCAGCAGGCCGGGGCCGGCATTGACCTCGACCACCGCGCCGCGCTGCGGCAGCAGGGGCTTGGACACATCGCTGACCACCATGTCGATGCCCGCGATGTCCAGGCCCACCACGCGGGCGGCCAGGCTGGCGGCATGGGCCACATCGGGGTGGACGTCGTCGGTGCAGTCGATGGCGACGTTGCCGTTGCGCTGCACCAGCACGCGCTGGCCATCGGTCGGCACGGAGTCCCCGCTCAGGCCCTGGCGCTCCAGCAGCAGGCGCATGGCCGGCTCGCGGTCCAGGATGATGGTTTCCAGCGGGAATTCTTCGGCGTCACCGCGGCGGGGGTCGCTGTTGAGCTGGTCGTTGATCAGTTGGACGATGCTGTCGCGGCCATTGCCGACGATGCACAGGCTCTCGCCGCGCGCCGCCGCCACGACCTTGCCGCCCACCACCAGCAGGCGGTGCTCGTCACCAGGGATGAAGCTCTCGACGATGACTTCGCTGCCCTCGGTCTCGGCGATCTTGAACGCGGCTTCCACGTCGGCGCGTTCTGACAGTTCCAGCGACACGCCGCGGCCGTGGTTGCCGTCCAGCGGCTTGACCACCACCGGCAAGCCGATGTCCTGGGCGGTTTCCCAGGCGGCTTCCGGGCTGTCCACCACCTCGCCTTCGGGCACGGGCACGCCGCAGGCCTTCAGCAGGGTTTTGGTGAGGTCCTTGTTGCCGGCGATGCCTTCGGCGATCGCACTGGTCTTGTCGGTCTCGGCCGTCCAGATGCGGCGCTGCGCGGCACCATAGCCCAGCTGCACGAGGTTGCCCTCGTTGAGGCGGATGTGCGGGATGCCCCGGTCGGTGGCCGCGCCCACGATGGCCGCCGTTGACGGGCCGAGGTAGCAGTCGTCGATCTGGGTGTGCACCGCGGCAGCGGCGGCCTTCACGTCGAAGGGCTCGTCGTTGATGGCGGCCATCAGCAGCGCATGGCCTTGCTGCAGGGCCACGCGGCCGACCTGCTCGTCACGGGCGCGGAACACCATGCGGTAGATGCCCCGCTGCGAAGTGCTGCGCGTCTGACCGAAGCCCGTGGCCATGCCCGCCAGGTTGAGCAGTTCGATGACGATGTGTTCGAGGATGTGGCCCGCCCAGGTGCCCTCTTCCAGGCGCTGGATGAAGCCGCCGCGCTCGCCGACACCGCAGTGGTGCTCGACCAGGGCCGGCAGCAGGGTCGTCAAACGCTGGTTGAAGCCGGGCAGGAGGTTGGAAGGCAAGTCTTCCAGCTCACCCAGGTCCAGCCAGACCTCCATCACCGGACGGTAGGTCCAGATGTTGGGGCCACGCAGGTAGCGTGTGCGCAGCAATTTCAAATCGTTCTTCTTGCTCATAAGCACCAGCCGGTGTTGCGTCCTGATCCCTTGGCCCCACGCATGGGGCCTACTCATGAAAGCCGGGCAGGCGCAGGGGTGAAAGCCAAACCCGTCATTTTGCGCCGGATGCGGCCCGACACAACGTCAGGCTTGGGCGAAAATGCAGCCATGCACCCTCATTCCCCTGCCGACACCGCCTCAGCCGTCCGACCTCAGGCCGATCCGCACAAGGCCAACGCCGATGTGCCCTTGGCCCCTGGTGAGAACGTTTTGAGTCGCCTGGAGGTTGACCTGGACGCTCGGCTTTGTTTCCACGCCTCGGCGCTGGTGCTGACCGACCAACGGCTGATGAGCCGATCTGACAGCCAAGTCGCACCAAGCGCCGGCAACGGCACGCAAAGCACCGACTGGCAGGCCTGGCCCTTGAGCGCTGGCCTGAGCTTGCGCCACCACGACCATGCGGGCGTGGGCACGCTGGAATTGCACGATGCGACACGGCGCCTGGCCACCTGGCGCTTCACCCTGACCGTGCACGCCCAGGTCATGCGCCTGGTCGAACAGTTCGAGCGCCGCCTGCAGACCCTGGACACGGGCATCGCGTTGGTCGAAGACGACAGCCACCGCTGCGCCAGCTGCAAGGCCCAGCTGCCACCCGATGCCGACGAGTGCCCGGTCTGCCACCGCGATGTGCAGGCGCCGCCGTCCACCTGGGTGCTGCTGCGCCTGTGGCGCTTCGCCAGGCCCTACCAGGGCAAGCTGCTCGCGGGCTTCCTGCTGACGCTGACGTCCACCGCCGCCACGCTGGTGCCGCCCTACCTCACCATGCCGCTGATGGACGAGGTGCTCATCCCCTTCCAGAACGGCAAAGACATCGACCACGTCCGCGCCATGATGCTGCTGGGCGGCCTGCTCGCCGCGGCCCTGGCCGCCTGGGCACTGGGTTGGGCCCGCACCTATTTGCTGGCCCTGGTGTCCGAACGCATCGGCGCCGACCTGCGCACCGCCACCTTCGAGCACCTGATGCGCCTGTCGCTGGACTACTTCGGCTCCAAGCGCACCGGCGACCTGATGAACCGGGTGGGCTCCGAGACCGACCGCATCAACGTCTTCCTGTCGCTGCACGCGCTCGACTTCGCCAACGACGTGCTGATGATCGCCATGACCGCGGCCATCCTCGTGTCCATCAACCCCTGGCTGGCGGCGGTCACGCTCATCCCCCTGCCCTTCATCGCCTGGCTGATCCACCTGGTGCGCGACCGCCTGCGCACCGGCTTCGAGAAGATCGACCGCGTCTGGGGCGAGGTCACCAACGTGTTGGCCGACACCATCCCCGGCATCCGCGTGGTCAAGGCCTTCGCGCAAGAGCAGCGCGAGACCAGCCGCTTCCGTGCGGCCAACCAGTACAACCTGCAGGTCAACGACAAGCTCAACAAGACCTGGTCGCTGTTCTCGCCCACCGTCTCGCTGCTGACCGAAATCGGCCTGCTGGTCGTGTGGGCCTTCGGCATCTGGCTGGTGGCGCACCACCAGATCACCGTCGGCGTGCTGACGGCCTTCATCGCCTACATCGGGCGCTTCTACGGCCGGCTGGACTCCATGAGCCGCATCGTCTCGGTCACGCAGAAAGCCGCGGCCGGCGCCAAGCGCATCTTCGACATCCTCGACCACGTCTCCAACGTGCCCGAACCTGTCAACCCCGTGCCCATGCCAACGCTGCAGGGCCGCCTGACGATGGATGGCATCGGCTTCCGCTACGGCAGCCGTTCGGTCATCCGCGGCCTGAACCTGGACATCCAACCCGGCGAGATGATCGGCCTGGTCGGCCACTCCGGTTCGGGCAAGAGCACGCTGGTCAACCTGATCTGCCGCTTCTATGACGTCACCGATGGCGCCATCCGCGTCGATGGCGTGGACATCCGCCGCATCGCCGTCTCGGACTTCCGCCGCCACATCGGCCTGGTGCTGCAAGAGCCCTTCCTGTTCTTCGGCACCATCGCCGAGAACATCGCCTACGGCAAGCCTGACGCCACGCGCGAAGAAGTCGTGGCCGCGGCCCGCGCTGCGCACGCACACGACTTCATCCTGCGCCTGCCGCATGGCTACGACTCGCTGGTCGGCGAGCGCGGCCAGGGCCTGTCGGGCGGCGAGCGCCAGCGCATCAGCATCGCGCGCGCCCTGCTCATCAACCCGCGCATCCTGATCATGGACGAGGCCACTTCGGCCGTGGACACCGAGACGGAAAAGGAGATCCAGAAGGCGCTGGACAACCTGGTGCAAGGGCGCACGACGATCGCCATCGCGCACCGCCTGTCCACCTTGCGCAAGGCCGACCGCCTCGTGGTCATGGACAAAGGGCAGGTGGTGGAAGTGGGCCCGCACGACGAGCTCATGGCCCGCCAAGGCGCGTACTGGCGCCTGTACATGGCCCAGGCCCGCAAAGCCGAGCAGGACGCCCTGCTGGATGCCGAAGCCGCCGCAGAACCCAACAGCCAGGTCAACCAGGCCTGACACCGAGGGACACCCGTGAGCACCCCCATGAGCACCCAGACTTTCACCCTCGACCGCGACCAGCACGGCCGCCTGACCCTCACGCTGACGGATGGCACAGCCCACGAAGGCATGGTGCCCGTGCGCGCCTTCCCCATCTCGGCGCCCGATGACGGCCTGTCCCTGGTGAGCCACGACGGCCACGAACTGGTCTGGATCGACCGCCTGGAGGCCCTGCCGGCAGCGCAGCGCGCGCTGATCAACGAGGACCTGGCCCTGCGCGAGTTCACGCCCACCATCCAGCGCATCACCGACGTGTCCACCTTCGCCACGCCCAGCACCTGGTCGGTGGACACCGACCGCGGCCCCACCACCTTCGTGCTCAAGACCGAAGACGACATACGCCGTCTGGGGGGGGGGCGCCTGCTCATCGCCTCGGGCCAAGGCATGCAGTTCGGTGTGCCACAAGTGGCCGACCTGGACCGCCATTCGCGCAAGCTGCTGGAGCGCTTCCTCTGACGCGCACTGCCGTCGATTCACCTTGCGTCACACAAGGAACGCTGATCGACAACCAGGTCAACGTCTGTCAAATTCCAAAAACAGCGTCAAAAAAGCCACCAACTCCCATCATCTTCTCGATGCACATCAACAAAATTGCATTGAAACGGGCCGTCTCGCGTTAACCCTCTCCAGGCTTTCCCGCTTCGCGATCAGGTTTTCCCTGGTTTTGCACCGCACGCGCCGCTTGGGCCGGAGTTAACCCCTTCAGGTTAAGCAAAGCCTCGTCCTACGCTGTCATCAGACGTCGCCCACCGAGGCGATGCGCCCCTCCCAACCACCTGGAGACGCGAGATGACAAGGACCTTTGCACACCACGCCATCCGTGCTTTTGCACTGGGCACCGCCATCGTGGCCACCCCCATCGCAGCGCAAGCCGCCTTGGCGCTGAACATCCCGACCAATGCCCTGCAAGCCAACGCCGTGCAGGCTTTTTCGCAAGACGCGCTGGACAGTTTCGACATCGTTGGCATCACCCTCCAACCGCTGGGCAATGCCACGGTCGTGGCCAACGTGCCAGGGGCCTACAACCTGCCCGTCACCAGCATCTCGCTGCAATTCTTGAAAATCGCTGGCGGCGCATCCACAGGCTCTGCGCTGGAATTCAACCGCCTCGACGACGACTCGGGCAAACGCACGCGCGTCACGTTGGCCAACTTCAGCATCGACTTCAATGCCAAGAAGATCCTGGCGGATGCCACCCAGCAGGGACAAGCCGCCGTGAAGAAGACGCCCATCTTCGACTTCCACGAGCAAACCCCCCTGGGCCTGAAATACCAGTTCCCACTGAGCATCACCGGCAAGCAAATCCTGGACAAACTTTTCCTGACCACCGAAGGCAAAAAGCTGTTCAAGGTCGGCCTGGAGTTGCCTGACATTGCCGATCTGGTGCTGGAAACCACGGACTTCGGCACCATCGCGATCGACGTGGCGGTGAAGCCGCGCAACAGGCCCGTGTCCAACCGCCCCTACGTCGTGGCGCCCTGAGGGTTGACCCCGAGGGATCTTGATGTGGCGCAAGGCCACACAGGTGCGGGCGTCCAGAATCGATCAGCAGCCAAGCGCTGAACCATCGATTGCACTGGAGCCCGCCATGACCACCACACTCAACCCGCCAGTCCACCCCTTGCAACCCTTCGATGTGCTGGACACCTGCCACCAGCAGGTGGTGCTCACGCTGCAAAAGCTGACCGAGCTGATCGATCACATCGAAGCGCAAGGCGTCGATGGCCAGGCACAGGCCTGGGCCCGCGACATCTTCCTGTTCTTCATGAACACGGCGCGCGAGCACCACCTGGACGAAGAGCGCCACATCTTCCCCACGATGCTCAGCAGCGGCGACGCCAGCCTGATGGAGGCCGCGATGCGCTTGCAGCAGGACCACGGCTGGATCGAAGAAGACTGGCTGGAGCTGGCGCCGCAGATCGAATCCATCGCCGCAGGCTACAACTGGTTCAACCTGGAACAGTTGCGCCTGGCCGTGCCGGTGTTCCAGGCGCTCTACCAGGACCACATGGCGCTGGAAGAAACCCTGGCCTACCCGGAAGCCAAGGCGCGCATTGCCGCATGGGACTTGCAGGGCATGGGCCGCGAGATGGCCTCGCGCCGCCGTCAGAAGAGCAGCCTCGCTGCTTGAGTTCGGCGCCTCAGCCAAACAAGCAACGGTCAAGCACAAACAGAAACGCGCGGCGCCTGCAAAGGTCGCCGCGCGTTGGGTGCGCTCGGGGCAGCTCGCGCCGCCCGATCTGAGGGGATCAACCCTTCTTGGCCTTCTTGGCAGCCACCGGCTTCTTGGCCGCAGCGGCCTTCTTGGCAGGTGCGGCACCAGCCTTGCGGGCGGCGGCCTTCGGGTCCACGGCGGCCTTGAAGGTCGCGCCGGGGGTGAACTTCGGCAGCTTGGCGGCAGCGATCTTGATCTTCTCACCGGTGCTGGGGTTCACGCCGTTGCGAGCAGCACGGGCGTGTTGCTTGAAGGTGCCGAAGCCGGGAACGGTGACGGAGTCACCCTTCTTGACGGCGGTCACCACGGTGTCGAGCAGCGTGTCCAGAATGCGGCCAGCCTCGGCCTTGGACAGTTGATGCTGGTCAGCCAAACGCTGGATGAGATCAGTCTTGTTCATGAATGAGTTTCTGGATGCACCCGCAAATGTCGGGCAATGTATTGTGCCGCGTCACAAGCCCCTTGGCACGGGGTCTGGGCCCGCAAATGCCCTTGTTCATGCGTGTTTCGGGGCGATTGGCCGCTTGCCTTGATCCAATCGGGGTCCAACTTCGGCCACACGGAAAGCACTGCCGCGTTCGTGGGCTCGGCGAACCTGCTCTTGCAGGCTGCTCGACCACGGCCACATTTGGCCGCATCACGTCCGCGCGACACCACCCATGCCCCACAGCCTGATGCACCCAAACGCACACACGGGTCGCACCTGCCCCAGCACAGTGGGGCGCCGTCGCAACGTGCTGCCATCCGCCCACCCCCGGGAAATGCCCGCGCCGTGAGCGCTCAAGTTCGCGCAGGCAGCACCGATACCTGACGAGGTGTGCTTCCCCCTCCAGCAGAAGGTCAGACCATGAACATTGGCAACGACGCGTCCGTGCGCACCGCAACCGCGGCTGCGCAAAGCAGCAACGCCACCGAAGTGCAGATGGCCGTGCTCAAGAAGGCCCTCAGCAGCCAAGCTGCCAGCGTGCAGCCCTTGCTCGACAGCCTGCCCCAGCAGCCCAAACTTGCCACGGAAGGCGCTGTGGGCACGCTGGTCAACATCCACGTCTGAACGCGTGCTTGATGACGCCAACAAAAAAGCCACCCTGACAACTGTCTGGGTGGCTTTTGAAATTTTGGTGGGCCCTGAGTGACTCGAACACTCGACCAACGGATTAAGAGTCCGCTGCTCTACCAACTGAGCTAAGAGCCCGCTCTGATGCTTGACGCTTCAGCAGCGTTGCCAACTGCATTTCTGCAATCAGCGAAGACATAGATTCTACACAGAAAAACCCAGCTTTGTCCAGATTTTTCGAGCGTTGTCACCGTCTCGTCGCTTTTCCCAAGTTCTGCATCTTGGTGGGTCGGGAGGGACTCGAACCCTCGACCAACGGATTAAAAGTCCGCTGCTCTAACCAACTGAGCTACCGACCCCAAGCGAAGCCTAAGATTATAGCCTGAGTCTGGCGACATGACCAGCGCGTGACACGCCCATGCGGTGAGGTGTGGCCTCAACGCAGCAGTCGGCCCACCATCTCGGCCGCGGCCACCATGCCGAAGGTCGCTGTGACCATCACGCTGGAGCCATAACCCGCGCAGTTCAAGGAACCATCCGTTGCGAGCGCATCGCCCGTCTCGGGCAAGTCGCAACGGTCTTGCGGCGGGCGCACCGCCTCGCGCGAAAACACACAGCTCAAGCCCATCGGGCCTTTGCGCGCACCGCCATGGCGTTGGCGCAGGCGCTGACGCAGGCTGGCCAGCAGCGGGTCATGGGTGACCTCGGCCAGGTCGGCCACCTCCACGTCTTGCGGGCGGCACTTGCCACCTGCTGCCCCCACACTGACCACGGGCACGCCATGCTGCGCGCCCCAGGCCGCGATGGCCGCCTTGGCACGCACCTGGTCACAGCAGTCGATGACGCCGTCGATGGCATCCGCCTGCAGCAGTTCGGCCACATTGGCCTCGTCGATGAAGGCCTCGACCGCCTGCACGTCGCCATCGGGGTGGATGAGCGCGATGCGTTCGCGCAGGGCCTGCACCTTGGCCTGGCCCAGGGTGGTCTCCAGCGCGTGCACCTGGCGGTTGATGTTGGACTCGGCGATGTGGTCCAGGTCGATCAGCACCAGCCGGGCCACGCCATTGCGCGCCAGGGCTTCGGCCGTCCAGGACCCCACGCCGCCCACGCCCACCACCGCGATGCGGGCTGCGCGCAGGCGGGCGTACCCGGCCACACCGTGCAAGCGCCTGAGGCCACCGAAGCGGCGCTCAGGGTCCGGCAGGCTGGCCTGGGCCAGCAGGTCGATGTCAGCCAAGCGCAACGCTCACTTGCCCTTGCGGGACGATTTGCCCGCAGGCGCAGACGACATCGTCAACAGGCGGTCGCGTGCGGCCTGGGCCGCTTCGGTCTGCGGGTACTGCTTGACGATTTGCTCCAGGGAGCGGCGGGCCGCGTCGTTGTCTTTCAACTCCACCTGGCAATTGGCGATCGACAGCAAGGCTTCCGGCGTACGGGCGTGCTGGGGCGCGCTGTCCACCAAGGCCTTGAAGGCAACGATGGCGTCCTTGTAGTCGCGCAGGCCGTAGTAGGCATTGCCCAGCCAGTATTGCGCCGACTCGCGGTAGCCCGTGTTGGGGTAGCGCTTGAGGAAGCCGTTGAGGGCGGCGGAACCTGCACCGAAGTCGGCCGCACGCAAGCGGGCCAGGGCCTCGTCGAAGTCACGCTTTTCTTCGGCATCGGCCTGGAAGGTCTTGCCGTCCAGGGTGATGGCCTGGGGCTCCAGCTTGCGCACGCGCTCGTCGAAAGAGGTCTGCACGTCCTTCTGCTTGCGCTGCAGCTCGGCCACATCGCGCTGCAGCACCTCGCTGCCGCCGCGGGAGGCGGCCAGCTCGCTGCGCAGCTGCTCAATGGCGCTGTTCATCTCCAGCAGGCTGCGCTTGAGCACATCCACCTGGGCGCTCAGGGCCTTGATCTGCGCGTTCGCCGATTCGCTGTCCTGGGCGCGCTGCTGGCGCAGGTCCAGGATGGCGCGGCGGGCCTCGTCGTCATCGAAGACGCCGGCGTGCGCCGCCATCGGGCACACCATCGGGCTCAGGGCAGCGGCCATCACCACCGCCCAGCCAGACCAGGCGGCAGACCATCGGGGGCCGAGGCGGCGTGCCATGGCGGGGGCTTGCATCAGCGGTCCTTGATCTCGGCGCGGCGGTTCTTGGCCCAGGCCTCTTCGCTGGCGCCGGTCACGGCCGGGCGCTCTTCGCCGAAGCTGACGGCTTCGACCTGGTCGGCCGACACGCCCAGCAGGGTCAGGGACTTCTGCACGGCCTCGGCGCGCTTCTGGCCCAGGGCGAGGTTGTACTCGCGGCCGCCGCGCTCGTCGGTGTGGCCTTCGACGATGACTTTCTTGCCCTTGTTGGCCGTCAGGCGCTTGGCGTGGCCGTCGATGGCGCCGCTGAACTCGTCCTTCACCACGAAGCTGTCGAAGTCGAAGTAGATGACACGGGTCAGGCCGCCGGCCAGGGCGTCGTCGTTCTTGGGCGTCAGCACGACCTGGTTGACGTTGGACGAGGCGTTGGCATTGGCGTCGGCCTGGCTGGACTTGGTGGACGCGTCCGAAATGGGCGCGGGCTTGCCGGCGTTCTCATCGAGCTTGACGCTGGAGCCGCAAGCCGACAGCAGGGCCGCGGCAGCGATGGCGCCCATCAAGGCGAAACGGGGTGTGGAACGGGTCAATTGGTGTTGCATGGTGTGGCTCCTGTTGAGGGAAGGCAGAGGTATCAGAGAGAAGCGTGGTGCGGCCGAGGCAAGGGTTCAGCGGCGAGGCTGCAGGTAGGGGCCCCAGACGGGCTCGCGCACATCGGCCACGTTGGTGGCCAGGCGCGCCTTGATGCGGCCGTCCAGCGTGGAGGTCATGAGCACCTCGCGGCCTTGTGTGCGGGTGGCGTAGATGACCTGGCGGCTGTTGGGCGCGAAGCTCGGGCTTTCGTCGTCGCGGGTGTCGGTCAGGGCCTTGACGGCGCCCGAGGCCAGGTCCATCAGGTGCACGCGGTAGCCGCCCGACACCTGCGAGACATAGGCCATCCACTTGCCGTCCGGGCTCAAGGCCGGGCTGATGTTGTAGGCGCCGCTGAAGGTGACGCGCTGGGGCGTGCCGCCACCGGCCGCGATGCGGTAGATCTGCGGTCCGCCGCCACGGTCGCTGACGAAATAGATGCTGGCGCCATCGGGCGACCAGGCGGCCTCGGTGTCGATGGCGCCGCTCTGCGTGAGGCGCTTGACGCCATCGCCGTCGGCGCCCATGAGGTAGAGCTGCGAGCCGCCTTCGCGGCTGAGCGTGACGGCCAGCTGGCGGCCATCGGGCGACCAGGCAGGCGCGCTGTTGCTGCCCTTGAAGCCGGCCACCACGCGGCGGCGGCCCGAGGACACGTCCTGCACCACGACCACGGGCTTGCCCGTCTCGAAAGAGACGTAGGCCAGCTGGCGGCCGTCCGGCGCCCAGGCCGGCGAGATGATGGGCTGGGGGCTGGTCAGCGGGCTTTGCGCGCCCTCGCCGTCCGAATCGGCCACGAGCAGGTGGTGCTTGCCGCCGGACTTGCTGACGTAGGCGATGCGGGTGGCGAAAGCGCCGCGGTCACCGGTGAGCTTTTCGTAGATGTCATCGGCGATGCGGTGCGCGGCCTGGCGCAGGTCGGCCGCCGGCACGACGAGGCTGAGGCCGCCCTGGTCCTTGCCCTTGAGCACGTCCCAGAGGTGGTAGCGCACGTCGAAGCGGCCATCGGCCAGGGGCGTGACGGAGCCGGCCAGCAGCGCATCGGCGCCCTTGCTGCGCCAGTCGGTCAGCGCGGGGCGGCTGGTCTCGTCGAGGCGGTCGGCGCTGGCGTCGAGCACCTTGAACAGGCCGCTGCGCTCCAGGTCGGCCTGGACGATGGCCGACAGCGCCGCGGGCGAGCGCGACTCGTCGCGGAAGCGGCCGATGGCCACGGGGATCTGCGTGGCACCGACGCCCGAAATTTCGACGCGGAACTGCGCCAGGGCCGACGACAGCGGCAGCGCGGCGCCACCGGCCGTCAGGGCCAGGCCGGTCAGCAGCCCGCGGCAGGCCGATCGGCGGGAATCAGAAAACGACATAGGCTGGAGTCTGTGGTCAAGGACGGGGCTCATGAGCGTGAACCCCGATTGTGCCGTGTCGTTGGCAAGGATAACGCCGCGGGCTGGCGTGTCCCCGCGTGGCAGATGTCAATCTGTGTAAACGCCGCGCCGGGCTCACAGCAGCACGATGTCGTACTGCTCCGGGGACATCGACGGCTCGGTCTGCAAGGACACGGGCTTGCCGATGAAGTCGCTCAGGCCGGCCAGGTGGGCGCTCTCCTCGTCGAGCAGCATCTCCACCACCGCGGCGCTGGCCACGATGCGGAACTCCTTCGGATTGAACTGCCGCGCCTCGCGCAGGATCTCGCGCAGGATGTTGTAGCAAACGGTGCGCGCGGTCTTGACCTGGCCGCGGCCTTCGCAGGTCGGGCAAGGCTCGCACAGCATGTGCGCCAGCGACTCACGCGTGCGCTTGCGCGTCATCTCGACCAGGCCCAGCGGCGAGAAGCCACTGACCGAGCCCTTGGTGCGGTCACGGGCCATCTGCTTGCGCAACTCCGAGAGCACGTTGTCGCGGTGGTCCTCGCGCAGCATGTCGATGAAGTCGATGATGATGATGCCGCCGAGGTTGCGCAGGCGCAGTTGCCGCGCGATGGCTTGCGCCGCTTCCAGGTTGGTCTTGAAGATGGTGTCGTCGAAGTTGCGCGCGCCGACGTAGCCGCCGGTGTTGACGTCCACGGTGGTCAGCGCCTCGGTCTGGTCGACGATGAGGTAGCCGCCGGACTTGAGGTCCACGCGGCGGGCCAGCGCGCGCTCGACCTCGGTGTCGATGTTGTAGAGGTCGAAGATCGGGCGCTCGCCCTTGTAGTGCTGCAGCTTGTCCACGCCGGTGGGCGTGAACTCGGCGCCAAAGGCCTTGAGCGCATCGAACTGGATGAGCGAGTCGATGCGGATGCTCTGCACCTGCTCGTTGACGAGGTCGCGCAGCACGCGCTGGGCGAGGTTGAGCTCCTGGTAGAGCAGCGTGCCGGGCGGCGCCTTCAGGCCATGCTCGCGCACCGTGCCCCAGGTCTTGCGCAGGTAGGCGATGTCCACGGCGAGCTCATCGTCGGTGGCGTCTTCGGCATTGGTGCGCAGGATGAAGCCGCCGGAGCGCGGCCGGCCTTCGCGCGCGTCGGCCTCACCGAGGAGGCGCAGCATGCGTTCGCGCAGTTGCTCGCGCAGCTCGGGCGAACCGATCTTCTGGGAGATGCCCAGGTGATCGTCTTGCGGCAGGAACACCAGCAGGCGGCCGGCCACGCTGACCTGGGTGGACAGGCGCGCGCCCTTGGTGCCGATCGGGTCCTTGATGACCTGCACCATCAGCGTCTGACCCTCGTGCACGCGCTTCTCGATGGGCACCTGCACCTCGGTGCTGCGGGTGTGCGGTCGGGCGCTGCCGTCTTCGCGGTGCAGGTCGGCCACGTGCAGGAAAGCCGCACGCTCCAGGCCGATGTCGATGAAGGCCGATTGCATGCCGGGCAGCACGCGCACGACCTTGCCGGCGTAGATGTTGCCCACGAGGCCGCGCTCCAGGGTGCGCTCGACGTGCAGCTCTTGCACGGAGCCACTCTCGATGATGGCCACGCGGGTTTCCTGGGGCGTCCAGTTGATGAGGATGTCTTGTGAATGGGGCATATGCGCTGCAATTTACCGCATGCGCCGCAACCAGGCATTGGGCAGCACCCGACGTGGCGGCGCCTCGCCTGCGTCCGTCGTGGGCCCGGCCTCACGCGCGGCGTGCAGCAGACCCTGCGCCACCTGGCGCACATGCACGGGGCGGTGGCTCTCGGGGATGAGCCCCGCGAACACGCGCGACAGCCACAGGCCCAGGTGCTCGCCAAGGCGGAACTCGGGCCGATCGCCCTGCAGCAGCGAAGGCCGGGCCACGGCGAACTGGGCAAAGCCGATGGCCTGGATGGCTTCTTCGAGCTCACCCTTGACGCGGTTGTAGAACACGCGGGAACGTGCCGAAGCCCCCAAGGCGCTCACCAACAGGAAGCGGCTGGCGCCTTGCGCATGGGCCAGCTGCGCGATCTGCAGCGGCGCATCGAAATCCACCTTGCGGAAGGCCGCTTGCGAACCGGCCTGGCGGATGGTGGAGCCCAAGGCGCAGAAGACGGCGTCCACGGCGAAATGCTCGGTGTGTCGGTCCAGGCGATCGAAATCGATGATGCAAGGCTGGAACTTGCGGCGCTGCGCGTCGGTGAGCGGCGCCTCACCTGGGCGGGCAGCGCCCAGCAGCGCATCCAGGGTCACATCGCGCCGCAGCAGCGCTTTCACCGTTTGCACCTCGGGGTCGGCCAGGCACAGCCGCAACAGCTCGCGCCCGACCAGGCCGCTGGCGCCGGCCACCAACACGGCGCGCATCGGCCCCACGGCTTGAACGCTGGCCATCAGAAGGCCCAGCCCAAAGGCTTGAGCAGCTCGGCCGTTTCGAACAAGGGCAGGCCCATGATGGCGCTGTAGCTGCCGTCGATGTGGCGCGTCCAGGCGCCGGAGCGGCCCTGGATGGCGTAAGCACCGGCCTTGCCGAAAGGCTCGCGGCTGGCCACGTAGCGGGTGATTTCGGCCTCGTCCAGCACGCGCCACTGCACGTGCGAGGTGCTCAGGCGCAGCTGGCCGTGCACGCACACCGCCGTGAGCACGCGGTGGGTCTGGCCCGACAGCGCGCGCAACATGCGCTCGGCATCGGCCTCGTCAGAGGGCTTGGCCAGGATGGTGTCGCCCAGGGCCACGGTGGTGTCGGCGCACAGGATGGGACCCATGGGCCAGGCCTCGGGGTCGCGGAAAGCGCGGGCTTGCAGGCGCTCGATGGCGGCACGCCACTTGGCCTGGGTCACGCGCTGGACGTAGTCTTCGGGCGACTCACCGGCGCGCTCGGCTTCGAGCGATTCGGCGTCCTCGTCGGCATCGGCCAGCAAAAGCGCATGGCGCACCCCGAGCTGGTCGAGCAGTTGTCGGCGGCGCGGGCTTTGCGAGGCCAGGTAGAGCCAGGGCGCCTCGCCCCGGGCGTGCGCCTGGGACAGGTCTTTGTCCAGGTTGCTGGCGGATGCGGGCTGGTCGTGTTCGGGCATGGGCGTTCGCGGCAATGCGGCCCGGTGCCGGCGCCATCACGGCGCTCACGGCTCAGGCGCGGTGGTAAGGGTGGTTGTGCCGCAAGGACCAGGCGCGGTAGAGCTGCTCCAGCAGCATCACCCGGGCCATGGCGTGGGGCAAGGTCATGTCGGACAGACGGATGGCCTCGTCGGCCGTCTGTTTGAAGGCCGGGTCGATGCCGTCAGCACCGCCGATGACGAGCGCAACATCGCGGCCATCGCGCTCCCAGGCTTCGGTGCGTTCGGCCAGCTGCACGCTGGTCAGGCGCGAACCCCGCTCATCGAGGATGACGCGGCGCGTGCCCTTGGGCAAGGCCGCCTCCATGCGAGCGGCTTCGGCCTGCATGATCGCGGGCACCGGCTTGCCTTCGCGCGGCTCGGCCTTCACGGCCTTGACCTCGACCTTCCAGTCGGGCGGAAACCGCTTGAGGTAGTCGTCGCAAGCCTCCTGCGCCCAGTCGGGCAGGCGCTGGCCGATGGTCAGCACGGTGCACTTCATGGACGCAGGCGAGGCTCAGCGATCAGACAATGGCCCAGCGCTTCAGCGCGCGGCCTTGCGGGCTGGCGCCTTCTTGGCAGCCACTTTCTTGGCGGCCACCTTCTTGACGGCAGGGCGGGCCACGGCCTTCTTGGCTGCCACCTTCTGCCCGGCGGCCTTGCGGACCGATGCCTTCTTGGCGTCCGGCGCGTTCACGACGATGCGCTGCACAGCCTTCGGGGTGGCGGCCTTCTTCGCAGCCACCTTCTTGACCGCGACCTTCTTGGTGGCAGCCTTCTTCGCGGCCGGTGCCACGGTCTTGCTGGCCACCTTGCGGGTCACGATCTTGCGGGCCGGTGCCTTGGCTTCGACCTCCTTCACAGCGGCGGACTTGCGGGCAGGTGCCTTGGCGGAAGTTTTGGCAGGCGCGGCCTTCTTGGCGGCGACCTTCTTGGCAGCCACTTTCTTGCCCTCGGCCTGCTTCGCCTCGGGCTTGGTCACGGCGGCCTTGCGGGCTGCGGTGGTCTTGCCGGCGGCCTTCTTCGGCTTGACGGGCTCGTCTTCCTCTTCGGGCTCGGACGCCTTGACCAGGCCGGTGCGCTGGGCCTTGAGCTTGATCGCCACCGGCTTGTCACCCCAGATCTCTTCGAGCTGGTAGTACTGGCGGATGGCCGGCTGCATGATGTGCACGACGACAGCGGCGCAGTCCACGATGATCCATTCGCCGTTCTCTTCGCCCTCCGTGCGCATGACCTGCAGGCCTGCCGCCTTGACCGCGACGCGCACGCTGGACGCCAGCGCTTTGGTCTGGCGGTTGGACGAACCCGTGGCGATGATCACGCGCTCGAACAGGGGCGAGAGGTGCTCGGTGTTGAAGACGACGATGTCTTGCGCCTTGACGTCTTCCAGGCCATCGACGATGACGCGTTGCAGTTTGCGGATGTCCATTCAGAGGGGGGCGCCAGAGGCGTAGAGTTGATGGTTGGCAATATAGCGCGCCACGCTGACCGAGATCAGCTCGGGCGCCAGAGATTCAGGGCTTTCACCGAGGGCCAGGCGTTCGCGGACCTCGGTGGACGACACCGCTTGCGGCGCCATCGGCAAATGCACCATGCGGTGCGGGTGTGATCGCAAGGCTTCGGGCGGCACGGGCTCGAAGGGTTCGCGGGTCGCCACGGCCAGCGTCACGCGCTGCAACAGCTCCTGCCAGCCCTGCCAGGTGGGCAGGTTGAGGTACTGGTCCAGGCCGATGATGAGCACCCACTCGCGCACCTCGGGACGGACGGCTTGCAGTGCGCGCACCGTGTCGAGCGTGAACGAAGGGCCATCGCGCAGGACTTCGGTGAGGTCGAGCACAAAGCGGGGTTCGTGGGCGATGGCGGCCTGCACCATGGCGACGCGGTCGGCCGCAGGCGCCAGGCGGCGCGCCTTCTGCCAGGCCTGGCCCACGGGGATCCAGCGGACCTCGTCGAGCTGCAGGTGCGCCAGGGCCGACGCGGCCAGGGCCACATGGGCGCTGTGCACCGGGTCGAAGCTGCCGCCCATCAAGCCGATGCGCAGCACCTGCGCAGCATCAGCCTCGGTCTGCGAGCGCGTGGACAACGTGGGCGAAGAAGGCAAACCGCTCAGACCCAATCCCGCGGGGGCAGGAAGTCGGTGTAGAGGCGCGCCTCGGGCGTGCCGGGCTCAGGGTGCCAGTCGTAGCGCCAGTTCACCACCGGCGGCATCGACATCAGGATGCTTTCCGTGCGCCCGCCCGACTGCAAGCCGAACAGCGTGCCGCGGTCCCACACCAGGTTGAATTCCACGTAGCGGCCCCGGCGGTAGGCCTGGAAATCGCGTTCGGCCTGGGTGTAAGGCGTGTCGCGGCGGCGCTGCAGGATGGGCAGGTAGGCCTGGGTGAAGGCATCGCCCACCGAGCGGATCAGGTCGAAACCGCCCTGCTCGCCCAGCTCGGAGACATCGTCGAAGAAGATGCCGCCCACACCGCGCGCCTCGTTGCGGTGCTTGAGGAAGAAGTACTCGTCGCACCACTTCTTGTAGCGCGGGTGCAGTTCGGGCCCGAAGGGCGCCAGCGCGTCCTTGCAGACTTGGTGAAAGTGGCGGGCGTCTTCTTCGTGGCCGTAGTAGGGCGTGAGGTCCATGCCGCCGCCATACCAAGCCACCACCGTGCCATCGGGCCGGTGAGCCGCCAGCATGCGCACGTTCATGTGCACCGTGGGCACGTGCGGGCTGCGCGGGTGGAACACCAGGGACACGCCCATGGCCTCGAAGGGGCAACCCGCCAGCTCGGGCCGGTGCTGCGTGGCCGAGGGCGGCAGGCTCGGGCCCTTCACATGCGAAAAATTGCAGCCGCCGCGCTCCAGCACGTTCCCTTCTTCGACCAGGCGCGAACAGCCGTCACCCTGCAGGCGCTCGTGGGCGCCACGCACCCAGGCATCGCGCACGAAGGGTGTGCCATCTTCGGCTTCGAAGGCCGAGATGATGCGGTCCTGCAGGTCCAGCAGGTGGCTGCGGACGGCGTCGGTGTGGGCCTGGCTCATGGGGGATGTCCTGCGCGTGAGGTCAGCGGGCAAGGGTTCAGCGGGCCTTGATGGCGCGCCAGCCGATGTCGGAGCGGAACTGCATGCCGTCGAACTGGATGCCGCGCAGGTACTCGTAGGCACGCTGCTGGGCCAGCTTGGCCGAATCGCCCAACGCAGTCACGCACAGCACGCGACCACCGCTGGTGCGCAGCACGCCATCCTCGCCCAGCGTGGTGCCGGCGTGGAAGACCATGGCGTCGTCGGCTTCGGCGGGCAAGCCGGTGATGGCCTGGCCCTTCTCGGGGTTCAGCGGGTAGCCGCCCGCGGCCACGACCACGCCGAGCGCGAAGCGGCGATCCCATTGCAGCTCGACCTGGTCCAGGGTGCCGTCGGTGGCGTGCATGAACAGGTCGATGGCATCGCTCTTGAGGCGCATCATGATGGGCTGCGTCTCGGGATCGCCCATGCGGCAGTTGAATTCCAGCGTCTTCGGCGAACCGTTGGCGTCGATCATCAGGCCGGCGTACAGGAAGCCGGTGAAGGGGATGCCGTCCTTGGCCATGCCGTCCAGCGTCGGCTGGATGATTTCCTGCATGGCCTTGGCATAGACGTTGGGCGTCACCACCGGCGCGGGCGAGTAGGCGCCCATGCCGCCCGTGTTGGGGCCTTCGTCGGCGTCCAGCAGGCGTTTGTGGTCCTGGCTGGTGGCCATCACGGCCACGTTCTTGCCGTCGGCCAGCACGATGAAACTGGCTTCCTCGCCGGCCAGGAACTCTTCGATGACCACGCGCGCGCCACCTTCGTTGTGCTGCACGCCCAACTTGTTGTCCAGCAACATGAAGTCGATGGCTTCGTGCGCCTCTGCCAGGCTCATGGCCACGACCACGCCCTTGCCCGCCGCCAGGCCGTCTGCCTTGATGACGATGGGCGCGCCGTGCTGGTCCACATAGGCGTGGGCCGCGGCGGCGTCGGTGAAGGTTTCGTAAAAGGCCGTGGGGATGCCATGGCGCTTCATGAAGTCCTTGGCGAAGGCCTTGGAGCTTTCCAGCTGCGCGGCCTTCTGCGTCGGGCCGAAGATGCGCAGGCCGCGGGCGCGGAACTCATCGACGACACCCGACGCCAGCGGCGCCTCGGGGCCCACCACGGTCAGGACGATCTTGTTGGCCTCGGCAAAGTCGGCCAGCGCCTTCACGTCGGTGATGGGCACGTTGACCAGGCGCGCATCGCGTGCCGTGCCGCCGTTGCCCGGCGCCACATAGACCTTCTGGGCCTTGGGCGATTGGGCCAGCTTCCAGGCCAGGGCGTGTTCGCGGCCGCCGGAGCCGATGACGAGGATGTTCATGGGGAGGGTTCTATCAGTTCAGTTCGGCGTTGTGGAAGACTTCCTGGACGTCGTCCAGGTCTTCCAGCACGTCCAGCAGCTTCTGCATGCGGACGGCATCGTCACCGCTCAATTCAATGGGGGTGTCTGCGCGCATGGTGACTTCGGCCAGTTCGGACTGCAGGCCCGCGGCTTGCAGCGCCTTTTGCACGGCCTCGAAATCGGGCGGGGCGCACAGCACCTCGATGGAGCCATCGTCGTGGGTCAGCACGTCTTCCGCGCCCGCTTCCAAGGCCACTTCCATGACCTTGTCTTCGCTGGCACCCGGGGCGAACAGGAGCTGGCCCACGTGCTTGAACTGGAAGGACACCGAGCCGTCCGTGCCCATGTTGCCGCCGTACTTGCTGAAGGCGTGGCGCACTTCGGCCACGGTGCGCACGCGGTTGTCGGTCATGGTGTCCACCATGATGGCAGCGCCGCCGATGCCGTAGCCTTCGTAGCGGATTTCCTCGTAAGTGACGCCATCCAGGTTGCCCGTGGCCTTGTCCATGTTGCGCTTGATGTTGTCGGCCGGCATGTTCGCGGCCTTGGCCTTCTCGATGGCCAGGCGCAGGCGCGGGTTCATGTTGACATCGGCCCCGCCAGCACGGGCGGCCACGATGATTTCACGGGTGAGACGGGTCCAGATCTTGCCTCGCTTTTCGTCTTGACGACCCTTGCGATGCTGGATGTTGGCCCATTTGGAATGGCCGGCCATGGTGCGTGCTCCGGAAAGAAAATAGGGGGCGGAATGTGGCGATGGGTCCATGCCGACGCGCACGCTGGTGGCTCACCGGCGCGCGCGCGGCCCCAGGAAAAACCTGGGAGATACTTCGATTTTACCTTCGCGCCGGGTGGCCCTCGCCATACCCAGCCCCGAACCCTGGTCAGCGCCGCTGGCCCAACACCGATTTCAGCGCCCAGGAGACCCCATGACCGACCCCATCCTCCTTGCTGCCCACGGCGAGACCGCCTGCCACCTGCTGCCCGCACTGGCCAACCGCCACGGCCTCATCACCGGCGCCACCGGCACAGGCAAAACCATCAGCCTGCAAAAGCTGGCCGAAAGCTTCAGCGCCATCGGCGTGCCCGTCTTCATGGCCGACGTCAAGGGCGACCTGACCGGCATCTCGCAAACGGGCAAGGTCAGCGACAAGCTCGCCGGCATCCTCCAAGAACGTGGGCTGGACACCCCCACCGCCGCGGCCTGCCCGACCACGCTGTGGGACGTCTTTGGCCAGCAGGGCCACCCGGTGCGCGCCACCATCTCCGACATGGGCCCGCTGCTGCTGGGCCGCATGCTCGATTTGAACGACACGCAACAGGGCGTCTTGCAGCTGGTCTTCAAGGTCGCCGATGACAACGGCCTGCTGCTGCTCGACCTCAAAGACCTGCGCGCCATGCTGCAGCACGTGGGCGACAACGCCAGCCAGTTCACCACCGAGTACGGCAACATCAGCCCGGCCAGCATCGGCGCCATCCAGCGTGGCTTGCTGCAGGTCGATGAGCAAGGCGGCGACCGCTTCTTCGGCGAGCCCATGCTCAACATCGGCGACTTCATGCAGACGGTGGGCGGCAAGGGCGTCGTCAACATCCTGGCGGCCGACAAGCTGATGAATGCGCCGCGCCTGTACGCCACCTTCCTGCTGTGGATGCTGTCGGAGCTGTTCGAGACCCTGCCCGAGGTGGGCGACCTGGACAAGCCCAAGCTGGTGTTCTTCTTCGACGAGGCCCACCTGCTGTTCAAAGACGCGCCCTCCGCGCTGGTCGAGCGCATCGAGCTGGTCGTGCGCCTGGTGCGCTCCAAGGGCGTGGGCGTCTATTTCGTGACGCAGAACCCGCTGGACGTGCCCGACACCGTGCTGGGCCAGCTGGGCAACCGCGTGCAGCACGCCCTGCGCGCCTTCACCCCGCGCGACCAGAAGGCCGTCAAGGCCGCGGCAGAAACGATGCGCGCCAACCCTGGCCTGGACATCGCCACGGTCATCACCGAGCTGGGCGTGGGCGAGGCCCTGGTCAGCATGCTGGATGAGAAGGGCCGCCCGGCCATCACCGAGCGCGTCTTCATCCTGCCGCCAGGCAGCCAGATCGGGCCGATCACGGCCGAGCAGCGCCAGCAGCTGCTGAAAGACTCGCTGGTGTCGGGCGTGTACGAGCAGACGGTGGACCGCGAATCGGCCTACGAGAAGCTCAAGGGCCGTGCCGCGGCCTCACCGACATCGGCCCCGCCGGCTGCGGGCGGTGCGCGCTCCATGCGCGAGGAAGCCGCCGATGCGCTGCGCGGCGGTGCAGGCGATGCCGCTGCGGGTGCCGCCACGGCGGGCGCCGGAGGCTGGTTGGGCGACATGGCCGGCGACCTGCTGAAAAGCAATGGCCGCAAGGACTCCATCCTGGAGACGGTGGCCAAGTCGGCGGCACGCACGATCGGCTCGACCGTGGGCCGCGAGATCATCCGCGGCGTGCTGGGCTCCATCCTGGGCGGCAGCACCAGCCGCCGCCGCTGAAACGTGCCCTGCCATCGGTGGCTCAGTCGTCGCGTCCCCAGGCATAGCGGTCGTCGCGGCGGCCCTCCCAACGGCTGTCTCGGCGGCCATCGCCGTAACCATTGCGGTAGGCATCTCGGCGGTCGTCGCGCCAGCCGTAGCGGCCTTCGTCGTGGTGGCGGTGGCGCCAGCCCCAGCGCGGCGGGCAGCGGCGGTGGTCGGGCTCGCGCTGGACGTAGACCGGCTGCGGCGCATAAACGGGCTGGGGCGCGTACACCACCGGCGGGGCGATCACCACCTGCGCGGGCCCATACAGACCCCGCGGCGTGTTGGAGAAAGTCGTGCCGACACGGCCTGCGCCCTGGATGGGGGCGTCCACATTGACCGCCCAGAACACGCCCTGACCTGCCTGGGCCGCGCCTGGCGCCGCCAGCAGAGACGCCGTCAGTGCCGCCAGCGTGGCCAGGCCAGCCAGTCGGGAAGTGGTTCGTGCGAGGGGTGTGTGCATGTCAGTTCTCCTGTATGCACACAACGGCTGGGCATCACACCCGGCTGACAGCCTTTTGTAAATCTGTGTCAGCCAATTGTGTTCAATGGTTGTGGCCGTCGCTGCGGGCGATGGCCAGCAGCCGCCCGACTTCGGCGCTGTGCACGCGCACATTGCGGCGGTGCCACAGCCCGATCATGCACATGCTCACGGCCACGAAGCAGCCAAAGGCCGTGATGGCCCCGTAGGCGGTCAGACCGCTGCCCGTCAACCAGCTGTAGCCAAAGCCCAGCAGCAGGATGCAAGCCTGCTCGTTGAAGTTCTGCACGGCGATGGAACGCCCTGCGCCCATCAGGTTGTGACCCCGGTGCTGCAACAGCGCGTTCATGGGCACCACCAGGAAGCCACCCAGGCCGCCCAGCAAGATCAGGAAGGGCACGGCCACGACGATGTCGTCCAGCACGTTCATGCCCAACACCAGCACGCCCATCGCCACCCCCAGGGGGATGACGCTGGTGGCCTGGTCCAGTCGCATCTTGGCCGAGGCCACCACAGCGCCCACCGCCGTGCCAATGGCCACCACACCGACCAGCGCCGAGGCCTTGGTGGTGTCGTAACCCAGGGCCACGGCCGCCCAGGCCAGCACGATGTAGCGCAGATTGCCCGACACGCCCCAGAACAGGGTGGTGGTGGTCAACGAGATTTGGCCCAGCTTGTCGCGCCACAGCCGCGAGTTGCACGACATGAAATCTTTGAGCAGCAGCACCGGGTGGCCCACGAAGGCCTGCAGCGGCGTGTCGGTGCGGGGGATGCGCAGGTTGAACCCTGCGGCCAGCACGTACAGCGACACCAGCATGGCGATGGCCGCCTCGGGGGGCGAATCGATGCCGGTGTCAAAACCTGGCAAATCCAAGCCCAGCAGCATTGGCGAGATGGCGTGTCCCATCAGCTGGCCACCCAGCACCACACCGAAAATGATGGAGGTGATGGTCAGGCCTTCGATCCAGCCATTGGCCTTGACCAATTGGGACGGCGGCAGCAACTCGGTGAGGATGCCGTACTTGGCCGGCGAGTAGGCTGCCGCGCCCAAGCCCACCACGGCATAGGCCAGCAGGGGGTGCAGGCCGAACAGCATCAGCAGGCAACCCAGCACCTTGATGCTGTTGGAGAGGAACATGACCTTGCCTTTGGGCAAGGCATCGGCGAAGGCGCCCACAAAAGGCGCCAGCACCACGTAGAACAGCGCGAACATCGGCACCAGGGCCGCGCGCTGCCACTCGGGCGCGCCATCGGACTTGAGCAACTCGACCGCCGCCACGAACAGCGCGTTGTCTGCCAGCGAGCTGCAGAACTGCGCCGCCATGATCGTGAAAAAACCTTTTTTCATGCGCGAGCGGTGTAGGTCATCGAGGCTGGGGATCGCAGGTTATAGCACGCCACCCAAGTGGCGCGTGGCGCGCATCCCGCCGGCAGCCCTGCCCCATGCACGATCAGGGGGCGTCTCGCACCCGGGTGGCAAAATGCGGTCATGCCCCGCCCGCTTGAAGCCCTGGTCCACCTCAACGCCCTGCAACACAACCTGGCACGCGCCCGTGCCTGCGCCCCGGACGCCCAGGTCTGGGCGGTGGTCAAGGCCAATGCCTATGGCCACGGCTTGGTGCGCGCCTTCGAAGGCCTGCGTGCCGCCGATGGCTTCGCCCTGCTGGACATCGCCGAGGCGCGCAAGCTGCGTGAACTGGACTGGCGCGGCCCCATCCTGCTGCTGGAAGGCGTGTTCGATGCGCGCGACCTGGAGTCCTGCTCGCGCCTGGGCCTGTGGCATGTGGTGCACTGCGAGCAGCAGATCGACTGGCTCGCCCAACACAAAACAGAATGGCCCCACCGCGTGTTCCTGAAAATGAACACCGGCATGAACCGCCTGGGCTTCACGCCCCAGGCCTTCCGCAACGCCTGGCTGCGCCTGAGCGCCCTGCCCCAGGTGGACGAGGTGTCTTTCATCACGCACTTCTCGGACGCCGACAGCGACAAGGGCATCGCACAGCAGGCCGACATCTTCCTGACCCACACGTCCGACCTCAGCGGCGAGCGCAGCCTGTGCAACAGCGCGGCCACGCTGCGCCATGCGCATGACCCGAAAGTGCGCGGCGACTGGGTGCGCCCCGGCGTGATGCTGTACGGCGCCTCGCCCGACCACCCCGAGCACGACGCCACGCACTGGCAGCTGCGGCCGGCCATGACCCTGCGCTCCAAGCTGATCGGCGTCCAGCACCTGCAAACGGGTGACACGGTGGGCTACGGCAGCCGCTTCACGGCCGAGCAGGCCATGCGCATCGGCGTGGTGGCCTGCGGTTATGCCGACGGCTACCCGCGCCACGCACCCACAGGCACGCCGGTGCTGGTCGATGGCCAGCGCACGCGCATCGTCGGGCGGGTGTCCATGGACATGGTCACGGTGGACCTGAGCGCATTGCCGCAAGCCCAGATCGGCACCGAGGTCACACTGTGGGGGCAAGGTCCGCACGGCAGCCTGCTGTCGATCGACGAGGTCGCCCTGCACGCCGGCACCATCGGCTATGAGCTGATGTGCGCGCTGTCACCACGCGTGCCGGTGCTGACCGTGGGCGGCGACCACGGCTTGCCCGGCCCGGCACACAGCGCAACGCATGGCACGGCACCTGCATCTGCCCCCTGACCTTTTCACCCGACACCGCTCCCCATGGAACTCGACCACCAACGCCACCAGCTGCACATGACCGTGCTCATGACGCCGGACATGGCCAATTTTTCCGGCAATGTGCACGGCGGCACCATCCTCAAGCTGCTCGACCAGGTGGCCTACGCCTGCGCCAGCCGCTATGCCGGCTGCTACGTCGTGACCCTGTCGGTGGACCAGGTCACCTTCCGCCAACCCATCCACGTGGGCGAGCTGGTCACCTTCCTGGCGTCGGTGAACTACACAGGCACCTCGTCGATGGAGATCGGCATCAAGGTGGTGGCCGAGAACATCCGCACGCAGGTGGTGCGCCACGCCAACAGCTGCTTCTTCACCATGGTGGCCGTGGACGACAACGCCAAGCCCCAGGCCGTGACGCCCCTGACCCCCAACACCCCCGACGAGCACCGCCGCTTTGCCGCGGCCAAGCTGCGCCGCCAGCTGCGCCAGGAACTGGACCAGCGCTTCCGCGCCATCCAGTCGGGCCAGGCCGCCGCGAACTGAGCGCCCAGGCAGCCCCATGGCCAAAGACAAAACCATCTACACCTGCCAGGAATGCGGCGGCACCAGCCCCAAGTGGCTGGGCAAGTGCCCGAGCTGCAATGCCTGGAACACGCTCGAAGAAACGCGGGCCGAGCCCGTGGGCCCAGGCAAGAACCGCATGCAGGCCTTGGCCCGTGGCCTGAACGCGGCCCAGCCGGTGACCACCCTGGCCGACATCGAAGCGGCCGACGTGGCCCGCACGCCCACCGGCATAGACGAGCTGGACCGCGTGCTGGGTGGCGGCATCGTGGCCGGCGGCGTGGTGCTGATCGGTGGCGACCCGGGCATCGGCAAATCGACCTTGCTGCTGCAGGCGCTCGATGCGCTGTCGCGGCAGATGAAGGTGCTGTACGTGACCGGCGAAGAGAGCGGTGCCCAGGTGGCCATGCGGGCGCACCGCCTGGGACTGGACGGATCGCAGGTGCGCGTGCAGGCGGAAATCCAGCTGGAAAACATCCTCGCCACGCTGGAGGCCGAGCAACCCGCCTTCTGCGTGATCGACTCCATCCAGACGCTGTTCTCGGACCAGCTCAGCTCGGCGCCAGGCTCGGTGGCGCAAGTGCGCGAGTGCGCCGCCCACCTGACGCGCACGGCCAAGGCCAGCGGCTGCACCGTCGTGCTGGTGGGCCACGTGACCAAGGAAGGCGCATTGGCCGGCCCGCGCGTGCTGGAGCACATCGTGGACACGGTGCTGTACTTCGAGGGCGACACGCACAGCAGCTTCCGCCTGGTGCGCGCCATCAAGAACCGCTTTGGCGCCGTCAACGAAATTGGCGTCTTCGCCATGACGGACAAGGGCCTCAAGGGCGTGAGCAACCCGAGCGCCATCTTCCTGTCAACGCACAGCGAGCCGGTGCCGGGGTCCTGCGTGCTGGTGACATTGGAAGGCACGCGGCCGCTGCTGGTGGAGATCCAGGCCTTGGTCGATTCGGGTGGCCCCAGCCCGCGCCGCCTGAGCGTCGGCCTGGAGCGCGACCGCCTGGCCATGCTGCTGGCCGTGCTGCACCGCCACGCGGGCATGGCCTGCTTCGATCAGGACGTGTTCGTCAACGCGGTGGGCGGCGTGCGCATCAGCGAGCCCGCGGCCGACCTGGCCGTGCTGCTGGCCATCCAGAGCAGCTTGCGCGCACGGCCCTTGCCCAAGGGTTTCATCGCGTTTGGTGAAGTGGGCCTGGCCGGCGAGGTGCGCCCTGCCCCGCGCGGCCAGGAACGCCTGAAGGAAGCTGCCAAGCTGGGCTTCACCGTGGCCGTGGTGCCCAAGGCCAATGCGCCCAAGAAGCCCATCGAGGGCCTGACCATCCACACGGTGGACCGGGTCGAAGAGGCCATCAACCTGGTGCGCGAACTCTGAGCCTGGCCAGGCAGGGCTGCAGGCCTCGGTGTGGGGTCAGCGCCTGATGGCTTGGCGCAGGTTCAGCCCCGACGCCATCAGCGCGCCGAAGTACACCACGCCCGCAGCCACCAAACAACCGGCCATCGCGCCGATGCGCCACAGCGGCTGAGCCCGCATGCCCACCCAATCGAGCTGGGTGCTGGCCAGCCACAGGCCCACGCCAAGCAAGGCCGTGGCGCCAACCACGCGCACGCCGAACAACCACCACCCCGGCGACGGCGTGTAGCGCCCGGCACGGCGCAAGCCCACCAGCAGCCAGGCGGAGTTCACCATCGAGCCCAGGCCGATGGACAGGGCCAGCCCCGCGTGCCCCAGCCAGGGCACGAAGACGGCGTTCATGGCCTGTGTGATGAGCAGCACAATGATGCCGATGCGCACCGGCGTGCGGATGTCCTGCGTGGCGTAAAAGCCCGGCGCCAGCACCTTCACGCCCACCAGGCCCATCAGGCCGACGCCGTAGCACGACAGCGCCAGCACCGTTTGCTGCACATCGTGGGGGCTGAAGCGGCCGTAGTGGTACAGCACGGCCACCAAGGGCTTGGCAAACACCAGCAAGGCCACGGCGCTGGGCAGGGCCAGCAGCAGCACCAGGCGCAAGCCCCAGTCGAGCAGGTCAGAGAACTGCTGCACGTCGCCACTGGCCTGCGCGCGCGACAACTGCGGCAGCAGCACCACGCCGAGGGCCACGCCCAGCATGGCCGTGGGGAACTCCATCAGGCGGTCGGCATAGGTCAGCCAGGACACGGCCCCCGCGCCCAGGTGAGACGCGATCTGCGTGTTCACCAGCAGCGAGACCTGCGCCACCGACACCCCGAGCACCGCCGGCGCCATCTGCCGCAGCACGCGCTTGACGCCGGGGTGCGCCCAGGCACGCCGCCACGCCGACAGCGACAGCCCGATGCGCGGCACCATGCCGATGCGCAAGAGCGCCGGCACCTGCACACCCAGCTGCAGCACACCGCCCAGCATCACGCCGATGGCCAGGGCGTACACCGGCTCGATGCCGTGGTCGCGCAGCAGGGGCGCACCGATGGCCGCGGCCGCGATCATCGACAGGTTGAGCAACACCGGCGTGATCGCGGGCACCGCGAAACGCCCCCAGGTGTTCAAGATGCCCGCGCTCAGCGCGACGAGGGACATGAAGCCGATGTAGGGGAACATCCAGCGCGTCATGACCACGGCCGCATCGAAACCCCCGCTCTCTTTCAAGCCCGAGGCCATCAGCCAGACCACCACCGGCGCGCCCAGCACACCCAGCACGCACACCACCGTCAAGGCGCCCAGCAGCACCGTGCCGACGGCGTTGACCAGGTCATGCGTGGCCTCGTCGCCCTGGCGGCTGCGGCTCTCGGCCAGGATGGGCACGAAGGCCTGCGAGAAGGCGCCCTCGGCGAACAGGCGGCGCAGCAGGTTGGGGATGCGGAAAGCGACGTTGAAGGCGTCGGTCGTGGCACTGGCCCCGAAGGCCGCCGCGATCAACAGTTCGCGGACCAGCCCCGTGATGCGGGACGCCAGGGTCATCAGGGAGACGATGGACGCAGATTTCAACAGGCTCATCGGCGCATTATAGGAAGCGCCCCATGACAGGCCGCCCGCCTCGCTGGACAAGCGACTGAAAACCCGTTATGCTCGCCGGCTTTCCATCTTTCACCCTTGTGGGGTGCGAATTGGTGTGCGCCGGTGGGTCGGTGCAACCAGGCATCCGCAGGGGCGAACAAGCCTCACACAGGCTTCAAAAGGTTGCTCACCATGGCATCTGCATCCAAAGTCAAGAAGACCGTCCGCATTGCCTCCGGCCGCAAGCGCGTCCGCCAGGACGTCAAGCTGAACGCCGCCAACTCGGCCATGCGCTCGAAGTTCCGCACCGCCGTCAAGGGCGTGCTGAAGGCCGTGCAAGCTGGCGACAAGTCGCGCGCTGCCGACGCTTTCAAGACCGCTCAATCCGTGATCGACTCGATCGCCGACAAGGGCATCTTCCACAAGAACAAGGCCGCTCGCCACAAGAGCCGCCTGTCGGCCAAGATCAAGGCCATGGCCGTTGCCGCCTGATCGCTGACCGCCTTTGGCGCCCGACACGGCGCCAAACGAAACAAGGCCCTCTTCGGAGGGCCTTTTTCATGTCCGCGCGCAGGGGATCGGCCGGTGAGATGGCAGTGTCCAAGGCCTGGCGCCAGGCCATCGGCACCTGTTCGTCAGCGCCAGCCCCTCAGCGCTTCACCGGATTGGGCACATCGGGCAGCAGGCACGCGTCCACCACCTGCAGGTCGTTGTCGCGGGCGAAGTTCATGACGAAGTCCCAGGCCATGGGTTCGATGTCACGCAGGGCCTCGTTGACCACCACGCACTTGACGTTGTCGATGCTGGTGGGCACGCAGTACGGCGAGTAGCCGATGTGGGCCATGGGCCCCGAGGCCACGCCGCCAGGGCGGAAGCAGGACATGGCGCCGGCCAGGCGCTCAGCCCAGTCGCTGGGGCGGAAGGTCCGACCGGAGGAGGTCAGTCCCTGGATGAAAACTTCGCGGGGGGGATGGGATCGGTCTGTGGGCGAGGACGTCGACACGGTGGCGCTTCCGACGGGCTGTGCAATGGGTAAATCGACAGTCGCAACGCCAGATTGTGTCTGGCTGCTGCGGAGAACAAGGAAGGCTCCCGGCGGGTAGCCAGGCGGTCGGTCCTTGGGAGACAGGCCGCTATTGTCGCGGACAGACGCGCCGATCGCAACGTCGGGGCGCCCATGGCCCGTGAATTTGCTGTGTCAAGGGCGCACCCCACGGGCAAACACCTGCCTGCACGGGTGTTTTGCATAGAATGGTCGCAGGCGCAGTGAGGGCTGCGCCGTTTTCATTTCAGAGAGAGATTCGCCCATGAACGCCCCCGCCGCCGCCGCCGACGTCATGCCCCACGTCATGCCCACCTATGGACGCCTGCCCATCGCCTTGTCGCATGGCCAGGGCGCCGAAGTCTGGGACACCACGGGCCGACGTTACCTGGACGGCCTCTCGGGCATCGCGGTCAACACGCTGGGGCACAACCACCCCAAGCTCGTGCCGGCCCTGCAAAAGCAGGTCAGCGAGATGATCCACTGCTGCAACTACTACCAGGTGCCGCTGCAGGAAGAGCTCGCGAAGATGCTGGTCGAGCGCTCGGGCCTGACCAACGTGTTCTTCTGCAACTCAGGGCTTGAAGCCAACGAGGCGGCGCTGAAGATCGCGCGCAAGTACGGCCACGACAAGGGCATCGCCCGCGCCGAGGTGGTGGTCTACGAGAAGGCCTTCCATGGCCGCTCGATCGCCACGCTGTCGGCCACGGGCAACCCCAAGGTCCACGCCGGCTTCGAGCCGCTGGTGGAAGGCTTTGTGCGCGTGCCGCTCAACGACATCGCGGCGCTGGAAGAAGTCGCCCGCACGAATCCCAATGTGACGGCCGTGTTCCTGGAAGTCATCCAGGGCGAAGGCGGCATCAACCCGGCCCGCAGCGACTACCTGCAAGCCGTGCGCGCCCTGTGCGACAAGCAAGGCTGGCTGCTGATGCTCGACGAGGTGCAATGCGGCATCGGCCGCACCGGCAAGTGGTTCGCCCACCAGTGGGCCGGCATCCTGCCCGACGTCATGCCCCTGGCCAAGGGCCTGGGTTCGGGCGTGCCCATCGGCGCGGTGGTGTGTGGCCCCAAGGCGGCGCACGTGCTGAAACCAGGCAACCACGGCACGACCTTTGGCGGCAACCCGCTGGCCATGCGCGCCGGCGTGGAAACGCTCAAGATCATGGACGCCGACCAGCTGATGGCCAACGCCGCCCACGTGGGCGAGCACCTGATGGCCGCGCTGCACCGCGAGTTCGACAAACTGCCTGGCGTGGTCGAGATCCGCGGCCAGGGCCTGATGATCGGCATCGAGCTGGACCGCCCCTGCGGTGTCATCCTCAACCGCGCGCTCGACGCCGGCTTGCTGCTGAGCGTGACGGCCGACAAGGTCGTGCGCCTGCTGCCGCCGTTGATCTTCACCACGGCACAGGCCGACGAGCTGGTGGGCATCCTCGCCCCCATCGTGCGCCAGTTCCTGTCCGAACCCCAGCCTGCCTGACCCCCGCCTGCGAAGCCCACGCCATGAAGCCCGGAAACAGCCTGATCAAGCATTACCTGCAGTTCAAGGACCTGCGCGCGCCGGAGTACGAGTACCTGTTCCAGCGCGCCGCCCTCGTCAAGCAGCGCTTCAAGAACTACGAGAAGTACACGCCCCTGGCCGACCGCACGCTGGCCATGATCTTCGAGAAGGCCTCCACGCGCACCCGCGTGAGCTTCGAGGCCGGCATGTACCAGATGGGCGGCTCGGTGGTGCACCTGACCACCGATGGCAGCCAGCTGGGCCGCAGCGAGCCGATCGAGGACAGCGCCAAGGTGATCTCGCGCATGGTGGACATCGTGATGATCCGCACCTACGAGCAAGCCAAGATCGTGAAGTTCGCGGCCAACTCGCGCGTGCCCGTCATCAACGGCCTGACGAACGAGTTCCACCCCTGTCAGATCCTGGCCGACATCTTCACCTTCATCGAGCACCGCGGCTCGATCCAGGGCAAGGTGGTGGCCTGGGTGGGCGATGGCAACAACATGGCCAACACCTGGCTGCAGGCCGCAGAACTGCTGGGCTTCACGGTGCACGTGAGCACGCCCAGCGGTTACGAGATCGACCCGACCGTGGCGGGCATCTCCAGCAGCGACTGCTACAAGGTCTTCACAGACCCGATGGACGCCTGCCGTGGCGCCGACCTGGTGACCACCGACGTGTGGACGTCCATGGGCTACGAGGCCGAGAACGAGGCCCGCAAGAAGGCCTTTGCCGACTGGTGCGTGGACGCCGACATGATGGCCGTGGCCAAGCCCGACGCGCTCTTCATGCACTGCCTGCCCGCCCACCGCGGCGAGGAGGTCGAGGCCGACGTCATCGACGGCCCGCAGTCCGTCGTGTGGGACGAGGCGGAAAACCGCATGCACGTGCAAAAGGTGCTCATGGAGTACCTCCTGCTGGGGCGCATTGGCTGAACCAGCTCAGCCCGCCAGCCCTCTCAGGCGTGGGCGAAGCGACCGTGCTGGCGGAACAGGCTCATGGCCTCGGCCAGGCGGTCGGCCTGGTGCTTGAGGCTGTCGGCAGCGGCAGCGGTTTCCTCCACCAGCGCGGCGTTTTGCTGCGTGGCCTGGTCCAGCATGCCGATGGTGGTGTTGATCTGGCCGATGCCCAGGTTCTGCTCTGAGCTGGACGTGGTGATCTGGCCGACCAGCTCGGTCACGCGGCGCACCTGCTCGACCACCTGACCGATGGTCTCGCCCGTGTTGCCGACCAGCGTGCTGCCGGACTCCACCTGCTCGACGCTGCTCGTGATGAGCTGCTTGATCTCTTTGGCCGCCTCGGCGCTGCGTTGCGCCAGGCTGCGCACCTCGGAGGCCACGACCGCAAAACCGCGGCCCTGCTCGCCGGCGCGGGCGGCTTCCACCGCCGCGTTCAGCGCCAGGATGTTGGTCTGGAAGGCGATGCCATCGATCACGCCGATGATGTCGGTGATCTTGCGGCTGGATTGCTGGATGCCCGACATGGTCGCCACCACGCGGCCGACGGCCTCGCCGCCCTCCACCGCCACGTTCGAAGCCTGGCCAGCCAGGGCATTGGCCTGGTGGGCGTGCTCGGTGCTGTTGCGGATGGTCGCGGCGATCTGATCGACCGAGGCGGCGGTCTCCTGGATGCTGGCGGCGGCCTGCTCGGTGCGCGAGCTCAGGGCCAGGTTGCCGGCGGCGATGTCGTTGGACGCGCCGCGGATGGCCTCGGTGGCCTGACGCACCTGCTCGATGGTGCTGGCGATGCGGCCCAGGGCCTCGCGCAGCTTCTGAGAGGCATGGGCGTTGGAGCGGGCCGTCGGCAGGTTCAAGTCCACCACGCCGTCGTCGGACACCAGGTGCTCGGCGATCTCGACGATCTCTTCGGCCGCACGGAACTCGGCCTGGGCGCGGGCGGCCAGGAAGAGCAGCACGCCGCTTTCCGCCACGACGAACAGGGCATGCTCGACCACGCGCAGGAAGCTGGCCTCGCCAAAGCACATCGGGCCCCAGCCCCAGGCCTGGAACTGGTTGAAGCTCAGGTGGTGGATCGCGATGGTGGTGGCGCCCACCAGGATGGGCATGGCGCGGCGGTAAACCACCAGGCAAGCCAGGAAGGCGAACACGGCGAAGTGGGCTTCGTTGTGACCGCGGGACACATGGATCATCAGGCCGACCATGGCCATGCCCAGGAAAGGCAAGGCCGTGCGGCTGAGGGCGCGCTGGGCCCGGCCCATGAAGGCCGCCATCACGCTCACACCCATCAGGGGCACGCCCAGCATCAGCGCGATGCCGACGTTGTCGAAGGCCACACCGTAGGCTTGGGTGCCCAGGAAGGTCGCGAAAATGCCCAGCAGCACGACGAGGTCGTTGTGGTGCAGTGACGGTGTGGCGGGTTGGGATGCGTTCATGTCCCTCATATCGGCATGTCGGCCGCCCCGCTTTAAAGCTGTTCGACGTTCATCGGCTTGTCGTGCACGGAATTTGAGCTACATCAAAACCGATACGCCAGGCGCAGGCCGCCCCAATGCCGCCCTGCCACCTCGATGGGGGCAGACGCCTCCTTCAGCAGCACGAAGTTGCCACCGCCCATGTCGCGGCGGTAGGTTTGCAGCAGGAAGGGCCGCGTGTTGCGCGCCGAGGCCAGGCCGGTGCGGTCGTTGAAGATGCGCCGCCAGCGGCTGTGGGCGGTGTTCCAGACCACGTCCCCCGGGCGCTGCGGGTGGCAATACGCGCGGTTGTGGGTGGAGATGTAGCCATTGCGGTCGGCCGCGATGCAGAACACCACCTGGGGCAGCGCCTTGAGCGCCGTCTCCTGGAAATGGGGGAACAGCGCATCGCTCAGGGCGTTGAAGGCCGTGGTGTGCTGGGGCGGCTGGCTGCCGGAGATGGCCTGGTAGTGCTCGTCGAACAGCTGCGCCTGCGAGATGCGACCTTGCGCCAGGGCCTCGCCGAGCGCGTGGGCGATCTGGCCGGCCACCTGCTGGGCCATCTGGATGTAGGGCGTGTCGGAGGTTTCGACGCCGCAGGTGGCGATCAGCTCCATCAGGCGCTCGGACACCCCCAGCACCGCTTCGCTGCGGCGCGTGGCCGTGCCCAGCACGTCGCGGGTCTGCTGCACCTCTTGCGCCATGCGGCTGACCTGCTGGTTGATGCCGCTGGAGAGCTGCGCGCTGGATTCGGCCGCGCTGACGATGCGCTGCACGGCCGCTTCCACGCCCAACAGGGCCTGGTGCACCCGGCGGCCGCTGTCCTTCTGGCCCTTGCCGGCCTTGCCCCCCACCTGGCCCATCCCAGAGCCATCGGGCGCCTCGGAGGCGGTGCTCAGGTCGGCCGCCAACGACTGGATGCGCTGGTCCAGGGTGGCCACCGTGCCCATGATGGCCTTGGAGATGGACTCCACCTGGGTGGACAGGTCCTTGACCGCATCGGCCACCACGCCAAAGCCCCGTCCGGCCTCACCGGCGCGCTTGGCCTCGACCGAGGCGTTGAAAGCCACCAGCCGCGTCTGCAGGGCGACCTGGGTGATCTGGCGCGCGGCCTCGGACACCTGGTGCAAGGTGCTGACCACGCCCGTGACCTCGCTGCCGACGTGCTCGACGCTGTCGCGGGCGCGCTGCAGGGCTTGCTGGCTGAGCTGGGTTTCGCTGTGGATGTGCTGCTGCGCCTGGCCGATCTGCTGGGCCTGGTGGACCAGCTCGCTCAGGGTGCCTGCCTGGCGCTCGGCCACGGCGGCAGAGTCTTCCAGGGTGCCGCGCAGCTGCGCCGCTTCCAGCCCCAAGCCGCTGGTGTCGCGCTGCAAGGTCCGGGCGAGCGCATGCACGCCGGCATCGGAGGACGCGGCTTCCGTGTGCGTGGAGGCACCGATCTGCGATGCCATCGGGACGGCATCGCGCTTCTTGAACAAGGCCAACATGGGCTTCCTAGGTGGGGAAGGCCATCGCCCGAGGGTGCGCTGGATCTCAGCTCACCACTCTCTGAGCTTGACTCGCAGCCGGGCGATGGACTGGCTGTGAAGCTGACACACGCGCGATTCCGTGACCCCCAGGACCGCTGCGATCTCCTTGAGGTTCATGTCCTGCTCGTAGTACATGCTCATGACGTACTGCTCGCGCTCCGGCAGGTTTTTGATGGCCTCCACCAGCGCGCTGCGCATGCGGTGGTCTTCGAGCAGGCTCAGCGGGTCTTCGCCCTCGGCGGTGACGTGGCGGTCGAGGTAGTCGTTGTCGCCGTCTTCGCCGCTCATGTCTTCCAGGTAGATGAGCTGGGTGCCGCGCACCTTGCCGAGCATCTCCTGGTAGTCGCCCAGCGCCATGCCCATCTCATTGGCAATTTCGCTTTCCTGCGGGACGCGGCCGAGCTTTTGCTCCAGGCTGTGCACGGCGCGTTCGATGTCACGCTGCTGCTTGCGCGTGCCGCGGCTGAGCCAGTCGGCGCCGCGCAGTTCGTCGAGCATGGCGCCGCGGATGCGCTGGGTGGCGAAGGTCTCGAACTGCACGCCCTGCCCTGCGTCGAAGCGGCTGAGCGCATCGGTCAGGCCGATCATGCCGACCTGGATGAGGTCGTCGATCTCCACGTTGGCCGGCAGCTTGGCGATCATCTGGTGCGCCAGGCGTCGGACCAGCGGGCTGTATTGCTTCAGCAGGCTGTTGATGTCGAGGCGTCCTTGGGCGGTGTACGTGCTGGACATGCGGGGCTCCGTGGGCATCAATTGAGGACGGCTGACTGGCGGGCTGGCAGGGCGGCGCCCGGCGAGACCAGGTGGTCGAAGGCGTTGTCGCCCAGGGTGTGGGGCAAGGCGCTGCGCAACAGGCCTGCGGCCATGTCCATGAACCGGGCGTCGGGGTCGAGCGAAGCGGGCTCGAACGGGTCCAGCCGCAAGGCCGTGCGCTGGGCCACCCCCAGGAAGTCATCGGCGCAGCGCGCCAGGCGGGCGATCACCTCGTCGGCCTGCGTGCTGCGGCGCGGGGCACACATCACGAGGTCATAGGCCATCCAGCCGCCGCGCTGGCTGAGGACCTTGACCGCCGCATAAGCATCGGTCAGGCCTTCGGCCATGTCATTGGTGAAGACCAGCGGACGCAAGTTGGCGTGGCGGCCGCGGCGGGCAAAGATGCGCACCAGCTCGCTGGCCGGAGCGTGCACCAGCACCACATCGCTTTGCGGCGAGGCATCGGCCAGGGCGTCGAGCAGGCTTTCGCAGGAACCGCGCGCATCGGCGAAAGTCAGCGGCAGGCCGCGCGCGGCCATGTAGCTGACCTGTGACGACAGGCGCTCCACGCCTTCGGCGAGGTCGAATTCGGCGAGTTCACCAGGCGGGCGGGCCTGCTCGGAGGCATCGACCACCAGGGTGTGCAGGCCACAGGCGCCATAAGCCGCGCACAGGCGCTCCAGCACCAGGCCGCCGGCCGACGCGGCGCGCGGGTTGGCGACGACCGGGATGAAGCGCAGCACGCGGGTGGCGAACATCTGGCGCAGGCCCTGGGCCTGGTCAACCGGGTGCATGGCGTGGGGCTTGGGGGTGTGGGCGGTGCTGGCCATGGGGTGTGCTCGGCTCAGGCGCCACGGGCGGCGGTCAGCATGTCAGGGGCGACGGGCATGGACGGCGTGGCCAGGATGAGGCTGACTTCGTTGGGGTCCAGGCGGTAAGCAGGGTTCAGGCTGGCACGCATGGCACGGTGCACCAGGGCTTGAGACGACAGACGATGCCAATCTTCCGGCACGCGTTGGCCGTTGGCCACACCCAGAACCTTGAGCTTGTGACGAATTAACGCATCCAGGGCCGGACCGAGCTTCACGGCCTCGTCCAGCTTGGACAGGACCACCCCAGCGCACTGCTGGGCCTGGTAGGCGTGCATGACGTCTTCGATGGCGTCGCCCTGGGCCGAGGCGTTGATGACCAGCAGCTTCTTGATGCTGGGGTGCGAGAGCATGTCCAGCAGCTCCTTGGTGCGGCTGTCGCGCTGGGCCATGCCGGCGGTGTCGATGAGGATGAGTTTCTTGCCCGACAGCAGCTCCAGCAGGTCTTCCAGCGCGGCGCGGTCGTGGGCCATGTGCACCGGCACGCCCAGGATGCGGCCGTAGGCGCGCAGCTGTTCGTGGGCGCCGACGCGGTAGGCGTCCAGGGTGATGAGGCCCAGGTTGTTGGCGCCGTGCTTGGCGGCGAAGGTGGCGGCCAGCTTGGCGGTGGTGGTGGTCTTGCCCACGCCGGTGGCACCGATCAGGGCGAAGATGCCGCCCTGGTCTTCGACGGCACGCTCGGTGTCGGCGGTGTTCAGGTTGCGCTGCAGCACCTGGGTGGCCCAGGCGAGTTCGTCGGCCTGGCCGTTGGTGACTTCGGCGGGCATGGCGTCCAGCAGCTTGCGGATCAGCACGGTGGAGAAGCCGCCGTCCAGCAGGCGCTGGGCCAGGGTGGCTTGCGCCGGGGTGCGGCCCAGCTTGTCGAGGAAGGCCATGGTCTCGAAGCGCTCGGTCACCATGGCGCGCATGGCACGCAGCTCGCCCAACATGACGGCGTTGGCTTCCTGGGCGGCCTTGAGGGCCTCCAGGGTGGCGCGGTCGGCCTGGGGGTTGGCCACGGCAGGCTGGGCGGTTTTCGCGGCGGCAGGCTTGGCGGCCTGGGGGCGCAGGGCGGCGGCCGGCATGGCGGCCGGCGCGGCGCGGCGGGCCACGACCTGGTCCATGGTCAGGTCGGCATGGGCATGTGCTTGAGACTGGGCAGCGCGGGGCTGCTGGCGAGCTGCGTGTTGCGGCTCTTCCACCACCTGCGTCAGCAGGGGCTCGGCGGCCAGGTCCACGGCGGTGGTGCTGGGGCGCGGTGCGGCCTTGGCCGGCTTGGCCGCGGGGTTGGCGGGCTCGGCAAAACGCTGGGTCAGCTGGGCTTCGGGCGTGGCGGCCAGCGCGGGTTCGGTGCGCTGGATGGCGGCCTGGCGGCGCTTGAGCATGCGTTCGCGCACATAGTCCTGGAAGGACAGCGTGCTCATGGCCAGCTGCTTGACGTCTTCCTGCACGTTGTGGGCGATCTGCGAAACAGACTCCGACACCGCCTGCGACACGCTGCGGCCGCTGGCCGAAGCCGCGGGGGCCTCGTCCTGGGGCTCGGCGCGCTCTTCGCGAGCGTCACGGGGTTCGCGGTGGTCCCGCGCAGGGCTGCGGCCACCCGAAGAGGAGGACATCGACTCGACCGCGGCCATGCCTTCGGCACCCATCGCCAGGATCTCGATGCCACCTTCGGCGGCGGGTTTGGTGGACAGCACGATGGCCTCGTCACCCAGCGCAGCCTTGACCTTTTGCATGGCCTCGCGGCTGTTGCGTCCAATGAAGCGTTTGACGTTCATGCGTGGCCTCCGATCAGGGTACCGATGCGAATCGAATGGGTCTCAGGGATCTCGCTGTGTCCCAGCACCTTGAGACGGGGTGCGGCGCGCTTGAGCAGTCGGGCCACCGAGGGGCGGATCAGGTCGGGCACCAGCAGGCAGGCCGGCTGGCCCATGTTCTCCTGGCGCTGCACGGCTTCGGCGGCCTGGCGGGTGAGGTGGTCGGCCACGCCGGGGTCCAGCATCGGGCCGTTGGCCGAGGTCAGGGCTTGCGTCAGCAGGCGCTCCAGGTCGGGCTCGATGGCGATGACGTCCAGCTCTTTGACCGGGCCGTAGATCTGCTGGACGATGGCCGGGGCCAGGCCCACACGGATGCGGCGCGACAGCTCCGACGGGTCGTTGACCAGGTTGGGCGCCATGGCGGCCTGCTCGGCGATGGTTTCGATGATGGAGCGCATGTCGCGGATGTGCACGCCTTCCTCCAGGAGGAGCTGGAGCACTTTCTGCAGGGTTGCGATGCCGACCATCTTGGGTACCACGTCTTCGATCAGTTTCGGGGCCAGCTTGGTCACATGCTCGACCAGTTGCTGGGTCTCGACGCGGCCCAGAAGCTTGGCGGCGTGGAGTTGCATCAAGTGTGAAAGATGGGTGGCCACCACGGTCGAGGGATCAACGACGGTGTAGCCGGCCATTTGCGCGGCATCGCGCTGGCGCTCTTCGACCCACACGGCGGGCAGGCCGAAAGCGGGGTCCACGGCCTGGGTGCCGGCGATCGGGTTGGTGACGTGGCCGGGGTTGATGGCCATCAGCATGTTGGGGAAGACCTCGCCCTCGCCCACCACGGCACCGCGCAGGGTGATGCGGTAAAAGCTGGGCTTGAGCTCCAGGTTGTCCTTGATGTGGACAGAAGGCGGCAGGAAGCCGACCTCTTGGGCGAACTTGCGGCGCACACCCTTGATGCGGGTCAGCAGGTCGCCACCGCGGTCCTTGTCCACCAGCTGGATCAGGCGGTAGCCCACTTCCAGGCCGAGGGTGTCCACCGGCTGCAGGTCTTCCCAGCTGGCTTCGCCATTCGGATTGGGCGCGGCCTGGGCGGGCGCCTCGGACGGCGGCGGGGCGTTCTTGGCCGCCTCCTGCTTGAGGTGGGTCTTCCAGGCCAGCCAGCCCAGGCCACCGGCCACGGGCAGGAAGACGATGGAGGGCATGCCCGGGATCACACCCAGCATGCCGATGATGCCGGCGGCCACGCCCAGCACCTTGGCGTTCTCGAACATCTGGCCAATGATCTGGCCGCCGATGTCCTGCTCCTTGCCGACGCGCGACACCACCATCGCGGACGCCACCGAGATCAGCAGCGCCGGGATCTGCGCGACCAGGGCATCGCCCACGGCCAGCAGGATGTAGGAACTGGCGGCCTCGGAGGGCGACAGGCTGTGCTGCACCACGCCGATGACGAAGCCCCCGATGATGTTGATGAACAGGATCAGGATGCCGGCGACCGCGTCACCGCGCACGAACTTCGAGGCACCGTCCATGGAGCCGTGGAATTCGGCCTCTTCGCCCACTTCGCGGCGGCGCTTCTTGGCTTCCTTCTCGTCGATCAGGCCGGCGCCCAGGTCGGCGTCGATCGCCATCTGTTTGCCGGGCATGGCGTCCAGGGCGAAACGCGCGGCGACTTCGGCGATGCGCTCCGAGCCCTTGGTGATCACGATGAAGTTGATGACCACCAGGATGGCGAAAACGATCAGACCGACGGCGAAGTTGCCGCCGATCAGGAAGTGGCCGAAGGACTCGATCACCTTGCCCGCGGCGCCCGCGCCGGTGTGGCCTTCGAGCAGCACCACCCGGGTGGAGGCCACGTTCAGCGACAGGCGCAACAGCGTGGTCAGCAGCAGCACCGAGGGGAAGGCCGCGAAGTCCAGCGGACGCAGCATGGTGGCCGCCACCATCATCACCATCAGCGACATCGCGATGTTGAAGGTGAAGAACAGGTCCAGCACGAAGGGCGGCAGGGGCAGCACCATCAGGGCCAGCACGCACACCACGACGATGGGCGCGGCCATCATCTGGAAGCGCTTGGGGTCGTTGCCGGTGAGGGCCTGGAGCTTTTGCAGCAGCGGGTGCATGAGGGCACATCCTTACAAAGGGTTGCAAGGATTGTTTTCCGCGGGGGGCCCAAGCTTTAGCGAGATAAGCAGGGGTGCTTTGCTGCTATTCCGGGGGGCTTTCGCGGGGTGAAAGCCTCACCCCTGCCCCGCCCTGGCGACGGCTCGCGACCGCCCGTGACGGATGTCACATCAACCGGCGGAATCAGCCAGCAACGCCTGCCCGGGCCGCCTTGGCGGCCTTCGACGCCGGGTGGTGCGGGTCGAGCTCGTTGGGCACCTCCAGGTCGGGCAGGTTGCCCGGCATGGCGCCCTGGCCGATGAGGGCCTGCTTGAGCTGGTACACATAGGCCAGCACCTGGGCCACGGCGCTGTACAGCGCCACGGGCACTTCCATGTCCAGCTCGGTGTGGGCGTAGAGGGCACGCGCCAGGGGCGGCGCCTCCAGCACGGGCACGCGGTGCTCGACGGCGAGGTCGCGGATCTTCAGCGCCAGCAAGTCGGTGCCCTTGGCCACCACGCGGGGGGCGCCCATGCTGCCCTCTTCGTACTTCAGCGCCACGGCGTAGTGGGTCGGGTTCATGACCACCAGGTCGGCCGTGGGGATGGCGGCCAGCATGCGCTTCTTGGTCATCTCGCGCATCTTCTGCTTGATGCGGCCCTTGACCTCCTGGTTGCCTTCCTGCTGCTTGAACTCTTCCTTCATCTCCTGGTGGCTCATCTTCATCTTCTCGGCGAAGAGGAACTTCTGCAGGGGGAAATCGATGATGGCGAAGAAGGCGACGACCAGCAGCATGGAGCCGATGACCTCGGCCAGCGTCACGCCCAGGGTGTGGATGGCGGCCGGCAGGGGCATGGCCAGCAGGTTGGCCATGCTGGGCCAGACCTTCATCAGGAAGGTGATGCCCGCGGCGCCCAGCACCAGCCCCAGGGCCGAGGCCTTGAGCGCGTCCACCATGTGCGCCTTGGAAAACAGGTTGGCGATGCCCTGGATGGGATTGAGCTTGCTGAACTTGGGGCTGATGATCTGGAAGGACATCACCCAACCGCCTGCCGCCACCGAGGCCGCCACCGAGCCCAGCGCCACGGCCAGGCCGAAAGGCACGGCCACCATCAGCCACTGGCTGGCCCAGACGCCCACGCGCTCCAGCATGAAATCGGGGTTGGCCACGGTGCGGGCGTCGAAGCGCAGGCCGGCCTGCAGCAGCTTTTCCATGTGCGACATCCACATCGGCGTCAGCCCCAGCAAGGCGGCCGTGGCCGCCAGCAAGACGAGGAAGTGCCCCAGGTCCTTCGAGCGGACGACCTGGCCTTCCTTGCGGGCATCGGCCAGTTTTTTGGCCGAGGCTGGTAGCTGCTTGTCTTCTGAGCCTTCGGACATGGGGGTGCGTCACGCGGGACGTGGTGGGGGGGCTGGAGGGGATTGTTCCCCTCGGCGGTGCGCCCCGTGGGCCGGATAAGCGGGGCGCGAGGCGGGTTGTTCGGGGCGCGTTTCGCGGGGTGGAAGGTGCGCGACGCTGGCGCAAGCGCCGCTGAGCGGCCCTTGGCCCGAATCACTTGGCGCGCCACGCAGTTCGGGTCGGGCGCGAGGTTGAAGCGCCTGGCACGCCGGCCGAAACAGGCGGTGTGCCGGCCGTTCTGGCTTGCACGCCAGGTTCCCCAGGTGCGGCACGCCACCCAGATTCAGCGGCGCGCCAGCCTTTGCCACTGGCGCGCCGCGCGGATCAGGGCGCGCGCAAAGCCCACCTGCCTGACGCGCCGCTGTCAACGGGCGATGGGCCGAGCTCAGAAGGCGGCGGGCCGAGTGGGGCGGGCGGCAGGCCGAGCGCAGGGGGCGGCGGGCGAGTGAAGCGGGCTTGCGCGCGAGCCCCCACAGGTGGCGCATGCACCGCAAGGGTGCGATGGCCGTGTGTTGAAGCCGGCAGGTCCATCGACACGGGCCATCGCTGGCGCATCTGCGGTGGCACGTCGCCCCCTGGTTGTGGCTGGAGCACGGTAAGGTGTGGCCTCTGGCACTGCGCAAGCCACCTGGCCATGAACGCCCCACCCCTTGGGTCACCTGTGCAGGCATCGGCCTGGTGGCCGCCGGGGTGATGGTGCTGGCGTTTGCGCGTTAGGCTGCAGCGCAACCACACGGAGGAACCCATGCCCGACAGCCGCTTTGCCCGCACCCCCGAGCCGCCCTATTACGCGGTGATCTTCGCCTCGCAGCGCACCGAAGGCGACCAGGGCTACGCCCAAATGGCATCGTTGATGGACGAGCTGGCGCAGCAGCAACCGGGCTACCTGGGGGCCGAGTTCGCCCGCGACGCCTCGGGCTTCGGCATCACCGTGTCGTACTGGGAGAGCCTGCAGGCCATCGCTGATTGGAAGGCCCAGGCCGACCACGCCCAGGCGCAGCGGCTGGGCAAGCGCGACTGGTACGCCGGCTTCGAGCTGCGCATCAGCAAGGTCGAGCGAGCGTACAACTTCCGCGCCCAGGGCGCCGCATGAGGCATGGCATGGGTCGCCGTGGCCCCACGGCACAATGGCCCTGACCATGCAGACCGTTTACGAAGCCGCCAACGCCGCCGAGGCCCACATGATCGCGGACCTGCTGCGCCAGGAAGGCGTGGTGGCGCACGTGCGGGGCGAGCACCTGCAAGGCGCGCTCGGCGAACTGCCGGCCGCTGGCTTGGTGCGGCTGGAGGTGCACGAGGAGGACCATGCCCGGGCGCGCGACTTCATCGCCCGATGGGAAGCGGCCCAACCGCCCGAGCCGCGCGCCACCGAGGCGCACCGCAGCAAGGGTGGCGGCTGCTTGGGCGGCCTGCTGGTCGGCGTGTTGGCGGGAACGCTCGCGGCCACGGCCTTCTTCCGCGTGCCCACCGCCACCGACGGCGTTGACCACAACGGCGATGGCGTGCTCGACGAACGCTGGACGGTCTCCGCGGCAGGCACCCTCCTGAAAAGCGAGGCCGACCGCAACCTCGATGGCCGGGTGGACTTCGTCTCGCACTTCGACCGGCGCGGCCAGGTCGCCAGCGCCGAGGCCGACGACGATTTCAACGGCACTTTCGAGACGCACCTCACCTTCGTGCGGGGCAACATCGACACGGCCCATGTGGACACCGACGGCGACGGCTTCCCCGACCTGCATGCCGCCTACGCCAACGGCGTGGTGCAAACCAACACCTTCATCGACCGCGCCACAGGCTTGCCGCTGCGCGTCGAGCACCACCGCCTGGGCAAGCTCACACACGCCGAACTTGACGCCGACCACGATGGGGTGCTCGACACCGAAGTGACTTTCTCGCCGCTGGGCGAGGTCACGTCGCGGCGGGCTCGGCCTCCCTCACCCTGACACCCATGGACTTCACCACCGCCGTCGCCACCTGCTTTCGCAAGTACGCCGACTTCAAAGGCCGGGCCTCGCAGGCCGAGTTCTGGTGGTGGGCGCTGTTCAACCTGATCGCCTCGGTGTGCCTGGGCATCATCGACGGCCGCCTCTCGCTGGCCTTCACCGTGGGCACCCTGCTACCCTGCGCCGCCGTGGCCACCCGACGCCTGCACGACACCAACCGCGGCGGCTGGCTGCAGCTGGTGGGGCTCGTGCCGCTGATCGGCTGGGTGCTGATCATCGTGTGGCTGACGCAAGCACCGCGCGAGCCCAACCGCTTCAACGCCTGAACCGCACCGGCCCACTCACGCCATGTTGGCCGGCACCACCGTCCACTGCTGGCGCACATCGCCCTCGCCGTTGACGCTTTCCATGTGCACCGGGAAGCCCCACAGGCGCGCCACGTGCTTGAGCACCTCGCGGGTGGCCTCGTGCAGCGGGCGGTCGTTGTGCTGGGTGTGGCGCAGGGTCAGCGAGCGGTCGCCACGCAGGTTGACGCTCCAGACCTGGATGTTGGGCTCGCGGCTGCCCAGGTCGTACTGGTGGGACAGCGACTCGCGCAGCGCGCGGTAGCCCGCGTCGTCGTGGATGGCGCTGACCTCGTACTCGCTTTCCTTCTCGTCGTCGCGGATGGTGAACAGGCGGAAGTCGCGCATCACCTTCGGTGACAGGTACTGGCCGATGAAGCTCTCGTCCTTGAAGTTGCGCATGGCGTAGTCCAGCGTGGGCAACCAAGCCAGGTCTTCCTTGGGCTTGCCTTCGGCGCAACCGGCGAATTCGGGGAACCAGGCACGGTCTTCCGGCGTCGGCTTTTCGCAGATGCGCTTGAGGTCGGTGTACATCGCGAAGCCCAGCGCATAGGGGTTGAGCCCGCTGTAGGCGCGGTGCCCCGCCGGCGGCTGGTAGACCACGTTGGTGTGCGACTGCAACCACTCGATCATCATGCCGTCGCTCAGGTGACCGTCGTCGTACATGGTGTTGAGCAGCGTGTAGTGCCAGAACGTGGCCCAGCCCTCGTTCATCACCTGGGTCTGGCGCTGCGGGTAGAAGTACTGCGCCACCTTGCGCACGATGCGCACGATCTCGCGCTGCCAGGGCTCCAGCAGCGGCGCGTTCTTCTCGACGAAGTAGAGGATGTTCTCCTGCGGCTCGGGCGGGAAGCGGCGCACCGACTCCTCCTCGGGTCGGTCGGCCTTGCGCGGCAGGGTGCGCCACAGGTCGTTGACCTGCTGCTGCAGGTAGGACTCGCGCTCCTCGCGGCGGGCCAACTCCTTGTCCAGCGAGAGCTTGCCCGGGCGGCGGTAGCGGTCCACGCCGTGGTTCATCAGCGCATGGCAGGAGTCCAGCAGCTCTTCCACCGCGGCCACGCCATGGCGCTCCTCGCAGCGGGCCACGTAGTTCTTTGCATAGACGAGGTAGTCGATGATCGATCCGGCGTCCGTCCACATCCGGAACAGGTAGTTGCCCTTGAAGAAGCTGTTGTGGCCATAGGCCGCGTGCGCGATCACCAGGGCCTGCATGGCCATGGTGTTCTCCTCCATCAGGTAGCTGATGCAGGGGTTGGAGTTGATGACGATTTCATAGGCCAGGCCCATGAAGCCGCGGCGGTAGTTCTTCTCCGTGGCGATGAACTCCTTGCCATACGACCAGTGCCGGTAGTTCACCGGCATGCCCACGCTGGCGTAGGCGTCCATCATCTGCTCGGCGGTGATGATCTCCAGCTGGTTGGGGTAGGTGTCGAGCTTGTAGCGCTCGGCCGTGGCGCGGATGACGTCGTGGTACTGCTCGATCAGCTCGAACGACCAGTCCGACTGCCCGGGCAGTGGATGTTCAGCCCTCTTCATGCGTCCACCCCTTCCTTCTTGAACAGCTCGCGGAACACCGGGTAGATCTGCGAGGCGTCCAGCACCTTGCGCATGGCGAAGTGCTTGTGCGTCTCGGACAGGCCCATGTACTCGTCCCACAGGTTCTGCTCGGTCTGCGCCACCTGCACATAGGCGAAGTAGCGCACCAGCGGCAGGATCTTGTCTTCCAGGACCTCGCGGCAGCGCGCCGAGTCGTGGTGCCAGTTGTCACCGTCCGAGGCCTGGGCCACGTACAGGTTCCACTCGTTGGTGGGGTAGCGCGCCTGGATGATCTCGTCGAGCAGCACCAGGGCGCTGGACACCACCGTGCCACCGGTCTCGGTCGCGTGGAAGAAGTCCTGCTCGGACACCTCCTGCGCCTGCGTGTGGTGGCGGATGAAGACGAGCTCGATCTTGTCGTAGTGCCGCGTCAGGAACAGGTAGAGCAGGATGAAGAAGCGCTTGGACAACTCCTTGCGCTGCTCGTCCATCGAGCCCGAAACGTCCATCACGCAGAACATCACGGCCTTGGTGGTGGGCACGGGCACCTTGACGCGGCTGCGGAAGCGCAGGTCGATGGGGTCGAGGAAGGGGATGCCCTTCATGCGGCCGTGGAGGTGCTGCAGCTGCGCCTCGATGTCTTCGATCTCGGCGGCGTGCTTGCGCACCAGGGCGTCGTCGCCCGCTTCCTGCTCGGCGCGCAAGGTGGCCAGGCGCGCTTCCAGCTCCTGGATCTCGCGGCGACTGGACGCCCCGAGCGCGATGCGCCGGCCCAGCGCGCCCCGCATGGAGCGCACCACGTGCAGGTTGTTGGGCGTGCCATCGTTGCTGAAACCGGCGCGGTGGCTCTTCCACTCGGGCACCTCGGCCAGGGCCGTGCGCACGAGGTTGGGCAAGGCCAGGTCCTCGAAGAAGACCTGCATGAACTCTTCCTTGCTCAGCGAGAAGACAAAGTCATCCTCGCCCTCGCCGGAATCGCTGGCCTGGCCTTGGCCCTGCCCCTGGCCTCCGCCGCCCTGCGGCTTCTCGATGCGGTCGCCACGCACGTACTCTTTGTTGCCCGGGTGCACGACCTCGCGGCTGCCGCCCTGGCCGTGGCTGAAAACGGGCTCGGACAAATCCCGCTTGGGGATGGCGATGTCCTCGCCCTTTTCGATGTCACGGATGCTGCGGCCATTGATGGCGCGCTGCACCGCGTCGCGGACCTGGTCCTTGTAGCGACGCAGGAAGCGCTCGCGGTTGCCGATCGATTTGTTCTTCCCCGCGAGCCGTCGGTCGATGATGTGTTGACGAGTCATGTGTTCCCAGTACGCCTATTTCATCAAGCGGCCGCCGCGGAACCGGCTCTGCCGGGCCGCTGGCGGCGCCCCCCTTGGGGGGAGCGCCGCCGGCGCTCGGGGGGTTACGAAGACTTTCTCACGCGCAGGTACCACTCGCACAGCAGGCGCACCTGCTTGGCCGTGTAGCCCTTCTGCACCATGCGGTTGACGAAGTCCTCGTGCTTCTTGACCTCGTCGGCGCTGGCCTTGGCGTTGAAGCTGATGACCGGCAACAGCTCTTCCGTGTTGCTGAACATCTTCTTCTCGATGACCACCCGCAGCTTCTCGTAGCTGGTCCACAGCGGGTTCTTGCCGCCGTTGTTGGCCCGCGCACGCAGCACGAAGTTGACGATCTCGTTGCGGAAGTCCTTCGGGTTGGCGATGCCGGCCGGCTTCTCGATCTTCTCCAGCTCGGCGTTGAGCGCGCCGCGGTCGAAGATCTCGCCCGTGTCGGTGTCGCGGTACTCCTGGTCCTGGATCCAGTAATCGGCGTAGGTCACGTAGCGGTCGAAGATGTTCTGGCCGTACTCGGAGTAGCTCTCCAGGTAGGCCGTCTGGATCTCCTTGCCGATGAACTCGGCATAGCGCGGTGCCAGCGACTCCTTGATGTAGGCGATGTACTTCTGCTCGACCTCGGCAGGGAACTGCTCGCGCTCGATCTGCTGCTCCAGCACGTACATCAGGTGCACGGGGTTGGCCGCCACCTCGGCGCTGTCGAAGTTGAACACCTTCGAGATGATCTTGAAGGCGAAGCGCGTGGAGATGCCGCTCATGCCCTCATCGACACCAGCGTAGTCGCGGTACTCCTGGATGGACTTGGCCTTGGGGTCGGTGTCCTTGAGGCTTTCACCGTCGTAGACCTGCATCTTGGAATAGATGCTGGAGTTCTCGGGCTCCTTCAGGCGCGTGAGGATGGCGAACTGGCTCATCATCTTCAGCGTGCCGGGCGCGCAAGGGGCGGCGGCCAGCGAAGAGGTGCGCACCAGCTTCTCGTAGATCTTGATTTCTTCCGACACGCGCAGGCAGTAGGGCACCTTGACGATGTAGATGCGGTCGAGGAAGGCCTCGTTGTTCTTGTTGTTGCGGAAGGCCTTCCACTCGCTTTCGTTCGAGTGGGCCAGCACCACGCCGTCGAAGGGGATGGCACCGAAGCCTTCCGTGCCCTTGAAGTTGCCCTCTTGGGTCGCCGTCAGCAGCGGGTGCAGCACCTTGATCGGCGCCTTGAACATCTCCACGAACTCCAGCAGGCCCTGGTTGGCCAGGCACAGGCCACCCGAGTAGCTGTAGGCGTCGGGGTCGTCCTGGGCGTAGGTTTCGAGCTTGCGGATGTCCACCTTGCCGACCAGGGCGCTGATGTCCTGGTTGTTCTCATCGCCCGGCTCGGTCTTGGCAATGCCCACCTGCTTGAGGATGCTGGGGTAGCGCTTGACCACCTTGAACTGACGGATGTCACCGCCGAATTCTTCGAGGCGCTTGACGGCCCAGGGGCTGAGGATGCGCTGCAGGTAGCGGCGCGGGATGCCGTACTCCTTCTCCAGGATCGGGCCGTCTTCCGTCGGGTCGAACAGGCCCAGCGGCGACTCGTTCACCGGCGAGCCCTTGATGGCGTAGAACGGCACCTTCTCGGCCAGCAGCTTGAGCCGCTCGGCGATCGAGGACTTGCCGCCGCCCACCGGGCCCAGCAGGTACAGGATCTGTTTCTTTTCTTCCAGGCCTTGCGCGGCATGGCGGAAGTAGCTCACCACCTGCTCGATGGCGTCTTCCATGCCATAGAACTCTTCGAAGGCCGGGTAGAGCTTGATGACCTTGTTGGTGAAGATGCGCGACAGCCGCGGGTCGTTGCGCGTGTCGATCATCTGCGGCTCACCGATGGCCAGGAGCATGCGCTCGGCGGCGGTGGCAAACGCGGTCTTGTCGCGCTTGCAGATGTCGAGGTATTCCTCGAGCGTGTATTCCTCTTCGCGAGTGCGCTCGTAGCGGGCGGCGAAGTTGCTGATCACATCCATGCTGACCTCCAAGTCATTGACCTGTCCATCAATGCCTGGTGATCCGCCGGCCTACCCGTCTGGTGAACCCGGCGCGACCACACAAGCATCGCCTTCACACCAAAGATCAAGGAAATCGCCCCATCGAGGTGGGTGGAGAAAGCTGCCTTTCGCCCACCAGATGACGCGACCCGTTGCCCTTATCTTGCACCTTTTTTCCGAAGTGCGTGCGACACGAACACAACAATTCAGATGTTGCTGGTGGCCCGCACTTCTTCCATGCTCGTCAACCCTGTCAACACCTTCTCGATGCCATCCTGTCGCAGTGTTCTCATGCCCTCACGCAAGGCGTGTGCCTGAAGTTCATCCGGGCTGGCACCTGTCTGGATCAGGCGCCGTGTGTCGGCGTTCACCGCCATCAGTTCGTGGATGCCCACCCGGCCCTTGAAGCCCGTGTGGTTGCAGTGGTTGCAGCCCGCGCTGTGGTGATGCTGCAGCGCGCCATCGACGGCGAAACGCCCGTGCCACTCGGCCAGCAATCCGTCGCGCGTGATGCCCATCTGCTCGGGCGGACAGACGTGCAGGTACTCGTCGAGCAGCCCTTGCACCTGTTCGTGCGTGGCCGGCTCCGACACCTTGCAGGCAGGGCACAGGCGGCGCACCAGGCGCTGGGCCAGCACCACCAACAGGGAGTCGGCGAAGCTGAAGGGGTCCATGCCCATGTCGAGCAATCGGGTGACGGTTTCCGGCGCGCTGTTGGTGTGCAAGGTGGACAACACGAGGTGGCCGGTGAGCGCCGCTTCGATGGCCGTGCGCGAGGTCTCGGTGTCGCGCATTTCGCCGACCATGATGACGTCCGGGTCGGCGCGCAGCAACGCACGCAAGGCCTTGGCAAAGGTCCAATCGATCTTGGGGTTGACCTGCACCTGGCGCAGGCCCGGCTGGGTGATTTCGACCGGGTCTTCGGCCGTCCAGATCTTGCGTTCGGGCACGTTGATGAAGCTCAGCGCCGAGTGCAGCGTGGTGGTCTTGCCGGAGCCCGTGGGCCCCACGCACAACACCATGCCGTAAGGCCGCTCCATGGCCTGCTGGAAGCGCGCCAGGTTGGCCGGGCTCAGGCCGATCTTGTCCAGCGGCAGGGGCCTGGCCGAGGCCAGGATGCGCATCACCACGTCTTCCAGGCCGTTGTTGGTCGGGATGGTGGCCACGCGCAGTTCCAGTCGGTGCTGGGGCATGAAGCGGGCGAAGTTGATCTTGCCGTCCTGCGGCTTGCGCTTCTCGGAGATGTCGAGGTCGCACATGATCTTGATGCGCGCGATGATGGCGCTGCGGTAGTTCGGCGGCAGCTCCAGGTAAGGCAGCAGCTGGCCGTCCTTGCGGAAGCGGATCTTGACCTTGTCGCGCCCGGCGTAGCTCTCGATGTGGATGTCCGAGACGCCCTGGTGGTGGGCCTCGATGACCATGGTGTTGATGAGCCGCACCAGGGAGTTGTCGCTTTGTTCAATCGGCTTGTCGTCGAGGCCGATGCCCTGCCCTTCCTTCTCCAGGTCCTCGACGAGCTTGTCGGCGGCGAAGGGGTCGTTCAGCTCGGGCGCCGGGATGTCGTGGTCCAGCGAAAAGGACACGGCCGAGACGTCGGCCCCCAGCTTGGCATAGGACTCGCGGATGCACCATTCCAGCTGGCTTTGCGGCGCCAGCACGGGCACGACCTTGCACTGCGTGATGAACTCCAGCTCCGACAGCACCAGGCGCTGGCTGGGGTCTTCCACCGCGACGATGAGCGCGCCTTCGCGCAGCAGCAGGGGCACCGCGCGCAGGCGGGCCGCCACGGTGAAGGGCACCTTGTGCAGGGCCAGCGGGTCGACCGGGAACTTCTGCAGGTCCACCAGCGGGTAGCCCATCTTGCGGGCCAGGGCCGACAGCAGGTCGTGCCGGGAGATCAGCCCCAGGCGCACCAGCAGCTCGCCCAGGGGCACGGTGCGGTCGGACTGCTGCTGGCGCAGCGCGTCGGTGAGCTGGTCTTCGGAGATGAGCGACAGCGCGATGAGCGCCTCGCCGATGCGCACCATGGGCATGCGGCTTTGCTGCTCCAGGGCCACGACCAACTGGTCCGGTGTGACGACTTGCTGGTTGAGCAGGATGTCGCCCAGCTTCTGGCTGCGCAGGCTGGCCTGCATGCCCACGGCCTGGTCCACCTGGGCCGAGGTGATGGCCTGCTCGGCCACCAGGGCCTGGCCGATGGGCGGGCCGAACTGCGCGTCTTCGATGACCTCGCGCGGCACGAACAGGCGGGAGACGGCGCCGTGCGCGTCTTGCGGCGGGAACAGGAAGAGGCCGAAGGCGGTGTCGCTCCAGCCGATGGTCTGGCCGCTGAGCTCACCACCGCCGCGCAGGCGCAAGGTGTAGTCGGTGACGGGCCGCTGCGCGAGCTCGCTGGGCAAGGCCGCCAGCCCTTCCGCGCCCTGCACGGGCAGGACGCCGCGCTGCAATTGCAGGCTGCGGAACTGGGTGAAGCGCAGCGGCATCGTGGTGCGCGCTGGCGGCACCTGGATGTGCGCCACCTGCTCATCGGGCACGAAGAAAATGAGGCGCCCGCTCATGACCCGGCCGTTGAGGCCGACGATTTCGCAGGGCTCGTGGTCGATCTGGGCGCGTGCGGGCGGGTAGCTGGCGAACGGCGGGGTGGGCCAGCGGAAGCCCGAGGACGCGCCACTGGCGTCGATGACGGCGTCGGGCGATGGCATCAGGCTGGCCACGGGCACGGGGGCCGGCGGCATGGCGGAAGGTGACGGCGTGGAAGTGTCGGGCATGGCCAGGGGGCACGAGGTTGGCGGGAAGGCGCGCAGGCCGCCCCTCGTGTCATGCTATGAAAGCACCCGCTGGCTGAAGCTCGGAAAAGCGGTGGAAAGCCGGTGAAAGCGCCGCGGTCAGAAGTCCAGCGGCTTGAAGTCAAGCAGCATCACCGGCTCGATGCGGCCCTGCTCGTTGAGGGGCAGCACCTCGGTGCGGTCGAGCGCGCGCAGCACCGCGGCGTCCCAGGCCGGCACCCCCGAGGTCACCAGGATCTTGCGCGAGACGATGCGGCCATCGGGCGCGCAACGCACCTCGACCTGGGCCAGCGGGTTGCCGTTGATGGCGTCGGTGAAGACGACGTTGGGCTTGATGCGCGCGATCAGCCGGCCGATGTAGCTCTTGCTGGGCCCGGCCGATGCGGCAGCCCGCCCTGCCCCGCCCGGCCCGCCACCGAGTTCGGACATCATCCGTGCGAGGTTGGCTTGGCGCAGGGCTTCGCGCTCGGCGGCACTTTGCTTGTCGGCCTTGGGGTCGGGCTTGCTGTCTGGCTTGGCTTCGGCTTTGGGCGGCGTTTTCGCGTCGGCCTTGGCTTTGGGTTCCGGCTTGGGCTCAGGTTTGGCCTCGGCCTTGCGGCTGGGCTTGGGCGGCGTGGTGTCGAAGGTCTCCTTCGGCTCCTTGCGCTTTTTCTCCTTGACCTCTTTCTTGGGCGGCGTGCGCTCGGCCACGATGTCGGGCTTGGCCTCGACCTGGGGCTCGGCCTGCGGCGTGGGCTGTGGCTGCGGCACGGGTTGAGGCTCGGGGGCAGGCTCGGGCGGCGGAGGCGGCGGCGCGGCGGCCGGGCCGGCGGCGCGCGGGATCTCCGACCACACCTCGGCCTCCACGGCCACCTCGGTCTGCACCTTCCAGTTCACCGCCAGGGTCAGGGCCAGCACCAGGCCCAGGTGGGCCAGCACGGCCAGCGACACGCCGGGGCCCCAGCGATCGTCCTGGCGCGGACGCCAGCCCGGCCCGCCCTTGATGGCGACTGCACCGATGGGGTCATGGCCCAGACCAGCTGCCACCGCCTCAGCCTCCTGTGGTCCGCACCGACAGGCCCACACGGGCCACACCGGCGCGCTGCAGCACGTCCATCACGTGCACGACGGACTCGTAGCGGATGTCCTTGCGCGCGCTGATGATGACGGGCACGCCCGTCGGGCCGCCTTCGGCCTCGGCCTGCACGGCCTTGACCTGCTCGGGCAACTCTTTCAGCGACAGGCGCTGCCACTCGGCGCGGTTGACGCGCATGCGCACGCGCTCGTCGTCATCGAGCACCACCTCGACGACCTTCTCCGGGGCCTGCTTGGCCTTGCCGATGCTGGGCAGGTCCACCACACCCGTGGGCAGCAGCGGCGCGCTCACCATGAAGATGATCAGCAGCACCAGCATCACGTCGATGAAGGGCACCATGTTGATCTCGTTGCGGGTGCGCCGGCGTCGGCCACCGCCCCGGGCGTTGAGTTCGGCCATGGTTCAGCGCCCCTGGGGCTGGCGTGCGGCGAGGGCCGCGGCCAGTGCTGCGGCATCGGGCTGACCCACACCTGCCGGCACCGCCGGTGCAGCGTTGCGCGCCAGGATGTTGGAGAACTCCTCGATGAAGGACTCCATCTGGATGGCGATGCGGTCGATGTCACGCGCAAACCGGTTGTAGGCCAGCACCGCGGGGATGGCGGCGAACAGGCCGATGGCCGTGGCCACCAGCGCTTCGGCGATGCCGGGCGCCACCGTGGCCAGCGAGACCTGCTGCACGTTGGACAGCCCCGTGAAGGCGTGCATGATGCCCCACACCGTGCCGAACAGGCCGATGTACGGCGAGACCGAGCCGACCGAGCCGAGGAAGTCCAGGCGGGACTCGACCACGTCCATCTCGCGCTGGTAGCTGGCGCGCATGGCGCGGCGGGCGCCGTCCAGCAGCACGTTGACATCGGTGACGCGGCGTTCGCGCTGCTTCATGAACTCGCGCATGCCGGCGGCGAAGATGCGCTCTTGCGGCGAGGCCGGGCCGTTGCCGCTGCTGGCGTCCTGGAAGAGCTCCTGCAGGGTGCGACCAGCCCAGAATTCGCGGTCAAAGGCATCGTTGTCCTGGCGCACGCGCTTGAGGCCCAGCACTTTGGCGAAGATGATGCTCCAGCTGGTCAGCGAGACCAGCATCAGGATGGCCATCACGATCTGCACCACCACGCTGGCGTGCAGCACCAGGTGAAGGATCGACAGGTCTTGGTTCATGGGGCGAGGGCTCCGTGGTCGGCCTGAGGTTCAGGCTGGGGTGTGGGTGGAGGTGCCAGCGTTCGCAGGCAGCGGCTCGGGCAGGCAGCCCAGGATGCGTTGCGGGATGCGGCCCGGGCGCAAGACCGGCTCGGCCGCATCGGCCACCACAGCCGCCTGCACCCAGCCGATGCGGATGCGGCCACTGACCAGCAAAGTGCCGTTGCGCCAGACCTCCTGCGCGAACACGACGCTGGCGCGGCCGCGCTCGACCACGGCCACCGTCACGTTGAGCAGGTCGTCGAGGCGGGCGGGCTGCAGGTAGCGCAATTGCGTGTCGGCGACGACGAACATGCCCTCGCCGCTGCGGCGCATGCCTTCCTGGTCGAAGCCCAGGGCGCGCAGCCACTCGGTGCGGGCGCGCTCCATGAACTTGAGGTAATTGCCGTAGAAGACGATGCCGCCGGCGTCGGTGTCTTCCCAGTAGATGCGCACCGGGTGCTGGTGGTGCCAGCGGCCGTCGGTGGCGCGGGGAGAGAGGTCGGGCGCGTTCATGAACCGGCATTATCCCTGTTCGGACAGGGCGCCCGCAGCCACGCGCCCAAGCCCCTCAGGCTTCACGCATCTTTGCGCCCAGGCTCAGGCCATGTCGGGCGGCATCACGGCGTGCAGCACCACCTGCTCGTCGCCTTCCCGCTCGCGCGAGCGCAACCACCACACGGCACCTTTGCGCACCGACCAGGGCTGGTCCTGGCCCGTCAGCAGGCGCGCCGCCAGCAAGCCCAGCGTCGGCTGGTGGCCCACGATGAGCACCGGGTCGCGCGAGGCCGGCCAGCGCGCAGCGGCCAACAGGTCATCGACGCTGGCCAGCGGGTTGAGGGTGTCCAGCGTGCGCACCTTGCGGCCCAGGGCCGCGGCGGTCTGCTGGGTGCGCAGCGCCGGGCTCACCAGCACGCGGGTGGTGTCGGGCAGGCGCTGGTTGAGCCACTCGGCCATGCGCTCGGCCTGGCGCTGGCCCTTGGGCGTCAGCGTGCGCGCCAGGTCACGTTCCAGCTCGAACGGCAGCACCGATTCGCCATCTTCTGCCAACAGCATTTGCGCCTGCGCGTGGCGCCACAGGATCAGGTCCATGCCCCATCCTCCCTTGGTTTTTCATTGGCGCCGCAGTGTACGGACGCCCTGTGGCAAGCGCGTGGCAGCGTCATCACACCATGGCACGCCGCCATGACCGCTCACACTTGGCCGCGGTGGCGCGCCATCAGGGCACGCTGGGCGCTGTGGCCGCCGGACTCGTTGATGCGCTCGTAGCGGCCGTCGCTGAGCTGGCGCCAGGCATCGCGGCCGTCCAGCAGGTAGGGCACCAGGCATTCGTCGATGACGCGCTGGCGCAGCGCCGGGTCACGCACCGGCCAGGCCGCCTCGATGCGCCGCGTCATGTTGCGGTTCATCCAGTCGGCGCTCGACAGGTACAGGGCCTCTTCGTAATCGTCGCTGCCCCAGCGGAAGTACAGCACGCGGGTGTGCTCCAGCATGCGCCCCACCACCGAGCGCACGCGGATGCGGTCGGTCAGGCCTTCCAGGCCGGGCGGCAGGATGCAGGCGCCGCGGATGATGAGGTCGATGTCCACGCCCGCCTGGCCGGCTTCGATCAGCGCATTCACCAGCGGCTCGTCGGTCAGCGCATTGCACTTGACGACGATGCGCGCCGGGCGCCCTGCGCGGGCGGCATCGGCACAGCGCGCCATCAGGCGCAGCATCTGGTCCTGCAGGCTGAAGGGCGCGAGCTGCAGCAGGCGCGTGGACTTCATCTGCGTCAGGCTGGAGAGCTGCTGGAAGACGCGGTCCACGTCGGCCGTCATGTCCGGCTGGCTGGTCAGGAAGCCCACGTCGGTGTAGAGCCGCGAGGTCTTGGGGTTGTAGTTGCCGGTGGACAGGTGGGCGTAGCGGCGCAGGCGCGCGCCTTCGCGGCGCGTCACCAGCATCATCTTGGCGTGGGTTTTCAGGCCGACGATGCCGTACACCACCTGCGCGCCCAGGGCCTCAAGGCGCTCGGCCCAGTTGATGTTGGCCTCTTCGTCGAAGCGGGCTTTGAGCTCCACCACGGCCAGCACTTCCTTGCCACGGCGCACGGCTTCCAGCAGCAACTCCATCAGCACGGACTCGCTGCCCGTGCGGTAGATGGTCTGCTTGATGGCCAGCACATCGGGGTCATAGACGGCCTCGCGCAGGAACTGCACGACCACGTCGAAGCTCTGGAAGGGGTGGTGCAGCAGGCAGTCGTGGTGGCGCAGGTGCTCGAACAGGCCTTGCTGCGGCAATTCGGCCGGCCAGGCGGGCTCGTAGGGCGCAAAGCGCAGCGCGTCGGCGTCGGCCTGGTCGATCAGCTGGGTCAGTCGCACCAGGTTGACCGGGCCGTTGACCATGAACAGGGCCTGCGGCGGCAGGCTGAACTGCTCCAGCAGGAAGTCGGACAGGTCGGACGGGCAGGAGCGCACCACTTCCAGGCGCACCGATTGGCCGAACTGGCGAGTGCTCATCTTGGAGCGCAGGGCCTCGCGCAGGTCGGTCACGTCGTCTTCGTCAACTTCGAGGTCGGAGTCGCGCGTCAGGCGGAACTGCGAAAACGCCTTGATCTCGCGGCCCGGGAAGAGCTCGTCCAGGTGCGCGCGGATGACGCTGGACAACAGCACGAAGCCCTGCTGCCCCTCCGGCATCAGCGCCTTGGGCAAGGCGATGACGCGTGGCAGCACCCGCGGGATGCGCACGATGGCGATGTCGTTGTCGCGGCCGAAAGCGTCCATGCCGCCCAGGCGCACGATGAAATTCAGCGTCTTGTTGGCGACCTGCGGGAAGGGGTGCGCGGGGTCCAGGCCGATGGGCACCAGCAGCGGGCGCACCTGGCGGCGGAAGAAATCGGCCACCCACTCGCGCTGGTTGGCGTTGCGGTCGGCGTGGTTGAGGATGAGGATGCCCGCGTCGTGCAGCTTGGGCGTCACCACCTCGTTGAAGATCTGGTACTGCTCTTCGACCAGGCGGTGCGACTCCCGCGAAACCTCGGTGATGTAGGCGGCGTTGATGCCGGTGCCGGGCGTGCGCGAAGCCTCGATGACATCGGCGTAGCGGACTTCAAAAAACTCGTCGAGGTTGGACGAGACGATGCAGATGTAACGCAGGCGCTCCAGCAGCGGGACATCTTCCCGCTGGGCCTGGGCCAGCACGCGGCGGTTGAATTCGAGGATGGCCTGCTCGCGGCCGAGCAGCTTGACGCGGGGTTGGTCCAGCACCTGGGTTGGGATCGTGTTGTTCATTGACGCAAAAGAAGCCGAATAACGCCGGCCACTTCATTCTACGGAATGAGGTACACGAAAATGATGACAGTTCGACGAATGCCATCACCTTCATCGGACGCAACTCAGTGCGCCGACTCCCAATTCGGCCCCGACCCCACCTCGGCCACCAGCGGCACCCGCAGCTGCGCCACCCCGGCCATCAGGCGCGGCACGGCCTCCTTGACCCACGCCAGTTCGGCCTCGGGCACCTCCAGCACCAGTTCGTCGTGCACCTGCATGATGATTTTCGAGGCGCGGCCTTCGGCGTCCAGCGTGTCCTGCACGGCCACCATGGCCAGCTTGATGAGGTCGGCCGCCGTGCCCTGCATGGGCGCGTTGATGGCGGCCCGCTCGGCACCGGCGCGGCTGGGGCCGTTGGGACTGTTGATCTCGGGCAGCCACAGGCGCCGGCCGAACACGGTTTCCACATAGCCCTGGGCCTTGGCCTGGGCGCGGGTGTCGTCCATGTAGCGCTTGACGCCGGCGAAGCGGTGGAAATAGCGCTCGATGTAGGACGATGCCGCCGATCGCTCGATGCCGAGGTTCTTGGCCAGGCCGTGGGCGCTCATGCCGTAGATCAGGCCGAAATTGATGACCTTGGCGTAACGGCGCTGCTCGCTCGACACCTCGTCCACCGGCACGCCGAACACCTCGCTGGCGGTGGCGCGGTGCACGTCCTGCCCTTCAGCGAAGGCGCGCAGCAGGTTCTCGTCCTGCGAGATGTGGGCCATGATGCGCAGCTCGATCTGCGAATAGTCGGCGCTGACGATGCAGTGACCCGGCGGCGCGATGAAGGCCTCGCGGATGCGGCGGCCCTCGGCCGTGCGCACCGGGATGTTCTGCAGGTTCGGGTCGTTGCTGGACAGCCGCCCCGTGACGGCCACGGCCTGCGCGTAGTTGGTGTGCACCCGGCCCGTTTCGGCATTGACCATCAGCGGCAGCTTGTCCGTGTAGGTGGACTTGAGCTTGGCCATGCCCCGGTACTCCAGGATGCGCGCGGGCAGCGGGTAGTCTTCGGCGAGTTTTTCCAGCACTTCTTCGTTCGTGGAGGGCGCGCCCGTGGCGGTCTTCTTGACCACCGGCAGGCCTTGCTTGACGAAGAGGATTTCGCCCAGTTGCTTGGGCGAACCCAGGTTGAAGGGCTGGCCGGCCAGCTCGTAGGCCTCCTGCTCCAGCTGCACGATGCGCTGGCCCAGCTCGTGGCTTTGCTGCTGCAACAAGCCGCTGTCGATCAGCACGCCATTGCGCTCGATGCGCTGCAGCACGCGCGAGGTGGGCAGCTCGAAGCGCTGGTAGATGTCCTTCAGGCCCGGCTCGGCCTCCAGCTTGGGCCACAGGGTCTGGTGCACATGCAGGGTGAGGTCGCTGTCTTCGCAGGAGTAGTGCGAGGCGCGGTCCACGGCCACCTGCGCGAACGGGATCTGCTGCGCGCCCTTGCCCGCCACGTCTTCGTAGCTCAGGCCCATGCGGCCGGTGTAGCGCAAGGCCAGGTCGCCCAGGTTGTGCTTGCGGTGGGCTTCCAGCACATAGCTCTCGAGCATGGTGTCGTGCACATAGCCCTTCACCGCGATGCCGTGGTTGGCCAGCACATGCGTGTCGTACTTGATGTTCTGGCCGATCTTCTTGCGGTCGGCCGCCTCCAGCCAGGGCTTGAGCTTGGCCAGCACCTCGTCGAGCGGCAATTGCTGCGGCGCGTCCGGGCCCTCATGGCGCAGCGGGATGTAGCAGGCATGGCCCACCTTGTCGCTGAACGACAGCCCGACAACGCGCGCCTTCATGGGCTCCAGCGAATCGGTTTCGGTGTCGAAAGCGACCACGTCGGCCGCGTAGATGCGGGCGCGCCAGGCATCGAACACGGGCCAGGTGAGGACGGTGTCGTAGCGCGTGTCCATCTGCACGCCTTGGGGCGCGGCCGGGGCATCGGCAGCGGCGCCATCGGCTGAAGCATCGGCAGCAACGCCGAACAAGTCGCCCGTGTCGGTGTCGCTCTTGGGCTTGGCTTTGGTGGCTTTGCTGGATTTGGCCGATGTGGCCACGGCGGTCGCGCCGCTGCCAGCCGCATCACCCCGCAACAAGCGCTCGACCTCGACCTTGGCACTGCGGAAACCGAAGCGCGTGTAGAAATCCAGCAAACCGGGCAGGTCCGGCGCCTTGAGCGCCAGTGCGTCCAGCGAGGGCCAGGCGGGCACGTGGCCGTCGAGGTCGCAGTCCAGCTTGACGGTGATGAGGCGGCGGCCTTGCGGCAACCAGTCCAGCGCCTTGCGCAGGTTTTCGCCCGTTGCGCCCTTGAACGCATCGGCGGCGGCCATGATGGCGGCCAGCGAGCCGTGCTCCTGCAACCACTTCACGGCCGTCTTGGGGCCGACCTTCTCGACGCCCGGCACGTTGTCCACCGTGTCACCGATCAGGGTGAGGTAGTCGATGATCAGCTCGGGCGGCACGCCGAACTTGGCCACCACGCCGGGGATGTCCAGCACCTCGGGCGGCTTGGCCATGGTGTTGATCAGCGAGACGTGGGGATTGACCAGTTGGGCCAGGTCCTTGTCGCCGGTGGAGATGACCACCCGATGCCCCGATTCGGCCGCCACGCGGGCCAGGGTGCCGATGGCGTCGTCGGCTTCGATGCCGGGCACCTCCAGCACGGGCCAGCCCAGCAGCTTGACGACCTCGTGGATGGGTTCGATCTGCGAGCGCAGGTCGTCCGGCATCGGCGGGCGGTGGGCCTTGTACTCGGGGTACCACTCGTCGCGGAAGGTCGGGCCTTTGGCATCGAACACGCAGACGGCGTGCTCGGCATCGATGTGCTCGCGCAGCCAGCCCATCATGTTCACCACGCCGTGGATGGCGCCGGTGGCCACGCCGCCGGGCCCGCGCAGGTCGGGCATGGCGTGGAAGGCGCGGTAGAGGTAGCTGGAGCCGTCCACCAGCACCATGGTGGGGCGGCTGGGTGTGGCTTGGGGGCTCTGAGGGGTGTCCGGGGCAGTCATGCCCCGGATTGTGACCGCGGTTTGCGCGCCTGCTGCGCCCAGGTCAGGCCGAGATCAGAACTCGGCCATGCCGCCCACGGACAGCAGGTACTGGCTGTTGTGGCCCTTGAAGAAGGCGTCCACGGTGGAGATCAACTTGATGTCTCGCGTCAGGCGGAAGGCCAGGCCGGCGCCAAGGTAAGGAGCCGTGTTGTGCTGCTTGCTGCGCACCACCGTGTTGTTGAGCAGGACGCGGTCGTTGGTTTGCTCCAGCGAACCCCAGCCGATGCGGATCTGGTTGGTGAAGTCCTGGATCAGCTCGACTTCCCAGTTGATGTTGAGGGTGAAAGCACGCACGCTGCGCTCTTCCGAGGCGTAACCCGTGGCCTGGGCGGCCGCGTTGGCGTTGGTGCGCGTGGTCTTGCCGAACATGAAATAGTTCACTTCGGCGGCCAGGCCAGGGGTCAGGCGCTTGCCGGCGAAGATCTTGCCGCTGAAGGTGGCGCGGTCACAGGTGGCATCGCACTGCCAGTTGTTGATGCCGAAGCCTGCGGTGCCACCGACATAGACGCCCAGCGGTTCACTGGCCGGCTGCAGGACTTGGGCCTGGGCCGAAGCGCCGACCGACATCAACAAAGCGGCCGCCACGGAGGCCAGGGAGAGGGGCGAGCGAGTGACAGGCGCGTTCATGATGACAGGGGCTTCCTCGGTATCGGTTGGGTGGGTGTGTCTCTGCGGTGGTCCGCTGATGACAGAATCCGGGTGAGTCTGCCACAGCGACTCCTACAATCCTGTGCTTGCCGGAGGCCCGATCCTGAGGGTTTACGCCAAGGGAAGGGACATTGGGAGCGCCCGCACCTTCCTTTGGGGGAAGGGTTCACGCACCCCGCCCGCCCACTGTCAGAAATTACCCCTGCGCAACCTGCCCGACACCGTCCCATGGCCGTTTTCACCGAAGTCACCCCCGCCGAAGCCGGCGCGCTGCTGTCCACCCTGGGTCTGGGTGCGCTGCAAAGCCTGCAAGGCATCCACTCCGGCATCGAGAACACCAACTACTTCGTCCACACCGACCGGGGCGACCATGTGCTGACCCTGTTCGAGCGCCTGAGCGCCGATCAGTTGCCCTTTTACCTGAACCTGATGCAGCACCTGGCCGCCCGTGGCATCCCCGTGCCGGCGCCGCAGGCCAATGCGCAAGGCGAGATCCTGCTCAGCCTCAAGGGCAAGCCGGCCGCGGTGGTGACGCGCCTGAAGGGCCGCAACCAGATGGCGCCGCAGGCGGCCGATTGCGGCCAGGTGGGTGCCATGCTGGCGCGCATGCACCTGGCCGGCCAGGACTACCCGGCCCAGCAACCCAACCTGCGCGGCCTGAGCTGGTGGGTCGAGACCGTGCCCGTGGTCAAGCCCTTCCTCAGCCCGGCCCAGACCGAGCTGATCGACACCGAGCTGGCCTTCCAGCAAGACCTGGCCGCATCGGCGGCTTACCAGGCCCTGCCCCAAGGCCCCATCCACGCCGACCTGTTCCGCGACAACGTCATGTTCGACGGCCCCACCCTGTCGGGCTTCTTCGATTTCTACTTCGCCGGTTGCGACACCTTCGTCTTCGACATCGCCGTGTGCCTCAACGACTGGTGCATCGACCTGGCCACTGGCGCACTCGACACCGAGCGCGCCCAGGCTTTCGTCGCCGCCTACGACGCCGTGCGCCCCTTGACCGACACCGAGCTGCAATTGCTGCCATCCCTGCTGCGCTCGGCGGCCATGCGCTTTTGGCTGTCGCGCCTGTGGGACTTCCACCTGCCCCGCGACGCCGCCATGCTCCAACCCCACGACCCCGCCCATTTCGAGCGCGTGCTGAGCCTGCGCCGCCAGCAGCCCTGGGCCTACCAGCGCGCGCAGCGTTCACAAGGCAAAGCCTCCAACCAAGGCGCATCGGCATGAAACTGCGCATCGTGCCCGCCTCCAGCGGCCTGAACTGGATGCGCCAGGGCCTGCAAGTCCTGCGCCGCCAGCCGATGAACTTCATGGGCCTGGTGGGCATGATGATTGGCGCAGCCTTGCTGCTGGCCACGCTGCCCTTGCTGGGGCCGCTGCTCGTGGTGGGCGTCATGCCCGTCGTGTGGATGGGCTTCATGCTGGCCACGCGGCGCACGATCCTGGGCGAGCGGGTCACCCCCGGCGTGCTGATCGAGGCCGTGCGCGCGCCCGACGCCCCGCGCAAGACCTTCCTGCAGCTCGGTGGCGCCTACATCGCGGCCGTGCAACTGATGATGCTGCTGGCATCTGCCGTGGGGCCTGGCGCCGAAGCCGTCGCCACGGCCACGGAAGCCATGCAGGACAGCACCGAGATGGTGGTCAGCCCCGTGGTGCTGGAAGACATGCTCTGGCGCATGGCCTTGCTGATGCCGGTATCGCTGGTGTTCTGGCACACCCCGGCCCTGGTGCTGTGGGCGCGACTGCCTGTGGGCAAAGCGCTGTTCTTCAGCGCCGTGGCCACCTGGCGCAACCTGGGTGCCTTCGTCATTTACGGCCTGTGCTGGCTGGGCGCGCTGTTCACGCTGGGCCTGCTGGACCGCCTGCTGCTGAGCGCCATCCCCGTGCCCATCCTGGCCAATGCCCTGGCCTTCGCCGGTGCGCTGGGCCTGGCGGGCGCCTTCTACGCCTCGCTGTACTTCACCACGGTGGACTGCTTCGAGTCGCCGCAGCCGGGCCAGGAAGACGGCGAACCGCCCATCCCGCCCATGGCCTGATCGGCTGAGCCATCAACTGCTCAAACGGGTGACGCCCTCCAGCGGGCAAGCATAGATGGCGTTGCGCAGGGCCGCGATCGCTTCGTAGCGGGTGAAGCTGCGCCGCCAGGCCAGCACCACGCGGCGCGTGGGGGCCGGCTCCTCGAAGGGGATGTGCACCAGGTGCGGGTGCGGCTCTTTCGGCACCGACAGGCTGGGCACCACGGTCACGCCCATGCCGGCGGCCACCATGTGCTTGATGGTTTCCAGGGACGAGCCCTCGAAGCTCTTGCGGATGCCTTCGGCGTCGCTCGAAAACCGCGCGAACTCCGGGCAGACCTCCAGCACGTGGTCGCGGAAGCAATGGCCCGCGCCCAGCAGCAGCATGGTCTCGCGCTTGAGCTCCTCGGCACCGATGGCTTGGCGCGAGGCCAGGTGGTGCGTGCGCGGCACGGCCACGAGGAAGGGCTCGTCGTAGAGCGGCGCGATGGCCAGGTTGCTGTCGATGAAGGGCTCGGCCAGGATGGCGCAGTCCAGCTCGCCGGCGCGCAGCATCTCCAGCAGCTTGACGGTGAAGTTCTCCTGCAGCATCAGCGGCATCTGCGGCACGTGCTCGATGCACGAACGCACGAGGTCGGGCAGCAGGTAGGGCCCGATGGTGTAGATCACGCCCAGGCGCAGGGCACCGGCCAGCGGGTCCTTGCCGCGCTTGGCGATCTCCTTGATGGCCTGGGCCTGCTCCAGCACCGACTGGGCCTGGCGGATGATTTCCTCGCCCAGCGGCGTGACGCTGATTTCGTTGCTGCCGCGCTCGAAGAGCTTGACGTCCAGCTCCTCTTCCAGCTTCTTGACGGCCACGGACAGCGTGGGCTGGGACACGAAACAGGCTTCGGCGGCGCGCCCGAAATGGCGCTCGCGGGCGACAGCCACGATGTAGCGGAGTTCAGTCAACGTCATGGGAACGCATTGTGGTGCAAGTCAGGCCCGCAGTTCAGGCGGCGGGTCAGGCCTTCAGGTACTCGGCCTTCTGCCCCAGCCAGCGGTGGATGTGGCGCTGCGCGGCCGCCGGGTGGTGCTGCAGCATCACGGCCGCGGCTTGCTGGACGCGCGCCAGCATGGCCTGCCCCTCCCCTCCGTCCTCGGCCAGGTCGCCCACATTGGCGAAACGCAGCAGGGCCGCGCCCGATTGCCGCGAGCCCATGAACTCGCCGGGCCCGCGGATGTCGAGGTCGCGCCGCGAGATCTCGAAGCCGTCGGTGGTCTCGGCCATGGCGCGCAGGCGCTGCTTGCCCGAGTCCGACAGCGGCGAGGCATAGAGCAGCACGCACACGCTGGCCACCGCGCCCCGCCCCACCCGGCCGCGCAACTGGTGCAGCTGGCTCAGGCCAAAGCGCTCGGCGTGCTCGATCACCATCAGGCTGGCGTTGGGCACGTCCACCCCCACCTCGATGACGGTGGTGGCCACCAGCACGCTGAGCGCACCGCCTGAGAATCGGTCCATCACCTCGGCCTTCTCGGCGGCGGGCAGGCGCCCGTGCAGCAGGCCCACGCCGAAGCCGGGCAAGGCATCGCTGAGTTCGATGTGGGTGTGGGTGACGTTGCTGAGGTCCAGCGGCGGGCGTTTGTTGCTGTTGCGGCCAGCGGCCACGTCGGCGGCCTCGTCGGTGGCTTCGGTTTCGTCGATCAGCGGGCAGACCCAGTACACCTGCCGGCCCTTGGCCACCTCGTCGCGGATGCGCTCGATGACCTCCTCGCGGCGCGTGTCGGCGAAGACCTTGGTGACGATGGGCGTGCGGCCTGGCGGCAGCTCGTCGATGGTGCTGACCTCCAGGTCGGCCAGGTAGGTCATCGCCAGGGTGCGCGGGATGGGCGTGGCGCTCATCATCAGCAGGTGGGGCTCCAGGTCGGTGGCCTCCAGCTTGCGGCGCAGCTGCAGGCGCTGGGCCACGCCGAAGCGGTGCTGCTCGTCGATGAGGGCCAGGCCCAATCGGGCGAACTCGACCTGGTCCTGGATGACGGCGTGGGTGCCCACCACGAGCAGGGCTTCGCCCGAGGCCACGGCGGCGAGCTGTTCGCGCTTGGCCTTGGGCTTGAGGCTGCCCGTCAGCCAGGCCACCTTCACGCCCAGCGGCGCCAGCCAGTCCACCAGCTTGCGGAAGTGCTGCTCGGCCAGGATTTCCGTGGGCGCCATCAGCGCGCACTGCCAACCGGCCTCCATGGCGATGGCCGCCGACAGCGCCGCCACCACCGTCTTGCCCGAGCCCACATCGCCTTGCAACAGGCGGTGCATGGGCTGGGGGCGGGCCAGGTCGATGGCGATTTCCTCGCAGACGCGGCGCTGCGCACCGGTGAGCTCGAAGGGCAGCACGCCCAACAGCTTCTCGTGCAGGCCGCCCGTGCGCAGCGGCAGCACCGGGGCTTGGAGGTGGGCGCGCTCGGCCTTGGCCTGCAAGCGCGAGAGCTGCTGGGCCAGCAACTCCTCGAACTGCAGGCGCTGCCAGGCGGGGTGGCTGTGCTCGCTGAGCGCCTCGATGGACGCATCGGGCGCAGGGAAGTGCAGCTGCTGCAAGGCCTGGCGCAGGCTGGGCCAGTGCGCGGGCAGCATCGCCGCCACGGCCGAGGGCAGCACCTCGTCGAGTGGCGCGCGGCGCAGGCCGGCCTCGACGGCCTTGCGCAGGTAGCTTTGCGGCAGGCCGGCGCCGGCCGGGTAGATGGGCGTGAGCGAGGTGGCCAGCGGGGTGGCGTCGCTGACGGTGCGCACCGTGGGGTGGACCATCTCGCGGCCGAAGAAGCCCACGCGCAGCTCGCCGCGCACGCGCAGGCGCACGCCGGGAGCCCAGGCTTTTTGCTGCGAGCCGTAGAAGTTCAGGAAACGCAGCTGCAACTCGCCCGTACCGTCGTCGAGTTTGACGAGCAGCTGGCGGCGCCCGCGCATCTCCACGCGGTTCTCGCTGACCACGCCCTCGACCTGCACCGTCTGGCCGTCGCGCGCCTGGCGCAGCGGGGTGATGGCGGTTTCGTCCTCGTAGCGCAGGGGCAAGTGCAGGGCCAGGTCGATGTCGCGCACCAGCCCCAAGCGCGCCATGGCGAGCTGCGGCGCCGAGGCCTTCGGCGCGGCCTTGGCGTCGGTGGGCGCGGACTTGGCAGAGGGGGGTCGGGTCGCTGGCGCGCGCGCCAAGGGGGTCTCCTGAGCTGAGGGTGTGGGCGTCATTGTGCCCGCGCCAAACGGCTCCCCCGGCGCCCCTTGGGAGACACCCAAGCGTCACGCAAGCCCCCTAATGTGGCCACTCACCTTTTCACACCGAGGAGACCCCCATGTCGCAACCCCTGCGCAAGCTGCTGGCCCTGTCGGCCGCCTTGTTCATCGCCGCCCCCGGCCACGCCGCCGACACCGACCGCGCCCTGGAGCGCGCCGAACGTGCCGAGCGCACCGAGCGTCAATCGCAAGCCCTGCCCCTGGTCATCGGCCACCGCGGCGCTTCCGGCTACCTGCCCGAGCACACCCTGGAAAGCTACGCCCTGGCCATCGAGCTGGGCGCCGACTACGTCGAGCCCGACCTGGTCGCCACGAAAGACGGCCACCTGATCGCCCGCCACGAGCCCAACATCGTCAACACCACCGACGTGGCCGACCGCCCCGAGTTCGCGTCGCGCCGCCGCATCGCCGTGGTCGATGGCGCACCGGAAGAAGGCTTCTTCGCCTCCGACTTCACCCTCGCCGAAATCAAGACCCTGCGCGCCAAGCAAGCCTTCGGCGAGCGCCCCCAGCAGTTCAACGGCCAACTGGCCATCCCGACGCTGCAAGAGGTCATCGCCCTGGTCAAGCGCAAGACCCTGGAGAAGGGCCGCGTCATCGGCATCTACCCCGAAACCAAGCACCCCACCTACCACCAGGCCCTGGGCCTGCCGCTGGAAGGCCGCCTGCTGAAGGTGCTGACACAAGCCGGCTGGAACCACCGCCACGCCCCGGTGTTCATCCAATCCTTCGAGCAAGCCAACCTGATCGCCCTGAGCAAGCTGACCTCGGTGCGCCTGATCCAGCTGATCGATGCCAACGACGTCAACCCCGATGGTTCGCTGGACTTCACCGCGCCCTTTGACCGCCCCTACGACTGGACGGCCTCCGGCAAGCCTGAGCTGCTGTCGCGCACCTTCGGCCACCTGACGACCGACGCCGGCCTCAAGGAAGTGGCCAGCTACGCCTACGGCATCGGCCCCTGGAAGCGCTACATCGTGTCGACCGTGGCTGACGCGCAAGGCACCGGCCCCGGCGAAGCCAAGCTCAAGCTGGCCGAGCCCACCGACCTGATCGAGCGCGCCCACGCCGCCGGCCTGAAGGTGCACACCTGGACCTTCCGCAACGAGCAGCGCCGCCTGGCCGGTGACTACGCGGGCAACCCGATCAACGAGTACCTGCAGTTCTACAAGCTGGGCATCGACGGCGTGTTCTCGGACTTCGCCGACACCGCCGTGGTGGCCCGCGAGATGCTGAAGCTGGAGCGCCGCATTGCTGCGCAGCAAGCCGACTGAGCGGCGTGAGCTGACACGCTCACCCTCCTGCCCTTGAAGGCCGCCTTGTGCGGCCTTTTTTGATGTCCGCCCGGCGCCTCCACCTCCTGGAAAGGTGCGCACAATGCACCCGGCCCCCCTGGGCGCCGTTGCCCAGGCCACATCCCACACCAGGAGACACCGATGGCCCGCACCCTCCCCTCGCCCTCCCGCCGCTGGCCCCTGGCCGCGCTGATCGGCCTGAGCCTGATCGCCGCCGGTTGCAGCCACACCCAGGGCCGTTCAACCGATGCAGCCCATGCGGGCACCCGCCTGGCGACAGCCTCTGCCAACGCGGCGGTTCACCCTGCCGTGCGCAATGCCCAAGCCGAGGCGGCCCGCCAGGTGCAGCAGGCCGATGCCGGTGATTTCGACGACGCACGCCGTGGCCTCATCGCCGCACCGCACGGCCAGGTGCGCAACGAGGCCAGCCAGGTCATCTGGGACTTCGATGCCTTCGCTTTCCAGCAAGACGAGCTTGCCCCCGACAGCGTCAACCCCAGCCTGTGGCGCCAGGCCCGGCTCAACAACCAGGCCGGGCTGTTCAAGGTGCGCGAGGGCATCTGGCAACTGCGCGGCTTCGACCTCTCCAACATCACCCTCATCCAGGGCAAAACGGGCTGGATCGTGGTGGACACCGGCACCTCGCGCGAAACCTCGGCCGCGGCCATGGCCTTCGCCCGCCAGCACCTGGGCGCCCAGGCCGTGTCGGCCGTGGTTTACACCCACAGCCACGTGGACCACTTCGGCGGCGTGCTCGGTGTGATCTCGGCCGATGAGGCCCGGGCTCGCCAAGTGCCCATCGTCGCGCCGGCCGGCTTCATGGAAGAAGCCACCAGCGAGAACGTGCTCATGGGCACGGCCATGGCCCGCCGCGCCATGTACATGTACGGCAGCCGCTTGCCAGCGAGTGCCACCGGCCTGGTGGACAACGGCCTGGGCAAGGCCGTGCCCTTTGGCCGCGTCGGCATCCTGCCGCCCACGCTGCTGGTGCAGCAGCCCCGCGAAGAGCACGTGATCGACGGTGTGCGCTTCGTCTTCCACAACGTGCCCGGCAGCGAAGCCCCGTCCGAGTTCACCTTCGCCCTGCCCGAGTTGCAGGCCTTCTGCGGCGCCGAGCTGATGGGCCACACCCTGCACAACCTCTACACCCTGCGCGGCGCCAAGGTGCGCGACGCCCTGCGCTGGTCGGGCTACCTCAACGAGGCCATCACGCAGGTGCAAGGCAGCGAGGTGGTCTTCACCCAGCACCACTGGCCGGTGTGGGGCGCAGAGCGCATCCACGGCTTCATCGAACACCAGCGCGACGCCTACCAGTTCATCCACGACCAGACCGTGCGCGGCATGAACGCCGGCCTGACCGCGCCCGAGATTGCCGAAACGCTGAAGCTGCCCACCGCCCTGCAGCAAGACTTCGCGGTGCACGGCTACTACGGCACCGTCAAGCACAACGTGAAGGCCGTGTACCAGTTCTACCTCGGCTGGTACGACGCGAACCCTGCCAACCTCGACGCCCTGCCCCCGGTGGCCGCCGCCAAGGGCTATGTGGCCCTGGCCGGTGGGCCCGAAGCCCTGCGCGCCAGCGCCCAGAAGGCCTTCGATGCGGGTGACTTCCGCTGGGCCGCCGAGCTGCTGAAACACGCCGTGTATGCCGACCCGGGCGACAAACCCGCGCGCGAACTGCTGGCCCGCAGCTTCGAGCAAATGGGCTTCCTGGCCGAATCGGCCCCGTGGCGCAACGTGTACCTCAGCGGCGCGCTGGAACTGCGCGAGGGCCCGCCCACGCAAGCGCCATCGCGCGTGGCCTTTGCCGAGCTGCTGCAGCACACACCCATCGAGCGCTTCCTGGAAGCCATGGCCGCCTCGCTCAACGCCGAGAAGGTGGGCGACGCGCGCCTGACCATCAACCTCGTGTTCTCGGACCTGAAGGAAAGCCACGTGCTGCGCGTGGCCAACGGCGTGCTGCGCCACGACACCGCGCCCCCCGCGGCCGATGCCGACGCCACCCTGACCGTGACCCACCCCTTCTTCGTGCGCATGGTGACGGGCCAGGTGGGCGGCCTGGGCCTGCTGACCTCCAGCGACACGAAGATCGACGGCAGCCGCCTGGCCCTGGGCCGCTTCTTCGGCTGGCTGGACAAACCGGCGGGCACCTTCCCCATCGTCTCGCGCTGAGCGGGCGACCTTCACCCCCGGTGCGACGCGGGATGCGGGCGCACCGGGGGCTTCCCGGAAAAAGCGGCAGCAGTGTCCCTGAAAGGGGCGTGCGACGCGCTTTTTGCGACAACGGACTCGCTTTTCGCGACAGCGATGCCCCTTAAAGGGGCGCTGGTGTCGCTTTAGGCGACAACCGACTCGCTTTTCACGACAACGGTGCCGCCTTTTGTGGCAGCGGACTCGCTTTTTGCGACACGCGACGCGCTTTTTGCGACAACGCCGCCCCTTTGAGGGGCACGGGTGGCACTTGAAGCGGCAACGCTGCCGATTGGGGTGGCAACGCTGGCGATTGGGGTGGCAAAGCCGCCACTGCGCCAGATGGAGGATGGCGCAAAAGACTTCAAAGTGTTACAAAAATGGCCACGCGGGACGTGGGTGGCAACACCTGCGGCGCGCGAAAGAACAAAAGCGGCCCGCACAGGGCGAACAGCAAAACAATCAGGGAGAGGCGCGATGTGCGACAGGCGCTTGCGGGATGGGTGTGTGGCGGAGGCTGGGGCGATGGTGCCTTGGGGGCTGTGCATTTGGCGTCCTAAATCATCGCTCGATATGTTTGTCCTTGGGTTTGACGCAATGGCATCAAGTACTTGCAGCGACAGGCTTCGAGAAGTATCGAGCATTCGGCCAACAGCACGCTGAGCCGCGTATACGCATAAATGCAGTTAGGCTTTTCGCAAACACGCACCGTCTCTATTCGATAGGCCACTTTCAACAACCTGCGCAATGCGCAAAAAAAGCAAGGATGGAATTTATGGCGAGTTGTACAGCTCCGGTTAATGGTCATCGCACTTCAAGCGCGGCTGCAAATTGTCCGGCATGTAGAGGTGGATCCAGAGGCTACCGAAGCAGTTATGGCTATAGCAGCGGATACAGCTCGCCCTATTCTTCAGGCAGTAGCTATAGCGGCAGTGGCAGGGCCGTTGGGAGCAGCAGCTCAAGGCCACGCTGGTCCCGAGGCGGTTCATCCGTTTCTTACACGCCAGCTCAAGTAGTCTCGCTCACACCTGTCCGTGAAGCAGTGGAAGCTCAAGTGGCTATTAAGCCGGACCTTCGAGATTGCTTTCTTTGTCACGCCTGGGACGACCGGCAAGGCGCGGCGAAAGAACTGCATGATCTTCTCGAAGCCGCTGGCGTCAAAGTCTGGTTCAGTGAGAAAGATCTTGGTCTCGGCGTGCCAATGATGCGTGCGATCGATAAGGGCCTAGCAGCCTCAAGAATCGGCCTAGTCCTTGTGACCCCGGCATTGCTATCCCGTCTTCCGAAGGAGGGAGTCGCCGACAAAGAGCTATCGGCGCTCCTTCGCGGTAACCGTCTGGTTCCCATTGTGCACGGCACGACATATTCCGCGCTCGAAAATGTAAGCCCAATGCTCGCCTCTAGAAGCGGTCTAGATTCCTCGGAGGAATCGATGGCATCCATCGCAACCAAAATTGCTGAGCTGGTCACCATTTGGAGCTAACAGCATCAGGAGAGGAGTTTTTCGTGTGCTCAACGCCCTCTCCTACGCGTCCCAGCCTAACTGTGCGGTCAAGCGGACGCGAGCCTTGCCTGACTTTTGTGGACACTCCAACCTAACGGAGAAAATGTGCCATGGGCATCCCTGGACCACAAAAGACCAAACGCTATAGCCAGGAGTTCAAGCTCCAGGCTGTGGCAATGAGTCAGCAACCTGGTGTCCTCGTGCAGGACGTGGCCGAGTCGCTGTGCATTCACCCTTTC